>NZ_KB892705.1:0-2400000 GCF_000373905.1 Mycobacterium sp. 155
GTTGGCGGCGGCTGTGTGCGGCATTCTTATTTCAACGCCGGAACACACCGGATGAAATTCCGAAAAGCCTTACTTGACAAAGGAGTCGACATGACCATCGCCCGCCGCATCACCGCCGGTTTCGTCCTCGCTGCCGCCCCGGCCGTCATCTTCCTCGGTGCCGCCTCGGCCCACGCCGAGACCTCGGTGGCCAACCACGGCCCGTCGGTCAGCCATCACGAGGCCTTCCCGCACCAGCACAACGTGCCCCAGCCCGGAACCTCGGTGCATCACCACCACCAGCGCAACCACGCCAAGTAACCCTTCTGGTCGGAGCCCGGACGCCACGCGCGTCCGGGCTCACTTGTGGGTGGTCGGTGCCGACGTGTCCTGACACGAGTCAGGCGTTGAGCCTGCTGCGCCTGCCGATGGTGTCGCTGAGGAGATCGAGTTCGGCCAGCACGTCACTGGCGGCCCAGATCCGGTTACGGGTACCGGATGAGAGGACCCCCAGAATGCCCGCATCGGTCAGGCGGCGTAGGTACTGGCATCGGTTGTGCCTGTGAGTAATTGGGCGGTATGGGCGTTGAATACCGGGACGCCCAGCAGGTTGTCGAGAAGCGTTTCTTCGGCGGAGCTGGCGCGTGGGTGGAACTATCGGCAGATCACGCGGATTGGCTGGGCGCCAGAGAATCCGGAATCGGTGCTCCCACTCTCACTATAGGGCCGGGGGTGGGGCTTGTGGCAAGGCCCCATGTGTGCTGCACAATCGTCCGGCCCTGAGTAACTGCTGATGGGGGATATTGTGACGAGTACGCCGAGACCGTTTGAAGTGCATCCGTCCGGTGCGTACCTGCACGGCACCAAGGCCGATCTTGCGGTGGGGGATCGGTTGATGCCCGGACGCGAGTCGAATTACGAAGCCGGACGGATCATGAACCACGTCTATGTCACCCGAACATTGGATGCCGCGGTGTGGGGTGCCGAGCTTGCGGTCGGCAAGGGCCGGGGCCGTATCTACATCGTGGAACCCGAAGGAGCGCTGGAGGACGATCCGAACGTGACTGACAAGAAGCTGCCCGGAAACCCGACCCACTCCTACCGGACACGTGAGCCCGTGAAGGTCGTCGGTGAGATCACGGATTGGGTCGGGCATTCGCCGGAGCAGCTGCAAGCCATGCGGGACGGGTTGGCCGATCTTCGGCGGCGGGGGCTTGACGTCATTTACGACTAGATGCGGGCGCGCGCCGGGTTCCCCCGATCGGGGGATAGGCAATTCGTCTGGTGCGTGGTCCGGTTGGTCGATGGTTGGCGGCGGCTGTGTGCGGCATTCTTATTTCAACGCCGGAACACACCGGATGAAATTCCGAAAAGCCTTACTTGACAAAGGAGTCGACATGACCATCGCCCGCCGCATCGCCGCCGGTTTCGTTCTCGCTGCCGCCCCGGCCGTCATCTTCCTCGGTGCCGCCTCGGCCCACGCCGAGACCTCGGTGGCCAACCACGGCCCGTCGGTCAGCCACCACGAGGCCTTCCCGCATCAGCACAACACCCCGCAGCCCGGAACCTCGGTGCATCACCACCACCAGCGCAACCACGCCAAGTAACCCTTCTGGTCGGAGCCCGGACGCCACGCGCGTCCGGGCTCTTGCCGGTCGCTGGAGTCACATGCGCCCAGGAGCCCCGGCGCGGGTGTGGGTGTCGTGGTGCCCGGCTGTTAGCGACAATCACCTCATCAGTAACCGCGGAAGTGAGCGGTCCCGCGATGTCCGACGCGCAGCGAGGTGCGTCGTTGTGGGATGCAACTATCGACAACTGGCATCTGCGGAAGCCGCGACTAGCGTTCTCGAAGGATGTCGTGCTGAGCCGCGGATTCTGGGCATGGAAACGCAGCTTTCCTTGTCCCTGAGCGGAGTTCGGTGATGCGGACGATGACTTGCTCATAGCTGAGTCCGGTCTCTGCGAGCAGGCATCCGATCACCGTGCTGGTGCGGCCTTTACCGCCCCGGCAGTGCACGTACACCGTTCGGCCCGCGTCCAGCTCGGTGTGGATGCGTTCGAGGATGGCGTCGTAGCCGGCGCGGTCGAGTACGCCGTAGTCGGGGATGGGGTGCGTGAACCGGCGTACTGTGCGGCCCGCATGTTGGGCCGCTGCCTGCAATTGGTCGTCGTACGGGGTCAGGCCGTCGTGTTCGGCGGTCAGGTCAATGATGGTGCTGACGCCGGCCTCGGTCAGGAGGCGCAGCTTGGTTGCGACCTTCTCACGTGTTGTGGCGCCTGGGTATTCGCCGGCCAAGAGATTGGGTGCGACCCAGAATGCGTGGAGGACGTCGTCATGTGGCCATAGCGGTGGTCTGTCGTACGGCGGAGCGCTGTCTTTCATCGGGTGCGCCTTCCATGTCCGGTTCATCGAGCAATATCACGGCCTCACCTCCTTCACCTCGTCACGCCCCGAGATCTTCTGCGTCCGTTTGTATATCCACAAGACGACGGCCATGAATGCCACGATGCCGATGATCTCGGCGAGGTTGCCGGTGTTGCCGGAGAAAATCGAGAACGGGTCGTCGCTGCCGGTGCCGGCGACGAACCCGGCGAAGACGACGCCGTAAAGGCTTTCGCCGACAATCATGCCGGTGGCCAGCAGTACCCCGAGGCGCTTCTTGCGTTCGATATTTCCGCCGGTGCGGTCGGCCCAGCGGTTGTAGAACAATCCCAGCACGGCACCGAGCGGGATGATCAGCGTCAGGCTCATCGGCAGATACATGCCCATCCCGACGGCAAGCGGTGGCAGGGCGAATCGTGTTGTGCGGTTGAGGATTTCGTCGACGATGATCACGCCGACCCCGATGGCCGCGCCGAGTCCGATCAACGACCAGTTCAGGTTCCCGCCGAACACCCCTTTGGTGAGCGATGAGATCAGCGCTGCTTGTGGCGCGGCCAGGGCGTTGTCGCCGGCGCCGGGCGCACCGAGAAAGCCGAACGCGCGCTGCATCAGGTCGAGCACCGGCGGGATGATCGCGGAACCGAACAGCACCCCGATCACCAGTGCCACCTGCTGTTTCCACGGGGTGGCGCCGACCAGTTGGCCGGTCTTGAGGTCCTGCAGATTGTCGTTGGAGATGGTGGCCACACCAAAGGTGACTGCCGTGACGAACAGCGTGAAGGCCACCAGCGCGGTGGACTGGCTGTCGCTGGTATGACCGAAGACCAGCTTGATCACCAGCGCGGCGATGAGCACCGTCAGGATGCCCACCCCGGAGATGGGGCTGTTCGAAGAGCCGATCAGGCCGGCCATGTAGCCGCACACCGCGGCGATCACCAGACCGATGAGGAAGACGAACACCAGGCTCGCCACGATGATCCCGGCGGCACTGCCTTCCAGCGCGGTGCCGCGGGTGAATTCCCACAGCAGTAGGGCGATTGGGACCAGCATCACCACCACGGTGCCCACCACGATGGGGAACGGAATGTCGCGTTCGGTGATGTCGACGAGCTGGCCCTGACGCCGGTTGCGTGAGGAGGCCAGCGCGTCGGTGATGCCCCTGATGATGGGGCGCAGGATCTTCAGCAGCGTCCACACCGCGGCCACCGCGATCGCTCCGGCCCCGATGAATCGCACGTCGTGCACGAACGCCCCATCGATGACGTCGGCCAGCGGTTCACCCGTCCCGAACCCTCCGCTGGTGCGGATCGGCAGCATGATTCCGAACGAGATGACCAGCCCGACGAGCATCGCCACCCCGACGGTCATCCCGACCAGATGTCCCACACCGATCAGCGCCAGCGACAGGCTGGCGCCGAACATCGAGCCGCCCGAGCCGACGCGGAAGTAGACGGCCACCGAATTGGACAGCACCTTGAGGTTGGCCAGCAGCCCGAACACGGCCGAGGCCACTGCGCCGAGCATGATGACCCGGATACCCATACGGTTGTCTTCGGCGCCGCCGCTGCTGTCACCGACCTTGAGCACTTCGGCGGCGGCAAGCCCTTCGGGATAGGGCAGATCCGAGCCGGTCACCAGGGCGCGGCGCAGTGGGATGGAATACATCACGCCGAGGATGCCGCCGACCGCGCACACGGCCACGGTGATCCAGTAGGGGAATCCGGTCCACCAGCCGATCATGATGAGCCCGGGCAGCACGAAGATGATCGCCGAGAGCGTGCCCGCCGCCGACGCGACGGTCTGCACGATGTTGTTCTCCACGATGGAGTGATTGGCGAAATTGCGCAGGATCGCCATCGAGATCACCGCGGCCGGGATGGCGGTGGCGAATGTCAGGCCGACCTTGAGGCCGAGGTAGACGTTGGCGGCCGTGAATACGAGGGTGATCGCTCCGCCGAGCAGAATCCCGCGGACAGTCAGTTCACGCAATGTCGGTGTGGTGGGGGTGACCGGGCTTGCGGTGGACAACTCGGCATCCTTTCGGTTGCAGCGCACAGGACGACACGGCTCGCACGGCGACCCGCTGATACACGTTAGGCGCTATGTAGCGGTGGCGCGGCGTGATCGGGACACGGGCATGACACGATCAGGCATCGTCCGTCCTCGGCCACGCACCGTGAGGAAGTGGGGGTGCGGTCTGCCAGGTTGCGAATGTCTGGATCTCGGAGAGGGCCTAAGCGTCTGCGCCTGGCCCGGTTCATCGCTAACTCTCTGCCCGAGAGGGTGTTTCGATAATCGACGTTTCTTCGATGCCCATGCGGGGGCAGCGCGCAGAACTTGGTCAAGGACTTCGTCACCGGCGTGTTCATGCTGCTGGAGGATCAGTACGGCGTAGGCGACACCGTCGACCTCGGCGACGCGACCGGGGAGGTGCAGAGCGTCGGACTCCGGATCACCACTGTGCGCGATATTGACGGCACCCTCTGGTACGTCCGCAACGGCGGAATCTCGCGGGTGGGAAACATGAGTCAGTATTTTGCCGTGGCGCGGGTCGAGGTGCCGGTGGCGTTGACCGCTGATGTGGATCGCGTCGAGCAGGTGGCGCTCGATGCCGCGCATGAAGTGATCGCTGATCCGACGATCGGCCACATGGTCAAGACGAAGCCGAACGCGCAATGGTCGGTGCAACGCAGGCTGCGGCGGGCGGTTCTGCGGGCTTACGACGAACACGGGGTTGACCGCAGGGACGCATCCACGCCGTGGTCGGTGGGAAAGAAGCCGAGTAACGCCGGTTGTCGGAGGTGCCTTGATGGTATCCGGTGCGCTGACAGGTGAGAGTGCAGCGTCTTGGGCAATGCGTGGTGAGAAGCAACGTCAAAACTTTTGGCTCTTGTGACGTATCTGTGGGTCATTGACGGCCGGGTAGGGCTGTCGGTGTCCTCCGAGGGTGAGCATGGCTAGGGCGATCAGGGGTTCGGGGGTGGCGAAGCCGAAGGCTATGCGGGTGAGGAGTCGGATCTTGGTGTTGGCCGATTCGATGAGCCCGTTGGATAGTCCGTGTTCGATGGAGGCCAGGATCTGCCTGCGGTGGCGGGTGATGCGTTGTTGCAGCAAGACGAATGCTTCGATGCGGCAGCGCCGCGCCCAGGAGACCCATTTGTCGAGTGCTTCGGCGGCCTCGTCCACGGACAGTTTGAAGATCGTGCGTAGGGCTTCTTTGAGCAGGTAGGCACGGTAGAGCCGAGGGTCGGTCTTGGCGATCCATTCCAGTTTCGCCTGTTGCCGCTCGCTCAGGTTCTCCGGGTTCTTCCACAGCGCAAACCTGGTGCGCTTCAAGGCTTTCGCTTCTCCGGTGGCCACGGTGACACGCCGGCCAGCGACCCACCCGTGGCGCTGGGTGTGACCTGCTCGTCGGGCAGCGTTCCACGCCTGGCGACGCACCTCATCGAGTGCCTCGTTGGCCCAGCCGACAACATGAAACGGGTCAGCGCAGCGGATCGCGCCGGGGCAGCGATCGGCGACCACGTCGGCGATCCATTCGGCCCCGTCGGCGCTGACATGGGTGATCCGAGCGCACCGACCTGCACCGGAGGCTTCCAGGGAATCGAAGAAGGCGCGCACGGTCGCCCGATCGCGGCCGGTGTTGGCCCACACCAGCCGGCCGCTGTCATGGTCGACCACGATGGTCAGGTACTTGTGGTGGCGTTTGTAGGAGATCTCATCGATCCCGATCCGGGTCAGGTCGGCGAATGCGTCGATCCCGGCGGCGGTATCGGCCCACACCCGCGCGATGATCGATCCGACGGTGCGCCAAGCGATCCGCATCAGCTCGGTGATCGCTCGTTTGGAGCAGTGGGTAGCCAACCAGGCCACCTGCTGATCGAATGCGCGGGTGTGCCCGGCGCCGTGCCGAGCCCACGGGACCTGACACACCGTCGGCCCGTGGGTAGCACAGTCGACTCGCGGAATATCGGCTTCCAGGAACACCTCGATGGTGCCCATGTCCAGGGCGCGCCAGCGCCGCCGGCCCTGACCGCGGTCGTACCAGCGGGCCCGCGCACCGCAGGTTCCGCACCGCCCCCGGGCTGCTCGACGGGGCCGCACATGGGCCACAACCACCTGCGCTGCCTCATCGAACTCGACGTCGTCGATCACCGTGTTCTGGACGCACAACACCGCACGCCATAAGCTGGCATTCCGCACGCCGTTCTCCGTTCTATGAGTTTTTGACCTTCGACAAGCCAAAAACCTAGACCGAGAACGGCGTCCGGCCATTCAGGCGCAATCAACCACCCACAGATACGTCACAAGAGCCAAACTTTTGACGGCTTCAAGGCGGTTGTGTGGCAGGTGGGAGAATCCCACGTGATGCACGCTCAAGTTCTGTAAGCCGACGACTGGCCGCTCTGGCGTCACCTCCGCCTGCAGGCGCTGGCGGAGTCACCCGATATGTACGGGTCGACGTTGGCCGAGTGGACGGGCGTAGGAGACACGGAAGAGCGCTGGCGCCAACGATTTTCCACAGTTCCGCTCAATGTCGTCGTTCATTGTGATGGAGAACCCGCCGGGATCGTCGGTGCCTACGAGCAGGCTGGCGGGGCGGTGGAATTGATCTCCATGTGGGTCGCACCGGCTGTTCGCGGACGCGGTGTCGGCGACGCCGCTGTGCAGGCTGTGCGCAACGGATTCGTCGATGCCGGGCCGTCGCCCGATGATGCCGATGAGCGGTTGATGCGTCGCGAAGGTACGGCGTTGGTGTGAGGCTTGGCGGCTTGCTACCCCTCAGCCGCCACCAATGACCCGAGCTTGATGGTGGGATTGTCCCGCTGAAAGCCCTCAAGCCGCCACGGCGTCGAGAAGAGCACGAGCATCACTCCGTCGGTGCGCGTCAGAACCTCTGCTGACACTTGACGATTCACGAAGTCAGCATCTTCCGGGGAGACGACGCGGGCCACCTGATAGGGCAGGGATTCCAGGGAAATCGGTGCGCTGAGTTCGGTGGCCATCCGATGCGCGGCCACCTCGAACTGCATGGGACCGACCGCGGCGAACACGGGGGCCTGCTCGCCGCGCTTGTCGGAGCGCAGCACCTGGACGACGCCTTCCTGCTCCAATTGTTCGATGCCGCGGCGGAACTGCTTGTGCTTGCTGGGGTCGGTGCCGCGGGCCACCGCGAAATGCTCGGGGGAGAAGCTGGGGATCGGCGGATACTGCACGGGTACATCGCGATACAGCGTGTCACCGGGGCGCAGGGCTGCGGCGTTGGCGAGCCCGATGACGTCACCGGGCCAGGCGTCGTCGAGCGTCGAGCGCTGCTGGCCGAACACCGATTGCGCGTACTTGGTGACGAACGGCTTGCCGGTCGCGGCGTGGGTCAGCACGTCGCCGCGTTCGAACGTTCCCGAAACCACGCGCGCGTAGGCGATGCGGTCGCGGTGCGCCGAGTCCATGCCGGCCTGCACCTTGAACACGAAGGCACTGAACGGACTGTTCGGAACCCTCCGCACGCCATCGACATCGAGGGCGCCGGAGGGTGCGGGTGCGAGTTCGACGAGAACATCGAGCAACTGGTTCACGCCGAAGTTCAGCGCGGCCGAGGTGAACAGGACCGGGGAAGCTTCGCCGCTGAGGAACGCCTCGCGGTCGTAATCAGATCCGTCTGCCGACAGCAGCTCGGACTCCTCGACCGCGGTGTCCCAGTCGATGCCTGCGGCGTCGTGGGCATCATCGGCGGAGATGTGCTCCTCGGGAGCGATGGTGGCCCCGCCCGCGGTGCGGGTGAAGCGGATGAAGTGGCCCTTGCGGCGGTCCATCACACCCTGGAAATCCCCGGCGATGCCGACCGGCCACGTCAGGGGAGTCGTGCGCAGGCCGATCCGTTCGTGGATCTCGTCCATCAGTTCCAGGGCGTGCCGCCCCGGCCGGTCCCACTTGTTGATCACGGTGATGATCGGAATGCCCCGGTGCTTACACACCTGGAAGAGTTTGAGGGTCTGCGGTTCGAGGCCCTTCGCCGCGTCGATGAGCATCACCGCACAGTCCACGGCCGTCAGCACCCGGTAGGTGTCCTCGGAGAAGTCGGCGTGGCCGGGAGTGTCCAACAGGTTGATGACGCAGTCGCGGTAGGGGAACTGCAGCGCGGTCGACGTGATCGAGATGCCGCGTGCTTTCTCCATCTCCATCCAGTCCGACACTGTGGAGCGTCGGCCCGCCTTGCCGTGGATCGCGCCGGCCTCGGTGATGGCCCGGGCATGCAGCGCCAGCGCCTCGGTCAGCGTGGACTTGCCGGCGTCAGGGTGGCTGATGACGGCGAAGGTTCTGCGGCGCGCCGCTTCCGCGGAGACACGGTCGCCTTTCGGCGTATCGGTGACGGTCGGGGTGTCGAGGGCGTTGTCGGTCATCTCGCCAGCGATGGTATGGCCGACCTGCGGTAAATCAGTAATCGAGTCGGGCCGGTCACTGAGCCCACCACTTCCGCAGACACCACCACGGCGCACCGAAGCTCGGCCACACAACGACGGCGTCACGACTCGCCTACAGGCCGCGCCTGTCGCGCCACACAGGACTCTCCCCGGTTAGGATTAGCGCACCCGATCGGCGCTCGATCGATACGGCTCTCGCCGGAAACACATTGGAGTGACGTTGACGTCTGTTCGCCGTGCCAGCCTCGCGGTCATGTTTGCCGTGCTCGCCGTGCTCGGCGGCGTGGTCGTCACCGCCCTGCCGGACTGCGGTGAGAACTGCCAGACGCTGGCCGCCGCGCCCCCTGGCGTCCCGCAGGCGTCGCCGACCGAGCCGGCCAAACTCACGATCACCCCGAAGCCCAAAGCCGAGGACGTCGACCCGCTGGCGCGCGTCCTGGTGACCGCCCAGACCGGCACGCTAGACACCGTCACGATGGTCAACGACGGCGGCAAGCAGATCCCGGGCATCCTCACCCCCGATGCCAAGACCTGGAAGCCGACGACGACGCTCGGATTCGGCCGCACCTACACCATGACGATCGCAGCCACGGGTCCCGGCGGCATGCCGACCCGACAGGTCACCACCTTCAGCACGTTGACCCCGAGCAACCAGGCGCAGGTGTATCTCGACGGCACGTCGGGTGCAATGCTGCAGGACGGCGGGAAGTACGGCGTCGGCATGGTGATCGTCGCGCGCTTCGACGAACCCATCACCGACAAGGCCAACGCCGAACGGCGCCTCAAGGTGACCACCAACCCGCCGGTCATCGGCGCCTGGAACTGGATCGACGATCAGACCGCGCATTGGCGGCCGGAAAAGTACTACGCGCCGGGCACGCAGGTGACCGTCAACGCCGACATCTACGGCGCGAAACTCGGCGACGGCCTCTACGGCGCCGAAGACGAGAAGGTGTCGTTCACCATCGGTGACTCGCACGTCTCGATCGCCGATGACAAGACCAAACAGGTCAGCGTCTTCGAGAACGGCAAGCTGGTCCGCACCATGCCCACCTCCATGGGCATGGGGGGCACCGAGACCATCGGCGGCACCACACTCAGCTTCTGGACCCCGCGCGGCATCTACACCGTGATGGACAAGGCCAACCCGGTGATCATGGATTCCTCTACGTTCGGCCTGCCCGTCAACAGCCGCCTGGGCTACAAGGAAACCATCCCGTACGCCACCCGGATCAGCACCGACGGCATCTACCTGCACCAGCTCAACGCGACGGTGTGGGCCCAGGGCAACACCAACACCAGCCACGGCTGTCTGAACCTCAACAGCGACAACGCCAAGTGGTTCTTCGACTTCTCCGTGCCCGGTGACATCGTCGACGTGCGCAACACCGGCGGCGAACCGCTGACCCTGCAACACAACGGCGACTGGAGCGTGCCGTGGGGCCAGTGGATCCAGGGCAGCGCGCTGCGCTGATCTCACTTAGCCGGTCGTCAAGCACCCGAGTCCGTCGAACGACGACGCAATGACGGTCGCCAGGCTATCCGCAGGCGAGTCGGCAGCTGGCCCGCCGTGCCGGTAGCCTCAGGTGCGATTGACGAACGATCGGAGGTCATCAATGGACCTCGTACTGGGTCTCTCGATGACATCGAGCGTCGTCCGGTGGGTGCTGGTCGACGGGAACACGGGCGAGGGTGCACCTGTCGACCGCGGGGCACTGGACATATCCGACGTCGGGACGTTCGACGCCGAGGCGCTGCTGGAGAACGTACTCGTCGGCGGTGAACTGCATGTTGTTGGCCTGACCTGGTCGCCCGGCGCCGACGCGGTGGCCGCCAAGGTGCGCGCGGCTCTCGACGCGCTGGGCGGCGGGGCCCGCGTGGTCGAGGTTTCTGACGTCGAGGCCGCCGAGGCACTGGCCGGCGGCATCGCCGAGATCTCCGGCTACAACTTCCTCGTCATGTGCATTGCCGAACCTGGGACTGCGCTCGTCGCGACGGTCAACGACCAGCGGGTGCACGCCGAACGCATCGACTCCGCGCTGCTGGAGCGTGCCAGCGCCGCGGTTCGCGGCGCGCGCCCGAGCCCCGACGCGGTCTTTGTCCTCGGATCCGACGTCGAGGCCGCCGACACTCTCGTGGCCGTGTTGCGCGACGAGACGGCGCGTCCCGTCTTCACCGCCGACGAGGCCGACCTCGCCCTCACCCGGGGTGTCGCACTGGCTGCCGCCCGCGGCGCGAACACCGCACCGGTGACCGCGGCGAAACCGCTGTTCTCCCGTGTCGCCGTGCTGTCTTCGATGCTGGCCGCCGCAGTCGTGGTGTTCGTTGTCTCGTTGTCGCTCGCACTCGGGCTGCGACTGACCCCGGAGTCGGCGGAGATGCACAACATCAGTGCCGTCGAGCCCTCCGTGCGGCCGGCTGCCCCGCCGTTGATCGCGAAAGTCACCGCTGTTCCTGCGCCTCACCCGGTTGCCCCGCCGCCGGTCCAGGAGACGGTTGGAGCGCACGTACCGGCGGCTCCAGCTCCCGTCGAACCAGCCGCGGTGCCCGAGCCGGCCTACGTCCCACCCGCACCGGAACCCGCGTATGTGCCGCCGGCCCCGCCGGTCTACGCACCGCCGCCCGCCCCGCCGCCCCCGCCACGGCTGCGCGACCGGATCATCGAAAAGATCCCGCTGATCAACCGTTTTCACTGACGCCGCCGAGCTGAAGTGGCGGGTGTGACGAGCGAGCTACTCCCTATGCTCCCTCCACGCCCGTTCGAACGGCAGGCGCCAGGCGTTCGGCGCGATGAGCTGATGGATGGCGTTGGGACCCCAGGTGCCCTGCGGGTACATCTTGACTACCGGTGGGTCTTGCAGCAGCGGTTCGGAGCGCTCCCACAGCGACTCGATGCCTTCGGCGGTGGTGAACAGCGTGTGATCGCCCCGCATGGCATCGAGGATCAGCCGCTCGTAGGCCTCCAGGACGTCGGCGATCTCCGCGGTCTCCTGCGTGGAGAACTGCATCGAGAGCTTCTCCAGCCGCATGCCCGGCCCGGGGCGCTTGCCGTAGAAGGACAACGACACCTTCGATGCGTCGGCCAGATCGAAGGTCAGATGATCCGGTCCTTGCGCGCCCACCCCGGAGCCTGCCGGAAACATGGTGCGCGGTGCTTCTTTGAACGCGATCGAGATGATCCGCTGACCCTCGGCCAGCCGCTTGCCGGTGCGTAGGTAGATCGGCACCCCGGCCCAGCGCCAGTTGTCGATCCCGACCTTGAGTGCGATGAACGTCTCTGTTTCCGAATCCGGCGCCACACCCTTCTCTTCGCGGTAGCCCTGGTACTGCCCGCGCACCACATCGGCGGTATCGATCGGCAGCATCGACCGGAACACCTTGTTCTTCTCTTCGCTGATGGCCCGAGGTTCCAGCGCCGTCGGTGGCTCCATCACCACGAACGCCATCACCTGGAGCAGGTGGGTGACCACCATGTCCTTGAAGGCGCCGGTGCTCTCATAGAAGTTGGCCCGTTGATCCAGGCCGAGCGTCTCAGGGATGTCGATCTGGATGTGGTCGATGAAGTTGCGGTTCCAGATCGGCTCGAACAGGCCGTTGGCGAACCGGAACGCCAGGATGTTCTGCGCGGCCTCTTTGCCCAGAAAGTGGTCGATGCGGAAGATCTGGGTTTCCTTGAACGTCCTGTGCACGAACGCATTCAGCGCAACCGCGCTCGCCAGGTCGGTGCCGAACGGCTTTTCCATGACCACCTTGGACCGCTTCACCAGGTCGGCGTCCTTGAGCATCGTGATGACGGACTCGGCGGCCTTGGGCGGCACCGACAGATAGTGCAGCCGACGGGCCTCGGGGCCCAGGTCGGCCTCGGCGGCGTCGACGGCGGCGGCCAGTGCTTCAGGGCCGGCGCTCTGCGGCACGTAATGCACCTTGCTCGCGAAGTTCTTCCACTGCTCGTCGGTGGGGTGGCGACTGCCGAACTCATCGATGGCCTTCTTGGCGTGGTCGAGGAATTCTTCGTCGGTGTAGTCCTCCAAAGAGGTCGCGACGACCCGGATATCGGGGCTGAACGATGACTGTTCCAGATAGGCCAGACCCGGAAGCAGCTTCCGTTTCGCCAGATCGCCGGTCGCGCCGAACAGCACGATCACGTGCGGCGGCAACACTTCGCTGTTGGGACGCGTCGGGCGGGAACCTAGTCCGGGGTAGGCGACAGTCTGCGCATTTTCAGGAGCCACGTTTTGCATACTGACAGGTCGGCGTGCACTGATGGCGTCGGTTGGGTTAACTCGCGTGTGTCGGATTCGATCCAGACGCCGTGGATCGCCGTCGATTCTGAATGGATTCACCAAGCTCTGCTATACGAATCCCCGCAAAACTGTTAACCAAATCGACGCGCCACCGCGATGTGGTCTACCTCACTACGGAGATACAGTGTGATTATTATCACAGAAGGGGCGGTCATGGTCGGAGCATTCATTGGCGGTCTGCTGCTGGTGCTGGGCCTCGTCGCAATCGCAGCCGTTGTCGTAGCGGTCGTGATGGGTTTGCCCACATTGGCCATCACCATCGGTCTCATTTCCGGCGCATTTTTCGCCGGGCGGGCCGTTTAGGTTCTGAGTCGCTTCCGCAGGCCGGTCGCGCGCACCGCTTGCCGGGTGATAGCTGCGCGTACTTCCGCTTCGGAGCCGACGACGCGGACACGCGTCTTGGCTCGGGTGACCGCGGTGTAGAAGAGCTCCCGCGTCAGCAGCCGTGACTCGATGTCCGGCAACAGGACGGTCACCTCGTCGGCTTGACTGCCTTGGGCTTTGTGGATCGTCATGGCGTGCATGGTCTCCACCTCGGTGAGCCGACCGGTCGCGAACGATCCGTTGCCGCCCACCGCGACCCGCAAGCCGTCGGGCGTGGCGACCGTGACGCCGGTGTCGCCGTTGTACAGCTTGAGGCCATAATCGTTGGCCGTCACCAAGATTGGCCGCCCGACGTACCACGAGGTCCACAATGGCTCGCCAGTCGAGTCGGTCAACCACCGCTGCACCTGGCGGTTCCAATGCATGACGCCGGCCGGCCCCCGCCGATGCGCGCACAGCAGGCGATGCTCATCGAGAGTTTTCAGAGCTGCCTTGGCATCACCCAGGATCGCCGCCTGCCGCAGCTGAAGTGCATGCGGCACAACCACATCCCGCAACCGCTCGGTGATGTCGGTGGTCACCCATTCGATGTTTTCGCCTCCGGCGGCCAGCACCTGCAGCGCCGCGTCGGCGTCACCGACCCGGATGGCGGTGGCCAGCGCACCGATCGACTTGCCGAACCGGTGCGACGTCCGCAATGCCGCCACTCCCCGTGACCCCAACCCGTCGACCAGATCGGCGAGCACTGCACCGGCCTCGACCGAGGCCAGCTGGTCGGGATCGCCGACCAACAGCAGCCGGGTCTGCGGTCGCACCGCCTCCAGCAGCCGGGCCATCATGGTCAGCGACACCATCGACGTCTCGTCGACCACGATCACGTCGTGCGGCAACCGGTTTCCCCGATGGTGGCGGAACCGCGACGAGGTGTCCGGCCGCGCGCCGAGCAGCCGGTGCAGGGTGGTGGCCTGCAACCCGGTCAGTCGCCTCTGGTCGACCACGTCGAGCTGGTCAACCTCCAATTGCACTGCTTCCTGCAACCGCGCCGCAGCCTTGCCCGTCGGCGCGGCCAGCGCGATGCGCAATGACCGACCGCCCGTCAAAGCCGCCTGTTCGGCCAACAGAGCCAGCAGCCGTGCCACCGTGGTGGTCTTGCCGGTGCCCGGGCCGCCGGTCAACACCGTCAGCCCGTGCGACAGCGCGACTTCCGCCGCGGCCTGCTGCTCGGCGAACCCGGTGGGGAACAACCGCGATACGTCAGGGGCTGCCCCCAATGGCCGGGTGCCGACGAGCGTCAGCACGTCGTCGCGCACCTGTTGCTCTTCGCGCCAGTACCTGTCGAGATACAGCTGGTCGTCGAACAACCGCAGCACCGGCCCGGCACCGAGCAGGGGACTGGCGCCCACCGCAGCCAGCCAGGCATCCGGTTCTGGCCACGGCAGATCCGGCCGATCGACCTGAGTGGCGACCGACCGCAGATCCACGCACACCGACCCGGCGCGCAGCGCCCGCACCGCCAGTGCCACGGCAAGCGTCACCGATCCGTCGGTTTCACCTCCCAGCGCGGTGAGTCGTCGAGCCACCTGCACATCCGCAGGTTCGAGAATCTCGGCGAAATGATCAAGCATCGAGCAGCTCCGACACGGCGACCACCAGCTCGGCGGGCGGCTCCCAGCTGAACACACCGGCGGGATGACCGTCGACGACGGGCGTAGCTGCCCCGCACATGCCGCGGACGAATAGGTACAGCACCCCGCCTAGGTGTGTCGCCGGATCGTAGCCGGGTAGTCGCCAGCTCAGGAACCTGTGCAGCACAACGCTGTACAGCAGGGCCTGCAGTGGATAGTCGGAATGCAGCATGGCCTCGGCCATCCGGTCGCGGGTGTAGTCGGCGGCGGTCAGCTCGGCATCGCCGGTGCCCAGCCAGTTGGTCTTGTAATCGACCACCACGAAACGGGATCCGATGCGCAGCACCGCATCGATCGAGCCGGACAGGTATCCGCGCAGTGGCTGGTTACCAAGTGCTCCGCTCGACAACCGCTCGGAGTAGCGCGCCATAGGATCGTCGGCCGGCAGATGCGTGCTCAGCAGCGCGCCGACGTCGGCGAGCCGGGCGAACTCGCCGGACCGCAGATCGCCACCGGCCATAGGAAATTCGAAATCCAACTCCCGCAACCGGTCTCGCAGTCCGATCTGGCGTAGCGTCACCCCGGGGGCGAGTGGGCCAAGGGGAGTGTCGTGCATAGGTACCAGTGCGGTTGCCAAGTCGTCGACCGTGACCTCGACGGGCCAGCGCGCCGCATGTGCGCGGATCTGGGCGGCCAATTCGGCACCGAGATCGGCGGCGAATGGATCGGCGGTCTCCAGCACTGCGTGCACCAGTGACCCGAACGCCGCACCGGTGGGCAGCTGCGCCATGGGTGACGGGACATCGCTGCCCGTGGTGGCGGGAACCACCGGGACTTCGTCGACGACGTCGACCTCGTCGTCGAGTTCGGTGACCTCGGGCTCGCTCGTGACGCCCGAATCATCGGCTGCGCGAAGCAAACCCGAATACGACGTGCGGCGCCACGAGGTGTCGATGGCGCGGTGGAAGTGCCGGGTGGCCAGATGGTCGGGCGGCGCAAGCGCAAGAACGGGTGTGAACCCCTCGATGACGGACTCCTCGATCACCGGGCCACCAGCGTCTGCCCAGGCTCGCAGTCGGTCCATCGCTTCGGCGTCGCCGATCTTGGCGGGCACGCACTTGTCCGGCACCGTGGACTCACCCGGCCTGCGGCCCCGCAGCAGTCGTGACAATCCGCCGTTGGGTTCGTCGCGCGACGGCGCCCACCAGGCCACCACCTGGGACTGGGCCCGCGTCATCGCCACGTAGGTCAGCCGGCTGTCGTCGGCGGCGGCCTCGGCGCGGCCGGCCCGAGCCACGGCCGGATCGCCCGCACGCGAGGAGGACAAATCATCCCCCCCGATGTGCAGGCACCGCACGCCGTCGTCATGGAAGAGAATCAGATCCGGTTCGGGTACATAGCGATTGAACGTGAACGGCAGATACACGATCGGATACTGCAGGCCCTTGCTGACCCACACCGTCATGATCTGCACGGCCGCGGCGTCGCTGTCCAGGCGGCGGTTGCGTTCGGTCTCTCCGCCGGCCTCGGAGCGTTGAGTGCGCAGCCAGTCCCGCAGCGCGGACAGCCCGAACCCTTCCCGGTGAGCGGTGTCGGCCAGCAGCTGGGTCATGTGGGCCAGATCGGTCATCAACCGCTCGCCGCCTTCCCAGGACAGCACGCGCCGGCCCATCCCCGCGAGCTGGGCGGCCTCGAAGATCGCCGCGACACCGCGCTCACGCGCGTGCCCGGTCCAGGTGCGCAGGGTGTCGGCGACCCGGTCGGTCAGCGCATCCCCGCCCGCGGCAAGGGATTCCGCGGTCTCACCGAAGAACACGGTGGCAGCCGCAGCGCGCACCAAACCGGTGCGGTGCGGCTGGTCGAACGCCTCCAGCAGGTACAGCCAGTCCTCGGCGGCCTCCGAGCTGAACACGTCGGAATCCCCGGTGTAGACCGCGGGGATGCCTGCCGCAAGCAGCGCACTGTGGCAGGCCCTGGCATCCTTGTGGGTCTCGGTGATCACCGCGATGTCGCGGGCCTGGACCGGCCGGCCGTTGAAGCTCGCACCGCCGGCCAGCAGGGAGCCGATGTCAGCGGCCAGATCCCGGCCGATGTGGGTGCGCAGCCGATCGATCGGAATAGTCTTGGAGTCATTGCCTTTTCGGGTCACCACCCGAAGCCGGAACGGATCGTTGTGCGGCGCGCCGGTCAGCCGGTGGCCCTGGTGGTGAGCCTGCACATCGTGCACGACGATGTCGGACCCGCCGAGCTGAGCGCCGCGCAGCACCACCTGCAGCCGGTCCACCAGGGCGCTGTCGCTGCGCCAGTTCGTGCCCAGCGTCTGCTTGTCCCCGGCGGTCGCGGCGGCCCGCAGATACGTGTCGATGTCTCCGCCGCGGAACGCGTAGATGGCCTGCTTCGGGTCGCCGATCAGGATCAGCGTGGAGTGCCCGGAGAAGGCTCGCTCGATCACCTGCCACTGGACCGGGTCGGTGTCCTGGAATTCGTCGACCATCACGACCGGCCAGCGCTGATGCATGCGCATGCGGGCGGGTGAGTCGTCTGGTTCGCCCCGCACGCGAGGAGGACGAGGAGTCAGCGCGTCCGCCAGCCGGGTCAGCAGATCGTCGTAGCCCAGCACACCACGGCGCCGCTTACGGATCTCCAACTCGGCCAGCACATCCCGGGCGAAGCTCAGCCGCACCGCGGCGGGCGAATCGGGGTCGGGATCGGCAGGCCGCAGCTCGGTGGCGGGATTGGCCACCACGGTGCGGGCGAGCCGCAGTGCTGCGGCGTAGTCGAGCACCGGATGGTCGCGTTGCGTGCCGAACCGGGACAGGTACAAGTCGTCGACGATCTCGGTGACCAGGTTGTCAAGACTCTCGACCAGAGTCACTCCGGAATCGCTGTCTCCGGCCACACCAAGGGATTTCAACACGATCTGGCAGAACTGGTGGGTGGTGGCGATGGTCGCGCCGTCGAATCCGGCGAGTGCGTCGCGCAACCGCTGTCGGCGGGCGTCTTGATCCTCGGCGATCAGGTAGGTCTCCAGATCGTTGCGGGCCAGAGCCGGGTCGTCGAATGCGGCCAGGGCGCACACCATCTGATCGCGGACCCGCTCCCGAAGCTCCTGGCTGGCGGCCCGACCGAATGTGATGAGCAGCATCTGGTCCAGCGTCGCGGCGCCCTCGGCGACGAACCGGGTGACCAGACCGGCCAGCGCGAACGTCTTACCGGTCCCGGCACTGGCCTCCAGCACCGTGGTGGTGTTGCGGCTCGGCAGCGGCCCGAGCAGGTCGAAAACCTTCACCGTGTTGACCTTTCGGCCCGCAGCATGGGTAACCACAGTCGGGCGGCGTAGGCGCCGAGCCGGTGGCTTTCGCCTGCGACCTCCTCGCCGGGACGCAGCGGTTGCATCAGATCCCGCAACCAGGCGTCGCGACCCCAGGCCTGTACGTGCGCGGGCTGCTGGTCCTCGCCGGGATAATTGCCGCTGCGCCAACGGTATCCGGCGGCCCGTTCCGGATCGTCGCCGGTGTGCCGCGCCACGGCCCAGGCATAGGACGTCTTCACCGGCAGCGGCAGCGGTTCCCGGCGGCCCGCGTCGTAGATCCGCACCAGGTCGACCAGCAGCTCGACCGGGTTGACGGGAGTGCCAAGCCCCTCGGCGCGGGGTGTGGTGCCGCGTTTCGGACGGCCGATGCACACCGCCGAGAAATCCCGGGCGGGGTACTGAGCGGCCAACGCCAGCAACGGAATCCACGACTGCAGCAGGTGCTTGCCGTCGAGCTTCGAGTAGGTCACCGAGACCAAACGGTCGCCGAACACCGGAGACACGGTGCCGGTGAGCCGCCGCCCGCCGCCCAGATCGATGTCCACGTCGTAGGCCTGGGATTCCACGCCGCGGTGATGCTGCGCTTCGGCGGCCAGCGCGGTGCACTGCTCGCGGATCGCACCGGCCGTGCGCCAGCCGAGCTGCCCGGGCGGCAGGGTGCCGCGCCGCCACTCGGCCTGTTGGGCATCGGCCGGTTCCATGCCGCGCAGCATGTCGTGCAACATGCGGTCGCCGACTGTCCACTCCTCCAACGCGCCGATGTCGACGGGCATGACGTCCGACACACCGTCGACCTCCCACGGCAGGGTGTAGTCCAGGGCCCGGAAGAATCCCTTGACCGGATCGTTGAAGAAGCCGACCAGATCGGCCAGCACCACATCGTCGGGCGGTGGCGGCGGCAACGGTTCGGCGAAGAACGGCGGACGCTCGGCGTGCTGACCGCTGTTGGCCTGCGCGGCTGTGAGCGCCGTCGGGTCGAACGTGAACGGTTCGCCGGGCACCAAAGCCCCCGGGATGACGTTGCGAATATCGAACGGCTGCAACGGATGATGGGTCACAACCCGCACTGGCTGCTCGGCGGTGATGTCGAGGGTGTCGAGCAACTCGGCCAGTGGCACCGCCGGTGGGCGGGGTTGCCCGGAGTACTCGTTGGCGCCGGTGTAGGTGACGACGAGCGTTTCGGTGGCCGCGCCGATCGCGTCGAGCAGCAACTGGCGGTCCTCCGAACGGATGTCGCGCTCGCCGGTCACCGGGTCGCGGGCCAGCGCATCGTCGCCATCGATCGCGCCCAGCCGCGGGAACACCCCGTCGTCCAAACCGACCAGGCACACCACCCGATGCGGCACCGAGCGCATCGGCACCATGGTGCACACCGTCAGCGTGCCGGTACGGAAGTTGGCGCGCGTGGGCCGCCCGGCCAGATGCCGTTGCAGCAGCGCGCGAATATCCGGCAGGCGCAACATCGTTGCGGTCTCGGCGGTCGCGAGGATGTCGTCGAACTCGCGCTGCACCTGCGCACGGGGCCAGTCCTCGTCGTCCAATGCGAGCGCGTCGATATCGGCGCCCAGTTCGGCCAGCCACTCTGCCAGCGTCTTGGTGCCGCTGAGCCCGCGCACCGCATTGTGCAGCTTCTCGACGAAGTCGGCGAAGCGGCCCGCGAGCTCCACCCGGTTGCTGCTGACGTCGTCGAGCGGCAGCGTCGTGCCCAGCCACGCATGGGAATCGTCGGACATCGCCACGCCGGCCAACACCCGGTCGATACCGAACCGCCAGGTGTTGTGCAGGAAGTCGACGCCATAGGGCCGACGGTGCTCCTGATCGAAGCCCCAGCGGATGTTGGCTTCCCGCACCCACGCCGTGATCGCGTCCAGATCGTCGTCGGTGAAACAGAACCGGGCCCGCACCGGAGCCGACTCGGCCAGGTTGAGCACCTCGCTCGCACCGGCCCGGCCACCGGCCAGCGTCAGCAGTCGCGCCGCCACCGACAACAGCGGATTCGTCTGCACCAAAGCACGGTCGGCGAGCCGGACCCGCAGCCGGTGCGCGGGGTGGGCGCCGTGCACCACGTCGCCGAGCCCGAACCCCGCGCTGATCAACGGCGCGTACGTCTCGATGTCGGGGCACATCACGAGGATGTCGCGCGGCTCGAGCGTCGGATCGTCGGCCAGCAGACCCAGTAGCACCTCACGCAGCACGTCGATCTGCCGGGCTGGACCGTGGCAGCTGTGCACCTGCACCGACCGGTCCTCGCGACGGTGCACCCGGCCCTGCGGGCGCACGGCATCAGCGGAGATGTCGGACTGCAGCCAGCCCAGTAGTGTGTTGGGATAGCCTGGCGCGCCGAGGTATTCATCGGTCGCGGGGGCCGGAAGTAAACGCTGCAGCTCACGCAGATCGCGGCCCAGTGTGGCCGACAACGGGTGCGCGACCGCACGGTGGCTGGTGTCCGTGCGCCGCGGCACGGCGCCCTTGTCGGCGGCCAGCGCCTGCCACAGCCGGTCACTGGGATGCGGCAGCCACAGGTGCAGGTCGTGGTGGGTGGCCAACGCGGCGAGCAACTCGATCTCGGTCACCGGCAGCCGGGTGTGGCCGAACAGGGACAGCCGATCGGGCAGCTCGCTGGGGGATTCTCGAAGCCGGGCAAGGGTTTTCGCATGCCGGATATGGGGTAGGTCGGCATCGACGCGGTTGGTGAGTGCCTCCCACAGCGGCCGCTGCCAGGAGAGGTCGTCCGGGATACCCGCCCAGTCGACCAGCAGTTGCGGGCGTTGCCGAGCGTACGACGCGAAGATCCCGGCGAGCCGTCGGGCCACCGCATAGCGACGGCCCTGCCGCAGCTCGCGTTCCTCGCCGTCCTCGAACCGGCCCAGGTGGGTAGCCAGCGTCGTGCACCACGGAGCTTCCAGGTTGTCATCGATGACGGCCAGCAATGGCCACACCATCGCCTCAGGCGACCACGGATCGTCATCCTGTGTCCCGGTGACCTCGGCGATCAGCGACCGTGGATTACGGAACTGCACGGCGGCGCAGACACCGAGCCGGTTGGACAACCGCTGGCTGAGCCACCGCTCCACGCCCTTGGCCGGGACCAGCACCAGTTCTTCGGCGAACGGATCGGGCAGAGGATCAGCCAACAGGGCACCCAGCCCGTCGGCGAGCAGATCCGTGCGCTCAGCCCGGTGCAGGTGCAGTGCCATCGCCCCCTACCTTATGGCGCGCCACCGACAGTCCTGCGCAGGGATGATGAGCCGAGCATCTACCCCGCGAATTCCGTTGGCAACCCGTCGATTCCCGAGCGGATCGCGAGAATCGCGGCGGCGCGGGCCTTGAGCTTGCTGCCCACGTGTGCGCCGGCGTTCAGGGTGACTGCCGCTTCGGCGGCCACCTGCTGGGCACGGGCCAGCACCGCATCGGATTCAACGATCTCATCGAGCCAGCCGGCCGCGATTGCGGTGTCGCCGGCGAACGTCGCAGCCATCGAGATGGCGCGCTGGAACGCCGCATGCGTCAAACGCATCCGCATGATCTCGATCGCAGCGATCGGCAGCGTCATACCGATCGCCACCTCGTTGGCCTGACAGCGCGATCTCGGCGAGCCCACCCGGTGATCGGCGGACAGCAAAAGGAAAGAACCCATCGCGATGGCTGGTCCGGTCGCGGCCATGATGACCGGGACCGGGAAGGTCAGGCAGCGCAGGGCCAGCTCGAAACCGCCGGCCAGCATGGCCAGAGTCGCCTGAGCGTCGCCCGATGCGAACACACTTAGGTCGAAGCCGCCGCTGAACACCTTCGCGTTGCCGGCCAGCACGACGGCCTTGGCACCGTCCTCCACGGTGCGGTCGAGTGCCGCGTTGATCTCGTCCTGCATGGCCGGCGAGAGCGCATTGACCTTGCCGTCGTCCAGCGTCACGGTCGCGATGGACTCATCGAGCTGGTAGCTCACCAGGCTGCTCATCGCACCGATCGTACGGGCGGCCTTGATGAGGCTTTGTGCCGCCCGAGCGGGCCAAATGTCAGGATGCGGCCGCGGCGAGTACTTCGGGCACCACCGGCTCGGCCTGGGCGGGTGCGGACATCAGCCGTTCGCCACGGGCCAGCCAATCGGAATCGGCCCATTCGATGCGGGCAGGCAGGCGCCGCCAGTAATGCGGGTGGGCGCGCAGATAAAGCTCGACACTGGCGTGCACTGGTGCGTCCAACTGCGGGTGCACGATGCCGAATGCCGGAGCGGTACCGGCGAGCGCGTCCAGTTCGTTGGGGCTGGAGAGCCGTTCGGATACTCGTAGCCCGGCTTCGGCAGCGCCGGAGAGTATCCAGTCCATCGCAATCTCGGCCAGCGCCCAGCACGCGCCGGTGCCGCCGGCGATGTCGCAGTGCCCGCCCCGAAACCACACCTCGTCCATCGCGCCGTGGTCACCGGCGGCCGCCGGTCGTAGTGCGTCGATAGCCATGGCGTGCCTACCGGTTTTGACGTTGGTCAGCGGCCCGGTCCGGTGCCTCGCCCCAGGTGTGCGGACGGCATCCCACAGTCCCAAAAACCGTACGGGGACCGTGCTTTCGGAGTCCCCGATCAGTTCGGCGGCCAGCCGGTTGACGTGCTCCCAATCCTGCCGGGTGCGCGCCGTGCGAGGCAGCGCGTAAGTGGCCAGCGCATAGGTGACCAGATCGTCGGAACGCTCGGGCAGCAAGCCGACGGACCCCAGTAAGGCCGCCAATTCACGCGCCCGGTCGCCGCCGTCGGCTCCGCCGAACAGATAGATGGCGTCGCCGGGTTCCCAGCAGTCGCCGAGGAATCGGTAGGCCTCCAGAAGCGCGTCACGGGCGTCGGCCACCGCCGCGCCGCGGCGGCGCCGGGGGAACCTCGTTGCGCGCACCGACGTCGCACCCGAGTGGTACCAGCCGAGCTGGTCGTGGTCGATGTCCAGCAACCTGAACAACGCCTCGGTATTGGTCGCGTCGCGTGGACCGGGACGCTGATCTGTGTGGTCGAAGCACAGCACTATGTTCTTCACGACGACCCCCGACTGGACGGACGAGGAAAACTCCTCACCCAGTTTGCCGGGATTGCAAAACCCTGTCCTGAGTATCGCGCTACTCTAATTGCCCGTTCATACGGTTTCTTGACTGTGCAACTGGATGGTCAAGGAAGTCCGTCGCGGATACCCTGACATGCAGGGGGATTCGTTCGTCTCCAGTCGTGCGGCCGGTCAGATCGGTGTCGTGGAGGATATCGGCGCGGCTGTCAGCCACCCATCGACATCCGCCACTGCTGCAGGTCGGAAGCCCGGTATACGTAGTTGCTGCGCTTGACATCGGCGAGCGGCGCGCTGGGTTCGGCCGAGTACCAGTGGCCGGGGAACACCGTCGGGTCGCCGGGCAGCTGCGCGAGCGCCTGCAGGCTACGAAACATGTCGTCGACGTTGCCGCCAGGAAAGTCGGTACGGCCACAGCCCTCCAGGAACAGCGTGTCGCCGGCCACCAGCCGATCGTCGAGCAGGAAGCACTGGCTACCGGGTGTGTGACCGGGCGTGTGGAGCAACTCGATGTCGATGGCGCCGACGTTGACCTTGTCGCCATGCCGGTGCCGGGTCAGGCTGCTGAGCGGGATCCCGGTGACGCGCGAAACCCATTCGGCCTCATGGGTGTTGACGTGTACGGGGACCTCGGTCTGGTCCAGCAGCTCGGCCAACCCCTTGAGTTCGAAGCCCATCATCGAACCGCCGACGTGATCGGGATGATGGTGGGTAACCAGCACGCCTGACAATCGCATGCCGTCCGCCTCCAACGCGTCGACCAGGTCACCCGCGGCATACGCCGGATCGACCACCACGGCCTCGCCGGTCTCGCGGTCACCGATCAGATAGGCGAAGTTGCGCATCTGCTGAGCGATCATGTCGTCCGCGGCGAAGTCGCGGCCGGACAGCAGTTGCTTGAAATAAAGGCGGTCCTGGGGCGTCGAGTTGGCCATCAGCCCATCATTGCAGGTCAAAAAACCGCACTTCACGCCGTGTTTAACGGCACAGCGCCAAAATTCGCATCCCGAATGCCGAATTTATAGCGTGCAGGCATGCACCTGACCCGGTTCACCGACCTAGGCCTGCGTGCGTTGATGCTGCTGGCGTCGGCTGAGTCGACCGGCCACCGGGTCACCACGCGCACCATCGCGGTGAGTGTCAACGCCTCCGAACACCACGTCGCCAAAGCCGTATCGCGGCTGGCCGAGCTCGGCATGGTCCACGCCCGACGTGGACGAGTCGGGGGACTGGTCCTCACTGACGCCGGGCGAACCGCGTCGATCGGCGCTCTGGTGCGCGAACTCGAAGACGACCGCGAGGTCATCGAATGCCGAGGCGACAACCCGTGCCCATTGATCGCGGCATGCCGGCTGCGCCGCGCGTTGGCCGACGCCAAAGAGGCGTTCTACCGCGAACTTGACCGCCATACGGTCACCGATCTGTCGGGAGGCATCGACCTTCCGATTGTTCTGCAACTCACCGGAGAAAGGACCCAATGATGACCGTCACCACGCCCGAGCCCTCGGCCGTACGCGTCGAGCTCGAGCCGCACCACGCCGACATCGTCAAGGCAACGCTGCCCTTGATCGGTGCAAACATCGACGAGATCACCAAGGAGTTCTACCGTCGGCTCTTCGGCAACCACCCGGCGTTGTTGCGCAACCTGTTCAACCGCGGCAATCAGGCGCAGGGATCCCAGCAGCGCGCGCTGGCGGCATCGATCGCGACCTTCGCCGCCCATCTGGTCGACCCGGCGCTGCCGCATCCGGCGGACCTGCTGTCGCGAATCGGGCACAAGCACGCCTCGCTGGGCGTCACCCCCGAGCAGTATCCGATCGTTCACGAGAACCTGTTCGCGGCCATCGTGGAGGTGCTGGGCGCCGATACTGTGACACCCGAGGTGGCGGCGGCCTGGGACCGCGTCTATTGGATCATGGCCGACACCCTGATCGAGTTGGAGCGCGGGCTGTACGCCGACGCCGGTGTCGAGGTCGGTGAGGTGTTCCGCCGGATGCCGGTGATCTCCCGCATCGACGACCCGTCAGGTGCCGTGCTCGTCACCGTCCGCTCCGCCGAATCGATGAACTTCATGCCCGGACAATATGTTTCGGTGGGTGTCACCCTGCCCGACGGGGCACGCCAGTTGCGTCAGTACAGCCTCGTCAACGACGCCGGGACGACCGATCTGACATTTGCCGTCAAGCCTGTGGACGCGATCTCCACCCAGCCCGCAGGCGAGGTGTCGAACTGGATCCGCGCCAACCTGTGCGTCGGCGACCTGCTCGATGTCACCGTGCCGTTCGGCGACCTACATGCGTCCGGAAGCGAGGGCAAGGCGCTGGTCCTGGTGTCGGCGGGCATCGGCATCACGCCGATGATCGGCATCCTGGAGCACCTCGTCGCCTCGCGGCCGGACAAGCACGTGCGGGTGCTGCATGCCGACCGCAGTGACACCAGCCATCCCCTGCGGGAACGCCAGCACGAACTCGTCGCCGCACTGCCGAACTCCACCCTCGACGTCTGGTACGAGGACGGCGTCACGGCGGGCACGCCGGGCGTGCATCCCGGCCTGCTGAGCCTGGCGGGCATCGAGCTGCCGGTCGACGCGGAGATCTACCTGTGTGGTGGCACGGGCTTCGTCGCGGCCGTACGTGCCCAACTGGGTGACCGCGGAATCCCGCTGGAACGGGTGCACTGCGAGCTGTTCGCGCCCAACGATTGGCTGCTGGACTGAACCGGAATGGCAAAATGCCTCCCGGCAGCCGCTCTGACCTGCGGTTTGGTGCGGTTGCCGGGTAGGCTGTACCCTCTTTAAGGCCCACGGCTTACCGCCGCGGGCCGCAGCAGATAGGCCCCCTTAGCTCAGTCGGTAGAGCGTTTCCATGGTAAGGAAAAGGTCAACGGTTCGATTCCGTTAGGGGGCTCGGTGGTCGCGGAGCGATGCCCGTGCCTATCGGGGCGGTGTAGCTCAGCTGGTTAGAGCGCACGACTCATAATCGTGAGGTCGGGGGATCGAGCCCCCCCACCGCTACAGGGACAAGTTAGACGTGAAAGAGGGCAGCTGACGTGGCGTCGAGTACGGACGTTCGGCCGAAGATCACTTTGGCCTGCGAGGTGTGCAAGCACCGCAACTACATCACCAAGAAGAACCGCCGCAACGATCCCGATCGTCTCGAGGTCAAGAAGTTCTGCCCGAACTGCGGACACCACCAGCCGCACAAAGAGTCGCGGTAAACCAAGGCAAGGCCCGTGGCTCTGTCGTCGAAGCTCGTTGGGAAGCACTTTCGCTATCCCGAGCACTACGAGGTCGGGCGCGAGAAGATTCGTGAGCACGCTCTCGCCGTCAAGAACGACGATGCCTTTTACCGCGACGAGAACGTCGCGGCCGAACTTGGTCACAGCGCGCTACCTGCGGCCCTGACCTTCATCTGCATTTTCGGCTACCAGGCGCAGTTGGCGTTCTTGCACGACGCCAACATCGGTGTCGAGGACGCTCAGATCGTCCAGGTCGACCAGGCCCTGAAGTTCGTCAAGCCGATTTTCGCGGGCGACAAGCTGTACGCGGACGTGTACGTGGATTCTGTTCGCCAGGCACACGGCACCGATCTCATCGTGTTCAAGACCATCATCACCGACGATGCCGGTGACGTTGTGCAGGAGACTTACACGGCCCTTGCGGGTCGTACGGGCGAAGATGGAGAGGGCTTTTCTGATGGCGCTGCGTGAGTTCAGTTCGGTCAAGGTGGGGGACACGCTTCCGGAGAAGATCATTCCCTTGACCCGTGGCGACCTGGTCAACTACGCGGGTGTTTCCGGTGACCTGAATCCGATCCACTGGGACGACGAGATCGCCAAGCAGGTCGGCCTCGACACCGCGATCGCACACGGCATGCTCACCATGGGCCTCGGCGGCGGCTACGTCACCTCCTGGGTCGGCGATCCGGCCGCGGTGAAGGAGTACAACGTGCGGTTCACCGCGGTGGTGCCGGTGCCCAATGACGGCGTGGGTGCGGAGATTGTCTTCAACGGCCGGATCAAGTCCGTCGATCCCGAGGAAAAGCTCGTCACCATCGCCATCTCGGCCACCGCGGGCGGAAAGAAGATCTTCGGCCGGGCTGTCGCAACGGCACAACTGGCTTAGGGGATTCCGAGGCATGGCTCTCAAGACAGATATCCGCGGCATGGTCTGGAAGTACCCGGACCCATTCCTGATCGGCCGTGAGCAGATCCGCCAGTACGCCAAGGCGGTCAAGGCGTTCGACCCGGCGAGTCATGACGAGGCGGCGGCCACCGAGCTCGGCCACGATGCTCTGATTGCCCCGCTGACCTTCGCCTCCACCCTGGCCTTGTTGGTCCAGCAGCATTTCTTCAAGCATGTCGATGTCGGTATGCAGACCATGCAGATCGTCCAGGTGGACCAGAAGTTCGTCTACCGCAGGCCGCTCAAAGCCGGCGACCAACTGCACGCCGTCATGGAGATCACTTCGGTCGAGGAGCGGTTCGGCGCCGACATCGTCGTCACCCACAACGTCTGCACCGACGACGATGGGGAGGTCGTGCTGGAGGCCTACACCACGATGATGGGCCACGAGGGCGACCACTCCATCCAGGTCAAGTGGGATCCGGAATCCGGCCAGGTCATCCGCAAGGCGGCCGGGGAGTAGGTGGGCCGCCGGCGCGATTAGTCGTTGATACCCACACCGGGGTACACTCGGCTCTCGGGGTTTTTCCCATTTCAGCGCGCTGTCCGTCGGCTTTATCGAGCGAACGGGGAGCGCGCGAATTGTGTAAGCCCCGGACAGAGGACGTGATGGCGGGGTCAAATCTTGTCATCGCCGAAGGGGCGTAGCTCAACTGGCAGAGCAGCGGTCTCCAAAACCGCAGGTTGCAGGTTCAAGTCCTGTCGCCCCTGCTCAATTGAATATTCGACAAGGTGTGGACACTGGAAGGTGACCACACAACCTGGATGAAAGGCATGCGGTGAGCGACGAGCGCGAAGGTGTCGGCTCCGCAGACGACACTGAGACCGACGCCGATGGCTCCGGCAACCACAGTCGGACCGCGGTCGTGACCCGGCCGCTGCGCCCGACCGGTAAGCGGTCCCGCCGTGGAGTGCCCAGCGAGGCCGAGGACGACGAGACCGACAGCGGTGAAGACACCGCCGAGTCGAAGGATGCCGCCAAGAACGGCTCCGGCAAGACCAAGAAGGCCAAGAAGGCTGCCGGCGGGCCGTCACGCAATCCGATCATGTTCGTCGTCAACTACCTCAAGCAGGTTGTTGCCGAACTTCGGAAGGTGATCTGGCCCAACCGCAAGCAGATGGTCAGCTACACGTCCGTGGTGCTGGTCTTCCTGGTGTTCATGGTCGCGCTGATTTCAGGTGTGGACCTGGGCCTGGCGCGGCTGGTGTCGCTGGTTTTCGGCACCTGACCTGAGTTTTGAGAGAGGACTGACAACGTGACCACGTTCGACGGCGATGAGCAGACACTCGCCGACGAGACCGTCAGTGTCGAAGACGGCGGAGAAGCTGTCGTGGCGGAGACCGTCGACGAAGCGGTCGAAGTCGACGAAGCGGTCGAAGAGGAAGAGACCGCCGGTGAGGACACTGCCGGCGACGAGGACGACACTGAGGCGCCTGTTGACGACACTGAGGCGCCTGTTGACGACGCTGAGGCGCCTGTTGACGACGCTGAGGCGCCCGCTGCCGAGGCCGCGGAAGCTCCTGCCGACGGAGAAGACGTTGACCCGGCCGTCGCGCTCAAGAAGGAGCTGCGGCTGAAGCCCGGCGACTGGTATGTGATCCACTCTTACGCCGGTTACGAGAACAAGGTGAAGGCCAACCTCGAAACCCGCGTGCAGAACCTCGATGTCGGCGACTACATCTTCCAGGTCGAGGTGCCCATCGAAGAGGTCACCGAGATCAAGAACGGCCAGCGTAAGCAGGTCAACCGCAAGGTGCTGCCCGGTTACATCCTGGTGCGCATGGAGCTCAACGACGAGTCGTGGGGCGCAGTGCGCAACACCCCGGGTGTGACGGGCTTCGTCGGCGCCACCTCTCGGCCGTCGCCGCTGGCGCTCGATGACGTGGTGAAGTTCCTGCTGCCGCAGGGCGCAGCCAAGAAGGCCGCCGCGGGCAAGGCGCCCGCCGCTGCTGCGGCTGCCTCGACCGAGGCCACGCTGGAGCGTCCGGAAATCCTGGTCGATTTCGAGGTCGGCGAGTCCGTCACCGTCATGGACGGTCCGTTCGCGACGTTGCCCGCCTCGATCAGCGAGGTCAACGCCGAACAGCAGAAGCTCAAGGTGTTGGTGTCCATCTTCGGCCGCGAAACACCTGTCGAACTGACCTTCACCCAGGTCGCCAAGATTTAGTCGGTAACGGCTAGAACAGCGGGCGCGGTACGCGCCCTCGGATAAGCGAGTAAGGAACACCACAGCATGGCCCCGAAGAAGAAGGTCGCCGGGCTCATCAAGCTGCAGATCCAGGCCGGGCAGGCCAACCCTGCCCCGCCGGTTGGTCCTGCGCTTGGCCAGCACGGCGTCAACATCATGGAGTTCTGCAAGGCGTACAACGCCGCGACTGAGTCGCAGCGCGGCAACGTCATCCCCGTGGAGATCACTGTCTACGAGGACCGCAGCTTCACGTTCGCCCTCAAGACCCCGCCCGCCGCCAGGCTGCTGCTCAAGGCCGCCGGTGTGCCCAAGGGTTCGGGTGAGCCGCACAAGACCAAGGTCGCCAAGGTGAGTTGGGATCAGGTGCGCGAGATCGCCGAGACCAAGAAGGCCGACCTCAACGCCAACGACATCGACGCCGCGGCGAAGATCATCGCCGGTACCGCCCGGTCGATGGGTATCACCGTCGAGTAGCACAGCGGATCGACGCGACAACAAAAGTCGAGTATCCGTATCAAAAGCAATACGTGGAAGGGCCCGCTTCGGCCCGCCAACCACGAACTCTGAACTGGAGATTCAATGAGCAAGAACAGCAAGGCATATCGCGAGGCGGCCGAGAAGGTCGACAAGGACAAGCTCTACACGCCGCTGGAGGCCGCGAAGCTGGCCAAGGAGACGTCGTCCAAGAAGCAGGACGCCACCGTAGAGGTGGCCATCCGCCTGGGCGTCGACCCCCGCAAGGCGGACCAGATGGTCCGCGGCACCGTCAACCTGCCACACGGCACGGGTAAGACCGCGCGCGTTGCGGTGTTCGCCGTGGGCGAGAAGGCCGAGCAGGCCATCGCCGCCGGTGCTGACGTGGTCGGCAGCGACGACCTGATCGAGAAGATCCAGGGCGGCTTCCTCGACTTCGACGCCGCGATTGCCACCCCGGACCAGATGGCCAAGGTCGGCCGGATCGCTCGCGTGCTGGGCCCGCGCGGGCTGATGCCGAACCCCAAGACCGGCACCGTCACTCCGGACGTCACCAAGGCCGTCCAGGACATCAAGGGCGGCAAGATCAACTTCCGTGTCGACAAGCAGGCCAACCTGCACTTCATCATCGGCAAGGCATCCTTCGACGAGGCCAAGCTGGCCGAGAACTACGGTGCCGCGCTCGACGAGGTGCTGCGGGCCAAGCCGTCGTCCTCGAAGGGTCGTTACCTCAAGAAGGTGACCGTCTCGACCACCACGGGCCCGGGCATCCCGGTTGACCCCGCGGTGACCCGGAACTTCACCGAGGCTTAGTTTTTCCTGCGCGAGCAGACACGAAAGTCCCCGCACACCCGGTGTGTCGGGGACTTTCGTGTCTGCTCGGCGGTCAGGTGAGTTCGGTGATGCGGCGACGCAGCAGATCCGCCCGGATGGAGGCGACGACGTTGGAGCGTGCCAGCCGCGGATCGTCGGCCACCTCGTCGAGCGCTGCCAGTCCGGTGTCGAATCCATCGCGAAAAGCGAGCGCCACAGCACGATTGGCGAGCACCACCGGTGAATCGCCGAAGTCCAGCAGCCGGTCGTACGCCTGGCAGATGACCGTCCAGTCAGTGAGTTGCCAGCTTGATGCGGTGGCGTGCACCGCCGCGATCACCGCCTGCGGCAGGTACGGGCCGGCCGCACCCTCGGCCAACCGCAACTGTTCCAGGCCTCGGGCGATGCGGCCACGGTCCCAACGCTTTCGGTCTTGTTCGTCCAGCGGTACCAGTGCACCGCTGTCGTCCACGCGGGTGTGCCGACGTGAATCATGCAGCAGCACAAGGGCTGCCAGTGCGTGCGCATCCAGATTGTCGGGGAGCAACGCGCACAGCTCGCCGGCCAGGCGAACGCCCTCGTCACACAACTCGTCGCGGATGGCCGACGGCCCGGCGGTGGACCAGTAGCCCTCGGTGAACACCGAATAGATGCAGCCGAGTACGTGTGGTGTGCGTTCGGGCAGGAGTTCGGTCGGCGGTACCCGTAGTGGGATGTTCGCGTTGCGAATCTTGTTCTTGGCCCGCGTGATTCGCTGGCCGATCGCGGCCTCGGACTGCAGCAGCGCCCGGGCGATCTCGGCTACGGTGAGCCCGGAGATCAGCCGCAGGGTCAGGGCCAGCTGCGAGCTGCCATCGAGGGCCGGATGCGCGCACGTGAACATCATCCGCAGCTGGTCGTCGTGGACGGGGTGCACTTCCTCGGTGACGTTCACGCGCGCCGTCACCTCCTCGTACACCGCGGCGAGTTCCTTTCCGGGACGCTCGGATTCGCGCCGGAAGCGGTCGAGGGCACGATTGCGGGCCACTGCTGTCAGCCAGGCGCCCGGATTGGCGGGAAGGCCGTCGGAGGGCCAGGTGCGCAGCGCCTGGGCGCAGGCCTCCTGGACAGCGTCCTCGGCGACGGTGAGATCACCGGACCATCGTGCGAGCGCTGCAACGGCAGGGCCCCACTCACGCCGGAAGACGCCGTCCAGCTCGGACATCCGCCTAGAGGCCGGCGATGCCGGACAACTGGCGCACCTCGATCGCTGAGGCCGGAATCATCGAGGCCAGCTTGACCGCCTCATCGCGGTCGGCCGCGCGCAGCACATAGAAGCCGTTGGCCACCTCGGCGCCCTCGGCGTACGGACCATCGGTGAGGGTCACCTTGCCGTCTCGGACCTGCACCGTGGTGGCAGTGGACGGAGGATGCAGCGGTGCGCCGGCCAGGGTTTTGTCACCGATGGTCTTGGCGAGTTCGACGTGCAGGGCCGCCTGCTTGTTCCACTCGTCGGTTCCAGGCGTGTGGACGTTCTCCGGCGGCTCCAGCAACAGGGCCAGCCAATCGTTGCCCAGCGGCTGCTCGGGTGCCTGCCAGTGGACCATCGGCCACAACTCGACCGCGCCGTGCTTCGCGACGGGTATGTCGCGGGCCAGTGCGATGGCCTCGTCGAGATTGTCCGCTTCGAACACGTAGTAGCCTCCGGCCACCTCAGCGCCTTCTGCGAACGGGCCATCGGTGATTGCCGTCGGCGGTGCCGACAATTGGACTGCAGGACCGCCCGGACCGCCGGAGATGCGGACAGCAGCTGCGGCCGGGGCCAGCGCATCGCCTGCACGAATCGACGCTGCCGCTTTGGCGTGGAAGTCCAGATACGCCGACATCTCGGCAGCACCCTGCTCAGGGGTGAGTGCCTTCTCCCGATTGATCAGTAGAGCGAAGTAGTGCATCGTCGTCTCCCGGTGTCAGCGAGTGAGAACCTGCTGTTCCACTCTCTACCTATCCGACGAACGACGACGTCGCGATCCGACAGCTTGCGCGAAATTACTTTTGCAGCGTGAACTGGTGCACGCTGATGTGGCCCGAGGCGAAGTACTTCTGGCAGCCGTTGAGGTACTTGTCGTAGCGGTCGTAGACCTCTTGGCCCTGGACCGCGATGGCCTCGTCCTTGTGGGCCTCGAGCGCGTCGGCCCAGATCTTGAGCGTCCGGACGTAGTGCGGCCCGATCTCCTGCAGCTGGGTGAGCTTGAACCCGGCCTCGGTGGCTTTCTCTTCCTCCATCGACACCGAGGGCAGCCGGCCACCGGGGAAGATCTCGGTCATGATGAACCGGGCGAACCGGGCGTCTTCGAACGTCATGTGCAGGCCGAGTTTCTGGCCTTCACGAAGATCGAATCCCGTGATGTTGTGCAGGAGCATCCGGCCGTCGTCGGGCAGCGCGTCGTAGGCCATCTTGAAGAACGCCGGATAGCGGTCGAACCCGAAGTGCTCGAATGCGCCGATCGAGACGATGCGGTCGACCTTCTCGTCGAACTCTTCCCAGCCCTGGAGGCGAACCTCGACGTTGCGCTCGGTGGGAATCTTGGAGAGCTTGTCGATGGCGTACTCGCGCTGCTCGCCGGACAGGGTCAGGCCGATGACGTTGACGTCGTACTTTTCGATGGCCCGCGCCATGCCGCCGCCCCAGCCGCAGCCGATGTCGAGCAACGTCATGCCGGGTTCCAGGCCGAGTTTGCCCAGTGACAGGTCGAACTTGGCGAGCTGGGCCTCGTCGCCGGTCATGTCCTCGCGTTCGAAGTACCCACAGGTGTAACCCATTGTCGGGCCGAGGAACAGTTCGTAGAATTCGTTCGAAATGTCGTAGATCGACTGCAGTTCTTCATATTTCGGTGTCAATTTAGACATATTCGAAAATGCTCCAAGCTTATAGTTTTCTGCTTGCGGGAAGTCAGCCTACAGCAGGTCAAGGCCGGTTAGCTTTGACTGCTGTCAACGTATCTGTCTGGCAAACGCGTGGTCGGCGCCGCTGTGCCAATTGACTCGCCAGTGCCAGCGGAAATCTAATTGCACCTGGGCTGGCAGCGAAGTTGATGCGACACGCCTGGCACTGCAAAGAGAACGGGTCTACGTCGATGTTGCCCCCGGCCGTGCGGAGTGTTCCTCGACCATCTGCACTGTTCGGCAGACGCTCGCCCGGGAAAATTTCGGCCTTCTTGCGGGCTCACGCACTAGCCGACGTAGGCGAAATTCGTCTTGAGCTCGCCGACGATCTCGTCCCACACCGGTTCAGGTAGCTCGTGGCCCATGCCGTCGATCAACACCAGCCGGGCGCCCGCGATCGCCTTGGCCACCGCACGTCCCCCGAACGGCCGCATCAACCGGTCCGCGAGACCGTGGATCACCACTGTCGGTGCGGTGATCCGCCGATCGTGGTGAACCAGGCTGCCGCTACCGAGGATCGCGGCGAAGTGTCGCGCGATACCGGCGGGGTAGTACGCGCGGTCGTAGAGTTCGGCCGCCTCGGCGCGCATCTTGTCGTCCGGTGTGGGATAGGCGGGGCTGCCGTTGATCTTGCCGAGCCGAACGGCGTTGTCGATGATGGCATCTCGTGTCGAGTTCGCCGGCGGACCGGTGATTACCGACAGCAGTTGCTTGATACCCGGTGGCGGCAAGAGCGCCTTGTTGTTGCTGGAGAAGATCACCGCGAGGGTTTTGGTCCGGTCCCGGTACCGCGACGCGAAGACCTGAGCGACCATCCCGCCCATCGATCCGCCGACGATGTGGGCGGCGTCGATGTCGAGGTAATCGAGCAGGGCCGCGGCGTCGTCGGCAATGTCCTCCAGCGTGTATACCGACGGGCTGCGCAGCCCCAGGAACGAGCGGGCCATGCGCAACGCCAGCGGGGTGCCGACCCGTTGGCCAGACAACTTGCTCGACAACCCGACGTCTCGGTTGTCGTAGCGGATGACGCGCAACCCCTGGTCGACGAGCTTCTCGCAGAAACCGGTGCGCCACAACAACAATTGCGCACCCAGGCCCATGATCAGCAAGACCACGGGGTCGTTCGGGTCGCCCATGTCCTCGTAGTAGAGGTCGATATCGCCGGCTTTGGCGTATCCGCTGCGAATTTCCATCTAGGTCTCGACCTCATCGTCGCTTTGTTCATCGACGGACTGGTGCTCGCGGCCGATATCCACCATGACGTTGGCGAAATAACCGGTGAGCTGCGGATCGTTCATCATCTGCCAATTTGGTGCCAGCAGTTTCATGTACCGCTCCACGTAGAGGAACTGTTTGCCGATCAGCACGAGCTCGCGGGGCAGCTTGACGTCATACGCATCGGCCAGCGCCGAGAGCTGCTTGCCGATTTCCGCGTAGGACATATCGCCCAGCGACTTCATGGTCAGCGGGGTCGCGAACGCCTCCAGATCCCTGGCGGCCTCGCCCTCGGGCTTGACCGTGCCCACCGCGCCCATCAACACCACGATCTTGCCCGCGGCGGCATGGTCTTTCTTGACCAGCAGGGCGTAGACGAGCTCGCGCAGCAGCCAGCGGGTGCGCGGATCGATGCGGCCCATGATGCCGAAGTCGAAGAACACGATCTTGCCGTCGTGATCCACATGCAGATTGCCGGCGTGCAGGTCGCCGTGGAACAGGCCATGTTTGAGGCCGCCCTCGAAAACACTGAACAGCAGCGCCTTCACCAGCTCCGTGCCGTCGAAACCGGCCTCGCGGATGGCGGCCACGTCGTCGATACGGATGCCGGCAACGCGCTCCATCGTCAGCACCCGCGCACTCGTCAGGTCCCAATACACCTGCGGGACCCGGATGTTCTCGCCGAGCGGCGAGGCGTGCATGTGTGACACCCACGCGTCCATCGACTGGGCCTCGAGTCGGAAGTCGAGCTCCTCGGCCAGGTTGTCGGCGAAATCGGCGACCACATCCTGCGCGGACAGTCGCCGGCCCAGCTTGGCGAGTTCGATGACCTGGGCGCTGCGCTTGAGGATCTGTAGATCCGCCGCGACACGACGACGGATACCAGGCCGCTGGATCTTGACGACCACCTCTTCACCGGAGTGCAGCGTCGCGTAATGAACCTGGGCGATCGAGGCAGAGGCGAACGGCTTCTCGTCGAACGACTTGAACAGGTTCTGTGGGTCGTCGCCGAGTTCCTCTTTGAGGAGTTTGTGTACCGCTGCGGTATCCGCTGGCGGCACCCGGTCCAGCAGGCTGCGGAACTCCCGGCTCAACGGTTCACCGAAGGCGCCGGGGCTGGAGGCGATGATCTGGCCGAACTTGACATACGTCGGACCGAGATCAGAGAACGTCTGCGGGACCTGCTTGATGACCTTCTCCTGCAGAGATCCCTTGCCGAGGAGGCTTGTAACGACGCGAGCGCCCGTGCGGGTGATCTGCCAGCCGGTCGCGCCGACGCGTGCGGCCTCGACCGGCAGGGGCACGCGGTCCAGCTTGGCTCCCTCGCGCTGTTTGGATTTCGGCGGAGTGCTCACTACCGCAGTGTCTCAAAACCGCCGGTACCGCCAAAAATGGGTGTGTCGCACATCACAGGATGGTGGCGCGCGTGCAATGCGCACAACCTCGAAATCGCTGCTTAGACCCGCTTGTGTGCACAACCGCGCCACCCGCCGGCCACTGTTCGTAGCTTCGGACGAAACGACCCGCTGAGGAGCGAACATGGCCACGATCCTGCACGAATCCCGCGCTACGCCCATGAAACGCGTCGCATTGGCCAGCTTCGTCGGGTCGGCGATCGAGTACTACGACTTCTACATCTACGGCACTGCCGCCGCGCTGGTGTTCCCGAAAGTGTTCTTCCCGCATCTGGGCACCACGATGGCGACCGTCGCTTCGATGGCGACGTTCGCTGCAGCGTTTCTGTCGCGGTCGGTGGGTGCCGCGTTCTTCGGGCATTTCGGCGACCGGCTGGGTCGCAAATCGACGCTGATCGCGACTCTGCTGACCATGGGTCTGTCCACGCTGGCCGTCGGCACGGTGCCCAGTACGACGGCGATCGGCGTGGCCGCACCGCTGATCCTGCTGACGTTGCGGCTCATTCAAGGGTTCGCGGTCGGCGGTGAATGGGCAGGTGCTGCGCTGCTGTCGGCCGAGTATTCACCGCCGGCCACCCGCGGTCGCTACGGCATGTTCACCCAGATGGGCGTGGGTAGTGGGCTTGTGATGAGCAGCCTGTTGTTCCTCGCGGTGAACAAGACGATCGGCGAGTCCAGCCACGCCTTCATCGACTGGGGGTGGCGGATCCCGTTCCTGTTCAGTGCGGTATTGATCGTCATCGCGCTGTACGTCCGGCTGAACGTTGCGGAGACACCGGTGTTCGTCGAACAGAAGACACGTGGCACATCTCGAGTGACTCCGCTGACCGCACTGTTCCGCAATCAGCGGCGAGAAGTGGTCCTCGCTGCGGGCAGCATGATCGGGTTCTTCGCGCTGGGATACCTGGCCAACGCCTATTTGATGAGTTACGCCCATACGCACGTGGGCTTTTCACCCGAGCTGATATTGCAGGTCGGTCTGCTGGGCGGAGTCGTCGTGGTGGTGTTCAACGCCCTGAGCGCCGCGTTGAGCGATACGTTCGGTCGCCGCCGCGTCATCATGGCGGCGTTGGCTTTCGGGGTCCCGTGGACGTTCGTCGTGCTCCCGTTGATAGACACGGGCAATGCCGCATTGTTCGCACTGGCAATGGTGGGGACGTATGCGGTTGCCGCCAGCTCGTACGGACCGATGGCGGCCTTCATTCCCGAGATCTTCGGCACCCGGTTCCGCTACAGCGGTGCCGGATTGTCGCTGAACCTGGCGGGATTGGTTGGCGGTGCGGTGCCGACGATCATCGCTGCGCCGCTTCTGGCCACGTGGGGCGCGCCTGCGATCGGTGCCATGATGGCCGCGGTCGTACTTGTCAGCCTGGTGTGTACGGCAGCGTTGCCGGAAACGAAAGGAACTGTTCTGCACCCTTGATAAGTGTCATTATCTCGATGTATCCCTTCCCGATCGAATCAGGAAGGGATACATCGATTTTAGACGGAATGTCAATGGTGAGAAGAATGCGCGAATCTCCAGAAATCGTATCGAACGCGAGGTGTGCGCACAACCGAGACACCGCGAGGGTGGGCCCGTAGTTTCGTTGGTGTGACAACGTCACGAACTTCCAAATATCTACTCATACAGGAGAACTCAGATGGTCGCCACCAATAACAAGTCCCGTGTCGTCGCCCGCTTCGTGGTGGCTCCGGTCGCCGCCGCGAGCATCCTGGGCGGTGCCGCACTGGGATTGGCTGCAGGTGCCAACGCGGATACCGGCTCGTCGGATCAGTCGCACGGCAGCTACTCGATGGACTACCGGCACGATTCGGACGACTATCGCGGGCACCGCGACTGGGGCTTCCGTGGCTTCTGGCCGTGGCATCATTGGGACAACTCGTTCCGCGGTGATTACCGCAGCTGACCTGTGCCGCCCCGACACCGAGCCCCTGGCGATCAGCCGGGGGCTCAGTGTATTTCGCCATGTCGGGCGAAGCTGTGCTCGACCTTGGTGGTGGGTAGGTCGGGCCGCCACCGCTTGATCCACTCGGTCTCAGGCCATTCCTCTGCGGCGGCCATCAACTCGTACATCGTTGCTCCGTCGATGGATTCGCGGATGATGTCGGCGTGTCCGGCATGCCGGGAGAGCTCCTCCAGCAGATGCATGGCCACCCAGCGCGGCGACCAGTGTTCGATGTCCTTGGGGAACCACGGTACGTCCTGAGGAATCGGGACGGGTGTGTTCAGGTCGGCCTCGGCGAAGGCTTGCAGGGTGGCGGCGTTTTCCGCCGTCAGCGCGGAGACCAGACCATCGAGGGTTTCGTCCTCGCGCATCACATGCTGGTCGGCGTATTCGGCCATGATCTCGGCGGTCGGCCGTGGGTCCGGCGCGGGGAAATCCGGTGCTGACCTGACGCGATCCGACCAACTGCGTTGCACCGCGGTGACATGCTTGATCAGGCCGCCCACCGACAGCGCGCTCACCGATGGAGTGCAGCGGGCCTGCTCGTCGGTGAGTCCGTGGCACACCGCCACGAATGCGTTCTGGTTGTGCCGCAGGAACTCGATCAGGCTCTGACGCTCGTCGGCGGCGACTGCGGGCAATCCGGGCATGGTCAGTTCTCCTGGCTGCGGTGTGAATGTACGTAAAGGTCTCGGATGCAGGCGATTTCAGCGCCGTGATGGATGGCCTCCCGGTTGATGTGCAGAATCAGCTCGGTCATCGAATAGTCGGCCCATTGCCCTTCGGCCGGTCCGACCGGCTTATTCAGGTCGTCCTGGCTCAGCGATCGCACGCCGTCGATCCAGACTCGATATGCAGCGTCGAGTTGGGTCAGCGCGGTGGCCGCGTCGGTGGCGTACGGCCAGGACTGGTAGTCGGCGGCCGGGCCGCCGAAGTGCGAGTAGTTACGCATGGCGAACACGCCGACGATGACGTGCGCCAGCCGCCACGCAATGGTTGTGAACGGTTCGGGCCGAGGCGGGGGATAGCTGAAGTCGATGGCGCCGTCGGGATGGACCGTCCAGCAGTCGGGGACCGGCTGCCAGAAGTACTCGTCATCGGTTAGACCGTCCAACCGGGGGCGTAGTTGGTGGATCCAGTGGTAGTCCAACTGATCGGCCAGCGGGTTTCTCTGCATAAAGCAACCTTCGCACCTATCGACGACAGTTTCTGTCCCAAGAGCGCGGCAGGCTCTCTCCATGCCGTCTGCTTGCGCCTGGCCGCCGGCGGCAGCGTCGCCGGCGCGGCCGCGTTCACAGCTGGCGGTCGTGCGGGCAATGGCCGAACGCCTGTCCCGGAGCACTGTACGAACGTAAGGTCGCTGCATGCGCGTCATCGCCGCGGAGTCCACGGAATTGTTCGTCAGTTCTTCGGATCTACCGGTGCAGCTGGCCCGAGTGACCTACACGGGATGCACCGCTCCGACGACCATCCGAGTGGTCGGAGACGGCCTGTCTGGGCACGCCGTCGCGGGCCCGGGTGACGGTGTGGTCGAGGTGCCGGTGACCGTGCGCGACCCGATCCCCGGGGAGACTCGAGCCGCCGTGGTCGACGGACTGGTGTTCGAGTTCACCGTTGCCGAACCGGGCTGGACGATGTACATGATCAGCCACTTTCACTACGACCCGGTGTGGTGGAACACCCAGGCCGCCTACACCAGCGTGTGGACCGAAGAACCACCCGGCCAGTGTCGCCAGACCAACGGCTTCGGCCTGGTTCACGCGCATCTGGAAATGGCCCGCCGCGAACCGGAATACAAGTTCGTGCTGGCCGAGGTGGACTATCTCAAGCCCTACTGGGATGCCCACCCCGAAGACCGGGCCGATCTGCGCCGGTTCATCGCCGAGGGGCGCGTCGAAATCATGGGCGGCACCTACAACGAACCGAACACCAACCTCACCAGTCCGGAGACCGCCATCCGGAACTTCGTGGCGGGTATGGGCTTTCAGCGTGACGTGCTCGGCGCCAACCCCGCGACGGCATGGCAGCTCGACGTGTTCGGACACGATCCGCAGTTTCCCGGCATGGCAGCCGACGCGGGCCTGACATCCAGTTCGTGGGCCCGTGGACCGCATCACCAGTGGGGTCCGATGCAAAACGACGGCGACCCAGAACGCATGCAGTTCGCCAGCGAATTCGAGTGGATCGCCCCGTCGGGTCGCGGGCTGCTGACCCACTACATGCCGGCGCACTATTCGGCTGGCTGGTGGATGGATTCCGCGGCCACGCTGGCCGCCGCCGAAGAGTCCACCTACCGGCTGTTCACCAAACTCAAGCGCGTCGCCCTGACCCGCAACGTGCTGCTGCCGGTCGGCACCGACTACACCCCGCCCAACAAATGGGTCACCCAGATCCACCGCGACTGGAACGCCCGCTACGTCTGGCCGAAGTTCGTGTGCGCACTGCCCAGCGAGTTCTTCGCCGCGGTACGAGCCGAACTCGACTCCCGAGGCGTCGAACCCTCCCCGCAGACCCGGGACATGAACCCGATCTACACCGGCAAGGACGTCTCCTACATCGACACCAAACAGGCCAACCGGGCCGCCGAGGACGCCGTGCTCGATGCCGAACGTTTCGCGGTGTTCGCGAGCCTGCTCGGGGGCGCGGACTACCCGCAGGCGGCGCTTGCCAAAGCGTGGGTGCAACTGGCTTACGGCGCGCACCACGACGCCATCACCGGATCGGAGTCCGATCAGGTCTACCTCGATCTGCTGACCGGATGGCGTGACGCGTGGGAGCTGGGGCGCGTCGCCCGAGACAATGCGCTGGCGCTGCTCTCCGAGGCAGTGTACGGATCCCTGGTGGTGTGGAACCCGTTGGCGCACAAGCGTACAGATCTGGTCACCGTGCATCTCGACGTGCCGTTGGGTGGTGTGCTGCTCGACACCGACGGCTCCGAGGTACCCGTTCTGGTCGAACACGGCGGCAGGACCGTGAGCTTTTTGGCCCGCGATGTGCCTTCGCTGGGCTGGCGCGCCTACCGGTTCGCCGACGGCTCGGTGCAGGGGTGGGAACCGGTGGTGGGGAACATCATCGAGAACGATCGCTATCGACTGACGGTCGACCCGACTCGAGGCGGCGGGGTGGTTTCACTGATCCGGGCCGGCCGCGAACTGCTCGCCGAAGGAGCGGTGGGCAACGAACTGGCGGTGTATGACGAATACCCGGCCCACCCGCAAGCCGGCGAGGGGCCGTGGCACCTGCTGCCCAAGGGACCCGTTGTTTGCTCGTCCAGCGGTGCGGCCGACGAAGTCCTCTGCCACCGAAGCGCATTGGGGCAGCGGCTGACCGTGCGCGGCCGTATTGACGGGTTGCTCCGGTATACCCAGACGATCACCCTGTGGCGCGGCCTGGATCGAGTCGACTGCCGCACCACGATCGATGACTTCGCCGGAGCCGACAAACTGTTGCGACTGCGTTGGCCGTGCCCGGTGCCCGGTGCGCTGCCGGTCAGTGAAGTCGGCGACGCGGTCATCGGGCGCGGCTTCGGTCTGCTGCACTATCACGAACAGACCGCAGTCGACACAGCACAGTATCCGTGGACCCTGGACAACCCTGCCTACGGCTGGTTCGGCTTGTCCTCGGCGGTGCGTATCAAGGTCGGGGACGCGGTGCGTGCGGTGTCGGTGGCCGAAGTGGTCGCGCCAGACCTCATCGCTTCCTCGGACGCACCCGATTCGCGAGAGTTGATGGTCGCACTCGTCCGCGCCGGGGTGACCGCCACCTGCAGCAGCGCCGACAAACCTCGCTACGGCAACCTGGCCGTGGATTCCAACCTGCCCGATACCCGGCTCGCTCTTGGTGGACCCAGTGAAAACTCCTTCACCGCAGCGGTTCTCGCCGAAACCGATGTCGCCTATAGTGACGAACTCAAACGTCAGCTCGACGCCACCGGATCGGCCAGGGTGTGGGTGCCCGCGACGGCGCCACTGGTCGACCAGTGGGTTCCCGACGCCGACCTGCGCGCGCCGCGGGCCTTGCCGGTGCTGATCCTGGCTGGCGACCTCACGGCGGTGGTCGACGACCTCGCCGACGCCGAGATCGTCGTGGACCAGCATGTGCCGACCGAAGCCGAAGCGTTCGAGCAGCGCACTGTGGCAGTGCTCAACCGAGGTGTGCCAGGGTTCGCCGTCGAGCCGGATGGCACCCTGCACACCTCGCTCATGCGGTCCTGCACCGGCTGGCCCTCGGGCACGTGGATCGATCCGCCGCGCAGGACTGCACCCGACGGTTCCAATTTCCAATTACAGCACTGGACACATACTTTCGACTACGCCCTGGTCGCCGGCGACGGTGACTGGCGTGAGGCCGGCGTCGCCGCGCGCGGGGCGGAATTCAACCGGCCGTTGCGGGCGGTACCGGCTGGGCGCAGCCCGGCCGGTGGCCTGCCGTCGTGGGGTTCTCTGTTGGAGATCGAGCCGGCCGGACAGGTGCAACTCGGTGCGCTCAAGGCCGCCGGCAATCCGTTGGCCTCCGGCAGTGTGCGGCCCGCGGACCCGTCCGGCGGCATCACGGCTCGCCTGGTCGAAATCTGGGGTAAGGCAACCGATGTGTCGATCCGATCCGGGTTGCGCTCTGTAGCTCTGACGCGCCTCAATCTGCTCGAGGCATCCCGCGTGCAGCAGGATCCGCGAGACCGGCTGGAGCTGAGTGGTTTTGAGATCGCGACGGTGTCAACCCGGCTGAACCTACCCCGGGTGCTGCGTGCGGAGCATCGCGCATTGGCGCCGGAGGCCGAAGCGGTTCAACCGCTCTACGCTCGGTACTGGCTGCACAATCGAGGCCCGGCACCGCTGGGTGGCCTACCCGCCGTGGCGCATCTGCACCCGGGAAGCCTTACCGTGACATCGGATTCACCGGTGATGCTACGCCTGACGGCGGCCAGTGACTGCACCGATGCGCCGCTGCACGGCCGGGTCCGGGTGATCGTTCCGCCGGGGTGGACAGCGGATCCGGCCGAACTCCCGTTCGTGCTCCCGCCCGGCGAACATCTGGAAACGGAGGTGGCACTGGGCATGCCGGCCGGCGTCGTACCGGGGCTGTATCCGATCCGCGCGGAACTCGTGGTCACCGGAGCCGACTCGGCCGCGCTGCCGCCGTCCTGGCGCCAGGTGGTCGAGGACGTCTGCGTCGTGACTGTCGGTGAACCGGGCGGGCAGGTGCTCAAACTGTGCTCCGAACTACAGCCGATAGAGGTCAAAGCCGGTGACAGCAACCAGCTTTTGGTTGAGCTGGGTACCGATGCCCGGGCCGGCTTGAGTGCCGAGGCGCACTTGATCAGCCCGTGGGGCACCTGGGACTGGATGGGCCCGGCGGCCGTCGGGTTTGAACTCCCGGCCGGTGGGACGGCGCAGATCGGTTTCGACGTGGCGCCGCCCGAATGGATCGACCCAGGGGAATGGTGGGTGCTGATCAGGGTCGGCTGTGCCGGGCGGCTGTTGTACACCCCGGCCGTTCGGGTGGTGGTGCGATGAGCGCTTGCGCGAAGAGTCAAGCGGTGCCAATGAGTTTGGCTGCGGTGGTCGCTGGAAAGCCGGTGCTGGTCAGCGAGATCGACGAACGGGAGGCGATGGTGCGGGCAGGGAACTTCGCATCGGCGCTGCCGCGTCCCGGCACCAGCGAGGGCAGGCAGCTGCGCCGCTGGCTGACGCAGCTGGTGGTGGCGGAACGGGTGCTGGCGGTCGAGGCTGCTGCCCGCCACCCGGACCTCGCCGGGGCTGACACAGAGGACGAGCTGCTGCCGGATACGGCCGCGCGCCTGGAGATTGGCAGTGTGGCGGCCGCGGTGCTGGCCACGCCACTGGCACGGGCGATGTTCACCGAGGTCACCTGGGCCGTGGAGGTGGGCGACGAGGATATCGCCGCATACTACGCCCGCAACCCGTTGCGCTTCACGGCGAAACCTGAAGTCCAGCAACAGGGCTGGCGTGCCAAGCCGGTGCCGCCGGCGTTCGAGCAGGTGCGCGACCGGATCGCCGAGCACCTGCTGGCCGCAGCCCGCCGACGTGCTTTCCGGTTGTGGCTCGACGTGCGGTATGCCGAACTGGTCGAGCTTGCGCCCGGGTATGAGCATCCGGGGGATCCGCGGCAGCCAGACAATACCCACCAGCATTAGCGATGGGCGCCCTCACCGTTGCCCTGGACATCGGCGGAACCAAGGTCGCCGCAGGTCTCGTCGACTCCGATGGCGTCCTGGTGCACCACGCCACCGCGCCGACCCCGGACGGGAACGCCGAGACGATCTGGGGCGTCGTCGAGACTTTGCTTGTTGACACGCTGCGCCTGGCCGACGGGGCAGTGCGTGGTGTCGGCATCGGATCGGCCGGGCCGGTGGACCTGCCGAGCGGAACCGTCAGCCCCATCAATATCACGCAGTGGCATCGTTTTCCGATCGTCGAACGCGTCGAGTCGGTGTCGCGGTTGCCGGTGCGACTCGGCGGCGACGGGTTGTGCCTGGCGTTGGGGGAGCATTGGCGAGGTGCCGGCCGGGGCGCCCGGTTCATGCTCGGCATGGTGGTGTCGACCGGGGTCGGCGGCGGGCTGGTATTCGACGGCGCGCCGTATGCCGGCCGCACCGGAAATGCCGGGCACGTCGGGCATGTCATCGTCGCGCCGGACGGCGGGGCGCTGTGTGCGTGCGGTGGGCATGGGTGTGTGGAGACGATCGCCTCCGGTCCGCACCTGGTGCAGTGGGCGCGCGACCAGGGCTGGGCTGCGCCGGAGGGGGCCGACGCCGGGGCTCTGGCTGCCGCGGCGTCCGCGGGGGAGCCGCTTGCGCTCAAGGCTTTTCGGCGTGGTGCCACTGCGATTGCGGCGATGATCGCGTCGGTGGGCGCGGTGTGCGACCTCGACTTGGTCGTGATCGGCGGCGGGGTAGCCAAGTCCGGGGACCTGCTGTTCGCACCGATCCGCGACGCGCTTGCGTGCTATGCCGGGCTGGCGTTTCTGCGTACGTTGCGCGTCGTACCCGCCGAACTGGGCGGCGACGCCGGGCTGGTTGGTGCAGCCGCCCTCCTGCGGGCCTGAGGCTTCTGCATCTGAAGTTGCATGTGGGTGCGTCCCCAGTCGCACAGGACCTGCAGCACCGGCGCCAGCGTCATGCCGTACTCGGAGATCGAATAGTGCACGCACGGCGGCACGGTGCCCGCGTCGTGGCGATCGATGATCCCGGCCTCGACGAGGTCATGCAGGTGCCGGATCAGCATGCGCTCGGTGATTTCGGGGATGCTGCGCCGAAGTTCGGCGGTGCGCATCGGCCCGTCGAACAAGCGCCACAGAATGGTGCCTTTCCAGCGGCCGTCGACGATGGAGAGTGTGGTGTCGATCGGGCACTCGCCGATCTCCTTCTTCGAGACCGCCACGGCTCGTCTCCTTGTGGATTTGTACTGACTAATTTGTCAGTACCTTGTTTTTTGTCAGCTTAATGACGAGGGTAGATGTCATGGAACAGATCGTGCAAATCCTCGCTGTGCTCGGTATTGGAACTCTCGTCGGCGTCGAGTTCGGGGTCGCCGTGTTCACCAATCCCATCGTGGAGCGGTTGCCTGACGACGCGTATCGACAGGCCCGTGCCACCGGCGGTCGGATCCTCGGCACCGTCATGCCGTTCTGGTACTTCGCCGCGGCGGCCCTGCTGGTCGGTGTCGCGTGGCTCGGGCGGTCCCCGCTGGCGATTGCCGCGGTCGCGGTGATGGGTGTGACCATGGTCTTGTCGCTGACCACACTGGTGCCCATCAACAATCGCGTCGCGGCGTCGATGGGAGCCGGTCTCGAGGAGACGCCGGTTCGGGAACTGGCGCATCGGTGGGACCGGCTGCATTGGCTGCGGGTGGCCCTGTTGGCTGTTGCGTTCGTGTTGCTGGCGGTCGCGGGTACACGCTGAGCGGTGACGAACGTGCGCATAGTGGCGGCCGGGGGCGGCGTGGCGGGCAGCAGACCCGCACGCTCGCGGTGCAGGGGACGAGGAATGAGGAATTAGGACGTCAGGCGGGTGCTCGGCTACTCTGGTCGGGTTCCACCGAAGACCGTCGGTCACCGATGAGCGCTTGCACGAAGAGCAAGTGGCTCGGCAATCGGTTGAAGGCCTGGGGGAGACCCCAGCGGCCCACGCAGGAGGACGAGGCTAGTTACGACCTTCGGATTAAAAGTCCGTAGATTTTCACGCCCCGACCTGTCTGCGTCGGGGCGTTCGTCATTTCATGGCCTTTGACGCCGGCTGTCCAGGTGGATCGACCGATACCCACCACAAGGAGGCATGCATGGCCAAGGCTGATAAGGCCACGGCGGTTGCCGACATTGCCGAGCAGTTCAAGGGGGCGACGGCCACCGTCGTCACCGAGTACCGCGGGCTCACCGTGGCAAACCTGGCCGAACTCCGTCGTTCCCTCGGCGACTCGACCACGTACACCGTCGCCAAGAACACCCTGGTGAAGCGGGCCGCCTCGGAAGCCGGCATTGAAGGCCTCGATGATCTGTTCGCCGGTCCGACGGCGATCGCGTTCGTCCAGGGCGAGCCGGTCGACGCCGCCAAGGCGATCAAGAAGTTCGCCAAGGACCACAAGGCGCTCGTCATCAAGGGCGGCTACATGGACGGCCGCGCCCTCTCGATCTCCGAGGTCGAGAAGATCGCCGACCTCGAGTCGCGCGAGGTGCTGCTGGCCAAGCTGGCAGGCGCCATGAAGGGCAACCTGTCCAAGGCTGCCGGCCTGTTCAACGCGCCCGCTTCGCAGGTTGCCCGGCTGGCCGCCGCGCTGCAGGAGAAGAAGGCATCCGAAGAAGCGGCTTAGAGACCGCCGCTTTCACCTACCCCATACATCAGTAAGAAATAAGGAAGGACCATCAACATGGCAAAGCTGTCTACCGAAGAACTGCTCGACGCTTTCAAGGAAATGACGCTGCTGGAGCTCTCTGAGTTCGTCAAGCAGTTCGAGGAGACCTTCGAGGTCACCGCCGCCGCTCCGGTCGCCGTCGCGGCCGCCGGTGCCGCCCCGGCCGCCGCCGAGGCCGCTGAGGAGCAGTCGGAGTTCGACGTCATCCTCGAGGGTGCCGGCGAGAAGAAGATCGGCGTCATCAAGGTCGTCCGCGAGATCGTCTCCGGCCTGGGCCTGAAGGAAGCCAAGGATCTGGTCGACGGTGCCCCCAAGCCGTTGCTGGAGAAGGTCACCAAGGAGGCCGCCGAGGACGCCAAGGCCAAGCTCGAGGCCGCCGGCGCTTCGGTCACCGTCAAGTAGTTCCCGTCCTGCCAAAGATCCCCGGATCCCTCGGATTCGGGGATCTTTGCCGTTCTGATAAGCGCGCGGATTCTGTGGACACAACCATGCTGCGGTGGTAGTGCGTAGGTTATGGTGACTCAAACCACAGGCTGGAGTCGTGGCGCGGTCAAGGGGTAGGCGGGAGGATCTCTGATGGGCGTCCAAATCGACGTAACCGGGCTCAGCAAGTCATTTGGATCGTCGAAGATCTGGGAGGACGTGACCCTGACCATCCCTGCCGGGGAGGTCAGCGTGTTGCTGGGCCCGTCCGGTACCGGTAAGTCCGTGTTCCTGAAGTCCCTGATCGGGCTGCTGCGTCCCGAGCGCGGCTCGATCGTCATCGACGGCACCGACATCATCGAGTGCTCGGCCAAGGAACTCTACGAGATCCGCACGCTGTTCGGTGTGCTGTTCCAGGACGGCGCGCTGTTCGGCTCGATGAACATCTACGACAACACGGCCTTCCCGCTGCGCGAGCACACCAAGAAGTCCGAAAGCGAAATCCGCAACATCGTCATGGAGAAGCTCGAGCTGGTGGGCATGCCCAACGACGGGCACAAGTTCCCAGGCGAGATCTCCGGCGGTATGCGCAAACGTGCCGGCTTGGCCCGCGCTTTGGTGCTGGATCCGAAGATCATCCTGTGCGACGAGCCGGACTCCGGTCTGGACCCGGTCCGTACCGCCTACCTGAGCCAGTTGTTGATCGACATCAATGCCCAGATCGACGCCACGATCCTGATCGTGACGCACAACATCAACATCGCTCGAACCGTGCCGGACAACATGGGCATGCTGTTCCGTAAGCACTTGGTCATGTTCGGTCCCCGTGAGGTGCTGTTGACCAGCGATGAGCCCGTCGTCAAGCAGTTCCTCAACGGCCGCCGGATCGGCCCGATCGGTATGTCCGAGGAGAAGGACGAGGCGACCGCCGCGGCCGAGCAGGCCATGTTGGACCTGGGCCAGCACGACGGCGGTGTCGAGGAGATCGAGGGTGTGCCGCCTCAGCTCATGGCGACGCCCGGCATGCCCGAGCGCAAGGCGGTGGCGCGTCGTCAGGCCCGCGTGCGCGAGATGATGCACACCTTGCCGCCGGCCGCGCAGGCCGCGATCATGGACGACCTCGAGGGCACTCACAAATTCCCGGTCCACGAGTTCGACGAGCCCACCAAACGGCATGATCGTTCGGCGGACGACGACCCGACGGGCGCCATCGAGGTACCCACTCAGAGCTGAGCCGATCCGTCGATCAAATCCGGCGTGGCTCGTCAGGGCGGCGGCGAATTTGTTCCGTTCCGGAGGGCCTGTGCTTGCTCGACTGACCCACCGGAAGCGGAATATCCGGTCAAGTCCGGCCAAGTTTCCTGGCTTAATGAGCGTGTGAACTCTTGACTGACGAGCCCAGACGGGTCAATCTGTTGGTCAGCATGTGTGAACGGGTTCAGGACGCCAGCCAGCGACGAGTGACCCAGCTCATAGCATGGGTCTGTGTGGTTGAGGAATGCGCCGTTCTGCGCTATCGTTGGACGTTGCGCTGGCTGCATCCTGCCCACCTCACCTGTACCTGACATCGTGGTCCTAGTCTGAGCGTTGCTCAGTACCTAGTCGCGTGCGTTGCGTCCGGGAGTTTGGACGAGGCTCAAAGCAGGAAACGCCAGCCGAACCGACGCAGAACAGAGCGACAACAGGGCCGGTGTAGTCCGGCATCCGAATCGTCGCATGAGGTGCTGGAAGGATGCATCTTGGCAGTCTCTAGCCAGAGCACAGCGAACGCTAACACCAATAACTCCGTCCCAGGAGCACCGAACAGAGTTTCATTTGCCAAGCTCCGCGAGCCGCTTGAGGTTCCGGGGCTTCTCGACGTTCAGACTGATTCTTTCGAGTGGCTGGTCGGCTCCGACCGGTGGCGGCAGAACGCTGTCGACCGCGGTGACGACAATCCCGTCGGTGGCCTTGAAGAGGTTCTCGCCGAGCTCTCGCCGATCGAGGACTTCTCCGGCTCGATGTCGCTGAGCTTCTCCGACCCGCGTTTCGACGAGGTCAAGGCTCCGGTCGACGAGTGCAAAGACAAGGACATGACGTACGCGGCCCCGCTGTTCGTCACGGCCGAGTTCATCAACAACAACACCGGCGAGATCAAGAGCCAGACGGTCTTCATGGGTGACTTCCCGATGATGACCGAGAAGGGCACCTTCATCATCAACGGCACCGAGCGTGTCGTGGTGAGCCAGTTGGTTCGCTCACCGGGCGTGTACTTCGACGAGAGCATCGACAAGTCCACCGAGAAGACCCTGCACAGCGTCAAGGTCATCCCGGGCCGCGGCGCGTGGCTGGAGTTCGACGTCGACAAGCGCGACACCGTCGGCGTGCGTATCGACCGCAAGCGCCGTCAGCCGGTCACCGTGCTGCTCAAGGCGCTGGGCTGGACCGGCGAGCAGATTACCGAGCGCTTCGGCTTCTCCGAGATCATGATGGGCACGCTGGAGAAGGACAGCACCGCAGGCACCGACGAGGCGCTGCTGGACATCTACCGCAAGCTGCGTCCGGGCGAGCCGCCGACCAAGGAGTCCGCACAGACCCTGCTGGAGAACCTGTTCTTCAAGGAGAAGCGCTACGACCTGGCCCGCGTCGGCCGCTACAAGGTCAACAAGAAGCTGGGCCTCAACCCGAACAGCAAGGTCCAGCCCTCCACTTCGACCACGCTGACCGAAGAAGACATCGTCGCCACCATCGAGTACCTCGTGCGCCTGCACGAGGGCCAGACCACGATGACGGTCCCCGATGGTGTCGAGGTTCCCGTCGAGGTCGACGACATCGACCACTTCGGCAACCGTCGGCTGCGTACCGTCGGCGAGCTGATCCAGAACCAGATCCGGGTCGGCCTGTCGCGTATGGAGCGTGTCGTCCGCGAGCGGATGACCACCCAGGACGTCGAGGCGATCACGCCGCAGACCCTGATCAACATCCGTCCCGTCGTGGCGGCGATCAAGGAGTTCTTCGGGACCAGCCAGCTGTCGCAGTTCATGGACCAGAACAACCCGCTGTCGGGTCTGACCCACAAGCGTCGTCTGTCGGCGCTGGGCCCCGGCGGTCTGTCCCGTGAGCGCGCCGGCCTCGAGGTCCGCGACGTGCACTCGTCGCACTACGGCCGCATGTGCCCGATCGAGACCCCTGAGGGCCCGAACATCGGTCTGATCGGCTCGTTGTCGGTGTACGCCCGGGTCAACCCGTTCGGCTTCATCGAGACCCCATATCGGAAGGTCGTGGACGGGGTCGTCACCGACCAGATCGACTACCTGACCGCCGACGAGGAGGACCGCCACGTCGTGGCGCAGGCCAACTCGCCGACGACCGACACCGATGGCGGTGCCCGGTTCGTCGAAGACCGCGTCATGGTCCGCAAGAAGGGCGGCGAGGTCGAGTTCGTGGCGGCCGACCAGGTCGACTACATGGACGTCTCGCCGCGTCAGATGGTGTCGGTCGCGACCGCGATGATCCCGTTCCTCGAGCACGACGACGCCAACCGCGCCCTGATGGGTGCCAACATGCAGCGCCAGGCGGTTCCGCTGGTGCGCAGCGAGGCCCCGCTCGTCGGTACCGGCATGGAACTCCGTGCCGCGATCGACGCCGGTGACGTGGTGGTCACGGCCAAGTCCGGTGTGGTTGAGGAAGTGTCCGCCGACTACGTCACCGTGATGGCCGACGACGGCACCCGGCACACCTACCGGATGCGCAAGTTCGCCCGGTCCAACCACGGCACGTGCGCCAACCAGCGTCCGATCGTGGACGCCGGGCAGCGCGTCGAGTCCGGCCAGGTGATCGCCGACGGTCCGTGCACCGAGAACGGTGAGATGGCCCTGGGCAAGAACCTGCTCGTGGCGATCATGCCGTGGGAAGGCCACAACTACGAGGACGCGATCATCCTCTCCAACCGCCTGGTGGAAGAGGACGTGCTGACTTCGATCCACATCGAGGAGCACGAGATCGATGCCCGCGACACCAAGCTGGGCGCCGAGGAGATCACCCGGGACATCCCGAACGTCTCCGATGAGGTGCTGGCCGATCTCGACGAGCGCGGCATCGTCCGCATCGGCGCCGAGGTCCGTGACGGCGACATCCTGGTCGGCAAGGTCACCCCGAAGGGTGAGACCGAGCTGACCCCGGAGGAGCGCCTGCTGCGTGCCATCTTCGGTGAGAAGGCCCGCGAGGTCCGCGACACGTCGCTCAAGGTGCCGCACGGTGAGTCCGGCAAGGTCATCGGCATCCGCGTGTTCTCGCGCGAGGACGACGACGAGTTGCCCGCCGGTGTCAACGAGCTGGTCCGCGTGTACGTGGCCCAGAAGCGCAAGATCTCCGACGGCGACAAGCTCGCCGGACGCCACGGCAACAAGGGCGTCATCGGCAAGATCCTGCCTGTCGAGGACATGCCGTTCCTGCCCGATGGCACCCCGGTGGACATCATCCTGAACACGCACGGTGTGCCGCGTCGTATGAACATCGGCCAGATCCTGGAGACGCACCTCGGGTGGGTGGCCAAGGCCGGCTGGAACATCGATGTTGCGGCGGGGACTCCGGAGTGGGCGGGCAAGCTGCCCGAGAATCTGTACAGCGCGCCGCGCGACAGCATCGTGAGCACCCCGGTGTTCGACGGTGCGCAGGAAGGTGAGCTGCAGGGCCTGCTCGGTTCGACGCTGCCGAACCGCGACGGCGAGGTCATGGTCGACGCCGACGGCAAGGCGACGCTGTTCGACGGGCGTTCCGGCGAACCGTTCCCGTACCCGGTGACGGTCGGCTACATGTACATCCTCAAGCTGCACCACCTCGTGGACGACAAGATCCACGCACGGTCGACTGGCCCGTACTCGATGATCACCCAGCAGCCGCTGGGCGGTAAGGCGCAGTTCGGTGGCCAGCGGTTCGGTGAGATGGAGTGCTGGGCCATGCAGGCCTACGGCGCGGCCTACACCCTGCAGGAGCTGCTGACGATCAAGTCCGACGACACGGTCGGCCGCGTGAAGGTCTACGAGGCCATCGTCAAGGGCGAGAACATCCCCGAACCCGGTATCCCGGAGTCGTTCAAGGTGTTGCTCAAGGAGCTGCAGTCGCTCTGCCTGAATGTTGAGGTGCTGTCTTCCGACGGCGCGGCGATCGAGATGCGTGACGGTGACGACGAGGACCTGGAGCGTGCTGCTGCCAACCTCGGCATCAACCTTTCGCGCAACGAGTCCGCCTCTGTGGAAGACCTGGCCTAAACAGATTTCTAGTCCCGAAAGGGGAAAGGGAGTTACGTGCTAGACGTCAACTTCTTCGATGAACTCCGCATCGGCCTCGCCACCGCGGACGACATCCGCAACTGGTCCTTCGGCGAGGTCAAGAAGCCGGAGACCATCAACTACCGCACGCTGAAGCCTGAAAAGGACGGCCTGTTCTGCGAGAAGATCTTCGGACCGACTCGCGACTGGGAGTGCTACTGCGGTAAGTACAAGCGCGTCCGCTTCAAGGGCATCATCTGTGAGCGGTGCGGCGTCGAGGTCACCCGCGCCAAGGTGCGTCGTGAGCGGATGGGCCACATCGAACTGGCCGCACCCGTCACGCACATCTGGTACTTCAAGGGCGTCCCGTCGCGCTTGGGCTACCTGCTGGACCTGGCCCCGAAGGATCTGGAAAAGATCATCTACTTCGCGGCCTACGTGATCACCGCCGTCGACGACGAGATGCGTCACAACGAGCTGTCGACGCTCGAGGCCGAGATGGCCGTCGAGCGCAAGGCCGTCGAGGACCAGCGTGACTCCGACCTGGAGGCCCGGGCTCAGAAGCTCGAGGCCGACATGGCCGAGCTCGAGGCCGAGGGGGCCAAGTCCGACGTGCGCCGCAAGGTGCGCGACGGCGGCGAGCGTGAGATGCGTCAGCTCCGTGATCGGGCCCAGCGCGAGCTGGACCGGCTCGACGAGATCTGGAGCACCTTCACCAAGCTGGCTCCCAAGCAGCTGATCGTCGACGAGGTGCTCTACCGCGAGCTGCAGGACCGCTACGGCGAGTACTTCACGGGTGCCATGGGTGCCGAGTCGATCAAGAAGCTCATCGAGAACTTCGACATCGACGCCGAGGCGGAGTCGCTGCGCGACACCATCAAGAACGGCAAGGGCCAGAAGAAGCTGCGCGCGCTCAAGCGTCTGAAGGTCGTCGCGGCCTTCCAGCAGTCCGGCAACTCGCCCATGGGCATGGTGCTCGACGCCGTCCCGGTGATCCCGCCGGAACTGCGCCCGATGGTTCAGCTCGACGGTGGCCGTTTCGCCACCTCCGACCTGAACGACCTGTACCGCCGTGTGATCAACCGCAACAACCGGCTCAAGCGACTGATCGACCTCGGTGCACCCGAGATCATCGTCAACAACGAGAAGCGCATGCTTCAGGAGTCGGTGGACGCGCTGTTCGACAACGGCCGTCGTGGTCGCCCCGTCACCGGGCCGGGCAACCGTCCGCTCAAGTCGCTGTCCGATCTGCTCAAGGGCAAGCAGGGCCGGTTCCGGCAGAACCTGCTCGGTAAGCGTGTCGACTACTCGGGCCGTTCCGTTATCGTCGTGGGCCCGCAGCTCAAGCTGCACCAGTGCGGTCTGCCCAAGCTCATGGCTCTGGAACTGTTCAAGCCGTTCGTGATGAAGCGTCTGGTCGACCTGAACCACGCGCAGAACATCAAGAGTGCCAAGCGCATGGTCGAGCGGCAGCGGCCGCAGGTGTGGGATGTCCTCGAAGAGGTCATCGCCGAGCACCCCGTGCTGCTGAACCGTGCACCTACGCTGCACCGCCTGGGTATCCAGGCCTTCGAGCCGCAGCTGGTGGAAGGCAAGGCCATCCAGCTGCACCCGCTGGTGTGTGAGGCGTTCAACGCCGACTTCGACGGTGACCAGATGGCCGTGCACCTGCCGCTGTCGGCGGAGGCACAGGCCGAGGCCCGCATCCTGATGCTGTCCTCGAACAACATCCTGTCGCCTGCGTCGGGTAAGCCGCTGGCCATGCCGCGTCTGGACATGGTGACCGGGCTGTACTTCCTGACCACCGAGGTTCCCGGTGACATCGGCGAATACACCCCGGCCGGTACGGACACCCCGGAGACCGGCGTGTACAGCAGCCCGGCCGAGGCCATCATGGCCCTCGACCGTGGTGCGCTGTCGGTGCGTGCCCGGATCAAGGTTCGGCTCACCGATCTGCGGCCGCCGGCCGACGTCGAGGCCCAGCTGTTCGAGAACGGTTGGAAGTACGGCGACGCCTGGATCGCGGACACCACGCTGGGTCGGGTGCTGTTCAACGAGCTGCTGCCGCACGGGTATCCGTTCGTCAACGAGCAGATGCACAAGAAGGTCCAGGCCCGGATCATCAACGATCTGGCCGAGCGTTACCCGATGATCGTGGTGGCGCAGACCGTCGACAAGCTCAAGGACGCCGGCTTCCACTGGGCCACCCGTTCGGGTGTCACGGTCTCGATGGCCGACGTTCTGGTGCCGCCGCAGAAGCAGGAGATCCTGGAGCGCCACGAGGCCGAGGCCGAGGCGATCGAGAAGAAGTACCAGCGCGGTGCGCTCAACCACACCGAGCGCAACGAGTCGCTGGTCAAGATCTGGCAGGACGCCACCGAAGAGGTCGGTAAGGCGATGGAGGAGTACTACCCGGCGGACAACCCGATCATCACGATCGTGAAGTCCGGCGCCACGGGTAACCTCACCCAGACCCGCACCCTGGCCGGCATGAAGGGCCTGGTGACCAACCCGAAGGGTGAGTTCATCCCGCGTCCCATCAAGTCTTCGTTCCGCGAGGGCCTGACGGTGCTGGAGTACTTCATCAACACCCACGGCGCCCGTAAGGGCCTCGCGGACACCGCTCTGCGTACCGCCGACTCGGGTTACCTGACCCGTCGTCTGGTCGACGTGTCGCAGGACGTCATCGTTCGCGAGACCGACTGTGAGACCGAGCGCGGCATCATCGTCACGCTGGCCGAGCGCGGCCACGATGGTTCGCTGATCCGCGATGCGCACGTCGAGACCTCGGCCTTCGCCCGGACGCTGGCGACCGACGCGGTCGACGCCAACGGCAAGGTGATCATCGAGCGCGGCCACGATCTCGGTGATCCGGCGATCGACGCGCTGCTGGCCGCGGGCATCTCGCAGGTGAAGGTGCGTTCGGTGCTGACCTGTGCGTCGGCTGCCGGTGTGTGCGCGAAGTGCTACGGCCGCTCGATGGCCACCGGCAAGCTGGTCGACATCGGCGAGGCCGTCGGCATCGTCGCCGCCCAGTCCATCGGTGAGCCCGGCACGCAGCTGACCATGCGTACCTTCCACCAGGGTGGTGTTACCGGTGGCGCCGACATCGTCGGTGGTCTGCCCCGCGTGCAGGAGCTGTTCGAGGCTCGTATCCCACGGAATAAGGCGCCCATCGCCGACGTCGCGGGCCGGGTCCGGCTGGAGGAGAGCGACAAGTTCTTCAAGATCACCATCGTCCCCGACGATGGCGGCGAGGAAGTTGTCTACGACAAGCTCACCAAGCGTCAGCGCCTGCGGGTCATCACCCACGAGGACGGCTCGGAGGGCGTGCTCTCCGACGGCGACCACGTCGAGGTCGGCGACCAGCTGATGGAAGGCTCCGCTGATCCGCACGAGGTGCTGCGCGTCCAGGGCCCCCGCGAGGTGCAGATCCACCTCGTCAAGGAGGTCCAGGAGGTCTACCGGGCCCAGGGTGTGTCGATCCACGACAAGCACATCGAGGTCATCGTCCGGCAGATGCTGCGTCGCGTCACGATCATCGACTCGGGCTCGACGGAGTTCCTGCCCGGCTCGCTGACCGAGCGTGCCGAGTTCGAGACCGAGAACCGTCGCGTCGTGGCCGAGGGTGGCGAGCCCGCAGCCGGACGTCCGGTGCTGATGGGTATCACCAAGGCGTCGCTGGCCACCGATTCGTGGTTGTCGGCGGCGTCGTTCCAGGAGACCACTCGCGTGCTGACCGATGCGGCGATCAACTGCCGCAGCGACAAGCTGCAGGGTCTGAAGGAAAACGTGATCATCGGCAAGCTGATCCCGGCCGGTACCGGTATCAACCGTTACCGCAACATCCAGGTGCAGCCCACCGAAGAGGCCCGCGCTGCGGCGTACACGATCCCGTCCTACGAGGATCAGTACTACAGCCCGGACTTCGGCCAGGCCACCGGTGCTGCGGTGCCGCTGGACGATTACGGCTACTCGGATTACCGCTAGTCACTACGGAAAAAGCCCCCGCTTCGGCGGGGGCTTTTTCCGTCTGCGGGTGCGGTCGACTGTGTGGGCCGGTCGCGCTCTGTCTCGCTCTGTCTCCGCTGGGCTTGTCACGTTCTGTCTCCGCTGGGCTCTGTCACGCCAGAGTGGCTCTCGACGCTGAGAGCCACTCTTGCGTGACGCTCGACGAGTGGGGCCGACATGACGGCCTCGGCTCGCCACTCTGGCGTGACACTCGGGCGCGACGGTCACTCTGGCGTGACAAACCCGTTCCTTGAGGGATGACAAAGCGGGTGGGCGGGGTCGTCGCCGAGGCTCACTAGACTGGCGGCGTGCTCATCGGTTCGCATGTAGACAACACCGACCCATTGGCCGCGGCGGCCGCTGACGGCGCCGACGTCGTGCAGTTCTTCCTCGGCAACCCGCAGAGCTGGAAGAAACCGAAGCCTCGCGAAGATGCCGTCGTACTCAAGGCCGCGAACGTTCCGCTGTACGTGCATGCGCCGTACCTCATCAATGTCGCCTCCGCGAACAACCGGGTGCGCATCCCGTCTCGCAAGATCCTGCAGGACACGTGCGACGCTGCCGCCGAGATCGGCGCCACTGCGGTGATCGTGCACGGTGGGCACGCCGATGACAACGACATGGAGGCCGGGTTTGAGCGCTGGGGCAAGGCGCTCGACTATCTGAATTCCGACGTACCGGTGTATCTGGAGAACACCGCGGGTGGGGACCACGCCATGGCCCGCCATTTCGACACCATCGCCCGGCTGTGGGACCGCATCGGTGACAAAGGTATTGGCTTCTGCCTCGACACCTGTCACGCGTGGGCCGCAGGCGAGGCACTCGTCGACGCGGTGGACCGCATTAAGGCCATCACCGGGCGCATCGATCTGGTGCACTGCAACGACTCCCGGGATGCCGCCGGTTCTGGCGCTGACCGGCACGCCAATTTCGGTCTGGGACAGATCGATCCGCAGCTGCTGGCCGCGGTGGTCAACGCCGCCGACGCTCCGGTGATCTGCGAGACGTCCGAGGAAGGCCGCAAGGACGACATCGCGTTCCTGCGCGAGCACGCTGTGAGCTGAGACGCCACGCCAGAAACGGTTCCCTAAACGGGGAGTTAGCGGCAGGTGAACTAGCCTTGTCCGGGTGTCCATGATTGATGAAGGGCAGTCAATCGTGCGATCACCGGTCGATCCTTCAGCGGAGACCGCCGCTCGCCGCGCGCTTTTGTTGCGTATCGTGCGCTATCTAGCGGTCGCGGTCTGGGCTGTCATCGTCGGTTATCGCACGGTCACCGACGGTTTCGCATTCAATCGAGAACTGTTGCTGCTCTACATCTCTACGGGCCTGCTGGCCGCCAGCATCGGACAGGGCCGGCGCATGTTCTATGTCGTCCGGGACTGGCTTCCGTTCGCGTTGGTGCTCCTCGCCTACGACCTGAGTAGGGGAGCGGCGACGTTGATCGGGCGGCCGACCCTCTGGCAATGGCAGGTCAACGCAGACCGCTGGATGTTCTTCGGCACAGTCCCGACGGTGTGGCTGCAGGAACGACTCAAGGCTCTGAACCCGCCGTGGTGGGAGATCGTGATCAGCACGGTCTATATGTCGTTCTTCATCCTGCCGTACGTTGTCGCCGGGGTGTTGTGGCTGCGTGACCGGGAGGAGTGGAAACGGTTCGTCCGGCTGTTCGTCGGGCTGTCGTTCGCGGCACTGATGATCTATGCGCTGCTGCCCGCCGCGCCGCCGTGGGCGGCAGCCCGGTGTACCGCCGATGATGTCGACGGTGGTCCGTCCGGTCCGCGGTGCATGTTCCGCTCGGCGCGCGAGGCTACCGACGGCGGACTGCTCGGGGCGATGCAGGGCAACCGGGACGGCGGCCACGAGTGGATCGAGCGAATCGTCACGCGCGGCTGGGGCAAGCTCAACCTGCACTCTGCGACCGCGTTGATCGATCAGGGCCAGGCGAGCGTGAATCTGGTGGCGGCCATCCCGTCACTGCATGCCGGACTGACAGCAGCGGTCTCGGCGTTTCTGTGGAACCGCGTCAACCGCGGTTGGCGGCCGGTCCTTGTGGGTTACGTCCTGATCATGGCGTTCACGTTGGTCTACACCGCCGAGCACTACGTGATCGACATCCTGCTGGGCTGGGCCTTGGCGGCAGTAGTGGTCACGGCGTTGAACCGCTATGAAGCGCGGCGGTCCGGACGCAGGGCCGATGTCGACACCTCGGGATGTTCGCTCGCAGAGGAGAGCGCGGAGGCCTCCGGCGGTCATTACAACTCTTGAACAACTGTCGAGAAACTGTAACACTGGAGTATGGCTCATGACCCTTCGCTCCTCGCGTCCGCGGCCACGCACGTCGTCACCAATCAGGTCCCGCCGCTGGAGGACTTCAACTCCGCGGCCTCGCCGGTATTGATCGAGGCACTCATTCGGGAAGGTGGTGAGTGGGGTCTCGACGAGGTCAATGCGGTCGGCGCGCTCAACGGCAGCGCCCAGGTCCAGCGCTGGGGCGAACTCGCCGACCGCAACCAGCCGATCCTGCATACCCACGACCGATACGGCTACCGCGTCGACGAGGTCGAATACGATCCGGCTTACCACGAGCTGATGGCCGCGGCGATCAAGCACGGCCTGCACGCGGCACCCTGGGCCGACGACCGGCCCGGGTCCCACGTGGTGCGCGCCGCCAAGACCTCGGTGTGGACCGCCGAGCCCGGCCACATGTGTCCGATTTCGATGACATACGCCGTCGTCCCCGCGCTGCGGTTCAACCCGGAGCTGGCCAAAGTCTACGAACCCCTGCTGACCAGCCGGGTTTACGACCCTGAGCTCAAGGTGCCGGCGACCAAACCCGGCATCACCGCGGGCATGTCGATGACCGAGAAGCAGGGTGGCTCCGACGTCCGGGCAGGTACCACGCAGGCCGTGCCCAACGGTGACGGCACTTACTCGCTCACCGGGCACAAGTGGTTCACCTCGGCGCCGATGGGTGACATCTTCTTGGTATTGGCCCAAGCGCGCGGGGGCGTGCGAAGCGACGGGGGATCGTCCGGTGGGCTGAGCTGTTTCTTCCTGCCGCGGGTGCTGCCCGACGGTAGTCGCAACCGAATGTTCTTGCAGCGCCTCAAGGATAAGCTCGGCAATCATGCCAATGCCTCCGCCGAGGTCGAGTACGACGGCGCGGTGGCGTGGTTGGTCGGTGAGGAGGGTCAGGGTGTGAAGACCATCATCGAGATGGTCAACCTGACCCGGCTCGACTGCGCATTGGGCAGCGCCACCAGTATGCGTACTGGGCTGAGCCGTGCGGTGCACCACGCCCAGCATCGAAAGGCGTTCGGCGCCTACTTGATTGACCAGCCACTGATGCGTAACGTACTCGCCGACCTCGCCGTGGAAGCCGAAGCGGCCACGATGCTCGCCATGCGGATGGCCGGGGCCACCGACAAGGCGGTGCGCGGTGACGAACGCGAAGCGCTATTGCGCCGTATCGGGCTGGCCGCCGCCAAGTACTGGGTGTGCAAGCGCGCTACCCCGCATGCGGGTGAGGCGATGGAATGTCTGGGCGGCAACGGCTACGTCGAGGAATCCGGTATGCCGCGGCTATACCGTGAGGCTCCGCTGATGGGCATCTGGGAGGGTTCCGGCAACGTTAGCGCCCTCGATACGTTGCGCGCCATGGCAACTCGCCCCGAGTGCGTCGAGGTGATGTTCGATGAGCTGGCGCTGGGGCAGGACCCACGGCTCGACGCCCACGCCGCCGCGCTCAAGGGGCAGCTCGGCACGTTCGACAACATCGAATACCGCGCCCGCAAGATCGCCGAGGACATCAGCCTGGCCCTGCAGGGCTCGCTGCTTATCCGCCACGGTCACCCGGCGGTGGCCGAGGCGTTCCTGGCCAGCCGGCTCGGCGGCCAGTGGGGCGGCGCCTTCGGAACCCTGCCCGCCGGGTTGGATCTCGCCCCGATCATCGAGCGCGCGTTGGTCAAGGGATGACTGCTCGCGAGGAGCGGTGAGGGCACGGCCACTAGCGTTGGGGTGTGACGGATGCCTGCGCTGAACCGGATGACGGCTCGTTCGGTCGTGCTGAGCGTGCTGCTCGGGGCGCACCCCGCGTGGGCGAGTGCCGCTGAACTGATCAGGCTCACAGCGGATTTCGATATCAAGGAAACCGCGTTGCGGGTCGCACTCACCCGCATGGTGGGGGCGGGTGACCTGGTGCGCTCCGAGGACGGTTATCGACTGGCCGACCGACTGCTGGCCCGGCAGCGCCGCCAGGACGACGCCATCAACCCCCGGCTGCGCCCAGATGATGAGGAATGGCTCACCCTCGTCATCACCAGTGTCGGCACCGACGCCCGTACCCGCGCCGCGCTGCGAATCATGCTGCAGCAGTATCGTTTTGCCGAGTTACGTGAGGGGGTGTGGATGCGGCCGGACAATCTCGACCAGGCGCTACCGCAGGAGATCGCCGAACGAGTGCGGATGCTGCACACCCGCGACGACGACCCGTTCGATCTGGTCGGGCGGTTGTGGGATCTGCCCGGTTGGGTCAGGGCCGGCCGCCGGTTGCTGGACGACATCGCGTCCGCCACCGACGTTCCGAGCCGGTTCGTGGCGGCCGCGGGTATCGTGCGGCACCTACTTACCGACCCGGTGCTGCCCGACAAACTGTTGCCCGCCGACTGGCCCGGCGCGCAACTGCGTACGGCCTACACCGATTTTGCCGCCGAACTCGTCGCGCGGCGCGACCGGGAAGAACTCATGGAGGCGACATGACCGAGTCGGTCCGAACTGAGCGCGACGGCGCGGTGACCACCGTCATCTTGCATCGTCCGCACGCACGCAACGCGGTGGACGGACCGACCGCGGCCGCGCTGGTCGCGGCGTTCGAGGAATTCGATGCCGATGATTCCGCATCAGTCGCCGTGTTGTGGGGCGATGGTGGAACATTCTGTGCCGGAGCTGATCTCAAGGCGTTCGGCACGCCGCAGTCGAACGTCCTGGGCCCCGTTGGTCCGGGGCCGATGGGGCCGACCCGGATGGTCCTGTCCAAGCCGGTGATCGCCGCCATCGGCGGCTACGCGGTGGCCGGTGGCCTGGAGTTGGCGCTGTGGTGTGACCTACGGGTAGTCGAAGAGGATGCGGTGCTGGGCGTGTTCTGCCGGCGCTGGGGCGTTCCGCTCATCGACGGGGGCACCGTGCGCCTGCCGAGGCTTATCGGCGAAAGCCGGGCCATGGACCTGATTCTGACGGGCCGCGCCGTCGACGCCGCCGAGGCCCACGCGATCGGCCTGGCCAACAGAGTGGTTCCCAAGGGCGACGCCCGAACCGAGGCCGAGGAGCTGGCAACGCAACTGGCGGCTCTGCCTCAGCAGTGCCTGCGGGCCGATCGACTGTCCGCACTGCGTCAATGGGGCCAATCAGAGCGAGCCGCAATGGAATTCGAGTTCGACAGTATCGAACGGGTCAAGCACGAGGCCGCACACGGGGCCGGCCGGTTCGCCGCGGGCGCAGGCCGCCACGGCGCCGGTGCGAGCTGAGGCCGGGCTCAACCAATCCAGTTCGGCCGACGTTTCTGCAAGAAGGCCAGCATCCCCTCACGGGCTTGGTCGGAGCCGAACAGTTCGGCCGACAGTCGAGTCAACTCCTCGGCGTGCTCGTCGAACGACCTGAGAATCGCCGCGGTCGTCAGCGCCTTCGACATCGCCAGACCCTGCGGTGAACCCTTGGCAATTTCGGTGGTCAAACCCGCGACAGTGCCCTCGACGTCGTCGGAGGCCAGGGTGATCAACCCGATCGCGGCGGCCTCGGCGGAGCCGAACTTCTCCCCGGTGACGAAGTAGCGACCCACCGAGCGCGGTGACATCTTCGGCAACAGTGTCAGCGAGATGATCGATGGCGCAACGCCGATCCTTGCCTCGGTGAGAGCGAACGTGCTGTTATGCCCGGCCACCACAAGGTCGCAGGCGCCGACCAGGCCAAGGCCACCCGCCCGGACATGGCCGTCGATCGCCCCGATGACAGGCACGGGTAGCTCGAGGATCGCGCGCAGCGTCGTCGTCATCTCGCGCGCCCGGTCGACCGCGACGTCACCCGGTTCACGTCCCGCCGCCTCGCTCAGATCGGCACCCGCACAGAATGTTCCACCGGTGTGGCCGAGGACCACCACCCGCACGGCTGGATCGGCGGCCGCCCGCGCCAGGCCCTTGTTCAATTGGTCGACCAGGGCCGTGGACAGCGCGTTGCGGTTGTGCGGTGAGTCGAGGGTCAGCCGGGCGACGGCGTTGTCGGCTACGTAGTGGACGAGTTCGCTCATCAGTATCGTTTCTTCTTCGCGCAAGCGCTCATCAGTACGACCGGGGGAGGCCCAACGAGGTCTGCGCCACGAAATTGAGAATCATCTCGCGGCTGACCGGGGCGATGCGGGCCAGCTTCGACGCGGTGACGGCCGCGGCGATGCCGTACTCCTTGGTCAGACCGTTGCCGCCGAGCGACTGCACGGCCTGGTCGACGGCCCGCACCGACGCCTCGCCTGCGGCGTACTTAGCCATGTTGGCGGCTTCGGCCGCACCCACGTCGTCACCGGCGTCGTACAACGTCGCGGCCTTCTGCATCATGAGCTTGGCCAGTTCGATCTCGATATGGTTCTGCGCCAAAGGATGTGACAGGCCTTGGTGTGAGCCGATCGGAACCTTCCAGACCTGGCGGGTCTTGACGTACTCGACGGCCTTGTTGATCGCGAACCGGCCCATGCCGACTGCGCTGGCCGCGCCCATGATCCGCTCGGGGTTCAGCCCGGCGAACAGTTGCGCGATCGCAGCATCCTCGGAGCCGACCAAGGCATCGGCGGGCAGTCGCACGTCGTCGAGGAAGACCTGGAATTGGCTTTCCGGGCTGGTGATCTCCATTTCGATCTTGGTCCAGTTCAGGCCCGGGGTGTCGGTCGGGACGACGAACAGCGCGGGACGGAGAGATTCCGACTTGTGAACTCCCTCTTTGTAGGTGCGGCCGACGACGAGTACAGCCTGAGCCTGGTCAATGCCGGAGATGAACGTTTTCTGGCCCCTGAGGATCCAGTCGCTGCCATCGCGGCGGGCCGTGGTGGTGATGCGGTGGCTGTTCGACCCGGCATCCGGTTCGGTGATCGCGAAGGCCATGGTGATCGAGCCGTCCGCGATGCCGGGGATCCAGCGCCTCTTCTGCTCGTCGGTGCCGAACTTCGAGATGATGGTGCCGTTGATGGCCGGGGACACCACCATCATCAGCAGCGCCGACCCGGCCGCCGACATCTCTTCCATCACCAGGCTCAGCTCATACATACCGGCGCCGCCGCCGCCATACTCCTCGGGCAGATTCACCCCGATGAAGCCAAGTTTTCCTGCCTCACTCCACAGTTCAGTGGTGTGCTGGCCGGACCGGGCCTTCTCCAGGTAGTAGTCCTGACCATAGTTGGCGGCCATAGCGGCCACCGCCTGGCGTAGCGCCTGCTGTTCCTCGGTTTCGACGAAGTTCACTGTTGTTCTCCTTCTTGAGATGACGCCGCTTCCACGCGGGCAAGGACGGCGCCGACCTCGACCTGCTGGCCCGCGGTGACATTGAGTTCGGCCAGCACCCCATCCTCGGGTGCAGCGATGGTGTGTTCCATCTTCATCGCCTCGAGCCAGATCAACGGTTGCCCGGCAGTGACGCTGTCGCCGGTGGTAGCGCCGACCCGCACCACTGAACCGGGCATAGGCGCGAGCAGCGAGCCGTGCGCGACGGCGTCGTTGGGATCGGGAAAGCGGGGCCGCGCGGTGAACTGCACCGGGCCCAGCGATGAATCGACGAAAACTTCAGGGGCTTCGGGGTTCCCGTACCGGGCTACGTCGAAGGCCCACTCGACGCGGTCGACCCCGAGCACCACATGCTCTGGCTTTGCGGCAACGAGTGTGACATCGGGGTGATCCGGCAGTTCCAAACCAGTGCGGGTGAACCGGTACCGCACGGTGTGCTCAGTATCGCCCTCGCAGTAAGTCCTGGTCTGATAACCCGACGCCAGGTTGCGCCACCCGCTCGGAGCGGCCCCGAAAACCTTGGCGGCGCTGCGGCTCTGCGCTGCGTCGGCGAGAGCCGCAGCGACTACGCTCAGCGTCACTGCCTCCGGTGAGCTGAGCGGGGCGGCCAGCGCCTCCAAACCGTGCGTGTCGAAGAATGCGGTGTCGGTGGCCCCGTCCAGGAACGCAGGATGGCGCAGCACATTCACCAGCAGATCCCGGTTGGTGCGGACTCCGTGAATCTTTGTGCGGGCCAACGCATCCGCGAGAACTCCGGCCGCCTGTCGGCGCGTCGGTGCGAAGGAGATGATCTTGGCCAGCATCGGGTCGTAGAAGATCGAGACCACCGAACCGTCTTCGATGCCGCTATCGACACGGACCTGTCCGGGCACGGCGAACCGGTGCACCGGGCCGGCCTGCGGTTGCCAGCCCTTGGCCGGATCCTCGGCGTAGAGGCGGGCCTCGATCGAGGAGCCCCGGGCCGGCGGCGGCTCGGGATCGAGCCGGCCGCCGTCGGCTACCGCGATCTGCAGCTCGACCAGATCGAGCCCGGTGGTGGCCTCGGTGACCGGATGCTCGACCTGCAGTCGGGTGTTCATCTCCAGGAAGAAGAACTCGCCTTGCTCGTCGGCCATGAATTCGACGGTGCCCGCACCGGTATACCCGATGGCTTCAGCCGCCGATCGGGCCGCTTCGAACAGCTTGGCCCGCATGCCAGGCGTGCGCTCGACGAGGGGCGACGGCGCCTCTTCGACGATCTTCTGGTGGCGACGCTGGATCGAGCATTCGCGTTCGCCGACCGCCCACACCGTGCCGTGCGCGTCGGCCATCACCTGCACCTCGACATGGTGACCGGCGGCGAGATACCGCTCGCAGAACACCGTGGGATCGCCGAACGCCGACTGGGCCTCGCGTTGCGCCGCGGCGACTTCGCTTGCCAGCGTGCCGAGTTCCCGCACAACACGCATACCGCGTCCGCCGCCGCCGGCAGAGGCCTTCACCAGCACCGGCAGCTGCTCGACTGTGACGCTGTCCGGCGAGAGCTCTTCGAGCACCGGCACACCGGCCGCAGCCATCATCTTCTTGGCTTCGATCTTGGAGCCCATCGCCTGCACTGCGGGTACCGGCGGGCCGATCCAGGTCAGCCCCGCGTCGATCACCGCCGTCGCGAAATCCGCGTTCTCCGAGAGGAATCCGTAACCGGGGTGGATCGCGTCAGCACCCGCGGCGCGAGCGGCCGCAATGATCTGCGCGGCGTCAAGATAGGCGGTGTTACCGGTGAGACGCACCCGAGCGTCGGCCTCGGCGACGTGGGGAGACTCGAAGTCGGGATCGGTGTACACCGCGACGGTGCCGATACCCAGGCGGCGGCACGTGGCGAACACCCGGCGGGCAATCTCGCCGCGGTTGGCGACCAGAACTCTGGTGATCATCTTCCTCCTCCGCCGAAACGACGCTTTTTGGCGGGATTCGGTCCGAAAGTCGACAGAATGCGTAGTCTCGGCCCAGACATGTGATGCCCCCTCACATCCGGAAGACGCCGAAGTTCGACGTCCCCTCGATCGGGCCATTGGCGATGGCGGACAGGCACATTCCCAGCACCGTGCGGGTGTCGCGGGGGTCGATGACCCCGTCGTCGTACAGTCGGCCGGACAAGAACATCGGTAGCGACTCGGCCTCGATCTGAGCCTCGACCGCCGCCCGCAGCGCGGCGTCAGCAGCCTCGTCGACCTCCTGGCCGCGCGCCTCGGCGGCGGCGCGGCTGACGATCGAGAGCACGCCGGCCAGCTGCGCGCCGCCCATCACGGCCGACTTCGCGCTGGGCCAGGCGAACAGAAATCGGGGATCGTAGGCGCGCCCGCACATGCCGTAGTGTCCGGCACCGTAGGAGGCGCCGATCAGCAGAGAGATGTGTGGCACCTTCGAATTGGACACGGCGTTGATCATCATCGAGCCGTGCTTGATCATGCCGCCCTCTTCGTACTGCTTACCCACCATGTATCCAGTGGTGTTGTGCAGAAACAGAAGCGGGGTATCGGCCCGGTTGGCCAACTGGATGAACTGTGTGGCCTTCTGAGACTCCTCGCTGAACAGCACACCGCGCGCATTGGCCAGGATGCCGATCGGGTAGCCGTACAGCGTGGCCCACCCCGTCACCAACGACGACCCGTACAGGGGCTTGAACTCGTCGAAGTCCGAGCCGTCGACGATGCGAGCGATGACGTCGCGCGGATCGAACGGGATCCGCAGATCCGCGGGCACGATGCCGATGAGTTCTTCGGAATCGAACAGCGGCTCGATGACCGGGGCCGGTGCCGGGCCCTGCTTGCGCCAGTTCAACCGGGCCACGATGCGCCGGCCGATCCGGATGGCGTCGAGCTCGTCGGCGGCCAGGTAATCACCGAGACCCGATGTGCGGGCGTGTATCTCGGCGCCGCCGAGCGACTCGTCGTCGGACTCCTCGCCGGTCGCCATCTTCACCAGCGGCGGCCCGGCCAGGAACACTTTGGACCGCGCGTGGATCATCACGACGTGATCGGACATGCCCGGCACATACGCACCGCCTGCGGTCGAGTTGCCGAACACCAGGGCGATCGTCGGGATGCCGGCGGCCGAAAGCCTGGTCAGGTCCCGGAACATCTGCCCACCGGGGATGAAGATCTCCTTCTGAGTGGGTAGATCAGCTCCGCCCGACTCCACCAGTGAGATCACCGGAAGCCGGTTCTGCAGCGCAATCTGGTTGGTGCGCAGGATCTTTTTCAGCGTCCAGGGGTTGCTGGTGCCCCCCTTGACGGTTGGGTCGTTGGCGACGATCAGGCATTCGACACCTTCGACCGCGCCGATGCCGGCCACGACGCTGGCGCCGACGGCGAAGTCGCTGCCCCACGCCGCCAGCGGGCTCAGTTCCAGGAACGGTGCGTCGGGGTCCAGCAGCAGTTCGATGCGTTCGCGTGCGGTGAGCTTGCCGCGGGAGTGGTGCCGGTCCACGTACTTAGGCCCGCCACCGGCCAGTGCCTTTGCGTGCTCTGCCTCGAGCTCGGCCAGCTTGGCGATCATCACCTCTGCGGCCTCGGTGAACCCGGGGGAGTGGGGGTCGACCGTCGATTTCAGAATTGTCATGGCTGGAACCCCAACGTCTTCGCGGCCAGTGAGGTCAGAATCTCGGTGGTCCCTCCGCCGATGCCGAGGATGCGCATGTCCCGATATTGCCGCTCGATCTCGGATTCGGCCATGTAGCCCATGCCGCCGAACAACTGCACGGCCGCATTGGCCACCCATTCGCCGGCCTCGACGGCGGTGTTCTTGGCAAAGCACACCTGAGAAATAAGGTCGATCTCTCCCTGGCCCGATGTCGCCGCCGGGGCGGCTCCGGCGAGTTGCCGCTCGACGACGTTGCGGGTGTACACGCGGGCCACGTCGGTACGGCGGGCCATCTCGGCCAGCGTGTTCTGCACCGACTGCCGGGAAATGAGTGGTCTGCCGAAGGTTTCGCGGTTGCGGCACCACTCGACGGTCAAGTCCAGACAGCGCTGCGCACTGGCATACGCCTGCGCGGCAAGGCCGACCCGCTCGGAGACGAACGCCGCGGCGATCTGAAGGAAACCAGAGTTTTCCACACCCACCAGATTGGCGACCGGCACCCGCACATCGGTGTAGGACAACTCGGCGGTATCGCTTGAGCGCCAACCCATTTTGTCGAGTTTGCGGCTCACCTCAAACCCGGGTGTGCCTTTGTCCACCACGATCAGCGACACCCCGGCAGCGCCCGGCCCACCCGTGCGCGCGGCGGTCACGACGTAATCGGCACGTACGCCCGACGTGATGTAGGTCTTGGCGCCGTTGAGGACGTATTCATCGCCGTCCCGAGTGGCCCTGGTCGTGAGATGCCCGACGTCGGAGCCGCCGCCCGGCTCGGTGATGGCCAGCGATCCGATGAGATCCCCTCGCAGCGTGGGCTTCACGTAGGTTTCGATCAGCCGCTTGTCGCCAGAGGCGATCATGTGCGGCACCGAGATCCCACACGTGAACAGCGACGCGAACACACCGCCCGGAGCTCCCGCGTAATGCATCTCCTCGCAGATGATCAGCGCGTCCGCGCCGTCGCCGCCACCACCTCCGACCGACTCGGGGAAGTTGGCTCCGAGCAGTCCGGCCTCACCCGCTTTGCGGTGCAGTTCGCGGGGGAGTTCACCCGTGCGCTCCCACTCCGCGACGTTCGGCAACACCTCACGTTCAGCGAAGCTGCGCACGGTCTTTCGTAGAGTCTCCCGTTCTGGGGTATTCCAGATGCTCACGTGAGAAGGTCCTCCGGGATATCGAGATGACGACTGCGCAACCATTCGCCCAGCCCCTTGGCCTGCGGATCGAACCGAGCTTGATAGGCCACGCCCTGGCCGAGGATGCCTTCGATGATGAAGTTCACGGCCCGCAGATTCGGCAGTACGTGCCGGGTGACGGTCAGATCCGCTGTCTCAGGCAGTAATTCGCGAAGTTTGTCGACGGTCAGCGCATGCACGAGCCACCGCCACTGCTTGTCGGCTTTGTCTCCCGTCGCTGCGCTCGCCCCGGTGCTGTTTCCCGTCGCTGCGCTCGCCCCGGTGCTGTTTCCCGTCGCTGCGCTCGCCCCGGCCCGCACCCATACCCCAACGTTGGCCGAGCCACCCTTGTCGCCGCTGCGGGCGCCGGCGATCGTGCCGAGCGCGACCCGGCGGGTGGGCCCGGCCGGTAACGGCTCAGGTAAATGTGGCTCTGCAACCGGTGCGACGACGAGGGTTTCGGTGGCCGGCGCGATGTCGACACGAGTGCCGTCGGCGTACACGGCGACATGCGGCACTTCGGCGGCATCGACGTATCCCGGGGTGAACACGCCGTACACCTGACCGTCCGCCGGTGGCGCGGTGGTGGTGAAGCCCGGGTAGCTCGCCAGTGCGAGTTCGACTCCCGCGGCGGAGAATTGGCGGCCGACGACATTGGGGTCGGGATCGCGCGCCACACAGTGAAGCAACGCACTGGCGGCTTCCTCGGTATCGGCGTCGGGATGGTCGGTGCGGGCCAAGAACCATTCCAGCTCTGCCGGTTTGACCTTCAGGCCCGCTTCGAGTTGGCTGCGCACAAGCTCGGCCTTGGCCTCGATATCCAGACCGGTCAGCACGAACGTCGCGGCGTTGCGGAATCCGCCGATGCTGTTCAGCGATACCTTGAGCGTCGGGGGCGGGGCCTCACCCGTCACACCGGAGATGCGAACGCGGTCGTCGCCGTCCCCACTCAACTGCAACGAGTCGACACACAGTGTCACATCGGGATTGGGGTAGCGGGCACCGGCGATCTCGTAGAGCAGCTGTGCAGTGACGGTGCCGACGCTGACCTGGCCGCCGGTCCCGGGATGCTTGGTGATCACCGACGAGCCGTCGGCCGAGATCTCGGCGAGTGGGAAGCCCGGCCGCTGCAGATCGGGTATCTCGGTGAAGAACGCGTAGTTGCCGCCGGTGGCCTGGGTGCCGCATTCGATGACGTGGCCTGCGGCGACCGCGCCTGCGAGGGCATCGTAATCGGTTCGGCCCCAACCGAAGTGCGCCGCGGCCGGCCCGACGATCACCGAGGCATCGGTGACCCGTCCGGTGACCACAACGTCGGCACCGCTGTTCAAGCATTCGACGATGCCCCACGCGCCCAGGTAGGCGTTGGCCGCGAGCGGCGTCCCCAGGCCGAGCTCTGTCGCCCGTCCGACCAGATCGTCACCCTCCACATGTGCGACGTTGACGTCGAGGCCAAGGCGTTCGACTAGCGCACGCACCGCGCCGGCCAGTCCCGCAGGGTTCAGGCCACCGGCGTTGGCGACGATCTTCACGCCCTTGTCCAGGGCCAGGCCCAGCGACTCCTCCAGCTGTAGCAGGAAAGTCTTGGCGTAGCCGCGCTCGGGATTCTTGGCCCGGTCGCGCGCCAGGATCAGCATGGTGAGCTCGGCGAGGTAGTCGCCCGTCAGATAGTCCAGCTCGCCCCCGGTGAGCATGTCCCGCATCGCGGCGAGCCGATCACCGTAGAAGCCCGAACAGTTGCCGATCCGTACTGCAGGTGGCACGCGTACTCCCGTCGACGCCGATGAACGACCCAACCAACCGGTAGGTTATCGGGTACCGCGGGTCTCACGTCAAGGGGTCTGCCCGTTTTGGACCCCACGCAGGTCAACCGTTACTCTGTAGTGCAATCGTCTGCCGCTGCTGTGCGCGCGGCAACCCCAAGCAAGGAGATGCACGTCATGGCTGTGCCCAAGCGCAGAATGTCGCGCGCGAACACTCGTAGCCGTCGCGCGCAGTGGAAGGCCGAGGCTACCGGTCTGGTCGGTGTCAACGTCGCGGGCCAGCAGCACAAGGTGCCGCGCCGGCTGCTGAAGGCTGCACGCCTGGGCCTGCTCGACCTGGATCGCCGACGCTAGACATATTCGCGGCGCGCCTCTCAGGTCAATCTCAGATAGAGCGTTGAGACTGTGCCTGTGCGCATACTTGTCGTCGACGATGATCGCGCTGTGCGCGAATCACTGCGACGGTCGCTTTCCTTCAATGGTTATTCGGTTCAGCTCGCCCAAGATGGGGTTGAAGCTCTCGAGCTGATTGCCGACGACCGGCCTGACGCCGTGGTTCTCGATGTGATGATGCCGCGGCTCGACGGTCTTGAGGTGTGCCGGCAACTTCGCAGCACTGGTGACGATCTTCCTATCCTGGTGCTGACTGCTCGCGACTCCGTGTCGGAGCGGGTCGCCGGCCTCGACGCCGGTGCCGACGACTACCTACCCAAGCCGTTCGCGCTTGAGGAGCTGCTCGCGCGCATGCGCGCGTTGCTGCGTCGCACCGTGTCCGACGACGGCGCCGAATCGCAGAAGATGTCGTTCTCGGATCTGACCCTGGATCCCGTCACTCGTGAAGTCACGCGCGGTGAACGTCAGATCAGCCTCACTCGAACCGAGTTCGCGCTGCTGGAAATGCTGATCGCCAACCCCCGGCGGGTGCTCACCCGTAGCCGCATCCTCGAAGAGGTGTGGGGCTTCGATTTCCCCACTTCGGGCAATGCGCTCGAGGTCTATATCGGCTACCTACGCCGCAAGACCGAAGCCGACGGTGAGCCACGGCTCATCCACACCGTGCGCGGAGTCGGCTACGTGCTGCGGGAAACGCCCCCCTGATCGGATGATGTCGCTCAATCCGAACACTTGGCGGTCGGGCGCGCTGCCTAATACCAGTTCACTGTCGTTGCGCTGGCGCGTAATGGTGCTCGCGATGTCGATGGTGGTCATGGCGGTGGTGCTGATGGCCGTCGCGGTGTACGCCGTGGTGTCCCGCGCGCTCTACGACGACCTCGACAACCAGCTGCACAGCCGGGCCCGGCTGCTCATCGAGAGTGGGTCGTTGGCCGCCGACCCGGCCAAGGCCATCGAGGGCACGGCCTACTCCGACGTCAACGCGATGCTGGTGATCCCGGGCCGGTCCATCTACACGGCGAATCAGGAGGGGCAGATGTTGCCCCTCGGCCAGCCGGAGAAGGATGTGATCTCCGGTGAACTGCTGATGTCGATGCGCACAGTCAATCACCAGCGGGTGCTAGCAGTGCACCTGGCCAACGGCAGTTCTCTGCTGATCTCGAAGAGCTTGGCGCCGACGGGACAGGTGCTCCAGCGGTTGGGTACCGTGCTGCTCATCGTCGGTGGTGTCGGTGTTGCAGTGGCTGCGATAGCGGGTGGTGCCGTCGCCCGGGCGGGTCTGCGGCCGGTTCGCCGACTCACCGAAGCTGCCGAACGCGTCGCCCGCACCGATGACCTACGTCCCATTCCGGTTGTCGGCAGCGATGAACTCGCTCGGCTCACCGAGGCGTTCAACATGATGCTGCGCGCGTTGGCCGAATCCCGGGACCGGCAGGCACGGCTGGTATCCGACGCCGGGCATGAGTTGCGTACCCCACTGACCTCGCTGCGCACCAATGTCGAATTGCTGATGGCGTCACAGGCACCCGGGGCGCCGCCGTTGCCCGAAGAGGAGATGGCCGGGCTGCGCGCCGACGTGATCGCACAGATCGAGGAACTGTCCACTCTGATCGGTGATCTGATGGACCTGACGCGCGACGACGCGGGCGGTGTGATCCACGAACCGGTCGATATGGTCGAGGTGGTCGATCGCAGTCTGGAGCGAGTCCGGCGGCGCCGCAATGATATCCAGTTCGATGTCACGATGACGGGCTGGCAGGTCTACGGTGACGCGCCCGGCATGGGCCGCGCTGTGCTCAATCTGCTCGACAATGCCGCTAAGTGGAGTCCACCCGGCGGCCGAGTGGGGGTATCGCTGCGCCAGATCGATCCTGGGCATGCCGAGTTGGTGGTGTCCGACTACGGGCCCGGTATTCCGCCGCAGGAGCGTCGGTTGGTGTTCGAACGGTTCTACCGGTCGGCTGCGGCCAGGGCGATGCCCGGATCAGGCCTCGGGCTGGCGATAGTGCAGCAGGTGGTGCTGAAACACGGTGGCGCACTTCGCATTGACGAGACTGTGCCGGGCGGCAACCCGCCGGGCGCATCGATCCATCTGATCTTGCCAGGTATGCCGCTTCCCGCCGGGCTTCCCGACATCGCACCGACACGCGGTCAACGTGACGTCGCCGACGATCCGGTCAGCGCGGACGAAAAGTGAGACAGTTAACCGCAGCCAGGGACAAAACATGGGTGGAACCGACGATTCTCTAAGTGGATTCTCAGTCCGCTCGGGCAACCTGACGGACACCTTCCTCGTTTGTTGAGTAGCAGTAGCGCCAGAGCCGATAGACCCCATACAAGAGAAGAGCATCGCACCGCCATGACAAACCATCCCAGGTATTCGTCACCGCAGCAGCCAACCCATGGCCCCGGCGGCGGTGCTCCTGGCTACCAGGGGAACCCGGACCCGTATCAGTCGCAGGCCTACGACTGGCGATATGCGCGTCAGCAGCAGCAGCCTTATCGCGCGCCGTACGATCCGTACCGCGTCGCGTCGGCAACCCCGCAGGTGGTCGGCCCCGCCCCCAAGAAACGGGGCAAGGGCGGTCTGGCCGCAGGCGCGTTGGTGTTGGCCATGGTTTCGGCGGGCATCGGCGGCGGCGTCGCAACAGTCGTGACCCATCAGGACGGTCCGCACCTCGGAGCGGAATCCAGCAGCGCGGCGCCCAGCGTGCCCGCGGCCGCACTGCCTGCCGGTTCGGTCGAACAGGTCGCGGCCAAGGTGGTGCCGAGCGTGGTGAAGCTCGAAACCGACATGGGACGCGCCTCCGAGGAGGGGTCGGGCATCATCCTGACCTCCGACGGTCTGATCCTGACCAACAACCATGTCGTGCAGGCGGCCAAGCAGTCGACGGGTACTCCCGGCGGTGCGCAGACGAAGGTGACATTCTCCGACGGCACCACCAAACCCTTCACCGTCGTGGGCACCGATCCGAGCAGTGATATCGCCGTCGTGCGCGCACAGGGCGCCTCCGGGTTGACCCCGATCACCCTCGGTTCGTCGAGCAACCTGCGCGTCGGCCAGGACGTGGTGGCGGTCGGTTCGCCGCTCGGCCTGGAAGGCACCGTGACGACGGGCATCATCAGTGCGCTCAACCGTCCGGTCGCGGCTGGCGGCGATGCCCGTAATCAAAACACCGTGCTCGACGCCATTCAGACCGACGCCGCGATCAACCCGGGTAACTCGGGCGGTGCGCTCGTCAACATGAGCGGTGAACTCGTCGGGGTCAACTCCGCGATCGCGACCATGGGTGGCGATTCGGCGCAGGCGCAGAGCGGGTCGATCGGTCTGGGCTTCGCGATCCCGGTTGACCAGGCCAAGCGAATCGCTGACGAACTGATCCAGAACGGCACGGCCTCACATGCCTCGCTCGGAGTCCAGGTCAGTAATGACGCCACCACCGATGGCGCCAAGATCGTCGAGGTCACCAAGGACGGTGCCGCCGCGGCAGCCGGGCTACCCAGCGGCGTCGTGGTCACCAAGCTCGATGACCGCGTGATCCCGAGTGCCGACGCGCTCGTTGCCGCGGTTCGGTCCAAGGCACCTGGTGAGAAGGTTACTTTGACCTATCTCGATCAGGCTGGCAAACCGCAGACGGTCACCGTCACGCTCGGTAAGGCCGACCAGTGAGGATCCTGACACCAGCTCTGGAACAGCTGTCACTGCGAGTGGCTGCGCCGCTGTCTGTGCACACATATACGGTTGCAGGCATGGAACAACCAGGGGAGTTGGTGGGGCGGGCACTTGTGGTCGTCGTGGACGATCGCACCGCTCACGGCGAGGAGGACCACAGCGGTCCGTTGGTTACCGAATTGCTCGGCGAAACCGGGTTTGTCGTCGATGGAGTCGTGGTGGTTTCGGCCGATGAGGTCGAGATCCGCAACGCGCTGAACACGGCTGTCATCGGCGGAGTGGATCTGGTGGTGTCCGTCGGCGGCACGGGTGTGACCCCGCGCGACGTCACGCCTGAGGCCACCCGCGACATCCTGGATCGCGAACTGCTCGGTATCGCCGAGGCGCTGCGGGCCTCCGCTCTGTCGGCCGGTATCGCGGATGCGGGAGTATCGCGCGGACTGGCCGGTATTTCCGGCAGCACACTCGTTGTGAACCTGGCGGGCTCCCGGTCAGCGGTCCGCGACGGCATGGCCACGCTGGGGCCACTGGCGGTGCAGATCATCGGCCAGTTATCAAGCTTGGACATCTAATGAGTGCGATACGGCGGTCGATGGCTGCCGTCTCGTAGAAGATGGCAAATGCGATACCGATCGATCGACGGGGTTGGCAGCAAGGCGACACCCGTCCGAAATAGATGTGATCTTCGTCACAAAAGGGAATGTCGATGACTCATCCATCCCAGCCGTCACGCCGCCTAGTTAACAAAATTTTCGGGGAAACTCTCCCCGAGGTTGCGCCGAGCGAGCGCGACGAGCCTTCGCCGGAGGACGCCTCTGAGCATGACCGGTGGTTGCGGAACAATATCCCGCCACATCATGGTTGAGCTGTGTTGCCGCAGTGAACGCTGTAAATGCACAGTTGACAATGTGGTGTGGCTCAACATTGGTTAGCGAAAGCGGGCCACATCACAGCATTGCCGGAGCGCTCAATCGGCAGGATCCGCACTTTCCCTAGTGTCCCCTCGCTCGAAGCTGGCAAACTTTGGACGGCTGATTGCAGGCATCTGCCCCGGTTTGTTCTTGCGTTGCCGGTCGGAGGCCGCCCCGTTATGTTCCTCGTGTCAACGATGAGCGAAATGTAAGAGCGAGGTGTGACCGTTCTAATCTGGGTCACGTCACTGGTCTTGCCGGGAGCTCGGCCCCGCAGCGGGTCGGGCACCCCTACAACGACATAGCTAGGGAGAACATGAAGGCATTCAGTCGAGTGCTGACCGCGTTGGTGGTTGCGATGGCAGGTGCCTTCGCAACCCTGTTCGTGAGCACCGGGACCGCGCATGCAGGTCTGGATAATGAGCTGAGTCTGGTCGATGGCCAGGATCGGACCTTGACGGTTCAGCAGTGGGACACCTTCCTCAATGGGGTGTTTCCCCTGGACCGTAACCGGCTGACCCGTGAGTGGTTCCATTCCGGTCGGGCCAAGTACCACGTCGAGGGCCCCGGTGCCGATGACTTCGCGGGCACGCTGGAACTGGGCTATCAGATCGGCTTCCCGTGGTCCCTGGGTGTGGGCATCAACTTCAGCTACACCACCCCGAACATCCTGCTCGACGACGCATCGATCGCACCGCCGCCGCTGGGCGGTGGCTTTTCCCCGCTGGGCTCGGTGATCACTCCTAACCTGTTCCCCGGTGTGTCGATCTCGGCTGACCTGGGCAACGGCCCGGGCATCCAGGAGGTCGCGACCTTCTCGGTGGACGTCAAGGGCCCGGCCGGCGGAGTGGCGGTCTCCAACGCTCACGGCACCGTGACCGGCGCCGCCGGTGGTGTGCTGCTGCGTCCGTTCGCCCGTCTGATCGCCTCCACCGGTGACAGCGTCACCACCTACGGCGACCCCTGGAACATGAACTGACATTTTCAGGCAACGCAACAGCCCCCGGATTCCTCCGGGGGCTGTTCGCGTTTCAGGGCTGTGGGCGTTTCAGCGCAATGGCTACGTCCGGTCGGCGCTGGTCGTCTCGGCAGTGTCCGGACTGGGGCCGGTGCCCGGGCCGGTGACATGCTTGCCGGTGGATCCGCCCTCGGCCAGTAGATCCCGAATCTCGGTGAGCAGGCTCAGCTCGGTGTCCTGTGCCTGCTCAACCTCGCCACGCTCTCGCAGCTTCTTATAAGGCAGCACGATGATGAAGTAGAGCACCATGGCCACCAGAAGAAAGTTGATTGCGGCCGACAGCACGGCGTTGAGGTCGATGAAGGTCTCGGGATTTCCACCCAGCGAGATCTTCAGAATTCCGTATTCCTTGTCGGGGCCTGCGCCGATCCGGTCGATCAATGGCTGGACCACTTTTTCGGTGAACGCCGTGACCAAGCCGGTGAACGCCGCGCCGATGACCACGGCGACGGCAAGGTCGATGACGTTTCCCCTGGACAGAAACTCCTTGAAGCCCTTAAACATGCCGGGACCCTTCCTGCAGTGACGACAATTATTGGGTGAACAAGCGAACACTAACCGAGTTGTGCGGATGTCAGCAGAGTTCAACCATCGCTGCAGTGCACCGCTAATGCATCACAACGGTCACGGCCGCGACCAGGCTCGCAGTGGCTACCTCGTTGGCCAACCGCGCAGGCAGGGCCACCAGTGCCACCCGTTCGCCGCCACCCTTGGGCTTCTCCGACACCAGAACCACCACCCCGTCGGTGGCAAGGAGCCGGGGCCGGGATTCAGCGCTGTCGTCGGCGGTGAGTACGTCGACCACGTCACCGGGCCGGATCAGGTCCAGCACGGCGGTGTCTCTCAGTTGTAACGGCACGATCCTGGCGTTCGGGCCCGCGGTCGATTCACTCAGACGGGGCCCGAGCAGGCGCACATCGGTGAGTACCTCACCGCGGCGCGCGGGCCCGGCCACTGTGGCGCCGATCATGGTGGTGACGTCAGTCTGGGCTCCATCGGGCACAGTGGCCGCGCTGCGGTTCTCCAGCCGGACGTCTTCGGCGGTCAGTGTCACGCCTGGCGTCAGATCATGTGCGGCCACCACGACCTGGGTGTGATCGCCCCGTGGATCGGACGTACGGCGGCGAGGCCGGCGAGCATCACGAGGCCGGCAGCCGCGGCACGTCGGGCAGCGACCGTGCGGGACCAGTCCGGGCGCAGCGCGCCGGTCAGGCGGCGCAGTGCCGAAGGGTTGAGTGATTCGGCCATGGCGTCACCGTAGGCGCCGGCATCGGGTGCCGGAACGATGTTTTCGCCGGCCTGTGGATAACTCTGTCGGTCAGCTCGACGCTGCGGCTGCGGGCGCGGAGCTGCTCGACGAGCTGTTCGATGATGAGGAAGAGGACGACGAAGAAGAGGCTTTCTCCGACGAGCTTGAGCTCTCACCGCTCTTCGCCGAGCCGTTTGACGAGCTCTTGCCCGACTCCCGGTTGTCGGTGCGATAGAAGCCGCTGCCCTTGAACACCACTCCCACTGAGCCGAACAGCTTGCGCAGCCGGCCGGAGCACTTCGGGCAGGTGGTCAGCGCATCGTCGCTGAACGCTTGCACCGCGTCGAACCGATTGCCGCACTCGGTACACGCATAGGAATAGGTAGGCACGAAAACCTCCGACTAGGTCAATCTTGTTAGCACTCTACCGGCTCAAGTGCTAGAACCGCTACGTGGGGCAGGTCATTCCCACGCAAGGGGGGCTATACCCCCGGTCGGCGTCATGACGTGGGTCATCCGGATGTCGTGAGGCTCGGCGGGCAGCTCGTCGAGCAGTTCGTCGTCGCGAACCACGGCGATCAGTTTCGCCCCGGCGGCGGCACTCAGGGTGCGGTCGTAGAAGCCGGCGCCGCGACCCAGTCGCGCGCCGGATCGGTCCACAGCCAGCGCAGGCACCAGGATGACGGCCGCCTCGCTCACCGTCTCGGCGGGCAGGTAGGGGGGCCGGGGCTCGCGCAGCCCGAAACCCGCCGGCTGCAGGCTGCCCGGTTGATATTCGGCCCACCGCAACGGCAGGGGAACTCCGTCGGTGTCGTTTCGGGCGATGGGGAGCAGCACTCGGGCGCCGAGCTCAAGCAGCCGGTCGAGGAGGGCGGGGGAGCCGGGTTCGGAACCGACCGGCACGTACGCGCATACGGTCTGACCCGGCCCGACGAGACCGGGGAGCCATCGGCAGAGTGCCTCGGACTCCGCGTCGCGCGACTCCTGCGGGATCGCTCGTCGCGCGCGCAGCAGCGCGGTTCGTAACTCGGGCTTCGTCAGTGGGGTCACAACCTCCCACCATGTCAGAACGCGCATTAGGGTATGAACGATGACCACGTCTGCGAAGCCGCCTGTGGTGCCTATTCCCTACACTGCGGTCGTTCCGGCTGCAGGCCTGGGCACGCGGTTTCTTCCCGCCACCAAGACGGTGCCGAAAGAACTGCTGCCCGTGGTCGACACGCCCGGCATCGAACTGGTCGCCGCAGAGGCCGCAGAAGCCGGCGCCGAACGGCTCATCATCGTCACCTCTGAAGGCAAGGACGGTGTCGTCGCGCATTTCGTCGAGGACCTCGTGCTCGAGGGCACGTTGGCGGCGCGCGGCAAGGTGAAGATGCTCGAGAAGGTGCGCCGCGCGCCTGCTCTGATCAAGGTGGAGTCGGTTGTGCAGGCCGAGCCGCTCGGGTTGGGCCACGCCGTGAGTTGTGTCGAGGCGAGCCTGCATCCTGACGAGGACGCCATCGCCGTGCTGCTGCCCGACGACCTGGTGTTGCCGACCGGCGTGCTGGAGACGATGTCGCGGGTACGGTCCAAGCGCGGTGGTTCGGTGTTGTGCGCGATCGAGGTGCCCGGTGACGAGATCAGCGCCTACGGCGTGTTCGACGTGGAGCCCGTTCCCGACTCCACCAACCCGAACGTGCTGCGGGTCAAGGGCATGGTCGAGAAGCCCAAGTCCGAGGACGCCCCTTCGCACTACGCGGCTGCCGGCCGCTACGTTCTGGATCGGGCAATCTTCGATGCACTGCGCCGGGTTCCGCGCGGGGTGGGCGGCGAGATTCAGCTCACCGACGCGATCTCGTTGCTGATCGACGAAGGCCATCCGGTGCATGTGGTGGTGCACCGCGGTGCTCGACACGACCTGGGAAATCCCGGCGGCTACTTGATGGCTGCGGTTGACTTTGCGTTGGAACGTGACGACTACGGCCCTGAGTTGCGGCGGTGGTTGGTTGAACGATTGGGCCTGGCAGAGTAGTAGAGCCGCGCGTCGGGCCCGGTAAACGGGATAGGAAGGCGTGTTGTGCGTTCGGTGGAGGAGCAGCAGGCCAGGGTGGCGGCCGCCGCGGTGGCGCCTCGGCCGGTACGGGTGGCCATAGCCGAAGCTCAAGGCCTGATGTGCGCTGAAGAGGTTGTGACCGAACGTCCGATGCCGGGGTTCGACCAGGCCGCAATCGACGGATATGCCGTGCGCAGCGTCGACGTGCTCGGCGTGGGCGACGAGGGCGATCCGGACGAGCGCGGCGGTGGTGAGATCAGTCTGCCCGTGATGGGGTCGATCGAGGCGGGCGCGCGTACGCCGAGCCGATTGCAGCCGCGGCAGGCGGCCAGGGTGCAGACCGGCGCGCCGATGCCGACGCTGGCCGATGCCGTCTTGCCGCTGCGGTGGACCGATGGCGGCCAGAACCGCGTGCGCGTGCTGCGTGGTGTGCGGTCTGGCGCATACGTGCGGCGCACGGGCGACGACGTGCAGCCCGGCGACGTCGCGGTGCGGGCCGGCACCATCATCGGGCCCGCTCAGGTCGGCCTGCTCGCCGCGGTGGGGCGCGACCGCGTACTGGTGCATCCGCGACCGCGGCTTTCGGTGATGTGCGTGGGTGGTGAGCTCGTCGACGTCTCCCGCACCCCGGGCACGGGGCAGGTCTACGACGTCAACTCCTATGCGCTGGCAGCAGCTGGGCGCGACGCCGGCGCCGAGGTCAACCGCGTCGGCATCATCAGCACCGATCCCGGCGAGCTGCGGGAAACCGTTGAGGGGCAGGTCAATCGGAACGAGATCGTGGTGATTGCCGGCGCGGTGGGTGGAGCCGCGGCCGAGAGCGTCCGTACTGTGCTCGCCGAACTGGGTGAGATGGAGGTGGCCCGCATCGCCATGCACCCGGGCTCGGTTCAGGGCTTCGGACAGTTGGGACGCGACCGCGTGCCGGTCTTCCTGTTGCCCGCCAATCCGGTGAGCGCACTGGTGGTATTCGAGGTGATGGTGCGTCCTCTGATCCGGTTGTCGCTGGGTAAACGTCAGCCGATGCGGCGCATCGTGCAGGCCCGGACATTGTCACCGATCAGTTCGGTGGCCGGTCGCACCGGATATCTGCGCGGCCAGTTGATGCGCGACCAGGACAGCGGTGAGTATCTGGTACAGGCCCTCGGTGGGACTCCTGGCGCGTCCACCCACCTGTTGGCCACGCTGGCCGAGGCCAACTGTCTGGTCGTCGTACCCAGTGAAGCCGAACAGATCCGCACCGGCGAGACTGTCGACGTGGCGTTCCTGGCTCAGCGCGGCTGATGACCTTGTTCCGTTCGGGTGGGGTCCACCCCGGCTGGCCCGACCCTCTTGGACCGCTGCGGGTGCCGGCGGGCGTGGTGAAGTTACGTCCCGTGCGGTTGCGCGACGCGGCGGTGTGGAGCCGGATCAGGCTGGCCGACCGTGAGCACTTGGAACCATGGGAGCCTGTCTCGGGTTCGGATTGGACTGTGCGGCACGCGGTTTCGTCGTGGCCGACAGTATGCTCGGGGCTGCGGGCAGAGGCCAGAAAGGGTCGCATGCTGCCCTACGTGATCGAGCTCGACGGGCAGTTTGCCGGCCAGCTCACCATCGGCAACGTCACGCATGGGGCGCTGCGATCGGCGTGGATCGGGTACTGGGTGGACAGCGCGAAAACCGGGGGTGGCGTCGGCACGGCGGCGCTTGCCCTCGGCCTGGACCACTGTTTCGCCGGGGTGCGGTTACACCGGGTGGAGGCGACCGTACGGCCCGAGAACGCGATCAGTCGGGCGGTGCTGGCGCGGGTCGGTTTCCGCGAAGAGGGGCTGCTGAAGCGCTACCTGGAGGTCGACGGCGCCTGGCGGGACCATTTGCTGGTCGCGATCACGGTCGATGAGATGACCGAATCGGCCGCGCAAGCGCTGGTGCGAGCCGGTCGGGCCAGCAGGGTCTGATTTGTGTCGGACGCTGCCATTTCGTTCATATTGCGCCCAGGGTCGTGGATTCGCTGGATCCACAGCCCTGGACGCAATCTCAACGGCTGGCGAGCACACTCTGTTACCAATGTGACATTTGAGGCTGTTGGTGCTTGTCTCAGGTGAATTACAGGTGTGTAATTGACCTCGGCGCGCCGCCCATGGATGCGCTGGTCACAGACCTAGCCTGAAGGGGAAAGGAGCAGGCTACATGCCAAGCATCCCCCAGTCTCTGCTATGGATTTCCCTCGTAGTGCTCTGGCTCTTCGTGCTGGTTCCGATGTTGATCAGCAAGCGTGACGCGGTTCGTCGCACCAGCGACGTCGCACTCGCCACGCGCGTGCTCAACGGCGGCCGCAACGCGCAGAGGCTACGACGCGGTCCGGCCGCAGGTCACCACAGCGATCCCCACTGGCAACGGTCCGGCGATCACCTCGACGAAGAACTCGACGACCGATTCGAAGAAGAATCCGAGCCGAAGCGATCGGTGGTGGTTGCTGCCGCGGTGGCCGAGACCGCCGAGCCCGACTACCTCGACGTCGACATCGTCGAAGAGGATTCCGGTGCGCTTCCGGTCGGCACCCTTCAGGTTGAGGAGCCGGCGACCGACCAGTTCGAGCGCATCGAGGTCGAGCCGGAGATCAGCGAGGCCGCCGAGGTCGAAACCGACCAACTGCCAACGGATATCGACGAGCCTGAGGACGAGGCTGACGAGCCGGATTCCGTTGCCGAGGACCAGGCCGACGGCATCACCGATGAGTATGAATATGTGGCCGACTCGTCCGGGCTGGAATCTGAGCCTGAGGACGACGATGAGGAAGATGCCGAAGCGGTGCCGGTGGCCGCATTGCCAAGCGACTCCCGGACGCGACGTTTCGAATCCAAGACCGCGGCGGCAGTGAGCGCTCGCAAGTACAAGTTCCGCAAGCGGGTGCTCGCGGTGTTTGCGGTGTTGATGGTGTTCTCGGCGGCTGCGGCGTTCCTGCTGACACCGTCGGCTTGGTGGCTGCTGGGCGTCGTGGCCACCCTGACCGTGCTGTACCTGGGCTATCTGCGCCGGCAGACCCGTATCGAGGAACAGCTGCGCCGCCGACGGGCCCAGCGCATGATGCGGTCGCGGCTGGGCGTGGAGAACACCGACGACCACAAGCTCGACGTGGTCCCATCCCGGTTACGCCAACCCGGCTCGGTGGTTCTCGACATCGACGACGAAGACCCGATTTTCGAGCATCTGGACTACGTGCCGTTCACCGGCGAATACGATCTGCCGCGCGCGGCCGGGCAGTAACCAGCCAGTTTCGGTTCCCGGCCCACAGGCTGGTAGCCTTTCCTCTCGGTATCAGGGGCTATGGCGCAGTTGGTAGCGCGACTCGTTCGCATCGAGTAGGTCAGGGGTTCGATTCCCCTTAGCTCCACAACATTTCGGTGGGTCAGCGTATTATTCCGCTGCTACGAGCGTTGGGCCGTCCGCAGTAGAGTTGATCGCCGCGTCGAGCCGGTCCGCAACGCCGTCGAGATCCTCGTCGAGCAGGTCGGCGTACACGTCCAACGTCATCGATGCTTTGGCGTGCCCGAGCATCCGTTGCACGGCTTTGACGTTTGCACCCACGCTGCCGGCCAGGCTGGCCGCGGTGTGCCGTAGATCGTGCGGCGTGATCGTCGGGAACTCCGGTGTGGTGACTTTGGCCATGTGGCGCTACCGCTCCTGCTCATCGCGGTAGCCGTCCTTGCGGTCGCGGCGGTGGTGATGGCCGGTATCGCGCCGGGGCCGCGGCGGGCGGCTGATGTGACGCGCACGGTGACCGCATCCTCGTCGCCGTCCACCGATGAGCAGATCGCGGCAGCGAAAAAAGGACGCCCGCGATGCCGCCACGCGGACCGACGGGCCGATGACCGATGTGGCCCAACGCCTTTGGGATACGCCCAAAGGATCGAGTGAAGAGCCCGCCGCCCTGGCCGCTTACCAGCGGGTCACCCTTGTCGAAATCGAGTACTTGACGAGCAGGACGCGGCCGGAGACAACGGAAGCGGTGCGGACCGCCGTGCACACCTACATTGCCGCGCTCCTGGCGAAAGTCGATGGCATCACGCGCGACGTACCGGTCAGCGACAAGGTGACAGCTACGAAAGCTGCTGGGGCACAACTCGATAAAGCCTGCAAGTAGGGGTGAGGAATGCGCGTTGACGTGTCAGTGAGTCAGGCGAGAGCGGCGAATGCGTGGGCCAGCGCATCGTCGGCGCCCGCCGCTAGGGGCAATCCTGTGGTCGAGCCACGTCGCCGCAACCGCGGCATCCACTGCGCCTCCGGCTAACGCTGCCCCCCGGAGATCCTGGTCCGCCCCGTTCGGACCCCCACCGTGCCCGCCGTGGTGTGGAGATCGACCCACAGGAGCGCCGACAACTCCAAGCGGCGTAGACCCGTGGCGATGAAGATGGTGATCGGATCGATGAGATCGCACTCCACCGCGTAGGGGTTTCCGGCGATCTTGGCCAGGAGTTCGCGCAGGATATGAGATGCACTCCCGCTCAACGACGGCAAACTCTGTCTAGGGCGCAGCTAACCTCGGAAGGTCTGCCATCTGTCTGTTCAACTGCTGTAGATGTGACGTGTCAACTGCTGTAGATGTGACGTGCGCGTTAATCGCGGGTATCTTCGCGCCATAGGTGTGGTCGTTTGCGTGGTCCTCGCGCAACGACGACACAGAGCGCCTACGGCTACGCGTTTGGCAGCGGGATAGCGACGGGGCTGGACGAGCGGGAAGACAGGTACGCAAATCGACCGCCAAGGCGCTCGATTCGAACAGCATGCCTTTAAAGAACTAGGGTGGTGGCGTTTTGTCCGTGATTGGGACCTCCTCTGCGGAGACCTCGATTCCGAGCTTGTTGCACGAGCGCGCGGTTCGCCAACCCGACGTGGCGGCGTTCACCTTCATTGATTACGAACTGGACCCCGCCGGCTACGTAGAGAGCCTGACGTGGTCGCAGGTCTACCAACGGGCCCGCGTGGTCGCCGAGGAGCTCACGCTCTGCGGATCGATCGGGGACCGGGCGGCGATATTGGCGCCACAGGGACTCGACTACGTGATCGCGTTTCTGGGCGCGCTGCATGCCGGCTTCGTCGCCGTCCCGCTTTCCGTACCACAGATCGGGTCGCATGACGAGCGGGTGGCGGCCGTCCTTCGCGATTCCGCGGCGACGGTGATCCTCACGACATCTGCGGTTGCCGACGTCGTCCGAGGTTATACCGCCGCCGTCAGCCGCTCTGCGCCCAGCGTCGTCGAGGTCGACGCATTGAACGTCGATGCACTGGTCGAGTCGGCGCCGGCACGCACGGTGCGTTCCCGGCCGGCGTATCTGCAGTACACCTCGGGATCGACCCGAACACCCGCTGGCGTGATGATCTCCCACCGCAACGTCGTTGCAAACCTCGAGCAGGTGATGACCGACTACTTCTCTGACAACGGCGGGGTGCCGCCGACGGACACCACGGTGGTTTCGTGGCTACCGTTCTTTCACGATATGGGCTTGATACACGGCGTTTGTGCGCCGATCCAAACCGGCTTACACGCGGTTCTGATGAGCCCGATGGCCTTCCTGCAGCGGCCGGCGCGGTGGATTCAACAGCTGGCCATGAACACTCATTCGTTTTCGGCCGCGCCGAACTTTGCCTTCGAATTGGCGGCACGCCGGACATCAGATGCCGATATGGCGGGCCTCGATCTGGCACACGTGGCGGGAATCATCAGCGGAAGTGAACGAATCCACGCGGCCACCATCGCCCGGTTCAATGACCGGTTCGCACAATTCAACCTGCAGAAGACGACGGTGCGACCGTCCTACGGTCTCGCCGAGGCGACGGTGTACGTGGCGACAGCCGAGCGGGAGCGGGCAGGCAGTTCGGTCCGGTTCGAGTACGAGAAGCTCTCCGCGGGCCACGCCAAGCGGTGCGAGAACATCACGAGCGGCGGAACGGAGCTCGTGAGCTATGGCGCTCCACGCGCGTCGACACTGCGGATCGTGGACCCGGAGACTCTGCGGGAGAACCCCGCGGGCGCCATCGGTGAAGTCTGGGTGCACGGGGAGAACGTCGCCATGGGGTACTGGCGGAACCCCCAGCAGACGGAGCGCTATTTCGCTGCCTCTGTGGTTAACCCGTCACCGGGCACCCCGGCCGGGGGCTGGCTGCGGACCGGAGACCTCGGCGTGATGTCGGATGGCGAGCTGTTCATCATCGGGCGCATCAAGGATCTGCTGATCGTCGATGGCCGCAACCACTACCCCGACGACATCGAAGCGACGATCCAGGAGATTACCGGCGGCCGCGTCGCGGCCATCGCACTCCCCGATGACCGCACCGAGCACCTGGTTGCCGTCATCGAAATCAAAGATCGGGGCGATTCGCGCGAAGACGCAATCGACCGACTACGCGGAGTCAAACGCCAGGTCACATCGGCGATCTCGCAGTCCCACAGCCTCCGGGTAGCTGACATCGTCCTGGTGCCACAAGGCGCGATCCCGATCACCACCAGCGGCAAGGTGCGCCGCTCGGCGTGTCTGGACCGCTACCGGCTCGACGACTTCGCCCGCCTCGACAAAGCACTGTGACGCCGAACATGCAGGATGCGAACGAACTGAGCACCGTGACCACCGAGACGAAGGTCGAACCGCGGCTCTACATCTTCCCCCACACTGGTGGTTCGCCAGATTTCTACGTGCCCTTCGCCAGGGCGTTCACCGGCACCAAGTGCGTGGCGGTCCAATATCCCGGAAAGCGCGCAGGCAAGGACTTGTCCCGGTACACCAGCATCCCCGAGCTGGCCGATCGCCTATGCGCGATGCTCAAGCCCGCCGAGGCCCCAGCGGGTCAGGTCGCGCTCTTCGGGCACAGCATGGGGGCCCTGCTGGCCTTCGAGGTTGCCCTCCGCTTCGAGCAGGCCGGCAATCCCATCGCAGCGTTGTTCGTGTCGGCCAGTGCCGCACCCGGAGTCACGCGCTATGGTGTCGACCTGCAGGGTTCCGACCTGGAGCTGCTGAACATGGTCAGCGAAGTCACTGGCGCCAACCCGGAATTCCTGAAGAACGACCAGTTCGCCGCCACCATGTTGCCCACTCTGCGCGGCCTGAAGGCCATCGCGTCGTATAACTGCCCGCCCGAGGTGAAGTTGTCGTCCCCCATCTACGGGCTGATGGCCGACGACGACGAGTTGGCGACCACCGAACTGATGACCCCGTGGGCGCAGCGCACCACCTCGGACTTCGACTTGACCACCTTCCCTGGCGATCACTTCTACATCAATACGAATTTGCCTGGGCTCGCGCACTGGGTCGAAGAACGCGTGTTTGCGCCGGGTACCGCTGTCCGCGCAGCAAATCGGCGTGTATGACATGCGGATCGTTTCAGCGCTGCATGCCAGCGGACCGGTCGGTTACACCACCGGCAAGATCCGACGACTGGACACGGCCTCATGACGCCGCTCGGCGATCGGGAAGCCGAACTTCGCAACTGGTTGGTCGACTACCTCGTTACCAACATCGGCTGCAGCCCCGACCAGATCGACCTCGACGCGCCCCTGAACGAACAGGGCGTGGGTTCGCGCGACGCGGTGGTCTTGTCGGGTGAGCTGTCCGAGTTGTTGGGACGTCCCGTCTCGCCGGTGGACTTCTGGCAGAACCCGACCCTCAACAGCCTCGTCCACGCGCTGATCAATCCCGATACGGAGCCGATGGTCGTGGCCGACGCCACGGGCGGCGCAGAGGACGAGCCGATCGCCGTCATCGGGCTGGGCTGCCGGCTGCCAGGCGATGTCAACGGACCGAACGCGCTGTGGGACTTTCTAGTCGCTGGCCGCTCAGCGGTGGGAACCGTGCCCGACGATCGGTGGCAGTCGTTCGACGATGGCTCGGCGGAAACGTCGGCGGCATTGGCGAACACCACGCGGTGGGGCTCCTTTCTCAGCGACATCGCCGGTTTCGACGCCGAGTTCTTCGGGATCACGCCGCGCGAAGCCGACTACATCGATCCGCAGCAGCGTCTACTGCTCGAAGTCGCCGTGGAGGCGCTCGAGCATGCCGGTATCCCAGCCGAGTCGCTTCGGCGCACTCAGACCGGGGTCTTCGTGGGCGCCAGTGGAAGCGAATACGGGTACATGGCCGCCCGTGACCTCAGCAAGATCGACGTCTGGTCGGGTACGGGCGGGGCCCTGAGCATCATCTCCAATCGGCTTTCCTACTTCCTCGACCTGCGCGGTCCGTCGCTCACCGTCGACACCGCCTGCTCGTCTTCGCTGGTTGCGGTGCACCTGGCCTGCCAGAGCCTGCGTACGGGCCAGTCCGAGCTGGCGATCGCCGCAGGAGTAAACCTGCTCCTCTCGCCTGCCGTGACGGGCAGCCTCGACGCAGCAGGAGCGATGTCGCCGACCGGTGCCTGCCACACCTTCGACGCCGCCGCTGACGGATACGTCCGCGGCGAGGGTTGTGGCGTCGCAGTGCTCAAGCGACTCTCCGATGCACTCCGTGACGGAGACCGGGTGCTTTCAGTCGTCCGCGGCTCAGCGGTCAATCAGGACGGCCGATCCAACGGATTGATGGCACCGAACCCGGCTGCCCAGGTGGCAGTGTTACGCGCCGCCGTCACGGACGCGGGCGTCAAGCCCTCCGAGGTCGACTACGTCGAGGCGCACGGAACCGGAACACTGCTCGGCGACCCCATCGAAGCCCGTGCGCTCGGCACCGTCTACGGGCGCGGGCGGCAACCGGACGCGCCGCTGCTCGCCGGTTCGGTCAAGACCAATCTGGGCCACCTGGAGGCCGCCGCGGGCATCGTCGGGCTGATCAAGGCGACGCTCGCCGTGCAACGCGGCACGATCCCGGCCAATCTGCACTTCGATACCCCCAACTCGCACATCCCCTTCGACGAGCTACGGCTGAAGGTGGTAACCGAGACGACCAAGTGGCCGGCAACCGGACGTCCGCGACGGGCCGGAGTGTCGGCGTTCGGTTTCGGCGGCACGAACGCGCACGTGGTCCTGGAACAGGGTCCTTCGGCAATCGCGCCGGATCCGGTGGTGGTACCCGCGGTCACCACGCTCGTGGTCACCGGCAAGGACGCCGAGAGGGTCGCCACGATGGCCACCGCGCTGGCCGACTGGATGACCGATGCCGGCGCGCTCGTGCCGCTGCCCGACATCGCGCACACGCTGAGTCATCACCGCAGCCAGCACCCGACGTTTGCCACCGTCTGCGCGGCCGACCGCGCCGAAGCCGTTGCCGGACTGCGCTCGGTCGCGGCTGGGCAACCGGCAACCGGCGTCGTCAGCCCACACCAGGGACCGTGCGGTTCCGGGACGGTGTTCGTCTACTCGGGCCAGGGTTCGCAGTGGGCGGGGATGGGTCGCCGGCTGCTCGCCGACGAACCGGCGTTCGCCGCCGCCGTCGCCGAGCTAGAGCCGGATTTCGTTGCCCAGGTTGGGTTCTCGCTGCACGACGTGCTCGCCGGTGCCGAGGAGCTCATCGGCATCGAGCGGATTCAGCCGGTGTTGGTCGGCGTTCAGTTGGCGTTGACCGCGTTGTGGCGCTCGTACGGGGTCGAGCCGGATGCGGTGATCGGGCATTCGATGGGCGAGGTGACCGCTGCGGTGGTGGCAGGCGCTCTGACGCCAGCGCAGGGACTACAGGTCATCACAACCCGGTCGCGCTTGATGTCCGAACGCGCCGAAAAGGGCGCGATTGCTCTGCTGGAGCTCGATGCGCCGACTGTCGAGGCGATGATCGCCGATTTCCCAGAGGTTACGGTGGCGGTGTATGCCTCACCGAGCCAGACCGTGGTCGCGGGGCCCACCGATGCTGTTGATGCCGTCGTCGCCAGGGCGATTCAGCAGAATACGTTCGCCCGCAGAGTAAACGTCGATGTCGCGTCCCACCACGCGATGATGGACCCCATCCTGCCGGAGTTGCGGGAGGCGTTAGCTGATCTGACGCCGAGGCATCCGCTCATCCCGGTCATCAGTACGGTCGAAAATGCCAGTGCCGCAACGCTGTTCGATGCCGATTACTGGGCAGTCAACCTGCGCAACCCGGTCCGGTTCAGCCGGGCCGTCGCCACCGCGGGCGCCACCCACTGCACCTTCGTCGAGATCAGCCCGCACCCGTTGCTCACCAAGGCGATTTCCGACACCCTCGACGACCCGGCCACCGGTAACGAGCACCACCACAGCCTCGGCACGCTGCAGCGCGATGCTCACGACACCGTTGAATTTCACACGAACCTCAACGCGACACACACCGCCCGGCCACCGTCCGGCGATCACGGGCCCGAGCCGCATCCCGCCATCCCGATCACCCCGTGGCGCCACACTCGGCACTGGATGGATGTCACACCCGCCTTGTTCGCCGACGGCTTTGGGGCTCGCCGCCCGCACCGGCTGCCGGCAGGCGACAGCAGCCCGATCCCGGCGGACTGGCTGTACGAGCCGGCGTGGCCCGTACACCCACTATCCGCGGCCGACATTGCGGGCGTCGGCCCCTGGCTGGTGCTCGGGGACGCGGACCTGGGCGCCGAACTCGGTCGCGGGCCGGGTCTTGCTACCGACTGGATCACCGACCGGACCGCATTGCGCACCGCACTGGCTGAAGTGGACAACGTGCTACTCGCGCCGGCCGCCACTGGCGTCGCGATCGACGTCGCGTCCGCGTACGCATTGTTCAACGAAGCCAGAAGTCTTGTCGAAGAAGTGCTTTCGGTGTCCTCGCCGCCGCGGCTCTACTTCGTCACCCGCAATGCCCAGCCGGTGGCCGAAGGTGATCGCGCCAATTCGACACATGCCGTCCTGTGGGGTCTCGGCCGCACGCTGGCACTCGAACATCCCGAAATCTGGGGCGGCGTGGTCGATGTCGACGACTCACTGCCCGCCGTTCTGGCCGCGCGGCATGTGCTGACCGAAGCGCAACCCGGCGAGCGGGAGGATCAGGTCGTCTACCGGGCGGGTGCCCGGCACGTGCCACGTCTGCAACGACGGACACCTCTGCAGGTCGACACCGGCCTGCTCGGCCAGGACACCAGCCACCTGGTCATCGGCGCCACCGGCCGCATCGGGCCACATCTGATCCAGCAGCTTGCCGACATGGGTGCCAAAACCATCGTCGCGGTATCGCGAAACCCCGGCGGGCGGCTCGATGAACTGGCCCAACGCCTTTCGTCGACGGGCACGACGTTGGTCCAGGTGGCTGCCGATGCGGGAGATGAAGCCACGATGGCGGCGCTGTTCGACCGGTTCGGCACCGATCTGCCTGCGCTGGAGGGCATCTACCTGGCGGCCTTCGCAGGCGGACCCGTCGCGTTGTCCGAAATGACATCCGACGACGTCGAGGCCATGTTCGGACCGAAGCTGGATGCGCTCGCCGTACTGCACACCCTTTCGCTACGAACGTCCATTCGCCACTTCCTCATGTTCTCGTCGATCTCCGGTCTCCTCGGTTCACGCTGGCTGGCCCACTACACGGCGACCAGCAACTTCCTCGACACCTTCGCCTACGCCAGGCGCAACATGGGTCTGCCGGCTGCCGTGGTGAACTGGGGATTGTGGAAATCGTTGTCCGACTTGCAATCCGATGCACAATCGGTGATGTCGGACACTGGGCTGGTGCCGATGCCCGACGAGGTGGCCATCCGCGCCCTGTCGTTGGTGCTGGCTCCCGATGCGCCGCCGCGGTACACGGTCGCCGAGGTGGATTGGCCACTGCTGGCCGCGGCGTACCGCACCCGCGGAGCACTGCGGATCGTCGACGACGTGCTGGCGGTCGACTCGGACCCGGACAAGTCCATCCCGGAGACCGAGTTCGGCAAGGCCCTGCGCGAATGCCCACCCGAACGGCGTCGCGGAATGCTGGCTGACCACATCGCCACGTTGGCGTCGGACGCCATGGGACTGGCGCCGGCGGAGACGCTGGACCCGGCGGCGGGGTTCTTCCAACTCGGCATGAACTCGCTGATGGGTGTCTCGCTTCAGCGCAGCCTTGGCACGAGCCTGGGCATCGCGCTGCCTGCAGCGGTCATCTACGAGTATCCCTCCATCTCGCGTCTTACCGACGCTCTGTACGAGCGCATGGGCTATGTGAGCACGGACGACATCCCGGCGACGGCTAGATCGGGCCTCGGTGCCCGAGCCCAGCAGCGCGCCAAGGCCCGCCAGCAAGCCCGGGCGGGCAGAAGGAAAGGACATGGGGTCTAGTGATGGACACCGAAACAACCGACTCGAATAAATTGCCGCCCAACGCGATTGCGGTCATCGGTATGGCGGGGCGGTTTCCCGGCGCAAACTCGGTGACACAGTTCTGGGACAACTTGTGCAGCGGTGAGGAATCCGTCACGACGCTGTCCGAGGAGGCGCTCACCGCCGCGGGCGTGAGTGCGAAGACGTTGGAGAGTCCCGCGTACGTCCGGCGCGCGGCGCTGGTCGACGGGATCGACGAGTTCGACGCGGAATACTTCGGGATGACTCCCTACACCGCTCGGATGATGGACCCCCAACAGCGACTGTTTCTGCAGACTGCATGGCATGCGTTCGAAGATTCCGGATACGACCCCGCCACCTACGACGGAGCGATCGGTGTTTTCGGGGCGAGCACTGCCAGCGGCTACCTGTTGCACAACCTGATGTCGCACCGCGACCAGAAGACGCTCGTCGGCGAGGGCATCACCGTCGACATGTTCAACCTGGTCCTGCTCAACGACAAGGACTACCCGGCGACGCGGGTGTCGCACCAGTTCAACCTGCGCGGACCGAGTCTTTCGGTGCAGACCGCCTGTTCGTCATCGCTGGTCGCGGTGCACCTGGCGTGCCAGAGCCTGTTGTCCGGTGAATCCGACATGGTGCTCGCGGGCGCCGCCGCGATCCGGGTGCCACATCATGTCGGCTATTTATACGAGCCGGGCGCGATGGTGTCGCAGTCCGGCCACTGCCGACCGTTCGACGCGAGGTCTGACGGCACCATCTTCGGCAGCGGAGTCGCGGCGGTGGTGCTCAAGCCGTTGCGGGCAGCGCTCGACGACGGTGACCGCATCCACGCCGTCATCCGCGGTTCGGCGATCAACAACGACGGCGCGGTGAAGATGACCTATGCGGCACCTGCTATCACCGGCCAGGCAGAGGTCATCGCCGAAGCACACGCCGTCGCCGACGTCGACGCCTCGACCATCGGATTCGTCGAGACGCACGGAACCGGTACCCCGCTGGGCGACCCGATCGAAGTCGAGGCACTGCGTCAGGCCTTCGAGGTATCGGAGTCAGTCCGGTCCGGCCCGTGCGTGCTGGGCTCGGTCAAGTCGAACATCGGCCACCTGGATGCGGCGTCCGGTGTTGCCGGCCTCATCAAGGCGATCTTGTGCCTGAAGAATCGGGCGATTCCCCCGACCCTGCACTACACCGCACCGAATCCAGAACTACACCTGGAAAACAGTCCGTTCGTCGTTCAGAACTGTTATGCGTCTTGGGAATCCGATGCTCCCCGGCGGGCTGGAGTGAGCTCGTTCGGCGTCGGCGGCACCAACGTGCATGTCGTCTTGGAGGAGGCGCCGCAGAATTCTTCTGACGGTGCGCAGGCCCCGAGCGGTCCGCAGGTGCTGCTGTTGTCGGCCCGGACCACCGAGTCCCTGCAGGATGCCAGGGCTGCGCTGGCCGCCGAACTCGCTAGGGACGAACAACTTTCGCTGCCCGACGTGGCGTTCACGCTCGCGGGCCGGCGAGCCTACGAGGTCCGGATGGCCGCCGTCGTCACCGACCGCGCCGACGCCGTCGCGGTACTGACCGCCGCGGAACACGACAAAGTGTCGGTCGGACAGTTCCCGCAAGGTATTTCGCCGGCCGCAGAACGGGTGGCATTCCTGTTTCCCGGGCAGGGCGCGCAGCACGTCGGCATGGCCCGCGATCTCTACGACACCGAGCCGGTGTTCAAGGAGAACTTCGACCGGTGTGCCGCTGGCTTTGCCGAGGAACTCGGAATCGAGCTGTCGGCCGAGGTATTCGAGGGGGCTGACCTGGAGCCCACCGACCTGGCGCAGCCAGCGCTGTTCACAGTGGAGTACGCACTGGCGCAGCTGATCATGTCGTACGGTGTCACCCCGGCGGCGTTGGCTGGCCACAGCATCGGGGAACTGGTGGCCGCCACCGTGGCAGGGATCTTTGATCTGCCGTCGGCGATCAAGGTGGTGTCGTTGCGCGCTCGTCTGATGCACGCCGCACCGCCCGGTGCCATGGTGGCCGTGGCGGCCAGCCCCGACGACATCGCGGAGCATCTGGCCGCCTCGACAGAACCGGTCGACGTCGCCGCCATCAACGAACCGGGCAGCTGTGTGGTGGCAGGCCCGGCGGAAGCCATCCGTGCGTTCACCGATCGTCTTGCGGTGGCGGGTATCCTGGCGCGACGCGTCCGGACCTCACATGGCTTTCATTCGCAGGCAATGGATGGGGTGCTCGCCCCGTTTGCCGAATACCTGTCCACCCTCACCCTGCAGGCGCCCCGAATCCCCATGCTGTCCAACGTGACCGGCACGTGGATGACCGATGAGGAAGCGACCGATCCGCAGCGGTGGTCCCAGCACATCCGCAGCACCGTCCGGTTCGCCGATGAGGTTCAGGAATTGCTCGGCGATACCCACCGGGTGCTCGTCGAGGTAGGGCCCGGCGGCAGTCTGACCGGCTCTGCGGTGCGGCTGCCTGAGTGGTCGGACGCCCACCGTGCGGTTCGACTCATGCGGCACCCGCTCCAGAGCCGGGATGATCGCGACGCGTTCCTGCTCGGATTGGGCCAGCTATGGTCGGCCGGAGTCGACGTGCACTGGGCTGCCCGCCACGGTGATCAAGCCAGCCGCGTGACGCTACCCGGTTATGCCTTTGCACGGCAGCGTCATTGGGTCGAGCCCGCGGCTTTCTCCGCACGGTCGGTCGTACCGGGGCAGGCAACAGACCACGCCGGCCAAAACGGGACCGCGGTCGTCGACGCACAGTCGGCCGAGCGCAAGACCGCAAGCGGCACCGATGCCCGCTCGCAGATGCAGGCCACCCTGCAGCGGATTTGGTCGCAGTGCCTTGGCGTCGACTCGATTGCACCGAGCGACAACTTCTTCGAACTCGGTGGCGACTCGCTGCTGGCGATCGGCGTTGCGATGACTGCGACTCACGAGGGAGTGGAGCTCACTCCGCAGGACCTCTATGACCATGGCACCATCGCCGCGCTGGCCGACACCCTTGTCGCTCGCTACGCCTCCGGCAGCCTGGCCAGCCAGGACACCGAAGAGCTGAATCTGCCACTCCCACCGAATATTCTGCGGTTCCTGGACGGCGGGTTGACCGAGCCGGGCGGCTGGCGCGCGCCGCTGGTGTTCCGTCTCGACTCGAGCGTCAGTGTCGAGCATGTCCGCGCTGTCATCACTGCGGTGGTCGACCACCACGATGCGTTGCGAATGCGGTTGGTCAACCGCGCGGGCGTGTGGGAGCAGCAGATCCGCGAACCCGGTGACTTTGCCGACCTGGACCAGCAGTCGCTGCCCGCCGACGCCAAGCCTGGCACGGAGCAGGAGCGCACTGCGCTGTCGGTCATCGTCGCTGAAACCATTGCGGGGCAGGACTTGAGCAGCTGGCCATTGACGGCCACGTACGTGACCGACGCGCAGTCAAGCCCGCGATTCCTGGTTCTCACGGTGCACCAGATGGTCGATGACAGCGTGTCACGCGAGGTGCTGGTGACCGACTTGTTGACCGCGTTCGGACAGGGGTTGGCAGGTAATGAGATCGCCCTGGAACCGGTAACCACGAGTTGGCGGGAGTGGTCGCGACGGTGTGCGGCGCTGGCCGCGCATCCGGCAGTGCTCGACCGGCGAAGCTACTGGATCGACAATGCCGCGAAGGCGACGTTGCGGGTAGCCGATATCGCGGTGGTCGGTGCGCCGGGACCCGATGACCTGATCAGGCAGGCCACCGCGTTGACCCCTGAGCAAACATCGCAACTCGACAACGCGCGGCGGTTATTACAGTCCTCGGTCGAGGAGATCCTGTTGGCCGCGCTGGCCCGTACCCTCGCGAGCACCGTCGGCGACGGTGTTGCGGCGGTTGACATCTCCGGCGCCGGGCGGTCGGTACTGCGGCCTGAGGTCGACTTACGAAGAACGATCGGCTCGTTCGCGACGATCTACCCGATCGCGCTGTCCTGCATCGACATCTCGGGTGCCAGCGCGACACAGCTGCTCGCCGAGGTCAGCCGTACGGTCGAGGCAGTGCCCCACAATGGCATCGGGTACGGACTGCTGCGTTATCTGCACGCGCCGACGGCCAGCCTGCTCGGCGCGACGTCCGCATCGGACATCTTCGTCTCCTACCTCGGCATGATCCCCGAATGGCAGGAGCGCGACACACCGGTCCAATTCGACAGTGACACCGAGCTGACGGTCAGGGAGACCCTGCCTGGGCTGGGCCATCCAATCGAATTACGGGCGTTCCGCCACAGCGGCGTGCTCCACGTGGACTGGTGGTATGACGCCCGACGGGTGCGCAGCGGTACCGTCGAGGCGTTCGTCGAGCAGTTCCCGACCACGTTGATCGGTCTGATCGACGAAGCGGTAAGTGGCGACGACTACGCCGCAGACGACGATGCCGACGACGAGGCCTTGGCCCTGGTGGACTTGTCGGCCGCCGTCTTCGATGACGATGAGTAGGTGAGGGAAGCGATGTCGCAGTCGGACGAGGGTTCCGATAAAGGCGTCGACGTCGAAGGCATCGGCAAATCGTTTGGTTCGGTTGCCGCGCTGCGCGACATCTCGTTCGACGTGGGTCGCGGTGAGGTCGTTGCACTGCTGGGCCCCAACGGTGCCGGTAAGACCACCATGGTGGAGATTCTGTCGACTCTGACCACGCCAGATCGCGGACGTGCCAGGGTCGCAGGTCATGACGTGGTCACCCGCCCTGCGCTGGTACGCCGGTCGATCATGCTGACCGGTCAGCACGTCGCCCTCGACGACATGCTGACCGGATACGAGAACGTGGTGATGTTCGGCCGGCTGCAGGGCCTGAACAAGTCAGATGCCCGCACGCGGGCCCGCGATCTGCTGCGCGAGTTCGACCTGACGCACGCCGCCGGCCGGCGGGTCAGCACCTACTCCGGCGGCATGCGCAGACGCGTCGACATCGCCTGCGGGCTGGTGGTCCGCCCCGAGGTGGTATTCCTCGACGAGCCGACCACTGGCCTGGATCCCCGTAGCAGGCAGGCCATCTGGGAGTTGGTAACCACCTTCAAAGAGGCGGGTATCGCGACCTTGCTGACCACTCAGTATCTCGAGGAGGCGGACGCGCTCAGTGACCGCATCATCGTGATCGACCACGGCACCATCGTCGCGCAGGGAACGGCCGACGAGCTCAAGGAGCGCACGGGCAGCACGTACTGCGAGATCGTGCCCCGCAACCCGGCTGACCTGCCCGCCTTAGTTGAGGCGCTGGGTTCGCTGGTGCCTGCCGCCAGCCGGCACGCGATGGGACCTGAGTCCGATCGGGTCAGCCTGCCCGCCCTGGACGGCCCCGCCACATTGTCAGCGGCTCTGTCGCAGTTGAATTCGGCGCATATCGAGCTGGCCGACGTGGTGCTACGCAGGCCGTCACTGGACGACGTGTTCCTCTCGCTGACGGGAAATCCGGTCGGCGATCCGTCCCCAGCAGGGGTGGCAGACGAGGTGTTCTCGTGACCGCGTTGACTGCGGTGCGCCCGGCCCCATCGGGACTGCAGCAGTGGTGGGTACTGACCGTACGGCTGATCGCACCCACATTGCGCAACGGTGAAGTGGCAGTGGGTGTTGCCGTTTCGGTGGCCGCTACCGCGAGTCTCTACATCCCGTTGAACCGACTGATGGATGGCCCCGACCTCAAGATGAGCAGCTACGCGCAGTACCTGCTGCCGCTGATCGTGTTGCAAGCCGTCGCGTTCGCGTCGATCTCCACTGCTTTTCGGGCTGCGACCGATTCGGTACAGGGGATCAACCGACGTTTCCAGGCGTTGCCGATCTCGCCGCTGACCCCGTTGGCGGCCCGGATCGCAGCAAGCGTCTACCGCTGCGTGATCGGACTGGTCGTGGCGCTGGCATGTGGATATGTGATCGGCTTTCGATTTCACCGTGGGCCCATTTGTGTCGTGGTGTTCTGTCTGCTGGTGATGCTCACCGGGCTGGCTCTGGCGCTCGTGGGCGATACTCTCGGCACCAAATCGCGCGACCCAGCCGCGACCGCACAATGGTTGTTGTTGCCGCAGTTGATATTCGGTTTCCTGTCGGTGGGAATCCAGCCGCTGCATCGGTTTCCCGAGTGGGTTCGGCCGATCGTCGACAATCAGCCGATCTCCCGGCTCGTCTACGCCATGCAGGCACTGGCCGGTGACTCCGCTGACGGTGTACCACCGGTCAGCTGGTCGGTCATCGCTCCGGCACTGGCCTGGGTGGTCGGCATCATCGCAGTGACCCTGCCTTGGGCTGTCGTGGTTTACCGGCGGAGAACCTGATGGCCGTTCTCGTCAGCACCAGCGTTGATGCCGTTGATGCGCACCGCCGTTCGCTGAGCCTGGCGTCGCAAACCGCGGTGCTGACCCAGCGGCTGCTGATCCGGTCGGCTCGTACCCCCATGACGCTTGTTCACGCTCTGCTGTTGCCAGTGGCCTTCCTGCTCACCCTCAAGGTTGTCTTCGGCGACTCGATCACGACGATCACGGGCGAGAATGCGCTCTACCGCAGCGTGCCACTGGTCGCCGTGGTGGCGACGATGACAGGGTCGACCACGGGAATGGTCGGCGTCAACGCCGAACGTCTTGACGGGTTTCTTTCCCGGATGTGGGCGCTGCCCATCCATCGCGCCGCCGGACTGCTGTCGCGGCTGGCCGCCGAGGTGATACGTCTGCTCTTCACGACGCTGGTGATCCTTTGTGCGGGAATCGCTCTGGGATTCCGCTTCCACCAAGGGGTTGGCGCCGCAGTGCTGTGGGTGGCCGTCCCGGTGATCTTTGGCGTCGCCTTCGCCGCGCTGGCCACCACGATCGCGCTGTATTCACGTAAAGCCGTGATGGTGGAGGCGATGCAACCCGTGATCATCTTGGGTGCCACCTTCTGTACCGGGTTCGTCCCGGTGGAGCGTTACCCGGACTGGGTTCAGCCGGTAGTCCGGCATCAGCCGATGTCACCGGCAGTCGATGCGATGCGGGGACTGTCGGTGGGTGGGCCGGTGCTGTGGCCGCTGATCAGTGCGCTGGTGTGGTGCGCCGCGATCTTCTTGGTGTGCCTGTGGCCGATCGTGCGGGGCTACCGCAGAGCCAGTACCAGCCGCTAGACCAATGCGATATCGACAAAGCGATACCAAGAGACCAGGCGATACCAAGAGACCAGGCGATCCCAAGAGAAAGAGTGCACAGTGTTCGGTTCAACGCCGATCCGCGATCTGACGCCCAGCGAAGAGTTCTACGCACAGGCCGAGAACTTCATCGGCATCACCCTTACGTTGCGCGGACCGGTGGATGTGGGCGCGATTTCGCAGGCGTTCGACACGTTGATGCGGGTGCATCCCGCGCATGCCGGACACCTGGAACATCCCGGCACCGATGGCAGGCATCAGATCATGGTCGACGAATACGAGCATGCGGGGATCTGGCTGGAGAAGATCGGGGAGACGTCGCCGCAGCGCCTGCCAGATCAGTCCCAGGCACTGGTGAACCTGCGGCTGCGACTGGGTTCAGAACGGTCCGAACTCACGCTCTACACACATCATGCCCTTGGCGATGCGCATCATCAGTTCGCGCTACTGGAGAAGTTGTTGGGTTGGTACACCGACATTGTCGAAGGCGCCGATATCGGGCCGGTCAAGTCCGAACCCGTTCCCGACTCGTTGGAGGGTGTGCTCGCGGCTCGGGGCATCGGCAAACTTGCACGGTTCGGGCTGGAGCGCTACCTGCCCGCAATGTTCGTCTACGACCTGCCGGCCTCACATCGAAACGCGGGACGCGTCGGTCCTCAGTCGGTTCGGGTGCCCTCGGCCACCTGCCGGCTCTCCCGCCAGGAAACCCAGGATCTGGTCGCCATCTCCGCCGCCGAACGGGTCAGTCTCAACTCCCTGGTGGCCGCTTCGATCCTGTTGGCCGAGTGGAAGATACGCGATAGCCCGCACATTCCGATCCCCTACATGTATCCGGTCGATCTGCGCTTCTACCTGACCCCAGCGGTTGGTGCGACCGAGGCGACCAATCCGGTAGGCATGGCTATGTACCTGGCCGAGATCAACGCACGCACCGACCTGATAGACCTGGCCCGCGACATCGTCGAGGCGTTTCGCGCTGATCTGACCGAAGGTGTGATTCAGCAGTCGTTTCTGCACTTCAGTCAGCAATACCAGGGCAACCCGCCCGGGTTGCCCGATGTGGTGATGGCCACCGATGGCGGGGAATTGCCGTCGGTTCGCACGCCGCCCGATCTCACGGTCGAGGAGTATGACGCCGAAGTGCTGTTCGCCTCGACCTCGGTGGGGATCGACATGTATTCCGTCGCAACGTATGACGGTCGGTTGGTGATCACCTATCACAGCCATGGGCCCAGCCCTGGTCATTACGTCGGCGAGATCCACGACCTGTTGGTCGGCGTGCCGTCCAGATACGGCTGGGTCACCGAGTAGATCGCGAACGCCATTGTGGTTTAGCTGATTTGGTCCAACATCTCGGTTAATCCGGCGGCGAAACCGTCAGCCAAGGTGCGTGGGTCCAGCAGGAGTGCCGGGCAGGAGAGCACTGCGATGTACAGCGTCCCGTTGGCCGACCACAGCGTGACGTTGAGCCCCGCCCCGTGCATCACCGGACCGCACGCATACAGCGCCGAAACCTCAGCGCCAAGAAGATAAGGTGCGTGTGGACCGGGCACGTTGGACACCACGATGTTGTACATCGGACGTAACTGGGTGAGCCACGCGTACACCCGCTTGGCGATGCCAAGAAGTACTGGGCCGATGACATCGCCCCAGTCTTGCAACAGCGTCACGCCGATTGCCGAACTGTGTTCCTTGGCAATGACATTGGCTACGGCGATGGATTTCAGTCGTTCCACGGGGTCAGTGATCTGCGTCTGCAGCTTGGGGTACATGCCCGACACCTGGTTTCGCCCTGTGCGATCGGAGGGGCCGTGCGCCGACACCGGCACCAGCGCCACCAGCGAGGCCTTCGGCAATTCGCCCCGGTTGAGAAACAACTCGCGAGCCTGCCCGCCGACGATCGCCATCACCACGTCGTTGATCTTGACCCCGAAGTGGTTCGCGACCTTTTTGACGTCAGCAAGATCCAGCTGGGCGAAGGCAAGCTTGCGATCGGAGGTGAGCTTCCCATTGAGCACGGTGCGTGGGGCGGTGAACGGAGCCGCCATCGCGCGGCCGGTAGCCGCACGCCGAATGGTGTCGATCACCGCGGTGATGCTCGCGGGCAACAATTTCAGCAGGTACCAGGGGCGGCGTGCGAACCCGGCCAGACCGGTGACGGCGATTCGCAACGGGCCGGCGGCCGGCGCTGCCTCGACAAAGGCCGGTGGCGGCGGGTCGGGTTCGGTACTGCACAGCTGCCCGATGATGTCGGCAAGGGTCAAGCCGTCGGCTATCGCATGGTGGAGCATCAGCAGAACGGCCAGCCGTCCGTCGTCTCGGCCCTCGATCACCCACATGGCCCACAGCGGCCGGCCATGATCGAGCCGCAACGTGGCGAGGTACCCGCACAGCTCCTCGAACTCGGCCCGGCCCCCTGGCGCCGGGACACCGATCCGATGCACGTGACGGTCGATGTCGAAGTCGGTGTCTTGCACCCAGGCGGGAAAATCGAGGTTCAGGGCGTTGTCGGACACCTTCTCCCGGAACACCGGTATCGCCCGCAGCCGCGTCGCCAGGGCGGCTCGGAAGCAGTCGTAGCTGTAGCCGCCTGGAATCGTCGAGGTGTCTAGTTCGAAGACCGAAAACACTTGCAGCGGCTGTGTTGCGGTCTCGAGGGAGAAAAAGCTGGCGTCGAGTCCGCTTACTCGTTGTGGACTTCGCACGCATGCGATGATACGTGCTGGCCATTCAACGTCGAGGCAAGTGGAGTTGGGTGATGGTTGCCTTGATCACCGGGGCGTCGACCGGGATCGGCGCGGAGTTCGCCAGGCAGTTCGCCGCACGGGGCCACGACCTCGTCGTCGTTGCTCGCAGTGCGGACAGGCTCGATGATCTCGCCGCTCGACTGCGCGAGGCACACGGCGTCGAGGTAACCGTGCTGGCGATGGATCTGTCGCTCCCGGCCGCTGCGGGCGAGCTGTGGCAGCAGACGGATCGCCTGGGTCTCGAGATCGCGGTACTGGTCAACAATGCCGGCTTCGGCACCCACAGTGACGTCGCCGATGCCGATCCGCAGCGCCTCGAGGAGGCGGTCGAGCTCAATTGCCGAACGTTGGTCGGGACGACCGCCCGCTACCTGCCTCAGATGCGGGCCAGGGGTGCGGGAACGATCATCAACGTGGCGTCGACCGCGGCGTTTCAGCCGTTGCCGAAGATGGCGGTTTACGGCGCGACGAAGGCCTTCGTGTTGTCGTTCACCGAGGCGGTCTGGGCAGAGGAGCGCAGACACGGCGTTCGTGTCCTGGCAGTGTGCCCGGGGTTGACGGATACCCCGTTCTTCGAGCTGGCAGGCGAGACCGCGGCTCGGGGTGCGGCACGTTCGAAGGCCTTGGGGCTCACCCGAACTCCGCAGCAGCTCGTCGACGCCACGATGCGTGCGCTGTCCAGCGGCAAACCCAGCTTCGTGGACGGCGTCGCCAATGCCTTCGTCGCGCGCGTGCTTACGCGGGTGCTGCCAAGGCGAGCGGCGATCGCGGTGTCCGGGCGGCTGCTTGGCTGAAGCCGGGCAGCCGCCCGGCTACCCGGAGCTTGCCTCCAGGGTGTCGGTCAGATGCCCCGCCAGCGCCCGCGGTGTGCTGTAGGTGACGATGGTCTTGGGCGCCAGACGGATACCCGTCTGCGTCTCGATGTGGGTGCGCAACTCCAGCGTGCCAAGGGAATCCAAACCGTGCTCGGCGAACGAACGATCGGGATCGACCGCCCGCCGCAGGATGAGGCCGACCTGGTCGGTGACCAGGCGGCGCAACCGGTTCGGCCACTCGTCCTGGGTCAGCCCGGCGAGTTCGGTCAACACGGTTGCGGCACTGGCCGCGTGGTCGCCGTCGGCGTCGCGGAATGCCTCGGCGAACGGGCTGCGCGCGGCCAGCGCCACCAACAACGGCATGCCGGTCAGGGGCAGGTACCCGGTGTATCCCCGGTCGTAGCGCAGTAGCGCCCGGAACGCGTATCCACCGTCTTCCGGACTGATCATCGTCACGTCACCGCGTTGTGCCACCGCGGCGCCACGGCCGATGTCGGCCCAGGCGCCCCAGGCGATCGCGCTGGCCGGAATACCTTGGCTGCGTTGCCATGCCGTGAAAGCGTCCAGCCAGCTGTTGGCCGCCGCATACGCGCCCTGTCCCGGCGAGCCAAGCAGCACCGCGGCTGAGGAGAAGTTGCAGAACCAGTCAAGCGGCTGAGAGGCGGCCGCCTGATGCAGATGCCACGCGCCGCGAACCTTGGGTGCCCAGTCCCGCTCTAGGAGCTCGTCGGTGATGTTGTCCAGGGTTGCGTCGTCGACGACGGCCGCGGCATGCAGAACGCCGCGCAATGGCAGCCCGGTGGCCGTGGCGGCGTTGACGAGTCGCTCCGCGGTGGCCGGGTCGGCGATGTTGCCGCACTCCACCACGACGTCGGTACCCTTACTGCGTAATGCTGCAATCGTCTTCTGCGCCTGTGCATTCGGTTGAGATCGAGAGGTCAGGACGATTCGTCCGCATCCTCCCGACGCCATCACCGCGGCTAGGAACAGCCCTAGGCCGCCCACCCCACCGGTCACGAGGTAGGAGCCGTCGCTGCGGAAGACCGGTGCCCGATTCGGCGGCACGGCCACCCGGGTGGCTCCATTCCTCGGCACCGAGAGGACGAGTTTGCCGGTGTGTTCGGCGGCGCTGATTGCCCTGATCGCGGTGGCGGCTTCGGCCAGCGGATGAACCGTGTGCTCGGGCACCGGCAGCACGCCGCTGCCGACCAACTCGTAGACCTTGCGCAGCAGTGCCCCAATGCTTTTGGGGGCGTTGGTGGTCATCAGTGCCAGATCGGCGTAGTAGAACGTCAGGTTCCGCCGGAACGGGTACAGATCGACGCGGGTGTGCTCGTAGACATCGCGTTTGCCGATCTCGACGAAGCGCCCGCCGAAGGCCAGCAACTCGAGTCCGGCGCGCTGGGCCGGCCCGATCAACGAGTTGAGCACCACATCGACGCCGTAGCCGTCGGTGTCGCGGCGGATCTCGTCGGCGAAACTAGTTGAACGCGAGTCGTATACGTGCTCGATTCCCATGTCTCGGAGCAATTGCCGCCGCGCTGGGCTGCCTGCCGTTGCGAAGATCTCGGCGCCGGCATGCCGAGCGATCGCAATCGCCGCCTGACCGACACCGCCTGTCGCGGAGTGGATGAGCACCCGGTCGTCTGCACCGATCCGCGCAAGGTCGCACAACCCGTACCACGCGGTGCCGTACCCGGTGGACACCGCGGCGGCCGCCTCGGCCGTCAGGCCGGCCGGCAATGGCGCGACCAGTCGTGCGTCGCACGTGACGTACGTGCCCCAGCATCCGCCTGCGCCAAAACCGCCGACTTTGTCGCCGACCCGGTGCTCGGTGACCCCAGGCCCGATGGCGGTGACCACACCCGCGAAATCCAGGCCGAGTTGCGGTTGCGTGCCGTCGAATGTCGGGTAGCGGCCGAAGGCGGCCAGCACATCGGCGAAGTTGATGCTGGAGGCGCCGACCGCGACCTCGACCTGTCCGGCCGCGGGTGTCGGCCGCTCGGCTGCGACCACCTCCAGGGTCTGCAGATCACCGGGGGTGCGGATCTGCAGTCGCATGCCGTCGGATCCGGGGTCGGCGAGAATGGTCCGCCGCTCCTCGGCTCGCAACGGAGTCCGACGCAGCCGCGCCGCGTACCACGACCCCTCCCGCCAGGCCGTTTCGTCCTCATCCGAGCCGCTCAGTAATTCCTGTGCGAGCTGGTCGGCGGTGGTGAGGGAGTCGACGTCGATCTGGCTCGGTCGCAGGGGCGCCTGCTCGGCACCGATCACCCGCACCAGCCCACGCACGCCACCTTGGTCCAGGTTGACCCGATCGTGGCTCGCCACGGCCTGCGAGTTGCGGGTGACGACGTAGAGGCGCGGCGGCTGCGAGTCGGTGTTCGAGAGTTCGCCGGCGATGTCGACGATCTGCCGAACGAGTTCGCGGCCGCGCGTGAGGCAGGCCTCGGTTGGATCGTCGCCTGCCGGTGCTGTCACGATCACCACGCCGGTCAGGCCGTCGGCGTCGGCGACCGAGGCCGCCGTCCGGCACTGGGCACCGCCGGCCACCAGTGCATCGGTCAGGTGGGCCGGAAGGTCATCGGTGTCATCCGAGCTGATCAGCAGCCAACGCCCGGCCGAGGCCCCGTTGACCGAGGCGGTCGGTGGTTGTCGCTGCTCCCACTCGACCGTCAGCAGCCGGTCGGCGAGAAGGCGTTCACGTTCGCCGGCCTTGGTGGCGCCGCTGCCCAACCGGAGTCGGCTGATTTCAAGGATCACCCCACCGTTTCCGTCGAGCACCTCGAGGTCGGCTTCGATTACCGTAGCGTCGGCTTTGGTGACGGTGACATGGCAGTAGCGGGCATCACGACCCGCCCCGAAGCGGCGCAGCCGGCCGACACTCAAGGGCAACAGCAGACCACCACTGTCTCGCCGGCCGCCGACCAGCAGGTGTGCGCCGACGGATTGAAAGCAGGCATCCAGCACTGCGGGGTGGATGCAGTAGCCGGACTGCCCGGCCCGGATACCGGCAGGCGCCCCGATCTCGGCCAGCAGCGTGGCGCCGCCTTCCGCGGTATGCACGCGGGCCAGACCGGTGAAGGCGGGACCGAACTCGATGCCCCGCGCGGCCAATGACTGCCGGAGCTCCTCGCCACTGACGGTGCCCGGGTGCGCGGCCAGCAGATCGTCGAGATCGCGGCAGCCCGGCGGGAGGCCTTCCTCGGTTGCGTAGAGGACCGCGACCGCGCGCCGGACCCGTTCCCCGGCATCATCGGTCTGCACGGTGAACGCCGCGACGCCGGGCGCATCGATCGACGCGACGGCAGCGACCTCGGTGTGGACGTCGAGCAACAGGAGCTCTTCGAACTGGACGTCGCGCACCTCGGAACCCGTGGGGAACAGCCTTTCCCCGGCCGCCAAAGCCATCTCACAGTAGGCAGCTCCCGGCAGCGCAGAAACATCGTGCACCTGATGGTCGCCCAGCCACGGCAGCGCGGCGGTGCCGACGTCGGCCTGCCAGGCGTGCCGTTCGGGTTCCTCCAACAGCCGAACATGCGCCCCTAGCAGGGGATGGACCGCGACCAGGTGGCCCTGCGCGTGCCCACCCCAGCCGGCGCCGCCCGCGCGGGAGAGCAGTAGATGGCGGTGGGTCCACGTCGCCAGCGGCGCGTCCACCAGTCGCCCGTCGGGATACGGCACGGAGAAGTCCACCGCTGCACCGGCGCTGTGCAGATCGGAGACGAAGCCGAGCAAGCCGTGCGGCGACGGCTGGTCGCGCCGCATGCTGGTCAGCGCAGCTGCCGGGGTCTCCATCTTCTCGGCGGTCTGTTCGACGGCGCGGGTCAGCAGCGGGTGCGGAGCCAACTCTGCGAAGACCCGATGGCCGTCCTCCAACGCTGCCTGCACCGCGGCGGAGAACCGGACCACCTGACGTAGGTTGTCGACCCAGTAAGCCGGATCGCATGCGGCTAACGCGCGCGGGTCGTCCTGGGTCGAAGAATAGAAGGGAATCGCCGGTTTCCCCGGGGCGAGATCGGCCAATGAGTCGGCCAGGTCCGCCAGGATCGGGTCCACCTGAGGGGAGTGGGAAGCGACATCGACGGCTACTTCGCGTGCCATCACCTCGCGCTGCTCCCAGGCCGCGACGAGCTTGCGGATGGTCTGGGTTTCGCCGCCGATCACAGTCGTCTGCGGGGACGCCACCACGGCCACAACGACGTCGTCGATACCGCGGCTGGCCAGTTCGTCGCGGACGCGTTGCTCGGACAGCTCCACCGAAGCCATCGCCCCGGACCCGGACAGGCGAGCCAAAAGCTTGGAGCGGCGGCAGATCACCCGCACGCCGTCCTGCAGCGAAAGCGATCCCGCGACGACGGCTGCGGCGACCTCGCCCATGGAGTGCCCGATGACTGCGCCGGGCCGCACCCCGTGGGATGCCATCGTCGCAGCCAGGGCGACCTGCATGGCGAACAGGGTCGGCTGAACCCGGTCGATGCCGGTCACCGTCTCGGATGCCGACATCGCCTCGGTCACTGAGAACCCGGACTCCCGCACGATCAGCGGCTCGATGCTCGCGACGGTGTCGGCGAACACTGGTTCCGTTTCCATGAGGGTTGCACCCATGCCGGCCCACTGCGAACCCTGTCCGGAGAACACCCATACCGGGCCGCGGTCATCCTGTCCGACCTGGGCCGGGTACTGCGCGTCGCCGACAGCGACGTCCCGCAGGGCGGCACACAGCTCCTTGATGTCGCCCGCGATCACCGAAGTGCGTACCGTGCGATACCCGCGCCGACGAGCCAGGGTGTAGCCCAGGTCTTCCAGCCCAACCGATTCCGCGCGCCGTTCCAGCCAGTCGGCCAGTCGGCCGCACGTACGCCGCAGTTCGTCGGCCGAAGTCGAGGACAGCGGGATCAGCATGGGACGCACGATCGCGTCATCGGCGTCTTGGCGTGGGGATCGGCATGATCGGGTCGCTGGCGCCTGCTCGACGATGGCATGCACATTGGTGCCGGAAATCCCGTAGGACGACACCGCGATCCGGCGCGGTCCGGCGTGACCGTCGGGCCACGGCGTGGTCTCCCGCGGCACGGTCAAACCGGTCTCGATCTGCGCAAGCGCATCGGGCAGGCGGTTGAAGTGCACCATCGGCGGAACAACACCGTGCTGCAGCTCGAGGACCGCCTTGATGAACCCAAGGGCGCCCGCCGCGGACTCGGTGTGGCCGAAGTTCGACTTCGCCGAGCCGAGCAGGACTTCACCGCTGCGCCCGTAGGACTGGGCGAGGCTCGCGAACTCGATCGGATCGCCGACCGGAGTGCCGGTGCCATGTGCTTCCACCGCGCCGATCGTGTCGGCATCGACGCCGCTCGCGGCCAGCGCCGCCCGGCAAGCCGCCACCTGGGCATCGAATGACGGCGTCGCGATGTTCCTGGTCCGGCCATCTGAATTGGCGGCCGTGCCGCGGACCACGGCGAGAATGTCGTCACCGTCCCGCAGTGCGTCCGGCAACCGCTTGAGCAGCACCACGGCGCAACCCTCGGAGCGGACGAACCCGTCGGCCGCCTCGTCGAACGCCCGGCACCGTCCGGTCGGAGAAAGCATGCCCTGCGCCGACGCCCAGCTGTTCTTTCGAGGCTCCCTCATTACCATGCAGCCGCCGGCCAGTGCGAGGTCGCTTTCACCCCCGTCCAAGCTGCGACAAGCCATGTGCACGGCAAGCAGCCCCGACGAACACGCCGTGTCGAACGTCAACGCTGGACCGTGCACGGCCAGCGTGTAGGCGACCCGACCGGATGCCATACACGCGGCGGTCTCCGTGTACCCGTACGCATCCGCGTCGAGCGCTATGGAGGTGTGGTCGTCATGGGACAAGCCTAGGTACACCCCCGTGGCGGTCCCGGCCAACGATGTCGGTGCCATCCCGGCCTGTTCGATGGCCTCCCACGAGGTCTCCAGCAGGAGGCGGTGCTGCGGATCCATCGCCGCGGCCTTGTTCTCGTTGAGCCCGAAGAACGGGGCGTCGAAACCGCCAATATCGTCTAGAAACGCGCCCCACCTCGACACCGAGCGGCCCGGCACACCACGCTCGGCGTCGAAGTACTCGTCGGCATTCCAGCGGTCCGCTGGGACCTCGGTGACGAGATCGTCACCCCGTATCAACGCCTCCCACAGCAACTCCGGGGAGTCGATACCGCCGGGCAGCCGGCAGGCCATTCCGATGACGGCAACCGGCGTGACCATGGGTTCCGCCACAGGATGGTCCTTCACATTTGGATGTATCCAGTGGGCCGGACACCACGCCGGTCTGGCTGAACGGCCAGCCTTTGGTTCCAGCCCCTGGGTCGCGCGAAAACGTCTCGCACGGTTTCCGCCAGCTTATCTGACGCGCGAAAGAACGCCTCCCGGGAGCTGGACAGGCCTGCTGGCCCGGGCTGATCAGCTGTCGCGCCAGGCGCGGTTGCCCTATCCATGGAGGTGGGTGACCGGTTGCGCGTCGTCGGCCCGTAGCCGCCCTTGGGTCAACCCGAGTGGGACGACACTTAGTGGGGGGTACCGTGGTGGCCGACCAGTGGCGGGCCGAGAAGCTTTCGGGCCGAGGTCACGTTCCCAGGGGCACGGCGACCAAGGCAGGTGCGGCTGGTGGCGGGGATCGGCGTCCGGCACGCAGCTGAACCGATGTGTAATGGCCTTGCCGTCCACATCGGCAGGATCTGTACTACTGAAGAAGGCGGACCATGACGTCGTGGGAACGATTACCGGCGGATCGGACCGGTCCGCTGCCCGCGGTGACGTCACCGCGCATTCCGCCGGGCGACCGGCGTCAACTCGGTTTCTTCGGGTGGCTGTTCTGCAAGCTGTCCGCTCGAGTCTGGGGCGTGCCGGAACTCCACCTGTTCACGGTGCTGGCTCAGCACAAGCGGCTGTTCTGGTCCTGGGCGCCGTTCAACGGCACGCTGTTGTACCGCGGACGCCTCCCCAAACGCGATATAGAAGTAGTCATCCTGCGCGTCGGACACTTGCGCGCCTGTGAGTACGAGTTGCAGCAGCACCGCAGGCTCGGGCTGCGGCGCGGCGTCGACGCAGGCACCCAGGCCGCGATCGTCGCCTGGCCCAACTCCGTGGAGCCTTCGCCGCGGCACCGGGCGCTGTTGGTCGGAGTCGACGAACTCATCGCCGCACGCACGTTGTCGGACGCGGGTTGGCGGTTGCTGGCCGGCCACCTGGACCGCCGCCAACTGATCGAGTTCGTCACGCTGGTAGGCCAATACGATGCGCTGGCGATGACGCTCAACACGCTGGGCGTCCCGATGGACTATCCCGATTAGGGTCGATTGACAGCGTTTGCGCGAACCGGACGAGGCGACCTCGCGTCGATCTACCGAACCGGTGGTGACCGAGCGGCCGACTGCGCGGCGAGTTGGATTTGGCGATGTCGTAGCGGCCGGAGCTCGTAGAGTGTTCGCCGGTATCCGACTACAGGTCGGAGCTCCCCCCCCCATAGGTCAATGCCGGAATCTGAAGCGAAACGGTCGATCTCGCTCAGGTCCTCGGGCGTGAATTCGAGGTGGTCGGGTCAAGGGCGTCATTCTGCATTCGGACCGAGGTACCCAGTACACCTCCCAGGCTATGGCCGCTGCCGCGGTCACTCATGGGTTGCGCCGCTCCATGGGGGCCGCCGGGATCTGTTGGGACAACGCCGGCGCCGAGTCGCTGTGGTCGACGTTCAAGCACGAATACTACTACCGGCATACTTTCGCTACGAAAGCTGAATTGATTGCAGCAGTTGAGAATTGGATGATCTTCTACAATCATCGACGCAGGCATTCATCGATCGGAATGTGTTCACCCATCGCCTACGAACGCACACTGAATGCCACCCTGGAAGCAAGCTAACCGCGTCCACTTTTTCAGGGGAACCTCAGTAGGTTCGTTCGCATCGAGTAGGTCAGGGGTTCGATTCCCCTTAGCTCCACCAGAATCCATACAGGTAGTCGGCACTCAATGAGTTAGCTAACTACCCAGAAGTGCCAGTCGGCAGCAGCCCCGCAAGATGGTGTGATGTCGCGGTTGCTGGCAGTCGTAGACTTTCTTTCCATGGGTGGGACGTTGCGTGTCAATCCGGATTCGCTTCGCAACGCGGCGCGAGCACAGACCGACGTGGGCCAGTTTGTCTCAGACATGGGCATAGGCGAATCGATGACCAGCGCAGGCACGGGTGTTTCCGGTCTGTTCAGCGAGTCCGCATGTCAGTTCGCAGGCTCGACCGTCGACGCCGCGCTGAACAACGTGCACGAAGAGCTGACGAGCCATTCAACGAAGTTGTCGACCGCTGCCGATCGCTACCACCGGATGGATGAGGAACTCGGCCGCCGCCTACACAAGTTCGCTCCGTGACAACCCGGCCGGTCGCAACATCGTCCACGTTCAGCGTTGGCTCCCCCGTCGTCCCGGTAACGATTCCGCAGGTGGAAGCCTCACGTCCCGAGTCGCTGACCGTATCGGCGGCCGAAATCGCCAACAAGGCCTCTGGTTTGGCATCGCAGATCGACAACCAGCGCGCGACCATCAATGGGTTGCGGTCGAACTGGCACGGCACTGCGTCTGAAGCTGCGACCGCTAAAGCAGAACCCACCCTGGCGCGTATGCAACAGGTTCACGCTGCGCTGACCCGGGCTCAACCTGTTCTGCAAGACGGCGGTACCAAACTCAGCCAGACCCGAACCGGTCTGCTACAGGCAGTCGATCAGTTGAAGGGCCAGGGCTGGCAGGTTGCCACCGACGGCTCGGTCTCGGTGCGGCCGGGAAGTCCCTTGGATCAATACGCCAAACTCAGCCCGACCAACGCCATGCAGCTGCAACAGTTGGCGGCCACAAACTCTTTGACCCTCAAGACCTACCTGGCGGACTTCGACACGACCGACCGGCAGCTCAGCCAGAATCTGCGTACCGCGGTCGCGGGGTTGGACGCCAAACCGCAGAAGTTCGGGATCGGAGATCTCCCGCAAGCGCCGCTGCCATATGACACCGGGGCAGAGATTCCCGTGGGCAAAAGTCCGGAAGAGGTCAACAAGTGGTGGAAGTCGCTGCCTCCGGATAAGCAGCGCGAGCTCCTGGACAAGTGGCCCAACAAGTTGGGCAACCTCAACGGCATTCCCGTCGCCGACCGCGATACGGCCAACAAGGTCATCCTTCAACAGGATCTCGATCGCCCTGCTCAGGTCGCCGCGTCCCGCGGAGTGACGAAAGAGGAGGTCCTGGCTCACCCGGAGCTCTATGGCATGGCCGGGCAGATGATGGACCGCTATAAAAATGCACTCAAGGTTCAAGAGGCATTACGGACAGACGCTGAAAGGACCGGTGCGCCAACGTTTCTGCAGGTATACGAACCCGAGGCGTTCAAAGGTGACGGTCGGGCGGCGATTGCGATCGGCAACCCGGATGACAGCGCGAACACAGCAGTTGTCGTGCCCGGCACGGGAAACAGCGTGACCAACGGCTGGCTCGGCGGTAACGACGCAGTCGAGCTCTACAAAGAGGCCAACGCGGCTGATCGCACCAATCACACGGCAGTGATGGCGTGGATGGGCTACGACGCGCCGGATTCGCCCATCGATCCGCGAATTGGGGCGACGGCCCTGGCACACGACGGCGGTCAGATGTTGGCCGCAGATGTCAACGGCCTCAACGCTACTCACGAGGGCAAAGGGCATATGACCGTGTTGGGGCACTCCTACGGATCGACGACCGTGTCCGACGCCGCGGCAGGATATGGCATGCACGCCGACGATGTGGTGCTCGTCGGCTGCCCCGGCACCGATATGGCCCACAGCGCCGCCGACTTCCACCTCAACGAAGGTGGGCACCTCTACGTCGGGGCAGCTTCTACCGACCCGATCACGAAACTTGGTTCCATCCCGCAGATTCCTGTGCCGGGCACTGATTTCACTGTCTCGCTCGGCGACGACCCCGCGATGGACGGTTACGGGTCCACCCGGTTCAAGGCGGAGGTGCCGGGCCTGACGTTTCCACTGGGCGACCACAGCCAGTACTACACGCCCGGTAGCGAGTCGTTGTTCAGCATGGGCGACATCGTCTCCGGGCATGGGGACGCCCTCGCACACGACGGTATGACGGCTCCGCACCGCATCCCGGTCGTGGGCCACATTCCTCTGCCGGTGCCCGGGCTAACCATGCCCAACGATCCCGAGCTCTTCCGTCCAGGTACGTCCGGACATACACACCAGTAGTGGGGATGATCTGAATCTGAGATGCCAAACATACGTATGCGCAATGCACAGACAACGCCGAAAGTACTAGTCGCCGCGGCCGTGGTGGCAGCTTTAGTTTCAGGATGTGGAGTAGTGAGCGGGATCATGAACGACGGCGTATCGAATCCGATCACCCCCGAGCAGTCCAAGGCTCAAGTCATCGACGCCGCAAGGGACATCGTCGGCACCGTCGACTTGCAAGTTGTTGACGCCGTGTTCTGGCACGGTTCCTGCAACGACCAGGGAGACGCACCGTTCCAAGGGAAGATGAGAATCGCGCACCCGCTGGCGGCAAGCCTCGAAGCGGCAGATGCCGAAGACGCTCAAATGATCCAGCGCCTTGAAGCCAGTGGCTGGACAACCGATTCCGCGTTCAACACGCACAGCACGGCGCTCAAGAAGAACGGTGTAACGGCCGTCTTCCGTCCGCAGAATTCGGCTGTCGCGACCCGAGGCATCGATCTCTACGGCGAGTGCCGCGACGTCACGACGACGAAGCAGACCGCCGGCGGCAACGAACATGTCGACCTGTCACGGACCTGACCGAACAAGAATCCGCACCGGCGCGTGTGACAGGTTGAGCCCCTTGGCAGCTTGAACCCGAGAGCCTATAATCTTCGTATGTGTGCAGATACGAAGGTCTGTAGATTCGGTCCCGAAAGTGCGTATGTGGATCTGGCCGCAGAGGTGCTGCGGTTGTTGTCCGATCCGACGCGGATTCGAATCATCTTGGCGTTGCGTGATTACGGCGAGTTGTCGGTCAATCGGCTTGCCGAGGTGGTGGGCAAGACGCCGACAACGACCTCGCAACATCTAGCGAAGCTGCGGTGGGGGCGCGTGGTCGGGGTACGTCAAGACGGGGCGCGCATGTTCTATCAGCTCGTTGATGATCAGGCGCGGGAACTGGTGGCTCTGGCGGTGTTTCAGGCTGAGCGAGCATTAGGGCAAGGCTCTGCACATGAGCGTGCAGGCCTGCCGCCGGGTACCGCCGGGATGGAAGGCGGTGGATGCCCCGCCTCTGGCCGTTCGGCATCTGGCGACGGCGCCCACGGCGGGGATGAATCCTGACACTCACAGCTCACGGCGGCCGCGCCTGGAAAACGCACTCAAAAACCCTTGAGGAATACGGGGTTTGGGAAGCCGCGGCCCCACGCTAGCGACCGAGAAGGCAAACTCGGAACGGGGAGTCGCACAACACATGATCGCCCACTCGTCACCTGAACTCGGATCGCCGAGCCGACGCCGACGGACCGCGGCACAGCGCGCAGTGTTAGCCGTCCTCGACGGCAGCGAGAGCTTCCGTAGTGCGCAGCAACTCTACCGCCAATTGCGCCAACAACAGTCACAGCGATTCGGGCTGACCACGGTGTATCGCATCTTACGTACCCTTGTCGAGGACAAAGTCGCGGAGACTCAGCGTGCCGAGGACGGTGAGCTCCTCTACCGACTCCGCACCACCAGCGAGCACCGCCACTATCTGCTGTGCCGCCAGTGCGGGCGCGCAGAGGCCTTCACTTCGGCACCGTTCGAGGACCAAACCCATCAGCTCAGCCGCGAATTCGACTACACCGATGTCACCCACCACGTGGACCTGTACGGGGTATGTCCACGATGTCGAGGCGTCTGAACGGCGCCGCCGCAGCTTGCTGACATCATGCCGCCATATCGATAGGGGCGCATACTCTTTGGCTAGCGGCGTCTGAGTTACCGGCGTAGACCTGCGTTGGGGATGTGATAAGTGCCGGCCGCCCGTCGACAAGTTCTCCGCATCTCGATTACTATTTATTAATGATAATGGTAATCATTCCTAACGGGTTGCCGACTGGTGTGGTGCGTGAGTGGGAAGCCTCCGTGCGGTGGAGATGGCTCGGCTTGCGTGTTGACAACTGACCTTGGCGACGGTGAGCCGCATGCAGGTGAGGATCGTGTCAGCGGCGACAGGGGGATTGTGTTGCAGCGCCACATGCCGCTACCGGTATCGCCGTCGGGCGCTGCTATCAACGCAGCGGGGGAGTTGCTTCGCGCCATCGCGGCCCCCGTGCGAATCGCAATTGTGTTGCAACTCAACGAATCCCCATGTTGTGTGCACGAGCTCGTTGATGCGCTGCAAACGCCGCAGTCGCTGGTGAGTCAGCATCTGCGGATCCTCAAAGCCGCCAGGGTTGTCGCCGGTGAACGTGCCGGGCGGGAAGTGGTGTATCGCTTAGTGGACGATCATCTGGCCCGTATCGTGGTCGCCGCGGTGGTTCATGCGGCCGAGGATCCGGCGATCAGGTGAGCTGCTGGTGGGGCCCATGTGCGGGGCCACTTGCCGACCGGGGAATAGACACCGTCCTACCCCTGCTGCGCGACCTCGCCATCGTGGCTGTTTCCCCGCAGCACTGTGCGGTGTAGGGCACGCACGGGGCGCACCCACAGTGCCGCGATCACGACCAGACCGACGGCGGTGATCGCCACGGTCGGGCCGGCGGGCAGTCCGGCGTGATAGCTGACGAGCAGCCCGACGGTGCCGGCGCAGACCCCTGAACCGATCGCGATGAGCAGCATGGTGTCCAGTGACCGGGCGAGCAACCGTGCGGTGACCGCGGGTGCGATGACGAGTGTCACCGCCATCAACACCCCGACCGTTACCATTCCGGCGACCACGGTCAGCGACAGGATAACCAGCAGTGTGGAGTCGACCAATCCGACGCGGATGCCCACGGTCCGCGCATGCACGGCGTCAAATGTGGTGGCCAGCAGCACCGGTCGCAGTGCGGTGACCGCGAGTACGACAATCAGTGCCAGTGCGGCATCGATGACCACGTCCGTGCGGGTGACGGTGAGCGGGTTGCCGAACAGGATGTGGGCGAGTGCCCGGGGATCACTTTGCAGCGATACTCCGATCACGCCGAGTGCAAAGAGTCCTTGCCCGACAACGCCGATTGCCCCGTCCTCGGGTATATGTGCCCGCACGACCAGTACCGAGACGATCAATGCCATCGCCACGGCGGCGACCAGTCCACCCAGCAGGAGGCTGCCGCCGATGATCGACGCAGCGGCCACACCTGCCAGGATGCCGTGACTCATCGCATCGGTCAGGTACACCAGCCGGCGTGACAGCGCCCATATTCCGCACATCGGTGCCGCGATGCACACCGCGAGGGTGGCTATCGTTGCACGCACCATGAAGTCGTAGCTGAACGGGTCGGCAAGCCACGACCACCAGTTCACGCGGTCGCCCGGCGGGTGAAGATGTGGTCGACACCTTCAGTGCTGAGCACCTCCGCGGTGACACCGCCGGCGAGCACGGTTCCCTGTGCCAGGGCCACCGTCTTGGTGAACGACGTTCGCGCGACATCAATCTCGTGCAGCGCGCACACGAGCGCCCCGCCAGCGCGGGTGAATGCTCCGAGTAGTTCCATTACTGCCTCGGCGGTGGTGAGGTCCAGCCCGGTCAGCGGCTCGTCCAAGATCATGATGTCGGGCTGTTGCACCAGTGCCCGGGCCAGCAGCACCCGTTGCGCCTGGCCGCCGGACAGCTCGGTGACGGGCCGCTTCGCGAGGTTCGACAGGTCGACGGCCGCCAGTGCCGCGGCGACGGCGTCACGGTCGCGCCGACCGGGGCGTTGCCACCACCATCGGTGGGGACGTCCCGCCGCCACGACATCGCCGATGGTGAACGGCAGATCCCATCGGGCGTGTGATCGTTGTGGTACGTAAGCGATTTCGATGGTCGTTCGCCGGTGGTGGCAAGCTTCGGCGTGCAGGATGACTTCACCGCCCGCCGATGGCTCCAGGCCGGCCAGGGCCCGCAGCAGCGAGGACTTGCCGCTGCCGTTGTGGCCCACAACGGCGAGGGATTCGCCGGGGGCGACGGTCAGGTCGGTAGGCTTCAGCGCTTGTCGCTCACCGTACGTAACGGTGAGAGCCCGAGTCTCGATCAGCGGCATCACGATCGAGTTGGGGCGGGTATGTGGGCGACGACGGTGGCGTCGGACCAGCCGGCGAGCAACCGGCCGGTAGCGTCCCAGCAGATCGCTGTGGCCGGGGCCTGTTCACTGAGAGCGTCCAGTGCCGCCAGCGGGCAACCCGGCAGACCGCGGCGAGGTTCCCATATCGCCACTTGACCGTCGCCTGCGGCGGCCGCGAGCAAGTCGCCGCGAGGAGACCACGCCAGGGCGGTGACGGTGTCGTGGTGTGCCCGCAGAATCCGCGGTGTGCGGCCTCGCGGGCCGGGGCCAGTGAAGTCCCAGACGGTCACATCCGTTCCACCGCCCGAGGCAAGCAACGAGGAGTCGGGCGAAAATTCGAGGGTGCTGATTTTCGTTGGGTAGCCCGACATTTCGAGTTCGTCGTTGCTCCGGCCGATCCGCCATACGTGTAGCGTCGCGTCCTGGTTTCCGCTGGCTGCCCACCGCCGATCCGGGCTGATGGCCAGGGCCAGAAGCGATCCGGTGAACGGCAGAACGTCCGATGGCCCGGCCGAGGACGTGTGATACACGTGCACCCCGCCGTATGCGGCGGTCGCGACGCGCCGGTTGATCCAGGAGACGGCGGTCACCGTGCTGTCGCGTTCGGCGCTGAACAGCTCGTTGCCGTTGGCGTCGAAGATCACCACGCGGCGCCCCACCCCGGCGGACAGGCGGGATCCGTCGAAGCTCCACGCGACCGATGCGCACCAGCCGCGCCGCTGGCTGCCGATGACCGTGCCGTCGGCGTCGAGGATATCGACACCGTGGATCGATCCGACCGCGATCCGGTCCCCGGCGGGTGACCACTCCACCGCCAAACAGCCCAGCGAGAGATCTCGTCGGCGTTCGACAATGCCTTGTGCCGAGAGCAGCACGACAGACCCTTCGGCGCCTGCAACGGCGACTCGGCCGTCGGGTGCCGCCGACAGGGCCACGACCGCGTCATCGACGTTGATCCGCCACGAATACGCCGGCAGGACTGTCGCGTTCATCGCGCCGGCACCAGGCACTGCCGGAAACTGGACTCAAGTTCGGCACGGTCCAGGTTGCGACCGATGAACACCAACCGGTTGCTGCGAGGTTCTTCGTCATGCCAGCGCCGGCCTACATCGCCGTTGAAAAGCATGTGTACGCCTTGGAAGACATACTGCCGCGGCTCCTCGTCCAGAGCGAGAATCCCCTTGCTGCGGAATATGTCCACCCCTTTTGTCGCCAAGAGTTCACCCAGCCATGCGTTGAGCTTGTCGATATCGACCTCACCGTCGATGTGGATACCGACCGACGTCACGGTTACGTCGTGTTGGTGGTCGGCCTGTTCCAGGAAAGCGGGGTCGTCGGTAAGCACTCGCTGTAGGTCGAAGGCACCCACGTCAAGGATGCGGTTGAGGTCCACCTTGGCATCCTGGGCCCGCACGATCTCGGCGCCGCGGTTAATGCCGCGCAACCGGTTCTCGACGGTGGCGAGATGCTCCGCGGAGACCAGGTCGACCTTGTTGAGGATCATCCGGTCGGCGAAAGCCACCTGCTCGACCGCCTCATTCTCGACACCCTGAGGCTTGTCCTCGTCGAGATGGTCGAGTACGTGGGCGGCGTCGACCACGGTGACGATCGCATCCAACCGCAACTGGCTGCGCATCTCGTCGTCGACGAAGAACGTCTGGGCGACCGGCGCCGGATCGGCCAATCCGGTGGTCTCGATGAGGATGTGGTCGAAGCGGTCCCGGCGGTGCATCAACGCGCCGAGGATCCGGATGAGGTCACCACGCACCGTGCAGCAGATGCAGCCGTTGTTCATCTCAAAGATTTCTTCTTCGGCGTCGAGAACGAGCGCGTCGTCGATGCCGACCTCGCCGAATTCGTTCTCGATCACCGCGATCCGTTTGCCGTGCTGCTCGGTGAGGATTCGATTGAGCAAAGTGGTCTTGCCCGCGCCGAGGAACCCGGTGATCACCGTTACCGGCACGCGGTCGTCAGTCATGGTCGTCTCCGTGGGGGTGGTTGAGGAGCTCGGCGCGCAACTCCGCAGCCGAGATGTCGATGGTCGGTTTGGGGAACTTCCAGGTCCGCCGCGGCGGACCGAGTACGGCGACGACAGTCTCCACCGGTGGACAGCCCGGCTCGGCGCACGCCAGCTGCTGTACCAGCACGGGCGCCGCGGCCTCGAGCTGTGCGACCGCGCGCACGACGTCCTTCAGCCGAGTGATGTGCTCTGAGCTTGGTGGGAAAGCCGCTGCGCCACCGAGGTTTATGAGCCCGCGCATTGCAGGCCCTTCTCCAGACGATCCAGGTTTGCCCGCATCACGGTGACGTAATCCTGATCGGGGCCCAGTGAGCCCCGAGGGTCGAACTCCAATGCCGAGAGCAGGCTGACCTGCGCCCCGATCTCGTCCGCAACCGTCTGAGACAGGTTCTTGGGCAACGCGTCCTCGAAGAACACCGTCGTGACGTGGCGTTGCCGGGCCACTTCGGCGATCGAACGCAGCGTCTGCGGGTCGGGTTCGTCCTCGGGAGTCACTCCGGCGATCGGCACCTGCTCAAGCCCGTATTCGTGGGCCAAATACCCGAAGGCGGCATGGCTGGTGACCAGCACCGGTGTGGCACACCCCGTGAGTCCATGGCGGTAGTCGGTGTCGAGGCCACGCAAGGCCTGTTGTACCTGCGGCAATGCCGTCTCGATGCGACCGTGTAATTGCGGGGCGCCGGAGATGATCGCGGCCGCCGCCGCGTCGGCCATCGCGATCATCTCGGCCGGAGACAACCACACGTGCGGATCCTTATTGCCGGCCAAGGCTTCCTTGCCGATATTGTCGGCGGTCAGCAGCTCGACACCGGGCGCGGTGAGCAGGTCCAGCGTGGTGACATCCGGGCTGAGCTGTGCGACCGCCCGCTGGACGTCGGGCTGGAAATCGGCGCCCAGGTACAGCACGACATCAGCTCTGCCAAGAGCCTTCTGCCCGTTCGCATCGACGGCGAGATCGTGTGGCTCGGTGCCCTCCGGAGTGAGCGAGACAACCTCGGCGTCACCACCGGTGAGTGCCGTCGCCAGCCACTGAATCGGATAGAAGTTCGTCACGATAACCGGCTTGACCTGCTGCGCCGAGTGTCCGCCGTCGGTGTCGCCGTCAGACGAACATCCAACCGCGGAACACAACATCGCAGTCGTGAGTATCGCGACGATACCCCGTGTCACCATGAACACCCCTTCTTGAAAATGATTTTCAATAAGGTAACACAGCGGTGTGTTCAAAGCGATGCGCTTGGACGCGCATGCCAAGGGCTAGCGACAACCGAATTCAGGGTCTGCCCGATGTATTCAGAGAGAGCCTGTGATCTAGGGAAACCGTCGATTTACCACGGCATCGGGTTGTAGAGATCACGGGCGTAGTCGTCGCCGAAATGGTCGTGCAGTTTGCGCAGCACTGCCGCGCATGCGGCTCGTTCGTCGGCGTCGATGCTGTCGAGCACGCGGGTCAGCTCCCGACGGCGCCGGGTGCTGACCCGCCTGACCAGCTTGCGGCCCTGAGTGGTGAGCTCGAGTGTGACGATGCTGCGGTTGGTCGGATCGGTGCCGCGGACCAGGTGCCCGGAGCTGTGGAGCCGGTCGGCCAGGCGGGTGACCGACGAGCCGGCGACTCCGAGCGCCCGTGCGCAGTCCGACGATGTGGATCGGCCGATCTCGGAGAGTGTCAGCAGCAGTCGGAACTGCGGTAGGGAAACCTCGAGTTGCTCGACGCTGCGCAGTGCCACACCTACCAGGTCCCGCGTGGCGACCTCGAATGCGACGAGCTCGTCGACCGGTGTCTTCGTTGACGCAACCTCATTCGCCGTGGCCATGACAGAAAGTATCCCACGCCCGCGGCAGTTGGAGGCCGTCCGACTTCCGCGGACCAAATGATTTGCATAGCACAAGACTTGCATTATGCAAGAAAACGGCGGAGTCTGGGAGACAACAGATCCCACGGATGGGAGGGAGGCGCGGTATGACGCTTTGGCGGGACGAGTTGCGGGCGGCTGGGTTGCGGGTGACCGAGGCGCGGCTCGCGGTGCTCGCCGAGGTGGGTGAGTCGCCACACGCCGCCGTCGACGAGATCATCGCCGGCGCGCGTGACCGCATCGGATCGCTGTCGGTACAGGCCGGATACAACGTGGTGTATGCGCTGACGAAGGCGGGTCTGCTGCGCCGGATCGAACCGGCCGGCTCGCCCGCGCGCTACGAAATTGAGACCAACGACAACCACCACCACGTGGTGTGCCGTCAGTGCGGCGCGATCGTAGACATCGAATGCGCTGTTGCGAGCGCGCCGTGCCTGCGCATCGACGCCGAGATCGGCTTCGTGATCGACGAGGCCGAAGTGACTTTTTGGGGCACGTGTCCCGAATGCCAAGTCGGTAACAGCACCACTGATCGGAGATTCGCATGACCGCAACAGAATCCACGGGCTCGACCACCGGCACCGGTGCTCCGGCCGCGAGTGATCGCAACTCACTGACCGTCGGATCCAACGGCCCGATTGTGCTGCACGATGTGCACTTCCTGGAGCAGATGGCGCATTTCAACCGGGAACGTGTGCCTGAGCGCAGCCCGCACGCCAAGGGTTCGGGCGCTTTCGGCGTCCTCGAGGTCACCGAGGATGTCTCGCAGTACACCAAGGCCGCCCTGTTCCAGAAGGGTGCCAACACCGACCTGCTGGTCCGCTTCTCTACCGTCGCCGGCGAGCAAGGCAGTCCGGACACGTGGCGCGACGTCCGTGGCTACGCGATGAAGTTCTACACGTCCGAAGGTAACTACGACATTGTCGGCAACAACACCCCGGTGTTCTTCCTGCGCGACCCGATCAAGTTCCCACACTTCATCCGCAGCCAGAAACGTCTGCCGGATTCAGGGTTGCGCTCGGCCCAGATGCAGTGGGACTTCTGGACGTTGAACCCCGAATCCGCCCACCAGGTCACCTATCTCATGGGCCGCCGCGGGCTGCCCAGGACGTGGCGGCATATGAACGGCTACGGCTCACACACCTATATGTGGGTCAACGCGGCAGGCGAGAAATTCTGGGTCAAGTATCACTTCCACACCCATCAGGGCGAAGAGTTCCTCACCAACGCCGAGGCCGCGGCCTTGTCGGGTGCAGATGCCGACTTCCACCGCCGGGATCTGTTCGACGCCATCGCCCGGGGTGACTACCCGAGTTGGCGGGTCTCGGTACAGGTGATGCCCTACGCCGAAGCGGCCGACTACCGGTTCAATCCGTTCGATCTGACCAAGGTGTGGCCGCACGCCGACTACCCGTTGATCCCGCTGGGCATCTACACGCTCAACCGCAACCCGGAGAACTTCTTCGCCCAGATCGAACAGGCCGCATTCTCGCCGGGTAACACCGTGCCCGGTACCGGACTGTCGCCGGACAAGATGCTGCTCGGCCGGGCCTTCGCTTATGCAGACGCCCAGCGGAACCGGATCGGTACCAACTTCCACCAGCTACCGGTGAACCAGCCACGTGCAGGCGTGCCAGTCAACACCTATCTATTCGACGGTCAGATGACCTACCACCACTGCGGTGCGGCAGCGGTATATGCGCCGAACAGCATCGGGCGCCCCTGGTCGGACGATACCGGCCCGGCCGAGGACGGCTGGGAGGCTGACGGCGAGCTGTTGCGCGCGGCATACGCACTGCATGCGGAGGATGACGACTTCGGCCAGGCCGGCACCTTGGTGCGGCAGGTCTGGGACGACGCACAGCGGGATGCGGCCGTGAGTCAGGTGGCCGGCGCGCTGGGGGCGGTCACCGGTGAGGTGCTCGACCGAGCGCTGCAGTACTGGCGCAACATTGACAGCGAGCTGGGTGCGCGCATCGAGAAGGCTGTGCGCCAAGGGGACTGATCTCATCGGCTCGTGGCGCGTGAGCCTCCTTCAGTTTTTGCCGCGTCCGCCCTCGGGGTGTGGGCATCCCGTCGTAGCCTGGTGCCATCTTCGGAACCGGAGGGGACGTGGCCGAACTGACCCGAGTCCGCGCCGACGAACTGGCTGCCCTGGAGTTCTTCTCCGACTGTCGGCCAGCGGATCTGATACCGCTGGCCGCGCAGTTGCGGCCGCTGGCGGCGGTGCCCGGTGAGGTCCTGATGAGGCAGGGCGAGCGTGCCGTGTCTTTCCTGGCGATCCGCGTCGGGCACACAGATGTCGTTCACACCGGTGATGACGGGACGACGACGGTTGTCCAGATCGGTCCGGGTCTGATCGTCGGGGAAATCGCCCTGCTGCGTGACTCGCCGCGAACCGCTACGGTCCTGGCCGCCGAGCCGTTGCTCGGGTGGGTTGGGGACAGGGAAGCGTTCGCCACCCTGCTCGAACTTCCCGGCATGCTCGACAAGCTGGTGCGGATCGCGCGGCAGCGGCTGGCGGCGTTCATCACCCCGATCCCGGTGCAGGTGCGGAGTGGGGACTGGTTCTATTTACGCCCCGTCCTGCCCGGTGATGTCGAACGCACCATGAACGGGCCTGTCGAGTTCTCCGGCGAAACCCTCTACCGGCGGTTCCAATCGGTGCGCAAGCCGACCAAGGCGCTGTTGGAGTATCTGTTTGAGGTGGATTACGCCGATCACTTCGTCTGGGTGATGACCGAAGGGGCCCTCGGTCCTGTGATCGCCGACGCTCGGTTCGTGCGGGACGAACACGATTCGACGACGGCGGAGGTGGCGTTCACCGTCGGTGACGACTATCAGGGTCGTGGCATCGGCACCTTCCTGATGTACGCGCTGGTGGTGTCGGCGGAATATCTTGGTGTTCAACGCTTTACCGCTCGCGTGCTGAGTGATAACTACGCCATGCGACACATACTCGACCGGCTCGGAGCCGACTGGCATCGCGACGACCTGGGTGTGGTGAGCACCGAAGTGGTTGTGCCGACCCCGGATACGTTACCGTTCCCGTCAACGCTCATCGGGCAGATCCGTGACGCCACATGTCAGGTCATCCGGGCGGTGAGCCAGTGATGACGGCCGATTCCGGTAGCGGGACGCCGCTGAATCGGCGGCGAGCCGTCGCGATCAGGGCGTGATGGTGGTCTGCTCGTCGATCACGGCGGTGGCATCGAGCAGCGCACCCATCTGGTCTTCAAGCCCATCTGCGTTGAGCTGCAACACATACAGGCCATCCTGGCCGGGGATCACCACGGTCTTCTGGGCGACCACCCGCTTGACGCCCTCGCGCACGTAGCCGCCGCCGAACTGGAACGCTTGGAACCCGCCGAGGGTGCTGCTGGAGCCGTCGCCCAGTGCCTCGTAGCCGGGCAGGTTTTTGATCTCGTTCGGCGCGTACTCAAGGATCTTCGCGGGGTCGACGTTGCCGGTCAGCCTGGACATCAGTGCGATGACCGACGGCGGATCTGCCGCGAACTCTGGGTCGTCGGAGACGATCGCGTCCCAAGCCCATTCCGGCGTCTTGTCACCGGCCGGCGACCAACCGGGCGGAACCGGCAGATCCAGTGCCGGCGTGCCCGGATCACCGCGGTGGACCGCAGTTTGGACCAGATTGTTGTCCCGGATGTAGTCGACGATGGTGTAGTTGGGGCCAGCGGAGGCTGCTGGCGACGGTTCGCCGCTTGGGCCCTGCTTGTCCGGCGTCGTTGTCGCGGTGCTGCTTTCAGTAGACGTCGACTTGCTGGTGTCCTGCGACTTGTTGCCGGAACCGCAGCCGGCTAGCGAGATGGCGAGCGCGACAGCGGCGATGGCGATGCCGCCAGACCGCAGGGACTGCGAAATCGAGGTCATCAGGTCTCCGATCGGTTGGTCGGCACGGTTTCGGCAGGCACGCGCGGTGGTCGCCCGTTGAAATCGGATTGGAACACACAGCGGCTTGCCACGCGGCAGCATTCGACATTTGCCGGAGTGGCAGTTTCTGGGCTGCGCTTGCGTTATCAAGGATTTCTCGTTGTGAAATCAAGAAACATTCCAGTTGCGCTCCCATGGCCTGGCCTCGTATGGGCGTCAGCACCTGGCGGTGAGCAGCACCATCGGTCTCATCACGGGTAACGGTTGCACCGAATTCACCGTGCATCGCTCCAGCGGAGCGGCGCCCTGTCCGGTCACCACCACCTGGTAGCCGTCGTGCTCCAACTCGGCCATGGTGTCCTGCGCTGACCCCACACCCGATGGTGAAGCCATTGCCGGCGCTGCGAGACCGAGCGTGAACGCGGACAGCGCGCCCCCGGCGATCGTCGCATATGCCAACCCATGCACTGTCTTGCCTTCCTGAGTGTTGTCGTCGATTGAGGGTTTACATGTTCAAACCGAGGGTCCCGGAGTTTAATTCCACTGAATCCCAACAGTTGTCAAATGATTGGCGACTGAAAATCGGTTGACAGTCGTGCTAGACAGGTGGTCGTGCGGAAAGCGGCGGCCGCATTGGCCATGACGTGGGGTGTGACGGCGTGTGCTGGACCGCCTGCACCGAGCACGGTGCCCACGTCGTTAACGACCGTCGGCCCGGCCATGATGAATCCGGCGAGGATCGACCGAGTGCGCCAGAATCTGCCCACCGGCTATGAGATCGCCGCGATTGACAAGCGCGTCACACCGATGGCCCTTTGGGGATTCGGCTCACAGTGGACGGCCGATCCGCCGCAGTGCGCGGCGTTGGCAGCACCGGCGGTGGATCCGGCCACCGCACGCGGTTGGTCGGGTTCGGGTCCGGGCGGAATCGTCTATGCCGTCGTGGCGCGGACAACGGCGCAACAGGATCCGGCTCTCGGCGAACAGTGCGAAGAGTGGTCTGTCAGCGGCGGCCACAGCAACGGCACGGTGATGACCGTTGCCGCACCAGCCATCCCCGATGCCCGCACCACCGGCATGACGACCGCGATCTCGACCGTCGTCGAGGGTGGCAACGAAACCCGTTCGCACGCCGACACGTTCACCGCCGATCTGGGTGAGTTTCACTGCTTCGTCACCGTCGTCGCCGACCCGGGCTCGCCGTCCCCGCCACTCGGCGCGGACTTCGCTGCGGACCTGTTGGTGAAAACGGTGTCGGCGATGCGTGGCTGAGCCGGTAGCTCCCGGTAAGTTGGCAGCGATGCCGAACCGGAACGTGCTACCTGTCATCGCAGGCACCGTCGTCAGTGCCTGCACTTTGGTGGCCTGCAGTCACTCGGACAAGCAGGCGTATCCCAATGCCGACATCGCCAACGTGACCCAGGTGAAGACGGATTTTGGGCCCGAGTTCAAGGTGACGGACATCGCGCCCACGGGGATCGATCCGAAAATACTTGCGCCACAGAAGATCCCGCCAGGAATGGCCTTTGAGCCCGCTGACTGCTCGAAATTCGCCGAAGGGCAGACTTTTCCCCCCGGGCTCAAGGGCAATATGGCCGCCTCGGTGGCCGAGGGGGCCGGTCAGCGGTTCATCGTGCTCGCCGTGGAAACCTCCGAGCCGATCCCGGTGAACCACCCCGGTGACGAGTGTAAGCAGGTGAAGTTCGCCGGACCGGGTTCGCGCGGGCAGGTGGACGTGGTCGAGGCGCCGAAGATCGACGGCGTACCCACTCTCGGCACGCACCGGGTGGTGCAGACCTGGGTTCAGGGGCATTCCCGGACCGGCGAGCTGTACAACTACGTGGCGAGCTTCGGGCCCTACCTCGTGATCGTCACCGCCAACCCGCTGGTGCTGCCCGAGAAGCCGGTGACGCCCGTCGATACCGGAAAGGCGCGTGACCTGCTGACCGCCGCGGTCGCCGCGGTTAAGGGCTGATCCGCCGGTCAGCGCACGCCGTGCGGCCGGAACTGGATGCTGATCCGCGGACCGACCAGCCTGCTGGTCTTCGGTATCGAATGCTCCCAGGTGCGCTGGCATGAGCCACCCATGACCAGCAGGTCGCCGTGCCGGTGCTGTAACCGCAGTGCATGCCCGCCACCGCGTGGGCGCAGCGCGAAAACCCTTGTCGCACCGAGGCATACGATGGCCACCATGGTGTCCTCGGTGCGCCCGCGGCCGATGGTGTCCCCATGCCATGCCACGCTGTCGTTGCCGTCGCGGTACATGCACAGCCCGGCGGTCGTGAACGGTTCGCCGAGCTCACCGCCGTAGGTGTCGTTGAGCCGGCGCCGGATCTGCTTGAGCCGGGGATGCGGCACCGGTTCGTTGACCAGATGGTGAAAGCTGACCAGCCGAGGTACGTCGACCACCCGGTCGTACATCTCGCGCTGCTCGGCGCGCCATGGGATGGTGTCCATCAGGTCCTCGAACAGCGAATCAGCGTCGGGCAGCCAACCGGAACGCAGCTCCACCCAGGCCCCATTGCCGAGTCTGCGACGTTCCGCGTGCTCGAACAGCGAGCCTTGCAGCGCCAGCTCCATGGCCGCGAGTGTATCGCACAGACGTTCGATACGTCAGAGGCGAGAGGCTCCCGGGCCCTGCCCGGCCAACACGTCCCCGGGGTTGGTCAGCAGGCAGGTTTTCAGGCTCAGGCAGCCGCAGCCGATGCAGCCGGTCAGATTGTCCCGCAAACGTTGTAGATGCAGGATGCGGTCGTCGAGATCCTGCCGCCAGCCCGCCGAAAGTTTGGCCCAGTCCTTGCTGGTCGGTACCCGGTCGGTGGGCAGGGTGGCGAGCGCTTCGCGGATCCGGGCCAGCGGGATGCCGAGGCGCTGTGACATTCGGATGAACGCCACCCGGCGCAGTGTCTCGCGGGCGTATCGGCGCTGGTTGCCTGACGTGCGACGGCTGTTGATGAGCCCTTCGCGTTCGTAGAAGTGCAGAGCTGAGACCGCCACGCCGCTCCGGCGGGCCAGCTCGCCCGGAGTCAGCTCGTGCGTGTCCATGACACCTAAACCCTACTTGAGGTGATGCTTAGGGTTACCGTTCTCGTTGTGGCTGACGTTGTGCTGGGCTCCAACTCCGAGGTTGGCACGCTGCGGGTTGCTATTTTGCATCGCCCGGGGCCTGAACTGCAGCGACTGACGCCGCGCAACAACGATGCCCTGCTGTTCGACGGCCTGCCGTGGGTCTCCAAGGCGCAGCAGGAACATGACGCTTTCGCCGAGCTGCTGCGCTCGCGCGGCGTCGAGGTGCTGTTGCTGGCCGACCTGCTCACCGAGGCGCTTGCCAGCGGTGCGGCCCGGATGCACGGCATATCGGCTGCAGTGGACGGGCGCCGCCTGGGTCTGCCTCTGGCGCAGGAACTCTCGGTTTACCTGCGGACTCTGGGGCCCACCGCGCTGGCGCACGTGCTGATGGCAGGCATGACGTTCAACGAATTGCCGTTCAGTGGTTCGGAGATCTCGCTGGTGCGGCGAATGCACCACGGCGGCGACTTCGTCATCGACCCACTGCCGAACCTGCTGTTCACCCGCGACTCGTCGATCTGGATCGGGCCGCGCGTGGCCATTCCGTCGCTGGCCCTGCCCGCGCGGGTGCGGGAGACCTCGCTCACCGACCTGATCTACGCCCACCATCCACGATTCCTCGGGGTCCGGCGAGCCTACGAATCTCGGTCGGCCCCGGTCGAGGGTGGCGATGTGCTGCTGTTGGCCCCCGGTGTCATCGCGGTGGGAGTGGGGGAGCGTACGACGCCCGCCGGCGCGGAAGCCTTGGCGCGCAGCCTGTTCGATGACGATCTCGCCCACACGGTCCTCGCGGTGCCGATCGCCCAGGAGCGGGCCCAGATGCACCTGGACACCGTCTGCACGATGGTCGACGTCGATGCCGTGGTGATGTACCCGAACATTGTGGATTCGTTGTCTGCGTTCACCATTCACCGTGAAGACCGTGGCGTGCGGATCGACGACGCAGTGCCGTTCGTCCGCGCCGCCGCCGAGGCGATGGGCATCGACAAGCTGCGGGTGATCGACACCGGGCTGGACCCTGTCACCGCCGAACGTGAGCAGTGGGACGATGGCAACAACACCCTGGCGGTCGCGCCGGGTGTGGTGGTCGCCTACGAGCGCAATGCCCAAACCAACGCGCGGCTTGCCGATTCCGGTATCGAGGTGCTGGCGATCGCGGCCTCGGAGCTGGGCACCGGACGCGGCGGGCCGCGCTGCATGTCGTGCCCGGCCGCTCGGGACCCGCTCTAGGCTGTTTCGGCGTCGAGATTGCGCTCACGGCTGTGATCGATGCGAATTTACGACCCTCTGCGCAATCTCAACGCTTCGCGGACCCTGTGCAGAATGAATGCGCGGCTATGCTCGGCCACCACGTGGATGTCGATCCAGCCTTCACGGGCCACGAGTTCGTTGCGGCCGATGTCGTGGACATAGCGGGGGCGCTCCGTGGCGTGGTGTTTACCGTCATAGTCGACCCCGACCATCGGCTCGTCGTACCCCATGTCGATGAATGCTTCGTTGAAGCCGTCGGTCACTCGAATCTGCGTGCGTGGTCGCGGTAGGCCGTCATCGATCAAGATGAGCCGTGTTCGGGTTTCCTGGGGTGACTCGGCACCGCCGTCCATCAAATCCAGTGCGACCTCAGCCCGCCGCAATCCGCGTGCCCGTGGGTAGCGTTCGGCGAGCCGAAGAGCGTCCAGCGCCTTGACGTCAGTAGCCCGGGCGAGTGCGTCAAGATGTCTCACGGCCGTGTTCCGGTGTAGGTGACGCGCGAGATCCAGCGCGGTTCGCTGGGGCGTCGTCACTGGTAGGCCCGAGATTTCGACAATCTCGTCGGCGTCGATGCGCTCGTTGCGTACGACAATCCCCGATGGTGGGCGGCCGCCAGCGCCAGATAGACGTCGGGAAAGATCGCGGTGTAGTTCCATCGCAGGGCACTGCGAGTGAGGGCACCACGTTTGAGCATCTCGCTGCCGATGAAAACCTCTTGCATGTCGTGATGGTGGGATGCGAGACCGACAAATACTGGTGTCAACGTTGAAATTGCGCCCAGGGCTGTGGATAACTCGAAATCACGACCCTGAACGCAATTTCAAAACACGAAACCCACCTACCGCCAACTCGGCAGCACGATCTCCAGGTTCCACGTGCCCTGGGAGATCGGCAGCCCGGTGAGAATCGGGTACATCCACGCGAAGTTGGTGATGACCAGCGCAACATAGCCGCACACCACCATCAGGCCCAGCGTTCGGCGCTCGGGGTTCTGGTGTGGCTTGTACAGGATGTCGCCGAGGATCAGTGCGATGGCCAGCACCATGAACGGCGCCATCACCACGGCGTAGAAGAAGTACATCTGCCGGTCGATATCGGCGAACCAGGGCAGAAAACCCGCCGCGTAGCCGACAAGCACCACGGCGTAGCGCCAGTCGCGGCGGATGACGGCCCGCCACAACGCCCAGCCGATGACCGGCACCGCGATGAACCACATGGCCGGGGTGCCCGCGAGCATCACCGCCTTGACGCACGACTGCGCTCCGCAGCCCGGCACATCGTGGTTGTCGATCGCGTACAGCACGGGCCGTAGCGACATCGGCCAGGTCCACGGCTTGGATTCCCAGGGATGGTGGTTGCCCGCGGCATTCGTCAGCCCGGCGTGGAAGTGGTAGACCGTGTACGTGTAATGCCACAGTGAGCGGATCGCATCGGGCAACGGCAGCAGCGAATCCGGGCCGATCGACTGTCCGACCTCGTGGCGATCGACGGCGGTCTCGGAAGCGAACCACGGCCCGTACGAAGCGAAGTACACCCCGAACGGGATGAGGCCCAGCGCGTACACCGCCGGCCCCAGATCGCGTCGCAGCACGCCCTGCCACGGTTGTGGCACCTTGTACTGCCTGCGCGCGACGACGTCGAGCGCCAGCGTCATCACACCGAAGAACATCACGTAGTACAGCCCGGACCACTTCGTGGCGCAGGCCAGACCTAGCAGGACCCCTGCGCCGAACCGCCACCACCGGACTCCCAGGCGCGGGCCCCATGGCGTCTCGGCGATCCGGCCCTCGGCATAGGCGATGTACATGCGTTCCCGCACCTGATCGCGGTCGACCATGAGGGCGCCGAAGGCCGCGACCACGAACAGCACTTGGAATCCGTCCAGCAGCGCGGTGCGGGACGCGACGAAGGTGGCCCCGTCTGCGATCAGCAGCAGGCCGGCGATCCCGCCGACCAGCGTCGAACGGCTGATCCGCCGCGCAATCCGGGCCACGAGAACCACGAGGATCACCCCGCACACCGCGCCCGAGAAACGCCACCCCACGCCGTTGTAGCCGAACAGCGCCTCACCGAGGGCGATCAACTGCTTGCCGACCGGAGGGTGGACCACCAGGCCGTAGCCAGGATTGTCCTCGACCCCGTGGTTGAACAGCATCTGCCAGGCCTGCGGCGCGTAGTGCTTCTCGTCGAAGATCGGCGTGCCGGCGTCGGTCGGCGAGCCGAGGTTCAAGAACCGGCTGACCGCGGCCAGCGCGGCGATCACGGCCGTCATCGCCCAACCCTGCAGCCGGTCGACCGGCCCGAAATCGGCGGGCGGAATCAGCGGCGCCGGGCTTATGAGCGGAACCGCGTCCTGCGCCGTCGGGGTCTCGGTGGCGGTGGCGGTCACGCAAGCGATCGTAGGCTGTCGGGCGTGACACCCGGGAAACTGCTGATCGGCGCGACGCCGTTGGGCCAGCCATCGGATGCCTCCGCCCGGCTGGTTGCGGCGCTGGCAGACGCGGATATCGTGGCCGCTGAGGACACCCGCCGGATCCGCGTGCTGGCGCAGGCGCTGGGCGTCACACCCAAAGGGCGGGTGCTGAGTTTCTTCGACCAGAACGAGGCCGGCCGGGTGCCGGGCCTGGTCGAGGAGATCGCCGCAGGGGCGACGGTGCTGGTGGTCAGTGACGCCGGGATGCCGTTGATCAACGATCCGGGCTACCGGCTGGTGGCCGCGTGTATAGAAGCTGGGTGGCCCGTGTCTTGCCTGCCGGGCCCGTCGGCCGTGACGACCGCGCTGGCGGTGTCTGGGCTGGCGTCCGACCGGTTCTGCTTCGAGGGTTTCGCGCCGCGCAAGCAGGCCGCCCGCATGGCGTGGCTGCGCAGCTTGGCCGGCGAGCTGCGCACCTGCGTGTTCTTCGAATCCCCCCGCCGACTCGCCGACACCCTGCGCGATGCTGTCGAAATGCTGGGTCCGCAGCGACGCGTCGTCGTGTGCCGTGAACTCACCAAGACCCACGAGGAGATCAAGCGAGGCACACTGGCCGAGCTTGCCGAGTGGGCCGTCGACGGCGTGCTGGGGGAGATCACGGTGGTGCTCGCCGGTGCCACACCGAGCGCTGACCTACCCACCCTGATCGCCGAAGTCGAAGAGCTGGTCGACGCCGGAGCCCGGGTCAAGGATGCCTGCGCCGAGGTGATCGCGGCTCATCCGGGCGCACCGTCACGACGTGAGCTCTACGACGCCGTGCTGCGGGCCCGGGGCTGAGGTAGGGCCGGCATGACGATCGACGCAGCCTTGTGCAGGCACTCCTCCCATTCCCGGTCGGGATCGGAATCCGCGGTGATGCCGCCGCCGACGCCGAGCACAGCAGACCCGTCGGCGCCGAACTCGACGGTCCGGATCGCCACGTTGAGTTCGCAGCCCGCCACGGGAGACGCCAAACCGACTGTGCCGCAATAGACTCCGCGTCGCGTCGGCTCCCATTGCCGCAGCAGTTGACGGGCCCGGGCCTTGGGGGTGCCGGTCACCGATGCGGGCGGGAAGGTGGCCTGCAGCAATCGCGCCATCGGTACCTCGACGGGCACCTCGGCCGCGACCGTCGACACCAGATGCCAGACGCCGGGCGCGGGCTGCACCGACAGCAGTTCGGGCACAGTCACGGTGCCGATGGCGGCGACCCGGCCGAGGTCGTTGCGGACCAGATCGACGATCATGATGTTCTCGGCGACGTCTTTGACCGAGGCCAACAGATCCGCCGGATTCGCAGACCGGGGCAGCGTGCCCTTGATGGGGCTGGACGTGACATCGGTGCCACGGCGACGCAGGAACAGCTCCGGCGACAACGACGCGACCGCACCCCACGCGCCGGACAGGTAGGCCGCGCGGGAGGGCACGGTCCTGGCTGTCGCGTCGGCGAAGAAGTCCAGCGGATCCCCGTCGAGCTGTCCGGTGAAACGCGTGCACACACAGGCCTGGTACACCTCGCCCGCGGCGATTGCGTCGAGACATGCCAACACGCCGTTCCGGTGGACATCCCGGTCGGGTGGCGCCCAGTGCAGGGCATAGGGGCTCGCCTCCGGCGTCGGCAACACCGTCAACCAATCGGGAAGTACTGCGCCGGTGAGGCTTTCGTACCACCACCGGCCGTCGGAGTCCTGGCGCAGCACACAGTCCGACCAGCCGCCGGCTGCCTCGGGGATGCGTGGTGGCAGCTCGTCGGCCCCGGGATCCGGGTAGGCCAGATAGCCGAACCAGCCGCCGCCGATCTCCGGGCCGGCCGTGGTGGGATTCGGAGCCAACGGGAACGCCGAGACCGTTGGGACCGGCGCCGCCGCGAGTGACGGGGCGATCACGGCGCGGGAACCGAACCAGTCGCCGATCAGCGCCGCGGGTCCGGGCAGCCCGGCGCGGGCAGCCGCGGCGGCGACGGCCCGCAACACCACCGCGGGATCGCCCAGAGCGCCGAGCCGCTCGATCCGCATGCCACCAGCGTGGCAGAGCCTCAGCGGCTGATCGCCCGCGGGATGTCGATGCCCGTCAGCTTGTCCGGATTGCGCATGGCGTAGAAGTGCGTGATCTTGCCGTCGACGATCTCGATGGTGAACACACCCTCCAACCCGGCGTCGCTGTGAATGATGAACGCGGGTGCGTTGTTGAACACGGCTGTCTCGAACTGCAGACCCGGGATTCGCTCGGCGACCCGGAACAGGCCGGTCAGCATCGTCGCGACCTTCTGCGCTCCGACCACGGGCCGGCGGGCGGCGCTGGCCTTGCCGCCGCTGTCGGCCGTGTAGACGGCGTCCGGCGCAAGGAGCGCCAGTAGGCCGTCGACGTCGCCGGTGGCCGCGGAGTCGAGGAATTGTTGGGTGATACGGGTGGACTCGGCGATGTCGACGGGAGCGAACCGTTTACGCCGCGACTGCACGTGTTGGCGGGAGCGGTGCGCCATCTGCCGCACGGCGCTCACGGATTTGCCTACGGTCGAGGCGATTTCGTCGTAACCGAAGCCGAACACCTCGCGCAGGACGAACACCGCTCGCTCGTCGGGGCTCAGGGTCTCCAGCACCACGAGCATCGCCATCGACACCGACTCGGCCAGTACCACGTCTGCCGCACCGTCGCGGATTTCCAGCAATAGCGGCTCGGGCAGCCATGGGCCGACGTAGTCCTCGCGTCTGCGGGACTGAGCACGCAGCGCGTTGAGTGCCTGCCGGGTGACCAACTGGGCCAGATAGGCTTTGGTATCGGTCACGCTCGCCAGGTCGACCTCGGCCCAGCGCAGGTAGCTCTCCTGTAGCACGTCGTCGGATTCCGTTGCCGTGCCCAATATTTCGTAGGCGATGGTGAACAGCAACGGCCGCAGCATCGTGAACCGTTCGGCGTGCTCGGTCGAGTTCCCTGCGTTCGGTGTGTTCATGAGATGGTCCCGCTCCTCACGTCCCCACCGACCAGTGTCTCCTGGCGAGCGGCGGCGAGCTGAAGCTGCCTGTTGTCACCGCGGAACCAGAAGTACGAGCCCGGTTTCGCCGCTTCATGGCGGATCGCCCACAGCGTGGCCCGGCACACCTGCTCTTTGAGGTAGGCGCCGGTACGGCCGCCGAGGTAGACCTTCCGCGGGCTGTCGTCGGAGTGGCAGAGCTGCACGGTGCCGAGATTGCGCCCGACGCTTACGCATTGCCCGGCGAATGCCTGGTTGATCACCGCGGGCTCGGTTCCCGCGATGCGCGCCAGCACGGTGTTGGCCGCCTGGATGCCCAGCGGCCCAGCCGCCTGGCAGCTCATCCGCAGCGGGATGCCCGACGGGGAGGCGGCGTCACCTGCCGCCACGATGCGCGGATCGTCCACGCTGGTCAGGGTTTCGTCGGTGTGTAGCCTGCCGAGCTGATCGGTCGTCAGGCCGCTGGCAGCAGCCAAGCCGGGCGCCCTGAAGCCGGTGGTCCACACCGTTACCGCACTAGGTAGTCGGTTGCCGTCGGCCATGACCACCGCGTCGGTCTCGACGGCAGCGACCAGGATGTCGGGCCCGTCGATGATCGAGACCCCGAGCCGGGTCAGCCCTTTGACCACCGAACGGCGTGCGCCCTCGCCGAGGGAGGCGCCGACGACATCGGTCACCAGAGTGACGCGGCGCCCGGCCGCGGCGAACTCCGCAGCCGCTTCGATACCGGTCAGCCCGCCGCCCACGACGACCACCGGCGCGCCGAGCGCGACATCCCGGAGTCGGTTGCGCAGCCGGGTGGCCTGCTCGAATTCGCTTATCGGATAAGCGAATTCGGCAGCGCCCAGCACCGAATCCGGCACGCTCCCGGTGCTGCCGACGGCGTACAGGAGGTAGTCGTAGTCGAGCGTGTCGCCGGAGCCAAGGTGCACGCGCCGCGCCGCGGCATCGATGCGCTCGGCACCGTCGACCAGCAGCCGCACCCGGTCGCCCAGCAACGTGTCGTACGCCTCGGTGGCGTCGTCGTTGCCGGCGGCCAGTTGGTGCAGGCGAATTCGCTCGACGAACCGCGGCCGCGGGTTGACCAGCGTCACGGTGACGCCCGCGGCTCCCTGCAGCCGATTGGCGGCCAGCACTCCGGCGTAGCCACCGCCGATCACGGTGACACGAATGCTCTGCCCGGTCATGGTGTCTCCTTTCAATGGGCTTGTGCCCTCGAGACACCACGCGCGACCGGTTTGTGACACCACCGGCGACCAACGGGTTCGAATGTGGCTCAGATCACGTGTTACACCAACCCGAGCGCGAGCATGGAATCGGCGACCCGGATGAACCCGGCGATATTGGCCCCGGCCACGTAGTTGCCGGGTTGGCCGTACTCGTCGGCGGTGGTCAGGCAGCGGTCGTGGATGCGTCCCATGATCTCGGCCAGCCGCGCCTCGGTGTCCTCGAATGTCCACGAATCGCGCGACGCGTTCTGCTGCATCTCCAGGGCACTGGTGGCGACCCCGCCGGCGTTGGCGGCCTTGCCGGGCGCGAAGATGACGCCGGCTTCAGCGAAGAGCTTCACCGCCTCTGGCGTGCACGGCATGTTGGCACCCTCGGCGACGATCCGGCAGCCCGAGTTGATCAACAGCGCGGCGTCGGCTCCGGAGACCTCGTTCTGGGTGGCGCAGGGTAGTGCGATGTCGCAGGGCACCTCCCAGATGGTGCGGCCTTCGACGAACTGAGCTGCACCGGCGCGGGCTTCGACGTAGTCGGTGATCCGCCCGCGCTTGACCTCTTTGACCTCCTTGAGGACGTCGAGGTCGATGCCCTTCTCGTCGACCACGTAACCGCTGGAGTCCGAACACGCGACCACGGTGCCGCCCAGGGCGTGCACCTTCTCGATCGCGTAGATCGCGACGTTGCCCGAACCCGACAGGACCACTCGTTTGCCATCGAAGGAATCGTTTGCGGCACGCAGGATTTCGTCGACGAAGAACACCGTGCCGTAACCGGTGGCCTCGGTACGCACCTGGGATCCACCCCAGGTCAGGCCCTTGCCGGTGAGCACACCGGACTCGTAGCGGTTGGTGATCCGCTTGTACTGGCCGAACAGGTAGCCGATCTCGCGGCTGCCCACGCCGATGTCACCGGCGGGCACGTCGGTGTATTCACCGATGTGCCGGTACAACTCGGTCATGAAGGACTGACAGAACCGCATCACCTCGTTGTCAGAGCGGCCCTTCGGATCGAAGTCCGAGCCACCCTTGCCGCCGCCGATCGGCAGGCCGGTGAGCGAGTTCTTGAAGATCTGCTCGAAGCCGAGGAACTTCACGATGCCCAGGTACACCGACGGGTGGAAGCGCAGCCCACCCTTGAACGGGCCGAGCGCGGAGTTGAACTCGACGCGGAAACCGCGGTTGATCTGGACATTGTTGTTGTCGTCGAGCCACGGCACGCGGAAGATGATCTGCCGCTCAGGTTCGCACAACCGCCGGATCACTGCGTTGTCGGCGAACTCGGGGTGTTTGTCGACGACCGGCCCGAGGCTGGTCAGCACCTCGTAGACAGCTTGGTGGAATTCCTTCTCGCCGGCATTGCGCCGGGCCACTTCCTCATAGATGTCGTGCAGTTTGGGGTGTAATTCGCTCACGTCAATCCACCTGATATCGCGGGAACACTGCCGCGGGTGCGGGCAGCGTGACACCTGGCTTGAGCCGGGTGCTGATGGCGGCGAGGGCTCGCTCGCCGGCCGGCTGGCCGAGCAGGTCGAGCATCTTGCCCATCGATTCTGGCATCACCGGCTGGGTCAGCAGTGCGGCGATGCGCACTGTCTCCAGCGTGGTGTAGAGCACCGTACGGAAGCGCTGTTGGTCGCCCGCCTCGGCGGACTTGCGCAACACCCACGGTTCCTGTGCCGAGAAATACCGGTTGGCCGCACCGAGCACCGACCAGATCGCTTCCAGCGCAAGGTGCATGGCGGGTTCGGCGTAGTGTGCCCGCACCCGTTCCAGCAGCCCGTCGGCCGCCGCCAGCAGGGCGGTGTCGTCATCGGTGAACTCACCGGGATCGGGCACCACACCGTCGAGGTTCTTGTTGACCATCGACAGGGACCGCTGCGCCAGGTTGCCCAGTTCGTTGGCGAGGTCGGCGTTGATCCTGCCGATGATGGCCTCTTCGCTGTAGCTGCCGTCCTGGCCGAACGGCACCTCCCGCAGGAAGAAGTAACGCACCGGGTCGACGCCGAAGGTGTCGATGAGCGCCATCGGGTCGATCACGTTGCCCACGGACTTGCTCATCTTCTCGCCCTTGACGTTGATGAAGCCGTGGGCGAAGACCCTCCGTGGAAGCTCGATTCCGGCCGACATCAGGAACGCGGGCCAGTACACGGCGTGGAATCGGATGATGTCCTTGCCGATCACGTGCAGATCGGCGGGCCAGTATCGGCGGAAGTTCGCCGACGAGGTGTCCGGGAAACCCGCGCCGGTCAGATAGTTCGTCAGCGCGTCGACCCACACGTACATGACGTGATCGGGGTGGTCGGGGACGGGCACACCCCAGTCGAAGGTGGTCCGTGAGATCGACAGGTCCTTGAGGCCGCCGGATACGAAGCTGACGACCTCGTTGCGGCGGGCGTCGGGTCCGATGAACTCGGGGTTGTCCCGGTAGTGCGCGAGGAGACGATCGGCGTAGGCCGACAGCCGGAAGAAGTACGTCTGCTCCTCGGTCCACGTCACCGGGGTGCCGGTCTCGGTCGCGATGCGTGACCCGTCGTCCTTGACCTCCGTCTCATCCTCGGAGAAGAAGCGTTCGTCGCGCACCGAATACCAACCCTGGTAGCTGCCCAGGTAAATGTCACCGGAGTCGTTCATCCGGCGCCAGATCTCCTTGGAAGCCTCGAGGTGGTCGGCGTCGCTGGTGCGGATGAACCGGTCGAAGGAACTACCCAGCCGCTCCTGCATCCGCTGGAACACGTCCGAGTTCCGGTTGGCGAGCTCTGCGGTGGTGACGCCCTCTGCGGCAGCGGTCTCGGCCATCTTGAGCCCGTGCACGTCGGTGCCCGTCAGGAAGAGCACATCGAAGCCGTCGAGGCGTTTGAACCGGGCGATGGCGTCGGCGGCGGCTTTCTCGTACGCATGCCCGATGTGCGGCGACCCGTTCGGGTAGTCGATCGCAGTGGTGATGTAGTACGGCGTCTTGCTCATCGGGGGATCACTTTATGGTGTTGCAATGAGTTCCAAACGCTCAGGCAGGGGTAAGCCGCCCGCCCCGGAACCTTTGGCGCCGCTCGTCGATGCCCATACCCATCTCCATTCATGTGGCGCCGACACCGCCGACGACATCCACGCCATCGTCGATCGCGCGGCGGCGGTCGGCGTGGGGCGGGTGGTCACGGTCGCCGACGATCTGGCTGCCGCGCACTGGGCCGCCGGTGCCGCGGAGGCCGACGACCGGGTGTACGCGGCGGTCGCGCTGCATCCCACACGTGCCAATGCACTGGACGACGCGGCGAAAGCCGATCTGGAGCGGCTGGCTGCCCGTCCCCGCGTGGTTGCGGTGGGTGAGACGGGGATCGATCTGTACTGGCCGGAGAGGCTGGACGGCTGCGCCACGCCCGCGGAGCAGCGGGACGGCTTCGCCTGGCACATCGACCTGGCGAAACGGACCGGCAAGCCGTTGATGATCCACAATCGCGATGCCGACGCCGCGGTTCTCGACGTCCTGGCCGCCGAAGGTGCGCCAGAAACTGTGATCTTCCACTGTTTTTCGTCGGGTCCGGAGATGGCACGAATGTGTATCGATGCGGGCTGGATTCTGAGCCTGTCCGGCACGGTCAGCTTCAAAAATGCGGTTGACCTGCAGGAAGCCGCTCGGCTGATCCCGCCGGGGCAGCTGCTGGTGGAGACCGACGCGCCGTTTCTGACCCCACATCCGTATCGCGGAGCGCCGAACGAACCGTATTGCCTGCCATACACTGTCCGGGCACTGGCAAATTTGCTTGACCGGCCCGAGCAGGACCTGGCGGCCGAGACGGCAACCACTGCGGCTCGAGTGTACGGGCTGGACGAAAGTTGCCGTATGTAGGCCTTTTCGTTACCGTCTTGTGATCAACCGCTTGACGTGCAGTCGGTGAACTATGCCGTCAGTACCGGGAAGAGACGAATTTCGTATGGATGCGCTGAACAAACTTCATGAATCGCGCTCGCCGTTGCTCCGAGGTGTGGTCGGCGCGTTGCTGGTCACGCTGACCGCAGCGGGCGGCTACGCGGTCTCGACGCACAAGACCGTGACGCTCGACGTCGACGGGACGGCGATGACGGTGAGCACCATGAAGTCCAGGGTGATCGACGTCGTCGAAGAGAACGGCTTCGATGTCGGCGACCGAGACGACCTGTATCCCGCCGCGGATCAGCCGGTCCAGGATGCCGGGAACATCGTGCTGCACCGCAGCCGCCCGCTGGAGGTCTCCCTCGACGGTCAAAGCACCCAGCAGGTGTGGACCACCGCCTCGACCGTCGATGAGGCGTTGGCGCAGCTGCAGATGACGGACAAAGCTCCCGCGGCGGCCTCTCGCGGCACCCGCGTTCCGCTGGGCGGGATGGCACTTCCCGTCGTGAGTGCCAAGACGGTTCAGATCGACGACGGCGGCACAGTCTCGACCGTGCACCTGGCCGCCCCGAACGTGGCCGGCCTGCTCGAGGCGGCGGGAGCGCCGCTGCAGCAGAACGACACCGTCGTTCCCACGGCGGCTACGCCGGTGACCGAGGGCATGCACGTCCAGGTGACCCGGATGCGGATCGAAAAGGTCACCGAGCGGGTACCGCTGCAGCCGGACAACAAGCGCATCGAGGACACCTCGATAAACATGAGTCGTCAGGTCGTCGAGGACCCGGGCGCGCCGGGAACTCAGGACGTGACCTTCGCCGTGGCCAAGGTGAACGGAGTGGAAACAGGCAGGCTGCCAGTAGCCAATGTCGTCATTGCACCGGCCCGTGACGGTGTGCTCCGCGTCGGCGCCAAGCCTGGAACCGAAGTTCCACCTATTGCGAATGGAAGCACCTGGGATGCTTTGGCGCAGTGCGAAGCCGGAGGTAACTGGGGGATAAACACAGGTAACGGTTTCTACGGCGGCGTGCAATTCGATCAAAACACTTGGGAGCGGCAGGGCGGTTTGCGGTATGCTGCGAGGGCCGATTTGGCGACCAGGGAAGAGCAGATTGCGATTGCTACGGTGACGCAGGCACGGCAAGGATGGGGAGCTTGGCCAGTGTGTAGCGGGAGGATTGGGGCGCGCTGACTATTCGACTGCTCGGGCGGACCGAGATAAGACGCCTGGCCAAGGAGATCGACTTTCGGCCACGCAAGTCATTCGGACAGAACTTCGTGCACGACGCGAACACTGTCCGCCGTATCGTGTCGGCTTCAGGTATCCATCGCCATGACCACGTGCTTGAGGTCGGACCAGGCCTCGGTTCGCTGACGCTGGCTCTGCTGGACCGTGGGGCGCAGGTGACCGCAGTGGAGATCGATCCGCTGCTGGCGCGACAGCTGCCCACGACCATCGCCGATCATTCGCACAGCGAGATCAACCGGCTCACGGTGCTCAACCGCGACATCCTGACGCTGATGCCGGCTGATCTCACCGAGCAGCCGACCGCACTGGTGGCGAACCTGCCGTACAACGTGGCGGTGCCCGCACTGCTGCATCTGATGGCCGAGTTCCCGACCATCCGGACGGTGATGGTCATGGTGCAGGCCGAGGTCGCCGAACGACTGGCCGCCGAGCCCGGTGGCAAGGACTACGGGGTGCCCAGCGCCAAGGTGCGGTTTTACGGCAACGTGCGTCGCCACGGCATGGTGTCGCCGACGGTGTTCTGGCCGATTCCGCGGGTGTACTCGGGGCTAGTGCGCATCGATCGGCACGAGACGTCACCGTGGCCCACCGACGAGGCGTTCCGCGACGAAGTGTTCAACCTCATCGACATCGGGTTCGCGCAGCGTCGTAAGACGTCGCGCAATGCCTTCGCGGACTGGGCCGGCTCGGGCAACGAGTCGGCGGAGCGGTTGCTGGCCGCGAGCATCGACCCGTCCCGACGTGGTGAGACATTGGCCATCGCCGACTTCGTGCGGCTGCTGCAGCGCTCGAAGGAGGCTGCGCTGGAGGCCGTCGACGAGCAGGAACAGGTCCGCGCCACCTAGGTTTCACCGAGATCGACAAAAGGGTCGCTCACCGCGAAGGTGAGCGACCCTTTTGTCGATCTCGCCAGTCAGCGAAGTGCCCGCGTGATCAGTTTCATGAACTCTGTGCACGAGTCGTAGCGCATCTCTGGTCTTTTGGCCATCGCTTTGGTGACGATGGAGTCAACGGCACGTGGGATCCCGGAGATATATCTGGAGATCTTCGGTGGCGCGGAGTGCAGTTGATGCTCTATCAGTCCTGTGGCGGTGCTTGCGGTAAAGGGTGGTGAGCCGGTCATCAACTCAACGGCGGTGCAGGCCAACGAATATTGGTCGGTAGCAGCCGAGGGTGCTCGGCCGCTGAGGAGCTCGGGAGACGAGTAGGGCAGTGAGGCCTGGACCTGGGCCCGTGGCTCATGAGATGAGCGGGTTATTCGTCTGGCCGGGTCGAGGGTCAGGCGGCCGGTGTCGTGGGCGAGTCGGATGGCCACGTCTTCGGAGACCGAATGTGCGACCCCGAAATCGATCAGCACTGCTCTTGAAAAGGGCTTGTCGACCAGAATATTGGCCGGCTTGACATCGCAGTGCACGATTCCGTGCCGGTGCGAGTGGTCGAGTGCGCCGGCGATTTGGGTCAAAGCCGTGAGCTTGTCGGTCAGCGCCGCGAGCCCGCTGACCGTGCCGCCATCGATGAACTCCATGGCCAGCCAGGCCGGGCCGGCGTCGTAGACCGTGATGATGCTGGGGTGCGCGAGGCGGCGGGCGAAGTTGAACTCCCGCCGCAGCCGCGCCAGCTGATCGGGTTTGCGGTGCGATTCGTTGAGGACCTTGAGCGCGACAACGCGGCCATCGGAAGCGTGAGCGCGGTACACGACGGCCCAGCCTCCGCGGCCGAGGACCTCGTCGATCTCGAATTCCGCGGCGAACCCCTCACCGGGTGACACCACTGTCACAGCATAGGTTCGGTGACGGTTTGCCGTCGTCGGGGATAGTGTCGTGCCGTGTCCGCATCCGACGGCAGTACCGCATCCGAATGGGTCCCCACCGGGTCGGTCACCGTTCGTGTGCCTGGCAAGGTCAATCTCTATCTTGCGGTCGGCGATCTGCGTGACGACGGCTATCACGAGCTGACCACGGTCTTCCATGCCGTGTCACTGACCGACGAGGTCACCGTACGCAACGCTGACATGCTGTCGGTGACGATGTCGGGCGAGGGTGTGGAGTCGCTGCCCACCGACGAGCGCAACCTGGCGTGGCGAGCTGCCGTGTTGTTGGCCGAACATGTCGGTCGCGCCCCCGACGTCGCCATCACCATCGACAAGTCCATCCCGGTGGCCGGCGGGATGGCCGGCGGAAGTGCCGACGCGGCCGGTGTTCTGGTAGCGATGAATACCCTGTGGGAGCTGGGGGTGCCGCGACGGGATCTGCATGCCCTGGCCGCCCGGCTGGGCAGCGATGTCCCATTCGCGCTGCACGGTGGGACGGCTCTGGGCAGCGGACGCGGTGAGGAGCTGGCCACCGTGCTGGCCCGCAACACCTTCCACTGGGTGCTGGCGTTCGCCCAGCGCGGCCTGTCCACGCCGAAGGTGTTCGGTGAATTGGACCGGTTGCGCGCCGACACCGGCCGTGACGAGCCTCCGCGGGCCGAGGAGCCTGAACCTGTGCTGGCCGCATTGGCCTCCGGGGACGCCGGCGAACTTGCCTCGCTGCTGGGAAACGATCTACAGCCGGCGGCGCTGAGCCTGTACCCAGATCTGCGTCGTACGCTGCGGGCCGGTGTCGAGGCCGGGGCTTTGGCCGGCGTCGTGTCGGGTTCCGGGCCGACGTGCGCATTCCTGTGTGGATCAGCGACGGCGGCCGTCGACGTCGGGGCGGAACTGGCGGGCGCCGGGGTGTGCCGCACGGTGCGGGTGGCCAGCGGCCCGGTTCACGGCGCGCGGGTGGTGCCGGCGCCGTCGGCATCGGTCTGATGTCGCGTTGGTGTGACTCAGGACTCAATTCTCGCGATAGTTTGGCGGCTACTTAAGAGTCTCATAAGATGACCGATGGTGAATGCTCGTGGCCACGCGTCGTCGCCCGTCGTGCTCGGCGGGTGGTCGACGTGCGGTACCCGTCCGACGGCAGCCCCGTTGCAGGCGGCATCACCTAACCGAGACAAAACCGCTGCCCAATTGTGTGCGCGCGCCTGCACAATGGCGCTTTACCACAGGCGGAGCATGGAAATCCGGACGCTGTATCCCATGTCACCGGCGCTGCGGCTCCGGAAGCCGAGGAGGTCGTCGTGAGCAGGTTCACCGAGAAGATGTACCGCAACGCCCATGAGAGCTCTCGGGGCATGGTGACCGGTGAACCGCACGAGCCCGTCCGGCACACCTGGCTCGAGGTGCACGAACGTGCGCGACGCATCGCCGGTGGACTGGCCGCGGCCGGCATCGGCCCCGGTGACGCGATCGGCGTGCTGGCCGGATTCCCGGTGGAGATCGCCCCGACCGCCCAAGGCGTGTGGATGCGCGGCGCCAGCCTGACCATGCTGCACCAGCCCACCCCGCGCACCGATCTGGCGGTGTGGGCCGAGGACACCATGAACGTCATCGGCATGATCGAAGCCGCTGCCGTGATCGTCTCCGAGCCGTTTCTGGTCGCCATCCCGGTGCTCGAGGACAAGGGCATCAAGGTTCTCACGATCGCTGATCTTTTGGCCGCCGAGCCGATCGACCCGATCGAGACCGGCGAGGACGACCTCGCCCTCATGCAGCTGACCTCGGGTTCGACGGGTTCGCCCAAGGCCGTGCAGATCACGCACCGCAACATCCATTCCAATGCCGAGGCGATGTTCATCGGGGCTCAGTACGACGTCGACAGGGACGTCATGGTGAGCTGGCTGCCTTGCTTCCACGACATGGGCATGGTCGGCTTCCTGACCATCCCGATGTATTTCGGCGCCGAGCTCGTCAAGGTCACGCCGATGGACTTCCTGCGCGACACCCTGCTGTGGGCCAAGCTCATCGACAAGTACAAGGGCACCATGACCGCGGCGCCCAACTTCGCCTACGCGCTTTTCGCCAAGCGGCTGCGCAAGCAGGCCGAGCCGGGCCAGTTCGACCTCTCGACGTTGCGGTTCGCGCTTTCGGGCGCCGAGCCGGTCGACCCGGCCGACGTCGAAGACCTGCTCGACGCGGGCAAGCCGTTCGGCCTGGCGCCTGCGGCGATCCTGCCGGCGTACGGCATGGCGGAGACGACGCTGGCGGTGTCGTTCTCCGAGTGCAACGCCGGCCTGGTGGTCGACGAGGTCGACGCCGATCTGCTGGCGGCGCTGCGCCGCGCCGTGCCCGCCACCAAAGGCAACACGCGCCGGCTCGCGACACTCGGCCCGCTGCTGACCGATTTGGAAGCGCGTGTGGTCGACGAGAACGGCGATGTGATGCCGGCTCGCGGTGTCGGTGTCATCGAGTTGCGCGGCGAGTGCGTGACGCCCGGCTATGTCACCATGGGCGGTTTTCTGCCGGCCCAGGACGAGAGCGGTTGGTACGACACCGGCGATCTGGGCTACCTGACCGATGAGGGACACGTCGTGGTCTGTGGCCGCGTCAAGGACGTCATCATCATGGCCGGCCGCAACATCTATCCCACCGACATCGAGCGTGCCGCCGGTCGCGTCGACGGGGTCCGTACCGGTTGCGCCGTCGCGGTGCGGCTCGATGCCGGGCATTCGCGGGAGACTTTTGCCGTGGCTGTGGAGTCCAACGCCTGGCAAGACCCGGCCGAAGTGCGCCGGATCGAACACCAGGTGGCGCACGAAGTGGTCACCGAGGTCGACGTGCGGCCGCGTAACGTCGTCGTGCTCGGACCGGGCACCATCCCGAAGACCTCTTCTGGCAAGCTGCGCCGGGCCAACTCGGTCTCGCTGGTCACCTAGCCTGACGCGCAACGGATTACGCGACGGCGTCCTGGTCGCCTGGATCGCCAGGAAACTGTTCCGCGGGCTGCTGGCCTCGGTACCGATATCCGCGGCCTCGACCGAACCATCGAAATCCGGTAGGCCCCAACTCAAGTCCTGCTGACTCGAAAGAGGCTTCAAACCGGGCTGAAGAACAGGAAGAGTTCGCGGCAATCTGGGGGCCCCGGCGCTGGGACAATTATTGTCTGCGTCAATTCGGCCCTACTTGCTGAGAGATCGCCGTGGTCTGTATGTATACTTCCGCTGAACTTCATTAATGAGAGGACCGGCATGGCCAATACCCGTTTGGTTTCGGCGATCGTGGCGGCGGGCGTTATCGCCGCTGGGATCTCGGCGGGCACTGCATGGGCCGGTGGCCCGGGCGGATACGTCGAGAACGCTGCTGATGACATTTCCGCTGCCGTTGGTACCGGCGAATTCGAAGGCTCCCTAGTGGGTTTCACCGCGACTGGTGACACCAATGAGGAGGCTTCGGCGGCGGTCGTCGCAGCTTGCACGAACGCCGGTGGCGTCGAGTGCACCAGCGACGAGGTTACGAACGACAATCTTTGCATCGTCTCCGTCGCCGCAAGTGATGGCAGCGGTGTCGTGGCCGGTGGGGCCGGAGCGACTGTCGACGCCGCTCGTGCGGATGCCTTCAATCGGGCAGCCGCGAACAACACGCCCCTGGATCCGGGTGCCCAGGTCGTCGTATCGGCCTGCCCCTAATGAGGGACTCGATGTCTGAGCGCGCAGCGCATGACCACTCTGGTGCGGTTGAATCCCGGAAGGGGAATGGACGAATGATGAGTCGCGGCAAGGCAGCAGTTCTGATGCTGAGTTTGGCTGTCGTAGCGGGCATCTCGGCTCCTGTCGCGAGCGCCCGTCCGACCTGCCAGAGCACGGACTTCAAGACGATCTGCTCGACGAACGGCAGTACGTCGATCAAGGCACGGCCCGGCACGGTAGCGCCTCCCGCTAACATGCCGATGATCCCGTGGCTCGGCGCCCCCGGTCGCCGTCGCTGACTGAACGAAAATGGCCTATCCGTACGCGGATAGGCCATTTTCGGTCGCGGGGGATTTACTTCTCGCGCTGAGTCGCTACCAGGCGTGCACGGAGTTCTGGGCCGGCTCCAAGCCGATCTTCAACAGTAGTTCCGTAGCGTCGGCGGCCTGCTCGCAGATCGTCGGAACCTCTTTGCGTTCAACGGAATTGAACGGGTCGAGGACAAACGCCGCTGGGTCTTGCCGGCCGGGCGGTCTGCCGACGCCGATGCGGACGCGTTGGAAATCCTTGGTGCCCAGCGCTGCTGCCACCGAACGCAGACCGTTGTGGCCGCCCTCGCCGCCGCCAAGCTTGAGCCGGATCCGGCCGAAATCAATGTCGAGTTCGTCGTGAATGATCACGATGTCGGCCGGGGCGATTGAATAGAACTTGGCCAGCGGCCCGACCTGACGGCCGGACTCGTTCATGTACACCCGTGGTTTGGCCAGCACCACGGACCGGTCTCCCAACCGGCCCGTGGCGACTTCCGCTCCCGAGCGCTTGTGGACCTTGAAGGCCGAGCCCATGCGCCCGGCCAACAAGTCGGCCACCATGAATCCAAGGTTGTGCCGGGTCTTTGCGTAGACGGGACCTGGATTGCCCAAACCCACCACCAACAACGGCTCGGCCACGGCAAGGATCCCGATCTACTCGGCGGACTCTTCGGCGGCAGCCTCGGATGCTTCGGCGGGGGCTTGGGCCGTCTCGCCGGCGCCCTCGGAGTCGAGGTCCTCGGCGGTCGGCGACTCGACGACGTTGACGACCAGCAGCTCGGGATCTGAGATCAGACCGACACCGGCGGGCAGCGGGATCTGTCCGGCGGCGAACTGGGTGCCGGCCTCGGCGCCCTCGATCGACAGGGTCAGCTGCTCGGGGATCGACAGCGCCTCGGCCTCGATCTGGATGGTGTTGGCGTCCTGGGTGACCAGGGTGCCCGACGCGGGCTCGCCCTCGACAACGACGTTGACGTCGACGGTGACCTTCTCGCCACGCTTCACTACCAGCAGGTCGGCGTGCTGGATGTTGCGACGGATCGGGTGGACCTCCAGCGCCTTGGTCAGCGCCAACTCCTCCTTGCCGTTGATATCCAGGGTCAGCACCGCGTTGGTGCCCGAGTTACGGAGCACGGCCGCGAAGTCGTGGGCGTTGAGCTCGAGGTGCTGCGGGTCGGTGCCGTGGCCGTACAGCACGGCGGGCACCTTGCCGTCGCGGCGGGCCTGGCGCGAGGCGCCCTTGCCGGTACGGGTCCGCACCGAGGCGGTCAGCTTGTTGGGGGCCGAATTCTTGGCCATGTGTTGCTCCTTGTCCGGGGTACTGCGGTCAGATCGTCAGTACGGCCAGGGATGCAACAACTCGAATCTGGTTCCCGTCGATAACGGTGACCCATCGGATCCACCCTCGCCGTGACGCCTGGTCAGGGTAGCAAAGAACGCCCGCCGGCCAAAAATCTAGAGCGGGTAGGCGAGCCCAGGCTCACTTCTTGGTGACGTTGAACCCCGAGATGATCGCCTCGATGTCCGGCCCCTGCGCCTGGGCCTGGTCGGCGAACGTGGTGAGGGTGAGCTGGATCAGGTACCGCTGTGGCGGTTGCAGCCCGTCGGATGCGACGACGATGCGGTTGTAGCTCTGCATCCGTTGACCGTTGAGGTCGTAGGAGCCCTCGATCATCGCCGACGGGTAACCGTGCCAGTCGGCGGTCGAGGCGTTGAGCTGTTTGAAGTTCTCCGACAGCTGGGCGTCCGCGTAACCGTGATCCTTGATGGCTTTCGCGACGTCGAAGTCCCCGTGCAGGCTGAAGGCCAGCAGCATCGCGGTGGGGTAGGTGTTGCCCTTGGCGATCATGCGGGTGCCCGGCGCCAGGTTCGGGCTGGAGTAGGGGTGCCAGCCCGGCGGGGTGGGCATTGTGACGGTCAGCGTCGGGATCTTCTCCGGCGCGATCGGCTCCCCACTGACACCGACGCTTTCCAGATAGGTCGAGATGGGCACCGGAGGCTGCGCGCTGGTCGGCGTGGTCGTGGTGGTGCTGGTGGTCCAGATCGACTGGTAATCAGGGGTTTTCGCGCCACAAGCGGCGATCAGCACCGCGGTGGCCAGGGCAACCCCGGCGGCGATCGGCCGATTCACAGAATCTCGTGCACCGCTTCGATCGGTCGGGCCAGCCGGGTGCCCTTGGCGGTGACGACGAACGGGCGCTCGATCAGAATCGGATGTTCTGCCATGGCGTCGAGCAGCTCGTCGTCGGTGGCATCGGCCAAACCCAGTTCGGTGTAAAGCGATTCGCGCTTGCGCACCGCGGTACGCACGTCGATCCCGGCGTCGGCGATCATCTTCTTCAGCTCCGCACGGCTCGGCGGGGTCTTCAGATACTGCACGATCTCGGGTTCGATCCCGTTCTCGCGCAACAATTCCAGCGTCTTACGCGAGGTCGAGCACTTCGGGTTGTGGAAAATCGTCGGCACCATATTTGATTGCTCCTCGCGCACGCGCTCGTCGCTACGCGGACCCGTCGAACAGGCCCGTCACCGAACCATTCTCGAACACGGCGCGGATGGTGCTGGCCAATAGCGGTGCGATGGACAGCACGGTCAGTTGTGCGAACTGCTTATCCTCGCCGATCGGCAGGGTGTTGGTGACGATCACCTCGCGTGCGCCGCACTCGGCCAACCGCTGCGGCGCGGGATCGCTGAGCAGACCGTGGGTCGCAGCGATCACCACGTCCTTGGCACCGTCTTGGCGCAACAGTTTCACGGCGCCGGCGATGGTGCCGCCGGTGTCGATCATGTCGTCGGTCAGGATGCAGGTTCTGCCCCTGACGTCACCGACCACGCGATTGGACTTCACCTGGTTGGGCACCAGCGGGTCGCGCGTCTTGTGGATGAAGGCCAGCGGCACGCCACCCAGCGAGTCGGCCCACTTCTCGGCCACGCGCACGCGACCAGAGTCGGGGGAGACCACGACCATGTCCGAGCCTGCGTACTTGTCGGCGATGTAGCCGCACAGCAGTGACTGCGCCCGCATGTGGTCGACCGGGCCGTCGAAGAAGCCCTGGATCTGATCGGTGTGCAGGTCGACGGTCAGGATGCGGTCCGCACCCGCGGTCTTGAGCAGATCAGCGACCAGGCGGGCGGAGATCGGCTCGCGGCCACGGTGCTTCTTGTCCTGCCGGGAGTAGGGATAGAACGGCAGGACCGCGGTGATGCGCTTGGCGCTGCCACGCTTGAGCGCATCGATCATGATCAGCTGCTCCATGAGCCACTGGTTCAGCGGCCATGGATGGCTCTGCAGTACGAACGCGTCGCACCCGCGCACAGACTCCTCGAACCGCACGAAGATCTCACCATTGGCGAAGTCCCTCGCGGTCTGCGCAGTGACAGCGACGTCGAGTTCCTTGGCTACCTGTTCAGCGAGTTCAGGGTGAGCGCGACCCGAGAACAGCATCAGGTTTTTTCGATTGTCGGTCCAGTCCGTGGCCACTATGGCTGCCTTCGCGGTCGGAGGTCGATACGGCGCAATCGTACGTAGCGTTTCCAGGTGCGCGTTGCCGGGTTACCAAAGTGACAACACAGGGCGTCGAGTCACTCGTCCTCGCGGGCTTTACGAGCAGCCTCTGCAGCCGCCGAGCCGGGTCGTTTGCGCTCGACCCAACCCTCGAAAATGCGTTGCGCGTTGTCCGAGACGGCCAGCGCACCCGGCGGCACATCGTCGCGCAGCACGGTCCCCGCACCCGTGTAAGCACCGTCGCCGACGGCGACAGGCGCGATGAACATGGTGTCCGAACCGGTCCGGACGTGGGAGCCGATCGTGGTGCGGTGTTTGCTCTCGCCGTCGTAGTTGACGAACACGCTCGACGCCCCGATGTTGCTGTGGGCACCTATGTCGGCGTCGCCCACATAGGTCAGGTGCGGCACCTTGGTGCCCGCACCGATTGTGGAGTTCTTGGTCTCGACAAATGCGCCGAGCTTGCCGTCGGCACCCAGGATCGAGCCGGGCCGCAGGTAGGTGAACGGTCCGACAGTCGCGCCGGCCCCGATGACGGCGAGCAGGCCGTGCGTGCGCACCACCGACGCGCCGTCGCCCACCTCGACGTCGGTCAACGTGGAGTCCGGACCGATCTCGCAGTGGGCGCCGATCTCGGTGGTGCCGAGCAGTTGCGTACCCGGACGGACGACGGTGTCTCGGCCGATGGTGACGTCGATGTCGATCCACGTGGTGCCCGGGTCGACGATCGTGACACCCGCCCTCTGATGGCCTGCGATAATGCGGCGGTTCAGTTCTGCGCCCAGGTTGGCCAGCTGGACCCGATCGTTGATTCCGGCCACCAGCGCGCTGTCGTCGACGTGGCGGGCCCGCACCACTCGGCCGTCTTGGCGCAGGATGGCCACGACGTCGGTCAGGTAGAGCTCCTGCTGGGCGTTGTTGGAGCGCAACCGGCTCAACGCCGACCTCAAGTCGGTGATGTCGAACGCATACACCCCGGCGTTGATCTCCCGGATGGAGCGTTGCGATTCGGTGGCGTCGGTCTGCTCGACGATGCCGATGACCTCGTTGTCCTGGGTGCGCAGGACGCGACCGTAACCCCGGGGATCGGCCACCGTCGTCGTCAGCACCGTCGCCGCGGCGGTGGCGCTGGCATGTCCGGCGATCAGGTCGGACAGGGTGTCGGAGTCCAGCAGGGGGACGTCACCTGAGGTCACCACGACGGTCCCCGTGAAATCTTCGGGCAGCGCACTCAGCCCGCAGCCGACGGCGTGGCCGGTTCCGCGCTGCTCGTCCTGGATGGCGATGTCGATAGTGCGGTCCAGCTTGCCGGCGAGCTCACCGACGGCGGGGGCGATGCGCTCGCGGTCGTGGCCGAGCACCACCACAAGGTGGCGGACCGGCACACCGGCGACGGCGTGCACCGCGTGCGCGAGCATGCTGCGCCCACCCAGGGTGTGCAGCACTTTGGGGGTGTCCGAGTGCATCCGGGTTCCCGCGCCGGCGGCCAGCAGGATGATTGCGGCCTCGGTTGATGCGGTCACGTTTCCCCTTTCACCGCGAGCGTGCGCGTCTGTTCCTCGACACACCGCACCGAGCATGCAATTCGCGCACGCTCGTCGGCACCAATTGCTCCGTCGCCAGGACTCGAACCTGAACTATCTGAACCAAAATCAGAGGTGCTGCCGATTACACCACGACGGACCGATCAATCCGTGACTCTAGTGCAAGTCGATACGCTGGTCTGCGTGGCAGCACCCGAGAAGGAAGTGCGTGCACCCCGCGCCCGGATGACGGGCAGCGAGCGGCGGCAACAGCTCATCGAAATCGCCAAGTCGCTGTTTGCCGAACGCGGGTATGACGGCACCTCGATCGAAGAGATAGCGCAGCGCGCCAACGTGTCCAAGCCCGTGGTCTATGAGCACTTCGGCGGCAAAGAGGGGCTCTACGCCGTGGTCGTCGACCGGGAGATGTCGGCCCTGTTGGACGGGATCACCTCTTCGCTGACCAACAACCGCTCCCGGGTACGTGTCGAACGGGTGGCGCTGGCGCTGCTCACCTACGTCGAGGAACACACCGACGGCTTCCGCATCCTGATCCGCGACTCGCCGGCGACCATCACCTCGGGCACCTACGCGTCGCTGCTCAACGATGCCGTCAACCAGGTGTCCTCGATCCTGGCGGGCGACTTCTCCCGGCGCGGCCTGGACTCCGAACTGGCGCCGCTGTACGCCCAGGCCCTGGTCGGTTCGGTGTCGATGACCGCGCAGTGGTGGCTCGATGTGCGCGAACCCAAGAAGGAAGTCGTGGCAGCTCATGTGGTCAACCTGGTTTGGAACGGCCTGACCCACCTGGAGCCTGACCCCGTACTGCACGAGGAGTAACGCTCCATGCTGCCTTGGTTTCGTTGCCACGGGGCGTCATGACAGTCCCTCGACGCTGGCTGGGCCCGATTCTGGCGGAACTGAGGCCCCCTTAGAATGGCCACATCATGACCGCACCGGGGCACACCCATGTCCAGACCCCGATCGCGGGTCTCATCGAGCTGGCTTTGTCCGATCCGTCCCTGCAGGACGTCGTTCACCGCGCTGCCGATCGGCCCGCCGATATCGCGCTGGTCGGACCGACCAGTGCGCGTGTCCTGGTCGCGGCCGCGCTGGCCCAGAACGGCCCGCTGCTGGTGGTTGCTGCGACGGGGCGCGAGGCCGACGACCTGACCGCCGAGCTGCGCGGGGTATTCGGCGACGCCGTCGCGCTGTTCCCGTCCTGGGAGACGCTGCCCCATGAGCGGTTGTCGCCCGGTGTGGAGACCGTCGCCGCCCGATTGCTGTTGCTGCGCCGGCTGGCCCGCCCCGACGACGCGACACTGGGGCCACCGCTGCGGGTCGTGGTGACCACCACCCGGTCACTGCTGCAGCCGATGTCGCCGGATGTGGTCGAGATCGAGCCCGTCAGCCTGTCGTTGGGTGCCGAGGCAGATTTCGACGACGTGATCGCGCGCCTGGTCGATCTGGCATACACCCGCGTCGACATGGTGGGTAAGCGCGGTGAGTTCGCGGTACGCGGCGGGATCCTCGACGTGTTCCCACCGACAGCTGAGCATCCGGTACGGGTCGAGTTCTGGGGCGACGAGATCTCCGATATGCGGGCCTTCTCGATTGCCGACCAGCGGTCGATCCCCGAGGTTCCGGTGCAGACGCTGGTCGCTGTGCCGTGCCGCGAGCTGCTGATGACCGCGGACGTGCGCGAACGCGCGGCGATCCTGTCCGCCGAGCACCCCACCCACGAGAACAGCGTGCCCGGCAGTGTGCCGGAGATGCTGGCCAAGCTGGCCGAGGGCATCCCGGTCGACGGTATGGAGTCGCTGCTGCCGCTGCTGCACCCGGTCGAGCCGACGACGCTGACCGCTCATCTACCTGACGGTGCCCCGGTGCTGGTGTGTGATCCGGAGAAGGTGCGGACCCGCGCGGCCGACCTGATCAAGACCGGCCGCGAGTTTCTTGAGGCGTCGTGGTCGACGGCGGCGGTCGGCGGCGACGCGCCCATTGACATCGAGGCACTCGGGTCATCGGGGTTCGTCCCGTTCGATGAGGCACGCGCCGGCGCGGTGGCCGGAGGGCACCCGTGGTGGACGCTGTCGCAGTTTTCTGATGAGTCGGCCACCGAGCTCGATGTGCGGGCGGCGCCCTCTGCCCGTAGTCGGCAGAGTCTTGACGAGATCTTCGCCATGCTGCGGGCCCATGTCGCCACCGGCGGTTGTGCGGCCGTCGTGACGCCGGGTACCGGCACCGCGCACCGTGTCGTCGAGCAGCTCGGCGAATCCGAGGTGCCCGCAACAATGTTGGAGCCGGGCACGGCGCCCAAGGCCGGCGTTGTCGGCGTGATCAAGGGGCCGCTGCACGACGGCGTGATACTCCCGGGCGCGAACCTGGTGATCATCACCGAGACCGACCTGACCGGTAACCGGGGCACCGCGACAGAGGGCAAAAAGCTTGCGGCCAAACGGCGTAACGTCGTCGACCCGTTGGCGCTGACGGCCGGTGACCTGGTGGTGCACGATCAGCACGGCATCGGCAAGTTCGTCGAGATGACCGAGCGGGTGGTCGGTGGTGCCCGCCGTGAGTACCTGGTGCTGGAGTACGCGTCGGCCAAGCGCGGCGGTGGGGCCGACAGGCTGTACGTGCCGATGGATTCCCTGGATCAGCTGTCGCGTTATGTCGGAGGCGAGTCACCGTCGCTGTCGAAGCTCGGCGGCAGCGACTGGGCGAACACGAAAACCAAGGCGCGCAGGGCGGTTCGTGAGATCGCCAGTGAGCTGGTGGCGTTGTACGCCAAGCGCCAGGCCGCCCCGGGGCATGCCTTTGCCCCGGATACGCCGTGGCAGGCCGAGATGGAAGACGCGTTCGGCTTCACCGAGACGATGGACCAGATGACGGCCATCACCGAGGTCAAGGCCGACATGGAGCGGCCGGTGCCGATGGACCGGGTGATCTGCGGTGACGTCGGTTACGGCAAGACCGAGATCGCGGTGCGGGCAGCGTTCAAGGCGGTACAGGACGGTAAGCAGGTAGCCGTGCTGGTGCCGACGACGCTGCTGGCCGATCAGCATCTGCAGACCTTCACCGCCCGGATGGCCGGCTTCCCGGTCACCGTGAAAGGACTGTCCCGGTTCACCGATCCGGCTGAATCGCGTGCCGTCCTCGAGGGCATGAAGGACGGTTCGGTGGATGTCGTGATCGGCACCCATCGGCTGTTGCAGACTGCGGTTACGTGGAAAGACCTGGGCCTCATCATCGTTGACGAGGAGCAGCGGTTCGGCGTCGAGCACAAGGAGCACATCAAGTCGATGCGCACCCACGTCGACGTGCTGACCATGAGTGCGACACCGATCCCGCGCACGCTGGAGATGAGCCTGGCCGGCATCCGCGAGATGTCGACGATCCTCACCCCGCCCGAGGAACGCTATCCGGTGCTCACCTATGTCGGTCCGCACGACGACAAGCAGGTGGCCGCGGCATTGCGTCGTGAGCTGCTGCGCGACGGGCAGGCGTTCTACATCCACAACCGGGTGCGCACCATCGACCAGGCCGCCGTCCGGATCCGCCAGCTGGTGCCCGAGGCGAGAGTCGTTGTCGCACATGGCCAGATGAACGAGGAGATGTTAGAGAAGACCGTCGAGGGCTTCTGGAACCGGGAATACGACATCCTTGTCTGTACCACCATCGTCGAGACGGGACTGGACATCTCCAACGCCAACACCTTGATCGTCGAGCGGGCCGACACGTTCGGCCTGTCTCAGCTGCACCAGCTGCGCGGACGCGTGGGCCGTAGCCGGGAGCGAGGCTACGCCTACTTCCTGTACCCACCTGAGACGCCGCTGACCGAGACGGCCTACGACCGGTTGGCCACCATCGCGCAGAACAACGATCTGGGCGCGGGCATGGCGGTGGCGATGAAAGACCTCGAGATCCGCGGTGCGGGAAACGTACTGGGTGCCGAACAGTCCGGGCACGTCGCCGGAGTCGGTTTCGACCTGTACGTGCGACTGGTCGGGGAGGCCGTAGAAGCGTATCGAGCGGCGGTCGACGGCAAAACCGTTGCGACAGCAGAAGAACCGAAAGAGGTTCGGATCGACCTACCGGTCGACGCCCACCTGCCGCCGGAGTACATCGGCAGTGATCGGTTGCGGTTGGAGGCCTACCGACGATTGGCTGCCGCCGCAGACGAGGGCGCTGTGACAGCCGTCGTGGACGAACTCGTCGACCGCTACGGTCCGCTGCCCGAGCCCGCTGAGCGCCTCGTCGCGGTGGCTCGGCTGCGGCTGCTGTGCCGTGAGTTCGGGATCACCGAGATCGGTGCGGTGTCGGCGTCGACGCTGCGGCTCTCGCCGATGGTGCTGCCGGATTCGGCGCAGCTGCGGCTCAAGCGGCTCTACCCCGGGGCGCATTACCGGGCGACCACCTCGACTGTGCAGGTGCCCATCCCGCGGGCCGGCGACAGCATCGGTGCGTCCCGCATCCGCGATCTCGAACTTGTTCAGATGGTGGCCGCTCTGGTGCTGGTACTTAATGGGAAAAGCCAGGAATCGGCTGATATCGCCAAGTTCGGAGGGAGGCAAAACCGATGACCGTTGTCCTCGTTGATCCGCGCCGCCCCTCGCTGGTTCCCGTCGACGCGATCCTGCACCTTGCCGGTGACGTGCAGTACACCGAGGAGATGCCGGTCAAGGTGCCGTGGTCGCTGCCCGCGGCGCGGTCTTGGCTCTCTGGCTCGGTGGAAGGAGAAGCCGCGCCCGTCCTGTTGTCTTCCGACCCCGAGCATCCCGCGGTTACAGCCCGGATCGCTGCAGGCGAGACGGTGATCTCAGCGCCCAAGGCCGCAGCGGGTGAGCGACTGGTCGACGCGGTGGCGATGATGGACAAGCTGCGCACCGACGGGCCGTGGGAGAGTGAGCAGACCCACGATTCGCTGCGTCGTTATCTGCTGGAAGAGACCTACGAGCTGTTCGACGCGGTGCGCGGTGGCAATGCCGACGAGCTACGCGAGGAGCTCGGCGATGTGCTGCTGCAGGTGTTGTTCCACGCCCGCATCGCCGAGGATGCGCCGGTGCACCCGTTCAACATCGACGACGTCGCCGATGCGCTGGTCCGCAAGCTCGGTAACCGCGTGCCGGCAGTGCTTGCCGGGGAGACGATTTCACTCGACGAGCAGCTGGCCCAGTGGGAGGAACGCAAAGCTGTCGAGAAACAGCGGAAGGTCGGGAATGCGCTCGTCTCGGCCATGGACGACGTGCCGACCGGTCAGCCGGCTCTGGCGTTGGCGCAGAAGGTGATCTCCCGGGTGATGCAGGCCGGTCTGCCTGCGGATCTGGTACCTGCGACCATCACTTCGGTCGCAATCACGGCCGACACTGACGTCGAAAATCAGCTTCGTACGGCAGTGTTGGAGTTCATGGATACCGTGCGGCGGGTGGAGGCCGACGTCGCTGCGGGCCGTCGCGGTGGCGATGTCCCCGAAGCGCTCGATGTCTGCCCGTTGGGCACCATCACCGAGAACGAATGGCGAGACTACTGGCCCGGGTCTGAAGCCGGCGATCGCACTACCGACTGACCGTCGTCAGTTCGGCAGCCTTGGCGCGCAGCGTCAGCACTCGCTCACGAATGCGGTATTCGGTGGAACGCGGCATCCAGGCCGGGCGATACCGACCGTGCCTGATCCGGAACACTCGACCGTGGGTGATCTCGCATCGAAGCGCATCCGATATCGCCTTCGACGGTCGACCTTTGGTGGTGAACCCGTAGGCATCGAGTGCATCGACCAGGTCGGCGACTGACTGTTTTCCATGTTGGAACAGGTGCAGCGTCAGCACGTACCGGAGTTCGATTCCCTTGAGCAGCAGCTTGTTCGACATGACCGCACGATGCCACCGACCACCGACATGTCCGGTGTGCAGTCACATCTGTCACGCCAGTCCCCGCTTGGGAATCATGTACGTTGTGCCCGGCTGTTAGCGACAAAGTCGCGTAAATCACCTCAGCTGCAACGCATTTCACTGGAGCACCACGTCGCGAGTCTCGTCTGAACTAGCAGTAACAGCGGCCGCATCAGCAACAGAATATTCTGTGCCCGCATATCAGCGACTTTGTCGCTTGCAGCGCGGGCGTCCTGTTGCCTCATGTCAATATGCCCGCGGGGGGATTCGTTGCCTCAATTGGACAATGCCCGGCGGTGATCGTTGCCTCAATTGGTGGTGTCCGGGTTCAGGCGTTGGGGGTGGAAATATTCGTTGCCTCAGCCACCGGTGCCCGCCCCAGGCGGGCGATCGGTCGGGGACCGGCTTTGCTGGTGGTCACCGTGAGCAGCTCAGCGCACAACGCTTGAATGTGACGTTGCAGGGCGGCGGGATTGAGCCCGGCGTAGATCTCGGCCAGGTGTTTGACCTCCTCGGCGGTGACCACCGCATGGGCCTGGGCCCGACGGTACGGGGTGGCGGCCTTGTGATACCTCTTGGTCACCTTGGAACCCCGACGGACCTTCGACTTGAGTTTCTGCTGCGGGGAGAAATAGTTGCCCAACAACGACTGCAATACCCAGATCTTGTTGAGTAACACCACCTCTGCGGCCGTGTCGTAGCGGTGATAGCCCACCAGGACCCGCACCGTGGTCCAGTTCTTCTGCTCGACGTGACAACCATCGTTCTTGTTGCCCACCCGCGACCGAGTGAAGGTGATATGCCGCGTTCGGCACCACTCCAACAGGGTGAAGTTGATGAACTCCGACCCATTGTCCGAATCCACCCCCCGGATCGGGAACGGCATCCCCGCCGCGATCTCACTCAACGCGACCATCACCCGTTTCTCGCCTTTGCCCAACACGCTGCGGGTCTCGGTCCAACCGGTGGCGATGTCGGTGACCGTCAACGTGTAGGCATGCACCCCGGTGACCACCCCACCGTCATGGCTGACCAGATCGATCTCGACGAACCCCGGCACCGCATCGTCCCACGCCGCCCAAGTGCGCACCGGGATCTGACTCTTGAGCAACGTGCCCGGTTTCGTCCGGCAACGACCCTTAAGCTGGTGTTTCTTCCGTTCCGGAGCCAGTCGACGATCAATGGTGGCCGCCGACATCCCCGCCAACAACCCTGCCGTGGCATCGTCGATGACCAACTCCCCGCACCGGCGCAGTACCACCACCAACTCACCCAAGACCTCCGCCAACCGCTTACCGGCCGGCATCCCCACCACCTTCCAGCACAACACCGGGGCCTCAATGACTTCCGGGCCATAGGTCGGGGGCCGGGGCCGCCGCGCCCGCACCACCCGCGGCCGCAGCGCACCCCGCAACGCCTTGCGGGCATGATCGCGATGCCAGCCCGTCGTGGCACACAACTCATCGAGAATCCGGGACTTCTCGTCCCGACTCGCCTGCACATACCGCACCGCGATCGCCCTGGTCACCGCCGTGCGCTCCGTCAACGTCAACCCCATCCCCCGGCGCTAACCCACCCCCACCCCACCACCGCAACGACACGCCGCAACCGGGCACTGTCACATGAGGCAACGAATCAACGAAACGGACATTTTTGATGAGTCAACGCGCAAACCCAAATCTGGGACTGCCGCGGCTGGCGGTACTGCCGTGGCCAGTGGGATTGACGGGTTGGGTCAGCAGTGAATGGTGGTACTCATGAGGCGTTTTCCGCGACTTTGTCGCTAACAGCCGGGCGCAACGACTATGAGTCGGAAACGGGTGCTGCTGTGACTGTTGTGACGCCAGTGCGGTGAGAGGCGTACCTGTCACAAACCGGCAACGGCCGGGTCTCGGCTCGGTCTGGGCACCCTGTGCCGAGGCTGGACCTACACCCGCCGCACTACGGTGACGAGGGCATGAGTGAAGGGGTGAGGCGGTGAGGGTTCGGTGGTTGGCTGCCGTCGTCATGGCGCTGTGCCTGGGAACCATCGCGCCGCAGGCCAACGCCGATTGTGCGGCTACCGGTTGTGATCTACGCTCGCGCCTCGCCGCGGCGGACAACTACCTGGCGTCGCGACCCGGCACAGTGGGTTATGTGCTGCGGGATCGCGCGACGGGTGCGCGTTTCGCCAACGCCAACTCGAACGCGATGATCTGGACGGCCTCCACCATCAAGCTGGGAATGGTCGTCGACCTGTTGACCAGGGAGCGGGCTGGCGCATTGCGACTGTCGGCCAACGACCGGCAGCTCATGGTGAACATGTTGCGGGACTCCGACAATGACGCAGCTGACTCGTTGTGGAGCCGTTATGGCGGGCCGGACCACCGGGTGTTCAACGCCGACTTTCCGCGCTACGGCATGACGGATCTGCGGCCGCAGCCCGGTTTCGGAGACATGTTCCCGTACTGGGGGTTCCAGAAGTCGACCACCAACGACCTCGACCGGCTGATGAATTACACACTGACTCAACTGAATCCGTCTGATGCGGCGGCGGTCATCGCGGAAATGCAGAAGGTCAGCTCGGACCAGCAGTGGGGTGTGTGGGGCGCCGGACCGTCGATGGCGCCGGGCAACAAGAACGGATGGTCCGAGGAACAGGGCGGCTGGGTCATCAACTCGGTCGGCTTCGCCGGCCCCAACCAGCGCTACACGCTGGCCATCATGAACGGACTCAATGGCCAGGGTGGTTATGACGACGGCGTCGCCACCACCACCCGACTCGGCCAGATCTTGTTGAGTCCCAACGGCTGAACGCGCAAACCATCGTTCAGTTGAACAGCGTCGAACCCCAGTAACCTGAATCGTCACCCTCGGCCAGCCCCGGCGGGCACGCGAAGATCCCCGATCCGGTATGGGTGATGTATTCGTTGAGCGCATCCTTGCGGGCGAGTTCGCGCTGCATCGGGATGAATTGTTTCTCGGGGCTGCGGACGAACGCGATGAAGAAAAGTCCGGCGTCGAGGTGGCCGAATCCGTCTGACCCGTCGGTGAAGTTATAGCCGCGGCGCAGGATCTCGATGCCACCCAGATGCTGCGCCGACGCCAAGCGGACGTGCGCGTCCTTGTCGATCAGCGGATCGCCCTTGTCGTCGGCAATGTCGAAGTCGAGTTCCTCGAATTCCTGCTGCAACCCCATGGGTGCGCCGCTGCCCTTCTGTCGGCCGATAACGCGCTCTTGCTCCAACAGCGTGGTGCGGTCCCAGCTTTCGATGAGCATGCGGATCCGGCGGGATATCAGGTAGGAGCCGCCGGTCAGCCAGGCCGGCCCATCGCCGTCGGCGACCCACACGTTCTGGTTGAGCAGATCTGTCTCGTCGGCCTTGAGGTTGGCCGTTCCGTCCTTGAACCCGAACAGGTTTCGCGGGGTCGCCTGGTCGCGGGTGGTCGACGACGTGCGGCCGAATCCCAATTGGGAGTAGCGCACCGCGACGGTGCCGAAGCCGACGCGGGCCAGGTTGCGGATGGCGTGCACGGCGACCTGGGGATCGTTCGCGCAGGCCTGCACGCAGATGTCGCCGCCGCAGCGCGCCGGATCCATCGTCTCGTTGGGGAACTTTGGCAGGTCGACCAGCTCGGCGGGACGCTGCTTGGCAATGCCGAAGCGGTCCTTACCGTCCTTGAGAAAGAACGACGGTCCGAAACCGATCGTCAGCGTCAACTGTGACGCCGGCAGTCCCAACGCTTCGCCGGTATCCGACGGCGGGGCATAGGGATTGCCGTCGACCGCTCCGCCGACTTCGGTCTCCTCGCCGAGAGTCATGCGCTCGGCCATTCGAGTCCACTGCTTGAGCAGGTTGACGACGTCGGCGCGACTGTCGGTGGTGACGTCAAAGGAGCAGAAGTGCATCCGGTCCTGCGCCTCGGTGATGATGCCTGCCTGCCGGTCGCCTCGAAATGGCACAGGACGGGTCAGATGATCACCATGCGGTGCGCTGGCCGCCGAGGCTCGGCCGGCCAGCGCACCGGCGCTGGCCGCGCCGACTACCGCCGCGGTGACCCCGGCCGCGCCGAATAGCTTGCGGCGAGAAAAGCCGCCGGCATCCGGTGTGGCATCGGGATCAGGGGACAGGGTCTCACTGGTGGGCGATGACACCTTGCACCTGGCTCACCTCATTGCTGAGTGCGTCGATGGCGCGAGACAGTTCCTGGCGCTGGGCCTCGGTCACCTTGTCGTACGCCACGAAACCGTCGCCCTCACGGAACTTCTCGAGGAGCTTTTCCACCTCGGCGAACCGCTGATCGACACGTTTGCCCAGCTCGGCGTTGCGCTCATCGAGGATCGGTCGCACCGAGGCGACCGCAGTCTGTGAGCCCTCGACGTTGGCCTGGAAGTCCCACAAGTCGGTGTGACTGAAGATGTCCTCTTCACCGGTGATCTTGCTCTTGGAGATCTCGTCGAGCAGGCCCTGCGCACCACCGGCGATTTGGGTGGAATCAATCGTCCACGTCGGCGCCTTCACGCCTGCGTCGAGCTCCTTGACATCGGCCACCAGCTGATCGGCCAGCGCGTCAGCGTCGGGCTGCAGACCCGTGACCCACAGCTGCTTTTCCAAGGCGTGGAACCCAGTCCACTTCTGGCCCGGTTCGAGATCGGCTTCACGCAGGTCGATGCGCGGATCGAGATCATTCGGGAACGACTCGGCGACCGGCTCGATGCGCTCGTAGTAGGTGCGGGTCGTCGGGTACAGCGCCTTGGCCTTGGCGACGTCCTTGGCCTTGACTGCCGCCGCGAACGCCTCCGTAGCGGGCACCAGGGCATCGGTCTGGCTGTTCACATACCGCTTGTAACTGTCGGCGGCTTCCTTGAACTTGCCCTCGGTGTCGATCTGGATCGCGTCACCGGTGACGGTGAAATCGCCGCGGATACCCTCACCGACCATGCCGGGACGGCACGAGGTCTGATAGGTGCCCGGCTCGGTGAGCTGCACGATCAACTGGCGTTTGAGGCCAGGAGAGATGTTCTCCACCTCGCCCATCACGCGTTCGCCCTCGCCGTAAACGTAGAACTCGGTGACCTTCTCACCACTGTTAGTCACCACGAAGGTGGTCGGCCCTGTCGTGGCGGTCGTGCCCGAGAGCTTGCACGCGCTCTCGGAAGCGTCGACCGTGATCGGCGCGGCCTTCTCCTTGCCTTCGGCGCTGGGGCTGGACTCCTTGGCTTGACAGCTGGCCAGCGAGAGCCCGGCCAACACGGCGGCGGTCGCCGCGAATCCGGTCTTCACGGCAGGTGTGAACTTCACTTGGTCGACCTTTCGGATGAGGGAGAGGATTCCGGGTCGGCAGGCGACTCGGCAGTGCTAGAAGCATCGGAAGGGGCCGGCTTGGCCGCCGCTGAGCCGGTGGGACGGAAGAACAAGGCCAGGACCACGACGAGGTAGACCAGCCACGCCGTGAACTGCAGCACCGTCGGGGTCGGGTCGATGTTGAAGACGCCTTGGATGATCTCGCCGTACCAGGTGGACCAGTCGAATGCGCCGCTGATATCGAAGGCGACGGTGCCGAGACCGGGCAGCCAGCCCACCGTCTGCAACGCCTTGATCCCGTAGGCCAGAATGCCGGCGGCGACGACGATCAGGAAGGCGCCGGTGTAGGTGAAGAACTTGGCGAGGTTGATGCGGACCGCACCGGCATACATGCCGTATGCGATCGCCGCAGCGATCAGAACGCCGACGATCAGCCCGATCAGCGGCCATACGGTCTCGGCTTCGGCGTAGCCCACCATGAACAGTGCGGTCTCCACGCCCTCGCGACCCACCGCGAAGAACGCCAGCAGTGCGACTGCGACTCCACCGGTCTCCAAGGCCTGCGACATACCGGTGCGCAGCTCGCCGGATATCGATGCGGCGGCCTTGCGCATCCACAGCACCATCGTCGTGACGATCACAACGGCAATCAGCGACGCGACCCCGGCGATGGCCTCGGCACTCAGCCCGCTGATGGTGTTCTCACCCAACTGGATCACCAGAAAAACGGCAATCGTCATGGTGATTGCTGCGCCGACTCCCAGCCACACCCATTTCAGCGCGTCGCGACGATCCGATTTGACCAGGAATGCCACCAGGATCGAGACGACGATCGCGGCTTCGAGACCTTCGCGCAGCCCGATCAGACCGCTGCCGAACAGCTGCGATGTGATGTTGGGTGCTGCCAGGATGGTGGTCGCAGGGTCTGCGCCGGCAATCATGATGAGCGTCCTCGCTAGACCGGGTATAGAGACATAGCCTTGGCTTGCCATAGCAAGGCGTGCCTCACCTTAGCAGGAGCTGGGAATCACCTGCGCGGCTTCTCGTGAGGAATGCTCGGGCGCAGCCCGGCGTGCAGCCGTCCGCTCAGCTGAACAGCGCCTGGCCGATGTAGTGGCCCTCTTCTGGCGACGGCGGGACCGCGAAGATCGCTGAACCGATGTGCCGGATGTACTCGTTGAGTAGATCGTTGGCCCCGAGCCGGTTCTGCAGGGTGATGAAGTGCGCCGGATCGTTCTGGTAAGACACGAACAGCAGGCCCGCATTGAGCTGGCCGGTCGCGTCGAGCCCATCGGTGTAGTTGTACGACCGCCGACGAATCATCAAGCCGTGGTTGTTTTCCCGCGCCGCCAAGGCGACGTGCGAGAGCGGGTTGATGACAGGGGTTCCGTCTTTGTTCTTGGCAGCGAAGTCTGGTGTGTCCATTTCGTGTGTGCCGGTGAGCGGTGCGCCGCTCTCCTTGAACCGGCCGAAGATGTCCTGCTGGTTGCCGATCCGGTCTGTGTCCCAGGTTTCCAGCAGCATCCGGATTTTGCGCACCACCTGGTAGGTGCCCCCGTTCATCCATGGCTGGTCGCGATCGGTGACCCACACGAATTGGGAGTATTGGTCGTCGGTACCGACATTGCGCGTTCCGTCCATGAACCCCAGCAGGTTTCGCGGCGTCTCCAGTCCGGGCCCGGCCGAAGCGCGGCCGAAGCCGAGCACCGCCCACGCCGGAGTCACAGCCCGCCTGCCGATGCGAGCCAGGTTGCGCACGGCGTGGTAGCAGACTTGCGGGTCGTCCGCACACGCCTGGATGGAGAGGTCACCCCCGGTGAAACGCGGATCGAGGTTGTCGCCGTTGAGTATCGGAAGCTCGGCCAGCAGAGTGGGCTTGTGCGCGGCCAGGCCGAAACGGCTCCCGAAGATCGATGGGCCGAGGCCGATGGTGACGGTGAGACCGGCGGGACTGAGCCCGAAGGCCTCACCGGTGTCGGAAGGCGGTGCCACTTCGCTGGTCGGCTGCACCGCGCCCACCGGGTTGCCCTGCTGCAGCACCGACGCCGCTGCCGACCAGCGGGCCAGCAGCGTCTGTAGGTCTTTCCGAGTGGCGCCTTCGGCGAGCGTGAAGGACATGAACACGCAGTGACGTTGCGGTTCTGTGGCCACCCCGACGGGGTGTGTCTGGCCGTAGAACGGATAGCTGCGGTTGAGGTCGATCGTGTCGTTGTCGTCGTGTCGTACCGACGACGCCTGGGCCCACCCTGCGGCAGCTCCGCCCGCGGCGCCCAGTGCCAGACCGCCGACACCCGCCCACAGAGCACCGCCGAGTACCCGACGGCGAGGCACCGCCGGGGAGGCGGCGCTCGCCGCATCCCCAGCGGTGCTCTGCTCGGGCGGCAGAGGATCGTCAGCCGCGGCCATGTCAGCCGGCCGTCGCGACCTTCTGAGCGACAGTGGACAGGCTGTCGTGCAGCGGTTGGATCACAGCTGTCAGTTTAGGAGCATCGGCGGCTTGCAGCTGCGGGGTCCACAGCATGAACCCGCCCGGCGCCGAGGGGTCGCGGTAGGCGTCGAGCGCGGTCTGTACGGCCTGGAACTGTTGGTCGATCTGCGCGACGAGGGTGGGATCGATCTTCTCCAGACCCGGCCGCAGCGAGGCGTACGCCTGCTGTGCGCCTTCGACGTTGCCGGCGAAGTCCACCAGGTCGATGTGGCTGAACTGCTCTTCCTCACCGGTGATCTTGGTGTTCTGCACCTCTTCGAGCAGATCGGCCGCGCCGTTGGCGAGGTCCTCGGGCTTGTACTGCAGGTTCTTGACGACCCCGTCGAGCTTGCCGACGTTAGCGACCAGCTCGGTGCTCAGCGCCTTGGTCTGGGGAGTGATGCCGGCGCCCCACAGGTCCCGCTCGATGGCGTGGAAGCCCTTCCAGCCCACCTTCTCATCGACCGGGGTCGACTCGCGCATGTCGATGAGATAGTCGAGGTTGCCGGCGTTGTCGTCGACTGAGAAGCCGGGAAGCACGAAGCCCTCGACACTCGACTCGGAGCGCTCGTAGTACGGCCGGGCCTTGGCGTATGCGACCTTGGCTGCCTCGACATTGCCTGACTGAACGGCCGCGTCCAGCTGTTTGACCGCATCGTTGAGCTGGTTGATCTGGCCCACGATGTAGGCCGCGTACTCCTTGGTGCCGTCATTGAGAATGGTCTGGGTGGAGCCGGTCGGGGTGGGCGCTGCCTGTCCGGTGACGGTGAAGTCGACGAACTCCGTCCCGGCGCCGGGGCAGTACAGCTGGTACTTGCCGCCGTCGAGCGTGACGGTGAAGGACACCGGATCCAGACCGGGAGCGAGGTTCTCCTTCTCGCCGAGGATGCGCTGCTCCTTGATCAGCTCGACTTCGCTGATGCCCGCCGCGTCCTTGTTGGTCACGTTGAACGTCACGGGCCCGGCGGCGACGCTGCCGTTGTCGACCGTGCAGGTGTCTTTGCCGCCCTCGTTGGCCATCGTGATGTTGACCGTGGCAACACCACCATTGGCCCCGGTGGTCGGCGCGGCCGAACTCCCGGTGGAATTGGTGTCGCCGCCCGAACTGCATGCCGTTGCGGCGACCGCGATGGCGGCGACCAGAACCGGCGTTGCCAGCCAGCCGTTAGGACGTGGCAGCGTGGTCTCGCTGAGTTTCTTCACCATGATTCCGTTGTTTCCTTTCGTTTCCACTGGGAGTGCGGGTGCTACGAAATCCCGAGAAGGCGCTGACAACGGCTCCGATTGCGAGCACTGCCGGCAGCCAGGCCTTCCACAACATTCGTTCGGCGCGCGCCTGGCCGGCCTGTGCGATCTGCGTCGCGACGGACTGATCTTCGTTGCCGGCGGTCGCCCATCCGCCGGGCGGAGCTCCGACGCTGACCGTTTTGACCGATGGGAGGCCGCCACCGTGCAGTGTGGCGATACGGGAGTTGGTCGCTTGGGCGTGTACCAATGCCTCGCCGTGGGAGAACACGTTGTAGGCCGTGGTCGCGGCCCACTGAACCTGGAACGGTCCCGGTGTCCGGGCGGCAGCCAATCCCACCGGCAGTCGTCCGCCGGTCAGATGGGCCAGCTCATCCAGGGTGACGGTGGTGGACTTCAGGCCCGGGTCGGCGGGCACCTTGGCTTGCCATACGTCGACGGTCAGACCGTCGACGGTCTGCTGGCCCGCAGCTTCGAGCTTGACTTGCGCGCCGTCGCCGACGGTGAGCGATCGGGCTTCGCCGTCGGCCCGCAGCGTTACGGGCACGCTGTGTCCGTCGGCTCCCGTGGCGGTGCGGGTCGGCCCGGGCAGCTCACCTGCAGAGGGGACGAAGATCGCCAGCGCGGCAGCGGCGGCTCCCAGCGCGCCCGCGGTTGCCAGCAGCAGCCGGCGACGCGCGTGCGGCTCGGCCGCGAGCCGCGGTGGCCATAGGAAGATGATCAGTACGGGCACGGCGTAGAGCACCCAGCCGAGGACTTCGATGAGACGCGGGTCGGTGGGTATGCCGAACATCCCGGTGATCAGCGCGCCCAGCACGGACCGGGCGGGCATCCACGAGGAAAAGTCGAAAACCCGTTGTTGGCCGATCGTCACCCAGCCGGCCTCGTGCGCGGTGCGGAGGCTGGTGAGCACAAGGCCTGCCGCGATCAAGACCAGGAAGACACCGGTGAGGCGGAAGAACCGGGCCAGGTTCAGCTTTAGCCCGCCGTAGTAGATCCCGACACCGATGGCGATCGCTACGCCAATGCCCACGGTGGCGCCGAGCAGAGCCCACCAACGGCTTTCACCCGAGGCCTGGGCCGCCGCCAGCAGGAAGACCGCGGTTTCAAACCCTTCCTTGAGTACTGCCAGGAACGCCATGAGCGCCAACGCGAGCGATCCGCCGGTATTGATCGCCTGTTGTGCCTCCCGCTCCAGTTCGCCCTTCATCTTGAAGGCGTTGCGGTTCATCCAGATGATCATGGTGGTCACGAACACCACGGCGATCACGCCGATGACCGTCTCGAGCATCTCCTGCTGGCGTTGCGGCAGGCTTTCTGACAAGAGATTCAGCCCGACGCCTACGCCGATACTGATCGCGACGGCGACGGCGACGCCGGCCAGCATGGGGCGTGTCGACCTGCCGTTACGTTTCAGGAAAGCGGCAACGATACTGACGATCAGCGTTGCTTCCAGGCCTTCCCGCAGTCCGATCAGAAAGGTGCCGACGAAGATGCCCTGCATCTGTGCCCCTAATCGATTGGAAGACTATGTGTACCCGAGGTATGCCTAACCTTGCTGGGCGCGCAGAGCGAGGTTACACCTCTGCCGATCGCACCGGTGAAGCTCTGACTTTCATGGGCATGGGACGATGGGGCCGAGTAGAGCAGGGGTTGAGGGAGTCCAGTGTCGCCGGTTCGATGGCTGCGGGCTGTCGCAGTGATTGTGGCGACGGCCCTGCTGATGGCTTCAAGCTGTTCGTGGCAGCTCGGTATCCCCATCCCGGATGGAGTACCGCCGCCCGCGGGTGATCCGGTGCCGGCCGTCGACACTTATGCCAAAGGCCGACCGGCTGATCAGTTGCACGAGTGGGCCGCTGAGCGTGCACCCAAGCTGGGCATACCGATCAACGCGCTGGAGGCCTACGCGTACGCGGCCCGGGTGGCCGAAGTCGAGAACCCGAACTGCAAGCTGGCCTGGACCACGCTGGCTGGAATCGGGATGGTGGAGAGCCACCACGGCACCTATCGCGGCGCGATGATCGCGCCGAACGGTGACGTCACGCCTCCGATCCGGGGAGTTCGGCTCGACGGCACCGCGGGAAATCTGCACATCGCCGATACCGATCACGGGCTGCTCGACGGCGACGCCACATTGGACCGAGCGATGGGGCCGATGCAGTTCATCCCGGAGACCTGGCGCCTGTTCGGGGTGGACGGCAACAACGACGGCAAGGTCAGCCCCGACAACTTCGACGACGCCGCGTTGTCGGCGGCCGGCTATCTGTGTTGGAACGGCAAGAATCTGTCCACGCCCCGTGGCTGGATGAAGGCGCTGCGGGCTTACAACTACTCCGACCAGTACGCCCGTACGGTGCGTGACTGGGCGACCGCGTACGCAAGCGGTCACCCCCTCTGATACACCGCGGTCCCGGTCAGGCTCTAGGCTCAACCGTAGGCTTACTCAGCAAGCACGACGCAATAACGACGCAATAAGGAGCAGCCAGTGCCCATCATCGAGCAGGTTGGAGCCCGCGAGATCCTCGATTCGCGCGGCAACCCGACGATCGAGGTCGAGGTCGCCCTGACCGACGGCACGTTTGCGAGGGCCGCGGTGCCCTCCGGTGCGTCTACCGGCGAGCACGAGGCGGTCGAGTTGCGCGACGGTGCTGCCCGCTACGGCGGTAAGGGCGTCGAGAAGGCGGTCGAGGCGGTGCTCGACGAGATCGCCCCCGCCGTGATCGGGCTCGGCGCCGACGATCAGCGCCTGGTCGATCAGGCCTTGCTGGATCTCGATGGCACCCCTGACAAGTCTCGGCTCGGTGCCAATGCGATTCTCGGTGTCTCACTTGCGGTTTCGAAGGCCGCGGCGGAGTCGGCCGGATTGCCGCTGTTCCGCTATCTCGGCGGCCCGAACGCCCACATCCTGCCGGTGCCGATGATGAACATCCTCAACGGTGGCGCGCATGCCGACACCGGCGTGGATGTCCAGGAGTTCATGGTGGCCCCGATCGGGGCCCCGTCGTTCAAGGAGGCGCTGCGCTGGGGCGCTGAGGTCTACCACTCGCTGAAGGCGGTGCTCAAGAAGCAGGGCCTGTCCACCGGTCTCGGTGACGAGGGCGGCTTCGCTCCCGACGTGGCCGGCACCAAGGCCGCGCTGGACCTGATCTCATCGGCCATCGAGACCACCGGTTTCAAGCTCGGCACCGATGTGGCCCTGGCCTTGGATGTGGCCGCCACCGAGTTCTTCACCGCTGGAACGGGATACGCCTTCGAGAAGGAGACCCGCAGCGCCGAGCAGATGGCCGAGTTCTACTCCGGGCTGGTGGACAGCTACCCGCTGGTGTCGATCGAGGACCCGCTGGACGAGAACGACTGGGACGGCTGGGTATCGCTCACCGCCGCGATCGGCGACCGGGTCCAGATCGTTGGCGACGACCTCTTCGTCACCAATCCCGAGCGTCTGGAAGAAGGCATCGAGAAGGGTGCCGCCAATGCTCTGCTGGTGAAGGTCAATCAGATCGGCACGCTCACCGAGACCCTGGATGCCGTGGCGTTGGCCCACAACAGCGGCTACCGGACCATGATGAGCCACCGCAGCGGCGAGACCGAGGACACCACCATCGCCGATCTCGCGGTTGCGGTAGGCAGTGGCCAGATCAAGACCGGGGCGCCGGCGCGCAGTGAGCGGGTGGCCAAGTACAACCAGCTGCTGCGCATCGAAGAGCTCCTCGGCGATGCCGCCCGCTACGCCGGTGATTTGGCTTTTCCGCGGTTCGCTGTGGAGGCCAAGTAATCAGGTCCGGCCTGATGCGGTGGTGATCTAAAGACGATGCCCGAAGCGAAACGACCTGATCCGAAGCGACGGTCCCCGGCCTCCCGGCCGGCCGGGCCGGGCAAGAACGGCGGGTCGAATCGTCCCCGCGCCGGCCAGGCGCGGCGGCGGGCGTCGGAACCACGCGTCCCGGCACCGGAACCGGTGGCCGAGGAGACCATCACCAAAGCGATTGCGGTACAGGCGGAACAGCAGGCCGAACTGCAGTCCGAGCAGCGATTCGGGTCGGCCGCGCGGCGCGCGGCGATCCTGGCTGCGGTGGTGTGTGTGCTGACGTTGACCATCGCCGGGCCGGTACGCACCTATTTCGCGCAGCGCACAGAAATGAACCAGCTCAAGGCGACCGAGGAGCAGTTGCGGTCGCAGATCGCCGATCTGGAACAGCAGAAGGTCAAGCTGGCGGACCCGGTTTTCATCGCGGCCCAGGCCCGTGAGCGACTCGGCTTCGTCATGCCCGGCGATACGCCGTATCAGGTGCAGCTGCCGCCCACGGCCGCGGTGCCGAACTCGCCGGGGCCGATCGCTCCCGGCTCCACCACGCCTGCGGGCCAGCCCTGGTACACCTCGCTGTGGCACACCATCGCCGATCAGCCGCACGGGGTTTCGCCGACCATCGCCCCGGCCCCGCCGGCTCCCGGTGAGCCGGGAGCACCCGGTGAGCCTCCGGCCCCGCCGCCCACGGTGCCCGGTGGTTGAGCCTGCCGACCTCGAGGCTGTCGGCCGCCAGTTGGGGCGTGAGCCACGAGGTGTCCTCGAGATCGCTTATCGCTGTCCGAACGGTGAGCCCGGTGTGGTCAAGACCGCGCCCAAACTGCCCGACGGTACGCCGTTTCCGACCCTGTACTACCTGACTCATCCGGCGTTGACAGCCGCGGCCAGCAGGCTGGAATCGGCGGGCACGATGCGCGAGATGACCGAACGTCTGCAGCGGGACCCGGATTTGGCTACCGCGTACCGGCGTGCGCACGAGTCGTATCTGGCTGAGCGCGATGCCATCTCGTCGCTGGGTACCACGTTCACGGGCGGCGGCATGCCTGACCGCGTGAAGTGTCTGCACGTGCTGATGGCACATTCGCTGGCGAAGGGCCGGGGTGTCAACCCGTTCGGCGACGAGGCACTGGCGATCCTTGCTATCGAGCCGGGAATGGTTGGGATTCTGGAGCGTGATACATGGGTGTGAACCGGGTCGGCGCGATTGATTGTGGCACCAACTCGATTCGGCTGCTCGTCGCCGACGTCGTCGACGGCACTCTGCGTGACGTGCATCGGGAGATGCGTATCGTTCGGCTCGGTCAGGGTGTGGATGCGACCGGTCAGTTCGCGCCGGAAGCATTGGCGCGCACCGGATCTGCACTTACCGACTATGCCGCGCTGATGTCCGAGCTGAAGGTGTCGGCGGTGCGGATGGTAGCCACCTCCGCCGCGCGGGATGCCGGCAATCGCGACGAGTTCTTCGCCATGACCTCGCGGATCCTCGGCACCGTGGTGCCTGGTGCTATCGCCGAGGTGATCACCGGCACCGAGGAGGCGCAGCTGTCCTTCCAGGGTGCTGTCGGCGAACTCGACTCTGCGGGTGCACCTTTCGTTGTCGTCGACCTCGGCGGCGGGTCCACCGAACTGGTGCTCGGCGCCGACGAGGTAAAAGCCAGCTACTCGGCCGACATCGGGTGCGTCCGGCTGACGGAACGGTGCCTGCATTCCGATCCGCCCACCAAGGCCGAGATCGAGGCGGCGCGGGCGGTGGTCCGGGACGGTTTGGCTCAAGCGCTGCAGGTGGTTCCGGTCGACGGGGCCCGCACGTGGGTAGGGGTGGCGGGGACGATGACCACGCTTTCGGCGCTGGTGCAGGGCATGCCCGAGTATGACGCCGAGGCAATCCACCTGTCCCGCGTCGGATTCGATGATCTACGGCGCGTGTGCGATCAGCTGATCGCGATGACCTCCGCGCAGCGCCTGGCGCTCGGTCCGATGCACCAGGGCCGTGCCGATGTCATCGGCGGGGGAGCGATCATCGTCGAGGAGCTGGCGGCTGTTCTCGGCGAGCGCGCGGGCATCGACGAATTGGTGGTCAGCGAGCACGACATCCTCGACGGCATCGCGCTGTCCATCGTGCCGGACTGACGAGGGCGGCGGCGACAAGCAAAACGGCCGGATGCGGTTTCCCGCACCCGGCCGCCTGTCGTAAAGCTTGCGGTTAGGGCGTCGGGCCGTTGCTGCTGATCGGGGCGGCCGGAGCAGGTGTGGTCGGCTGGACAAGGTTGGGCTCGGTTGCCGCAGCGGCAGCCGGTGCACCTGCGGTGGCCGCCGGTGCCTCCTCCGCCGCCGCGGTCGCGGCGTTGCCGGCACCCGTCGGGGCAGCCCCCTCGGCTGCAACGGGCAGATCGGTTGCGTGGCTGCCCGCACCGCCGGGAGCCGCGGCCGGTAGGGCCGCAGGCGTTGCGGCGGGTGCCGGAGTGGCTGCCCCCGGTGCGGCAGCGGGGGCCTCGGCCGGGTGGTTCGCCAGCGGGACGGTGTTGCCGCCGCCGGTCGCGGCGGGCGCAGGCTGGTTCCACACCGCCAGGTCGGTGCCACCGGCGTTGTACACGACGGTGGTGGGGTCGGCCTCGGTGACGTCGAAGTACACCTTGCCGGAGGTCTTCTCGCCCTGGCCGATAGTGGCCGGGTTCACGCCCTGCGCGGTGGCCACCTGGAACAGCGCGCGGTAGTTCTGGCCATCCGCGGCGCGGGTGTTGAAGTTGGAGACGATCGGGGTGACCGAGCCCTGGAGGGCCTCGTTGGTCGCGGTGACCTCCCACAGGGTGCCGTGCACCTGGTAGGGGATCGTGTCGGTGCTGGGCTTGAGGTCGGTGACCGTCCAGCCCTGGATTACATTGCCGTTGTCCAGCTTCGCTTGGTTGCCTAGTGCCGTGGTGGTGACAGCGCTGTCATCAGCGAGAGCGATGGGAGCCGCGCCGATGATCCCCGCGGTGGTGACGGCTGCTGCAGCCATCGCAGCACTGACATTCGTGATCTTCACGATGGTTTACTCCTGAGTGTTTCGACAAGCATCCAATCCAGTCCCCCGACATGGGATGCTCCTTCAGAGGAAGTTAGCAGGCTAAGAGGTTGCTGTGAAACCGGAGCAGCATATTGCGGTGGTGACGGAAAGACGAAAATGGCCTGCCGCCGGCGTACCGGCAGCAGGCCATTGTCATGGTGTCAGCGTCGTGCGTTGCAGTTCGGCGGGTTACCGCAGTGGTGGCCACCGTCGCAGGAATTGCAGTGACACGTGCAGGACCCCTTGCCGAGGGTGTGAATAATGCGCATCGTTGTTCAACTCCTTAGGTGCCCGGACCGTATCGGTGGTGACCGCTAGCAAACGTCCGAGCTCAGACGAATATCAACATATGACCATTTCACAATAGTTCGGCTCCTGACGAAAATAAAGGATTCCCTACGCCGAGCAGACATGAAAGCGCCCGACACGCCGAGGAATTGGGGACCTCTACGTCTGCTCGCCGGTCAATCCGCCGCGCTGGCTAACGGTCAGGAGTCTTGCCCGCGCAGCACCGGCATGAGCGCGTCCAGCACCCCGGGGTCCTCGATCGTCGACGGCACCGGCTCGTCACGGCCGTCGGCGATGGCGCGCATGGTCTTACGCAGGATCTTGCCCGATCGGGTCTTCGGCAACGCCGCCACCACGTCGACCTTCTTGAAAAAGGCCACCGCGCCGATGTTGTCGCGCACCGCAGCAACCAGATCCTCGGCCAGCCGGTCGGCAGACGCCCCGGACTTGAGCACCACGAATCCCCGCGGTACCTGGCCCTTGATCTCGTCGGCCACGCCGATCACCGCGCATTCCGCCACCGCCGGATGCTGTGCCAGCACAGCTTCGATCGATCCGGTCGACAGCCGGTGCCCGGCGACGTTGATGACGTCGTCGGTGCGGCCCATCACGAACAGGTAGCCGTCGGAGTCGAGGTAGCCGCCGTCGCCGGTCAGGTAGTAGCCGGTGAACGCCGACAGGTAAGCCGCCACGTAGCGATGGTCGTCGCCCCACAGGGTGGGTAAGGTCCCCGGCGGCAGTGGCAGTTTGACGCAGATCGCGCCTTCCTCGCCGGGCTCGGCCACTGCGCCGTCCGAATGCAGGATCTGCACGTCGTACCCCGGCATCGGCACCGTCGCCGAGCCAGGTTTGACCGGCAGGGGCTGCACGCCCATCGGGTCGGCGGCGATCGCCCAGCCGGTCTCCGTCTGCCACCAGTGGTCGATGACCGGGACGCCGAGTTTATCGGCGGCCCAGTGGTAGGTGTCGGGGTCGAGCCGCTCGCCGGCCTGGAACAGGTAGTTGAGCCCGGACAGGTCGTGGTTGCCGATCAGCGTGCCGTCGGGGTCTTCTTTCTTGATGGCGCGGATGGCCGTCGGTGCGGTGAACAGGACCTTGACCTTGTGTTCGGCCGCCACCCGCCAGAACGCCCCGGCGTCCGGAGTGCCGATCGGTTTGCCCTCATAGAGCACGGTCGTCGCGCCGAGCAGCAGTGGACCGTAGACGATGTAGGAGTGGCCGACCACCCATCCGACGTCCGAAGCCGCCCAGTACACATCGCCGGGTGCCGTGTCGTAGATGTGCCGCATGCTCCACAGCAGGGCCACCGCGTGCCCGCCGTTGTCGCGCACGATGCCCTTCGGCTTGCCGGTCGTGCCCGATGTATACAGCACGTACAACGGGTCGGTGGCCGCCACGGGCACCGGGTCGGACGGCGTCGCGGCGGCCGTCAGCTCCCGCCAGTCGTGGTCACGGCCGGCAACCAGTTCGCAGGGGCATTGTTCGCGCTGCAGGATCACGCAGGCCCGGGGCTCGTGTTCGGCGATCTGGAGTGCGGCGTCGAGCATCGGCTTGTATTCGACGATGCGGCTCGGCTCGATGCCGCACGACGCGCTGACCACGACCACCGGCCGCGCGTCGTCGATCCGGGCGGCGAGTTCGTGGGCGGCGAAACCGCCGAACACCACCGAATGCACGGCGCCGAGCCGTGCGCAAGCCAGCATCGCGATCACGGCTTCGGGGACCATGGGCATGTAGACGACTACCAGATCGCCCTTGCTGACTCCCAAATCACTTAAGGCTCCCGCGAATTGGGCAGTGGCATCGCGCAGCTCCCGGTACGTGTAGGTGCGCTTGATGCCGGTGACGGGGGAGTCGTAGATCAGCGCGGCCTGGTCGCCCCGTTCGGCGATGTGCCGATCGAGTGTGTTGGCGCAGGTGTTCAGTTCGCCGTCCGGGAACCAGCGATAGAACGGCGGGTTGCTGTCGTCCAGAATTTGTCGCGGTTCGCGGGTCCAGGTGATCGCCTTGGCAGCGTCGGCCCAGAAAGTGGCCGGATCGTTGATGCTGACGTCGAAGAGGTCACGATAACCGGACATGGCGCACACCGTAGCCGTTGACAGTTTCCTCCGGCGAGCAATAGCTCCTATGTCAAGCCGCTGCTGATTGTGGCGGCTGACTGGGGGTTTGGTGGTCGGGGTGGCCGGCGTCGCGGCGGAGGGCTTGGTAGACGCGGCGGGCGATGCGGCGTTTGACGCAGCGCCGGGCGGCGGCTTTGGTTTTCCCGGCATCGACCAGCTTGTGGTAGTAGATCTGCCCGGCGCTGCCGGTCATGCGGATCTGGGTGACGGCGATGCGGTGGAGGGCAGTGTTGAGTTGACGGTTACCGGCGCGGCTGAGCCGCATCTGCCCGGCGCTGGCCCCCGACCACGCCGGGATGGGCGCGACTCCGGCGTGACAGGCGAACGCCGCCTCACTGGTGAACCGGGTGACGCCGGCGGCTTCGCCGACGATCTTGGCCGCAGTCAGCTCCGCGCAGCCGGGGATCTCCAGCAGCGCCGGGGCGGACCGGTGCGCGCTGGCCGCCAAACGCTTGGCTAAGGCGTTGATCTCGCTGGTGAGTCGGATGATGTCGGTCAGCTCTGCGCGGGCAATTTCGGCGACCAGACCCGGCAGCTCCGTCAGCCAGGCCATGAGCGTCTGCTGCTGCTTGACGGCACTGAGTGAGCCCACCGCGGCGGCCCGCTCGGGATCGAGGTCATGGGCATGCCAGAGCAACCGGTTGATCGCCGAGGTACGTTGTGCTACAAGGACATCACGGCGATCGGTCAACAGTTTGAACTCCCGCGACGTCTCGTCATGAGACGCCACCGGCAGGTCGGGTTCCCGCAGCACCGCCCGGGCCACCGCGAGCGCATCGATCGGATCGGACTTGCCCCTCACCCGCGCGGACTTGCGGGTCTGGGCCATCAGCTTGGTGGGCACCCGGACCACTTTTTGCCCGGCGCCCAGCAGGTCACGTTCCAGGCGCGCGGACATGTTGCGGCAGTCCTCGATGCCCCAGATCAGCTCGGTGCCGAACTGCTCGCGCGCCCACATGATGGCCGTGTGGTGCCCGGCGGTGGTGGCCTTGACGGTCTTCTCGCCGAGCTTGCGTCCAACCTCGTTGACCGCGACAAAGGTGTGGCTGCGCTTGTGTACATCGGCTCCAACAACAACCATGGTGGTTGCCTCCTTCAGTCATGAAGAGGGGGTGTATTGAGGTTGGGCCGGGCGGCGGACACTTCTCAGTCGGGGCGATGCCACGCTCCTATCAAGTCACGCCGTCCGGTCCTTCTCATCTGGTGCCGGCACTACTGCTCAACGCCAACCCCCCAAAAGGGGCGGCAGACGCGAAATGAGCCAGACACCAGATGATCCGGAACCAACCACCGCACGCGGGGTCTGTCACCTCGACACACCGCAACACGGCACCCTCACAATGACACTGAGACGCGAAAGTCCGCGACACGCCGAGGGTTGGGGCCTTTGACGTCTGCTCGCGCGGGAAAGTCACTCCTGGAAGCGGTAGCCCATGCCCGCTTCGGTCAGTAGGTGCACCGGGTGCGACGGATCGTCCTCGAGCTTGCGGCGCAGCTGTGCAAGGTAGACCCGCAGATAGTGGGTTTCCTTGGCATAGGCCGGGCCCCACACCTCTTTGAGGAGCTCTTCACGGCCCACCAGTTTGCCGCGGTTGCGCACGAGCATCTCGAGCATGCCCCATTCGGTGGGGGTCAGATGCACCTCGGCGTCGTTCTTGGTGACCTTCTTGGCGGCGAGATCCACGGTGAACGACGATGTCTCGATCACCGGCTGATCGACGTCGGCAATGGCTGCCCGTCGTACGGCGGCGCGCAGCCGAGCCAGAAACTCGTCCATGCCAAAGGGTTTGGTCACGTAGTCGTCGGCGCCGGCATCCAGCGCCTCTACCTTGTCGGAGGAATCGGTGCGGGCCGACAGCACGATCACCGGTGCGGACAGCCAACCGCGCAGGCCGGCGAGCACTTCGATGCCGGACATGTCGGGCAGACCCAGGTCGAGCACGATGACGTCGGGGCGATGATCGGCGGCACTGCGTAGCGCTTCGGCCCCGCTGGCCGCGCAGGTGACCTCGTAGCCGCGTACCGAGAGATTGATCCGCAGGGCACGGAGGATCTGCGGTTCATCGTCGATGACCAGCACCCTGGTCTTCGGGGGGCTCATTTCGGCGCCGCCAAGTCGATTTCGACTGTGAGCCCACCGCCGGGAGTGTCGGTGGCGGAAATGGTGCCGCCCATGGCTTCGACGAAGCCACGGGCCACCGACATGCCGAGCCCGACGCCGGTGCTGTTGTCATGATCACCGAGGCGCTGGAACGGCGCGAACAGCGCGGTGTCGGTTCCCCTCGGCACACCGGGGCCTTCGTCGATCACTGCGATCAGCACCCGGTCGGCGACGCGTCCCGCGGTCACCCGGATCGGGCCGTCAGGCGCGTAGCGCAGCGCGTTGTCGATCAAGTTGGCCAGCACGCGCTCCAGCAGGCCACCGTCGGCCATCGCCACCGAATCGTTCACCTCCACCTTCACGCGGTCGAGCCCTTGACGCCCGAATCCCGTGGTACCCCTGCTGATTCCGACCAGGGCGCGTTGCACGGTCTCCTCCAGATACACCGGACGCAATTCGGGCCGCACCACACCCGCGGCCAGCCGCGAAGAGTCCAGTAGGTTGTCCACCAGCGCGGTCAGCGCATCGACGGACTCCTCCACGGTGGCCAGCAGCTCGGCTGTGTCGTCCTCGGAGAAGTTGACGTCGTCACTGCGCAGACTGGATACGGCAGCCTTGGCGGCGGCCAGCGGGGTGCGCAGATCGTGGCTGACGGCCGAGAGCAGTGAGCGACGCAGTTCGTCGGCCTGCGCGATGGCGTTGGCCTTACCGGCGGCCTCGGTCAGTTCCCGTTGCCGCACCAGCCCCGCGGCCTGCATCGCGACGGCGCCCAGCACCCGGCGGTCGCGAGCCGGCAGTTGCCGCCCGGACATCAGCAGCCAGAATTCGTCGTCACCGACCTCGATCGCGGTATCCGCGGAATCAACCTGCACACAGGGGTTCTCACCCACACACGTCACAATGCCCGTACCTTCGCGCAGCAGGCTCACCGAGCGTTGGCTGTAGGTCTCGCGGACGCGCTCCAGCAGCGCCTCCAGGTCCGCGCCGCGCAGCACCGATCCGGCGAACAGTGCCAACAGTTCGGCCTCCCGCGACGCCCACCGGGCCTCTCTGGCTCGTTTTGCGGCACCGTCCACGAGTGCGGCGACCGCCACCGCGACCGCCAGCAGCACCACGATGGTGATGGCACTGTCGGGTTCGGCGATGGTGAAGGTGTGCCGCGGGGTGACCAGGAAGTAGTTGAGCAGCAAGCCGGACAGCACCGCGGACAGCGCTGCGGGTGCGACACCGCCGAGCAGTGCCACGACGAGTACACCGACGAAGAACAGTGCACTTTCCCCGCCGACCCCAAGGTACGGGTCGAGCAGGTACACCGTCACCGCGCAGATCGCCGACGGAACCACCACGGCGGCAAGCCATGACGTGAGATGCCGGTGTTCGGACTCCAGCCGCCCGGCGTCGCGCTTGGCGTGCTCATGGGTCACCATGTGGATGTCGATCTTGCCCGACTGTTGCACCACCGCCGCACCGATGCCCTCGTCGAACAGCCGGGCCCAGCGGGACCGCCGCGATGTGCCGAGCACCAGCTGGGTGGCGTTGCGTTCGCGGGCGAATTCCAGCAGGGCGGTGGGAACGTCATCGCCGACGACAGTGTGCACCGTGGCGCCGAGGCTGGTGGCGAGGTCGCGCACCTTGCCCATGTGTGAGGCTGATCCGCCAGAGAGTCCGTCGCCGCGGACCACGTGCACCACCATCAGCTCGGCGCTGGATTTCGACGCGATCCGGGATGCGCGGCGCACCAGGGTCTCCGACTCCGGGCCGCCGGTCACGGCCACCACCACTCTTTCACGGGCTTCCCAGGTATCGGTGATCTTGTTGTCGGCACGGTATTTGGCCAGTGCCGCGTCGACCTGATCGGCGAGCCAGAGCAGCGCCAATTCCCGTAGGGCCGTGAGGTTTCCGCGCCGGAAGTAGTTTGACAGCGCCGCGTCGATCCGTTCCGGTGCATACACGTTGCCGTGGGAAAGCCTGCGCTGCAACGCTTCCGGGGTGATGTCGACCAATTCGATCTGGTCGGCGGACCGGACCACCTCGTCGGGCACCTTCTCCTGCTGCTCGATACCTGTGATACCGGTGACGACGTCGTTGAGGCTTTCCAGGTGCTGTACGTTCACCGTCGAGATGACGGTGATTCCCGCGTCGAGCAGTTCCTCGACGTCCTGCCAGCGTTTGGGGTTCTTGCTGCCTGGCGTATTGGTATGGGCGAGCTCGTCGACCAGCGCGACCTGGGGCTTGCGGGCCAGCACCGCCGGCACATCGAGTTCCGGGAACTGGCTGCCCCGGTACTCGATGTAGCGCGGCGGGATTGTCTCGATGCCCTCGAGTAGCTCGGCGGTTTTGGCGCGACCGTGGGTTTCGACCACCGCGGCCACCACGTCGGTGTCACGTTCGAGCCGCCGGTGCGCCTCACCGAGCATGGCGCAAGTCTTGCCGACGCCGGGAGCTGCGCCCAGATAGATGCGCAGTTCACCTCGCTTCGGGGCATTGGCCGTCATCAGCCCATCATCCACCCAGGTAGTCGAGTGCGACATTGAGCTCGAGGACGTTGACCCGCGGCTCGCCCATGAAGCCCAGGGTGCGGCCTTCGGTGTGCTGGGCGACCAGCTGACGGACCACGTCGGGATTCAGGTTGCGGGCCTTGGCCACCCGGTCGACCTGCAGCTCGGCGTAGGCGGGCGAGATGTTCGGATCCAGCCCGCTACCGCTGGCGGTCACCGCGTCGGCGGGCACGGCGGCTATCGCCGCACCGCGGACGGGGACGATCTGGCCGACGCTGTAATCCTCACCGGGTTTGGCGCACTCCACCCGGACCCCTTCGTAGCTGGCCAGGAACGGGACGGCGGGACATGCTTCGTTCACGCTGACAACCTGCGTGGGGTGGACGACGTTGCCATGGGAATCGCGGGGGCCGATCACCGACAGCACCGCGCCGACGCCGTCGCCGGTGCAGAACGGACGCGTGCCCGTGGTGCCGTCGAGTTTGGCCACATCGAGGCTGCGGGTGCACACCTGGGTAAGCAGGCTGGGCTTAACTTCGCCTGGATTGTCGGCACCGCCGACGAAAGTGTCGACGATGCTTTCAGGACCCAGGTTGCTCGCGCCCGAGGCCATCGGGTCGTAGCCGTCTCCGGCTGCCGATGGGCGGGACTGGAAGTACTGGGGGAGCGGCGTGCCGTCGGCGTCGGTGAACGACTGCCCGATCAGGCTGCTGCCCACCGGTTTTCCACCGACCACGATGATCGAGCCGTCGGCCTGATGGTTGAGGCCCGGGATTTGCGCCACCAGCCAGATGAACAGTGGATAGCCGATTCCCAGGATCACCGTGAGGATGAGCAACGCCCGCAGGGCGGCGATGTGCTGGCGGACCAGGTTTGAGATCTGCATGTCAGGACATCCCAGGAAGAAGTTGGACAACCAGGTCGATGAGTTTGATCCCGATGAACGGGGCGATGATGCCTCCGAGTCCGTACACATACAGGTTGCGGCTCAACAGCTTCGACGCACTGCTCGGCGTGTAGCGAACACCCTTGAGCGCCAGGGGGATCAGCGCCACGATCACGATGGCGTTGAAGATCACCGCGGATAGGATCGCAGACTGCGGGCTGTGCAGCCGCATGATGTTGATCAGGTCCAGGCCGGGGAACAGTGCGACGAACATGGCCGGGATGATCGCGAAGTACTTGGCGATGTCGTTGGCGATCGAGAACGTGGTCAGCGCGCCACGGGTGATCAGCAATTGCTTGCCGATCTCCACGATCTCGATGAGCTTGGTCGGGTCGGAGTCGAGATCGACCATATTGCCGGCCTCTTTGGCCGCTGAGGTACCGGTGTTCATCGCCACACCCACATCGGCCTGGGCCAGTGCCGGTGCGTCGTTGGTGCCGTCGCCGGTCATCGCGACGAGCCGGCCGCCTGCCTGCTCCTGCTTGATCAGGGCCAGCTTGTCCTCCGGAGTGGCCTCGGCGAGGAAGTCGTCGACGCCGGCCTCATCGGCAATAGCCTTGGCGGTCAACGGGTTGTCTCCGGTGATCATCACCGTCCGGATGCCCATCTTGCGCATCTCGTCGAACCGGTCGCGCATGCCCTGCTTGACCACGTCCTTGAGATGGATGACCCCGAGCACCTCGGCTTTGCCCCCTTCGGCGGCCACTTGTCCGACAACCAACGGTGTCCCGCCGGCGCCAGAGATGCCGTCGACGATGGAGCCCAACTCTTCTGGCACGGTGCCGCCCTCGGTGCGCACCCAGTGTGCGACGGCGCTGGCCGCGCCCTTGCGGAGCTTGTGTCCACCCAGGTCGACACCGGACATCCGGGTGGTGGCGCTGAATTCGATCCAGTGCGCGTGTGAGAGTTCACCCTGGGTGCGGGCGCGCAGGCCATGATGCTGTTTGGCGAACACCACGATCGAGCGTCCCTCGGGGGTCTCGTCAGCCAGGCTCGACAGCTGGGCGGCATCGGCGAGCTGCTCGGCCGAGATGCCGGTCAGTGGGACGAACGCGGAAGCCTGCCGGTTGCCCAGAGTGATGGTGCCGGTTTTGTCGAGCAGCAGGGTGTTGACGTCACCGGCGGCCTCGACGGCTCGGCCGGACATCGCCAGCACGTTGCGCTGCACCAGCCGGTCCATGCCGGCGATGCCGATGGCGGACAGCAGCGCGCCGATGGTCGTCGGGATCAGGCACACCAGCAGTGCCACCATCACGATCCCGCTCACGCCGTTTCCGGTGAGCGCCAAACTGTCTGGGACACCGGGATTGTTGGCCTTGGAGTAGATGGCCAGCGGCTGCAGGGTAGCGACCGCGAACACGAAGATCACCGTCAGAGCCGCCAGCAGGATGTTCAGCGCAATCTCGTTGGGTGTCTTCTGCCGGTTGGCGCCTTCGACGAGAGCGATCATCCGGTCGATGAAGCTCTCGCCGGGCTTCTGGGTGATCTTCACGACGATGCGATCCGACAGCACGGTGGTGCCGCCGGTGACGGCCGAGCGGTCGCCACCGGATTCCCGGATCACCGGGGCGGATTCACCCGTGATGGCCGATTCATCCACCGACGCAATACCTTCCACGACATCACCGTCGCCGGGGATGACCTGGCCGGCTTCGACCACCACGATGTCACCGAGCTTGAGCTGCGGTGCCGGTACCGACTCCTCGGTGCCGGACTCGGTGATGCGGCGGGCCATGGTGTCGGCCTTGGCTTTTCGCAGCGATTCGGCCTGGGCTTTGCCCCGGCCCTCGGCGACGGCCTCGGCCAGGTTGGCGAACACCACGGTCAGCCACAACCAGCCGACGACCAGCCAGCCGAACCAGGTCGGCTCCATGATGGCCAGCGCGGTACTCCAGACCGCGCCGATTTCGACGATGAACATGACCGGGTTGCGCCACAGCGTACGCGGGTCGAGCTTGCGCAACGCGTCGGGCAGCGACCGCCACAACATCGTCGGGTCGAGCAGCCCACCTTGCACCGACTTACCGGCTTTCTTTGCGCCTCCACCTGCCGCGTTTGTCACGCTGGAGTGGCGGTCGGCCTCGGCCGTCACTCCAGCGTGACGCTCGGGCTGTGTGGGGTATTGAGCGCTGCGCATATCAGTGGATTCCTTCAGCGAGGGGCCCGAGCGCGAGCATGGGCAGGAAGGTGAGCGCGACCAGGATCACCGTGACGCCGACGACCATTCCGACGAACTGCGGTCGATGGGTGGGCAGGGTGCCGATCGACTCTGGTGTGCTGCCCTGGGCGGCAAGGGATCCCGCCAGCGCCAGCACCAGCACGATGGGCAGGAACCGGCCGAACACCATCGCCAGGCCGAGAGCGGTGTTGTACCACTCGGTGTTGACGCTGATGCCGGCGAAGGCCGAGCCGTTGTTGTTGGCCGCGGACGTGAAGGCGTAGAGCACCTCACTGAGGCCGTGCGGTCCGGTGTTGAGCATCCCCGCGCGTTGACCGGGCATGGCCATGGCCACCGCGGTGCCGGTCAGCACGATCAGCGGGGTAACGAGGAAATAGCTTGCCGCCAGCTTGATTTCGCGCGGTGTAATCTTCTTGCCGAGGTACTCCGGGGTACGCCCGACCATCAGGCCGGCCACGAACACCGTGATGATCGCGAGGATCAGCATGCCGTACAGACCCGAGCCCACACCGCCGGGCGCGACCTCGCCGAGTTGCATGTTGAACATCGTCATCAGTCCGCCGAGGCTCGTGTAGGAGTCGTGGAACGAGTCCACGGCGCCGGTCGACGTCAGCGTCGTCGCCGAGGAGAACACCGCTGAATCAGCCACGCCGAACCGCTGTTCGACGCCTTCCATGGCGCTGCCGACGGCGCTCGGCACGGTTCCGTGATGCCGTAGCTGGAACCACATCATGAAGCTGGTGCTCAGCAGAGCGATGACGCCCATCATCGCGGCGATTGCGTAGCCCTGCTTTCGGCTGTTGACCATGCGGCCGAAGGTGCGCGGTAACGAGAACGGGATGAGCAGGATCAGGAAGATCTCAAGCCAGTTGGTCCAGGTGGTCGGGTTCTCGAACGGATGCGCCGAGTTGGCGTTGTAGAAGCCACCGCCGTTGGTACCGAGTTCCTTGATGACCTCCTGGCTGGCAACCGGGCCGCCGGGGATCGTCTGCTGCGCGCCGCTGAGTGTGGTGACCAACTGGTCATGCAACGCGAAGTTCTGGATGGCGCCGCCGGCGATGAGCACGATGGCGCCGATGATCGAAATCGGTAGCAGGATGCGGATACTGCCGCGCACCAGGTCAGCCCAGAAGTTGCCGAGGTCGCCGGTGTGACGACGCGCGAATCCGCGCACCAGGGCCACGGCGACGGCCATACCGACCGAGGCTGACGCGAAGTTCTGTACCGCCAGCCCGCCCATCTGGACCAGGTGCCCCTGGGTGGTTTCGCCGGAGTAGGCCTGCCAATTGGTGTTGGTGACGAAGCTGACGGCCGTGTTCCACGCCAGCGCCGGGGTCATCGGGGTGGCCGGGTCATGAAGGTGCAGCGGCAGCTTGCCCTGGACCAGCTGGAAGATGAACAGGAACAGGATGCTGACCGCCGAGAACGCAAGCACGCTGCGGGCATACGAGCCCCAGGTCTGCTCGGAACGGGGATCGGCCCCGATGACGCGGTAGATCAGGCGTTCGGCGCGGGAATCCTTGTCGCCGGTGTAGACGCGGAATATGTAGTCGCCCAACGGCACATGCACGAGCGCGACAACCGCGACGAGCGACGCGATGAACAAGATCCCCGCGGTGGTGGTAGTCACTAGAACCTCTCGGGGAAGAGCAGGGCGGCGAACACGAAGACGGCGATGAGCACCGCCAGGACCAGGCCGACGATGTTTTCGTAGCTCACAGTCGTTCGACCAGCCTCTGCACCAGGCCGAGCACGGCGAAGATCGCCACCGTCAGCACCGTATAGATCAGGGCGGACACCAGGATGGACATGCTGTCTCCGTTCGAAGACACGTTCATAGGCCCCGGATTTCGATGGCCTGTCCCAGCATCTGCCCGTTTTTCAGTCGGTTGACAGGCCGTTGACGGTTTCTTTACGCCAGGGTCGCAGTCCTTTACGGTCTCCTTTCGCGCGCCCGTTCGCCGGGGGTCGCACGCGTCAAGATGGCGTCAATTGGGCTGGTCGACGCGCTGACGGGGTATTTCTGCAGGTTCTTTACACCCAATGGGGGTTCGTCAGCGCAGCGTCAAGGTTTCGATCGGAACCGTCAAAAGACCGCAAAAGCACTGGTCGGTGGTATTCGGCGGAGTGATCGTTGACATAGGCGCCCAATGACATCCGGTCGGGCGCGTTGGCGAAGAGGTTCCGGTGACACTGTCGACGGTCGTTATGTCCATGTTCTCGGCCAGCTTGCCGGCGTCGGTGCTCAGGCGGCACTCAGCGACGCAGCCACCGGCCGAATCGGAATTGGTGCGCCGCTGCGCGAGCATCCAACGGTCCCTGGGCACGGTCGAATTGGCGCTTCCGGCTTCGGTTCTCGCCGACGAGGCAGTCGCGCGGTGGTCCCGGGATCACGGGGTGACCGTAGGTGTGCGCACCAGCCGGGAACTGGGGACTGCTCTCGCTGCCGGTGTTCTGCCCATGCGCATGACAGTTCACGCCGGCGGACTGAATGCCAACGAATTATTGTTCTGTACAGTCAATCTCGGCGTCGGCCGGGTAGTGATCGATTCTCACTACCAGATCGAGCAGCTGGCGTCGGCGAGTGGCCGCAAGCAGCGGGTGCTGGTCGGGGTGACGCACCGCGGCGAGGGCGTCGGATTCGGCTTCGACACACACGGTGCCACCGAGGCGTACAGCGACGTATTAGATTGCTCCCGACTGGATCTGGTGGGCTTGTACAGCGAGATCGGGCCCGACGAGCACCACTTCCTCAGCTATCCGGCGGCCATTGGCGACATGCTGGCCGAGATGGCGCAGATTCGCCGCGACCACGGTGTAGTACTGACCCGGATCGGGTTGGGCGGGCACGGTTTTACTTTCGCCTTCGGCGACGGTGTCGGCGATCTGGCCGAAGTGGCGACCTCGGTCGACGAGACGCTCGATGATGCGTGTGCGACCCTGCGGTTCCCGCGGCCCGTGGTCACCGTGTTGACCGAGCCGGCCAACCGCATGCCGCTGGCGAGTTAGCCGTCGGCGAGGCCCGGGGCAGGTCAGGGGAGTCAAGCGGCAGGACCTGGGGATCGGCCAGCCGGTGGTGCTTGCCCCGGTGGATCACCCCGGCCGCACTGCAGCCCCGACGTTGTGCACCCAATCGGATTGCGCACCTGACTGCGGCCCACGTGCTCGATGACCGCCAGGTAGGGCAGATACGGTGCCCGCATCCGCTGGATCGGATTGGTCACGTACTTCTTGAACCGGGCCACCATGCGCATCGCACGTGGGCCCAATAGTGTCGAAATCCGTTCTGTCGCTGCGGTAATTATGTCAGCGGTGCTGTTCGCTATGTGTGTCCCCGCCCTCTTGCCTCGTGGGGTATTCAAACACGCGTCGACGAGCCGGCCAGGGCGTCTTGGCGGAGTGTCCATGCTGGGAGCGTCAAAAATTTGGGCTCTTGTGACGTATCTGTGGGTCATTGACGGCCGGGTAGGGCTGGTCGGTGTCCTCCGAGGGTGAGCATGGCTAGGGCGATCAGGGGTTCGGGGGTGGCGAAGCCGAAGGCTATGCGGGTGAGGAGTCGGATCTTGGTGTTGGCCGATTCGATGAGCCCGTTGGATAGTCCGTGTTCGATGGAGGCCAGGATCTGCCTGCGGTGGCGGGTGATGCGTTGTTGCAGCAAGACGAATGCTTCGATGCGGCAGCGCCGCGCCCAGGAGACCCATTTGTCGAGTGCTTCGGCGGCCTCGTCCACGGACAGTTTGAAGATCGTGCGTAGGGCTTCTTTGAGCAGGTAGGCACGGTAGAGCCGAGGGTCGGTCTTGGCGATCCATTCCAGTTTCGCCTGTTGCCGCTCGCTCAGGTTCTCCGGGTTCTTCCACAGCGCAAACCTGGTGCGCTTCAAGGCTTTCGCTTCTCCGGTGGCCACGGTGACACGCCGGCCAGCGACCCACCCGTGGCGCTGGGTGTGACCTGCTCGTCGGGCAGCGTTCCACGCCTGGCGACGCACCTCATCGAGTGCCTCGTTGGCCCAGCCGACAACATGAAACGGGTCAGCGCAGCGGATCGCGCCGGGGCAGCGATCGGCGACCACGTCGGCGATCCATTCGGCCCCGTCGGCGCTGACATGGGTGATCCGAGCGCACCGACCTGCACCGGAGGCTTCCAGGGAATCGAAGAAGGCGCGCACGGTCGCCCGATCGCGGCCGGTGTTGGCCCACACCAGCCGGCCGCTGTCATGGTCGACCACGATGGTCAGGTACTTGTGGTGGCGTTTGTAGGAGATCTCATCGATCCCGATCCGGGTCAGGTCGGCGAATGCGTCGATCCCGGCGGCGGTATCGGCCCACACCCGCGCGATGATCGATCCGACGGTGCGCCAAGCGATCCGCATCAGCTCGGTGATCGCTCGTTTGGAGCAGTGGGTAGCCAACCAGGCCACCTGCTGATCGAATGCGCGGGTGTGCCCGGCGCCGTGCCGAGCCCACGGGACCTGACACACCGTCGGCCCGTGGGTAGCACAGTCGACTCGCGGAATATCGGCTTCCAGGAACACCTCGATGGTGCCCATGTCCAGGGCGCGCCAGCGCCGCCGGCCCTGACCGCGGTCGTACCAGCGGGCCCGCGCACCGCAGGTTCCGCACCGCCCCCGGGCTGCTCGACGGGGCCGCACATGGGCCACAACCACCTGCGCTGCCTCATCGAACTCGACGTCGTCGATCACCGTGTTCTGGACGCACAACACCGCACGCCATAAGCTGGCATTCCGCACGCCGTTCTCCGTTCTATGAGTTTTTGACCTTCGACAAGCCAAAAACCTAGACCGAGAACGGCGTCCGGCCATTCAGGCGCAATCAACCACCCACAGATACGTCACAAGAGCCAAAAATTTTGACGCTCTGCCTCTGGTGCTGTGGGTGATGCCCAACCTGCGTGGTCGGGGCCAAGATGTGCCCGGGTACCGTGCTATCGACGTTTGACGCCCCCATAGCCCAATTGGCAGAGGCAGCGGACTTAAAATCCGCACAGTGTCGGTTCGAGTCCGACTGGGGGCACTGGGAAAGACCAGGTAGACGGGTTTTCGAGGCGATTGGACCGACTAGCAATCCCGTTCAACCCGGCGTCGCCCCGGCGCGCGGCGGGATCGCGGCGGCGAGGTCGGCCCGTTAGCTAACTAGTAGGGCCACGCGGCGACTTAGCCTCGATCCACCGATGAATCGGGGTGGAGTTGGTGTGTTGAGATGAGGAAAGTGCCTTCTGAGCTGGGATGATTGGTGTTCCTTACGCATCAGCCGTCCGAGTTCGGAAAGGCACTTCCGGTGCAAGTGTCCCATAGGTTCACCGCGTCGTCGGCGGTGTTCGATGATGAGCATCTCGTGTCGTGTGCCGGGCTGGTGCCGGTGATGACGCTGGCGGCCCAGACGGGGTTGTCCGAGCTGGTGGCTGACAGGGTTCGTATCGCTGAGCCGCGGATCAAGTCGGGGCCGGCGCACCCGTCGCCGAAGCTGACCACGGTGATCGCCGGGATGTGCGCCGGCGCGGACAGTATCGATGACCTCGATATCGTGCGCTCGGGTGGGATGAAGACCCTCTTTGACGCCGTGTATGCACCCTCGACCATCGGAACGCTGTTGCGGGAGTTCACCTTCGGGCACGCCCGCCAACTCGAGTCGGTGTTGCGGGAGCACCTGGCCGCGCTGTGTCGGCGGGTAGATCTGTTGTCTGGTGCCGCAGGGCGGGCGTTTATCGATATCGACTCGGTGCTGCGCCCGGTCTACGGGCAGGCCAAACAAGGCGCCTCCTACGGGCACACCAAGATCGCCGGAAAACAGATCCTGCGCAAGGGCCTGTCGGCGCTGGTGACCACGATCAGCACCCAGACCGGCGCGCCGGTGATCGCCGGGGCGCGGCTGCGGGCGGGCAAGACCAACTCCGGCAAGGGTGCCGCCCGCATGATCGCCCAAGCGGTGGCGACCGCCCGTGCGGCCGGGGTCACCGGGGCGATCCTGGTGCGTGGCGACTGCGCCTACGGCAACGGCGTCGTGGTGGCGGCCTGTCGGCGTGCCGGGGCCCGGTTCTCGCTGGTGCTGACCAAGAACCGCGCGGTGACAGCGGCCATCAACTCGATCGATGAGACTGCCTGGACCCCGGTCAACTACCCCGGTGCGGTGCGCGACCCCGACACCGGAGGATGGATCTCCGATGCCGAGGTCGCCGAAGTCCCCTACACCGCCTTCGGTTCCACCGGCCGACCGGTGACCGCCAGGTTGATCGTGCGCCGGGTCAAAGACGCCCGCTACCGCGACGCCCTGTTCTCGGTGTGGCGCTGTCACCCGTTCTTCACCGACACCGACGAACCCGTCGCCGCCGCTGACCTCACCCACCGCCGCCACGCCATCATCGAGACCGTATTCGCCGACCTCATCGACGGCCCGCTGGCACACCTGCCCTCAGGCCGTTTCGGCGCGAACTCGGCGTGGATCCTGTGCGCGGCCATCGCCCACAACCTGCTGCGCGTTGCCGGGGTACTGGCCGGCGGCGCTCACGCGGTGGCCCGCGGGGCCACCCTGCGCCGACACCTTGTCACCATCCCAGCCCGATGGCCCGGCCCCAACGCCGATCCATCCTGCACCTACCGGACCACTGGCCCTGGGAACACTACTGGCTTACCTTGTGGCGCAACACCATCGGCTATAGCCCACCGCTACCCGTCCCAGCCTGATCCACCCGCTGAAAGGCCCGGCCGAAGCACACAGGAAAAGCTGGGCAGACCAGCAGATACCCGCTGCCCTCAACCGACAGCCCAGCAAAAATCAGCCCCTCCGAACCTCACCGGCGTCGATCCACGGATCGAGGCTAAGACGTATTGCCTGGTGAAATCGGCGAGAGTGTGACTGCGCGGCGACTCGGCACGTTCAATGAGAAGGTTAAAACCTGCTGTTCAGGGGACAAGAAGGAACAAGTTATCCCTAATTAGCGTTGACTGATGGCTATTTAAGCCGCTAATCTGGCGTCCACACGGTGATGTCGTGTTCGCGCCGGGGTCGCGCTGCGCGGTGAATGTGCGCCGAACCAAGGGCCGCAAGAACGGTGAGTGGCAGACCGGCACCCTCAAGAGCAAGAAGTCCCGCTGCACCGTCCCGCTCCCGCCTTGGCTTGCTACCAAGCTTGCCGACTACCTCGCGACCGACCACCCCCGCGCTGAAGAGGCGACCGCGCCGCTTTGGCCGGCGCGCAACAACGGCGGCGGATACCGCGCGAAGGGCGAGCGGTATGCGGTCCCGCTAGACTGGTCGCAGCCGCTCGCGATGGGACGTTTACGACACCATCCTCAAGCCCGCCCTGGAGGCTGTAGGGCTGCCATCGAGCCGCCCGGCGAGGGCGGATGCGCCCGCAACCCAGGGCGTCCGTCTGCACGATCTACGCCATACGTTCGCCGTGCTTCAGCTTTCAGCGGGTACCCACTTCATGCAGGTATCAAAGTGGTTAGGGCACAGTACTTTCACGCTCACGCTCGACACCTACGGCGACTACGTCCCCGAGCAGGACGGCGGGGCCGCCAACACGCTGCCCGAACCGCCCGCCCCGGTACGGCCCGCCGAGGCGGGTGGCAACGTAGTGCCGCTACGCCGCCGGGCGACCTAATGCACGAGTTGGCGGACGCGGCTAGTACCACGCCACGATGTGCGGACGTAGTGCCGGATCTACCTCGGCGTCCTGTCGCGTTCGCGCCCGCGCCCACAAGGACGGGTCGACGTCGTCGACAGCGCCGGGTCGGACGACGACTGACAACCCTTCGTTACCAGGCGGTGTTGTGAGGCCATCTGTATTCACTGGATTTTCATCGTCGGAGCAAACGTCTATTACCAGGCGCCCTTTACTGGATAAGTCGGCGTTGGTAAAGCTCACGGCCGACGTATTCAAGTGGCACTCTGTAATTATGAACTCAGATTTATCAATACTTAGATCAGGGAAATGTAAGGGTGACCGTATAAAGTTCTGTCGTTGTAAGCCGAAAAATCCACCAGCTGAAATCCCCATGTCGTTAAAATGCAACTCGGAGTCCATAATTTCCGGACTAGGAGTCTTATTGTGGATTCCGCTAGTCAACATCACACGGCCCCCGGCCTCTACCCGTAGACCACTGAAGTACATTGAAGAATTCGTCAACGAGGCATTTCGCAAAACAATCTTGGAATTGCTTACGTGGCACCTACTTAGCGCAAGGCTAGACTGTTTGAGATCGGCCCGTCCTATTTCCAGCGTACTCTTCTCTTTCATGTTAATCTCCATGAACGAAAAGTCGCCGCCGTCAAGGTCAAGTCCCGAAATGTCTACGGTTGTACTCTCCATGTTGGACGCGTAGAATTTGACTCCGCCGCTGATGTCCGCCGTGAGTTGTATTTCGGTATTTCTGAAGTCAGAAATGTCAAACTCGCATTTGCCTACAATATCGGTAAAAAAGAAATCAATCTTTGAGTCTACGAAATCACATCCGCTGAAATCGATTTCGCCGTAAAGGAGGCTTTCCCCGAAGTCGAAATAACAGTCATGGATGTGCGCTCCTGCGAAGCTTGGCGAATCTAAGATAGCCCCGCTTAAATTGAAGCTGTGCCCGAACCACGGTGTACTCGCTTCGGAGTCTAGATGGTCAACTATTACACGGATAATCGTTGTTCTAACTTGGTGTTCTTCACTTGGCGCGGGATTAGAGTCTTCAGATAGCACAAGTCGCCATTTTTTCTGTTCGGATGGCCGGTGTGGGCGTTCGCGTATCTGATCAATGGGAGGATCATTGAGCGGTTTATGGGGCATCCTCAAATAGGCGCATAGCACGTCTATACAGGTTTGCCGACCGCCTTCCCAATCGTCGGCCAGACTAGCCATCGCGTAGACGCCCGCTAGCCGCATTGCGGATCGTTGTGAGCCTAAAAGCTCACTCGCTTTCGAGAATCGTTCGGAATACATCTTCTGGTCTTCACGTCGCGCCGCAGAATCCTCGCGCTGATGCTGCGCTTCTCCGAGTCGCTGCTTTCGATACGCGACAACCAACGCGACGATTCCGCCGACACCGGCGACCACGGTCAGAGATATCCGTAGAAGGTCTAGCGATACGTCGACGGGCAACTCGTTCGGCGGGGCTTGAGGACTCGACGGCGGCTGTGCGCTCGGCGCGGGCGATTGATTCGGCGCGGTCTGCTTGCTGGTTTTCGGAACGACGGGAGGGCTGCCCAGCACGCGCCATCCGGCGTATGTCAAGCCACCTGCCAGTCCGAAGCCGACTAGCAGGCAAAACACAATCTGCCAGACGAATCCGACTCGGATGGGCTTCTTCGGCTTGGTGCCGTTGTTGGTAGGCGCATCACGCTTCCAAAATCGCACGGCGTGGACGCTAATGGCACGCTGTGACACTTTGGCTGTTTTTGGCCAGGCGAAGCTGTGGTGGTGTTTGCGGTCTCACCCCAGCGCTTGAGTCGAATCGGTACGCAAAGCGACTCGTCGCCGCTCTGCTTCGTGGCTAACAGCCCGGCGCAACCTCTCACCCCGGCGTCACCCCGGCGACCGGGGGCGGTTCTAGGGCAAATCGAGCCCGTACCGGAGACGTACCGGCAACGCGCAAAAGCGCTGATTTGCAGTCAATATGACCGTTCTAGCGAGCCGTTTCGCGAGGTCGCGAAACGCGGTGCGCCCGTTCTTAAAATCCGCCAAGTGTCGGTTCGAGTCCGACTGAGGGCACAGGAAAACACCTGGTAGAGGCGATTTTTGGCCGCTGGAAGTGGGCTCAGGCGACCCATTTCGGCCGCCGTGACAGCAGCACGGCAGCGAAACGGCACATTGGCACCGGTCGGAAAAGTGCGCACTTCGAGAAGGGTGTGTGGTTCTGTCACGGCAGTTGTGTCGGTGCCATCAGGCACCATGATCGCCATGAGCGATGAGACTTGGGACGACCACCGCATGGTGGATGGAAGGCCGCGGCAGATCGCGTACCGAGTGCGGTTTGGCAGGCAGGACCCGGGCTGCGCCGGGATTCACACCTCTGAACTCGGGCATTTCCCAACGAAAGGCTGAGCAATGAAACGAAAGGCTGAGCAATGATAGGAACGCGATTTAAGACCGTTGCGGCTGCGTTGGCTGTTTTCATCGGTGGCTCTGTGGGTCTCGCTACACAAGCACAGGCCGATCCAGCGCCACCCTGCGGTTACTACAGCAATCTGCCGTGGTCGCAGTGCAACGAAATCTCCCCGTTTCAGCGCTATCCAGGTCAATATGATCCGACCGGGCGCACACCCGGCATGATGGGTCCAGGTGGATACGTACCGATTCAAGGCGGTCGATAGACAACAGCGGCCCTACGATCGGTTTTCTATGACGACCAAGCCCGCTCTGCTGTTGGTGTTTGCAGCACTAGCCGCAGCCACTCCGATCGTCGTATCTGCACCGGCGTCAGCTGCCCCATGCCCTGACATCACAGTGGTGTTCGCTCGCGGTACGAACGAGCCGCCCGGTCTCGGTAGCGTCGGCGGTCCGTTCGTCGATGATCTGCGCGCGCGGGTCGCACCGCGCACAGTCGATGGGGTAGCGGTCGACTACCCGGCCAGCAACGACTTCGGCTCCAGCCCGCCTGCCGGCGCCGACGCGGCGCGGTCACTCGTCGAGTCCACCGTGGCCAACTGTCCAAACACGAAGATGGTGCTCGGCGGCTACTCGCAGGGTGCGGCGGTCATCGAACTGGCTACCAACGAGATGCCTCCGCAGATCGCTGATCACGTGGCGGCCAGCGCATTGTTCGGTACGCCACGTACCAGCTTCTCGGGCATGCTTGCTGGGGGACCGCTGCCGGCCTTGGCGCCGCAATATGCCGCCAACTCCATCGATCAGTGCAACCAGGACGATCCGATCTGTTGGGAAGGCGGCTGGGACATGGGCGCCCACGTGTCCTATGTGCAGTCCGGAAAGGTCGCGCAGTCAGCAGATTTCGTCGCTAGCCGGCTTTAGACGTGCGCTTCACCGGGCGTCGGTGAATTCGGCATACTCCGGATGCTTGTCGATGTATTCGGCCACCATCCAGCAGGTCGGCACGATCCGTAAGCCAGCCGCACGAGTCGAACGCAAGGCTTCGCCGACGAGGATCGTCGCAAGTCCACGACCTCGATACTGGGGCAGAACCTCGGTGTGCGGGAAGATGCGTCGGCCGTCGATGTCGTGGAAGTCGGCGCGGCCGACGGTATTGCCGTCGACCTCGATGGCGAACCGGTCAGGATGTTTGGTGACGGTCGTCTCTGCGCCGGTTCTGTCGAGCATCCACCCACGATAGCCGCAGGGCAAACTCGACACCGGGACCTTGTAAAGGGTCTGTTCAGGACTGGAAGCCCAGTTACCAGACGCGCACGTAGTCCACAAGCATGTCGGCCGGGTAGGTACCGCCGCTGGGATCTTCGCCGCCGGATCCCGCGACAGCGAGGTTCAGCACGACGAACATCGTGTACCCGGGCTGATTGAACGGCCAGTCCGGCAGCGAACTCGCGGGGACCTCGAAATAGGGCTTCGCGCCGTCGGTGTAGTCCTGCCAAAACCGTGCGCTGTTGCCATCCCATTGGGTGCGCCACGTGTGCCAGGCGTTGTCGACAGCGATGTTGTGGGTCTCCCATTCGCCACCGTTCGATTTGGCATGCACGGTGGTCGCCGACGGCCACTTACCGTTGCCGTACCACTCGACGATGTCGAGTTCACCCTGCCCCAGGCTGCCCAGCCAGAAGGCCGGCCAGGCGCCCGCAGTCAGGCAGTTGAACTTGATCCGCGCCTCCCAGGTGTGGCCGGCGCCACCCTCCCACACGCTGGCCAGCTTCGCGCCGTAATAGGTGTCGCCTTCCTTCGTGGCTCGGATGACCAGATTGGACTTGCCGTCGATGAAGACGTTCTTGCGGTCATCGCGGTACTGGCCGATGCGGCCGGGCTGTTCCCAGTAGGTGGGGTCCTGGATGGTCTCGCGGGCCTTCGCGATGGTCCATTTCGACGCATCCGGCGCTGAGCCGGCAGCCCCGTCGAATTCATCCACGAACACGTAATTCATCGCAGCTTGCGGGGCCGTCGGCGCCGGAACAGGCGGCGTCAGGGGCTTGCTCGGGAGGGCTTGGGCAAGCGGGGTGGGCATAGCCGCCGCTACCACGCCGAGACCCGACAACATCATCAGTTTTCGACGATCCAAGTTGGCCATAGCTGATCACCTTAACCGGGTCGCGTGCGCAGATTCGGGCCGAACGCTTGCCGGTGGGTGGTACGCGCAGGTCAGAGGGCCTTCTTCAAGCAACGCTGAACGTTGAAGACGAAGGCTCGCCTGCCGGTCAAAAGTTTTGACGCTCCGCAGGGACACCTATCGATCAGTGCTCGCGTCGGAGGTACGAGGCGACGCGAGCACTGAGTGCCGATCCTGTGTCGAGTTCACGCTCGGGCGGACACCGCCACCAGGCCTCGGGACTGGGCTGAGGTGACCATCTCCGCCCACCGCAGCTCAACCCCCAGCAGGACCACCACCGCCGTCACAGCGGCGGCGCCAGAGGCGAGCCCGTCGGCCCACGGAGCACCGAGCTGGCTCGCGGCCAGCAGGATCAGCACAGCGGTTGCTGCGAGTGCGACGCCCAGACGGCGATGCCGCCCTGCCGGCGCGATATCGGCGGCCGCATCGGTGGCGTGGGTCAAACCGGTCATGAAGTCCACCCTGCCGCTGCCAGCTGAGGAAAGGTGAAGCGGCGGCTATGGATATCCGATGTTCTTTGCTGGCTTGTGCCCGATGTGGAATCCGCAACTCGCTTCTCCTGTGCCTATGGCGCCAGGACGTTGTTGGGATCGGTAGCGCTTACCGCGCCGTGTACTTGACGCATCGGCGGCGCGGAGCGGGCGTCGCCCCGCGAAAGGAATGCACGGTGGTCGGAGTTTCGCAGCGACTCGCGGTGGGAGTGGCGACAGCAATGATGTTGGTGGGCAATGTCGTAGGGCTGGGCGTGAGTACAGCCCAGGCTCTACCGGACATTCCGATACCGCTGGGGTCGTGGCCGGGGTGCCCGGCGGACAACCCGTCGGGCCCATGCCGTTGGTGTCCCGGAGATCCCCCGGTGCAGACCGGCAATCTCCGGGTGAACCCGGTCATATGGGATGCGAGCATCTGCCACACCTATTGGTACGTCCGGCCCGGGCAGGGCAATGTTGCTCAGAACATCTGGGACGGTGAGACCCCGCCGGCACCGCCTCCGCCGCCGCCGGGCATCACCATTCCGTGCCAGCCGTGGTGCTTGTGATGTCCTGACAGGAGGCTGCCGGGTAGGGCGCGAGATGTTGTGTTGCGGCGGTGTTCGAGGCTAAGACCTGGAAACCCGATCGCCGCGAGTACGGTCCCCGCGGCGATCGGGTTTCGTCGTCAGACGCAGTCGACGCAGATCTGTTGGCTACCCTGCTGCAGCGCGAGGCGGTTGCGGTGCTGCACGAGGAAACAGCTGGAGCAGGTGAACTCATCGGCCTGCTTCGGAATCACCCGTACGGTGAGTTCTTCGCCGCTGAGATCGGCGTCCGGCAGGTCAAAGGAATCGACCGCCTCATCCTCATCGATCACCGCCGTGTCGGTGGCTGTCCGTCGCTGGGCGGCGAGATCCTCGAGTGACTCCTCGGCAGACTCGTCAGCATCCTTGCCCCGAGGTGCGTCGTAATCAGTTGCCATTGATGACCCTCCCTATCGAGACCTGTGCACGCAGAACGCCGACAGACCGTCTATTGTTCCCGGCTGGTTTCCGGCGCGAAGCATAGATGAAAAACCGGCGCACATTGCGGTTGGCCAGTGTTTTGGTGTTGTCACTGCCGCGGGCAGTTAGCCCGCCTGACTGCGGCGGTACCACCACCTGGCCGGCTGATCAGAGTCGTTACATCTCCCACGACCTCTATTTCTGGCTATCTATCACCAAAGTATCGCTGCAGGTACGGCACATTTAATGGTTTGCTGGCGAAAATATGGCGGTTTGATGGCAGTGTGCCGAAACATTGGGATTCCGCTGTGCGATGTTCAGTTGCCATGCAAAATTCCTGTGCCTGGGACACCAGGCTCATCCATAGGGGGTCCTTCGTGCGTCGTCTGTTCCGCACCAGCGCCACCGTGATCTTGGTGATGGCTGCCGCGGTCGTGCTTGCCGGTGCTCAGACGATGGTGATGCCGCTGGCGTTTCTGACCGCGACCGCATTGATCATGGGCGGCACCGGTCATCCGCTGAGTTCGCCAGAGGACAGCCCGCAGTTCATAGACGGCTACACCAACAACGCCATCAACAACTACATTGTGCTCACCGGTTACTGCGGGTCCGAGTCGTGCACACCCACCGCGGTATCAACCCCGGAGCAGTTCATGCCGGTGTCGGGCACTATGCCGTTCGATGAGTCGGTCGCGCAGGGAACGGCGAACCTGAACCAGGCCATCACCGCACAGTCGGTCGGAACCCAGATCATCGTGTTCGGCTACTCGCAGAGCGCGCGCATCGCATCGATCGAAAAGCGTAATCTGGCCGCGTCCGGGTCGACGCTGCCATTGGCATTCGTATTGATCGGTAATCCGAACCGCCCCAACGGCGGCGTGCTGTCCCGGTTCGAGGGGCTGCAAATCCCCATCCTCGGCGTCACCTTCGACGGTGCGACGCCGACGGACACCAACTTCAAGACCGTCGACGTCACCCGCCAGTACGACGGATGGTCCGACTTTCCACTGAATCCGCTCAACCCGTTCGCTACGGCGAATGCCGTTGCCGGGATCTACTATCTGCACGGCGATTATGAGAGCGTGGGCCTGGGCAACGCGGTCTACCAGGGATCTTATGGCGATACGCAGTACTACATGATCCCGAGCAACCGGTTGCCCCTGCTGATGCCCTTGGCCGAGGCCGGCGTGCCGGATCCCGTTCTCGCGGTGCTGGATGCGCCGATGCGCGTGCTGGTGGAATCGGGCTACGACCGGACCGCGAGCCCGGGACAACTTACCGGTGCGAACGTGCTGTACTTCCCGAACCCAGTAGAGACCGGTGTCAACTTCATCATTGCGATCCCGACCGGGCTCGACGACGGAGCACAAGAAGTGGCCAACGTCCGGCCTTTCGGCACCGCACCGATCGATCAGCGCAGTCCGTACGGTGTCGGGGGCCCGCCGGTCAACACGGGATCATTCGGCTCCAGCAGTGTTCCGGTATCAGCAGCCGCCGCTCCGACGCCGAATATGGTGGCGCCCACGCCCAAAACAGTATCGCCGGCTGCCCAGCCTTCTGTTGCGAACCCGCGGGCCGCGGCGCTGCCCATCGGCCCGCAACCCGGAGGATGGCAGTCGATGAATCCTAAACCGGTTGCGGCGCAGCCGGTTCCCGCGACACCAACACCGCGCGTCGACGCGCCGAAGAAGAATCTGACGTTACCGTGGTCGGGGCCCGCCCAGCCAACGTCGCAACCGGCGCCGATTGCGTTTCCCGCCGCTCCTGTGCCGACGCAGGCCCCCGCGAAGGTCGAGATACCCAGGCCGGCAGTGGCTCCGCTCGATCCACCGAAACAACCTCCGGTGAAACTGCCCGCGATCCCGACCATGGTGCCGAAGGCGCCACCCATCGAAGCGACTCCGGAGTTGCCCCTCCCGGCAGCCCTCGAGGTATCGCCAGGGCCCGTCGCGCCACCACCGATGTTGCCGCCGCCGGCGATTCCGACCTTCGTGCCGCCGCCGATACCTGTGCTCCCGCCACCGCCGCCCATGCCGGCGTTGCCGAACATCTTCGGCGGGTTCCGCCTGCCTTTCTGACGTAGGGGGAAGTCGCGGGGTTCTTTGCCTTAGTAGAACTCAACGGTGTCAACCAGATTGCGCATTGGCCTGCCGTCAAGGAGCCTGCCGGCGTTGTCGGCGAACAGATCGGCGATCAAGCGGTCCTCTGCTGAATTCAGCGCCGCGGTATGCGGGCTGATGAGGACGTTCGGGTCGGCCCATAACGGGCTGTCGGTAGGAAGTGGTTCGACCGTGAACACATCCAGCGCGGCGAAACCTACCTGGCCGTCACGCAGTGCCGCGATCAACGCGACCTCATCGATCACGGTGCCCCGCCCGAGACTGACCAGAGTGAACCCGGGTTTGGCAGCCCGCAGCACATCCTCACCCACGAGCTTGTCGGTCGCGGCGGTACCGGGCAGGCTCACGACGATACCGTCGACACCGGTCGCCGCGTTCGCGAGATCGTCTGGGTGGACGATCTCATCGACGCCGTCAACCGGCGTTCCGGAGCGGCTGGTGCCAATCACGTTGGCCCCCAATGCCGAAAGCTTGGCGGCGACAGCGCGGCCGATCGCGCCAAGCCCGATGAGGAGCACCCGTTGCTGGCTGAGCAACCCCATTTCCCAGCGGCTGGACCATTGTCGCTCGGCCTGCTGGGCCACCAGCCTCGGCAGCGTCTTGGCCCCGGCCAACAACCCGAACAACGCGTACTCGGCCATCGGCTCGGCATGAACGCCGGCTGAGGTGGTGAACCGGATCCGGTTCAGTTCGGCTTCGGTCAGTCGAGCAGCCTTTATCTGGGCACCGCCGCCGGCGGCCATGGTGTGTACCCACAGCAGTCCAGGATTGTGTTCGGCGGTGCGTTTGAGTGTCGGCGGCGTCTCGTCGGGCACGCCGTAAAGCGCCTGTGCGGAGTCGACAAGTTCGTCGAATGCGTGTTGCTGGTCTGCGGTGCGGTGGAAGGCCGGATCGCCGGAGTGGTCACCAGCGAACCGCTGGGGAGGCAACAGCGTCTGGTCTCGGATGAAGTCGATACGGGGTTCGTGCCGGACGATCCGTTCGATCAGTTCCTCACTGACCGGGGTCGAGGCCACCACCCGAAGCCGGCTCGGCCTGGCGGTGGAAGGGTCGGTTTGTTCGATCATCTGGTCCCCACTGCGTTTCTGGTATTGCGAACAGCATTCGGGTCTCATACTGCACGCATGGCTGCGGTGACTGCGCGAAGGGACTGACCCGCACTGGGCCAACCGTAACTCGCCAGTTGGCCGGAGATCGCCCGTGAACCCGAGTCGCGACGATAGCGTGAGGCTCGTCTATCTGGATCGGAGGCAATATGCGAGTCACCCCCTCGCCGTGCCGCGCCACCACACGCGCGGCACGGTCCATACGTCGACTCACGGCCTTCGTGGTGGCCGTGTTCGCCGGCCTGATCGGTATCGCGATGTGTACCACCGGATCCGCTTCGGCGGCGGGCGAGCACTACGTCATCGCCACCGACACCACGTTTGCGCCGTTCGAATTTCAGGACGAACAGGGCAGATTGGTCGGCATCGACATGGATCTGATCCGCGAGATCGCTAAGGACCAGGGCTTCACCGTTGACATCAAGCCGCTGGGCTTCGACGCCGCGCTGCAGGCGGTGCAAGCCAACCAGGCCGCCGGTGTGATCGCCGGGATGTCGATCACCGACGAACGCAAGAAGGTCTTCGACTTTTCCGATCCGTACTTCGAATCGGGTGTGCAGATGGCCGTGCTGAAAACCAACGACGACATCAAGTCCTATGCGGACCTGCGCGGCAAGCGCGTCGCGGTGAAGAACGGTACCGAAGGCGCCCAATTCGCCGACTCCATCAAGGACAAGTACGGATTCGACGTCGTATCGTTCGCCGACTCGTCTTCGATGTTCGACGAGGTACGTACGGGCAACTCGGTAGCGGTCTTCGAGGACTACCCGGTGCTGAACTACGGCATCCAGCAGGGCAACGGATTCAAGACCGTGACGCCCAAGGAAAGTGGGTCGAGCTATGGGTTCGCGGTCAACAAGGGACGGAACGCGGAGCTGCTCGCGAAATTCAATGCGGGCCTGAAGAACCTCAAGTCCTCGGGCCGCTACGACCAGATCCTCGAAACCTACCTCGGCAAGGGCGCCACCGAGAACGACAACTCGTTCCTGGGCCTGCTGAAGAGCACCTTCCCGATCCTGATGGCCGGTCTGAAGATGACCATCATCCTGACGGTCGTCTCGATCGCCATCGCACTGGTGCTCGGCATCATCTTTGGGTTGTTGCGGGTCTCGCGGTCGATATGGCTGCGAGCCATCGGCACGACATTCGTCGACATCTTCCGTGGCACACCGCTTCTGGTTCAAGCGTTCTTCATCTACTTCGGTATCCCGGCCGCGCTCGGATTCCAGATGACGGCGATGACGGCGGGCATCATCACGCTGTCGCTCAACGCCGGTGCGTACATGACCGAGATCGTGCGCGGCGGTATCCAGTCGGTGGACAAAGGTCAGATGGAGGCAGCCCGCAGTCTGGGCATCGGCTACCTGCCGGCCATGCGGAAGGTGATTCTGCCGCAAGCGATCCGGACGATGATCCCGTCCTACATCAACCAGTTCGTCATCACATTGAAAGATACGTCGATCCTGTCGGTGATCGGCATCGCCGAGCTCACCCAAACCGGCCGGCTGATCATCGCCCGTAACTTCCAGTCGTTCAACATGTGGCTGATCATCGGCATCATCTACTTCATCGTGATCATGGCGCTCACAAAGCTCTCGGACCGACTCGAGAAGAGGCTCGTCAAATGACCCAGCTCGTCCCAGAATCGGCATCGGCCGAACCCGAAGGCGCCGTCAAGATCCGCGTCGAGGGCCTCAAGAAGGCCTACGGCGACCTGGTGGTCCTCGACGGCATCAATACCACCATCAGTCAAGGTGAGGTGGTCTGTGTCATCGGCCCGTCCGGTTCGGGAAAATCGACCTTCCTGCGGTGCCTCAACAAACTCGAGGACATCACCGACGGCAAGGTCACGGTCGACGACTACGACTTAACCAACCCCAAGGTCGACCTCGACAAGGTGCGTCAGCACATCGGCATGGTGTTCCAGCACTTCAACCTGTTCCCGCACATGACGGTGATCGAGAACGTCACGCTGGCACCGCTTTTGACCAAGAAGATGAACAAGGCCACCGCCGAGAAGCGGGCCCTCGATCTGCTGGGACAGGTGGGGCTGGCGGAGAAGGCAAACGTCAAGCCGGCCACGCTATCCGGCGGACAGAAACAACGCGTCGCCATTGCGCGGGCACTCGCGATGAACCCGTCGATCATGTTGTTCGACGAGGCCACAAGTGCGCTCGACCCTGAGATGGTCGGCGATGTTCTCGAAGTTCTGCGCGCGCTGGCTGCCGAGGGCATGACGATGGTGGTGGTCACCCACGAGATGGGTTTCGCGCGAGAGGTGGCATCGCGGGTGATCTTCATGGCCGACGGGAATATCGTCGAGGACGACATTCCCGCAGAGGTCTTCGACAGCCCGAAACACCCACGGCTGCAGGAGTTTCTATCGAAGGTGCTGTGAGCGTTTCCTGCCGGGCTCGCCGGCTCAGCCCTGTTCGACGACGTTGTCCTGACCGGAGTTGGAGATCTGTGGTTCACCCGAGTGGAAGGTGAGCCGATTCTCCATACCGGAGACGCCGATGGTGTCGACTGCGTCGACAGTGATCGTGTTCTGGATGCCCGACACCGTGATGGTGGTGCAGTGCCCGGTGATCGTCACGGTGTTCTGGATGCCTTGCACGGTCACGGAGCTGTCGTTGCACGCGATGGTGCGGTTCTGGTTGATCCCCGTCACGGCGACCGGCTGGCCGGGTAGCACCGGGCTCGACGAGACAGTGGGCGGCATGGGGGCGGCGGGCTGCGCCTGGGTGGTGCGCACGGTCGTCTTGGCGGAGCCGCTCGTCGTGGTGCCGCTCGACCCGGTGTCCCGTGAGCTGGCGAACATCAGATAGGCCGCGACGCCACCAGCCGCGAGAAGCGACGCCAGCGCCGCCGACAGCACCAGAACACGTACCGAACTGGCTGAGCCTCGCTGTGGTGGTGGATAGCCGGGGTATTCGTTGCCGTACGGCGGCGGAAACTGCTGAGCCGAAGTCCATGGCTGGGTGGTCTGACCCGTTCCCAGCTCCGACGCGTGGGCGGCGTCGGCGAGTGGGCGTTCCAGGTCCCGGATGCGGGCCTCAGGGTCGTCCTGCGGGTCCATGCGGTGATGCTCGCATACGCGGCGATCGAGTGCGGGCGGTTGGCGGCGGACATGTGAGCTGGATCACGGCCAGCGAACATCTGCCTCATCCGGCCTCAGCTTCCCCAGCTGTAACATGACGTGGACCGACGCGACCACCCCCGGTCGCCTGTGGATTCGAAAAGTTTGCTGGCGTGTCGAGGTGTGATTTATCGCTCATTTTTCCGGGGAATGGCGAGAAGTTATTTCGCCGACAGCATTCCGCGATATCGGGCAGGTGGTAGCCGTTGGCAGCATCTTGGCAGGTAACTGACGTGCAGTGTATTGCTACCAAAACATAACGACGACGTAACGAAGAATTTTCTAAGCGCAGCCTGAGAGATCGGCTCGGCATTTGGCCGAGACGCTGACTTCGTGAGGAAGCGCGCGCATTTTCGTCGCTAAACTTGAACCCAACCGCGCCATCCTGGCGCAGAGATACCCCTGAATCTAGTGCCGGTGAAAGTCATGCCGGCGGAGGTGCCGATGACCATGGCAAAGAACTTCTTGCGCGCGATCAGCAATCTGGTTCATCGTGATGCCGCTGTCGCTGACGATGCCGTCGGCAGTGTCGTGTTCGACGGCGTCCTCGATGACCTCGATGTCGCTGGTCTGGTGGAAGTCCGGCGTGGCCCCATCGGCGACATCGCCGTGGATGCGGACCGGGACACCATTGTGGTGACCAACCACGGCACGGACTGCCTCACCGTGATCAACCCCGACACCCTGCAGGTCGTCGGTTCGGTACGGCTCGGCGGTGAACCGTTCGCAGTCGTCGTTGCCGACGACCGTGCTTACGTCAGCGTCGCCACCGCTAGCCACGACGCGATCGCCGTCGTCGACACCATCTCCGGCGCGGTGCTCGCCGAGTACCCGCTGGCGCTGAGCGTGACCGCATTGACGGTCAGCCCGGACGGCAAGCGGGTGTTCGCCGGACGCAGCGGCCATGACCGCATCGACGTCGCCGTCATCGACGTGACCGCCGAGCGGGTCGGCACCATCGACATCGCCACGGGTGTGGGCATCAACCTCGACGCACTTCGGGTCGATGCCACCGGTAAGCGGCTCTACGCTGCCACCTCGGGTCCGCGTGGCAGCCGCGTCGTCGTGGTCAACACCGAAACTGCACGGGTCGAGGCGACCGTGTGGATCGGCGCCCCAGTCCGCGACATCGCGCTGGGTACCGACGGAATCGCCTACGCGCTGACGTCGGATCTGCAGTCTCGCGGTGAGGTGCACGTCGTCGACACTGCGGCGGGCACTGTCCTCGGCGCGATCGCTGTCGGCGGGGCGCCCACGCAGCTCGTGCTCAGCCCGGATTCCACCCGCGCCTACGTCGTCGACTACGACCGTGTCCTGGTGCTGTGTACGTTGACCAGCCAGATCATCGGCAGCGTCGAGGTCAGCGCCCAGCCCGCCGCGGTTGCCGTACGCGCCGACGGTAGCCAGGTCTTCATCGCCGACTACGCCGGTCACGTCAATGCGTTCGACGTGGCAGCCGAGCTGCCCGCGCTGTACTCACAACTGACCTCCGCTCCGGTGGCGCTGCACGAGTTGGCTGTCCGCGAGCCCGTCGCCGTCTAAACCTCCGCGGCTTCGTTCCCGCGAGCAATAGCTCCTATGTCAAGCCGCTGCTGATTGTGGCGGCTGACTGGGGGTTTGGTGGTCGGGGTGGCCGGCGTCGCGGCGGAGGGCTTGGTAGACGCGGCGGGCGATGCGGCGTTTGACGCAGCGCCGGGCGGCGGCTTTGGTTTTCCCGGCATCGACCAGCTTGTGGTAGTAGATCTGCCCGGCGCTGCCGGTCATGCGGATCTGGGTGACGGCGATGCGGTGGAGGGCAGTGTTGAGTTGACGGTTACCGGCGCGGCTGAGCCGCATCTGCCCGGCGCTGGCCCCCGACCACGCCGGGATGGGCGCGACTCCGGCGTGACAGGCGAACGCCGCCTCACTGGTGAACCGGGTGACGCCGGCGGCTTCGCCGACGATCTTGGCCGCAGTCAGCTCCGCGCAGCCGGGGATCTCCAGCAGCGCCGGGGCGGACCGGTGCGCGCTGGCCGCCAAACGCTTGGCTAAGGCGTTGATCTCGCTGGTGAGTCGGATGATGTCGGTCAGCTCTGCGCGGGCAATTTCGGCGACCAGACCCGGCAGCTCCGTCAGCCAGGCCATGAGCGTCTGCTGCTGCTTGACGGCACTGAGTGAGCCCACCGCGGCGGCCCGCTCGGGATCGAGGTCATGGGCATGCCAGAGCAACCGGTTGATCGCCGAGGTACGTTGTGCTACAAGGACATCACGGCGATCGGTCAACAGTTTGAACTCCCGCGACGTCTCGTCATGAGACGCCACCGGCAGGTCGGGTTCCCGCAGCACCGCCCGGGCCACCGCGAGCGCATCGATCGGATCGGACTTGCCCCTCACCCGCGCGGACTTGCGGGTCTGGGCCATCAGCTTGGTGGGCACCCGGACCACTTTTTGCCCGGCGCCCAGCAGGTCACGTTCCAGGCGCGCGGACATGTTGCGGCAGTCCTCGATGCCCCAGATCAGCTCGGTGCCGAACTGCTCGCGCGCCCACATGATGGCCGTGTGGTGCCCGGCGGTGGTGGCCTTGACGGTCTTCTCGCCGAGCTTGCGTCCAACCTCGTTGACCGCGACAAAGGTGTGGCTGCGCTTGTGTACATCGGCTCCAACAACAACCATGGTGGTTGCCTCCTTCAGTCATGAAGAGGGGGTGTATTGAGGTTGGGCCGGGCGGCGGACACTTCTCAGTCGGGGCGATGCCACGCTCCTATCAAGTCACGCCGTCCGGTCCTTCTCATCTGGTGCCGGCACTACTGCTCAACGCCAACCCCCCAAAAAAGGGGCGGCAGACGCGAAATGAGCCAGACACCAGATGATCCGGAACCAACCACCGCACGCGGGGTCTGTCACCTCGACACACCGCAACACAGCACCCTCACAATGACACTGAGACGTGAGAGTCCCCCGACACGCCGGTGTCGGGGGACTCTCACGTCTGCTCGCGAGGGAGGCTCGACAGGGCATGCTGGACGTCACGGTCACGAGGAGGACATTCCCACGCATGAATGCAATCGAACTGAACGACGGCACCCGCATCCCGCAGTTGGGATTCGGTGTGTTCAAGATCGAGCCCGACAGAACGGCGGCGGCGGTCAAGGTTGCGTTAGACGTCGGTTACCGCCACATCGATACCGCCGAGATGTACGGCAATGAACGAGAAGTCGGTCAGGGGATTCGCGACGCAGGCTTGGACCGTGGCGAGGTGTTCGTCACCAGCAAGCTCAACAACGGTTTCCACCGCCCCGACGACGCCCGACGGGCGTTCGACAACACGCTGAGTGCGCTCGGGTCTGACTACGTCGACCTGTTCCTGATCCATTGGCCGCTGCCGATGCTGTATGACGGCGACTTCGTCTCGACCTGGCACGTACTGGAGGAATTCGCCAAGGACGGCCGCGCACGCAGCATCGGGGTATCGAACTTCCAGCCGGCACACCTAGAGCGGCTCGCGAGAGAATCTGACACCGTGCCGTCGGTCAACCAGGTCGAGGTTCATCCATACCTCACCAACGAAGAGGTTCGCGCGTACGGGCGAGACCACGGCATCGCGACCGAGGCCTGGTCGCCGATCGCGAAAGGTCAGGTGCTCGACGATCCGGTTGTCATGAGGATCTCCGATACCGTGGGCCGGTTCCCGGCACAAGTCGTGCTGCGCTGGCACATCCAGCGCGGCGACATCGTATTTCCGAAATCTGTGTCGCCGGAACGGGTCAGATCCAACTTCGAGCTGTTCGACTTCGAACTGACCGAATCCGATATGGATGCGATCTCGGCCCTCGACCGCGGGGAATCCGGAAGAACCGGACCCAACCCCGATACCTTCGATCGAATCCCATCGTGATTCATCGGGACGGATTCGGTCGGGGCACTGCCCGCGCTGGGAGTCGTGGGCTGGCGAGTTGAGGTCGGTCCGCTCAGCGTTGGCAGTTCAGGGAGACCGATACCGTCTGGCTGGTGACGACCTGCACCAGCATGCGGTTGTTGGGGTTGCCATTGCTGTTGCCGCGGCCTGGGCCGGTGTAGGGCACCCATTGGCTGACCTGCTGCGGGTTGCGGACACTGGTGACGACACACTGGTCGAGCGGCGCCGTCCCGACACGGTCGATGTTGACGGTGTAGCCCTGCGACTGCAGTCGGCTGATCACTTCCTGCGCCGTTTCGTCGGCTGAGGCGACCCCGGCGGATGCGCACACCAGCCCGATCACAGCCGATGCCACCGCACCAAGGGCCCACGTCACCCGCATTGCCGCACCTCTCGTTTCAGTTACCTCACATCCTCCTCTCCGTACATCGTTTCGGGAACCCGATTCGTTCCCGGAAACCGCCCCGATAGCATCGCGCCCGTGGACAGCACCATGCAGAACTGGCCGTTGACCATCACGGCGATCTTGCGGCATGCCTGCGGCGCCAATGCCGACCGAACTGTCACCACGGCCACCGGCCAGGGCGGTTACCGAACCAGCACCTACCGGGAGCTCGGCGAACAGGCCGCCCGGCTGGCGCACGCTCTGCGCGGCCTGGGCATCACGGGGGACGAGCGGGTCGGCACGTTCATGTGGAACAACGCCGAACACCTGACTGCCTATCTCGCACTGCCGGCGATGGGGGCGGTGCTGCACACCCTCAACATCCGGTTGTCCCCGGAACAGATCGCCTATATCGCCAACGAAGCGCAGGACCGAGTGATCGTGGCCGACGCGTCGCTGGTGCCACAGCTGGCACCCGTGTTGCCGCTGCTCGAGACTGTGCACACCGTGATCGTATGTGGGAACGGCGATGTGAGCCCGCTGGCCGGGGTCGCGGTGGTGCGTTACGAGGAGCTGCTCGCTTCGCAGCCGGCCGAGTTCGATTGGCCCGACGTCGACGAAAACTCCGCGGCGGCAATGTGTTACACGAGTGGCACCACCGGCAACCCCAAGGGCGTCGTGTATAGCCACCGGTCGAGCTATCTGCATGCGTTGTCCACCTGCACCGCCAATGCGCTCGACGTCAGTGCCGGTGACGTGGTGCTGCCGATCGTGCCGATGTTCCACGCCAATGCCTGGGGTTTGCCGTATGCCGCCCTGATGGCCGGAGCGGATCTGGTGATGCCGGACCGCTTCCTGGACGGCGCCTCGTTGATCGCGCTGATCGAATCGCTGCGGCCCACCGTGGCCGGCGCGGTCCCGACCATCTGGAACGATGTGATGCACTGCCTGGAAAAGTCGCCCGGACACGATATTTCGTCGCTACGCCTGGTTGCCTGTGGTGGTTCAGCGGTACCTGTCTCACTGATGCACACCTTCCAGGAGCGCTACGGCGTCTATATCCAGCAGGCGTGGGGCATGACCGAGACGTCACCGCTGGCGACGGTCGCCAAACCACTGCCCGGAGTGTCCGAGCCGCGGCACTGGGCGATGCGGGCGACCGCCGGCCGGGCCATGTGCGGTGTCGAGGTCCGCATTGTCGACGATGCCGGCAACCCAATGCCGAGCGACGGTAAAGCCGTGGGGGAGCTCGAAGTACGTGGACCGTGGATCACCGGAAGCTACTACCAGGGGCGAGACGCGGAGAAGTTCGACACTGGCTGGCTGCGCACCGGCGATGTCGGCTGCATCGACGAAGACGGCTACGTCACGCTCACCGACCGGGCCAAGGACGTCATCAAATCCGGCGGTGAGTGGATCTCCTCGGTGGAGTTGGAGAATCTGCTGATCGCCCATCCTGCCGTGCTGGAGGCCGCCGTGGTCGGGGTGCCCGACGACCGCTGGCAGGAACGTCCGTTGGCCGTGGTGGTGCTGCACGAGGGCGTCACCGCCAGCCCCGAAGAACTGCGAGAGTTCCTGGGTGGCAAGGTGGTTGGCTGGTGGTTGCCGGAGCGTTGGACGTTCGTCGAGCAGGTGCCGCGCACCAGTGTCGGCAAGTACGACAAGAAGACCATCCGGGCCCGGTACGCCGACGGCGCCTATGAGGTGGTCACTCTCTAGCGCGAGCAGACGCAAAATCGCACTGCGGACCCACGATTCATGCGAGTCCGCGTCTGCTCGGCCCGGGCAGGTTTCCGCGACGTTGCCCGCCAGCCGGTACGGGCCCCGGCGTGACCGAGACTCAGGAGTCGAGCGCGCGGGCGGCCAACTCCTGGCCGATCCCGATCACCTCCGCGGCCCGGTGGAACTCGAGGCTGCGGCACACCGTGCGGGGCACCTCGATCAGCAGGTCGGGCGGGTAGGCCGCCAACATATGCCTGGCCAGTGCGGCCTGTGCGATGTCGATGGTGCGGTACATCACCTCGAAGCTGCTCAGCCGGGGCGCGCCTGTGGCGTCAGGGATCTCGTCGACGGCGGCTTCGGCTTCGGCGAGCTCGGTTTCGGGGATCTCGGTTTCAGGAATCGTCGCCCCGAACCGGCTCAGCACGGCACGCGCGGTGGGCCGGTCCAGCATGCTGCGCACCGATGCCGTATCCAGTATCCCTGAGGTGCTGTGCAGCATCCGGGTGAGCCATTCGGCGGTGGGCCGGGACTCGCGGTCCACCGGGCTTGCGGCCGTACCGGGATCACCGCCGGACACGCTCACCGCGACCGTGAGATCGGCGGTGACTGCGGCGATCGGTGCCATCGGCAACGGGTCGAGAATGCCGCCGTCGCCGAGCAATCGGCCCCCCAGCGCATGCGGGGCGATCACGCCGGGGATCGCGATCGATGCCCGGATCGCCGAATCGACCGGGCCGCGTTGCAGCCACACCGATTTTCCGGCGATCAGGTCGGTGGCGACGGCGGTGTAGGGGATGGGCAGGTCTTCGATCGTGGCCTCGCCCAGAATGTCGCGGACGGTGTCGAGGATCTTCTCGGCGCGCATGATTCCCGCGGCGGTGAGCGACGGATCGAGCAGTCGCAGCACCGCGCGCTGGGTCAAAGTCCGTGCCCAGTCGGCAAAGTCGTCGAGCTTGCCTGCGGCGTACAGCCCGCCGACCAGTGCTCCCATCGACGATCCGGAGACACCGACGACCTCGTAGCCGCGCTCGCGTAGTTCGTTGATGACGCCGATATGCGCGTAGCCGCGCGCACCTCCGCTGCCGAGAGCCAACGCAACTCGCATGGGTCCATTCTGCCGTGGGAACGATGGTGTGCGGTTCCCGGGATCGCCACCCCTTGGGGCCGCGATCCTCGCGTTCGAGGTCCTGCCACCAGGGCCCAGTGGCGCGCGACAGCGTCGACGCGGGCGTCGCGGTGAACTCAACAGCACCCCGGCTGCGGGCGGGGCCCAAGGCGCAGCCAACTCGCCGCCAGTTTCTTCGGTGCCTTGCCCGCGGGTGGTTCGGCGCAGCCTGATTCGAACTAGCCGCAGAGCTGGTCGGCCGCCGCGCGCACCGCGACGATGACCGCGGCCTGACGGCCAGGTTCCAGCTCCGCCCAGGCCTTGTTGTAGGTGCCGGGGCCGGGTGTGGCGCCGGGAGCCTGCAGAGCGGCCAGATACGGCTCAATCTGGGTCTTGGGGTCGCCGCCCTTCTCGTCCATCCAGACCTTGGCGGCATGGCAGGCCTGGAAATACTCCTCTTCGGACGACTGGGCGTCGGCCTCCACGGCGGTGGTGACCCCGCCCGGCGAGGTCGCCACTTCACCCGGCCCGGCGGTGGGGGTGGCCGACTGCGTGGCAGTGGTCGGCGTTGCGGCGGACGAGGCGGGAGGATGACCCTGATCGCCCGTCGACGAACATCCCGTCAACATCGTGAGGGCGGTTACGGCGACGGCTCCAGTCGTCCACAACAGGGCCCAGGCGTTACTGCGCATGGCGCCAATCTATGCAACACTGGCCGCCGTGATGGAACGGACCGGTTCGCAGGGGTGTTGTCGGGCTCGCTAGCGCGCCCTTGACCAACCTGTCCGCAACGTCTGTTCTGGAGTTTTCTCGTATGGTTTCCACCCTTGCCCCTGCCCCGGTTCCTGCCGTGTCCGCACCGACCCGGCTGCGCCTGCCCGATCTGTTGCACACCACCGACCGCGCCGCCGACGACGTCCTGTCCGGTCGCTACGACCGGCTGTTGCGCGGTCTGCCGCACGACGAGCGCTGGTACACGCGGATGGCCGGCGACGACGAGTTGGACATCTGGTTGATCAGTTGGGTACCCGACAAGTCCACCGAACTGCACGACCACGGCGGCTCCCTGGGGGCGTTGACTGTGGTGTCGGGTGCTCTGACCGAAACCCGCTGGGATGGTGAGGAGTTGAGGCGTCGACGGCTCTCAGCAGGCGCCCAGGCCGCGTTCCCACTCGGATGGGTGCACGACGTCGTCCGCGCACCCGGACCGCTCACCGGACCAACGTTGAGTGTGCACGCCTACTCGCCGCCGTTGACCGCCATGTCCTACTACGAGGTGACGGAACGGAACACGTTGCGCCGCAACCGGACCGAACTGACTGACGCTCCGGAGGGGTGAGTGTGAGCCGGATCGAGGCCGTCCTGGCGGCTGCCCGGGAGCGTCTGCAGCGGCTGCCCGCCGACGAGTTGCCCGCTGCGTTGGCTTCCGGCGCCGTGCTTGTCGACATCCGGCCCGCCGCGCAGCGGGCCGCCGAGGGGGAAGTATCGGGCGCGCTGGTGATCGAGCGCAATGTGCTGGAGTGGCGGTGCGACCCCACCAGCGATGCGCGGATTCCGCAGGCGGTCGACGACGACGTGCACTGGGTCATCCTGTGCTCGGAGGGCTACACGTCCAGCCTGGCCGCGGCCGCTCTGCACGACCTCGGGCTGTACCGCGCTACCGACGTCGTCGGCGGCTACCAGGCACTGAAGGTGGCCCAGCTGGTCTAGGTGTTTTCGTTGTTGCTCAACAGCGGACGCAACTTCTCGGTCTTGTCCGGCGTCCAATCGGGCGGCTGCAGGATCTTGGCCCACGCATTGGCGACATCCTTGATGTACACGTGGCCGTGCCCGTCGGGCACGTTGACCGAGACCGCCATGTCCGCGGACACCTGTAGGAAGGTCACCACCGGGATCCACTGCATGCGCCCCGAGACGTCGTAACCACGAGGCTCCTTGAGCCAATCCGGCTCGGAGAACAGCAGATCCGGGTTCCACCACGCGATCGGATCCGACGCGTGCTGCAGGTAGACCGCGCGGGGAGTGTGCCACGGGTCGGCAGGCCGGTCCAGGTTCTCCGGCCGTGCGGAGAATCGGACGTACTCGCCCTTCCCGTAGATCGGAAGCCACTCCGGGGAGCCGGCATCGCGGTTTCGGGTCAGATCCGTCCAGATGGTGTTGTTGAATGTCGGGCCCGAGAACAGCGCGCCGTCGGTACGGGCGATCAGATTGTTCAGGCTCAGGAACGGTGCCTCGCCGCCGAACGAACCCAGGCTCTCGCCGAACACCACAAGCTTGGGGCGCTTGCCCTCCGGCCGCTGCTTGACGAGGTGGTCGACCGCCTCGAACAGCGCCTGCCCGGCCTGACGCGCGTTCTCCTTGTCCACCAGGAACGAGATCCAGCTGGGCAGGAACGAATACTGCATCGATACGATTGCGCTGTCGCCGTTGTACATGTACTCCAGGGCCGCGGCCTCGGCGTCGTTGATCCAGCCGGTGCCGGTGGTGGTCGCCACCGCCACCACTTTGCGGTCGAGCCCGCCGGTGCGCAGCAGCTCCTGGGCGGCCAGTGCCGCAGTGGCCCGGATACCCTCAGCGGAATGCAACCCGGCGTACGCCCGGATCGGTTCCATCGCAGGTTTTCCGTTGAATTCGCTGAGCTTCTCGACACTCGGCCCGCCGGAAACGAACACCCGACCCTGGTGGCCCAGCGACTCCCACTTCGTCAGCGATCCCGGGCCGCCCGACCGCAGTGTCGATGTCGGAGCCGCGAAATCAGGGTCGTCCTCGTTGTTGATCGCCGAGAACGTGCTGTTGATCTTCTCCATCGTGAATCGGACCACCACACCGTTGAGCAGTGCGATGCTGAACGCCAACAACAGCGCGATCACCACCACTACCGAAACGCGTGGGGGCGCAAATCGATTGAGCTGGTGCACGAGGAACCGCACGAGCCTGCCGATCAGCTGTCCGATCTTCACGAACACGAACAGCAGCACCACCGACAACACCGCGGTCAGCGGGTGATCCCAGAACGTCAGCCGCGGCACACCCATGAAGTCCCGGACCTCGTCCTGCCACACGTGGAAATAGACGATCATCAGGATCTGGCCGACGATGCCGACTACCACGAGGCTCACCCATGCCCAGCGCGGCGCACGCGGACTGGTGTCCGCCGACCGCATGAACCGCACCAGCCACACGCCGAAAACGCCGAGGCCGTAGCCGATTGCACCGGCGGCGCCACTCACCAGACCCTGGAACAGCGGACCGCGCGGCAGCAGCGACGGCGTCATCGACAACCACAGGAACACCAGGCCGACCGCCGTCCCGAAGAACGTGTAATGACGCTGCCACAAGTCGGGTTTGTCCGTGGCAACGGGCTTGGCGTCGGGCGTCGCAGCTTCGGGCTCGGCGATGTCGGTCACCCTCGTACTTTAGCGATGGGTGAAGTTAGGGGCGCGCTTCTGGGTGAAGGCCGCCATGCCTTCCTTCTGATCGGTCGTGGCGAACGCCGAGTGGAACAGTCGGCGTTCGTAGAGCAGGCCCTCCGCAAGCGTCGACTCATAAGCACGGTTGACGGCTTCCTTGGCCATCCGCGCCGCCGACAGCGACATCCCCGCGATCGTCTCGGCCACCGCGAGGGCCTCGTCGATCAGCGAATCCGCCGGGACCAGGCGCGACACCAGCCCGGCCCGTTCGGCTTCGACCGCGTCGATGGTTCGGCCCGTCAGGATCAGGTCCATGGCCTTGGCCTTGCCGATCGCACGTGTCAGTCGCTGGCTGCCGCCCATACCGGGCAGCACGCCCAGCTTGATCTCGGGCTGGCCGAACTTGGCGGTGTCGGCAGCGATCAGGATGTCGCACATCATCGCCAGCTCGCAGCCACCACCCAGGGCATACCCGGCGACGGCGGCGACGGTCGGGGTTCGGGTGGCGGCGAATTTCGACCACAGCTCGAACAAGTCGGCCGCGTACACGTCGGCGAACGACAGCTCCGCCATCTCCTTGATGTCCGCGCCGGCGGCGAAGGCCTTCTCGTTACCGGTGACGATGATCGCGCCGATACCTGGGTCGTTGTCGAGTTCGGCTGCGGCCGTGGTGACTTCGTTCATCACCTGGCTGTTGAGCGCGTTGAGCGCCTTGGGCCGGTTGAGGGTGATGGTGGCGACGCGGTCGACGCGGGTCACCAGGATCGTCTCAAAGCTCATGGGATGTCCTCTCAGAACGTCAGGTCGGGATCCGCCGAAACGAAGTATGCGTCGATGTCGGCCTGGGTTACCGCCGCAGTGGATGGCGGAGACCAGTGTGGGTCGCGGTCCTTGTCGACCAGTTGGGCGCGGATGCCCTCGACGAAATCATGCGAACGCACCGATGCACATGACGTCCGGTACTCCTGCTGCAGCACCTCCTCCAGCGTGTCCAGCTTCGCGGCCCGGTGCACGGCGACCAATGTCACCGCGAGCGAGACGGGAGAGCGGGTGGCGATGAGATTGGCGGCGTCGCCGGCGGTCTGGCCGGCCGGGCCCGCATTGTGGCTGCGTAGCCGGGTGAGGATGTCGGCGACGTTTTCCCCGGCATAGCAGGTGTCGATCCAGTCCCGTTGCGCCAGTAGCGGACTGGGCGGTGGTTCGACGGCGTGGACGGCCAGGGCGCTTTCGACACCGTTGTTGACGATGTCCTCGGTGAACTCGGCGAGATCGGCGTGCGGCACATAGTGATCGGCGAAGCCCATCGCGATGGCGTCGGCCCCGCCGAACGGTGCGCCGGTCAGCGCGGCGTGCAGGCCGAGTGCACCCGGGGCTCGCGACAGCAGATAGGTGCCGCCGACATCGGGGATGAACCCGATACCGACCTCGGGCATCGCCATCTTGGTGGTGTCTGTGACCACCCGGACACTCCCGTGGGCTGCGACGCCGACGCCCCCGCCCATCACGATGCCGTCCATGAGCGCCACGTACGGCTTGGGATAACTGCCGATGCGTGCGTTGAGCCGGTATTCGTCGTACCAGAACTTGCGGGCGTCGGCCCCGCCCGCCCTGGCGCTGTGATAGAGCGCAACCACATCGCCGCCTGCGCATAGCCCGCGCTCACCGGCTCCGGTGAGCAGCACGGTGTGGACCGTGTCGTCGTTCTCCCACGCGTCGAGTGCCGCGGCGATTCTCGCGACCATCCCCTCATTGAGCGAGTTGATCGCCCTCGGCCGGTTCAGGGTGAGAATGCCAACCCCGTTACGGACATTTACTAGGATGTCCTCGTTTTCTGCCACGAGGCCAATCTAGTTCGATGCCCGTTGTTCGCTTACGCCGGGTAGGGTTTGCCTCGACATCAAACCTGTACGTTTCCTGGGAATGCGTTCGGTTCTGCGGGAACCTGTGCAGATCGCCGTTCGTTGATCGAAGTAGTTCACTGCCGAACACGGCACATAGGAGAGGACCCGACGGTGCGCGAGACCAGCAACCCGGTATTCCGGTCTCTGCCCAAAACGCAGGGCGGATACGCACAATTCGGTACCGGAGCCGCCGGCTACGGCGCTCAGCAGGTACATGCACAGCCTTATACCGAGTACACCGACCAGCGGCAGACCGGTGTATCGCGTCCACTGACCATCGACGACGTTGTCACCAAGACCGGCATCTCGCTGGCCATCGTGTCGGCTGTCGCCGTCGTCGCCTACTTCTTCGTGGCGGCCAACCCGGCCCTGCTGATGCCTGCGTTCTTCATCGGCAGCTTCGGCGGTCTTGCGCTGGTGTTGATCGCCACCTTCGGGCGTAAGCAGGACAACCCGGCCATCGTGCTGTCCTACGCGGCGTTCGAGGGCGTGTTCGTCGGCACGGCGTCGTTCCTGTTCGCCAACCTGGTGTCCACTGGTGGGCCGGCCATGATCTTCCAGGCCGTGGTCGCGACCTTCGGCGTGTTCTTCGGCATGCTCGTCGTCTACAAGACCGGCGCCATCCGGGTCACCCCGAAGCTCACCCGCATGATCGTCGCCGGCATCTTCGGCGTCGTCGCGCTTGCCATCGTGAACATCCTGTTCGCGATCTTCACCGGCAACGCCCCGCTGACCGACGGCGGCCCGCTGGCCATCGGCTTCTCGCTGCTGTGCATCGCGCTCGCGTCGTTCAGCTTCCTGATCGACTTCGACGCTGCCGACCAGATGATCCGCGCCGGTGCGCCGGAGAAGGCCGCGTGGGGCATCGCCCTGGGCCTGACCGTCACGCTGGTCTGGCTCTACATCGAGATCCTGCGGCTGTTGAGTTACTTCAACAACGACTAGTTTCTTTCCCGAGAAGGGCGTCCGCGACTCGCGGGCGCCTTTTTCTTTTGCGTCGAGACTGGGGTGGTGGCCTTCACTCTGCGGTCAGGAGTCAACGCCGAAGGAGCTAGGAGAGCCGCTCCACGACCATCGCCATGCCCTGGCCGCCACCGACGCACATGGTCTCGATGCCGAGCGTCTTGTCGTAGGTCTGCAGATTGTTCAGCAGGGTTGCGGTGATCCGGGCACCGGTCATGCCGAACGGGTGGCCCAAAGCGATTGCGCCGCCTGAGACATTGAGCCTGTTCTCGTCGATGCCCAGGGCCCGGGCTGAACCCAGCACCTGCACCGCGAATGCCTCGTTGATCTCGTAGAGGTCTATGTCGCCAATACTCATGCCAGCGTTGGCAAGAGCTTTCTTGACGGCCTCGATCGGGCCGAGGCCCATGATCTCCGGTGACAGGCCGGATACCCCGGTCGACACGATGCGGGCCAGCGGCGTGAGCCCGAGTTCGCGAGCGCGCACATCGCTCATCACGACGAGCGCCGCGGCGCCGTCGTTCAGCGGGCATGCGTTGCCGGCAGTGATGGTGCCGTTGGGCCGGAAGACCGGCTTGAGCTGGCTGATCTTCTCGTAGGTGGTGCCGGGCCGCGGGCCGTCATCGGTGGACACCACAGTGCCATTGCGCAGGGTCACCGGCACGATCTCGCGCTCGAAGAATCCGTGCTTGATCGCCTCTTCGGCCCGGTTCTGCGACCGCACACCCCAGTGATCCTGTTCTTCGCGGCTGATACCGGTGTATAGCGCGACATTCTCGGCGGTCTGGCCCATGGCGATGTATACGTCGGGGATGTTGCCGTCTTCCCGCGGGTCGTGCCATTCCTCGGCGCCCGTGGCCGCCTTGTCGGTGCGGGCCATTGCGTCGGCATAGAGCGGGTTCTTGGTGTCGGGCCAACCGTCGGCGTTGCCCTTGGCGAACCGCGACACGGTCTCGACGCCGGCCGAGATGAATGCGTGGCCCTCACCGGCCTTGATCGCGTGGAATGCCATGCGGGTGGTCTGCAGCGACGACGAGCAGTAGCGGTTGACCGTGGTGCCGGGCAGAAAGTCGTAGCCCAGCTGGACCGCGACGGCGCGACCGATGTTGAACCCGGCCTCGCCGCCAGGCTGACCGCAGCCCATGACGAGGTCGTCGATGTCGCGGGGGTCCAGGGCCGGCACCTTGTCCAGCACAGCCTTCACCATCTGAGCAGCCAGGTCGTCCGGCCGCATCTCGATGAGCGATCCCTTTCCGGCGCGGCCGATCGGCGAGCGGGCGGTGGCGACGATGACGGCTTCGGGCATGGCAAGCTCCTAGATCGTGTTCTAGAAATGAACCTAGCCCGCGGGTACCACGATGGGTGCGGGCACTCCGGTCGGCCGCCGCCAGAGCCTGCTCACGCCGCCCAGCCGCGACAGCAACGACGCATCGTCCGCCGAACCGGTCTCCAGCGCCTCGTCACCGTCCCAGTTGCCCAAGGCATTACACAGCGCCGGTAGCAACTGGCTGGCCGCCAGAGCGTAACCGGCCGCCGATGGGTGGAACATGTCCTGTGAGAACAACAGTTCGGGGGTCTTGTAGAAGTCGGGTGCCAGCAGATCGGAGAACGGCACCGGCACACCGCCCGCGGCCCGCACGGCGCCGGCCTGCGCGCGGGCCAGCCGCAACCCCCGGTCCCGTGCGACCCAGCGCAATGGTTGGGGAATCGCCTTGATGACACCGAAATCCGGGCAGGTGCCGACGACTACGACCGCTCCCGCGGACCGTAACCGCTGTACGGCCACACCGAGCCGCCGCGCCGAGGGGCCGATGCCGTTCGGTTTGGTGATGTCGTTGGCGCCGATCATGATGACGGCCGCATCCGGCGGTGGGCCGGCCACGAACATGGCGTCGATCTGCCCCGACAGCCCTTTCGACGTCGCACCGACAATTGCCTTGGTGCTCAACCGGACCCGTTTACCGAACTGCTCGGCGACGCCGCGGGCGATCACCACGCCGGGTACCTCGTCGGCCACGCGGCAGCCGTAGCCCGTGGCGGTCGAGTCGCCGAACACCATCAGATGTATGTCGAACGGAATTCCGCGCTCCCAACGCTGCACCGGGCCACCGCCGGGCGCGTAGACGCCGTCGGCGCGGGGTGGGATGTCCCAAGCCTTCGGGATGACCCGACGGGCCTGATCCGCCTGCCCCGACAGCAGATTGCGCGCCCCGATATACGCGGAGCCGGTAGACACCAGTGTTGCCGCGGCCGCCAGGGCGAAGGTCGTCCGACTCGGGGTGCGGTTGCGGACGCGAGGAGCACGACTGCTTGAGCCCACACCGCAAGTTTAGGTGCGACACACCAGGTTTTGCGTGTGGCGAGCGGAGACCACCGATTACGTTGCGGTATCAAGTCCGGTATCAATTCAGATTATTTGATTGTTGAACTGACTGAGGATGGCAAGCTAAGTTACCCGGGTTGTCTGAGTGACGTAGCACACCTAGCACTACAAAGACGTAGGAAGTGGTGGCGATGACTGCACCGAGTAAGGTCGCGAGGTCCCGTCGTGCTGGTATAAGCCCAGCTAGAGTGCACCGCGCGCGCAAGTACCCTGTCAGTGACCTGATGCCCGTCGAGGTGGTCGAAGACGGTCCGAGTCTCGCCGGCCGACTGGCTTCGGTGGCGGCAATGCTGACTATCCGACCCGTTGTAGCAATTGGTAGCTATGCTCCGCATTTGCCGTGGCCGTTCGGTGTTGTCAACTTCGCCGCGCGGCTCATGCGGCCCGCCCCCGGCACCATCAAGGCGACGATCGGCCTGCCCAACTGCACCGCGCACCTTGTGCGCGCCAAGGGTGTGCTGCCCGCCGACGGCAAGCGAAGCGTCATCCTGTACCTGCACGGTGGCGCGTTCCTGACGTGTGGTGCGAACACACATACCGGCATTGTGACGTCGCTGTCGCAGTACGCGGACAGTCCGGTACTGGCGGTGGATTACCGCATGGTCCCCAAGCATTCGGTGGGCACCGCGATCGACGACTGTTACGACGCCTACCACTGGCTGCGGCTCACCGGATACGAGCCCGAGCAGATCGTGCTGGTCGGTGACTCGGCGGGCGGTTATCTGGGGCTGGCTCTGGCCGAACGGCTCCTGGCCGAGGGAGAGGAACCGGCGGCGCTGGTCACCATGTCGCCCTTGTTCGAGATCGACAACACGGCGCGGGCCAATCATCCGAACATCCACCGGGATGCCATGTTCGTGCCCAAGGCGTTCGACGCCCTCGTCAAGCTGGTCGAGCGCGCGGCCGACCGCAAGGGTGAGGAAGTCTACGAACCGCTCGACCACATCGAGCCCGGTCTTCCGCGCACGCTTATCCACGTGTCCGGTTCCGAGGTTTTGATCAGCGATGCGCGGAAAGCCGCCCACATGCTCGCCGCTGCCGGCGTTCCGGTAGAGGTGCACATTTGGCCCGGTCAGATGCATGTCTTCCAGCTTGCGGCGCCTCTGGTATCCGAAGCGGCCCGGTCGCTGCGCCAGATCGGCGAGTACATTCGCGAGGCCACCTGGTAACCCGCGCGCGGGCCTGAGACGATGTGACTATGCGCATCGCCAAGCACATCAGTGAGCTCATCGGCAATACCCCTCTCGTGCAGCTGAACTCGGTTGTCCCAGAAGGTGCGGGCTTGGTCGCCGCCAAGATCGAATACCTCAACCCCGGCGGCAGTGCCAAGGACCGCATCGCCGTCAAGATGATCGACGCCGCCGAGGCCAGCGGTGAACTCAAGCCGGGCGGCACCATCGTCGAGCCGACCTCCGGCAACACGGGGGTGGGACTGGCCCTGGTGGCCCAGCGCCGCGGCTACAAGTGCATCTTTGTTTGCCCCGACAAGGTCAGCGAGGACAAGCAGAATGTGTTGCGCGCGTATGGCGCTGACGTGGTCGTGTGCCCGACGGCGGTAGCGCCGGATCACCCGGACAGCTACTACAGCGTCTCCGACCGGCTGGTCACCGAGATCGACGGGGCCTGGAAGCCCGATCAGTACTCCAACCCGATGGGTCCGGCCAGTCATTATGCGACCACGGGCCCGGAGATCTGGGCCGACACCGACGGCAAGATCACCCATTTCGTGGCCGGTGTGGGAACCGGAGGCACCATCACCGGCACCGGTCGCTACCTCAAGGAGGTGTCTGGCGGAAAGGTGCGGATCATCGGCGCCGATCCCGAGGGCTCGGTGTATTCGGGTGGGACCGGCCGGCCGTACCTGGTCGAGGGTGTCGGTGAAGACTTCTGGCCGAGCGCGTACGACCCGACCGTGCCCGACGAGGTCATCGCGGTCTCTGACGCGGATTCGTTCGACATGACCCGTCGGCTCGCGCGCGAAGAGGCGCTGCTGGTCGGTGGATCATGCGGGATGGCGGTTGTTGCCGCCATCGAGGTGGCGCGCAAGGCGGGGCCCGACTCGGTGGTGGTGGTGCTGCTGCCGGACGGCGGACGTGGTTATCTCTCAAAGATTTTCAACGACGCGTGGATGTCGTCGTACGGTTTCCTGCGCAGCCGGTTGGACGGCTCGATCGAGCAGGCGACCGTCGGGGATGTATTGCGCGGCAAGTCCGGTGCGCTACCTGACCTGGTTCACACCCATCCGTCGGAGACGGTGCGTGACGCCATCGGGATCCTGCGCGAGTACGGGGTGTCGCAGATGCCTGTCGTGGGTGCCGAGCCCCCGGTGATGGCCGGCGAGGTGGCCGGCAGCGTGTCGGAGCGAGAATTGCTTTCGGCGGTGTTCGAGGGCCGGGCGAAGCTTGCCGATGCGGTTTCCGAGCACATGGGTCCGGCGCTACCGTTGATCGGCGCGGGTGAGTTGGTGAGTACCGCGGCGAAGTCGCTGCGCGAGTGCGACGCCGTGATGGTCGTCGAAGACGGCAAGCCGGTCGGCGTGCTGACGCGGCACGATCTGCTCGGATTCCTGTCGGAGGGAAACGCGCGGCGCTGAATGTCAGGTGAGAAGTCTTGCAATGAGCGACTTCTCAGGTAATGTCAGCGGGCGCTGTCCAGCAAACTCGACTGCGGAGGGGGTCCGCGACCGATCTGTCGACACGGCCTTTGCCGCGGGGGACGTGTGAATGCGCCCCTTGGTGCGTACTCTCCCCTGTGAGCCGTTCCGTTCGCTGTACATCTAGGTGCTGGCAGACAGTGGTGACCGGGTGACGGTCGCTACCCGAGATAGGAGCCATCAACGTGAGTAATCAACCGCCGCCCGGAAACTACCCTCCTCCACCGCCCGGAGGATTTCCGCCGCCTCCGCCGCCGGGTGGCGGCGGATACCAGCCGCCCCACGGTGGTGGCTACCCGCCGCCGCAACCGGGCGGCTATCCTCCTCCACCCCCTGGAGGATTTCCGCCGCCTCCGCAGGGTGGCTATCCGCCGCCTCCTCAAGGTGGCTATCCGCCGCCTCCGCAGGGTGGTTACCCGCCGCCTCCCGGTGGTCCCAGCGGCTATCCTCCTCCGCCCCCTCCGGGCATACCCGGCTATCCGCCCCCCGGTGGCCAGGGCTTCGCGCCCGGCACGGCGTACAGAGTGGGGGATGCGTTCTCGTGGGCGTGGAACAAGTTCACCAAGCATCCGGCTGAACTGATCGTGCCGACGCTGGTATTCGGCGTGATCTATGTGGTGCTGGAGTTCCTCATCCAGTTCATCGCCGGCATGTTCACCACCGTCGACAGCAGCTCGTACGACGAGTACAGCTACTCGACCAGCTTTTCCATGGGGGCGGGCGGTATCGCCGTCTCCGTGATCGGTGGCCTGGTCATGCTCGTGGTCATGGGCGCGATTCAGTCGGCGTACCTGAGCGGCATCCTTGACATCGCCAACGGACAGCCGGTCACCATCGGGTCGTTCTTCAAGCCGCGCAACGTGGGCAACGTCATCATCGCCTCGCTGGTGTCGGGGATCATCGTCACCATCGGCGTTTTCCTGTGTATTGTTCCGGGCCTCATTGCGGCAATCATGTTGATGTTCGGCACCGTCGCCGTGCTCGATCGCAACCAATCGGGTATCGAGGGTCTGTCGACGAGTTTCAACATCGCCAAGGCGAACTTCGGCCCGGTCGCATTGACCTGGTTGGTCACCATCCTGGTCGGGATCGTTGGCGCCCTGGTGTGCCTGGTCGGCCTGCTGGTCGCCGCCCCGGTGGCGGTGCTGATCACGGTCTACGCCTTCCGTCGGCTCAGCGGCGGCCAGGTTGCCCCGCTGACTCCGTAGTACCCGTCAACGACACTGCGCCCACGGTGCGCTTGGCCGGCAGGTCAGCACCGTGGGCGCAGTGTTCGGATGACATCATCTGGCCATGGCCGCGCCCAACCCGGCCTCCTGCACGCCGTGGTTCGACCGTGGCGTGGCGCTCCTGACGGGTGGGCACGCGGCGCGGTGCACCAGCAGCGGCGTGATGGGGTGTTGCCGAAAGAACCGGTCAGCCAATCGATTTCGGTGTGTCCCTGGTGCGGCAGATCTTCGCCGACAAGATGATGTCGACGGTGCGCGTACCGGTGAATCCGCCGGGCGCCGGGCCATATACGCGTTGGCCCGGATAGGCTCGACGGGTTATGAGTGAACAGCGCAAGTGGCACGGTCTGGCCACGAAAGCCATCCACGCCGGTTACCGCCCCGATCCTGGCACGGGAGCCGTCAACACCCCGATCTACGCGACCTCGACCTTCGCCCAGGATGGTGTCGGTGGCCTGCGCGGCGGATTCGAATACGCCCGCACCGGCAACCCGACGCGCGCCGCCCTGGAGGCGTCGCTGGCCGCGGTCGAGGAGGCCGACTACGGGCGTGCGTTCAGTTCGGGTATGGCAGCCACCGACTGTGCCTTGCGTGCCGTGCTGCGTCCGGGCGACCACGTGGTGATCCCCGACGACGCCTACGGTGGCACCTTCCGGTTGATCGACAAGGTGTTCTCTCAGTGGGGAATCACCCACACACCCGCGCCGCTGTCGGATCTCGACGCGGTGCGGGCGGCGTTGACCCCGCGCACCAAGCTGATCTGGCTGGAGACCCCGACCAACCCGCTGCTGACCATCGCCGACATCTCGGCGATCGTGCAGATCGCTTCCGCGTCGGGGGTGAAGGTGTTGGTGGATAACACGTTTGCCTCACCGGCATTGCAGCAGCCGCTGTTGCTCGGCGCGGACATCGTGTTGCATTCCACCACCAAGTACATCGGCGGGCACTCTGATGTGGTGGGCGGCGCGCTGCTGACCAACGACGAGGAACTTGACGCGGCGTTCGCGTTCCTGCAGAACGGTGCCGGCGCGGTGCCGGGCCCGTTCGAGGCGTACCTGACTATGCGTGGACTCAAGACCCTGGTGTTGCGGATGCGCCAGCACAGCGAAAACGCTGCTCTCGTAGCCGAATTCCTCGTTGGTCACCCCGCCGTCGAGTCTGTGCTGTACCCGGGGCTGGACACCCACCCCAACCACCTGGTCGCGGCCCGGCAGATGAGCGGGTTCGGGGGCATGGTGTCGGTCAGGTTGCGGGGTGGTCAGCGCGCTGCGCGTGAATTATGCTCGCGCACTGAGATTTTCATTCTCGCCGAGTCGCTGGGTGGGGTGGAGTCGCTGATCGAGTACCCCGCTGCCATGACCCATGCCTCGACGGCGGGTTCGCAGCTGGAAGTCCCTGACAATCTGGTGCGTCTCTCGGTAGGGATCGAACACCCCGCCGACCTGTTGGCCGACCTGGAACAGGCGCTCGCCTAGACCGCGAGCAGACGCGAAAGCACCCGACACGCCGGATTTCCGGTACCGCAGTGTCTGCTCGCGCAGGGGACGGGATCACCCCATCAATGCCGGGCGCAGGGCCGACGTCGTCATCGCCAGGTTCATCTCCGGCAAGCCTGCCGCGCTGTCGTCGACCCACGCTCCGGTGGTGATCTCCGTCGCCCGCGCATGTACCCAACGCCAGCCCCGCTCGTTGAGGCTGAGCACGGCGCCCAGCCCGTCGACGGCATGCAGCAGGCAGACGATGGCGGCGATCGCCGGAACCGGGTTCTGCCCGTCGAATAGCGCGCCCAGCATGGCGTCCCGCACCTGACCGACCCGTTCCCGGTTGGTCAGCGGCCAGCAGTAGGCGGCGCGAAAACCTTTGCCAGGCATGCGAACCCGACGAATCTGACCCATGCGTTCCAGGTGCAGCTCAAGGTTGGGCTGGTTGATCTTGGCGAGCTTGTTCAGCGCCGATTCCGCAGACAGCGGGTGTCGTTGCAGCAGCTCGAATGCCGGACCGGTCACCGGATCGACCGGCCAGTCACCGGCGAGGGCAACGAGCAAACCAGGGTCGATGGGTTCGCCGGCCAGCGCCGGACGGATTCGGCACCCATAGGCCAGATCTAGAAGAGTGGCGGCGGCCAAGACTCGTTCACGGCGCCGCCGATCCAGACCCGGCTGCGCGGAGGCATTGTCCAGCAACAGCAGAAAGAGATCCTCGGCGATTTGCGCCATTGCCCCGACTGTAGTGCTTGCCCCGCGAGCCGTACGTTACGAGTGGTACGGCTCAGCGCTGACCAGCGTGACCTTGACGATATTGCCGTTGGGCACAGTGTAGGTGCGGGATTCGCCGACCTTGGCGTCGATCAGGGCCCCGCCCAGCGGTGAGTTGGGGGAGTAGACCTCGAGCTTGCCGTCGCTGATGCCTTCCTGACGGGTGGCGATCAGGAAGGTCTCGGTGTCGCTCGTGTCGTCGTCGTAGTAGACCTTGACCACAGAGCCGGGCAGTGCCACGCCTGACTGCTTGGGAGCCTCGCCGACCTTGGCGTTGTTGAGCAGCTCCTGCAGCTGGCGGATGCGGGCCTCCTGCTGGCCCTGCTCCTCGCGGGCGGCGTGGTAGCCGCCGTTCTCGCGCAGATCACCCTCTTCACGACGGTCGTTGATCTCGGCGGCGATGATCGGCCGGTTCGCGATCAGCTGATCCAGCTCGGCCTTCAGCCGGTCGAAAGCTTCCTGGGTGAGCCAGGTGACCTGGGTGTCGGTCATATCTTCGCGCTCCTGTCCATCTGGTCCTGCAGTGCTCTCGCACCGTTTCGCGTACGAAAGTTCTCAGTTTCGGGCCGGGAGCATGTTGCGTGTATCGCCGCTAGCGCAAGCGATTTCTGCGCGCTAATGCAGCAATACACGGCCCCAGCGCGGAACCGTGTATCCGCCGAGCCTACCACCGAACAGACAGGCGATCTTCATGTATTTGCCGTCCGGCGTTTGTTGAGCGTGGGCGAATCGTCGCTTGTGTACGCCCCAGGAATCAGGGCGCTACCAGGTACGACGGTACGTCGGTGCCGCAGCCGTAGACGTCGCCGATGACGGGCGGCTTACTTGCCTTCACCACGGCGGTGACTTGGACCGTCTTCTGAGCCGACGGACCGACCAGGATCTCGCGCCGTCCGGTCTCGCTGCCGTCGATGGAACGGGCCCGCACGATGCATACGACCGGGCGCGACGGGTCTGGCCGGGTCACCCCGATGGTCACTGAGACGCTGTCGTCGCCGACCAATTCATAGGCGGTGAGCTCGCCTTTCACGTCGCCGCCGTCGAACTTGTGCCATGCCGTGAGCGCGAGAATCACGCCGGCCACCACCACGAGAGCAATGAGGGCGACCAGGATCCAGCGGCGGGTGCGGCCCGGCAGAGACTGCCGCCCATACCGGGCGACGGGACGTTCGATCATCAGAACTGGAACTATAGGCGGGAGAGCCCGCAGCCGACGGGCCCAGGTGTTGGATTACGTAAGAGGTCGCCGTAGTTAGATGAGACGCAATGAGTGAACTGCGGTTGATGGCGGTGCACGCCCACCCGGACGACGAGTCCAGCAAGGGTGCGGCGACCACCGCGCGCTACGCAGCCAAAGGTGTGCGCGTCATGGTTGTCACGCTGACCGGCGGCGAGCGGGGAGACATTCTGAACCCGGCGATGGACCTACCAGAGGTGCACGGCCGGATCGCCGAGGTCCGACGCGACGAGATGGCAAAGGCCGCCGAGATCCTCGGCGTCGAGCACCACTGGCTGGGTTTTGTTGACTCCGGACTACCTGAGGGGGACCCGCCGCCGCCGCTGCCGGACGGCTGCTTCGGCGTGGTGCCCATCGAGGAGCCCATCTCACGGCTGGTGCGGGTGATCCGCGAGTTCCGTCCGCAGGTGCTGACCACGTACGACGAGTACGGCGGCTATCCGCACCCCGACCACATCCGCTGCCACCAAGTGTCCGTCGCCGCATATGAGGCCGCCGCCGACTACATGCAGTTTCCGGATGCGGGTGACCCGTGGAGCGTGTCCAAGCTGTATTACAACCACGGGTTCCTGCGACAGCGCATGCAACTGCTGCAGGACGAGTTCTCCAAGAGCGGCAAAGAGGGCCCGTTCGCCAAGTGGCTTGAGCATTGGGACCCCGCACATGACATTTTCGCGAGCCGGGTCACCACCCGGATCGAATGCTCGGAGTACTTCAGCCAGCGTGACGACGCGCTGCGCGCACATGCCACCCAGATCGACCCTCATGGTCACTTCTTCCACGCGCCGATCGAATGGCAGCAGCGGTTGTGGCCGACCGAGGAGTTCGAGCTGGCCCGGTCCCGGGTGCCGGTGAGCCTGCCCGAGGATGATCTGTTCATTGGGATTGAAAAGTGATAAATACCCTGACGGCCGTCGTGACCCTGCTAGCCGACGAGCCCCGCAACACCGGACCGGACTTCGGTAAGGCCAGCCCGTTCGGCCTGCTGATCACGGTCGCACTTCTGGTCGGGACGTTCGCCCTGGTCTGGTCGATGAACCGGCACCTGCGCAAGCTGCCCGAATCGTTCGACCGGGAGCGTCCCGAGCCCGATCAGGCCGTCGACGACGGTACCGTGGAGACCACGGCAGACGATCCAACCGACAACATCTCCGAGGAGCGATCCGACGACCGGCAGCCCCGTGAGTCCGGGGGGTAACACCCTCGCGGGGGCCACCAGCCCCTACCTGCGCCAGCACGCCGACAATCCGGTGCATTGGCGGCAGTGGTCGCCTGAGGCACTGGCCGAGGCGGCTGCACGCGACGTCCCGATCCTGTTGTCCATCGGCTATGCGGCGTGCCACTGGTGCCACGTGATGGCGCACGAATCCTTCGAAGACCCTGAGGTTGCGGCCGCGGCCAACGACGGGTTCGTCTGCATCAAGGTCGACCGCGAGGAGCGTCCCGACCTCGACGCCGTGTACATGAACGCCACGGTGGCCCTGACGGGGCAGGGCGGCTGGCCGATGACGTGCTTCCTGACCCCTGACGGGCGGCCGTTCTTCTGCGGCACCTACTACCCGAAGCTGGGTTTCCTGCAGCTGTTGGCGGCGGTGGCCGAGACCTGGCGGGACCGCCGCGACGAGGTCGAGCGCGCATCGGATCAGATCGCGACCGAATTGCGATCCATGTCCGCGGGGCTGCCCGGAGGGGGCGGGCCCGTGAGACCCGAGCTGTGTGATCACGCGGTGGCCGCAGTACTGCGCGACGAGGATCACGCGCACGGTGGTTTCGGGAAAGCGCCGAAGTTCCCGCCCTCGGCGCTGCTGGAAGGCCTGCTTCGGCATTACGAACGTACGGGCTCCACCGTGGCGCGTGCGGCGGTGGAGCGCACCTGCGCCGCCATGGCCCGTGGCGGCATCTACGACCAGTTGGCCGGCGGGTTCGCCCGCTACAGCGTCGACCCGTACTGGGTGGTGCCGCACTTCGAGAAAATGTTGTACGACAACGCGTTGCTGCTGCGGGCATATGCCCACTGGGCCCGGCGCGCCGGTGATCCGTTGGCGCGCAAGGTATCCGAGGAGACGGCCGGCTTCATCATCACCAGCCTCGGGGCCGGCGGAATGTTCACGTCGTCGCTGGATGCCGACGCGGGCGGTCGCGAGGGTCTGACGTACGTGTGGACGCCCGGCGAATTGTCAGAAGTGCTCGGCGACGACGACGGCGATTGGGCAGCTTCGCTTTTCGCTGTTACCCCCAGTGGAACCTTCGAGCACGGTGCGTCGGTGTTGCAGCTGCCCGTCGATCCGGACGACGCTTCCCGGTTCGCACTCGTCCGCTCGAAGTTGTTGGCGGCGCGCGGTTCCCGTCCGCAACCCGCGCGCGACGACAAGGTGGTCTCGGCGTGGAACGGGTTGGCCATCACCGCGCTGGCCGAAACGGCGGTAGCCCTGGACAATGCCGAATTCCTCACTGCTGCTTCGGAATGTGCGCGGCAACTGCTGGATCTACACCTCGTCGACGGGCGGCTGCGCAGGGCCAGCCTCGGCGGTCGGGTGGGGGACAGCGCGGCGATCCTGGAGGATTACGCAGCTTTGACGACCGGTCTGCTGACGCTGCACCAGCTCACCGGATCGTGGCTGCCCGAGGCCCTCGGTCTGCTGGAGGTAGCGCTGCAGCATTACGCCGATCCGCAGCGGCCGGGCCGCTGGTTCGACACCGCCGACGACGCCGAGCAGCTCATGGTGCGGCCCGCCGATCCGATCGACGGCGCAACGCCATCGGGTGCCTCGTTGATCGCCGAGGCACTGCAGCTTGCCGCGCACCTGACCGCGTCCGAAACGTACGCGGCCGCCGCGCAGGACACGCTGGCTTCGGCGACCCCGGTCCTGGCCCGTGCGCCGCATTCGGGCGGGCACTGGCTTGCGGTGGCCGAGGCCCAGATCCGGGGGCCCATCCAGATCGCGGTGGCGTGTGAGCAGTCGTCGGCCGAATTGCTCACCGCGGCACGCACGCTCGCGCCCGGCGGAGCCATCGTCGTCGGCGGCCCGGCGAACTCGTGCACCTTGCTGGCAGGACGCGACCGCGTCGACGGGGTCGACGCGGCGTACGTATGCCGTGGCCGCGTGTGCGATCTGCCGGTCACCACGGTCGGGGATCTCGCGACGTCACTGGCCGGTTAACCGCCAGACGGCCGACGCGGCGCCGTGTAGCCTCGCGGCCATGCCGAACGTCGAGCACATCACCCAGACCGTCAACCGCTACCTCGAGCTGGTCGCCAACGGAAGTGCCGATGAGATCGCCGAGCTGTACGCGGACGACGCGACCGTCGAGGACCCGGCGGGCGGCGAGGTGCACATCGGACGGGCCGCCATCCGTGGCTTCTACGCCAACGTCGAGAACATCAAGAGCAAGACCGAGCTGGTGACCCTTCGGGTGGCCGGCCATGAAGCCGCGTTCCATTTCCGGCTCACGATGGACTTGGGTAACAGCAGCATGCGGGTCGAGCCCATCGACGTCATGACGTTCGACGGCGACGGCAAGATCTCCGCGATGAAGGCCTACTGGTCGCCTGCCGACACCGTCAAGTTGTAGGGCTCAGAACACCGCGAACCACATGGCGATGTAGTGGCAGATCGCCGCCACGGCCGTACAGGCATGGAAGAACTCGTGATGTCCGAACGTCGCCGGCCACGGGTTTGGCCACTTCAGGGCATAGAGCACGCCGCCGATGCTGTAGAGCGCGCCGCCGACGATCAGCAGGACCACCGCCGCCACGCCTGCGCCGTGCATGATCGGCCCGATGAACCAGGCCGCCACCCAGCCCAGCAGGATATAGAGCGGCACTCCCAGCCAGCGTGGCGCCGAGGGCCAGAACATCTTGAGCAGTACGCCCGCGGCTGCCCCACCCCAGACGATCCAGAACAGCACCATGCCTTCGGATTCCGGAAGGGCCAGCAGCGCGAAGGGTGTGTAGCTGCCGGCGATGAAAACGAAGATCATCGAATGATCGAGCCGCTTCATCCACTTGCGGGCATCCGGAGACTTCCAGGTCACCCGATGATAGGTGCCGCTGACGGCGAACATCGCCACGATGGTGAACGTGTAGAGCAACGTCGCGAGACCGGCGCGGGTGGATTCCATCGACCATGACACCGATACCAGTGCGACACCTGCGATGAACGCGACGACGGCCGAGTACACGTGTATCCAGCCGCGGGCGCGGGGCCTGCCGATGAATTGTGCGACACCTTCCGCAACGGCCTCAGGCAGGTCTTCGGCTTGATGGCTCGCGGCCGCGGCAGCTCGATACGGCGTGGCGGCGTCGATCGGGGCGGGTTGATCGGTGCTCCTCGCGTCCGCGGGGTGATCGGCGCTCCTCGCGTCCGCGGGGTGATCGGTGCTCCTCGCGTCCGCGGTCATATCACCTCCATCAACAGCCGTGGGGTTATCCCGACGGCCACAGTAGTCTGGATTCTCGTGGACATCATTCCCCCGCGTCTCAAGGAACCGGCCTACCGGCTCTACGAGATGCGGTTGCGTCAGGAGTTGGCGCAGTCCAAAGCTCAACTGCCGCGCCATATCGCGGTGCTGTGTGACGGCAACCGGCGCTGGGCGCGTGAGACAGGTCACGACGATGTCAGCATCGGCTATCGCATGGGTGCGGCCAAGATCGCCGAGATGCTGCGCTGGTGCCAGGCCGCCGGCATTGAGATGGCCACCGTGTACCTGCTCTCGACTGAGAACCTGCAGCGCGACCCCGAAGAGTTGTCCGGGCTGATCGAGATCATCACCGACGTGGTGGAGGAGATCTGTGCACCCGCCAACAAGTGGAGCGTGCGCACCGTCGGCGATCTGTCGCTGCTCGGCGACGCACCGGCCCGCCGGCTGCGGGAGGCCGTAGAACGGACGGCATCCACCGCCGGTGGCTCTTTTCACGTGAATGTCGCTGTCGCCTACGGCGGCAGGCAGGAGATCGTCGACGCCGTGCGCTCGCTGCTGAGTAAGGAGCTGGCCAACGGCGCCACCGCCGAGCAGCTCATCGAAGCCGTCACCGCCGAAGGCATCTCGGAGAACCTGTACACCTCCGGCCAACCTGATCCGGATCTGGTGATCCGGACCTCGGGCGAGCAACGGTTGAGCGGATTCCTGTTGTGGCAGAGCGCCTATTCGGAGATGTGGTTCACCGAGGCGTACTGGCCGGCGTTCCGGCGGGTGGACTTCCTGCGCGCCCTGCGCGATTACACCGCGAGGCACCGCCGCTTCGGTAAATAGGGCTGTCTGCTCTTCGCGCAAGCGCTCATCGCCATGCCACACTGGGGTTCATGGCTGCGCTGTCGGCGGTGGTCTTCACGCTCAGCTGGTGGCTGGGGCTCTACCTTCTTGCCCGGGACCCGCGTAAACCCGTCCTGGTGTGCGCCGCGATCGGGCTGACCAGCTTCGCCGTCGTCGTCGCGCTCGACGCCGTCCGTGTGGTCAGCGGATCGGATCTGCTCGGCCGCATCGAGATCTATCTGGTGGCACTGCCCGGCATCGCCTGGTTCGCGGTCATGCTCGAGCTGTCCCGGCCGAGTGACACCTGGCGTGCCCGCGCCGGGGAGATCGCGGCGATCTTCGCCGTCGCGGTGCTGGCTTTCGCCGGCGCCGCAATGGCGGGCAGTGTCGACGGGCCGTTGCGCACCGGACACTGGGTGATGTTCGCGGTGATCTCGCTGGCCTCGCTCGGCGCGATGGTCAAGGCCGTGCTCGGCGGTGCCAAGCCCCGATCGGTGGTCGGCTTCATCATCGTCGCGACCCTGTTCTTCGCGCTCGGCAACGCGATCATCGTCATTCCCCTGGGCCTGGTGCCGAGCTGGCTGGCGTTGGCGTCCACCGGTTTTGACGTCGCGCTCCTCGGCATCGCGGTCGCCATCTGGGATGCGTTCGACGAAGGGCAAGCACTGCGCGCCGATATGCGGCGGTCCATTCTCGGCACGTTGGTGATCGCGGTGCCGTTCGGCGCGCAAGCACTGATCGGTGCCGCCGTACTGACCGGCAGCGGCCGGATTGCGATGACGGTCCTGCTGTTCACCAGCCTCGCCGTCGCCGTCGCGGTAGAGGTGCTGGCCGATCCGCTGGCAGGGCTGCTGGACCGGATGGCGTTCTCCCGGTCACCGGCCCTGCGCGCCGACCGCGAAGCGCTGCGGCGGACGGAGGCGGCGCTACCGCTGCGCTCGGGTAGCCCGCTCGACGATGTCGACGACGACGCGTTCGCCCGGCTGACCCGCCGCGCTCTGGGGCACTACGGCGACCTGTCCAAACTCATGGCCAGCCCACTGACCGCGCTGCCCGCCATCGACGCCCGGCTGGCCGAACGCGGTGCCGCCGATCAACCGCTGGAGCGGGCAAACGAACTCAAAGCGCTGTTGGCCGATCGCATAGCGGCCCTCAAGCCGCGTGGCGGTGGTGAGTTCGGCACCACCGAGCAGTGGCGCCACTACAACTCGCTGTACTTCCCCTACGTCGTCGGCGTGCGCGCGTACGCACAGAACGCCACAGCCGCCGGTCTGGACCCCGTTGCCCGGCAGGCATGGCAGTGGTTGGTCACCGAGGTGCCACAGCGGTCCCTGCACAACTGGCAGAACGCCGCGGCCAGGGTGATAGCCGCCGACCTGCGCGCGGCATTGGTGCGCACTCCGAGCTGAGCGAGGCAATAGGCCCTGACCTGCGGTTGGCAGTGCTTGGCAGCGTCCGGCGTCGATCTGGCAGTGCGCCCGAGAGCAATGTCGGAGGTGTTCGAAGAGCTCGACACCGCCTCATTGCCGAGGAGCTGGCCATGACCGTCTTCGTCACCCGATCACTATCCGAATCCGACCCGAGGGGCGCTGCTCTATGTGCTGGCCGGCTGGCTGCAATACCGCGGAGTGCGCCGTCTGGCGTGACTCCGTTTCCGCCGGTGCGGGGGCCGCATCCGAAGAGGTTGCGGCTGCGGTCCTCGCACCGTGCTCACTCGCAACTCCCACCAAAAGGAGAATCATGACCGCCATCACCACCGCCCGCACCGCGAGCGCGTCCGACACCCTGCTGCGGTTGGCCATGCGCGTCGACGCGATCTTCGTCGGTATCACCGGCATCGTCCTGCTCGCCACGGCCGGCTGGTTCTCGGGCCTCACCGGCTTGCCGAAGTCGATCGAGTACGGCGTCGGCGTCTTCTCAGTCGTCTACGGCATCGTGGTGTTCGCGCTCGCGGCCATCGAGCGGGTCCGACCGGCCGGCAGCGGGACAGCCGTGGCCAACGCGCTGTGCACCGTGATCGCTGTGGTCGCCGTGCTCACCATGCCACTCACGATGGCGGGCGGGGTGATCGTGATCGCCACGGGAATCTATACCGCGGCGATGGCCGAATGGCAGTTCGTCGGAGTCCGCCGGATCCCGGCCTGACACAACGTTGCCGAGCGGCCAGTTGTCACCCGCAAATCGCGAGAATGCGTGTGACAACTGGTCTTTCGGCAGTCAGAGTTTCCGCAGCCGCAGCCGGTTGATGGCATGATCGGCGTCCTTGCGCAGCACCAGGGTGGCGCGCGGCCGGGTCGGCAGGATGTTCTCGATCAGGTTGGGCCGGTTGATGGAATGCCAGATGTCGCGTGCGGCGAACACGGCTTGCTCGTCGGTCAGGGTCGAGTAGTGGTGGAAGTGTGACGCCGGATCGGCGAAGGCCGTCGAACGCATCGTCAGGAATCGCGAGATGTACCACTGCTCGATGTCTTCGATGCGGGCGTCGACGTACACCGAGAAGTCGAACAGATCCGACACCATCAACGCCGGACCGGTCTGCAGGACGTTTAGCCCCTCGAGGATGAGGATGTCGGGATGGCGGACGACCTGCTTCTCGTCGGGCACGATGTCGTACAGCAGGTGCGAGTAGACCGGGGCGCAGGCCTCGTCGACCCCTGATTTCACCGCGGTGACGAACCGCATCAGCCCTCGCCGGTCGTAACTCTCTGGAAAACCCTTGCGGTGCATCATGTTCCGGCGGTTGAGCTCCTGGTTGGGGTACAGGAACCCGTCGGTCGTGACCAGATCGACGCGCAGATGATGTTCCCAGCGGGCGAGCAAGGCCTGCAGCACACGTGCGGTGGTGGACTTGCCCACCGCCACGCTGCCGGCCACCCCGATGACGAACGGCACCGGCCGGTCCGGGTTCTGCTGCGGCTCACCGAGGAATTCGGCGGTGGCAGCGAACAACCGCTGACGCGCGGCCACCTGCAGGTGGATCAATCGGGCGAGCGGCAGATAGACCTCTTCCACCTCCAGGAGGTCGAGCTTCTCACCCATGCCGCGCAGGCGCACCAGCTCATCCTCGGTCAGCTTCAGCGGGGTCGACATGCGCAGCGAACGCCACTGACTTCGGTCGAACTCCACATAGGGGCTCGGCTCGCTGGGCCGCGGCATTCGGCCAGTCTTGCATTTACGGTTGAGGATATGGCTAACGGGATCGACTCAACCGGCTTCATCCGCGAATATCTGCTGCTCGGTTTGCGGTTCGATCGGGTTGAAGAGGGTTACGTCGACTCCTTCACGGGAGATCCGGCACTACGCCGCCAGGTCGGCGACGAACCGGCCCCCGAACCGGCTGATCTAGCCCGGCAGGCCGATCGGCTGCTCACCCAGATTCCCGACGATCTGGACCGCGACCGGGCCGAGTACGTTGCCGCCCACCTGCGCGCGCTGAACTGTGCAGGCCGCAAGTTCGCCGGCGAGCAGGTCGGCTTCGTCGACGAGGTGCAGGCCTATTTCGACGTCCACATCAGCAAGGGCGATCCGGAGCGTTATCGCGCCGCGCACGCCAAACTCAATGAGGCGCTGGGCGGCAGCGGACCGCTTGCCGAACGTATCCAGGCTCACCGAACCAGCGACGAGATCCCGCCGGAACGCCTCGAGGAGTGCATCCATGCGTTCTCCTCGGCGCTGCGTGACAGGGTGCGCGCCGAATACGCGCTACCCGAAACCGAGACCATCACCTACGAGGTGGTCACCGACAAGCCGTGGTCGGGGTTCAACTACTACCTGGGCGATTACCGCTCGACGGTCGCAGTCAACGCCGACCTCAAGCAGCAGATGGCGAACCTGCCCAGGCTGGTCGCCCACGAGTCCTATCCCGGCCATCACACCGAGCACTGCCGCAAGGAGGCGGGCCTGGTGGAGCGGCAGGGGCAGTTGGAACAGACGATCTTCCTCGTCAACACCCCACAGTGCCTGATGGCTGAGGGTCTGGCCGACCTGGCCCTGTATGCGGTCGTTGGGCCGGGCTGGGGGAGCTGGGCCGGCGAAATCTACGCGGACCTGGGACTGCGGTTCGACGGCGAGCGCGCCGAAGCGGTGTCGGAAGCGCTAGCCGGGCTGGCCGACGTGCGTCAGGACGCGGCGCTGATGCTGCACGACGAACACCGCGACGTCGACGATGTCGTCGCATTTCTCAAGCGCTGGCTGTTGGTCAACGATGAGCGCGCAAGACAGATGTTGCGCTTCCTGTCCTCGCCGCTGTGGCGGGCCTACACCAGCACCTACATCGAGGGGTACCGGTTGCTGCGGAGTTGGCTGGACGCCCGGCCCGACGATGTGTCGTTGGCTTCCCGGTTCGGCCGGCTGCTCGACGAGCCGCTGATCCCGTCGACGCTGCGGGCTTGACCTCGCGGCCCCGCGGATCTCTGTGGCGGGCCAGGCGGCGACGGGCCACGGCGGCGGCGGGCCACGGCGGCGACGCGCCACGGCCACCTTGTCACGCTGGAGTGGCTGCCGGCGTCGAGTGTCACGCTGGAGTGACGCACGGGGCGCGGTAGGGGCCACATTGGGGTGCTGACGGGTGCAGTCAATGCCCACAGCCGCTCCGACTAGGCTCAATCCCATGGCAGCAGACTCGTCGTCCACCTCATCTTCTGTGCCCGCGGCCTCTGGCGCCGATTACGCCGACACCGCCAGTGCCGCCTATCAGGCCGCGCTGCGGGTCATCGAGTCCGTCGAGCCCCGGATCGCCGCAGCAACCCGCAAAGAGCTTGCCGACCAACGAGATTCGCTCAAGCTGATCGCGAGTGAGAACTACGCGTCACCGGCCGTGCTGCTGACGATGGGCACCTGGTTCTCCGACAAGTACGCCGAAGGCACCGTTGGGCACCGCTTCTACGCCGGCTGCCAGAACGTCGACACCGTCGAAGCGCTGGCCGCCGAGCACGCCCGCGAACTGTTCGGCGCACCGTACGCCTACGTGCAGCCGCACTCTGGCATCGACGCCAATCTCGTTGCGTTCTGGGCGATCCTGGCCACCCGCGTGGAAGCGCCGGAGCTCGCTAACCTCGGCGCCAAGCATGTCAACGACCTGTCCGAGGCCGACTGGGAGACCCTGCGCAACAAGCTGGGCAATCAGCGGCTGCTCGGTATGTCGCTGGATGCCGGAGGGCACCTGACCCACGGCTTCCGGCCCAACATCTCCGGCAAGATGTTCCATCAGCACAGCTACGGCACCAACCCCGAGACCGGGTTCCTCGACTACGACGCCGTCGCCGCCGCTGCCCGCGAATTCAAGCCGCTGATCCTGGTCGCCGGCTACTCGGCGTACCCGCGGCGGGTGAACTTCGCCAAGATGCGCGAGATCGCCGACGAGGTGGGTGCGACGCTGATGGTCGACATGGCACACTTCGCCGGTCTGGTGGCCGGCAAGGTCTTCACCGGTGACGAGGATCCGGTGCCGCACGCGCACGTCACCACCACGACGACGCACAAGTCGCTACGTGGGCCGCGTGGCGGCATGGTGCTGGCCACCGAGGAGTTCGCGCCCGCGGTCGACAAGGGTTGCCCCATGGTGCTCGGCGGGCCGCTGTCGCACGTGATGGCCGCCAAGGCTGTCGCGCTAGCCGAGGCGCGCCAACCCGCGTTCCAGTCGTACGCCCAGCAGGTCGCGGACAATGCCCAGGCCCTGGCCAACGGCTTCACCAAGCGCGACGCCGGGCTGGTCACCGGCGGCACCGACAACCACATCGTGCTGCTCGACGTGCGGTCGTTCGGTCTGACCGGCCGCCAGGCGGAATCGGCGCTGCTGGACGCAGGCGTCGTCACCAACCGCAACTCTGTCCCGGCCGACCCGAACGGCGCCTGGTACACCAGCGGTGTGCGGCTCGGCACCCCGGCGCTTACGAGCCGTGGATTCGACGCCGACGACTTCGACCGGGTGGCTGAACTCATCGTCGAGGTGCTGTCCAACACACAGCCCGACGGTTCCTCCAAAGCTAAGTACAAGCTGGCTGATGGCACCGCCGAGCGTGTCCACGCCGCGTCGTCTGAGCTGCTCGAGGCCAACCCGTTGTACCCGGGTCTGACGCTCTGACAGGACTCGCGACACGCCACCGATCCGATTTCGAGAAACATGTGAACTAGGGTTACAGTTACTCCATGGCACAGAAACCTGTCCCTAATGCGCTGACCCTCGAGCTCGAGCCAATCGTGACGGCCGAACTACGCCGCCACATTGACTCCGAGGATCTCTGGTATGCCCACGACTATGTGCCGTTCGACCAGGGCGAGAACTTCGCGTTCCTAGGCGGACGGGATTGGGATCCCTCTCAGGTGACCCTGCCCAAGAACGTCACCGATGCTTTGGAGATCCTCCTGATCACCAAGGACAACCTCGCCGGGTACCACCGCGAGCTGGTCGAACACTTCATCCTCGAGGAGAAGTGGGGCCGGTTCCTAGGTCGCTGGACCGCCGAGGAGCATCTGCACGCAGTCGCGTTGCGCAACTACCTGGTGGTCACGCGTGAGATCGACCCGACCGCCAACGAGGACGTCCGCGTCGAGCACGTGATGAAGGGCTATCGGGCCGACACCTTCAGTCAGATCGAGACGCTGGTGTTCATGGCGTTCTTCGAGCGCGCCCACGCGGTCTACTGCCGCAACCTGCAGGCGCAGGCCGACGAGCCGGTGCTCGCGTCGTTGATGGGCCGGATCGCCGGCGACGAGAAGCGGCACGAGGAGTTTTTCGCCAACCTCGTGTCGTACGTGCTGGAGCAGCACCGCGACGAGACCGTCGCGGCGATCGCCTCCCGTGCGAACGAGCTCGACGTCATCGGTGCCGACATCGACGCCTACCAGGACAAGGTCGCGTTGGTGGCCGAGTCCGGCATCTTCGACAAGGCCGCGTTGCGCAAGGTGATCTCCGACCGGATCACCGCATGGGGTCTGGCCGGCGAGGACCAGCTCCAAGAGTTCATCAGCACGTAACACGTTGGGCGCCAAGCGCGCGGCGCGCCGATCAGCAAACCCGCCGTGGCGGGAGTAGCGTCGATTCCGATGGCTAGCGACATGCTCTGCTGTCCGGACGGTACCGATCGTTTTCTTTGCGAGAGGACCGGCCCCGGTCCTGGTGCCGCAGCGTCCACCGAGAAGTTCGCGTGGGGCCGCGTAACGAGCTTCGCCTCTAGGAGCGCCACGTGACTGATTTGCCTGTCCGTACCTATGTGCTCGATACCTCCGTGTTGCTGTCCGATCCATGGGCATGCACGCGGTTCGCCGAGCATGAGGTGGTGGTTCCGCTGGTTGTCATCAGCGAACTGGAAGCCAAACGGCATCACCATGAGCTGGGCTGGTTCGCCAGGCAGGCGCTGCGGATGTTCGACGATCTGCGGCTCGAACACGGACGGCTGGACCAGCCGATACCCGTTGGGACACAGGGCGGCACGCTGCAAGTCGAGCTGAACCACAGCGATCCGACCGTGTTGCCGCTCGGCTTCCGCACCGAGAGCAACGATTCTCGCATCCTGACCTGTGCAGCCAACCTGGCGGCAGAGGGCAAACGAGTGACGTTGGTGAGCAAGGACATTCCGCTGCGGGTCAAGGCCGGCGCGGTTGGCCTGGCGGCCGACGAGTACCACGCCCAGGATGTCGTGGTCTCGGGCTGGACCGGGATGACCGAGATGGATGTCGCGTCCGAGGACATCGACACCCTGTTCGCCGACGGTGAGATCGATCTGGCCGAGGCCCGCGATCTGCTGTGCCACACGGGAATTCGCTTGCTGGGCGGAAGCTCGCATGCGCTGGGCCGGGTCAATGCCGACAAACGTGTGCAACTGGTCCGCGGTGACCGCGAAGTGTTCGGCCTCCGGGGAAGGTCAGCCGAACAACGCGTCGCACTGGATCTGCTGCTCGACGAGTCCGTCGGGATCGTCTCGCTGGGCGGTAAGGCCGGCACCGGCAAATCGGCGCTGGCGCTGTGCGCGGGCCTGGAGGCCGTGCTGGAACGGCGTACCCAGCGCAAGGTCGTGGTGTTCCGCCCTCTCTATGCGGTCGGTGGCCAGGATCTCGGCTACCTGCCCGGCAGTGAGAGCGACAAGATGGGCCCGTGGGCACAGGCCGTCTTCGACACCCTGGAGGGCTTGGCCAGCCCGGCAGTGCTCGACGAGGTGCTGTCCCGCGGCATGCTCGAAGTGCTGCCGTTGACCCACATCCGCGGCCGCTCGCTGCACGACTCGTTCGTCATCGTCGACGAGGCCCAGTCGCTGGAACGCAACGTCTTGCTGACGGTGCTGTCGCGGCTCGGCGCAGGTTCACGCGTGGTGCTCACTCACGACGTCGCACAACGGGACAACCTGCGGGTCGGCAGGCACGACGGTGTCGCGGCGGTGATCGAGAAGCTCAAGGGCCACCCGCTGTTCGCCCACATCACGTTGCAGCGCAGCGAACGCTCGCCGATCGCCGCGCTGGTCACCGAGATGCTGGAGGAGTACAGCCCCGGCGCCCTGCCCTGAGTGATTTGTGTGCGTTTACCGGCGGTGAGCGCCGGTAAACGCACACAAATCACGCGGCCGGTAGGCTGCCGGGGTGGCGAGACTTCCCGACAGCCAGGCGTGGCGGTGGACCGTCGTCGGTATTTTCGTCGCCGTGGTGGTCCTCGTCGGTGGTGCGCTCACGGGTCACATCCGGAAAGCCTCGGCCGACGATGTCGACTGTGCGGTGGAGAAGTGCGTCGCCTTCACGTTCGACGACGGCCCCAGCCCGTACACCGATCGGCTGTTGAAGATCCTGCAGGACAACGACGCCAAGGCGACCTTCTTCGAGATCGGCAACAAGGTCGCAGCCAACCCGGCGGGTGCCAAGCGGGTGGTCGAGGCAGGCATGGAGCTCGGCCAGCACACCTGGGAGCACCCCAATATGACCACCATCCCGCCTGAAGACATCCCGTCACAGCTGTCGAAGGCCAGCGATGCCATCGAGGCGGCGACCGGTCAGCGGCCGAAGCTGTTCCGCACCGCAGGCGGGCTGATCAACGACGCGGTGCTGGCTGAGGCCAAGAAGCAGGGGCTGGCCGACATCAACTGGGACGTCATCCCGTTCGACTGGGCCAACGACTCGAATACCGCGGCCACCCGGTACATGTTGATGACTCAGATCAAGCCCAACTCGGTGGTGCTCTTCCACGACACCTACTCATCCACCGTCGATCTGGTACAGCAGTTCATCCCGGTGCTCAAGGCCAATGACTACCACCTGGTGACGGTCACCCACCTCCTCGGGCCCCGGGAGCCGGGCACCAGCTACGGCAGCCGCGAGAACGGTCCACCCGTCAACGGCCTGCAGGACATTCCGCCCGCCGTCATCCCGGAGTTGCCGGCGACGCCGTCGCCGGCACCGATGCCGAACTTCCCGATCACCGACATCCCCGGTGCCAACTCCGGTGGGGTGAACAACGGGGCGTAAGTCGGTGAGACACGCGTCGCACCCGCTAGAGGACCAAAGACCCTAACCCGATCGCGCGTCGGGGACGACGCTGGTGGCATGCCCGACACCATGCTTGACAGCGCCACCATCGTCAAAGCCGTTCAGCTGGCCTCGCGTGCCCCCTCGCTGCACAACACTCAACCATGGCGGTGGGTGTACACCTCCGGCGCGGACACAAGCAGCGCAAGCAGCTTCGACCTGGAACTGCACCTCGATCCGGAACGGGTGGTGCGCTCCACGGACCGTTCGGCGCGGGAGGCTGTCATCAGCTGCGGGGTGATGTTGGACCATGTCGTGGTCGCTATGGCCGCCGCCGGCTGGGCTGCCGACGTCGAGCGGTTCCCCGACCCGAGTCACCCGGACCACCTGGCGACGCTGCAGTTCAGCCCGCTGGGTTTCGTTACCGATGCTCACCGGCGGCGCGCCGACGCGATTCTGGCCCGTCGCACCGACCGGCTGCCGCTGGCCGCGCCACCGGACTGGGAATCCTTCGAGCCGATGCTGCGGACCTGGCTGGACACCGGGCCGGTGCACTTGGACGTGCTGACCGACGACATGCGGTCGGAGGTGGCCGAGGCCGCCATGCTCAGCGAGTCCCTGCGGCTCTACGACTCCGGTTACCACGCTGATCTGGCTTGGTGGACAACGCCTTTCGCGACAAAGGATGGCATCCCTCAGAGCGCGCTGGTCTCGGCGGCCGAAAGCGAACGCGTTGCGCTGTCCCGGGCGTTCCCCGTCACTGCTCACACCGATCGGCGCCTGGCCATCGCCGACGACGCGGCACGTGTCGTTGTGCTGTCGACCGACGGCTTCAGCCGCGCGGACGCGTTGGACGGCGGTGAAGCGCTGTCGATGGTGCTGTTGGAGGCCACGATGTCAGGCCTGGCGACCTGCCCGGTGACGCAGATGACCGAGCTGCATGCCAGCCGTGACATCGTCGCGACCCTGATCGGTCGGGACGCCTGCCCACAGGTTCTGGTCCGGATCGGGCTCGCCCCGGTGCTCGAAGAGGTGCCGCCGCCGACCCCGCGCCGGCCTGTCACTGACTTCCTCACCATCGCATAGGGATTCGTCATGCTGTTGCGATCAGTCCCGGCAGCGGTGAGACTCGGGAGATGATCAGAGTCTTCCTGGTTGACGACCACGAGCTGGTACGCCGCGGCCTGATCGATCTTCTCAGTGCCGACCCGGAGTTGGAAGTGATCGGTGAGGCGGATTCGGTGGCGCAGGCCCTGGCCCGGGTACCCGCGAGCGCGCCAGACGTCGCGGTGCTCGACGTGCGTTTGCCCGACGGTAACGGCATCGAGCTGTGCCGGGAGCTGTTGTCGCGCATACCCGATCTGCGATGCCTGATGTTGACCTCGTTCACCTCCGACGAGGCGATGCTGGATGCCATCCTCGCCGGTGCCAGCGGCTACGTCGTCAAGGACATCAAGGGGATGGAGCTCGCGCAGGCCATCAAGGAAGTCGGCGCCGGCCGGTCCCTGCTGGACAACCGGGCGGCCGCGGCGTTGATGGCCAAGCTACGCAGCAACGCCGAGCGTGCCGACCCGCTGTCAGGCCTGACCCAGCAGGAGCGCGTTCTGTTGGAGCTGCTGGGCGAAGGCCTGACCAACAAGCAGATCGCAGCCAGGATGTTCCTCGCCGAGAAGACCGTGAAAAACTACGTATCGCGCTTACTGGCCAAGCTCGGCATGGAGCGACGGACTCAGGCTGCAGTCTTCGTCTCCAAACTGGACCGACCCGGCTAGGTTGGTCGGGTGGCCGACGATCTGCGAGGAACGCTGTCGCAGTTGCGATTGCGTGAATTGCTGACCGAGGTTCAAGAGCGGGTCGAGCAGATGCTGACCGGTCGGGACCGCCTCGACGGGCTGGTCGAGGCGATGCTGGCGGTGACCTCAGGGCTCGAGCTCGATGTCACGCTCAGCACCATCGTGCACACCGCGATCCAACTGGTCGACGCCCGTTACGGTGCCCTGGGTGTCCGCGGCGACGCTCATGAGCTGACGCAGTTCGTCAACGAGGGCATCGACGACGCTGTGCGGGCGAACATCGGGCATCTGCCCGAGGGACGCGGTGTGCTCGGCGTGCTGATCGACGATCCGAAGCCCATCCGGCTCGATGACATCCGCCTGCACCCGGCGTCGGTGGGGTTCCCGCCGAACCACCCGCCGATGCGGACGTTCCTCGGTGTCCCGGTCCGGATCCGTGACGAGGTGTTCGGCAATCTCTACCTCACAGACAAGATGACCGGCCAGCCCTTCAGTGAGGACGACGAGGTGCTGGTGCAGGCGCTGGCGGCCGCCGCAGGCATTGCCATCGAGAACGCCCGCCTCTATGAGCAGTCCAGGGCCCGGCAGGCCTGGATCGCCGCCACCCGGGACATCGGCACCGAGCTGCTCGGCGGTACGGATCCAGCAAGGGTGTTCCGGCTGGTCGCCGACGAGGCCCTCAAGCTGACCGGGGCCGACGGCACGGTGGTCGCCGTGCCGGCCGACACCGAGGCCGACCGCGGCGACGTCGCCACGCTGCTGGTGGCTGCCACCGCCGGTGCGGTGCGGGGCTGCGGTACCGAGTCGATTCCGGTGGCGGGCACGGCTGTCGGGGAGGTCTTCCGGGTGGGCCGGTCGCAGCGCCCCGATCGATTCGAGTTGTGCGGATTCGTCGGTCCGGCGCTGGTGTTGCCGCTGCGCACCACCGACACGGTGGCAGGCGTGCTGGTGGCTTTGCGTACCGAGGGCGGTCAGGCCTTCACCGACGAGCAGATGGACATGGCTGCGGCATTTGCCGACCAGGCCGCATTGGCCTGGCAGCTCGCCAGTTCTCAGCGCCGCGTTCAGGAGCTGGAAATTCTTTCCGATCGCGAACGCATCGCCCGCGATCTGCACGACCACGTGATCCAGCGGCTTTTCGCGGTGGGTCTGGCGCTGCAGGGGACGATTTCTCGGGCCCGCTCAGCAGATGTGCAGCGGCGGCTGGGTGAAAGCGTGGATGACCTGCAGGCGGTGATCCAGGAGATCCGCACGGCCATATTCGACCTGCATGGGCGTTCGGCGGGGACGACGCGGCTGCGTCAACGGCTCGACGAGGTGTTGGCGCAGTACTCCGACAGTGGTCTGCACACCACCACTCAGTTCGTCGGCCCGCTGTCGGTCGTCGACGCGGTGCTTGCCGACCATGCTGAGGCGGTCGTGCGGGAGGCGGTCAGCAACGCGGTACGGCACGCCGCGGCAACCGAACTCACCGTGCGGGTGGAAGTGGCCGACGATCTGAGCATTGTGGTGACCGACAACGGATGCGGTATCACGGGTGCGGTCAGCGAAAGCGGATTGGCGAACCTGCGTAACCGGGCCGAGGCGGCCGGTGGCCGGCTGAGCATCGAAAGTCGTTCCGGCGGTGGCACAGTGCTGCGCTGGACGGTGCCGTTGCCGGCTTAGACTCGCAGGGTGCGGCGCGGGGTCGCGGGCAGCGGCGCTGCATCTTCGGCGACCCGGCCGACCCGGATGAGCACCTGCGGGTACTCGCGCCCGTCGAATAGTTCCTCCCGCAATGCGGCTCGGGTCTCGGTGATCTCCAGGGGTTCGGTGATCGGGCAGCACGCCATGTCTGCGCTCGTGGCGGCGAGCAGTAACAGGCTGGTGGCCTCACCGGCACGTAGCCGGGCCAGGGTGTCGTCGTCGCGGGTGCCGAGCGCCAGCACCACGGCATGGTCGGTACAGCCCGGACTGTTGGGTGGTTGCGCCAGAACCGGACCGGCGAATAATCGACCCGGTATGGGCGCGTCGGGATCCGATGTCGGGGTGTTGTGTGCGGGTACTCCGGCCAGCGACGCATAGCGACCGCTCCACCGGTTCAGCTCGCTCAGGTAGGCGCGGTCTTCAATGTGGCGGGAAACCGCTTGTTTCACAATCGTATTGAGGCTTGTCAGACATTCCACTCGGCGCAACGTCACCCCGGCCCTGGCTACCCGGGCGCCCAGCAGGGCGATGTCAGCAGCGTTGGCCTCCCGTCCGCTGTAATGCCGGCGGTCGGCACGGCGCCGTGGAATCGCGGTGGCCATCGCGATGTCGGCCTCGTAAGGCACCGCCGGGGCCAGGGTGAGTACCGCCAGATGGTCCGGGTGGCCAGGGTCGGGAATCCGGTGCACCGTGGCTTTCCAGCCCAGTCGGGCCAGAGCGGTGACGCAGTGATGCAGCGTCGCGCCGCAACTGATCAGCAGATCGCGGCGGTCGGGATCGGTCGCGGAGAGATGCCGTGACGGATCGGCGTAGAGGTGCAGGCTATGTGTGGCGACCCGCCATCGCCACGGTTGCGAGTTGTGCACCGACGGAGCCCGAACCGCCAAAGCCAACGCGGTTCGCAGCGTCTCGGAGTCGGGAAAGCTACTGCTCACCTCTTCACGGTGCCGCCGGTCGGGTCGGCTCAGTAGGGCAGAAAGTCCCTGGATCCGTGGGTTGCGCCCCGTTAGTCTCGGACCACGATCACCGGGACGGCCGCCGCGTGCGCCACCGCGGAGCCGACTGACCCCAACAGCATTCTGGCGAATCCGCCGCGGCCGCGGCTCCCGACGACGAGCAGCTGGGCATTGCGTGCTTCGTCGAGCAGCCACCGGGCAGGTTGGTCGCGCACAAGGCGTCGGCGCACCTTTAAGTCGGGATACTTTTCCTGCCAACCGGCGAGGCGTTCGGCGAGCAGTTGCCTTCCGCGTTCGGCGTCAGGCCATTCCGCGCCGAGGATCGAGGACACCGTGTCGTCGGACCACGCGTGCAGCGCAACGAGATCCACCCCGCGACGTGATGCCTCATCGAAGGCCAACGCGGTGGCGGACTCCGCTGCCGAAGATCCGTCGATACCCAAGACCACGGGTGCATGGCGGTCCGGAGCCGCGTCTGCGCGGATGATCGCGACCGGACAGTGTGCGTAGTGCAGCACGCCTGAACTGACTGATCCGAGCAGCAACCGGCCCAGTGCACCTCTGCCGTGGCCGCCTACCACCACCATCCGCGCATCCTTGGACATGTCGACCAGTGTCGGCACGATCGGCGAATGCCGGATCTCGGTAGCGACATTCAACGAATTCGGGTCAATCACAGCGGTTTCGAGCGTCTTACGGGCCTGATCGAGAACCTGCTGCGCGTTGCTCTCCTGCCACTCCGAGACACTGGCCTGCGCCGGACCTACAGGCCAGCTGACGACCATCGGCGCGATGCCGTATATCAACGTCACCGGTACGTCGCGCATCGCGGCTTCCCCAGCCGCCCACCGCACGCCGGCGTCGGATTCGACCGAACCGTCGACACCGACGACGATCCCGTATTGTGTTTCACCGCAGGACATTTTGCCCACCTTCTTCCCTCGTCCTCATCGTTTCGGACCGGCGTTGCTCGGCAGCAGAGACGAAAGTCCTCAGCCGCATGGTCATTCGGATGACCTTTAGCCCTCGTCGACGGCGGGCGTCTGCCAATAACGTTGCAGGTAATGATCGAAAAATCCCGAGACCCAGGCGCATCCGCGGTCGACGATGCCGAACTTCAGGTGAAGCTGCCGTGGCATGCTCAACCCGTCGGCGATGTCGAAGCGGCATTCTCCACCGCACCGCAGGGGTTGTCGGCCGTCGAAGCCGCTGCTCGGCTGACGCGCTACGGACCGAACGAGTTGCGGGCCGAGTCGCCGCCGTCGCTGTTGCGGATCTTTCTGCAGCAGTTCTCCAACACCTTCATCCTGATCCTGGTGGTTGCTGCTGCGGTGACACTGGTGATGGGCGAACTGCTCGACACGCTACTGATCGTGGTGGCATTGCTGCTCAACGCGATTATCGGCGTGTATCAGGAACGCCGGGCGGCCGACGCGGTGCGGGCGCTCATGCGGCTGGTGGTGCCGCACTGCCGGGTGGTGCGCGACGGCCAGGAATGGGACATCGACAGCCGGGAGCTCGTTCCCGGCGACGTCGTGGTGTTGGAGTCGGGGAGTCGGGTACCCGCGGATCTGCGGCTGTCTGCCGTCAACGCGCTGTCCATCGACGAGTCTCTGCTGACCGGCGAGTCGTTGCCGGTGACCAAGAGCACGTCCGCCGTGGGCGAGCGCGCGATCGCCGCCGATCGCGCATCGATGGCTTTCACCGGCACGATGGTGGCCAGTGGCCGCGGTCGCGGGTATGTCGTGGCCACCGGCGGCGTCACCGAACTCGGCTCGATCGCCGGACTCATCCGCACCGAGCAGGCCGGCGAGCTGCCATTACAAGCCCGGATGGCGAAGTTCGCGCATATCGTCGGCGTCGCCGTGTTGGCCGCGTCGGCGATCGCGTTCGTTTCGGGTCTGATGCTGGGGAAGTCGGTCGCCCACATGTTCCGCGTCGCGGTGGCGCTTGCCGTATCCGCGGTACCCGAGGGCCTGCCCGTGGCGATGACCATCACGTTCGCCATCGGGGTGACCCGCATGGCCCGCCGCAACGCTGTGCTGCGCCGGCTGCCGGCGGTGGAGACGCTCGGTAGCACCACCGTCGTCGGATCGGACAAAACCGGAACGTTGACCGAGAATCGCATGACGGTGCAGTCGGTTTGGGCCGGCGGGCGCGAGTACAACGCTCCCGACGACCTCCGCAGCGCGAGCGAGCCGCTGCGGCTGACCCTGCTCACCGGGGCGCTGACCAACGAGGCCGACCTAGTGCACACGCCTGAGGGGTTGTCATCGTCTGGCGATCCCACCGAGGTGGCGTTGCTCGTCGCCGCCGACAGCGCGGGTATCGATGCCGGCGAGGCCCGCGCAGCCCACAAGTTGGTCGCCGAGATCCCGTTCGAATCGCACCGGCGGTACTCGGCGACCTTCCGGGACTACGAGGGCGGGCGCGTGGTGTTCGTCAAGGGCGCGCCCGAGCAGGTCATCGGAATGTGTGCGTCGGTGCTCACCGACGGCGGCCCAGTTGCGCTGGACGCCGACGCCGCGCATGCCGAGGCCCGCAGACTCGCCGGACGCGGACTTCGGGTGCTGGCCATGGCCTACCGCAGACTGCATCTGCACGCCGTGCACGCGCTCGCCGGTAAAGCCCAACCGGGGCCGGGGGACCGGCCGGATCCCGAGGAGCTGGTGTTGCTCGGCTTCCAGGCCATGATGGATCCTCCGCGTGACGGGGTTCGCGAAGCCATCGACGCCTGTCATCAGGCCGGGGTGCGCGTTGCGATGATCACCGGTGACCACTCGATCACGGCCCGGGCGATCGCGCTGCGGCTCGGTATCCTCGACGAGCCGAACGCGCGGGTGTTGACGGGCGCCGACCTCGCGCATCTCGACGACGACGCGTTACGTGGTGTCGTCGACGAGGTTTCGGTGTATGCCCGCGTATCGCCGAACGACAAGTTGCGTATCGTGCGAGCCCTGCAGGACCGCGGACACGTCGTCGCGGTCACCGGCGACGGTGTGAACGACGCCCCGGCGCTGCGGGCAGCGGCCATCGGGGTGTCGATGGGGCGGGGCGGCACCGATGTCGCCCGCGAGGCCTCCGACATGGTGCTCTCCGACGACAACTTCGTCAGCATCGTCGCCGCGATCGAAGAGGGCCGGATCGCGTTCGCCAACATCCGCAAGGTCACGTTCTTCCTCGTGTCCACGGCGCTCGCCGAGACAGTCGCGGTTCTCGTAGCCCTGTGGCTGGGCTGGCCGATGCTGCTGGTTCCCGCGCAGATCCTGTGGCTCAACCTGGTCACCAACGGCGTGCAGGATCTTGCCCTGGCGTTCGAGCCCGGCAGCCGCGACGCCCTCAAGCGACCGCCACGCCCCCGGCGCGAAGGCATCCTGTCGGCGGCGATGTGGGAACGCACCGTGATTGTCGGGATGGTGATGGCCGCCGGGGCGCTGTTCATGTTCCAGTGGCAGCTGAGCCGGGACGGCTCACTCGTTGCGGCACAATCGGTGGCTTTGGCAACCCTGGTGCTGTTCAACGTTTTTCAGGTCGGCAACGCGCGTTCGCAGGATCGGTCGCTGTTAACCCTTAGCCCGTGGTCGAACCCGTTCCTGTTCTGGGCATCGCTGGGGGCACTGGCCCTGCACGTCTCCGCGATGTATCTGCCACCGTTCCAGCATGTGCTGGGTATCGAGCCGATCAGCGCCGAGGCGTGGGTGCGCGCGATCCTCGTCGCCGCGACGATTCTCGTTGCGGTCGAGGCGCACAAGGCGTTTCGGCGCCGTCGGCCGATCGGCGCCCGCCGCTGAGTCGTCAGAAGCCGTCACTCCCAGACCGAGCTGAACCGGCCCGGCTCTCGGCGGTCAGGACGCTTGGGGTGGTAGCGCGCTCACCAGCGGCGTGTCCACGCCGATCCGGCCGAGTGCGTAGGCGCCACCTGGGGAACCGAGTGGGGCATGGCGGCCCGGGAGAATCTCGGTGAAGAATGCGGCGTTGTCCGCCAGGTGCTGTCGCTGGTTCTCGGGCAGGTCGGCTTCGTAGTAGATCGCCCCCGCGTCGCACTCCAGCCGGCATGCCCCACAATCCACGCACTCATCGGGATTGATGTAGAGCGAACGCGCGCCCTCGTAGATGCAATCCACCGGGCATTGCAGGACACAAGCTTTGTGCATGACATCGACACATGCTGTTCCGATCACGTACGGCATGGTCAAACCGTACGTAGCCGGACAGGCCGAGAGGGTAAGCCGAAAGACCTTTTCGCGAGGACCAAAGTCACATCCGTGCCATGTTTGGCGCGAGAACTCGGGCGAGCAGACGCAAAGGTCTCCCGACGCCGGCGTGTCGAGGGACTTGAGCGTCTGCTCGCGGGGGAAAAGTTAGTCGCCCTGCTTGACCTTCGCCATGGCCAGCACGTCGAGGCGCCGGTCCAGCTCTTCCTCCGACAGCTTGTCGCCGATCAGGCCGCGGTCGATGACCGTCTGACGGATGGTTTTCTTTTCCTTCAGGGCCTGCTTGGCGACCTTGGCGGCCTCCTCGTAGCCGATCGCGGAGTTCAGCGGCGTCACGATGGACGGCGACGATTCAGCCAGCTCGCGCAGGTGTGCCTCGTTGGCCACCAGGCCGTCGATGCAGCGCTCGGCGAACAGTCGGGACACGTTGGACAGCAGCGTGAACGACTCGAGCAGATTGCGCGCCATCATCGGGATGTACACGTTGAGTTCGAAAGCTCCTGAGGCTCCACCCATGGCGATGGCGGCGTCGTTGCCCACCACCTGACAGGCCACCTGGGTAACCGCCTCGGGCAGAACGGGATTCACCTTGCCCGGCATGATCGAGCTGCCCGGTTGCAGGTCTGGCAGTTGGATCTCGGCCAGGCCGGTCAGCGGCCCCGAGCCCATCCACCGCACGTCGTTGGCGATCTTGGTCAGCGACACCGCGATGGTGCGCAGCGCACCCGACGCCTCGACCAGCCCGTCGCGGGCCGCCTGGGCCTCGAAAGAGTCGATGGCGGTACGCAATTCGGCCAGCCCGGTCTCGTTCACCAGCACCTCGACCACCTTGGCCCCGAAGCCGTCGGGCGCGTTGAGTCCGGTGCCGACGGCGGTGCCGCCGATGGCCAGTTCACCCAGTCGGGGCAGCGTCGCCCGCACCCTTTCTATGCCCGCCTCGATCTGGCGGGCGTAGCCACCGAACTCCTGGCCGAGCGTCACCGGCACCGCATCCATCAGGTGGGTGCGGCCCGACTTCACCACGGTGCGCCACTGCTTGGCCTTGGCGGCCAGCGACTCGTGCAGCACCTCGAGCGCCGGGATCAAGTGGCGCACAGCGGCTTCGGTGGCCGCGATGTGCGTCGCGGTAGGGAACGTGTCATTGGAGCTCTGCGACATGTTCACGTCGTCATTCGGATGCACCGTCACGCCGCCCGCGGCCGCGATCGACGCGATCACCTCATTGGTGTTCATGTTCGAGCTGGTGCCCGAACCGGTTTGGAACACGTCGATGGGGAACTGGTCATCGTGGAGGCCGTCGGCGATCTCGCCGGCTGCGGCGATGATCGCGTCGGCCTTCTCCGGGGCCAGCAGACCCAGGTCCTTGTTGACCTGGGCGCAGGCCGCCTTCAGCAGACCCAGCGCCCGGATCTGGGTGCGCTCCAGCCCGCGGAAGGAGATCGGGAAGTTCTCCACGGCGCGTTGCGTCTGCGCCCGCCACAGGGCGTTGACCGGCACCCGGACCTCGCCCATGGTGTCGTGTTCGATGCGGTACTCGACGGCGCTGTCGATGGTCATGTGCTCCCTTTTGATTGTGCGGTGGATTACGGCAGGGGTCGGACGGCGGACGCGTCACCGATGAAATCGATGGCGGAGTATTCGTTGAGCTTGGACAGCCGGTGGTAGGCCTCGATCATCCGGACGGTGCCGGACTTGGACCGCATGACGATCGACTGCGTGGTGCACCCACCGCTGGCGTAGCGCACGCCCCTGAGCAGGTCGCCGTCGGTCACGCCGGTGGCGCAGAAGAAGACGTTCTCGCCGGACACCAGCTGGTCGGTGCCCAGCACCGCGTCGAGGTCATAGCCCCGGTCGATGGCCTTCTGCCGCTCGGCGTCGTCCTTGGGCGCCAGTTTCGCCTGGATCGCGCCGCCCATACAGCGGATGGCAGCGGCGGCGATGATGCCCTCGGGGGTGCCGCCGATGCCGGCCAGCATGTCGGTGCCCGAGTTGGGCCGGCAGGCCGCGATCGCGCCGGCGACGTCGCCGTCGGTGATCAGTCGGATCCGGGCGCCGGCGTCGCGAACGTCGGCCATCAGCTGCTCGTGGCGCGGCCGGTCGAGGATGCAGACCGTCACGTCCTCGACCGAAAGGCGCTTGGCTTTGGCGACCTTGCGGATGTTCTCGCCGATCGAGGCGTTGACGTCGATGGCGTCGGCGGCTTCGGGGCCGACGGCGATCTTGTTCATGTAGAACACGGCTGACGGGTCGAACATCGCCCCGCGCTCGGCGACCGCGAGCACGGAGATGGCGTTGGGCAGGCCCTTGCTCAGAAGGGTGGTGCCGTCGACCGGGTCGACCGCGAAGTCGCAGTCGGGGCCGTCACCGTTGCCGACTTCCTCGCCGTTGTAGAGCATCGGGGCGTTGTCCTTCTCGCCCTCGCCGATCACCACGACGCCGCGCATGGAGACCGAGTTGACCAGCTCCCGCATGGCGTCGACGGCGGCGCCGTCACCGCGTTCTTTGTCACCGCGGCCGACCCACCTGCCTGCGGCCATGGCTCCCGCCTCGGTGACCCGGACAAGTTCAAGGGCAAGGTTGCGATCAGGGGCTTCGCCCCGCGTGGGACTCATGGCGTGATTCTCCCAGAACGGGACGGGGTTCGGGGAGCTGGGATACTGCAACCATGACCACCCAGCCCACACCGGTCCCGAAGCCGGAAAAGTCGCGGTTGCTGCAGGACGGCCGGGACATGTTCTGGTCGATGGCGCCGCTGGTACTGGCGTGCATCGTGCTCGCCGGCCTGCTGGGCATGTGCTCGTTGGCGACCGACGGACCGGGCCGTGGTCCGGCGCCGGTGTACGACGCGGTCGCCGGATTGCATGCCGACGCCGATGCGCTCAAGATCCCACTGCGGGTACCGCAGCTGCCCCAGGGCTGGCAGGCCAACTCCGGTAGTCGCGGCAGCATCGACGGCGGCCTCACGTTGCCGGACGGGCAGCACGGGCGTGCGGTGTTGTCCCGGGTCGGCTACTTGACTCCCACCGGGGCCTACCTGAGCCTGACCCAGAGCAACGCCGACGAGACCGCGCTGGTGGCCTCGATCAAGGCGGGCGCCTATCCGTCGGGGACACAGAACGTCGACGGTGTCACCTGGGTGGTCTACGAAGGCGAGAACCCCGAGCCGGTGTGGACGACGCGCCTGAGCGGCCCGGCCCAGATCGCCATCACGGGCGCCGGCAGTACGGATGAGTTCCATACGCTGGCAGCAGCGACGCAAAGGCAGTCGCCACTTCCCGTACAGCGCTGACAGGCACGCTCAGGGCTTGTCTGACGCCGGCGTAGCGGGTTTGGTGTCCGGGGCGTGCGCTTCGGCAGGCGGGTTCGTGGCTTTGGCCGCCGCGGCGCGCAGCCGGGACCACAGCCGCTTACGGGGTGCTTCGGCCTCGGGCGCCTCCAGTTCGACACCTTTGTAGACCGCCAGATAGACGCTCACGGTGGTGACGATGATGATCATCAGCACCGGGCCGATCACGAGGCCGAAGAAGCCGAACATCGAGATGCCGGCGAAAACAGCCAGCAGCATCAGTGCCGGGTCCAGCCGTGCGGCCTTCGGTACCAGGAACGGACGCAGCACGTTGTCGATGTTGGTGACCACCAGCAGATGCCACACCACCACGAAAATGCCGCCGGTGACATTGCCGAAGAACGCCATCCCAATGCCGAACGGGATGGTCACGATGCCGCCGCCGAGCGGGATCACCGACAGCGCGGTCAGCAGGATCGCGAAGACGAAGAACCCTTCGTGGAAGCCGCCGATGTAGACCGAGATCGCGCCGGCGAGGCCCTGGCACAGTGCGATCACGAACTGACCCTTGACCGTGCCCTTGACCATGGCTCCGATCTTGGCCAGGTACAGGTCGGTTATCTCTTCACCGAGCGGATTGAGCTGACGGATGAGGGTCAGCACACCGTTCTGGTTGACCAGCAGTGAGATGAACACATACAGGAAGATGATCGCTGCCGTGATGGCGCCGACCATCCCTCCCACAGCCCCCTGTAGGACGCCGAGTAGCCATTGGCCGATGTGCTGAGACACCGTGACGATGGTCTCGCGCAACGATTCCGCCGTGACGTGGATGTGCAGGAACGGCACACGCTCCAGCAGCGAGTTGATGAGATCGAGGGTGCGGGAGCCCAGGGTGCTCAGATCGGTTGCGGCCACCCAGTTGCTGACCGCGTTGACCATTTGGGTGACCTGCACGATCCCGAGGAAGACCAGCAGTGACACCGGCACGACCAACAGCAACATGGCCCACAGCAACGTCAGAGTGGCCGATACCCCGGTTCCGAACCGGCGCAGTAACCGGTGGTACAGCGGCGAGAACAGATAGGCGCTGACGGCAGCCATCACGATCAGGACGAAGAAGCTGCGCAGGAAGTAGGCACCGGCCAGTAGCGCGATGACGGTGATGACCGCCAACGCGCGTCTTTGGGTGAGCGTGAATTGGTTGTCCATGCCGCCTTTCCCGCCGTTGCGCTGACCTTAGCGTCACGCACGCTCGAGGTTCGGCGGCTGCGCCCGGCGAGTTTCATGGGGTGGCCGCTGGTGCGCGGTTCGCCGAGCCGGCCTCGACGTTGGCCTTCCGCGTCGACCTCGGCGTCTGCACGACCTCTCGCCGGACTGTCCCGCACGTGCCCGTCACAAGAACTGGGCGCTGCTGTGTGGTTTGGCTGATTGGCGGGCAGCAATCTGCTAGAAATCTGCAGCCTGCGTAGAGATAAACAATGGCAAATCTGTCTGCCGTTGCCGCCGATGAATGGGACTGTGATCGCTATGGGTGTCCGACTGCGACGGTCGGCATCACTTCGCCGGTTTCTGTGCCGATTTGTCCGACAAACCATTCACTTTTCGATTTGTCTGTTTGCCTGGCGTATCTGCATTGTGACTATGAAGAAGAAACGAAAACGAGCCGATCGCAGGTGTTTGTGATGTACTCGGTTGCACTCGTCGACAATTGGGGAGGTGCGGAATGCCAGAAGATGCCGTGGCGGGGGTTAACGACAGCGGACCGGAGCAGGTTGCCGGTCAAATAACTGTAGGTACACCGGTCACGGTGTATCCCGGGACCGACGACGCCCTGCACGGGGTGGTCGTCGAGGACTTCGCGGATCTGGCAGGGACCGCAGTCGAGATCGCCGGTGAACAGATCGTCGGGCCGGCCCGGCGGTGGGCTGTCAACCTCGACGACGGTGGCTTGGTGTTCGTCGACGACGACAGCATTGCCGCCGACCCACAGCTGGCCTGAGCCGCACCGCAGGTTCAGCGGGGGCCGGCCTGCGGCAGACGTCTGACACAGCGAAAACCGATGTGGCTCATGCCGGTGTCCACCATCTGTGGCCGCCGGGCCGCGGGCCGGTAGCGCATGCAGTAGCTGTCGGCGCACAGGAACGATCCGCCCTTGATCACCTTGCGGCCGATGTCGAACTGAGGCTGATCGGGATCGAAACTATCTGCGGCACAGCAGGGTTGCGTGGTCCGGTCAGCGCCGTACCAGTCGCTGGTCCACTCCCAGACATTGCCCGCCATGTCGAACAGGCCGTAGTCGTTGGGCGGGAAGCTGCCTACCGGTTTGGTTGTGCCGTAACCCGTTTCGGGTAGATACGGAAACTGGCCGTGCCAGTAGTTGGCCAGCCGTTGACCGGGCTGCTCCGGCTCGTCGCCCCATGTGTAGGCCGCCCCGGAAAGGCCGCCGCGCGCGGCTGTCTCCCACTCTGACTCGGTGGGCAGCGCCAGGCCGGCCCAGCGGGCATAGGCTTCGGCATCCTCATAGGAGATGTGCACCACGGGATGCGTCTCGCGCCCGCGCAGTGACGATCGTGGCCCGCGCGGATGGTTCCAGCATGCGCCCGGCGTCCAGGTCCACCAGAGGTTCAGGTGTCGCAGATCCACCGGGCCCGTGGTCCGCTGGAACACCATTGAGCCGGGCACCAGGTTCTCCGGCGGGGCATCGGGGAAATCGGCGGCGCTGACCGGTCGCTCGGCGAGCGTGATGTAGCCGGTGGCTGAAACGAACTGCGCGAACTGGCTGTTTGTCACCTGATGCGACTGGATCCAGAAGCCGTCGGTGCTGACCGGCCGAGCGGGACCTTCCTCGGCGTAATGCCGGTCGGAACCGAGCACGGTGGTCTGTGCCGGTATCCAGACCAGGCCGGCATCGGACTCAGTCAAAGATCCGGGACCAGTCGTCACGCATGCTGGCCACCGTCCACCCGCGTTCGCCGGCCAGTGCCAGCGCCTTCTCCGCGCCTGCGGTGTAATCGAATTCGCGCTCCGCGTCGTCGTGGCGCAGCAGCATGCTCAGCGACGGGCCTGGCCCCGCGCTGGTGTATTCGAGCATTTCGATGTCGCCGTTGGAGTTGCCCGCGGCGAAGATCGGTCGGCGCCCGATACGACCCCAGATGCGCACCGGCTTGACCGGGCCATCGTCGAAGAACTCCGGTGTGGGGGTGGTCTTGAGGTGACCATCGGCAAAGTCGAGCCCGACCGAGCTGCCGATGACCCGTTCCGGTGGTACGCCGTACATCTGAGCGGTGACAGGACGCATGAAGTCCCGCCCGCCGCCGGATGCGATGTAGGTGGTAAAGCCGTTCGCCTCAAGGTAGCGCAACAGTTCGACCATCGGTCCGTACCCGCAGGCGGTGTATGGGCGCTTGAGCGTCGGGTGTTGGCCACGGGCGAAGAACGCCTTGACCTGCTCGGCGTGTTCTTCGACGGGCAGCCCGGCGTAAGCCGAAAGGATGCCCCCGGCAAGGACTTTGAGTGCCGAGTCGTCGCCGTTGTAATGCTTTGTGACGGCATCGCCGAACCAGCCGAGATCGCCGGAGGCGGCCGCTTGGTACGGCTGCTTGGCGGCCAGCGCCGGGTCCGCGGCGGCCTGCTCGGCGAGCCTGCGCACCAGGAAGTCCAGCTGGATGTACGCCGGTTTCTCACACCACAGCGTGCCGTCGTTGTCGAACACCGCGACGCGTTCTTCGGGGGCAACCTCGGCGGTGACGCGGCCTACGAAGTCGACGATCACCGCCTTCGTAGGCCCGTTGTTCCAGGACTCCAGCATCTAGTCGGCCGCCAGGAAGGCGTGCAGCTTGGCCACCGCCTGGTTGATGGTGAACGACGCGGCCTCCTGACGGGGCGGGAATTCCTTGAAGGTCTCCAGGAACTGCGTCACGATGGCCCCGGCGTAGAACGCGATGTAGTCGTGATCGAGCCACCAGTCGTAGTACGTATTCGACGTGATGTCGGCCCGCTCGTACGGGTCGGTGCGCAGGTTGTAGATCTTGGGCGCCCGTAGCGGTGTGAAGGGCTCCGCCCAGATCTGCAGCGTGCCCTGGCAGCGCTGCTCCTGAAAAACGACTTTCCAGTTGTGGAAACGTAATCCGAGTACGTCGCAGTCATCGGAGAAGTAGATGAAGCCTTTGCGTGGACTCTCGTCGACTTCGCCGGTGAGATACGGCAGCAGGTTGAACGCGTCCAGGTGGACGTGGAAGTTTTTGTCCCCGACCGGATGTCCCGCCTTGAGCTTGTCGATGATGTCCGGCTCCCCGGCCGCGGCCAGGAAGGTCGGGAACCAGTCGTGGTGCTGGATGATCTCGTTGGAGATGGTGCCCGCCTTGATCTTTCCGGGCCAGCGGATCAGCTCCGGAATCCGGAAGGCGCCCTCCCAGTTGGTGTTCTTCTCGCTGCGGAACGGTGTCGTGGCGCCGTCGGGCCAGGTGTTGGCGTGCGGGCCGTTGTCGGTGGAGTAGATGACGATGGTGTCCTCGGCGATGCCCAATTCGTCGAGTAGGTCGAGCAGCTTTCCGACGTGACCGTCGTGGTCGATCATCGTGTCGTGGTACGGCGACTGCCAAACACCTGCCTGGCCAACCGATTCCGGCTTGGTGTGGGTCCGCAGGTGCATGTGGGTGGTGTTCATCCACACGAAGAACGGTGTGTCGGCGGCCACCTGGCGCCGGATGAAGTCGACGCACGCGTCGGTGGTGTCGTCGTCGATGGTTTCCATCCGCTTCTTGGTCAGCGGTCCGGTGTCCTCGATGCGCTGCTTGCCCACCGGACCGTACTTCGGATCGTCGGGTTCGGTGGAAACCTCATCGGTGGCCCAGGAGTGGATCACTCCGCGCGGCCGCTGCAGGTCGGCCAGGATCGGAAACTGTTTCTTCTTCGGGTAATCCGGGAGCTCGGGTTCCTCTTCCACGTTGAGGTGGTAGAGGTTGCCGAAGAACTCGTCGAACCCGTGCACGGTCGGCAGGTACTTGTTGAGGTCGCCGAGGTGATTCTTGCCGAACTGCCCGGTGGCGTAGCCGAGCGGTTTCAGGCATTCGGCGATTGTCGGATCCTCGGCCTGCAGCCCGACGTCGGCGCCTGGGAAGCCGACCTTGGAGAGGCCCGTGCGGTAGACGCTCTGCCCGGTGATGAATGCCGAACGGCCCGCCGTGCAACTCTGTTCGCCGTACGCGTCGGTGAACAGCATGCCTTCCCTGGCCAGGCGATCGATATTGGGTGTCTGATACCCCATCAGCCCCATGCTGTAGCAGCTCAGGTTGCTGATCCCGATGTCATCGCCCCAGATGACCAGGATGTTCGGTTTGCCGTTCGGCATCGGTCAGTCCTTCGCCAGGTACTCGTGCAGCTTCTCGACGATCTGGTCGACGCTGAAGCTGGCCGGTGGGTGCCGCGGCGGGAACTCCTTGAATGTGTCGAGGAACTTCGCGGCCATGGCGGTGGCGTAGAAGATGAAGAAGTCGTGCCGGAGCAACCACTCGTAGTAGGTGTTGGACGTGATGTCGGCGTACTCGTACGGGTCGGTGCGCAGGTTGAAGATCTTGGGCACCCGCAGCGGGGTGAACGGGTTGGCCCAGATCTGCAGGGTGCCCGGGCAGCGCTGCTCGGCGAACACGATCTTCCAGTTCTCGAATCGCAGCGCCAGCAGTTCCGCGTCGTCGGAGAAGTAGAAGAACCCGCGCCGGGGGCTGGTCTCCACCTCACCGGTCAGGTACGGCAGCAGGTTGTACCCGTCGATGTGGACCTGGTATTCGGTCTCGCCGTCGGCCCCGGCCTTGTGGCCCGTCTTGAGCTTCTCCGCGATATCGGGATCACCCGCGGCGGCCAGCAGTGTGGGCAGCCAGTCGTGGTGCTGGATGATCTCGTTGGACACCGTGCCCGCCTTGATCTTTCCGGGCCAGCGGACCAGTTCCGGAATCCGGAAGGCGCCCTCCCAGTTGGTGTCCTTCTCGCTGCGGAACGGCGTGGTTCCGGCGTCCGGCCACGAGTTGCGGTGCGGGCCGTTGTCGGTGGAGTAGATGACGATGGTGTCCTCGGCGATGCCGAGTTCGTCCAGCACGTCGAGCACCGTGCCGACGTTGCGGTCGTGATCGATCATCGTGTCGTGGTAGGCCGACTGCCACAGCCCGGCCTGACCCCGGCTTTCCGGCTTGGTGTGGGTGTAGAGGTGCATATGCGTGAAGTTGCACCACACGAAGAACGGATTTCCCTCGGAATGCTGGCGCTTGATGTAGTCGACGGTGGCATCGGCGATGTCCTCGTCGATGGTCTCCATCCGCTTGGTGGACAGCGGCCCGGTGTCCTCGATGGTCTGCTTGCCGACCGGACCGAACTTCGGGTCGTCCGGTTCGGTGGACACCTCTGTGGTGGCCTTGCACTTCAACACGCCGCGCGGCTTGGCCAACTGGTAGAGGCGCGGGTAGCGGTCCTCGTGCGGGTAGTCGAAGTTCTCCGGCTCCTCCTCGGCGTTGAGGTGATAGAGGTTGCCGAAGAACTCGTCGAAGCCGTGCACCGTCGGCAGGTACTTGTTCAGGTCGCCGAAATGGTTCTTGCCGAATTGGCCGGTGGCGTAACCGAGTGGCTTGAGCAACTCCGCGATCGTCGGATCCTCGGCCGCCCACCCGATGTCGACGCCGGGCACGCCAACCTTGCTCATGCCGGTGCGGTACACGCTCTGGCCGCTGATGAACGCCGCACGGCCCGCGGTGCAGCTCTGTTCGCCGTAGGAGTCGGTGAACCGCATGCCCTCGTCGGCGATGCGGTCGATGTTGGGTGTGCGATAGCCCATCAGGCCGTCGCTGTAGCAGCTGAGGTTGCTGATCCCGATGTCGTCACCCCAGATCACCAGGATGTTCGGCTTTCCGTTTGGCATGGCGCCCCCTCGCAGCGGATCAAGTAGCGGATCAACCTGTGCCCGTCGGACTTTATGCGCTGCGGGACGGCAGCGGTGCGGGTTGGGCACTGTGACAGCGAAATTTACGAGAATGTCCACTCTGGCGTTGCGCACCGCGATGGCGCACCCTGTAGTACGGAGGTTGATCGACATGTACGAAAAGGATCTGTCTAGCAAGTGGTTCGTCGAAATCGAGTTCTCCGAAGACGACATCCACACCCACGCCTCGGTACACGCACAACTGCGCGATGGCACCATCGCGACTACCGGTGATGCCTACCGCAATCCCAAAGACCCGAGCGCACCGATGGTCGGCGAGGAGATCGCGGCCGCCCGTGCTCTCATCGCACTGGGTACCGAGCTGCTGCAGCTGGCGTCGTCGCGGATCGAGCAAAGCACCCACCATCCGGTGCATCTGTACCGCTGAGATCAGGCGAGTGTCGGCTGCCTGCTCAGCTCGGCCTCCATCTGCCGGAACAAGTCAACGTAGTACGGCAGGCAGTGGACCATCGCTTGCTGCGTGGTGAACAACGGCTCGTATCCCAGATCACGCTTGGCTTTGGCGATCGAGAAGGAGTTGTTCAGGTAAAGCCGTTCCACGGCAAGGGGTTCGATCAACGGCTCGGGAATGCCGAACGTGAAATGCAGCCGCTGCCACAGTGTCATGGCTTTGTGTACGAGCCGGCCCGAAACCCGGACGTTGGGGAGTGTGCGCCCGCATGCCGCGATCACCGGGCGGGCGAACTCGAACATATTGACCGGATCGCCGTCGTTGATGAAATACGCCTGGCCGGGGGCGGTGCCACCGGGCGCCAGATGTTCGGCGGCCAGGATGAAGCCGTGGATCAGGTTGTGGACGTAGGAGTTGTCCAGCTTGACGTTCTTGTTGCCGACGAGCACTTTCACATGACCGGCCAACACGCTCTCGAACACCTTGCGGAACATGGTCTGATCGCCGCGACCCCAGATGCCGCTGGGGCGGATCGAACAGGTGAGCATGCCATGTTTCCCGTTCTGGCTGAGCACGAACTCTTCGGCCACGACCTTGGTCTCTGTGTACAGGTCGTTGAACCGCCAGGTGTACGGCATGCTCTCGTCACCGTTGACGATGTTCTGACCACCCATCACCACGCTGTTGGACGCGGTGTAGATGAATCGGTCGACATCCGCTGCCTGCGCTGCGTGCACAAGGTTCTTGGTGCCCTCCACGTTCACGGCGAAGCTCCGTTGCCGGTACTCGTCGGTGACTGACGCGCCACCCAGCAGATCGATGACGGCCGCGGTGTGAAACACCGTGTCGATGTTTCCGACAGCTGCGGCGACTGTGTGCGGATCGCGGATGTCACCCTGCAGAACCTCCAGGGCGGGGTGCTCGGTGAGCGGCGACGGTGCGCGATCGAAAGACCGCACGGTATATCCGCGATCGAGCAATTCGGTCACCAGGTTGGCACCGACGAAGCCGGAGCCGCCGGTTACGAGGACGCGTCCGAGTTCGGTCTTGAGAGATGCGGCACCCATGGCGGAAAGTATAAATGAAACGTGTTCTAATATCGACTAGATTTCGGTGAGGCCGCTCGCCGGATCAGTCGTTGTCGCCGTCTCGGTCGGCCAATGCCCGCTCGACTCGCTGGCGGGCTCCGGCTAAGTGTTCTTCGCATCGTTTTGCCAGTGCTTCGCCTCGTTCCCACAGTGTCAGCGAAGCATCGAGATCGAGGCCCCCCTGCTCGAGTTGCTGCACCACGGCGATGAGTTCGTCGCGGGCCTCTTCGTACCCCATCTCACTAATGGTCTTCATATGGATCTTCCTCAATACTTCCTTCGATGCCGTCGCTCACGGCCGTGACCACACCATCGGCCACCCGGACTCGCAACCGGGTTCCGTCCGGCGCGTCGCCAACCGAACGCAACACCACCGGCGTGCCCGAAGCGGGCACAGCCTGCACCACCGCGTAGCCGCGGGCCAGCGTTGCTGCCGGGCCCAGTGTGCTCAACCGGGCTGACAGGTGCCGGATCGTGTCGCTCTCGGCGCTGATCAATCGAGTGACGTCGCGCTGCATCGTGGCACGGGCCCGCTGGATCTCCTCGCCACGAGTCGACAAATCGGCCAGCGGCTGGGCCAGCACCGGGCGGCTGCGCAGCTGTTCCAGGAGGTGTTGTTCGCGATGTACCCAGTTGCGTAGCGCGCGAGCACTGCGCCTGCGCTGGTCGGCGACCAGGGCTTGTTCTGCGGCCGCGTCGGGCACGATGCGCTTGGCGGCGTCGGTGGGTGTGGCAGCACGCAGATCGGCGACCAGATCGCACAGCGGGTTGTCCGGCTCGTGGCCGATCGCGCTGACCACCGGTGTGCGACAACCGGAGATGGCCCGGCACAGCGTCTCGTCGGAGAACGGCAGCAGATCTTCGACGCTGCCGCCGCCGCGGGCCAGCACGATGACATCCACGTCGGGGTCCGCGTCGAGGGCCGCGAGGGCCTCGACGATCTGCGGTACCGCGTTGGGGCCCTGCACGATGGTGTTGCGGATGGCGAACTGCACGGCGGGCCAGCGCCCGGTGGCGACTGTGGTGACATCGTGCTCGGCGGCCGACGCGCGTCCGGTGATCAGTCCGATGGTGTTGGGCAGAAAGGGGATTGGTCGCTTGAGCCGTGGGTCGAACAACCCTTCGGCCTCCAGCAGGCGGCGCAGCCGGTCGATACGGGCCAACAGCTCGCCGATTCCGACGGCGCGAATCTCGCTGACGCGCAACGAGAATGAGCCACGGCCGGTGTAGAAGCTGGGTTTGCCGCAGATGATCACCTGCGTACCCTCGGCCAGCTTGACCGGGGCATTGCGCACCAGATCACGGGGGCAGGTGAGAGTCAGCGACATATCGGCGGCCGGATCACGCAGCACCATGAACACCGTTTTGGAATCCGGGCGAACCTTCAGCTCGGTCAGCTGCCCTTCGACCCACACCGCGCCGAGCCGGTCGATCCACTTGGCGACGCGGGTGGCGACGGCGCGCACCGGCCAGGGGTTCTCCGGTGACTGGCCGGGTTCAGTCACTTCGCGGTCGCGCGGGTGATCCTGTTGGTGAGCAGCGTGACGAACGGGGCCCGGGCCTGGCCGGCTTCCTCATAGGCCAGCAGTGCCTCCAGATCCGCGACGCGCAGCGAACTGAGCCGAGCCCGCAACTGCGCCAGCGTCAGGGAGTCGTAGTCCACCTCGTCGACGATCGCGGGAGCGGTGCCCATCGCCGCCGGTTCCGGTGCAGCGGCACGGCCATTGCCGGAATTGACGCCTGCCGGCGGCTCGCCCATGCTGTACAGGGCAAACCGGCCTTCGGTGCGGCGTTCGCCGTCGGTCTGCTGCGTGGGGACTTGGTCGGGCCCGGTGTCCAGGTCCTCGTCGAAAGTGGCCCACTCGGGCTGTTCGTCCTTGGGCGGAAACAGCTGATCGAGCACTTCGTCACCCTTGATGACCAGTTCGGCGAGGTTCTGCTGCAAGTGCATGACAAGGTTGGCGGCCTGGCTGGCCACGGTCATCGGGTACATGAGAATGGTGTGAGGGAGCCTGCGGGTTTCCTCGATCGCAGTTACCGCCGCGCCTACGAGTAGCCGGACCCCATACGGTGCAGTTCCCATGGGCAACAGACTACGGCTGGCTCACGCGCAGCGGCTCCCCGTACCCTGGTGACATGCCGCCAACAGTGAATATGGGTATCCCGGGTGCTTCCAGCTCGGTGAGTTCCGGTGCTGCCGGCAAGCGTGTCCTACTCGCTGAACCGCGCGGTTACTGCGCCGGCGTCGATCGCGCTGTGGAGACCGTCGAGCGGGCACTCGAGAAGCACGGCGCGCCTGTATACGTGCGCCACGAGATCGTGCACAACGTGCACGTGGTGCAGACACTGGCCAAGGCGGGTGCCATCTTCGTCGATGAGACCGATGAAGTGCCCGAAGGCTCCATCGTGGTGTTCTCCGCGCACGGGGTGGCGCCGACGGTGCACGAGACGGCCGCCGCTCGCGACCTCAAGGTCATCGACGCCACCTGCCCGCTGGTGACCAAGGTGCACAACGAGGCCAAACGGTTCGCCCGTGACGACTACGACATTCTGCTGATCGGCCACGAAGGCCACGAGGAAGTGATCGGCACCGCCGGTGAAGCGCCCCAGCACGTCCAGCTCGTCGACGGTCCCGACTCGGTGGACAACGTCCGCGTCCGCGACGAGGACAAGGTGATCTGGCTGTCGCAAACCACGCTGAGCGTTGACGAGACCATGGAAACCGTGCAGCGGCTGCGGGAGAAATTCCCCAAGCTGCAGGATCCGCCGAGCGACGACATCTGCTACGCCACCCAGAACCGCCAGGTTGCGGTCAAGGCGATGGCACCCGAATGCGAGCTGGTCATCGTTGTCGGCTCGCGTAATTCGTCGAACTCGGTGCGGCTGGTCGAGGTGGCGCTGGGCGCCGGCTCCCGGGCGGCCCACCTGGTGGACTACGCCGAGGACATCGACCCGACCTGGCTGGAGGGCGTCACCACCGTAGGTGTGACCTCCGGGGCGTCGGTGCCCGAGGTCCTGGTCCGCGGTGTCCTGGAGTGGCTTGCCGACTACGGCTACGACACCGTGCAGCCGGTCACCACAGCCAACGAGACGCTGGTGTTCGCGCTACCACGGGAGATCCGCGCACCGCGCCGCTGAGCGCGTTCAGCCGTCGTATTCCCAGGTGTTGTCGCGGTCGGGCGATGGCCGCCGTCGGCTCCGGTACTCCTTGTGACCGTCCTCGTCCTCGGCGCCGCGGTACCGCACCCGCGATACCGGGTGGTGGGATGCGTTGCCGTTGCGAGTGGGTGGCGCTTCGTACGGGTCCTCAAAAGGTTGATAGTCGTCGAAACGACGGCGACGTGGCTGGCGGTCGTGCGCCGTCGCGGTGCGCCGTTCAGGCGGGGGCTGTTTGCGGGGTTCTCGCGGCTGGGCGCGCACGCGCCGGCGGGCGTCGGCCGGTGGGACCAGCGGCGGCTCCGAGGCTCGTGGTGCCCTGGCCCGGCGCGGCCGCTCGGCGATCGGCTCACCGAACTCATCCAGCAGCGGACGGCTGGGACGTGAGCGTGGGGGAGTGGCTCGCTTGGTCGCTCTGCGTTCGGCGGCGGCGTCCTCGGTTGCCTCGGGCCGTCGCCGCCTCGGCGGCTCGGTGCGGTGAGGTCGCTCGGCGCGGTCCGGGCGTCCGGCTCGGGTCTGACGGTGAACCTGCTGCGAACGATCTGCGCGACGCCGACGGGGCGTCGGCTCGTCATCGGAATCCGGCGCCGGCGATCGCCGTGTCACGGGTTTGCGGACCAGTAGTCCCGACAGCTTCGCTGTGACAGCTGCCACAATTCCGGTCCTGGCCAGCGTGGCGATCGGTTTTCGGGTCTTGGACGTCTCGTTCTTCTCGGTCTTGTTGGCGCTGTCCCGGGTCATGAGGGCGAAGTACCAGCGTGCCAAGCCGATCAACAACACCGCGGCCGCGGTGAACAACATCAGCGGAAAACGTTCGATCAACGGATATCCGCAGTTGATGGCCACGTCTTTCACGCCGCCCAACTGGCCGCCGTGGAACAGGAAATATGACCCGGGCACCGCCACGAACAGGATCAGCGGAGGTTGGATGACCGCGGTGAACACTCCGGACTGCCGCACGGCGAGGACCGCGGCCAGACAGCCCAGCGCGTAGCAGACGGCGAAGACGGTACTGAGTTCTCGATCACCCGATCCGGCGTCGAAAGCGAAGCCGATCGCGGTAGCCGTCACGGCCAGCAGCACAGCACCCCACCACGGCAGACCTGGCCATTTGGGGTACACAGAGCGATGGTCAGCCGGCACTGCCGACTGTGCGCGCTGTCCTGACACAGGTAGACCGTACCGGCTTCATCGCACCGCGTGCTGCCAGCACGCGCTGGCGTGCCTCCGACACTCTGGCAGACTGTGGTTCCTGTGAGCCTGAACCTAGGAATCGTCGGTTTGCCGAACGTGGGTAAGTCGACTCTGTTCAATGCCCTGACACGCAACAACGTGTTGGCGGCCAACTACCCTTTCGCGACCATCGAACCCAACGAGGGCGTGGTGCCGCTGCCGGATCCGCGGCTCGAGGAACTCGCGAAGATGTTCGGCTCCGAGAAGCTGGTGCCCGCGCCGGTGACGTTCGTCGATATCGCCGGGATCGTCAAAGGCGCGTCCGAGGGCGCGGGACTCGGCAACAAGTTCCTGGCCAATATCCGCGAATGCGATGCGATTTGCCAGGTCGTCCGGGTTTTCACCGATGACGACGTAGTGCACGTCGACGGCCGGGTCGACCCGCGCTCCGATATCGAGGTCATCGAAACCGAGCTGATCCTCGCCGACATGCAGACGTTGGAGAAGGCGATCCCGCGGCTGGAGAAGGAGGCTCGGACCCACAAGGACCGTAAGCCCATCTACGACGCCGCCGTGGCAGCCCAAGAGGTGCTCAACAGCGGCAAGACTTTGTTTTCCGCGGGTTCAGGGGGGCCTGACGCGTCACTGCTGCGCGAGCTCAACCTGCTCACCACCAAGCCGTTCCTCTACGTGTTCAACGCCGACGAAGGTGTGCTGACCGACCAGGCGCGCAGGAGTGAGCTACGTGAACTGGTCGCTCCGGCCGACGCGGTGTTCCTCGACGCGAAGATCGAGGCGGAGCTGCTGGAGCTCGACGACGAGTCCGCGGCCGAGCTGCTCGAGTCGATCGGCCAGAGCGAGCGTGGGCTCGATGCACTGGCCCGGGCGGGATTCCACACGCTGCGCCTGCAGACGTACCTGACCGCCGGGCCCAAGGAAGCGCGCGCCTGGACGATCCACCAGGGCGACACCGCGCCCAAGGCTGCCGGCGTCATCCACAGTGACTTCGAGAAGGGCTTCATCAAGGCCGAGGTGGTCTCCTTCGACGACCTGATGCAGGCCGGTTCCATGGCAGCTGCCAAAGCGGCCGGCAAGGTACGCATGGAGGGCAAGGACTACGTCATGGTCGACGGCGATGTCGTGGAATTTCGATTCAACGTGTAGGCGAGTTCCGGTTTGGATCAACGTCTACAAGTAAGGCCTGATCAGCCGGCCTCTTTCTAAGATTGGGTCGTGCAGACACTTCTGTTCACTCTGGGCTTGGTGCTCTTTCTCCTCGGTCTTGTTACCGGGGTTGCGATCCCGGCGTTGAAGAACCCGCGGATGGGGCTGGCCAGTCACATGCAAGGCATGATGAACGGTCCGTTCCTCGTCGTTATCGGGCTTCTGTGGCCGCATCTCGCGCTGGCTCACGTGTGGCAAGTCGTTGCCGTGGCCCTGCTGGCGTATGGCACGTATGCCAACTGGCTGGCAACGCAACTGGCGGCGATCTGGGGCGCAGGTCAGAAGTATGCGCCGGGCGCGGCGGGCAGCCATGCCGCAACCCGAGCCAAGGAGGGCATCGTCAATTTTCTTCTGGTGTCGCTCGCGCCTGCCATGCTGGCGGCCACGATCATCCTTATCGTCGGCGTCGTACGGTGACAACGACGGCTCGCTTGCTAACAGGGTAGGTCGAAGGTGACGTGGTGGAGTTCCGCTTCAACGTCTAGGCCCGGGAAAGTGGAGGCTTGGCAGGTCCCCGCGCCGGATCATTCACCAGTGTGTACACGTAGGCGGCGACGTCGCCGGTATCGCCGCTGACGGAGACCGGGACACGCCGATAACCTGATCCCTCAAATTCATCGAGTCGCTGCCAGTGTGCTGGTAGGTCCCGGGAGGCGAAGACGTGTACTGCAACCTCGGGACCTGAGTCATCCAACACGACCCCCGGGTAAATGCCCCAGCCACGCTCGTGGAGGTGACCTCTGATCGACCCTCGCGTCCACGTGCCGGAGAGCTCGTAAAGCACGTGTGCGTTCGAGCGTCCCGGAGAGAGAGTGCCGTATGTGGCCAGTCGGTGTTCCAATCCGAGTCGGTCGGTCGTACCCATCTCACTATTGTTGCCTCTGCCCGCAGGTCTATCTCGCGGGTGCACCTTAGTCTCGGCGAACGCTCCGTTGACATACCGTGTCCTGCAGACGACTTCGCCGGCGACGCTTGGCATCCGGCGCGCCGGCTTACCTTGGTTCAGACGTTCGTGCTCATTTCCATCTCCAGCAGGATGAGCCGCAGCCGTCGCAGGGCGTAGTGCAGTCTCAATTTCACGGTGCCTTCGGCGATACCCAGATCGTCGGCGATCTGCTGGGTGGTCCAGCCGAGATAGAACGATCGGCTGAGCACGGCACGGTGTGGTTCGGGCAGATACGTCAGTGCTTCTGCGAGCAACGTGCGGTCCAAAACGGCGTTCACCTCGTCGGCCCCCCAAATGATTACAAGCTCGGGCACCTCGGGAGAACTGATCTCGTAACGAAATCGGGCCGATCGGCTGCCGTCGATGCCGATTTTACGGGCGACTGTTGAAAAACAGGCTCCTACGTCTGGCCTGCTGTCAGTCGACAACGGGTGATGTCACACCCGCAGCAATGTCTCCCGCACCACATCCCATCCTCGGCGGCGGCACTCAGTCGCGAATGACGGAGATCTCGTCGCCCAGCCGGTAGCCGCTCGTCAGCGGCAACCGGTCACCGCTCCAGAACGACCCGGGATCGAAATAGTTCTCCTGCTTCTCGGTGTTGATCAGGCCCATCTCCTCATAGGTGATGGCGACGGTCTCCGCGCAATACGCCGTCTCCAGACCGGCCTCGCGCTTCTTTGTTTTGTTCCGCTGGGCGGACTCGCGAATTTTCTTGTGCAAGAACGGCATTCCCCGGGTGAAATCGCTGACGATCGGCAGTCGTCCGCGCATCCATCGGCCCGTGAGCCGCGCGGTGGTAGGAAAAGCGGTGCCGTTCATCCGGGCCACCACTTTCAGCAGCCGATCCTCCTGTTCCCGGGTGGCGAAGGGGATGAGTTGACGCAGCCAGCAGCGCTGCCCGTAGTGGTCCATCCATTGTTCGATGACCTCGCGAGCATCGTTGAGCTGCACGCCGCGGTGGTGAGTGCCGGTCCAGAGGTCCACGAGTTTGTGGCCCAGCTCGGCGTGCCAGATCAGCGGCGGCAGATCATCGATTGCGACCGTCATCCCGACGTGGTTCACGGGCGCGTTGGTCAGAGTCTGGATGGCTCGGTCCGGCCCGGAGGCCCCCCGGAACAGCCAGATATCGCCGGTTCGGGTCTCCTGCAATGCCCGGCTGACGGGCACCGTATGCGCGTTCACCCGGGCAGCTTATGCAGAATCTGGTCATGAAAAGTCTTTGGAAATGGATTGGTCTGGCCGGTGTCGCCGGAGTGATGGCCGGTGGTGTCCTGGTCGCTCGCGATCAACGCAAGCGCAACGCATATACCCCCGACGATATTCGGGCTCGACTGCATCAGCGGTTGGCCGACGCGGACACCCCGCCGGCAAACTGAGCCGACAACAGCCATCCCTGACCAAAACCAGGGCGATTACATGTAAACCCTGATCGGTCAGGATCAGGCCGGTGGTATTCCAGGAATGCCGGTTCTGCCCACCGCCGTGCAACAAGCGCAGACGGCCCGCGAAAGGTAACGACATGCGATTCGCTGTGTTTCCCGCTGCTCACGGGCAGTCCTCTCGGCAGCTCCGGTGCAGTCGAGTCACCCAGGGGCGGTGAGTTTCGGCCGGCGGGGCGGTCTGTTTTGAAGACCACACTGCCGAGCACACCAAGGAGGCCACCTATGCCATCGATCACGCCCGCGTTGTGGTTCGACGACCACCTCGCCGAGGCCGCAGAGTTCTACCTCTCGGTGTTCCCCAATTCGTCGATCGAGGAGCTCAACGACGTGTCCGTGGTCTTCGTGCTGGACGGCCACCGGTTCATCGGCATCAACGGCGGGCCGCAGTTCCCGTTCACCGAGGCGGTGTCGTTCATGATCGGCTGTCAGGACCAGAACGAGGTGGACTACTACTGGAGCCGCCTGACCGATGGTGGGGAGGAATCACAGTGTGGCTGGCTCAAGGACCGCTACGGGCTGAGCTGGCAGGTTGTTCCGTATCGCTTGTTCGAACTGATCGGTGACCCTGATCCGGCCCGTGCGCAGGCTGCGACCAAAGCAATGATGGGCATGCGCAAAATCGTGCTCGCCGAGTTGGAGGCAGCGGCCGACGACGCCTAGCTCCAGGAGGTCGGCAGCCGTACACCGGACACGACGCTGCGGCACGTTACGTTGGACGGTGAGTGTGTGACTGACACACGGTGCCGGTCCCGCGGAGGAGCATTCATGGCAGACGACAGCGCCGCGGTGTCGATGGCGACGATGGGCCCGGGCGCCTGAATAATGCGTCGGCTGACAGCGATCGACGCCCAGACCTACTGGATGTCGGCGACGATTCCCAACGATCAGTTCATTCTGTATGGATTCTCCGGTGCACCAATCGAACTGGAGTCAGCGCTGAGCGACGTGCGGCACCGCGCCGAGCGGTGCCCCGAACTGGGCCTGCGGATACGCGACGACCACCAGTGGCGGTATCCGGTGTGGGTACCGCGTGGTGTCGGCGACGACCAGTTCGTCGTCCACGATCTCGGCGCGCCCAACTGGAACGATTGTCTCTCAGCGGTGGGTGGGCTGGCTGACCATCAGCTCGACGCGACGCAGGCTACCTGGCGGCTCCACGTATTCACGCGCGTCTGCGGCATCCCCGGAGCTGCCGAAGTGGGCACGGTGATCGTGCTGCAGATGGCGCACGCGGTGGCTGACGGCAGTCGATCGACGGATCTGGCCGGGTGGATGTTCGGCAGGGCGGGCACGGTGGCGGCCGTCGTGGTGCCCCGGTTCGTGACTGCCAGACTGCCGTGGCGGGCCGCGCAAGCCACGCGGTGGCACCGCAGGCTGGTGCGGGACGAGGACGGTGGCCACGTCCCCCGGCAGGCGCAGTCCCGCCCGGCGCTGCGCAGTAACGCAAGACCCGAGGGGGCGCGTTATGTGCGCACGATCGTCCGTGACCGTGGACAGCTGGCCGGCCCGACGGTGACCGTCGCGGTGCTGGCTGCGGTATCCCGCGCGCTCAGTGAGCACCTGCGTGAACTCGGCGACGATCCCGCGGATCTGGGCGCTGAGGTGCCGATGGCCAAACCCGGTGTCCGGCAAGCGAACAACCAGTTCGGCAACGTCGGTGTCGGGTTGTATCCCGCGTTGGACCACGATGCCCGCATCGGGCACATCGTGCACGATCTAGCCCAACGGCGCCGTCGTGCTCAGCATCCCGCGATGGTGGCGGCCGATCGGGCATTCGCCGCCACGCCGGCATCGTTACTACGTTGGGGTGTCAAGCAATTCGATTCCACGCTGCGCTCAGACACGGTGACGGGCAATACCGTGGTCTCCAGCGTCAACCGCGGGGAGGCGGATCTGCGCTTCGGTGCCGCGCCGGTGCTGGTGACAGCTGGGTACCCGGCGCTGTCGCCGATGATGGGCCTCACCCACGGTGTGCACGGTATCGGTAGCACCGTGGCGATCAGCGTCCATGCCGCCGAGTCGGCGGTCCAGGACATCGATGCCTATGTGGCGCGCCTGGACCGGGCGCTCGAACCCGGCTAGCCGGTGAGGCCGGCTGTCCGGCGGCCAGTCGCTCGTTCAGCGTTGGTGCGATGAAAGACCACCGACGGTTGGGCCGCGTGGCCCGCGATGCAGTGCTTTCTATCGAGATTCACGTGAGGGATAAAAACACCGCCGACTTTGTCCCTGACGTGAATCTCGGTGTTCGCGGTGGGGGCTCAGCAAGCCCTCAGCGCACGACGTCGCGAACCTTGACGGTCTCGATGTCCTTCAGCATGAGGATGCGGGCGGTGTCCATATGCTGGCGCCAGTGCGCCTCGGCGGCGTCGCCATCGCCCGACCGGACGAGCTGTATCAGCTCGCGGTAAGAGCGCATCAGCTTGTCGTAGTCGGCCTTCGACACCGGCCGGCGCTCCTGGAACAGGAATGCGTGGTGCCGCACGGTGATCTCGTGCAGCATGCCGGCGATGATGCCCAGCGTGGCGTTACCCGACAGCTCGACCACTCGGCGATGAAAATCACCGGTGGTCTCTGCCAGCCGGTCGGACTGGGGGTCCTTCGGGATGTGCTCGTCGAGCATCCGCTCCAGTTCGGCGAAGGCGGCCTCGTCGCCTTCTTCGGCCAGTAGTCGTGCGGCCATCGGCTCGATCGCTGCGCGCCCCACGAGGAGGTCGGCGATGTCTGCGCCGGACAGTTCCAGCAGCAGGCCAGCCGGGCGGGCGACGATCTCGGGGCCGGGAACCCGAACCCGGGCACCGGTCCGGGAGCCGCGCCGCACCTCGACCAGACGCTCGGATTCGAGCACACGCACTGCCTCGCGCAGGGTGGGCCGGCTGACCCCGAAATGTTCCATGAGCTCGGCTTCGTTGGGCAGGAAGTCGCCGTCTTTGAGCTGGCCGCCGACGACCATGCGCCGCAACGTGCCTGCAACGAGCTCAGCGGTCTTCGGGGAGCGGACCGGGGCATGCGGTGTGATCGAGTCCGGCCCGATCATCGGTGCCAGCGGTGCGCTTCCAGCCACAAGGTCTCCTGCTAAATAGCGGATGAGCCAGCCGCCGCGGCCGGATGTGCAACTCAGTAAACCATGTGAGCGGTGGTGGCTCGCCGCGAGTGGAGCAGCAACGCGCCGGGCTATCCAGGGCCAGCAAGCGGGTGACCTACGGCGTCATCGCCGATGACACGGACGGCTGGAAACGCACCAACCGCGAATTCCGAAGCGTCAGCCGATTGGTGCGTCGGCGGCCGGAGTCTCGGTCGCCGAAGTCTCGGTCGGCGTGGGCTCCTCGCTCGACACGGTCGTGGGGGTCGTCGTGGTGGTCGTGGTGACACCCGAAGGGGTGAGCGGCGCCGGCGGGGAGTTCGGGTCCAGCACGGCGTCGATGATGTAGATGCGGGCGTTCTGAGCTTCGATGCCGCCGCAGATCACCTTGGCGGTGTCGTTGACCTTGATGTCGCCGCCCTTGCCGGTCACGTTGATCTCAGCGCCCTGCTGGGTGGGTCGCTGACCCTTGACGTCGTCCGGGCCGAGCAGGCCGAGGAACGCGTGGTAGTAGTCCAGGCTGGTGAGTGCGGCGACATCGCCCTTGAGCTCGTCCAGCTTGCCCGGCTCCAGCGCTTCGAATGCGTCGTTGGTCGGGGCGAACACCACGTATGGGCCGTTGTCGAGGACCGGGGCGATATCGACAGCCGGGTTCATGCCGCCGGAGATGGCGGAGTTGAACGTGCTGAGCTGCGGGATGCTTGCCAGAACTTTGCTTACGGGCTGCTTCGACAGCGACTTCCAGTCGGGCACTTCCTTCTTGAAGGCGTCGCAGCCGGGGCCCTGCGGGTCCGGGATGTCGATGGTGACCGTTTCCGTGGTTGTCGGCGTTGCCGGGTCGGCGGAAGCAGTGATCGACAGCGGCAGCGACGCTGCGATCGCAGCGACCGCTGCGGCTGCGCCGAGTGTTTTGGTGCGAGTCTTCATAGGTGGGTTTTCCTCCCGCTCATGCCTGGCCTGTGGTTCGTCGGCAGCCGGTGACGTGTATGCCCAAAGCGGGGCATACGAAAATACGACGGCCTCGGCGTTCCCCGCGGCGCCGCATCGGATGGTAAGGGTAACGGTACGGTTACGGCAAAGCGGAAGTGTCTATCGCCGCCCGTTCGACGACGAAGCACTGCCCGGCGGCGAGGTGGAAAGCCGGGGCGTAGCAACCGTTCAGATCGCGCAGCTGGTGGGACGCGAGGACCCGTTGGGCTGGCATGTCACCGTCGAGCTACCGCAAGGTCTTCCAGGGAGTCTGAAGCTGCGTGAGTGGCCGGCGAACGGCTGATTACGATGGCCGACATGCCCGAGCCGCTCATCGTCTCCGTCGCCGGTCATACCCCGAAAGTGGATCCCGATGCCTGGATCGCACCCAATGCCAACGTGATCGGCCAGGTTTCGCTCGCGGCCGGCGCCAGCGTCTGGTATGGCGCGACGCTGCGCGCCGAGTTCGAGCCCATCGAGGTCGGTGCCGGCAGCAACATCCAGGACGGCGTGACCGTCCATGTGGACCCCGGGTTCCCGTGCCGCATCGCCGCCGGGGTGACAGTCGGCCACAACGTGGTGCTGCATGGCTGCACCGTCGAGGACGGCAGCCTGATCGGAATGGGCGCCGTGGTGCTCAACGGTGCCGTGGTCGGTGCCGGATCTCTGGTGGCCGCCGGGGCCGTGGTGCCGCAGGGAATGGTGGTGCCGCCGCGGTCGCTCGTGGCCGGAGTTCCAGCCAAGGTGCGCCGCGAACTCAGCGATGACGAGGTGGGCCACAGCCAGATCAATGCCCTGGTTTACGCGCATCTCACCGAGCTGCACCGGCAGACGGACTGAGTCGCGGCACGGATGTGTGCGCGTCGGGCGGTACAAAGGTTGGCCCGACAGTGCGGGCCCGCTGAACATGAGCTTGAGAAAGAAACAGTCCCCGCGTAAGCGGGGACTGGCCATCACGGCATGGAAGGCTGAGGAACGCCTGCATGGCGCAAACTCAACATGGGAAGCGCGCGCCGCGAGGCGCGCGCTTCCTTATACCGCTGTGCGCAGCGGTTGGAAGTCGTCAAACTGCTCCGAGGTATCACCCTCGACCAGGACATCGCCGTGGTAGAGAGCGTCGAAGTCGACTTTGATGACATCGGCACTGGTGTCGTCGATCCACATGTACTGAACAGTAGGGGTCACCATTAAGGAATCTTTGAGTCACGATTCGGAAAATGATGGCAATTCTTACTTCTGGGTAGGTTCCGGCCGGTTAGGCGACTCTGAACCGGCTTTTCAGTCTGTGAAGTGAATCGGGTTGGTGCCGTTCAGCGCGACCCAGGTCACCACCGCGACGACGAACCCCGCGACCGTCATGGTGACGGCCACCGAACGCGGACCGTTGGCTCGTCCGAAGACCCAGTGATCGACCGACAGCGTCCCGGCGCCGGTGAACAGCAGCCCGATTGTGGCGAAGACCACCAGGAACGGGACATTGAAGGGCTCGGACCAGATGACGCCCGCCGATACGTTCACCGCCCAGGCGTCGATCATCGCGGAGATCACCGCAAAGGCCGCAAGGGGTGTCAGCACTCCGAGGAGCAGGCCGATGCCGCCCAGGGTCTCGGCGACGGTGACCATGAGCGCCGCGAGCGTCGGCAGTCGCCAGCCCCCGCTCTCCATAAACCCGGCCGTGGTGTCGAAATTGACGGCCTTGACCAGCCCGGCCTGCAGCATCGTGGCACCGATGGCGATGCGCAGGATCAGTAGGCCGACATCCGTCGTGGTGGTCTCCCTGCGGAGATCTGTCGTGGTGTTCGTCATGAGTAACTAGACCTGTCGTCGGCTGGCAATTGATTTGCACGCGGATCAAGTGTGAAACGTCTCGCCGTCGTGCCTCACGTGAATCAGTGAGGTGTGCGTTGACGCGCCTAAGTTAGCGTTGTTAAGTTAACGCCGATAACAGTCCTGTGGGGAGGGAATCGAAGTGCTGAACCGGATTGCCCACTTGGCCATCGCCGCGCCGCGGCGGATCCTCGTGGTTGCCGTGCTGGTGATGGTCGGCGCAGGGATCTTCGGGATTCCCGTTGCCAAGAGTCTGTCCGCCGGCGGCTTCCAGGACCCGGGATCGGAATCGGCTCAGGCAGCCAAGCTGCTGTCGGACAAGTTCAACCGCGGCGACATGCAGCTGGTGATCAGCGTGACCGCTGATCAAGGAGTGCGCAGCCCGGTCGCGACGGCCGCGGCCACCGACATCGTCAAACAGTTGCAGGCCTCACCGGAAGTGACGCAGGTCAGCTCGGCCTGGACTTCACCTCCGCCGGCAGCGGCCGCGCTGATCAGCAAGGATGGCCGGACCGGGCTCATCGTCGCAGGCATCGGCGGCGGTGAGAGTGGCGCGCAGAAGTACGCCAAGGAGCTGACCGATCGGCTGGTGTACGACCGCAACGGCGTCACTGTGCGAGCCGGCGGCGAGGCGATGACCTACGTCCAGATCAACGGGCAGAGCGAGAAGGACCTGTTGATGATGGAATCCATCGCCATCCCGCTGAGCTTCCTGGTGCTGGTCTGGGTGTTCGGTGGGCTGCTGGCCGCCGCGCTGCCGCTTGCGGTCGGTGGGTTCGCGATCCTGGGGTCGCTGGCGGTGCTGCGCGGGTTCACCATGATCACCGACGTCTCGATCTTCGCGCTGAACCTCACCGTCGCGATGGGTCTGGCCCTGGCCATCGACTACACGCTGTTGATCATCAGCCGCTACCGTGACGAGCTCGCCGACGGCGTTGCACCCGAACAGGCGCTGGTGCGGACCATGGTGACCGCCGGACGCACAGTGCTGTTCTCGGCGATGACAGTGGCACTGTCCATGATCGCGATGGTGCTGTTCCCGATGTACTTCCTCAAGTCGTTCGCCTACGCAGGCATCGCGGTGGTGGCCCTGGCGGCGCTGGCCGCTGTCGTCATCGCCCCGGCGGCGATCGTGGTGCTCGGTGACCGCCTGGATTCTCTCGACGTCCGACGGTTCGCCCGCCGCCTCCTCGGCAGGCCCGAGCCGGTGCGCGAGCCGGTGGACCAGACACTGTGGTACCGCATGACGAAACGTGTCATGCGACGCTCGGTCCCGATCAGCATCATGCTGGTCGCGGTGCTGTTGCTGCTCGGTGCGCCGTTCCTGGGTATCAAATGGGGCTTCCCCGACGACCGCGTGTTGCCGCCGTCTGCGTCCGCGCGTCAGGTGGGCGACGAGATGCGGACGGCCTTCGCGGGCGATGCGGCGAGTGCGGTGACCGTCGTCATCCCCGACGCGAGCGGTCTGACTCCCGTCAACCTCGACAGGTATGCCGGAGCGCTGTCGACGGTGCCCGAAGTGACCTCGGTATCGGCCCCGGGCGGCACCTTCGTTGCCGGCCGGCTGGTAGGCCCGCCGTCGGCAGCGACCGGGCTGAACGGCGGTAGCGCCTTTATCACGGTCGGCAGCAGCGCACCGCTGTTCAGCGCTGCCTCCGAGGCGCAGTTGGATGCCCTGCATGCCGTACCGGCCCCGGCTGCGGTGCAGCTGACCGGCACCGCGCAGATCAATCGGGACAGCTCGGCAGCGATCACCTCGCGGCTACCGCTGGTCCTCGGGGTGATCGCGGCCATCACCTTCGTATTGCTGTTCCTGCTTACCGGCAGCGTGGTGCTACCGCTGAAAGCCTTGCTGCTCAACGTGTTGTCGCTGTCGGCAGCGTTCGGTGCGCTGGTGTGGATCTTCCAGGACGGCAATTTGGGCGCGCTGGGCACCACCCCCACCGGAACGCTCGTCGCCAACCTGCCGGTGCTGCTGTTCTGCATCGCTTTCGGGTTGTCGATGGACTATGAGGTGTTCCTGGTGTCGCGGATCCGCGAGTACTGGCTCGAATCCGGTGGAGCCCCTTCTCGTGCCCGGAACGACGAGGCCGTGGCACTCGGGCTGGCCCGCACGGGCCGCGTGATCACCGCGGCGGCACTGGTGATGTCGATATCGTTCGCCGCGTTGATCGCCGCGAAGGTCGCGTTCATGCGCATGTTCGGGCTCGGGCTGACGTTGGCCATTCTCGTCGACGCCACTCTGATCCGGGTTCTGTTGGTACCTGCGTTCATGCACATGCTGGGCAAGTGGTGCTGGTGGGCGCCCGCGCCGCTGGCCCGGCTGCATCGTCGCATCGGCATCAGTGAATCCGGTCCGGCTGCAGCAGAACCTGGCGATCAGAAATGTGCCGCCGTGACGGATGCGGAGTGACGTGATTCAACCTCTCCGGCGCAGACGCGCCCCGCGCGGTTCCGGTGAGCAGTTGCGCGACGAGATCATCGACGCGGCCACCGAACTGCTGCTGGAAACCGGGCAAGCCAAGGCCGTGTCGATCCGTTTGGTGGCAGAGCGGGTGGGCGTCACGTCGCCGTCGATCTATCTACACTTCGCCGACAAGGACGCACTGCTGGACGCGGTGTGCGCGCGTTATTTCGAGAAGCTTGACGAGCAGATGCAGATGGTGGCCGATCAGCCGTCGTCGATCGAGGTGCTGCGTGCGCAGGGGCTGGCCTATGTGCGGTTCGCCCGCGAGACTCCCGAGCTCTACCGCATCGCCACCATGAGTGAGCGCAGACCGGGCAGCGACGTCGACCTGGTGCTTAACAGCTCGGCGTTCACGCACCTACGGACCTCGGTGGAAACGCTCATCGTCGAGGGGGTCTACCCGGCAGGCGACGCCACCGAGATGGCACTGGAGCTGTGGACCGCGGCCCACGGTGTCGCCGCCATGCTGGTCGCCAAGCCGTACCTGCCGTGGGGCGACGCCGAGGAGTTCACCGACCGGGTCCTGCGGGCGGTATGTCTCGGGCAGATCGTCGCAGGCTTGATCGGAACCGACCTCACGCCCCAGGACAGCGTCAACCGGCTGAAGGATTTCACCAACGGCGCCTTCTAATCCAGCAGTGTCGGCAACCGCTGCAGCAGTCCGGGGAGTGCGGTCGCCGCAGTCTCCCGCAGCGACACCGTCGCGCTGTCCGACAGCGGTGTGCGCTGCGGATTGACCTCGATCACCGGGATGCCGTTGGCCAGCGCCGCCTCCGGAAGTCCTGCGGCCGGGTAGACGATCGAGCTGGTGCCCACCACGATGACGAGGTCGGAGTTGCCCACCGCGGCCACCGACCGCTGCCAGGCCGTCTCGGGCAGCGGTTCGCCGAACCAGACCACGTTCGGCCGGATGAGCCCGCTGCAGAAGCACTGCGGCGGCTCGATCGCCTCGACCGGCTCCGGCATGTTCGGCAGCACCCCTTCGAACTGCGAACCGCACGCGTCGCAACGGAATTCGAAGAGGCTGCCGTGCAGGTGGTGGACCATGGTGCTGCCGGCGCGTTCATGCAGATTGTCGACGTTCTGGGTAACGACGTGTACGTCGGCGTAGTCCTGCCAGGCCGCCACGGCGCGGTGACCGTTGTTCGGTTCGACCGCGGCCATCATGTAGTGCCGCCACAGATACCACGCCCACACCCGCTCCGGGTGTCGCCGCCAACCATCGGAGCTGGAGATTTCGTACGGGTCGACCTTGGCCCACAGGCCCGTCTCGACGTCGCGAAACGTCGGCACGCCGCTTTCTGCCGATATTCCCGCGCCGCTGAGCAGTGTCAATCGCACGTTCACCAACGTAGTGGGTTTGGGTGATACTGAGCACGTGACCGAGTTGGGGGATTGGGTCCGGGTCGATCCGGATAGTGACAGGCCGTTGTTCGACCAATTGAGAATCCAGATCATCGACGGCATCAGGGACGGGCGGCTCCCACCGGGCACCCGGTTGCCGACGGTCCGGGAACTGGCGGGCCAGATCGGTCTGGCCGTCAACACCGTGGCCAGGGCCTACCGCGAGCTGGAGGGAGCTGGTGTGCTCGAGACCCGCGGCCGGTACGGCACCTTCGTGGCCCGGGCCGATCCGGCGGATGCCGCGATGGCCGCGGCCGCGAACTCGTTCGCCGAGGCCGCCCGAGCGCTGGGCATCGACAAGGTCGACGCGCTGCGCTACCTCGACGCCGTATTCGATTAGGTGCGGGTGGTCGACTGAGCCGCATTCGGCTGACTGCGGTGCGGATACAGCATGTCGCCGTGCGGCAGGTTGCCGGGAAATCCGCACAAACTCCTCAGCTCGTTCGCTGAAGGGGGCGGCGCCGCGTGGCTATGCTCTGCGCCCGTGGAGACGTTTAGGGCGGCACTGCCACCTGATATCGACGGGGTGCCTTCGGCTGTTGGCATAGCACTGCCACCGGGACCAGTGCCCGGCCGGCCGTACGCGCTGCCCGCGGATGTCCTCGCCGAGCAGTACGGGCCGCTGTTCTACGCGGACTTCACCGGCAGCCGGCGGCTCTACGCGTGTTCGTTGAGTCTGGTGGACGAGTTGTGTGACGAGGCTCGGTTCACCAAGGGCATCACCGACCGGCTGGACCGGTTTCGCGTGCTGGCCGGCAACGGTCTCTTCACGGCCTATCCGGGTGAGGACGGATGGCAGCAGGCTCATGACGTCCTGATTCCCGGGTTCAGTTTCAGCGGCCTGCGCAGCTACCACCCGGCCATGCTCGACATCAACCGCCAGCTCTTGGCGCTGTGGGACAAAGCTGCCGGCGCCGACGAGCACCGCTTGGTTGACGTTGCGGGTGACCTGGCAAAACTTGCCATGGACACTGTGGGCCTCGCCGGATTCGGGGCCAGGTTCGACTCCTATCGCCGCGATGGACTCGCGGACATCCCGGCGAGTTTCGCGGCCGCGCTGGAGCAGATAGTCACTCCGGGTGGTCGCGACCGGCCGGTCTTCGCGGCTGAGCGTGACAAGCTCTACGCCTTCATCGAGGAACTGATCGCCGGGCACCGGGCAGGTGCCGTCGACGTCGACGATCTACTGGTGCTGATGCTGCGGCCGGATGCCGACGGTACCCCCCGCCTCGGCCACGACCTCGTCCGCAATCAGATCCTGACGTTCATGGTGGCCGGCCAGGACACCACGTCGACACTGATGCCGACCGCGCTGTACAGCATCGTCAAGAACCCCGCGGTGCTGCATCGGGCGTGCCTCGAGGTGGACGCGATCTTCGGGCCCGACGACGACCACGTGCCCGTATTCGACGAGATCGGCAAGCTGACCTACATCCGCCAGATCGTCGACGAAACCCTGCGGTTGTCCCCACCGGTCCGCGAGTTCGATCGAATGGCATTGGCCGACACGGTGATCGGAGGCCAGTATCCGGTGCGCAAGGGTGAGGTTGTCACAATCACGACCTCGGCGCTGCACCGGCAGCCCCAATGGGGTGACAACGTCGACATCTTCGACCCGGACCGCTTCGAAGCCGAGCGGGCCGCCGGGCGGCCGGTCAACCTGTTCAAGCCCTTCGGCACCGGAGCCCGGTCCTGTATCGGTCGCCAGTTCGCCTTGCACGAGGCGACGATGGCGCTGGCGACCCTGGTACACCGGTATCGCTTCCTGGACGTAGAGCATTACCAGCTGCGCACCCACAGCGACCTGCTGCGTAAACCAGTCGGATTCCACCTTGAGCTGGCGCGGCGGACACCGTCGGAGCGCCGGCACGCCGGCCCGGCCCCGGAGGCGTCCCCAGCGGCACGGCCACGGGCACTTGCCGCGCCGGGATCGAAAGTGACTGTGCTGCACGGCTCGAACCTCGGCAACTGCCGGTCGCTGGCGCAGCAACTGGGCGACGAGGCCACCGACCTTGGGTATCAGACCACCGTCGCCGCCCTCGACACCGCGGCGGGAGCACTCCCGACCGACGGGGCGCTGGTAGTGATCGCCGCGTCGTACAACGGTCAACCCACCGACGACGCGCGGCAATTCGTCGAGTGGCTCGACAGTCCGGGTACCCCGGCGCAATCGGTCATACCGTATGCCGTACTCGGTATCGGAGACCGGAACTGGGCCGAGACCTACCAGACCGTGCCCAAGCACATTGCCGAGCGCCTTGCGGAATTGGTTGGTGCACCGTTGATTCCACGCGGTGAGGCTGATACGTCCGGAGACTTCGCCGGCACCGTAGAGGAATTCTCCGCGGCCCTCTGGAATGCGCTCGCGGGCGCCTCGGGTGCCCCGACACCGGTCGCGCCCGACAGCGCTGCCGCAGACGACACCGTTGGCGGTGAACTCCTCTACGATCTGCGCGCCGTCGACGGACCTGTCACCTCGGCGATCGACGCCCGTTTCGAGGTGCAGCCGGCCACCGTGCTGGACAACATCGCCCTGGTCGACGTCGACGGCGTGACGGGAAACGCTAAGCGGCTCATCCGGATTGCACTTCCGGACGACCTCGAATATCAGACGGGGGACCATCTGACGGTCCTACCCGACAACTCTCCCGAGGTGGTGGAGAAGGTTGCCGAGCTGCTGGAACTGCGGCTCGACCGCCGCATCTCGGTCAATCCGCGGCGCAGCACCCGGCGTGCCATCGCCATTGACAGGGAAGTCAGTGTGCGTGAATTGCTGACCCATTTCATCGAACTCCGCAAACCGGCCAGCCGTACCCAGCTGCTGAGGCTTGCGGCGGCGAACCCGTGTCCTCCCGAGCGGGCAGCGCTGACCGAACTCGCCGAAAACCCCGAAACCCGTGCGATGAGCGTCACCGAATGTTTGGCCGAGTTCGCGGCGACCGCCCTGTCGCGGGCTGAGCAGCTGGAGTTGTTCGAGCCGATGTCGACCCGGCACTATTCCATCGCCTCATCGGCGCGTCTGCTGCCGCGCGAGGTCGAGCTGGTGGTGAGCGTGCTGGAGGGGCCTGCTCGCTCAGGGTACGGTGTCTTCCGCGGCGTCTCTTCGAGCTACCTCGCAGAAGCTGTTCCAGGGCAACAGATTCGGATGCGCGTCGATACCGCTCGCCGGGCGTTCCGGGCCGGCGCCGAACCGGTCAGAAATGTGATTTTGGTCGGTGCCGGCACCGGGGTGGCGCCGTTCCGGGGCTTCATCGGCGACCGGCTGGCGGCGCGGGCCGCAGGCGAGCCGTTCGCCTCGGCTCTGTTGTTCTTCGGGGTCCGTCACCCCGACGTGGACTACCTGTTCCGCGACGAGTTCGAAGCGGCCGAGAAGGCGGGTGTGGTGCGAATGCGCCCGGCGTTCTCGCGCCAGCCCGAAGACGAGATCCGGTACGTGCAGGACCGTATCGCCGCCAACGCCGACGAGGTTTGGGCGATGCTGGGAGACCCAGCCATGGACGCCCACGTGTATATCTGCGGAGACGGCGCCCGGATGGCTCCCGCGGTGCGGGCCGCATTTCGGGACATCTATCGCCGGTTCACCGGCGCCGACGACGACGCTGCCGCACGCTGGCTTGCCGATCTGGTGAATTCGGATCGCTACGTCGAGGACGTGTGGGCCCAGTAGCCGTCAGCCGAATTCCAGCAGCGTCCACGCCGGTCGCACGGAATCCAGCGCGGGCAACCGCTGCACCGACCGCAGCAGGGTATTGATCAGCCGGCCCCGCCCGGCTGGCAGCGGGACGTCGTGCACCGCGCGGATACCCGCAACGGTGTTGACCAGATCGGCGGCCTGCGCCGGCGACATGCTGAACGGCATGGGTGGCAGCTTGTACCGCAGCGAGGTCCGCATACCGCGACGGGTCCAGGCGGTGAACCAGGCCGGCGGCAGGTCGAACATCATCTGGCCGCCTCCGAACCGTTGCGCGCAGGCAGTAATCAGTGACATTGCCTCGTCAGGCTGCAGGTACATCAGCAGTCCCTCGGCAGTGATGAACACGCCGGCGGTGGTGTCGACGGGGTCCATCCAGCTGAAGTCCAGCGCCGATTGTGCGCACACACCGACCCGCCCGGACTCCGGTAACAGCTTGCTGCGCAGCTCGATCATCGGCGGTAGATCGACTGTGAGCCAGCGGAACTCGTGGCCGACGCCGGCGGTGTCGAGCCGGTAGAAGCTGGTTTGCAAGCCTTCGGCGAGGGCGACGACGGTGGCCTTCGGATGGTCGACCAGGTAGCGGCGGGTAACACCATCGAAGGCCAGCGCGCGCAAGGCCATGTCCTGGCGCCTGCTGGGGCCGAACTTGGAGAAGTCGAAATCGATCGAGTCGACCAGCTGGATCGCCATCGGATCGTCGATCAGTGGATCAGCGCGGCGCGCCTCGGTCGCCCGCACCTGCAACGTCAGCAGCGCGGTTTCCGAGACACCGGTCAGCGCACGGCCGTCCACCTTGGCAACTGGGCTACCCGTCATGGGCACGAATGTAGATCAAATCGCCTCAGTGCAGCACCTTGTCCACGGTGCGCAGGTTACGGGTGGTGGTCGACGACTTGTACCGCCTCTTGCCCATGGTCTTGCCGACGGTGCTGTCGAGGGTGGCGTTGCGGGCGACCTGCCAGTAGAGCACGCCGTCACCGCGCTGCACCTTCTCCTCGGGGCCCGGTTCCAGAGCCGCCAGTTCATTGAGCAGCTCGGTGTCGCTGACGAACGTGACATAAGAATGATGGCCTTCGACTTCTCGCTCGAACGGGTAGTTGGTGGCTATCGCCGCCACGGTGTCGAGGTCGTATACCAGCACCCACGCCTCGTAGCCGAACGTGTCGCGCAGCGTCCGCTCGGCGGCAGTCCGCACAGCCTTGGCGCTGGATCTGCTGTCCAGCAATACATTTCCACTCGCCAGGATTGTCTTGACGTTGTCGAACCCGGCCTCGGTGAAGGCTTTGGCTACCTCGGCCATCTTGAGGTTCACCCCGCCGACGTTGACGCCGCGCAGAAAGACCGCATATCGGGGCATGGGATTACTCCTTGAGCAGGGTGTCCAGTTCTGCCTGCGACGTCGTGGTGATGACGTGCAGGACGTGCTGGTAGTTGGGGGAGCGCGCCGACACGATCGAGGTGTGGGTGTCGCCGGGCAGCAACTCGACCGCGGCCCGCCCTCCGCGCCGCTTGACTGCGGCGACGTAGCGCTGGGAGTTGGCGGGTGCGACGACGGTGTCGCGGGTGCCGTGCAGGGCGATCACAGGAACCGTCGGATCGATGTTCTGGATCGGGTCGACCGATGCATAGCGGTCTGGTACCTCACTGGGGCGTCCGCCGAGCACCGTGACGATGTGCTCATCGCCGTGGTTGGCGGCATACACCATGTCGAGTGGGCCTGCCAGTGAGATGACCCGGGTCGGACGGAAAACCGGCAGGGAACCCTCTTCGTTGGCCTTGAGATTTTTGCGGGTGCTCGCCCACACCGCCAGCTGAGCCCCGGCGCTGTGCCCGACGACCAGTTCGTCGTCGATGGTCAGCTGGGGATACCTGCGGTCCACCTCGATGATGTTGTCGAGGGCGTGTGCCACGTCGCGGAAGGTGTTCGGCCACCCGCCGCCGGAGCCGATCCGGCGGTACTCAATGTTGTAGACCGCGAAACCGCGGCCGGCGAGTTCGCGGGCCAGGCCGTCGAATACGTTGGCGCCGAGGGAGCTTTGCCAGGCGCCGCCGTGGATGAGCACCACCAGTGGGATGCTATCGACCCGCTGGGGGCCCGCGGGCAGGTACAGATCGGCCCAGTTCTGGCCGGTGCCGGTAGGGGAGCTGGGACGCTCATCGATGGCGTACCAGAACCGTTTGACCGTGATCTCGGTGAGGCTGACCAATTCGGGCGCGGGGGCGACCGCCTTCGGCGGAACCGGATTTTGGGCACACGACGGCGCCATCGCAACTGCCAACACCGCGCCGAACACGGCGGCGAATTCCCTCCGATGCAATGCCCTCTCCCTTTGCCTGACACCATATTCGGCGCGCGCGGTCGGGGCCAGGTGAATTCCGGCGGCGTGATGCCGTCGATCACTCTTATCGGGGCGACGGTAAAGACGTACGCTCGGGTCATGGGGCGCCAGGTATTCGACGACAAGCTCTTGGCATTGATCAGTGGCAACTCGATGGGCGTGTTGGCCACGATCAAGCAGGACGGGCGGCCACAGCTGTCGAACGTGTCCTACCACTTCGATCCGCGTGCGGTCGCGCTGGAGGTGTCCATCACCGAACCCCGGGCCAAGACGCGCAACCTGCGCCGCGACCCGCGCGCATCGATCCACGTCAGTTCCGACGACGGTTGGGCCTACGCGGTCGCCGAGGGCGACGCCATCCTCACCCCGCCGGCGGCGTCCCCCGACGACGACACCGTCGAGGCATTGGTCGCGCTGTATCGCAACATCGCCGGTGAACACCCGGATTGGGACGACTACCGACGGGCGATGGTCGACGACCGCCGGGTGAAGCTGACCCTGCCCATTTCGCACCTGTACGGAATGCCGCCCGGCCGTCGGTGATTGGCTAGGCTAGCCCCATGGCGGAGACACCGGAAGAAGACGACACCAAACGTAAGTTCCGGGAGGCGCTGGAACGGAAGAAGGCCAGCTCGGCCGGTGGATCGGCGCACAAAGACGGCGGCAACAAGCAGCCCCGGACGCACGGCCCGGTCGAGAACCGCAGGGAGTTCCGCCGCAAGAGCGGTTAAGACGCAGATGGTTAGGGCGTGCGAATGGACCCGTTCGCACTAAGTGCCAGCCGTTGACTGAATCATGCAACGGGGCTGCGTTACCGCGCGATTGCTCGGCTGTGACCAACGGCAATCATGATTGCGATTCCATACCAATCAGGTGAAAGTCCCAGCAGGGCAAGTACTTTCGCATCGACGAAGCCACCGAGTACACATGTGTCCAACCCCAGTTCGCTGGCACGCACACGCAGCAGTTGTGTCAGTTGCCCAGCCTCGATCGCAGCGAACCTGATTCCGCGGTGGCCGTACTTGTCGGTTACCCGGCGAAAGTCGATGGCGAGTGCTACGAGAGCCGCGTCGGGCCAAGCCCACTGCTCGATGAGGGCATCACCGACATCTGCGGCGGCCACTTGATCGATGGCAACCAAGTGCGCGGTGTCGGTGTCGGCATACCAGATTTCGGCGTGAGGCGAACGTGGCCGCAGGAGGTAAATATGAACCGGGTACAGCGCCCCAGCCGATCCATAGGCCATTCCCGTCGTTCCACGGCATGCCGGTGTGAGGAGCGCGGCCAGTTCCGCGTCGTCGAGCATTCGGCTTGGGTACGCGCGGATCGAGGATAAGACATCCGTCGGATTGGGCGGTGGAATAACTAGAGTTCGCCCGCCACGAGGCGGGTAGGGGAACCTGCTGGCGGCAAGTCCGGTGGCGTAGTCCGCTACGCGACCCCCGGACCCGGCTATCCAGTCACCGCGACGCCAATCTGCGATGTAGCTACCCGGCTCAGCCGCCGCTGCTTCTCGATCGATCAATGCGATGTGGCGCTGCAGCCTCCGCAGCCCCCACAACCGCAGCCGCCTGGGGCCGGTTCGGCCCCCTCGGAACGGGGCGAGCCGAGGTGATCCGCCCATGTGGTGACTCGGATCGACCTGAAGTCGATCGAAGAATACGAAGTATCGGGCATTGGAGTCACGGGCCAGGACTTTACTACGCGGAGTTGTCCGGATCCATCGCCTTGTCGTCTACGTCAGCCGGCCTCGTGATTTGCGGGCAGGCCATCGACAACGAGCGCGGCCGCTTTGCGAGCGTCCCCGATGTAGTTCCAGAGGGTCTGATCCATGGTGTCGATAGACGGTAACACCGGGTACTCCAACAGTCGTAGTATCGAGAACACCAGCAACGGTCTGTCGAACGGTTGGGTACCTTTCTTCGTATCGATAACCGCGACGAACTGCTTCAATAGCTTGAGCTTATTGTCGCGAGCTGCCCCAGCAGCATCTCCACAGTGCGACCGAGCGAACGAAAACAGGACCTCATCCAGATCTCCCCAGGTGCGCAGATTCGTTCGCTGGCACACCTCTAGGCAGATGTCCGTCTCATCGCCGATATGTACCAGCTCTTTCCATCCAGACTCTTGAAATCCTGCCTCATTGCCCAGTCTTCGGTAGTCCTCTAGAAACCTCTTGTAGTCAGTGAGCGTGGAGCAATACCACAGCAGGTATTCGTCCAAACCAGTGGATGCGTGATTGTCTTCGAACGCGGTCCTCAGTCTCTTGCGTGCGAGAGAGATCGACAGGCTCAGGTTCCGCATATGATCGCCGAGCAACCTTGAGGTTGACGCCAAACGCAGTAGATCACGTCTGATCTCCTTGGGGACGCCCTGTGAAGTCTTGTAGAAGCCTGCATGGGAGACTCTGCTCCAGGCTTCCTCCATGACAGTGTGGATTTGGAGTTCCAGACCGTACTTTGCGACGATCTCGGTCTGTTCGGCAGTAAGCTTCGGGCCCGATGATTCAGCCGAGTTTGGCGAAGACCCATCAAACTTGGGGTACACCGCGAGGAACTCCTGAATCCATCCATTGAGTGGGATCTTGTAATATGTCCCGGCGTAACCCTGGGCGCGACCGACGCCACTATCGTACTCGTCTATTTTGGGCTTGATATCTCCGACGAGTTTGAAGAGGACCGCCAATTGGCCCTGCACTAATCCAATTTCTTCACTATGAATGACCACTACTCGGCAACCGATGAGGTCTGGTAATTTTGATAGCGACTCGTAGCGCTCGGCGATTCGCTCCTTGCACGATTCCATGTCCTTGACCCTCGAATAGACGACGGGTACGCCGGGCTCGTAGTTGTCGCCCAACTTCGTCTCATAGTCGTTGATGGAACCTACAAGTTCTTTCACCTTCGTGTGAATGCATTGCCGCGCTGTATTGAGGGCCTTTTCGACCGAAGACCATTCGGCCGCTACCGCGTCCTCAGCCTGCTTGAGGTTGTTGTTATCCGACAAATTCAACACTCCTTCTTCGGTGAGCTTCTCAGATCAGTGGATGTGGTCGGAAGGTTGACGATCCAGCTGGCCAGAAACTCTTGCGCTCGATTTCACTGGTGACGTAGTAGCCACGAGTGGTGACATCTTCGACGCGAGCGAAGAACATCGGCCCCAGCTCACCCGCTAATTCGATATGCGCAACGGGTCGGCAAGCAAATGGCTCGGCGTCGACCGCGGCGGCACCCTGCAGCAGTTCGTTATAGGAGGCCACCGCATAGTCTCCGGAGACTTTGGACCAGTAGACGGCCCGGTCTTCCACGCTCCCAATTGCTAAGCGTGACGGCGCTGCGTCAGAACGCGAAAGGTGATGGCGCACCCACGGTCTGGGCTGCAAAATCTCCAATATGCACAATTCCAAGGCTCGTCGCTGGTCTGTATCTCCGTAGTCCCGCACGGTCATTGCTAGTTTTGGCGCACTGTCGATATCCAGTATCGCGCAGTAAATAAAGTTGTGTGAGGGATCGATCCAGGCTGCAACCTCTGTACCGCGAGGGACGAATGGCGTGGGTGGGACTGGCAGTGTTTGGCCCATCGCACGGGTATGGAAGCGGTGAACGAAGTGCAGCGTACCCAGGAGTTCGCGCTCTGCGTGGGTAAGTGCCGCAACCAGGCTCCGATGGACAGCTGAGCCAGTGGTGGTCTTGAGGGCCGCGTCGGGATCCCCCCGATGGATAAGCCGGGCTGTCGCCCGCTCTACTCCCTCGCTGACCGCGCGGTCGACCACTTCCTGATTGGTCGTTACATCGCTGGCATAGCCGAATGCCGCTTCTTTGTGGCCGTCGGCATCGGAGACCGAGCACCGTGCGATCGCGGTGTACCACGCGCCATCGGGGGGATCCGATGGCGCGAAATGGACTGACTCGACGGCATAGAAGAAAGTGCGCACGGTATCCAGTCCTATCTTCGATAGGCTCTTCGTTATCGTCCGACCGCGCACGGCTCTTGGTTTTTCCGGCGGTCAGTCCACCACTTGACGCTCCAATAGATGACCAGCGGAACCACGACACGACTCTTGCGTGCCGCGCTTATTCGCTCTTGGAGGATCGCCAGCCGCTCCGTGCAAAGAGGATCAGCTTCGGAAGCGGGATCGTATTTTTCGACTTCGTTCTCGAGCTTCGTTCGGTCCCCTGCGTGACTGAAGGCGGTGACAGCAACCTTGCCGATCGCAGACACGATCGCAATGACGGCCACTGTGCCCAGTGCTGTGGATTCGCTTCGGAAGACCGCGCCCTGCTCCACCCAGGCATATGTGCCCACGACGGCGAGGCAGACGAAGCCGGTGACAAACCCCCACAGCCGGCGGGTGTCCCGCCCGAACTCCAAAGATTCGAGCTGCGCCGCTTTGATCTGGTCGAGATAGTTCGTGGGGGGCGTTGACTTTTCGAAGAACCACGTCGAGGTGTCCTGCCGCCACCGCTCCGGTAGTTTGGCTCGTTCTTTCTGGAAGCCTTCTTGCCATTGTCCGACGGCGTCGTCCGCTTCCTCGGCGTCGTCCCCTTTTTCGAAGGTGTATGGCTTTTGGATGTCATAGACGTAGTACTCGAACTCGTTGCGGAGCTGCCTGCCTCGTTCTTTCCATCGATCGCGCGTCCACAGCAGTAGGAAGACGACCATCGCCAACACCCACTGCAGCGCGGTCTTGAACCACGAATCGTCACACGTAGTCTGAATGATCGGCACGGCGATAGCCGCAATCAGAACCGCGACATCCCAGCGGGAGCTTCGGTGGTCGCAGAACAGTGATGCCTGAAGGTACCTCTGCGCGGCCGGCTCGGTCTGGCGGCTCTTCAGCTGAATATCGGTCATATTGCCTCTCCCGCGTTAGTAAATCAGAACGACTATTCGGCCGCGACATCATCGTCGAGGTGGACGGCGTGGCTGTGAGGAATACCATCGGAACTCGGGATGTGTACGACGACGGGCGGTTCGGGATTGGACGGGGCACAACAATTTCGCACGACAGACCGGCAGTTCGCCGATGCAGCTCCCGACCCAGTGATCACCGAGCGCATAGAACAACCGGATGCGACTCAACGCGACATCCTACGAACTGTGCTTGCCGGGTATGCCGCCCGTCCTGCACTCGGTGAACGTCCAGTCACCGTCAGCATTGACCCCCGTACCGGTCATTCACGCGCCCAACTCAGCTCCCGGTTCATCGAGATCAGCTACGGCGATCTCGGACGGCGCGTGGAGGCGGTCGCAAAGGCGTTGGCGTGCGATGGGGTATCGCCCGGTGACCGCGTCGCGATGGCGGGTCACAATACAGTCGACTACGTTGTGCTCGACTTGGCCTTGTTGTGGCTGGGCGTTGTCGTGGTGCCGCTACCGTCCAACACCACACTTGATGATCTTCAAGTGATCGTCGCTGAGACAACGCCCGTGGTGATGGCGTGCAGCATCGACGACGTGGACAACGTTGTCGCGGTAGCGAAGTCCGCGCAGGGGTTGCGTCGACTACTGCTCTTGGACTATCGCTCGGTAATCGACGGTCACCGCGACACTGCCGATGTTGTGCGCGCCCGGTTGGTTGAAGATGTACTTGCGCCGGTCGCGGTCGAACCGGTTGAAGCAGTCGTCAGGCGCGGAAGCTCGGGTGTGCCGCCGCCCGCAGACCACATAGACGTCGATGACCCACTCCGGCTGTTGCTCTACACATCAGGTAGCACCGGGGTTCCCAAAGGAGTGATGTTCACCGATCGCCTCACGGTTAACGCATGGCGGCCTTCGACGCGTGCAGCCTGGGGACATCCCCCACAGTTGCCGATGATCACGCTGGCAGCATTGCCGATGAGTCACATTTCAGGTCGCGGACTGGTTTATAGCACGTTGGGGTGCGGAGGCACCGCATATCTCCCTGCAATGCGTGATCTGTCAACGGTTTTCGACGACCTTGCAATGGTGCGTCCAACTCAGCTCGACTTCGTACCGCGGATGTGGGACCTCTTGCTCCACGAATATGACGACAGGGTTGAGCGCCGTATGAGGCATGAATCCGACCGTGACGAAGTCGGCCGAGAGGTGGCGGCGAGGATCCGCGAGCAGGTGCTGGGCGGCCGATACTTCTCGGCGATGACGGGCTCGGCCGTGATGTCGCCCCAAGCGAAGGCGCGCATTGAGACGCTCATCGGGCTCCACCTTCAGGAGGGATACGGCACCACCGAAACGGGTGTCATCAGTGTCGACGGTCGCGTCCGCCGACCGCCGGTGCTGGACTATCAGCTGATCGACGTGCCCGAATTGGGTTATTTTCAAACAGATTTTCCTCACCCACGTGGTGAGCTCGTAGTGAAGTCGAGCGCGGCGTCCCCCGGCTACTATCGACAGTCGGCACCGATGCGCGACGCACACGGTTACTTCCACACCGGCGATATCGTCGCGGAGATTGCGCCCGATCAGTTGTGTTATCTCGATCGGCGCAGCAACGTGGTCAAACTGTCGACGGGCGAATTCGTCGCCGTTGCCAAGGTCGAGGCGGCGCTGACCCAAAGCGACATGATCGAGCAAGCCTATGTGTGTGCGGATGGAGAGCATCCGTACCTGCTGGCAGTGATAGTGCCCTCCGCTCGGGCGCTAAGCGCATACGGCACGGCCGATGTCGGCGCCCTGAAGTCGGGCATCCGGTCTGCGATCGTGAGCGTCGGTCGCGACTGCGGTTTGCGATCGATGGAGATTCCTCGTGAAATCGTGATCGAGTCGGATCCCTTCACAGTCGCGAACGGACTGCTCACCGGTATGGGCAAACTGGTTCGTCCGCGATTGGAACGCCGCTACGCGACCGAATTGCGCCAAATGCATGGCCGCCTCGCCAATGAGCCTAAACCCTTTGAGGAACAATCAATTCTCGAGACCGTCATGAGTGTCGCGGTAACCATCTTGGGTCTCGACAGCACCGCTAACGTCACGCCGCAGAGCAGATTCGTCGATTTGGGCGGGGATTCGCTGTCGGCGTTGCGCTTTGCGAAGATGCTGGGTGAGCAGTACGGAATCGAAGTACCAGTCAGCAGTGTCATTGACCCGACGATGACACTGCGGAGCCTGGCTGGGGTCATCGATAGCCACGGGGATGTAACTACCTCGCAATTGAGCCACGACGCAGTGCATGGATGTGCCCCTGACATACTTCACGCGGCGGATCTGCGGGTGGAGAAGTTCATCGATCTAGCTGCCGTTGCGGCCCCGACGTCTGTCCGGATAGATAACCGCGTTGTTTTGCTCACGGGCGCAACTGGTTTCCTGGGGCGTCACCTGACGCTGGCGTGGCTCGAGCGGCTGGCAGTGGAAGGCGGCCAGCTGATCTGTCTCGTGCGCGGTGACGACGATGCGGCCGCGCGTCGCCGACTTGATGAGGAGTTCGACCGCGGCGATGCGACACCGCGCGAACGTTATCGCCACCTCGCTGAAGCGCGATTGACTGTGCTGGCAGGTCGCAAGAACGCCCATTTGCTCGATCTAGACGCGCGAACCTGGCGCATGCTAGCCGAATCAGTTGACCTCATCGTGGATTGTGCTGCGTTGGTGAACCACGTCCTGCCCTATCGAGAACTGTTCGGTCCAAATGTCGCCGGAACGGCAGAGCTGATCCGGCTCGCGGCAACATCCAGGGTTAAGGAGTTCGCCTACGTTTCGAGTATCGGCATCGGCGCGAGTGTCCCCTACAGCGCGTTTACGGAGTCAGCCGACATACGCAACATAAGTCCGACGCGTGCCGTTGACAACGCTTATGCCAGTGGGTATCTGAACAGCAAGTGGGCGAGCGAGGTGCTGTTACGTGATGCTCACGAGTCATACGGTATCCAGGCTTCGATATTTCGCTGTGGCCCGGTCTTGGCATCGACAGCCCGAGTTGGCCGAGTCGGTCTATCCGACACCACCGCGCGCCTTGTCCGGAGTCTGATAGTCACTGGGCTTGCGCCTAAGTCGTTCTATGAGTTGAGCGACGATGGGGGGCGTCGAGCGAGTCACTTCGGTGGTCTTCCGGTTGACTTTGTCGCGAAAGCGATTGTGGCGCTGGCGTACCGAGGGCCGTCGGGATTTGAGACCTACCACGTGGTGCCACCTGACGATGATGGTATTGGACTTGATGAATTTGTCGACTGGTTGATCGATGACGGCTATCCAATTCACCGGATAGGCGACTATGCGGAATGGTTCACGCAGTTCCAAGCCGCGTTGCAGGCGCTGCCGCACGATCAGCGGGAATCTTCGGTTCTACCGCTCCTGCACGCGTTTGCTCACCCACGCAGGCCATTTCGAGGACCTCTCGCGCATGCTGATCGGTTTCGCGAGGCACTCATAGAAGCAGCGATCAGCGCCGGTGGTGCTGTTCCTCGGCCAAGCGGCCGGGATATCGCTCAGTACGGGTTGCCAGGGCAATCGATCGTCCGCCACGGCGGGCTCTGAAGGTTCCTGTTCCCAGCCAGCGGGCCGCGGCGAGCGCCGTGAGCATCACCGTGACGCAATACAGGCCCTGGTCCTTAAGCCCCCACGCCACCGAGATCAGCGTTGCCGCACCCGCTGTGCAGAGCAATAAACCAACTGTGGCGCTGCGGATTCCACGCTTGTCCACCGATCCGCCGTCCCACAGTGGCAGCGGCGAGTTCTCCAGCGGTCGCAGCGCGACGAACGCCGTCGTCACCAGCACGATCATCAGTGCCAGCTGTACCACCGACAGTGCGATGAATCCGGGGGAGGCCGGGTCGTACCGGTCCAAGCCCAGGCGATCGAATACCAAGTGCATGCCCAGCAGCAGTGGCATGTGCCAGAGGTACAGCGTCATCGCGCCGGAGTTGCCGATCGCGGCCAGCCACCAGACGCGGGGCCGCTGCGCCCAGCGGGAGATTGCGGGTGCCGCGGCGGTCGCGAACGCGCACATCATGATGGCGTGCCCGGCCAGCAACAGCGACGGCGGTGTCATGTTCTTCAGATGCTGGCTCTCGATGCCCACCAGGCTCAGCTCATAGGGTCCGACGACCAGCAGCGTCAGGTTTACGCCGAGCATGCCGAAGCCGATCGCCAGGGCCGAGCGGACGGGGAGCAGTCCGCGGCGGTAGGCGACCCCGAACATGCCGGGGATCAACCACACCACGGTATTGAGATAGCCCAGCGTGGCGTGCCCGGCTCGGTCCATGGTGATGCGGACTACGTCGATTGCGGCGATGAATGCGTACGTGCCGATCACAGCTGCGGCCAGCTGCGCCGTCGTGGTGATCCGAGCCAGTAGCGGCACCGCGGCGAGCACCAGCACGTATGCACCGAGGAACCACAGCAGCTGAATCGAGATGCCCGCGACCGGCTCGTACACGTGCACCGGCAGCACGAACCGCAGCACCGTCAGCGTCACGCCCCAGAACGCCAGGTAGTAGAACACCGGCCGGTATAGCCGAGTGCAACGCTTGAGCAGCCAGCCACCCCATGGCTGGATTGCGGGCACCGCCCGCGGCGAGGTGCCGGGCCGCCAGGACGTCACCGATGCGGCGACCCCGGCGAAAAAGAACAGCGGCATGATCTGGAACACCCAGGTCAGGGCCTGGAACACGGTCGACGCTGTGAGTAGGTTGCTCCAGACGAAGACGTCGTCGCGGATGGTGCTCGTCGCCATGATCGTGTGTCCGAACACCACGCCCACGAGGGACACGATGCGGATCACATCGATGGCCCGGTCACGGTCGGCCGGGGTGGCTGCCTCGACTTCGGCGGGGGTGGGGAACAGTGATGCGGCTTTCCGGGCCGGGGTGGCGACAGCACTGGTCATGGCGGCAACGCTAAGGCCGGCTTGCGTCACCGGACCTAGGTAGAAGCACTCAAATCGACCGTGCGCGTCTGCCGCGACTCCTGCCAGAGGATCGCCACCATGCAGATGACTGAAAGCACCCCGACGGCGATGGCAAACGCCAGGCCTGCTGTCCGCAGACCCCAGTCACGCGCCGCCAGCCCCTCGCTGACCACCGGCAACGAGATCGCCACATAGGCGACGACGAAGTAGGTGGAACTGACCTCGGCGCGGCGTCCGGGCGGTGTCAGCTCGGCGACGGCGGCCAACCCGCGGCTGAAGCTGATGCCTTGTCCCGCACCTGACACCACGGCCGCGGCGATCAACCCGGGTAGCGACGAAAAGTACAGCGCGGCAGTCAGAATGACCATGCCGACCGTCAGGATGGCGCAGCCCACCGCGACTGCTCGCTGTGGGGGAATGCGCGTTGCGCCGATCTGCGCGACAGCGGAGGCGGCAAAGATCGAACATGCGATGACACCCGCGATCGCGTGGTTGTCGATGCCGATGACGTTGGCGAGGAATGATGGCGCCACCGCGGTGAACAGGCCGGCCACAGCGAAACCGGCGAATGCCGCCAGTGCCGCGATGATGAATATCGCGCGTACCTCGACCGGAACGGAGAGGCGCTGCACGCCGATGCTGCCGGTGCGTTCCGAGGTTTCCGGGACGACCAGGACGGCGATGCCGGCCATGGCGGCGAGCACGATGTGGATGAGGAACGGCAACTGCAGCGGATGTGGGGCGTATTGCACCAGCAGGCCGGCCAGCAGCGGTCCGGCACCGAGACCGCCGATGTTGGCGATCGTCGCGACGGTGGCGGCGCGTGCGTGCCAGCGTGGTGGCGCGGCCTCGATCACCGCGGCCGTGCCGGTCCCGGTGAACAGGCCCGCCGACAGGCCGGACAGCACTCGTCCCACGAGCAGTTGCGGCACCGAATCGGCGACGAGGAACACGACCGCACTGGCCAGCGCAGCCACCACACCGGCCAGCAGCATAGGTCGTCTGCCCACCGCATCGGACCAGCGACCGAACGCCAGCAACGCGAAAAGGACGCCGCCGGCGTAGGCCGCATAGATGACCGTGGTGGTCAGGACCGCGAAATGCATCCGCTCGGCGTACAGCGCATACATCGGGGTGGGCAGGGTCGTGCCGACCATGATGGCCGCGAAGGCGTAGGCGAGCAGGGCGAACGCGAAGGCAGAGCCGGAGCGATGGCCGAACGAAGAGCGCCGGAGATCAGGCATGTGCCATACCAACGTGTCGGCATGGTTGTGCAATTCCGTGTCGAGTGTCACGCCAGAGTGGCTGCGGAAATCCAGCGCCACTCTGGCGTGACACTCGGGCGCCCAGTTCGCGGGCCCAGTTCGAGATGATGATGAGCGACGCCCGCTGACTACTGAACCGGGCAGGCGTATTTTCTGGCCACGTCCATCACCCGGTCCTGTGCTCCGGGGCCGATAACGCCTTGCGCAGCCAGTTCCAAACCGATGTATCCCGGTAGACCGCCGATACACGCCTGGTGGGCAACGCGCCACGCAGTGTCTGGATTCAGGTGGTAACCATTTCGGTCGAGCCCCTGCATGTACTCGTCGAACGCCGGCGTGCCCTGGTCTGGCACTGCATTGGCCGTGGCGGCCAAGGCAATAGCGGTAACCACCGCTGCAAAAAGAGGGGCAACCACACGTCTCATGTCCATCTCCTATGGGCATATCTACCGGCTATCGCGTACACGTTCGCACACTGGACCGACACCGGCGTCAGAAACCCCTGACCCCGGGTCGTCCTAAACTGACGGCGTGGCGAAACTGCAGCTAGTTCAAGATCCGGCCGCCGATGCTCTGCTCGAGGACAATCCGTTCGCGTTGTTGGTCGGGATGTTGCTGGATCAGCAGATCCCAATGGAAACGGCGTTCGCCGGGCCGAAGAAGATCGCCGACCGCATCGGCGGCGTCGACGCAGTCCAGATCGCCGAGTACGACCCCGAGGCGTTCGTCGCGCTGTGCTCGGAAACCCCTGCGATCCATCGGTTTCCGGGGTCGATGGCCAAACGGGTGCAGGCGCTGGCCCAAGCCATCGTCGATGAGTACGACGGCGATGCGACCATGCTGTGGACCGCGGGCGATCCGGACGGCAAAGAAGTGCTGCGTCGGCTCAAGCGTCTACCCGGTTTCGGTGACCAGAAGGCGCGGATTTTCTTGGCGCTACTGGGCAAGCAGTACGGCGTGACGCCGAACGGCTGGCGCGCCGCGGCAGGCGATTACGGAAAGGCCGGTACCCACATGTCGGTGGCCGACGTGGTCGATGCGGGGTCGCTGCAGAAGGTGCGCACGTACAAGAAGCAGATGAAGGCAGCAGCGAAGGCAGCCAACGCCTGACTCTGCGTGCAGTCCTTCTTTCGAGGGCTGAACATGCGATCTGCACGCAGTCTCGGTGTACTGGAAGTTCAGTCGAACGCCGAAAATGGTGCGCCGTCGAAGCGTTCGCGGGTGGCGATCTCGGTGACCGGCCTGCGGGTGAGCTTGGTGTACTGACGCACCGGCTTGCCGAGCGGCACCACCGCGGCGATCGCGAACTGTTCCGGTATGCCCAGCAACGCCTTCACCCGTCTTTCCTCGGGCACCACCATGGTCGTCAGCACGCCGCCGTAGCCCTCGTTTCGTGCGGCCAACAGGATGTTCCACACGAACGGGTACACCGATGCCCCGGCCACCACGCCGATTCGGTCGAGGTCTTGATCCAGCGCGGCCACCACACCGAGGTCGACACAGACCACCAGCACCACCGATGCTTCGAGCAACGGGGTGGCCGGGGGCACTTCGACAGCTGCAATCTCTGCATCGGTCACCCCGGGGGAATACAAAGGGTTCCAGGGGTTCTCACCGTTGCGCTGCTGCGCGAGGTAGCGTCGCGCGCCTGTGACGCTGAGATCTGCCAGTGCCTCGCGGGTCTTCCGGTCGCGGATCACCACCACCCGAGTGCCCTGCCGGTTGCCGCCGCTGGGGGCGAACCGGGCGTTGTCCAGTATGCGTTCCAGCACGTCATCGGGCATCGGGTCGGCCGTGAACTGACGGGTGGCGCCGGTGGTACGCATGACGTCGTAGATCTCCATGCTCCATCTATCTCACATATGCAATCGTGAAGATATGGCGAAGACACATCTCAATTGCCCGTGCGGTGAGGCGATCACCGGAACCGACGAGGACGATCTTGTCGAGAAGGCGCAGGCGCATCTGGCCGAGGCGCACCCCGGACGTGAGTACGACCGGGACATGATCCTCTTCATGGCCTACTGACCAGTCCAGACAAAATTCCCGGCCGCCGGCCGATGGCCAGCGACCGGGAATTCCGTTCCCCATTTTCCGTGATGTGGTCAGGGCACCACCGTCGAACCGATGGTGGGCATGAACTGGCATTGCTTCTCAGTGGTCGAGACCTGGCCGAAGATCGTCGAGATGATGCTGCCTGAGCCGGTGTCGGCCACGGCGGTTAACGTCGTCGGGCCTTGTGGGTTGATGTCCGAACGCGGCTTGAGCGTCGCGCTGCCGGACTTGCCGGTGGTCAGGTTCACCCAGGTGACGTTCAGCGGCAGCTTCTGCTCATCTGCCGGTCCCGGAGTGCCGATCGCGGTGAAGACGTAAGCGGTCTGGCCCGGCCCGGGGCCCGGTGTCGGGATCTTGGCGGGACCGGCAACTGAAATTGCCGTCGCCAGAACGTTTCCGCCGTCCTTCAGACATCCATTGCTGATCGACGGGTACATGAAGTCCTGGGTCACCGGGCTTTCCGGCCCGAATCCCGGTGCGGCTGCGGCTGCGGGAGCCGCAGCAGGGCCCGGTGCGGGGTCGGGTGCTGGAGCCGGTGCCGCTTCGGGACCGGGAGCTGGTGCCGGTGCTGCTTCGGGAGCTGGCGCCGCCTCAGGTGCCGGTGCTGCTTCGGGCGCGGGTGCTGCTTCGGGAGCTGGTGCCGCCTCGGGTGCGGCCAACTGAGCCGGCCCGACCGCATTGGCGGGGTCGACGCCCGTCGGCAGATGAGCCTCCGGGCCCGCGCCGGCGCCGGGCACGTGCGCTGCCGGCGCCGCGGCGGCGGGCTCGGCGACGAAATGGTTGACCGCGGTTGCGACATTGCGGGAGTCATCGGGTGCCGACTTGTTGGCCGCAAAGGCTTGCGCGGCTGCCATCAGCAATTGCGCAGCACCCGCAGGGTCCGCCGCGGCCTGCTGGATGACAGGGCTCAGGCTCTGCACCGCCGACAGGCCCGGTGCCTGCACACCGTCGATCGGCAGCGGCGCCGGATCGGCATGCGCCACGCCGCTGCCGAGCAGTACGACGGCCGACGCTGCGATTCCAGCGGCGGTGGCGAACAACGTTTTCGGTGACATGGCTCTCCCTAGTACGTTTCGGACGGTCAGACCGGGTCGGCGATCAGGGCAGGCCGGCGGTCAACAGCGGAGCCAGAGCCAGCGGAGACGTGGACGCCGGGACCGCTGCGGCTGGAGCAGCTGCCACCGGAGCCAATGCGGGCGCCGCGGTAGTGGCTGCTTGTGTCACGACGGGTGCCAGGTTCGCCAGCGGGCTGCCCGCGGACATCAGCCCAGCCAGATCGCCTGGAATGCTCACTTTCTGCGGCAGCGGGATCGGCATGCCCGGCACCTGAGGGATGTTGATGTCGGCCGAGGGGATCAGTGAGCTGGCGGATGTCGCCGCCGGAGCGGCCGTCGTCGCGGCGGGCGCGGTGAGGGGCGACGGCGAGAGCGGCGACGTCAGTGGTGAGGTGGCAGCCGGTGCTGTGGCTGCGGTTGCCGGCAGCTGGGGCAGCGTCACCGATGCAGTGGCCGCGGGCGCGGGTGCCGGCGCCGGCGCGGCCGGGGCTCCCGTCAGCGCCGAGGTGACTCCCTGCAATAGCTGCGGCGCGATGGCCGGTGCAGCCGCGAGCTCGTTGACGATCGGCAGGTTCGGCATCGCAGGTGCCGGCGCGGGGGCCGGATCAGCGGCCGCAGTGGCGCTGAGCGCCAACGCGACCGGGACCGCGCCTGCCGCGGCGATCATGCTGGTGGAAACTGCTTTCCAGGTGAGCTTCATGGTTCTCCCAATCGGTTGACTGCACGGCTGTGCCTGAAACTACGGAGTTACTGGTGTTACTCAAGTGACACGTGTGGCGGTTATTCAACCGTTACGGCAGTGACGGGTATCGGTTACCGGAGCCGTCGGCGGGAGCACTTCGGCAAATACCGTCACCAGCGTCACGCTGGAGTGGCGGTCGGCGTCGAGCGCCACTCCAGCGTGACAGGGCCGGGTGAACGCTAGAGTCGGGTCGGTAGACACAACGCCTGCCACAACCGATCCGACCGCATCGACCATGCGGCTGTATCGCTACGCGTGGTTACTGCTGGCGCTGAGCGTTGCGGCGCGCCTGGCCTTCTCCTACCTGGTGCCCAACGGCACAAACATGGTCGACCTGCACGTCTATCTCGGCGGTGCGGCGGCGCTGGACCATCCGGGCACCCTCTACCAGTACACGTACGGGGACAAGACGCCCGATTTTCTGTTGCCGTTCACCTATCCACCGTTCGCCGCGATGGTGTTCTATCCGCTGCAGTTTTTGCCGTTCGGTGTGGTCGCGTTCTTCTGGCAGATCGCCACGATCGTCGCGCTCTACGGCGTTGTCCGCGTCAGCCAGCGAATGCTGGGCCGGTACACCGACCCGCGGCTGACCCCGCTGTGGACGGCAGTCGGCATCTGGATCGAACCCCTGCGCAGCACATTCGACTATGGGCAAGTCAATGTCATCCTCACGCTCGCGGTGATCTACGCGGTGTACTCAGAGCGGTGGTGGCTGTCGGGTCTGCTGGTCGGTTTGGCCGCCGGGGTGAAGCTGACCCCAGCCGTCTCGGGGTTGTACTTCCTCGGCGCGAGACGCTGGGCCACCGTGGCATTTTCGGCTGTGGTCTTCTTCGGCACGGTGGTGCTGTCGCTGCTGGTGGTCGGCGATGAGGCCCGGTACTACTTCACCGATCTGCTCGGCGATGCCCGCCGGATAGGGCCGATCGGCACGGTGTTCAACCAGTCCTGGCGCGGCGGGATATCTCGCATCCTGGGGCATGACGCGGGCTACGGTCCGGTCGTGCTCGCGGGCATCGTGGTGACGGCGGTGCTCGCGGTGCTGGCGTGGCGGGCCGTCGGCGGCAGTGACGGTGACCGACTCGGCGGGATCATCATCGTCAGCCTGTTCGGACTCCTGTTGTCGCCGATTTCCTGGACGCACCACTGGGTGTGGTTGGTCCCACTGATGATCTGGCTGTTGCACGGTTCGTTGCGGGACCGCCGCGGGGCGCAGATCCTGGGGTGGGGCTGGCTCGGCCTGACACTGGTCGGAGCGCCGTGGCTGCTCAGCTTCGCGCAGCCGACCATTTGGGAGATCAGCCGGCCGTGGTACCTGGCCTGGGCGGACCTGGTCTACATCGTCGCGACGCTGGTGACGCTGGGCTGGATCGCGACTACTGGCCCAGGATACGGTCGATTTCGCGTGCCATATCGACGTCCTTCTCGGTGATGCCGCCGGCGGAATGTGTCACCAGTGCGAAGGTGACTGTCCGCCAACGGATGTCGACATCGGGATGATGATCCTTCTGTTCAGCGAACTCGGCGACGCGCCGCACCGCATCGATTCCGTCGAGAAACGCCGGGAATTTGACGGATCGGCGCAGGGCACCGCCCGCATGTTCCCAGCCGGGCAGATCAACTAGTGCGGCGTCAACCTGATCATTCGTCAACACAGCCATGTCTTCGACCGTATACCGTCGGGCGCGATGGATGAGCAGATCGTCGTTGCGGGTGCGCTGATCTCTGCGGGCGCGCTGCTGGTGGCCCAGCGTGAGCGGCCGCCGGAGCTGGCTGGGCTGTGGGAGCTGCCCGGCGGCAAGGTCGGGCCGGGGGAGAGCGACGCCGACGCACTGGCGCGGGAGTTGCGTGAGGAACTCGGTGTCGGGGTGAGCGTAGGTGCGCGGATCGGCGTTGACGTCGCCCTCAATGCCACCATGACATTGCGCGCCTACCTCGTCGCGCTGACCGACGGCAGTCCGCGCCCGCAGGACCATCGCGCCCTGCGCTGGGTGACTCTCGACGAGCTGCCCCTCCTGGACTGGGTTCCGGCGGACCGGGCGTGGATCGACGACCTGGCTGCGGCGATGCACCCTGACTGAGCACGACTGTCCCGGATTTGCTGGATGCAATTCTGTGAGATGTACCGGTTGCTCACCCAGGCTAAATGCGAAGAGCACCAAGTTATTCCGACTGCCTGTAGAACAGCCGACGGCATTCACAATCGCGGTGTGCAGATGCCCACGCCCGCCGCGCCGCCGGTGTCGTAACGACGAAAGGTCAAGCCCCCGAACGCCTTCCGATGGTACTGGAGTTCGCCGTCACCGTCGGGCGCGTCGCGGGACCGCTCATCCCCGAGTCCTGCTGATCTACCGGCGGCGATGCGCCGGGCCGGTGTTCATGACCACCACCCGAATGGCAAGGTCATATATCTGACGCATGTTTCGATGCTCCTACCGGCTATCTGTTCCGGTCGTACAATGCGGTGAGTGACTCAGCAAACTAGTGACTTTCGGCTCTGTCTTCGTGCCCGGCCATCGGCGCACAGTAGTGGCATGGAGCAGTTGACCGCTCTGGACGCGGGGTTTCTCGAAGCCGAGGATTCTGATCGGCACGTGAGCCTGGCGATCGGCGCTGTCGCTGTTCTCGACGGACCGATGCCCGATGCCGACACGGTGATAGCTACCCTGGCCGAACGTGCTTGCTCGGTGCCGCGACTGCAGCACGTGCTGCACACCCAGCCGCTCGATCTCGCAGCCCCGTATTGGGTGCAGGACAACAACTTCGACGCGGCGCACCATATCCACCGCACCGCGCTGCCACGTCCGGGCGACGACGCGGCGCTGTACCGTCTGCTCGGCGACGTGATGGAGCGGCGGTTGGACCGTGACCGCCCGCTGTGGGAGTGCTGGGTCGTCGACGGTCTGCAACACGGCCGCTGGGCCATCCTGATGAAGGTCCACCACTGTGTCGCCGACGGGATCGCGGCCACGCGGCTGCTGCGCCGGCTCTGCGACGATCCGACCGATGTCCCACCCGAGTCGGGGAAGGACTCGGCCCCTTTCCGTCCGCTGCACTGGATAGCCGGCGCCTGGCGGATGTCGATGGACCTGCTGGGCGCCGCCATTCAGGCCGTTCGCGGTGTGGCCGACATCGCCGCGGGGCTGCTTCGGCCCGCGGCGGCCTCCTCGCTGATCGGGTCGATCACCAGCATGCGGCGTTACACCTCGGTCGCGGTGCCGTTGGACGATGTGGTGAGTGTCTGCAGAGCGTTCGGCGTCACGGTCAACGATGTTGCGCTGGCGGCGCTCACCGACAGTTACCGCAGCGTGCTGGTCGGTCGCGGCGAGAAGCCCCAAGCCAACTCGTTGCGCACCCTGGTACCTGTCTCGGTACGGTCCGACGGTGCGCGTGACGGCACCGACAACCGGGTGTCCGTCATGCTGCCCTACCTGCCTGTCGACAAGGCCGATCCGGTCCACCAACTCCGCACGGTGCACGCGCGGCTGGCCCGAACCAAGGCCGGAGGGCAATGCCTGGCCGGCAATGCATTGGCGTCGGCGGCCAATGTCATTCCGTTCCCGCTCGCCGCGTGGACCGTGCGGGCTTTGACTCGCCTGCCGCAACGGGGCGTCGTCACCGTCGCGACGAATGTGCCCGGGCCGCGAAAATCGTTGCGCTTCTTGGGCTGCAAGGCCTCTCGGCTACTGCCCATCCCGCCTCTGGCGATGCAGTTGCGAACCGGCGTCGCGATCATGAGCTATGCCGACCAGCTGGTGTTCGGTGTGATCGGGGACTACGACGCGGCGCCTGACGTCGAAGAACTGGCTGCCGGTATCGAACGGGCAATCGCCCGACTGGCCGCCATCAGCGTCGGGCATTGGCGTTCCACTCCGGTTGGGACTCTCCAACTCGTACAAGGAGGTTGATCAGTATGACCAAGGGATCCGAACTCGACGTCCTGACCCGCAGGCAGTGTCTCGATCTGTTGCAGGGGCCACGCGTCGGGCGGTTGGTGTTCACCGAGGACGCCGTGCCCGCGGTGCAGCCGGTCAACTATCGGATGTGGCGGGACGACGTGGTGTTCCGAGTCGCGGGCGGGCCGAAGCTGACCGCGGCCATGCACAACCAGGTGGTCGCATTCGAGGTAGACGAGCTGGACGCAGATCTACACACCGGCTGGAGCGTGACGGTCGTCGGGCATGCGAAGCCGATCACCGACGTGGATGAACTCGTCGAGGTTGCCGGGACGTTCGTGCAGCCATGGGTAGAGGGCCGGCGCGAACACTTCGTCCGCATCACCACCGAGAAGGTGACGGGGCGGCAATTCCGCAATCGCGGAGTACCGCACTACCAGGGTGTGACCGCCAACGTCGAAACGCAATAGCGCGCGACTAATACCGCAGACGGTCGCCCACCACCCGCACCATTCCGGGGTGCTGGCTGGTGTATAGCGGATGCAGGATCATGGGGTGCCGGCAGTGCGCGCAGGAAGCCTGCGGCTGGTTCACCGATGCCAAGGTCAGATGGTGGCATTCAGTGCAGCGGACGACATAACACGTGCCTACCCAGTTCGCCAATCCCAGGTAGATCGCGACTGTCGTCCCTGCCGCCAGCACCATGATCAGCGCCATGGTGAGCACTTCGTAGACCGTCATGACGGGTTACCTCCGATCACGCCAGTGCGAACCCAACTTCAAAGGTAGCGCGCGATCCTTATGACTTTCTGGCTCTTCGGAACACCTTGTCCAGTTCTTTACCGCGCAATCCATTGTGCTCGGCTTTGCGGACCTTGTGCAGTACCAGAGGACAGCGTTTGCAGCGGGGCTTGCTGCGACAGCACTTCTTTTTGGGTTTCAGAGCGGCGATCTTGGTGGACTTCAAACTGATCGCTCCTCGCGTGCGCAGAACGTGACGGGGCTCTCTCGTTTTCGTGATCGACCGGCCGAACTGCGAGAATCTGCAGCGTGGATTCACGGCCCAGTTTCAGAAACGTCGCCATCGTCGCCCACGTCGACCACGGTAAGACGACCCTAGTCGACGCGATGCTGCGGCAGTCGGGTGCCTTGACGCACCGCGGCGACGACGCTGTTGAACGCCTGATGGATTCCGGTGACCTGGAAAAAGAAAAAGGCATCACCATCCTGGCCAAGAACACCGCGGTGCACCGGCACCACCCGGACGGCACCATGACGGTGATCAACGTCATCGATACCCCGGGGCACGCCGACTTCGGTGGCGAGGTGGAGCGTGGCCTGTCCATGGTCGACGGTGTGGTGCTGCTGGTAGACGCGTCGGAGGGACCGTTGCCGCAGACCCGCTTCGTGCTGCGTAAGGCGCTGTCCGCGCACCTTCCGGTGATCCTGGTGGTCAACAAGACCGACCGTCCCGACGCCCGGATCTCCGCCGTCGTCGAGGAGAGCCACGACCTGCTGCTCGACGTCGCCTCAGACCTCGATGAGGAAGCCCAGGCATCCGCCGAGAAGGCCCTGGACCTGCCCACGCTGTACGCGTCGGGACGTGCCGGCATCGCCTCGACGACGCAGCCGGCCGACGGCGAGAACCCCGACGGCGAGAACCTCGACCCGCTGTTCGACGTGCTGATGGAGCACATCCCGGCGCCGTCGGGCGACCCGGAGGCGCCGCTGCAGGCGCTGGTGACCAACCTCGACGCGTCGGCGTTCCTGGGCCGGCTCGCGCTGATCCGCATCTACAACGGGCGGCTCAAGAAGGGCCAGCAAGTGGCCTGGATGCGGGAGGTCGACGGATCGCCGGTGATCACCAGCGCCAAGATCACCGAACTTTTGGCCACCGAGGGGGTGGACCGCAACCCGACCGAGGAGGCCGTGGCCGGCGATATCGTCGCGGTCGCGGGCATCCCCGAGATCATGATCGGCGACACCCTCGCCGACCCCGACCACGCGCATGCGCTGCCCCGGATCACCGTCGACGAACCGGCGATCTCGGTGACCATCGGCACCAACACGTCGCCGCTGGCCGGCAGGGTGTCCGGGCACAAGCTGACCGCCCGCATGGTGAAGAGCCGGCTCGACCAGGAGCTGGTGGGCAACGTGTCGATCCGGGTCGTCGACATCGGCCGGCCCGACGCCTGGGAGGTGCAGGGCCGCGGTGAGCTGGCGCTGGCCATCCTCGTCGAGCAGATGCGCCGCGAAGGGTTCGAGCTGACCGTCGGCAAGCCTCAGGTGGTGACCAAGAACGTCGACGGCAAGCTGCACGAACCGTACGAGGCGTTGACCATCGACTGTCCGGAAGAGTTCGTCGGCGCCGTCACGCAGCTGATGGCCGCCCGCAAGGGCCGCATGGAGGAGATGACCAACCACGCCGCGGGATGGGTCCGGATGGACTTCATCGTCCCCAGCCGTGGGCTGATCGGCTTCCGGACCGACTTCCTCACCGAGACCCGCGGCACCGGCATCGCCAACGCCGTGTTCGACGGCTACCGGCCGTGGGCCGGCGAGATCCGGGCCCGGCACACCGGCTCGCTGGTCAGCGACCGCAGCGGCTCGATCACCCCCTTCGCGATGATCCAGCTGTCCGACCGCGGGCAGTTCTTCGTCGAACCGGGTGAGAACACCTACGAGGGCCAGGTGGTCGGGATCAATCCGCGTGCCGAGGATCTCGATATCAACATCACCCGTGAGAAGAAGCTGACCAACATGCGGTCGTCCACGGCCGATGTGATGGAGACCCTGGCCCGGCCGCTGGTGCTGGATCTGGAGCAGGCGATGGAGTTCTGCGCGGCCGACGAGTGCGTCGAGGTGACGCCGGAGATCGTGCGGGTGCGCAAGGTCGAACTCACCGCCAGCCTGCGGGCCAGGGCCAAGGCTCGGGCCAAGCAGGGCGTCAAGGCGTGACCGGGGGAATCGACTCACTGTCGTTACGCTGATTAGTGTGCCGACTCGACTCAGCCTGCGTAGCCGTGTCCACCTGACGCTCGGTGCACTGATCTCGACTCCGGCCCTGTTGTTCAGCGGCTGCACGGTCAGTCCGCCGCCCGCGCCGCAGAGCACCGAAACCACGCAGGTCACCCCGCCACCACCGGCCAAAGCGATGCAGGTGATCATGGCCATCGACTCGATCGGCCCCGGGTTCAACCCGCATCTGCTCTCCGATCAGTCGCCTGTGAACGCAGCGATCGCCGCGCTGGTGCTGCCGAGCTCGTTCCGGCCCGTGCCCGATCCGAAGTCGCCGACCGGTTCTCGTTGGGAACTCGACACGACGCTGCTGGAGTCTGCCGAGGTGACGAGCCAAAACCCGTTCACCGTCACCTACAAGATCAGGCCCGAGGCGCAGTGGACCGACAACGCGCCGATCGCCGCGGACGATTACTGGTATCTGTGGCGGCAGATGGTCGGTCAGCCCGGGGTCGTCGACCCGGCCGGGTATGACCTGATCACCGGGGTGCAGTCGGTCGACGGCGGCAAACAGGTGGTGGTGAGCTTCTCACAGCCATATCCGGCCTGGCAGGAGCTGTTCAATGACATCCTGCCCGCCCATATCGTCAAAGACGTGCCTGGCGGGTTCGGTGCCGGCCTGGCCCGGGCCATGCCGGTAACCGGTGGACAGTTCCGGGTGGAGAGCATCGACCCGCAGCGCGATGAGATTCTCTTGGCGCGCAACGACCGATTCTGGAGCGTGCCGGCCAAACCTGACCTCGTGCTGTTCCGGCGCGGCGGAGCGCCTGCAGCACTGGCCGACTCGATTCGTAACGGCGATACGCAGGTGGCCCAGATCCACGGCGGGGCAGCGACTTTCGCGCAACTCAGCGCTATCCCGGACGTGCGTACCGCACGGATCGTCACGCCCCGGGTGCTGCAACTCACGCTGCGTGCCCAGGAGCCGAAGCTGGCCGATACGCAGGTGCGCAAGGCGATCCTGAACCTGATCGACGTCGACCTGCTGGCCTCTGTCGGCGCGGGTGACGACAACACCGTCACGCTCGCACAGGCTCAGGTGCGCTCGCCGTCGGACCCCGGCTATGTGCCGACCGCACCACCGGCCATGAGTCGCGACGCCGCGCTGGGGCTGTTGCAGGGTGCGGGCTATCAGATCGAGCCCGCCGCGATCGCGCCGGGAAACTCGTTGCCGGACAACGGTCGTCAGCGCATCACCAAGGACGGGGTGCCGTTGTCCCTGGTGCTGGGGGTGGCGTCGAACGATCCGACATCGGTGGCGGTGGCCAATACTGCGGCCGACCAGTTGCGCAACGTCGGTATCGATGCCTCGGTGCTGGCGTTGGATCCCGTGGCGCTCTACGGCGACGCGTCGACCAACAATCGCGTCGACGCCATCGTCGGTTGGCATCAGGCCGGGGGAGACCTCGCGACCGCGCTTGCCTCGCGGTACGGATGTCGTGCCCTGGAGGCCACCGCGGTTTCGACGACGGTACCGGGACCGCCGCCACCTTCGTCGGCGCCGACATCGAAGACCACCACCACTGTGCCGCCGGTGACCGCCACCACGGTGACGCCTCCACCACAGGTTCCGGCACTGGACTTCGGTGATCTGGTGCAGGCTCCCAGCAACATCACCGGCATCTGCGATCGCAGTATCCAGCCGAAAATCGATGCGGCCCTGGATGGTAGCCAGAACATCGCCGATGTGATCCAGGCTGTCGAGCCCCGATTGTGGAACATGTCGACGGTGTTGCCGATCCTGCAGGACACCACGATCGTCGCCGCCGGCCCGAGCGTGCAGAACGTCAGCCTGTCCGGCGCAGTACCGGTCGGCATCGTGGGCGACGCCGGAGACTGGGTCAAATCGAAATAGCCGAGCCGCCCCTGCGGTGGCATCGCTCGCTCAGCACCCGCAGCCCATGGGCAGCCATGGCCGCGACGAGGAACGGCAACAGCACCCACCACGGCGGCCGGGCCAGTTCCCAGACGAACAGGGCCGCCCAGACGGGTGCACGTTGCGTGATGGCGAGTACGCCGGCAGCGCACGTCAACGACACTCCGGCGACGCTGACGGACTGCCCGGTCCAGGTATTGATCGACAGCGCCACAATCGATCCCAGAGCTGAACCGGTGGCCAACGCGGGCGTGAGCATCCCGCCCACCGCCCCGGCTCGCAGAAAGACCGCGGTGAGAAGAGGTTTGAGCAGGAAGATCATGACCGCAGCCGCCAAGGTGATGCCGGTGCCGAGACCGACCGTGAGGATGCTCTTGCCGTTGCCGGGTAGCTCGGGCCAGCGGATCGAGCAGATTCCGATCAGCAGGCCGGCTGCGGCGATCGCCGGGATCAACAACCACGATGTCGGTGCCGAGGCAGGACGGGCCAGGTCCATGATGCGGTTGAAAGCCATTCCCACTCCGAACGTAAGCGGTGCCAGGAGCAACGCGAAACCCGTGAGTAGATAAGACAGTTGGGGATCAGGCCAGTCGAGCGCGGGCGCGGAGTGGGTCACCGGGCTGGCGACCGCGACGGCAAGGCTCGAGGTGATCAACGCCGCGCCGGCGGCCCGCGGATGCCACGTCTTGAGCATGATGCGGGCGGCGAACAACGCCCCGCCCAGCGGGACGCTGTAGACCGCCGCCAGCCCCGCACCGGCGGCGCAGGCCAGCAGGATTTCCCGGTCGCGAGGCGTCAGCGCCCATCGCGATGTCCCGATATCGCCCAGCACAGCCGCGAATTGGCGGGGAGCGCCTTCGCGTCCGAGCGAGGCGCCGGAACCCACGAGCAGCACTTGCAGGCCGGCGTCCAGTGACAGCGGCAGCGCCGGGAGTCGCCGACGGGAGGTGATCGCCGCCGACAGGGCGGGCACCTCGGTTCGGCGGCGCAGCATCCACCAGCCGAAGCCGGCTACCGCACCGCCGATCATCGGCCCCACCGCGCGGCGTACCGGGCTGGCGCCGGTTACCCCCTCGAGCAGCGTGCCGAATGTGTAGTGATAGGTCAGATGCTCGACCGCGTGCAACAGCAGCGTCGTCGCCACACCGGCGAGCCCGGCCCCCAGACCAACCACAACGATGCCGCAGCCGAACTCGAGGTGGCGCCGGTTCACCTTCGTGAATGTAGGGCAACCAGCGTCCGCATGAGAACCGGCGGTATGGCCGTCCCGGTCGCGACCCGACTACTGTCGCGGTCGATGCCCAACGAAAACCCCCGCCTGTTGTTCGTCCACGCCCACCCGGACGACGAAACTCTGACCACGGGCGCCACCATCGCCCACTATGCCGCGCACGGGGCCGATGTCCGGGTCGTCACGTGCACACTGGGTGAAGAAGGCGAGGTGATCGGCGAGCAGTACGCCTTACTGTCCGCCGACCACGCCGATCAGCTCGGCGGTTACCGCATCAGTGAGCTCACTCGTGCGTTGGGTGCGCTGGGTGTCGGGGCGCCGCACTACCTCGGCGGGCCGGGACGCTGGCGGGATTCGGGCATGGGAACCGACCATGCGCGGGGACGTCAGCGATGGGTAGACGCCGACATAGACGAAGCCGTCGGCGAACTCGCCGCAGTCATCACCGGCATGCGGCCGCACGTCGTCGTCACCTACGACCCCGAGGGCGGCTACGGCCACCCCGATCACATCCAGACCCACCGGGTCACCACCGCCGCGGTTGCCGCCGCAGCCGAGAATGACTGGGTCGTACCGAAGTTCTACTGGACGGTCACGGCCACGAGCGCCATGGGCGCCGGGTTGCGCACGCTGTCAGGATTGCCCGACGGGTGGATCACAGTCGACATCAAGGACGTGCCGTTCGGCTACCCCGATGACCGGATCGACGCCGTCATCGACGGCACCGCCCAGTTGCCGGCCAAGATCGCCGCGATGCAGGCCCATGCCACCCAGGTCACCGTCGCTCCCGACGGCCGGGCCTGCGCGCTGTCGAACAACATCGCGCTGCCCGTCCTGGGAGAAGAGCACTACCTGCTTGTCGCAGGCGAGGCCGGATCCCGTGATGCCCGGGGCTGGGAAACCGACCTGCTCGCCGGGCTGGTCCTGGAATAGGTTCTCCCGCCGCGGGGTAAGCTCCAAAAATCCGGCAAGAGTCAGCGGCGAAGGGAAACCCATGGACCCCGACCTCGATCCGAACCTGCAGTATTGGCAGGGCCGGGCGGATAACTTCCAGTGGGTCGCCGGTTCGCTGCTCGACAGCATCCCGACCTGAACGCAACCAGGTCGCGCGTCGACAACGCGCCACTGTCCCGCCCGGCCTTCGACCGCATTGTCCTGACACTGCTCGCCGTCGACGGTGTCATCTCCGCTGTCGTTGGCGCGCTGCTGCTGCCGTCTTACCTCGGCTCCGTGCCGTTTCCGCTCAGCGCTTTGCTCAGCGGCGCGCTGAACGCGGCCCTCGTCTGGGCCGCGATGCAATGCACGGAATCGTTACGGCTCGCGGCGTTGCCGATGTTGACCTGGTTGGCGACCGTCGCAATCATGACGCTCGGTGGTCCGGGCGGTGACGTGGTCTTCGGCGGCGACGGCGTGATGGCCTACAGTGCCCTGCTCTTCATGGTGCTCGGGGCGCTGCCGCCGGCGCTGTTGCTACGCCGGCGGCTGACCCGCTGACCTAGTCGTCGCCGGACGTGCCCTTGGCCGACGTCTTGACCTTGGTGTTGGTCTTGGCGTTGGAGGTGTCGGTTTTCCCGGTTTTCGCAGTCTTCGGATGGGCGCTCTTGGCGGCATCCTTCACGGCGTTGCGCAGCCCGTCGGTCGCCTTCTTCACGTTGGACTTGAGATCGGCCGTGGCGTTGCCGACGCCGTCGCTCACATTCTTGATCCGCGATCGCGGCGCCGTGCTCGTGATGCTGTCGGTCGTGGGCTTCTGCAACTGCAGCGACCGCCGCACCGACTTCGGGACGCTGGTGACCTCATCGGTCGCCGTCGCCGTGGCTGCGTCGGGGAGGGCCTCGGTGACGTTCTCCACCGCATAGTCCTGCACCATGCCGGCTGCCCCCGAAACCGCGGTCTCGATCTCGGTGCCGACGGTCTGCACCGCGTTCTTTTCCGCGCCGGTGGCGGCGGATGTTTCGGTGCCGTCCACGGGCTCGGCTTGCAGGTCCGCGACGTTGAGCAGTGAAGCACCCTCGGTGAGGCCCTTGACCGCGTTGGCCAGGGTTTTGCCCACATCGGCGAGCGTCGACGACAACGTCTGCGCCGGTGTGACAGATGACAGCACCGTGGTCTCTGCCGGCGCGGCAAGCGAGCTCGCGAGGAACGCTCCCTGCAGTGGCGGCCTCGGCGGCAGCGTTATCGGCGGCAGCGGAATAAAGGTGTTCACAACGTCGATACCGAGCCATACAAATGCCAAACCGACGTCCACGCCGAAGTCGACCAGGTTTGTGACGATGCCGCCGTCACCCCGCAGCCAGTCGGTGAAGTTGAAAACGCCGCTGGCGACGATGGACTGCCCGAAGTTGTAGCCGTCCATGATCAGGCCTGATAGCAAACCGATGTACGGAATCCAGCCGACCGCATAGGTCGCCAATTCGAAGCCGTACCGCACCCACGGTTCCACCGTTACGTAGATCTGGTCGATCGTATCGGCGAGATTCGGAGCGATGGCCAGAGCCGCAGGGGCCGCCGCGGCATCGGGTGCCGCCAAGGCCGGAGCAACTCCGGTGGTCGATCCGCCGCCCTGCGCCTGCACCGGCACCGGCCTCGGCGGGATGGGCACGGCGGCGGTCATCCGGCGCGCGGCTGCCAGCAGCTCGACCATGGGCTGAGTCAGTTGAGGCTGCGTGGTCGTCGGATGAGCTGGGACTGCGACATCTGCGGGTGTCACCTGGACCGGGGCTAGTGCGATTGTTGTCGCGGTGGCCGCGGCTGCTCCAGCGACGAGATACGTGCGCACAGACACAGATACAGTCATCAACAGCTCCCTGGAAGTTCACAGCTTCAACCGAGGTCTCAACTTATCGCGCGCAGAGTCAATAGCGACAGCGAATATCGGCGTGTCGTCGCTGCCAGGCGCGTCGTGGGGGATTCCGGTCGTGATCGGGCCCAGCGGGACCGCACTGCAGCAGAGCCCGGTACTACTGTGACCTCTATAGCAGGCGCCAAGGTTTCAGAATGTGAGACGCGTGGATGATTGAGAACTACACCGGGGTTACACGGGAGTGGCTCTGAACCCCCAGCACAGCGCCGATCTGCCCAGCCCGGTGGTCCCGCCGAAAGCCAACGCGGCCGCGTTGCGGCGTGTCTTGCGCCGGGCTCGCGACGGCGTCGCACTCAACATCGATGAAGCTGCCGTTGCGATGACCGCGCGAGGTGATGATCTGGCCGATTTGTGCGCGAGCGCCGCGCGGGTGCGCGACGCGGGTCTGACCTCAGCGGGCCGTCGCGGCGGCACCGGCAGGTTGCCGGTCAGCTACTCACGCAAGGTCTTCATCCCCGTCACCCACCTGTGCCGCGACACCTGCCATTACTGCACCTTTGTCACGGTGCCGGGCCGGCTGCGCGGCCAGGGCCTCGACATGTACATGGAACCCGACGAGATCCTCGATGTCGCTCGTCGTGGTGCCGAACTGGGCTGCAAGGAAGCTCTTTTCACGCTCGGCGATCGCCCCGAGGCGCGGTGGGACGAGGCCCGCCGGTGGCTCGACGAGCGGGGCTACGATTCCACGCTGGATTACGTACGGGCCATGGCCATCCGGGTTCTGGAGGAGACGGGCCTGCTGCCGCACCTCAATCCCGGGGTGATGAGTTGGTCGGAACTCTCGCGGCTCAAGCCTGTTGCGCCGTCGATGGGCATGATGCTGGAGACCACGTCGCGGCGGCTGTTCGAGACGCGCGGTGCGGCTCATTACGGCAGCCCGGACAAGGATCCGGCGGTCCGCCTGCGCACACTCGACGACGCCGGCCGGCTTTCCATCCCGTTCACCACCGGTCTGCTGGTCGGCATCGGCGAGACGCTTACCGAACGGGCCGAGACGATGCACGCGATCCGGCGTTCGCACAAGGAATTCGGTCATGTGCAGGAAGTGATCGTGCAGAACTTCCGGGCCAAGGACCACACTGCGATGGCGTCGACGCCCGACGCCGGCATGGACGATTTCGTGGCGACCATCGCGGTGACGCGCCTGGTGCTCGGCCCGAAGATGCGCATCCAGGCGCCACCGAACCTGGTGTCCCGCGACGAATGCCTGGCCCTGATCGGAGCCGGCGTCGACGACTGGGGTGGCGTCTCACCGCTGACCCCCGATCACGTCAACCCCGAGCGGCCCTGGCCGGCACTCGACGATCTCGCCGATGTGACCGCCGAAGCGGGCTACGACCTGGTGCAGCGGCTGACCGCGCAGCCGACCTATGTGCAGGCAGGCGCGGCATGGATCGACCCTCGGGTGCGTGGGCACGTCGACGCGCTGGCCGACCCCGACACCGGACTGGCCCGTGACGTCAATCCGGTGGGTCGGCCGTGGCAGGAGCCGGATGAGGCGTCGGAATCGTTGGGCCGCACCGATTTGCACACCGCGATCGATGCGGAGGGGCGGCGCACCGAGACCCGCAGCGACCTCGACAGTGCGTTCGGTGACTGGGAGTCGATCCGGGCGAAGGTCTCCGAGTTGGCGGCGCGGGCGCCCGAGCGCATCGACACCGATGTGCTCGCCGCACTGCGCTCCGCGGAACGCGACCCCGGCGGATGCAGCGACGACGAGTACCTCGCGCTGGCCACCGCCGACGGGCCGGCGTTGGAAGCCGTTGCTGCGCTGGCTGATTCGCTTCGTCGGGATACCGTCGGCGACGACGTCACGTTCGTCGTCAACCGCAACATCAACTTCACCAACATCTGCTACACCGGCTGCCGATTCTGCGCCTTCGCGCAACGCAAGGGCGACGCCGACGCGTACTCGCTGTCGACTGACGAGGTGGCCGACCGGGCGTGGGAGGCACACGTCGCCGGCGCCACCGAGGTCTGCATGCAGGGCGGTATCGATCCGGAACTTCCCGTCACCGGCTACGCCGATCTCGTGCGGGCGGTCAAGGCGCGGGTGCCGTCGATGCATGTGCACGCGTTCAGTCCCATGGAGATCGCCAACGGCGTGACCCGCAGCGGGGTGTCGGTCCGGGAGTGGCTGATCAGCCTGCGCGAGGCCGGATTGGACACCATCCCGGGCACGGCTGCCGAAATCCTCGACGACGAGGTGCGCTGGGTGCTTACCAAAGGCAAGCTGCCCACCTCGGAATGGATTGACGTGGTGACCACCGCCCATGAGGTGGGCCTGCGTTCGTCGTCGACCATGATGTACGGCCACGTCGACACTCCCAAGCACTGGGTCGGGCATCTCAACGTGCTGCGCGGTATCCAGGACCGTACCGGCGGCTTCACCGAGTTCGTGCCGTTGCCGTTCGTGCACCAGTCCTCGCCGCTGTATCTCGCCGGTGGGGCACGGCCGGGGCCTACGCACCGCGACAACCGGGCCGTACATGCATTGGCGCGGATCATGTTGCACGGCAGGATTCCCAGTATCCAGACATCGTGGGTCAAGCTCGGCGTGGAGCGCACACAGGTGATGTTGCGCGGCGGTGCCAACGATCTGGGTGGCACGTTGATGGAGGAGACCATCTCGCGCATGGCCGGCTCGGAGAACGGCTCGGCCAAGACCGTCGAGGAACTCGTTGCCATCGCCGAGGGCATCGGCCGTCCCGCGCGCCAGCGCACCACCGATTACTCACCCCTGGCTGCCTGATCCCTTCTTTTGCACCGCGAGCGTGCGGGTCTGCCCCTCACCACGCCGCCAACGGTCAGCATCGGGCGCACGCTCGTGCGGCCGCGAATGTGCACAGGCAGCGGGCTGAGGCTTGGGTTTCACCGGAGTCATCGACATATCCGCGTTCACGCCTGCCGAGCGTGCCCAACATGCTGGGATTTTGCGGCGCGTCGAGGGGCAGACGCGCACGCTCGCGAGGTAAGTGAAGATTTCTCTCGAACGCGGGAATGCAATCGGACTATAGTCCGGTTATCTCTTACGAAGGTGCCGGAACTGCCGGACCTCTATACCAAGGGAGACATCATGACCGCCGCAACCGCCGCTGATCTGACTGCCGGCACCTGGGCAATCGACCCGGTGCATTCTTCGATCCACTTTTCGGTCCGGCATCTGATGGTGAGCAAGGTGCGCGGCAGCTTCGACACGTTCAGCGGCGCAGTCGTCGTCGCAGCGGACGGCACCCCGTCGGTAACCGCCACCATCGACGTCAACTCGATCAACACCCGCAACGAGCAACGAGACGCGCACGTGCGGTCCGCCGACTTCTTCGATGCCGAGAACTACCCGACCGCCACGTTCGTGTCGACCGGTGTGCGGCGCTCGGGCGACGACTACGTCGTCGACGGCGACTTCACCCTCAAAGGCGTGACCAAGCCGGTTTCGCTCAAGCTGGAGTACAACGGCGTCAACCCGGGCATGGGGCACGGGCCGGTCGCCGGTTTCGAGGCCTCGGTCGTGTTGAACCGCAAGGACTTCGGCATCGACATCGAGTTGCCGCTGGAGACCGGCGGCACCGTCGTCGGCGACAAGGTGACCATCACCCTCGAGATCGAGGCGCTCAAGCAGGCCTGACCTCCAGCAAGTCACGCTGGCGTGACGCTCGAGCCCGAGCGTCACACCAGCGTGACTTGCTGGCCAGCGTGACTAGCCGGTGCGCGGATGCCGGCCGATATGCGACTCGGCGCGCATGCGCTCGACCATGTGCGGGTAGTGCAGTTCGAATGCCGGGCGCTCAGAGCGGATGCGGGGCAGCTCGGTGAAGTTGTGCCGCGGCGGTGGGCAACTGGTGGCCCATTCCAGTGAATTGCCATGGCCCCAGGGATCGTCGACGGTGACGGGTTCGCCGTAGCGCCAGCTCTTGAACACGTTCCAGATGAACGGCAACATCGAGATGCCCAGGATGAACGACCCGATGGTGGAGACCACGTTGAGCGTGGTGAAGCCGTCGCTGGACAGATAGTCGGCGTAGCGCCGGGGCATGCCCTCGTTGCCGAGCCAGTGTTGCACCAGGAACGTGGTGTGGAACCCGATGAAGGTCAGCCAGAAGTGCACCTTGCCCAGCCGCTCGTCGAGCAGGCGTCCGGTCATCTTGGGGAACCAGAAGTACACGCCACCGAAGGAGGCGAACACGATGGTGCCGAAGAGCACGTAGTGGAAGTGGGCCACCAGGAAATACGTGTCGGTGACGTGGAAGTCGATCGGCGGGCTGGCCAGCATCACGCCGGACAGACCGCCCAGCAGGAACGTGACCATGAAGCCGACCGAGAACAGCATGGGCGTCTCGAAGGTCAACTGGCCCTTCCACATGGTGCCGATCCAGTTGAAGAACTTGATCCCGGTGGGCACTGCGATCATGTAGGACATCAGCGAAAAGAACGGCAGTAGAACGGCTCCCGTGGCAAACATGTGGTGGGCCCACACCGCCATCGACAGGGCCGCGATGCTCACGGTGGCGTAGATCAGTGTGGTGTAGCCGAACAGCGGCTTTCGGGCGAACACGGGGATGATCTCGGTGACGATGCCGAAGAACGGCAGCGCGACGATGTAGACCTCGGGGTGGCCGAAGAACCAGAACAGGTGCTGCCACAGGATGACTCCGCCGTTGGCCGGGTCGTAGATGTGCGCGCCGAGGTGACGGTCGGCGGCCAAGCCGAACAGTGCGGAAGTCAGCAGCGGGAACACCAGCAGCGCCAGGACGCTGGTGATCAGGATGTTCCACGTGAAGATCGGCATCCGGAACATCGTCATGCCTGGGGCGCGCATGCAGACCACGGTGGTGATCATGTTGACCGCCCCGAGGATGGTGCCGAGGCCGCCGACCGCCAGCCCCAGGATCCACAGGTCGGCGCCCGCGCCAGGTGAGTGCATGGCATCGCTGAGCGGGGTGTAGGCGGTCCAACCGAAGTCGGGGGCGCCACTCGGCGTGATGAACCCCGAGATCGTGATGAGTCCGCCAAAGACGAACAGCCAGAACGACAATGCGTTCAGGCGCGGGAACGCCACATCGGGCGCACCGATCTGCAGTGGCAGCACCAGGTTGGCGAACCCGAACACGATCGGCGTGGCATAGAACAACAGCATCACCGTGCCGTGCATGGTGAACAACTGGTTGAACTGCTCATTGGACAGGAACTGCAGCCCGGGTTGCGCGAGCTCGGTGCGCATGAGCAGGGCCATCAGACCGCCGGTGAAGAAGAACGAGAAGCACGCGACCATGTACATGATCCCGATGAGCTTGTGGTCGGTGGTGGTGATCAGCTTGTAGATCAGATTGCCAGTTGGGCCGACGCGCGCGGGGAAGGGCCGACGCGGCGCGATGACTTGGGAAAGCGGGGTTTTCTCGGCCAGGGGCATCGCTCACCTCCGCTAGTTTTTATAACAACTATTTGTATAAACTATCCTCGTGACGTACGTGATCGGCAAGCCCTGTGTAGACGTGATGGACCGTGCTTGCGTCGAGGAATGCCCTGTCGACTGCATCTACGAAGGCAGCCGGTCGCTCTACATCCATCCCGACGAATGTGTCGATTGCGGTGCCTGCGAACCGGTCTGCCCGGTCGAGGCCATCTACTACGAGGACGATCTGCCCACCGACCTCGAGCCTTACCAGGCCGACAACGCAGCCTTCTTCGCCGATACTCTGCCCGGTCGCGACGTGCCCCTCGGCTCGCCCGGCGGTGCGGCCAAGCTGGGGCCGATCGATGCCGATGCGCCATTGGTGGCGAGCCTCCCGCCGCAGCAGGAACCATGAGCGCACCCGTTGTCGTCGTTCCGGTCGGTGATCTGGCCAACCGGGACGACGTGCATGCGCTGCTGTCGCGGTTCTATGGGCGGGTGCTGACCGACGATCTGCTCGCCGCCCCGTTCACCGAGATCCGGGAAAAGGGCCTGGCGTCGCACCTTCCCGTGATGTGCGATTTCTGGGAGACGGTGCTGTTCCGGGCCGGCCTCTACCGGGGCAGCGCGCTGGTGGTGCACCGGCACGTCCATGATGACCATCCGCTGGCGTACCGGCACTTCATCCGGTGGCTGACGCTGTGGCTGGCCACCGTGGACGAGATGTATCGCGGGCCCGTTGCCGAACAGGCCAAGACCCAGGCTCGGCGGATCGCGTGGGCGATGCACCGGCGGCTCACCGGAACCGACGCACCTGAACTCGACGCGTTCGTGCGGGAGGCCGATCCGGCGTTCAATCGGTCCGGGTGACGCCGTTGATCAGTTCGCCGATCTTGTCGGTGACGGCAGGGTTTTTCAGGAACGGCGTGATGATGTCAACGGGTAGCGGGAAGACGACAGTCGAATTCTGGTCGGCACCCAGCTCCAACAATGTTTGGAGATAGCGCAGTTGCAGTGAGGCCGGGTTGCGCGAGAGGGTCTCGGCGGCCTGTCGCAACTCGTCGGAAGCCTGCAGTTCACCGCGGGCGTTGATCACCTTGGCGCGGCGTTCGCGTTCGGCCTCGGCCTCGCGTGCCATGGCTCGTTGCATGGACTCCGGTATTTCCACATCCTTGATCTCGACGACGCGGACCTCCACACCCCATGGTGCGGTCTGGGTGTCGATGACGCTGCGCAGATCGACGTTGAGATCGTCGCGATGGGCCAGCAATGTGTCGAGATCCACGCGCCCCAGCAGCGACCGCAGCGTCGTCTGGGCGATCTGCGATGTCGCGACGGCGTAATTCTCTACTCCCAGAATCGCTTTGAGTGGATCGGTGACCTGAAACATCACCACGGCGTTGACCCGGGCCGGCACATTGTCCCGGGTGATCACCTCCTGCGGTGGGATGGTGAGCGTGACCACCCGCTGATCGACCCGGATCATCCGGTCCGCCAACGGGATGAGACACGCCAGACCCGGTCCGTGGATCGGCCGTATCCGCCCGAGCCGAAACACCACACCACGCTCGTACTCGCGAAGAACCTTGAGCGACAGTATCGCCAGCCCGGCCAGCAGCACCACACCCATTCCGCCGAGGAACAGCCAAAGGGCCGTCACCGCATCTCCTTTCGTTCGGTCCAACCACCGCCCCACCGAGTGGCGAAGCGATCGGCGGTCGTAGCGATCGCCTCCTGGGCATCGGAGCGGTGCGGAAGGTGACTTGGCGCGACCGCCGGGCTGGACCACAGATGGCGGGCCAGAGGGATGCTGGCGGCGACGACGACCACCGCGGTCACCGCGAGCACCACCAGATCGCCGCCGGTGTGCTTGCTGAACCCCATGGCGATCAGCATGATCAGGGCCAATCCCGCTACCACACAGGCGATTCCGCGGTGGAACTGGCCGGCTTCCGAGTACGGCCACGGATCGATCTCGCGAGTGATCTCACGACCGCGATCGGAGGTGGTGCAGGTGGTCTTGACCGGGCAGCTGTTGCACACAGACGGTTTGGCGCGATAGCGCATGACCCGGCTGCCGGGGTCGAACGAGGTGGGCCACAACCACTGGTCCTGCGGACACAACCATGCGTCGTGGTCGGCGTGATAGCGGAAATTGCCGGTGCGCCAACGAGCTGCGCGAATCGACGTCCGGCGCGCCATCGAGTCGAAACCCCAGGCAACCGCCACCAGGCCGACGGCGTACCCGGCCATCAGCCACACCGAGATCGATGGCGGACTCATTGCGACTCGGCAGCGGCCTGCGGGGTGATCTCGGTGTAGAGCGGATGCTCCGGTAGCTCGTCGGCGGTCACACCAGATCTGAAGTGGCGCAATGCCTGCCAGGCGATCCAGACGAACGGCAGGATGCCGCCGACGATGAAGATGACATCGCCGGGTAGGCGCAGCCACTCCAGCACGGCATTGCCGGGGCGGGTGATGTAGCCCAATGACCGCGCCTCGAAGTAGCCCTCGTTGACCGAGTGGTAAAGCTGCAGGATGCCGAGCGGCAGCAGGCTGGCGAAGACCATCCAGGCCAGGCCGATGTTCAGGCACCAGAACGAAACCCGAGCCCACTTCTCGGGCCACTTGTCGGCCGGAATCACATACCGGAACGCGAACATCGCCAGTCCGACGGCCAGCATGCCGTATACGCCCATCATGGCGCCGTGAGCGTGGTTGGCGGTCAACGCGGTACCGATCTGGTAGTAGGAAACGATCGGCAGGTTGACCAGGAAGCCGAAGATCCCGGCCCCGACAAAGTTCCAGAACCCGACCGCCACCAGGAACATGACCGCCCACCGATGCGGGAACGGTTTGGTGTCGCCGGCGGATCGTCGCGAACCCAGCTGCAGGAACGCCCAGGCCTCGATAGTCAGGAAGGTCAGCGGAATCACCTCGGCCGCCGAGAAGAACGCGCCGAGCGCCATGTGCTCCACCGGGGTGCCGGAGAAGTAGAGGTGGTGCATCGTGCCGATCACGCCGCCCGCGGAGTACAGGATGACGTCCAGGAAGATCACGCCCAGCGCGATGCGCTGGGTGACCACGCCGAGCATCACGAAGATGTAGGCAACCATCACCGTGGTGAACAGCTCGAGGAAGTCCTCCACCCAGAGGTGCACCACCCAGAACCGCCAGAAGTCCGCGACCGACAGATGGGTGTCGCTACCGGCCAGCAGCCCGACGGCGTAGAACGCCGGGATCGCCAAGCCGGAGAAGAAGAACACCCACGGCATGTTCGACTTCGATTCACCCGCCAGGCGCGATCGCATGCCGCGCCAGATGATCGTGATCCAGAGGAACAGGCCGACAACGAGCAGGATCTGCCACAGCCGGGGCAGATCGAGGTATTCCCACTGCTGGGAGAACAGCGACCCGGCCGGGATGATCCCGTAGATCGACAGTGCCTCGGAGAGCAACGAACCGACGACCACCACGACGACGGCGGCCAGCAGACCGTAGGTGAGCCAGTGCTGCCGGCGCGGCTCGCGGCGGGCGATGAACGGTGTCAGGAAGATCCCGCCTGCCAGGAATGCGGCGGCCGTCCAGAACAGCGACAGCTGCAGGTGCCAGGTCCGGGCCAGGTTGTAGGGCAGGATCGTGGCCAGGTTGATGCCGAAGAACGTGGCCAGGTCCGCTCGGTAGTGCTGGACCGCGGCGCCGAGCAGCGCTTGGGCCAGGAAGAGTACGGAGATGATCGCGAAGAACCAGATCGTCGCCCGCTGAGAGCGCGTCAGCGGAACTTCGCCCGGCTGCAGGAACGACACCGTGGGTGCTTCGGCACTGTGCCAGCCGATCTTCTGACTCCAGCGTCCGTAGACGGCGAACATGACGCCTGTGCCACCCAGCAGCACGATCAGCGAAAGCACCGACCAGATGACCAGTTGAGCGGTAGGTCCATTGTCGACGCGCGGTTCGGACGGCCAGTTGTTGGTGTAGCTGTAGTTGTGGCCGGGCCGGTCGGCGGCCGATGCCCACGCCGTCCACGCGAAAAACGCGGTGAGGTCGTGGATTTGCGCGGGATCGGTGATGAAGTCCGGGCGCAGGCCGTACTTGGTGGAGTCTTCGCCGAAGTAGCCGGCGTAGTAGTGGGTGACGTGGTCGAACGCCGCAGCCTGGTGGTCGGTGAATACCAGGGTGCGGGTTGCGGGGTCGTAGCGGTTCGTCCGGAACTCCGCGACCACTGCGTCGTGGGGCTCGGCTATGCCCTGCCTGCGCAGTTGGTCGGCGACATCTTCGGTCGCCCTGCGCAGATAGTCGGCGGTGTAGTCGGGTCCCAGGTAGGCGCCGTGGCCGACCACTGAGCCGTACTCCTGCAGCCCGCGGGCTTGATAGAGCTCCTGCCCGCGGACGATGTCGGCACCGGTGAACACCACCCGGCCCGACTGTGTGACGACCTTGTCAGGCAGCGGCATCGACGCTGCGTAGGTGCGGTAGGCCAGGATGCCCATCACGAAGAATCCGAAGATCATGACCAGGGCCACGCCCTGGATCCAGCCTTTGCCGATCAGTCGTTGTGCCGACTGGTCGGCAGAGGTGGATGCGGAAGATGCGGGATAGGTTGCCATCGACGGTCCCCCCAGCCGAACGGTGCGGAGTCCGGGCCGCAGACCCCCACGTGGAATTGACGACAACGCCAAAGTATCCAGTAGGAGGGGTCGATTTCACCGGTTTAGAGGAAATTGTTCCTTCTTTTCCGTGTGCCCGCTCGATCGACTACAGTCGGGCCGCCAGTTCGGTGCCCTGACGGATGGCACGCTTGGCGTCGAGTTCGGCGGCCACCGCCGCGCCACCGATGATGTGCGGCTCGACGCCGTTGCGCCGCAACCCCTCTTCGAGCTCTCGCACAGATTCCTGGCCGGCGCAGATCACCACGGTGTCCACCGCCAGCACCCGGGCATCGGAGTGCTTCGGTCCGAAGCTGATGTGCAGGCCGTCGTCATCGATCCGCTCGTAGTTCACCCCGGAAAGTTGCTGCACGCCTTTGGCCTTCAACGAAGCGCGGTGCACCCACCCGCTGGTCTTGCCAAGCTTGCGACCCTGCGGTCCCTTGGTGCGCTGCAGCAGATAGACCTCGCGCGCGGCCGGTGCGGGTATCGCGGTGGCGAGCGCACCACGGGCCTCCTGAGGGTCGGCCGCACCCCACTCTGCTTTCCATTCCTTGAGGTTGAGCGTCGGCGACTGATGGGTCGTCAGGAACTCGCTGACGTCGAATCCGATGCCGCCGGCGCCGATGACGGCCACCGACTTGCCCACCGTGGCTCCTGTGATGGCTTGGGCATAGGTGAGCACCTTGGGGTGGTCGATGCCGGGGATGTCGGGTAGTCGTGGCCTCACCCCGGTCGCGAGTACCACCTCGTCGAAACCCGTCAGCTCCTCGACACCCGCGCGGGTGCCCAGCCGCACATCGACACCGTGTTTGTCCAGCATCCGTGTGTAATAGCGGATCGTCTCGTTGAACTCCTCCTTGCCGGGAATCCTTCTGGCCAAATCGAATTGGCCGCCGATTACGGTGCCGGCCTCGAACAGGGTGACCCGGTGACCACGCTGGGCCGCGCTGACCGCGGTCGCCAGGCCCGCCGGGCCGGCACCGACGACGGCCACCGAACGGGCGTGCCGGGTGGGGGTGAATATCAGCGAGGTTTCCCGTCCCGCTCGCGGATTGAGCAGACATGACACGTTCTTGTGCGCAAAGGCGTGGTCGAGGCAGGCCTGGTTGCAGGCGATGCAGGTGTTGATCTCGTCGGCGGTGTCGGCGGCGGCCTTGAGCACCCAGTCCGGATCACTTAGCAGCGGCCGGGCCATTGAGATCAGCTGGACGTGGGTATCGGCCAGGATCTGTTCGGCGGCCTGAGGCATGTTGATCCGGTTGGACGCGACCACGGGGATCGCGACGTGTTCGGCGACCGCGCTGCTGATGTCGACGAATCCCGCGTTGGGCACCGAGGTGACGATCGTCGGCACCCTCGCCTCGTGCCAGCCGAAGCCCGAGTTGATCATCGTCGCGCCGGCGGCCTCGACTTCGGTTGCCAGCGCGACCGTTTCGTCCCAGCTCTGACCGTCCTCGACGTAGTCGGCCATGGACATGCGGTAGCAGACGATGAAGTCGGGACCCACGGCTTCCCGCACCCGTCGCACGATCTCGACCGGGAATCGGCGGCGCTTCTCCGGGCTTCCGCCCCAGGCGTCGGTGCGCTTGTTGGTGCGGGGCGCCAGGAACTGGTTGAGCAGATAGCCCTCGCTGCCCATGATCTCGACGCCGTCGTAGCCGGCCTCGCGGGCGAGCAGTGCGCAGCGGACGAAATCGTCGATGGTGCCCCGGACCCCGTGATCGGACAGGGCCCGGGGCCGGAAGGGGTTGATCGGAGCCTTGATCGACGACGCGCTGACCGAAAGCGGGTGATACGCGTAGCGTCCCGCATGCAGGATCTGCAGCGCGATCTTGCCACCGGCCCGGTGTACGGCGCCGGTGATGCGGCGATGCCGGCGCGCGTCCGCCGAAGACATCAGCGCGGAGGCCAGCGGGAGCAGCCAGCCCGTCTTGTTGGGGGCATAGCCACCGGTGATGATCAGCCCGACGCCGCCGCGGGCCCGTTCGGCGAAATACTGCGCGAGCTTGTCGGTGTCACGGGCTCGGTCCTCCAGGCCGGTGTGCATGGAGCCCATCACCACCCGGTTGCGCAGCGTGGTGAAGCCGAGGTCCAGCGGCGACAACAGGTTCGGATAGCTCATCGGGATCCTTCCGGGGCTACAGGGCTTCCAGAACCTCGGAAAGCCAGGCCAGTGAGCTCTCCTCCGCGCGCATTCCGCCGCGCAGCACCAGGTATTGATGCAGCGCGCTGCCGCGCAGTGCAGCCGGATCGGGGAACTGCCGCTTCTGGTAGCCGCGGTAGGTGTCGAGCAATCCGGCCCGCTCGGTGCGCAGCGATTCGATCTGCTTGCGCAGTGCGGCCGGGTCGCCGTGGGCTGCCCCGCGGATCTTCACGGCCAGGTCGCGCGTGCGGGTGTCTGCGGTCGAACCGGATCTGCCCGACGGCGGTTCCGGCAGTGGCTCGGCGATCCAGCGCGCCAGTTCGGTGCGACCGGCGTCGGACACCGTGTACACCTTCTTGTCCGGCCTGCCGTACTGCACAACCGGGGTGACGTGGACCCAGCCGTCGTGCTCCATGGCCCGCAGGGTCCGGTAGATCTGCTGGTGGGAGGCGGCCCAGAAGTACCCGATCGACCGGTCGAAGCGGCGGGTCAGCTCGTAGCCGGAGCCGGCTTGCTCGCACAACGACACCAGGATGGCGTGGGGGAGAGCCATGCCCGGATTTTATGTGGGACCGGTGGTCCTATGCAACTGATTGCATTGTGGGAAGTGCATGGGTGTGCCGACTGGTCGAGTTGTATCTGCAACGATTAGTATCAGTAACCGCGAGCCGCCGTTAACTGTGACGCGCAAAGTTAGGACACACTGAGACGAGCGTCCAGGAATGTGTAACGCATACTGGCCCCCGGGCTCATGAGCCCTGACCACACCGAACCCGACCAGCAGCCCACTGGACAGGAGACACATCAGTGACGTACGTCATTGCCGAACCCTGCGTCGACATCAAAGACAAGGCGTGCATCGAGGAATGCCCTGTCGACTGCATCTACGAGGGTTTACGCATGCTGTACATCCACCCCGACGAGTGCGTGGACTGCGGTGCGTGCGAACCGGTGTGCCCGGTCGAGGCCATCTACTACGAAGACGATGTGCCGGACCAGTGGGCCAGCTACACGCAGAGCAACGCGGACTTCTTCACCGAGTTGGGCTCTCCGGGCGGTGCTTCCAAGGTCGGCCAGACCGACAACGACCCGCAGGCCATCAAGGATTTACCGCCGCAGGGTGAGGACTGATCCTGCCGATTCGATCCCGCTCTGACGTGGTCCGTGCACCGCGCTCGGCCGCTCTGCCGGTGTTCCCCTGGGACACCCTGGCCGAGGTGACCGCGCGCGCCCGTTCATACCCCGACGGCATCGTCGACCTCTCGGTGGGCACCCCGGTGGACCCGGTGGCCCCGCTGATCCGCGACGCACTCGCGTCTGCCAGCGCCGCACCCGGGTATCCGACCACCGCGGGTACGCCCGCGCTGCGAGCATCGGCGACAGCCGCGTTGCGACGTCGATACGGCATCACCGAGCTGGCGCCCGATGCCGTGCTGCCGGTGATCGGCACCAAAGAACTGATCGCCTGGCTGCCGACACTTCTCGGCCTCGACGCGCGCGATTCGGTGGTGGTCCCCGAGCTTGCGTACCCCACCTACGAGGTCGGGGCGCGCCTGGCGGGAGCGCAGGTCATTCGGGCCGATGCACTGACGCAGCTCGGTCCTCAGGTGCCCGCGCTGATCTACCTCAACTCGCCGAGCAACCCGACCGGGCGCGTGCTCGGGGTGGAACACCTGCGCAAGGTGGTGACTTGGGCTCGTGAGCGTGGTGTCCTCGTGGCGTCCGACGAGTGCTACCTCGGGCTCAGCTGGGAAGCCGACCCGGTCAGCGTGCTGCACCCGGCGGTGAGCGACGGTGACCACACCGGGCTGTTGGCCATCCACTCCCTGTCGAAGACATCGTCGCTGGCCGGTTACCGCGCGGGGTTCGTCGCCGGGGATCCGGCGGTGGTCGCCGAGTTGCTGGCGGTGCGCAAGCACGCCGGCATGATCGTCCCGACACCGGTGCAGGCCGCCATGGTGGCCGCTCTCGACGACGACGAACACGAAGCCGCGCAACGCGATCGGTATGCACGTCGCCGTGCGGTGCTCCTGCCTGCCTTCCGCTCGGCCGGGTTCGCGATCGAGCATTCCGAAGCCGGGCTGTACCTGTGGGCGAGTCGCGGCGAACCCTGCCGTGACACCGTCGCGTGGCTGGCCGAACGCGGCATCCTCGTGGCGCCGGGCGAGTTCTACGGTCCGGCCGGCGCGCAGCATGTTCGGGTCGCGTTGACGGCAACCGACGAACGCATCGACGCGGCCGTCGCACGCCTCGCCTGACCCCACCTGAACCCTCGGCGGAGAAACAGGCTTCGGCTCGTAGAGTTTCAGCCATGAGCACGACGACCACCCCGACCGCGCCCAAGACCCTGCGGCCGCTCGAGATGTTCGGCATCGACACCCTGCTCGATGACGACGAACGCGACATCGCGGCCACCGTGCGCCGATTCGTCGACACGCGGCTGCGCCCCAACCTCGCCGAATGGTTCGAGCGGGGTGAGCTGCCCGGCCGGGAACTCGCCAAGGAGTTCGGCGAGCTCGGCCTGCTCGGCATGCACCTACAGGGTTACGGTTGCGCCGGCACCAACGCCGTCAGCTACGGTCTGGCCTGTCTTGAGCTCGAGGCAGGGGACAGCGGATTGCGCAGCTTCGTCTCGGTGCAGGGCTCGCTGTCGATGTTCTCGATCCACCGCTGGGGTTCTGAGGAACAGAAGCAAGAGTGGTTGCCTCGGCTGGCCAGCGGTGACGCCATCGGTTGCTTCGGCCTCACCGAAGCCGACTTCGGCTCCAACCCCGGCGGGATGCGCACCGCCGCCCGGCGCGACGGGGACGACTGGATCCTGTCCGGCACCAAGATGTGGATCACCAACGGCAACGTGGCCGACGTGGCCACCGTGTGGGCGCAGACCGACGACGGCATCCGCGGCTTCCTGGTGCCCACCGACACCCCCGGCTTCAGCGCCAACGTCATCCACAAGAAGCTCTCGCTGCGCGCCTCGGTCACCTCGGAACTGGTGCTCGACGACGTCCGGCTGCCCGCGTCGGCTCAGTTGCCCAAGGCCATCGGCCTGCGCGGCCCGCTGTCCTGCCTGAACGAGGCCCGGTTCGGTATCGTGTTCGGCGCGGTGGGCGCCGCGCGTGACAGCCTGGAGGCCGCGATCGACTACGCCGGCGCGCGCGAGGTCTTCGACCGCCCGCTGTCCGGCTACCAGTTGACCCAGGAGAAGCTGGCCAACATGACCCTTGAGCTCGGCAAGGGCATGCTGCTCGCGCTGCAACTCGGCCGGCTCAAGGACTCCTGCGGGGTCACTCCCGACCAGATCAGCCTCGGCAAGCTCAACAACGTGCGGGAGGCGCTGGCCATCGCCCGCGAATCCCGCACCATCATGGGCGCCAGTGGCATCACGCTGGAGTACTCGCCGCTGCGTCACGCCAACAACCTGGAATCGGTGCTCACCTACGAGGGCACCAGCGAGATGCACATGCTGTCCATCGGACGTGCGCTGACCGGGCAATCGGCGTTTCGCTGATCGTTCACGGCTGAGTTGCTCGCAGGCTCAGCGAAAGCAGCAGCCGCACATCGGGATCGGTGAGCGCGGTAGCCAGTAGCTGCTCGATGCGCCGCACCCGGTAGCGCACCGTGTTGGGATGCACGTGCAGCCACTGCGCTGCGGTCGCGACATCGCCGAAGCTGTCCAGGTAGGCGCGCAGGGTGTCGGCGAGGACCGGATCGTTGTCCCGCAGAGCCCGCACGCGCGGGTCGATCAACCGTTCGTCGGCGGCGATCGCCGTGACGATCTCGTCGAGTAGCACCGTCGTGCGCGCCTCGGCCAGCGACGTGACCTGTCCCAGCGCCCCCGGGTGGCGCTCGGCACTGTCGAGCACCCGGTCCACCTCGAGGCGCGCGGTCGCGGCGCCGGCGAGTCCGTTGACCGTGCTGGCGATGACGGCGTGCAATTCCAGGCCCAATTCGTTGCGCAGCGCCGCCACGGTGCCGCGGACCCAGGAGGTCACCGCGGCCGGTTTCCCGGTGCTGGGGAACAGCACGTAGACCCGAGTATGCGCCGACGCGACTTGAGCATCCTGACGAAAAGCGCTGGCGCTCAACGACAGTACGTCGGCTAGTTTGGCGCCTACGGCGTCGCCGGCCAATTTGGCGCCCACGGCGCTGCCGTCGAATCCGATCAGCGCGGCCCGGCCGTCGATGGCGATGCCGAGCTCGCGCGCGATGAGGTCGATGTCGGGTGGGCCGTCACCGGGCCGCAGGCCGAGCAGTTCTTGGATCCGCACCATGTGGGTCGAAGGTGTCGCCGCCAGCCGCGTCATGATGCGGGCGGCCAGTACCGCCGCACCGCGCAGCATGTCGTCGGCGTCGTCGGCCAGGGGCCGGCTGCCCTGCTGCACCCAGATCGTCCCGGCGAATGCGGGAGCGCGGCGCTCATCGGCCGACGGCAGGAAGACCCCGATCGCCGAGCGGGGCCGCAGCCCGAGCTCGGGACGCTCGGCAACATGCACGACTTCCGGTTTCGCGCGGATCGCGTCGAAAATGCCCCACTGTGCGATCCAGGCCAGATGTTCAGGCGGTCCGGCTCGGCCCAGGATCGACAACCGGCGCAGATCGTCGGCCTCGTCGTTGGACGCCGAGTACGCCAGCACGTGCGACTGGGCATCCTCGATGCTGACCATCCCGTGAGTACGGTCGGCGATCGACTGCGCGAGGCTGAACAGGTCGGTGCCGGAGTCCTCGGATTCCCGGTCACCGTGGTGTTCGAAGACGTGGTTGACCAGCCGGTACAGCCGTTCCCACCGGGCCCGCGGGTCGACGGCCACCACCGCGGTGCCGGCTGAGGTCGCCCGGGCCACCACGGCGGCCGACGGCTCCTTGATGAAGATCGCAGTCGGTGGCCGACGGGCGATCTGCTGCTCCACCCAGTTTCTGGCGTCGGCATCGGGAATGCCGAGCAGGAAGAACACGTCGGCCGACCCGGCAGACGGCGCCAGGCCCAACCGCACGTCGTCGGAATCGACGAGCGCCGCCGAGGCGACCGGCAGATCCATCCCTCGCGGTGCCTGGACCAGCTGGACCAAGGTGGCGTCCAGTGCCAACAGCAGTTGGCCGAGGCTGACACCCGCTTCCACCATGTTGTCCGATCGTACTGGTCGTTAGTTAAAGTGTTGTCGGATCGGACAAGGGTTGCGTGGATCACGTCGAGGATTCTTAAGCCTATGGATGCCATCACCAACGTGCCGCTGCCAGCTAACGAACCGATCCACGACTACGCCCCAGGCTCGGGTGAACGCACCCGGCTGACCGCAGCACTCGCCGAGCTCGCCGCCGCCCCGATCGACCTGCCGCACGTCATCGGTGGTGCCCGCCGCATGAGCAACGGCCAGCGCATCGACGTGGTGCAGCCGCACCGCCACTCGGCCCGACTCGGCACCTTCACCAATGCCGAGCATGCCGACGCCACCGCGGCGATCGAGGCCGCGATGGCCGCAAAGAACGATTGGGCGGCGCTGCCGTTCGACGAGCGCGCCGCGGTGTTCCTGCGCGCCGCCGACCTGCTATCGGGCCCGTGGCGGGAGAAAATCGCCGCGGCCACCATGCTGGGTCAGTCGAAGTCGGCCTACCAGGCTGAGATCGACGCACCCTGCGAGCTGATCGACTTCTGGCGGTTCAACGTGGAGTTCGCCCGTCAGATCCTCGCCGAGCAGCCCATCAGCAGCCCCGGGGTGTGGAACCGCACCGACCACCGGCCGCTGGAAGGCTTCGTCTACGCCATCACGCCCTTCAACTTCACTGCGATCGCAGGCAACCTGCCGAGCGCACCGGCCCTGATGGGCAACACCGTGGTGTGGAAGCCGTCGCCCACCCAGGCCTTCGCCGCATACCTGACGATGCAGTTGCTGGAAGCCGCGGGCCTGCCGCCCGGCGTGATCAACCTGGTCAACGGCGACGGCATCGCGGTTTCCGATGTGGCCCTTGCCGATCCGCGGCTGGCCGGTATCCACTTCACTGGCTCGACGGCCACGTTCCAGCACCTGTGGCGCGAGGTGGGCACCAATATCGACCGCTACCACACCTATCCGCGGCTGGTCGGCGAGACCGGCGGCAAGGACTTCGTCGTCGCACACACCTCGGCGCGCCCGGATGTGCTGCGCACGGCGCTGATTCGCGGCGCCTTCGATTACCAGGGCCAGAAGTGTTCGGCCGCGTCGCGGGCGTTCATCCCGCGATCGGTGTGGCAGCGGATGGGCGACGATTTCCTGTCGGCCACCGAGGCTTTGACCTACGGCGACGTCACCGATTTGAGCAACTACGGGGGCGCGGTGATCGACAGTCGGGCGTTCGCCAAGAACGTCAAGGCCATCGAGCGTGCCAAGAGCGCGGCCGGGGTGACCATTGCCGTCGGCGGTGAATACGACGACAGCGAAGGCTATTTCGTGCGTCCCACCGTTCTGTTGTCCGACGACCCGACCGACGAGGCGTTCTCCACCGAGTACTTCGGCCCGATCCTGTCGGTGCACGTCTACCCGGACAGTGAGTACGAGCGGATCCTCGGTGTCGTCGACACCGGGTCGCGGTACGCACTGACCGGCGCGGTGATCGCCGACGATCGTGCCGCCGTTGTCGCCGCGCAGGACCGGCTGCGCAACGCTGCGGGTAACTTCTACATCAACGACAAGCCCACCGGCGCCGTGGTCGGCCAGCAGCCGTTCGGGGGAGCTCGGGCCTCGGGCACCAACGACAAGGCAGGCTCGGCGCTGAACCTGCTGCGCTGGACCTCCGCCCGTTCTATCAAGGAGACCTTCGTTCCGCCCACCAACCACACCTACCCTCACATGGAGTCGTGACATGGCGCGCACGCGAGGAGCTTTGGAGTCGACGTTCCAGCGGGTCGCCCGGCCGGCAATCCTCGCCGCTGCCCGCTCTGCGCGACTGCGGCGAACCGCGGAACGGCTTCCGATCACCCGCAGCGTCGTGGACCGTTTCGTCGCAGGCGACACGATCCCCGACGCAGTGGATACCGTAGCCGCGCTGCGCGCTTCGGGCCGCCTGGCCACCATCGACTACCTCGGTGAGGACACCACCCGCGTCGAGGATGCCGCACAGACCGTCAAGGCTTACCTGGCGCTGCTCGACTCGCTCGGCGAGCGCGACGAGGCCGCGTCTTCGGTGCGGCCGCTGGAGGTGTCGCTGAAGCTGTCCGCGCTGGGGCAGGCGCTACCCCGCGACGGGGAGAAGATCGCTCTGGAGAATGCACACACGATCTGTGCCAAGGCCCGCGACGTCGGCGCCTGGGTGACCGTCGACGCCGAGGACCACACCACCACTGACTCCACCCTGTCGATCGTGCGTGACCTGCGCACCGAATTCGATTGGCTCGGCACGGTTTTGCAGGCCTACCTGCATCGGACCGAGGCTGATTGTCGCGAGTTCGCCGAGGCCGGTGCCCGGATTCGGTTGTGCAAGGGTGCTTATGACGAACCCGCGACGGTGGCCTACCGCGACGCCGCAGACGTCACCCGCTCGTACCTGAACTGCCTGCGGATCCTCATGGCCGGATCCGGATACCCGATGGTGGCCTCGCACGATCCGGAGATCATCGACACCGTTCCGGTCCTGGCCCGCGAATTCGGCCGGGAGGTAGATGGTTTCGAGTACCAGATGCTGTACGGCGTTCGGGACGCCGAGCAGCGCCGGCTGGCCGACGCCGGCAACCACGTCCGGATCTACGTCCCGTTCGGCAACGAGTGGTACGGCTACTTCGTGCGCAGGCTCGCCGAACGTCCGGCCAATTTCGGGTTCTTCCTGCGCGCGTTAGTCGAGCGTCGTTAGCCAGAGCACCGCGACCGTGCGTGTCTGCTGCCCGCCGCGCCGCAAAACGTCAGCGGTTCGCGCGCGGTCGCACCCCCACGAGTGTGCGATCGCTCAGGCCGGGAACGCCGCCACGTCCATCAGCACAGTGCCACCACACGGGCCGCCGGCGATCTGGGTGAGCCAGGTGCCTCGCAGGGTTCCGTCGGGCTGTGGCGCGTAATACGCCCACGACCGGGCCGGCGCCCATACCTTCGGAACCCCTTCTCCCATATAGCAATCCCACTGCCAGTCGTAGATGTGCACCCAGCGGCTGCCGTCCCAGGTGTAGCGGGGCGGCAGGGGCAGCGTGGGGTTCTTCGGGGTAGGGCCGTCGAGCACGGTCGAAATACAGGTGCCCGAAGAACAATCGGTGGAAAACGTGTACACGTCGCTGAAGGTCGGCTCGGATTGCCTGGCGGCAAGGCTGGTGCCCGTCTTCTGAGCCGCGTACCGGACCAGCGAGTACCGGCCGTTCCACACCTGGTTGGCGGCATGGGCTGTCGGCACGGCGGTCAACGCCGCGAGGATCAACATGCCGACAGCCGCTCGCCTTCTCATGGTGGCGTTCACGCTAACCGGTCGGGCGCTCATTGAGCAGGAGCAACGCCCATGCCGCGAGCGACTGGGCATCGGTGATCTCGCCGTCGCGCATCATCCGCTCCACCTCGGCGCGCTCGAACCAGGCACTGTGCATGTCCTGTTCCTCGTGTTCGCGTTCGTGCGCACCCTCGCTCAGGCCGGTGGCCAGGTACACCCAACCGCGCTGGCTGCTCATCCCGGCAGCTACATCAAGCTGGCCGAGCCGCTCCATGCTGCTTGCCCGCAGCCCGGTCTCCTCGCGCAGCTCCCGGTGGGCCAGCGCATCTGGATCGAGATCCAGCCGTCCCGGCGCGGTGCCCTGCGGGAACTCCCAGCGCCGCAGCCCCAACGGATACCGGAACTGCTCGACGAGGTGATACCGCTCCTCCTCGCGCGCGATGACCAGCGCATACACCGGCTTGTCGATGACGGCGTAGATGCCTTCGGTGCCGTCCGGACGGCGGATGGTGTCCTCGCGCAACGCCATCCAGTCGTTCCGATAGACCTCACGTGACTGCAGTTGGCGGATAACACCCATCGGCCCAGTATCACCGATGGAGCTGGTGTGCCGGGGTAGCCTCACAGGCGTGCTGCTGGCCTCCTTGAACCCCGCAGCGGTCGCTGCCGGTGCCGACATCGACGACGCCGTCCGTATCGACGGTGCTGTGCTCAGTCGAAGTGACATGATCGGCGCCGCGACGTCGGTGGCCGAACGCGTGGCCTCCGCCCGGCGGGTTGCCGTGCTGGCCACGCCGACCGTCAGCACCGTGCTGGCGATCACCGGTTGCCTGATCGCGGGCGTGCCGGTCATCCCGGTACCCGCAGATGTCGGAGCCGCCGAGCGCCGCCACATTCTCGCTGACTCCGGAGCCCAAGCGTGGCTGGGAGAAGTGCCTGAGGAAATGGAAGGGTTGCCGCACATACCGGTTCGGGTGCATGCGCGGTCCTGGCATCGCTACGCCGAGCCGGCGCCGGAATCGACCGCCATCATCATGTACACCTCCGGCACCACCGGCCCGCCAAAAGGCGTGCCGATAACCAGACAAGCCATCGCCGCCGACATCGACGCGCTGGCCGCGGCATGGCATTGGACAGCCGACGACATCCTGGTGCATGGTCTGCCCCTGTTCCATGTGCACGGCCTGGTGCTGGGGCTGCTCGGCTCGCTGCGGATCGGAAACCGGTTCGTACACACCGGAAAACCGACGCCGGCGGCGTATGCCGAGGCGCAGGGCACGTTGTACTTCGGGGTGCCCACGGTGTGGTCGCGGGTGGTCAAGGACCTCGACTCCGCGCTGGCGTTGTCGTCGGCCCGGCTGCTGGTATCGGGCAGTGCGCCTTTGCCGGTCCCGGTGTTCGACGAGTTGGTGCGGCTGACCGGACATGCCCCGGTGGAGCGCTACGGCAGCACCGAATCGCTGATCACGCTGAGCACCCTGGTCGACGGCGAGCGCAGGCCCGGCTGGGTGGGCCTGCCCCTGGCGGGTGTGGAGACCCGGTTGGTCGACGAGGACGGTGCGCTCGTGCCGCGGGACGGCGAAACCATCGGGCAGTTGCAGATCAAGGGCCCGATGGTGTTCGACGGCTACCTCAACCGGCCTGACGCTACCGCCGCCGCCTTCGATGCCGACGGCTGGTACCGCACCGGTGATGTCGCGGTCGTCGATGCTGAAGGCATGCACCGCATCGTCGGCCGTGAATCGGTCGATCTGATCAAGTCCGGTGGCTTCCGCATCGGCGCCGGCGAGATCGAGACGGTGCTGCTCGGTCACTCCGGCGTGCACGAAGTCGCGGTGGTCGGGATCCCCGACGAGGACTTGGGTCAGCGGATCGTGGCGTTCGTCGTCGGCGACGCCCAGCCCGCCGCGTTGATCGACTTTGTGGCGCAGCAGCTTTCGATCCACAAGCGTCCACGTGAGGTGCGGCTGGTGAACCACCTGCCACGCAACGCGATGGGAAAGGTGCTGAAAAAGGAACTGGTGCAATGGCATTGAGGTTCTCCGAGATCTGCATCGACGCCCATGAACCCGAGGCGCTGGGTGCGTGGTGGGCGCAGGCGCTCGGCTGGCCGCAGCATGCCGATTCCGATGGGTACGTGGTGCTGACACCGCCTGCGGGTGCCGGCCCCACGTGGTTGTTCGTGGCGGTGCCCGACGACAAGGTGGTCAAGAACCGCGTGCACCTCGACTTCACGCCTGACGATCAGCAGGCCGAAGTCGACCGGTTGATCGGTCTGGGCGCCCGTCGCGTCGACATCGGTCAGGGAGAGCAGACCTGGGTGGTGCTCGCCGACCCCGAAGGCAACGAGTTCTGCATTCTTGCGGCGCGGTGAGGGCTTTCGGGTAGTTGCCAGGCGGCGATGCCACCATGGCCACATGCGCCGACTGACTCGCCTGGCGGTGTGCACCGGTCTGCTCGCCGCCTGCAGCACGCCCAGTCCGGCGTCGCAACCGCAGCTGCCACCATTGGGCTGGAACTCCTGGAACTCCGGGATCGCGCTGACAGAGCAGACGGTGCACGAGACGATCGACGCGATGGTGTCGTCGGGCATGCGGGACGCCGGCTACCGCTACGTCAACCTCGACGCAGGCTGGGCGGCGCCGACCCGAGCCGGTGACGGCTCGTTGCGGGCCGATCCCGGCCGCTTCCCGCATGGCATCGCTGCGCTGGCCCGATACGCGCACGACCGCGGCCTACTGCTGGGGATTTATCACAGCCCGTTCAACCAGGGGTGCGGTCAGGATCCCCGGATAGGCGGTGCGGGCCACGAGCAGACCGACGCGAAGACGTTCGCCGACTGGGGTGTCGATTATCTGAAGTACGACTGGTGTCGGCTCGCGGCCGGTCACGAGGATCAGGTGCGGTACTTCACGGCCATGCGGAATGCGTTGCGCGCCACCGGACGTCACATCGTCTACAGCATCAACCCGAACAGCTCGGGTGACCCGGTCGCCGGGCTGGAGTACGACTGGTCGCACATCGCCGACGTCACCCGCGACGCCGTGGACCTGGTGCCGGCGTGGGGTGACGCCGCGCTGTGGCAGGAAGGGCTCGCGGGCGTGGCCCAGGCGTTCGCCGAGGCGGGTTCGCTTGCATCACGTAGCAATTCGAGCCACGTCAACGATCCCGACATGCTCGTGGTCGGTATCGGCTGGAAGCAGTTCTCGGTCGGCCATCCGACCATGGCGTTGGGTGCTCCGCGTCCTGATCTGACCGCTGCCGAGCAGCGCGCCCACTTCTCGCTGTGGGCGATGTTGGCCGCACCCCTGTTGGCCGGCAACGACATTCGCGATATGACCGACCAGACTCGCGACATCCTGACCAACCGGGAGGTGATCGCCGTGGACCAGGACCCGCTGATGGTGCAGGGGCAGCCGCTCAACAGCGACCCGCGGGTGGTGGTCAAACGGCTCGCCGACGGCGCCGTCGCCGTGGCACTGTTCAACCAGTCGACACAGGCTCAGACCGTCCGAACCGCACTCGACGCCATTGGTCTGGACGGCCGTACCCACGCGACTGTGCGTGATCTGTGGCAGCACACCGACAGCGTCGTCTCCGGCACCATCGAACGGCAGGTCCCGGGCCACGGTGTGGTGATGCTGCGGGTGACGCCTTAGCGAGTGCGGGCTTGTGCTACTTAGAACCGCAGGTGCAGTCGGACCCGCAGGTGCAGTTCTCACATGTGCAGTCCGGGTTACCGCAGCCCGTGGATTCAGTGTTCGTATCGCTACTCATGCATATGAGCATAGGACGCTCAGGTCCGGGTCGCAGCCCGTTGTCGAACGTGGTCAGTTGGCGTGCAGCGCCTCGTTCAGCGTGATGCCGGTGCCGTCGCGCTTGACGACCTCGACCGCGCCCGACAACGAATTGCGCCGGAACAGCAGGTTGTTCGCGCCCGAGAGTTCCCTGGCCTTGACGGTTTGCCCGTCAGCAGCGGTGACTTTCGTGCCACCGGTGACATAGAGCCCGGCCTCGACGACGCAGTCGTCGCCGAGTGAGATGCCCAGCCCGGCGTTGGCGCCCAATAGGCAACGCTTGCCGACCGAGATGACCTCTTTGCCGCCACCGGAGAGGGTGCCCATGATCGAGGCGCCACCACCGATGTCGGAGCCGTCGTCCACGACGACACCGGCCGAGATACGCCCCTCCACCATCGAGGTTCCCAGCGTGCCGGCGTTGAAGTTCACAAAGCCCTCGTGCATGACCGTGGTGCCCGAGGCGAGATGAGCGCCGAGGCGGACACGATCAGCGTCGGCGATCCGTACGCCGGCCGGGGTCACGTAGTCCACCATCCGCGGGAACTTGTCCACGCCGTAGACGGTCACCGCGCCGCGACGACGCAAGCGGGCCCGGACGGTTTCGAAGCCTTCCACGGCGCACGGGCCGAAGTTGGTCCACACCACGTTGGCCAGCAGGCCGAAGACGCCGTCCAGGTTGGCCTCGTGCGGCTTGGTCAGCCGGTGCGAGAGCAGGTGCAGCCGCAGGTAGACGTCGTGGGTGTCGGCCGGCTTGTCGGCCAGGTCGGCGATCGTCGTGCGTACGGCCACCACGTCGACCCCGCGGTCGGCGTCGGCGCCGGTCAGGCCCTCGAACTCGGCCGGCACGTCAGCACCGGTCAGCTGCACCGTGCCGGCCTCACCGGCAGCAGTCAGCTCGGGCGAGGGAAACCAGGTGTCCAGGACGGTTCCGTCGGCGGCGATGGTGGCCAGGCCGACGCCAGATGCGGCAGTCACGGAGCTACACGGTACTGGACTAGCCTCGAGGACTGTGGCGCACTCTTCGGCTCTTCACGCAAGTGGCTCATCGCTAGATCTGCGTGCCGATCCGATCGCACTGACCGCCGCGCTGGTGGACATCCCCAGCGAGTCCCGTCACGAGCAGCGCATCGCCGACGAGATCGAGGCCGCGCTACGCGTCCAGGCCCCGTCCTTCGAGGTGATCCGCAGCGGTGACGCTGTGCTGGCCCGCACGCACCTGGGCCTGCCGTCGCGGGTGATGCTGGCCGGCCACATCGACACCGTGCCCGCCGCGGACAACCTGCCCAGCCGCCTCGTGGGCGGCGAGATGTACGGCTGCGGCACGTCCGACATGAAATCGGGCGATGCCGTCTTCCTGCACCTGGCCGCCACCATCGCCGAGCCGGCCCACGACATCACCCTGGTCATGTACGACTGCGAGGAGATCGAGGCGAGCGCCAACGGCCTGGGACGTATCGAACGCGAGCTGCCGGAATGGCTGTCCGCAGATGTCGCGATCCTCGGGGAGCCGTCCGGAGGCTATATCGAAGCCGGTTGCCAGGGCACCATCCGCGTCGTCCTCGGCGCCACCGGCACGCGCGCCCATTCCGCGCGGTCGTGGTTGGGGGACAACGCGATTCACAAGCTGGGTGCGGTGCTGGACCGATTGGGCGGCTATCAGGCCCGCAGCGTCGACATCGACGGCTGCGGGTATCGCGAAGGACTTTCTGCGGTCCGGATTGACGGCGGGATCGCCGGCAACGTGATCCCGGACGCCGCCTCGGTGACGGTCAACTTCCGCTTCGCCCCCGATCGCAGTGTGGAACAGGCCTTTGCCCATGTACAGGAGGTGTTCGACGGGCTCGACGTGTCGATCGAGCTGACCGATGCGGCGGCCGGGGCCCTGCCTGGCCTGACGAAGCCCGCCGCAGCGGCGCTGGTGGCCGCGGCCGGGGGAGCGGTGCGGGCGAAGTACGGCTGGACAGACGTGTCCAGGTTTGCGGCGATGGGCATTCCCGCGGTCAACTACGGGCCGGGCGATCCGAATTTGGCGCACAAGGTCGATGAGCGAGTCGAGACTGCGCAGATCACCGCGGTTACCGACATGCTGCGCCGTTATCTGACGAGTCGATGAGCAGCGTTCGCGTCGACAGCTGGATCTGGGCCGTACGGATCGCCAAGACCCGGTCCGTGGCGGCGGCTGCGTGCCGGGCCGGACACGTCCGGGTCAACGACATCACCGCCAAACCGGCGCAGCTCGTGGGGCCGGGCGACGAGGTCCGGGTACGGCTCGACGGACGCGAGCGCATCGTGGAGGTCCTGCGTCCGATCGCCAAACGGGTGGGCGCCGCGGTCGCGTCGGAATGCCTGATCGACCGCAGCCCGCCGCCCCCACCCAAGGAGACCGTGGCCGCCGTGCCGGTCCGCGATCGAGGAGCCGGCCGGCCCACCAAACGTGAACGGCGACAGCTGGATCGGCTTCGCGGCCACTCCTGAACCGGATAATTGGTTGCGCCCCTGAGTACTGTGGGTTTCGTACTGCTGTCGATCGAGGTGGGCCGAAAACATGCTGGGAGACGACATCTCTGGGTGAACCAGAGAGTCGATTCGTTCCCGATCACCCTGGAGTTCCAGCATGTCTATTGTCTTTTCCCACCTGTCATTCGTGTGGCCCGATCACACCGAGCTGTTCTCGGATCTGTCATTCACCATCGACCCCGGCCGCACCGGACTTGTCGCGCCCAACGGCGCCGGTAAGAGCACGCTGCTCAAGCTGATCGCCGCTGAATACCTGCCATCGGCAGGATCGGTGACGGTGGCCGGCACCGTCGGTTATCTACCTCAGACCCTGCCGTTCGTCGCCGACCTGACCGTCGCGGATGTGCTGGGGGTCGCGCCGGCGCTCGACGCGCTGGCGGCGCTGGCCGCCGGTGACGCCGGCGAGGCGGTGTTCACCGCGATCGGCGAGGACTGGGACATCGAGGAGCGTTCCCGGGCCCAGCTGGACCGGCTCGGGTTGAAGGGTGTGGCGTTGGACCGCCCGCTGGGCTCGCTGTCCGGCGGAGAGGTGGTGACGCTGGGGCTGGCCGCCGAACTGTTGAAACGGCCCGATGTGCTACTGCTCGACGAGCCCACCAACAACCTGGATCTCGATGCACGTCAACGCCTTTACACTGCCCTCGATGATTTCGGCGGCACCCTGCTGCTGGTCAGCCACGATCGCGTGCTGCTGGACCGCATGGATCAGATCGCCGAGCTGTACCGCGGCGACATCGTGTTCTACGGCGGTAATTTCACCGTCTATCAGGAGACGGCCCAGGCGGCCCAGGAGCTCGCTGAAAGCAACATCCGCAGCGCCGAGCAACAACTCAAGCGGGAGAAGCGTCAGATGCAGCAGGCTCGGGAACGCTCAGCGCGCCGAGCCGGCAACGCGGCCCGCAACGTCAAAGACGCTGGGCTGCCGAAAATCGTTGCAGGCAAACTCAAGCGCGATGCCCAGGAATCCTCGGCCCGCTCCGACGAGGTGCACGCCCGTCGCGTGGACGATGCGAAAGCACGGTTGGACGACGCCGAACGGGCATTGCGGGACGACAAGGTCATCGTCCTCGACCTACCCGCCACAACAGTGCCCGCCGGGCGCACGCTGTTCGCGGCCCACGGTCTGCAGGTACAGCGTGATGGTCGGAAGTTGTTTGTCGGCAATGGAATCGATCTGGCGATACGCGGACCGGAGCGCATTGCGCTGACCGGACCCAACGGCGCCGGTAAGTCGACGTTGCTGCGGATCGTCGACGGGACGCAGCCGGGCGCCGGGACGGTGCAGCGGGCCGACGGTCGGATCGCTTACCTGTCGCAGCGGCTCGATCTGCTCGATCCTGAGCGGACCGTGGCCGAGAGCCTTGCCGAAGCGGCGCCCAGTCTGTCCCATACCCGCAGGATGCATCTGTTGGCGCAGTTCTTGTTTCGTGGTGACCGGATCGACCTACCCGTCGGCGTGCTGTCCGGTGGCGAGCGACTGAGGGCGACGCTGGCGTGTGTGCTCTACGCCGAACCCACACCGCAGCTTCTGTTGCTCGACGAACCCACCAACAACCTCGATCTGGTGAGCATCGGGCAGCTGGAATCGGCGCTGAACGCCTACCGGGGTGCATTCGTGGTGGTCAGCCACGACGAACGGTTCCTCAAGACCATCGACATCGACCGCTGGTTGCGCCTCGCTGACGGCGAATTGAGCACCATGTAGTGAATTGAGCACCGTGTGAAGTCACGTGGGACGGGCCGGGCTGTTGGACACACTGCCCTGCGCGTCATCGAGCACATTGCTTGCCGACGAGCTGACATCATCGAGTTGTCGGCCCAGACCAGCCACAGCGCTGATGTCTGCGTTGAACTGCGTCATCTCGGTCCTTCGGATCGTGCGTACCGACTACCGGCTCTACGGCCGATCCGCAATGGCTTGGCGGGCAGCGTCATTGGCGGCCGCCGACATCCCCAGGTCGTGATATCGCAGCGAAATATCGTGCAGCGCAAGGATGTCGTCAGCCGCGAGGGCGCGCGCGTGGTCCATGGTGATCCTGCTGAACACGCAGTCCAACCCGATCCGGGTCAGGTTGTCGACAGCCTCGGTGTCACCCAGCCGCACGGCATCGTGCAGCGCGCGCAACGCCACCGCGGTCTGGCCACCGCGTTCGGCGGCCTGGGCGGCATCGCGCGCGGCGGCGATGGCACCGGCCCTGTCCTTGCGGGCATGACACGTCCATGCCCGGGCCAGTCCCAATTCCGGCGCGAACAGCATGGATTTGAGTCCGTGCCGGGATTCTGCCCGGGACAACGCCTTTGCGGCCTCCATCGGCATCCCGTGCTGACCGAGCGCCTGCGCCAACAACATCCACGCCAATGGCCCCCAAGAGTATCCGGTCGGCGCCAAATTGGCTGTGGCGCGGCGCAGTAGGGACACGGCCTGCAGAGATCCGCGAACCAGCAGCACATCGGACATCAGCACCTCGCCGATGGCCCGGCCCGGCTGCTGCAACTGCGCGAAATCGGTCAGCTGCTGCGCCATCTCCTGGGCCCGGTTCAGCTGGCCGGTCAGCAGCAGTGCGGTCGTCTGCCCGAACCCGCTGGTGAACCGCAGCAACCCGGGGTGCCCGGCGTCCAGGGCACGCTGCGCCATGGGCTCGACGTCGTCGAAACGGCCCATCCGCGCACAGCTGAGCGTCGCCGCGGACGCGGCCCACCCGACAGCGGTGTCGTCGGCTGCCGCACTGCCCAGCACTTCTTCGGCCAGTGACAAAGCGCGTTGTGGCGCACCGGCATTCATCGCGAAGGTGGCTGAAAGGGCATCCAAGGTCGTTTGGGCCTGCGGCGTGCTCACCCGGTCCCGGGTGGTCCGCAGAAAGGCGGTGGCCCGTTCCGGCTCGGAGAGCATCCAGAACTGATTGGCCGCCCGCGGCAACGCCCACGCCATCAGCTGGGCATCGGTGAGCTCGGCGGGGTTCACGGCGGCCAGCACCTCGTCGGCCTCGCGTCCGCGTCCTTGCCAGGCCAGCGCGTAGGCCAGCGTCAGCCGGGCCTCGAAGCCGGCGGCAAGCGAAGTCCGGCCCAGATGCTCGGCCAGGTTCAGGTCGCCCAGCCGCAGTGCGGTGGCTGCCGCGGCTGCCACCTCGAGCGGCGGCTGTGGACGGTCGCTGTCGACGGCCAGAACTGCGACCCGCAACTGGTCCACCACGCTGCAACCGGGAGTCGCCAGCATGCGCTCGACCAGCGCTGTGCGCAGCCGGCGTAATGCGGGACCACCCACCGATGCCCGGACCGCGTCGCGGAACAGTGGGTGCGCGCAGCCCACCATGGCGTTCTCGATGCGGACTGCGCCGCATTGACGGGCCTGCTCGATGGCGTCGGCCCCGGTCAATGGGACCAGGACAGCCAGCGGCAGGGGATCATGCACGGCCAGATACCGCAGAGTGCGCAGCGCGTCACCGGGCAGGTCGGCAATGAATGTTGCCACCTGTTCAGCCAGCCGCGTGTCGTCGTGACCGGCGGGCGCCACCTCGACCCTGTTGACCAGTCCGTCCCGCCACAGCGCGGTGACCTCCTCGGGCCCTTCCGCTGTGGCGGTGGCGATCAACTTGGCCGCGCCGCTGACGGCCAGCTGGTAGACGAGCGCCGCCGAGAGCGGATCCAGCAGATGGGCGTCGTCGACCACCAGGAGTAGGTCGGTGCCCAGTGATCGGCGTCCCGCCCGCAGCACCTCGGCGGTCTTACCGACCACGGGCACTTCGATCAGATGGTCCACCGCCGCGAACGGAATGCTCGCGGCAGATTCGGTGCCCGTCACCCACGCCACCCGGCGATAGTCGGCACCGTGCTGCTCGGCGGCGGAGCGGGCCAGGGAGGTTTTCCCGACCCCGTCCGGCCCGATCAGGACAGCGCCGGACCGGTCGCGCAAGCCGGCCTCGAGGCCGTCAAGAGCACGGTCGCGCGGGGTGATCACCCAGTCGACAGCCATCTACGCGATCTTATGGGCGCAGTGATCGCGCCCGGCCGGAAATCCGTTGTTCACGCCGAACCTTTACGTTGTGTATGTGTCCGGTGAAGTTGACCGCCAATGGGCGGTATGTGTGTATTGCGCGTCGGGGCCCTCCCACCCCGAGTTGTTGGCACTGGCGAGCCAGCTGGGCTTGGCGCTCGCGAAGCGCGGCTGGGCGCTGGTCTCCGGCGGCGGGAACGTCTCGGCGATGGGTGCGGTGGCCCGGGCTGCGCGCTCCGGCGCCGGGCATACCGTCGGAGTCATCCCCAAGGCCCTGGTGCACCGCGAACTCGCCGATATCGACGCCGCTGAGCTCATCGTCACCGACACGATGCGCGAACGTAAGAAGGTGATGGAGGACCGCTCCGACGCGTTCATCGCGCTGCCCGGCGGTATCGGCACCCTGGAGGAGTTCTTCGAGGCCTGGACCGCGGGCTACCTGGGCATGCATGACAAACCGTTGGTGCTGCTCGACCCGTTCGGGCACTACGACGGTCTGCTGACGTGGCTGCACGGCCTCGTGGACACGGGCTACGTGTCCGAGGGGGCCCTGAACCGGCTGCTGGTGGTCGACGACGTCGACTCCGCGCTGGCGGCTTGCGCCCCGTAGCTGCGCGACGGCCCGGCGGTCGCGCAAGCGACCCAAGTGGCCGGAAATCGCACGACGATAGCCTGGAGGGCGTGTCGACGACGTCAGGGCTCCCCGGGCGGACCTTCTGCGGTCGCCCGGTGGCCCCTGACCGCGCACTGATCATGGCGATCGTCAACCGCACCCCGGACTCGTTCTACGACCGCGGTGCGACGTTCACCGACGAGGCAGCCAAGGCCGCGGTGCATCGGGTGATCGCCGAGGGTGCCGATGTGATCGACGTCGGCGGCGTCAAAGCGGGTCCAGGCGGCCCGGTTGATTCGGATGAGGAGATCGCCCGCGTCGTGCCGTTCATCGAATGGCTGCGGTCTGTCTACCCGGACCAGCTGATCAGCGTCGACACCTGGCGCTCTGCGGTGGCCAAACAGGCCTGTGCGGTCGGTGCCGACCTGATCAACGACACGTGGGCCGGTGCCGATCCAGGGCTTCCAGAGGTGGCTGCAGAGTTCGGGGCCGGTCTGGTGTGTTCGCACACCGGTGGCGCGGTGCCGCGTACCCGGCCGTTCCGCGTCAATTACGGCATCACCGAACGCGGCGTCGTCGACGACGTCATCGCCGACGTGACCGCGGCCGCCGACAATGCCGTGGCCGCCGGGGTCCTTCGGGACCGGATCCTCATCGATCCGACCCACGATTTCGGCAAAAACACTTATCACGGCCTTAGTTTGTTGCGCCACGTAAAAGATCTTGTTAAGACCGGATGGCCGGTCCTGATGGCACTGAGCAATAAGGACTTCATCGGGGAGACTCTGGGTGTGGACGTGACTGAGCGCCTGGAGGGCACCCTCGCCGCGACGGCATTGGCCGCCGCAGATGGTGCAGCGATGTTCCGGGTGCATGAGGTCGGGCCCACCCGGCGCGTGCTGGAGATGGTCGCGTCGATCCGGGGAGTGCGGGCGCCCGCACGAACAGTGAGGGGACTGGCATGACCCTAATGCCCGAACTGGCAGACACCGATGGCGTTGCCAGACACCGCTGGCTGGCCGACCGCAGCTGGAACCGTCCGGCATGGACCGTGGCCGGACTGGAAGCCGCCAAGGCCGGCCGCACCGTCTCGGTCGTGCTGCCCGCCCTCAACGAGGAAGAAACCGTCGGATCTGTCGTCGAGACCATCACGCCGCTGCTCGGCGGCTTGGTCGACGAGCTGATCGTGCTCGATTCCGGCTCGACCGACGACACCGAGATCCGCGCGCTCGCGGCCGGTGCCCGGGTCGTCAGCCGCGAAGTGGCGCTGCCCGAGATTCCGCCGCAACCCGGCAAAGGTGAGGTGTTGTGGCGGTCACTGGCCGCGACCACCGGCGACCTCATCGCCTTTGTCGACTCCGACCTGATCGACCCCGACCCGATGTTCGTGCCGAAGCTGCTCGGCCCGCTGCTGACCACCGACGGCGTGCACCTGGTCAAGGGGTTCTACCGGCGCCCGCTCAAGATCAGCGGCAGTGAGGACGCCAACGGCGGAGGCCGGGTGACCGAGCTTGTCGCGCGCCCGCTGCTCGCGTCGCTGCGGCCTGAGCTGAACTATGTCATGCAGCCGCTCGGCGGCGAGTACGCCGGGACCCGGGAGCTGCTCACCTCAGTGCCGTTCGCACCGGGCTATGGCGTGGAGGTCGGCCTGCTGGTCGACGCCTACGACCGGCTCGGCCTGGACGCGATCGCCCAGGTGAACCTGGGCGTGCGCACACACCGCAACCGGCCGCTGACCGAACTGGCCTCGATGAGCCGCCAGGTGATCGCGACGCTGCTGTCCCGCTGCGGCATCGCCGACTCCGGCCTCGGGCTCACGCAGTTCTTCGCCGACGGCGACGGGTTCACCCCTCGGGTGTCGTCGGTGTCGCTGGCGGACCGACCGCCGATGGTCACCCTGCGTCCCCGCTAGCCCGCGGACCGTTGTCGGACGGTTGAGGCAGTATCGACGGTGTGACATTGATTCTGCTGTACCTGGTGGTGCTGGTACTGGTGGCCATCGTGCTGTTCGGGGTGGGCAGCGTGATTTTCGGCCGCGGCGAGACGTTGCCTCCGCTGCCGCGCGGCACGACGGCGACGGTCCTGCCGGCCTCCGGCGTCACGAGCGCCGACGTGGATGCCCTGCGATTCGCCCAGGCGGTGCGTGGCTACAAGACCAGCGAGGTGGACTGGGTCCTGGACCGGCTGGGGCAGGAACTCGACGGGTTGCGTGGTGAGCTGGCCGCCTTGCGGGCGGCGTACGGGATTGCCGGCGATGCCGAGGACGACGATGCCGAGGTGTCGGCCACCGCCGGGCAGATTCGCGCATCGGACGAACCGTGACCGACGACGGTCGCACCCGTTGCGGCTGGGCGGTCGACACTGCTGCGGGCACCACGCTGTACCGCGACTACCACGACACCGAGTGGGGCCAGCCACTGAGGGACCCCGTGGCACTGTTCGAGCGAGTCAGCCTCGAAGCGTTCCAGAGCGGCCTGTCCTGGCTGACGATCCTGCGAAAGCGAGAGAACTTCCGCCGCGCGTTCGACGGCTTCGACCCCGCGACCGTCGCGGGCTACACCGACCCTGACATCCAGCGGCTGATGGACGACACGGGCATCGTGCGCAACCGGGCCAAGATCCTGGCCACCATCGCCAATGCCAAGGCCGTGACGGAACTGGATGTGGACCTCACAGAGTTGCTGTGGTCGTTCGCACCGCCGCCCCGCCCGCGGCCCACTGACCTCTCACAGGTGCCCGCGGTGACCTCGGAGTCGACGGCAATGGCCAAGGAACTCAAGCGGCGTGGCTTCAAATTCATCGGGCCGACGACCGCGTACGCGTTGATGCAGGCCACGGGAATGGTCGATGACCATGTCGCGTCCTGTTGGGTTCCCGTGGTCCGCCAGACGGCACGCCGTCAGACATCCGACGGGTCTTCGCACACCCATCGACGCGCATAGGGAAGAATAGGGGTAGTTCAGTAGCAGTTCAGTGCCGGGTGCCGTCAACGAGTGGGCGGTGCCGGCCCCGACCCACTGACGTGGGCGGGCTCATTTGGAGGGAGCACTCGATGGCGGCGATGAAGCCCCGGACCGGTGACGGTCCACTGGAAGCAACCAAAGAGGGGCGAGGCATCGTGATGCGGGTACCGCTGGAGGGCGGGGGGCGTCTGGTCGTCGAGCTGACCCCGGATGAGGCGGCCGCTCTCGGCGACGAACTCAAGGGCGTCACCAGCAGTTAGTGCGTCGGCGTGATCGATCGCCCCACGGGCAACCGATCACACCGAATCTCTATGCCGTCACTTTGCGGTAGATCTCCAACGTCTGCTCGGCGATGTGGGCCCACGAGAATTCGCGGATACACCGTTCGCGTCCGGCAACGCCGTACCCGGCGGCTCGCTCGGGGTCGGCCACCAACGAGTTGACGGCCTCGGCCAGTTCCGCCTCGAAGGCGGCTGGTTCGGCCGCGTCGTAGTGCACCAGTAGCCCGGTCTGTCCGTCGTCGACCACCTCGGGGATGCCGCCCACGTCCGACGCCACTACCGCTGTCGAGCATGCCATCGCTTCCAGATTCACGATGCCCAGCGGCTCATAGACCGACGGGCACACGAAAACTACTGCAGCGGAAAGTATTTCGCGAATCTTGTTGGTCGGCAGCATTTCCTGCACCCAGAACACACCGGTGCGTGCGCGGGCCAGATCGGCCACCGCCCCGGAGATCTCCGCGGCGATTTCCGGCGTGTCGGGTGCTCCCGCGCACAACACCAGCTGCACGTCGGGGCTGAACTTGTGTGCCGCGGCGACCAGATGCGCCACCCCCTTTTGGCGGGTGATGCGGCCGACGAACGCGACGATCGGTCGGGTCGGGTCGACACCGAGCTCGGCCAGCACCGACTGCTCTTGCTCCGGGGGAGCGGGAAACCAGACGTCGGTGTCTATCCCGTTGCGCACCACGTGCACTCGGGCCGGATCGAGCGCCGGATACGTGCGGAGGACATCCTTGCGCATCCCCGAACTCACCGCGATCACCGCATCGGCCGCCTCGACGGCTGTGCGTTCCACCCAGCATGAGATCCGGTAGCCGCCGGCGAGCTGCTCGGCCTTCCACGGCCGCATCGGCTCCAGCGAGTGCGCCGTGAGTACGTGGGGGATGCCGTAGAGCAGCGCGGTGAGATGCCCTGCCATGCCGGTGTACCAGGTGTGTGAATGCACCACGGTCGCCTGTTCGGCACTGTTGACCATGTTGAGGTCGGCCGACAGCGTCGACAGTGCCGCATTGGCACCCCGCAGCGCCGGATCGGGCTGTGCCACGATGGCGCCTTCACGCGGTGCACCCATACAGTGCACGTCGACTTCACACAACTGACGTAGCTGAGCGACGAGCTCCGTGACATGAACTCCCGCACCGCCGTACACCTCGGGTGGATATTCCCGAGTCATCATGGCCACCCGCATATGTGGCACCGTAACGGCTGGTCCGTCAGATCGCAGGATTGTCGGCAACCTGATGCTGAGAATATTCATCACGGGCGGTGCGCAAGCGGTCACCAATGGCGTCGATGGCTGGCAGCACTGCTTGTCTGCGGGATAGGTTTGCAGCATGAAGGACCTGCCACACGTGCTGGGCGTCGTTCTGGCCGGCGGAGAGGGTAAGCGGCTGTACCCGTTGACGGCGGACCGGGCCAAGCCGGCGGTTCCATTTGGCGGTGCATATCGGTTGATCGACTTTGTGCTGTCGAATCTGGTCAACGCACGTTTTCTGCGCATCTGTGTTCTCACGCAATACAAGTCGCATTCGCTCGACCGCCATATCAGCCAGAACTGGCGGTTGTCCGGGCTGGCCGGTGAGTACATCACCCCGGTGCCCGCACAGCAACGGCTCGGGCCGCGGTGGTACACCGGATCTGCCGACGCGATCTATCAGTCACTGAACCTGATCTACGACGAAGATCCGGACTACATCATCATCTTCGGCGCCGACCACGTATACCGCATGGATCCGGAGCAGATGCTCCAATTTCACATCGAGAGCGGGGCTGGGGCGACGGTTGCCGGTATCCGGGTGCCACGCGCGGAGGCCAGCGCATTCGGCTGCATCGGCGCTGACGACTCCGGCCGAATCCGGGAATTCGTCGAAAAGCCGGCAGACCCACCGGGCACTCCGGACGATCCGGAGCAGACCTTCGTTTCGATGGGCAACTACATCTTCACCACCAAAGTGCTCATCGATGCGATCCGGGCCGACGCCGACGAGGACGGCTCCGACCATGACATGGGCGGTGACATCATTCCGCGGCTGGTGTCCGACGGCGTGGCGGCGGTGTACGACTTCAACAACAACGAGGTACCCGGGGCCACCGAACGTGACCACGGCTACTGGCGTGATGTGGGCACCCTGGATGCGTTCTACGACGCGCACATGGATCTGGTGTCGGTGCACCCGGTGTTCAACCTGTACAACAAGCGCTGGCCCATCCGTGGCGCATCGGAGAACCTGGCTCCGGCCAAGTTCGTCAACGGTGGCTCGGCGCAGGAGTCGGTGGTCGGTGCGGGGAGCATTATTTCCGCAGCCTCCGTGCGCAATTCGGTGGTGTCGTCAAACGTGGTGATCGACGACGGGGCGATCGTCGAGGGCAGTGTGCTGATGCCAGGAACCCGCTTGGGGCGCGGAGCCGTGGTGCGCAAGGCGATCCTGGACAAGAACGTTGTCGTGGGGCCGGGTGAAATGGTGGGGATCGACCTGGAGAAGGACCGCGAGCGCTTCGCGGTCAGTGCCGGTGGGGTAGTCACCGTCGGCAAGGGTGTCTGGATCTGATCCTGGATATCTGCCGGGGGCCTCGGCCCACGGGGCCGTTGTCGCGTCGTCACCACACGTAGGGCATCAGCCGGTACCGCACCTTCTCGGTGTAGGCGGCGTACCCGTCGAGTTCGGCGCGCAGCATCTTCTCCTCGTCGGTGATGCGTACAGCCAGCGCAGGCAGCGTCACGAACACCGCCAACAGCGCCCAATACGAACCCAGAGCCAGTGGCATACCGATCACCACGATTACGTTGCCGACGTACATGGGATGGCGGACCACGCCGTACATGCCGGTCGACACCACCTGCTGGCCGGGCTCGACGCGGATCGAGGCACCAGCGAACCTGTTCTGGAAGACGACCCCCAGCGACACGATCAACCCGACCGCCACCAGGACGTCGCCGAGAATCACCACCGGGGTGGGCACATTCGACCAGCCCTCCCGGTGGTCGACCGCGCTGACGATGAGCACCGCGACGAGCGAGATGAGGCTGATGGTGATGATGACCTTCTGCATTCTCCGGGTTTCGGCTTTCGGTCCGCCGCGCATCCTGCGCTGCAGTGCCGCCGGATCCTTCATTGCCAGGTAGAAGCTGGGAGCCAGCGTGGCGACCACGAACACGCCGATGAAAACCCAGGCCTGCCAATAGTCGAACGTGCCGGCCGACCCGAACAACGCGATACCCAGCAGCACCACGCCGATTACCGCCGATACCACGGTTTGTGCAATGAGCTTGAGCGTTCTCCCGACTACACGGCGTCGCGGTGGCGGTAGATCCAGCCTGCGACCAGAGTCAATATCGTTGCGGCGACGATCATTACAGCCAACGCCGCAAGCGGAGTATGGCTGGGTATGGTGGTCCGGCCGACCGGGGACAGGTCGAGCAGCCAGCGGGGCAGCCGCAGCAGGGCCCCGAGGTAGAGCGCGACGACGACGAAAGTGACAGCCAGCCAACCGATCCAGGGCCGACGCAGGGCGACTGCGAGGGCGGCGACGGCGGCGAACACCGCCATGGCCGGCACGAATCCCAACCCGGCCAACGTCAACCGTGCGACGGTGGCGGGTTCGCCTAGCACGATGCCGGCACCCAGGCCGTTGCCCAATCCGGCCAGCAGCATCAAAACTGCCGAGCCGAGCACGGCTGACGCCACCGCCTCGAGTAGCCAACGCCATCTCGACACGGCACCGGCCAGCACCGCCTCACCGAGGCCGGCCTGCTCGTCCCCGTAGACCCGCAGCACGGTCGAGACCACGTAGGCCGATGCCGCGGCGGCCAGGAACTGCGTCATGGTCGTGTAGACGCCGTCGTTGCCCTGGGAGGCCAGTACCCGGGCGATGAGCTCGTTGGTCCGCGCAGCGTCCAGCAGTGATTTCGTCATCGAACCGAACGCCAAACCGGCCAGGAACAGCCCGATACCCCAGCCGACGGTCGGGCCCCGCTGCAGGGTCATGTGTAGTTGGAACGGTCCCGAAATCCGATGCGCGCCCATGCGTTCACGGGTGGACGGCAGATTGCCGTCGTCGTACTGCCTTCTGGTCTCCAACGTCGCGGCGAGCAGCATGAGCGCCATCGTCAGCGTCACCAGCATGCCCAGCGGCCACCGGCGCAGGTCTACGAATGCCCGCATCTGTTGGGCCCAGGCGATCGGGGAGAGCCAGCTCAGTGCGCTGCCGGAGTTGTTGATGACGTCGCCGACGCCGCGCACCAGTGCGGCCAGGGCCAACGTGCCCATCGCGGCCCCGGTGGCGGTACGCGCGGTTCGCCACAGCTGTGCTGTGACGGCGGCGATCGCGCCGAACACCATCGCCACCGCAGTGATGCCTACGCACATCGCGGCGGTGTCGGCGACGGCAAAACCGGTCGAGGCCATGGCCACAGTCATGGTGACCGCGAGCACCGCGTTGACCACCCCGATCAGGGCCAGCGCGGCGCAGGTTCGGGCGTGCCTGCCGACCACCGAGGACAGTACGAGTTCTGCTGCGCCACTTTCCTCCTCGGTCCGCGTGTGGCGAATCACGGTGGAGATGGCCAGTATTGAGGTTGCGATGATCAGCGTGAGCATCAGCTCATTGGCCATCATGACGCCGAGGTCGGTCTCGTTGTGACCGAACATCGGCCCGCCAAACATGGTCCCGGCGGGCGTCTTGAGCAGTTCCACGCGCGATAAGCGTTGCTGCTCTTCGGGATAGGCGAACTTGATGGTGTTGGGCGCGTACACCATCATCAGCGTCAAGACGGCGATCCAGACGCCGAGGCGAACGCGGTCGCGGCGGACCGCCAACCGCATCAGGTCGGCGGTACCGGCGAACGACGACCGTGCGTCGAGCGCAGGGGTGGTCATGACGACACCCGTTGGTACTCACGCAGGAACAGATCTTCCAGCGATGCCGGGGTCACCGAGAGATCCCGGATGCCGAGACTGGCCAGCTCGACCATGGTGCTGTCGAGATCGCAGCGGTCGACCGAGAAACGGTAATGGCCGTCGGCGACAGCGAAATCGTGCACGTACGGTATGCGCTGCAGCACCTGGCCGTCGGTGCTGGTACGCACCTGGACCGTGGTCTGCATGAGGTGACGCAGCTGGCTCAGCGTGCCGGACCGCACCGTGCGGCCGCCTCGGATGATGGTCACGTTGTCGCACAGCTTCTCCACCTCGGCGAGGATGTGGCTGGACAGCAGCACCGCGGCGCCAAGGGCGGAGACCTCGCTGACGCACTGCTGAAAAGCCTTCTCCATCAACGGGTCCAGGCCGGAGGTGGGTTCATCGAGGATGTAGAGTTCGGCGTTGGTGCTGAAGGCTGCGACGATCGCCACCTTCTGCCGGTTGCCCTTGGAGTAGGTCCTGGACTTCTTGTGCGGATCCAGCTCGAAGCGCTCGATGAGCTGGTCGCGCCTGCGAGTGTCGATGTTGTTGCCGCGCAGACTGGTCAGGAAGTCGATCACCTGCATGCCGGTGAGGTTGGGCCACAGCGTGACATCGCCGGGCACATAGGCGATCCTGCGGTGCAACGCCACGGCGTCGTCCCACGGGTCGCCGCCGAGCAGTCGCACGGTTCCGCCGTCGGCGCGGAGCAGGCCGAGCAGCACGCGGATCGTGGTGGACTTGCCTGCGCCGTTGGGGCCGAGGAAGCCTGTGACGGCGCCGGACGCAACACTCAGGTTGAGTCCATCGAGCGCTTTGGTTCGGCCGAAAGACTTTGACAGACCCTGGATCTCAATTGCGGGTGCGTGCATCTCACACTCCTTGGGGTTCTGGCGGTGCCTGTGTCTGGGTGCCGCTGAACGGGATGCCTTTCTCGCGCTGGGCCAGGAACGCGTCGTACATGGTGGAATCGGCCATCAGTCCGTTGGTGTAGATCTCCAGCGCCGGCAGCACCATTTCCTCGCCGTAGTCGTGCAGGACTCTGCGCAGATCTGTTGGGTTGTCGTGCATCTGGATGTAGAGCAGGAACGCGCCGCCGCCGCAGATCGCCAGATAGCGGGCTCGCGCGAGCGGGTCCCTGCTCGGCTTGAGGATGCCGGTACGCACGCCCTCTTCGAGGTACTGCTCGGCGTTCTCGACCATCTTCAGCCAGAACGATTTCGCGAGGTCGCTGCCGGACTGCATGCTGCGCACCAGGTAGGCGACCAAAGGCACGTACGACTCGATCGCGGCCATCTGGGTGAGCCAGCCGGCGGGGTCGGAAGTCTGCATGGACTCCGACTTGGTGTCGCGGATGGCCTCGGCCACGTAGGCGTCGCAGGACTTGCGCAAGCCGTCTTTGGAACCGAAGTGATGAATCACCAAGGCAGCACTGACGCCGGCGGCCTCGGCGATGGTGCGCAGGCCGACACTGAAGCCGTGTTGGCCGAACTGGTCGATCGCGGCGTCGCGGATCCGCGCCGTGGTCGTTCGATCTTCCTGTGCTGAACGCATGTTCAGTACGCTAAACGTGCGTTCAGCCCACCGTCAAGGTGTGGCACGTCAGGAATCCGTAAAGATCGCCAACCGACGGCGAGCAGACACGGCGGTACGCCAAAGGCGGCGTGTCGAGTACCTGGCTGTCTGCTCGCGGGAAAAGGGTGCGGGGAAAAACTCAGTCGCGCACGGCGGCAAGTAGGCCATCGCCGAGCGGGATCAGCACGGGGGTGAGCCGCTCGTCCTCGGCGATGAGCCGGGCCGCTTCGCGTACCGCCGTCACCTCGGCATCGCGAGCGGTCGCGTCGCCCGCGCGTCCGCCGAGCGCGGCGCGATGCACGACGATGGCACCGCCCGGACGCAGCAGGCGGACCCCTTCGGTCACGAACTGTGGTTGATCGACTGGCTCGGCGTCGATGAACACCAGGTCGTAGGACTCGTCGGCGAGCCGCGTCAGCACCTCCTGGGCACGCCCGCCGATCAGGCGAGTCCGGCCCGGTCCGACGCCGGACTCGCTGAAGCCCTGCTTGGCGATCCGCAGATGCTCGGGTTCGACGTCGATCGTGGTGAGCACACCGTCGTCACGCATGCCCGAGAGCAGCCACAGGCCGCTGACCCCGGCGCCCGTACCGACCTCGACAACGGCCCGGCCGCCCGTGAGTCGCGCCAGCACGCTCAACAGCGCACCGACCGCAGGCGTGACCGCCCCGGCGCCGATGTCTACGGCGCGTTCGCGCGCGGCCGCCACGATCGCGTCCTCGGAGATCGACCGTTCGGCGTGCGTGACGATCGCCTCGGCGTGGCTGGGGTGCGGCTGACCCGGAGTCTCGTCGGAGCTGACCATGCCCGCAGCGTAGGCCAGTCGCCATCGCGGCAGTCGCGACACGCCCGTGGCGTCGGGGGATTCCGCCGCAAAATCGACTGGTTTGCCCAGGCTGTGACGTATATCGCGGTGATTCTCAGGAAAAGTTAAGTTTGCTCATATACCCACCTCACCGGCATGGGGAACGGTATCTCGCATGGAACACGGCCGCCCCCCGCACTCAGCGGAGCAGGCTTGGAATAATGAGATTGCTCGGCGTGTTAGCGACGTAGAGGTCTGTGAGCAGGAGGAACCGACGACCATCGCATCTCAGTTGATCACCACATCTCAGCCTGCCCCGGTGTCGATGTCTCATCTTGAGCAATTCACCGACGGGGAGTGGGTGCAGGCGTCCGACGAGCTGACCGGTACCGCCGTCTTCGACGCGACCGGTGACCAGGCGGCCATGCCGTCCTGGGACGAGTTGGTGCGCCAACACGCCGACCGGGTCTACCGGCTGGCCTACCGCTTGTCCGGCAACCAGCACGATGCCGAGGATCTGACTCAGGAAACCTTCATTCGAGTGTTCCGGTCGCTGCAGAATTATCAGCCCGGCACCTTCGAGGGTTGGCTGCACCGCATCACCACGAACCTGTTCCTGGACATGGTGCGGCGACGCGGCCGGATCCGGATGGAAGCGCTGCCTGAGGACTACGACCGTGTGCCCGCCGACGACCCCAACCCCGAGCAGATCTACCACGACTCGCGGCTGGGTGCAGACTTGCAAGCCGCGCTCGACTCGCTGGCTCCCGAGTTTCGTGCCGCCGTGGTGTTGTGCGACATCGAAGGGCTGTCCTACGAGGAGATCGGCGCGACGCTCGGCGTCAAGCTGGGTACTGTCCGTAGCCGCATTCACCGCGGACGCCAGGCGTTGCGCGACTACCTCGCCAAACACTCTCCGGAAACTGCTCGCTCCGCCTGACCAATCGGGAGTGCCTCGGGCCGGGTCCCGCGCTACATTCACTAGTGAGGTTTAAATGTGCCCGAGAGGAGCTGGGTGATGGTCGACCCGGGACATGTGTTCCGTCGTGCATTCTCCTGGCTACCTGCACAGTTTGCCTCCCAGAACGATGCGCCGGTGGGCGCGCCGCGCCAGTTCGGGTCCACCGAGCACCTGTCGACCGAGGCCATTGCGGCATTCGCGGACGGCGAGCTTCGGATGACCGCGCACCTTCGGGCAGCGCACCATCTCTCCCTGTGCCCCGAATGCGCGGCCGAGGTGGACGCTCAGTGGCAGGCGCGTGCGGCGTTGCGGGACTCGTGCCCGATCTCCATTCCTCATACATTGTTGGGCATGTTGTCGCAGATACCGCACCATGCGCCGCAGCAATCTGCCGAGTGGCCGGAGCAAGAGGAGTTTGCTGACGACCCGACTCGGGCTCGGCGCAAGCGCCGGTAGGCTAGACCAAGACGCGAGTTAGTGTCCCGCGCCGGCTATCTGGCTGCGGCGGCGCTCCGATTAGAGAGTGGTACCCCGTTGGCCAACCAGGATCAGCCCGGCCACAATGACCGCTTGGCGCCCCGTGCTGTCCAACGGCCCCCCGTCGACCCGGCATCGCAACGTGCATTTGGGCGACCGGCCGGTGTCGACGGAGCCTTTCTCGGCGCCGCGAAGTATCAGGATCAAGGCGAATACACACCGAAGGATCAGCCGCCCGATCCCGTGTTGGCCGAGGCCTTCGGGCGTACCGGTGAGTACTCACTGCAACGCCACCCTGCCGACGCCGGCGCGTTGGAGGCTGAGCGGGACGCCGACGGCGACGACGAGGTCGACGACCCCTGGCGGGATCCGGCTGCCGCGGTAGCTCTCGGCATCCCGGCACGGCCGCCGACGCCACAGGTCGTCAGCACCGAGCCGGTCACCAAGCTGGGCCTGCGCGATGTGCTGTTCGGCCGCCGAGTCTCGATACTCGCGCTGGCGACCCTCGGGTTGATCGCCCTGCTGGTCGGCGTGCTCGGCGGTGTGGTGGGCCGGATGACGGCCGAGACGGTGCAGGCGTTCACCACCTCGAAGGTGACGCTGGAGACCGGCAACAACCCCGAGCAGCCTGCCGGCCGGTTCGCGACCGTCGCCGCCGCGGTGGCCGATTCGGTGGTCACCATCGAGGCCAAGGGCAAGACGGATGGCTCCCAGGGTTCGGGCGTGGTGATCGACAAGTCCGGTTTCATCGTCACCAACAACCACGTGATCTCCGACGCCGCTGCCAAACCCGCCGAATACCAGCTCAGCGTCGTGTTCAACGACGGCACCGTCGTGCCTGCCCGGCTGGTCGGCCGTGATCCCAAGTCTGACATCGCGGTGCTCAAAGTCGACAATGTCGACCACCTGACCGTGGCCCGCATGGGCGATTCGGAGAAGCTGCAGGTCGGTCAGGAAGTGATCGCGGCAGGTGCCCCGCTCGGACTGCGCAGCACCGTCACGCACGGCATCATCAGCGCGTTGCACCGGCCGGTGCCGCTGTCCGGAGAGGGCTCTGACACCGACACCGTGATCGACGGTGTGCAGACCGACGCGTCGATCAACCACGGCAACTCCGGTGGCCCGCTGATCAACATGGACTCCGAGGTCATTGGGATCAACACCGCAGGAAAGTCCTTGTCCGACAGTGCCAGTGGGCTCGGCTTCGCGATCCCGGTCAACGAGGTCAAGCGGGTCGCCGAGAAGCTGATCGAGGACGGCAAGATCGTGCACCCGTCGCTGGGGCTGACCGCGGTTTCGGTGAGCAACAGTGTGGCGTCGGGGGCCAAGGTCAGCGATGTGAGTCCGGGCAGCCCCGCTGAGAAGGCCGGAATCCTGGAGAACGACGTCGTGGTCAAGATCGGCGACCGCAAGGTGGCTGACGGTGACGAGTTCGTGGTCGCGGTGCGCCAGTTGAACGTCGGCCAGGAAGTTCCCATCGAGGTGCTCCGCGAAGGTCGTCCGCTCACCCTCATGATCACGCCTGTCGGCGACGACCAGAAAAAGCAGTAAATCGTGTTCGCCAACATCGGGTGGGGCGAGATGCTCGTGCTGGTGATCGCCGGCCTGGTGATTCTCGGCCCGGAACGTCTCCCCGGTGCGATCCGCTGGACCTCTGGCGCACTGCGCCAGGTCCGTGACTACGTCAGCGGTGCCACCAGCCAACTGCGTGAAGACCTCGGTCCGGAGTTCGAAGACCTGCGTGAACCTTTGGCTGAGCTGCAGAAGTTGCGGGGTATGACGCCGCGCGCGGCCATCGCCAAACACCTGCTCGATGGTGACGACTCGTTCCTCACCGGAAAGTTCGACGACAAAAAGTTCGACGACAAGCAGGCACACGAGCCATTGCCGCCGGCATCGCCCCCGGCTCCGCTCCAGCAGAAGCCGAGTGGGACGGTGTTCGACCCCGACGCCACCTGAGCGAGGGGCCCGAACCTGCGCTTCTGTTGGTCAGCGACCAGCCGGATCCAGGCCGAGCGACATCCCAGCCAGACCGCGTTTGCGGCTGGAGAGGGCATCGGCGACTTTGCGCAGTTCCTGGGCTGCGGGTGAGTCGGGCGCGGACAACACCAGCGGGACACCGTCGTCGCCCGCGGACACCAGCAGTGGATCGATGGGAACCTGACCCAGCAGCGGGACGTCGGCGCCCACGGTGCGTGTGAGCGATTCGGCCACCTGACGGCCCCCGCCCTCACCGAACAACTGCAGGGTGGTGCCGTCGGGCAGCACCATTCCGGCCATGTTCTCCACGACACCGGCGATGCGCTGACGGGTCTGGACGGCGATCGCGCCGGCGCGTTCGGCAACCTCGGCCGCAGCCGCCTGGGGTGTGGTCACCACGAGGATCTCCGCGCTGGGAATCAGCTGTGCCACAGAGATCGCGACGTCACCGGTGCCGGGCGGCAGGTCCAGTAGCAGTACGTCGAGGTCGCCCCAGTACACGTCGGCCAGGAACTGCTGTAGCGCGCGATGCAGCATGGGACCACGCCACACCACGGGGGTGTTGCCCCGCGTGAACATCGCGATCGAGATGACCTTCACGTCGTGGGCGACCGGCGGCAGGATCATCGAGTCGACCTGGGTGGGCCGGTCGGCGGTGCCCATCATCCGGGGTACCGAGTGCCCGTAGATGTCGGCGTCGAGCAGCCCGACCGACAGGCCGCGGGCAGCCATCGCAGCGGCGAGATTGACGGTCACACTGGACTTGCCGACTCCACCCTTGCCGGAGGCCACGGCATACACCCGCGTCAACGAGCTGGACTGGGCGAACGGGATCACCGGCTCGCGGGAATCGCCGCGGAGTTGCTTGCGCAGTTCGGCGCGCTGCTCGTCGTTCATGACGTCGAGACTCACCTTGACCGCACCGGTGCCGGGGACGTCGCTGACGGCCTTGGTGACGCGATCGGTGATCTCGGTCTTCTTCGGGCAGGCCGCGGTGGTCAGGTAGATCTCGACGTGCACCCCATGGTCGGGCTCGACCGTGACGTTCTTGACCATGCCGACTTCGGTGATGGGACGACGCAGCTCGGGGTCGATCACCTTGGCCAAGGCGGCGCGGATCGCCGTGTGCAGCTCAGTGGCAGATTCAGACATCACCGCAGAGTCTACGGCTGCCTTCAAACGCGCCGATTCCGGCGTCAGGCCGGGCCCGGTGCGGGACCGAGCACAGGCGGCATCGGACCGCCCGGCGGCGCGGCGGGCAGGGGAGCGCCGGGTCCATGCTCCGGAGCGGCAGCCGGTGCCGGCGGCTGGTGGTCTGTCAGGCAGAACACCATGCAGGTGGGTTTAGGCGGTGGCTGCTCCCACGGCGGTATCCACGGCGGCGGGGCTGCGGGTGTGGGAGCGGGGAGGGCCTGCGCGGGCCCGGGCAGCGGACCGAGCACCTGCCCTGGCGCAAAGCCGGGCACGTCGGCGCCCGTCAGCCGCGCCGCGGTGTCACCACCGCCGAGAACTGGGATGAGTGCCATCGGATCGCCGGGTGGCAGGCCTGTGGCATTGACCGGCAGCCCGGGGCCGAGACCTTCGGGATTGTCCAGGTGCGCGTCGCCGATGGGCGGGATGGTCCCGGTGATCGGGGGCAGGTTCACCGGCACCACGCCGGTGGCGTAAGCCGCCGCCCAGCCCATGACGTTCTGGGCGTAGGCGACCGAGTTGTTGTAACGCAGAATCGCGGTCATCACCTGTGCTGAATTGCGCAGGTTGAGCCCACCGGCGCACAGGTACCGCGCCGCGGCCAGCGACGCGTCGAAAACATTCTGCACGTCGGCCTTGCCGTCGCCGTCCGCGTCAGAGGCGAACCTGGCCCAGGTTCCGGGCAGGAACTGCATGGGGCCCATGGCCCTGGCATAGGTGATTCGGCCGGCCTGGGCGCTTTGCACGATGATCTCGTTGCCGGGCAGCGTGCCGTCCAGCGTGGGACCGTAGATCGGGCGCACCGCGGTTCCGCGGATATCGGTGGCACCGCCGTTGGCATGCCCGGACTCGATCCGCCCGATACCGGCCAGCAGGTTCCAACTGACGCCGCAGCCGGGGACAGCTGCCGCCATCATCCGATCGGCGTTGCGGTACGCCGCCAGTGCGATCGACGGAATACCAAGGGCACCTGGGGAATTCACCACGATTGCGGGTGGGGGAGCGGACGTCGTCGCGGTAGCGATGTGGAACATCGTCGGCGCCTTCGCCGCGGCGATCACCGCGGGGCCGGACCGGTCGGGCGAGGGTTCGACGGCGGCAAGCGGGGTGATCGCGGCGTCGCGGACATTGCTGACCGGTACCGGTCCCGACGCGCCGACCACGCCGGCCAGGATGATGGGGGACAGTGCCGCAACGCCCAGAATGGCGCGCACGCGTGGGCTGGAAGATGCAGCGGCAGGCGCCAGCCGATCAAGTCGGCGTCGAGCGGCGACTATGAAAGCCGCACCTCCCCCTATGCGCACTAACCCGTCCTGACGTCGATTTCGGCCGACTAACAGATGTGAACCACGTCACCATACCTAGTCCGTTTGTTTCTGTTGTGACAATCGTTCACTGACGGCATCACTGGATTTGGCGGCCCGCTCCGAGTCGTCGGCTTTGCCGGATCGACCACTGCGTTTAGCCCGCTTTTGCAACCCGTTGATCGCCTCGTGGAGTTCCTCCAATTCGCGACGCAGATAGTCGCGGGTGGCGACTTCGCCGACCGCAAGGCGCAACGCCGCCAGCTCACGGGCCAGGAACTCGGTGTCGGCCTTGGTCTGCTCGGCCCGCCGCCGGTCTTCCTCCAGGGCCACCCGGTCACGGTTCTCCTGCCGGTTCTGCGCCAACAGGATCAGCGGGGCCGCATAGGCGGCCTGGGTGGAGAATGCCAGGTTGAGCAGGATGAACGGGTACGGGTCCCACTGCAGCTTGATGGATACCAGGTTCAGCGCGATCCAGACCACCACGATGACCGTCTGGATGGTCAGATAGCGCCCGGTGCCCAGGAACCGTGCGATGGACTCACTGAACCGGCCCACTGCCTCGATGTCGACGTGAAACCGGAAGCCGCGCGTGGTGCGCGGGGTGTCCAGCCGCTGACGCGCCGACAGGTCGCTCATGAGCCCGTCACCGGCAGGGTGGGTTCTTCGCTCTCACGCCAGTCGTCAGGGAGCAGGTGATCCAGCACATCGTCGACCGATACCGCGCCGAGCAGATGGTTCTCCTCGTCGACGACCGGACCGCACACAAGGTTGTACGCGGCGAAGTAGCGGGTGACCACGGCCAGCGGATCCTCGGGACCGAGATTGGGCAGATCAGTGTCGACGATGCCGCTGACCAGCGCGGCCGGCGGCTCGCGCAGCAGCCGCTGCAGATGTACACAGCCCAGGTAGTGGCCCGTCGGGGTGGCGGTCGGCGGCCGGGTGACGAATACCAGCGACGCCAGCGCGGGCGTCAGGTCCGGGTCGCGCACTCGCGCCAGGGCCTCGGCCACGGTGGTGTCCGGGGCCAGCACGATCGGTTCGGAGGTCATCAAACCGCCCGCGGTGTCCGGCGAGTGTGACAGCAGCCGTCGCACGTCCTCGGAGTCCTCGGGGTCCATGCGGCCCAGCAGCACCTCGGCGTCGGCCGGGGTCAAGGTGCCCAGGAGGTCCGCGGCGTCGTCAGGGTCCATCGCCTCGAGTACGTCGGCCGCCCGTTCGGTGTTGAGTTGCCCCAGCACCTGGGCCTGTTCGTCCTCGGGCAGCTCTTGCAGCACGTCCGCCAGACGTTCGTCGTCGAGTGCGCGGAACAGCTCGTAGCGGCGCTTGGCGGGTAGCTCGCGCAACGCCTCGGCCACCTCCACGGGCCGCTGCCCCTCGAACTGCTCCAGCAACGACGCGACACCCTGGTCCGGCATCGCGAGCCCGGACGGGGTGAGCCCCTGGACGTTCTGCCAGTCCACCACGTGGATATTGCTGCGCCGGCCCAGTCGACGTTGCTGGCGTACCGCGACCCGGGTGACCATCCAGTCCCTGGTGCGGGTCTGCTCGATGCCGAGATCGGTTACCACGACGTCGGTACCGGCGAGCTGCGGAAGGTCCGGATCGTCCACCCGCACGCGGGTCTCCACCACTTGGCCGAGCACCAGCACCTCACCGGGCCGCTGGGCGAAGCGGCGCACCGACACGCTGCCCGTGGCCAGGGTCACCGAGCCGGGCTCGATCGCGGTCACCCGCAGGATCGGTACGAAAATTCTTCGCCGCGTGAGCAATTCGACCACCAGCCCGAGAACGCGGGGCTGCTGGCGCACGATACTGATGCTGATCACCACATCACGGACACGGCCGATGGACTCCCCATCGGGGCCCAGCACGACCATGCCCGCGAGCCGGGCTGCGTAGACCCTGTTCACGGCCGCCATGGGTCAAAGGGTAGAGAGTGAGGTCGTGGACAACCTGTATCGGCCCCGTCGAACCTGTCTGTCCGTTCCCGGCAGCAGCACCAGGATGATCGAGAAGGCCAAAAGCCTGCCCGCCGACGAGGTGTTCCTCGACCTGGAGGATGCCGTCGCGCCCGACGCCAAGGCGCAGGCGCGCACCCGGGTGGCCGCGGCGTTGGCCGAGGACGGCTGGGCCGGCCAGCTGCGGGGGGTGCGGGTCAACGACTGGACGACACCGTGGACGCATGCCGACGTGATCGAGGTGGTCACCGAGGTGGCCCGCGCGGACGCCGTTCTCGATCTGATCGTGCTGCCCAAGGTGACCGAGGTGGCACACGTCCAAGCGCTGGATCTGCTGCTGACCCAGCTGGAGAAGACGCACGGCCTGCCCGTCGGCCGCATCGGAATCGAGCCGCAGATAGAGAACGCACAGGGCCTGACCAACGTCGACGCCATCGCGGCGGGCCCGCGAGTGCAGGCACTCGTGTTGGGTCCCGGTGACATGGCGGCCAGCCTCAACATGCGCACCCTGGAGGTCGGCGGGCAGCCGGAGGGCTACGACATCGGCGACGCCCACCACCACGTCATGATGCGGATCCTGATCGCCGCGCGCACCCGGGGTGTGAACGCGATCGACGGACCGTACGTGAAGGTGCGTGATGTCGACGGATTCCGGCGGGTCGCCGGCCGTTCGGCGGCGCTCGGGTATGACGGCAAGTGGGTGTTGCATCCGGACCAGATCTACGCGGGCAACGAGATCTTCAGCCCGCGCCAGGCCGATTACGATCACGCTGAGTTGATCCTCGAGGCCTATGAGTGGCACACCTCAGGGGCCGGTGGCGGACGCGGAGCAGTGATGCTCGGTGACGAGATGATCGACGAGGCCAGCCGCAAGATGGCGCTGGTGGTCGCGGGCAAGGGCCGGGCGGCCGGGATGACGCGACAGGCCCAGCCCTTTCAGCCGCCGAGCTGAGTCAATAGGTAGAGCTTGGTGAGGCCGCGACGATGATGATGAAGACCACGATGGCCAGCAGCGGCACCGCTATTCCCACTGCGATTCCGGCGATGGCCAGGCCGCGGCCGCCCTGGCCGGACTGCTTGATCTGGTTGAGCGCGATGATGCCCATGACGACGCCCGCGATCGACGCTGCGAACCCGCTGAAGCAGAGGAACATCAGCGGCACCGCGAGCACGGAGGCCACCAGGGATCCGATGGCCAGGCTGTTGTTGGTGCCCGGGGCAGGTCCGCCGTAGCCGCCGTAACCGAGGATCGGATAACCGTCGGCTCCCGCATACCCCGGTGCGCCGTACGGGGTACTCGGTGGATAGCCCGGCGGCGGATAACCGGGTACGCCGCCGTAGGGCGGAAATGGCGGTGGTGGTGGCGGGTACGGCGCTCCATAGCCGGCCGGTATCTCCGGAGGTGCCGGATATGAGGGATAACTCGACGGGTAATCGATCGGCGGCACCTCATAAGACGGTTGCGCTTCGTCGGCCCGCGGCAGATCCTTGGATTGCTCGATCGGAGGTGGTTCATAGCCGCTCGACAACGGTTCTGACGGCAAGGCACTGGGCTCCGATGGAGGCGTTTCGCCTGCATAGCCGTCCGGGTTTGTCATGCTGATCAACCTAGCGCACGGCTGAGAAGGCGAAGGTCACGTCATTGCGAGGCACCTTTTGTGGGCGGGGAACGTTGCTGTAACAAGAGCAGTCGGCAGATCGGCCGCTGTACGACAGGAGAGTGAAGATCGATGACGAGCCCATTCCAATCAGGGCCGGCAGCCGGTGCGACACGAGGCGCACCGCTGCGCGGTGCGTTGCCCACCCCACCCAAGGGATGGCCGATCGGCTCCTACCCGACCTATGCCGAGGCGCAGCGCGCGGTGGACTATCTGTCCGACCAACAGTTCCCGGTTCAGCAGGTGACTCTGGTCGGCGTCGACCTTATGCAGGTCGAACGGGTCACCGGGCGGCTGAGCTGGCCCAAGGTGCTCGGTGGCGGTGTGCTTTCGGGCGCCTGGTTGGGCCTGTTCATCGGCCTGATCCTGGGCTTTTTCAGTCCCAATCCGTGGAGCGCGTTGCTGACGGGTCTGGTCGCCGGTGTCTTCTTCGGACTGATCACGTCGGCGATACCGTACGCGATGGCTCGCGGCACAAGAGATTTCAGTTCGACCATGCAGCTGGTCGCCGGCCGCTACGACGTGTTGTGCGATCCGCAGAGTGCCGAACAAGGCCGGGATCTGCTGGCACGCTTGAAGATCTGAGCCCGCTACGCCATCGCTGACAGGCAGCGTGGCAAAGTTCCCAGATCACGATTGCGACACGCGCGTGTGCCGAAAGTGTTGCACATCGTGCGTAATTGGCTCTACGGTTTGCGCGCGGGCGGTTCCCGCCCGAAGTCGCCCCGGCGGCGACCTGGAGTTGGACGGGAGGCCCAGCGGTGCGCGCTCGGCGGCTGTGTGCTGCGGCAGTTGCCGCGTTGACGGCGGCCACGACCGTATCTGCCTGCGGAGCGTCTGGCAGCGGTGTGGTCATCAACTACTACACACCGGCGAACGAGATGGCCACGTTCACGGCCGTTGCCAAGCGTTGCAACTCCGAACTCGGCGGCCGGTTCACCATCAAGCAGGTCAGTCTGCCGAAAGGCGCTGACGACCAACGGCTGCAGCTGGCCCGGCGGCTCACGGGCAACGACAGGTCGCTCGACGTGATGGCGCTCGACGTGGTGTGGACCGCAGAATTCGCCGAAGCCGGTTGGGCGGTGCCACTATCCGACGATCCGGCAGGCAAGGCGGAATCGGATGCCACCCAGAACACCCTGGCCGGCCCGCTGCAGACCGCTCGCTGGCAGGGCAAGCTGTACGCCGCACCGATCACCACCAATACCCAATTGCTGTGGTACCGAGCCGATTTGATGGACAAACCGCCCAGCACCTGGAACGGCATGGTGGCAGAGGCTACGCGCCTGCACGCGGCCGGGAAACCGAGCTGGATCGCGGTGCAGGCCAAGCAATACGAGGGCTTGGTGGTGTGGTTCAACACGCTGCTCGTGAGCGCGGGCGGGCAGGTGCTCTCGGACGACGGTAAGACCGTGACCCTCACCGATACGCCCGAGCATCGCGCCGCGACGGTGAAGGCGTTGCAGATCATGAAGTCTGTCGCCACCGCACCCGGTGCGGATCCGTCGGTGACTCAGACCGACGAGGGCACCGCCCGCTTGGCGCTCGAGCAGGGCAAGGCCGCTCTTGAGGTGAACTGGCCGTTTGTGCTGCCCTCGCTGTTGGAGAACGCGGTCAAGGGCGGGGTGAAGTTCCTGCCGCTCAACGAACGCGCCGACCTCAGACGCGCCATCAACGACCTCGGCACCTTCTCGCCCGACGACGAACAGTTCGAGGCGGCCTACGACGCCAGCAAGAAGGTCTTCGGCTTCGCCAACTACCCGGCCGTTCGCGACGGTGAACCGGCGAAGGTGACCATCGGTGGCCTCAACCTCGCGGTAGCCGCCACCAGCCAGCACAAAGCCGAAGCTTTCGAAGCCATCCGCTGCTTGCGCAACATCGACAACCAGCGTTACACATCGGTCGAGGGCGGCCTGCCCGCGGTGCGAGAATCCCTTTACGATGACCCTGCCTTCCAGGCCAAGTACCCGCAGTACGCCGTGATCCGGGAACAGCTCCGTGATGCCGCGGTGCGCCCGGCCACCCCGGTGTACCAGGCGGTGTCGACACGGATGTCGGCGACACTGGCCCCGGTCACCGCGATCGACCCGGAGCGGACCGCCGACGAGTTGGCCACGCAGGTGCAGAAGGCTATCGACGGCAAGGGGCTGATCCCGTGACCCGGGCAACCGCAACCGCATCGCCGGGCCGAACCGACGACCGCCGATCGGAGAGCCGGCTGGCCTTCGCTCTCATCGCGCCCGCGGTGATCCTGATGCTTGCGGTCACGGCCTATCCGATCGGGTACGCGGTATGGCTGAGCCTGCAGCGGTACAACCTGGCCGCCCCCGGCGACACCGCGTTCGTCGGGTTGGAGAATTACCTGACCATCCTCACCGACCGGTACTGGTGGACCGCGTTCGCGGTGACGCTGGGGATCACGGTGGTATCGGTGGCGATCGAGTTCGTGCTCGGCATGGCGCTGGCACTTGTCATGCACCGCACCATCTTTGGCAAGGGCGTGGTGCGTACCGCGGTGCTGATCCCGTACGGCATAGTCACCGTGGCGGCGTCCTACAGCTGGTACTACGCGTGGACCCCGGGCACCGGATACCTGGCCAACCTGCTGCCCGATGGCAGCGCACCGCTGACCGAGCAGCTGCCGTCGCTGGCGATCGTGGTGCTGGCCGAGGTGTGGAAGACCACGCCTTTCATGGCCCTGCTGCTGTTGGCCGGACTGGCTCTGGTGCCGCAGGAACTGCTCAACGCCGCCCAGGTCGACGGTGCGGGTGTGTGGCAGCGGCTGGTCAAAGTGACTCTGCCCCTGATGAAACCGGCCATCCTGGTGGCGTTGTTGTTCCGCACCCTCGACGCGTTCCGGATCTTCGACAACATCTATGTGCTGACCGGCGGGGCGAACAATACCGGTTCGGTGTCGATCCTGGGTTACGACAACCTGTTCAAGGCCTTCAATCTCGGGTTGGGTTCGGCGATCAGCGTGTTGATCTTCGCCTCGGTCGCCGTCATCGCGTTCATCTACATCAAGATCTTCGGAGCATCAGCCCCAGGGTCGGACGCGGAGGGCCGCTGACAATGAGCGAACGGTTAGGTGCGCGCCGCGCAACCGGATGGGTTGTCGTCGACGCACTGGTGATTCTCTACGCGTTGTTCCCGGTGCTGTGGATCCTGTCACTGTCACTCAAGCCGACGTCAACGGTCAAGGACGGCAAGCTGATCCCGACCCAGATCACCTTCGCCAACTACAAAGGCATCTTCACTGGCGACATCTTCACCTCGGCGCTGGTCAACTCGATCGGCATCGGGCTGATCACCACAGTGATCGCGGTGGTGGTCGGCGCCATGGCGGCATACGCGGTGGCCCGACTTGTGTTCCCGGGTAAACGGCTGTTGGTCGGTGTCGCCCTGCTGATCGCGATGTTCCCGCAGATCTCCTTGGTGACACCGCTTTTCAACATCGAGCGCCGGCTCGGCCTGTTCGACACCTGGCCCGGCCTGATCATCCCGTACATCACCTTCGCGCTGCCTCTGGCCATTTACACGCTCTCGGCGTTCTTCCGGGAGATCCCGTGGGATCTGGAAAAAGCCGCGAAGATGGACGGCGCCACGCCGGCGCAGGCATTCCGGAAGGTCATCGCCCCGCTGGCGGCGCCCGGCATCGTTACCGCGGCCATCCTGGTGTTCATCTTCGCGTGGAACGATCTGCTGCTGGCCCTTTCGCTGACGGCGACCCAACGCGCCATCACGGCGCCGGTGGCCATCGCGAACTTCACCGGCAGCTCGCAATTCGAGGAGCCGACCGGCTCGATCGCGGCCGGTGCCATGGTCATCACGATCCCGATCATTGTCTTTGTCCTGATTTTCCAGCGGCGCATCGTCGCTGGACTGACCTCCGGTGCGGTAAAGGGGTAGTTGGATGGCCGAGATTGTGTTGGACCGGGTGACCAAGAGTTACCCCGACGGCGCAGGCGGTGTCCGGGAAGCCGTCAAAGAACTGTCCATGACCATCGCAGACGGCGAGTTCATCATCTTGGTCGGACCATCCGGGTGCGGCAAATCCACCACGTTGAACATGATCGCGGGCCTGGAGGACATCTCGTCGGGCGAGTTGAGCATCGGCGGGGAGCGGGTCAACGAGAAGGCCCCCAAAGACCGCGACATCGCCATGGTGTTCCAGTCCTACGCGCTGTACCCGCACATGACGGTCCGCCAGAACATCGCCTTCCCCCTCACACTGGCCAAGATGAAGAAGGACGAGATCGCGGCCAAGGTCGAGGACACCGCCAAGATCCTCGACCTGACCGAGCTGCTGGACCGCAGGCCGGCCCAGCTGTCCGGCGGTCAACGTCAGCGGGTGGCGATGGGGCGGGCAATTGTTCGTAGCCCCAAGGCATTCCTGATGGACGAGCCGCTCTCCAACCTGGATGCCAAACTACGGGTTCAGATGCGCGCGGAGATCTCGCGGTTGCAGAGCCGGCTGGGCACCACGACGGTGTACGTCACCCACGACCAGACCGAGGCGATGACGCTGGGGGACCGCGTAGTGGTGATGCTCGCCGGCGTGGTGCAACAGATCGGTACCCCCGACGAGCTCTACAAGAACCCGGTCAACCTGTTCGTGGCGGGTTTCATCGGATCGCCTGCGATGAACTTCTTCCCGGCGACGTTCACCGATGTGGGAGTGCGGTTGCCGTTCGGTGAGGTGACGCTGAGTCCGCAGGTGCACGAGTTGCTGGACCGAGCGCCCAAGCCGGACAACATCATCGTCGGTATCCGGCCCGAGCATCTCGAAGACGCGTCGCTGCTGGATGGGTACGCCCGAATCCGGGCACTGAGCTTCACCGTGCGTGCCGACATCGTCGAATCGCTGGGCTCCGAGAAGTACGTGCACTTCACCACTGAGGGCGCGGGCGCCCGCGCGGCCCAGCTGGCCGAGTTGACGGTCGATTCCGGCGTGGGCGAAAATGAGTTTGTGGCAAGGGTTTCCGCCGAGTCCAAGGTGAGGGCCGGTGAGCAGATCGAGCTCGCGTTCGACACCTCGAAGTTGGTCATCTTCGACGTCGACTCAGGTCTGAACCTGACCCGCACACCTGAGCCCGAGGCGGCGCCTGAAGTTGCCGTAGCAGCAGAGGCGGAAGTCGAATCGGAGACGGAGCCGGAAACTGAGACCGAGGTGGTCGAGGACACCGAGGTGGAGCCGGCCGCAGAGTCCGAGTCGAAGAACGAGTGACCGACGTCCTGGCGGTCGTGCGCGCGCGGCTGGAGGAGCACTTCGCGGCCGTGGGCATCACCGCCGACCCCGTCGGCGCGAGCGTCACCTTCCTGGGCACCGAACGTATCGAGGTGCTGCGCTTCGGACCGGATCCTCGACTCGACGGGGTGTATCACTATGTGACGCTGGGCTGTTCGCGTCACCCGATGTTCGATCCCACGGAATTTGTCGCCGACCCCGTACACGGTCCGCGAGCCGAGGTGGTGGTCTCCCTACGCGGACCGACACCGACGGGACTGGCCCGGTCGATGGCGATACTCGCCGCGGCGCCCGCGGTCGAGGGGCTCGTGCTGGAGGCTGATGCCCTGGTCGATCTGGAGACCCCTTTGTTCGCCGCGGCGCCGTTCACGGCTTTCCTGTTGGGGCCCAGCGATATCGGCGAGATTGTGCTTCCGGATCCGCTGGCGGCGGTGAATGTCTTTGCGGCGACACCGATCACCGCGACCGAGGCGGCATGGGTCCGGCTCAAGGGTGCCGATGCCATGCGTGAGGCGTGGCAGGCTGACGGCGTGGACGTGCTGAATCCTGCCCGCAGGGCGGCCAATCCGACGTGAGTCAGAGCCAGTCGTTCCTGCGGAACGTGCGGTACAAGACCAGGCATACCGTCAGCATCAGGGTCAGAACACCGGGATAGCCCCATACCCAATGTAATTCGGGCATATTGTCGAAGTTCATACCGTAGATTCCGGCCAGCGCGGTCGGTACCGCCGCGATGGCGACCCAGGCCGAGATCTTGCGCATATCGACGTTCTGCTGCATCGCGACCTTGCCGAGCGCCGCCTGCACCAGCGAACTCAGCATCTCGTCGTAGCTGGAGATCCGTTCCGAAGCCTGGATGGTGTGGTCGTTGACGTCACGCATGTAGCGGCGCACTTCGACGGAGATGACGTCGTTGTGGTCGGTGAGCAGCCGCTGCAATGCGAGCGTCAGCGGGCCGACGGCGCGACGCAGTTCGACGACCTCCCGCTTGAGCAGGTAGATGCTCTCGATGTTGGTCGGGATATTGGGGGAGAAGACGTTCTCCTCCATGACGTCGATGTCGGTTTCCATCAGATCGGTGACGTGGAGGTAGTGGTCCACCACGTGGTCGGTGATCGCGTGCATCACCGCGAACGGGCCCAGCGTCAGGATCGCCGGTGACTCGTCCAGGCGTTTGCGTACGCCCGCCAGCCCGCCGTGTTCGCCATGCCGGACGGTCACCACGAAGTCCGGGCCGACGAAGATCATGATCTCGCCGGTCTCGACGATTTCGCGGGCGTTGGCCACCGAGGCGTGTTCCACGTAGTTGACAGTCTTGATCACCAAGAACAACGTTTTGTCATAGCGCTCCAGCTTGGGGCGCTGATGGGCGTGCACCGCATCTTCGACCGCGAGCTCGTGCAGCCCGAAAACATCTGCGACCGACTGCATCTGATGCTCGTCGGGCTCATGCAGCCCGACCCACGCGAACGCCTTCTTGCCGGCGCTCTCCAACTCGCGCACCTTGGCCAGGGCGGCCGCATGGGTGTACTTACCGGGTAGCCTCTCCCCGTCGCAGTACACACCGCAGTCCACCATGGCTCTGGCCACCGGGACATGGATCGATTTGGCATTGTTGACGGGGGGCTTGGCCCGTGCCGCGGGGCGCAGCAGTGAAGGCGGTAGCGCGCGGAACGAGGGCATTCGCTGGGCCTCCCATCAGCTGTGACCCGCACCCGATCGGGCCCGTTGAATCGTACGCGCACAACCTGTCACCAAGCGCTCACGAGAGGCGAAAACCCGGCCCTTCGAGTTTGGTCTGTGAAGTACCCTTGCGCGGTGCCGGAAAGTACTGACGCCTCGTCGTCTGAGGACTCCGCGGTTACGCGCACTCCCCAAGTTGTCATCGAAGACGCAGAGATCTTCGCCGCCCATGAAGGCGGCAAGCTGTCGGTGGCGCTGAAGTCGCCGCTGGACACTCAGCGAGCCTTGTCGATCGCCTACACCCCTGGTGTTGCCCAGGTCAGTCGGGCCATCGCCACGGATCGCACCCTGGCCGCCAAGTACACCTGGGCCAACCGGTTGGTTGCCGTGGTCAGTGACGGCAGCGCGGTGCTCGGCCTCGGCGACATCGGAGCGGCAGCCTCACTGCCGGTCATGGAAGGCAAGAGTGCGCTGTTCAAGTCGTTCGGCGGGCTGGACTCCATCCCGATCGTGCTGGACACCAAGGACCCCGACGAGATCGTCGAGACCCTGATTCGGCTGCGTCCCACCTTCGGTGCGGTCAACCTGGAAGACATCTCGGCGCCACGCTGTTTCGAGATCGAACGCCGCGTCGTCGAGGCCCTCGACTGCCCCGTCATGCACGACGACCAGCACGGCACCGCCATCGTGGTGCTCGCGGCCCTGTTGGGCGCCACCAAGGCGCTCGAGCGCGACATGCGCGGCCTGCGGGTCGTCGTCTCGGGTGCCGGTGCGGCCGGTGTGGCCTGCACCAACATCCTGCTGGCCAAGGGCATCACCGATATCACGGTGCTGGATTCCCAGGGCATCGTGCATTCCGGCCGGGAAGATATGAACTCCTTCAAGACCGAGTTGGCCGGGCGCACCAACCCGCGCGGGCTCACCGGCGGCCTCGCCGAGGCGCTGAACGGCGCCGAGGTGTTCCTCGGCGTGTCCGCGGGCGTTGTGCCCGAGGAGCTCGTCGCGACGATGGCCCCCGGCAGCATCGTCTTCGCCCTGTCCAATCCGGATCCGGAGATCCACCCCGACGCGGCCCGCAAGCATGCCGCGGTTGTGGCGACCGGCCGGAGTGACTTTCCCAACCAGATCAACAACGTGCTGGCCTTCCCGGGCGTGTTCCGGGGTGCGCTCGACGCCGGCGCCCGGCGGATCACCGAGAAAATGAAGGTGGCCGCCGCCGAAGCGATCTTCTCGGTGGTCGGTGACGACCTGACCGTCGACCACATCGTGCCCAGTGCGCTCGATCCGCGGGTCGGACCGGCGGTTGCTGCGGCGGTGGCGGCCGCATCGAAAGCCTGAGCAGGCTGATTTCCATCGTGCGTCGTCGATCGGTGCTGGCTCTGGCGGTCGTCCTGGTGATCGCAGGTTGCAGTGCCCGCCCTGCGCCGGCTGCCATCGCGGTCGGGGCGGGCGCGACGCCCGAATCCACCCTCGTCGGCCAGCTGTACGCGGCCGCGCTGCGTTATTACGGCAGCCCCGCCGAGGTGACCCCGGCCGAGAATGCGCTGAACGCGCTGGACTCCGGCTCGGTGACCGTCCTGCCCGGGTTCACCGGGCGGCTGTTGGAGACGTTCGCACCCGGGGCCGCGGCGCACTCCGACGAGCAGGTCTACCGTGACCTGCTCTCGGCATTGCCGGAGGGTGTCGCCGCCGGCGACTACACCATGTCGGCACAGGACAAACCAGCCGTTGCGGTGATGGAGGCAACCGCGGCCGCCTGGGGCGGCAAAGATCTGTCCGCGCTGCGCCGCAATTGCGCCAAGGTGGTGCCCGGCGCGGTCAGGGGTTCGGCCGTGCCCGCGGTGATCGGTACCTGCCGCATGCCCAAGCCTGTCGAGTTCGCCGACCGCGCAGATCTCTTCGCCGCACTTGCGGCCGGGAAGATCAACGCGGCGTGGACCACCACAGCCGACCCGGCCAACCCGCCCGCGGTGGTGGTCCTCGCGGACCGCACTGCGATGATCCGTGCCGAGAACCTGGTGCCGCTCTACCGGCGCAATGCGCTGACCGAACGCCAGATTCTGGCGGTCAACGAGATCGCGGGCGTCCTCGACACCGGCTCACTGGCCGATATGCGCCGCCAGGTGGCCGAAGGTGCCGACCCCCGCGCGGTAGCCGACGCCTTCCTGCAGGCCAACCCGCTGGGTCACTAATACGGCAGCCTGCGGCGCATGGCAGTGGAGAACAGCCGCTGGTAGCCGGAACCGGTGATCCGGACGATCACGTCGAGCACCTTGGCGTCGGCTCCGACCAGCACCCGGGCCCGATTCTTGCGCACCGCCTCGAGGATGATCTTGGCGGCCTTCTGCGGCGTCGTGCTGGCCAACCGCTTGTCGAAGAACTGCGCCAGCTCCTTGGGATCGAGTCCCTCGGCCGCGGTGGCGTTGCGGGCGATGGCAGTCTTGATGCCGCCAGGGTGCACCGCGGTGACCTTGACGGGGTGCTTGGCCAACACCATCTCCTGGCGCAGCGCCTCGGTGAACCCGCGCACCGCGAACTTCGCCGAGTTGTAGGCGGCCTGACCCGGCACCGCGAACAGCCCGAACAGGCTGGAGACGTTGACGATGTGACCGTCACCCGAGGTGATCAGGTGCGGCAGGAACGCCTTGGTGCCGTTGACGACGCCCCAGAAGTCGACGTCCATCACGCGCTCGATGTCCTTGTAGCTGCTGACTTCGACGTCGCCGGTGAAGGCGATGCCAGCGTTGTTGTAGATCTGGTTGACCGTGCCGAAATGCTCGACGACCGCAGTGGCGTAATGCTCGACCGCTTCGCGCTCGGTGACGTCGAGCCGGTCTGCTTTCACCGGTGCACCGATTGCCTTGAGCTGTTCCTCGGTGACGGCCAGGCCTTCGGTGTCGATGTCGCTGATGGCCAGCTTGGCGCCGGAACGGCCCAGCTCGATAGCCAGTGCCTGTCCGATACCCGATCCCGCGCCCGTCACGACGGCGACCTTTCCGGCGAAGCCCTCCATACCCACTCCCTCATGTCGGTTGACTGGTGTCGAGATTAGCCGGTACCCGCGGTTCCGGCTAAGTGAGCCGGCTTGGTCGCGGTCACGAGGTGAGTTCCCACGTATGGGCGGCCCCAGCGACTACCCGAATGCGAGGTCGATGATCTCCTGCTGCTCGACGGCATGCACCTTGGTGGATCCCGATGACGGTGCCGACATGGCGCGTCGGGAGATCCGTTTGATGCCGGTGAAGTACTGCGGCAATATTTCGGGGAGGGTCAGGCCTAGGGTGGGCCAGGCGCCTTGGTTGGCGGGTTCTTCCTGGACCCAGTACTTTTCGGTGGCGTTGGGGTAGCGGTCCAGCGTTTCGGCCAAGCGGTGCTTGGGCAGTGGTGCGAGTTGTTCGAGGCGAACGATCGCGACGTCGTCGCGGTTTTCCTTGGCTTTGCGGGCGGCCAGGTCGTAGTAGATCTTGCCGCTGCACATCACGATGCGCCGGACCTTGTCGCGGTCGCCTTCCCCGTCGGTGTACGTGGGTTCTTCCAGCACCGACCGGAACTTGCTCTCGGTGAAGTCGCGGATGTCGCTGACCGCGGCTTTGTTGCGCAGCATCGACTTCGGGGTGAACACGATCAGGGGGCGCTGGATGCCGTCGAGACCGTGGCGGCGTAGCAGGTGGAAGTAGTTGGCGGGGGTGGAGGGCACCGCGATGGTCATCGATCCTTCGGCCCATAGTTGTAGGAATCGTTCGATGCGGCCGGAGGTGTGGTCAGGGCCCTGGCCTTCGTGGCCGTGGGGCAGTAGCAGGACGACGTCGGAGAGTTGGCCCCATTTGGCTTCGCCCGAGGAGATGAACTCGTCGATGATCGATTGGGCACCGTTGACGAAATCGCCGAACTGGGCCTCCCACAACACCATCGCGTCGGGGTTGCCCACGGAGTAGCCGTACTCGAAGCCGACGGCGGCGTATTCCGACAGCGCCGAGTTGTAGACCAGGAGTTTGCCGCCGGTGGGGGTGCCGTCGGTGTTGGTGGCCAGCAGTTGTAGCGGGGTGAATTCTTCACCGGTTTTGCGGTCGACGATGACGGCGTGGCGTTGGGTGAAGGTACCGCGCTGGGTGTCCTGGCCGGAGAGCCGGACCAGTTTGCCTTCGGCGATGAGTGATCCGAGTGCCAGCAGTTCGGCGAACGCCCAGTCGATTTTGCCTTCGTAGGCCATTTCGCGGCGCTTTTCCAGGACCGGCTTGACGCGGGGGTGCACGGTGAATCCGTCAGGCAGGGCCAGGTGCGCGTCGCCGATGCGGGCCAGCAGCGCCTTGTCCACCGCGGTCGCCAAGCGCTGCGGGATCTTTTGGTCGGCTTCGACGGATTCGCTTGGCTCGGCGGCGTGTTTCTCCAGTTCACGGACTTCGTTGAAGACGCGTTCGAGTTGGCCTTGGTAGTCGCGCAGGGCGTCCTCGGCTTCTTTCATGGAGATGTCACCGCGGCCGATGAGCGCTTCGGTGTAGACCTTGCGGGAACCGCGTTTGGTATCGATGATGTCGTACATATTGGGCTGGGTCATCGACGGGTCGTCACCCTCGTTGTGCCCGCGGCGGCGATAGCACAGCATGTCGATGACGACGTCTTTGTGGAACGCTTGACGGAAGTCGATCGCCAGGCGCGCCACCCAGGCACAGGCCTCGGGATCGTCGCCGTTGACGTGGAAAATCGGGGCGCCGATCATCTTCGCTACGTCGGTGCAGTACTCGCTGGAGCGGGAATCCGATGGCGCCGTGGTGAATCCGATCTGGTTGTTCACCACGATGTGGATGGTGCCGCCGGTGCGGTAGCCGTCGAGCAGGGCCAGGTTGAGCGTTTCGGCGACCACGCCCTGGCCTGCGAACGCGGCGTCGCCGTGCAGCATCAGCGGGACGACGGGGTAGTGCCCGGAGCCGTCGGCGTCTCTGCCGTCGTCGAGGAGGTCTTGTTTGGCGCGTACCAGCCCTTCCAGGACCGGGTCGACGGCTTCCAGATGGCTGGGGTTGGCGGTCAGCGACACCTGGATGTCGTTTTCGCCGAACATCTGGATGTAGTTGCCGGAGGCGCCGAGGTGGTATTTCACATCGCCGGAGCCGTGGGCCTGAGACGGGTTGAGGTTGCCTTCGAACTCGGTGAAGATCTGGGAGTAGGGTTTGCCGACGATGTTGGCCAGCACGTTGAGCCGGCCGCGGTGCGGCATGCCGACAACCACTTCGTCGAGGCCGTGTTCCGCGGCCTGATCGATCGCGGCGTCCATCATCGGGATGACGGTTTCGGCCCCTTCGAGTGAGAAGCGTTTCTGTCCGACGTATTTGGTTTGCAGGAAGGTTTCGAACGCTTCGGCGGCGTTGAGCTTGGACAGGATGTATTTCTGCTCGGCGACCGTCGGCTTGGGGTGTTTGATCTCGATGCGTTCCTGCAGCCAGCGCTGCTGCTCGGGCTCGAGGATGTGGGTGTACTCCACACCGATGTGACGGCAGTAGGCGTCACGCAGCTGGCCCAGGATGTCGCGCAGTTTCATGTACTGCTTGCCCGCGAATCCGTCGACCTTGAACACGCGGTCCAGATCCCACAGCGTCAGGCCGTGGGTCAGCACGTCGAGGTCGGGGTGGGAGCGGAAGCGGGTCTTGTCCAACCGCAGCGGGTCGATGTCGGCCATGAGATGACCGCGGTTGCGGTAGGCGGCGATCAGCTCGATGATGCGGGCGTTCTTGTCGACGATCGAGTCGGGGTTGTCGGTGCGCCACCGCACCGGTTCGTATGGGATGCCCAGCTCGAGGAAGATCTCGTCGTAGAACTCGTCGTCGAGCAGCAATTGGTGGATGGTGCGCAGGAAATCCCCGGATTCGGCGCCCTGGATGATGCGGTGGTCGTAGGTGGAGGTCAGGGTGATCAGCTTGCCGACGCCGACCTCGTTGATGCGTTCGGCGCTGGCACCCTGGAACTCCGCGGGGTACTCCATGGCGCCGGCGCCGATGATCGCGCCCTGGCCGGCCATCAGCCGCGGCACCGAGTGCACGGTGCCGATGGTGCCCGGGTTGGTCAGCGAGATGGTCACCCCGGAGAAGTCCTCGGCGGTCAGCTTGCCGTCGCGGGCGCGGCGCACGATGTCTTCGTATGCCGCGATGAACTGGCCGAACGCCATGCTCTCGCACCGCTTGATCGCCGCGACCACCAGTTGGCGGTTGCCGTCTTTGCCGGGCAGATCGATGGCCAACCCCAGGTTGGTGTGGGCCGGGGTGACGACGTTGGGTTTGCCGTCGATTTCGGCGAAGTGCCGGTTCATGCTCGGGAACGCCTTGACGGCTTGCACGATCGCATAGCCCAACAGGTGGGTGAAGCTGATCTTGCCGCCGCGGGTGCGCTTGAGGTGATTGTTGATCACCACCCGGTTGTCGATCATCAACTTCGCCGGGATCGCGCGCACACTGGTCGCCGTCGGCACCTCCAGCGAGGCGTTCATGTTCTTCACCACCGCGGCCGCTGCGCCGCGCAACACCTGCGACTCGCCATCGATCGGCGTAGCCCCGGACTTCGCCGGCCGGGGCGGGGCTGCCGGGGCCGGGATCACCGGGGTGACCGGCGCTGCCGAGGTGACCGGCGCAGCCGGGGCAGCCGAAGCGGCTTGCGCGGATGCCGCCACCGGGGTGGTTGGTGGTGCGGACTGGCTGTCTGCGGTTGCGGTTTCGGTGGGTTCAGGGGAGTAGTCGACGAGAAACTCATGCCAACTCGGATCCACAGACGACGGATCCTCGCGGAACTTGCGATACATCTCCTCGACCAACCACTCGTTCTGCCCGAATGGTGAAGGTGAACTGGTCACGGCAGCTGTTCGCCTCGATTCTTGGTCTCGGCAAGCCGTGGCAAGGAGGCTCGCCGCTCGTCTTCATCGGTTGTCTGCGGTGACCTACTTGACCGCCGTCTAAAGGCTAGCGCCTCCGAGCCGACAGCGACCACGGCACCGCCAGATGTCTGCGCTCTCAGGATCCGGCCGACGGCAGCACGCGGAGAGTCGTGGGCCACCGTGGCGGGGGCGGGCCGAACGCCTTCTGCGCGTTGCCGATGATCTTCTTACCCATCAGCCGATTGCCGACGCCGCCGACGACGGCGCCGATACCGACCGGCAGCATCTTTCCCAATGCCATGGCGCCACGTTTGAGCGTGTACTTCTTGACGAAGAACCGCATCAGCCTGGAATTGAGTTGGGTCACCGCGGGCAGCGGCAGCGTCGCCGCACCATCGGACAGCCAGGCGCCGCTGACTCTTCCAGAGCCCAGCAGATCGGCTATCGCATGCTTGCTGTCGTCACCGACGAGAACCGCGAGCACCAGCGCGCGCCGGCGCTCCTTATGGTCGGCGGGAATGCCGTGGACCTCGGCGATGGCGAGCACGAACACCGCCGTCGCCTCGAGGAACACCACGGTCTCGCCTGCGACCGCAGACAGGGCGGCCAAGGTGCCGATGCCGGGGAACGCCGCGGCCGAGCCGACTGCCGCACCACTGGCCATCACGGCGGCGATGTAGTGCTTCTCCAGCCGCGTGACGATTTCGGCCGGGGTGGCGTCGGGCCGCTGGCTGCGTAGTCTGTCGACGTAGGCCTTCACCGCCGGCGCCTGTACCCGGGAGCTACGTTCGATGATCGCCGAGAGCACCTTCGCGGCGGCACGGGGATCCTCGTCCTCGCCTTCACGGACTGCCGGCAACTGTTTCTTGGTGGACCGAGCGCTCACTTCGGGGCCTCCCCACGTGCGGGCCGACAAACATCGGCTGACTGTCCAGGCTAACGCTTACGCAACGAGTGGCGTCGGTGCCGGGTTTCCGGCAGTGACAGCGGTCACGGTTGCTGAGCAGGGGGACCCGCCCGGCGGAATAAAAAATTGGAATGCATAGCTGACCTGCTTCATGGCATCATCGCCCCACGTGGACGAGACGACAGCCAGCCAGTTCGATCACTCCTCGCGTCCGCCCGGCCGCACGCGGATGATTCTGGTGCTCGGCGCTCTCGTTGCCCTCGGTCCGCTCACCATCGACATGTATCTGCCGGCGCTGCCGAAGATCGCCGACGAGCTCACGGTGTCGTCTTCGGTCGCACAACTCACGCTCACGGGGACGCTGGCCGGACTGGCTCTGGGCCAGCTCATCGTCGGCCCGCTGTCGGATTCGCTGGGCCGTCGGCGTCCGTTGATGGCGGGCATCGTGCTGCACATGGCGGCGTCGCTGCTCTGTGTCGTCGCCCCTAACGTCACGACCCTCGGCTTGGCGCGAAGCCTGCAGGGCATGGGTGCTGCGGCCGCGTCGGTGGTGGCCGTCGCCGTCGTCGGTGACCTGTACACGGGTTCGGCCGCTGCCACTGTGATGTCCCGGCTCATGCTGGTGCTCGGTGTGGCACCGGTACTTGCGCCGTCGCTCGGTGCGGCGGTGCTGTTGAAGGGTTCGTGGCACTGGGTGTTCGTCGCTCTGGTGGTGCTGGCGGGTGCCCTGTTGCTGATGGCTGCGCTGGCGCTGCCCGAGACCCTGCCGGCCGCGCATCGGCGGCCGTTGCACGTCCGCAGCATCCTCGGCACCTATGCCGAACTGTTGCGGGACTCCCGATTCGTCATCCTGGTGCTTGTTGCGGCCCTCGGCATGTCCGGTTTGTTCGCCTACATCTCGGCCGCGCCGTTCGTGCTACAAGGGCGTTACGGCCTGGATCAGCAAGCGTTTGCGCTGGTGTTCGCCGCGGGTGCGGTGGCGCTCATCGGGTCGACGCAGTTCAACGTGGTGCTGCTGCGGCGGTTCACCCCTGTGGCGATCACCGTGAGCGCGTTGAGCGCGGCGTCGGTGGCCGGGTTGTTGTTCATCGGGCTCGCGGTGGGACAGATCGGTGGCCTGGCCGGCTTCCTGCTGCCGGTGCTGGCCATCCTGGCAGCGATGGGATTGGTGATCCCGAACGCCCCCGCGGTCGCGTTGTCGCGGCATCCGGACGCCGCCGGGACTGCCGCGGCGCTGCTGGGCGCGGCCCAATTCGGACTCGGCGCTGCGGTCGCGCCGGTGGTCGGTGCGCTCGGCAACGGTGCGCTGGCACTGTCGGTGGTGATGACCGCGGGCGTGGTGATCGCTCTGTCGGCGCTGCTGCTGGTCGGTGCGCGGCGGGAGGACACGGCAGTCGGGATCGTCCCGGCGGCCGTCGTCGAACCGGCTTGACCGATGCCCCCGCCAGCCCGACTTGTCGGGAGGGTGGTGGGTCCGTAGCGTCGGCTGGGGCATCACCACCTGCTGAGCCGATTGCCCTCACTTACTGATCACATGTTCGAGACATTGAACGCCCGCTTCACGGGCCACCCTGCCAGCCACAACCCGTGGAACGCGTTGTGGGCGATGATGGTTGGCTTCTTCATGATCTTGCTCGACGCCACCATCGTGGCCGTCGCCAACCCGACCATCATGCAGCGCCTAGGGGCCGACTACGACGGCGTGATTTGGGTCACCAGCGCCTACCTGCTGGCCTATGCCGTGCCGCTGCTGGTGTCCGGTCGTCTCGGCGACGTGTACGGACCGAAGAACCTCTACCTTGCCGGGCTGGCGGTTTTCACCGTGGCGTCGCTGTGGTGCGGGCTGGCCGGCAGCATCGGGATGCTGATTGCCGCGCGGGTCGTGCAGGGCATCGGTGCAGCTTTGCTGACACCCCAGACCCTCTCGACCATCACCCGGATCTTCCCGCCGGAGCGGCGCGGTGTGGCGATGAGTGTGTGGGGTGCGACGGCCGGCGTGGCCACGTTGGTCGGTCCGCTGGCGGGCGGCATCCTGGTCGGCGGGCTGGGCTGGCAGTGGATCTTCTTCGTGAACGTGCCGATCGGGATCATCGGATTCGGTCTGGCGGTCTGGCTGGTGCCGGTGTTGCCGACCACCCCGCACCGGTTCGATCTGCTCGGCGTTGCGTTGTCCGGCATCGGCATGTTCCTCGTCGTGTTCGCCCTGCAGGAGGGACATTCCCACCACTGGGCGCCCTGGGTGTGGGGCACGCTGGCCGCCGGCGTCGTAGTGATGGCCGGCTTCGTTTACTGGCAGTGGGTCAACACCGCCGAACCGCTGATCCCGTTGCACATCTTCACCGATCGGGATTTCAGCCTGGCCAATGTCGGGGTTGCGACCATCGGATTCGCCGTGACGGCGATGATCTTGCCGCTGATGTTCTATGCGCAGTCGGTGTGTGGGCTGTCTCCGACCGAGTCAGCGCTGCTGACCGCCCCGACGGCAATCGCCAGCGGATCCCTGGCCCCGCTGGTGGGCCGCATCGTCGACCGCTCGCACCCGCGGCCGGTGGTCGGTTTCGGCTTTGCCGCCATGGCGATCGGCCTGACTTGGCTGTCGATCGAGATGACTCCGACCACGCCGATCTGGCGGCTGGTGTTGCCGCAGGTGTTGATGGGCGTGGGGATGGCATTCATCTGGTCGCCGCTGGCCGCCACCGCGACCCGCGACCTGTCGCCGCGCCTGGCCGGCGCCGGCTCGGGTGTGTACAACGCCACCCGGCAGGTGGGGTCGGTCCTGGGCAGCGCCGGCATCGCGGCCTTCATGACATGGGAGATCGCGCGGCAAATGCCGGGGCCCGCCCCGGTGGTGCCGCGGGCCGAGACGGCCGCGACGGTCCTGCCGGGATTCCTGCACGAGCCGTTCGCCACGGCGATGGCGCAGTCCATGCTGCTGCCGGCCTTCGTCGCGCTCTTCGGCGTGGTTGCGGCGTTGTTCCTGCGCGGCTCCGGCGAGGTTGCCGGCGCGGCCGACGACTATGCCGAAGACGATGCCGACACCGACGACGGCGGTGACGAGCCGACCGACGTACTGCGCGTGGTGGGCCCGGCCAACCACTACCTGCCCGGGTATCCCGACGACGACGAGTACATCGAGTACACCGTGGCGTGGGAAGAGCCCGCGCCGGATCCGGTGACAGAGCCGCTGCCTGTGCCAGTTGTCCGTCCGGTCGATCCGCTGACGTCCTCGGTACCGCCCGCTGCCGTCCCCGAGGCCGACGATCCGTGGCAGGCAATTCTCGATCAGCTCATGGCCGATATGCCGGCGAATTCGTCTGATGAGCTGATCGGTCACGCGCACAACGGGTTTCATGTCGATTCCGGGCAGCATTTCCGGCGGATGGAACCGCCGGGCGGGGCACACCGGCGGGTCAACGGCAATGACTATGGCGGAGACCCCGACGACAACCGGTCCTACGGCCGGCATTCGCGCCCGGGGGATTAGCGCTCGCCGAGCGCCAGGAACGCGCCCAGCTCGACGATGCCTGCCGGGGTGGCCGGCAGATAGTCGGTGAGCGCCGCGGAACGCACGATCACAGCGGTGTACTTGGCCCGGCTCACTGCTACGTTGAGTCGATTGCGGTTGAGCAGGAACGAGATTCCGCGGGGAACGTCATCGATCGACGACGCGACCATGGAGATGAACACCACCGGTGCCTGCTGGCCCTGGAACTTGTCCACCGTGCCGGCCCGCACCTCGGTCAGCCCGGCGGCATCCAGCTGCCGGCGCAGCATCACCACCTGGGCGTTGTACGGCGTCACGACCAGCACCTGCTCTTGCGTCAACGGACCGCTGCCGTTCTCGTCGGTCCATGTCGAGCCGAGCAGCCGGCCGACCTCGGTGACGATGGCACCGGCCTCTTCCGGGCTGTCGGTGGCGTTGCCGTCGTGCTCAATGGTCAGCAGCCGCACTCCGGGCTCGCAGCCGTCGAGCCGGCGGGCCCCGGTCATCGTGTCCACCGAATACAGCCGACCGGCGTAGGACAACCGCGACACGGCTGCACACACCGTGGGATGCATGCGATACGAGCGGTCCAGGAAATAGCCCAGTTCGGTGGGCAGGGTGTGGTGATCGCCCACCAGCCAGCCCAACGCCGAGGTATCGACCGGCTCGGGGTGCGTGCCCGCACTGACTTGCGGCAGCTGCTGCGGGTCACCCAGCAGCAGCAGATTGGCTGCGGCCGGTGCTACGGCGATGGTATTGGCGAGGCTGTACTGGCCGGCCTCTTCGACGACGAGCAGATCCAGGCCGCCCGGGGGCACCCGCGCCGCGTTGGCGAAATCCCATGCCGTGCCGCCGATGACGCATCCCTGGTGATCAGAGATGAACGCCGGGTAATCTTTCTCGTCGAGTTCGGTCCAGCACGGATCGTCATTGCGGCCTTTCTTGGCGACGCGCGCCGCATCCACGCTGGCCTTGACGATATCGCGAAAGAGATTCTCCACCACCGCATGTGATTGGGCGACCACGCCGACGCGCCAGCGATGTTCGTTGACGAGCCGGGCGATCACCGCAGCGGCGGTGTAGGTCTTGCCGGTGCCGGGCGGCCCGTGCACGGCCAGGTACGACGAGTCCAGATCCAACAGCGCCGCGGTGATTTGCTCCTCGACGCGTCGGTCATCGTGGGGGATGGGTGCGCCGCTGCGGGTCCGGGGCGGCCGGCGCAGCAACACATCGACGACGCCGGTGGCCGGCAACCGAGGCAGACCCGCAGCGATCTGGGTCGCCGTGGTTTCGATGGATTCACGCAGCGCCGTGGTACGGATCGGCGGCCCCGGCGTCAACGCGAACGGCGTCTGATCGAATACGGTGCCGCCCTTGGGTTCCCGCTCGGTGACCAGCACCTCGGTGGGTGCGGCCGGGTCGTCGCAGTCCAGCACCTGCACCGATCCGAACGCCCTGCGCTGCAGATCATAGAGCGCATACATCTCCCGGCCCAGCTCGCCGTTGGCCAGCATGCCGCGCAGCAGCACCTGCCGTTGCGGTTTGCGGGCCCGGGGCGGGGTGTGCCAGTCGGTGACGACGGTCGCCGTCTCGACGACGAAAACCCCGGTGCTGTCGGCCCATTCGTCGACCGGATGGTTCAGCCGATCGAAATGCCCCCACCAGTACGGCTTGTCTTCACGGCGGTGGTAGCCCCGGGCGGCTGAGGTCATCGCCACCGCCTGCTGCTCGGGGCGGCGTTCGCCGTCGCCGACAAACCGTCTCAGAGTGCGCGCCAACTCGTCCTCGGGCTCGGTTGGGCCCCCGTCGATCACGGGTTGGGGGCCCAGGGGCGGCACGGCCGACTCGATGGCCCGGTTGATCAGCCAGTCACGCAGGTTGCGAGTAGAGACGCAGTCATACCGGTTGTAGTCCTCGATCTCTTTGAGTACGAGCGCTGCGTCGTCGTGGCGCTCATCGGCGCGCAGGGCACAGTACTTTGCGTACTGGGTGATGGAGTCGGTGGCCGTAGTGACGTCCCCGCTGCGCAGCTGCGCTCCCATGTACAGCGGTTCAAGCGATTTCAGGCTGTAGTTCTTCGTTCCGACGCGAATACTCTTGCGCACCAATGGATACAGGTCGACCAGTACGCCGCTGCGGAGCAACTCGTCGACGGCGTCCTCGCCTTCGCCGTAGCGTCCGGCCAGCCGCAGCAGGGCCGTCTTCTCGTAGGCCGCGTAGTGGTAGATGTGCATGTTCGGGTAGCGCTTGCGCCGCTGGCGCACGAGCTTGAGAAAATCGCGCAGCGCCTGGCGTTCCTCGGCGCGGTCGTGTGCCCACAGCGGGTGAAAGTCCTCGGCCTTGGTGCCGAGCACACCGAACATGTATTCCAGACCCCACTGCCTGCCGTCGTCGGTCCACAGCGGGTCGCCCTCGAAGTCGAAGAACAGATCGCCCTTGTCCGGGTCGGGCAGTTGCATGAGCGGCTGGGCATCGATCACCTGGAACGGTGGCTTGCCGTCGACCTGCTCGGCGCGCTGCAACCGCGCCTGCGCGGTCAGATTGGTCAGGATGCGGGGATGCAGACCGGCGACGGGGCCCTCGTGGCGGGCGAGTTCGGCCACCGTGGTGATGCCCGAGTCGATCAGCCGGGCCCGCTGGCTCACCCTCATACCCGCGACCAGCAACAGATCGTCGTGTGCGCTGACCTGCTCGGCGCATTCCGGGCACCGGAAGCACGCCCGGACATTGTCGTCCCAACTGACCGGCCGGCCGGTAGCCAGGTGCTCGTCGAGCAGACGCTGCAGGGCGTCGCGGCGCGGCCGGTACACGCCGAGTAGTTCGTCGACCGGGTAGGACGCGACGGCACTGTCGCCCAGCACCAGCTCGACCTCATCGTCGACCGGCACACCTGCCGCGGTCAACGTCTGGTGATAGGCCGCGAGTTGTAGCAGCGCCTCGACCTTCACGGAGCGGGCCAGTTTGGTGTCGCGCAACTTGTAGCGTTCGCCGGCCCCAGATCCGGTCAACACCAAAAAGTCGGCGAAGCCTGCGAACCGGCCGTCGAACATCGCGGCCTGATAGATCACGGGAGCGCGGCGGCGCACGGCATCGAGGGTCTGTTCGGCGGCGGCAGTCAGCCCCGCAACCGTGTAGGCGGGCCTGCCGATCACCGTCACAGAAGTGTCGAAGCGCAGCTCGTCGAGGTGACGCTGCTCGTGCTCGTCGCCGAGTTGCGCGGTGCGAGCAAGCAATTCGTCGTCACCGGAAGGCGCCGGACCCCACCCGAGCCGGGCGTCGAACGAGCGCAGCAACGCGTATTCGCAACGCGCCGCTGCGGCGAGGTCCGAGGCGCTGTAGATGACCGTCCGACCTTCCCGGCGGTCCTCGGTGACGAACACGTTGTCACTGTAGGTGGGTGCGCCGACAGTCGTGGTGCCGCGAAACAGCGTGGAGAGTTGTTACGCCGCCGGCGAAGCGGCCATGGCTTCACGCTCGCGGCGAGTCCATGCTTCACGCACTCGATTGAGGATGTCGCGCGGACGGTCCTCTTTGATCACGCGAATGTGTAGCCACCTCTGGCGCCGCACCCTCCGTAACCGCTTTTCGTCCCACACATAGCGGCCCCGTTCGGCCTGATGCTGCTCTCCGTCGTACTCCAACCCGATCATCATGTCCTCCCAGCCCATGTCGAGGTAGGCGAACGGGAAGCCGTCGGGCTCGAGCACCGGAATCTGGGTCTGTGGCCGCGGATATCCGGCATCCATCACCAGCAGGCGGAGCCAGGTTTCTTTCGGTGATTGGGCGCCGGCGTCCAGCAGGGCGAGTGCCTCCCGCGCACGGCGTACTCCACGCGCACCCCGATAGTGCTCGACGAGCGGTTGCACGTGTTCAGAGCCCAGACCCGTGGTTCGTGCCAGCGCGTCGAGATGAGCCACCGCTGCCTCCCGTGGCAGATAACGGCCGAGGTCCAGTGCGGTTCGCGGGACGGCGGTGACTGCCATTCCGTTGATCTCGACCACCTCGTGGTCGCAGAGCCGGTCGTTGTGCGTCACGATGCCGCGCGGCGGACGGTTGTTTCGCCAGATGAGTTCGATGGGGGAGTCCCTGTCGACATATTCGGCGCCGTGTAGCGCGGCCGCGGCTCGACCGGTGATCACGGCACGCTGACCCGACCACAGCCAGGCGCCGACTGTATTGGCATAGAGCGATGGCTCGGCCATCCGCGGTTGGTAAATGTCGGGAAATATCGACCGATACGCGGCCCTCAAGCGGCCCCTAGTCAGTTCGCCTCGTGCTACCGCTTCGCTGCCTACGAATATCGTCCCCATGCCGCGATCGTGGTCACGGGATCCGACAAGCCGCGCCAAAATGAAGCCATGGCTGCGCAGGCGTGGCTTAAGCAACCATCAAGGCTATTTCGCGGAGAAAGGGGGAAAGTCCGTACTCAGGTGTTGCCCATCAACTCCACGCCGTTGCCGTTCCACCGGAACTTCACGACGCTGGCCAGCCCATGGAAACCGCCCGAGTACTGCAGGGCGACGGTGTCGCCGGTGCTGGTGGTCTTGTCGATGCCGTTGAACCCGTAGGTGTCGGGGACCCCGGTCGGGATGAACTTGCCGAGGTGGAACAGCACGGCGCGGGTGTTCGGATTGGGCGCGTTGGTGTTGGCCCGCACGATGACGGCCGACAACGGCGCGCATTCGTTGTAGTTGCCGGCCAGCGGCTCAGGGCTCCAGGCCTGATTGCTGCGCGGATCGCGGGGGAGTTCGGATACGGCCCGGGCGATCTCGGGCGCAGCGAGGTTGACCGCGCACGGATCCGGGGCTGCGACCGTCGGCGTCGGCGGTGCTTCAGTCGTGGTCGCCGGGGCGGTTGTCGGGGCCGGATTCGCGGACGGTTCCGGTGTTTTGGAGACGGTGGAATCCCCCGAACCGCATCCCGCCACCACGAGCACAGCCGCCGAGATCATCAAGATCTCTTTCACAGTTGGGCAACCTACCCTGATCGTTGCGGCGGATCGGGCAGGCGCGGCGGCTCGGCCGCCAACTGGCACTAGACTCTGTCCCGATGACCTCGCCAGATTCGGATACCGCAGACACCGCACCGACCTTTGCCGACCTGCAGATTCACCCAGCGGTGCTGCAGGCTGTCGCCGACGTCGGTTACGAGTCGCCTTCGGCGATCCAGGCCGCCACTATTCCACCGATGCTGGCCGGCTCCGACGTCGTCGGCCTGGCGCAGACCGGCACCGGCAAAACCGCGGCCTTCGCCATCCCGATCCTGTCCAAGTTGGACACCTCCAGCAGGGCAACCCAGGCTCTCGTGCTGGCGCCGACGCGTGAGCTGGCACTGCAGGTGGCTGAGGCGTTCGGCCGCTACGGTGCGCATCTGCCCGACGTGAACGTGCTGGCGATCTACGGCGGCTCGTCGTACGGGCCGCAGCTCGCGGGGCTCAAGCGCGGTGCGCAAGTGGTCGTGGGTACCCCGGGCCGGGTGATCGATCACCTGGAGAAAGGCCGGCTGGACCTGTCCCACCTGGACTACCTCGTGCTCGACGAGGCCGACGAGATGCTCCAGATGGGCTTCGCCGAGGATGTCGAACGTATCCTCGCCGACACCCCCGAATACAAGCAGGTCGCGTTGTTCTCGGCGACCATGCCGCCGGCCATCCGCAAGATCACCAGCAAGTACCTGCACGATCCGGTCGAAGTCACGGTCAAGGCGAAAACCGCCACGGCCGAGAACATCTCGCAGCGCTTCATCCAGGTGGCCGGCCCGCGCAAGCTCGATGCGCTCACCCGTGTGCTTGAGGTCGAACCGTTCGACGCGACGATCGTTTTCGTCCGCACCAAGCAGGCCACCGAGGAGGTCGCCGAGCGGCTCAAGGCGCGTGGTTTCTCAGCGGCAGCCATCAACGGCGACATCGCTCAGGCGCAGCGCGAACGCACCATCGCCTCGCTCAAGGACGGCAAGCTCGACATCCTGATCGCGACGGACGTGGCCGCCCGCGGGCTGGACGTGGAGCGCATCAGCCACGTGGTCAACTACGACATCCCGCACGACGTCGAGTCCTACGTGCACCGGATCGGCCGTACCGGGCGGGCCGGGCGTTCGGGTGCGGCACTGCTGTTCGTGACGCCGCGGGAACGGCATCTGCTCAAGTCGATCGAGAAGCACACCCGGTCCAAACTCGTCGAGTCCGAGCTGCCCAGCGTGGACGACGTCAACGCACAGCGGGTCCTGAAGTTCCGCGATTCCATCACCGACGGGCTCAGCGCGCCCGGCATCGAGCTGTTCCGCCGGTTGATCGAGGACTACGAGCGCGACAACAACGTGCCGCTCGCCGATATCGCCGCGGCGCTGGCGCTGCAATCGCGTGACGGTGAGGCGTTCCTGATGGTCGAGCCGCCGCCGGAGACGCGCCGTGAGCGCGCCGACCGGCCGCCGCGTGAGGACGGCCCACCCCGCAAGCGACACGAGACTCGCAGCGATCTTGCGACGTACCGCATCGCGGTGGGTAAGCGGCACAAAGTCGCTCCCGGAGCCATCGTCGGCGCCATCGCCAACGAAGGCGGCCTGCACCGCAGCGACTTCGGTCACATCTCCATCCGGGTCGACCACTCGCTGGTCGAACTGCCCGCGAAGCTGCCGCACAGCGTCTTCAAGGCGCTGGAGAACACCCGCATCCAGGGCGTACTGATCGATCTCCAGCCGGACCGTCCCCAGCGCCGGGACCGCGACCGTCAAGGTGGTGCATCCAGACCCCACCGGAAGGCCAAGTGACGCTGTCGAAAGGCGTCAAGGGGCTACCCGACCAGGGTGGGCTGGAATCGGTTTCCACCACCGATCGCGTGGCCTCGCTGACCGGTATCCGGGCCGTCGCCGCGATGCTGGTGGTGCTCACCCACGCGGCGTACACCACGGGCAAGTACGGGCAGGGCTATCTCGGGCTGGTGTACTCACGGGCCGAGATCGGCGTGCCGATCTTCTTTGTGCTGAGTGGTTTCCTGCTGTTCCGGCCGTGGGTGAAGGCGGCCGCAACGGGGTCGGAGGCACCGTCCCTGCGGCGCTACGCCTGGCACCGGGTGCGACGCATCATGCCGGCATATGTGGTCACAGTGCTCATCGCCTATTTGCTGTATCACTTCCGCACGGCCGGACCGAATCCCGGCCACACCTGGGTGGGGTTGTTCCGGAACCTGACGCTGACCCAGATCTACACCGACAACTATCTGTTCTCATTTCTGCACCAGGGCCTGACCCAGATGTGGAGCCTCGCGGTCGAGGCCGCGTTCTACGTGGCGCTGCCGCTGCTGGCCTATCTGCTGCTGGTGGTGTTGTGCCGGCGGCAGTGGCGGCCGGGCCTGCTGCTGGTCGGCTTGGCTGCGTTGGCCGCGGTGTCGCCGGTGTGGTTGACCGTCGTGCACCGCACCGCGGGGTTGCCCGACGGCGCGCGGTTGTGGCTGCCGACATATCTGGCGTGGTTCGTGGCGGGCATGGCGCTGACGGTGCTGTTGCAGCTGAAGGTGCGGGCCTATGCCATGGCGTGCCTGCCGCTGGCGGCGGTGAGCTACTTCATCGTGTCCACGCCGATCGGTGGTGCGCCGACGACGTCACCGGCGGGGCTGGGCGAGGCACTGGCCAAGACTCTGTTCTACGCGGTGATCGCGGCGCTGCTGGTGGCGCCGCCGGCGCTGGGGGATAGCGGTTGGTACGTGCGGTTTCTGGCCAGCCGCCCGATGGTCTTTCTCGGCGAGATCTCCTACGAGATCTTCCTGATCCACCTGATCGTCATGGAACTGGTCATGGTGGAGGTGCTGGAGCATCCGGTCTACACCGGATCGATGATCGAGCTGTTCGTAGTCACCATGATGCTCACCATCCCCTCCGCCTGGCTGTTGCACCGGTTCACTCGAGTTAGGGTAAGCTAACCTAATATGCGACGGCGATATGGTGCCGTGGTGAAAGGTGGCGAGCATGGGCGGCAAGCAAGCCTCACGTGGCTTGGAAGGCACGTTGGTACGGCTCTGCGGGGGCGGTGACTACGAGCTGACGGTCACCGGCCGCACCGAGCTGACGTCGAACTACCTGCGGCTGCATTTCACCGCCGCACGCTTGCTGGCTGAGCAGCGGCTACACCCGACCATGTGGGTGCGGGGCTGGTTTCCCGACGGCACCAAGGCCCACCAGCGTGGTTACACGTTGGTCAACCCGGATCCCGAGGCGGGCACCCTCGACATCGACTTCGCCATGCATGACGGGATCGCCACCCGGTGGGCAAGACACGCGGTCGCCGGCGATGTTCTCGAGGTGACGGTACTCGGCAGCAACTTCGCGCTGCCGGAACCACAGCCGGCCGGCTACGTCATCGTCGGTGACACCGCGTCGCTGCCCGCCATCAACTCGCTGCTCGACGCCATCGGCGATGCCCCGGCCCGGGTGTTCCTCGAAGCAGGGTACGACGACGACCCCGAACTGCCGATCACCGGAGCGGCCGATGTCACCTGGGTGGTCCGCGAGGGCGAGGATCTGCTGGAAGCGGTCAGTTCCTCGGCGTTCGACGCCGCCGATCACTTCGGTTGGGTCGCGTGCAACAACCGCACGACGCGCGCGGTGGCGCGGGTGTTCCGCGACGAATACCGCATCCCGCGCAAGAACATCAAGGCCCAGGCGTACTGGGCGGCCTGATCACTCGGCCATCGAGCGTCGGCCCGGGGTGTGCCGGCGCCGACTAGGCTCGGCGCCGTGAGCATCCCCGACACGCCGCAGTCACCTGCCGCGACGCCGACGTGCTACCGGCACCCCGACCGTCAGACCTACGTACGGTGCACGCGTTGCCAGCGTCACATCTGCCCGGAATGCATGCGCTCGGCCGCCGTCGGCCACCAGTGCGTGGACTGTGTCAACGAAGGGGCCAAGTCCGTGCGCGCACCGCGCACCCAGTTCGGTGGAACGGTGCGCACCGGGACTCCCGTGGTCACCTACGGGCTTATCGCCGTCAACGTGCTGATGTTCGTGCTGCAGCTCACGTCGAAGAATCTCCAGAGTGAACTGACGCTGTGGGCGCCGGGCGTCGCCATCCACGACCAGTACTACCGGCTGGTCACCTCGGCCTTCCTGCACTATGGAGCAGCGCATCTGCTGTTCAATATGTGGGCGCTCTACGTGGTCGGCCCTCCGCTGGAGGCGTGGCTCGGCAGGCTGCGCTTCGGTGCGCTCTACGCGCTCAGCGGACTGGGCGGGTCGGTGCTCGTGTATCTGCTGTCCCCGCTGGGGTCCGCGACCGCGGGTGCGTCGGGTGCGATCTTCGGGCTGTTCGGTGCGATCTTTGTGGTGGCCAGGCGGCTGCGGCTCGACGTGCGCTGGGTAGCGGCGGTCATCGTCATCAACCTCGTGTTCACGTTTGTCGGCCCAGCGCTGGGGACCGGTTCAATCAGCTGGCAAGGCCACGTCGGCGGTCTGGTCACCGGCGCCGCGGTGGCCGCAGCCTACGTGCATGCTCCGCAGCAGCACCGCAACGCGATTCAGGCCGGTGTTTCGGTGGCCATCTTGGTGCTGTTCGTCGCGCTGATCGCGGTGCGCACCAACCAGCTGCTGGCATCTTTCGGGCTGGCCTGAGTCCTACTCAGATGGCCGCGCCCGGATTGAGGATGTTGTCAGGGTCCAGGGCTTGCTTGATGCGGTGGTTGAGTGCCATCGCGTCAGGTCCGATCTGACCGGCCAGCCACGGCTGCTTGAGCCGGCCGACACCGTGTTCGCCGGTGATGGTGCCGCCCAATCCGACTGCGAGATCCATGATCTCGCCGAACGCCAGCTCGGCCCGACGCGTCATGTCGGGATCGGCGGGGTCGAACACGATCAGCGGGTGGGTGTTGCCATCTCCGGCGTGCGCGATCACCGAGATCAGCAGATCACGCCGCTCGGCAATTTTCGCCACCCCGCCCACCAGTTCGGCCAACGCGGGCAGCGGCACCCCGACGTCCTCGAGCAGCAGTGAGCCTTTGGCTTCGATGGCCGGGATGGCGAACCGGCGGGCCGCCACGAACGCCTCGCCCTCGTCGGGATCGGACGTCGAAAAGACCTCGGTGGCACCGCATCCGGTGAACACCTCGGCCATGAACGCTACGTCGTCGGCGCCCGCGGCACCCCGGTCGTCGGAGGCGGCCACCATCATGGCCGCCGCCGTACGGTCCAGGCCCATCTTCAGCTTGTCCTCGACGGCGTTGATGGCCGCCGAATCCATGAACTCCAGCATCGCCGGCCGGATCTTGCCGGTGATCTTCACGACCGAATTTGTGGCGGCCGCCACCGAGTCGAAGGTGGCCACCACCGTGCACGGCGAGTGTTGCGGCGGCAGCAACCGCAGCGTCACCTCGGTGACCACCCCGAGCGTGCCCTCGCTGCCCACGAACAGCTTCGTCAGGCTTAGGCCCGCAACGTCTTTCAGCCGCGGCCCGCCGAGTCGCACCGCGGTGCCGTCGGCCAGGACCACCTGCAGGCCCAGCACGTAGTCGGTGGTGACGCCGTACTTGACGCAACACAGCCCGCCGGCGTTGGTGGCGACATTGCCGCCGATGCTGCAGATCTCGAACGACGACGGATCTGGCGGGTACCACAACCCATGTGCCGCAACGGCTTTCTTCACCTCGGCGTTGAGCAGGCCCGGCTGCGCCACCGCCGTCCGGGTGGCCGTGTCGACGGTGATGTCGCGCATCTTCTCGGTCGACAAGACGATGCCGCCGTCCAGCGCGGTCGCCCCGCCCGACAGGCCGGTGCCCGCACCGCGCGGCACCACCGCCACCTTGTGTGCGGTGGCCCACCGCAGCACCTGCTGGACCTCCTCGGTGCGGGTCGGACGGACCACGGCCAGGGGCGTGCCCGCGCGCGGATCGGCCGCGCGATCCTGCCGGTAGGAGGCCAGGATGTCCGGGTCGGTGACGACGACGCCTGCGGGAAGAGCAGCGATCAGCTCAGACAGCACATGGCGATCCTACGAGCGATCCAATTGCCGCAGCGCCGGCAGGAAGATCGCGACCACGCCGAGTACCAGCATCGGCAGTGACAGCGCCAGGAACGTCGCGTGCAGGCCGGAGGCATCGGCCAGCGGGCCGGCCACCACGAGGCCCAGCGGTCCCGCGGCGTATGCGAGCGAGCCCATCACACCGACCACCCGGCCCCTCAGATGCTGGGGCGCCCGGGTCTGCATCACGTAGTTGGCGATCGGGGCGATCGGCCCGTAGACCAGGCCCACGATCGCGCACATCGTCAGGATCAGCGGCAACGGCGGCAGGAAAGCCACCACTGTCATCGCCACCCCTAGCGTGAGCACGGCGGTGAGCATGGTGGCACGCCGGCTCACATACTTCGACACCACGGCGTATCCGAGGGCACCCACCAGTCCGCCGATGCTCATGGCCATCAGCACCCAGCCGAGTTCGGCGGGTTCGTTGCGGTCGGTGAAGTACTTGGGGAACAGCACGCTCTCCATCGGCATGTACAGCCCGGTGGCCACCAGATCGATGATCGCCAGGGTGCGCAGGACCGGCGTGTGCCACACGAATCGCAGCCCTTCGACGATGCCTGACCACACGCCGTCGGGCAGCGCCTCCCGATCGGGCGTGCCGGCACCCTCCAGCCGCAGCACCGCGATAGCGGCCAGCGAGCAGGCGAATGTCGCGGCCGTCACCCACATGGTGTTGATGCCGCCGATAGCCGCGATGAGCAGCCCGCCGATACCTGGACCGACGATGTAGGCGAGGTTGAACACGGCCTCGTACACACTGTTGGCGTGGTCCAGGGTCCAGCCCGCCCGCTCGGCGGCCTCGGGCAGCATGGTCTGCCGCGCAGTCATCCCGGCCGGGTCGAAGAACGCCCCGAACGCGGCCAGCACCGCCAGCACCACGACGTTGATCACCTGGACGCCGAACAGCAGCGCCAACACCGGAACCGTCGCGACCGAGAGCGCTGAGAGCACATCCGAGAGCATCGAGACCCGCCGCCGGCCCAGGTAGTCCACGGCCGCCCCGGCGATCAGCGTGGCGGCCAGCAGCGGCAGCGTCGCGGCCATCGCAACGATCGCGGCGTCGAGCGCGGATCCATTGCGCTGCAACACCAACCAGGGGAACGCCACCATCGAGATGCCGTTGCCGGCGCCTGCCATCAAGGCGGCGGACAGGATCAACAGCAGTGGGCCGCGCTTGGTGTCAGTCATGGCTATCGCGGCCGAATGTAACAGCGTGCGGCACAGTGGACGGGTGCAACCGGCTCAACTGCCTCACCCCAGCACCGGAGACCTGTTCGACTCCCCGGTGCCGCCCGGTTCGGGCTGGCCCGGCGACCCCGCCGGCCCCGACACGCCGGTGGCGCGGACGGCAGCGCGGGTGCGACGCCTGGCCGCCGGTGCCGGATCCATCGCCGAACTCGACGGGCTGGTGTCGGTGTGCCGGGCCTGCCCGCGATTGGTGGCGTGGCGCGAAGAGGTCGCGGTGGTCAAACGGAAATCCTTTGCCGATCAGCCGTACTGGGGTCGGCCCGCGACCGGGTTGGGCTCGCCGCGGCCCCGCGTGCTGATCGTGGGGCTGGCGCCGGCCGCGCACGGCGCCAACCGGACCGGACGCGTCTTCACCGGCGACCGTTCCGGTGACTTCCTGTTCGCCGCGTTGCACCGGGCCGGTCTGGCCAGCCAGGCACACGCCGTCGACGCCGCCGACGGCATGCGGTTGATCGATACCCGGATGGCCGCCGCGGTGCGCTGCGCACCACCTGGCAACGCTCCGACGCCCGCCGAGCGGGCCACCTGCGCACCCTGGTTGGACGCCGAGTGGCGGGTGGTCGGCGACAGCGTGCGCGTGATCGTCGCGCTGGGCGGCTTCGCCTGGCGCTCGGCGTTGGACATGGTCGGCTCTGCGGCGCGGCCGGCACCCAAATTCGGCCACGGCGCCACCGCCACGCTGACCAGCGCCTTCGGCGAGGTGACGTTACTGGGCTGCTTCCACCCCAGCCAGCAGAACACGTTCACCGGCCGGCTCACCGCAGCCATGCTGGACGACATCTTCGTCACCGCCCGGAGCATCGCGTTCGGGACCGAGCTGGGGAACGAACCCGGCCGGCCGTGACGTTGACGCTGTCATGCGGCTTTCCGTCCTCGACCTCGTCCCGGTGCGCACCGACCAGACCACCGCCGACGCGCTGACGGCCACGGTGCACCTCGCGCAGACCGCCGACCGGCTGGGCTACACCCGCTACTGGGTCGCCGAACACCACAACATGCCGGCGGTAGCGGCCACCAGCCCGCCAGTGCTGATCGCGCACCTGGCTGCCCACACGTCACAGCTGCGGCTGGGTTCGGGGGGAGTGATGCTGCCCAACCACGCGCCGCTGGCCGTCGCCGAACAGTTCGCACTGCTCGAGGCCGCCCATCCCGGCCGCATCGATCTCGGCATCGGCCGCGCGCCGGGTTCGGATCCGGTCACCTCGCTGGCCCTACGCGGGGCGGCTGGCCGTGACGATCGCGACATCCAGGCGTTCCCGCAATACCTCGACGACGTGGTGGCCCTCATGGGCGTCCGCGGGGTGCGGGTGCAGTTGCCGCGGGATCTGCTGCGGGAGAACCAAGAAGACTACGTGCTCAAGGCGACACCGGCCGCGGCCAGCGAACCCCGGGTGTGGCTGCTGGGTTCCTCGATGTACTCCGCGCACCTGGCTGCCGCCAAGGGACTGCCGTACGTGTTCGCCCACCACTTCTCCGGGCAGGGCACCGCCGAGGCCCTCGAGATCTACCGCGACGAATTCCGGCCCAGCGAGCTCGCGGTCGAACCGGTGACCTTCCTGACCGTCAATGCCGTGGTCGCCGAAACCACCGATGAGGCAAAGGCTTTGCTCTTACCCCAGCTGCAGATGATGGGCCGGTTGCGCACCGGGCAACCGCTGGCGCCACTCGATCTGGTCGAGGACGCCGAAGCCACCACGTTGACCCCGCAGGCCGAGGCCGTGGTGGTGTCGGGCCTGCGCCGTGCTGTGGTCGGATCCCCAAGGGAGGCCGCAGATCAGGTACGGGCGCTGGCCGAGGAGTTCGGGGTCGACGAGGTGATGATCAACCCGGTCGCCTCGGCGCGCCGAGGTGCCGATCCGGCCACCGCGACGGCCCGCGACACCACCCTGGAGCTGCTGGCGAAAGAGCTTTTCTAGGCTCAATCCCGCGTAGACCGGTCGAGGTGCTCCAGCGCCGCGCGTAGCAACCGGCCGGACTCCTCGCGATCCGGGTCCCGGCGCACCAACACTCCTTTGGCGAAGGACAGTTTGTCGCCCTTGTGCCGCGGCACCACATGCAGGTGGATGTGGAACACAGTCTGGAACGCGGCCTTGCCGTCGTTGATGACGATGTTGTTGCCGTCGGCGTGGAGTCCGGATTCGCGGGCGGCGCGGGCTATGCGCTGCCCGACGACGGCCATCCCGGCCAGGGTTTCCGGTGGTGTATCGGTGAGGTCGACCGTGTGCTTCTTCGGGATCACCAACGTGTGGCCGCGGGTGAACGGCCGGATGTCGAGGATGCCGAGGTAGTCGTCGTCCTCGTGGATGCGGATCGCGGGTGCCTCACCGGCGACGACGGCACAGAACACGCATGACATACCGCCACGTTATCCGGGGCCGAAGGGGCAGCCGAAGACGTCTGCTCTACCGCCCATAGGGTCCTGTCGGCCGTGAGCGGAATGCGGCACAGTTGCCAGTACCGAGACTGGACATATTCCGGCAAATAACGAGTACCTTCACGCTATGGCTCTCGGGTCCGACAAATCTGCATGCCAACAGTTGATATAGGGGTAGGCAGGCATACGATTCAGTGAACATCGCAATGGAACTGAGACTGATGCGGAGGTTGCCCGATGAACCCACTGGCGGCGGCACTGACTGCCCGACTCGGTGCCAGCACCGATCATCTGGTGCTGCTCGAGGACGGGGTTTGGGTCCGATATCCGTGGACCGAGGTGCTGGCTCGGGCCGAGAACACCGCCGAGCGTCTGCTCGATGACGGGGTGACACGGGTGGGGCTGGTCGGCGAACCCACCGCGGAGCTGGTGTCGGCGATCATCGGGGCATTCCTGGCTGGTGCGGCCATATCCATACTGCCCGGACCGGTTCGCGGCGCCGAAGCCTCACAATGGGCACACAACACGTTGAATCGGTTCCGTGGCATCGGTGTGCAACACGTGCTGAGCCAGGGCAGCTACCTGGATCGCTTGACGGGGGTCGCCGATACGCCGCGGGTCGTCGATCTCGTCGAGATCGCACACGCAGTGCGGTCCACACCTTTCGTCGCGCCGGTGACGGACGCCCCGATCGCGGTCCTGCAGGGCACCGCGGGGTCCACGGGTATGCCGCGCACGGTGCAGCTTTCGCCGGCCGCGGTGCTGGCCAACCTGACCGGCATCAACGAGCGGACCGGGGTGACGCCGACCGATGTCGGATGTTCGTGGCTGCCGCTCTATCACGACATGGGGTTGAGCTTCCTGATGTCCGGCGCCGTGGCCGGCGTGGAGGTCTGGCAGGCGCCCACCTCGGCTTTCCAATCGTCACCGTTCCGCTGGCTGAACTGGCTGACCGAGAGCGGATCCACCTTCACCGCCGCGCCGAACATGGCCTACGGGATGATCGGCAAGTACTCCAGCCGGGTCACCGATGTCGATCTGTCCGCGCTTCGCTTCGCCCTCAACGGCGGCGAACCTGTCGACAGTGAGCTGACCGAGCGGTTCGCCGTAGAGATGGCTCGGTTCGGGTTCTCTGCCAGTGCGCTGTCACCGTCCTACGGCTTGGCCGAATCAACCTGTGCGGTAACCGTTCCCGTACCTGGTGTCGGAATGCTGGTGGACGAGACGGTGTTTCGTACCGACGCGGGAACTTCACCGCGAAGGCATGTCGTGCTGGGCCAGCCGTTGACCGGCATGGAAGTGCGGATCGAGCCACACGAGGCAGCGGCGGTCGAGGTCACCGACCGCGAGGTTGGAGAGGTCGTCATCCGTGGTTCATCGATGATGTCGGGATACCTCGGAGAAGAGCCGCGCGGCGCAGACGAATGGTTCCACACAGGCGATCTGGGCTACTTCGTCGACGGCGGGCTGGTCGTGTGCGGCCGGGCCAAGGAGATCATCACCGTGGCCGGGCGCAACGTGTTTCCCGCCGAGGTCGAGCAGGTCGCCGCCCAGGTGCCGGGGGTCCGCGAAGGAGCGGTGGTGGCCGTCGGCGTCGGGGAGGGTTCGATCCGGCCCGGCCTGGTGATCGCCGCCGAGTTCCGTGGTCCCGACGAGGCGGGTGCTCGCAGCCAGGTTATCCAACAGGTGGCTTCGGGCTGCGGCGTGGTGCCCGCCGATGTCGTGTTCGTCAAACCTGGTGCGCTGCCGCGCACGTCGTCGGGCAAGCTGCGTCGGTTCGAGGTCAAACGCACATTGGTCGGCGACTGGGTGTAGCAGGCCCCAGGCGTTCCTGCCCCTCCGGTGAGACGTCCTCGACGCGGGTCATGACGCTCCAGCGCTGACCGAACGGATCGATGATGGAAGCAAACCGGTCGCCCGTGACGAAGGTCTGGATGGGCTCGCGGATGACGGCCCCGGCCGCCACGGCACGGTCGGTCACCGCGTCGGCGTCGCCGCAGTAGAACGCGATCGAACCGGTCGCGTAAGCGTTCTTGTCGGGTGCGGCAAGCTGATAGGCGTCCTGCGGATCGCCCAGCTGCAGACGCCCGTTGCCGAAGTCCAGTTCGGCATGCGCGACGGTGCTGTTGGGGCCGTCCATCCTGCTCACCAGCGTCGCACCGAACACCGATACGTAGAAGTCGATGGCATCGGCCGCGCCGTCCAGGCACAGGAATGGGGTGAGGCTCGTGTAGCCGTCGGGAATAGGTTTCACACTCATGGCGACCAGTTTCGTAGCCTGGGTTCGATGGTTGCTTGGAGAAACGCGCCAGAACCGAACGCGCCGGTGCCGGACGCCGCGCGGTTCGTCGAGCATTTCTGGTCGGTGAGCTGGGACCGGCGCGCCGACGGACCGTTCGAGAGTGCCGTTATCACCTTCCCGGCCATACACATCACCCGGGAATGGGGCAACGACGTGGTCCGCCACGGGGTTTCACTGCCAAACACCTTGGTGCACGGCGTGGTGCCGAAAGTCTTCCGCACCACGATCAGTGGGCGAGGTGCCGTGGTGGGTGCGCGCTTTCACTCCGGGGTTTCACCGCCCGGTTCGGCAGGGACGCCGGTGAGCTGACCGGCCGTGTGGTGCCGGTGGACGACGAATTATTTGGTGCACCAATACTTCTCGACGACGACATGGCGACCGTCGGCGCTGCCCTTGACGCAGCTGTCGGAGCCTGCACCGCCGAGCCGGATGTGACATACCGTGCGCTGACGCCGCTCCTCGACCGGATGCGGGAAAGCACCCCCGGTGTCGACTTCGCCGATCTGGCAGTCCGTCTCGGCTGGTATGACCAGGCGCATTTCAGCAATGACTTCCGCACCATGCTGGGCTGGACGCCCGGGGAGTACGCCAGCAGATACGGCAGCTGACGCTAGACAACCACTGCGTTCAGAAGGGTGGTGGTTGGTAGTTGGCGGCGAGCCAGGCTTGATGTTGGCGTTGTTGTTCGGTGTTGAGTGCGACGCGGCGGCGGCGTTCGGCGGCAACGCGGTCGCGGCGGTCCTGTTCGCGGGTCTGGGTGCGCGTCGGCATCATCAATGCCCGGTACGGGGTGGGCTCGGCCGGGGTGGCCACGACGATCTCGCCGGTCGGGTGGGCCAGCGCGGGGAACAGGGCGGCACCGTGGGGTTCGGTGCGGTAGACGTGCCCGGTCGGTGAGGTGATAACGACTGTGCCGTCGGGTAATTGGTGATCGCTCCACCCAGGGCAGAACGTTTTCACCAAATGATGATGCCGGCAGTACAACTTGAGGTTCGAAGGATGCGTCGCCCCGTACGGGTACGGCGCGGTGTGGTCGATGTCAGCGGCGACAGCGGGTCGGTCACACCCGGGGAACCTGCAGGTCAGATCTCGCCACCGGATGAACTTCCGCAACGCCGCCGACGGGCGATACCCCGGCGTCTCGGTGGGCGCCGTGACCGGTGTGGTGCGGCCTGCCGCGGCCAGTTCACGTACCGTCTCGGCGGGCTGGATGCCGAAGCCGGGCAGATACCCGGGCGTGTTCGAGGTCCCGTCGACGGTGGCCTGCTCGGCCAGCACATGGACCACCGCCGCATTAGCCGCTGCGCGTTGCGCGGCGGCCGGGCAGTCCGGAGTTCCGCACCGGCACGGTAACTGTGCTTCCAGGCGCGACAGCGGCCCGAGCGCATCCGAGCGGCGCTGCTGGTGGGTGCGTGGATCGTTCTGGCACACGGTGGCCGCCAGGGCGTCCAGGCGCTGATCGAAACCCGCACCGTCGCCGGCATGCACAATGGCCCACACCAACGCCATACCCGGGCCGGCCGGTTCCACCGTGATGTGGCGGGACTCGTCCACACTCGGCGGCACCCGCACCCCGGCGGGATCGTATTTGGCCACCCACAGATCGACCCGGTCCTGCAGTTTTTGATCCGACAGGCGCATCCACTTAGATGCGTGGCGGGCCAGTGCGGCATCCAGTTGCGGGCACACCGCCGCCTCGACCAAGGTGGTGCGCGCGATGATGGTGCACACCACCCGGTAATCGATGGTCCCGGCGGCGAACACCGCCGCCACCTGCGGAAGTTTGTCGCGCAGCACTCGAGCCCTGCGGATCTGTCCACCGGCGCGGGCCCGGCTGATCGTCAACGCCGCCGACACCTCCGCGGCGACCTCCTCGAACGGATCGCTGCGCCAGAAGATCGTCTCGGCCAGCTCCCGCTCCCGACGCGCGTCCAACTCACCGATCAGCGCAAGCCGCCGCGCGATGGCCGCCGCTTCCGCCCGCGCGGCATCCGCCAGCCCGTCGATCAGGGCCGCGTCAGCGAGTTGTTCGAACATATGTTCTATAGTACGCGTTTCTACTGACCGCGTTGACTCGTCTGAAATGCGCGCGTATGGGGGTGTCGTTGCCTCATGGGAAATGCGCGCGTGGACGGCGCGCCTGCCTGATTGATCAGCGATGACTTCGGTAGGCCCAGATGATGGGGTTGACATTGGCCGAGCGCAGAGCAATCACCGAGACCACCGCGATTCGTTATACGCAGGCCGGTAAGGGCGAGAAGGGTCGGATTCTCGACGAGTTGTGCGCCAACACCGGCTGGCATCGTAATCATGCTCGTAAGGCGCTCAAGGCGGCGCTGGCGCCCACGATCGTGGGGCCACGAAGTCCACGGCCGGTGACGTACGGCGAGGACGTCATCGCCGCGCTGACGGTGTGCTGGACCGTGCTGGGAATGCCCGCCGGCAAACGGCTCGCCCCGATGCTCATCGAGCTGGTGGCGGTGCTGCGCCACTTCCGGGAGCTGGTGATCAGTGACCAGACCGCGGCACTGCTGGTGTCGATGTCGGCGGTGACCATCGATCGTCGCCTGGCCGATGAACGAGCCAAGCGCACGATCCGGGGACGGGTGGGCACCAAGCCGGGGTCACTGCTCAAAAGCCAGATCCCGATACGCACCTGGGCCGAATGGGACGACGCTGTGCCTGGTTTCGTTGAGATCGACACGGTCTTTCACGACGGCGGCAGTCGTGGTGGGGGCCATGCCTTCACGTTGACGGTGACCGACATCGCCACCGGCTGGACCGAGAACCACTCGCTACCCGACAGGACGGCCAAACACGTCCTGGCCGCCCTCAATCACGTCGCTGCCGCGATGCCGTTTCCGATCCTGGGCGTGGACTGCGACAACGGCTCGGAATTCATCAACGACGACTTGCTGACATGGTGTCAAGACCGCCGCATCACCTTCACCCGATCCCGACCGGGCAACAAGAACGACGGCTGCCACGTCGAACAGAAAAACTGGACGGTGGTCCGCACCACGGTCGGCTACTACCGCTACGACACCGCGTCAGAACTGTTGCTACTCAACGAGATATGGCAACTACAGTCGAAGCTGACCAACTACTTCCACCCCCAACAGAAACTGATATCCAAAGTCCGCACAGGCGCCAAAGTGTCCAGGAAACACGACAAAGCAACCACCCCGTTTCACCGCGTGATCGACCACCCGGGCATGACCGTGGATCGCATCGTGGCGATCAAACGGACCTACTCGCTGATCAATCCGGCTGCCACCCAACGCCAGATTCAGGCGTTGACCACCCAGCTCATCACGCTGGCCACCAGCAAAGCCCAAGCCGGTGTCCCCGCCCCAATCACCAAGCGCGCACGCTCACGTGAGGCAACGAACCACCCTTCGCGCGCATCTTGACATGAGGCAACTTGCTGACTCATACGCAGCCGAGGACGGCCCGCCAGGCATCCAGCTTGTCGGCGTAGGCCATGGTGTGCGCGGGACTGGTTGATGGCAGCCGCACGCGAGCCGGTGACGGCTCGATGTGCACAAGGCGGCGGTAGTTCGCCTCGGCGGCGGCGCCGTTGAACACCACGAGTTCGATCTCACGGTGATCATCGAAGAACTGCCTGAAGTCGTTGGGCACCATGCTGTCTCGCTCGACTGCGGAATCGAGGCTACCCACCCGGCGGCAGGACCGCAGCACGTCCCATACCGCGATCCTGTGTTCCTGCAGTGCGGCTACCCGCTCGGGATACGGCTTCGCCGCATCGAATCCGACCACGTCGGCGGCGATCCGCCAGAACGCATTGCGCGGGTTGCCGTAGTACTCCCGGGCGGCCAGCGAAGTGACACTCGGCATGTTGCCGAGGATGAGCAGCCGCGGCCGTTCGCCGACGATGGGCGCCAGCCCCTGCAGCACCTCGCTCACCAGAGGCACTCAACCATATTCGCGGTCAGGGCCGTCGGCCACGATCATCGAGCCTTCGGTGCTGCATTGACGAGATACGTTGAGGTGGTGTCTGAGGACGATTTACTCGCGGGTCTGGAGGGCGCCGCCCGCGCGCAGCGCGCCGAGCTGATTCCCTGGCTGCTGGACCGCGGGATCACCGTCGACCAGATCCGCCACGAGATCGCCCCAGCGCTGCTGGCCCCGCGCCGAATCCTCGGCGACGACGGCCAGTACGTGTCGGCGCGTGAAATCAGCGAACAGGTCGGTATTGACCTCGAGCTGTTGCAGCGCCTGCAGCGGGCGATGGGGCTGCAGTCGGTCGCTGATCCCGATGCCGTGGTTCTGCCGCGTGCCGATGCCGAGATCGTCGCGCTCGCCCAGCGCTTCATCGAACTCGGGATCGAACCCGACCAGATCGTGCTCGTCACACGGGTGCTGGCCGAGGGACTGGGTCGGGCGGCGGAGGTGATGCGGTACGCGGCCTTGGCGGCTGTATTGACTCCTGGGGTGACGGAGCTGCAGATCGCTCAGGCGTCCGAGCGGTTGATGACCGCCGTGGCCCCGCTGATCGGGCCGATGATCCAGAACATGCTGTTCGTCCAGCTGCGCCACGCCCTGGAAACCGAGGCGGTCACCGCCTCCGAACGCGCCGAGGGGGTACCGCTGCCCGGTGCCCGGCTGGTCAGTGTGGCGTTCGCGGACCTGGTGGGGTTCACGAGTCTGGGGGAGGTGGTGCCTCCGGAGGATCTGGAGCGGTTGGCCAATCGCCTGGCCGACGCGGCGCGTGACGTCGCGGTGGCGCCTGTGCGATTGATCAAGACCATCGGTGATGCGGTCATGTTCGTCAGCACCGATCCGGGTGCCCTGCTGGATGCCGCGCTGGCGTTGGTTGCCGTCACCGAGACCGAAGAGGATTTCCCGCGGCTGCGGGTGGGCCTGGCCACAGGGCTCGCGGTGAGCCGGGCCGGCGACTGGTTCGGCAGTCCGGTGAACCTGGCCAGCCGGGTCACCGGGGCGGCGCGGCCGGGGAGCGTGCTGGTGGCCGAATCCACGCGCGAGGCGATCGGTGGCGCAGACCGGTTCACGTGGTCCTTCGCCGGGGCACGACGCCTCAAGGGCATCACGGGTGAGGTGAAGCTGTTCCGCGCCCGGCGGGCCTGACGACTCGGACGAGCTTTATCGAATCTTCACAGAACGACTAGCCCAGCCATACCGACCCTGGGCAGGCTCGAGCCGTGGATATGAAAAGAACCATGGCGACAGGAGCCGCCGCGCTCGCAACCGTTGCATTCGCGGCGGGCTGTAGCAACTCTTCGGGCACCCCCGCGAGCAGCCCGACCGATCAGCCGACCACGAGCACCTCGACCGCTGCTCCGGCCAGCAACCAGCCGCATAACGATGCCGATGTCATGTTCGCCCAGCACATGATCCCGCATCACCAGCAGGCCGTCGAGATGAGTGACATGTTGCTGGCCAAGCAGAGCATCGACAAGCGCGTGACCGACCTGGCCACCCAGGTCAAGGCCGCACAGGCCCCTGAGATCCGGCAGATGCAGGGCTGGCTCACCTCCTGGGGCAATCCGCCCATGCCCGCAATGGGCCACATGCAGGGCATGATGTCCGACGCCGATATGGACGTGCTGCGTGACGCACAGGGCGTCGAGGCCGCCAAGCTCTACCTGACTCAGATGATCGCGCACCACGAGGGCGCGATCACCATGGCGCAGACGGAAATCAGCGATGGTCAGTATCCGGATGCGGTGAAAATGGCGCACTCGATCGTCACCACGCAGCAGCAGGAGATCGACACCATGCGCGCCATCCTCGGCACGCTCTGACCCCTAACCGGCGGGCAGAGTCACGACGAACGTGGCGCCGGCGCCTGCGCCGGAACTGCTGACACTGATCCGGCCGTGGTGGGCTTCGACGAGGGCCTTGGCGATGGACAGGCCGATGCCGGAGCCGCCACGGTCGCGGTCACGGGCCGTATCTGTGCGGTAGAAGCGTTCGAAGACGTGTGGCAGGTGCTCGGCAGAGATGCCGTCACCGGTGTCGCTCACCGTGAGTGTGACCGTGTTCTTGGTTGCGCTGGCAGCGATTTGGACGTATCCCCCCGATGGGGTGTGGCGCAGCGCGTTGTCCAGCAGGTTGCCGAGCACCTGGCCGAGTCTGTGTGGATCCGCCCATAGATGCGGCAGTGCGGAGCCGATGTCGGAGTGCAGGGTGACGCCTTTGGCGTCGAACCGGTTGGCGGCGGCGACCACCGCGAGCGCCACCAGATCCGCGACCGATACCGCCGCCGGTTCGACTGTGGCCCGACCCTCCTCGGCCTTCGCGAGTGCGGCGGCATCGTCGGAGAACCGCACCAGCCGGCGGGTGTGCTGACGCAGAACGTCCGTGGTCTCGCTGTCGAGGGTGCGCACACCGTCCTCGATGGCCTCGACGTAGGCCTCCAAAACTGCGACAGGAGTTCGGATCTCATGCGCCAGGTCGCCGAGCAACCGGCGCCGGCTGGTGTCGACCGCCTGCAGCCGGCCCGCCATGTCGTTGAAAGATTGTGCCAGGGCGTCGAATTCGTCGCCCAGATGCGCCGGCGGCACCCGCGAGTCGTAGCGGCCGTCGGCGATGGCGGTGGCCGCTGTGGCGACATCGCTGACCGAGCGCTGCAGCCGCCGGCTGAGGTACCAGGTGACCACCAGGGCGGCCAGCGCGGCCACACACATCGCGACGCCCACCGAGATGACGGTGGCATAGACGTATGCCTGCTCGGCATGCATCTGCTGGGCCGAATCGCCAGAAAGGCCGGCCCGGTGCAGATGTTCGCGGAACAACGGCGGACCGACGACCGCAGCCACCACGCCGGTGGTTCCGGCCGCGGCGACCAGTACCAGGGCCTGCGCAAGCAAGAACCGGGTGCCAAGCCCGGCCTGCCGGCGGCGCGTCATCGGCCGGTGCCCATCTTGTACCCGACGCCACGTACCGTCATCACGTACCGCGGCGCGGCCGGATCGTCGCGAAGTTTGCGTCGCAGGTGCCCGATATGGACGTCGACCAGATGCTCGTTGCCGACATAGCTTGGTTCCCAGACTGTTTCGATCAGACGGTGTCTGCTGAGCACCACACCGGGGTGTGCCGAGAGTGCGGCGAGCACATCGAATTCGGTGCGGGTCAGCACGATCTGTTCGTCATCGATGGATACCTGCCGACCTGCGACGTCGATGCGCAGCGGTCCGAACACCCGGGCGCTCTCCGTACTCGCGGCCGTGTTGCGCGGCCTGCGCAGCATCGCCTTGACCCGGGCGACCAGCTCGCGGGGGCTGAAAGGCTTGGTCAGGTAGTCGTCGGCGCCGACGGACAGTCCGACGATGGTGTCGAGCTCGGTGTCGCGGGCGGTCAGCATCACCACGTAGGCGTCGGAGAAGGTACGCAGCCGGCGACATACCTCGATGCCGTCGATTCCGGGCAGGCCCAGGTCGAGCACCACGACGTCGGGATCGACCTCGCGGGCTATGGCGAGGGCATCGGGCCCCGTGTAGGCGAGGCTGACCTCGAACTGTTCGCGGTCCAGGTAGCTGGCGACGACGCCGGCCAGCGCCGTCTCGTCGTCGACAACCAGGGCGCGGTAACCGGCCGGTGTTGAGTCCACCACTTTATGGTGCATGGGCACCCTACTTTTATACCCTAGGGGGGTATAGTATGGGGTTATGAGCATTCAAACCATCACTGTCACTGGTATGACCTGCGGGCATTGCGTTTCCTCGGTGCGTGACCAGGTCGGCGGCATCCCCGGGGTCACTGCCGTCGACGTCGACCTGTCCACCGGCCGGGTCACGATCGAGAGCGATGCGCCCGTCGCCGCAGCCGCCATCAACGATGCCGTGGCCGAGGCCGGCTACCAGGTGGCGAACTGACCGGTGACCGTGCTGCACGGCCACCAGTACTGACGAGGAGGTCGACGTGACAGTGGAACTGCAGATCGGCGGCATGACTTGCGCGTCGTGCGCCACCCGCATCGAGAAGAAGCTCAACGAGCTCGACGGCGTCACCGCCACCGTGAACTACGCGACCGAGAAGGCCCGCGTCGACGGTGATGTTCCGGCCGAGGCGTTGATCAAGGCCGTCGAAAACGCCGGCTACACCGCGCATGTACCGCAGCCGGAACCCGAAACTGCTCTTGCCGAGCCGGACCCGACCGCGTCGTTGCGCACCCGGCTGGTCATCTCTGCCGCGCTGGCTCTACCGGTGATCGCGATGGCGATGGTGCCCGCACTGCAGTTCACCAACTGGCAGTGGTTGTCTCTGACGCTGGCCGCGCCCGTCGTGGTGTGGGGCGCCTGGCCGTTCCACCGCGCCGCCTGGACCAACCTGCGGCACGCCACGGCGACCATGGACACGCTGATCTCGATGGGCACGCTGGCCGCTTTCGGCTGGTCGCTGTACGCCCTGTTCTTCGGTACTGCCGGGATGGCCGGCATGAAACACACGTTCTCACTCGGTATTTCTCGCACCGACGGCGCAGGCAACATCTACCTCGAGGTGGCTGCCGGCGTCACCACGTTCATCCTCGCCGGGCGCTATTTCGAGGCCAGGTCCAAACGGCGGGCCGGCGCGGCGCTGCGCGCGCTGCTGGAGCTCGGGGCCAAGGACGTCGAGGTTCGCAGAGATGTTCGCACCCAACGCATTCCGATCGATCAGCTGAGGGTGGACGACGAGTTCGTGGTCAGGCCGGGGGAGAAGATCGCCACCGACGGTGTGGTGATCGATGGGTCCTCGGCCGTCGACGCATCGATGCTCACCGGCGAGTCCGTGCCGGTCGAGGTCGGCCCGGGAGACCAGGTGGTGGGGGCCACCGTCAACGCGGGCGGACGACTTGTGGTGCGCGCCAACCGGGTCGGCTCCGACACCCAGCTCGCACAGATGGCTCGGCTGGTCGAGGATGCGCAGAACGGCAAGGCGCAGGTGCAGCGGCTGGCCGACCGGATCTCGGGCGTCTTCGTGCCGATCGTCATCGTGCTCGCGGTGGCCACGCTGGGTTTCTGGATCGCCACCGGTGATTCCGTCGCGGCCGCGTTCACCGCGGCGGTGGCGGTGCTGATCATCGCCTGCCCGTGTGCGCTGGGCCTGGCCACCCCGACCGCACTGCTGGTCGGTACCGGGCGCGGCGCACAGCTGGGAATCCTCATCAAGGGTCCCGAGGTGTTGGAATCCACGCGCCGCGTCGACACGGTTGTGCTCGACAAGACCGGGACCGTCACCACCGGTGCGATGACGCTGCTTGAGGTGATCACCGTCGACGGCGAGGACGACGCCGAGGTGCTGCGTCTGGCTGGCGCATTGGAGAACGCCTCGGAACACCCGATCGCCAAGGCGATTGCGGCCGGAGCGCGCGACAAGATCGGTGAACTGCCCGCGGTGGAGAACTTCGGCAACATAGCCGGACTGGGCGTACAGGGCGTTGTCGAGGGCCATGCGGTCGTCGTCGGCCGGCGCAGGCTGCTGGCTGACTGGGCGCTGCCGCTGCCCGCGAAGCTCGACACCGCCGTGCGTGATGCCGAGGCTCAGGGACGCACAGCGGTGGCCGTGGGCTGGGACGGTGAGTCCCGGGCCGTGCTCGTGGTGGCCGACGCCGTCAAACCCACCTCCGCGGAAGCCATCGCCCAGCTGCGTGCCCTCGGCTTGACTCCGATCATGCTGACCGGTGACAACGAGGCCGCCGCTCGCGCCATCGCCAAACAGGTAGGTATCGAAGACGTTTACGCCGAGGTGCTGCCGCAGGACAAGGTCGACGTGATCAAGCGGCTGCAGGGCGGCGGTGCCGTGGTCGCCATGGTCGGCGACGGCGTCAACGATGCTGCCGCACTGGCGCAGGCCGATCTTGGGCTGGCGATGGGAACCGGAACCGATGTCGCCATCGAGGCCAGCGATCTGACCCTGGTACGGGGCGATCTGCGGGCCGCTCCGGATGCAATCCGGTTGGCTCGGCGCACGCTCGCGACCATCAAGGGAAACCTGTTCTGGGCGTTCGCATACAACGTCGCGGCTCTGCCACTGGCGGCCGCGGGGTTGCTCAACCCGATGCTGGCCGGCGCCGCCATGGCATTCTCGTCGGTGTTCGTGGTGAGCAACAGCCTGCGGTTGCGGCGTTTCCGATGACCAACGACGACATCGCCTACCGGATCGTCGACAGCCCCGTCGGCCCGCTGCTGCTGGCCGTCACCCACCAGGGCGTCGTCCGCGTGGCCTTCGCTCGTGAAGATCACGACGCTGTGCTGCAGGTGCTGGCTGACAAGATCAGCCCGCGCATCCTGCATGCACCGGGCCGTCTGGACCGGACCGCCCGCGAACTCGACGAGTACTTCGCCGGTGCACGAAGGGAATTCGCCGTTCCCCTGGACTGGCGGTTGTCGGCGGGCTTCCGCAGGACGGTGCTCCACCATCTCCCGGAGATCGGCTACGGGCAGACCACAAGCTACGCCATGCTGGCCCGGCTGGCCGGTAACCCGAAGGCCGTGCGTGCGGTCGGGACGGCCTGCGCCACCAACCCGCTGCCGGTCGTGGTGCCGTGTCACCGGGTGGTCCGTAGCGACGGCGCGATGGGCGGTTATCTCGGCGGGACCGATGCCAAGCGGCTGCTGTTGGCGCTGGAGAGCGTGGCATGAATGTCGACGCTGTGCGCTGGCATCCTGGTGTCATGGCAAAGGAAATCGACCGGGTCCGGGCACAGAGCGCCCTCGCGGTCATCAAGCAGCACCCTGGCATGGTGCTGTTCGTATTGTCGCCGGTCATCGTCGTGCTGGGTGCGGTGTGGTGGCTCATGGGCCCCGGTTGGGCCGGGCTGCTACTGGTCGCGCTGGTGCTGGCCGGCGGTGCGGCTCTGCTGCTCAGGCGCAACTGATCCGAGGGTTGTTCGCCGGTGGTGAACGCCGCTCTACCAGCGCTGTAACGGTGTAATCATGTAATTTATGAAACAACACCATCAGCACAGCCGCGGGGGCTGGCAGCAAGCCCAGCAGCCCGCCACTCACGATGTTCCCGAGTGGTTCGCCGGGCGACTGCCCGACAACTGGTTCACCGGTGACCCCACGGTCGTCGTCGACCGCGAAGAGATCACCGTCATCGGACGGTTGCCCGACCCCACCGACGGTGAGAGCGAGGCCAGGGCGTCCGGCCGGGCCGCGCGCTTCCGTGAAGAGACGCGCGCCGAGCGCATGCGTATCGCCGACGAGGCACAGGACAAGTTCGGCCGCAAGGTCTCCTGGGGCGTGGAAATCAGTTCAGGAGAGGGCGCTGAACGAATCCTGTTCACCCACATCGCCGTTCCGGTGATGACCCGGCTCAAGCAACCCGAGCGGCAGGTCCTGGACACCCTCGTCGACGCCGGCGTGGCACGGTCCCGCTCCGATGCGCTGGCGTGGTCGGTCAAGTTGGTCGGTCAACACACCGAGGAGTGGCTGGGCAAGCTGCGGGACGCCATGAAGAACGTCGACGATCTGCGTGCCGAGGGCCCGGGCCTGTAGGTTTTCCCGCCGACACTGCGGTTTCTCGTGCGTTTTCGGCGATTTCACGCCACAACCCGTAGTCTCGGCGAGACTCAGGCCTGGGTCATCTCCCAGTACCTGCCGCGACTTGCCATCAGGTCGTCGTGGCTGCCACGTTCGACGATCCGACCGGCATCCATCACCAGGATCAGATCGGCGTCGCGGATCGTCGAGAGCCGATGGGCGATGATGAAACTGGTTCGGTCCCGGCGCAATACGTTCATCGCGTGTTGGATGAGCAACTCGGTGCGGGTGTCCACCGAACTGGTCGCCTCATCGAGGACCAGCAGTCGGGGCCGGGCCAGAAACGCTCGGGCGATCGTGATCAGCTGCTTCTCACCGGCACTGATACTGCCGCCGTCATCGCTGACGTGCGTGGCGTAGCCGTCGGGCAGCGTATGCACGAACCGGTCCACATGGGCGGCCTTCGCCGCCGCGATCACCTCGTCCTCGCCGGCATCCGGCCGGCCGTAGGCGATGTTGTCGTAGATCGTGCCGCCGAACAACCACGTGTCCTGCAGCACCATGCCGATCGACGAGCGCAGAGACTGGCGGCTGACGGTCGAGATGTCCACACCGTCGATGCGGATGTGTCCGGAATCCACGTCGTAGAACCGCATCAGCAGGTTCACCAGCGTGGTCTTGCCCGCTCCTGTCGGCCCGACGATGGCCACCGTGCTACCCGGTTCGGCGGTCAGTGACAGATCCTCGATCACCGGGAAGCCCGGTCGGTAGCTGAAGCTGACGTGGTCGAATTCGACACGGCCGCTGTGGATGTCGGGCCGATCGGGCGGCTCGGGGGTCTCTTCGGCGGTGTCGAGCAGGTCGAAAACCCGCTCCGCGCTGGCCACTCCGGACTGCATGGTGTTGTACATCCCGGCGAGCTGGGTGAGCGGTTGGTTGAACTGCCGCACGTACTGGACGAAGGCCTGGATGCTGCCGAGGGTGATCTGGCCGGTGGCCACCTGCAGGCCACCCACCACGGCGACGGCGACGTAGCTGAGGTTGCCGATGAACATCGTTGCGGGGGAGAGCAGACCGGAGAAGAACTGCGCGGCGAAGCTCGACTGGAACACCTCGCCGTTGAGTTCGGCGAACCGTTGTCGAGCCGCGGCCTGGTGGCCGAACGTCTTGACGATGGTGAAACCGCTGTAGGTCTCCTCGATGTGTGCGTTGAGCCGCCCGGTGTTGCGCCATTGCGCGACAAACAGTTTCTGTGACCGGCGGGCGATCCAACGGGTCACCCACAACGAGAGCGGTACGGTCAGCACGGTCAGCGCGGTGAGCAACGGCGAGATCGTCAGCATCATTACCAGCACGGCAATCACCGTGAGGACTGCGCTCATGAGCTGATTGATGGTCATCGACACCGACGACGAGATGTTGTCGATGTCGTTGGTGACACGGCTGAGCAGCTCGCCGCGCTGCCGGGAGTCGAAGTAGGACAACGGCAGTCGGTGGATCTTGTTCTCGACGTCTGCGCGCAGTGCGGCCATGGTGCGCTGCACGACCACCACGAGCATCCGGGCCTGAACCCAGACGAACAGCGCGGCAAGCAGATACAAGCCCAGGGCCAGCGCCAGAGTGCGGGCCACCGCAGCGAAATCCACGCCATGTCCGGGGATCACGTTCATGCCGGACAACAGGTCGGCGAACGCGGTGTCGCCGCGGGCCCGGGCCGCCGCGATGGCCTGCTCCTTGGTCAGGCCCGCTGGCAATTCGCGCCCGATCACGCCGTTGAACAGCAGATCGGTGGCGTGGCCGAGAATGCGCGGGCCGATCACACCGATCGCAACCCCGGCAACACCGAGCACGATCACCGCGATCGCCGGCCCACGTTGCGGCACCAGCAGTTTGACGAGCCTCAGCGCTGAGCCACGGAAGTCGCGCGTGCGTTCGGCGGGTGCGGCGAGCACCGCGCGGCGCGCGGACGAGATGCTCATCGGGGTCGTCTCCTCTTCGCGCGAGCCCTCATCGGGGTTCCCCCGCGCCCACCGACTGCGACTCGACGAATTCGGCGTAGGTGGGGCAATCGTCCAGGAGCGTGTCGTGGGTGCCGACACCGACGACACGGCCGTCGTCGATGACCACGATCTGATCGGCATCGACCACCGTCGAGATCCGCTGCGACACGATGAGCACCGTCGCCTCGCCGGACACCGCACGCAGCGAGTCCCGCACCCTGGCGTCGGTGTGGACGTCCAGCGTCGAGAATGCGTCGTCGAAAAGATAGATCGTGGGCTGCCGGATCACGGCGCGTGCGATGGCCAGCCGCTGGCGTTGCCCGCCGGAGAAGTTGATGCCGCCCTGAGCCACCGGCATCTGCAGGCCTTCGGGATGCGCGCGCACGAAATCGTCGGCGGCCGCGACCCGAAGCGCCTCCCACATGTCGTCGTCGGTCAGCACCTGCCCCGGGGCCGCCCCGTAGCCCAGGTTCTCCGCGACCGTCCCGGTGAACAGGTAGCCGCGCTGCGGCACCAGGCCGATCGTCGACCAGAGTTCCTCGACGTCCCGATCGCGGACGTCGATACCATCGACCCGGACCGCGCCCGCGGTGACGTCGTACAACCGGCAGATCAGCGACAACAGCGTCGACTTGCCCGATCCCGTCGAGCCGACCACCGCGGTCGTCGTGCCGGGTCGTGCGGTGAAGGAAACATCCTGCAGCACAGGTCGATCCGCACCCGGATAACTGAAGGCGGCGTTCTGCAGGGTGATTTCGCCGGTGTGAGCCCGTGGCTGTTTCGGATGGTCGGGAGTGGCGATCGCGGGCTGGGTGCCCAGCACCTCGCTGACCCGTTCGGCGCATACCGAGGCCCGCGGAAACAACACCAGTAGGAACGTCGCCATCAACACGGCCATCAGGATCTGCATGAAATAGGCCAGGAACGCGATCAGGGAACCCACCTGCATATGACCCGTGTCGATCCGCAGGCCGCCGAACCAGATCAGCGCAACACTGGAGATGTTGATCACCAGCGTGGTGACCGGCAACATCAGCGCCTGCCACCGCCCGCCCTCGATCGCGGTACCGGCCAGCGCCTCGTTGGCTCCCGCGAACCGCGTCCGTTCGAAGGGTTCGCGGGAGAAGGCTCGAATAACCCGGATGCCAGACAATTGGTCGCGCATCACCCGGTTGATGCCGTCGATGACACGCTGCAACCGGCGGTAGACGGGCATCAGCCGCCTGATGATCGTGTAGTTGGCCAGCGCCAGCGCGGGCACGCTGATGAGCAACAGCCACGACAACCCGGCGTCCTGATGTACGGCCATGACGATGCCGCCGATCGACATGATCGGTGCGGTGACCAGCACCGTGCAGGTCAGCTGCAGCAGCTGCTGGATCTGCCCGACGTCGTTGGTGGTGCGGGTCAGCAGCGTCGGGGCGCCGAACCGCGCGGTCTCTGCGGCGGAGAACGTCGTGACGTGATGGAAGATCGCCGAGCGCAAGTCGCGCCCGAAGCTCATCGCCGCCCGCGACCCGAAAAACACCGCGCCCACCGCGCACAGCACCTGCAGCCCGGTGACACCGAGCATCACCCCGCCCAGGTCGATGATCCGGTCGGTGTCGCCCTTGGCCACCCCGTCGTCGATGATCGCGGCGTTGACGGTCGGCAGATACAGCGACGCCAGGGTGCTGATCACCTGAAGCCCGGCCACTACGGCCAGCAGCGACCGGTACGGCCGCACATACCGCCGCAGCACCGCCCAGAGCATCCAGTTACTGTCGCACACCGCGGCCGCGCCCAACCCTGTCCGGCCGCTCACGGGAAAACGAACCGGAAGTCCAGGTCAATCGGCATGTCGGTGGTTGCTCACACAGGGTGCAGCTACAGTGCATGGCGTGACTGGACGCGCGACGCCGATACGACGGACCCGCACCGCCATCCGCATGGCAGTGCTGGCTGCCGCCGTGGTTCCGGTGTTCGCTGCCTGCTCGGGTTCCGGCGAGTCGGCGGGGCCGTCGGTGCCGCAGTCAGAGTCGCCCTCGGCGACTGCCGCCGCCAAGCACGGGCCGTTCTTTCCGCAGTGTGGCGGGATCAGTGACCAGACGGTCGCGGAGCTGACCCAGGTGCAGGGTCTGGTGAACACCGCGGTCAACTCGTCGGGCTGTCAGTGGCTGCAAGGCGGCAGCATCCTGGGCCCGCACTTCTCGTTCACCTGGTTCCGGGGTAGCCCGATCGGGCGGGAACGCAAGACCGAGGAGTTGTCGCGCACCAGTGTGGACGACATCAACATCGAGGGACACAGCGGTTTCGTGGCCATTGGCCAGGACCCGTTGCAGAACACCTCCAACCTGTGCGAGGTCGGCATCCAGTTCGATGATGACTTCATCGAGTGGTCGGTCAGTTTCGACCAGAAGCCGTTTCCGGAACCATGCGGCGTGGCCAAGGAGCTCGCCCGTCAGTCGATTGTGAACTCGAAATGAGCGTGAGCAGGGGCCGTAAGGGACTCGCCGTCATGGTGGCCGGCCTGGCCGTGTTCGCCGGGCTGACCGGCTGCACCCGCACCGTCGAGGGTGTCGCCGCCAAGGAGGGTTCCAGCGGCGGACCCAGCAACAACAAGTCCGAGAAGCAGTACCCGAACCTGCTCAAGGAATGCGACGTCCTGACCCAGGACATCCTGGCCAAGACCGTGGGCGCGGATCCGCTGGACATCCAGAGCACCTTTGTCGGTGCCGTGTGCCGCTGGCAGGCGGCCAACCCGGCGGGCCTGATCGACATCACCCGCTTCTGGTACGAGCAGGGCAGCCTGGACAACGAACGCAAGGTGGCGCAGCAGCTGCAGTACGCGATCGAATCCCGCCGGATCAACGGCGTTGATTCGATCGTGATGAAGCCCAACGACCCCAACGGCGCGTGCGGCGTCGCCAGCGACGCCGCCGGTGTGGTGGGTTGGTGGGTGAACCCGCAGGCGCCGGGTATCGACGCGTGCTCGATGGCAGTCAAGCTGATGGAGCTCACGCTCAACACCAATTCCTGAGCCGCCCCGCTCTCACCGCGGGATGTGGAAGGTGACCAGTTCGGCCCCGCCCAAACCCAGCTCCTGCCACGGGCTGGGCGTCTGCAGCACCGCGATGGCCGACGTGGGGAACTTCAGCGAAATCTCTTCGGCCGCTGCGGTATTACTGCCATCGGACAGCCCGAGCGCAGTCGCCGAGATGGCCGGCTCGTGACCGATCAGCAAGACCGTCGACACGTCCGCGCCGAACAGTGATTCGACGCCGTTGACCACATCGATCAAGGTGCCCGGCGTCGCGTCGTAGATGCGGTCGACGTAGCGCACCGGTGCGTCGAGCCCGGTGCGGGCCAAGGTTTGGCGGGTACGGGTCGCCGTCGAACACAGCACGGCGTCGATCACCGGGACATTGGCCCGGATCCAGTCGCCGGCCAGCGCAGCCTCCCGGCTTCCCCGGGCCGCCAACGGGCGCTCATGGTCGACGACTCCGTCGGGATAGTCCGACTTGGCATGGCGCAACAGCAGCAGGGTGTTGGTCCGAGTGCTCATCGGATGAGGTTATCGGGGCATCCGACGCTGGGCCATGCCGATGCACCTCCCGGGACTTGTCGGCGCCCGGTCCTACACTCGCCTTGCCCGACGACGAACTGACCGAAAGGACAGCCTGCGATGCGTTTTCTGCACACCGCTGACTGGCAGCTCGGTATGACCCGGCACTTTCTCAACGGCGAGGCGCAGCCACGGTATTCGGCCGCTCGTCGGGACGCGGTGACCGGTTTGGGTGCGCTCGCGGCCCGCACGGAGGCTGAGTTCGTGGTGGTGGCCGGCGATGTGTTCGAGCACAATCAGTTGGCTCCCCGTGAGGTCAGTCAGTCGCTTGAGGCCATGCGTGCCATCGGCGTCCCGGTGTACCTGCTTCCGGGCAACCACGACCCGCTCGACGCGTCATCGGTATACACCAGCGCGCTGTTCCTTGCCGAGCGTCCGGACAATGTCGTCGTCCTGGACCGCGCCGGTGTCCATGCGGTACGGCCCGGCCTGGAGATCGTCGCGGCACCATGGCGATCGAAATCGCCGACCACCGACCTGACCGGAGACGTGCTGGCCGGCCTGCCTGCCGACGGCGTGACCCGCATCGCAGTCGGCCACGGCGGGGTCGATGTGCTCGATCCGGACAAAGCCAAGCCCTCATTGATCCGGCTGGCCGCCCTTGAGGCCGCGGTGGCCCGCGGTGCGGTGCACTATGTGGCCTTGGGGGACAAGCACTCCCGCACCGAGGTCGGCTCGACCGGGCGGGTGTGGTATTCGGGGGCACCCGAGGTCACAAACTATGACGACATCGAATCCGATTCGGGCCACGTACTTCTGGTCGACATCGATGAGGCCGACCCGCGGCGTGCGGTGCAGGTCGGATCGGAACGGGTGGGCCGATGGCGGTTCGTCACCCTGCGCCGCGACGTGGACAGCGACCGCGAGGTGGCGGATCTCGACATCAACCTGGATCAGTTGGGCGACAAAGAACGTACCGTCGTGCGGCTCGCGCTGACCGGCTCGCTCACGGTGACCGCCAAGGCGGCGCTGGACGCGTGCCTCGACAAGTACGCCCGGCTATTCGCGGCGCTGACGTTGTGGGAGCGGCACACCGATATCGCGGTGCTGCCTGCCGACGGCGAGTTCGACGATCTGGGCCTGGGCGGGTTCGCCGCGGCGGCGGTCGACGAGCTGGTCGCCACCGCGCGTTCCGAGACCGATGGTGCCGAGGATGCGCGGGCCGCGCTCGGGCTGCTGCTGCGGCTGGTCGACGGTAAGGGAGCGGCATGAAGCTGCACAGGCTCGTCCTGACCAATTATCGCGGGATCACCCACCGGGAGATCGAGTTTCCCGATCACGGTGTGGTCCTGGTCAGCGGCGCCAACGAGATCGGCAAGTCGTCGATGATCGAGGCGCTGGATCTGCTGATCGAGGCCAAGGACCGCTCGACCAAGAAGGACGTCAAGCAGGTCAAGCCAACACATGCCGATGTCGGCGCCGAGGTGACTGCCGAAATCTCCACCGGCTCTTACCGTTTCGTGTACCGCAAGCGGTTCCACAAGCGGGCCGAGACGCAGCTGACGGTGCTGGCGCCGAAACACGAACAGCTCAGCGGCGACGAGGCCCATGAGCGGGTGCTGGCCATCCTGAACGAAACCGTGGACACCGCGCTGTGGCAGGCGCAGCGGGTGCTGCAGTCGGCGCCGACCGCCCCGGTCGACCTGTCCGGCTCGGATGCCCTCGCCAGGGCGCTGGACGTCGCTGCAGGCCAGGCTGTTTCACTCTCAGGCGGCGAGCCGCTGCTCGTTGAGCGCATCGACACCGAATATGCGCGGTATTTCACCGCGACGGGCCGGCCCACCGGTGAATGGGCGGCGGTGGTCAAGCGGCTGGCCGAGGCCGACCAGGCGGTGGCCCACTGCGTGGCCGCGGTGGCCGAGGTCGACGACGCGGTACGCCGGCATGCCGAGCTGACCGCCGAGGTGGATCGCCTGACCGACGAGCGGGCTCAGGCCGCGGTGCGGCTGACCGCGGCACGTACGGCCGCTGACGCGGTTGCGACGCTGACGGCCCAACTCAGGGAGGCCGAGGTGGTGGCCACGGCAGCCCAGGCCACTCACGGCGCGTCGATGTCGGCGCTGATCGAACGCCGTCGGCTGCGTGCCGACATCGACGAACGTATCGCGGCGATCACCGAACTGACCGCCGCCGTCGGCGCCGCGGAGGCCGCCGCCGAGACGGCGCACGAGGTTCACGAGGCGGCCGAAGACGCCGCCGACCTGGCTCAGGCCGCCGTACACGATCGCGCGGACCGCGTCGATGCTGCCCGCGTCACGGTCGACCGCCTCGCCGCGCGCGAAGAGATCGAGCGGCTGGCTACCCGGCTGGGCCGGATCGACACGGCTGCGCGTGACGTCGACCGGATCGATCACGAGCTCGACTCCATCACCCTCGACGACGCGTCGATGCGGGCCATCGAAGCCGCTGCGATCGCCGTCGAGCGGGCCGCCGGGCAGGACGAACTTGCCTCGGCGCGTATCGAACTCGTCGCGGTCGCCGACATCGCGGTCCGTGTGGGCGATACCGATGTGGTGCTCGACGCCGGTGCCCGGTGGTCGACGAGCACCACCGCGCAGACCGACGTCGAGGTGCCTGGCGCGCTGAGGCTGACAGTGGTGCCGGGCACGCCGGCGGTCGAGACCAGAGCCAGGCTCGCCGAAGCGCAACGTGTGTTGGCTGTCGCGTTGGCCGGGGCTGGGGTCGCGGATGTCGCTTCCGCGCGGGCGCTCGACGAGCGTCGGCGCGATCTCATCGGGGCCCGGGACCGGGCGCGGGCCACCGTGGACGCGTTGACCGGTGATGACCGGGTGACCGAGTTGCGGGCTCGACTGGAGACCCTCGGCGCAGCCCAGCCGGCCGAAGCGGCACTGTTCGACCTCGAGGGACCCGCCGATATCGCAACGGCCAGAACCGAACTCGAGGCGGCCGTCACGGCCCACCGGCAGGCCGTAGTTGACGCCGACACCCATCGCAAGGTGGCCACCTTGGCCACCCGGAAGCTGTCCGAGTCGACCACCGCCGTGACAGTGCTGCGCGAGAAGCTCGCCGCCGCACAGGCCGAGCTGACCGTAGACACGGGACGGCTCACCGCGCAGCGCGCGGCCGTCGCCGACGACGACTTGGCACTGACGGCGCAGGCCGACGGCGATCGAGCCACGGCGGCCGCGGCGAGCGTCGCGGCCTTGCGAGGTGAACTGGCTGGCACCACACCGGATCTCGTGAAGGCCGAACTGGAGGCGGCGGTGCGCAGCGCCGAGAGCCTCGGCGCCCGTCATGATGCGGCGGTCGACGGACTGCGTGAGGTCGCCGCCCAACTGAAGGTGTACGGCACCGAGGGGCGCAAGGGCCATCTGGACGCCGCCGAGACCGAACGTGAGCATGCCACGGCCCAGTACCGGCAGGTGCACCGCCGGGCCCGGGCCGCCGAGATGTTGCGGTCGGTGATGGGCCGGCACCGCGATGCCACCCGGCAGCGCTACGCCGACCCGTTCCGGCTTGAGGTGCAGCGTCTCGGTCGGCTGGTGTTCGGTGAGGACTTCGATGTCGATGTCGACAGTGATCTGCGGATCTGCACTCGCACGGTATCGGGCCGTACAGTGCCGTACGAGTCTCTTTCAGGAGGCGCCAAGGAGCAGTTGGCCATCGTGTCCCGGTTGGCCGGGGCCGCGCTGGTGGCCAAGGAAGACAACGTGCCGGTCATCATCGACGATGCGCTGGGCTATACCGATGCCGAGCGGCTGGTGAAGATGGGTGCGGTGTTCGATGCGGTCGGCGGCGACGGCCAGGTGATCGTGCTGACCTGCAGCCCGCAGCGTTACGCCGGAGTCGGCGCGGCCCACCACATCGAGTTGTAACTGGCCGCATCCGGCGCGCGGGTGGTCGGCATACGCGGCACAATGGACCGCGATGACGATGAACTCGAAGCGTCGGCGCAGGCATGCCAAACTTGCGGCGCAACCCGGGGTCCGTGCGGTCCGGCGGCCGCTGACACCTGGCAGCGACGAGTACTTCAACCTCTATTACGTGCGGTCGGGCGGCAAATCTCGTCATCCGGTGGTGATCATCCCGGGCGGTCCGGGTGTGGCCTCGATCCTGTCCTACCGCGGGTTGCGGCACCGCGCGGCGGCCCGCGGGGCCGACGTGATCATGGTCGAGCACCGGGGTGTGGGGATGTCGCGCCACACCGACGCGGGCGAGGATCTGCCGCCCGAGGCCATCACCGTCGACCAGGCCGTCGATGACATCGCCGCGGTCCTCGACGACGCCGGGGTGTCCACCGCGGTGTTCTACGGCACGTCGTACGGCACCTACCTCGCGTCCGGCATCGGCGTGCGCCACCCGGAACGGGTCGAGGCGATGGTCCTGGATTCGCCGCTGCTGTCGACCGGCGACATCGACGCCATGCGGAAGGCCATCCGCGATCTGCTCTGGCACGGTGCGGATCCTGAGACCTCGGCGCTGGCGCCCAAGGTCCGCAAGCTCGCCGATGCCGGGGTATTCAGAACGGCCGGCGGTCAACTCGCCGGGGCGCTGTACGGCTACGGCGGTGCGGCCCTGCTCGACCGGGTGCTCGACCTCCTGCTGGGCGGGCACACCGTGGTGTGGTCGGTGTTGCGCCGGCTGGACCGCATGTCCACGCGAAAAGTGCCGTACCGCAACGAGTCCGATCTGGTCGGTCGCATCGCATTCCACGAGTTGAACTTTGCGGGCGTCCCCGACGGCATGCCGCTGGACCCAGTGTTCGACCTCCATCTCGGCGGGCACGCCGAGCGTTACGAACCGTTCGAGGCCGAGCCCTACGATCTGGTGGCAGAGATGCCGAACTTCCATTGGCCGACCGTCGTGGTGTCCGGCGGACGCGATCTCACCACGCCGCCCGCGGTTGCCGAACGTATCGCCGAGTTGGTACCCGACGCCGTGCTGGTACCGATGCCCACCGCCGCGCACAGCGTGCTCGACACCCGCGAGCGGGCCGCCCTCGCGGTGATCGATGCCGTGCGCAATGGTGCGGCCGAACAACTTTCGGCCGTCGCGCCGGAATTGGACACTCTGCCGGCACGGATCGGCCTGCGGCTGGCCGCGTCCGCGATCGCGGTGGGGGCCGCCGTGGAATCGGTGTTGCCGAACCGCGCGGCTACTTCATGAAGCCGATCTTGGTGTAGTCGGCGTCGGCCAGTCCGAAGGCGCCGAAGTTGGCCAGGCTGCTGCGTACCGCGACGTTTCCGGGTGACTGGAACAGCGGCAGGCTGAACACCTCGGCGAACAGCATCTTGTCGAGTTCGTTCGCCAGGGCCCGCGCCTTGTCCGGATCGAGCTCTTGCAGGGTCTGTTCGATCTTCGCGTCGATCTCCGGGCTGCCGATCTTGCCGAAGTTGCTGGCGCCGTTCTGGGTGTAGATCTGGGTCAGCGACCCGAGCGGGAACGCGTCACCGAGGAAGGCGAACTGTGCGATGTCGAAGTCGCCCTTGTTGATGTAGTTGGTGAAAAACCCGCTGCCGGGTTTGGTGTCGATGACGAGCTTCACCCCGATCTGAGCAAGGGTGTTCTGCGCGATCTGCGCGACTTGGCGGGTACTGCCCGCGTCGTAGAGCACGTCGCGGACCACCAGCGGCTTGCCGTCCTTCTCCCGGAACTGCCCGTTGAGCTTCCAGCCCAGGGCGTCCAGTTCGGCCTTGGCTTTCTCGGGGTCGAACGCCACCTCGGCGCTGTTGTCCTGGTAGCCCTTCTGCCCGGCGACGTAGATGTGGTTGTTCAACGGCACCGGATTGTCTGTGAGGCCGCGCTGGGTGATGTTGGCGATGGCTTGGCGGTCGATGCCCTTGGCCACGGCCTGCCGCAGCGACCTATCGGCCAGGATGGACCCGGGAGCGCCGTTGAACGTGAAGTGGTACCAGCTCGGGCTGGGGGCCCGGCGGATCGAGATCCCCGGGGTGTTGCGTGCGATGGTCAGCTCATCCAGTGACGCTGTCCCGGTGGCATCGATCGCATTGTTCTGCAGCGCCGGGATGCGTGCCGCGTCATCGAGCACCGAGAACGTCATGCTGTCCAGCAGCGGCGGCGCACCCCACCACTTCGGGTTGCGGGTCAAGGTGATTCGTTGTGCGCCTCGATCGATATTGGACACGATGAACGGGCCTGCTGACGGGCCGGGCCCATTGAGCTGGCCCTTGTTGAAGACCTCGGGGTCGGCGGTCATGCTCTTGGGCAGCAACCGGCCGTTGCCGGCGAACATGCCCCGCCAGTCCGCGTACGGCTCGGCGAACGTCATGATCGCCTGCCGGTCGTCGACGCCGCGGGTGACCGAGGCGACCCGTTCACTGCCGTTGGGTGCGGCGATGATGAACGCGGGGTTCTTCCCGCTGGTCGCGTCGACCTGTGACTTGATGTCCTCCCAGGTGATCGGGGTGCCGTCGGACCACACCGCCTTCGGGTTGATCGTGTAGGTGACCACCTGCGGGTTGGTTGAGGTCAGTTCGACGTTGGTGAAGTAGTCGGTATAGACCTTCGTGGTGCCGTCGGCGGCGACGACGAAAGCCCGCGGCAGTGTCGGCTTGGACAGCGAGCCGACATCACCGGTGCCGCCGTCCAGCTGCAGCGGGTTGAAGTTGGACGGGAACTCGGTGAGTGCCAGCCGTAGATTGCCGCCCTGCCTGAGGTTCGCCACGTCCTGCGGGTTGACGTCGCTCGTGGTGCCGACCTCGGCATTGCCGCCGGCCGAAGGGACATTATGGTCGCCACCCGAGCACGCGGTGAGCGTGAGTGCGGTGGCGAGGGCGGCGATGGCGAGGCGACGCAGGTTCATCCCGTTCACCCCGCCGATGCTAGAGGTAGCAACGCGGGGCCGCGGCGTGACCCCGATTCTCAGGCGCCGAAATCAGCTCGGCCGGGGCCGCGGCACCGCCGACAGCAGCCGCTGGGTGTATTCGTGCCGGGGGTTGGCGAAAATCTTGTCACCCGAGCCTTGTTCGACGATCGCGCCCTGGTACATCACGGCCACGTCGTGCGCGAGATGCTTGACCACCGACAGGTCGTGGGAGACGAACAGATAGGACAGGCCGAGCTCGTCCTGCAGGTCGAGTAGCAGGTTGATGATGCCGGCCTGGATCGACACGTCCAGCGCCGACACGGGTTCGTCGAGCGCCAGGATCTTGGGCTGCAGCGCCAGCGCCCGGGCGATACCGATGCGTTGTTTCTGCCCGCCGGAGAACTCCGCCGGGTAGCGGCTGGCGTCGGCGCGCCGCAGCCCGACCACCTCGAGCAGCTCGGCCACCCGGTCATCGGTGTGGTGCTTGTCGAAACCGTTGGCGGACAACGGTTCGGCCAGCACGTCGAAAACCGGTAGGCGGGGATCGAGCGAGGCCACCGGGTCCTGGAAGACGACCTGCAGGTCGGTGCGCATTTCACGCCGGGTGCGACGGTCCAGCGCCGCTACGTCGGTGCCCAGCACCTCGATCGAACCGGCTTGTGGCGCAGTCAGATTCAGAATCTGGTGCAGCGTGGTGGATTTACCGGACCCGGATTCGCCGACGATGCCCAGGGTCCGGCCCTGCCGCAGTTCGAAGCTGACGTTGTCCACCGCACGGACCTCGCCGACCTGCCGGCGGAACACCACGCCTTTGGTGAGCCTGTAGGTCTTCTGCAGATCGCGCACCCGCAGCACCACCGGCGCATCGGTGGTAGGCGCCTGCGCGCGGGCCGCCGGCACCTGATAGATGTCCGAGGCGCCGCGGCCGCGCACCTTGTCGGTGCGGATGCACGCCGCCCGGTGGCCCGTGAGCCAATGGTCCTCCTCGCGTGCGGCGCCGGCCACCGTCACCAATTCGGGCTCAGCAGCACGGCAGTCGTCGATCGCCAGCGGGCAGCGCGGTGCGAACGGGCAGCCGTGCGGCGTCGCGGTGAGCGACGGGGGAGAGCCGGGAATCGGCACCAGCCGCGTGCCCTGCGGTGCGTCCAGCCGCGGCACCGAGCCGAGTAGGCCGACCGTGTAAGGCATTCGCGCGTCGCGGTACAGCTCGCCGACCGTCGCGTCCTCGACGGCCCGCCCGGCATACATCACCAGGGCCCGGTCGGCGAACTCCGCGACGACGCCCAGATCGTGGGTGATGATCAGCACGCCCGCACCGGTGACATCTCGCGCGGTCTTGAGCACGTCGAGGATCTGGGCCTGCACGGTGACGTCCAGCGCCGTCGTGGGCTCGTCGCAGATCAACAGATCGGGATCGTTGGCGATGGCGATGGCGATGACCACGCGCTGGCGTTCACCGCCGGACAGTTCGTGTGGGAAGGCCCGCGCCCGGCGTTCCGGTTGTGCGATGCCGACCAGTTCCAGCAGTTCGACTGCGCGGGCCCGAGCCGCTCGCCGCGTGAGATCGCGGTTGTGCACCTCAAGTGCCTCGGCGATCTGATCGCCGACCGTGTAGACGGGGGTCAGCGCCGACATCGGGTCCTGAAACACCGTGCCGATGGCGTTGCCCCTGATGCGTGACAGCTCCGCGTCCGATTTCCCCAGTAGCTCTTCGCCGCGCAGCCGCACCGATCCGGACACCTCAGCGAACTCGGGCAGCAGGCCCACCACCGACATGGCGACGGCCGATTTCCCGGCACCGGACTCGCCGACGAGGGCCACCACCTCGCCGGCGTCGACGTGAAAGTCCACGCCGCGCACGGCGGCCACCGGATCGGCGTCGGTCGGAAACGTCACCGTCAGATCGCTGACCTCGAGCAGGCTCATGTGCGCTTCCTCCGCCGCAGCCGGCCGCTGCCCGGATCGAGCGCGTCGCGCAGGCCGTCACCGGCGAGGTTGGCGCAGAGGATGATCAGCACCAGGACACCGGCGGGGAAGAGGAACACCCACGGAAAAGTGGTCGCGGATTTGGTGCCGTCGGCGATCAGCGTGCCCAACGACACGTCAGGCGGCTGGATGCCGAAACCCAGGAAGCTCAAGCCGGTTTCGGCCAGGATTGCGATGCCAACATTGAGAGCGGCGTCGATGATCAGCAGCGACGCCACATTCGGCACGATGTGGCGCACGATGATCCGCCAGCTGCGCACGCCCATATACCGTGCGGCGACGACGAATTCGCGCTCCCGCAACGTCATCGTCATACCGCGCACGATGCGCGAGCTGATCATCCAGCTGAACAGTGAGAACAGCACGATCAGCCAGAAGACGCGATCGGACTGGCCCAGTCGCGGAGTGACGATCGCGATCAGGATGAAGCTCGGCACCACCAGCAGCACGTCGACCACCCACATCAGCGCCCGGTCCCGCCAGCCGCCGAAATAGCCTGCGATCGAACCGACCGTGGCGGCGATGACCGTCGAGATGAGTGCCACGCAGACACCGATCAACATGGATTTCTGCATGCCGCGCAGGGTTTGGGCGAGCAGGTCCTGGCCCAGTGCGTTGGTGCCGAACCAGTGTGTGGTCGACGGCGGTGTCTGCAGCGCGTAGTAGTCGAGGTCGGTGTAGTTGTACGGCAGCAGCGGGGGCAGGGCGTAGCAGCCGACGAACATCACCGCCAGCACGACCAGCGCAGCCACCGCCGGCTTGTTTCGCATGAACCGGCGGAAGACGAGCGTGCGCCGGGTGGCGAATTCCTCGGTATGCAGGCCCGAGCGCGCCGACGTCGCGGTCGTCGCAGCAGAAGCGTCGCTCATGTCACCCGCACTCTCGGATCCAGCGCCGCATAGATGACATCGGACAGCAGACCGGCCAGCAGCACGACGGACCCGGTGAACACCGTGATGGCGGCGATGATGTTGGTGTCTTGCGTCGCGATGCCCTGGACCACCCACTCGCCCATACCGTGCCAGCCGAAGATCTTCTCGACGAACACCGCGCCGGTGACCAGGCCCGCGATTCCGTAGGCGAACAGTGTGGCCATCGGGATCAGCGCGGTGCGCAGGCCGTGTTTGAACAGTGCCTGGCGCCGGGTCAGCCCTTTGGCGCGCGCGGTGCGGATGAAGTCCTGGCCCAGCACGTCGAGCATGGCGTTGCGTTGGTAGCGGCTGTATCCCGCGATGGCTGACAGGGCCAGCGTGAAGGTCGGCAGTGCGAGGTGCTGCAACCGGTCGACGAACTGGTCCCAGCCGCCGCCGACGACGTCGGGGGACGTCTCCCCGGTGTATTCGAACAGTTGCACGCCCAGTATCGAATTGACGTCGAGCGCAGCCAGAATCAGCAGGTTGGCGATGACGAAGGTCGGGGTGCTGATCACCAGCAGGGACAGCAAGGTGATGACACGGTCGGAGAGCCGGTACTGGCGGATCGCGCCCCAGGCCCCGACGACAACGCCGATCACGGTGCCCAGCACCGAACCGATGACCAGCAACCGCAAGCTGACACCGATGCGGCGCCACAGTTCGTCGGATACCGGTTGTCCAGCCACGGTGGTACCGAAGTCGCCGCGAACCGCGCCGGCGGCCCAGTCCAGGTACCGGATCGGGATGGGCTTGTCGAGGCCGAGTTCGGCCGCCTTGGCATCGATGGTGGACTGCGGCGGGCGCGGATTGCGCTGCAGCAGGCTGTCGAGCGGCTCGAAGGCGTACGAGGTGAGGGTGAACGTCAGAAACGACGCCAGCGCCAGCAGCACGATGTAGTTGAGCAGCCGGCGCGCCAGGAAGCGCGTCATCCGGTTGGTCCCTGCCGCATGGGACACACAGTAGAAGAGGCAGGCCCCGACCGGCCTCAAGGTACGGGTCCGGCGCGCCCGTAGCCGGCTGGTTGGGAATTGCCAGCGCGCGCTCAGCGTCTTCAAAGATGTGGCGGGTTGACTGGGTACCACCTGGCGATTTCGCCAAAGCTGACTGAAAGATCAATCAAGGGGCGATGTCATGACCAATGGAAAGCCTGACAAGGTGAAGTTCGTCGCTGCGATCGCCGGAGGTGCCGCAGTAGTCGCGCTCGGTGCGCTGGGCTTGATCAGCCACGAGCAGCCATCCGCCGTCGCGACCAGCACCATGAACATCGGGGCGACCGTTACCGAAACCACCCCGCCCGCGGCGCCCGCCACTCCAATGGCTGTGCCCGCGTTGAAGGGTGACACGCCGCCGGACGGCTTTGCGACGACTCACTGACCCGGGGCTCCGGCCTCGCCGATACTGCTCACGGTCGCTGTCGTCCCGGAGCGCGTCGCCCGGACCAGCACGTGGTCGTTGACCGCCCACGTCGGTTTCAGCGTCGACGGCAGTGTGTAGGCCTGGCTGAACCCGTCGGTGCTCGCGACCGTCACTGAATCGGCCGTCAACGTCGTGATCACGCCCACCTGGGTGAGTTCTGTGGTGTAGCCACCGTGCCCATCCCGACGGACGGATTCGCTGTGAACCGTTGCGGCGTCGGCATTGTCGCGCGCCGGCCGGCCCCAGGGCGGGGGACCGTCGCCGTGGTGGCCTGGTGGGCCGGCTTCACCCATGCCCGGGGAATCGGTCGCGGCGTATACCGCGGCGCCGCCGAGTCCGGCTATCGCCGCGGCGATACCGACGGCCGCGACCGTTAGCCTCATGCTCATGGCACCTACCGTGCAGGTGTCGTCTGTGCGCTGGCTGTGAATAAATTCAGCGACAGATGAGTGCGGCTCTCACAGCTGGGGCATAGACGCCCCACAGTCATGACTCATCACTTCACCGAATAATGGGCGTGTGCCTGCAGCCGTCAACGACAACGAACCTGCCCGTGCCGTGATGCGCCGCGCCGATGGCAACCCGATCCAGGTGCTCGTCGTCGACGACGAGCCGGTGCTGGCCGAACTGGTGTCGATGGCGTTGCGCTACGAGGGCTGGGATATCGCCACCGCCGGTGACGGTGCGACCGCCATCGCCGCGGCCCGCGAAAACCCGCCCGACGTGGTGGTACTCGACGTGATGCTGCCCGACATGAGCGGGCTGGAGGTGTTGCAGAAGCTGCGTGAGCAGATCCCAGGACTGCCGCTGCTGCTGCTCACCGCCAAGGACTCGGTGGAGGACCGGATCGCTGGTCTGACCGCGGGCGGCGACGACTACGTCACCAAACCCTTCAGCCTCGAAGAGGTCGTGCTGCGATTGCGGGCCCTGCTTCGACGCACCGGCGTGACCAGTGAGGATGGCGGCGCCAAGATCGTCGTCGGCGACCTGGTTCTCGACGAGGACAGTCACGAGGTGACCCGTGCCGGTGAGCCCATCACGCTGACCGCGACCGAATTCGAACTGCTGCGCTTCATGATGCGCAATGCCAAGCGGGTGCTGAGCAAGGCCCAGATCCTCGACCGGGTGTGGAGCTACGACTTCGGTGGCCGCTCCAACATCGTCGAGCTCTACGTGTCGTATCTGCGTAAGAAGATCGACAGCGGCCGCGAACCGATGATCCACACACTGCGCGGCGCGGGTTATGTCCTCCGCCCCCCGCGCTGAGGTCCCGGAGTTGTCGGCGTCGGGTGTGAAGCCGTCGGGAACCAAGTGGTGGCAACCACGGACCTGGTCGCTGCGCCGGCGCCTGGTGCTGACCCAGGTAGCCCTGCTCGCGGTGGTGTGCGTCAGCATCGGCGTCGCGACCGAGTTTGCGCTGCAACGGTTCCTGATGAACCAGCTGGACGATCAGGTGATGGAGGCCGGACGCCGGTCGGCCGCCATCTACGAGCTGCCGCCGCCTCCGCTGATGTTTCCGCCCACGGGGCGGCACCACCTCCTGTTCGATCCCGAGCGTGGACCCGGTCCCGGATTTCTCAACGCGCCGGGCCAGGCCGCCCGCACGGTCGGCGCGGTCGTCGCGCCCGACCAGCCGATCGACGCCGGGGTGATCACCTCCGACGGGGATCGTGTCTTCGTCAGCGCCGCGGCCGCCGATCAGCTGGGCGAGGTAGCGCCTGACCACACCCCGAGGACCATCGACCTGGACGGGCTCGGGCGGTACCGGGTGATCGGGCTGCACCCCCGTCACGGCGGCCCGCAGATCATTGTCACGGGGTTGCCCACCGCGGTGGTGGACGACACCCTGCTGTGGGTGCTCGGCATGTTCGCGGTGCTCGCCGTCGTCGCGCTCATCGCCGCGACGCTCGGCGGGATCCTCATCATCAGGCGCCAACTCGCCCCGCTGTCAAGGGTTTCCGCGGCAGCGCGGGCGGTCGCCGATCTGGAGCTGGACCGCGGCGAGGTGCGGCTGCCCACCCCGATCGTCAAGGTCGACCCGGCCAGCGCACACACCGAGGTGGGGCAGCTGGGCACGTCGCTGAACCGCATGCTGGACCGGATCGCGAATGCCCTCTCCGCCCGGCATGCCAGTGAAACCCGTGTGCGCCAGTTCGTCGCCGACGCCAGCCACGAACTGCGGACGCCGCTGGCTGCCATCAGGGGTTACACCGAGCTGGCTCAGCGTAAACGCGACGATCTGCCCGTCGACGTCGCTCACGCGATGAAGCGCGTCGAATCCGAGACCGCGCGCATGACTCAGCTGGTCGAGGACATGCTGCTGCTGGCGCGTCTCGATGCCGGGCGGCCGTTGGAGCGCGAGTCAGTGGACCTGTCCCGGCTGATCGTCGACACCCTCAGCGACGCACACGTCGCCGGGCCGCAGCATCAGTGGTCGCTGGAGTTGCCCGACGATCCGGTGGTCGTGGACGGTGACGAGGCCCGGTTGCATCAGGTGTTGGCCAATTTGCTGGCCAATGCGCGGACCCACACCCCGCCGGGAAGCTCCGTCACCGTGACCCTCGAACCCGATCACGATGGGTCGGTCGCACTGACCGTCGCCGACGACGGGCCTGGCATACCGCAATCGCTGCAGCCCGAGGTGTTCGAACGGTTCGCCCGCGGGGACTCGTCGCGGTCGCGGCGGGAGGGCAGCACCGGGCTCGGATTGGCGATCGTCGCCGCCGTCGTCAAGGCGCACGGCGGCACCATCGAGGTACGCAGCGCCCCTGGTGCGACGGCGTTCACCGTTCACCTTCCCAGTGTTCAGCCCTCACAGGCGACGCACAGGTCGAACCAATCAGAGACCAAGTTGCCATCGCAACGATGAAAGGGTGAGTCTGGTTGCTGTCGACCCCGTCGTGGAAGAGGTTGGGGCACAGGAACAGCCCCTGAAACTGCGCATGGCCGGCCGCGAACGCCTGGCGTTGGCAGTCCTGTTGGTGACCACCGCGGCGTTGTACCTGTGGAACCTGTCGATCAGCGGTTGGGCCAACGCGTTCTACTCTGCTGCCGCCCAGGCGGGCGGCAGCAACTGGACCGCGATGCTGTTCGGCTCGAGCGACGCCGCGAACGCCATTACCGTCGACAAAACGCCGGCCGCCCTGTGGATCGTCGACATTTCCGTGCGGCTGTTCGGGCTGAACCCGTGGAGCATCCTTGTGCCACAGGCGCTGGAAGGTGTCGCGGCAGTCGCGGTGCTCTATGCCGCGGTGCGCCGGGCCGCGGGGCCCGCCGCGGCACTGCTGGCCGGTGCGGTGCTGGCGCTGACGCCGGCGGCCGCGTTGATCTTCCGGTTCAACAATCCCGACGCGCTGCTGGTGCTACTGCTGGTGGTGGCCGCCTACTGCGTGCAGCGCGGCATCGAGAAAGACGCCACCCGGTGGTGGTTCGTCGGGGCGGGCGCAGCCGTCGGCCTCGGCTTTCTGGCCAAGATGCTTCAGGCGTTCCTGGTGCTGCCGGGATTGGGCGCTGCGACGCTGATCGCGGGTGACCGGTCCATGCGCCGGCGGGTGGGTGACGTCCTGGTGGCCGGTGCGGTCCTGGTGGTCAGCGGCGGGTGGTATCTGCTGCTGGTCGAATGGTGGCCGACCTCGTCACGGCCCTACATCGGTGGATCGCAACACGACAGCATCGTCGAACTGGTGCTGGGCTACAACGGTTTCGGCCGACTCACCGGTGACGAGACCGGCGGGCTGGGCAACATGAACTTCGATGCGGGCGCCGGGCGGTTGTTCGGCTCGCAGATGGGTGGCGACATCGCCTGGCTGCTGCCGGCAGCGCTGATCTGCCTGATCGCCGGACTTGTCATCACCCGGCGTGCGCCCCGCACCGATCGCACGCGGGCCGCGCTGTTGCTCTGGGGCGGCTGGTTGATGGTCACCGCGGTGGTGCTCAGCTTCATGAACGGAATCGTGCATCCGTACTACACCGTGGCGTTGGCACCTGCCATCGGTGCGCTCATTGGTATTGGTGCGACTTTGATGTGGCAGCGGCGCAACGACATTCGCGCGGCCACCGCGATGTCGGGCACCGTGCTGGTCACGGCGGTACTGGCTGCGATACTGCTGGCCCGCGACGGCGACCCGATGCCGTGGCTGCGCGGGGCGGTCGCGGTCGGCGGAGTGGGAGCGGCCGCGCTGCTGCTGGTGAATGGATGGCTGGACCGCCGGGTGGTTCCGGCGGTGGCGGCTCTTGCGCTGGTGTCCTGTCTGGCCGCTCCTGCTGCCTACGCGGTAGCGACCGCGGCCAATCCGCACAGCGGCGCCATTCCTTCGGTCGGACCGTCGCGCGGCGGCGGATTCGGTGGCATGTTCGGTGCGCCCGATCCCGGTCCCGCTCTGACAGCAAGGCTCTCAGCCGGTGCCGCGGACTACACGTGGGCGGCTGCGGTGGTCGGTTCGAGCAATGCGGCCGGCTACCAATTGGCCACGGGCGCACCGATTATGGCCGTCGGCGGCTTCAACGGTACCGATCCGGCACCGACCTTCGACGAGTTCATAGGCTATGTCGATCAACACCGGATCCACTACTTCATCCAGAGCCGGATCATGGGTGGTTTCGGCGGACGCACAACCAGCGGCAGCCAGGACGCCGCCAACATCGCCGACTGGGTCGAGAACCACTTCAACGCCATCACCGTCGACGACGTGACCATCTACGACCTGACGCAACGTGGCCAGAACACATAGCCGGCGCATAGCTTCGCCCAACGGGGAACACACACCACCGGAGAATTCTGAAGACATGACAGAAATCGCCACGCGGTCGGACTTCCACTTCGACGCCGATTACGACACCGCTTATGACGGCGACGTACCCGCGGGCCGGTTCCATTTCGCGTCGCGGCCCAATGCCGCGGTGGCCGCCCGCGCCGCGGGCGTCCCGGTACTCGATGTAGTGGTGCCGGTCTACAACGAACAAGCGGCGCTGGCGCATTCGATATACCGGCTGCACCGCTACCTGCGGGAAAACTTCGCCATGCCGACCCGCATCACCATCGCCGACAACGCCAGTGTCGACGACACCCCGCTGATCGCCGCCGAACTGGCCGCCGAGCTCAGCGACGTGCGCGTGGTACGGCTGGAGCAGAAGGGCCGCGGCCGCGCCCTGCACGCGGTGTGGTCCACGTCGGACGCTCCGGTACTGGCGTACATGGACGTCGACCTGTCCACCGATCTGGCCGCACTCGCCCCGCTGGTGGCCCCGCTCATCTCCGGCCACTCGGATCTGGCGATCGGCACCCGGTTGAGCCGCGGCTCGCGGGTGATCCGCGGCGCCAAGCGCGAATTCATCTCGCGCTGCTACAACCTGATCCTGAAATCGACGCTGTCAGCTCGGTTCTCCGACGCACAGTGCGGTTTCAAGGCGATCCGCGCCGACGTCGCACACGAGCTGCTGCCGTACGTTGCTGACACCGGCTGGTTCTTCGACACCGAGCTGTTGGTGCTGGCCGAGCGCAGCGGCCTGCGCATCCATGAAGTGCCCGTGGACTGGGTCGACGATCCGGACAGCCGGGTCGATATCGTCGCCACCGCCACCGCCGACCTCAAGGGCATCGGCCGCCTGTTGCGCGGTTTCGCCAACGGCTCGATCCCGGTCAATACCATTGCCGCCCAGCTCGGTTCGTCGCGCAAATCGGCACCGCCGAGTTCCCTGCTGCGCCAGACGGTGCGCTTCGGAGCCGTCGGTGTGGTGTCCACGCTGGCCTACCTGCTGCTGTTCGTGGCGCTGCGGGCGGGCTTGGGCGCGCAGGCCGCGAACCTGGTCGCGCTGTTGGTGACGGCGATCGGAAACACCGCAGCCAACCGGAGGTTCACCTTCGGCATCGCCGGCGCAGGAAACGTCACGCGGCATCATCTCGAGGGCCTCATCGTGTTCGGCATAGCGTTGTCGATCACCAGCGGCTCACTGGGCCTGCTGCACTTGCTGACTCCGGTCCCGCACCGCGCAGTCGAACTCGGCGTGCTGGTGGCGGCGAACCTGGTGGCGACGGTTGTCCGCTTCGTGCTGTTGCGCGGCTGGGTGTTCCACCCGTCCCGGACGCGACGCTGACCGCCAGAGCAGAAGGACCACGGAAATGTTGACGCTCGCCAAACCACAATCGGATACCGTGACGGTCTCCGATGAATCCGCGGCCCCGGTGCAACCCCGCTGGGTGCGACCCTCCTACTGGGCACTGCTCGCGGCCACCGCGGTGCTGTACTTGTGGGGGCTCAGCTCGGCAGGTTGGGCCAACGGCTACTACGCCGCCGCCGCACAGGCCGGTACCCAGTCCTGGAAGGCCTGGCTGTTCGGATCGCTGGATCCGGGTAACGCCATCACGGTCGACAAGCCTCCGGCGGCGATGTGGGCAATGGGCTTGTCCGGCAGGCTGTTCGGCTTCAACGAGTTCACGATGCTGTTGCCGCAGGCGCTGATGGGTGTGGCCGCGGTGGCCGTGCTCTACGCGACCGTGCGTCGCAGCAGCGGTCCGGGGGCGGCGTTGATTGCGGGCGCGGTCCTCGCGCTGACCCCGGTGGCCACGGTGATGTTCCGGTACAACAACCCCGATGCGCTGCTGGTGCTGCTGCTGGTCGTGGCCGCCTACTGCATGGTGCGCGCGATCGAGAACGGCGCTACTCGCTGGGTCGCGCTGACCGGTGTCGTGGTGGGCTTCGCGTTCCTGACCAAGATGCTGCAGGCGTTCCTGCCGCTGCCGGGCCTGGCGCTGGCGTTCCTGGTGGCCGCGCCGACCCCGTTGTGGAAGCGGATCGGTTCGCTGGCCGTCGGGGTCGCGACCATGATCGTGTCTGCCGGCTGGTACATCGCCCTGGTGGCGCTGTGGCCTGCCGATTCCAGGCCCTACATCGCGGGCTCAAGCGACAACAGCCTGCTGCAGCTGGCCTTCGGCTACAACGGAATCGACCGCATCGTCGGGCAGAACCAGCCGGGTGGCGGGTTCGGGCACGGCCCAGGCGGTGGTGGGCCGAACCTGTTCTTCGGTGGTCAGGCGGGCATAGGCCGAATGTTCGGGCAGTCGATGGGCACCGAGGCCTCCTGGCTGCTGCCCGCGGCGCTGATCGGGCTGGTGGTCCTGCTCTGGCTGACCCGGCGTGCCGCGCGGACCGACAAGCTGCGGGCCGCCGCACTGTTGTGGGGCGGCTGGCTGCTGGTCACCGGTGCGGTGTTCAGCTTCATGGACGGCACGATCCACCCTTACTACACGGTGGCATTGGCCCCCGCGATCGCCGCGCTGGTGGGTATGTCGGTGGCTGAACTGTGGCCGCTGCGTGCACAGCTGCTGCCCCGGCTGGTGCTCGCAACGATGTTGGCGGCCACGGGAATCTGGGCCTTCGTTTTGCTCGACCGCACGCCGGAGTGGCTGCCCGCACTGCGCTGGATCGTCGTCATCGGCACCGTTGCGGTCGCGGTGGTGCTGGCTGTCGGCGGCCACCGGCTGGGTCGCGCGACTGCGGTGGTGGCGCTCGCGGCCGTGGTGTTCGGGCTCGGCGCGACTGTGGCCTACTCGATCGAGACGGTGGTGAGCAGTCACAGCAGCGGGCCGATGCCGACCGCGGGTCCCAAGCACGGCATGGGGTTCGGCGGTCCGGGCGGATTCGGCAAGACCGACGACGCTGCGCTGGGTGAGCTGATGACGGGGCTCAACAACCGTTGGGCCGCAGCAAGTGTCGGCTCGATGATGGTCAGTGACCTGGAGCTCAAGACCGGTGCATCGTTGATGGCGATCGGTGGATTCACCGGCGGCGACAACTCGCCCACCTTGGCCCAGTTCCAGCAGTACGTCGCCAACGGTGAGCTGCGGTACTTCTTCGACCGGGCCGCCGGTGACCGGGGTGGGCCACCGCACGACCCGCACGGCAGTGCCGGTGACATCACCAACTGGGTCAAGGCGCACTTCACTCCGCAGGACATCGGCGGGATCACCGTCTACGACCTGCAGCACCCGCGCGCGTAACTTTTCTCCCGCCAGCAGACGCGGAGGTACCCCGACACGCCGCTGTTGAGGGACTTCCGTGTCTGCTGGGCGATTAAGTCCGGAGCGACCGGGCGTTGACACACGCCCAGGCGGGTCGATAGATTCCAGCGATGCCCATAATCCCGGCCATTTCTACCAACTTAATGGGGAAGTTGTGACCACCGCGCTGAAGTCCGACACACAGGCCGGGCACTACGAGCTGAGCCATCTGCGCTCGCTGGAAGCCGAAGCCATCCACATCATCCGTGAGGTCGCGGCCGAGTTCGAGCGGCCGGTGCTGCTGTTCTCGGGCGGCAAGGATTCGATCGTGATGCTGCATCTGGCGATCAAGGCGTTCAAACCCGGTCGCCTGCCGTTCCCGGTGATGCACGTCGACACCGGGCACAACTTCGACGAGGTGCTGCAGACGCGCGACGAGCTCGTCGCCGAACACGGCGTGCGGCTCGTGGTGGCAAAGGTGCAGGACGACATCGACGCAGGCCGGGTGGTCGAGACCGTCCCTTCCCGCAACCCGCTGCAGACGGTTACGTTGCTGCGGGCCATCCGGGAGAACAAGTTCGACGCCGCGTTCGGCGGGGCTCGCCGCGACGAGGAGAAGGCCCGCGCCAAGGAGCGCGTGTTCAGCTTCCGTGACGAGTTCGGCCAGTGGGACCCCAAGGCGCAGCGCCCCGAGCTGTGGAACCTGTACAACGGCCGCCACCACAAGGGCGAGCACATCCGCGCCTTTCCGATCTCCAACTGGACCGAGTTCGACATCTGGTCCTACATCGGCGCGGAAAAGATCAAGCTGCCCACAATCTATTACGCCCACCAGCGCAAGGTTTTTGAGCGTGACGGCATGCTGCTCGCCGTGCACCGCCACCTGCAGCCGCGCAAAGACGAGCCGGTGATCGAGAAGTCCGTGCGTTTTCGCACCGTCGGCGACGTCACCTGCACGGGCTGCGTCGAATCGACGGCGGCCACGGTGTCCGAGGTCATCGCCGAGACCGCGGTGTCGCGGTTGACCGAGCGCGGCGCGACGCGTGCCGACGACCGGATCTCGGAGGCGGGCATGGAAGACCGTAAGCGCGAGGGGTACTTCTGATGGGGCGAGCGAAGCGACGGGGGATCTGAATATGGCGACCCTTCTGCGCCTCGCCACCGCGGGGTCCGTCGACGACGGCAAGTCAACCCTGATCGGCCGGCTGCTCTATGACTCGAAAGCTGTCATGGAGGATCAGCTCGCCGCCGTCGAACGCACCTCCAAGGAACGCGGCCACGACTACACCGACCTGGCACTGGTCACCGACGGTCTGCGAGCCGAGCGTGAGCAGGGCATCACCATCGACGTTGCATACCGCTACTTCGCCACGGCCAAGCGAAAATTCATCATCGCCGACACCCCGGGGCACTTGCAGTACACGCGCAACATGGTGACCGGAACGTCCACCGCGCAGTTGGCCATCGTGCTGGTCGACGCCCGCCACGGCCTGCTCGAACAGTCCCGGCGGCACGCGTTTTTGGCTTCTCTGTTGGGCATCCAGCACATCGTGCTCGCGGTCAACAAGATGGACCTGATCGACTGGGACCAAGAGCGTTTCGAGGCGATCCGTGACGAGTTCCACGCGTTCGCCGCCCGGCTCGACGTCCACGACGTGACGACGATCCCGTTGTCGGCGCTGCTCGGCGACAACGTGGTGACCAAGTCCGACGTGACGCCCTGGTACGAGGGCCCCGCGCTGCTCAGCCATCTGGAAGACGTCTACATCGCCGGTGACCGCAACCTCGTCGACGTACGTTTCCCGGTGCAGTACGTGATCCGGCCGCAGACCCACGAGCATGCTGACCACCGCAGCTACGCGGGCACGGTCGCCAGTGGCGTGCTCCGCACCGGCGATGACGTCGTCGTGCTGCCTGCGGGCAAGTCGACCCGGATCACCGAGATCGAAGGGCCGTCCGGGGTCGTTGACGAGGCCTTCCCGCCGATGGCGGTGTCGATCAGCCTGGCCGACGACATTGACATCTCTCGCGGTGACATGATCGCCCGGCCGAACAACCAGCCGCGTGTGGTTCAGGATTTCGACGCCACGGTGTGCTGGATGGCCGACGATGCGTCGCTGGAGCCGGGCCGCGAGTACCTGGTCAAGCACACCACTCGCACCACGCGGGCCAAGGTGGTCGGCCTGGACTACCGACTCGACGTCAACACCCTGCACCGCGACAAGACTGCCACTGCGCTCAAACTCAATGAGCTGGGCCGGGTTTCGTTGCGCACCCAGGTGCCGCTGCTGCTCGACGAATACAGCCGCAACGCTGCCACCGGATCGTTCATCCTGATCGACCCGAACACCAACGGCACTGTCGCCGCGGGCATGGTGCTGCGTGACACCCGCAACGAGGCCGCGAGCCCCAACACGGTGCGGCACCAGTCGTTGTGCACCACCGACGATCGGCTGTCGACGGGCCGCGCCGTGTGGTTCACCGGACTGTCCGGGTCGGGGAAGTCGTCGGTGGCCATGCTGGTGGAGCAGAAGCTCCTGGAAAGGGGCGTTCCCGCTTACGTACTCGACGGCGACAACCTGCGCCACGGGCTCAACGCGGACCTGGGCTTCTCGATGGCCGACCGTGCTGAGAACCAGCGCAGACTCGCTCACGTCGCAGCCATCCTCGCCGACTCCGGTCAGGTCGTCCTGGTACCCGCGATCAGCCCGCTGGAGGAGCATCGCGGGTTGGCACGCAAGGTCGTCACGGAGGCGGGTCTGGAGTTCTTCGAGGTGTTCTGTGACACTCCGCTGGAGGACTGCGAACGCCGAGACCCCAAGGGCCTCTACGCCAAAGCCCGTGCCGGTGAGATCACGCACTTCACCGGAATCGACAGCCCGTACCAGCGGCCGAAGAACCCCGACCTGCGGCTCACCCCGGACCGTAGCCCGGACGACCTGGCGCAAATGGTGGTCGACCTGTTGGAAAGCGGTCGATGAACGATCATGAACTGGCCGAACGGCTGGCCACCCGTGCCGGGGACCTGCTGCTCGACGTCCGCGCCGACTTCGCCGACGCCACGGTCGACGAGCGAAAGGCTGCCGGGGACAAGCAGGCCCACGACTTCCTGATGGCGGAGTTGGCAGCCCAACGGCCCGGTGACGCGGTCCTGTCCGAAGAGGGTGTGGACGATCCGATCCGGCTGAACGCAGAGCGGGTCTGGATCGTCGACCCGCTCGACGGCACGCGCGAGTTCTCCGAGCTCGGCCGCGACGACTGGGCCGTGCACGTCGCGCTGTGGCAGGCGGGGGAGTTGGTCGCGGGGGCGGTGGCGCTGCCCGCACAGAACACCACGTTGTCCACCCCCGAGGTAGCCGCGCCGCGTCCGTTCGGCGGTCCGCCGCGGATCGTGGTGTCGCGGACCCGCCCGCCGGCCGTGGCGCTGGCCGTGCGTGACGCGTTGGACGGCACCCTGGTCGAAATGGGTTCGGCGGGGGCCAAAGTCGCATCCGTCATCCGCGGGGTCGCCGACGTGTACGTGCACGCCGGCGGGCAGTACGAATGGGATTCGGCGGCACCCGTCGCCGTAGCACGGGCCGCCGGGCTGCATACGTCGCGCATCGATGGATCCCCGCTGGTGTACAACTCGGCCGATCCCAAGCTGCCCGACCTGCTGGTGTGCCGCCCCGAGCTCGCCGAGCGGGTGCTGGCCGTCACCGCGGGTTGATCTGGACGACAGCCTGCTGGAGCGTCGCCATTGCCGCCTGATCGCCGCGACCAGCCACTACGCTCACCGAAATGACTCGCCCCACACTGCGCGAATTGGTCAGCCTGCCCGTAGAACCGGTTCGTCTCGCCGACTCCGCCCTGGTCCTCATCGACTGCCAGAAGACCTACACGCAAGGCGTCATGGAGCTTGAGGGGGTCCAGGCCGCGCTGGCCGAGACTGCCGAACTGCTCGAGCGGGCCCGCAGTGCCGGTATCCCGATCATCCACATCCAGCACTCCGGCGGGCCGGGGTCGCTGTACGACATCGAGGGGGAGAGCGGCGCGATCGTCGACGCCGTGGCACCGCGCGGTGATGAGCCGGTGGTGGTGAAGCAATTCCCGAACTCATTCGTGCAGACCGACCTTGACCAGCGGCTCAAGGCGCTGGGCGCGTCGAACCTGGTGCTCGCCGGGTTCATGACCCACATGTGCGTGAACTCCACGGCCCGCGGCGCATTTAGCCTCGGGTATGCACCGACGGTGGTGGCTGCCGCAACTGCCACGCGTAGCCTGGCGGGCCCGGACGGTCAGGCAGTGCCGGCCGCGGCGTTGCAGGTGGCAAGCCTCGCCGGGCTCGCCGATCTGGTGGCGGTCGTGGTGCCCGGCACCGCTGACATCCCTGATTGACCCGCCATGATGGGTGCCCTGCGCAACACCGCCTCTCGGTAGCGCTGGCAGAATCCACACCATGCGGATGTCGGCAAAGGCGGAGTACGCCGTCCGCGCCATGGTCGAACTGGCCACCGTCGCCGACGGTCAACTGGTCAAGACCGACGACCTGGCGCAGGCGCAGGGTATCCCGGCGCAGTTCCTCGTCGACATCCTGTCCGACCTACGGACCGACCGCCTGGTCCGCAGCCACCGCGGCCGCGACGGTGGCTACGAGCTGGCCCGTCCGGCCGACGCGATCAGCATCGCCGACGTGCTGCGCTGCATCGACGGCCCGCTGGCCAGTGTCCGCGACATCGGGCTGGGCGACCTGCCCTACTCGGGTCCGACCGCTGCGCTCACCGACGTGTGGCGGGCATTGCGGGCGAGCATGCGCTCGGTGCTGGAGGAGACCAGCCTCGCCGATGTGGCCAGCGGCCGGTTACCGACCCACGTCGTGAAGTTCGCCGGCGCCTACATCAGCCAGGAAGAACAGCGCGGTCACGGCTAGCGAAACGCTCAGCCGCCATACGGCCGGGTGATGATCTCCAGGCGATGCCCGGACGGATCCTCGAAGTACACGCCGCGGCCGCCGTCGTTGTGGTTGATCTCGCCCGGCCGGACGGCCCGTGGATCCGCCCAGTACTGCAGTCCGCGGTCGCGGATACGGCCGAAGATCGCGTCGAACTCGTCCTCGGATACGAGGAACGCGTAGTGCTGGGGCCGGACGGCCTCATCGGGGCCCGCCTGGGCGTAGTCCAGGCTGACACCGTGATTGAGCGTCACCGCGAGGAAGGGGCCGAACTCTTTGGCGCTGGGGAGACCGAACAGATCGGTGAAGAAGTCCGCTGACTGCTGCCGGTCCTTGGCGGCGACGATGGTGTGGTTGAAACTGATGGCCATTAGATCGAGTTAACCCCTGGGCTGACAGGGTCGGCAACCTGACGTGACCGAGACGCGACGGGGTGATCACGTCGCTACTCGATGTCCCCCGATGTCAGTGGTGCCCAGGCCTGAGCTCCTGCACCACCACATCACCGTTGGACGAGTTGGCGATGAACTGTTGTGTGACCGCGATGGGATCGCGGGTGGCCACATCACCGTCGACGGTGTGCACTTCGATCCGCCGCGCAGCGCCGCGCAGGAGGATCGCTCCCTCCGTGGTGCGGGCGGTCAGCTGGTCCAAATCGGCCTCGGCGATGACGGCGCCGAGATCCTGTTCGGTCCGCACGCTCAGCCGACGGGCCAGGTCGGGTGGCAGCGAGACGGTGATCTCCCCGCCACGGGCCCAGGCCAGCATCGGGCCTGGATTACCCGCGATGGAGATGCGGGTGTCGTCGCCGTCGCTGCTCACCGACAGCTGATGCGCGCCGCTGTGCGTGGTGTTGAGCAGGGTGCGCATGGTCGACGGCAACGTCCGGCTGTCGGTGATGACCCGCAGCGTGCTGACACCCCAGGCGGTCACGCCCAGTGCCGCGACGGTGGTGGCGGCCACCAGTGTCGCGATGGCGATCAGTGTCAGCCGGAAGGCGGAGCGCCCGCCCGGCGACAGTTGCGGCGGCTGGGCGACGGGTAGCGAGGGCGTGAGCGTCTGCACTGTGGAAGTCCTTCCCGGTGTTGATGTTCAGCTATGACTCGAGATAGCGGAGCACTGCCAGCACGCGGCGGTTTTCGCTCTCGTCCGGAGCCAGGGCGAGTTTGGTGAAGATCGAGGCGATGTGCTTCTCGGCCGAGCCGACCGAGATGTGCAGTGCGGTGGCGATGGCCGAGTTCGTCCTGCCTTCCGCCATGAGCTGCAGCACGTCGCGTTGGCGCGGGGTCAGTTGGTCCAGCGCGCTGCGCCGGTGGGAACGCACCAAGATCTGTGCCACCACCTCGGGGTCGAGCACCGTGCCGCCGCTGTCCACCACCGCGACGGCGTCGAGGAAGGCCGGAACATCGGCGACCCGGTCCTTCAGGAGATAACCGAAACCTTTTGTGTCCGAGGCGATCAGGTCTGCTGCGTAACGCTCCTCGACGAGGCCGAACACCGCTTCGCTGCGGGTGCGTTCCACCCACTCGACGCCCCGCATCAGGTAGACGAACAGCACGGCCGACAGCGCGAATCCGATCAGCGACGGGATCGATGATATGCCGATGACGATGATGGACAACGGAATCCAGAACCAGACCAGCGCCACCGCGGCGCCGGTGATCATCGACGCGGTCGGCGTCACGCCGATGTTGCGTGGCAACGACCGGGACCGGACGGGTGCGGGAGCGACGGTTTCGCTGATTGCGACCATGCCTTCAACCTACGAAGTTGTCGCGCCCGGCGACACTGCGTTTTCCCGAGACTCGGCTGGGGGGATAACCTCCGGCTCAAGGAGTGGCCACATTAATCCCGGATGAACCTCGGTGAACAACGGGTAATCCGAAGGTCCTGAGCGCTAATGCGATAGCGTGGCCGTGGCCACCAACGAGCCGGGTTTGGGTTTGAGGATGAGGCTGAAGACCAGCGCAGCCAACCCGATGGTCATACAGACCCAGAAAGCGTGCTGGAACGTCGTATCGGTGCCGCTCCCGACAATGGGTCCGGCCCAAGCGAATCCGAGTGATGCTCCGATACCGTAGCTGGCATTGGCGATACCCGGTAGCGCACCCGGTTCCTCGTCGGAGGCCTGCAGAACGCCCAGTGAGCTCATGGCCGTCAACAACACGGCGTTGAAGGCCAGCCCGTAGAGCACCGTCAGCCCGATGATCAGATGTTCCTGTTTGGCGAACACCGCCAGCAATGCCGTAACCGCAACGGAGGAAACGATTCCCGCACGCAGCACGGTGACGAAGCCGATGCGTACTGCGAGTCTTCCGACGAACGGACCCGCGATCACCTGCACGATCGAGGCCGGGGTGAGGAACAACAGCGCCGTCATGGTGGCGTTGTGGCCGAAACCGGAGTCGGTGTCCTCGGCCAGGGCAGGTATCAGGAAACCCGTGACCACCATGAATGAACCCATCACCAGGATCGTCACAACGATCAGCGGCCACGCCTCCCGTGAGCGCATGTGCTTGATGGCCATCAGTGGATGCGCGATTCGGCTGTCCACGACGATGAGCGCGACGAGGGCGAGCACGGCGACGGTGATCCAGATGAGCGCGGGCCGCGACGTCCAGCCCTCGTGCCCACCGGCGCCGAAGAACAGGTTGATGCCGCCCACCGTCAGAGAGATCAGCACCGCACCGACCCAGTCCATCCGACCCGGTGAACGACTGCCGGGCTCGTCGGAAGGCACTGATTTCCAGGCGAATCCGAGTCCGAATAGCCCGACCACCAGGATCAGCACGAAGATCGACCGGAAGCCGAGGTGGTCGACCATCAGCCCGCCGAGCAGCGCGTCGCCACCGGCCACGCCACCGTTGATCGAGGAGATCACACCGCAGCACACACCGAACATCGGGCCGCTGAGCCGCTCACGCATGATGAGGAACGCCAGACCGAAGGTGATGTTCGACCCGCCCTGCAGCGCGCGGCCCAGAACGAACAGCGGTAGCGACGTGGAGAAGATGCACAGCACTGTGCCGATGCACAGCACGATCATGATGGCGAGCAGCACGCGTTTGCGGCCGATGTAGTCACTCCACCGGATCAGCACCACGTTCGCGATGGCGCCGGCCAGATAGAAATACGTCGACATCGCCACGAAGGCATTGGGGCCCAACTCGGCGGTGATGGCGTGGTAGGCCGGAGCCACCATGGTGGCGTTGAGTTGGAACGAGATCACTGACGCGACGAGCGCCGCAACCATGAACACGATCTGGCGCTGGGACAGCGCGGTGCTGCCGGTGTCAGGAGACGTGGCGACCGGCGGCTGGTTCATGACGATCGCACTCCTCGGTCCGCCTCATTGACAGTGATCGCATCGTAGGTGTGATGGCCTGCCAGTGCAGGGTTATTGACGTGGGTCGAAGATGAGGTTGGGATCGGGACCCGTGGTGCACCGTGGTCCATCACCGGATCGGGGAATCCGTCCGGCGCGCATGGCGACGCCGATCACGGTCCAGACGCTCCGCCGGCGTCGTCATCCGGCCGCGACCAGCGGTGTGCGAGTGTGGTTTTCGAACTCCGTGACGGTCCGTTCGGTGCCCAGGACGAGTACGTCATCGATGTAGTCACCGGCGAAGAACCGGCGCATCACCGACAGCGATCGCTCGTGCTGGTCGTGCCAGCCGGGGCGATCGTTCCAATGCGGTATCCGGCCGGCACGGTCGAAGCAATGCCAGCCCAGGACGCGATGCGGGTGATAAAGGTCGTATCCGTGGGTATACGCCAGGACGCTGGTGACCACCTCGTCGCCGAAAAAGTAGATGCGGGGGCTGAAGCGGATGTCGCGGTTGAATTCGCCTGCGGTGAAGATGAAGTGTAGCGACACGAAGTCGGCCGCCACGGGCTCGGTCAGGCTGGTCCACCACGGTATGGGCGTGCTGGCCAGCTTGGTAAGAATGCCGTGGTCCCTGCCGTGGGGGATGATTCGATACGGCCGCTTGCGCCTGGCACCAGGTTCGCGTCGGGGGTCGTAGGCCGGTAGATAGGCCGTCAGCAACGGCTTACGGACACCCTGGTCGGCCAGTTGCCGGTGCATCGCGGTCGCCGCGATGTCCCAGCCTCGGGCGAAGCGATGGTGCGAATCGATGATGAGTGTGTATTCCTCTCCCTGCCAACGTTTTTGAGCCATCGACCGGGCCCAGTTGCAGCCGCGGCTGCGGTCGGCGTCGATGTCGACGATTTCGATTCCGGGTAGCTCCCGCACCTCGGGCGGCAGCGTCTCGTGAGGGGCGTGCTGCCAGATCACGCAGGTACGCAGCCGCTCAGGTGCGGCGGCCTTGCTGTACAGATCCAGGACGGTCTTCGGTAACTCGGTGTCGCGATAGGCGGGGATCTGCACGTAGATCCGGGGCAGGCCGGTCATGGCCGGCGCGCGTCGAGTCGTTTGTTGAGCGCCGCGACGTCGCGGCTGACCTTGAGCAGCTGGCGCATCACTTCGTTGAGCGTGACTTCTTCCAGGACCCGGCACGGATCCGGGGGTGGTGGAGGCGGCCGCGATCACGTGATCGATCACGTGCTGTTCGGAAGGCATGTGCGAAACGCTAGGCCGTCATCGACCTCGTGCCTTGAGTAGTGGACTACTCGTTTGTGAGGTTGCGCAGTTGTTCGATGAGCCTCACCCGATCCGCGGGCGTCGCGGCGATCGGGACGACGTTGAGCACGGTAACTCCCGATTCGCGGAAGGCCTCGATGCGCTCCTTGACGAATCCGGCCGGGCCGATCAGCGAGATGTCCCGAATGAGTTCGTCGGGAACAGCTTTGGCCGCGGCTTCCTTCTTGCCGGCCAGGTAGAGCTCCTGGATCCGGTCGGCTTCTGCGCCGTAGCCGTAGCGGGTCGCCAGACGATGGTAGAAGTTCTTCTCCTTGGCGCCCATGCCGCCGATGTACAGCGCTACATGGGGTTTGACGAACTCGCGCAGTGGCTCGACGTCATCGCCGATGGCGAGCGCGGGGCCGGCGTAGACGTCGAGCGGCCCCAACTCCGGATCACGCTTGGCTTTACCCGCCGCCAGCGCGTCCCCCCAGACGTCGCCGGCCTTCTCGGGCAGATAGAAGATCGGCTGCCATCCCTCGGCGGTTTCGGCCGCCAGTTCGACGTTCTTGGGTCCGAGTGCGGCGAGCAGGATCGGGATACGTTCCCGGACCGGGTGATTGATGAGTTTGAGAGCTTTGCCGAGGCCGGTGCCCTGATCGGGCGGCAGCGGAATGGTGTAGTGGTCCCCGGAGAATTCGAGGACTTCGCGACGCCATACCCGTCGGCAGATCTCGACGATCTCACGGGTCCGCGCGATCGGGGCGTCGTAGGGCACGCCGTGGAAGCCTTCGATGACCTGTGGTCCCGACGCGCCGAGACCCAGGATGAACCGGCCGTCGGATACGTAGTCGAGTCCAGCGGCGGTCATCGCGGTCAGGGTGGGGGTACGGGTGTAGATCTGCAGGATGCCCGAAGCCAGCTGAACGCGGTCGGTGCAGGCGGCCAGGTAGCCCAGCGCGCTCACTGCGTCGAACGAATATGCCTCGGGCACAAAGACGATGTCGACACCGGCCCGTTCGAGGTCGGCAACCTCGGCCGCGACCTCCTTGAATCCGCCGGCATAGTTGATGCCCAAACCGATGCGCATGATTGTGTCCTTTGCCTCGTCGCGCCTACGCCTGCTGCGTGTTGATTTCGTCGAGCGCCTCGGCCTGGATGCGGCCGAACTGTGCGGCCATCGCCTCGGACAGCGCCTGAGCCCCCGAAAGTGGCCGCACCATAACCATGAAGTCGTCGATCAGGCCGTCGGCGTTCAGATGCAGGAAATCGCACCCGGTGATCTTCTTGCCGGCCACGGTCGCCTCGAACACCAGGGCGTGATCGTGACCGCCCGCATCGGCGATCTCGCGGACGTAGTGAAAATCCTCGAACACTCGCATGACCCCGCGCAGGATCGCGGCCGTGATCGGTTTGCCGGGGTAAGGCTTGAAGGCCACAGGGCTGGTGAACACCACGTCTTCAGCTAGGAGAGCCGTCATGGCGTCTTCGTCGCGCGCTTCGACGGCCTGTCGGAAGGGATGCATCCAACACCTCGCATAGTCAATTTGTTGGGTATTGGTGGCAACGGTATCGGTGTCAGCCCTGGTTGTCCATAATGTGATTAATCAATTTTATGAATATTCGAGTTGTACGATTCGGACGTGGCACTTCGTGACGCGGTGCTCGCCGCCCTGCTAGACGGCGAATCGTCGGGATATGACCTGGCCAAAGGGTTCGATGCCTCGGTGGCCAATTTCTGGATGGCTACACCCCAGCAGCTCTACCGCGAGCTCGACCGATTGGCCGAGGACGGATTGATCCAGGCCAGGGTGGTCCACCAGGACCGGCGGCCCAACAAACGGATGTACTCGCTGACCGAAGCTGGCCGTGCCACGCTGCGCCAGTTCACCGCCATACCGCCCAAGCCCTCGATGATCCGCGATGAATTGTTGGTCAAGGTGGCTGCCATGGATGCCGGGGACGCTGTCGCAGTCCGCGAGTGGATAGCCGAACTCGCACAACGCGCGACCGCGAAACTCGCCCGCTATGAACGTAGCCGCAGCGTTCTGCTCGACGGGCGCACCGAGGAGCAGTTCTTGAATGAGGCCCCACGGGTAGGCCCGTATCTGACCTTGCTACGCGGAATCTCCTTTGAGCAGGAGAACATTCGTTGGGCTGAGCACACTTTGGTCGCCATCGAGCGGAGAATCGACGCACTCGGATAGTAGGCCGCCGACTGCCAAAATGCCGTCTGACATGCGAAAATTGGCCTCTTGCTGGGTATTTCACGTCAGCGGGCTGTGGTTTCGGATCGAAAAATTTGGGGAATCCCGGAATAACTGCTGTGAACCGTTGATTGCAAACGGTAGGACCCGCTCAATCCGGGGCGGGTCGACCCGCGACCGAGTGGGGTGGTCAGAGGTGGAATTGAAGAAGAATCGCAAACGGCTCAAGACGGTTTCGGCTGGTGTTGGGCTGGTCGCCGCGGCTGCCATGGGCACTGTCGGGGTGCTGGCGAGCCAGGCGCCCGCCGGCGTGCAGATGTGGTCTGAGCCCGAGATGACGACCGGCGAGACCGTTACGGAAACGACGGCCGGAGAAGCGCCGGAGACATCGGTGGCTACTCCGCCATTTACCTTCACGACGCCGGAAGGATTCGCGGTACCGCACTGATCGCCGGCCAGGGCCGCGTCGCCTTGGCCCGCATGCTTGCTTAGACGTGCGGCTGTGGGCAGAATCCGCTGACGGGGGTTGCGATGCAGGTCAGGTTTGGTGCCCCCGGCAGGATTCGAACCTGCGGCCTTCTGCTCCGGAGGCAGACGCTCTATCCCCTGAGCTACGGGGGCGCGGTGCTGAGCACAGCTGCGCCGTTGGGCTCCGCTAGCGTAGCGCATGGGAAGCGGAACACGGATTCGGGGCGTGAGTGCTCAGCCCATAGGATGGACCCCCGTGACCCCCGCCGACCTTGCCGAGCTGCTCAAGGCCACTGCCACGGCAGTGTTGACCGACCATGACCTGGACACCGCCGCGCTGCCGGCGACCGTCACGGTCGAGCGCCCGCGCAACCCTGAGCACGGCGACTACGCCACCAACATCGCGTTGCAGCTGGGCAAGAAGGTCGGTGTCAATCCGCGGGAGTTGGCCGGTTGGTTGGCGACTGCGCTGAGCAGCACCGACGGTATTGCTGCAGCCGACGTTGCCGGCCCGGGATTCGTCAACCTGCGGATCGAGGCTTCCGCGCAGGGCGTCATCGTCACCGACGTGCTGACCGCGGCTGGTGGATACGGCAACTCCAGCGAACTCGCGCAGAAGATCAACCTCGAATTCGTCTCGGCCAACCCGACGGGGCCGATCCACATCGGTGGCACGCGCTGGGCCGCTGTCGGTGACGCGCTAGGCCGGCTGCTGTCGACGCAGGGCGCCGACGTCACCCGCGAGTACTACTTCAACGACCACGGCGCCCAGATCGACCGGTTCGCGCGGTCGCTGGTCGCTGCGGCCACGGGCGAGCCGACGCCGGAGGACGGCTACGCGGGCACCTACATCAGCGACATCGCGGCGGCCGTGCTCGCCAAGCGTCCCGATGCGCTCAGCCTGCCCGCCGATCAACAGCAGGAAGTATTCCGCGCGGTCGGCGTCGACCTGATGTTCACCCACATCAAGGAATCGCTGCACGAATTCGGCACCGACTTCGACGTGTACACGCACGAAGACTCGATGCACACCTCCGGCCGCGTCGAGCAGGCCATCGCCAAGCTGCGTGAGACCGGCAACATCTACGAGAAGGACGGCGCAACCTGGTTGCGCACCACCGAGTTCGGCGACGACAAGGACCGCGTCGTCATCAAGAGCGACGGCAACCCGGCCTACATCGCCGGCGATCTGGCCTACTACCTGGACAAGCGCCAGCGTGGTTTCGATCTGTGCATCTACATGCTCGGCGCCGACCATCACGGCTACATCGCCCGGCTCAAGGCCGCTGCCGCAGCGCTCGGCGACGACCCGGACACCGTCGAGGTGCTGATCGGCCAGATGGTCAACCTGGTCCGCGACGGACAGCCCGTGCGGATGAGCAAGCGGGCTGGCACCGTCATCACCCTCGACGACCTGGTCGAGGCCATCGGCGTCGACGCCGCGCGTTACTCGCTGATCCGCTCCTCGGTCGACACCCCGATCGATATCGACCTGGCCCTGTGGTCGAGCGCATCCAACGAAAACCCCGTCTACTACGTGCAATACGCGCACGCGCGGTTGTGCGCGCTGGCCCGCAACGCCGCCGATCTCGGTGTCACGGCCGACACCGCGCACCTGGATCTGCTGACCCACGACAAGGAGGGCACGCTGATCCGCAACCTGGCCGAGTTCCCGCGCGTGCTCAAAATGGCCGCGGCGCTGCGTGAACCGCACCGCGTGTGCCGGTACCTGGAGGATCTGGCGGGGGACTACCACCGGTTCTACGATGCCTGCCGGGTGCTGCCGCAGGGCGATGAGGAGTCGAGCGAGCTGCACTCGGCGCGGCTGGCGTTGTGCCAGGCCACCCGTCAGGTGATCGCCAACGGTCTGGTGATCCTCGGCGTGACCGCACCGGAGCGGATGTGAACGCACACCCCGCCGGGCCTCGCCACGCCGAGGAGATGCATCATCCCGGGGCGCCTGCGCGGCCGCAGACCCCCGACGAAATCCTGCTGCTCGCCCCGAATGTGTGGCCCCGCAATCTCGTTCGCCGTGCCGACGGGGTCGTGTCCATCGCCGGAGTGAGCGTCAGCGACCTGGCTGCCCAGTTCGGCACCCCGCTGTTCGTCATCGACGAGGACGACTTCCGGTCGCGCTGCCGTGACATCGCCGCGGCATTCGGGGGTGGCGAGTACGTGCACTATGCGGCCAAGGCGTTCCTGTGCACCGAGATCGCCCGTTGGGTCGATGAAGAAGGTCTCTCGTTGGACGTCGCGACGGGCGGAGAACTCGCTGTCGCGTTGCATGCCGGTTTTCCCGCGCCGCGAATCACCATGCACGGCAACAACAAATCTGTCGAAGAGCTGACCACGGCGGTGAGGGCCGGAGTGGGTCATGTGGTGGTGGACTCGCTGATCGAGATCGAGCGCCTGGACGCCATCGCCGCAGCGGCGGGAATCGTGCAGGACGTCCTGGTCCGGGTGACCGTGGGGGTCGAGGCGCACACCCACGAGTTCATCTCCACGGCGCACGAGGACCAGAAGTTCGGCCTGTCGCTGGCCAGTGGCGCCGCGATGGACGCTGTGCGCCGCGTATTCGCGACCGACAACCTGCGGCTGGTCGGCCTGCACAGCCACATCGGCTCGCAGATCTTCGACGTGGACGGCTTCGAGTTGGCCGCGCACCGGGTCATCGGCCTGCTGCGGGATGTGGTGGCAGAGTTCGGGATCGACAAGACCGCACAGATGTCGATCGTCGATCTCGGTGGGGGACTGGGTATTTCCTACCTGCCCGATGACGATCCGCCGCCGATGGGTGAGTTGGCCGACAAGCTCAAGGTCATCGTGCGCAACGAGTCGGCCGCTGTCGGCCTGCCTGCGCCCAAACTGGTGGTGGAGCCCGGGCGGGCCATTGCCGGCCCCGGGACGGTCACGCTCTACGAGGTCGGCACCGTCAAGGATGTCGCCATCAGCCCGACCGCACAGCGACGCTACGTCAGCGTCGACGGCGGCATGAGCGATAACATCCGAACCTCTCTGTACGCCGCGGAGTACGACGCCCGGCTGGTCTCGCGGGTCAGCGAAGCGCCCGCGACGCTGGCTCGGATTGTCGGAAAGCACTGCGAGAGCGGCGATATCGTCGTGCGTGACACCTGGGTGCCCGACGACATCGCGCCGGGCGACCTGCTCGGTATAGCTGCCACCGGCGCCTACTGCTATTCGATGTCGAGCCGGTACAACCTGCTCGGCCGCCCTGCGGTGGTAGCGGTCAAGGACGGCCACGCGCGGCTGGTGTTGAGGCGGGAGACCGTCACCGATCTGTTGAGTCTGGAGGTGAGCGACGTATGAGCGGCAAGAAGTCGATCGGCGTAGCGGTATTGGGTTTGGGCAACGTCGGCAGCGAAGTCGTGCGCATCATCAACGAGAGCGCTACGGACCTCGCGGCGCGGATCGGTGCGCCCCTGGAGTTGCGCGGGATCGGCGTGCGTCGGGTTTCCGACGACCGTGGCGTCCCGGCGGATCTCCTCACCGATGACATCGACGGTCTGGTGTCGCGCGACGATGTCGACATCGTCGTCGAGGTGATGGGCCCCGTCGAGCCGGCCCGCAAGGCCATCCTCTCGGCGCTCGAACAGGGCAAGTCGGTTGTCACCGCGAACAAGGCACTCATGGCGCAGTCGACCGGAGAGCTGGCGCAGGCTGCCGAGAACGCCCACGTCGACCTCTATTTCGAGGCGGCCGTGGCGGGTGCCATCCCGGTGATTCGTCCGCTGACCCAGTCGTTGGCCGGTGACACCGTGCTGCGGGTGGCCGGCATCGTCAACGGCACCACCAACTACATCCTGTCCGAGATGGACAGCACCGGAGCGGATTACGCCAGCGCACTGGCCGACGCCAGCGCGCTGGGTTATGCCGAGGCCGATCCGACGGCCGACGTCGAGGGCTATGACGCCGCCGCCAAGGCCGCGATCCTGGCGTCGATCGCGTTTCACACGCGGGTGACTGCCGACGACGTCTACCGGGAGGGCATCACCAAGGTCAGCGCCGAGGACTTCGCCTCGGCGCGCGCGCTGGGCTGCACCATCAAGCTGCTGGCGATCTGCGAGCGGATTTCCACCGACGAAGGCAAGCAACGGGTCTCGGCGCGAGTGTATCCCGCGCTGGTCCCGCTGACCCATCCGCTGGCCGCGGTCAACGGCGCGTTCAACGCCGTGGTGGTCGAGGCCGAGGCCGCGGGCCGGCTGATGTTCTACGGGCAGGGTGCCGGCGGCGCACCGACCGCGTCGGCAGTGATGGGCGATGTGGTGATGGCCGCCCGTAACCGTGTGCAGGGTGGCCGCGGTCCGCGTGAATCGAAGTACGCCGAGCTCAAGATCGCGCCCATCGGTTTCATCCCGACCCGCTACTACGTCAACATGAATGTCGCTGACCGCCCGGGCGTATTGTCTGCGGTCGCAGCCGAGTTCAGTAAGCGTGAGGTCAGCATCGCCGAGGTTCGGCAGGAGGGCATGGTCGACGAGGGCGGCGCGCCGTGCGGCGCGCGAATCGTCGTGGTGACCCACCAGGCGACGGACGCGGCACTGTCCGAGACCGTCGAGGCCCTCGCCGATCTCGACGTGGTGCAGACCATCAACAGCGTGCTCCGTATGGAAGGGACAGACGCATGAATGCAGTAGCCCCAGTGCACCGGCCGTGGCCGGGCCTGATCGAGGCGTACCGCGCCCGGCTGCCGATCGGTGACGACTGGTCACCGGTCACCCTGCTGGAGGGTGGTACCCCGCTCATCCATGCGAAGCGGATCTCCGAGCAGACCGGCTGCACAGTGCATCTCAAGGTCGAGGGACTCAACCCGACCGGGTCGTTCAAGGACCGTGGCATGACCGTTGCCGTCACCGAGTCGGTGGCGCGGGGTCAGCAGGCGGTGCTGTGTGCCTCGACGGGCAATACGTCGGCGTCGGCGGCCGCATACGCTGCGCGGGCCGGCATCACCTGCGCGGTGCTCATCCCGCAGGGCAAGATCGCGATGGGCAAGCTCGCTCAGGCGGTCATGCACGGCGCCAAGATCATTCAGATCGACGGCAACTTCGACGACTGCCTGGAACTGGCGCGCAAGATGACCGCCGACTTCCCGACCATCGCGCTGGTCAACTCGGTCAACCCGTACCGCATCGAGGGGCAGAAGACCGCCGCGTTCGAGATCGTCGACGCGCTGGGTACCGCCCCCGACGTGCATTCGCTTCCGGTCGGTAACGCGGGCAACATCACCGCGTACTGGAAGGGCTACACCGAGTACCACCGCGACGGATTGTCGGACCGGCTGCCCCGCATGCTGGGTACCCAGGCCGCGGGAGCGGCCCCGCTGGTCCTGGGCGAGCCCGTCAAGGAGCCCGAGACCATCGCGACCGCGATCCGGATCGGGTCGCCGGCCTCGTGGAACTCGGCCGTCGAGGCCCAGCAGCAGTCCAACGGCCGTTTTCTGGCCGCCACCGACGAGGAAATCCTCGCCGCCTACCACCTGGTCGCCCGTTCCGAGGGCGTGTTCGTGGAGCCGGCGTCCGCGGCGAGCATCGCGGGCCTGCTGAAGTCGATCGAGGACGGCTGGATCAAGCGTGGTTCCACCGTGGTGTGCACCGTCACGGGCAACGGGCTCAAAGACCCCGACACCGCGCTGCGTGGCATGCCGCCGGTCGCCCCGTTGCCTGTCGACCCGATGGCCGTCGTCGCTGAACTGGGACTGGTCTGAGCCATCGTGAGTCAAGTCCTGCCGGTCGGGATCACCGCCACCGCCGTAGTCGCCGCATCGAGTGCGAACCTGGGCCCGGGCTTCGACAGCCTGGGGCTGGCGCTCAGTCTCTATGACGAGATCGTCGTCGAGACAACAGAATCCGGTCTTCAGGTGGAGGTTGAAGGGCAGGGTGCTGGCCAAGTTCCACTGGATGCAACGCATCTGGTGGTCCGTGCTATCGAAGCGGGTCTGCGTGCGACCGGATACACCGCCTCCGGACTGATCGTGCGCTGCCGCAACGATATTCCCCATTCCCGCGGATTGGGATCCTCTGCCGCCGCGGTGGTCGGCGGTTTGGCGGCAGTCAATGGCCTTGTGACACAGGCGGGTTCGAATCCCATGGGCGAGGGTCAGCTGATTCAGCTCTCCAGCGAGTTCGAGGGGCATCCGGACAACGCTGCGGCCGCGGTGCTCGGTGGCGCGGTGGTGTCCTGGACGGATACCTCGGGCGGTCTGGGCGAATCCCCGCGATACGCGGCGACGCAGATCGGGTTGCATCCCGACATCCGGTTGTTCTCGGCGGTGCCGCAGCAGCGGTCGTCGACCGCCGAGACTCGAGTCTTGCTGCCGGAGCAGGTCAGCCACGTCGATGCCCGGTTCAACATCAGCAGGGCGGCGTTGCTTGTGGTGGCGCTCACCGAGCGGCCCGATTTGCTGATGGATGCCACCGAGGATGTGCTGCATCAGCCGCAGCGTGCGGCGGCGATGCCGGCCTCGGCGGAATATCTGCAGACACTGCGGCGTTGGGGAGTGGCAGCAGTGCTGTCGGGCGCCGGACCGTCCGTGCTCGGTCTGAGTTTCGGGGCCGGTTTACCCGCGGAGGCGTTCCAATACGGCACTGCCAACGGGTTCGCGGTGCACGAGATGACGGTGGGTCGCGGGGTCCGGTGGATGTCGGGTGTTGCGGTCCGCAACTGACGACAACACGCCCCACATGGGAGTTGCTTGCTTCCCGCCTGAAAGCGGGCTATTCTCGCTGTCGTCCAGCAATCGCAGCGGCTCTTCCTGCGCAGACACTAGGACGACCACCCAAACTTCTTGTGTTCTACTCGTGGGCTAACGGTTCGCCGTTCAACGGCAAACCCGTGCGATCACCGTTACATAGGCGGTGCGAGCTACGCGTTCAGCGGTACAGCTGAATGCGCGTCGACCTTTGGGGAACCCTCGCGTGACGCAAAACAGTGAGGGAAAGAAAGGAAATCCGTGACTGATACGGACCTCTTCACGGCTGATAACAGCAATGACACCGGAGAGCTGTCGAATGCCGTGACGGCAGCAAATGCAGGGGAAACACCGGCTGCTGCGCCTTCCGCGCCCACGTCCGACACGCGCGCCGCAAATCCGCGGCCTGCCTCGTTGTCGACGATGGTGCTGCCAGAGCTGCGCGCGCTGGCCAAGGAAATCGGTGTCGAAGGCGCATCGGGCCTGCGTAAGAGCGAGTTGATCGCTGCGATCCGTGCCCATCGGGGCGAGACCAACGGCCGCGGCGCTGCCGCGAATGCCCCCGCCGAGACCACGTCCGACGCTGAGACCAAGTCCGACGCCGAGGCACCGGCCGAGCAGGCACCGCCGCGCCGGGAACGTCGCGGCGCGTCCCGCCAGGCGGGAGCGCCGGCGGCCGACGAGTCCGTGAGGCAGCGCGGTGAGAACCAGCGCGGTGAGAACCAGAAGGTCGCCGAGGCGGACGCCAAGCCGGCCGCCGAGCAACCTGCCAAGCAGGACCAGCCGGCCAAGCAGGGTAGGAACGACAGGCAGGATGCGCCGGAGAGGCCGGACACCAAGTCGGCTGGCGATCAGTCGGACCAGCAGGGTGACCAGCAGAACCGCGGTGGCAATGCCGGGGAGGACGATGGTGACGGCCGTCAGGGCCGGCGGGGTCGTCGGTTCCGCGATCGTCGCCGGCGTGGCGAGCGCGGCGGAGAAGGCGGCGGCGGTAACGAGGCCGAACTGCGCGAGGACGACGTCGTACAGCCCGTTGCGGGCATCCTCGATGTCCTCGACAACTACGCGTTCGTCCGGACCTCCGGTTACCTGGCCGGTCCCAACGACGTCTACGTCTCGATGAATATGGTCCGCAAGAACGGGCTGCGTCGCGGTGACGCCGTGACGGGTGCGGTTCGGGTGCCCCGCGAGGGTGAGAACAGCGGCCAGAACTCTCGGCAGAAGTTCAACCCCCTGGTGCGCCTGGACACCGTCAACGGTGGTTCGGTGGAGGACGCCAAGAAGCGCCCCGAGTTCAGCAAGCTCACCCCGCTGTACCCGAACCAGCGGCTGCGCCTGGAGACCACGCCTGAGCGTCTGACCACGCGCGTCATCGACCTGATCATGCCGATCGGCAAGGGCCAGCGTGCCCTGATCGTGTCGCCGCCCAAGGCCGGTAAGACCACGATCATGCAGGACATCGCGAACGCGATCACCCGCAACAACCCGGAGTGTCACCTCATGGTCGTGCTCGTAGACGAGCGCCCAGAGGAGGTCACCGATATGCAGCGCTCGGTGAAGGGCGAGGTCATCGCCTCCACCTTCGACCGGCCGCCGTCAGATCACACGCAGGCCGCCGAGCTGGCCATCGAGCGGGCCAAGCGCCTGGTCGAGCAGGGCAAGGACGTCGTCGTGCTGCTCGACTCGATCACCCGGCTCGGGCGTGCGTACAACAACGCGTCGCCGGCCTCGGGCCGCATCCTCTCCGGTGGTGTGGATTCCACCGCGCTGTACCCGCCCAAGCGGTTCCTCGGCGCGGCTCGCAACATCGAGTACGGTGGCTCGTTGACCATCATCGCCACGGCGATGGTCGAGACCGGCTCCACCGGTGACACGGTGATCTTCGAAGAATTCAAGGGCACCGGCAACGCCGAGCTCAAGCTGGACCGCAAGATCGCCGAGCGTCGGGTGTTCCCGGCTGTCGACGTCAACCCGTCCGGCACCCGAAAGGACGAGCTGTTGCTGTCCCCGGACGAGTTCGCGATCGTGCACAAGCTGCGTCGCGTGCTCTCAGGGCTTGACAGCCACCAGGCCATCGATCTGCTGATGAGCCAGCTGCGCAAGACGAAGACGAACTACGAGTTCCTGGTCCAGGTCTCCAAGACCGCACCGGGCTCGATGGACGTCGACTGACCCAACCGCACACTGCCCCGCACGCCGAGCGTGTCGGGGCAGTGGCTTTTCTCGACCGATGGCCAGGAATACCGCCGGGTGTGCGCACGTTTAGGCGGCTGGCGGCCGAACTGGCATAATGGACCGCCGACCCCTCGGTCCCGGTTCACGTCCATCTTGGGCGACCCGGGCCAACTACTGAAGAGGAACCATGAAAACGGGCATTCACCCTGAGTATGTCGAGACCACCGTGCACTGCGGTTGTGGCAACACCTTCACCACGCGGAGCACCAAGAACAATGGACAGATCGTCGTCGAGGTCTGTTCGCAGTGCCATCCCTTCTACACCGGCAAGCAGAAGATCCTCGACAGCGGCGGCCGCGTGGCCCGCTTCGAGGCGCGCTACGGCAAGCGCAAGGCTGCAGCCGAGAAGGCCGCGGCTGACAAGTAGCTGCGTCAACGACGCCCGATCTGTCGCATACGCGTCAGATCCGGGCGTCGTTCTCGTTTCAGGACAGAATCGGAGGAGGTTGACGTGACGGACACAGCTTCTGCTGAATTCCCGGCTCAGCCGGGGGGAGCAATCGAGGTGATCCTCGCCGAGCACGCTGACCTCGAACTTCAACTCGCCGATCCCAACTTGCATGCGGACGCGTCGGCTGCCCGCAAGGTCGGACGCCGGTTCGCGCAGATCTCACCGGTTGTGGCCACGTACCGCAAGCTCGAGGCCGCCCGTGGCGACCTCGAAGCGGCCCGTGAACTCGCGGCCGACGACGCCAGCTTCGCCGCTGAGGTCGATGAACTGACCGCACGCGTCGCCGAGCTCGACACCCAGCTGACCGATCTGCTGGCACCGCGCGACCCGCATGACGCCGACGACATCGTGCTCGAAGTGAAGTCGGGGGAGGGCGGCGAGGAATCGGCGCTGTTTGCAGCCGACCTGGCCCGGATGTACATCCGCTACGCCGAACGGCACGGCTGGGCCGTCACCATGCTTGGCGAAACCAGCTCAGACCTGGGCGGATACAAGGACGCCACGTTGTCCATCCGGAGCAGGGGCGATTCGGCCGACGGCGTGTGGGCCCGGCTCAAGTTCGAGGGCGGCGTGCACCGCGTGCAACGTGTCCCGGTCACCGAATCGCAAGGCCGGGTGCATACCTCGGCTGCGGGGGTCCTTGTCTACCCGGAGCCCGAGGAGGTCGAGCAGGTTCAGATCGACGAGTCGGACCTGCGCATCGATGTCTACCGCAGCTCAGGGAAGGGCGGCCAGGGGGTTAATACCACCGACTCGGCGGTGCGTATCACACATCTGCCCACCGGCATCGTGGTGACCTGCCAGAACGAGCGCTCCCAGCTGCAGAACAAGGCCCGCGCCATGCAGGTGCTGGCCGCGCGGTTGCAGGCGCTGGCTGAGGAACAGGCCGATGCCGACGCCTCGGCCGACCGCGCCAGCCAGATCCGCACCGTGGACCGCAGCGAGCGCATCCGGACCTACAACTTTCCGGAGAACCGGATCGCCGATCACCGGATCAACTTCAAGGCGCACAACCTGGACCAGGTGCTCGACGGCGAGCTGGATCCGCTGTTCGACGCGCTGGCCGCTGCTGACAAGCAGTCGAGGCTGCAGCAGGCATGACCCGGCCTGCCGGGGAAAGCATGACCGGCCTGCGGCACGTCCTCCAGGCGGCCACCCATGCGCTGGCCGCGGCCGGCATCGAATCGGCCCGCACCGACGCCGAACTGCTGGCGGCGCACGTGGCGGGCACGGACCGCGGGCGCCTCATGCTGATCGACGATCCCGGCGCGGACTTCCGGCGGGCTTTCGACGAGCTGATCGCGGCACGCTCGCGACGGATACCGCTGCAGCATCTGGTAGGCACCGCTGCGTTCGGTCCGCTGACGCTGGCCGTAGGCCCGGGTGTGTTCATTCCCCGGCCGGAAACCGAATCGCTGCTCGAGTGGGCGACGAAATTCATCGATGCGCAACCGCTTCCGGAAAGTCCGATGATCGTGGATCTGTGTACGGGTTCAGGGGCTTTGGCCCTGGCGCTGTCGGCGCACCGGCCAGATGCCCGGGTGCTGGCCATCGACGACTCACTTGAGGCCCTGCGTTATACGCGCCGCAATGCCGCTGGAACGCCGGTCGAGGTGCTGGCCGCCGACGTCACGACGCCGGGATTGTTGCCTCAGCTCGACGACCGCGTCGACCTGCTGGTTGCCAACCCGCCCTACATTCCGGCGGGGGCTCGTCTGGAGCCCGAGGTGGCCGAGCACGATCCGGCGCACGCGCTGTTCGGGGGAGCCGACGGCATGGCGGTGATCGGTCCGATCGTGGGACTTGCCGCGCGCTGGCTGCGTGACGGCGCCGGTTGCGCCATCGAGCACGACGACACCACATCTGGGCGCACCGCCCGGATGTTCGTCGACGACGGACGTTTCGCCGCCGTGACGCCACACCGTGACCTGGCCGGACGACCCCGCTTTGTCACGGCGACCCGCACTGGGAGAAGCTGAGTTCATGGAGCTGATATGAGACCGACCAGCGCTTGCGCGAGGAGCTGATATGGCAACGTTCGACTGCAGCGACCCCGATCAGCGCGCGAAAGGCATCGCCTCGGCGATCAGCGCGCTCAAGGGCGGGCGGTTGGTCGTGATGCCGACGGACACCGTCTACGGCATCGGCGCGGACGCCTTCGACAGTGACGCGGTCGGCAGCCTGCTCGCGGCCAAGGGGCGTGGCCGCGATATGCCGGTCGGCGTCCTCGTCGGATCCTGGACCACGATCGACGGGCTGGTCTTTTCGGTGCCCGATACCGCGCGCGAACTGATCCGGGCGTTCTGGCCCGGTGCGCTGAGCCTGGTGGTGCGCCAGGCGCCATCGCTGCACTGGGACCTCGGCGACGCCAACGGCAGCGTGATGCTGCGGATGCCGCTGCACCCGGTGGCCATCGAGCTGCTGCGTGAGGTCGGCCCGATGGCCGTGTCGAGCGCCAACATCTCGGGCCGGCCGGCCGCGGTGACCGCCGCTGCGGCGCACGAGCAGCTTGGCGATCTGGTCGAGGTTTATCTGGATGGTGGTCCTGCCGAACGGCAGGCGGCCTCCACCATTGTCGATCTGACTGGTGAGCGGCCGCGCATCCTGCGTGAAGGGCCGATCAGTGCCGACGCCATCGCCGGGATTCTCGGTGTGGAAGCCGCAGCCCTGACCGCAACGCTCACGGAGTGATCTCAGCTTGCTGCAGTACGGTGCACCGGTGATCCTGGCCGGCAGCTACACCGATGCCGAAGTCTTGGCACTGTCCGATCAGGGGGCGGGCGTGCCCCTGCGAGAGCTGATACTGGTCGGCCTGACCGCCGCTATCATCACCTACTTCGCCACCGGCTGGGTTCGGGTGCTGGCCATCCGGCTCGGCGCAGTGGCCTATCCGCGTGAGCGTGACGTGCATGTGCAGCCCACCCCTCGGATGGGTGGGCTGGCGATGTATGTCGGTGTCGCCGCGGCCGTGCTGCTGGCGTCCCAACTTCCGGCGTTGACCCGTGGGTTCGTCTATTCGACCGGAATGCCGGCCGTGGTGGTGGCCGGCGGCCTGATCATGGCTATCGGGCTGATCGACGACCGGTGGGGTCTGGACGCGCTGACCAAATTCGCTGGGCAGATCACCGCGGCGAGCGTGCTGGTCACCATGGGTGTGGCGTGGAGCGTGCTGTACATCCCGATCGGGGGAGTCGGCACGATCGTGCTCGATCAGGTCTCCTCGATCCTGCTCACACTCGCGCTGACGGTCTCGATCGTCAATGCGATGAACTTCGTCGACGGGCTCGACGGCCTGGCGGCCGGCCTCGGGTTGATCACGGCGCTGGCCATCTGCGTCTTCTCGGTCGGGCTGTTACGCGACCACGGTGGCGACGTGCTGTTCTACCCGCCCGCGGTGATCTCGGTGGTGTTGGCCGGCGCCTGCCTCGGATTTCTGCCGCACAACTTCCACCGCGCCAAGATCTTCATGGGCGACTCGGGGTCGATGCTGATCGGTTTGATGCTCGGCGCCGCCGCGACCACCGCGGCAGGCCCGATCTCGCAGAACGCTTACGGCGCCCGCGACGTGTTCGCGCTGTTGTCGCCGTTCCTGTTGGTTGTCGCCGTGATGTTTGTGCCTGCGCTGGACATGTTGTTGGCCATCGTGCGGCGCACCCGCGCGGGGCGCAGTCCGTTCAGTCCGGACAAGATGCATCTGCACCACCGGTTATTGCAGATCGGCCATTCGCACCGCCGCGTGGTGCTACTTATCTACCTATGGGTGGGCATCGTCGCCTTCGGGGCGGCCAGCACGATTTTCGTCGACCCGCGTTACACCGGCGCGGTGATGGCGGCGGCCATTCTGGTCGCGATCGTGGTCACTCTGATACCTCTGTTGCGTCGCGGTCCCGATGGGCGGGAACCGCAGCTCGATGATCAGTACGACGAAAAGTAGTAGTCCTCAATTAGGGCCACCTACCATGTGGTACGGTGCTGGCAGAACCCGAAAAACCTCACGGGTTGCCGGCCCGGCCCATTGGTTCCGAAAAGCCGATCGGCGCCGAATAACGACCGACAAAGGGAGCTACCCCTTGGGTGATTCCAGCGGGCCCGCGGCCCTCCGCTACGCTCGTCGGGCACGCTCAGGACATTGCCAGGTAGTACGTGTATACGCAGATGTGCTCCGTGACCGTGGGATTGGGGTGAAGCAGTGACGACACCAGCGCAAGACGCGCCGTTGGTGTTTCCATCGGTGGCATTCCGGCCACTGCGGCTGCTGGTCATCTGCGTGGCCCTGACGGGTGTGGCCGTCGTGGCCGCCGCTTTCACCGGTCACGTTTTGTTCGGTGTGTTCTTCGGCGTCGGCCTTGGCCTTGGCCTGGTCAATGCATTACTGGTGCGCCACGCGGTGGAGTCGATAACCGCTGAGGAACACCCTCTCAAGAAGAAGATGGCGGTGAATTCCGCAACCCGGCTGCTGATCATCACCGCGATCGGTCTCGCGATCGCATACTTCTTCAAGAACTCGGGCGGCATCGCGGTGCTGTTCGGGTTGGCGATCTTCCAGGCACTGCTGGTGATGTCCACCAGTTTCCCGGTGCTCAAGAAGATCCGCACCGACGGCCTCGATGCTGTCGACACCTCTGGCACGGAATCGAAGGGCTGAGCTGACACCAGATGACCGAGACTGTTCTTGCCGCAGCGATCCACGTCGGCCACCACGAAGAAGTGAAGTGGCTGGGCTGGACCTTCAACATCGACACGATCATCGCCACCGCGGTCGCCGCTGTCATCGTCATCGGGCTGGCGTTCTTCCTGCGGGCCAAGGTCACCTCGACCGGGGTCCCGGGTGGTGTGCAGCTGTTCTTCGAGGCCATCACCATCCAGATGCGCCAACAGATCGAGAGCGCGATCGGCATGAAGATCGCCCCGTTCGTACTGCCGCTGGCAGTCACCATATTCGTCTTCATCCTGGTGTCGAACTGGCTGTCCGTGCTACCCGTGCAGTTCGGCGGACCGGATGGTGCTGCATCTGAACTTCTGGCTCCACCGGCCTCGGACATCAACTACGTCTTGGCGCTGGCCGTGTTCGTCTTCCTGTGCTATCACGCGGCAGGCATCTGGCGGCGAGGCCCGGTTGGGCACGCGAAGAAGCTGGTCAAGGGCCATGTCGCAGTGCTGGCGCCGATCAACATCGTCGAGGAGATCGCCAAGCCGGTCTCGCTGTCCCTCCGACTTTTCGGCAACATGTTCGCCGGCGGCATCCTGGTCGCGCTGATCGCGATGTTCCCTTGGTACATCCAGTGGGCGCCGAACGCCATCTGGAAGACGTTCGACCTGTTCGTCGGTCTGATCCAGGCCTTTATCTTCGCCCTGCTGACCATTCTGTACTTCAGTCAGTCCATGGAACTGGACCACGAACACGACCACTAAAAAACCGACACTGACCGACAGGGCGTGTAGGAACCACAAGAGACCCTGGTGGCAACGCTGCCAGTTACCAAGGAGGAATAAGGAATGACCGACCCCACAATCGTTGCCGGTGCACTCATCGGCGGTGGTCTGATCATGGCCGGTGGCGCGATTGGTGCCGGTATCGGTGACGGTATTGCCGGTAACGCACTGATCTCCGGTATCGCTCGTCAGCCGGAGGCACAGGGCCGCCTGTTCACCCCGTTCTTCATCACCGTCGGTCTGGTCGAGGCCGCATACTTCATCAACCTGGCATTCATGGCGCTGTTCGTGTTTGCGACCCCGGGCGCTTCGTAATCCAGCGTGATGGAACAACTGAGCGCAACGATCCTGGCGTCTAGCCAGGCAGCGGAAGAAGGCGGCGGGGGTCAGAGCAACTTCCTGATCCCCAACGGGACCTTCTTCGTCGTGCTGCTCATCTTCTTGATCGTGCTCGGCGTGATCGGGAAATGGGTGGTACCGCCGATCGGTAAGGTCCTGGCGGAGCGGGAAGCGATGCTGGCCAAGACCGCAGCAGACAACCGGAAGTCGGCCGAGCAGGTTGCCGCCGCACAGGCCGATTACGACGAGGCGATGGCAGGGGCTCGGACCGAGGCTTCGGCCATCCGTGACGAGGCTCGTGCCGCTGGCCGTTCGGTCGTCGAGCAGAAGCGTGTCGAAGCCAGCGGGGAAGTGGCCGAAACGGTTCGCGATGCAGATCAGCAACTGTCCGCGCAAGGTGCCGCCGCGCAGTCCGACCTCGAATCGTCAGTCGACGGTCTGTCGGCCACGCTGGCAAGTCGCATCCTCGGCGTCGACGTGAAATCAGGTGGGACGCAGTAGATGGAAATCTTCATCGGACAGCTGATCGGCTTCGCGGTCATCGTGTACATCATCTGGCGGTACGTGGTACCGCCGGTGAAGTCCCTGATGGCAAAACAACAGGATGCAATACGCACCGCACTGGCTGAGAGCGCGGAAGCTTCGAAGAAGCTCGCCGACGCCGACGCCATGCACGCCAAGGCGCTCGCGGATGCCAAGGCCGAGGCGGCCAAGGTCACCGACGAAGCCCGGCACGATTCAACGCGGATCACCGCGCAGCTTGCCGAGCAGGCCGGTGCGGAGGCCGAGCGCATCAAAGCTCAAGGCGGACAACAGGTTCAGCTGATGCGTCAGCAGCTTATCCGCGGACTGCGGACTGATCTCGGCGAAGAATCGGTGGCGAAGGCCAACGAGCTGGTGCGGACACACGTGGCCGATCCGGCCGCGCAGTCGGCCACCGTCGACCGGTTCCTCGTCGAACTGGAGCAGATGGCGCCGTCGACCGTGGTTATCGACACCGCCGCGACGGCCGAATTGCGCGCTGCCAGCCGCGAATCACTCGGCATTCTGGTCGGGAAGTTCGACTCGGTTGCCGGCGGACTGGACGCCGCCGGGTTGACCACGCTGGCAGACGAACTGGCTTCGGTCGCCAAGGTGCTGCTCACGGAGACCGTGCTGAACCGACATCTGACCCAGCCGTCCGACGATCCCGCGCCCAAGGTCCGTCTGGTCGACACGCTGCTGTCGGGCAAAGTCGGTGCGCCGACCATCGAACTGGTGAGGACCGCGGTCGCCCAGCGCTGGTCGACCGAGTCGAACTTGGTCGACGCCATCGAGCACATTGCGCGACTGGCGCTGCTCAAGCGTGCCGAGGTGTCCGGTGAGGTCGACGCCGTGGAGGACCAGCTGTTCCGGTTCGGCCGTGTTCTCGATGCAGAGCCCAAGCTCTCGGCCCTGCTGACGGATTACACGACCCCCGTCGACGGTCGGATCGCCTTGCTCGACAAGGTGATCCCCGCCTCGACCGGGGTGAACGACACGGTCAAGGCGCTGCTGTCCCAGACAGTGGGTCTGCTGCGCGGCGAGCGTGCCGACGAGGCCGTCATCGATCTGGCCGAGCTGGCTGTGGCCCGCCGCGGCGAGGTCGTCGCGCACGTCACGGCTGCGGCACCGCTCAGCGACGCCCAGAATGCGCGATTGACCGAGGTGTTGACCCGTATCTACGGTCACCCGGTCTCCGTCCAACTCCATGTCGATCCGAATGTCCTCGGTGGTCTGTCGATCGCCGTCGGAGACGAGGTGATCGACGGATCCATCTCGTCACGACTGGCTGCCGCGGCGACCGGGCTACCGGACTGACGAGCGCTTGCGCGAGGAAGCGACAAGCCTCGATACGAACGACATGAACGACCCCAGGAACTAGGTAGGAAGACGAAAAACCATGGCAGAGTTGACAATCTCGGCTGCTGATATCGAAGGTGCCATCGAGGACTACGTATCCTCGTTTTCCGCCGACACCGAGCGTGAAGAGATCGGCACCGTCATCGACGCCGGTGACGGCATCGCCCACGTCGAGGGACTGCCCTCGGTGATGACGCAGGAACTCTTGGAGTTCCCCGGTGGCGTCCTGGGCGTCGCGCTCAACCTCGACGAGCACAGCGTTGGTGCCGTCATCCTGGGTGAGTTCGAAAAGATCGAAGAGGGCCAACAGGTCAAGCGCACTGGCGAGGTGCTGTCGGTTCCGGTCGGCGATGCCTTCCTCGGGCGCGTCATCAACCCGCTGGGCCAGCCGATCGACGGCCAGGGCGACATCACCGCCGAGACCCGGCGTGCGCTGGAGCTGCAGGCCCCCTCGGTGGTTCAGCGTCAGGGCGTCGGCGAGCCGCTGCAGACCGGTATCAAGGCCATCGACGCCATGACGCCGATCGGGCGCGGCCAGCGCCAGCTGATCATCGGCGACCGCAAGACCGGTAAGACCGCTGTCTGCGTCGACACCATCCTGAACCAGCGTGAGGCCTGGGAGACCGGCGATCCCAAGCAGCAGGTGCGCTGCGTGTACGTCGCGATCGGCCAGAAGGGCACCACCATCGCGAGCGTGAAGCGCGCGCTGGAAGAGGGTGGCGCGATGGATTACACCACCATCGTCGCGGCCCCGGCTTCCGACTCGGCCGGCTTCAAATGGCTCGCCCCCTACACCGGTTCGGCCATCGGCCAGCACTGGATGTACGACGGCAAGCACGTGCTGATCGTCTTCGACGACCTCTCCAAGCAGGCCGACGCGTACCGCGCGATCTCGCTGCTGCTGCGCCGCCCGCCGGGCCGCGAGGCCTTCCCGGGCGACGTGTTCTACCTGCACTCGCGGCTGCTGGAGCGTTGCGCGAAGCTCTCCGATGAGCTCGGTGGCGGTTCGATGACCGGTCTGCCGATCATCGAGACCAAGGCCAACGACATCTCGGCGTTCATCCCGACCAACGTCATCTCCATCACCGACGGCCAGTGCTTCCTGGAGTCCGACCTGTTCAACCAGGGTGTGCGGCCCGCGGTCAACGTCGGTGTGTCGGTGTCCCGCGTCGGTGGCGCCGCGCAGATCAAGGCGATGAAAGAGGTGGCGGGCTCGCTGCGTCTGGACCTGTCCCAGTACCGTGAGCTGGAGGCCTTCGCGGCCTTCGCGTCTGACCTGGACGCTGCATCCAAGGCCCAGCTGGACCGTGGTGTCCGCCTGGTCGAGCTCCTCAAGCAGGCGCAGTACAGCCCGATGGCGGTTGAGGACCAGGTCGTGGCGATCTTCCTCGGCACCCAGGGGCATCTGGATTCGGTTCCCGCCGAGGATGTTTCGCGCTTCGAGGCTGAGTTCCTGGAGCACGTGAAGGCCAGCCACTCCGAGATCCTCACCGGGATCAAGGAATCCAAGAAGCTCTCCCCGGAGAATGAGGAGAAGCTGGTTTCGGTCATCAACGACTTCAAGAAGGGCTTCGCCGCCAGCGACGGCAGCTCGGTGGTCGCCAACGAGGCCGACGCAGAGGCACTGGACCCCGAGGACCTGGAGAAGGAATCCGTCAAGGTCCGTAAGCCGGCTCCGAAGAAGAACTAGGTAACAATGGCAGCCACACTTCGCGAGCTACGCGGACGTATCCGCTCCGCCTCGTCGATCAAGAAGATCACGAAGGCCCAGGAGCTGATCGCCACGTCACGGATCGCCAAGGCGCAGGCGCGGGTCGATGCGGCCCGGCCCTACGCCACGGAGATCACCAACATGCTCACCGAGCTCGCCGGCGCCAGCGCGCTGGATCACCCGCTGCTCGTCGAGCGGGAGAACCCCAAGCGGGCCGGCGTGCTGGTGGTGTCCTCGGACCGCGGACTGTGCGGCGGTTACAACGCCAACGTGCTGCGCCGCGCCGAGGAGCTGTTCTCGTTGTTGCGCGACGAGGGCAAGAACCCCGTGCTGTACGTGGTCGGCCGGAAGGCATTGGGCTACTACAGCTTCCGGCAACGCACCGTGACCGAGTCGTGGATCGGCTTCTCCGAGCGTCCCTCATACGAGGATGCCAAGACCATCGCCGACACCCTGGTGGCGGCGTTCATGGCGGGCGCCGACGACAGCGGTGACGAGCCAGGTGCCGACGGCATCCTCGGCGTCGACGAACTGCATATCGTGTCGACCGAGTTCCGGTCGATGCTCTCGCAGACCGCCGTGGCACTGCGGATCGCACCGATGGTCGTCGAATACGTCGGTGAGCCTGACGCTGGTCCGCACACGCTGTATTCGTTCGAGCCCAACGCAGAGACGCTGTTCGATGCGCTGCTGCCGCGCTACATCGCGACCCGCGTGTATGCGGCCCTGCTGGAAGCCGCGGCCTCCGAGTCCGCGTCTCGCCGCCGCGCCATGAAGTCGGCCACCGACAACGCCGACGATCTGATCAAGGCGCTGACGCTCGCGGCTAACCGGGAACGGCAGGCTCAGATCACCCAGGAAATCAGCGAAATCGTCGGTGGCGCCAACGCGCTGGCTGACGCACGCTAACCGGATTAAAGACAAAGGCCCCGTAGGAAAGCGAAGAAAAGAAATGACTGCAGCCGTAGACACCAAGACCGCGGGTCGCGTTGTCCGTATCACCGGCCCGGTGGTGGACGTCGAGTTTCCGCGTGGCGCCGTGCCAGACCTGTTCAATGCGCTGCACGCCGACATCAGCTTCGGCGCGCTGGCCAAGACCCTGACGCTCGAGGTCGCCCAGCACCTCGGAGACAACCTGGTGCGCTGCATCTCGATGCAGCCCACCGACGGCCTGGTCCGCGGCGTCGAGGTCACCGACACCGGCGCCTCGATCTCGGTGCCTGTCGGCGACGGTGTCAAGGGACACGTGTTCAACGCTCTGGGTGACTGCCTCGACGATCCCGGCTACGGCAAGGACTTCGAGCACTGGTCGATTCACCGCAAGCCGCCGGCCTTCGCCGACTTGGAGCCCCGCACCGAGATGCTGGAGACCGGTCTGAAGGTCGTCGACCTGCTCACGCCGTACGTGCGCGGTGGCAAGATCGCCCTGTTCGGCGGTGCCGGTGTGGGTAAGACGGTTCTGATTCAGGAGATGATCAACCGCATCGCCCGCAACTTCGGTGGCACCTCGGTGTTCGCCGGCGTGGGTGAGCGCACGCGTGAGGGCAACGACCTGTGGGTCGAGCTCGCGGACGCCAACGTGCTCAAGGACACCGCGCTGGTGTTCGGCCAGATGGACGAGCCGCCAGGCACTCGTATGCGCGTCGCCCTGTCGGCCCTGACCATGGCCGAGTTCTTCCGCGACGAGCAGGGCCAGGACGTGCTGCTGTTCATCGACAACATCTTCCGCTTCACCCAGGCCGGTTCGGAGGTGTCGACCCTGCTGGGCCGTATGCCTTCTGCCGTGGGTTACCAGCCGACGCTGGCCGACGAGATGGGCGAGCTGCAGGAGCGCATCACCTCGACCCGTGGTCGTTCGATCACCTCGATGCAGGCCGTGTACGTGCCCGCCGACGACTACACCGACCCGGCACCGGCGACCACGTTCGCCCACCTGGACGCCACCACCGAGCTTTCTCGTGCGGTGTTCTCCAAGGGCATCTTCCCCGCGGTGGATCCGCTGGCATCGTCCTCGACGATCCTGCACCCCAGCGTCGTCGGCGACGAGCACTACCGCGTCGCGCAGGAAGTCATCCGGATCCTGCAGCGCTACAAGGACCTTCAGGACATCATCGCCATCCTCGGTATCGACGAGCTGTCGGAAGAGGACAAGGTCCTGGTGTACCGCGCCCGTAAGATTGAGCGCTTCCTGAGCCAGAACATGATGGCCGCCGAGCAGTTCACTGGCCAGCCGGGTTCGACCGTGCCGCTCAAGGAAACCATCGAGGCCTTCGACAAGCTGGCCAAGGGCGAGTTCGACCACCTGCCCGAGCAGGCGTTCTTCCTCATCGGTGGTCTCGATGATCTGTCGAAGAAGGCCGAGAGCCTCGGCGCGAAGCTGTGATGCGCGCTCTAGACCGAAGGCAGCGCACGCGAGGAGCACAGAGAAAGGTGGTGTGACATGGCCGACTTGCACGTCGAGATCGTCGCCGTGGAACGCGAGCTGTGGTCGGGTGACGCGACGTTCGTGTTCACCCGCACCACCGCAGGTGAGATCGGTATCCTGCCGCGGCACATCCCGCTGGTCGCCCAGCTCGTCGGGGACGCCATGGTGCGCGTCGAACGCGAGGGTGAAGACGATGTGCGGATCGCCGTCGACGGCGGGTTCCTGTCGGTGAGTGAAGAGGCTGTCCGGATTTTGGTCGAGAACGCTCAGCTGGAATCCGAGATCGATGCTGACGCGGCCAAGCGGGATTCCGAATCCGATGACCAGGCAACCGCGGCATGGGGTAGGGCGCGGCTGCGTGCCCTAGGCCAGATCGACTAGATATGCCGATGAGCGCGCCCATGATCGTCATGGTCGCGCTGGTCTGTGTGCTGCTGCTGGCAGTTACTGCGCTGTCCTACCGACTCTGGAAGTTACGCCAGGTCGGTGGGACAGCGGCGATTTTGCGGGATTACCCCGCGGTCGGCGGCCACGGCTGGCGGCATGGAGTCATGCGCTATCACGGTGGTGAAGCCGGGTTCTACCGGCTGTCGAGCGTGCGCTGGTGGCCGGATCGTCGGCTCAGCCGGCGCGGCCTCGAAGTGGTGTCACGACGTGCCCCACGCGGTGACGAGTTCGACATCATGACGTCCGAGATCGTCGTGCTCGAACTGCGCGACGCCAGCCCCGAGCGCCGCCAGGGTTACGAGATCGCCCTGGATCGAAGGGCGCTGACGGCCTTCACGTCGTGGCTGGAATCGCGGCCGTCGCCACGTGCACGCCGCCGCAGTTACTGACCCTGCCCGGGTTTCCAGAGCACATCGCCGCCCGGATTGGCCACTCGGGACAGTATGAAGAGCAGGTCAGACAGTCGGTTGAGGTACTTCGCCGGCAAGACGCTGACGCCGTCGCCATGCTCCGCGACCGCAGTCCAGGCCGATCGTTCCGCTCGTCGGGCCACGGTGCGAGCGACGTGCAGCAGTGCCGAGAGCGGGGTTCCGCCGGGCAGGACGAATGAATTCAGTGCGGGCAGTGGCTCATTGAACTCGTCACACCACCGCTCCAGCCGGTCGATGTAATCCTGCGTGATACGCAGCGGCGGATACTTCGGGTTCTCCACCACGGGGGTGGACAGGTCAGCGCCCGCGTCGAACAGATCGTTTTGGATCTGTCGCAGCACCACGAGCAACCCGTCGTCGGGCCGCCCCATCGCGATTGCGACACCGATTGCGGCGTTGGCCTCGTCACAATCTGCGTACGCGATCAGCCTTGTGTCATTCTTCGAGACCCTGCTGAAATCGCTGAGTCCCGTGGTGCCGTCGTCACCGGTGCGGGTGTAGATGCGGGTGAGGTGAACAGCCATGTTGGAACCGTACCGGCTGCAACATCTGCCCCGTCATTCTGAGAGAGCATTCCGAATCTCAGTCCACGGCCGCATAAACTAACCCGCGTGAGCGAGCGATTCGTGGTGACCGGCGGAAACCGGTTGTCGGGCGAAGTTGCTGTCAGCGGAGCGAAGAACAGCGTGCTGAAGTTGATGGCAGCGGCACTGCTGGCGGAGGGCACCAGCACCATCACCAACTGCCCCGACATCCTGGATGTGCCGCTGATGGCCGAGGTGTTGCGAGGCTTGGGTGCCACTGTCGAGCTGGACGGCGGGACCGTCTGGATCACTTCTCCTGACGAACTCAAGTACGACGCTGACTTCGCTGCGGTGAGACAGTTCCGAGCCTCGGTGTGTGTGCTGGGTCCCTTGGTCGGTCGATGCAAGAAGGCCAAGGTCGCCCTGCCCGGCGGTGACGCCATCGGCTCGCGGCCGCTGGACATGCATCAGTCGGGATTACGCCAGCTCGGGGCGCGATGCAACATCGAACACGGTTGTGTGGTGGCCGATGCCGATCATCTGCGTGGTGCGGAGATCCAGCTTGAGTTTCCCTCCGTCGGTGCCACGGAGAACATCCTCATGGCTGCAGTTTTCGCCGAGGGAGTGACCACGATCCACAATGCCGCGAGAGAACCTGACATCGTCGACATCTGCGCGATGCTCAACCAGATGGGGGCTGAGGTCAGCGGCGCGGGCACGTCGACGTTGACGATTACCGGTGTTGACCGGCTGTACCCGACAGAGCACAGGGTGATCGGCGACCGCATCGTCGCCGCCACCTGGGGGATCGCCGCGGCCATGACGCGCGGCGACATATCCGTGACCGGTGTCGACCCCCAACATCTGCAGTTGGTGTTGCACAAACTTCACGACGCCGGCGCGACCGTGACACAGAACGACGACGGTTTCCGGGTGGTCCAGTACGAACGGCCCAAGGCGGTGAACGTGGCAACGCTGCCGTTCCCCGGCTTCCCGACGGATCTGCAGCCGATGGCGATCGGCTTGGCCTCGATAGCCGACGGCACGTCGATGATCACCGAGAACGTGTTTGAGGCTCGGTTCCGTTTTGTCGAGGAGATGATCCGGCTCGGAGCAGACGCCCGGACCGACGGGCACCATGCGGTGATCCGCGGGATCCCGCAGCTCTCGAGCGCACCGGTGTGGTCTTCGGACATCCGGGCCGGCGCCGGGCTGGTGCTGGCCGGCTTGGTCGCCGATGGGGACACCGAGGTCCACGACGTGTTTCACATCGACCGCGGCTACCCGTTGTTCGTCGAGAACCTGGTGAGCTTGGGGGCGGAGATCGAGCGCGTAAGCTAGTTCGAGTCGCCCGCGGTTCGGTCGAAAAGCCTCTGACCAGGCGATTTGACTCCCAAGCGCGGATAGTTCTAATCTAATCGAGTTGCCCCGGCAGCGGGGAGACAAAGCCGCTTGACAGTCTGACCAAGATGGTTTAAGCTGGCAGGGTTGCCCTAAAGGGGTCAACTCGAAACAAATTTGGTGTGTTGTTTGAGAACTCAATAGTGTGTTTGGTGGTTTTTGTTTGTTGTTTTTTGGTCATGCTCTTTTCCCGTTTGGGTGTGGCTGTTTTTTTGTTTTTTTGGATGCCGGTTTTGGTGTCTGTTGTTTGTGATCGGATTTTTCTGAATGTGAATTCGGCCTGTGCCTTTGGGTGTGGGTGGTTTTTGTTTGGAGAGTTTGATCCTGGCTCAGGACGAACGCTGGCGGCGTGCTTAACACATGCAAGTCGAACGGAAAGGCCCTTCGGGGTGCTCGAGTGGCGAACGGGTGAGTAACACGTGGGTGATCTGCCCTGCACTTTGGGATAAGCCTGGGAAACTGGGTCTAATACCGAATAGGACTCCGGACTGCATGGTCTGGGGTGGAAAGCTTTTGCGGTGTGGGATGGGCCCGCGGCCTATCAGCTTGTTGGTGGGGTGATGGCCTACCAAGGCGACGACGGGTAGCCGGCCTGAGAGGGTGACCGGCCACACTGGGACTGAGATACGGCCCAGACTCCTACGGGAGGCAGCAGTGGGGAATATTGCACAATGGGCGCAAGCCTGATGCAGCGACGCCGCGTGGGGGATGACGGCCTTCGGGTTGTAAACCTCTTTCAGCACAGACGAAGCGCAAGTGACGGTATGTGCAGAAGAAGCACCGGCCAACTACGTGCCAGCAGCCGCGGTAATACGTAGGGTGCGAGCGTTGTCCGGAATTACTGGGCGTAAAGAGCTCGTAGGTGGTTTGTCGCGTTGTTCGTGAAAACTCACAGCTTAACTGTGGGCGTGCGGGCGATACGGGCAGACTGGAGTACTGCAGGGGAGACTGGAATTCCTGGTGTAGCGGTGGAATGCGCAGATATCAGGAGGAACACCGGTGGCGAAGGCGGGTCTCTGGGCAGTAACTGACGCTGAGGAGCGAAAGCGTGGGGAGCGAACAGGATTAGATACCCTGGTAGTCCACGCCGTAAACGGTGGGTACTAGGTGTGGGTTTCCTTCCTTGGGATCCGTGCCGTAGCTAACGCATTAAGTACCCCGCCTGGGGAGTACGGCCGCAAGGCTAAAACTCAAAGGAATTGACGGGGGCCCGCACAAGCGGCGGAGCATGTGGATTAATTCGATGCAACGCGAAGAACCTTACCTGGGTTTGACATGCACAGGACGCCGGTAGAGATATCGGTTCCCTTGTGGCCTGTGTGCAGGTGGTGCATGGCTGTCGTCAGCTCGTGTCGTGAGATGTTGGGTTAAGTCCCGCAACGAGCGCAACCCTTGTCCTATGTTGCCAGCGGGTTATGCCGGGGACTCGTAGGAGACTGCCGGGGTCAACTCGGAGGAAGGTGGGGATGACGTCAAGTCATCATGCCCCTTATGTCCAGGGCTTCACACATGCTACAATGGCCGGTACAAAGGGCTGCGATGCCGTGAGGTGGAGCGAATCCTTTCAAAGCCGGTCTCAGTTCGGATCGGGGTCTGCAACTCGACCCCGTGAAGTCGGAGTCGCTAGTAATCGCAGATCAGCAACGCTGCGGTGAATACGTTCCCGGGCCTTGTACACACCGCCCGTCACGTCATGAAAGTCGGTAACACCCGAAGCCGGTGGCCTAACCCCTTGTGGGAGGGAGCCGTCGAAGGTGGGATCGGCGATTGGGACGAAGTCGTAACAAGGTAGCCGTACCGGAAGGTGCGGCTGGATCACCTCCTTTCTAAGGAGCACCATTTTTGGTTCCCCCGCCCCCACGTCTGTGGGAGGAGTGCGGTTGGGATATGTCAGCCAGGCCCTGTAGTGGGTGTCTGGTGGGTGCAACGACAAACGTGAGAAGTGGTGTGGGAACACTGCTTTGAGGAATCATCAGGCACACTATTGGGCTTTGAGACAACAGGCCCGTTTTTCCCTGGCCCCTGTGTGGGGTGGGAGGCGTGTTGTTGCCCTGCTTTGGTGGTGGGGTGTGGTGTTTGATTTGTGGATAGTGGTTGCGAGCATCTTGCACGCAAGAGTGTGGCTGGGGCCTTCGGGTTTCTGGTCGTGTTGCTTGTGTGTTGATGTGCAATTTCTTTTGAAACTCATTTTTGGTTTTTGTGTTGTAAGTGTTTAAGGGCGCATGGTGGATGCCTTGGCACTGGGAGCCGATGAAGGACGTGGGAGGCTGCGATATGCCTCGGGGAGCTGTCAACCGAGCGTGGATCCGAGGATGTCCGAATGGGGAAACCCGGCACGAGTGATGTCGTGTCACCCAACGCTGAATGTATAGGCGTTGGGGGGGAACGCGGGGAAGTGAAACATCTCAGTACCCGTAGGAAGAGAAAACAAAATGTGATTCCGTGAGTAGTGGCGAGCGAAAGCGGAGGATGGCTAAACCGTATGCATGTGATACCGGGTAGGGGTTGTGTGTGCGGGGTTGTGGGACCCATCTTCTCAGTTCTATCCGACTGGGGGGCAGTGAGAAAATGTTGTGGTTAGCGGAAGTGGCTTGGGATGGCCTGCCGTAGACGGTGAGAGCCCGGTACGTGAAAACCCGACGTCTGTCTTGATGGTGTTCCCGAGTAGCAGCGGGCTCGTGGAATCTGCTGTGAATCTGCCGGGACCACCCGGTAAGCCTGAATACTTCCCAGTGACCGATAGCGGATGAGTACCGTGAGGGAATGGTGAAAAGTACCCCGGGAGGGGAGTGAAATAGTACCTGAAACCGTGCGCTTACAATCCGTCAGAGCCCTCGGCTTGCCGTGGGGTGATGGCGTGCCTTTTGAAGAATGAGCCTGCGAGTCAGGGACATGTCGCGAGGTTAACCCGGGTGGGGTAGCCGCAGCGAAAGCGAGTCTGAATAGGGCGTATCCGCACAGTAGTGTGTGGTGTAGTGGTGTGTTCTGGACCCGAAGCGGAGTGATCTACCCATGGCCAGGGTGAAGCGCGGGTAAGACCGTGTGGAGGCCCGAACCCACTTAGGTTGAAGACTGAGGGGATGAGTTGTGGGTAGGGGTGAAAGGCCAATCAAACTCCGTGATAGCTGGTTCTCCCCGAAATGCATTTAGGTGCAGCGTCACATGTTTCTTGTTGGAGGTAGAGCTACTGGATGGCCGATGGGCCCTACTAGGTTACTGACGTCAGCCAAACTCCGAATGCCGACAAGTCTAAGAGTGTGGCAGTGAGACGGCGGGGGATAAGCTCCGTGCGTCGAGAGGGAAACAGCCCAGATCGCCGGCTAAGGCCCCTAAGCGTGTGCTAAGTGGAAAAGGATGTGCAGTCGCGAAGACAACCAGGAGGTTGGCTTAGAAGCAGCCACCCTTGAAAGAGTGCGTAATAGCTCACTGGTCAAGTGATTGTGCGCCGATAATGTAGCGGGGCTCAAGCACACCGCCGAAGCCGCGGCAACGTATTTATACGTTGGGTAGGGGAGCGTCCTGCATCCGGTGAAGCCGCCGAGTGATCGAGTGGTGGAGGGTGTGGGAGTGAGAATGCAGGCATGAGTAGCGAATAGGCAAGTGAGAACCTTGCCCGCCGAAAGACCAAGGGTTCCTGGGCCAGGCCAGTCCGCCCAGGGTGAGTCGGGACCTAAGGCGAGGCCGACAGGCGTAGTCGATGGACAACGGGTTGATATTCCCGTACCCGTGTGTGTGCGTCCCTGATGAATCAATCGTGCTAACCACCCAAATGGTGGTCCACCAATCCCTTCGGGGTGCGGGGATTACCGGCTGCGTGGGACCCTGGTTGGTAGTAGTCAAGCGATGGGGTGACGCAGGAAGGTAGCCGTACCGGTCAGTGGTAATACCGGGGTAAGCCTGTAGGGAGGAACGTAGGTAAATCCGCGTTTCATTGATCCTGAGAGGTGATGCATAGCCGAGTGAGGCGAATTCGGTGATCCTATGCTGCCAAGAAAAGCCTCTAGCGAGGACATACACGGCCCGTACCCCAAACCAACACAGGTGGTCAGGTAGAGAATACTAAGGCGTACGAGTGAACTATGGTTAAGGAACTCGGCAAAATGCCCCCGTAACTTCGGGAGAAGGGGGACCCCCATATCGTGAAGGCACTTGCTGCCGGTAGCGGGAGGGGGTGGCACAAACCAGTGAGAAGCGACTGTTTACTAAAAACACAGGTCCGTGCGAAGTCGCAAGACGATGTATACGGACTGACGCCTGCCCGGTGCTGGAAGGTTAAGAGGACCCGTTAACTCGTAAGGGTGAAGCGGAGAATTTAAGCCCCAGTAAACGGCGGTGGTAACTATAACCATCCTAAGGTAGCGAAATTCCTTGTCGGGTAAGTTCCGACCTGCACGAATGGCGTAACGACTTCTCAACTGTCTCAACCATAGACTCGGCGAAATTGCACTACGAGTAAAGATGCTCGTTACGCGCGGCAGGACGAAAAGACCCCGGGACCTTCACTACAACTTGGTATTGGTGCTCGATACGGTTTGTGTAGGATAGGTGGGAGACTGTGAAATTCACACGCTAGTGTGGGTGGAGTCGTTGTTGAAATACCACTCTGATCGTATTGGGCCTCTAACCTCGGACCGTATATCCGGTTCAGGGACAGTGCCTGGTGGGTAGTTTAACTGGGGCGGTTGCCTCCTAAAATGTAACGGAGGCGCCCAAAGGTTCCCTCAACCTGGACGGCAATCAGGTGTTGAGTGTAAGTGCACAAGGGAGCTTGACTGCGAGACGGACATGTCGAGCAGGGACGAAAGTCGGGACTAGTGATCCGGCACCTCTGAGTGGAAGGGGTGTCGCTCAACGGATAAAAGGTACCCCGGGGATAACAGGCTGATCTTCCCCAAGAGTCCATATCGACGGGATGGTTTGGCACCTCGATGTCGGCTCGTCGCATCCTGGGGCTGGAGCAGGTCCCAAGGGTTGGGCTGTTCGCCCATTAAAGCGGCACGCGAGCTGGGTTTAGAACGTCGTGAGACAGTTCGGTCTCTATCCGCCGCGCGCGTCAGAAGCTTGAGGAAATCTGTCCCTAGTACGAGAGGACCGGGACGGACGAACCTCTGGTCTACCAGTTGTCCCACCAGGGGCACTGCTGGATAGCTACGTTCGGACAGGATAACCGCTGAAAGCATCTAAGCGGGAAACCCCCTCCAAGACCAGGCTTCTCACCCATTTGAGTGGGATAAGGCCCCCCGCAGACCACGGGATCGATAGACCAGACCTAGACACCCAGCAATGGGCGCAGGGAACTGGCACTAACCGGCCGAAAACTTACAACAACCCACAAACACCAAACAGTGTTTGGGTTTCAGTAAGACACGCACAACCTTGTCTCGCAACCACAACCACACACCCCACACGACCCCCCGCGGGTCGATAACGGGTGCACACCACACCCCACCACCAAAACACACCCACAGATTCACACCCAGAAACGGGTGAATAAAGTTACGGCGGTCCATAGCGGCAGGGAAACGCCCGGTCCCATCCCGAACCCGGAAGCTAAGCCTGCCAGCGCCGATGATACTACCCACACGGGTGGAAAAGTAGGACACCGCCGAACACACATTAAGTCCCGGGCCCCCAATTCCGATTGGGGGCCCGGGCATTTTTTTATGTACGTTTTTGTATGTAATAGCTCAGTCGAAAAGTGCCGGCTCCCGGCGGCTTTTCTCCAATTCCAGCAATGCCCTTTTGCGGTCCAGTCCGCCGCCATATCCGGTCAGGCTGCCATTAGCGCCGATCACCCGGTGACACGGCACCACGATTCCGATCGGATTGTGCCCATTAGCCAATCCGACCGCCCGAAATGCTCCAGGGGATCCGATCTCGCGGGCGATATCGCCGTATGTGCACGTTTCGCCATAGGGAATCGACTGCAGAGCCGTCCAGACCCGGCGTTGGAATGCTGTGCCGACCATGTGCAGTTCCAATTCGAACACCGTGCGCTCGCCGGCGAAGTATTCCGCCAATTGTTCGACGGCGTCGGGAAAGGCCGTCTCGTCGACGTCCCAGCCGTCGCGGCTCGGCTCATAAGTCTGATCGACCATGCGAAGGTGCATCAACCGCCCGTCTCGTCCCGCCAAGGTCAGAACACCCACCGGGCTGTCTACAGATCGGCATTGCAGTGTCGTCATCGTTTCTCCTGAATTTGTCAGATCCTCATGCTGAATGGGCAGTAACCGGCCAGTCGTTGACTACGTGGTCCAGCGTGGTCCACAGGTGCTGAGTCGCGTAGGACCGCCAAGGGCGCCAGCGTGCGCTGTGCCGGATCAGTGCGTTGTGGTCCGAAGGCAACCCGAGTTGTTCGGCGGCCAACCGGACACCGAGGTCGCTGGCGGGGAACGCGTCGGGATCCCCGAGCCCCCGCATGGCGATCACCTCCGCGCTCCACGGTCCGATGCCGGGCAGGGCCAGGAGTTGCTCGCGGGCTGCCGTCCAGTCGCAGCCGGGGTCGAGGACCAGGGTGCCGTCAGTCAGGGCATGAACGAGTGCGCTGACCGTCCGGCGTCGTGCGGCGGGCATGGCCAGATGGGCGGGATCGATCTCCGCCAGACCGGCGATATCGGGGAACGCGTGGGTCAGACCACCGGTGTCATCGCGCACGGGCTGTCCGTAGGCCTTGACCAGCCGGCCCACGTGGGTGCGTGCTGCTTTGACGGACACCTGCTGCCCGAGCACCACCCGGATCGCGAGCTCGGCCTCGTCGACTGTACGGGGGATGCGTTGACCCGGCGCCTTGGCCACGACAGCGGCCAGGTCCTGATCGGAGCCCAACGCGTCGACCACGGCCTCAGGATCGGCGTCGAGGTCGAGTAGTCGGCGGCACCGGGCGATGGCGGCGCCGAGGTCGCGGAAGTTGTCGAGCACCAACCGGCAGCGGACATGGTCTGGGTGCGGCTGCAGGCTGACGACGCCGTGACCGTGCGGCAACCGCAGCGAGCGTCGCAGCCACCCGTCGCGCACTTCCTCCAGTCCTGGCACCGCGCTGGCCGCAAGGTGGCCGAACAATCCCTCGAACGCGAACGGTGTGCGAACCGGCAACCGCAGTGATACCACCCCGGGAGACACCGACTCGTCGCGGCCGAATCGAGTTGTCGCGCGCCGACGCAACTCGGTCGGTGAGAGATCGCAGACTGCCCGGACGGTGTCGTTGAATTGGCGGATGCTGGCGAATCCGGCGGCGAAGGCGACGTCTCCGAACGGCAATTCGGTGGTCTCGATGAGTACCCGCGCGGTTTGGGTGCGCTGTGCACGGGCCAGGGCCAATGGGCCGGCGCCCAGTTCGGCCTGCATGATGCGCTGCAACTGCCGGGTGGTGTAGCCGACGCGTGCTGCCAAACCGGTGACGCCTTCGCGGTCCACGGTGCCGTCGGCGATGAGCCGCATACAGCGGGCGACCGCGTCACCCCGGACATTCCATTCCGGCGAACCGGGCGATGCATCAGGCCGGCACCGTTTGCAGGCGCGGAATCCTGCGGCCTGCGCTGCCGCTGCGGTGGGGTAGAACCGCATGTTGTGAGCCAGTGGTGGGCGCACCGGACAGCTGGGGCGACAGTAGATCCCTGTGGTGAGCACCGCGGTGACGAACCAACCGTCGAACCGGGCGTCCTTGGACTGGACGGCCCGATAACAGCGGTCGAAATCGTCGTGCACAACTGCAACGATGGCACGAGCCGGATGTCGTTACTAGCGGAAAAACGACATCGTGGTGGCTGGTAGCGGCCGGCATCGGGGCGGGATCAGATCGGAACCGCCAGCCGGGTCGGTTCACAGAGGCCGCGCAATGTCACGGTGTCGCCTAATAACCAACGAGCCCTTTCGGTTTCGGTGGCATTGGCGACAGTGTCCGAAGACGCCACCAGATGACCCGGAACGGATTTGGACAACTCGCACAGCCGGGCCGCCTCGTTGACCGGCTCGCCGATGACCGTGTACTCGAAGCGTTTCTTGGCACCCACGTTGCCCGCCACCACCTGGCCCGCTGCGACACCGATGCCGGCGGCGAGCTCGGGCACCGAACTGCGCAGGCACTCGGCGATGGCCCGTGCGGCGCCCAGTGCTTCGTCCTCGGGATGATCCAGACGCACCGGAGCGCCGAACACCGCGAGCACCGCGTCGCCCTCGAACTTGTTGACCAGACCCTGATGGCGGTCCACCTCGTCGACGATGACTGCGAAGAACCGGTTGAGCAAGGTGACCACTTCGGTCGCCGGTCGGCTCGTCACCAGCTGACTCGAACCGATGACGTCGACGAAGATGACTGCGGCGTGGCGCTCTTCGCCGCCGAGCACCGGCTTCTGCTGCTCTGCCAGCTCGGCAACCTCACGGCCGACATGGCGGCCGAACAAGTCACGGACCCGTTCACGTTCGCGCAGCCCCTGCACCATCGAGTTGAAACCACGTTGCAGCTGGCCGAGTTCGGTGCCGTCGAACACCACCAGGTTGGTGTCGAGATCGCCATCCTCGACTCGACGCAACGCAGCCCGGACCACCCGGATCGGGGCCGCAGTCAACCACGTCGCGATCCACATCAGGATGAATCCGAACACCAGCGCGAACACCGCCAGGACCATGACGGCAGCCGCGAGCTGGGTTGGGGTGAGATTCTGCAGTGCCAGCGCGAACATGGCGGCCAGCAGGATGCCGAGGATCGGCACGCCGGATCCCAAGGCCCACACGACCATGGTGCGGCCCATGATCCCCGAGGACAGTCGGATCGGTGGTGGGCCTGCCTCCAGCGCCTGAGCGGCCACCGGACGCAGTGCGAACTCGGTGAACATATAGCAGCTGACCGATACGACGATGCCGGGAAAACTGACGCCCAACAGGAACTTGGGGATGTAGTTGCTGTCGACCAAGCCGTAGAGGGTGGTGAGCAGCGCGGTCCCGACACTCCACAGGATCAGCAGCACGGTGGTCAGCCGGCCTGGCGCGAGGAAGGTGTTGCGCTGATCCTGGCGGCTGGGTGTCCGCCCCTGCAGCGACCAGCGCACATCGTTGATCACCCGGTTGGTGGCCCAGACCACGCCGATGACCAACGCGGCGCAGATATACGCCGGCGCGACCGCAAAGGTGATCAACCGGACGTCGGGCGCGAACACGCTCGGGGTGGGGAACACCAGTGTGACGATCAGCTGGGAGACCCCGATGCCGAGCAGATTGGCGACGACGACAAACGTGGTCAGGATGATCTGAATGCGCACCCGGCGACGGCGCTGGCTTTCCGATACCTGGCCGAGGATCCAAGATCCATACGCCGGCTCGGACTGGAGTCTGCTGCTCTGCCGGGTCAGGGTTTCCAGAATCCTGCCCAGCCGTCTCGCCACGGATTTGTCGGCGTCCATTGATGCGTCAGCGTAGTTCGTTCGTCCTGCCCTTAAGGTAGATCGGGTGCGCCTCGTGATTGCCCAGTGCACCGTCGACTATGTGGGTCGGCTGACCGCACACCTTCCGTCCGCCCGCCGGCTGTTGCTGTTCAAGGCCGACGGCTCGGTGAGTGTGCACGCCGACGACCGTGCCTACAAGCCGCTGAACTGGATGAGTCCGCCGTGTTGGGTCACCGAGGAGGAGGCAGAAGGCTCACCCGGTGGATCCTCTGTCGTCTGGGTGGTGGAAAACAGGGCCGGTGAGCAGCTACGAATCACGGTCGAAGACGTCGAGCACGACTCCAGTCACGAGCTCGGGATCGACCCCGGCCTGGTGAAGGACGGGGTCGAGGCGCATCTGCAGGCGCTGCTGGCCGAACACGTCGAATTGCTCGGCACCGGCTACACGCTGGTACGCCGGGAGTATCCGACGGCGATCGGTCCGGTGGACCTGATGTGCCGCGACGAGCTGGGCGGCTCGGTGGCCGTGGAGATCAAGCGTCGCGGTGAGATCGACGGCGTCGAACAACTGACCCGCTACCTGGATTTGCTCAACCGTGACAGTGTGTTGGCGCCGGTGGCCGGGGTGTTCGCGGCCCAGCAGATCAAGCCGCAAGCGCGCACGCTGGCAACCGATCGTGGGATCCGTTGCGTGACTCTGGATTACGACCAGATGCGGGGGATGGACAGCAGCGAGTATCGGTTGTTCTGATGGGACGGCGACACAGGACACCCAGGAAGCTGCCATCGTCGTTGCCGACACGTCGAATCGAAACGGGGCCGGACGGTTACGACTACGAGGTGCGCGTCGTCACCGCGGCGCGTGCGGTCAAGACCTATCGCTGCCCCGGATGCGATCACGAGATACGTTCGGGCACAGCTCATGTGGTGGCGTGGCCGGCGGACATGGGAGAGGCCGCGGTGGACGACCGTCGACATTGGCACACGCCATGCTGGGCCAACCGGACCAATCGCGGCCCGACGCGCAGGTGGTCGTGACGATCAGTGCGCCGAATCGGCGGCCGGCTCGACCAGCTCGATCAGCACGCCACCCGCGTCTTTGGGGTGGATGAAGTTGATCCGCGAGTTCGCGGTGCCCTTGCGGGGAGCGTCGTAGAGCAGGCGCACACCCTGGCTGCGCAGCCGTTTGCTCAGTGCGTCGATGTCGCTGGTTCGATAGGCCAGCTGCTGCAGGCCGGGGCCGCGCTTGTCGATGAACTTGGCAAGCATCGAATTCTCGTCGAGTGGCGACATCAACTGGATCTGTGCGCTGCCCTTCGGTGCACCGCGGACTGAGAGCATCGCCTCCCGCACACCCTGCTCTTTGTTGATCTCTTCGTGCAGGACGATCATGCCGAGGTTGTCGTGGTACCACTTGATGGCGGCGTCCAGATCTGGGACGGCGATACCGACGTGGTCGATGGCCGCCACCAGCGCGAAAGCGAGGGCGGGACCGGCATCAACTCGTTCGACGGTCATAACCCAACGGTAGCCTTTACCTGAAGGGTTTGCGGTATGTGTGATCGGCCGCACAGGTCCGGCGAACCGCTCTTTGGAGGTAGGAAATGACCACGTCGGTGATCGTCGGTGGAGCACGTACTCCAGTCGGCAAATTGATGGGTTCACTGAAGGATTTCTCAGGCAGTGACCTGGGTGCGGTCGCTATCCGCGGCGCTCTGGAGAAAGCCTTCCCGAACGGCGAGGGCGACGCTTCGCTCGTCGACTATGTGATCATGGGCCAGGTTCTCACCGCCGGTGCCGGACAGATGCCCGCGCGCCAGGCCGCGGTCGGCGGCGGGATCGGCTGGGACGTGCCCGCCCTGACCATCAACAAGATGTGCCTGTCCGGCATCGATGCCATTGCGCTGGCCGATCAGCTCATCCGCGCCGGTGAGTTCGATGTGGTGGTCGCCGGCGGTCAGGAGTCGATGACGCAGGCTCCGCACCTGTTGCCCAAGAGCCGTGAGGGCTACAAGTACGGCGACGTCACCGTGCTCGATCACCTCGCCTACGACGGCCTGTACGACGTGTTCACCGATCAGCCGATGGGTGCACTCACCGAGCAGCGCAACGATGTCGACAAGTTCACGCGCGCTGAGCAGGACGAGTTTGCTGCGCAGTCCCATCAGAAAGCCGCCGCGGCGTGGAAGGACGGCGTCTACGCCGACGAGGTGGTGCCGGTGTCGATCCCGCAGCGCAGGGGTGACCCGATCGAGTTCGCCGAGGACGAGGGCATCCGGGCCAACACCACCGCCGAATCGCTGGGCGGCCTGCGCCCGGCATTCCGCAAGGGCGGCACCATCACCGCGGGCTCGTCGTCGCAGATCTCCGACGGCGCATGTGCTGTCGTGGTGATGAACAAGGCCAAGGCCGAGGAGTTGGGGCTGAGCTGGCTCTGTGAGATCGGTGCGCACGGTGTCGTCGCGGGGCCGGATTCCACGCTGCAGTCGCAGCCCGCCAACGCCATCAAGAAGGCGATCGCCCGCGAAGGCATCACGGCCGACCAGCTGGACGTCATCGAGATCAATGAGGCATTCGCCGCGGTGTCGCTCGCGTCGACCAAGGAACTCGGAGTGGACCCGGCCAAGGTCAACCTCCACGGTGGCGCGATCGCCATCGGCCATCCGATCGGCATGTCAGGTGCCCGCATCACGCTGCACGCGGCCCTTGAGCTCGCCCGCCGCGGCTCCGGCTATGCGGTCGCCGCGTTGTGTGGTGCGGGTGGGCAGGGCGATGCGCTCGTGCTGCGTCGGTGACCGCTACCAAGGGGCCTAAAACTACGCCGAGTAGTAGCTGTCGATAGCGCGCTCCGTCGACCGGTTCGGCGTTGGCGCCCCAACCGGGCCGCGTCGCGCCGGAAACAACGTGACAGACTTGATGACGTGACACGTCCACGTCCTTCCGTCGGTCCAGCGCTGGCCGGTGCGGTTGATTTGTCGGCACTCAAGCAGCGGCCCGCCGAGGGCACCGCTTCGGCGCCGCCCGGCGGCGTCGAAGTGACCGAAGTCAACTTTGAAGCCGAGGTGCTGGTCCGGTCCAGTCAGGTCCCGGTGGTAGTGCTGTTGTGGTCTCCGCGTAGTGAGCCCAGCCTCCAGTTGGGCGACACGCTGGCGGCTCTGGCTGCTCAAGACGGCGGTAAGTGGTCGTTGGCAGTGATCAACGTCGACACCACGCCTCGGGTCGCGCAGATGTTCGGCATCCAGGGAGTACCCACGGTCGTAGCGTTGGCCGGTGGGCAGCCGATCGCCAGCTTCGAAGGTCCACAGCCGCCCGAGCAGTTGCGCCGGTGGGTCGATTCCCTGCTGCAGGCCACTGCGGGCCAGCTCGAGGCGGGAGCGGCGGAAGAGACTGAACAGGTCGATCCCAAACTGGAGCAGGCACGTGACCATTTGGACAATGGTGATTTCACCGCCGCGCTGACCGCCTACCAGGCCATCCTCGAGGGTGATCCGAATCACTCCGAGGCCAAGGGTGCCGTGCTCCAGATCGCCTTCCTGCAGCGGGCCAGCGCGCAGCGCCCTGACGCAGTGGCCGTTGCCGACGCCGCCCCGGGCGATATCGAGGCGGCGTTCGCCGCAGCCGACGTCGAGCTCCTGCAGCAGCGGGTGTCGGCAGCGTTCGACCGGCTGATTGCGCTGATCAAGCGCACGGCCGGCGACGATCGGACCGCGGTCCGCACCCGACTGGTCGAGCTGTTCGACCTGTTCGACCCGGCCGACCCCGAGGTTGTCGCAGGCCGGCGCAACCTCGCCAACGCGCTGTACTAGGCCGGGTCGAACCAGAGCGCGGACAGCGGCGGCAACACCATGACTGCCGAGGCCGGGCGGCCGTGCCACGGCTCGTCGGTGGCCTCCACCGCGCCGTAGTTGCCGATGCCCGAGCCGTTGTACAGCGTGGCATCGGTGTTGAGCACTTCGCGCCAGGTGCCTGCATGCGGCAGGCCCAACCGGTACTGGCTGTGCTCAGTGCCGGCGAAGTTGATCACACAGGCCAGCATCGAACCGTCGGCGCCGATTCTCAGGAAGCTCAGCACGTTGTTGGCCGAATCGTTGGCGTCGATCCAGGAGTAGCCCTCGGGCGAGCTGTCACGACTCCACAACGCAGGGTGGCTGCGGTAGATCTTGTTGAGATCACGTACCAGGCGTTGCACCCCGCCCGAGAAACCCTGTTCGTCGAGCTGGAACCAGTCCAGGCTACGTCCCTCGGACCATTCGGTGCGCTGACCGAATTCCTGGCCCATGAACAGCAGTTGCTTACCCGGGTGGGCCCACTGGTAGGCCAGCAGGCTGCGCAGGCCGGCCGCCTTCTCGTGATCGCCGCCGGGCATCCGGTTCCACAGCGTGCCCTTGCCGTGCACCACCTCGTCGTGGCTGATGGGCAGCACATAGTTCTCGCTGAACGCGTACAGCATGGAGAACGTCATCTCGTGGTGGTGGTAGCTGCGGTATATCGGGTTGCGGCTGATGTAGTCCAGCGTGTCGTTCATCCAGCCCATGTTCCACTTCATCGAAAAGCCAAGGCCGCCAAGGTTGGTCGGACGCGTGACGCCGGGCCATGAAGTGGATTCCTCCGCCACGGTGACGATACCGGGGGCCACCTTGTGCACGGTGGCGTTCATCTCCTGCAGGAACTGCACGGCCTCGAGGTTTTCCCGGCCGCCGTAGACGTTGGGTGTCCACCCGCCATCCGGGCGTGAGTAGTCGAGGTAGAGCATCGAAGCCACCGCGTCCACCCGCAGCCCGTCGATGTGGTACTCCTGCAGCCAGTACAGCGCGTTGGCGACCAGGAAGTTGCGGACTTCGGTTCGGCCGAAGTCGAAAACGTAGGTGCCCCAGTCCAGTTGCTCACCGCGCCGCGGATCGGAGTGTTCGTAGAGGGCAGTCCCGTCGAACCGACCCAGCGCCCACGAGTCCTTGGGAAAGTGTGCGGGCACCCAGTCCACGATCACTCCGATGCCGGCCTGGTGCAGGGCGTCGACGAGATACCGGAAGTCGTCGGGGGAACCCAGGCGCGACGTCGGTGCGTAATACGACGTGACCTGGTAGCCCCAGGATCCGCCGAACGGGTGTTCGGCCACCGGCAGCAGCTCGACGTGGGTAAAGCCCTGTTGGACGACGTATTCGGTGAGCTGCTCGGCCAGTTCCCGGTAGGACAGGCCGGGTCGCCACGACATCAGGTGCACCTCGTAGGTGCTCATCGGCTCGAACACCGGGTTGAGCTCGGCACGCTGCGTCATCCAGTCGGAGTCGTCCCAGGTATAGGAACTGCTGAACACGCGGGACGCGGTGTGCGGTGGCACCTCGGTGGCGAACGCCATCGGGTCGGCGCGATCGGAGACCAACCCGTCGGCGCCGTGCATCCGAAGCTTGTAGAGCCCGTCGGCTGGAAAGTCCGGCCAGAACAGTTCCCACACACCGGTCGAACCCAGCACCCGCATCTGCGCCTCGTTGCCGTCCCAGTGGTTGAAGTCACCGATCAGGCTGATGCCCTTGGCGTTCGGTGCCCACACTGCGAACGACACCCCGTTCACCACGCCGTCCGGCGTGGTGAACGACCGGGGGTGCGCCCCGAGGATCTCCCAGAGCCGTTCGTGACGGCCCTCGGCGAACAGGTGTAGGTCGAGCTCGCCGAGTGTCGGCAGGAACCGGTAGGCATCGGCGGTGGTGTAGATGTCGATGGTGCCATCGGCGCCCGGATAACCGATCTCCAACCGGTAGTCGACCAGGTTGGTGTAGGGCACCGCAACCGCGAACAGCCCGGATTGCAGATGCTCCAACGGAAATCGTTCGGTACCGATCACCGCCGTCACCTTTGCCGCGTGCGGCCGGTAGGCCCGGATCACGGTGTGATCGGCGTATTCGTGGGCGCCCAGGATGGCGTGCGGATCGTGGTGTTCGCCGGCCAGCAGCCGGTGCACATCTGCCGGGTCGGGCCGCAGTTGCGCATTGGTGAGTTGATTACTTTGCGTCATCTCGCCCTCATTCCCTGCGTAGCAGTTCGAGTCGTTTGTCCTGGGGTACCGCGGGCATATTCAGCACGTGTGCCACCGCCTTGGCGGGGTCGATGCGGATGAAATTGGACTGACCCCACTGGTATTCGTGGCCGGTGATCTCGTCGCGCACCCAGAATCGGTCGTAGGCCTCCATGCCGAGCGCCGCCATGTCCAGCCACAGCGTGGACTCCTCCGGACCGAATGCGTTCAGGGTGACCACCACTAGCACTGTGTCGCCGGTGATGGGGTCGAACTTGCTGTAGGCCAGCAGTGCGTCGTTGTCGATGTGGTGGAACGTCACGTTGCGCAGCTGGCGAAGTGCGGGATGCAACCGACGAACCTCGTTGAGCCGGGCGAGGAACGGTTCGAGGGACTCACCGGCGGCCAAGGCGGCCTCGAAGTCGCGGGGACGCAGCTCGTACTTTTCCGAGTGCAGGTACTCCTCACTGCCCTCACGCACCGCGCGGTGCTCGTAGAGCTCATAGCCGGAGTACACCCCCCACGTGGAGCTCAGCGTCGCGGCAAGCACCGCCCGGATCGCGAACATGCCGGGACCGCCGTGTTGCAGGCTCGCGTGCAGGATGTCGGGGGTGTTGACCCACAGGCTCAGTCGAGCGCAGTCGGCGTATTTGACTATCTCCCTGCCGAATTCGGTGAGCTCCCACTTCGACGTGCGCCAGGTGAAATAGGTGTAAGACTGCGTGAAACCGAGTTTGGCCAGCCCGTACAACCGCGCAGGCCGGGTGAAAGCCTCGGCGAGGAACAGTACGTCGGGGTCCCTGTTCTTGACTTCGGCGATCAGCCAGGCCCAGAAATTCGGCGGTTTGGTGTGGGGGTTGTCGACACGAAACACCTTGACGCCGTGGGATACCCAGAACTGAACCACGCGCAGCACCTCGTGGTACAGGCCTGTCGGGTCGTTGTCGAAGTTCAGCGGATAGATGTCCTGGTACTTCTTCGGCGGGTTTTCGGCGTACGCGATGGTGCCGTCGGGCAGCACCGTGAACCATTCCTGGTGGGCCTTGGCCCACGGATGATCGGGCGCACACTGCAGGGCCAGGTCCAGGGCGACTTCCAGACCCAGGTCACGGGCGGCTGAAACGAATCCGTCGAAGTCGTCGATGCTGCCCAGTTCCGGATGCACGGCGTCGTGGCCGCCCGCGTCACTGCCGATCGCCCACGGTGATCCGACGTCGCCCGGCGCGGCGGTCACGGAGTTGTTCCGGCCCTTGCGGTGCATGTTGCCGATCGGGTGGATCGGCGGCAGGTAAACGATGTTGAAACCCATCCGGGCGATGCGGGGCAGGGCCGCCGTGGCGGTAGCGAACGTTCCGTGCACGGGGTGGCCGTCGGCGTCCCAGCCGCCGGTGGACCGCGGGAACATCTCGTACCAGGAACTGAACCGGGCCAGGGGCCGGTCCACCCATACGCCGTACCGATCACCACGGGTGAGCAATTCACGCAGCGGGTATTGCGCCAAAAGTTCGGTGACCTGCTCGGACAGTGCCGCGCCGGCACGGGTGAACGGATCGCCGGGGGTTCGCAGCGCCGCCGCGGCGGCCAACAGGGGGTCACGCAGGTCGTGCGGCATGCCTGCGGCCGCACGCTCCAGCAGGCGGGCCCCGACCAGCAGATCGTTGGACAGTTCGCCTTCGCTCTGCCCGGCGCCGAGCTTGGCCTCCACCGCGTGGCGCCACGTGGCGATGGGATCACCCCATCCGTCGACCCGGAACGACCACAGCCCGACCCGGTCGGGGGTGAACTGGCCGTGAAAAACGTCCGGGGTGCGGCCCTCGGACATCGGCAACGCTTGCGGCTTGACGCGTGGGGCGGCGGCCACGACGTCCTGGATAGGTACGGGCTCGGGCGCGCCGGCGAGTGTCTCGGTCAGACGCGGATAGTCCGTGCCGTGATACCGCACCACCAGTGTGGCCGCGACCTTGTCGTGGCCTTCGCGCCACACCGTCGCGCATACCGGTACCACTTCGCCGACGACTGCCTTTGCGGGGAAACGCCCACCGGAAATCACTGGCGCGACGTCGTCGATTCCGATACGACCGGTCACCCGCTCAACTCCTCACATTGCCGTTACCGCTGTTCGATTGCACTGTCCCTGTCGCGTCCAGTACCTACCGTAGTGTCCGGTCGAATCTCGCGGGCGTGAAGCAGCGCAGGTGTTGATTTCCCTGCGCGCACGTCTGTATCGGTGTGGCTTTGTGTGGCCCAGGCTGATTGTCTGCGAGATCGCGAATTACCAGTAAGGTGGTGTCGCGTGAAAGCCCTCCGACGGTTCACTGTCCGCGCGCATCTGCCCGAGCGGTTGGCCGCCCTCGAACGCTTGTCGATCAATCTGCGCTGGTCATGGGACAAATCCACCCAGGACCTCTTCGCCCATGTCGATCCGGTGCTGTGGCGGACCGTCGGAGGAGATCCGGTGGCCCTGCTTGGCGCGGTGCGCCCGAAGCGGCTCGATGAACTGGCCAGTGACGAATCGTTTCTGAATCGTCTCGACGGGTTGGCCGCGGATCTGGACAACTATCTGACCCGGCCGTTGTGGTATCAGCAGCAGGCCGACGAGGGCGTCGCGATGCCGAAGGGCATCGCGTACTTCTCGATGGAGTTCGGCGTTGCCGAGGTGCTGCCCAACTACTCCGGCGGTCTGGGCATCCTCGCCGGTGACCACCTGAAATCGGCGTCTGATCTGGGTCTGCCGCTGATCGCGGTCGGGCTGTATTACCGGTCGGGCTATTTCCGGCAGTCGTTGACCGCTGACGGGTGGCAGCGCGAGAACTACCCGTCACTGGATCCGCAGGGCCTGCCGTTACGGCTGCTGACCGACGCGGCAGGCGATGCCGTGCTGGTGGCGCTGGCGCTGCCCGATGATCGCGAGCTGCGGGCCCGGGTGTGGATCGCCCAGGTGGGCCGAATCCCGTTGCTGCTGCTGGATTCCGACATTCCCGAAAATGAGCACGACCTGCGCGGGGTGACCGACCGGCTCTACGGCGGTGACCAGGAACACCGGATGAAGCAGGAGATCCTGGCCGGTATCGGCGGGATCCGAGCGATTCGGGCCTTCGTCAAGGCAGAAGGTCTGCCCGAGCCCGAGGTATTCCATATGAACGAGGGCCACGCCGGTTTCCTCGGACTGGAACGTATCCGCGAGCTGGCGGCGGCCGGACTGGATTTTGACACCGCGCTCACCGTGGTGCGGTCCTCGACGGTGTTCACCACCCACACCCCGGTCCCCGCAGGCATAGATCGGTTCCCGGTGGACCTGATCAGGCGGTACTTCGGCGGGCCGACCGATGATTCCCGACTGCTGCCGGGGGTGCCGCTGGACCGGGTGATCGCGTTCGGCGCGGAGGACGATCCGTCGAAGTTCAACATGGCGCATATGGGTTTGCGGCTCGCGCAACGCGCCAACGGTGTGTCGTTGCTGCACGGTCGCGTAAGCCGAATGATGTTCAACGAACTGTGGCCGGGCTTCGATCCCAACGAGGTGCCGATCGGGTCCATCACCAACGGCGTGCATGCCCCGACCTGGGCGGCGCCGCAATGGTTGGCGCTCGGCCGTGAGCTCATCGGGTCCGAAGCCGCTGAGCCCGCCGTATGGGAGCGGCTGCAGGAGGTCGATTCCGGACAACTGTGGTGGATCCGGTCCCAACTGCGCGAGACCTTGATCGCTGACGTGCGTGAGCGGTTGCGCCGATCTTGGCTCGAGCGTGGCGCATCGGACGCGGAATTGGGCTGGATCACAACGGCTTTCGATCCTTCGGTGCTGACCATCGGGTTCGCCCGGCGGGTGCCGACCTATAAGCGCCTGACGCTGATGCTTCGCGACCCCGAACGGCTGGAGGCACTGCTGCTCGACGAGCACCGGCCCGTCCAGTTGATCGTGGCAGGCAAGTCACATCCGGCCGATGACGGCGGCAAGGCGCTGATCCAGCAGATCGTCAAATTCGCCGATCGGCCTGAGGTGCGGCATCGCATCGCTTTCTTGCCCGACTACGACATGTCGATGGCGCGGTACCTGTATTGGGGCTGCGATGTGTGGCTGAACAATCCGCTGCGCCCACTGGAGGCCTGTGGCACGTCGGGGATGAAGAGCGCGCTCAACGGCGGGCTCAACCTGTCCATCCGCGACGGTTGGTGGGACGAGTGGTACGACGGCTCGAACGGGTGGGAGATCCCGACCGCCGACGGACTGGCCGACGAGGGGCGCCGCGACGACCTGGAGGCTGCCGCGCTCTACGACCTGCTGGAAAAGGCCGTCACCCCGAAGTTCTACGAGCGTGACGAGCATGGGGTGCCGACGCGTTGGGTCGAGATGGTGCGCCACACCCTGCAGGTGCTCGGGCCCAAGGTGCTGGCCTCGCGGATGGTGCGCGACTACACCGAGAAGTACTACCTGCCTGCAGCACAGTCGCTGCGCAAGACGATCGAACCCGCCGCGGGCAAACCCTTCGGCGCGGCAAGCGAACTCGCAGACTACCGGCGCCGAGCGCGGCTGGCCTGGCCCAAGATCCAGATCACCGATGTGGACAGCTACGGGTTGCCCGACACCCCGCTCTTGGGATCGGAACTGACGTTGAGCGCGACAGTGCAGCTGGCCGGGCTGACACCCGACGAGGTGGTGGTCCAAGCCGTTCTCGGGCGCGTCGACGCCACCGACTCCATCACCGACCCGATGACGGTGCCGATGGTGCATATCGGAACCGCCGAAGGCGGCAACGAGATGTTCTCGACCAGCACACCGCTGCCGGTGGCCGGGCCGGTGGGCTACACCGTGCGAGTGCTCCCACACCACCGCTTGTTGGCTGGAGACAACGAACTCGGACTGGTCACGTTGGCTTGAGCAAAGCGCTCAAAGTAGCCGTCGCCGGCGGTCCGTACGCTTTGGCGGCAGGCCCGGACGGCGCCATGTGGGTGACGCTGGTGCACGCCGGAGCTGTCGCGCGGATCTCCGGCGCCGGCGAGGTCACTGTGCATGCGGTCGGCGACGGTTCGCGGCCGTCGATCATCGCTGCGGGTCCCGACGGCGCGCTGTGGTTCACCCGGAACGGGGACGACAGGATCGGCCGTATCACCCCGTCCGGGGAGCTGGCGGCGTTCGAATTACCGGACGGCAGTGCACCTTTCGGCATCGCTGTGGGGCCGGACGACGCGTTGTGGTTCACCGCCATGACCTCGGGGGTGATCGGCCGGATCAGCACTGACGGCGATATCACCACCGAGGCGGTGGTGGGCGGCATGCCGTCGATGATCACCCGGGGGCCCGACGACGCGTTGTGGTTCACCCTCAACGAGGGCAATGCCGTCGGCCGACTGACCCATGCCGGTGAGCTCACCCTGCGTCAATTACCCACGCCCGCAGCGGGCCCGGTGGGCATTGCGGCAACACATGACGACGCGGTGTGGTTCACCGAGATCCGCGCCGACAAGCTGGGGCGTATCCCGATGGACGACGCCGTCCAGGAACTCGACCTGCCGGGTAAGCCGCACGCCGTGGTGGCGGATCCGTCCGGCGGGGTGTGGGTAAGCCTGTGGGGCGCCGATCAGTTGGCGCGGGTCAGCGACGACGGCGAGGTGATCACCGTCGACCTGCCGTCAGGCAGCGAACCGCACGGTTTGGCGATCGGCCCGGACGGCGCCGCGTGGGTGGCTCTGGAGGCCGGGTTCGTACTGCGTATGCCGAACTGAGCGCTCCCTGGCGTCAGGCGAATCGCTTGAAGCAACGCTCCGTGTCCCCGAGCACACCCAGCCGGAACGCATCGATGCGGGAGAACCCGGATGGCACCGATTCGCCGTTGACGTCGCTGGCCACGAGCCCGTTGGTGAGAATGCCCGATACCGCCTCGTCGATGTCGCCTGCGGTCAGCACGAGACTGTCCCCGTTGCCCAGGGTCATGTTCTTGCTCAGCTTGGCGTTGGCCACCCCGGTGAGGCACGCCGTCCGCAGTGCGGCCTCGGCGTTGTTGAGCGGAACCCCCCGAGCATTCTGCAGAGACAGCATGTATCGCGAGGTCACCACCGAAAAAGCGGTGTTGTCGCCGTTGGCCGGAGCGGTCCTGTCGTCGTCCTCGTTCTTCACGCCCATCGCAGCGAGGTCTTTGAGGTCGACGATGATGGTGTTGGTGGCCGGGCAATACGAGGCCGGAGGGCTGGGCCTGGCGTCCGGGCACGTTTGTGCGGAGTCGAAACTGAGCTGCGGTGGTTCGGCCGGCGTGAAGGTGGTGTTCAGCGCGTCGACCATGGCGCGCACCCACTTGTCGGTGATCGGCAGTTCGCCGGTCTGGTCCTCGGTCAGCAGCACCGGCAGGTCCCCGCGGCGCTCAGTGATCTCCTTGACGTCGATAGCCGCGCATGCCGATGGGCCGTCGGTGAAGCCGAACTGGAACGCCGAGACCCGTTCGAATGCCGAGCCGTGCTGGTCGACACCGGCTTGCGCGTCATCCTCGCTCTGTAGCGGGTCCCGGAAGGCGATCACGGCGGCGAGTACGTTGTTGAGGCCGTCGCCGGTGTTGAGGGTGAATCGGGGAGAACTGCCCTCGGCCACCCAGCGCATGTACGTGCCGGCCAGGCAGTCAGCCTGCTGTTCGGAAACCAGGGTGGGGGTTCCGCGGGTGATCAGTTTGGCCTGCTGCTGCACCGAGTGGCCGTACTCGTGGGCGAGCACCAGCACGACTGCCATGTCGCCGCCGTCTTGGCGCAGGGACGGCATCAGCACGCCGCGATCCCAGCCGATGCTCCCGTCGAGTTTGCAGAACGCGGCGTTGACCAGCCCATAGGTGTCCTCACCGCAGAATTCGCCGTCATATCCGTGTGCATCCCACGAGATCAACTCGGAGACGGGTTGGAATGCGCCGTCGAAGGAGTCTCCGTAGGCCGTGTGCCAGAATTCCTCGATGTCGCTGACGGCAGCGCCGGCCAGTTTGTCGACATCCCCGTTGTCGGTCCCGGTGACTTCGCGCGAGCCTGGCTCGGCATCCGGACGCAGACCACTCGGCCCGTCGGTGGCAGGCATTCCTGCCACCGAGAACGGGTCGGCGAACACCGAGACAGGGTTACCCTCCAGCACCGTCGAGCAGGACAGGAGCGGCAACACTGCGCACGCGGCGATCACTATGCGGGCCAGACGCCGTCGACTCATGGAGCTAGAGGATAGTGACAACCCGCAGGCTCAGCTGTCACCACGTAACCGGCGCAGAGCTTGGCGCACCCGGTCGCCGTCGGTGGTGGGCCAGAACGGTGGCAGTGACGCACGCAGATAACCGCCGTAGCGTGCGGTCGCCAGTCGGGAGTCCAGCACCGCGACCACACCCCGGTCGTCGGTGTGGCGCAGCAGTCGCCCTGCGCCCTGGGCCAGCAGCAGGGCGGCGTGGTTTGCGGCCACCGCCATGAAGCCATTGCCGCCGCGTGCGCTGATCGCCCGTTGCCGCGCGGTCAGCAGCGGATCGTCGGGGCGGGGGAACGGGATCCGGTCGATCAGCACCAGCGACAGCGACGGCCCCGGTACGTCGACACCCTGCCACAGCGACAGCGTGCCGAACAGTGACGTTTCGGGATCGGCGGAAAACTGTTGTACCAGAGCAGAAGTGGTGTCGTCACCCTGGCAGAGCACCGGGGTGTCCAGGCGCTCGCGCATGACCTCGGCGGCAGCCTTGGCCGCACGCATCGAGGAGAACAGGCCCAGCGTGCGACCGCCGGCCGCGGTGATCAGACCTTCGATCTCGGCAAGGGCGTCCTCGCCGGTGCCTTCCCGGCCCGGCGGGGCTAAATGCTTGGCGACGTAAAGGATTCCGGACTTGGCATGCTCGAACGGCGAGCCCACGTCGATACCGCGCCAGCCCGGTGTGGTGGCGCCCTCGGAGTCGTCCGGTTTGGCCAGACCCCACGCCCGGGCCATGGCGTCGAAGTTGCCGCCCAGGCTCAGGGTGGCCGAAGTCAGTACGGCGGTGGTGTGGTCAAAGAGCCTGGTGCGCAACAAGCCTGACACGGTCAACGGGGCCACCCGCAGGATGGTCCGGGTGCTGCCGCTGCTGCCCTTGGTGCTCCTCGCGTGCGCGCCTTCTTCGTGGTCCAGCCACACGACGTCCGTGCGGTCGGGAATGGCCGGCACGAACGAGGCCAGGATGCGGGTAGCGGTGTCGTCGACGTCGGACAGTGCGGTCACGGCCTCGTTGCGGGCGGCCGCGGCTTTCGGATCGCTCGGCGAGGTGTCGATCGCCATCCTGGCCTTGTTGGCAGCGTCGCGCAGCGCGGTCAGATAGGTGGCCAGCTCGTCGTCGAGGACGTCGATGCGGCCCGGCTCGGTCTCGTGCAGCAGAGAGGACAGCGTCGCGATGCATGCCTCGAAACGTTCTGCGAGTTCGGGATCCACCAGCCTGGCGGCCCGGCGGTGCGCCACGGCCATCGACGTCGCGGAGAGTTCAGCGGTGGCTATCCCGGTGACGCGATCGGCCAGTTCGTGAGCTTCGTCGACGATCAGCAGCTCGTACTCGGGCAGCACTTTGAAATCGGAGAGGGCATCGATGGCCAGCAGGGCATGGTTGGTCACCACCACATCGGCGGCGCCGGCGAGGCTGCGGGCCCGCTCGGCGAAGCAGTCGGTGCCGTATTGGCAGCGTGACACCCCCAGGCACTCCCGCGCAGAGACGCTGACCTGACTCCAGGAGCGGTCCGGCACACCAGGGCTCACCTCGTCACGGTCGCCGGTCTCGGTGTGCGAGGACCACTCCATGAGACGCTGCACGTCGCGGCCCATCGCGCTGATGGCCATCGGGGAGAACAACTCGTCCTGGGGCCTGTCCTCGGGCTCGCCGGCGTCGTTGTGGATCTTGTTGAGGCACAGGTAGTTTCCCCGACCCTTCAGCAGGGCGAAGGTGGGGCGGCGGGGGAGCGCTGCGGCCAACGACTCCACGAGCCGCGGCAGATCGCGGTCCACCAGCTGCCGCTGCAGCGCAATGGTCGCGGTCGAGACGACGACGGGCTGCTCGGTGGCCAGCGCATGCGCGATCGCCGGAACCAGATAGGCAAGCGACTTGCCCGTGCCGGTGCCGGCCTGAACCGCCAGGTGTTCACCGGATTCGAAGGCGTGCGTGACGGCCTCGGCCATCTCGATCTGGCCGGTGCGACGTGCGCCGCCCAGCCCGTCGACAGCGACCGCGAGCAGGCCGGTGACATCGTTGGTGAAGTCGGATTCCGCCGTGGGAACTCCTAACGATCTCGGGCCGACGGGGCGGCAGGCAGGACCAGCCGGGTCCCGATAGCCGGTTCGCCGCGAGACAGTTTGAGCCCGTCCCACGGCAGGCTGTGCAGTCCGGCGGCGACCCGCTCACGCGCGGCGGCGAGTTCGCCGGCAGGAGTCGTGTCGGACACCGGGTCGCCACCGGTCACCAACGGGACGGTGAGCGTGCGTGCGGTGAGCCCGTTCGGGGCGGGAGGGGCCTGTCCGCAGGGATAGACCACCTCTTCCACGATTGTTCCGGAGGCCTTGGCCAGGCGCAGTGCCTGTTTGCGCCCGCCGTGCGATTCTTTATGGCTGCTGCGCTTGGCCACGGGGATGCCATCCACCTCGACGAGCTTGTAGACCATGCTGGCGGTCGGTGCCCCCGAACCGGTCACCACCGAGGTGCCGACGCCGTAGCTGTCGACGGGTTCGGCGCGCAGGGCGGCGACCGCGAACTCGTCGAGGTCGCCGGAGACCACGATGCGCGTCGACGTCGCGCCCAGGTCGTCGAGCTGGGCGCGGACCTGGCCGGCCAGCACACCCAGGTCACCCGAGTCGATGCGCACCGCCCCGAGCTCGGTGCCGCCCACCGCGATCGCGTTCGCCACTCCCGCGGTGATGTCGTAGGTGTCCACCAGTAACGTTGTGCCGGTGCCGAGAGCGGCCACCTGGCCACGGAACGCGGCCTGCTCGTCCGACCCCGAAGGGGTCGTGTGCAGCAGGGTGTACGCATGTGCCGCGGTGCCCATGGCGGGCACGCCATAGCGGCGCTGGGCCTCCAGGTTCGAAGAGCCGGCGAAACCGGCCAGGTAGGCCGCGCGGGCCGCTGCGACAGCTGCCTGTTCGTGGGTACGTCGCGAACCCATCTCGATCATGGGTCGCCCCGCCGCGGCGGTGGTCATCCGAGCCGCGGCAGAGGCGATCGCCGTGTCGTGGTTGAAGATTGACAGCACCAGCGTTTCGAGGATCACGCACTCGGCGAAACTGCCGTGCACCGACAGCACCGGCGAACCGGGGAAGTACAACTCACCTTCGGCATAGCCGTCGATGTCCCCCCGGAACCGGTAGTCGGCAAGGTACGCCAGCGTCGCGTCGTCGAGAAAATCCAGGCCGGCCAACGTGGTGGCGTCGAACCTGAACTGTCCCAACGCTTCCACGAAGCGCCCGGTACCCGCCACCACGCCGTAGCGGCGGCCGTCGGGCAACCTGCGGGCAAAGACTTCGAACGTGGTTCGGCGGTGCGCGGTACCGTCCCGAAGCGCGGCGGCGAGCATGGTCAACTCGTACTTGTCGGTGAGCAAAGCGACCGTCACAGCAGCAACCGTAGCCGTTTCGGGGTTTGGGTATCTCGCCGGTATTGTGAGCCCATGGTTACACCGGCGAAGGCCCGTCCGGGTACCCGGGAAGAAGTTGATGTCGCCGGGGTGGAGGCCACCGACAGTCCCTGGGTGACCATCGTCTGGGACGATCCCGTCAACCTGATGACATATGTGACCTACGTCTTCCAGAAGCTCTTCGGCTACAGCGAGCCACACGCCACCAAGCTCATGCTGCAGGTGCACAACGAGGGCAGGGCCGTCGTGTCGGCGGGTAGCCGTGAATCCATGGAGATCGACGTGTCGAAACTGCACGCCGCCGGGTTGTGGGCGACCTTGGCGCAGGACCGCTGATCGACTGTGCGCAAATGGAAGCGGGTCCAGACCGCTGACGGCCCGCGGTTCCGCTCGTCGTTGGCCGCCCATGAGGCGGTATTGCTGCGGAACCTGGTGACCTCACTGCTGGGCATGCTCGAGGAGCGTGAATCCTCCGTGCCCGCAGACGAACTGCACGCCATCACCGGCATCCGGACCGGCAATCCGCAGCCGCCGCAGGACGAAACCCTGCGCCGGCTGCTCCCTGATTTCTACCGGCCGGCCACCGAGCACCCGGCCGGCTCCGGCACGGCCGAAAGTCTCAACGGCGCGCTGCGCGGCCTGCACGAACCCGCGATCATCGACGCCAAACGCGATGCGGCGCAACGGCTGCTGGAAACGGTTCCGGACGGCGGCGGCAAGTTCGAGCTGACCGAGAGCGACGCGCAGGCGTGGGCGGCCGCGGTCAACGACGTCCGGCTGGCGCTCGGCACCATGCTCGATATCGGGCCGGACGGGTCGCACCGGTTGCCCCGGGAGCACCCGATGGCGGGGCATCTGGACGTATACCAGTGGTTGACGGTGCTGCAGGAGTACCTCGTCCTGGGACTCATGGGCAAGTAGATGGGCTCGATCACCGATGTCGGCGGAATCCTGGTCGGCCACCATCACCGCATCGACCCGGATGCGACCCTGGGCGCCGGTTGGGCGGCGGGTACGACCGTCGTGATCGCGCCACCAGGCACTGTCGGCGCCGTCGACGGCCGCGGCGGTGCGCCGGGCACCCGGGAGACCGATCTGCTCGACCCGATCAACACGGTCCGCCACGTCGACGCCGTGGTGCTGTCCGGCGGTAGTGCGTACGGCCTGGCCGCTGCCGACGGCGTGATGACCTGGCTGGAGGAACGCGGCCGCGGCGTGGCGATGGACGGCGGAGTGGTGCCGATCGTGCCGGCCGCGGTCATCTTCGATCTGCCGGTCGGCGGTTGGGCCAACCGGCCGACCGCAGAGTTCGGCTACGCGGCGGCCGACGCGGCAGGCACGGAATTCGGGCTCGGTACCTTCGGCGCGGGCGTAGGTGCCAGGGCCGGTGTGCTCAAAGGCGGAGTCGGCACGGCATCGACCGTCCTGGCCAACGGGGCGACCGTGGGGGCATTGGTGATCGTCAACGCCGTAGGCGATGTCGCGGACCCGGCCACGGGGCTGCCATGGATGGCCGCGCTGACCGAGGAATTCGGGCTGGTCGCGCCACCCGCGGACCAGCTCGCCGCCTACGCCGACCGGCACATCGAATTGAGCCCGCTCAACACCACCATCGCAGTCGTCGCCACCGACGCCGCGCTGAGCCCGGCGGCGTGTCGTCGCGTCGCGGTGGCCGCGCACGACGGGCTGGCCCGCGCCATCTCGCCCTGCCACACCCCGCTGGATGGCGATACGGTCTTCGCGCTGGCCACCGGTTCCGTCGTGGTCGAACCGGATCCGCGAACCCCCGCCGCGATGTCGCCCGAGACCATGTTGGTGGCTCAGATCGGGGCGGCCGCCGCCGACGTGCTGGCCCGCGCGGTTCTGGTCGGGGTGCTGGCTGCGGATGCGGTGGCAGGAATACCCACCTACCGTGACATGTTGCCGGGAGCGTTCGAATGAAGGGAGCCGTGCTGTGCTGGTGATCCGCGGTGACCTTGTCGAGGCCATGGTGGCCCATGCGCGGGCGGACCATCCTGACGAGGCGTGCGGGGTGATCGCGGGGGCCGAGGGTTCCGACCAGCCCGACCGGTTCATCTCCATGGCCAATGCCGAGCGGTCGCCGACGTTCTACCGGTTCGACTCGATGGAGCAGTTCAAGGTGTGGCGCGGGATGGACGAGGCTGACGAGGTGCCCGTCGTCATCTACCACTCGCACACCGCGACCGAGGCCTATCCGAGCCGCACCGACATCTCGTTGGCCCAAGAGCCCGACGCGCATTACGTGCTGATCTCGACCCGTGACCCGAACGAGCATGAACTGCGCAGCTACCGCATCCTCGACGGTGTCGTCACCGAGGAACCCGTCCAGATCGTCGAGCAGTACCAATGAGCAGTATCAAGCTGTAGAAGGAAACCGCCGCATGTCTATTTCTGTCTCGATCCCGACTATCCTGCGTCCGCACACCGGTGGGCAGAAGCGGGTCAACGCCTCCGGCGACACGCTGGCCGCGGTGATCAGCGATCTGGAGGCTAACTATTCGGGCATCTCCGACCGGCTGGTCGATAACGGCAAGCTGCACCGCTTCGTCAACATCTATGTCAACGACGAGGACGTGCGATTCTCCGGCGGCCTGGACACCGCGATCGCCGACGGCGACTCGGTGACCATCCTGCCGGCCGTCGCTGGCGGGTAACGCATGGCACGGCACGATTCACTGTTGCAGGCCCTCGGCGACACACCGCTGGTCGGACTGCAGAACCTCTCACCCCGCTGGGACGACGGCGATGACGGAACGCCACACGTACGGTTGTGGGCCAAGCTGGAGGACCGCAATCCGACCGGCTCGATCAAGGACCGACCTGCGCTGCGGATGATCGAACAGGCCGAACACGACGGGCTGTTGGAACCCGGGGCCACCATCCTGGAACCGACCAGTGGCAACACCGGAATCTCGCTGGCGATGGCGGCCCTGCTCAAGGGCTACAACATGATCTGCGTGATGCCGGAGAACACTTCGATCGAGCGCCGCCAGATCCTGGAGCTCTACGGCGCGCGCATCATCTTCAGCCCGGCCGAAGGCGGTTCCAACACCGCTGTGGCGACGGCCAAAGAGCTTGCCGCGCAAAACCCGTCATGGGTGATGCTGTACCAATACGGGAATCCGGCCAACTCCGATGCGCATTATCACGGCACCGGTCCGGAGCTGCTGGCCGATCTGCCGGAGATCACCCACTTCGTCGCCGGGCTGGGCACCACGGGCACTCTGATGGGCACCGGCCGGTTCTTGCGTGAACATGTGCCCGGCGTGCGGATCGTCGCCGCCGAACCCCGCTACGGCGAGGGGGTGTACGCGCTGCGCAACATCGACGAGGGCTTCATCCCCGAGCTCTACGACCCCGATGTGCTGACCACCCGCTTCTCCGTCGGGTCCTACGACGCCGTCAAGCGCACCCGCGACCTGGTGACCCGGGAAGGCATTTTCGCCGGCATCTCCACCGGCGCGGTGTTGCACGCCGCGCTGGGGATGGGGGCCAAGGCGGTCGAGGCGGGTGAGCGCGCGGACATCGCGTTCGTGGTGGCCGACGCCGGATGGAAGTATCTGTCGACCGGTGCCTACGCCGGTAGCCTGGATGACGCGGAAGACGCGTTGGAAGGGCAGTTGTGGGCATAGAGGTGCGGGCATGAGCATGAACAGCCCGGGTCTGCCGGTTCCGACCACGCCGAACAAGCCTCCGGCGTGGAAGGTCGGCGGCATCACCATGCTCACCTTCGTCGCGCTGCTCTACGTCATCGAACTGGCTGATCAGCTCTCCGGCGGGCGGCTGGACCGCAACGGCATCCGGCCGCTGGAGGCCGACGGCCTGTGGGGCATTCTGTTCGCGCCGTTGCTGCACGCCAACTGGCAGCACCTCATGGCCAACACCGTTCCGGCGCTCGTGCTGGGCTTCCTCGTGACGCTGGCCGGGATGAGCCGGTTCGTCTGGGCGACGGCCATCGTCTGGATCCTCGGCGGCTTCGGCACCTGGCTGATCGGCGATGTGGGCGGATGCACCCTGCCGACCAACCACATCGGGGCATCCGGGCTGATCTTCGGCTGGCTGGCATTTCTGATGGTGTTCGGCTGGTTCACCCGCCACCTCTGGCAGATCGTCGTGGGCGTGCTGGTGCTGTTCATCTACGGCGGCGTGCTGTGGGGAGCGATTCCCGAGCTCAACACCTGTGGCGGGGTCTCGTGGCAGGGACATCTGTGCGGGGCCGTTGCGGGTGTGATTGCGGCGTATCTGTTGTCGGGGCCCGAACGTAAGGCCCGCCAACTTCGCAAGCCGACCAACCAGCTGACCTCATGAGAGACCCGCTCGCGCCGATCGGGATTTTCGATTCCGGTGTCGGTGGGCTCACCGTCGCCCGCGCCATCATCGATCAGCTGCCCGACGAGAACATCGTCTACGTCGGTGACACGGCCAACGGACCGTACGGGCCACTGACCATTCCGGAGATTCGAGCGCACTCTCTGGCGATCGGTGACGACCTGGTCGCCCGCGGGGTCAAGGCCTTGGTGATCGCGTGCAACACCGCGTCCTCGGCGTGCCTGCGCGACGCGCGGGAACGGTACGCCCCGGTGCCGGTGGTCGAGGTGATCCTGCCGGCGGTGCGTCGCGCAGTGGCCGCCACGCACAACGGCCGCATCGGCGTGATCGGCACCGCGGCGACCATCGCGTCGCGGGCGTACCAGGACGCTTTCGCCGCCGCTCGCGACACCGAGGTCATCGGCGTGGCCTGCCCACGGTTCGTCGACTTCGTCGAGCGCGGCGTGACCAGCGGGCGGCAGGTACTCGGCCTGGCCGAGGGATACCTTGAGCCGCTGCAGCGTGCCGAGGTGGACACCCTGGTGCTGGGCTGCACGCACTACCCGATGCTGTCGGGACTGATCCAGCTGGCGATGGGCGACCATGTCACTTTGGTGTCCTCGGCCGAGGAGACCGCCAAGGATCTGCTGCGGGTGCTCACCGAACTCGATTTGCTGAAACCGCACGGGGTTTCCCCGGCCCGACGAATCTTCGAAGCAACCGGCGATCCGGAGGCGTTCACCGCCCTGGCGGCCCGGTTCCTGGGACCGAGCCTCGACGGCGTCCGGCAGGTGGGGCGTCACGCCGGCGCTGGAACATGATCCCCGTCGCTCAAACCGGCCATGTCTTGGCGACATGCATGCCAGGCATGGCAAGCTAGGCACTGTGCGTTTGACCGTCCTGGGATGCTCCGGCAGCGTTGTCGGCCCAGACTCGCCGGCGTCGGGATATCTCGTCACCGCGCCGGACACCGTCCCGATGGTCCTCGACTTCGGCGGGGGCGTACTGGGGGCGTTGCAACGCCACGCCGACCCCAATGCCGTCAACGTGTTGCTGTCGCATCTGCATGCCGATCACTGCCTCGACCTGCCCGGACTCTTTGTCTGGCGGCGCTACCACCCGACGCCGGCCACCGAGCGCGGCATCATGTACGGGCCCGCCAACACCTGGGCGCGGCTGGGTGCGGCGTCGTCGCCCGAGGGTGGCGAGATCGATGACTTCACCGATATCTTCGACGTCCGCAACTGGGTGGACGGCGAATCTGTCGAGCTGGGTGCAGTGACTATCACGCCACGGTTGGTATGCCATCCCACCGAGTCGTATGGCATGCGGTTCACCGACCCGTTCGGTGCGACGCTGGTGTACAGCGGGGATACCGGCTTCTGCGACGCGCTTGTGGATCTGGCGCGCGGTGCCGACGTGTTCCTGTGCGAGGCATCGTGGACCGATGATCCGTCCCGGCCGCCGCGGCTGCATCTGTCGGGCGCCGAGGCCGGTCGCGCTGCTGCCGCGGCCGGCGTGGGCGAGTTGCTGCTGACCCACATTCCGCCGTGGACCTCGCGCGAGGACGTGATCAGCGAGGCCAAGGCCGAGTTCGACGGTCCGGTGCACGCCGTGGTGTGCGGCGAGGTATTCGACATCACCCGATAGGGTTGGCGGGTGTCCAGACGAGAAGATGGCCGCCTCGACGATGAACTGCGGCCGGTAGTTATCACCCGCGGCTTCACCAATCACCCGGCAGGCTCGGTACTGGTGGAATTCGGCCAGACCCGTGTCATGTGCACCGCGTCGGTGACCGAAGGCGTGCCGCGCTGGCGCAAGGGGACCGGGCAGGGCTGGCTGACCGCCGAATACGCGATGCTGCCGGCCGCCACCCACGACCGGTCGGATCGAGAGTCGGTCAAGGGTCGCATCGGCGGTCGCACGCAGGAGATCAGCAGGCTCGTGGGCCGCTCGCTGCGGGCGTGCATCGACCTGGGGGCGTTGGGGGAGAACACCATTGCCATCGACTGCGATGTGCTGCAGGCCGATGGCGGCACCCGCACCGCAGCCATCACCGGGGCCTACGTCGCGCTGGCCGATGCGGTGACCTACCTGGCCGCTGCGGGACGGCTCTCAGATCCGCGGCCGCTGTCGTGTGCCATCGCGGCGGTGTCGGTCGGCGTGGTCGACGGCCGCGTGCGGGTCGATCTGCCCTATATCGAGGATTCCCGTGCCGAGGTGGACATGAACGTCGTAGCCACGGACACCGGAACGCTCGTCGAGGTCCAGGGCACCGGCGAAGGTGCGACCTTCCCGCGGTCGACGCTGGACAAGCTGTTGGACGCCGCGCTCGGCGCATGCGAGCAGCTGTTCGTGATCCAGCGGGAGGTACTGGAGTTGCCGTACCCCGGTGTGCTGCCGGAAGGCCCGGCCCCGAAGAAAGCCTTCGGAAGCTGAGCTTGAATGCCTGAGCTGCTGGTCGCGAGCCGCAACCCGAAGAAGCTCGCCGAGCTTCGGCGCGTGTTGGATGCCGCCGGAGTGTCGGGACTTTCGCTGCTGTCCCTGGCCGACGTGGCGCCTTTCGACGAGGCACCCGAGACCGGCGCGACGTTCGAGGACAACGCGCTCGCCAAGGCCACCGACGGGTTCCGGGCAACCGGTCTGGCCTGTGTGGCCGACGATTCCGGGATCGCCGTCGCGGCCTTGAACGGCATGCCCGGTGTGCTGTCGGCGCGGTGGTCGGGGTTGCACGGCGACGACGCCGCCAACACCGCACTGCTGCTGGGGCAATTGGCGGATGTCCCTGACGAACGGCGGGGCGCGGCTTTCGTCTCGGCCTGTGCCCTGGTGTCTGCCTCCGGTTCGACGGTGGTGCGCGGCGAGTGGCCCGGGACGGTCACCCGCGAACCCCGCGGCGACGGCGGCTTCGGCTATGACCCGGTGTTCCTACCCGATGGGTCAACCCTGACGGCAGCCGAGCTGACCCCCGCTGAGAAGGATGCCGTGTCGCACCGCGGCCGGGCGCTCGCGTTATTGGTACCGGCGTTGCGGGAGTTGGCCGGCGAGTAGCTTGGCGACGGCGAGCGTCCACTTTGTCACGCCAGCGTGGCTCTCGGCTTCGAACGCCACTCCAGCGTGACATTGGTGCCGCGTTCGGGCGCGGGTGCTGCGAGCCAGTCGCACGGTGTCTGTCTCAGAGGCTGAAGCGCTCTTTGATGGCGATGGTGTTGAAGTGCTCGACAATGATGCCCAGCAGCGGGATGGTGCCGGCGAGCAGAGTGCCAATGGTCTTGCCGAGAGGCCAGCGGATCTTGACCGCGAGGTTCGCGGTGAACAGCAGGTAGACGAAGTACACCCAGCCGTGAACGATGCCGATCCAACTGGGCGGGTTGTCCACCTGGACGATGTACTTGAGCACCATCTCGTAGCAGAGTGCGATCAACCACAGACCCGTGGCCCAGGCCATCACGCGGTAGCCCAGCAGCGCTTTACGGATAGTGTCCTTGGGCGTGGTGACTTCGGTGTCCGGTTCGGGTGCCGTCATCTGTCGGTCCTGTCTTTCTTCTCGGCATCGCGCTTGGCCAGTTCAGCGAGGTAGCGGTTGTACTCGCTCATCACCTGATCGTCGTCTTGTGTTGCAGGCCTTGGCCTTTCGGGTAGTAGCCCGGCAGGGATCTCGGTCTGCTTTGCCACCGGTTGTGGTGGAGTGTCCTCGTAACGGACGAACTTGTAATACGCATAGAAGCAGAAGGCGGCGAACATCGGCCACTGCAGGGCGTAGCCCAGGTTCTGGAAGCTACCCGAGACCGATTCATACCGCGTCCACTGCCACCAGGCCAGCCCCATACAGCCAGCCGCGCCCAGGCAGACCAACGCGATGAGCGCCGGCCTCCTACGCCTTGTAGTGGACATTAGTCCACGGTACCGCGCGGTCCTGGATCAGCTCGCATCCGTCAGACCTTCGGGCTGGCGGACGGCATGTCCGTCCTTTTCGGGGGCGTTGATGTCAACGTAGCGAGTGACACCGACAGATTGAGCAGCACGACGGGGCGCTAGGCTGATGCGCAAACGCGCGAGTGTCGGAACTGGCAGACGAGATGGATTTAGGTTCCATTGCCTTAGGGCGTGGGGGTTCGAGTCCCCCCTCGCGCACTGTTAGGTCCCTTTGGGCCTCCACGGGAGCCGCGTTCGACTTCACCGCGTTGAGAATGGCGACGACGTTGTCGACGTCGCCTGTTCAGGTCATCGAGCGTTGGCGGCTTGGCGCGGAGCCTGGGTATGTTCAAGGGCGGTGACCAGGTCGAGTCGGTCTCAAACAGTCTCTGGGTCAAGGACTTCTGCAGAGAACCGTGTGCCCCCGCAGATCTTGGCTGGAGAATTCCAGGTTGCTCGACATACTGCGCAAGTCACTGACCACCCCAGATGATTGGACCGAACCGGACTGTCTACCAGTCGACTCCGACGAATCACGGGGGATTGCTGCATCTGGGAAGATGGATGTGCCTGGTAAGACTCATGTCAGGAGGAGACCAATGATCGAATTACTGCCCGACCTGCCAGACGGGGTGTTCGGGGTTCGGGTGTCGGGTCATGTCAGCGGCGATGAGATGCGGCAGTTCCGACCGGCTATGGACGACCTGTCGAAGAATAGTGAGATCCGGATCGTCGAGGTCATCGATTCGGACTATGCGGGCTTTGGGCCCGGCGGACTGATCGAGGATCTCAAACTCGGACTCGGGCTGGTGGCCCACCATCACTCGGCGTTCAAACGGATTGCCGTTGTGTCGGACAAGGATTGGGTGGCCCACGCCATGCATGCGTTCGCCTGGATGGTTCCCGGCGAGCTCCGAGTCTTTGGCCTTGATGAGCTCGACGCGGCCAAGGAATGGGCGGCGGGCTGAGCCTGCGGCTAGTGCCGTCACGTCGACGACGCCCTGCTACCCGACGAACCATTCTGCTGGGACGGAATCGCCGGCGAGGCTTGCCGAGGTGGCACCGAGATCATCTGTGCCCAACCACAATCCGTATCGAGCACCGAGTTGACCTGTGCTCACAGCATCTTGCTCGTGGTTCTTCAGGTGGCTGCCAGTTCGTCCGATAGCCCGTCGGCCCCGAACCCCGCGGTGTGCGCAGCGGCGGTGCGGGCGGCAACCTGCTCGGCGAGTTGACGCTCGATGAGCTTGCGGTGCCGGGTGAACAACCGCGGATTGTCCATGGCGAACACGGCCGTCGCGACGCCGTCGCGTTCGTAGAGTGCCACGAATGATGCGGAGCCGGGATCGCCGTCGATGAACCGGACGGTATCCCCAGGTTGGCGGTGCCCGGCGAATTGCAGTTGGCGCCCATACTGTTTCGACCAGAAGTACGGTGCGGCGGGTGGTCCCTGCGGCGCACCGAGGATCGCCGACGCGACGACGCGGGCTTGTTGGGTGGCGTTCGTCCAATGCTCACTGCGGTGGTGGGCTCCGAGATGGACGTTGAAGGACGTCGCGCAGTCGCCGACCGCATACACGCCGGGTGCCCCGGTACGGCAGCCGTCATCGGTGCGAAATCCGTTCTCGACGGCGATCTCCGAATGCGTCAACCACTCGGTGTTGGGGATCGCACCTATCCCGACGACCACCACGTCGGCGGCCAGTTCGGTGCCGTCGTCGAGCACCACGCCCGTCACGCGCTCTTCGCCGGTCACCCCGGACACGCAGACGCCGGTCAGCAATGTCACGTCATTCAGCCCGTGCAGCGCCGTACATGCCGTCGCCACTTCTTCGCCGAGGACGCCGACCAGTGGCGCCGTGGACATCTCGACGACGGTGACTTCGACGCCGCGGCTCGCTGCGGTGCTGGCGACCTCGGCTCCGATGAACCCGGCACCCACGACCACCAGCCGCCGTGCGTTCTCGAGGGAACCGCGCAGCGCACGCGCATCGTCGACCGTGCGCAACGTGTGCACGCCGGGCAGTGGCCGACAACCGGGTAGTGAACGAGCCCGCGCTCCGGTGGCGAGCACGACCGCCTCGGCGGTCAGCGTGCTGCCGTCGTCGAGCGTCACGGTATGGCCGCCGCTGGCATCGGATGTCAGTCCCACGGCGGCGCGGCCAAGCACCCAATTGGCTTGCAGGGCGTCGATGTCATCCGACTCGGCCAGCTCGATCGACGGCTGGCCGGTCAGATACTCCTTGGACAGCGGCGGACGGTCGTACGGCATGTGCGGCTCGTCGCCGATGACGGTGACCGGGCCTTGGTAGCCGGCCGCACGCAGCTCGCGGACAGTGGATAGTCCGGCCAGGGATGCGCCGACCACCACGACCGATGTCGGGCAGCTCATGCCGCGTCCACCTCGAGCCAGATCTGACCGTCCTCGGCGCCGACGCCATAGGTGCGTACTGCAATTTTCGCGGGCGGGCCGGATACCTCGCCCGTGCGCAGGTCGAAACAGGACTCGTGTAGCGGGCACTCCACGGTGCAGTCCTCGACCCAGCCGTCGGCCAGCGACGCGTCCTGATGGGTGCAGGTGTCATCGATGGCGAACAGTCCAGAGTCGGTGTGGAAGATTGTGATCGGATCCAGCCCCGGTAACCGCACGGTGAGTACCTCGCCGACCGGTAGTGCATCGAGTTGCCCGACGACGATACGGCCGGAGATCGGCTCGGTCAGCGGCACAGAAGACGCATCCACGGCCAGTCCTTTCTTTGTTGCGATAGACGCAACACACTCTTATAACGCAACAGTATGCCAGTGTGAGCCGCCTCACGTCAATCCGTTGACATGGCCTGGACCGTGGGCGATTATTGATGCGAATGACGCGCACGTTGCGTATTCAGCAACAGCTCGGAGGCAAGATGCGCAAGGTCGCCACCACCGATGCCGCAGCCCATCCCATCGGACTCTTCGACACACGACGATTGGTGAATTCATGACGACAATCGACAACCCCGCTCCGGCAGCGACGGGTGGCAACCCTGACGGGGGAACCCTGGTTCGGACGCTGGGCGGCGAATACTATTACGACCCTGGGATTTTCCGCGCCGAGCAAGAGAACATCTTCGAGGCAATGTGGTTCTGCTCGGTGCGCAGTGCGGATCTGCCCGACCCGGGAGATTTCCGCAAGGTCCAGGTAGGCCGGGAGAGCGTGCTGATCGTCCGTGGCCGAGACAAGCAGCTACGTGCCTTCCTGAACATCTGCCGGCATCGCGGAGCGATGCTGTGCACCGAGGACTCCGGCGCAGTCAAGCGCCATCTGCGCTGCCCATACCATGCCTGGACCTACGGGCTGGACGGCAAGCTGGTCGCGGCGCCCAATCTGGGCGCGCTGAAGGACGACAATGGCGTCGACATCGACCGCACCGAATACGGTCTGGTGCCGGTCGCGCTCCGTGAGTGGCTCGGCTACGCCTGGGTCTGTCTGGCCGAAGAGCCGCCGTCTTTCGAGACCGACGTGATCGGTGCCGTCACTGAGCGGCTGGGTGATCCGACCGCGATCGACCACTACCACGTAGATGAGTTGTCGGTGGGCCGCCGCGTCGTCTACGACGTCGCCGCCAACTGGAAGCTCATCGTCGAAAACTTCATGGAGTGCTACCACTGCGCCACCATTCACCCTGAGCTCACCGAAGTGCTGCCGGAATTCGCCGACGGCCTTGCCGCCCAGTACTTCGTCGGCCACGGTGCCGCGTTCGGCGAGGACATCGACGGGTTCACCATCGATGGTCGGGCCGGTTTCGACACGATTCCCGGGGTGACCGACGATCAGCAACGCAAGTACTACGCGATCACGGTGCGGCCGACGGTATTCATCAACCTCGTGCCCGATCACGTGATCCTGCATCGGATGTTCCCGCTGGCCGCTGACCGCACAATCGTGGAGTGCGATTGGCTGTTCAGTCCCGACGTGGTGGCCTCGGGTCGCGACGTCGAGCATTCGATGGAGCTGTTCCACCGGGTCAACCAACAGGATTTCGACGCCTGTGAACGTACGCAACCGGCGATGTCGTCGCGGGCGTACCGAAACGGGGGGGTACTGGTACCCGCCGAGCACCACATCGGGGAGTTTCATCGGTGGACGCTGGACAAACTGGGCGACACCCGGCCGAAGGGCTAGCGGCGGGTGCGGCAGGCTGAACGGAAGACTCATATGCTCGCCTTGCACCCTTACACTGGACGCGCTATGAGCGTGCCCAGCAACAGCCGTCAGCCGGCCGCGGCTGTCCAGTCGGTCGACCGTGCCCTGCAGGTGCTCGAGATCCTGGCCAAGCTGCAGACGGCCGGGGTCACCGAGATCGCGGCCGAGATCGGCGTCCACAAGTCGACGGTGTCCCGGCTGATCGCGGTCCTGGAATCACGGGGATTCGTCGAGCAACTGTCCGACCGCGGCAAATACCAGCTGGGTTTCTCGATCGTGCGACTGGCCGGATCGACCACTGCTCGGATGGACCTGGTCAAGCAGTCCCAGGACATCTGTGATCAGGTCGCGGAGAGGACCGGTGAGAGCACCAACATCGCGATTCTCGACGGGGGCCGGATCATCAATATCGTCGAATCCGTCGGCCGGGGTGAAATCGCGCTGCGCAGCTGGGTCGGCCAGAGCTGCCCCGCACACGCCACGTCCAGTGGCAAGATCCTGCTGGCCGCGCTGCCGCCCTCGGAGGTGCGGGCCCGGCTGGGCCGCAGGCTGGACTCCTACACTCCTCGTACCATCGTCGATTTCGCCAGTCTCGGTACCGAACTCGAAGCCGCCAGGGAACAGGGATGGGCGCCGACGTGCGAGGAACTCGAGACCGGACTCAACGCGGTGGCGGCCCCGGTGCGCGATCACAACGGGTCCGTCATTGCCTCGCTGAGTATTTCGGGTCCGGCCTATCGGCTGGAGCAGTCCCGGTTCGATGAGATCGCTCGTGTGGCCATCGAAGCGGCCGAGCAGATCAGCCGGCGAATCGGCTACACCGGCTGAGGTGTGCAAGCCATCACGAGCACGCTGGTCGCGGGTCGGATGATTTGTTCGCCCGCAAACGGCCACAATGACGTCATCGAACACATCGGTTTTGATGATCTCGTCGCCCGCGTCGTTGCGCACGCCGAGCAGCCCGGCACGTCGATCGTCGGGATCGCCGGGCCGCCCGGTGCTGGCAAGACCACGCTCGCCGAGGCCGTGGTCGCCGCCACCACGGCGCGGCTGGGCGCGGCCGTTGTCGCCCACGTGCCGATGGACGGATTCCACCTCGCCGATGCCGAGTTGGGTCGCCTCGGTCGGCTGTCCCGCAAGGGCGCGCCCGACACCTTCGACGCCGCCGGGTACTCGGCACTGCTGCGACGGATCCGCAGTCCGCGCGGTGACGTGGTCTACGCGCCGGCCTTCGAGCGGGAGCTCGAGCAGCCCATAGCCGGCGCGATCGGGGTCGCGCCCGCAGCCCGGGTGGTCATCACCGAGGGGAACTACCTTCTTCTCGATGCGCCGCAATGGCGCGCAGTCGCAGCCGAGATCGACGAGATCTGGTACTGCACAGTCGATGACGCAGCGCGGGTGCGTCGGCTCATCGACCGTCACATCCGGTTCGGCAAATCCGTGGAGGCCGCGCGGCGCTGGGTGCAGGAGGTCGATGAGCCCAACGCCCGGCTGATCGCCGCCACCGCATCCCGAGCGGCCGGCATGGTGAGGACTGACCGCGTACCTCCGGCGACGAACTGGTCAGGAGAAGTGTCTCGCTGATCGCGACCGCGCCACGATGCCGCCGCGATGGTACGAGAATGTAGTTCTCGTTTACTCGGCGGCGAACCCTTGGGCGCAGAATTCCCACACTTCGTCGGCGGTGATCGGGTAGGGCCCGGTGCCGTCGGCGCCGCCGCTCGACTGCGCGACGAACATGACCGTCTGCATGGTCATCGCGGCCATCCGACGCGTATCGATGCCTTCGCGCAGCACGCCGGCGTCGGCGGCTTCCTCCATGAGTTCGGTGAACAGCGCCAACAGCAGCTCGTGCTTGCCGTCGAATTGGAGGTAGAAGCTCCGCAGCGACTGCCGCGAACGGTCGACGACCTCTTGCACCGTGAAGTCGGTGCTGCCCTTTTCGATGATGATCGCCTGCGCGGCATCCAGGAAGCGCTGAACGCGCTGCGCTACTCGCAGTTTGGCGGTTTTGATCGACCGCTCGACCGCCCGTTGCTTCTACGCGGGTTCTTCGCCGGCGGTGGTCACCGGCGGCTCGGATGGTTGTCGAGTCGGGCGAACATGCGCTGACTGTATCGGAAGGGCACCTTGCCATCGTGATGTCGGCATCGTCGCGGTAGGCGTATCGGAGACTTCGACTTTCTGGCAGAACAAAGAACATTCTCATGCTGCCCGATCGATGGCGGCATGGTTATGTGAGCTTGTGAGCTCGCTGACGTGGAACTGACGGCCTCGGCCTACCCGAAGGCCAAGTCCTAGATCGGAGCAACTGTCGTGCGCGAAACCGTCGTCGTCGAAGCCGTCCGCACGCCTGTCGGCAAACGCAACGGTGGATTGTCCCGGTTCCACGCCGCCGATCTGTCCGCACTCGTGCTCAACGCGCTCGTCGAGCGTGCCGGCATCAATCCCAACATCGTCGATGACGTGGTGTGGGGTTGCGTCTCGCAGGTCGGTGACCAGTCGAGCAACATCGGCCGCTACTCGGTGCTCGCGGCGGGTTGGCCCGAACACATCCCCGGCACCACGGTCAATCGGGCCTGCGGATCCAGCCAGCAGGCACTGGATTTCGCAGTGCAGGCGGTGATGTCGGGTCAACAGGACGTCGTGATTGCCGGCGGGGTCGAGGTGATGAGCCGGGTCCCACTCGGAGCGGCACGCGCCACCGGTCAGCCATATGGCCCGCAAGTACTCGACCGGTACCGGGGTTTCACCTTCAACCAGGGCATTTCGGCTGAAATGATCTCGCAGAGATGGGGTTTCAATCGAACCCGACTTGACGAGTACGCCGTGGCATCGCACGAACGGGCTGCTGCCGCGCAGGACAGCGGTGTCTTCGAGACGCAGACGATCACGGTGTTCCCCGATGACGGCGACCCCGTGGTGGACGACGAGGGCGTGCGGCGGGGAACCACGGTCGAGAAGCTGGCCGAGCTCAAGCCCGCGTTCGTCGAGGACGGCGTCATCCATGCCGGCAACTCGTCGCAGATCTCCGATGGCGCGGCAGCGTTGTTGGTGATGACTGAGGAAAACGCTGTGGCGATGGGGCTTTCGCCGATCGTGCGGTACCGTGCCGGCGCAGTCACCGGCGCCGACCCGGTGCTGATGCTGACCGGCCCGATCCCGGCCACCGAGAAAGTGCTGCACAAGGCCGGCGTTCGGCTCGACGAAGTCGGTGTGTTCGAGGTCAACGAAGCCTTCGCGCCGGTGCCGCTGGCCTGGCTCGTCGAAACGGGTGCCGACGAAGCCAAGCTCAACCCGCTGGGCGGTGCGATCGCGCTGGGGCATCCGCTCGGAGCGTCAGGTGCGGTCTTGATGACACGGATGATCAATCACATGCGCGACAAGGGAATTCGATACGGATTGCAAACCATGTGTGAGGGCGGCGGTACGGCAAACGCCACACTGGTCGAACTTGTCGGGTAAAACCCGAACCTCCCGGACCCGGTCACCGATGTCGGAACCGCGACCAGAGCCGCGGTCTCTCAGTAGTTGCTGCAGCTCCCGGCGATCGAGCTGATCGGCCCGAAGTACTGCGAAGCCGCCGGGCTGCTCTCCAACTGTGCGACTGTCTGTTGGCGATCGGACGGCGGTGAGGCCAGGAAGCTGCGCAGCGCGCCCTGTGCGAACGGCGATGTGTTGAACTCCTCGGCCAGCGCGGGCTGCTGCGCGTTGAGCGCCGCGATGACCTGGTCATAGGTGCACGTCGTGTTGATCACCGGACCGAAGTCGGGTGCCGCTGATGCGACACCGACAGACAAGGGCACGGACAACGCGACGCCACAGACAGCGATCGCCAGATTCGTGCGTGACAGCTTGACCATGTGTCGCTACCCCCATCATTGCTCGCCGTAGGCCGCCAGATTTGCCGAGGCGGTTCTCTAGATTGGACTCGTTCGAGGTTAACAGGGTCGGCCGACATCGCGTCCGCCACACGCACTGACCAGGGACGACATGGTCTGGCTTGCGAATTGCGCCTGTTATGCAGCGACCGTGAAGGCGCGGACGGTCTTGGGTGCCATCTGACAGCCCGGCGCTGCGGGGATCGCCGCTCACCCCGGTACCGTCACCTTCGACACCGATCGGGAGGACGCTGACACGTGGCCGAGGGCGATTCGAGTTCGCCGGTGCAGACCCACCGGATCCGCCGGATGTCGGGACGTGATCCCCATGAACTGCACCGGGTCTCCTCGCCGTTGGAGTTGTTGTTCGACCTGACCTTCGCAATCGCCTTCGGCGTGGCGGCCGCGCAGTTGGCGCATCTGCTGGCCGAGGGGCACGTGGCCGCCGGGCTGCTGGGTTTCGGGTTTGCGGTGTTCGCCATCTGGTGGGCGTGGATGAACTTCAGCTGGTTCGCCTCGGCGTATGACACCGATGACTGGATCTATCGGCTGATGACCATGGTGCAGATGGTCGGCGTCATCATCCTGGCACTGGGGCTCCCGCAGACCTTTGCCTCAATCGAACATGGCGGACACGTGGACAACACCGTCGTGGTGGCGGGGTATGTGGTGATGCGGATCGCCATGGTGGGCCAGTGGCTGCGGGCCGCGCGTCAAGATCCGGACCGGCGGTCCGCCTGCCTGACCTACGCGGTCGTGATCGTCGTCGCGCAGATCGGCTGGGTCGGCCAGATCCTGGTGAACACGTCGGCATCGGTGTTCGCGGCGAGCGCACTGGTACTGATGGCGTTCGAGATCTCTGGTCCATTCTTCGCCGAGCGCCGGATGGGCGGCACGCCCTGGCATGCCCACCACATCGCCGAGCGATACGGGCTGCTGGCGATCATCGCGCTCGGCGAGGGTGTCGTCGGAACGGTGGCGTCACTGTCTGCCGCGGTCGGTGAGCACGGCTGGTCCGCCGACGCGGTCGTGCTAGCGGTGGCCGGGACAGGTCTCACGTTCGGGATGTGGTGGGTGTACTTCCTGGTTCCGGCTGGCGAGTTGCTACATGCTCACCGCGAGGTCTCGTTCCTGTACGGATATCTGCATTTGGTGGTGTTCGGTTCGATCGTGGCGACCGGCGCCGGGCTGCACGTCGCGGCCTACTACTTCGAAGAGCAGTCCGCGCTGAGCGCGGTGGGCACCGTGATGGCTGTCGCGATTCCGGTTGGGGCCTACATCGCCGCCATGTTCGTCATCTATTCGTTGTTGGTCGGCGCATTCGATGCTTTCCACACCGGACTGCTGGTTGTCGCCGGTGCGGTATTGGCCATCGCGGTGGCGATGGCTGCCGCGGGCGTTCCTATGGCGCCGTGCCTGCTCGTGGTGACGGCGGCGCCGATGGTCATCGTGGCGGGTTTCGAACTGGTGGGGCATCGGCATGCCGGAGCGATCGTCGCCAGACGGCTGGCCGATCAGCGGGGCGAGTGAGTCTCGAAGCTCTCCAACAACATCCGGTCCTGCTCGACCTGCATGAGCCTGCGGGCCTTGCTACGGGTGATCAGGATGCCGATGGTGGCCAGCACCCAGATCGCGTATTGCACGGTCCAGGCCACCCGGAACGACGCGGCCGAATAGTCGCCGGCATGGGACAGGATGACTCCCATGGTCTGCATGACCAGCAGTGCCGCTATGAATCCGCCCATGTTGACCATGCCCTGTGCGGTGCCCAGCGTGGCGCTCGGATTGAACGTGCGGGCGAAGTCGAAGCCGACCATCGAACCCGGCCCGCCCACCGAGATGATCACGATGAGCACCACCAGCAGCCATAGCGGGGCGCGGCCCGGTAGTGCCAGCACCACAGTCCAGATCAGCGCGTTGCTTGCAACGATGCCGAGCACCAGGCGCGACCGGTGATGCGGGTGGCGGCCGGTGAAGATCCCGATCGCGATGCCCGCGACGATCGCGACCGCCACCGAGAGGGTCAGCAATGAGCCGGCCGCGGTCGTGGACAAGCCCTGCGCGACGGTCAGATAGGGCACACCCCACATCAGCGCAAACACCGTCACCGAGAACTGGGTGCCCATGTGAGTGAAGAAGCCCAGCCGTGTCCCGGGCCGCAGCCACACCGTTTTCACGCTGGCCAGGATGTCGTGGACGGTGGTGGTCTCGACCGTGACCACGCGCCCGTGCGGGCTGTTGCGAATCAAGGCGAACGCGAGTGTCATCGCCACCACTCCCAAAGCGGCCACGCTGAGATAGGCCGGGGTCCAGCCGGAACCGGTGAGCAGCGCCAGGAACGGCACTGCCGACAGCACCTGGCCGAACTGCCCGCAGATGCCGGTCAACTGGGTGACGAGCGGCACCTGCGCGGGTTTGAACCAGTGCGGCACCAGGCGCAGTACCGAGATGAAGGTGACCGCGTCGCCGAGGCCCACGATCGCGCGAGCCGTGAACGCCGCGGGCAAGGATTCGCTGACCGCCAACACCAATTGGCCTGTCGCCATCAGGGCGGCGCCGGAGACGATGAGCACGCGTGAGCCGAACCGGTCGAGCAGCAACCCGGCGGGCACCTGCGCACCGGCGTAGACGATCACCTGCAGCACGACGAAGCTCGACAGCACACTCGGATTGGCGGCAAACCGATCGGCGGCCTGCAGGCCGGAAACGCCGAGGGTGGTTCGGTCGAGTACCGCGACGATGTACGCAAGCAGTCCGGTGGCCCAGACGATCCAGGGACGCACTCGCGGCCTTTCGTCAAACGGATTTGTCTTGATATCCCGCAACATGGTCGCGCACGCGGGGGTGGCTTTCCAGTTCTGGCCAGGTGAATTCACTCACGGCGGCTCGCCGACCGCGCAGGTAATAGTTGGCTGTGATCGCAGTGACATGTGTAAATTCATGCCCGGTGGTCAATATATCTGCAGATGAAACGTGGGACAGCCCAGTTATCGGCTGTGTTGTTTCTGTGGTCAAAACTTCGCTCGTAGTCGTTTTGTCGGGGTAGGGTGGGGGAATGCATCGCTGTCCGGCTCGGCGCGGGAGTAGCCAGATTGGCTGAGTACCGGTTGGATGATCTGGCGCGAATCTCGGGCGTCAGCGCTAGGAACATCCGCGCCTATCGTGAGCGCGGGTTGCTCGATCCACCCCGTCGTGTCGGTCGTTCGGCGTACTACAGCGACACCCACCTGGCCCAACTGGCGGCGATCAGCCGGCTTCTCGGCAAAGGATTCAGTTCCGCGCACATCGCAGAGTTCTTCGATGGGCTGCGGCACGGCCAGAGCCTTGTCGACGTCCTGGGTATCCCGCCGACGGCGGTCGGTCAACAGGCCCGTCGTCTGCAGGTCGCCCCAGCAGATCCTGACTTGGGCACCCTTGTCTCGCGTGGTTTGGTGCGAATCATCGACGGCGCTGTGGTTCTGACCGATCCGGTGCTGGCGGAGGTCGTCGACCACATACCGGATCAACACATGTGGCTGCACGCTATCGCCCAGGTGGTCGCGTCGACCGATGCTGCGGTCGGCGCGCTTGCCGAGTCGGCGGTCGGGACGGTCGCCGACTGTTTGACCGATCAACAGGAGTCCGACAGCCGCGCTCTGGTGCATGCCGTGCTGTCCGGTCTGCTCGACCAGGCCGTCAAGCGGGCTGCTGCGATCGCCTGAGCGGCACACCCGCGAGGTGGCGGAGCCACGCTGAACTGCAAGCGCCGTAAGGAAATTCGCGGCACGGGCGACTTACCCGGCCCAGACGGTTCTTGATCGACAGGCTGGCGCCTTCGGTGGCGCCTCTCGACGTCGGTGTGAATCGTCGGTGTGAATATTGATAGAGATGTGACCAGTGGCGTTGATGTGAATATTGGGACGACTGTCGTAACCTGATATTCGTGTCGATGTCCCGGCGCGAGCTGCTCAGATGCGCCGCTGCTACACCCGCGCTGCTCGGGCTGGGCGGGCTGGTTGCCGCGCCGCCCGCAGGTGCCGCGCCGTTGGGCGTGCTGCTCGACTATGCCGCGGGCGTCATCAAGGCCTCCGACATTCGATCGGCGGGCGCAATCGGCGCGATCCGCTACGTCTCCGATCGTCGCCCCGGCGGCGCGTGGATGCTCGGTAAGCCGATCCAGCTTCCCGAGGCCCGCGATCTCTACCAGAACGGTATGAAGATCGTGTCCTGCTACCAGTACGGCAAGCAGGACACCGCGGACTGGCTGGGTGGACAGAACGCGGGTGTGCAGCACGCCAAGCGGGGCTGGCAACTTCATGTTGCCGCGGGCGGCCCCTACGGCGCGCCGATCTATGCATCCATCGATGACGACCCCACGCCCGAGCAGTACAAACAGCAAGTCGCACCTTATCTTCGGGGCTGGGAGTCGGTGATCGGCCACCAGCGCACCGGCGTCTACGCGAACTCCAAGACCATCGAGTGGGCGTTGCAGGACGGTCTCGGCTCCTACTTCTGGCAGCACAATTGGGGGTCCCCGGGCGGCGTCGCCCACCCCGCCGCGCAGCTGCATCAGGTCGAGATCGACAAGCGCAACGTCGGGGGAGTCGGGGTGGACATCAACCACATCCTCAAGCCGCAATTTGGCCAGTGGGACTGACCGGTAAGTCTTTTTCAGCAAACTTTTCGGATCCACCCGTACGGTTCGCTTGACATATGTCGCCTCAATGTCGACCGGCGACATGGCAGTCCGACGGGCTTCGTCGGCCCCGGATTTTAGATAACGATTTGATAACAATGCTGCTTTGATCTGCATTGTTGTTGCTACCCGAACGTAACCACCTGCCAGCAGGAAGTTTGTACCGAATGCGTTCTGCCGCTGTCGAACGCGGTGTTACGTTACCGGGGGTTACCCGTGCGTAGAACTCGTCAGTAACCAATCGCGCGGAGAAATGGCCGCTTGCTCTTATGACACCCTTAGTACGGCAGGGATGCTCACCCACCTTTCTGGACCACCCGGAACCTGAACCGGAGGCGGCTCCCTGCCGGATTCGACGCTGAATCGCCGATGGCCTAACGCCCGGGGGACTTGAGCCTCTGGGCCCGACAGCCATGGCAGGCATACGGCCGCCCGTACGCGACAACACCCGAGCAGCACCGAGGAGATAGCCCCAGTGACGATCTACGAACACGACCGAGTGTCCGCCGGTTGGAACGACGAGTCTGGATCCGACGGACTGCCGGTCGACTCCGCCCACGCACTTGTCGACCGGCTCAGCGCCGGCGAACCCTACGCGGTGGCTTTCGGCGGTCAGGGCAGCGCTTGGCTGGAAACCCTTGAGGAACTGGTGTCCTCCGCCGGGATCGAAGCCGAGCTGGCGACCCTGGCCGGCGAGGCAGAGCTGATGCTGGAGCCCATCGCCGCCGAGCTCGTCGTGGTCCGGCCTATCGGCTTCGACCCGCTGCAGTGGGTCCGCGCGCTGGCCTCCGAAGAGCCGGTGCCGTCGGTCAAGCAGCTGACGTCGGCCGCGGTGTCGGTGCCGGGCGTGCTGCTGACCCAGATCGCCGCCATTCGCGCCCTGGCCCGTCAGGGGATGGACCTGACCGCCACCCCGCCGGTGGCGGTCGTGGGGCACTCCCAGGGCGTGCTGGCCGTCGAGGCGCTCAAGGCCGGCGGCGCCAAGGATGTCGAGTTGCTCGCGTTGGCCCAGCTGATCGGTGCCGCGGGCACACTCGTGGCCCGCCGGCGCGGTATCACCGTGCTGGGCGACCGGCCGCCGATGGTCTCGGTCACCAACGCCGAGCCCGAGCGCATCTACGAACTGCTCGCGGAGTTCTCTCAGGATGTCCGCACCGTGCTGCCGCCGGTGCTGTCCATCCGCAACGGTCGTCGTTCGGTCGTCATCACCGGCACGCCCGAGCAGCTGTCCCGGTTCGAGCTGTACTGCACCCAGATCGCCGAGAAGGAAGAGTCCGAGCGCAAGAGCAAAGTCCGCGGCGGCGCGGTGTTCGCGCCGGTGTTCGACCCGGTCCAGGTCGAGGTCGGCTTCCACACCCCGCGCTTGTCCGACGGCATCGAGATCGTGGGCCGCTGGGCCGAGGCCGTGGGCCTCGACGTCACGCTCGCCAAGGCGATGACCGAGGCGATCCTGGTCAACCAGGTGGACTGGGTCGAAGAGATCACCGGGGTGCACTCGGCAGGCGCCCGCTGGATTCTCGACCTGGGCCCCGGCGACATTCTCACCCGGCTGACCGCTCCCGTCATTCGCGGGCTCGGGGTGGGCATCGTGCCCGCCGCTACGCGCGGCGGCCAGCGCAACCTGTTCACCATCGGTGCGGTGCCCGAGGTGGCCCGCCCGTGGTCCAGCTACACCCCGACCCTGGTGTCGCTGCCCGACGGCTCGGTCAAGCTCGAGACCAAGTTCACCCGGCTCACCGGGCGCTCGCCGATCCTGCTCGCCGGTATGACCCCGACGACCGTCGATGCCAAGATCGTCGCGGCCGCCGCCAATGCCGGCCACTGGGCCGAGTTGGCCGGCGGTGGTCAGGTCACCGAGGGCATATTCGACGACCGCATGACCGAGCTGACCACGCTGCTGGAGCCCGGCCGCGCGATCCAGTTCAACACTCTGTTCCTGGACCCCTACCTGTGGAAGCTTCAGGTCGGCGGCAAGCGCCTGGTGCAGAAGGCCCGGCAGTCGGGTGCCCCGATCGACGGCGTCGTCGTCAGCGCGGGCATTCCCGATCTGGAAGAGGCCGTCGAGCTGATCGACGAACTCAACGACGCCGGCATCAGCCACGTGGTGTTCAAGCCGGGCACCGTCGAGCAGATCCGCTCGGTGATCCGGATCGCCGCCGAGGCACCCACGAAGCCGGTGATCGTGCACATCGAGGGCGGCCGCGCCGGTGGCCACCACTCGTGGGAGGACCTCGACGACCTGCTGCTGACCACCTACTCGGAGCTGCGTAGCCGGTCCAACATCACCATCTGCGTCGGCGGTGGCATCGGTACGCCCGAGCAGGCCGCCGAGTACCTGTCCGGCCGCTGGTCGGCCGGCCACGGCTACCCGCTGATGCCGATCGACGGCATCCTCGTCGGCACGGCCGCGATGGCCACGCTGGAGGCGACCACCAGCCCCCAGGTCAAGGAGCTTCTGGTGGCGACCCAGGGCACCGACCAGTGGGTGGGTGCCGGAAAAGCCCAGGGCGGCATGGCCTCCGGACGCAGCCAGCTCGGCGCCGACATCCACGAGATCGACAACACCGCGTCACGCTGCGGCCGGTTGCTCGACGAGGTGGCCGGCGACGCCGACGCGGTCGCGGACCGTCGCGACGAGATCGTCGCGGCCATGGCCGACACGGCCAAGCCCTACTTCGGCGACGTCGCCGACATGACCTACCTGCAGTGGTTGCGCCGCTACGTCGAGCTGGCCATCGGGGACGGCAACAGCACCGCCGACACCAAGCGGGACCACTCGCCGTGGCTGGACATCACCTGGCGCGACCGCTTCGAGCAGATGCTCAAGCGTGCCGAAGGGCGTTTGCACGCACAGGATTTCGGTCCGGTCGAGACGGTGTTCGACAACGACGCGCTACTCGAGGATCCCAAGGCCGCGCTGGCCGCCCTAGTCGGTGCCTACCCGGACGCCGCATCGGTGCAGCTGCACCCGGCCGACGTCCCGTTCTTCACGGAACTGTGCAAGACGCTGGGCAAGCCGGTCAACTTCGTGCCGGTCATCGACAAGGATGTGCGCCGCTGGTGGCGCAGTGACTCGCTGTGGCAGGCGCACGACGCCCGCTACACGGCCGACCAGGTGTGCGTCATCCCCGGCACCGCCGCCGTCGCCGGCATCACCCGTGTCGACGAGCCCGTCGGCGAGTTGCTCGACCGCTTCGAGCAGGCCGCCGTCGACGAGGCGCTGTCAGCGGGTGCCCAGCCGGTGCCCGCGCTGTCCCGACGGGCCCGCCGCGCCGGCGTGTCCGGTCCGCTGGCCGTACTGCTCGATGCTCCCGATGTGCTGTGGGCCGGGCGTACCGCCACCAACCCGGTGCACCGCATCGCCGCGCCCGCCGACTGGCAGGTCAACGAAAATCGTTCCGCCACCAACGCTTCGACCGGAGCCCGGCTTGAGGTGGTCGACGACACGCACGTCGTGCTCTCGGTGCCGCTGTCGGGTACCTGGATCGAGATCCGGTTCAGCCTGACCGACGCCGTGCACAGCGGTGGAGCCCCGATCGTTTCGGTCGAGGACGCCTCGACCGCGATGCGGGCCGTGCTGGCCATCGCCGCGGGCGTCAATGGTCCCGACGCGCTGCCGCCGGTGACCGACTCCACCGCCACCTTGACGGTCGAGTGGGATCCCGAGACGGTCGCCGACCACACCGGCGTGACCGCCACCTTCGGCGCCCCGCTGGCCCCGACGCTGACCGTGGTTCCGGATGCGCTGGTCGGTCGGTGCTGGCCCGCGGTGTTCGCCGCGATCGGATCGGCCGTCACCGACGAAGGATTCCCGGTCGTCGAGGGTCTGCTGAGCCTGGTGCACCTGGACCACGCCGCGCAGCTGCATGCTCCGCTGCCGGCGGAACAGGCCGAATTGACCGTCGCCGCAACGGCTTCGGCCGCTTATGACACCGAGGTGGGGCGAGTGGTCCCGGTTTCGGTGGTCGTGAAGGCTGCCGACGGAACGCTGCTGGCCACGCTCGAGGAGCGGTTCGCCATCCGTGGCCGCACCGGCGACGCCGAGCTGGCTGACCCGGTCAAGGCCGGTGGCGCCATCTCCGACAACGCCACCGACACGCCGCGTCGCCGTCGCCGCGACATCACTATCGGTGCCCCGGTCGACATGCGGCCGTTCGCCGTGGTGTCCGGTGACCACAACCCGATCCACACCGATCGGGCGGCCGCGCTGCTGGCAGGCCTGGATTCGCCCATCGTGCACGGCATGTGGCTCTCGGCCGCGGCCCAGCACGTGGCCACCGCCACCGACGGCAAGCCGGCTCCGCCGGCCAAGTTGATCGGCTGGACCGCCCGCTTCCTGGGTATGGTCAAGCCCGGCGATGAGGTCGACTTCCGCGTCGATCGCGTCGGAATCGACGTCGGCGCCGAGGTACTCGAGGTGCAGGCGCGCGTCGGCTCCGATCTGGTGATGTCGGCGACCGCCCGCTTGGCCGCGCCCAAGACCGTCTATGCGTTCCCCGGCCAGGGTATCCAGTACAAGGGCATGGGCATGGAGGTCCGGGCCCGGTCCAAGGCCGCCCGCAAGGTGTGGGACTCGGCGGACAAGTTCACCCGCGAGACCCTCGGCTTCTCGGTCCTGCATGTGGTGCGGGACAACCCGACCAGCCTGATCGCCTCCGGTGTGCACTACCACCATCCCGACGGTGTGCTGTTCCTGACGCAGTTCACCCAGGTGGCCATGGCCACTGTCGCGGCGGCTCAGGTCGCCGAGATGCGTGAGCAGGGTGCGTTCGTCGAGGGCGCCATCGCCTGCGGGCACTCCGTCGGTGAATACACCGCACTGGCCTGCGTTTCCGGCGTGTACCAGTTGGAAGCCCTGCTCGAGGTGGTGTTTGCGCGCGGCGGCAAGATGCACGACATCGTCGAGCGTGACGAGCAGGGCCGGTCCAACTACCGGCTGGCCGCGATCCGGCCGTCGCAGATCGATCTCCCCGACGCCGACGTCAAGGACTTCGTCGCCGAAATTGGAGCTCGTACTGGAGAATTTTTACAGATCGTGAACTTCAACCTGCGTGGTTCGCAGTACGCGGTCGCCGGTACCGTGCGCGGTCTGGAGGCACTGGAGGAAGAGGTCGAGCGGCGTCGCGAGCTCAGTGGCGGCCGACGCTCGTTCATCCTGGTGCCTGGCGTCGACGTGCCCTTCCACTCCAGCGTGCTGCGCGTGGGTGTCGACGACTTCCGCCGCAGCCTGGACCGCGTCATGCCGCGCGACAACGACCCCGAGCTGATCATCGGCAAGTACATCCCGAACCTCGTGCCGCGGCCGTTCACCCTGGACAAGGACTTCATCCAGGAGATCCGCGATCTGGTTCCGGCCGAGCCGCTCGACGAGGTGCTCGCCGACTACGACACCTGGCGGAACGAGAAGCCGGGGGAGCTGTGCCGCAAGGTCGTCATCGAGCTGCTGGCCTGGCAGTTCGCCAGCCCGGTGCGCTGGATCGAGACGCAGGACCTGCTGTTCATCGAGGAGGCCGCAGGCGGTCTCGGTGTTGAGCGGTTCGTCGAGATCGGCGTGAAGTCGGCTCCGACGGTTGCCGGCCTGGCTACCAACACGCTCAAGCTGCCCGAGTACTCGCACAGCACCGTCGAGGTGCTCAACAGCGAGCGCGACGCGGCAGTGCTGTTCGCCACCGACACCGATCCGGAGCCGGACCCCGATGTCGATGAAGGTCCCGCAGAACCGTCCACCGGCTCCGCCGAGGCCGCTCCTGCGGCGGCCCCGGCACCCGCCGCGGCCCCGGTCGCGGCGTCCGGTGGCCCACGGCCCGAGGACATCGCGTTTGATGCCGCCGACGCCACTGTGGCGCTCATCGCGCTGTCGGCCAAGATGCGCCTCGATCAGATCGAAGGGCTGGACTCCATCGAGTCCATCACCGACGGTGCGTCGTCGCGCCGGAACCAGCTGCTGGTGGACCTGGGCTCCGAGCTGAACCTCGGTGCCATCGACGGTGCCGCCGAAGCCGATCTGGGTGCGCTGAAGGGGCAGGTGAGCAAGCTCGCCCGCACCTATAAGCCGTTCGGCCCGGTGCTGTCGGACGCCATCAACGACCAGCTGCGGACCGTGTTCGGTCCGTCCGGCAAGCGTCCGGCCTACATCGCCGAGCGGATCGCCAAAACCTGGGAGCTGGGTGCCGGCTGGGCCAAGCACGTCACCGTCGAGGTCGCGCTGGGCACTCGTGAGGGCAACAGCGTGCGCGGCGGCGACCTGGGTGCCCTGCACCCCGGTGCGCTGGCCGACGCCGCCAGCGTCGACAAGGTGATCGACGCGGCCGTGGCGGCAATTGCGGCCCGGCGTGGTGTGCCTGTCTCGTTGCCGTCGGCCGGCGGTGCCGGTGGCGGTGTGGTGGATTCGGCAGCGCTCGGCGAGTTCGCCGAGAAGGTCACCGGACGTGACGGTGTGCTGGCGGCCGCGGCGCGGACGATCTTGGGTCAGCTCGGGCTCGACAACGCCGTGACCGCCCCGGAGACGGCAACCGACGCCGAGCTCATCGACCTCGTGACCACCGAACTCGGTTCGGACTGGCCGCGACTCGTCGCGCCGACATTCGACGCCCGCAAGGCCGTCGTGTTCGACGACCGGTGGGCCAGTGCCCGTGAGGATCTGGTCAAGCTGTGGTTGGCCGACGAGAGCGAGATCGACTCGGAGTGGCCGCGGCTGTCCGAACGCTTCGAAGGTGCCGGGCATGTGGTTGGCACCCAGGCGAATTGGTGGCAGGGCAAGGCCCTGGCCGCAGGCCGCAACGTGCATGCGTCGCTGTTCGGTCGCATTGCAGCCGGCGCCGAGAACCCGGGCAAGGGCCGCTACCGTGACGAGATCGCGGTCGTGACCGGTGCCTCGAAGGGTTCGATCGCCTCCGCGGTGGTCGGGCAACTGCTCGACGGCGGTGCCACCGTCATCGCCACCACCTCGCGCCTGGACGACGACCGGTTGGCCTTCTACAAGAAGCTCTACCGCGACAACGCTCGTTTCGGCGCCACGCTGTGGGTGGTTCCGGCCAACATGGCGTCCTACTCCGACATCGACAAGCTGGTCGAGTGGGTCGGCAGTGATCAGGTCGAAAGCCTTGGGCCGCAAGCCATTCACCTCAAGGACGCGCAGACTCCGACGCTGCTGTTCCCGTTCGCCGCACCACGCGTGGCCGGGGATCTGTCGGAGGCCGGTTCGCGCTCCGAGATGGAGATGAAGGTGCTGCTGTGGGCCGTGGAGCGGCTCGTCGGTGGGCTGTCCAGGATTGGCGCCGACCGTGACATCGCTTCACGCCTGCACGTGGTGCTGCCGGGCTCGCCCAACCGCGGCATGTTCGGTGGCGACGGTGCCTACGGCGAGTCCAAGGCGGCACTCGACGCGCTGGTGAACCGCTGGAGTGCCGAGGCGTCGTGGGCCGAGCGGGTCACCCTGGCGCACGCGCTGATCGGCTGGACCAAGGGCACGGGCCTGATGGGTCACAACGACGCCATCGTCAGCGCGGTCGAAGAGGCCGGCGTGACCACTTACACCAGTGCGGAGATGGCAGCCATGCTGCTGGACCTGTGCACGGTCGAGTCGAAGGTGGCCGCGGCGAATGCGCCGATCAAGGTCGACCTGACCGGTGGTCTCGGCGACATCAAGATCGACATGGCTGAGCTGGCTGCCAAGGCCCGCGAGGAGATGTCTTCTGCGGCAGCAGAAGACGGAGCTTCCGACGGCGACAATCGCGGTACTGTCGCCGCGTTGCCCTCGCCCCCGCGCGGATACGCCCCGGCGCCCGCGCCGGTCTTCGAAAGCCTCGATGTCGACCCGGCCGATCTGGTGGTCATCGTCGGCGGTGCCGAACTCGGCCCGTACGGTTCCTCGCGTACCCGTTACGAGATGGAGGTCTCCGGCGAGTTGTCGGCGGCCGGCGTGCTGGAGCTGGCGTGGACGACCGGACTGGTCAAGTGGGAGGACGATCCCAAGGCCGGCTGGTACGACACCGAAACCGGTGAGCTGGTTGACGAATCGGAGATCGTGGAGCGTTACCACGACATCGTCGTCGAGCGCTGCGGCATCCGCGAGTTCGTCGACGACGGCGCGATCGATCCGGACCACGCCTCGCCGCTGCTCGTCAGCGTCTTCCTGGACAAGGACTTCTCGTTCGTCGTGTCCAGCGAGGCCGACGCCCGGGCGTTCGTGTCCTTCGATCCTGAGCACACCGTGGCCCGGCCGGTGCCGGACTCCGGTGACTGGCAGGTGATCCGCAAGGCGGGCACCGAAATTCGGGTGCCGCGCAAGACCAAGCTGTCGCGGACCGTCGGCGCGCAGATCCCCACCGGGTTCGACCCGACGGTGTGGGGCATCACCCCGGACATGGCCAGTTCCATCGACCGGGTGGCGCTGTGGAACATCGTGGCGACCGTCGATGCGTTCCTGTCGTCGGGCTTCACGCCGACCGAGCTGATGCGTTGGGTGCACCCGAGCCTGGTGGCCAGCACGCAGGGCACCGGTATGGGCGGCATGACCTCGATGCAGACCATGTACCACGGCAACCTGCTGGGCCGCGCCAAGCCGAACGACATCCTGCAGGAGGTGCTGCCGAACGTTGTTGCGGCACACGTCATGCAGTCCTACGTCGGCGGCTACGGCGCAATGGTCCATCCGGTCGGCGCATGCGCCACGGCCGCGGTCTCGGTCGAGGAGGGTGTCGACAAGATCCGCCTGGGCAAGGCCGATCTGGTGGTGGCCGGTGGCTTCGACGATCTGACGCTGGAGGCCATCATCGGCTTCGGTGACATGGCGGCTACCGCCGACACCGAGACGATGCGGGCCAAGGGCATCAGCGACTCGAAGTTCTCCCGCGCCAACGACCGGCGTCGGCTCGGGTTCCTCGAGGCACAGGGTGGTGGCACCATCCTGCTGGCCCGCGGTGACCTGGCCGCCAAGATGGGTCTGCCGGTGCTGGCGGTGATCGGCTACGCGCAGAGCTTCGCCGACGGTGTGCACACCTCGATCCCCGCTCCGGGCCTGGGTGCCCTGGGTGCGGGCCGTGGCGGCAAGGACTCGGCGCTGTCGCGTGCGCTGGCCAAGCTGGGTGTGGGTGCCGACGACATCGCGGTGATCTCCAAGCACGACACCTCGACGTTGGCCAACGATCCCAACGAGACCGAGCTGCACGAGCGGCTGGCCGATTCAATGGGCCGCTCGGAGGGTGCGCCGCTGTTCATCGTCAGCCAGAAGTCGCTGACCGGGCACGCCAAGGGCGGCGCCGCGGTGTTCCAGATGATGGGTCTGTGCCAGATCCTGCGCGACGGCGTCATCCCGCCGAACCGCAGCCTGGACTGCGTCGACGACGAGCTGGCCACCTCCGGTCACTTCGTCTGGGTGCGTGAGCCCCTGGACCTGCGCGGCAAGTTCCCGCTCAAGGCCGGTCTGGTGACCAGCCTCGGGTTCGGTCACGTGTCGGGCTTGGTCGCGCTGGTGCATCCGGAGGCGTTTATCGCGTCGCTCGATCCGGCTGAGCGGGAGAGCTACCGCAAGCGTGCCGAACAGCGCACGCTGGCCGGTCAGCGCCGGTTGGCCTCGGCCATCGCCGGTGGGCGTCCGATGTACGAGAAGCCTGCCGACCGCCGGTTCGACCACGATGTGCCGGAGAAGCCCCAGGAAGCGGCCATGTTGCTCGACCCGGATGCCCGACTTGGCAATGACGATCTCTATGCGCGATGAGCGCTTGCGCGAAGAGCAAGAGGGCGTGAGCTAAGGTCGCTGGGTGGCGATAGTCGGAGTAGGCATCGATCTGGTTTCCATACCGGATTTCGCTGAGCAGGTTGATCGGCCAGGCACGGTTTTCGCCGAGACGTTCACACCAGGTGAGCGCCGGGACGCCGCGGACAAGAGTTCCTCGGCGGCCCGGCACTTGGCGGCCCGGTGGGCCGCCAAGGAGGCGGTGATCAAGGCCTGGTCGGGTTCGCGGTTCTCCAAGCGACCGATGCTGCCGGAGGACATCCACCGCGACATCGAGGTGGTCACCGACATGTGGGGCCGTCCGAAGGTCCGGCTGTCAGGCGAAATTGCCCGGCACCTGGAGAACACGACCATCCATGTGTCGCTCACGCACGAGGCGGACACCGCCGCCGCCGTGGCGATCATCGAGGAACTCGAGCCCTAGCTCCGCGAGCGTGCGCGTCTGCCGCCCGACACGCCGTGTCTGGTCAGCATTTCGCGCACGCTCGCTGGGCTCGACTGTGACGCTAGTGTCATCACCATGAGTGATGTCGTGCAGCGGATCCAACAGGTATTGCCGTCGGTACGGGCCGATCTGGAGGATCTGGTCCGCATCCCCTCGGTATGGGCTGACCCAGCCCGCCGTGGTGAGGTGGCCCGCAGCGCCCAAGCTGTCGCAAAGCTGTTGTCCGATGCGGGTTTCCCCGACGTCACGATCGTCAGCGAAGGCGGCGCGCCCGCCGTCATCGCGCACTACCCGGCCCCGCCAGGGGCGCCCACGGTGTTGCTGTACGCCCACCATGATGTGCAGCCCGAAGGCGATCCCGCTCAATGGAACTCGGCGCCATTCGAGCCGCAGGAGCGCGACGGCCGGCTCTACGGCCGTGGTACCGCGGACGATAAGGCCGGTATCGCAACGCATCTGGCCGCGATCCGGGCCTTCGACGGCAAGCCACCGGTCGGTGTGACGGTGTTTGTCGAAGGCGAAGAAGAGTCCGGTTCCCCATCGCTGGGAGCCCTGTTGACCGCCCATCGTGACGCCCTGGCCGCCGATGTCATCGTCATCGCGGACTCAGACAATTGGAGCACCGAAACCCCTGCGTTGACGGTGTCTCTGCGAGGGCTGGCGGACTGCGTCGTCGAGGTCGCCACCCTCGACCACGGGCTGCATTCGGGCTTGTGGGGCGGGGTGGTGCCGGACGCACTGAGCGTCCTGGTGCGGCTGCTGGCCAGCTTGCACGACGACGACGGCAACGTCGCGGTCGCCGGCCTGCACGAGGCGTCCGCCGCGGACGTCGACCGCGGTGACGACTGGGTCCACCAGGAATCAGGTCTGCTCGACGGGGTATCCGAAATCGGCTCGGGCTCAGTGGTGCAACGCATGTGGGCCAAACCCGCCGTCACGGTGATCGGCATCGACACCACGCCCATCGACAAATCGTCCAACACTCTCATCCCGCGCGCCCGCGCGAAAGTGAGCATGCGCGTGGCGCCTGGCGGCGACGCCCGTGCTCACCTCGAAGCGCTGACGCATCACCTTGAGCTGCACACCCCGTGGGGCGCACGGGTAACGGTCACACCAGGCGACATCGGGCAGCCGTACGCCATCGATGCCACCGGCCCGGTGTACGACGCGGCCCGCGCCGCGTTCCGTCAGGCCTGGGGCACTGATCCGGTGGATATGGGCATGGGCGGCTCGATCCCGTTCATCGCTGAGTTCGCCACAGCGTTCCCCGCCGCGACGATCCTGGTCACCGGTGTCGAGGATCCCCGCACCCAGGCGCACAGCATCAACGAGAGCTTGCACCTCGGCGTGTTGGAGAAGGCGGCGACCGCCGAGGCGCTGCTGCTGGAGCGGCTGGGACAGCTACACCAATAGGTCGCGGGCGGCCGTAGCCGCCCGCGGCACGGAGGATGCACACCAACAAGCGGTGTGCATCAAAACCGGCGGTTCAGTTCAATGTCCGATGAGGTTCAGGACCTGTTCAGCCGCATTCTCGCCACTGACGAACGCTTCGTCGGTCCATTGATATCCCCACTCTCCGTACCGACCACACCACGCGATCCCGATGTCCGCTAGATAACCGTGCACAGTTTCGAGAGCCGCGGCCCGGTCGAGATCGAAGATGATGTTTGCGTAAGGGATGTGCAGCGTATTCGCGAAGATGATTCGGTCGGATTCGCGCAGGATGCCGCATTTCCTGAGATCGCGGAGCACCGGCTCGATCAGACTGTCCGGACTGCGGTCCAGCGGCCGGTACTTGGCCGAGAAATAACATTCAGCCTGCAGGCTGCCGCAACCGGTAGGTGCGTTATTCGGCGAGAGTAGGTGTGGCGTACTAAGCCTGGTGAACGTTATCTCGCGGTCGTAGTAGTACGACCAGTGGGCGTCGAGGAGGTCCGCACGATCGACACCGACGTTGACGAGCACCACCTCGGTGCAGGCGAGGCGGTCTGTCGCGTCGAGCACGTCAGGTGGTGTCCCCTCGATCATCGGCACCAGTGTCTTCAGTGGGATGGAGGAGATGAGGTGCGTGTAGTCGATGCGCTGCCCGTTACGGAACGTAAGTAACCTGCGCTTGGGGTCCACCGCGCTGACCTCGTGGCTGGTTCTGACATCGGCATCCTGGGCGAACCGGCGAAGATAGGCCGCGAATCCACCGCGAGTCGGGTAACGGAAATAGTCCACGTAATGGGTGTGGGGAGTGTTGGGCCCCAGTGCACCCCGCAGAACTTCGTCGAGGCTGGGTCGGTAGAACCGGGGCCCCAGCCAGTCCGTACTCATATTGTCAGCGGTGGTTGTGTGGTACTTGTATGCGTACTCCATCGGAAAGGTCTCAGCGAAGGTCTTGCCGAATGCCGCGTAGAGCCATTCCTGGTAGTTCTTGAATTTACGCGCCGGCTCGTCCTGCACGGCGACGAAATCCTTGATGACGTCGACCACCAAGTCCTCGGGCAAACCGTGCAGATTGACTTGTGCTGGATGCTTGATCCAATGGCCGCGCCAGAGATTGTTGATCTTTGCGTGCAAAGTCTCGTACGCACCATCGATATTGTCAGCCAATAACTCTTGGATCCGGGTATCGCTGGTGAAGGAAACGTGCGGTCCCTCGTCGAACATGAAACCGTGCCACTCATGCGATGAGGTATGTCCGCCGTAGTGGGGCAGCTTCTCGAACATCACCGGTGACAGACCCGCCGAACGCAATCGATGTGACGCGCCGAACCCCGCCATACCGGATCCGAGGATCGCAACATTTGTCATGGGTTAGCCGATCCTTCTAACTCGCTTTGCGGGATGGTGCGATCGATTGACTCCGCGAGGTCGCTGAGCGCACGCTTGCGACGTTGCATTGCCTCAGTTTCCGGCAGTCCTACGGCGGACAGGACCTGAGCCCAGCGATAGACGTGGTCGTGACGGCGTAATGAGTTCACGACGTTGGTTTTGCTGATCCGTTCACAGCGAGTCGGATCAGCGTCCAATGTTGAGATGACAGCTGAGATCTGGTCGGAATCATCGGGGAGTGGGATGACCGCGTCCTCCCAGCCGAACCATTCGTGGAACGCCTGAGTGTCGGGAACATCGCCGACGAGGATGGCGCCACCGGCGGCGCCTTCGAAGTAACGAAATCCCAATTCTTGTTGGCCGCCGGTGCGTTCGGGATTATTGAACAATGCCAGATTTACCAGGAAGTACCGCGAACGCTTGATCATGTCCGCAAGTCGGTTGCGGTGCTCGACGTAGCTCGTGACTTCGGAATTCTTCACGGTGTCGTACATGTAGTAGAAGTCGTCTGTGGCTGCGATCCTGAGGAGTGCGTTGTGGGTCAGTTCCGGGCGGCGACCCATTGCATAGAAATCGATGACTCTCTCGGGCGCCGAGGGATACGGGCAAAATTTGAGAGCATCGGTAGAGGGCGGGATGTGGTGGCAGGGACGGCCGGTGGCCCGTGCCAGCGGCTCGGCAGTGCCCGCGTCGGCGACAAAAATGTGATCGAAGCGTTTGAGTAGATTGAGGAGATTCCCGAGGGCGGGAATGTCGGCAGCATAGATTTCTTCTATGTAGCACGCGGAGACTTTTGCCGCTGATCGCCACATTGCGCACGGAGCGAGTGCACGTAAGTCGGCCACTGATTCCGTGCTGAGGAAGACCAGGTCGTAGTGGCGGGACAGGCCGGCGGGCAGGCGCCGACGACCCGCGATTGGGCAAGCTTGTTCGAGCCGCAGGCTCAACCGCTGTAAGACCCGCAGCGACAGCTGCCGAACCTTACCCAGAATGGCCTGAAATAGACCTTCTGCACCCTCGTGAGCGACCGAGCCGGAGGGGGCGATCACATCAACGTCGTCCACCGATGCGATGAGGTCTTCGAGTTCGTACTGTAAGCATCGCGAGATCAGTGGCGCGATGTCGCGGTTTGAGACACACAGAATCCGTGCACCCGGACTCTTCGTACTGAATCGGTAACGCCGCATCTCACAGACTCCACACGTGGACTGCGCTCACGAGAGTAGTCATGCGACTGGTGGCTTTCATGGTGCGACAGCCAGGGGACGGGACGTTTGACATGTGCGAAACTCTCTTTGCTGGATACATCCGGCTGAGCCGAGTGTACCCAACGGGTTGATCTTGGTAGGCACCGTCGTCAAAGGGTAGTTTGGCAGCTTAAGCCACGCGCTGCGGATCTTATTGAAGCAAGACGGCACGCCGTGTGCAGAGCAGAGGATAGTCAATGTAGATTCGCTAGCGGAATACTTGTCAACGTGCACGGTTGCGTCGTAGAGGTCGAAAGAGTGTTGTTGAACATGACTGAGCAGTCCACGTTATCGTGCCGGTTCTGCACACGACCCCTGAACCGGACGTTCGTTGACTTGGGAATGTCGCCATTGTGCCAGTCGCACCTGGGGCCTGATGAACTCGAGCGTGGTGAGGAGTTCTACCCCTTGCACGTCTTCGTGTGTGAGGGCTGCCTGCTGGTCCAACTCCATGAGTACGTCCGACCTGAGGCGATATTCACCGAGTACGCGTACTTCTCCTCCTACGTCGACACGTTGCTGCGATACGCCGAGGAATATGTCGAGGAGGTTGTTCCACGGTTTCGGCTGAACTCGCGGAGCACGGTGGTCGAGGTCGCCAGCAACGACGGCTACCTTCTGCAGTACTTCGCGAAAAAGGACATACCGGTACTGGGTATCGAGCCCGCCGGCAACGTTGCAGAGGCCGCCGAAAGCAAAGGAATTCCCACTCGAATTCGGTTCTTCGGCGTGCGCACCGCGCAGGAGCTGGTTGACGAGGGTGTCACAGCTGATCTCCTGTTGGGCAACAATGTGTTGCCGCACGTGCCCGACCTGCATGACTTCGTCGGAGGACTCAAGATCCTGCTCGCGCCGGGTGGCACCGTCACAATCGATTTCCAGCACCTGATGCGGATGGTTGAGGGCAATCAGTTCGACACGATTTATCAGGAACACTTTTCTTACCTGTCGCTCGCCGTGGTCGTCAGGCTCTTCGCACATCACGGGTTGACGGTCTTCGACGTCGCCGAACTCGGCACCCACGGCGGATCGTTACGGATCTTCGCCACCCACGCGGAGCGTGGTGTTGAGCCGGGGTCGCGCGTGGCCGATGTCTTGGCGGAAGAGGAACGCCGCGGGATGAACGAATTGGCCTACTACGCGAAGTTCGATGAGCGAGTAAAAGAAACCAAGCGCGGTCTCCTCGAATTCCTCATCGCGGCTAAGCGGGACGGCAAGTCGATCGTCGGCTACGGTGCGGCCGGCAAGACCAACACCCTGCTGAACTATTGCGGCATCCGAACGGATTTCATCGACTACACCGTCGATCGCAACCCGTACAAGCAGGGGAAGTTCCTGCCTGGTACCCATATCCCGATTCTGTCTCCCGACCGTATTCGGGAAACTAGGCCCGATTATCTGTTCGTAGGTCCATGGAACCTGGTCGACGAAATCATGGAACAGACATCCTATATTCGCGAATGGGGTGGGCAGTGGCTGATCCCGATCCCCGAAGTAAGGGTTGTGCGCTGAAATGACTGATACCGCAGCGGATATCGTCGAGCAGGACCTTGAGTACATCACCAGTGAACTGTGCGAAGAGTTCGGCCGTATGGGAGGCAAGCGTCTACTCATCGTGGGGGGCGCGGGGTTTCTCGGCTACTACCTGGTGCAGGCCGTGCTGCACTGGAACCGCACCGCCGGCAGACTGAACCCCATCCGGCTTACGGTGTACGACAACTATATTCGTGGAATTCCGGAGTGGTTGGCCGCGCTGGACGGCACTGCCCATCTCGAGTTGATTCGCCACGACATCACCGAGCCGCTGCCTGATGACATCGGTGATGTTCAATACATCGTGCACGCGGGTTCTATCGCCTCGCCGATCTTCTATCGGCGTCATCCGATCGAGACGATGGACGCCAACATCGGCGGTCTGCGAAGGCTTCTGGACTATGCGCTGGGGCAACAGTCGTCATCACATCCAGTGGAGGGGTTCCTGTTCTACTCCAGCAGCGAAATCTATGGTGACCCAACACCAGAGAACATCCCGACACCCGAAACCTATCGAGGCAATGTGTCGTGCACGGGACCGCGCTCGTGTTACGACGAGTCCAAGCGATTCGGTGAGACCCTTTGTGTGTTCTTTGCCCAGCAGCATGATCTTCCGATCACCGTGGTCAGACCGTTCAACAACTATGGACCCGGTTTGAAAATCACCGACAAACGAGTGTTGCCCGACTTCGCCCGTGACATCCTTTCCGGCCGCGACATCGTGATGAAGTCCACTGGGACCCCGAGCCGGACGTTCTGCTATGTCGCAGACGCAGTCGTCGGTTATTACAAGGTGCTGGTGAAAGGTCGCCCCGGCGAGGCATACAACATCGGTGTCGAGACTCCGGAGATCACCATGGCTGAGTTGGCGGAGAAAGTAGTCGTGCTCGGTCATGAATTGTGGGGTTACACAGGCAAGGTGGTGCGCAATATCGACGAGGACTACCTCGCCGACAACCCTGAGCGCCGGTGCCCGGTGATCGAGAAGGCCAGGAAAGAATTGGGTTATGCACCGAAAATTCTTGTTGACGAGGGGCTTCGGCGCTCACTGATCTGGTATGCAGGCAACCGCGACGCCGAGGATGCCTGATGCGCATCGCGATCATCGGAACGGGGTACGTCGGCCTGGTCACAGGGGCATGTTTGGCCGAGAAAGGCCACGACGTCGTCTGTGTCGATTTGGACCGATCCAAGGTCGACGCAATCAACCGCAGTGAGTCCCCGATCTTCGAACAAGGCCTCGAAGACCTGCTCGTGCGCAATGTCGGGCGTCGTTTGCGGGCTACGACAGATACCCGTGAGGCGGTATTGGGTTCCGAGATCACGTTCATCGCAGTGGGAACCCCGTTCGATGGCACGAGGATCGACTTGACGCACATTGAAGAGTCGGCCCGTGCGATCGGTGCGGCGTTGGGCGAGGCCCACGACTACCACGTCGTGGTGGTAAAGAGCACCGTGATTCCGGGTACCACTGATGGCGTTGTGCTCCCGATTCTCGAAGCGGCCTCGGGTAAGCGCGCGCATGTCGATTTCGGCGTTGGAATGAACCCGGAGTTCCTCACCGAAGGGGAGGCCGTCGGAGATTTCATGCGGCCCGATCGAATCATCTGCGGTGGCATCGATGCGCGAACACATGCGGTGCTGGAATCGGTGTACCTGCCGTTCTCCGATGCGCCGTGTGTGCGAACGAACAACAACACTGCGGAGATGGTCAAGTACACCTCCAACGCGATGCTCGCCACGATGATCTCCTTCTCGAACGAGATATCCAAATTGAGTGCGGCACTTGGCGGTATCGATGTCGTAGAAGTTATGGACGGGGTACACACGAGTCGCTATCTGACCACCGTGCTCGATGACGGCCGGCGGGTGGTTCCGCCTATCGCATCGTTCCTGATGGCTGGCTGCGGCTTCGGCGGAAGCTGTCTGCCCAAGGACGTCAACGCACTTATCGCACGAGGCGGGGATGCCGGAATTCCGATGCCGTTGCTGCAGTCGGTCATCGACGTCAACGAGGCGCAGCCTAACGAGATGTTTCGGCTATTGGCCAAACATTTCGCCAGTCTCGCGGGGGTAAAGGTCGCGGTCCTCGGTTTGTCGTTTCGGCCCGACACCAGTGATACCCGGGAGTCACCCGCCATTCCGATCGTGCATGGTTTGCGGGAGCGGGGCGCCATCGTGTCCGTGTATGACCCGGTAGCCGATGGGAGCCGGATCTTCGACGACGTCCGCATCTGCGACTCACTGGTGAGCGCTGTGGCGGAGGCCGAGGCTGTCCTGGTCGTCACACGATGGGCCGAGTTCGAACATCTGCCGGCTGTGCTGGCTGAAACAGGGCAGAACCCGGTTGTCGTAGATGGCCGGCGCATGTTGGACAAATCGGCCTTCGATCGTTACGAAGGCATCGGGCTGTGACGGAAGAGGCTCTGCCTGAACAGTTTCCGACACTCAATCTGAGCAGCCTCCGGGAATCGCTCGGCGTAGACGAGCCGGGTGCGGACATGTACGAATCGTGCATGTCTCTGTACCCGATCTGCCGCAGCATTACCGGTGACGGTGTCCGCGAGACACTTGCATTCATCGGGGCAGATCTGCCGCTCGTGGTACATGAGGTGCCAAGCGGAACCCCCGTGCTCGACTGGACGGTGCCGCGGGAATGGAATATCCGTGATGCGTTCGTGAAGAACGCGGCGGGTGAACGCGTGATCGACTTCGCCGACAGCAACCTGCACGTGGTCGGCTACAGCGTGCCCGTGCATGGCAGGGCAACCCTGTCGGAGTTGAAGGCGCATTTGTATTCGCTGCCCGACCGTCCCGAGTGGATTCCGTACCGCAGCTCGTTTTACGCGGAAAATTGGGGATTCTGCCTGAGCGACGCGAAGTTGAGTGAACTTCCTGACGGCGAGTACGAGTATTGCATCGACTCCACACTCTCGAACGGTTCACTGACATATGCCGAGCTGACCCTGCCCGGCACCAGCACCGATGAGATCCTGATCAGCTGCCATATCTGTCACCCATCGTTGTGTAACGACAACCTGGCGGGTATCGCGGTTGCCACATATCTGGCGCGCTACTTGGCAGTCGTTCCCCACCGGTACACCTACCGCTTTCTGTTCATACCGGTGACCATCGGTGCGATCACGTGGCTGGCTCGCAACGAGAGCGACCTCGACCGTATTCAGCACGGTTTGGTGCTGAGTCTGCTCGGTGATCGTGGCCACATCACCTATAAGCGCAGTCAACGGGAGTGCGCCGTTGTCGACAGGGCGGCGGAGCATGTCCTGGCTCATTCCGGCGCACCCTTCGACATCATCGATTTCAGCCCGTATGGCTACGACGAAAGGCAGTTTTGCTCACCGGGATTCGATCTTCCGGTCGGTTGTCTGATGCGCACCCCGCACGGTAAGTACCCGGAATACCACACATCGGGGGACAACCTCGATTTCATCGATGCCGCCTCGCTCGAGGGCTCGTTGGACACGGGTCTGAAGATTCTGGAAGTACTCGAGAAGAACGCGGTTTACCGCAATCTCAAACCCAAGGGAGAACCGCAACTAGGTCGCCGGGGTCTCTATCGCGCTATGGCGGATCGAACTGACGGCGGGTTTGACGAGATGGCATTGCTGTGGGTGCTCAACCAGAGCGACGGCACGCGTTCATTACTCGACATTGCCGAGCGGTCGTCCCTGCCCTTCGCGGTTTTGCATCGCGCGGCCACAGCGCTCCTTGAGCACGATCTTGTCGAGAAGGTGGGCTGACAGAGTGGATCGGCGGGAAGGCTACTCGTGACTGCGATCGCCCTGGGTACCCGCGTATTGGTCACAGGTGCTTCGGGTTTCATCGGATCGGGACTGCTCGACGAGTTGGTTCTACGAGGAGCGCAAGTCAGCGGTGTGTCTCGGCGAGCTCGGCCGGATACCGACGAAATATCGTGGAGGAAAGTCGATCTCAGCGATGGAGATGCCGTCGATGCGCTCTTTGCGGAGATCGATCCACATCTTGTGTTCCATCTCTCGAGTTGGGTGTCGGGTCGGCAGAATCTCCACAACGTGCGCACGGCATTCACCGGTAACGTTGCGTCGGCGGTGAACGTGTTGGCGGCCGCCACCGCGTCAGGGTGCCAACGCGTGGTACTCGCAGGATCGATCGAGGAGCCGCGCCGCGACGACGGGGACGTTCCATCGTCGCCCTACGCCGTATCAAAGTCGGCTCAGACGCTCTATGCTCGATTTTTCCGGGCCGTGTACCAGACGCCGGTCGTGGTGGCACGTATTTCCATGGTGTATGGGCCCGGTCAGCGTGAAACGGCCAAGGTGGTGCCCTACTCGATTCTGTCCGGCCTCAATGGACGTGCGGCCGAGCTAGGCGGAGGAGCTCGCCCGATCGACTGGATATACATCGACGATGTGGTTCGAGGCCTGATCACCCTCGGCGAAGTATCGGGCATCGAAGGCCGAACACTGGATGTTGGTTCTGGATGTACAACCACTGTCGAAGAGATGGTCACCCGTATTGCGACGAAGCTGGACGCGCCGGCTCCAGTAATTGGCACACGTCCGGATCGGACTATGGAGATTGTCCGGTGTGCTGACCCGAGAGAAACGTACGTGTGCACTGGGTTTCGGCCACAGGTTGGCCTTGAGGCCGGTCTCGACGCCACGATTGCATGGTTTCGTACCGAGCTTGCGGCCGGTAGGTTCTGACGTGAGCCCGCTGGCGAGATCTCTCCGGTCAGTGGTCGAACACGGTCGTATACAGGTCGATCAGGTGCTGTTGTGAGACGCTCCAGGACAAGTTGCACTCGACCCGTGCACGTCCTAACTCGCCGAGCTTCTGTCGGCGGTCCGGGTCTGCGAGGAGCTCATCGATCGCATCTGCAAAACCGGATTCGTCATTGGCAGGGACGTAGATGGCTGCTTCGCCCGCAGACACTCGCGCCTCGGTGAGCTCGAAGGAGACGATTGGGCGTCCCATCGCCATGTACTCGATGACCTTGTTCATGGTCGAAACGTCGTTGAGCGGATTGAACGGATCAGGGGACAGACAGACGTCGGCTGTCGACAGACACCGCTGGACGAACTCGTCGGACACCCGACCGGTGAATTCGACTATATCGGCGATCCCGAGTTTCTCAGCCAGGGCCACCATGGCGTCGAACGCATCACCCGCTCCCATGAACACGCAGTGAAAATCTGTGCGTCCGATACGATCACGCAGAATTTGAATGGCGCGCAGGGCGTAGTCAACGCCGTCCTGAGGGCCCATCACACCCAGGTAGGCCAGTAAGTGTTGCTTACCTCGACGCAGACTATCGTCAGGCTCGCGTGGGTAGAACCGGTCCAAGTCGGGGGCGCTGCGGACCACGACGACGCGGTCCGGATCCATGCCACCGCGTTCAATGGCTACTCGCCGATAACTCTCATTGGTGGAGATGACGTAATCTGCGGCGGCGAAGGTGAGTCGTTCCACGAACTTGGTGACTGCCAGTAGTGCGCGCCTGTCGCCAGCGAAACGTGACATGAAAAGTTCCGGGACCAGATCGTGATGGTCAAACACGAACCGGGCACCCCACGGCCGCAATACCAACGCGATAAGGAACAGGAGATCAGGCGGGTTGCAGGCGTGTACGACATCTACAGGTTGCGTGCGCCGCACCCGGATTGCCAAACGCAGTGTGTGCCACATCGCTAGCGAGTACTCGCGTAGGTATCCCAGCGGACCACCCGCTGCCGGCCGAAGCGGGTAACGAAGGATCCTGACCCCGTCGATGACAGCTTCGGGCTCGGTGTCCTGCTTGCCGCCTGCGGGGCATATCACAGTGACCGCAAACCCCGCCTCCACCAGCGCTCGGCTTTCTTGCCAGACACGCCGATCGAATGGCACTGAGAGGTTCTCGACCAGAATCAGGATGTGTTTATTCACGGTAGTACTCTATTTTGGTCAATGATTCGAGTTCGCGCTCGGTGGCTGACACGCTTGCGTCAAGGCTAAATTCCCGTTCGACCCTTACCCGTGCGGCTCGCCCCATTGCAGTGGCCAGTGAATCGTCGGTGAGAATTCGCAGCAATCCGTCGGCCATGGCACGAGGATCGTGGGGCGGTACAAGGAAGCCGGTAGTTCCGTCATCGATCATTTCCGGTATTCCACCGACAGCTGTGCATACCGCGGGTCGGCCTGCGGCCATTGCCTCCAGCAGGGCCATCGGGAAGCATTCGACGCTGTAGGAACTCAGTACGAAGACGTTGACGGTTTGCAAGATCGCGGGGATGTCCGATCGAGCTCCGGCCATGACCACCTTGTCGCCGAGATCGAGTTCCGCAGTGAGCTGTTCGATTCGTGAACGCATCTCTCCGTCACCGACGATGAGTAATTTTGTGGTGGGTAACGCGTCTACGACCATTCGTGTGGCGCGCAGCAGCATCTCGTGGTCTTTTTCTGGGCGCAGCGCCGCGACGATCGCGACAACCTTGTCGGTCGGGGCGATGCCGAACTCGGCCGCTGCGGTAGCCCCGGCGGATCGGTCCGTCTCGAAGTTGTCCAGATCGACACCGTTGTAAATGATGCGAACCTTATCGGCCGGATACCCGAGCTCTTCGACTATGTACGACGTCTGAGCTTGTGCCACACCGAAATATGCGCTGGTGACGTGGTCGAGCAAACGGTCGGCGAGTCTGCGGATGGTGTTCCTGCGGGTGATGTCGCCGTAGTTGTGGACCCAGACCACATTGTGCGGTACCCGGGCAAGCGCTGCCGCTATCCTGCCGAGCGTCTCGGCGTTGTAGCCCCGGGTGATCACGACGTCGGGTCGAAAATCACGCATGTGCTGGATCAGATCGAGGATCGCGCGGATCGCCTGTCGCTTACGACGATCCAGCGCTATGGCGGGTGTGGTGGTGCCCTCGAGGTCGGAGAAAAGTGTTCCCTTCTCGCCGAGACAGATTACCGAGGTGCTGAACCTGTCGGGGTCGAGACTCGGCATCAGAGTGGTGACATGCCGTTCTGCCCCACCGATATTGAGATCGGGCACGACGTACATCACCCGGATACGTCGTGTGGATACGGCTTGGTGATCGGCCGTCACCCGTGTTCCCGAGCGTCGGGGGAGGTTAGCGTGGTGATCGAGGCGGTCTGGTCCGTCAGGCGGTTGGGCCATTGATCAATCGGCACGGAGTGTTCCTACCAACCGATGCCGAAATACCCAGGCTTGGTGCGACGGGTCTCTGCATCTGGAAGACGTACCAGGTCAACTATCACCCGGTCGCCATCGAGGGCATCGATGGCCGCCCCGAGGCCTGGTTCGGTCGCACCGACCACCAGCAATTCCCCGTGGTCGAGCGCTTCAGAAAGATCAGCGGTGATCAGCTGCGCGACGTGTGGCAAGTGTTCGTCGAGATATTCGCGGTTGGCGCCGATGAGTTGGGACAGTGCCACATTGGGGTCGTATACCTTCACGTGGTAACCCTTGCCGATCAGGCGTTCGGCGAGTTCGACCATTGGACTTTCCCGAAGGTCGTCAGTGCCTGACTTGAAGGCCAATCCCAAGATGGTGATGTTGCGCCGGCCCAATTCGATGATCTTGTCGACAGTCCGGCGCAGCTGGGCATCGTTGGATACAAGCACGTTAGACAGGACCGGCAACTCCAGGTCGTTCTGTCGGGCGGTGTGGGTCAATGCTCGTACGTCCTTGGGCAGGCATGATCCGCCGAACGCGAAGCCGGGACGGAGGTACGCCGGACTGATGTTGAGCTTCGTGTCGCTCAAGAAGATGTCCATGACGGTGTGAGAGTCCAGGCCCAGGCGCGCGCACAGCGCTCCGATTTCGTTGCCGAAGGTGACTTTGAGGGCATGAAAACTGTTGTCGACGTACTTCGTCATCTCTGCGACTGGGATGGGGACGCGGAAACGGGGTCCGGGGAGTCCGTCGTAGAGGTCCATGACCTCGGAGCCGCTGCGTGCATCACTTTCGCCGACCACCGTCTTGGGCGGATTCTTGAAATCCGCCACGCTTGTGCCTTCCCGTAGGAATTCGGGATTGACGCATACCCCGAAATCGACGCCGACTCGCTTGCCGGAAGTGCGTTCCAGGATCGGTATCAACAGCTGCTCGCAGGTTCCCGGCACCATTGTGCTGCGGAAGACGATGACGTGCCAGCCGTCCTTGTGCATCAGCGCTGTGCCGATCTGCTCGCTGACATTTTCGAGGAATCGAGTCAGCAGTCCGCCGGAGGCGGTCGACGGTGTTCCCACGCACACGATGGAGATATCCGAAGCAGACACTGCTTGAGCAGCATCGGCGGTGACCGTGAGCCGACCCGACTGAACCGCATCGGCCACCAATTCGCCGATGCGCTCTTCCACTACCGGGGACTTACCGGCGCGGAGGAACTCCAGTTTTGTGTGACTCACATCAACACCGACGACGGTGTGACCCCGCGTGGCCAAACAGGCTGCCGATACGCAACCCACGTATCCGAGGCCGAACACGCTGATCGACTTTTTGGCAGCTACACCGTCGGCCAGGCCGGGGGCGATATGGGCAGCTTTCGACATTCCGTCAGTCTAGCAAATTTTTCTATGGTCGCGATAATTCCATCGATGGTCGAGGGTGTAGCGTGCAACCATGGCCTCCACCTGGTGATGACCTGTGTTAATCCCAGCGCAGAGCTGCTGTTGATCGTATATTTCTTCCGCAGGGGCGGTGGGCCAAGTCGGAGTGCTTCTTATCTATGTATTCGCTGTGTGTAGTTCAAGCAAATGTAGGTTGATGCCCTCGCTGGGTCGCTGATGATTGTCCTGGCGGTGACGGAGTTGGTAAGGAACGCGTTGCCGCGAAATCGGGTACTGCGGCCGGCCGAATGTTTGCTCGTGCTCAATGGGCACAGGTGCGGCGCGGCTCAAAATGTTATGTAAGTGATAGATGCGACTGTTGTGGTTGTGAAAATGTGCGTAATAATCTGAGCGTCCGCACCTAAAGCCCAAAGTCAGGGGACTGAATGAAGCACCTCCGAAGTGCGTGCGCGATGTTCGGAGCAGTGACGATCGCGATGTCAGGTGTTCTCGTTACGTCCTGGGTTCCCGCAATGGCGGAGGTGTTAGCGGTTTTCGAGGCGACCGCAATGAAAGTGGCACCGGCGTGGGCGGGCAAGGTGATAAATGACCGGGCCGCAACGGGCGGCACTGCGTTGGCTCTGACCTCGTCGGGTGGTACGGCGGCTGCCACGGTGCAGTTACCCTCGGCCGCGACCATTGTCGTGCGCGCCAAAGGTGGCACGTGCTCCAACACACCCAAGTTGACGGTGTTGGTCGATGGTCGCGCGGTTGGTGTTCTCACCGTCGCTTCAGCTGCATGGAAAGACTATCCCGTTGCGACGCAAGTGATTAGCGGACCGCACACGGTTACGCTACGACTCGACGCTGGTAATCGGTTCGCTTTCTGCACAGGGTCGGTGGCCGTCGACACCATCGCGGTGGCCGGCGCTGCTGACAACAGCGGCCCCGCGGAACCGCCGGTCGACACCACGTCGCGAATCTTCAACGGAGACTATTCAACAGCGAATTTCGCGCAGTGGCCGACCGTGCAAAACCGCTACTACACGGGCTCTGGAAGTGGTTACAGCCCTACGTATTCGGCGCAAATCGTCGATGACACGGTGAAGGGTAAAGCGGCACGCTTCGAGGTGCGCTCGGGCGATGTACCGTCATTCGGAGGTGGTGAACGATCCGAGGTGGCCGATAGTCTCAGTGGTGCGGAGGGCCAAACCCTGTGGTACGCCTTCTCCACCAAATTCGATCCGACGTACCCGCAGAATCGCGCCAGCCTTGGCTGGGGACTGACAAATCAATGGCATCCTTCGTCGAACACCGGCAGTCCTCCGGTGGGCTGGTACGTGGACGTCCGCAATGGTTATTGGTCGCTGGTCATCCAGAAGCAATCCGCCCCGGGGGAGTATGAGCAGGTGTTCTCCCTTATCGACCTTCCGCTCGCCGTCGGTACCTGGCACGACGTAAAGATGCAGGTGAAGTGGTCCACCTCAGACTCGACGGGCTTTGTCAGATTGTGGCACAACGGGGTCCGGCAAAAGTTCGTCGACGGCTCGGACACCTACTTCGTCCGTACCATGATTCCCGGTACCAACTACGTGTATTACAAAGAAGGAATCTACCGCCAGCCGATGGCACCTACCGAAATCGTTTACCACGCAGGTTTTCGCTCGGCCAGCACGGAAGCAGGCTTATGAGGGCCGGGCGTACATATATACGCACGATCAAATCCGTTGTGGTGGACCCGATTCGGTAAGTACGGCAGCGAGGCTACTGGTATCGATGTGCAGTCGGCGTGCGGTCCCGTTGTCAATCCACTGAGCGAGCAGAAGCCGTCTGTCCATGCGTATTTGTGCAGAGGTGATGACGGCGTCGTCCTCGGGTATACGCAGCAGCGTCATCAATGCCACCGGCCCGGTGGCATTGATGTGCGTGCCGACCCACCAGGCCGGTATCCGGTGTTCTAGCCGATCCGACCACCAGCCATGCTGCGAGTTGCTGTCGCCGCAGACCTGTACGAGGTCGAAAGGGACTGTCGCCGCGTAGCTCATCTGCAGCACCAGGACGCCACCGCGGTCGATGAGATGTCCACTACCGGTGTCAGTGACCGGTGTCGGTTTCATGTCCGGATGCAGCGGCCAAATTAAGTCGACGTTATGCGTTCCTCGGCTGTCCAACAGGTCAACGACCGCCACGGTCGAATCACCCGGCGCGGCTATAAGCCAGCGACGATGGCTGACCGGCGAATCCAGTCGAAGGTAGCCGTCGTGTGCCGCGTCGACGACACCGGCGGCGAGATCGACTGACACGGAGCTGATCCGGGCATGCCGGCGCCAGTAGAACGGCCCGCCGATTTGAGATTGGTCAGTGTTGTCGACGCAGACCGTCGGGTGCGCGCGGGTGCCGCGGTGCACGGCTCGCCAGTCGGGGTGACCGTAGTAGCTGGCGGTGCCAGGGTCGACGATGACATCGTGTCCGTCACAGCTGAGGGTCACCGCGAGTGCATCGGCATGCCCGTGCGCGGCGATTGACAAATACCCGAGTGCACCGACATCCATGGTGAGTCGGTTACGCCCGCGGCGCAGCACAACCAGGCCAGCCTTGTCCGCATAATGACTGGATTCGATCTCGCCGCTACCTATGCCAGCGCCAAGGCCGTCGAGTTCGTTGTCAACAGCGTCGGCGATCCAGCTGGCCGTGATTGTCGGGCTCCCGTAGCGGATCGCCCGATGCTCGGTCAACGCGGAGACGATACCCAGGTGTTGTCGCACTGTACGTTTCGATTCGGGCCCTAGGCGCAGTGCGAAGCTGTCGTCGTCGTCGCCGTAACGTGGGTCGGGATCGTCGGAGCCGACCATTGCGGCAAGATGATCGGCGTCACGGCACAAAGCCGCGGTGAGCGCGGCAGGAATCGGGGTGCCGCTCGACCGGAGCAGTGTCGCGACCAACGCAATGAGTTCGGTGGTGAACATTTGGTACGAGATCGACTGTTCGGCACCCGCTCCGTCCGGCAAGATCTGCCGATCTGCCTCGACCGCCAGGCGGTCCAATGCACGATTGAAAAATCTTGCAGGAGTGGCGAGTTCGGGAAGGATCAGATGGGTCGTCAGGAGGCCGGTAAGCTCGCCGACCAGGTGGTTGTTGGCCGAACTATAGAGAGAGCGGTCGTGCCAGCAGTAGCGTGCGCTGATGTCGAGGACATGCGCCAGTCTCTGAAATCGCGTTGTAGTGAGACCCGGTGCGGTGCACAGCCCCTGCAGGGCAACCGCGAGAGAAATGGCCCGTATCCCGACTTCAAAGGCACCTCGCCAGGCGATACCGACGCCGGGTGGGTTCTGTTCGATCCAGGAATCGATCTGGGCCAGTGCGGCATCGGCGTAGTGTTCGTCACCGGTGAACAGCCAGGCCTCCGCTAGGAGCGGCAGGTGCTGTAAGCGGTTGAGCTCCCAGATCCACTTTGGGTCGGCGTCGGCCGTCCGGTGGTTGATTTGGTTGCTAGGACAGCGTGGCCAGTGGAAGTCAGCAATTGCGTCGTAATTCCAATCCACGTGCTCGCCGAGCAGTGCTCGTGGATATCCGAAGTAGGTGTACTCGCCGGCCAGTGTGCGTGTCGCAGACTCGAGGACGGGAACGACCTGTTCGGGGTGCCGGTCGGCGATCCGACGGGCGCGGCTCTCGTTGAGCAGTACCGCACGATCGGTGCCGGCCCGAAAACGGGCAAGTGCCTCGTCCCAGTCTCCGATCTGGGCGGTCAATCCGGTAGCTGCATCGTGAATTGCGCCACGGTGCATTATGCGGCCGCCTGCACGCCGAAGCCGCGAGGCGATTTCACCCGGCGACATTGCGGCCACGCGGCCCGCGTACCACGCCAGCTTGGACACGAATTTCCCTTCTGCCGAACTCGCAGCAGCGACAAGGTGTTAGAAGCGGGTTAGCTCTCGATAGAGTGCTTCGATCCGGCGCCACACCACGTTGATGTCGAAATGAGTCTCGATGCGGGAGTGGGCAGCGGCCCCGCACCGAACCCTTACCTCCGGGTTGTAGATGACTTGTCGCAGCGCGTCTGTGATGGCGTCGACGTCGTCAGGCGGCACCACTACGCCGCACCCGCCGCCGATCATTTCGGCCAGCCCACCGACATCGCTGGCGACAACACACAGTCCGCGCGTCATTGCTTCCAGTACAGCCATGGGCTGACCCTCATTGCGGGACGGCAGGACCAACACGTGAGAGCGGTCGAGCAGTTCTGCGACCGCTTCCGTAGGCAACCAGTCGAATAGCTCAACGGTGCTGTCGAGGCCGAGTTCCCGGATGCGCTGCCGGGCAAGCTCGACCTCGCCATCCCCGGCGAGGGTCAACGTCGCGGGTGCGGGCTCGGTGGCGAACTCTGGATCGTGGCTCAGGGCGCTCCACGCGTCCAGCAGTCGAAACGCTCCTTTGTGATCGCCGATGCGCCCGAGGAATACCACCCGCACCGGTCCGCCTGTGGTGTCGTGTGTTATCTGTGGATGGAGAACAATTGCATTGGGGATTGCGATGATTCGCGCGTTGGGTGCGATCAGTTGGAGCTGCTTTGCCTGTACTTCACTGAGCGCGATCACGGTGTTCGCTCGGGAAAGCGTGGCTCGGATTATTTTCTGGGCGAATCGCGGTGCTTGATCGTAGAACTCGGGGAAACCTGATGCGTGGATGTGCAGAACGATGTGTGCCTGGGTCAGCGTGCCGATCCACAGCAGGATGCTCTTCCGGACGAAGCTGGAGTCCGCACTGCTGTGGATGTGAATCACGCTGGGCCGGTACCGGATCAGCTCGGCTAGGAATTTCAGTGCGCCGCACGCAAATGCTGCGATCTTGTCAGTCGCGGAGCCATCGCGATGGGTTGCGACGTGCCGCACGTTCCAGTCCGTCCACAGCGGCGTCTGACGAATGTCCCGAACATAGGTGGCGACACCACCTCGGGTCCGCATGCTGGTCGAGACCCATAGTGCCCGATGCTCAGACATGGATTTCTCCATCATGACGCGATCGATCTCAACCGGTTGACCAGTTGCCGATGCCACACTTCGAGTGAGAGCAGGGTCCAGATCCGCGGCTGCTCATCGCGCTCACCGGTCCTGTGCGCATGCAACAACGCACTGACCGCCGCCCGGTCGAATGTGGACGCGACGAAGGAGGACGGGTCAGTCAGAAGATCGAATGCCATGTCTTGCAAGCCAGTTCGGAACCAGGCATCCAGCGGAACCTTGAAGCCCACCTTTGGGCGGTCCACGACGTCGGAGGGGAGGTGTTTCCGAGCCACCTCCTTCACGACCCACTTGGTGGTGCGACCCCGTACCTTGACATTGCTCGGCAGCGAGAATGCCAGTTCCACCAGGCGGTGATCGAGAAACGGCGGGCGCAGCTCCAGGGACGCCGCCATTGACATGCGGTCGCCACGCTCGAGGAGATTGTCGGCCAGCCAGGTGTGGACGTCGGCATAGAGCATCCGCTGCAATGCGTCGCCCCGGCCGTTGAGATAAGGGGCCGGTATGCATCGTGCCGGCGGACGTCCGATCAGCGCTGTTCTTTCCCAGGTGGTGAACGGTGCAAACCAGGCCCGCATCCGTTCGGCGTGACTTGTCTCCGACAGTGCGCGCAGTGCGATACCGAGCCGGGCTCGGTCGGCGGGTAGTGACCGCTCCAGCCGGCGTAAGACGGCTGTCGGAATCGGGCCTGCCCACCGAGTGGCAGCTGCGAATCGGTGCTTTGGATAGCCGCCGAACAATTCGTCGCTGCCTTCACCGGACAAGACCACCTTGACCTCTTCGCGAGCGAGTTGGGCGAGGCGGAAGACCGCGACATCGGCGGGTTCGGACAACGGGGCGTCGCGATGCCAGCTCAAATTCGACCAGGTTTGTTGGAAGTCGTCGGCGGTTACCTGAACCTCGTGATGGGTACTGCCGACGACGCCAGCAACCTTTCGTGCCCATGACGTCTCATCGAACCGGGCGTCGCCGAACCCGGCCGAGAACGTGTGCACGCCGGCCCCCTGGCGTTCACGTGCTACGAGGGCGGTGATCAGACTGCTGTCCACGCCGCCGGATAGATATGTGCCCACCGGCACGTCGGCAATCAGGGCCTCGCGCACAGATTCGGTGAGTGCGGTGTCGACGAGGCGAACGGCATCGGCAGGGCTGATCTCCTCAGCGTTGCCGTGTGATGGCAGTGTCCAATACGGCGTAATTCGTATCGAGCCGTCGGCTCGGAGTAGCAGGTGATGACCTTGTGGAAGCTTTCTCACACCACGTATCAGCGTATGTGGCGATGGCACGGAACGGTGTGCGAGGTAGTCGTGCAGACTGTCCGTGTCGACATCGGGTGAACCGATCACCGGCAGCAGCGCTTTGATCTCGGACGCGAACGCGAACACGTTGGCGCCGGCGTAGTAGTAGAGCGGCAGGATGCCGAGTCGATCTCGAAACAGGTGAGTTTCGTTTGTGGTCGTATCGTGCACGGCGTAGGCGAACTGGCCACGCAATCGCGTGACACCCGCCGGCCCGTACTTTTCGTACAGGGCCAACAGCACCTCAGTGTCGCCGTGGGTGCGGAACGGGTAGGCCAACTCTCGCCGTAGTTCGCGGTAGTTGAGGATTTCGCCGTTGAAGGTCAAGTGGGCAGTGCCGCTGACGCTGGTCATCGGCTGCTGCGATCCGGTCACGTCGATGATCGACAGCCGAGTGTGGCCGAGTCCAACGGGCCCGTCGATCCAGACACCGTCGCCGTCGGGTCCTCGATGGGTTATCTGGGTCGTCATCTGGCGCAGCAGCTCTGCCGACACTGGTTCACCGTCGAGGTTGCGTATCCCAGCTATCCCGCACACACTCGCTCCGACTGCCTGTCCATGGCGTTAGCTCCCTGTTCGAACGTTGATCGGACTAAAATCCGATAACGCTACCGTGTTGCCTCAGCAACGTTACTTTACGTTACAGTCAGCATAGAGCAGGAACTCGTACCGCCGGGATCCCCGCAATATTGCGCCGGTCTCGATGAGTGGTGAGTTTGGGGGAGGAGCAGGCTATGACCGGCTATACAGGTGCCCGAATTGCCCTGTGGCCTGCCGTGATCGTATCCGCGATGACTCTTGTGGCGCCGGCAGCGCCGGCTGCCGCTGCGAGACTCTGCACCGGTGACTACTCGACGGGCGATTTCAGCCAATGGCAATACGTACAGAACCAGGGTTATCTCGGTTCTGGTGCGGGCTACGCGCCACCGAACTATTCCGCGCTCATCGTGGAGGACCCGGTCAAAGGTCAGGTGGCACGTTTCGAAGTACGCCCTGGAGACGTCCCAGGGTTCGGTGGCTCGGAGCGATCTGAGGTTGAGGGTGGCGGCAATACTGGAGGTGCCGAGGGACAGACGCTCTGGTACGCATTCTCGACCAGATTCGATCCCAGTTTTCCGCAGAATCACGCAGATTTGGGGTGGGAACTGACCAACCAGTGGCACTCCAATGCGGAAATTGGAAGCCCGCCAATAGGGTGGTATGTCGACATGCGTAACGGATTCTGGTCACTGACCGTCCAGAAGCAGTCCAGCCCAGGCGTTTACCGGCAAGTGTTCTCGATCTTCGATGTTCCGCTGGGTACCGATTGGCACGATATCAAGATGCAAATTCATTGGTCTGCGTCCGACGACAACGGATGGATCCGGCTGTGGCACAACGGGCAGCGACAACGATTCACCAACGGCGACGACACTTTCCACGTTCGCACCCTCATTCCCGGTGAGTCGTCGGTCTACTACAAGGAGGGTCTTTACCGGGCCCCGACAACAACGAGCGACATCGTGTATCACTCCGGATTCCGTTGTGGCACCGATGAATCAGATCTCTGAACGGCAGGCGAACGTGACCGCTGTGTTCAAAGTCGGCGGGGGTTGGCCCGGAGTCTGATCGCTGGGGCGACAGGCCGACCAGACAGTAATCCCTCGACTGAACCGGCATCGAGTGCACGCCGATAGATCTCGAGCGCACCATGCGCTGCAGCTACGGTCTCGCTGATATCCCGATCGGTGTGGGCGGCGGAGACGACGAACGATTGGCCGAGTACCCCGCGCTGCAGCATTTCTTGCAGAAACAGAGTACGGAACGCTTGTGACGGTGTGCCGTCGGTACCTCGGGTGACAAAAATCAGACAGGATGGCCGACCCTGCGCGAAGACGAAATCGGCGATCCCATAGTCGGCGGCGGCGTTGTTGAACCCGGCGGCCAGCTGCGTTCCGATAGCTTCCATCCGCCCGATGGGATCGCCCTGGCGGTAGGCCTGTACTACGGCACGAAAGGCGGCTAGCCCTGTGGTCTCTGGTCCATGCGTGGTGGATAACAGGAACACACGATCACGGTCGGTGTTCAGGCCGCCGAGTTCCATCAGCTCCCGGCGACCCGCTAAGGCCGATATCGCGAATCCGTTACCCATTGCCTTGCCCCAGCAAGACAGGTCCGGGGTTACGTTGTAGACACTCTGAGCGCCACCGGTGGACCACCGGAATCCGGTGATCATCTCATCGAAGATCAGAACCGTTCCGTTGGCGTCGCACAGCGACCGCACCCCCTCGAGGAACCCTGGTTCCGGTTCCGCAAGGGCAGTGGCGGCCTCCATGATCACGGCGGCAATCGTGTCGGGGTTGCTGTCGAAGCATCGCTGCAACGATGAGAGATTGTTGTACTCGAATTGCACTGTGTGCTGACTGATGTCTGGTATGCCACTGGACATTGCCGTTGTGCCGATGAACCAGTCATCGACTGAGAAAAACGGTTGGGTACAGAGCGCAAGCGCGTGTCGTCCGGTCGCGGCTCGGGCGAGCCGGATAGCGGCAGTGGTGACGTCGGATCCGTTCTTGGCGAACTTGACCATGTCTGCGCCTGGCACAAGCTCGATGAAATCCTGTGCCGCTAGCAGTTCGAGCTCGGTTGGACGGGTGAAGCTCATGCCATCGAGCGCGGCCGCGTAGGCAGCGTCGACGACCGGCCGGTAGCCGTGCCCGAGCACGACGGAGCGCAAACCCATGCCGTACTCGACGAATTCATTTCCGTCGACATCCCAGACCCGGGCGCCATGACCACGGCGAAGAACCGGCGCCAGTCCCTCGGGGTACTGATCCGAACCGCGGGCGTACGTGTGTGCCCCACCGGGGATGAGTTCGTGAAGCCGGGATTGGAGCCGTTGCGATGCCGTGAACGTCCGCGCTCGGTGGGGCGAGGGCAACTCGGTCACCCACCGGCCGTCCAATTCAGGAAAGCGGCGACTGACTTCAGGTAGCAGGTCAGGCACCGTGAGCATCACCAAATCTGGCTGTGCTGCGACGAGTTCGGCTGGAGAGATGATGGGAATATCGGTGCCTGGCATTCGGCGGCCCTGTTTTTCCGGCGATGCGTCAGCAACGGCCGTCAACAGGCTGGAATCCAGCCGAGCCCGGCTCAGCAGGGCTACGGCGCGGGATGCGGCGCCGTAGCCGAAGACTTTCCGGCTGCCCGCCTGGCTTTGCAGCCAGTCGCGCAGCTCGGTTGCGTCTCGGTCGGCAGCGTCCTGCAGGGAGCGGAAGGCAGCAGCGGTCGTGATGGCTTTCGCGTGCTCCCGCTCGAGAATGGTCTGAACCGAGGGGTCTTGCGGAGTCGGGTCATCGCCGGGAATCGCTGCGATCAATACTGTTCCGCCGTACAGGTCGAATTCCCATACCTTGGCGACACCCAGCCCCACGCGACGCAGCAGATACCGTAGCGCTGTCAGTGAGTAGTACGCGAAATGCCCGTGCCGCAATGCATTCCATTGGCCGTGCTCGACGATTGTGAGGATCGAGTGGTATTGCAACAGCAACACGCCATCGGGATTCAGACACCGTGCGCGCTGGTGGAGCGCAGCGGCCTGGTCGGGTGCGTGCATGAGTCCGAAGCTGTCCAACACCAGGTCGGCGCGTTGGTCTCCCAGGGAGAATCCTCGTGAGGTGAGCAGCGGTAGCCAACTGCCGCCGTGCGGACTGCCGAACTCGAGTGCGGTCGTCCCGTGCAGCCAGCCGGTATCTTCGACCAGCCCGACCGCGGCGGCGGCCTGATCTCTGAGCGCCTGTGGCTCTATCCCTCGCGGTTCCTGCACGATGGTGTCGTCGTCGGCAAGCTGTGCGAGACCGCACCTTTCGCACAGGATCATCACCAGAGGGTGCGTCGATTCAGCGGGCAGTAGCGGCGCGTCGACCGGCGGGAAATAGTCCCCCGCCGGGACCGTCCCGAGGTCGAGGATGCGGTGCAACTCGCCATTGTTGCACCCACGGCAACGCCTCATGTCAGGGTCGTCCGGTGCACATCGAATCGGCGGATTTTGCGGTCACGACGGTTTCGGCCCGTGATGCTGCGGCGGGCAACTGGTCCGAACTGATCAGGCATCTTGGGGGACCTGGCGTAACGATTCGTCGACGAGCCCGGCGTTGCGCAACGCCTCCAAACGCCTCAAGCGGGTGAACTGGTTGAGGAAGGACTCCTCGGTCAGCCCGTATTCGGTATAGCGTTCGTAAAGTTCCGCAGCACCGGCAGAAACTGACCACTTGGCCTCGAACCCGAGGACCCGGCGGCTCGCGGAGAAGTCCACGCGGTAAGAACGCGGATCCGAACCAGTCTCACCGGTGACCACTACACGTGACCCGGGGACAACCCCTGCTACCGCATCGGCGATCTGTGCAACGGTGACGTTATTAGATTCGCATCCGATGTTGAGTGCAACTGACCGCACGCGGTCGGCAGGAGCATCCAATGACAGTAGGAAAGCCTGGGCGATGTCCCGGGCATGCACCAGCGGACGCCACGGAGTGCCGTCGGAAAGCACCCGGATGTCCCCGGTAAGGACCGCGTGCCCCACCAGGTTGTTGAGCACGATGTCGGCCCGCAGCCGAGGGGAGAATCCGAATGCGGTGGCATTGCGCAGAAAGACCGGACAGAAGTCGTCGCTGGCGAGTGCGACCAGATCGTCTTCTACGCGGACCTTGCTTTCCGCGTAGGGAGTTAAGGGGCGCAAAGGTGCGTCTTCTCCGACCAATCCGTCCCCCGCGGCCCCGTACACCGAACACGTGGAGGCGTAGAGGAATCGGCTTACACCCGCGTGCTTGGCCAGTCGGGCGAGCCGGGTCGAGGCGTGGTGGTTGATGTCGTAGGTGATCTGCGGTGCCAGCTCGCCCAACGGGTCATTGGACAGCGCGGCCAAATGAATGACGGCGTCGAAGCCCTCGAGTTGATGTGGTGTCACATCGCGCAGGTCGACACGCAGGGTCGTGCAGGATGCGGGTTCGGGGCCCAACACACAGTCGGCGTAAAACCCGCAATCCAGACCGATCACCTCATGGCCTGCGGATTTCAATACCGGCACCATGACTGTGCCGAGATAGCCCTGATGGCCTGTGACGAGTACCCGCATATCTGTATCAGCCCTTTGTCATCAAATTTTCACGGTGAGCTTCTCGGCCGTGAATGCTTCGGCATACACCGAATGGCATTGCACGCCACGGACTCTCGCCAGAGCGCGAAAGGCCTCCGCGTCGAACCAATCGTGACCGGCCTGCGACGGGTAGTGCTCGAGCAGCAGCCGGACCTTGTCGTCGACAGTCGGTGGCTCCAGCGGAAAGAATATGTTGGCACGCGGAGTGTCCGCCTCCCACTTCAGAATTTCGTAACCGAACAGCGCGTGGTTGCGAAACTCGGTCGGTAAGAGCTTCGCCAGTAGTCGGTGATCCTGGTGGGCGTCGGTGCGATTCGGACCAAACACAAATTGCGGTTCGCAGGTACGGCGAAACTCGTGCAGAGATTCTTTGATACGACCCCAGTGCTGGGGAGCGCGTCCGTCGGGAATGTCGAGCACGGTGACCTCGACATGGCTGCCGGGGCACAAGGACGCGAGAGCTTTACGCTCTTCGGCCTCACGGACCCCGCCCGCGCCACTGAGAACCAGTGCGTGCACTCGCAGACCAGGGTGGCCGGCACACAATTGCAGCAGAGTGCCCCCCATGCCGATCGCGATGTCATCGCAATGGGCACCGGTGACCGCGATTTCGGTTAGGGAGCCCGCACTGAACGTGATCACGGGGTGTTTCCGATGGCAGCCGCCGAGATCCCATTCGGTTGCTCCCACACCATCCACGGCCGATCACCACGTCGGTATCTTTCGTCGAGTTCGGCCCGTTCTTTGAAGGTGTCGGCCGGTTTCCAGAACCCCTCGTAGCGGTAGCCGAAAAGGCGTCCCTCGCCAGCGAGCTTGCCGCACACGTCTTCGACGAGATCTCCCCCGGGAGGCAGGTAGTCGAAGATTTCCTGGCTCAGCACAAAGAATCCACCGTTCTCCCAGATGGGCAGGTTGGATACCGGGTTGATGCTGCTGACGTACCCCGTTTCGTCGATGTCGACACAGTGGAACGACGACTGTGGCGGTACCACCATCATCGAGGCCGCTGCGCCGGACCGATGGAACCCAGCAATCAACTCATCCATCGGTGCGTCGGTGAGCACGTCGGCGTAGTTGGCCAGGAAATACTGGTCGCCGTCCAACTGCGGACGTATCCGGCGTAAACGCTCACCGATTGCCGACTCGAGGCCTGTATCGACAAAGGTGATCTTCCAGTCGGCGATGTCGGAATGCATCAGTTTGATTTGGCCGCGGTGCATTACGAAGTCGTTGGACTCGGCTTCTTGGTAGGACAGGAAATAATTCTTGATGTGAGATGCACCATAGCCCAGGCACAGGATGAATTCACGGTGGCCGTAGTGGGCGTAGTAGCGCATCACATGCCAGATCAGTGGGCGAGGCCCCACCAGCTGCATAGGTTTTGGTACATCATCTTCGGCGCCGTTGCGCATACGCATCCCGTATCCGCCGCAGAACAACACCACTTTCACTGCACACCCCCAGTGTGATCGTCGTTCAGCGCTGCTGATGGCTGCATTACGCGCAGTGGGCAACTGACGACTTCAACCCCGACCTTCACTAGCCGCCAGTAAGTAATATTCTGTAAATAGAAGCCATATTTTGCAGCAAAGTCATAGTCTCTAGGGCAATTTAGCAAATTGCTTAGATATCTGCAACTACGCATTAATCATGCTCGGCTCGTCAGGTCACACGAAATGTCGTGATCGGGTAGGCGCCGTCGGCGTCGCGGCCAGGCTGGGCGAGTTGCATCGGCGGATAGTCCATGGTGTGCGTCGCGTCAGGCTTGTGTTCGTGCCAGGCGACTCGCACCCGTACTGAGTAGTTGCCGCGGGGTAGGTTCCCGATCACCAGGTTGCTGTCGACGGTATGCGCAGCTGGGAGACCGTCGGCCTTCTCGAAGTGCTGATCGGCGACTATCGCACGCAGGTTTACCTGGCCGGTCACGGTGCGGATTACCGTGCCGGTATCGGATAGGACGTCGAACTCTGGCTGCCAGTTCTCGTACGTGGGAGCCGAGCCGAAGTTGGTCCAGCGCAGCGGGATGCGTACGGGTGTGCCCGCAGTTGCTTGTATTGGCGGGCCAGCGGCGATTACCGCGTAGCGGTAGCCGCTGAATTTGTTGGCACGCGACCAGATCGTGAAGTCATCAGGCGACATGGGCTTGTTTGAGGACTGCGCAGGGAAACCGGTACTGGCAGTCATCGACACGTGGTAGTTGACGACGTCGCGCAGTCCGGTCAGATAGTAATCGGTGGTGCTGGTGCCCGGCGGGATCTGGGGAATCCATTCAGTCACGATTGGCGCGACCCTGTACCGGTTTGCGATGACCTGGTTGATCGGGTCATGGCTGCGCACGTAGTGTGAGTCACGCTGCGCCGCCCAGTCTGGTATTGGCGCGTACACGCCGAGCCCGTCTGCGCGGATGCCAACCAATTTTTTCCGGTTTTGCAGCAACGGACTATCGCGAAACATCTGTTTGACGATCTCCGGGTTTCCCGGAGCTGTGATTATTTGAGTATTCGGGAACGCTGCCAGGTTTGCGGCCACCAGGTACGCGATTGACTGCTTGGTGATGAATTGATCTCCGTATTGGCTGAAATAGCCAAGTTGGGCTTCACTGTCCGAGGGGCCGGGACCTGGTATACCGAGTGTGTTGCTCATGAAGGCGACATGATTCTCGCTGAAGTCGCCATAGCCGGACATCTCGAACAGTGCGATTCGTTCATCACGGTCATAGCGGTGACCCAGGGCCGTCAACAGGTCGGCGAAATACGAGAGATATGCCTCGTTGTTCCAGTCGGGGATCACATAGGTGATGCCGTCGTGGACGTAGTTTCGGGTCGCGCCGCTGACCGATTGCAACCAATCGGGCACGGAGATGTCGGTGTTGTGTGGATAGGAGGTTTCACAGCACGAATTGAACGACGTGATGCGGAAACCGAAACGACGACCGTGCTGTGCGGCCGCATCGACAGCCTCGTCCAGGGCGGTGAAGTCGAATTTTTCGCTGTCAGGGGCGTTGTGAGGCAATGTACGCGGGTCACGCGGCTGTAGAAGGCGCCAATCGATTCGAACGTTCACGTCATTGGTGCCTGGCCACGGTGGAAACTGTTGATTAGCCGTGCTTGCTTGCGGGAAAAGTGGGCTTAGTAAATTCTCGTATTGCCCGCGTAACGGATTGACGAGATCTGGACCTTCGAAGGCGGCGTAGCCGGATGCCAGGGTATTCGCGCTGGGCGCTGAACATGAGGCCAGCACGCACACGATTGCTACAGCGACGATCTGGATGCGTCGACGCACGGCACCTCGGCCCTTCCAGTATCCCCTGGTGGCAGGTCGCCATGGCGCGCGAGATACGCGACGACTGCGGCCATTGCGACAATAAGCCAGATCAATGTCGAAACCTGGACAAACCCACCCATATCGAGGATCGCGCTAGTGGCGATCACCACCGCAATGGCGCCACTGATTCCGCCGCCGAGTTCCGCCACAACTGGAGATGGTGCTGCCGAGGCCCGAATCGCCAATACGATGGCAGTAATCAACACAAGGGCGTAGCAGATCAGGCCGAGGATACCGCCCTCCATCAGCCGGGAGAAGTATTCATTGTCAAGAACCGGCTGGTTGGGAACCGCCGGGTAGGTGCCCATCCCTGTGCCCACCCAAAAATGTTCCTGATAGTGGGTGAGCACGTAACTCCTACCGGTCGATCGCGATTCGATTGACGGGTCATCGGAAAACACGGCGAAAGAGGCGGCCAGAGCAGTGGCGATACGCAACTGCAGCAGCCAACCGGCCCCTACCGCAACAAGTAAGCCTCCCAGTGTCGCGGCCAAGCGGGTGACTCGCCACCGCCAGCACATTACGATCGTTGCGGCCACCAAGCCGAGTACGACTGATCTTGACACTGTGGACAATGCCCCCAAGGCCACCACGCCGGTGCACAGTACCCACGGCCAGATCCGATCGTGTTTGGCACGGGCGCTGCCGATGACTCCGACGCCGATCGGTATCAGGATGGTCAGCACGACGGCGAGTTCGAGTGGATGCCCGGCAGAGCCTTGTGAGCGAACAATACCTTCGCGCATAAGGTCTTTGACCAGCATGAAATCGCTCGTTTTCAGGCCTGGCAGTTTGAAACTGGCGGCGAGATCCAGCCCGGTAGCCGACTGGAGAAGCGCGAAACCGGAGCTCACTGCTCCACCCACCAGCAATCCCTTTAGTGCTAGTTGGACGTCGTCGGCGGTGGTAAGCAGCGACATGACCGCGCCGACCATCATTACCAGCCCAACGGTCACATAGTTGTACTGTCCGGAGAATTCAGCTGCTTTCGGTGTGAGGCCTGCGCCGATCGCTGCTGCGTAGGTCAGCCACACAGCGGCGAAGTAGCACAGCACGACGATGGTCAAGATTGGATTGGAGATGCGGGACCGTTGGCCACTGAGGCGGGTCAGGACCCACAGCAATCCACTGCCGAAGAATAAGAACTGCCCGAGGCTCAACCCTAACGACATGGGGACGGTGACGTTCTGGCGCATGCTGATCAGCAGGAATCCGCTGATCGCCACAAAGATGGCGCCCCAGTGTCGGCCCGCCGTCGGGCTAAGCGCCGGTGTGGTGCTCATTGCTCAGGTTGGTCCGGCGCCGTCTTAACGATCGACCAATCGCTGTCGTCGATTACTGAGGACTCGTCGCGGAACATATTCGACGATTCCGCTATCTCGGTGGGTTCCGGTATCTCGGCTGCAGTGACTTCAGCATGTTTGGGCCGTTTACGCCGGGTACCCCGGGTCTTTGTACGACCGCGTTCGGCAAGACGAGCCTGCACTACGTCATACGCGATCAGTAGGACAAACCCGATCAATAGGGTGGCGACCGCATATGAGGCTCCGCTGCGGAGAGGGCTGTTCGACACCTCGGTACCCGACTGCGGTGCCACCGATGCCACGGTGATCGCGTTGTTCTGGCTGGGTACCCATGCGTCGGCCTGGATTTTGTCGAGGGCGTCTCCAACATAATCAGCGAGCGCTTGTGCGGAGTGCTGGGCTCCCTCGGAAGTCGACGCCGTCGTCTGGATTACCAGCTGTGACGTGAGCTTCGCGTATGTGGGGGAGTCGCCAAAAGTAGTGTCGACGGTGAACCCGTGGTCGCCGCCGGCCTCGGCGGCGATCGGTCCACCCTCGGCTCGCAACATCGTTGCGAGCACGGCGGCGAGCTGAGCGATGTTGTCGTTCATGTTCACCAGCGGGTTCAGCATCGCATCGCGATTACCCGAGCCGGGCGGGAGGACAACGACGACCGCTGTTGATTGGTAGTTGTGTGGCGCCAACACGACACCAGCGATACCCGCGACGATCGCAGCCGCGACGATGAGTGCACAGGCGAGTGGTCGCGACAACAGTGACCGCAGGAATGTGGCGACGTTCAACGGACAACTTTCTATGCGGCATGGGGTGACGACTTTGCTGCAGTCGCTTCGATGTCAGACGATACCGCACGTTTCGAGGTAATCGACAGTCGCTGATGACACGTCCATATGTCAACAATGTGCTGTTTGTTGGGATTGACGGGCGGGCGATCATGGCGGAGGCAAGATCGTTTCACAGGTTCGCCATGGTTGCTGTGTATCACCCGGGTGAACCTTGTGGACCGAGGCTGCTGACCCTTTTCAGCGTTTCGATGAGCACACTCGTCGAAGCGCTGGCTGAATATCTAGACATGTAGTGGCGTCGCGCCGCCACTCCACGAGCCGCAGCCTGTTCCGGGTCGGCCAAGGCGTCGAACGCGGCGCAGAGTCCCGTTACGTCATCAATGCCGATTGGATCTTCGCCTGGTGGTTGGAACTCGGGTAATGCACCCTGCATTGACACGATGGGCACCACTCCAAGCTGCATCGACAGCACCTGGACACCGCTCTGGCTTGCCCGCCGGTAGTGCACCAGCGAACCCTTCGCGCGTGCCAGTGTGGGCAAGACATCGCGATACTCGAATGCCTTCGCCTGCCATTGCACGTGTGGTGGTAGTGGTCGGTGCAGATCTCCTTGGCCGAGGAGAACTAATTTGTCGCCGCGCCAGCTACTGCCGTTCGTGTGGTGCTGCCACGCTTGCAGGCAGACGTCGATGTTCTTGTATCCATTGAGTCGGCCGGTCAATACAAAGTCTCGGCGGTCGGTCGCCGTAACGATGGACGGCACTTGAGCGTCTTCGAGATCGCTCGTCAGGGGAACGACCGTGTCGGCGCCGACCTCGTGCGCGACGTAATCGCTGAATGCGACACGAGAGGCCGCTCGCGACGCCCACCAGCCGAACAGTCTGCGTTCCCAACCAGGACGTTGCTCGGCGGGGTCGTGCGGCCGGCCATCGTGGATGAGTTCGACTCTGGGTATTCCGGGAGCCAACATCATCCAACGGGGGTCTCGGACAATTTCGGCAACGACAACGGTTGGCTTGAACCGGTGGACGTCTGCCGCGGCACGGGCGAATTCCGGCCAGGTTCGGGCGGTCTTCGGGCGGGGGTCGATCACCAGTTCATACGGACGGGCGCCGTCGGAGCCGGGATGATGGTCCGAGGTCACTAGCAGTAAGTCAGCACCCATGGCGCGTAATGATTCGGCGTAGACGCGTGCGAGCGGACGCATCCACGGCGAGAGCCATAAAACCCTTAGTCCACGTCCCGGGTATCGGGCGAGATCGGTCATCGGAGTGCCTCGGCGATCGCAGATTCGTATGTGTCGGCTAATCCGTCGATGGTGAGCGCATTGTCGAGTTCGGCGGTTCCTAAGACGCCGTCCAAGGTGACGACGCCGTCGCAGCGGTGCATGGCCGCCGTGTGCGCGCGGGAGCATCTCGGGTTGTTTGGGGACGGGGGGAGAGAGGTGATCAACCAGCGTCGACTGCGGCTGGTGGCTCGCCACAGCGCGGCAAAACCAGTCTCGGGCCTCGTGCCGCCGCTGATCACGACTGATTGCCCGGGCGCAGTGTCGATAAGTGGTAGCCACCAGGCTTGGCGGATGACGCGGACCGTCGGGGTAACCATAGAGATCGGCGGACCGAACCTCCCGACACAGACAATGATGACTTCGTAGCCGCGACGATCGAGTTCGCTGGCCAGCAGTGCGTGCTGACGTTCGAACTGTGCGGATGTCAGCTGGTTCATGGTTATGAGGACCGACGGTCGAGTGCCCTGAGGGCGCCTGCGGGCTGCTCGCGCCCTGCGTACCGAGCGTTGGACACGGTCCAGAACCGTGGATCCGGCGAGGAATGCATTCGCACACCTGCGGCCGTTCTCCAACTCGAGGTTCAGCGCTACGTTGGCGCGCAACAGGTCTTGTGAGCGCAGACCGGCAGTGGGATCGCCGGCGACGGTGCCGTGACCGGTGTGCACAATTCCGGGCTCATCGACAAGTCGCAGTGACCAGCCAGCTGATCGTGCTCGACGCTGCCAGTCCGCCTCCTCGCCATAAAGGAAAAACTCCGCGTCGAAATTTCCGACACGGTCCCACGCGTCGCGACTCACGACTAGGCAGGCGCCGGTGAGATAGCCCTCGACGATGTCGGGTCGATGTTCGTAGAGATCGGACCACCGCGATCCGCGAATTTTGGTGGCGTAGCCGGACCACGCGACCAGTGCTCGGCTGAGGCTGTGCTCACGGTGTGCGGCATCCCAGGGCCGGTGGTGTATGGAATGGGTGTCGTGCTCGACGGTAAGTGGTGAAGCTGCGGCGACACCGTAGCGTTGGATTGTGGCCAGCGTGTCCGTCAACGGGCCCTGCAGAATCGCGTCCGGGTTTAGCAATATGAAGTCATAGTCAGGGACTTCGCGGGTCAAGGCGTTTACTGCGGCCGCGAAGCCGATGTTGGCTGAGCCCAGATACCAATGTACGTCTGGATACTCGGCCACTACCTTTGTCATTTCATCGGCACCCGCATATTCAGGTCCGGAGTTGTCCCATACGTACACCGGTATCCCTGGCAAGTGGGTGTGGGCCGCGGAAAGACATTCGCGGAGCAGACTTGCGTTGCGGTATGCCACGATGAGTATGACCACCTCACGCCGCCGAGATTGCTGCCGCGTTACGGGGCGCTGTGGGTGGTGGTAACAATCCGGAAGATAGATCCGGTGGGATTCACTGGGCATGGTCACCGGGCCTGTCTGGCATTGCGCTCGGTTTCGTCATCGGATTGGTCCTCGTCGGGGTGTTTGGCAAATAGCGATTTGATGGCCTTCGCATTGGCCGGGCCGATCACTAGATTGACGGCGAGATAGACGAGGACGCCGACGGCGATAGCCAATAACACTGGCAGATGCCGGACGAATTCGGTGACGACACCGCAGACTGTCAGCGGTATCAACAACCGGGCGATGAACAACCACGGGGTTCGATAAGGCGTCCGGTGGCTGAGGCGCCAACTCGCGACGACCACCCCGCTGATTTCGGTGAGTAACATCGCGACCCCGGCTCCGATGGCGCCGTAGTGCGGGACCAACGCGACGTTGAGGGCGATATTGATCAGGAGATTGACAAAACTGAGCCGAGCCAGGAATGACTGCTCATGTGCGGCGAACATTGCCTGACTCAACAAGCCGGTCACGAAGGTCAGTGCGACCGCAACACTCAGCAACGCGACGGTGACGCCTCCGTCCGCGATGAACTCGGTCGAGCCGACAAGGTCGACGATCGGGTTGGCCAGGATGACGCCGACAACCGCGATCACCCCTCCGGCGAACAACATCGATTCCATCGAGCGTGCCGTGAACCTGGCGTACCCACTGGGGTCCCGTGGGAACAGATGAACCATCGTCGACAGCGTCGAGGATAGGAAGAAGGCCGACAGCGCAGTCAGCGTGAAGGTCAACGTGTAGGCCAGGCCGTAGATGCCGACCTGGTCGGTCGTGCTTAAGAGACTCAGGATGACTCCGTCAGCACGCCAGTACAGCACGCCGATGATCAGCATCGCGGTGAGCGGCAGTGCCTCGCGGACCAGCGCGACGCTCTCCCGGAGGGAGAACTGTGGAAGCCAGTTGATCATCCGCGTCGCGGCCGCACCTTGAATGATCAGCACCACCAGCGGCGGGACCAACTGCACAACGGCGAACCACACGATGCCAGCATGGAAATGGACCAGCAGCATAGTTACGCCAAGCGACGCGCACCTACTCAGTAGATCCGACAGTGCCATTGCGCCGAACCGTGCCGTGATCAGGAAGATCGGGGTAAAACAGCTGGAGACCGTCGTCAACAGCAAACTGACCGAGACGATCAGCACCATCACCACGATGTCGGTGTCGTTCCGGTAGATCAGTGCGCCCGATGCCGCCGTAATTGCCGACAGCGGCAAGCAGTACGCCACGGACATACCGGTGTTGATGCGGATCAGCCGCTCAAGATCGCCGGTGTTCGCCATCACCCGACGCACGATGACCTGTCCGACGCCTAATTCGGTAAGGCTGGTCCACAGTGCCACGAACATGGCAGCGGTGGTGAGCGCGCCGTAGGAAGAAGGACCTAAGTAGCGCGTTGTTACCGACACCGTGACTACCGACGCGACTGTGCCGAGCGCGCGGGAGCCGATCTGCTGAAGGAAATTGTGCAGCATTCGACGGTTCGACACTCGGCCGGGCAATGATTCGGAGGCCGCCCTTCCGGGCTTTTCGGCGGCGGTAGAGTCCGAGGACGATGCGAGCATATATTCCTCTGCCTCACGGGTTGTCCGCTTCGGGTTGGCAAACTCGCCATGCTCTGGGCGAGGTTCCGGATGCGTCACCGTACGGGTTTCATAAGCTGGCCGAACATGGCATTGAAGTCACCTTCGGGGAAAAGACGTTCAGTCGTCCGGTGGCGCGGTTGGCCGACATCGTGCGCCATCGGACTGGCGGCGTCGACGTATTGGAGGGGGCGACGCAGGCACGGTCTCGTTTGCGCAGAAATACCGACGTGGTGTTGGCCTACGACGAGCGAACCGGTATCCCGGCGAGTCTGACGAATTCGAGTCGGCGCTACGCGCCGGTTCTCCTCGGCGCCGGTTGGCTGACCACCCGTGCGGCTGCACCCAAGGTACATGCTGCGTTGGCGGCGCGAGCACTCCCACGCGCTGGTGCAGTGTGGGCTCAGTGCGCGCCTGTGCTGCCGGTACTGGGCAGGGAATGGGGTGTTGCGTCGTCCCGCTTGCATTTCGTGCCGATGGGGATCGACGCGGATTTCTACTGCCGACAACCTATGCCGAGCCAATCGAATGTTGTTGTCAGTGCTGGGGAGGACCGATACCGCGATCACGATCTGCTGGTGTCGGCAGTCAAGATGGTCCGCGGTGTGCGTCCTGACGTCTGGCTTGAGCTGGCTACTCTGCTGCCGGTTGGCGTTCCTGACGATCTCGGTGTGGTGCACCGAGCCCGGCTCTTCGGCAAAATGCGTGACCTTTACCGGAAGGCGGCTGTCGTGGCGATCGCGCTGAAGCCGACGCTGAGTGGGTCCGGGCTGACCGTGGCGTTGGAGGCGATGGCCAGTGGTCGCCCAGTGGTCATGACGGAGAATCCGGGGGTCGGCGACTACGTCGAGCATGGGGTCACCGGGTTACTTGTGCCACCCAACGACGTTGATGCATTCGCCGCTGCCGTCGCCGAGCTGCTTGCAGACCCGAGTCGGTGCGCCGAGATGGGTGCTGCTGGGGCGCGACGTGTCCGTGAATACTTCACGTCGGGAGTCATGGCAGCTCACCTGGCAGCCATGATGATGAACGTGTGATAGCCATTCCCTGAACTCTGCGCGTTGTGTTTTCCGATAACTTCAGCAAACTCGATATTAGTGCCTGGGCCGCCTAAGGGGCGGCAGGTTGGGTGTAGATCGGGGTCGCCCCGCCGTTATGGCGGCCGCTGCAGCGGGAATTGGCGGGTAGTCAGTGATCACTGTCATCAGCTGACCAGAACACCGGAGGTCGACCGGTAGGCTTATATTTCACCGTGGTGATCCGGGCTCCGAATGCGACCGGGAAGGCCACCCACCCGCGAGCGCACTCACCGACCGCCAGTGGCGTCGGTGAAACAGGAAATATCGGTGGCGTAACGTTAGGCACTTGATCTTGGCTGACCTCATACTGACCGTTGTCCGCGTCAGCCACCGACCAATCCGTCCAGCTAACCGTGAACGCAGTGTGAGCCTCATCGAGGCAGGTCTGCACGTCGATTCCGGTCCAATGGCCACCACCTGACGGAGCGGCGCCGTCAGCCAGGAAATTCTGGGCGACGTCGTACACGGTCACGGACACTTTCAAGCCGGGATCAGTCAGCGTGTACGTCGAACCGAGAGGCTCGGGATGCAGCGGGCTGGAGGCAGGGGTTGTCGTTGCGGTGGTGCTCAGGGCGGCTGGTTGCGGTGGTGCGCCGCGCCCCGAACACCCCGTCACGATCAGGAGGGGTACCAGGCCGAGGCCACAGAGAATCCGCTTCATTGGCATTATCTATCAGATCTGTGTTCAAACTTCGGTATCAGGTGTGTGCTGCCGTAGCGGCAGGCAAACGGTCCCGATACGGAGGTGTGTGCAATCCGCAAGTCGCTGAGGGAGAGGTCAGCCCTTACTACGTGCCAGCCAGTCTTTGCGGGTCATGCTCCATAGGTCATAGTCACAGCGACCTTTTCCGGATGTCAGGTAGTTGCGCATCACACCTTCGTGCACGAAGCCCAAGCGTTCTGCCAGCCGGCTCGGCGGCACGTTGCCACACGCGATGGGTGCGCTGACCCGCTCCAGCCCGATTTCGCTGAACAGATGGTCGATCAGTAATCCGACTGCGACCAGCCCGACGCCGTCGCCCGACCACCGGGAATGTATCCACATGCCCAGCTCACCCCGCTGGTGATAGCGTTCCAACCAAGCATCGCACTGGCCGGCAAGCTGGCCGTCAACCTCGACTATCGTGTGGATGGACTGCCCCCGCCGCATGCGTCGGCGCGCAGCGATCCACTCTCGGACCCATACTCGACGACGATGCTGGTCCGGCCAGGACTGATCTGAGTACGCCCAGTACGGCTCAATCGCGGCTTGGTCATCCAGTCGGACCCGTCTCCAGGCGTCTGCGTCGCTCAATCTGGGGTTTCGAAGTACTACTCGCAGCCCTTTCGGCGTGGTGCCCGCCGCAAGTATGGACACGGCGCTCAGGCGGTCGGAATCAGATCCTGACTTGGTCACTGACGTCCTTTCTAGTGGATATGGACGCACACAGCAAACAGATTGTTCACCATGCCGGTGAAGTGGGCAAACCGGTGACCAGCTGCTGGACAGACGATGCCCGGGTGTTAGCCGGCCCGACTCGTACGCCGACGAAGGTGCGCACCAGGCCACCGCTGGACGTCACGGAAGGCGGTGGACGGCGCCGGCCCCCTCACAGATCGTGGTGTCGTTCGGCGTGAATGTCACCGCTCAGGCCGGATGAGTCTGATGAATTGTGTTCTCGGGCCGACTGTTCGCGCTATTGATCGCGACGACCTTTATGGCGGCGCTCTGAGGCTCCGACCAACTGGAAGGCAGGCGCCCAGCCGTTGAAATTCTGCTGGTGGTCGACCTTCGTGCTGGCTTCAGTTGGCTCCTGCCACTTCATGCAGGATCTTCTTGATCTTTGTTGACGTGTGTGCAGCCCGCACGTTGTACTGCGCGACGGCGATCTTGCCCTTTTCATCGACGACGAACGTCGAACGGATCACGCCCTGAACTGTCTTGCCGTACATGGTCTTTTCCCCGAACGCGCCCCAGGCCGTCAGCACTTCGCGGTCGGGATCCGACAGCAGCGGGAACGTGAGGCTTTCCTTATCGCGGAACTTCGCGAGTTTCTCGGGCTTGTCCGGCGAAATACCGACCACGTCAAGACCGGCGTCGTTGAGTTCAGCGAGGCTGTCGCGGAAATCGCAGGCTTGCTTGGTGCATCCGGGAGTCGAGGCCGCCGGGTAGAAGTACACGATGACCTTGCGCCCGCGGTAGTCCGAGAGCTTGACGATGTTGCCATCGGCGTCGGGCAAACTGAAAGCGGGGGCGGTGGTGCCCACCTCGAGGCGCGGGGTTGGCGACATACGCAGAATTCCCTTCTTGATCGACCGGTGCCGTTCGTACGGTGCAGGCTGATCTAGGGTAGTGCGGCAGGGCAGCACGACATGGAGCGGCTTTGGAGGAGCACAGTGGCGAACCGGGATCCGGAGAGCATCAAGCGTGAGATCGATCAGGCTCGCGATCAGTTGGCGCTTACTGTCGACTCCCTAGCCGAGCGCGCCAATCCGCAACGACTCGCCGACGACGCCAAAGCCGCAGTGATCAGATTCCTGCGCAAGCCCGCCGTCGCGGCGTCGCTGGCAGGGGCTGGTGTGCTGGTGGCGTTCGTTGTCGTCCGCCGGATCAAGAATCGCTGACGAGCCGCTCAGCGGCTCCAGTTATCTTCGCCGCTCAGCCGGCGGCGCCCCGGTAGGAGCCAGTCCGGCAACGAAAAGCTCGGGGGGTTGGCAGTGCGGCCGAGACGACTGCAGCTGCAAACCATGATCGGACGTTGCATAGCAACATAGCTCTGAGGCGAGGTATCGGCGTGGTCCGCGCCGAAGCTGGGGGTCATCAGCTAACACCTCGATTCCTCGTCTGTGTTGCCGAGAGTTGCTCGACCCCGGCGGTTCGGCTAACGGGAGATTAGCAGCATTCCCCATCTCTGACCAGTGCATCAGCATAGATTCGGCTATCGGCCAGTAACTTTCGCAAGCGTCAAAGCGGCATGGCGCTTCGGGCCTTCCCATGGCGTTGGTTACTCTGCTAGCACATCGCACCGGCTGTATCTCAATAGAATGCAACGAAGCTGTCATGAGCATTCTGCAATCTCTCACTGATAGCTGGTGGACCGAACGGCGATTGCCGGGATCCGGTGATCGTTTCGGTGATCTTGATCGATTTTGCTGCAAGATTGCTCCGAGGCTCTTCGTCGGGCCGGGAATTCATCGGTGGCCGACGCCGGACGGCTGTCCGAATGCGTATTTCAGCTGCTGCACAAGACAATTCCGATAGTGCTTGGGCGAACAATGCCAAAGTCCACAACTCGACCCGGGGCACGTCGTGAACGGCCCTTATTGCCGTAATGGTTGCTACCGTATGCGTCGCCAGCTACGCTCGCATGAGGATCTTGGTCGGGGATACGGGCCACGTGTGACAAGGGGAGATCGGCAATGCAGCGAACATATCTAAGATTTGCCGGCATCATCGCAGTCGTCGCCACCGGCACGCTTGGCGTGGGGTGTTCGAACAATTCCACGGGGTCGGGGAGCGAGACCAGCGAAGCGACCACGAGTGCGGAATCTGGTGCGGCCGCTCCGGGTGAGTCGGTTGCTCCGGGTGCCGACGGAACCGCCACCGCTGGTGCGCCAGCCGAGTCCGGCGTCGCAGGTGCGCCAGGTGCGGGTGCAGCGGACAGCACCACAATCGTCACACCCAACGGCTCGTTCGTCGTACAGGGCATCATCCTGCAGAAGTACAACGCAACCGGTGGTGCGAGCAGCCCACTCGGGCTGCCGACGGCGAGTGAGGCTCCCGCACCCAACGGTGGTCAATTCAGCACCTTCAACGGCGGCGCAATCTATTGGACGCCGCAGACCGGTGCCCACATCGTGTGGGGCGGAATCCGCGACGCCTGGGAGCGCGACGGCGGTGCGGGCGGCCCGCTGGGCTATCCGACGTCGGACGAGGAGACGATCCCCGGCGGATGGCAGTCGCAGTTCCAGCACGGAACCATCACCTACACCGACGGCCAGGCCAAGGTCGAGGCTCGCTGACAATCACTTTCTGACGACTCGCATCGGCGCCGGGTGGCGCTGGTGCGAGTCGTTGTTCATTCACCCGATCCAGAAGGTCACATGGCGCACGTGAGTGACGAAAACCCTCAATGAGCTGTGTCGGGGGCTCAGCCGTTTCAAGAGTGAGCAGTATCGCGATCGCGGCTATGCCGCAGCCGATCTTGCCGGCGATGTGGAAATGCTCTTGGAGGAAGCTGAGCAGAGTGTCGGCGAGCACGATCAGGCCGGTTGACGCCCGCTGACGCGCGGCTCTGCCGATAGCCGCAGACGAGAAGCCCCAGTGTTACTGGGGCTTTCGTTGTGCGTCGTCAGGGTTTCGAACCCCGGACCCGCCCGGGCCCGACTGCGAGCGCAAGCAGAAGCGCGTCTACGCGCTGTGATCCGGCGACCACAACACCTCTAGCTTGCGGGGTTGGCGTGATGGTCTCCGCGACAACACCGCTCGAGGACTGCGAGTTTGACGCCGCAACCCAACCGGCGGCCTCTACGTCGGGCCGCTGCAAGCAGTCGAAGCCGACTGGGGACTGCGCTAGGGACCGATCCGGTGAGATCCACGGTGAGGAACCTACCGAATACGTCAAGATCGGGCTCGGCAAGTACCAGGGCCTGGACCGTGACGGCAACGACCTCATCCACTGCTCGAAGTGCCCCTGAATTCCCAGTGGGGCGGGGGATTCACGGAGGACGACTACCACCGGCTCGCCGGGTTCGCGAAGTTCCACCTGAAAGTGCAAGAGCAGGCTGACATGGAATTGCTTAAGTGGTTGCTCGCCGAATCACGTTGGCGCACATCGGTAGCCACCGAGTCGGCCATCCGGAACTGGAAGCACCGCTACAACGTGCACACCACCGACGACGGCAAGTACTGGTGGGGTGATGCGGCTACCCGCGCAAACGAGCCAGCTGACGGACTGACCGTCGGCGCGCCGCCGAACTACGAGGATGAACGAGGTTTGGCTCACGCACCAGTGGGGCACTCATCGAGTACGGGCAACCACCCAGCGCCGGTGTGGATGCGCCGCCATAGGCCGCTAAAGAGGGTGGCGTCATGAGCATTGTCGTAGGCATCGCTCCCAGCCTCATCAGCACCGGCATCGTTCTGCTCGACAGTGGGAAGCCCGGACTGGAGAAGGTGCAATGGCCATGAACCGAGGTTGGGGGACGCCGGGCGACAACCGGAGTCTGGCCCACTGGTGGGTCGACAACGATGACCCGACGAAGATCTATCTGCAGAGTCTGTGCGGCCAGTACAAGCTGGAATATGCTGAGTCGCAAGAGGTGTGGTTCAAACAGGATCATCCGAAGTGCGCGGCGTGCGAGTTGGCGCGCGAGCAGGACATGCGTGACGGTGTTGTGCATGACTGCGTTCGGACGTCGTGCCGGGCGCTCGGCTACATCTGCCCAGAACGCCAGGCGGGCAAGCCATGCCGATGGCCGAACCATCCGACCGCGACAAGATCATGACGATGTCGGATTCGGCTACGTGAGTAGTCGTCAACGACAGATCAGGTAGTCCACTACGCATTACATTGGCTCTGGGCGAATTACGTTGTGGACATGTCAAAACAAAATGTTGCGGAGCCAACCTACAATGGCGGCGTTACGACGGTCGAACTCACAGCGCCAGAATCAGTCAGCGTTGAGAGCGATATCGCTTTAGCAGCCGGGCGTACCATTTCTTTTCGCTATCTCATCCGCGGTGTGCGGGGCAGAAATATCCGTTGCAACCTTAACTGGGACGCTATTAGGTCTCGGCAGGCGGTAGTGCAGGTCACGGCTGGTCAAGCGATACGCGCCCAAGAGTCTTCCGTAATAGGACCCGACGGGGGCGTCGTCAGGCAAAACTGGGCCTACAACCTTGGCGCTGCACCCGTCTGGGTTAGCAACATAAGTCCTCATTTCTCCCCTGGCGGAGTGGAATTCCTGTTGCAGGTTGAGTGGGGAGATCCTCTCGACATTGGTGTCACCGTTACTGTCGAGCCTGAGACACCCTTCGCAATCCAGGGCTTCTAGCACGCTCGCCTTTAGCTCACTGCCTGTGATGCGCGGTTGATAGCCCAGGTGAGCAACACTCGACCCGGGTAAATGGCAACCGCATGATTTCGTGGGACACTATTCCGCAAGCACAAATGTGCCCAATTCCAGATACGGAGAACGCAACGCCCCGAGAGCCTCTGTAGGCCCGGGGCGTTTTGCGTATGACGACGCGGGGGCGACGACCACAACGAGCCATGGAAGGCGTCATCTTCGAGGTCCACATGCGGACCTGTCCGCCCATGGTGGCTGCGGGTGCCCGTGGTTGATCGTCGGCATCGTGGTCGGCGCGCGCGGGACAATTCGTGGTCGATCGAGTTTCTTAACGAGAAAGGCCGGTGCCTGTCCGCTGTGTGTACAGTCGAGAACAGTCACCGGCCTTGACCTGTGCGCCGTCAGGGTTTCGAACCCCGGACCCGCTGATTAAGAGTCAGCTGCTCTACCAACTGAGCTAACGGCGCGCGCATGGAACGATAACAGGCCACGCGCTCAAGGTGAAATCCGGTCGGCTCTCTTCTCCGCTCGACGGCGTGGGCGCGCTCACGATGCGGGACTTCCTTAGGCTATCGCTGGAATTCGTCCGTTTGCTCTCGTTGTGCGAGGTAGAGCGAGACATGCGGCACGTACAGGCGTTTATCCGCCAGCGTCGAGAACGGTCCCGATGTGCGGCCGTTGCTGTGGGCGCGGGCTGTGATCTTCGGCATATCCGCGAACACCAGACGGGGCGACATCGTCGGGGTGACCAACGCCAGAATCTGGGCTACTTGACTGAACGGTCCAGTGCGACAAGCGATTCGGTGAGAAAATCCTTGCCGAACGGAGGCATCCGGCCGACCTGGTCGCGGAAGCTCTGCGGTGTGTCGGTCCAGTCGTAGGTCAACGTGACATCTGTCGCCTCGCCGTTGGGTGCAAGGTCGTAGCGCCAGTACCAGCCGCCGGGCGTGTGCTTGCCGGCGTCGTCGAGTCGACCGGGCATCCACGCGATGGTGCGGTCCTTGGCGAATTCACTGACCAGGTTGTGCATGACGTAGTGCCCGCCGACCTGCGGCAGGAACATGTTCATCGCGAAGATCTGACCTGTCCCGGTGATCGGTTGGGGGTCGATCGCGTCGCGCACCCAGTCCCCGGGCTCGGTGTCCTTGTGCCGGGCTGGATCGGCCAGGACGGCGAAGACCGCACTGGGTGTGGCGGCGATGGTGTGGGTGACGACGTAACGCTCAGGGTCGGTCACTGGGAGTCCTTTCCATAGAAGCGGGCGATATCCGGGCTGTCGAGCCACCCCGAATAGGTGGGCAGTTGCGGCCACCCCTCGGGGGAGTCCTGCCACTGTTCCTGCCGACCCCATGGCAGCAGGTCGATGAGCGCGAAGCTGTGGCTGAGCTGTTCGGTGCCGCGCCCGTTGGTGTGCCAGGTCCGGTAGACCGTATCTCCGTCGCGCAGAAAGACGTTGACGGCGAAGCCGTCGCCGGCGGCAGCGTCCATATCGGCGCCGAACGAACTCTGCGACGACGAGTACCACTGCATCCAATTACCCACCTTGTCGCGGTAGGCCAGGGCTTCCTCGATCGGCCCGTTCGTCACGATGACGAAGCGGGCGTCGTAGTTGTCCAGGAAGTCCAGCCGCGTGAACTGGGAGGTGAAACCGGTGCAGCCACCGCACTGCCATTCGGCACCGTCGGTCCACATGTGGTGGTAGGTGATGAGCTGGGAGCGCCCCGCGAACACGTCGGCCAGCCGGACGGGGCCCTCGGCGCCGATCAGCGTGTAGTCGGGCAGTTCCACCATGGGCAGGCGCCGTCGTTCGGCAGCGATCGCGTCGAGTTCGCGGGTGGCGGCCTTCTCTCGGCGGCGCAGATCACCCAGCGCGGCGCGCCAGGTCTGCTGGTCGACCACCGGGGGCTTCGCTGTCGTCATCGGATGCTCCTTCGCTCCATGTTTCATACGACGCCGGTCTCCGGTATTGACCCGCCATGTCCCCGGAACTCATCGCGCACGGCGTTGTCCGACGGCGAAAGCTACGACGGCGCGTGCCAGGTGATCAGGACGCGGCCAAAGAGCAGTCGGCGCAGCCTCGCACCGGGAAGCGCCTGACGTACCTTGATGCGCAACTGGCCGAACGTTTCTGGCGGCGGCCATTTGACCGGGGCCGAATGCTCCCACTTGCCCTTGGTGTGGTTGACGACCGCGCACGCCACCCATGCCGGGATGTGCCAACCGATTTCGCGCAGCGACGGCTTTACGAACGTCGTCACTGCAACTGTGCCGCCAGGGCGGACGAGGGATGCGAACCGGGTGAGGGTGGCACCGGTGTCGTCGAAATGATGCAGGGCGGCGTTGGAGACCACGGCGTCGAAACCGTGGGCAGGCAGGTCGGTCGACATGACATCGCCGTGAATCCAGTTGACCGGCGCCGTCGGGAAGCGGATCTGGGCTCGATCGAGTACCGGCTCGTCGACGTCCACCGCCATCACGTCGGGCACCCGCTGGGCGAGCCTTGCGGCCAGGAAGCCGTCGCCGCACCCGACGTCGAGAACGGTGTGGGCATCCTGCGGGACTATCGAATCGAGCAGCCCGTCGTAGTGAATGTTGATATTCCACAGTTGGTCGTCCACTATTTCGTGCATACCACGGTCGGGTCAGTGTGCATCGGCAGCGGAATTGAACCGAAACCAAAAACGCCGCCCACTCGCGTAGGCGGCGTTTCCGTATCGGGGTGGCTGACGGGACTCGAACCCGCGACAACCAGGATCACAACCTGGTGCTCTACCAACTGAACTACAGCCACCATCGCCGCTACACCTTTCGGCACATGCGGCGTCGTAGATACTAGCCGCTCGGACGCTCCCACGCCGAATCGTTATCCTCCGCGTCGGGAGAATCCGGTCCGAGCGTGCTGGCGATCTCCGCGATATCGCTGGTAGACGGCCCGGGCGGGGCCACGAAGGCGGTCGCGCGGTAGTACTTCAATTCGCGGATTGACTCGTGGATGTCGGCCAGTGCGCGGTGGGCGAGCCCTTTTTCGGGCTGCCCGAAGTAGATCCGCGGGTACCAGCGCCGGCAGAGCTCCTTGATCGAGCTGACGTCGATCATCCGGTAGTGCAGGTAATCGTCGAGTTTGGGCATGTCCCGGGCGATGAAACCGCGGTCGGTCGCGATGGAGTTGCCCGCCAGTGGCGCGGTTTTGGCCTGTTTGACGTGGCCGCGGATGTAATCGAGCACCATCTCCTCGGCGGTCGCCACGTCGACGGTCGAGGCGCGCACCTCTTCGGTGAGCCCCGAGCGGGTGTGCATCTGGGTCACCACATCGACCATCGAGTTCAGCGCCGCGTCGTCGGTATGTATCACCACGTCGAGGCCGTCACCAAGGATGTTCAAGTCTGCGTCGGTGACCAGCACTGCGATCTCGATGAGCCGGTCTTTCTTGAGGTCGAGGCCGGTCATCTCGCAGTCGATCCATACCAGTTCGTCTCGCACGAGGATCCACAGTATGCCCAAGCGCGACAAGCGGTCGCCCGCACCCACCGCGCGGGCAGATTGGCCAGTAGTGTCAGGTCCCGATTGGCTCGTTCGCGCGTACGGAGGACCCCGGCATGACCACCGAATCGACAGCAACTCCCGCGCAGCAGATCGCCGCCGCCTACGCAGTCGGCGGTCAGGCGTTGGAGCTGGGAACCGTCGTGGTCGACGGGACTGTGGACCCCAGCGCTCAGATCCGCATCCCGCTCGCCACGATCAACCGGCACGGATTGATTGCCGGTGCCACCGGCACCGGCAAGACCAAGACACTGCAGGTGATCGCCGAGCAGCTGTCGGCGGCCGGAGTGCCGGTGGTGATGGCCGACGTCAAGGGCGATCTGTCGGGATTGTCGAAGCCGGGGGAGGTCAACGACAAGATCACCCAGCGCGCCAACGACACTGGTGACGACTGGACCCCGACCGCGTTCCCGACGGAGTTCTTGTCGCTGGGCACCTCGGGTATCGGCGTGCCGGTGCGTGCGACGATGACCAGCTTCGGGCCTATTCTTTTGTCAAAGGTCTTGGGGCTCAACGCGACCCAGGAGTCAACGCTCGGCCTGATCTTCCACTGGGCCGATCAGAAGGGGCTCTCGCTGCTGGATCTGAAGGACCTGCGTGCGGTCATCCAGTACCTCACCAGCGACGAGGGCAAGCCCGAACTCAAGGCGCTCGGTGCGGTGTCACCCGCCACGGCCGGGGTGATCCTGCGCGCTTTGGTGAACCTGGAGGCCGAAGGCGGCGACACGTTCTTCGGTGAACCCGAGCTGGAACCCAAGGATCTGATGCGGCTGGACGCGCAGGGCCGTGGCGTCATCACGCTGCTGGAACTGGGGTCGCAGGCCGCGCGGCCGGCGTTGTTCTCCACCTTCTTGATGTGGGTGTTGGCCGATCTGTTCACGACGCTGCCCGAGATCGGTGACGTCGACAAGCCCAAGCTGGTGTTCTTCTTCGACGAGGCGCACCTGCTGTTCGCCGACGCCTCGAAGGCATTCTTGGAGCAGGTCGAGCAGACCGTCAAGCTGATCCGGTCCAAGGGCGTCGGGGTGTTCTTCTGCACGCAGCTGCCCACCGATGTGCCCAACGATGTGTTGTCGCAGCTGGGCGCTCGCGTCCAGCACGCTCTGCGGGCCTTCACCCCTGACGATCAGAAGGCACTCTCCAAGACGGTGCGCACGTATCCGAAGACCGACGTCTACGACCTGGAGAAGGCGTTGACCTCGCTGGGCATCGGTGAGGCAATCGTGACAGTGCTCTCCGAGCAGGGGGCGCCGACGCCGGTGGCGTGGACGAGGATGCGGGCGCCGCGTTCGCTGATGGGGGCGATCGGCGACGACGCCATCAAGGCCGCCGCCCAGACCAGCCCGCTGCAGGCCACCTACGGGCAGACCATCGACCGCGAGTCGGCGTACGAGATCCTCAACGCCAAGCTGAACGCCGCCCCGACACCCGAGGCAGGCGACTCGGGTGGGTTCGCCGGTGTCGAGGCGTCCGGCGAGGTGGAACCGATGCCCGCGCCGGCTCAGCGGGCCGAGCCCAGCATCGTCCAGCAGGTGCTGGCGAGCTCGGCGTTCAAGAGTGCGTTGCGTTCGGCGGCCACCGTTGCCGGCCGCGAGATCACCCGCAGCATCTTCGGCGTCGGCCGCCGCCGCTGAGTTACGCCGGTGAAAACAGCCGGCGGTTAGTTGCCGCCCAGCTTCTTGTACACGGCGCCGACGATGGGCGTGACGATGGCGCGCGGAGCGTAGCCGGTGGCCACCGACATGGCCTTGGAGGTGACGCCGGGCACCACCCGGATCTTGTTGTGCTCCAGGCCATCCAGCGACAACTTCGCGGTGTATTCGGTGGAGATCCACAGGAAATCCGGGATCAGCCGCTCGACCAGCGACTGCTCGGACGGATCGGGCAGTTCGGTGCGCACCGGGCCGGGTGCCAGCACGGTGACGTGCACGCCGGAGCCCTTGACCTCGCCGCGCAGCGACTCGCTGAAGGTGTTCGCGAAGGCCTTGGAGGCCGCGTAGGTGGCGTTGTTGGGTATCGGTGAATTACCCGCCACCGAACCGGAAATCAGGATCCCGCCCGCCGCGCGCTTGACCATGCCCGGCAACACTGCGAGAACAAGGTCATGTACGCCGAGGACGTTCAGTTGTACCTGCGCCTTCTCGCCTGCGGGGTCGAGGTCCACCACCGAGCCGAACGTCGCCGTCCCGGCGTTGGCGCACAGGATCGAGATCTCGCGGGCCGCGAGCTCATCGCACAAGGTCTCCCTGGCGGCCGGGTCGGCGAGGTCGACCGCGCGTACCTCCACGGTCACGCCGTAGCGCTCAGTAAGCCGCTGCGCCAACGTGTTCAGCACGTCCTCGCGCCGTGCGGTGATGATCAGGTGGTGTCCGCGGGCGGCGAGTTCGGTGGCCAACGCCTCGCCGATGTTCTGCGAGGCGCCGGTGACCACGGCACGGGCGTCCGGACTGGGTGCGGGAACTGGCATGGCGCTCATCCTAGAAGCAGCCGCATAAAGTGTCGGTCATGATCAACCCCGGGCGGGCGCGGGTGGTCGCGTGGGCCCTGTGGGACTGCGGCGCGACGGGCCTGAACGCAATCGTCGTCACCTTCGTGTTCTCCGTGTACCTGACCGGCAGCGTCGGATCGGACCTTCCCGGCGACACCACGCCCGCGAGCTGGCTGGGCCGGGCCATGACGGTTGCCGGTCTCGTCGTCGCGCTTCTGGCACCTGCCACTGGAATCTGGGTCGACGCGCCGCATCGTCGGCGTCGGGTCCTGGCTGTGATGACCGGTGCGGCCGTGGTGCTGACAGCGACGATGAGCCTGATCCGCGACGACCACCGCTACCTGTTGCCGGGACTGGTGTTGTTGGCTTGCACAGCTGCCTGCAACGAGCTCGCCACCGTGCCCTACAACGCCATGCTGCGGCAATTGTCCACACCGGAGACGTCCGGGCGGATTTCGGGACTCGGCCTTGCGATGGGTTATGGCGGCAGTGTGGTGCTGTTGCTGCTGGCCTACGTCGGGTTCATCGCCGGTGACGGTGACAGCCGCGGGCTGCTGGGAATCCCGGCCCAGGACGGACAGAACGTCCGGGCCGTGATGTTGCTTACCGCTGCCTGGTTCTTCCTGTTCGCGCTGCCGGTATTCGTGGCGGTCCCGCGCGTGCCAGCCGTCGGTTCGCTCGACCGGGTGGGCCTACTCGGCGCCTACCGAAAGCTGTGGGACGAGATCCGCAGCGAATGGCGCCGCGATCACAACGTCGTCTACTACCTGCTGGCAAGCGCGGTGTTCCGCGACGGGTTGGCCGGAGTGTTCGCATTCGGCGCGGTGCTTGGCGTCAACGCCTACGGCGTGTCCCAGTCAGATGTGCTGTTATTCGGCATCAGCGCGTGCGTGATCGCGGCGTTCGGATCTGTCGTCGGTGGGCTGCTCGATGACCGGGTGGGTTCCAAGCCGGTCATCGTCGGCTCGCTGGTCTGCCTGATCGTGGTGGGACTGACCATGCTGTCCCTGTCGGGACCGGTGGCCTTCTGGGTGTGTGGCTTGCTGCTGTGTCTGTTCATCGGCCCGACGCTGTCCTCGGCGCGCACCATGATGCTGCGGATCTCTGCGCAGGGCAAGGAAGGTGTGGCGTTCGGCCTCTACACGACGACGGGGCGCGCCGTGTCCTTTATCGCGCCGTGGCTGTTCTTCACCTTCATCGATGCGTTCGGCGCCGACCGGGCCGGCCTGGGCGGGCTGTGCCTAGTGCTTGCGCTGGGCCTGATTGCGATGCTGACGGTGCGTACCCCGCAGCGGGTGCACGATCCGGTGTAGAGCGTGCACTCCCGCTACGATGTCGTGCCCGCGCACACCGTGAGGCCGGTTCCGGTGCGGCGCTGGGTCTGCACGCCGTTGACGGTCACCGAGCAGCTGACCTCGGGGCCGAAGTTGATGACGGTGACGCTGGCAGTCCCCGTGGCCGGCTGGGGAAGTTCGACCTGCTTTCGCCACGGCAGCATCACGTTGAACTCCGTCTGCAGCATGTTGCCGGTGTCGATGTAGGTGATGTTGATCGCCCGGCCTGCACCGGTGACCTCGTAGGTCACGGTGTCGGTGGCGCCTGGCGTCGACGGCCCGGTGGGTGAGGTCGGCGTCGTGGCGGGAGGCGCCACGGTCGGCTGTGGGGTACGCGAGGTCGTCGGTGGGGTCCTGGTTGTGGTGGCGCTGGGCAACGGGGTCACCGGCTGCGGCGCGACCACGGTTTCCTGCTGCGAGCTGTTGATGATGACCAGGGCGATCATCAGACCGACGACCAGCAGCACCGCAACCGCGGCAAGGATCCACAGCCACAGCCGCGGCCGCTCTTCATCTGGTTCCTGTTCCGGGGGCGGCCCCGCCGGCGGGTAGCCCGTGCCGTACTGCCCGGTTGCGTTGGGGTTGTACCCGTAGGAGCTGGAGTTGTACCCATAGGAAGGATAGGGAGGCAGCTGCTGGGTCTGATTCGACGTCGCACTCGGCCCGGCCGGATAGCCGGGTGGCTGGTACGGAGGCGGGTCGGCGTAGGCCGGCTCGGGATAGTCCACCGGGTATCCGCTGCCCAGTGGTTGGGTCGGATCGGAACCTTCGCGGCGTGGTGAATCGGTCATGTCCACCTCATGGCAGCAGGGTACCTGTGCGGACCCCCGGTGTGCTTCGGCGGCGGGCCGCCGGATAGATGTGGCGGCGGGCCGCCGGATAGATGTGGCGGCGGGCCGCCGGATAGATGTGGTCGGCAGTGGCGGAGAGGAGTAGCGCGAGTGGAGCGGCACGTTCGGGTGAATTACGGCGCGTCACTGTCGCCGGATGCGACAGCGTTCGCCCACCTGGTTGACGACGGCGGCTACCCGCGCGCCGTCCAGCGATTCCTGCGTGGCTGGCGGGCGAGCTCGTCGCGGGACGTGGAACTGCCGGTGGTCGGCCCAGTGACGCGGGTGATTCACTCGGCCGACGGGTATTGGTTGGCCTGTGAGGTCGCTCCCGAGGGCGGTACCCGCACTCAGATATGGGTCGTGACAACCGATCCTGACGACCGAGCCGCCCGCCGGGTCGACAGCTGGCCTCCTGATACCCCCGAGGGCACCGCCGAACTGATCGGGTGGGACGGCACCCAGGTCGCGGCCATCCTGACCGGCGACGACGGCGTCGGCAGCTCGTGTCTGATCGACCCCGCAACCGGGGACACCATCGTGTTGGACCGCCGGTCGGGGGGTCGTCTGGTGGATTCGTGGGCTGGTGCCTCGTTGGTGCGGGTCGGTCCGCGGGGTTACCGTGAGCTGATCATGCTGTGGGGCCTGCGGGAAATCGCTTTGCTGCCGTTCGATCCCGGATCCACCACCGATGCCGGCGTGATTCTCGACGACCATCAACCCCGGCGGCTGCGCAGTGGTCTCGAGGGTGAGACCGCATTGATCGAACCGGCCAAGAACTACCCTTTGGGCAGCTCGGAAGGCTATGTGCGGGCGCTCATCCGCAGTGAGAACGGTGCCAGTCATGCGCGACTGCTGGAGGTCACGGTGACCGCTGACGGCGTGTCGTATCACGTTGTCGCCGAACGACCGGGATACGAGCTCGACGAGTTCGCGGTCAGCGATGACCTGTCCACGGTGGCCATGCTGTGGAACGTCGACGGATGCAGTGAACTGCAGATTCTGGAGTACGCCGATGAGACCCTGTCCGGGCCGATCCCGCTGCCCGGCATGGTGGCCAGCGAATTGAGCATCAGTGCGGGCGGTTCCATGGTGGCGGTGACGGTCCAGGGACCGGCGTTGCCACCGACTGTGGAACTGGTGGACCCACGTACCCGGGAATGGGAACGTATCGACCGCGAACCCAGCCGCGGACCCCGTACCGGCACACCCACTTTGGCGCGCATCACGGCCCGCGACGGATTGGAACTCAACTCCTGGCTGTACCGTCCTGACGGCGAACCTATCGGGGCGATGATCTTCCTGCACGGCGGTCCGGAAGGGCAGGCGCGGCCTGATTACAACGAGTTCTATCCGCGGTTGCTGGAGGCCGGTATCGCAGTGCTGACGCCGAACGTGCGCGGATCCGGAGGATTCGGCAGGGCATTCATGCACGCGGACGACAAGGAACTGCGGTTCGCGGCCATCGATGACGTCGCCGACTGCGTGCACTACCTGGTCGAGCACGAACATATCCGGGCCGATCGCATCGCCTGCAGCGGCTGGTCCTACGGCGGATATCTGACCCAGGCGGCGCTGACGTTTCACCCCGAACTGTTCGCCGCGGGCATCAGCATCTGCGGGATGAGCGATCTGAATACCTTCTACCGCAACACCGAACCCTGGATTGCTGCCGCGGCGCATCCCAAGTACGGGCATCCGGTTGCCGATCGCGAACTGTTGGAGCGGCTTTCGCCGTTGTCGCGGGCGCACGCGCTGACGGCACCGCTGCTGCTGGTGCACGGTGCCAACGACACCAACGTGCCCGTCGGCGAATCCGGGCAGATGTTCGACGCATTGCGCAGACTGGGACGCACGGTGGAATTGCTGATGTTCGACGACGACGGCCACGAGATCGTCAAGCGGGAGAACCGGGCTGTCCTTGGCCAGGCGATGACCCGCTGGCTGCTGGCGGCGTTCCGCGACTAACGGGTGGCGTGCAGCGCCGCGAGCGTCATCCTGCGCAGCACGTCACGTGAACGTGCCTTGGGCGCAGCGGGTTTCACACTGTGCGGGGTGGAGTTGAGCAGCCCGAACGCGGCGTGAGCCATCACCCGCGCGTCATCTTCGGCCAGCTCTGGATCGAGTTGTGTCAGCACTGAAACCCAGATCTCGACGTACTGCCGTTGCGAGCGGCGGACCTGGCGCGCCGCGGTGTCGGGCAGATGTGTGAGGTCGCGGTCCTGGATGCGGATCAGGTCCGGTTCGCCGAAGACGAAGTCGAGGTGGAAGTCCACGAGGCTGTCCAGGGCTGCGCGCGGGTCGTCGTTCTCGGCGATGACGTCGCGCGCACCGGCGAGCAATCGGGTGCTGATCCCGACCAGCAGCTCGACGAGCAGTGCTTCCTTGTTGGGGAAGTGTCGATAGATCGCGGGCCCGCTGACACCGACCGCGGCGCCGATGTCTTCCAGGCGCACTGCCAGGTATCCGCGCTCGGCCACCAGGCGTTCTGCGGCGGCGATCAGCTGGCTGCGCCGGTCGGACTTGGCCTGGCTGCGACGTGTCACAGCGCTGGTCGACATGGCGCCTCCTGAAAGGTGGACAACTCGGTTAAGCGTGACTAACATATCATGAGTTAGTCGTCATTAACTCAAATGGAGCTGCCTTGTCATCCCATGCAGACGACCATCTGGCGCTGGTTGCGCAGCTGCGCACCAAACTCGCCACCGCGGCCCTCGGTGGACCGGAGCGGACCCGGGAGCGACATGTCAGCCGGGGCAAGCTGCTCCCACGTGATCGGGTAGACGGCCTGCTCGACGTCGGTAGTCCGTTCCTGGAGATCGCGCCGTTGGCCGCCGACGGCATGTACGACGACGAGTGCCCGGGCGCCGGGATGATCGCGGGCATCGGCCGGGTTTCGGGCCGGGAATGCGTGATCGTCGCCAACGATGCCACGGTCAAAGGCGGTACGTACTACCCGATCACGGTCAAGAAGCACCTGCGCGCACAGGAGATTGCGCTGCAGAACCTGCTGCCGTGCATCTATCTCGTGGACTCCGGCGGCGCGTTCCTGCCGCGCCAGGACGAGGTGTTCCCGGACCGTGAGCACTTCGGCCGGATCTTCTACAACCAGGCCACGATGAGCGCCAAGGGCATCGCCCAAATCGCGGCCGTGCTCGGATCGTGCACGGCCGGCGGCGCGTACGTGCCGGCCATGAGCGACGAGGCGGTGATTGTCCGCAACCAGGGCACCATCTTCCTCGGCGGCCCGCCGCTGGTAAAGGCCGCGACCGGCGAAGTCGTGACCGCCGAAGACCTCGGTGGCGGCGATCTGCATTCCAAGATCTCCGGCGTCACCGACCATCTGGCCCGCGACGACCGCGACGCCCTGCGTATCGTGCGCAACATTGTCGCCACGCTGGGACCTGCCCAGGCGCCGCCCTGGGCGGTGGAACCCACCGTCGACGCCGTCGCCGACCAGACCGAGCTCTACGACGTCGTACCGGTTGACCCCCGGGTGCCCTACGACGTTCACGAGGTGATCACCCGGATCGTCGACGGGCCTTTCCCCGGCGCTTCGCTCGCCCAAGGTGGCCGGTTCGCCGAGTTCAAAGCCGAGTACGGCACCACGCTGGTCACCGGCTTCGCCCGCATCCACGGCCACCCGGTCGGCATCATCGCCAACAACGGTGTGCTCTTCGGCGAATCCGCGCTCAAGGGCGCGCATTTCATCGAACTGTGCGACAAGCGCAAGACACCGCTGCTGTTCCTGCAGAACATTTCCGGCTTCATGGTCGGCCGTGACTACGAGGCCGGTGGCATCGCCAAGCACGGCGCCAAGATGGTGACGGCGGTGGCGTGCGCGCGGGTGCCGAAGCTGACGGTCGTGATCGGCGGTTCCTACGGCGCAGGCAACTACTCCATGTGCGGCCGCGCGTACTCGCCGCGGTTCCTGTGGATGTGGCCTAACGCCAGGATCTCGGTGATGGGTGGCGAGCAGGCCGCCTCCGTGCTGGCCACCGTGCGCGGCGAGATGACCGATGAGCAGGCAGAAGAGTTCAAGGCGCCGATCCGCGCCCAGTACGAGCACCAGGGCAATCCCTACTATTCGACGGCGCGGCTCTGGGACGACGGCGTGATCGACCCGGCCGACACCAGAACCGTCCTCGGACTGGCCCTTTCGGTTGTCGGTCAGGCTCCGCTGGAGCCGGTCTCCTACGGCGTTTTCCGGATGTGAGGCGGAGATGACGAGTTTCGACACAGTCCTCGTCGCCAACCGCGGTGAAATCGCGGTGCGGATCATCCGCACCTTGCGCGAGATGGGGATCCGCTCGGTCGCCGTGTTCAGCGACGCTGATGCTGGTGCTCGGCATGTCATGGAGGCCGATGTCGCAGTGTGCATCGGCCCAGCGGCAGCACGGCAGAGCTACCTCAATATCGAGGCCGTCGTCGGCGCCGCCCGGCGCACCGGAGCCCAAGCCGTGCACCCGGGTTACGGATTCCTTTCCGAGAACGCCGAATTCGCCGCGGTACTGCAGGACGCCGGCATCGTGTTCATCGGGCCGTCCGCCACGGCGATCGCCACCATGGGTGACAAGATCGCGGCCAAGGCCGCGGTGTCGGCGTTCGGAGTTCCTGTTGTGCCGGGTGTTGTCCCGCACGCGAGGAGGACTAATGACGAAAGCCCGGGACTCACTGACGACGACCTGATTGGCGGTGCCCCCGAGGTCGGTTTCCCGCTACTGGTGAAGCCGTCCGCCGGTGGCGGCGGCAAGGGCATGCGGGTCGTCCACGAGGCTGCTGAGTTGCCGGCTGCGCTGGCGTCCGCGCGCCGTGAGGCTGCTGCGGCGTTCGGCGACGACACGCTGTTCCTCGAGCGGTTTGTGTTGCGGCCCCGACACATCGAGGTGCAGGTTCTCGCAGACGGCGACGGCAACGTGATCCACCTCGGCGAGCGTGAATGCAGCCTGCAGCGCCGCCACCAGAAGGTCATCGAGGAGGCTCCGTCGCCTCTGCTGGATGCCGCCACCCGGGCCCGGATCGGTGCTGCTGCATGCGATACCGCGCGCAGCGTCGACTACACCGGCGCGGGCACGGTGGAGTTCATCGTCTCCGCCGACCGGCCTGACGAGTTTTTCTTCATGGAGATGAACACCCGGTTGCAGGTCGAACACCCCGTCACCGAGATGGTCACCGGTATCGACCTGGTGGAACAGCAGATCCGAATCGCCGCCGGTGAGAAACTGTCCTTGAGCCAGGACGACATCGTGATGACTGGGCACGCCGTCGAGGCGCGGGTCTACGCCGAGGATCCTGCTAACAGCTTCCTGCCGACCGGCGGATTGGTGCTCGGACTCAGCGAACCCGTCGGGGCGGGCATCCGCGTCGACTCGGGTCTGGCGGTCGGCACCATGGTCGGCAGTGACTACGATCCGATGCTCGCCAAAGTCATTGCCCATGGCGATGATCGGACCGCAGCACTGCACGCACTCGACCGGGCACTGGCCGACACCGCGGTCCTGGGCGTCACCACCAACACCGAGTTCTTGCGGTTCCTGCTGGCCGACCCCGATGTCGCCGCCGGCCGGCTCGACACCGGACTGCTCGACCGTCGCGCACCCGATTTCATTCCGGCCGCCCTAGGCGACGAGCAGATGATCGCGGCCGCGGCATACCAGTGGTTGCGGCACTGGGCGGACGCCGGTGACAGCCTGTGGCAGCTGCCGTCCGGTTGGCGCGTCGGCGAGCGAGCGCCCGCCACATTCCGTCTGCAGGCCATCGGCCGTATCGATCACGTCTACCTCACCGGAACCCCGGACCGCGCAACGGTCACTGTCGAAAACGGCGGAACCCACACGGTGAGCGCTACTTTCGACGACGGGCTGCTGGCCGTCACGTTGGACGGATTGCGCACCGAGTACCTCGTCGCCGCCACCGATGGCTGTCTCTGGCTGACCGGTGGTGGACGCGTCTGGACCGTCGAAGAGGTGCGTGAGGCGCCGGTACGTCCCGATGACCAGCACAGCGGTGACGCCGAGCTGATCAGTCCGATGCCGGGTTCGGTTGTGGCCGTGGGTGTGAAGGACAGTGAAGCGGTCGCTGCGGGAGCCATGGTGGTCACCGTCGAGGCCATGAAGATGGAACATGCGCTGACCGCGCCGGTCGACGGCACCGTGGCACTACTCGTCGCGGTCGGCGACCAGGTCAAGGTGGGCCAGCCGCTGGCCCGAATCACCGCAACACGGGAGAGCACATCATGACTGACAAGCGAGAAGCGGAGCGGATCGCGCATGAGCAATAGTTTGTCCACCGGAACCCTGCCGGAGCACTACGAGCAGCTGGCCACGACGGTCCGTGACTTCGCCCGGAGCGTGGTCGCACCGGTCAGCGCCAAGCACGACGAAGAGCACTCGTTCCCGTACGAGATCGTCGCCGGCATGGCCGATATGGGCCTATTCGGCCTGCCGTTCCCCGAGGAGTACGGCGGTATGGGCGGGGACTACTTCGCGTTGTGTCTGGCGCTTGAGGAACTCGGCAAGGTTGATCAGAGCGTGGCCATCACGCTGGAGGCGGGGGTATCGCTGGGAGCGATGCCGGTGTACCGCTTCGGCAGTGACGCACAGAAGCGGGAATGGTTGCCGCTGTTGGCCAGCGGCAAGGCGCTGGGCGCGTTCGGCTTGACCGAAGCCGGCGGTGGCAGCGACGCCGGGGCCACTAAGACCACTGCGAAACTGGATGGGGCATCTTGGATTATCAACGGCTCCAAGCAGTTCATCACCAACTCCGGCACCGACATCACCAAACTGGTGACTGTCACCGCGGTGACGGGGGAGACGCCCCGAGGTAAGGAGATCTCGTCAATCCTCGTGCCGGTGCCGACCGAGGGTTTCACCGCTGAACCGGCATACAACAAGGTCGGCTGGAACGCCTCGGACACCCACCCGCTGAGCTTTGACGACGTCCGGGTGCCCGCCGAGAACCTGCTCGGTGAGCGGGGCCGCGGCTACGCCAACTTCCTGCGCATCCTCGACGAGGGACGCATCGCCATCGCCGCGCTGTCGGTCGGCGTCGCGCAGGGCTGCGTGGACGAATGTGTCAAATACGCCAAGGAACGCCAGGCCTTCGGGGCAGCCATCGGCACCTACCAGGCTATCGCCTTCAAGATCGCACGGATGGAGGCCCGTGCGCATACCGCCCGCGCGGCCTACTACGACGCGGCCGCGTTGATGCTGGCCGGCAAGCCGTTCAAGAAGGCCGCGGCCGTGGCCAAGCTGGTCGCCAGTGAGGCCGCGATGGACAATGCCCGCGACGCTACGCAGGTGTTCGGAGGCTACGGCTTCATGAACGAGTATCCGGTCGCCCGGCACTACCGTGACAGCAAGATCCTCGAAATCGGCGAAGGGACAACCGAAGTGCAGCTCATGCTGATCGCGCGGGAGGCCGGTCTGTGAGCGAAAAGAAGGTAATAGAGCAGCGCGGGCTCTGGTTCGAGGAGTTCGAGATCGGCGTGCGCTACCTGCACCGGCCTGGCCGCACCATCACCGAGACCGACAACGTCCTGTTCACCACACTGACGATGAACACCCAGGCGCTGCACCTGGATGCGGCCTTCTCCGACGCCCTTCCGCCGTTCCACGCGCGCCTGGTCAACTCGATGTTCACGCTGTCGACCCTGGTCGGTCTCTCGGTCGCGCAGCTGACCCAGGGCACCATCGTCGGCAATCTCGGATTCTCCGAAATCGCTTTTCCCAAACCGCTTTTCCACGGTGACACGCTCTATGCCGAAACCGAGATCACCGAGAAGCGTGAGTCCAGGAGCCGGCCGGGGGAGGGCATCGTCACCTTCGCGCACACGGGGCACAATCAGCACGGTGACGTCGTCGCGACGGCGTCGCGCAAGACCATGGTCCGGATGCGTCCCGCCGAGGGGGCCTAGTGGCACTCTCGAACACCGGACCGGGTTGGCTGTTCTGCCCGGCGGATCGACCTGAGCGGTTCGAAAAGGCCGCCGCGGCAGCCGATGTGGTGATCCTGGATCTCGAGGACGGAGTGGCGGCCAAGGACCGCGAAGCCGCCCGCCGGGCGCTGATCGATACGAGGCTGGACCCGGCCCGCACCGTGGTACGGGTCAACCCGGTCACCACCGCCGATCACGCACGCGATCTCGAAGTCGTGGCAGCGACGGACTACACCACGGTGATGCTGGCCAAATCCGAGCATGCCGACCAGGTGCGAGCCCTGGCACTGCTGGATGTAGTGGTCCTCATCGAGACCCCGCTGGGCGCTCTCAATGTGGTCGAACTGGCGCAACCCGACAACGCGTTCGCGGTGATGTGGGGAGCGGAGGATCTGTTCGCGGTCACCGGCGGCACCGCCAACCGCCGGCCCGACGGCAGCTACCGCGACGTGGCCCAGCACGTGCGCTCGCAAACGCTGTTGGCAGCCAAGGCGTTCGGCAAGGTAGCACTCGATTCGGTGTACCTGGACATCAAGGATCTGGATGGGCTCCGGGCTGAGGTCGACGACGCGGTGGCCGTTGGATTCGACGCAAAGGTGGCCATTCATCCGTCCCAGGTGGCGGTGATCCGGGCCGGTTACACCCCGACAGACGAACAGGTCACCTGGGCGCGAGCAGTGCTCGACAGGGTGGCTACCGAACGCGGGGTCTTCCAGCACGACGGTTTGATGGTCGACGCTCCGGTTCTGCGGCGCGCAGAGCGCATCGTCGCCCTGGTTCCGCGGTGATGTCCTGAGTCAAACCCTGTGGCGAGCGTGCAGCTTTGTTGTGGCTTTTGTCCTTCGTCACGTCGGTAAGCTGCACGCTCGTCACAGCGCCCACAGCCGACATCTGGGCCTGACTGTTACCCGCATACTCAAGCAACACGCTGCCAATCTGTTATCAGCGTTGACAGCGGCTGTGTTCAAATCGGGCGCATAATGGCGGTGATGCCCCAGCGCTGCGACGTCCGAGCGGATCGTTCAGCTAGCGCCATACCCAGGCGGCTAGCCGGCGGCCCCTCACCAGGGGTTTTGTTCGTACCGCCGCTGCGCTGAGCACCTCACGGACCGACGGCGGAACATGCCGTCACCGAACAGGAGGCGGTATGGCTGAGCCATATGCGACGCCGCAGAGCGTCGATCTGGATCCGGTGCGGCTGGTTGAGGCCGACGGGTCACCAACCTCTGAGACGCGCTACAGCCGTGATCTGCCGCCTGAAACGCTGGGTTGGCTCTATGAGTCGATGGTCGTCACCCGCGACTTGGACACTGAGTTCATCAACCTGCAACGCCAGGGCGAGCTTGCGTTGTATGCGTCGTGCCGCGGCCAGGAGGCTGCGCAGATCGGCGCGGCGGCCTGCCTGCGCAAAACCGATTGGCTGTTCCCGCAGTACCGGGAGATCGGTGTCTTCCTGCTGCGCGGTATCACCCCGGGGCAAGTCGGCGCGGTGTGGCGCGGCGCCTGGCACGGTGGCCTCGAATTCACCAACCATTGCGTCGCCCCGATCGCGATTGCGATCGGTACCCACGGCCTGCACGCGGTGGGTGCGGCGATGGCTGCTCAGCGGCTCGGCGAGGACTCGGTGACGGTCGCCTTCATGGGTGATGGCGCGACCAGCGAGGGTGACGCGCACGAGGCGTTCAACCTCGCGTCGGTGTTCAAGGCGCCATGCGTGTTCTTCGTTCAGAACAACCAGTGGGCCATCTCGGTGCCGGTCGGTCACCAGATGGCCGGACCGTCCATCGCACACCGGGCCATCGGGTACGGCATGCCCGGCATCCGTGTCGACGGCAACGACGTGTTGGCCTGTTACGCGGTGATGGCCGAGGCCGCCGAACGTGCCCGCCACGGCGGCGGGCCCACGCTGATCGAGGCCATCACCTACCGGATGGGCCCGCACACCACATCCGACGACCCCACCCGTTATCGATCCGGCGACGAGGTCCAAGATTGGGCGGCCCGTGATCCGATCTCCCGCTACCGCACGTATCTCGAATCCGTTGGGGTGTACACCGAGCGCTTGCAGGAGCGGGTCGCCGCACGATCACATCGTTTGTGCGCTGAACTGCGCGAGGCGATCGTGGGCGGACCGGATCACGATCCCGCCGAGTTGTTCGACACCGTCTATGCCGAGATCACGCCGGAGCTGGCGCGCCAACGCGATGAGCTGCTGGCTGAGTTGGCGAAGGAGGCGTGATGACACAAATCATCGATCGGCCCGCTGCACAGGGTGATTCGCCAGAGCCGTGGGCACCTATCCTGAGGCCCGTTCCGGCAGCGACTGAACTCACCATGGTGCAGGCGATCAACCGCGCGTTGCACGATGCGATGGCGGCCGACGACCGCGTGTTGGTGTTCGGCGAGGATGTCGCCACGCTGGGCGGGGTGTTCCGAGTCACCGAGGGCCTGAGTGAGACCTTCGGCGCACAACGGTGTTTCGACACACCGCTGGCCGAGTCGGCCATCATCGGCCTGGCGATCGGAATGGCGATCCGCGGGTTCACCCCGGTACCGGAGATCCAGTTCGACGGGTTCAGCTACCCGGCCTTCGATCAGATCGTCAGCCACTTGGCCAAATACCGGACGCGTACTCACGGCGATGTCAGTCTGGGCGTGACGGTACGCATTCCGTCGTTCGGCGGGATCGGTGCTGTCGAGCATCATTCCGAATCCACCGAGAGCTACTGGCTGCACACCGCTGGGCTCAAGGTGGTGGTGCCGTCGACCCCAGCGGACGCGTACTGGCTGCTGCGGCATTCGATTTCCTGTCCTGACCCGGTGATCTACCTGGAGCCGAAGCGTCGGTACTGGGCGCGCGAGGCCGTCGACACCGCCACCCCTGGGCTGCCACTCGGGCGGGCGGCGGTGCGGCGCGCCGGAACAGACGTCACGGTGATCACCTACGGAGGGCTGGTCGCTACGGCACTGAACGCCGCGGATCTGGCCGCCGAACGCGGCTGGAGCCTGGAGATCGTCGATCTGCGCACGCTCAACCCACTGGATTTCGACACGGTTGCCGCCTCGGTCCGCCGCACCGGGCGTGCGGTGGTGATGCACGAGGGTCCGCGCACGCTCGGGTTCGGATCCGAGCTGGCTGCGCGCATCGCCGAGGAGCTGTTCTACGACCTCGAAGCACCGGTGTTGCGCGCCACCGGTTTTGATACGCCGTATCCGCCGGCGCGGTTGGAGAAGCTGTGGTTGCCGGGCGTGGATCGGCTACTCGATTGCGTCGAGCGTGCGATGGGGCAGCCGTGAACCGAGAATTTTTGGTTCCCGATCTCGGTGAGGGGCTCCAGGACGCCACCATCACCAGTTGGAATGTGTCCATCGGCGACACCGTCGAGTTGAACCAGACACTGTGCACCGTCGAAACCAACAAGGCGGAGGTCGAGATCCCCAGCCCTTATGCGGGACAGATCCTCGAACTCGGTGGTGCAGCAGGGGATACGCTGGCCGTCGGGGCTCTGCTGGCGCGGATCGAGACCAGTGAATCCGCACCGGTGGCGGCGACGACGAACGGCACCAGCACGATACGCAAACCGGTCCTGGTCGGTTATGGTGCCGATGACACCATGGATTCCAGCCGGCGTCGTGCGTCTGCACCGGAATCCGAACGGCCGCGGACCAAACCACCGGTGCGCAAGCTCGCTGCAGAACTGCACGTCGACCTCACTGCGCTGGCACCCGGATCCGGTCCCGAGGGGATCATCACCCGTGACGACGTCCTGGCTGCCGCCGGTGGCGCGGAACTCCTCGACGTGCGGGGCGTGCAGGCCGAAATGGCTCGCCGGATGACATTGGCCCACAGTGAGATACCCGATGCGCATGCGCGCGTCGAGGTGGATTGCACGGCGCTGCTTGCGCTGCGGGATAGGCTCGCGGCCGCGGACGATGCACCGCCCGTCACCCCGTTCGTGTTGACATTGCGGATGCTTGTCATCGCGCTGCGTCGTCATCCGATCCTGAACTCGACGTGGGTGGTAGCCGACGAGCATCCCCGCATCCATCAGCATGCCGCCGTGCACCTCGGGTTCGGGGTGGCCGCACCGCGCGGCCTGCTGGTGCCGGTCGTCAGCGATGCCCACGACCTCACGACGCGCCAACTTGCCCAGAAGGTTTCGCGGCTTATCGACAGTGCGCGGGCCGGATCGCTGCAGCCGCAGCAACTCACGGGCTCGACATTCACGGTGTCGAACTACGGTGCGCTGGGGCTCGACGACGGGGTGCCGGTGATCAACTACCCGGAGGCGGCGATTCTCGGTATGGGAGCGCTCAAGCCGCGGGCCGTGGTGGTCGACGGGATCGTGACGGCCCGTCCGACCATGGCATTGACCTGTGCGTTCGACCACCGGATCGCCGACGGGGCACAGGTTGCCGCCTTTCTGGTCGAGCTGCGGAACCTCATCGAGGCACCCGAGCTGGCGCTGCTGGACCTGTAGATCTCGTTATCTGTGCTTCGCGGCGACCTCACGACCCGGCAACGGGTAGTCTGAGTTACGCAGCTGGTTTGTCGGCACTGGTCCAGGCCCGTGTCGACATCGAACGCGGCACGCTCACACAGGTGCGACGTGAGAGGGAACCCGGTGGGAATCCGGGACTGTCCCGCAGCGGTATGCAGGAACGACCGCCGTCATCAGCACTGGCATGCAGGCAACTGCGGCTGGGAAGCGACGGCCACTAGGTGCACGGACTCCCGTGCGGGCCTGCGAGTCCGAAGACCTGCCAGCTGTACCGGGCGCGCCGCGCCCGGTGGTTCATCGCCTCGTGGAATGGGCAGTGGCCGAACGCGGTTCACTCGTGGCGGGTGATCGTGCTCGGCTTGACGCCTCCTGGCGGTGACCCTCCCGTCGTACGTTGAGGACGTCGTCATGAGCACAACCGCTGTACCTTTCACCGCCACTATCCTCGGGTCGCCCCGCATCGGCCCGAATCGTGAACTCAAACGCGCAGTCGAAAAGTACTGGGCCGGCCGCATCGACCGCACCGAACTGGAATCCGTCGCCGCCACCCTGCGCCGCGACACCTGGGCATCGCTCGGCGCGGCGGGGCTGGACTCGGTCCCGGTCAACACCTTCTCCTACTACGACCAGGTGCTCGACACCGCGGTACTGGTGGGTGCGCTACCGCCTCGGGTGGCCGGTGTGGCTGACGAGCTAGACCGCTACTTCGCGGCGGCGCGTGGTAACGACGAGATCGCGCCACTTGAGATGACGAAGTGGTTCGACACCAACTATCACTACATCGTGCCCGAGATCGGGCCTGACACCTCGTTCGCCCTCAACCCGGCCAAGGTGTTGGGCGAGCTGGAAGAGGCTGCAGCCCAGGGTATCCCGGCGCGACCGGTGATCGTCGGACCGATCACCTTCTTGGCGCTGTCGAAGGCGGTCCAGGGCGCGGGTGCTCCGATCGCCCGGCTCGACGAGCTCGTCGACGTGTACGCCGAGCTGCTTGAGTTGCTTGCCGACAAGGGTGTCACGTGGGTGCAGCTCGACGAGCCCGTGCTGGTGACCGACATTCTCGACAACGCTGCCGAGCTGGCCGGACGTACCTATGCCCGGCTCGGTGCGCTGACCAAGCGGCCGTCGGTGTTCGTCGCCACCTACTTCGGTGAGCTCACCGACGCCCTGCCCGCGCTGGCCAGCACCCCGATCGAGGCCATCGGCATCGATCTGGTCGCAGGTTCGGGGACGGCGTTGGCGGCCGTACCCGAGCTCGCCGACAAGCTCGTGGTCGCGGGCGTGGTGGACGGCCGCAACATCTGGCGCACAGATCTGGAAGGTGCACTGGGCAAACTGGCCACATTGTCGGGGTCTGCGGGGGCCGTCGCTGTCTCTACTTCATGCTCGACGCTGCACGTGCCGTACACCATCGATGCCGAGGAAGGCCTCGACGCGGCGCTGCGCAGTTGGCTGGCATTCGGCTTCGAGAAGGTCACCGAGGTGGTGACCCTGGCCCGCGGGCTCAACGACGGCCGTGTGGCAATCTCGGCTGAGATCGCGGCATCCAACGAGGCCATTGCATCGCGGAAGTCCGATCCACGGCTCAACAATGAGCAGGTCCGTGCGCGTATCTCGGCCATCCTTGCGTCGGGTGCCAAGCGCGGGCCCGCCGACCAGCGTCGGGCGGCGCAGCAGGATCGGCTCAAGCTGCCCACCCTGCCCACCACCACGATCGGGTCCTACCCGCAGACCTCTGCCATTCGGGTTGCCCGCGCCGACCTGCGGGCCGGCAAGATCGATGCGGCGGAATACGGGCGGCGGATGAAGGCCGAGATCGCCGACGTCATCAAGCTGCAGGAGCAACTGGGTCTGGACGTGCTGGTGCACGGTGAACCGGAGCGCAACGACATGGTGCAGTACTTCGCCGAGCAACTCGACGGATTCTTCGCGACCCAGGATGGTTGGGTGCAGTCCTATGGCAGCCGGTGCGTACGCCCGCCGATCCTGTACGGCGACGTGGCTCGGCCCAAGCCGATGACGGTCGAGTGGATCACGTACGCACAGTCCCTGACCGACAAGCCGGTCAAGGGCATGCTCACCGGTCCCGTGACGATTCTGGCGTGGTCCTTCGTCCGCGACGATCAGCCACTGGCCGAGACTGCGAACCAGGTCGCGCTCGCGATCCGAGACGAGACGATCGACCTACAGTCTGCGGGCATCGCGATCATCCAGGTCGACGAGCCGGCGCTGCGTGAGCTGCTGCCATTGCGATCCAAGGACAAGGAGGCGTATCTGAGGTGGGCGGTCGACGCGTTCCGGCTGTCGACCTCCGGAGTTGCCGACTCGACCCAGATCCACACTCACCTGTGCTATTCGGAGTTCGGCGAGGTGATCGGAGCGATCGCCGACCTGGACGCCGACGTGACGTCGATCGAGGCCGCGCGTTCGCACATGGAGGTGCTCGCCGATCTCAACGATGTCGGCTTCGCCAACAGCGTCGGGCCCGGCGTCTACGACATCCACTCACCGCGGGTGCCGGGAGTCGACGAGATCACCGCTTCGCTGCGTGAGGCGCTGAAATCTGTTCCAGCCGAAAGGCTTTGGGTTAATCCAGATTGCGGACTGAAGACTCGGACCACACCTGAGGTGACTGCTTCGTTGCAGCATCTGGTCGCCGCCGCTGCCGCGGTGCGCTCTAACTGACCCGTGGGCTGTTGCCTCGTGCCGCCGGTGAGAGGGGTCATCGGCGGCACGACGGGCGGGCGTTGAGCCTGGCGAAACTAAACACGGTCCGACGCCCATCACCGGCGGACGTAAACCCAAGTGCAGCAGCCTCGCGCGAGCTGATCGATGTCGTCACGCACCAACCCGATCCGTACCACAACCCTTGCCTCTGAACGCAATTGGTCATCGGTGCGGATCTCGCGGAGTCGGAAACCGGCCGGGCATCGGCATCAGGTACTTTTGCCCCTCCTTGGTTCTGGGTACCGTGCGAATTATGCTTGTTCACGACATCCGGACCCGGCGTAGCGCCGACGACTTCCCCCGCAATGAACACCTGGCCTGGAAGATCGCCGAGGTTGCCGCCGACCCGGTCGCCGTGCCGCCCGAGACCGAGGCGATGGTAGTCAACCGCATCATCGACAACGCCGCGGTATCGGCTGCATCGGTCATCCGCCGCCCGGTCACGGTCGCCCGCGTCCAGGCACTCGCCCACAAGACCCGCCAGGGTGCGTCGGTGTTCGGTGTCGACGGCACGGTCTCGGCGGAGTGGGCCGCCTGGGCGAACGGGGTTGCGGTACGCGAACTGGATTTCCATGACACGTTCCTGGCCGCCGACTATTCCCATCCCGGTGACAACATCCCCGCGCTGGTCGCTGTGGCGCAGCAGCTCGGAGTGTGCGGTGCAGACCTGATCCGTGGCATCGCGACGGCCTACGAGGTGCAGGTCGACCTGGTCAAGGGAATCTGCCTGCACGAACACAAGATCGACCACGTTGCCCACCTCGGACCGTCGGTGGCTGCAGGTTTGGGCACCATGCTGCGCCTGGACCCGGAGACGATCTATGCGGCCATCGGTCAGGCTCTGCATCTGACCACCGCCACCCGCCAGTCCCGCAAGGGACTGATCTCCAGCTGGAAGGCCTACGCGCCGGCGTGGGCAGGCAAGGTCGCCATCGAAGCCGTCGACCGGGCGATGCGCGGCGAGGGTTCGCCGGCACCGATCTGGGAGGGCGAGGACGGTGTGATCGCGTGGCTGCTGTCGGGCCCGGACCACATCTACCAGGTGCCGTTGCCCGGCCCGGGCGAACCCAAGCGCGCCATCCTGGACACTTACACCAAGGAGCATTCGGCGGAGTATCAGAGCCAGGCGCCGATCGACCTGGCCCGCAGGATGCGTGAGCGCATCGGTGATCTCGATCAGGTCGCCGGCATCACACTGCATACCAGCCACCACACCCACGTGGTGATCGGGACCGGATCGGGCGATCCGCAGAAGTTCGATCCCGACGCATCCCGGGAGACCCTGGACCACTCGGTGATGTACATCTTCGCCGTCGCGCTGCAGGACGGCATCTGGCACCACGAGCGGTCCTATGCCCCCGAGCGAGCGCATCGGCCAGACACCGTCGAATTGTGGCGCAAGATCAGCACTGTCGAAGATCCGGAGTGGACCCGCCGCTATCACTCCACCGACCCCGCCGAGAGGGCATTCGGGGCCCGGGCCGTGGTGACGCTGAAGAACGGCGACACGATCGTCGACGAGCTCGCCGTCGCCGACGCCCATCCGCTGGGTGCCCGACCGTTCGAACGCGAACAGTACGTGGCGAAGTTCACCGAACTCGCCGACGGAGTCGTGGAAGCCGAAGAGCGGCAACGATTCCTGGACGCTGTCGCCGGCGTCGCCGACATCACGCCGGGCGGGCTGGGGGCGCTGAACGTGCGGGTCGACGCGCGGGTGCTGGACAAGGCTCCGGTGGTCCCCTCGGGGATTTTCCAATGAGCGGCCTGCTGGCATCGGAGAGTTCGGCGGCCGAGAAACGGGAACGTTTCCGTGCGGGATTGGAATCCGGCACATTACAACGCTTCCCGGGCGCATTCTCGCCCCTGGTCGCCAAACTCGTCGCCGAGATCGGCTTTGAGGGCGTGTATGTCTCGGGTGCGGTGCTCTCGGCCGATCTGGGGTTGCCCGACATCGGCTTGACCACCCTGACCGAGGTCACCACGCGCGGGGCCCAGATCGCGGCGGTCACGGATCTGCCCACCCTGATCGACGCCGACACCGGATTCGGTGAGCCGATGAGCGCTGCGCGGACTGTTACGCAGCTCGAAGACGGCGGCCTGGCCGGACTTCACCTGGAGGATCAAGTCAATCCGAAGCGGTGCGGTCACCTCGACGGCAAGGCTGTCGTCGAGACAGCGGAAATGGTCAAGCGGCTGCGTGCGGCCGTCGCCGCTCGGCGCGATCCGAACTTCGTGATCTGTGCGCGCACCGATGCCGCGGGAATCGAGGGGATTTCCGCGGCCATCGATCGGGCCAAGGCCTATGCCGATGCCGGAGCCGATCTGATCTTCACCGAAGCGCTCGGCACACCCGCCGAATTCGAGCAGTTCCGCTCGGCGGTCGACACGCCTCTGCTGGCCAACATGACCGAGTTCGGCAAATCCGATCTGCTCACCGCGCGGCAGCTGGCCGATATCGGCTACAACGTCGTCATCTACCCGGTCACCACGTTGCGCCTGGCGATGCACGCCGTCGAGGCGGGCCTTCGCGAAATCGACACCGCCGGCACGCAGTCCGGGCTGCTGGACCGCATGCAACACCGCAGCAGGCTCTATGAGCTCCTCCGCTACTCCGATTACGGCCAATTCGATTCCGACGTCTACAACTTCGTCGTGCAAGGGGAACGGTCGTGACAACCGATCTTCGTGATGAGCCGGATCACCGGCTGGACCGCCCACATCATCGAGCAGGCGGGCTCCAACGCCCTGATCCGGCCACTGAGCGGGTACAGCGGTCAGCCGCAGCGCGCGCTGTTGTGACGGCGGAAATCTGGTAACCGCCGACACGTCGCTTGTGCGGGCGCATAATCTCCGCGTGACCGACACGGACGTGCTCATCGCTGGTGCCGGGCCGGTCGGTCTGACCGCCGCGATCGAACTGGCCCGAAATGGCATCGGATGTCGAATCGTCGACCCTCTACTGGAACCCCCGCAGTATGCGAAGGCCGTCGGCATTCAGCCCCGCACGCTCGAACTGTTTGAACGGATGGGTGTGTTGCGGCAGGTGCTCGATGCGTCGGTTCAGCTGCGCGGTCAGCTCGCCTACGTCAACGGCGAGCAGGTCGGGCAGCTGGATCTGGCGCTGCCCGACGACGTACCTTTCCACTTCGTCGGGCTGCCGCAGTACGCGGCCGAACGTATCCTGCGCGAGGAGTTGACGGCTCACGGCGTCGCGATTGAGAGCGGTCGGCGACTGACCGGGTTCGCGCAGGACGGTGACGGGGTCACCACGACGCTGACCGACGCCGACGGGACGCAGCAGACTGCCCGGGCGCGGTATCTGATCGGTGCGGACGGCGCACATTCGCTGGTGCGCAAGGTACTCGGCCTGTCGTTCGAGGGCGCGGCGTTCGACGAACAGTACATGCTCGGCGATGTCGAGGTGGACTGGTCGTTGCCGCCCGGTTACACCGTGCGGGCCATGCACCAGACAGCTGGGCAGACCGACGATCTGCTGGTCTGTATTCCGCTGCCGGGTCGCAAGCGTTACCGGATGTCGATGCTCGTGCCCGACGAACTCACCGTGGCGCCGAACGGCGATGTGCAGCACGGGTTTCAGGAGCAGCGCACGCCGGAGTTGGCCCACATCCAGGCGGTGTTGGACCGGCTCGCGCCGGAGCCCACCACGGCGAGGAATCTGCGGTGGTCGTCGGTGTTCCGGATCAGCCACCGCATCGTCGACTCCTACGGCCGCCTCCGGGTGTTCGTGGCAGGCGATGCGGCGCACATCCATCCGCCGACCGGGGCGCAGGGCATGAACACCGGGATCCAGGATGCCCAGAACCTGGCGTGGAAGCTTGCGCTGGCGGTGTCAGGCGTTGCGGCCGAGGGGTTGTTGGACAGTTATGACGCCGAACGTCGTCCGGTGGGGGAGGAGGTGGTGGGCCGCACCGTCCGCCACGCCCGACAGGGCATTGGTGCGGGCACCACCGATCCCGAGCAGGTCATGCGTCGTGAGGCGCAGTTGCTGATCGACTACGGCGGCAGCCCGATCATCAGCCCCGGCGACGACACCTCCGCGCCGCGACCCGGTACTCGGGCTCCGGATGCCCGCGGCCTGACCCGCGACGAGGTCGTACCGGCCCAACGACTGTTCACCCTGCTGGCCGGGTGCCGGCACACGTTGCTCTGTTACGTCGGCCGGCGGTGCGACGACGATGTCATCGCGGCGATCGAGCAGGTGGTCGCCGCCGCGGTAGCAGCCTGCCACGGACTCGTCGACACGTATCTGATCGCGCACCCGGATGCTGCGGCGGATACCACGATCCTCCCGCTGATCCGGGACAGCGCAGAAGATTTCGCACGAGCCTACGCGGCGGCAGACCCGACGGTATACGTCGTCCGGCCGGACGGGTACGTGGGTTACGTGTCGCGCGGGCGGGTCGATGCCGCTGCCCTGGTCGCCCATCTCAAACTCACCTTCCGGTGAGCTACTCCGTGAGCGGTTCGCGATGAGTTCTCGGGCCATCGCCGGTCACATTGGCATCAACTACGGACCGATCGGGAGTGAACACGTGGCCCAACTGCTCAAAGTCCAGAATTTCAATGTCTCCAGCGACGGCTTCGGCGCCGGCGAGAATCAGAGCCGCGAGCGGCCGTTCGGCCACGCCGACCCCGCGGATATGTTCTCCTGGGCCGGTGCCACGGCCAGTTGGCCTAATCGCACCGACCCGGGTGGCAGTCGTGGTCTGGACGACTACCTCACCCGCGACTTTGCCAACAACATCGGCGCAGAAATCATGGGCCGCAACAAGTTCAGCCCGTATCGCGGGCCGTGGGAGGATCATGAATGGCAGGGCTGGTGGGGCGAAGAGCCGCCCTTCCACACACCGGTTTTCGTCATGACCCACTACCGGCGGCCGTCATTCACCCTCTCCGACACCACGTTCCACTTCGTCAACGCCGCCCCGGCTACCGTCCTGGACCAGGCACGTGAGGCCGCACAGGGCAAGGATGTCCGGCTCGGTGGCGGTGCGACCACCATCCGACAGTTCCTCGATGCCGACCTTGTCGACACGCTGCACGTGGCGGTGTCTCCGATCGAGTTGGGTGGCGGATCCCGCCTGTGGCGGTCACCGGAGGAGTTGGACGATCGGTTCCACCACGATGTTGTGCCGAGCCCCAGTGGCGTGACCCACCACTTGTTCTGGCGCACATGACGTGAAGGGGATGGCGATCGACGGCGGGTGGGGGTGTTGGCGCTACGCGTCTTCCGCCAGCTCCGGATCGAGGTCGGCTTCTGCCGCGATGACAGTGTCGGGTGGAGCGGCGCGCTCCCACAGAACCGCGCCTACACATGCTGTCAAGACCCATCCGATGCCACTCACCCCGCACCAAGTCATCAAAGCCATCGCCACACCAATCGGGCCGAAGCCTTCCCAACCGCGGAGCAAAGGCGGGAACGCGATCCGGGCCGCCAGCGGGAGAGCGACCCCGTTGATGACCACACCGGCGAGTCCGGCCAACATGAGGTATCTCAGGCCTCGGCCGCCATCGCGCACGAGAAGCACCGGTGTGAGCGACCAGAAAATCCACACCGGCACCAGGGCGACCAGGAACAGCAGTGGTCGGAATGAACCAGGGTGGTTATGGTCGAGTGCTATCAGTTCACGAGTGGCGAGCATGATCAGGTACAGCACAAACCACGTGACACCGCGCAGCAGCCGCTGACCCAGCCCGAACTGTTCACGACGCCAGGCCTTGGCGAAGATTCCGGCGATGGTGATCGACATGGGAATTCCCCACACGAGGAATCCGGCGACTCCGATGAACGTCCAGCTCGACCGGAATGCCGAAGAGTCGCCGAATGCAGCGCGCACCCGGTCGGTCAGTGGGCTGACGAGACCGACTTCCCGACTGAAAAGCATGCCGGGACTGGCGTTCTCGGCGAAGCCCGAGAAATAGTCGAATCCGATGATGACCAACGGAATGACCGTGGTGAACAGCTGGACGGAGACGAGTGTGCCCAGCGTGCCGCCGTCGATCTCGCTGAACCGGGACGCCACGGCCGCAGGCAGTCCCTTGCTGCGGAGATCGGCGAGCTGCCGGTAGCGTTGCGCGAGCCGACGGCTGACCTCGTCTCGCTTGTCGCGTGTGCTCATAGATTAGGGCGAATTCTTGCGCACGATCACACCAGCCAAGCGTTCCAGGTCGCGGTGTGGACGATCAGGATGTCGACCGAGGCCAGTCCGACGTCGCCGACGACCGGATCGGCCTTGACCCGGGCACGTGCCCTCCGCAGGATCTCGCATCTGCTCATGATGTCTCCGAGCTGTCGGTTTGCGTGAATAAGTCAGGACACTAACCTCTGTAAGGCCGGTGCACATCGGTCTTCGGGCAAGGCGAGTTGGGCTCGCGTCTGCGGCCTGTGCGCCGTCGTCTCGCCGGCGCAGCCCGACTCGCCCGGGGGCGAGGCGCTCGGATCTCTGCCGTGCTGAAAGCGGCTGGGCCGGTGATCTTTTCGGTGCTGCCCACCCGATGTCCCGCCGCGGGTCGCGGCTGGGACAATTCAGCGAATCGGCACGCTGTGAGTGCCCTGGCAGCTGGTTTCAGCTGCGAAGGCAGGCTGCGCCCCCGGCAGGGATCGAACCTGCGACCAACCGCTTAGAAGGCGGCTGCTCTATCCGCTGAGCTACGGAGGCAACGAGGCTGAAGTGTATCTTCCCTGCCCGGGTGGACTGCCAATCGTGACACCCGGCAAAGCTGGCCCGCGGCCATCAGCGGCGGACTAGCGTGGACGCTGCACTTGGCAGCCGGGGAGGAAGAGGATCGCGTTATGAGTAACGTGCCGGAGTTGGATGCGGCCGGATTGCCCGAGGAACTGAGTGCCGTCGACCAGCTCCTGCACCGCGGCGAGGCAAATCCTCGCACCCGGTCGGGGATCATGGGGGTCGAGATTCTCGACACCACCCCGGACTGGGAGCGGTTCCGCACGCGTTTCGAGAACGCGTCGCGCAAGGTACTGCGGTTACGGCAGAAAGTGGTCATGCCGTCGTTGCCCACGGTGGCGCCACGCTGGGTGGTGGATCCCGATTTCAACCTGGACTACCACGTGCGGCGACTGCGGGTGCCGGCGCCGGGAACGTTGCGTGAGCTCTTCGACATCGCCGAGGTTGCGATGCAGTCGCCGCTGGACATCTCCCGGCCGTTGTGGAGCGCGACGCTCGTGGAAGGTCTGGAAGGCGGCCGCGCCGCGACCATCTTGCACCTGAGCCACGCGGTGACCGACGGTGTCGGCAGCATCGAGATGTTCGCGAGCATCTATGACCTGGAACGCGATCCCGAACCCAGTCCTGCACCGCCGCTGCCGATCCCACAGGATCTGTCGCCCAATGACCTGATGCGCCAAGGGGTCAACCGGCTTCCCGGCACCATTGCCGGCGGCGTGCTCGGTGCGCTGGGTGCGGGGGTGCGCGTCGCGACCCGGGCGGTGCGTGACCCGGTTTCAGCGATCAGTGGCGTCGTGGATTACGCCATGTCGGGTGCGCGGGTGATGGGCCCGGCCGCCGACCCGTCGCCCCTGCTGCGGCGGCGTAGCCTGTCGTCGCGCACCGAAGCGATCGACATCAAGTTCAGCGATCTGCACCGGGCATCCAAGGCCGCCGGCTGCTCCATCAACGACGCCTACCTGGCCGGACTGTGCGGCGCGCTGCGGCTCTATCACGAGACGATGGGCATTCCGATCCAGAACCTGCCGATGGCGGTGCCGGTCAATCTGCGCTCCGAGGATGACCCGGCCGGCGGCAACCGGTTCGCCGGGGTCAACATTGCCGCGCCCGTCGGCATCGTCGATCCGGAGCACCGCATGAAGGCGGTGCGGGCGCAGATGACGAGCAAACGTGAAGAGCGTGCCATCGACATGGTCGGTGCCATCGCGCCGGTGCTCAGCTTCCTGCCGGATACCTTCCTGGAATCAGTGGCCGGGAACGTGGTGCACTCCGACGTCCAGGCCAGCAACGTGGCGATGTATCCGGGCGAGACGTTCATCGTAGGTGCGAAGATCGTGCGGCACTACGGCATTGGACCGCTCCCCGGGGTGGCGATCATGGCCGTGCTGATTTCCCGGGGAGGTCATGTCACCGTCACGACCCGGTACGACCGAGCCTCGATCACCAACGAACCGCTGTTCGCGCAATGCTTGCTTGACGGCTTCAACGAGATCCTCGGGCTAGGGGGCGACGGCCGCGCCGCCCCGGCCACGTTCACTGCCGAGGCGCCTGCTTCGGCCGAGGCCGCGTCGAATGGGAGCGGAGCACAGTGACGTCACCAGGAGGATCAGAAAAGTCGAAGCAGCGGTTGCCGGGCTCGCTGGCCGAAATCGAGGCAAGCCCCGAAGGCGCCGAGGTCGGGGCATTCTTCGATCTCGACGGCACTCTGGTGGCCGGGTTCACCGGGGTGCTGATGACCCAGGATCGGCTGCGGCGTGGACAGATGGGTGTCGGCGAGTTCATTGGGATGATGCAGGCGGGACTGAACCATCAGCTCGGTCGGTCCGAATTCGAGGATCTGATCGGCAAGGGTGCCCGCATGCTGCGCGGGAATTCGATGAGCGATCTCGACGAGCTGGGGGAGCGGTTGTTCCTCCAGCACGTGCGTGACCGGATCTACCCCGAGATGCGGGCCATGGTGCGCGCCCACATGGATCGCGGCCACACAGTCGTGCTCAGCTCGTCGGCGTTGACGGTTCAGGTGGATCCCGTTGCGCGGTTCCTCGGTATCGACAATGTGCTGTGCAACAAGTTCGAAACCGACGATGACAGCCTGATCACCGGTGAGGTGCAGGCGCCGGTCATCTGGGGGCCCGGCAAAGCTCATGCGGTGCAGGAGTTCTCGGCCGAAAACGGTGTCGACCTGGCGAAGAGCTACTTCTACGCCGACGGTGACGAGGACGTCGCACTGATGTACCTTGTGGGCAATCCACGTCCCACCAACCCGGCGGGCAAGCTGGCCGCGGTCGCCGCCAAACGTGGCTGGCCGATCCTGCGGTTCAGTAGCCGCAGCGGCAGCAGCCCGGTGTCGCAGCTGCGAACGGCCGCCGGCTACGCCTCGATGATGCCCTTGGCCGCGGGCGCCATCGGCTGGGGTCTGCTCAACCGCAACAAACGTAGCGGGGTCAACCTGTTCACGTCGTTGATGGGCCGAGTGCTGTTGGGCGTCACGGGCGTCAGCCTCGACGTGCTGGGAAAGGAGAACCTGACGGCCGAGCGGCCCGCGGTCTTCATCTTCAACCACCGCAACCAGGCCGACCCGGTGATCGCCGGAACGTTGGTCAGCGACAACTTCACCGGCGTGGGCAAGAAGGAACTCGCCAACGATCCGTTGGTGGGCACTCTCGGCAAGGTCATGGACACCGCGTTCATCGACCGGGACAACCCGGAGAAGGCGGTCGAGAGTCTGCACAAGATCGAAGAGCTTGCCCGCAAAGGCCTTTCGGTACTCATTGCACCGGAGGGCACCCGGCTGGACACCACCGAGGTAGGTCCGTTCAAGAAGGGCGCATTCCGTATCGCCATGGCCGCAGGCGTCCCCGTCGTGCCGATCGTCATCCGTAACGCGGAGGTGATCGCGGCCCGCGACTCCAGCACGTTCAATCCTGGGACGGTGGACGTCGCAGTGTATCCGCCCATCCCGGTGGACGACTGGACCCTCGAGGAACTGCCCGAACGGATCGCCGAGGTGCGCCAGATCTACCTCGACACGCTCAAGTCGTGGCCCGACGACGAACTCCCGACCTTCCCGATCTACAGCCGGCCCAGATCACCCAAGCCGAAAATCCGCAGTGTGCCCAACAAAACTGATGCGGCAGGGACGAATTCAGGCGCCGGCCGGACCGTGAAGGGTCGGCCGTGACGGCCCCCGTGGACTATTTCGCGAGCTTCAGCACCACCGATGATGCCCTGGTGCTGGCGTCGGTGTCCTCGCCGGCGGAACTGGAACTGCTCAACGACTGGCTGCGGACACATCGGCGCGACCATCCCGATTCCAAGATCGACGTGCTGCAGCTCCCCGCCACCGACGAACCCGCACCCGGCGTGCTGGCCAGCCTGGTCAAGGAGCTGGAGACCGACGAGGACCGGCTGGTGGTGCCGGTGCGGGTGTTCTGGGTACCGGCCGGACTGCCCACCCGACTCAAGGTGGTGGGGCTCATCTCCGGCCGGGACACCTACCGGCCACCGGAGATCCTGCAGCGGCGGATCCTGCGCAAAGACCCATCCCGCGCGCGGGTGGTGGCCGGTGAGCCGGCCAAGGTCTCCGAGCTACGGCGCCAGTGGAGTGAGCAGACGACCGCCGAAAGTCCAAGGGAATTCGCGCGTTTCGTGTTGCGGCGGGCCGCGCTGGCGATCGAGCGGGTGGAGCTGCGGCTGCTGGGGCCGGAGTACAAGTCCCCGCGCCTGATCAAGCCGGAGATACTGGCCTCGGCGCGATTCCAGGAGGGGCTGGAGCAAATCCCCGGCGCCACCGTCGAAAAGGCCGGCGAGATGCTCGACGAGCTGTCTACCGGGTGGAGCCGGTTTTCGGTTGACTTGATTCCAGCGCTGGGCCGGCTGTTCAGTCGTGGATTCGACCCGCGCATCGACTATGACCGCGAGCAGGTCGAGAAGATGCGGCGCAACCTGGAAACCCATCCGGCCGTGCTGCTGTTCTCCCATCGGTCCTACATCGACGGCGGCATCGTGCCGTTGGCCATGCAGGAGAACCGGCTGCCCCCGGTGCACACCTTCGCCGGCATCAACTTGTCCTTCGGGATCATGGGTCCGCTGATGCGCCACTCGGGGGTCATCTTCCTGCGCCGCAAGCTCGACGATCCGCTCTACAAATACGTGCTTCGTCAATTTGTCGGCTATATCGTCGAAAAGCGGTTCAACCTCAGCTGGGCCATCGAAGGCACCCGCTCACGCACCGGAAAGATGTTGCCGCCCAAGCTCGGTCTCCTCGCGTACGTCGCCGACGCCTATCTGGATGGCCGCGCCGACGACATCCTGCTGCAGCCGGTGTCGATCAGTTTCGACCAGCTCCACGAGACCGCCGAATACGCCGCATATGCCCGTGGCGGGGAAAAGCGGCCCGAGAGCTTCAGCTGGCTGTACAACTTCATCAAGGCTCAGGGCGAACGTAATTACGGCAAGATCTATGTGCGGTTCCCCGAAGCGGTTTCGATGCGCCAGTACCTCGGCGAGCCGCACGGGCCGATGGTGGAGGACGAAGCCGCCAAGCGGCTGGCCATGCAGAAGATGGCCTTCGAGGTCGCCTGGCGGATCCTGCGCGTCACGCCGGTCAACGCGACCGGGCTGGTCTCGGCACTGCTGCTCACCACGAAGGGCATCGCGCTGACGCTCGATCAGCTGCACCACACCCTGCAGGATTCGTTGGACTACCTGGAGCGTAAGAACACCCCGATCACCAACAGCGCGTTGCGGCTGCGGACGCTCGAGGGGGTGCGGTCGGCCGTGGACGCGCTGTCCAACGGACACCCGGTGACACGCGTCGACGGCGGTCGCGAGCCGGTGTGGCGGATCGCTCCCGAGAACGAATTGGAAGCGGCGTTCTACCGTAACTCCCTGATCCATGCGTTCCTCGAGACGTCGATCGTCGAGCTCGCCCTGGCTCATGCCGCGCACACCGCAGACGATCCGCTGCAGGCGTTCTGGGATCAGGCCATGCGGCTGCGGGATTTGCTCAAGTTCGACTTCTACTTCGCCGATTCGGCGGCGTTCCGCGAGAACATCGCCGAGGAGATGTCCTGGCATACCCGCACGCGAGGAGGACAAGAGGGGCCCCGCACGCGAGGAGGACAAGAGGGGCCCCGCACGCGAGGAGGACAAGAAGAATCAAGCTGGGAAACGCACGTCTCGGCCGGCGGTGAGGAGATCTTCCAACTGCTGCGGGCCAAGCGGCCACTGATCGCAGGTGCCATGCTGCGACCGTTCTTCGAGGCCGACCAGATCGTGGCGGACGTGCTGAGGGACGCGCCCGCCGAGATTTCCGAGAAGGACCTGACCACGCGGGCGCTCGGGCTCGGCACTCAGCAAGTCGCCCAGGGGCGCGTGCAGAGCAACGAGGCGGTGTCGACATTGTTGTTCGCCACGGCACGCCAAGTCGCCGCCGACCAGAACCTGCTGACGCCTGCTGCGGACCTCGCGGCGCGCCGTGAAGCTTTCCTGCGTGAGATCCGCGGCATCGTGGCCGACATGACCCAGGTCGAACAGATCGCGCGGGACCGCTTCTTCGTCGAGGAGCGGCTGCGGCACCGGCAGAGCAGCGAGTCGGCCTAGCCCACGAAGTGTGCGTCGGGGCACGCCATACGCTGGGAACATGACTTCACCGGACGTGCCGGCCGCCGCAGGCATGCGCACCAGCGCTGTGTGGCCTGTGCTCGTCGGTGTCGGGCTGCTGGCCGGGACCATTGCCGCCGGTATCGGTGCGCTCGCGCTGGTCGACGCCCTCACCGCGACCGGTCTGCCCAACCCCGGCCCGATCACCACCTACGGTCTGCCGTTCGTGCGTGCGGCCGGTGAGATCGCCGCGGTGGTCGCGGTCGGCGCGTTCCTGTTCGCGGCGTTCCTGGTGCCGCCGCAGGCCAACGGCGTGCTCGATGTGTCCGGCTACCGGGCCGTGCGGCTGGGGTCGGCGGCCTCGGCGGTATGGACGTTGTGCGCCGCGTTGCTCGTTCCGTTGACCGTGTCCGACGTGTCCGGGCAACCGCTGCTCGACCACCTCAGCCCTGCCGACGTGTGGTCGGTGGCCAGCCTGATCGATACGGCCGGGGCCTGGCGGTGGACGGCGGTTCTCGCCGCTGTGGTGACGGTCGGGAGCCTGCCTGTGCTGCGCTGGGGCTGGACCCCGGCGCTGCTGGCCGGATCGATGCTGACGCTGGTGCCGCTGGCGCTGACCGGTCACTCATCTGCGGGCGGAGCCCACGATCTGGCCACCAACAGTCTGTTCATCCATCTCATGGCCGCTGCGCTGTGGGCGGGTGGCCTGCTGGCGCTGTTGGTGCATGCGCTGCGCGGGCAGCTCGGGGGGAACACCGCACTGGCAGCCCGACGGTTCTCGGCGCTGGCGCTGTGGTGTTACGTCGCAATGGCGTTCAGCGGCGTGATCAACGCGCTGGTGCGCATCGAACCGGCCGATCTCGTGCGCACGCCCTACGGCCTGCTGGTCGTCGCCAAGATGGTGGCCCTCGGATTGCTCGGAGTGCTCGGCTGGGCGCAGCGTCGCAACGGGGTGGCCGCGCTGCAGGCCGACCCGGACGCCCGGCGGCCCCTGATTCGGCTGGCCCTCGGTGAGGCCGCGCTGTTCGGGGCGACCTTCGGGATCGCCGTCGGGTTGGGCCGCACCCCACCGCCACCGGACACCAAGGTGCCCAGCGCCACCGAGGTGGCCATCGGATACAACTTGGCCGGACCACCGACGGTCACCCGCGTGCTGTTCGACTGGCGCTTCGATCTGATCTTCGGCACCGCCGCGATCATCATGGCGGTCGTGTACCTGCTGGCGGTGCGCCGGCTGCGCATCCGCGGCGACGCCTGGCCGATGGGCCGGACGGTGGCGTGGCTGCTCGGCTGCGCGGTGCTGCTGTTCACCACGTCGTCGGGTCTCGGCAGGTACATGCCTGCGATGTTCAGCATGCACATGATCGCCCACATGCTGCTGTCGATGCTGGTGCCGGTCCTGTTGGTCCTCGGTGGACCGGTCACCTTGGCGTTGCGGGCGCTGCCCGCCGCGGGCCGCGGGGCTCCGCCGGGTCCGCGCGAATGGTTGCTTGCCGCTCTACATTCGCCGGTGTCGAAGTTCCTCACCCAGCCGGTGGTGGCAACCGTGTTGTTCGTGGCCGGGTTCTACGGCCTCTACTTCGGTGGCATCTTCGACGCGGCCGTGAGCAATCACGCCGCGCATCTGCTGATGAACGCCCACTTCCTGTTGTCGGGCTATTTGTTCTACTGGGTGGTGATCGGCGTAGATCCGACCCCGCGGCCAATTCCGCATCTGGCCAAGGTCGGGATGGTGTTCGCCTCGCTGCCGCTGCACGCGTTCTTCGGCGTGGTGATGATGGGCATGGAGATCGTGCTGGGTGGGGCCTTTTACCGGTCGTTGCAGCTGCCCTGGCATATCGATCTGCTCGGCGATCAGCACCTTGGCGGTGGAATCGCTTGGGCGGCAGGGGAAGTCCCGCTTGTCATCGTGATGCTCGCGCTGTTGATCCAGTGGCGGCGCAGTGATCAGCGCACCGCCAAACGCCTCGACCGCGCCGCCGACCGCGACGATGGTGCCGAGCTGGCCGCGTACAACGCGATGCTCGCGGAGATGGCCCGCCGCGACAAGCCATCGGCCTGAGAACTTATCCCCAACCTGGATTTCATCCACAGCCTTCCCTTGCCAGCGGCTGCCGTGCGCCGTCGGTGTCGGTGCCGCGGCGGTCAATGGCGGTGTCAGGCATCGCGGCCTTCCGGTCCGGTGCCCACATCACCAGCGAAAGGGAATCAGCAATGTTCGAGACACCGTTCACCGTGGTCGGCAACATCGTCACCAATCCGGTCCGGCTCCGGTTCGGAGACCAGGAGCTGTTCAAGTTCCGGGTCGCGAGCAACTCCCGCCGGCGGAGCGCCAGTGGAACCTGGGAGCCCGGAAACTCGTTGTACGTGACGGTCAACTGTTGGGGAAACCTGGCCCGCGGGGTCAGCGCCTCGCTCGGCCGGGGTGACGCCGTGGTTGTCGTCGGGCACCTCTATACCAGTGAGTACGAGGACAAAGACGGTGTGCGGCGGTCATCGGTCGAGGTCCGGGCAACCGCCGTCGGGCCTGACCTGTCACGGTGCATCGCCAAGGTCGAGTTGCTGCCGAAGCCGGGCGGTACCGCTGCCCTACCCGGCGCGGACCAGTCGGCGACGTTGGATGACGAGCGTTCCGAGACCGACGACGACGAAGGCGATGACCCGGGGGTAGCGGTGCTGGATCCCGGGGTGTTGCCACTGTCGGCTTGACGTCACTCGGGCACGCCTAGGATGGGCCGCGAGTGACAGGACTTGGGCTTCCCCGCGCGGGCCTCGTCAGGTGCTTGTGCTTCCTCGCGCAAGCGCTCGTCAGAAAAGACTGGACAGCTTCAGAAAGGCACATCACGGCATGGCCGAATTCATCTACACGATGCGGAAGGTCCGCAAGGCGCACGGCGACAAGGTCATCCTCGACGACGTCACGCTGAACTTCCTTCCGGGCGCGAAGATCGGCGTTGTCGGCCCCAACGGGGCCGGCAAGTCGAGCGTGTTGCGGATCATGGCCGGGCTCGACCAGGCGAACAACGGCGACGCGATGTTGGCCCCGGGGGCCACCGTCGGCATTTTGATGCAGGAGCCGGTGCTCGACGAAACCAAGACCGTGCGCGAGAACGTCGAAGACGGCGTGGCGATCAAGGCCAAGCTCAACCGGTACAACGAGGTGGCCGAGCTGATGGCCACCGATTACACCGACGAGCTCATGGAAGAGATGGGCCATCTGCAGGAGGAGTTGGACGCCGCGGACGCCTGGGACATCGACTCCCAACTCGAGCAGGCCATGGACGCCTTGCGCTGCCCGCCGCCCGACGAGCCGGTGACCCACCTGTCCGGCGGCGAGCGTCGCCGCGTCGCTCTGTGCAAGCTACTGCTGTCCAAGCCGGATCTGCTGCTGCTTGATGAGCCCACCAACCACCTCGACGCCGAGAGCGTGCTGTGGTTGGAGCAGCACTTGGCCGCGTACAAGGGCGCGATCCTGGCAGTCACCCACGACCGGTACTTCCTGGACAATGTCGCCGAGTGGATCCTCGAACTCGACCGGGGCCGCGCTTACCCGTACGAGGGCAACTACTCGACTTACCTGGAGAAGAAGGCCGAGCGGCTCGAGGTTCAAGGCAAGAAGGACCAGAAGCTGCAGAAGCGGCTCAAGGATGAACTGGCCTGGGTCCGCTCGGGCGCCAAGGCGCGGCAGGCCAAGAACAAGGCGCGTCTCGGCCGGTACGAGGAGATGGTTGCCGAAGCCGAGAAGTCGCGGAAGCTCGACTTTGAGGAGATCCAGATCCCGACGCCACCGCGGCTGGGCAATGTGGTGGTGGAGGTCGAGCACCTGGATAAGGGCTTCGACGGCCGACAGCTGATCAAGGATCTGTCGTTCAGCCTGCCGCGGAACGGCATCGTCGGCGTCATCGGGCCCAACGGCGTCGGCAAGACCACACTGTTCAAGACGATCGTCGGTCTGGAAGAACCAGATAGCGGCACCGTCAGGGTCGGCGACACGGTCAAGCTGTCCTACGTCGACCAGAGCCGTGCGGGTATCGACCCGAAGAAGACGGTGTGGGAAGTCGTCTCCGACAAACTCGACTACATCGAGGTCGGGCAGAACGAGATTCCGTCGCGGGCTTATGTGTCGGCGTTCGGCTTCAAGGGGCCCGATCAGCAAAAGCCGGCCGGTGTGCTCTCGGGTGGAGAACGCAACCGGCTGAATCTCGCGCTGACCCTCAAGGAGGGTGGCAACCTTATCCTGCTCGACGAACCGACCAACGACCTCGATGTGGAAACTCTGTCGTCGCTGGAGAATGCGCTGGAGAACTTCCCCGGCTGCGCGGTGGTCATCTCGCACGACAGGTGGTTCCTCGACCGCACCTGCACCCACATCCTCGCGTGGGAAGGCGACGACGACAACGACGCCCAATGGTTCTGGTTCGAGGGCAACTTCGGTGCCTACGAGGAGAACAAGATCGAGCGCTTGGGCGCCGAGGCGGCGCGCCCGCACCGGGTGACGCACCGACGCCTCACCCGCGACTGACCGCCACGCACAAGACTTGGCGGGCATCAGGCCCAGCGGGTCGGGCTACGACTAAGGTCGCTCCTACGCACCAGCGCCGGTGCGTGGGCGTGAGTCAGGAGTGTTCGGTATGACGGCACCACAATCCCAGGGGCAACACGAAAGCGGTGTCTCAGGAGGTCTGGAGCCAACGCCCGACATGATGCAACGGCTTGCCGCTGTGTTCCTGTCCACCTATCGGGGACCGCAGGTCGACGCACCAGGCGCAATCACGACCGGGCCGATCGCTGCGACGTCGCCCGAACAGCCCGTCTCGGCTGACGCCGTGGCGGCCCAGTACCGGTTGGGTGCCCGGCGCACCGCCGGCGAGACCAATGTCGCGGTGTACCCCGGTGACGCCGAGACCGGACCCGCACTGCAGATCGTCACCGATCAGGCGCCGATGCTGATCGATTCGGTGACAGTGCTGCTGCACCGGCTCGGCGTCGCCTACAGCGCCATGATGAACCCGGTGTTCCGGGTCCGCCGCGACGCCGACGGGAAGCTGTTGGATATCCGGCCGGTGGCTGACGCGGCGCCAGGAGAAGGCATCGACGAGTGCTGGATTCTCGTCCCAGTGGCCGGCGCGGCCGACGGCGGCGCCCTCACCGAGGCCACTCGGCTGATACCCGGCATCCTTGCCGACGCGCGCCAGATCGGATTGGACACCGGGGCGATGGTCGCAGCCCTGCACGGACTGGCCAACGACCTGGCCACCGACGTCGAGGGGCATTTCCCCAGCGCCGACCGCAAAGACGTGGCGGCACTGCTGCGCTGGCTGGCCGACGGGCACTTCGTGCTACTGGGTTACCAGCAGTGCGCGGTCGGCGACGGACAGGCTGTGGTCGATTCGGCGAGTCGGCTCGGCATGCTGCGGCTGCGCCTCGATGTGCTGCCGCCGCTGACCAGTCCCGACGATCTGCTGGTGCTGGCCCAGGCGACGATCCCGAGCTACCTACGCTACGGCGCCTACCCATATCTCGTCGCGGTCCGTGAAAACGGTGGTCCCTCCGGTGCGATCGAGCACCGCTTCGTCGGTCTGTTCACCATCGCGGCGATGAACGCCAATGTGCTGGAGATCCCGCTGATCTCGCGACGCGCGGAGGAAGCGCTGGCGATGGCTCAGCGCGACCCGAGCCACCCGGGGCAGCTGCTCCGCGACATCATCCAGACCATTCCGCGGCCGGAGCTGTTCGCGCTCAGTTCCAAAGAGCTGCTCGAAATGGCCATGGCCGTGGTGGATCTGGGCTCGCGGCGGCGGACCCTGCTGTTCCTGCGTGCCGATCAGCTCGCGCATTTCGTGTCGTGCCTGGTGTATCTGCCGCGTGATCGTTACACCACCGCGGTGCGCCTGGAGATGCAGAACATCCTGGTTCGCGAACTCGGCGGGGTGAGCATCGACTACTCCGCGCGGGTCAGTGAATCCCCATGGGCAGTAGTGCATTTCACGGTACGGTTGCCTGACGGCAACCGCGCGCACGCAGTGGACACCTCGATCGAGAACGAGGCCAGGATCCAGAACCTGCTGACCGAGGCCACCCGCAACTGGGGCGACCGGCTGATCGGGGCAGCCAAGGGCCTTAACCCGGCCGCTGTCGAGCACTACGCCACCGCCTTCCCGCAGGACTACAAGCAGGCGGTCGCACCGGCCGATGCCACCGGTGACATCGCGATCATCGAACAGCTGCAAGGCAATTCGGTCAAGCTGGTGTTCACCGAGAGCGCTGACCGCATTGCGCAGCTCACCTGGTATCTCGGTGGGCATTCGGCATCGCTGAGCGAGCTGCTGCCGATGCTGCAGTCCATGGGCGTTGTGGTGCTCGAGGAACGGCCATACACCGTCACCCGACCGGACGGCTTGCCGGTCTGGATCTACCAGTTCAAGGTCTCGCGGCAGCGCAACATGCCCGATGCGCACGACGCCGCCGCCCAGGCTGCCACTGCGCAGCGGTTCGCCGATGCCGTGACCGCGATCTGGCAGGGGCAAGCCGAGATTGACAGATTCAACGAGCTTGTGCTGCGCGCCGGGCTGACCTGGCAGCAGGTGGTGATCCTGCGGGCGTACGCGAAATACCTGCGTCAGGCCGGATTCCCGTACAGCCAGAACCACATCGAGTCGGTGCTCAACGACAATCCGCATACCGCGCGCTCGCTGGTCGAGCTGTTTGAAGCGCTGTTCGACCCGGCGGTCGACACGGTGCCCGCACGCGACGCGCAAAGCGCGGCCGCGGCGGTGGCAGAGGATATCGATGCTCTGGTCAGCCTCGATACCGACCGGGTGCTGCGGGCGTTCGCGAGCCTGATACAGGCCACCCTGCGAACCAATTACTTTGTGCGAAGCCCGGATTCGGCACGTCAGCGTGGTGTGCTGGCGATGAAGCTGAACCCCGGGATGATCGACGAATTACCGCTGCCTCGGCCGAAGTTCGAGATCTTCGTGTACTCGCCACGGGTTGAGGGTGTGCATCTACGGTTCGGGTTCGTCGCCCGCGGGGGGCTGCGCTGGTCGGATCGCCGGGAGGACTTCCGGACCGAGGTTCTTGGCTTGGTCAAGGCGCAGGCGGTCAAGAATGCCGTCATCGTCCCGGTCGGCGCCAAGGGTGGGTTCGTCGTCAAGCATCCGCCGGAACCCACCGGTGACGCCGCGGTCGACCGCGATGCGACCCGCGCCGAAGGCGTTGCCTGTTACCAGCTCTTCATCTCCGGTCTGCTCGACGTGACCGACAATGTGGACAAGGCGACCGGGGCCGTCGTGACTCCGCCGGACGTGGTGCGCCGCGACGGCGAGGATGCCTACCTGGTGGTGGCGGCGGACAAGGGCACTGCGACGTTCTCCGACATCGCCAACGAGGTCGCCAAGTCCTACGGATTCTGGCTGGGTGACGCGTTCGCATCGGGCGGATCCGTCGGCTATGACCACAAGGCGATGGGCATCACCGCCAAGGGAGCCTGGGAATCGGTCAAACGCCACTTCCGGGAGATGGGAGTCGACACCCAGACCCAGGACTTCACCGTCGTCGGTATCGGCGACATGAGCGGCGACGTGTTCGGCAACGGAATGCTGCTCTCCAAACACATTCGGTTGATCGCCGCATTCGACCACCGGCACATCTTCCTCGACCCCAATCCGGATGCCGCGGCATCGTGGGTGGAGCGCAGCCGGATGTTCGAGCTGCCGCGGTCCAGCTGGGAGGACTACAACAAGTCGCTCATCAGCGAGGGCGGCGGCGTGTATAGCCGTGAGCAGAAATCGATCCCGATCAGTGCCGAGGTCCGTACTGCGCTGGGCATCGAGGGCGACGTCGATGAGCTGACTCCACCGGCGCTGATGAAGGCCATCCTCAAGGCACCGGTGGATTTGCTCTGGAACGGTGGTATCGGCACCTACGTCAAGGCCGAGAGTGAGGCCGACGCCGACGTCGGTGACCGGGCCAACGATCAGATCAGGGTCTGCGGAAATCAGGTGCGGGCCAAGGTGATCGGGGAGGGTGGCAACCTCGGTGTGACGTCGTTGGGCCGCATCGAGTTCGATCTGGCGGGCGGCCGGATCAACACCGACGCGCTGGACAACTCCGCCGGTGTCGACTGCTCCGACCACGAGGTCAACATCAAGATCCTCATCGACTCGTTGGTCACTGCGGGCAGGATCGAGCCCGGTCAACGCACGGATCTGCTGTTGTCGATGACCGATGAGGTCGGCGAGTTGGTGCTCACCGACAACCGCGACCAGAACGACCTGATGGGCACCAGCCGGGCCAACGCCGCGAGCATGATGTCGGTGCATGCCCGCATGATCAGGGACTTCGTCGCCGACCGCGGACTCAATCGCGAGTTGGAGGCGCTGCCGTCGGAGAAGGAGATCCTGCGTCGCACCGAAGCCGGACTCGGCCTCACCTCACCGGAATTGGCCACGTTGATGGCGCATGTGAAGCTGGCACTCAAAGAGGATGTCCTCGCCGGCGATCTGCCCGATCAGGAGGTGTTCGCCTCTCGCCTGCCGTACTACTTCCCGGCCAGGTTGCGCGACGAGTTCCATAACGAGATCCGGTCGCACCAGCTGCGCCGGGAGATCATCACCACCATGCTGGTCAACGATCTTGTCGACACCAGCGGCATCAGCTATGCCTACCGCATCACCGAGGACCTGGGTGTCGGTCCGGTGGACGCTGCCCGCAGCTATGTGGCCACGAGTGCGATCTTCCGGATCGGCGATGCGTGGCGGCAGATTCGTGCGGCAGGTGAGCAGGGCGTGTCGGTTGCGATCACCGATCGGATGACGCTGGATCTGCGCCGGCTGGTCGACCGGGCGGGCAGATGGCTGCTCAACTACCGGCCGCAGCCGCTGGCCGTGGGCGCCGAGATCAACCGGTTCGCCGACAAGGTTGCGAAGCTGACCCCGCGGATGGGTGAGTGGCTGCGGGGCGCCGACAAGGCAATCGTCAGCCAGGAGGCCGGCGAGTACGTGTCGAATGGTGTCTCGGCGGAGTTGGCCTACACGGTGGCCACCGGTCTGTATCAGTACAGCCTGCTCGATGTGATCGACATCGCCGACATCATCGAGCGGGATCCGGTCGAGGTCGCCGACACCTACTTCGCGTTGATGGCTCACCTGGGAGCCGACGGACTGCTCACCGCGGTGTCGATGCTGGGGCGTGATGACCGGTGGCATTCGTTGGCGCGGTTGGCTATTCGCGATGACATCTACGGATCGCTGCGGGCCTTGTGCTTCGATGTCATGGCGGTTGGCGAGCCGCATGAGAATGGTGAGCAGAAGATCGCCGAATGGGAGTTGACCAACAGTTCCCGGGTTACCCGCGCCCGCCGGACGTTGGCCGAGATCTATCAGGGTGAACTCCAGGACCTGGCGACGCTGTCGGTAGCGGCACGTCAAATCCGTAGCATGACGCGGACGAGTGGGACGGGGGCCACCGGGTGAGCGCAGGGTTCACGACGCCGGTGCACGTGCGCTGGTCGGACATCGACATGTACCAGCACATCAATCACGCCACCATGGTGACGATCCTCGAAGAGGCCCGGATCCCGTTCCTGCGCGAGCCGTTCGGTGCCCAGATCACCACGATCGGTTTGCTGATTGCCGAGGTGAACATCGTCTACAAGGCACAGTTGCGGTTGGTGGATTCGCCGCTGCAGGTGACGATGTGGTCCAAGCGGGTGCGTGCGGTGGATTTCACCATCGGCTACGAGGTGCGGCCGGTCAACGCCGATCCAGACTGCAGGCCGTCGGTGACCGCCGAGACGCAACTGGCTGCCGTTCACATCGAAGAGCAACGACTGCAACGGCTTTCGGACGAGCAACGGGCTTATCTGGAGCACTATCTGCGATGATCGGCGCGGAGCGCGGCTTGTGGGTCGACGACCCGCACCAGCGGGAGAACCTCGCGACCTTCATCGACCGGGCGCTGCGGCTCGACGATGCGGCGGTGGTGCGGTTGCGGTCCCGCGGGCGTGACGACGGGGAAACCGATACCGGACAGGTCGTGGCTTGGGTCACAACGGGATTCGACGTCCTGGCCTGCCGGGTGTTCTACGGGCGGGTACGTCCGAGCGACCTTTCCGCGGGGGCCGACGCGCTGAGTACCGGCCTGTCGGCGTCGCACGCCGGCTACGTCGACACCGGTCTGCCGATGGACTCGGCGTGGCGTGGCGGGCTGCCACCCGAGGCCGGGTTCGTCCATGTCGACGACGTCCCGGCGCGGGTGATGCTCGATTTGGCGCAGCAGGGAACCGCACTGGCTCGTGAACACAGTGGTGCGCACGGTCCGCCGCCGTCGCTGCTGGATCAAGATGTCCTGGTCGTCAGCGCAGGCGAGTTGACCGTCGGCATCCCGATGCGGTGTGTATTCGCCTTGACGGCAATGGGTTTCCTGCCGTCGTCGGGCGAGATGCTGAGCGCCGAGGAGATCGTACGGGTGCGGGCGCACGCCGCGTGGTTGCGCATCGATGCCCGGTTCGGCTCGGTGTACCGGCGGCGTGGAGCCCCAGCGCTCGTTCTCGGCTGACTTCCTCTCGCGAGCAGACGTGCGGGTACTGAAAACGCGGCGCGTCGCGGACTTTCGTGTCTGTTCGCGGTGGAACTAGACCAGCCAGACGGCGGTGTCTGGCGGCAGCGCACCGTCGACGAGCGGTCCGCTGGCCAACAACACCTCACCGGCCGGTAGCGGTAGGGGAGTGGCGCCGACGTTGAGTGCACAAATCAGCCCGCCGGGGCGCCGGAACGTCAGCATGTCAAGCCAGTCGATTCGATTGCCGCTGAATTCACTTCGGCTGCCCCGCAACTGAATTGCCTGCCGGTAGAACGCCAACGTGGAATTTGGGTCGTCTTCCTGGTGGGCGACCGTCAACGCGGCCCAGTCGGCAGGGATCGGTAACCACGTGTCGGGATTGGAAGAGAAGCCGAACGGTGGCCCGGTGCCCGACCACGGCATCGGCACGCGGCAGCCGTCGCGTCCGCGTTCGGTATGCCCGGAGCGTTCCCACACCGGGTCCTGCAGCACAGTATCGGGCAGCTCGACGTTGGGTAGGCCGAGTTCCTCGCCGTTGTAGACGAACGCCGCGCCCGGCAGGGCCAGCATCACCAGGGCCATCGCCCGGGCCCGGGCCACTCCGCAGGCGCCACCGCCGTAGCGGGTGACTTCGCGCTCGACATCGTGGTTGGACAGCGTCCAGGTCGGGGTCGCTCCAGCCAGCGCAGCGGCGGCCAGAGCATTGTCGATCGCGTCGCGGATCTCGTCGGCGTCGTAATCCGCTTGCACGAGGCGGAAATTGAAGCCCAGGTGCAGTTCGTCGGGCCGTAGGTACTTTGCGAACCGCTCATTGTCATGCACCCACACCTCCCCGACGGCCACTGCATCGGGATAGTCGTCGAACACGGTGCGGATGAACCGGTGAATGCCGTGGACACCTTCGTTGTCGAACCGGGGATCGTTGTCTCTGTTGCGCAGCAGTGCGGTGTCGGTGACTGTCATATCGGGTAGGCCCGGCGTTTTAGCCATCCCGTGTGCCACGTCGATGCGGAACCCGTCGACCCCGCGGTCCAGCCAGAACCGCAGCGTCTTCTCCAGATCGTCGAACACCTCGGGGTTGTCCCAGTTGAGATCGGGCTGTGCGGGATCGAACAGGTGCAGATACCACTGGCCATCGGTTATCCGCGTCCACGCCGGACCGCCGAACACCGAGATCCAGTTGTTCGGTGGCGTCGCACCACCGGGGCCGGTGCCGTCGCGGAAGATGTAGCGGTCGCGTCGGGCGGGATTGGCCAGCGCCTCAACGAACCACGGATGTGCAGAACTGGTGTGGTTGGGCACCAGATCCATGGTGATCCGCATACCACGTGCGTGGGCCGCATCCAGCAGCCGGTCGAGCGCGTCGATCCCACCGAACAGTGGATCCACGTCGCGGGGGTCGGCGACGTCGTAGCCATGGTCGGCCATCGGCGAGAGCATCACCGGGTTGAGCCACAGCGCGTTGACACCGAGCGTCGTCAGATAGTCGAGCCCCGCGGTCACCCCGTCCAGATCGCCGACGCCGTCACCGCCGCTGTCCCGGAACGAACGCGGGTAAACCTGGTAGAAGACCGCGCTTTCCCACCACGGCGCCATCAGAATGCCGAGTTGACCATCGCGTCGGCGGCCATGTTCAGATATTCCAGCAACGCCTTGCGATGGTTGTCGTCCAACGTCGCAGCGTCGATCGAGGCCACTGCGGTGTGCATGCACCGCAGCCAGGCGTCGCGTTCGAGCAAGCCGATCCGAAACCGTGCATGCCGCATCCGCAGGCGCGGGTGGCCGCGCAGGTCGGAATATGTGCTCGGGCCGCCCCAGTACTGCTCGAGGAACATCCGCAGTCGTTCCTCGGCGCCGTCGATGTCGTCCTCGGGGTACAGCGGCAGCAGGATCTCGTCCTCACGCACCAGCTGATAGAACCGCGACACGATGGTGTGGAAAGTGTCGTGGCCGCCGACCTCGTCGTAGAAGGTTCGTTGCGCCTGCGTCACGCCCTCCATTGTGCAGATCCTCCGCCACGAATCTGTCGGCGACCCGTTGAAAACCGACTGCGTTTAGCCCGCCTAACAGTGTCGTCATGTGCTGTTCACCAATTCGACCAGTGAACTCACTCAAATTTGTCGTGCTATTGCACCCGATCCGTGGTGGACTGTGTGCTCGGAGGCTCTATGGCGCACAGCAAAAAAAGCCATACACGACGGACCGGTCACGTATCCGGCCCATCGGCGTCTCACGTGCCGAACCGCCCCCTGCACAGTGTCGAGACGCTGGCGACCGCCATTCCGGATGCATCGGTCTGGGGACGCCGCCGAGTGCTGCTGCTCAACTCGACCTACGAACCACTGACGGCGCTGCCCCTGCGCCGGGCGGTGGTCATGCTCCTATGCGGTAAGGCCGATGTCGTGCACGACGACCCGTCGGGTCCGGTGATCCATTCGGCGACCCGCACCATCGTCGTACCGTCGGTGATCCGGCTGCGCACGTTCGTGCGGGTGCCGTACCGGGCCCGGATCCCGATGACGCGGGCCGCGCTGATGCACCGTGACCGCTTCCGCTGTGCCTATTGCGGAGGCCGGGCTGACACCGTCGACCACGTGGTGCCCCGCAGCCGGGGTGGCGAGCACTCGTGGGAGAACTGCGTGGCCGCCTGCGCGGCATGTAATCACCGCAAGGCAGACAAGCTGCTGGCCGAGCTGGGCTGGACGCTGCACGCTGTGCCGATGCCACCGAAAGGCCAGCATTGGCGGTTGTTGTCGACCATCAAGGAGCTCGACCCGGCGTGGGTCCGCTACCTGGGCGAGGGCGCGGCATAGTGGAGTGCTCACTGTTGCCACGCCGAGCGGGCTCGGCTGATACGGTTTGCGCGTGAGCACAGCACTTACCCATTCCCTCCTCGGAGGGGTTCCGCTGTTGTTGTTCGTGGTCCTGGCGCTAGTCTTCCTGACCCGCAAGGGACCGCACCCGGCCACCTACAAGATGTCGGATCCGTGGACGCACGAGCCGATCCTGTGGGCGTCGGAAGAGCCGAGCGACCACGGGCATGGCGGTCACGATTCGCATGGAGTCACCATCGGAGGAGGCGCAAGTGGCAAGTGGTAGCCAAACAGGTGCAGTCGCGACTGTCGCGCCCGGTGAACTCGAGCTGCCTTACGGCTACGCGATCACATCCAGTGGACGGATCTCCGGTGTCACCGAACCCGGCGAGCTCTCGGTGCACTACCCGTTCCCGACGATGGACCTCGTCGTACTCGACGACGCCCTGAAGTACGGGTCGCGGGCGGCCAAGGCTCGGTTTGCGGTCTACGTCGGCGGACTCGGTTCCGACACTGCGGCTACGGCCCGCGAGATCCTCGCCAAGGTTCCGACGCCGGACAACGCAGTGCTGTTGGCGGTGTCGCCCGACCAGCATGCGATCGAGGTGGTCTACGGCGCCGACGTCAAGGGCCGTGGCATCGAGACGGCCGCACCCCTGGGTGTCTCCGCAGCCGCCGCCTCGTTCAAGGAAGGCAACCTGATCGACGGGCTGATCAGCGCAGTGCGCGTGCTGTCGGCCGGCGTTTCCCCTGCCTGACGTTTTCCACCGCGACCGTGCGCGTCTGCTGTACGACGCGCCGCTGAGTAACAGCATTGCGCGCACGCTCGTGCGTGAGTCCCGGTATCGAGACCATTGGTCTCGATACCGGGATTTCTGCGTTTAGAGCGTTATACGGCAGCCCCAAGCACCGCGAGCGTGCGGAGACTGTCGGCCAGCGACGGTGTGTTGGCCGGCAGACCCGCACGCTCGCGGTGATTAGTTAGGCGCTGTCGAAGGCACGGGCGCGCAGTGAGCGCTCCACACCGGCACGACCTTCCAGCACCAGACGGCGCAGCGCGGGCGGCACCTCCGGGTCGGACAGGAACGTGTCCGCTGCGTCCAACCCGTTCTGGCTGATGTCCCATGACGGGTACAGGCCGACGACCACGGTCTGGGCGACCTCGCTCGACCGGCGCTCCCATATCCCGGCGACCGCCGCGAAGTAGCGCGTGGTGAACGGCGTGAGCAGTTCGGCCTGGCCCGGTTGGACGAAACCGCCGACGATCGCGCGGGTGGTGATGTTGGGCAGGGTGTCGTCCTCGATCACGTCCTCCCAGGAAGTGGTCTTCACGACATCCTGCGGGCGGGCGGCCGACGCCGCGGCGGCCTGACGCTTGCCTGCGGCCGTCGGGTCGCGCTGGGCTTCGGCGTCGATGAAGGGCGTCTCGGGTCCCTCGGCGTCGATCTGTCCGGAGCGTGCCAGTGCCGTGACGATTCGCCAGCGCAGGTCGGTGTCGATCTGCAGACCGGCCAGTCCGAGCGATGCGGGATCTTTGTCGAGCAGATCGGCCAGCAGCACGGTCTGCTGAGTGGACAGCACCGACGTGCACAGGGCGTTGACGTAGGCCAACTGGTGATCGGATCCCGGCTCGGCGCCGCGGGCCAGTTCCAGCAATCGTTCGGCGAATGCGGGCCAGCCCTCGATGGTCGCCCAGTCCTGATCGGCATAGGAGCCAAGGGCGGTCTGCGCCTGCAGCAGGAGCCGCTGCGCCACGCCGACCTCGGTTTCGGCATGGACGCCGCCGGACACCAGGGCCACGAAATCGCGGGCCTTCATCTCAGCCTCACGGGTCATCTCCCATGCCGCCGACCAGGCCAGCGTCCGGGGGAGCGGCTCGGCGATGTCGGCGATGCGGGTCAGCACTGTGGCAAGCGATTCCGGATCCAGCCGCAGCGAGCAGTAGGTCAGGTCGTCGTCATTGACCAGGATCAGCTTCCCGCGCGAAATCCCGACCAGCTCAGGGACTTCGGTAACCGGACCGGCGATGTCGAGTTCGACGCGGTGTATGCGGGTCAGCCTGCCGGAGCCGCTGTCGTCATAGACGCCGATGGCTAGGCGGTGCACGCGTGTCTCACCGGCCCCCGGGGTGGCACCGGACTGGGTGACGGCGAACCGGGTGAACGCACCGTCCGCGTCGACGTCGAAATCGGCGCGCAGCGTGTTCAAGCCCGTTGTCCGCAGCCACTGCCGGCCCCAGCCCGACAGGTCACGCCCCGAGGACTTCTCCAGCGCACCGAGCAGATCCTCGAAGGTGGCATTGGAGAACGCGTGGTCGCGGAAGTAGTCCCGCAGGCCGGCCAGGAACTGTTCCAGCCCTACGTAGGCGACCAGCTGCTTGAGCACCGATGCGCCCTTGGCGTAGGTGATGCCGTCGAAGTTGACCTCGACAGCAGCCAGGTCGGGGATATCAGCCGCCACGGGATGCGTCGACGGCAGCTGGTCCTGCCGGTAGGCCCACGACTTCTCGACGTTGGCGAACGTTGTCCAGGCCTGCGTGTACTCCGTCGCGTCCGCCTGGCACAACACCGAGGCGAACGTCGCGAAAGATTCATTGAGCCACAGGTCATCCCACCACTGCATGGTGACCAGGTCGCCGAACCACATGTGGGCCATCTCGTGCAGCACCGTCTCCGCGCGGCGTTCGTAGGAGGCCCGGGTGACCTTGGAGCGGAACACATAGTCCTCCAGGAAGGTCACCGCGCCGGCGTTTTCCATGGCACCCGCGTTGAACTCCGGGACGAACAGTTGGTCGTACTTGCCGAACACGTACGGTGTGCCGAAGTTCTTGTGGTAAAAGCCGAAACCCTGCTTCGTTTGGGTGAAAAGCCGATCGGCATCCATGAACTCGGCCAGCGACTTACGGCAGAACAGCCCGAGCGGGATCGTGCCGTGATCGTCGGAGTACGCGTCGCGCCACACCGCGTACGGCCCGGCGATCAGCGCCACCAGATAGGTGCTCATCTTCGGGGTGGTCGCGAAGACGTGGACGGTCGCGCCGCCGGAGGCCTCGGCGGAAACCGTTGCCCCGTTGGAGATCACCTCCCAGTGCGCCGGCGCGGTGACCCGGACGTCGAAGGTCGCCTTGAGGTCCGGCTGGTCGAAGCACGCGAACATCCGCTTGGCATCGGCGGTTTCGAACTGCGAGTAGAGGTACACCTCGTTGTCGACGGGGTCGACGAAGCGGTGCAACCCCTCGCCGGTGTTGGAGTACAGGCAGTCCGCGTCGACGACGAGCACGTTGTGTGCGGCCAAACCCGGCAGGGCGATGCCGGTGGACTCGTCGTAGGCGGAGGTGTCGAGCGTGACGCCGTTGAGCGTCGCGCTGCGAATGGCCTCGGCGGCGATGTCGATGTAGGTGTCGGCGCCGGCAAGCGCGTCGAACTCCACCGTCGTGGTGGACCGGAAGGTCCGTTCGCCGGGCCGGTCCTCACCGGCGGTGAGGTCGAGCTCGATGCGGTAGTTGTCGACGGTGACCAGCGCGGCGCGCTCGACGGCCTGGTCGCGGGTGAGATTGGGAAGAGCCACCCGTCCAACCTATCGGCTGGACGCCAGGTCGGTCCGGGCTACTGCCCCAAGCCGGGGAGGCCTGCGATCCCGCTCAGCGCGTTCAGACCGCCCAGATTGTTCAGGATCGAGCCGTCACTGATCGACGACATCATCTGCGGGCAGTACATCTGGATGGCGATGCCGGTGAAGAATGACGCCATCTCAGGGGAGATGCCGTTGTTGTTGCCGCGCATCTGCGAGGCCACCGATGCGAAGTTCTTGCCGGGCTCGACGAGCATTGGGCACACCTGTTGTCCCAGCTGGACGGCGGAGCCCGGGTCGTTGTAGCCGATGCCGGCGTTGTTGAGGGCGTTCAGGAACGAGGAGTCGTTCGTGTCGGCCTGCGCGGGCGCCGCCAGCGCGAGGCCGGCGGCGACGACGCTCACCGTCGTCAGAAAAGCACGTGCGGCCATAATTTCAGCTCCTCAGCTGTCACGTAGGACACTTGCAGTGCCCTACTCACTTGGGAAACAGTGGTTTACCAGAGTCACAGGGACAACACGGTTCGATAAAAATCTGCACACTATGCGTTTCCTGTGCCACTTCCGTGACGTCGCCATGCTTATCGCAAAGCCTGGCTAGATGGTTACCCGCCTGCCGGGAACATCTTGCTGTAGGCGCACAGTTGTGCTGAACGGAGTTCTGGCCCGGACCATGGAGAGGACGCACTGATGACTCAGAAGGATGTTGCGGGATTCTGGTTCGATCCGCTGTGCCCGTGGTGCTGGATCACATCGCGCTGGATTCTTGAGGTGGAGAAGGTCCGTGACATCGACGTGCAGTTCCACGTGATGAGCCTGGCCGTCCTCAACGAAGGACGCGACCTTCCCGAGAACTACGTCGAGCTGATGAAGAAGGCCTGGGGTCCGGTCCGGGTGGCCATCGCCGCCGAACAACTCAAGGGCCCGGAGATCCTCGCCCCGCTTTACACCGCGATGGGCACCCGGATCCACAATCAGGACAGCAAGGATCTCGACGCGGTCATCAAGGAGTCGCTCGAAGAGGTCGGCCTGCCCGCAGAGCTGGCGGAGGCGGCGACCACCGACAAGTACGACGAAGCACTCCGCAAGAGCCATCACGCGGGCATGGATGCCGTCGGAGACGACGTCGGCACCCCGACCATCCATGTCAACGGCGTCGCGTTCTTCGGTCCGGTGCTCTCGAAGATCCCACGCGGTGAAGAGGCCGGCAAGCTCTGGGATGCCTCATTGACCTTCGCGTCGTATCCGCATTTCTGGGAGCTGAAACGGACCCGCACCGAGCGGCCCGAGTTCGACTGAGCGGTACGGCCGAGCGCCTCGATGCCATCACGATCGGATGATCTGCGTTTTGATCCCGTCGCCGCGGCGGACCAGGTCGACGGCGTTGCCGATGTCGACGAGCGGGATTCGCGCCGTGACGAGTTTGTCGCCGTCGAGCGATCCGGTAGCGAGCGTCTCGACGGCACGGCCGAACGTCTGCTGTAGAGATTGAGAGCCGGTGATGGTCAGTTCTTTTGCGAAGATCTCGTAGGGCGATATTCGAGCGATCGCATCGGGACTGGCGACACCGAAGATATGGAGTCGACCCGCGTCCCTGACGCAGGCCAACCCGGATTCGAGCGCGGCAATCGACCCGGTGGCTTCGACGACCAGATCCCACCCGGCGTGCTGATGAAGGTCGGCGCGATCGGATGCGGTGCGCAGCGCGCCGAAGTCGGCCGCGAGTGGGTGGCGTTGTGGGTTACGGTCGACGACATCGACGCTCGCACCAGACGTCGTCAGCAACTGGGCGAGGATGAGCCCGGTTGGCCCCGCACCCAACACCAGGGCGGATTCTCCGGGGCGGATCCGACCGATGCGGTCGAGCGCGTGCAGTGCGCACGAGAGCGGTTCGGCCAAAGTCGCCCAGTGCCGAGGGACGCTGTCGGGGACGGGTTCGACGTCTTTGGCTCGTACGCAGACGAATTCGGCGAAGCCACCGGGGAGGGTGACACCGTAGCCGCGCCAGTTCTGGCACAAGTTGGTGCGTCCGGCGCGGCAGTGCAGGCAGTACCCGCATTCGACGACGGGGTCGACCACGACAAAGTCCCCTTCACGGAGATGATGGTTACCCGCCCCGAGTGCGACTATCGTTCCTGCGATTTCGTGGCCGGGGACGATCGGTGGCTTCGCGATGGGGTAGTCGCCGTCGATGATGTGTAGATCGGTCCCGCACAGGCCGCAGCTGTCGACGTGGATGACGATCTCGCCCGGTCCGGGTGTCGGATCCGCGATCGTGGTCACGGTGAGGGTGCCGTTGCCATCCGCGACGGCTGCTCGCACGGCGGGTCCTTCCTTAGAGGGGTCAGGCTGTTGGTGGTTATCTGGCAGTGCTCGTCGGCAGCAATGAGACCTTGACGCTGTCGCTGCCGCCGACGAGGTCGATGCCTTTCTGGAACTCGGCCAAGGGGAGTTGGTGGCTGCAGATGCGGTCCAGCGGCAAGATGCCCGATTCGATCATGGCGATGGCGGTGGGCCAGCAGTACGGACCGAGGTGGGCGCCGAGCACATCGAGTTCTTTGATGTCGCTGATGATGGACCAGTCGACCGAGACGTCCGAGCCGAATACTCCGTACTCGACGTAGCGACCGAGCTTGCGCAGCATGGTCAGACCCTGGGTTACTGCTGACGGATGTCCGGTGGCATCGAGGTAGATGTCCGCGCCGTAACCGTCGGTGAGGCCTCGGACGATCGCGTCGGCATCCTCCTTGGTGACGTCGATGAGGACATCGGCACCGCATTGGGCGGCAAGGTCGAGTTTTGCGGGGGTGAGGTCGAGGGCGACGACATGGGCGGGGCTCTTGGCGCGGGCGCCTGCGATCATGCCGAGTCCGATGGGCCCGCAGCCGGCGGCGACGACGACGTCACCGAATCCGATCTGGGCGCGCTCGACCGCGTGCAGTGCGCACGAAAGGGGTTCGGCGAAAGCGGCGTGCGCCGCGGGAATGTGCTTGGACACCTTGTGCACGATCGCGTCGGCCGGATAGATCATGTACTCGGCCATGGCGCCGTTGGTGACGCGCCGAAAACCAAAGATGCGGTGTGGCGCGCACATCCAGTACTGGCCGCGCCGGCAGTAGCGGCAATTCCAGCACGGCACAATCTGTTCGGACACCACGCGATCGCCGACGTCGACGCCCCACCGCTGCCGGCCTTGATCGTCGATTGCGACGATCTCGCCGACGAACTCATGGCCTGGGGTGACGTGAAGGTCGAGACCAGGTGGAACGGGGCCGTCACCCCAGTACATCGGTGCGCCGTGGTAGCACTTGAGGTCGCTGGCACAGATGCCGACGGCCTCGACCCGTACGAGGGCCTCACCGGGCCCAGGCGCGGGGATCGCGACCTCTTCGAGGCGGTAGTCGCCGCGCCCGTGGATGACCACCGCTTGCATGGTGCTCGGCATAGGGATTTTGTCCTTGTCGGTGTGAATGGTTGTCGCAGAGGAAGGTTCAGATTACCGGCGTCGCCGTGGCGGGTGCGGGTTCGTCGTCGCGCAGGGTCCGCCGCCGATCGAATGCGTCGTCGAGGATGACGGTCGAGCTCGAGGTTGCGGTGTGGGAGAACAGGGTTCCTTCGTGCTGCACAGCCGCTGCACCCCACTCGAGCGCGGTGGCCAACGCGGTGCGTCGGCCATGCCTGCGTCCGGCGAGGTAGCCGGCCAGCATGGCGTCACCGGCACCGACAGTGCTCACCACGCGTTCGACGGGCGCGCAACCGTAGAGCGCTCCCTCGTCGTCGATGAGGACGGCGCCATCGGCGCCGAGGCTTGCCAACACGGTGCCGATGCCGCGAGAGCGGATCTCGTATGCGGTGTCGACCACGTCACCGAGGCTGTGCAGACTGCCGCCGGTGAGTTCGGCGAGTTCGTGAGTGTTCGGTTTGATCAGATCGGGGCCTGCTGAGACGCACGCTTCCAGTGGTGCGCCCGAACTGTCGACCACGACAGGAATTGCCTTGTGTTTGGCGATGGTGGTGATCTGGGCGTAGAGATCCACCGGGGCCCCAGCGGGCAGGCTTCCGCCGCATACGAGCAGCGAAGCCTCGATATCGACGACACTGTCGATGAGGCACTGGACCTCGCGGTCGGTGAGGACCGGGCCGGCTTCGTTGATCTTCGTGACCGTGCCGTCGGGAGAGGTGAGGCTGATGTTGGAGCGGATCTCCCCGGCGATGGGCACGTAAACAGTATCCAGACCGGCTGTGTCGAGCATCTGATGTAGTTGTGCTCCAACGGATCCGCCAGCGGGGAGCACTGCGCGGACCGGTTCTCCGTGCGCGTGTAACGCGAGTGCGACGTTGACACCTTTTCCGCTGGGCTCACTCGAGCTGCGCCGACTGCGGTTGACCGAGCCGAGCACGATCTCGTCGACGAACACTGTCCGGTCCACACTGGGGTTCGGGGTTACGGTGACAATCATGTGCGTTGCACGCTCATTCCGGTTCTTTCGAGTTGGGTGAGTTGCTCGTCGCTGAGCCCGGTGTCGGTGATCAGCAAGTTGATGTCGCTGAGTTCGCCGTGTTTGGCTCCCCGGATCTCGCCGACCTTGCTGTGATCGGCCAGCAGAACCCGATACCGCGCGCTGGTGAGCATCTGGCGCTTGATCGCGGCTTCCTCCGGGTCCGGGGTGGTCAGACCACGGCTGAGCGAGATGCCGTTGGTGCCCAGAAAGGCGACATCGACATTGATTTCGGCGAGGGCTCGGGAGGTCCAACTGCCAACCTCGGCGAGTGTTTTGGACCGGAGCCGCCCCCCGAGAGTCATCACCGTCAACGTCGGTCGGGTCAGTAGGGCGACTGCGAGCGACAGTGTGTTGGTATAGACGGTGAGCTCGCGATCGCCGGGGAAGAGTTCGACAAGTTTGGCCGTGGTCGAGCCGGCATCGATCAGTACTGAGCCGTGTTCGGGAATCTGGGCCAGTGCGGCCCTGGCGATTCGGGTTTTCTCGCTGACGAATTCGGTGCGTGCCTCGACCGCTGGTTCGAACGACAGCGACTCGAGCCGAACCGCTCCACCGTGTACCCGGCGGAGCAGGCCTTGGCGTTCGAGCTGGATCAAGTCCTTGCGGATCGTCTCACCGGTGACACCGAGCTCGTCGGCGATCTCGATCGCCTCGATACGCCCTTGGCCACGTAATACCTGAATGATGTGGGATTTGCGCTCGTCGGCGTAGGGCGCGCGGTTGTCGGCCTTGCTTTCACTCATAGCCGTCGATCCTTGCGCATCGGGTGCCAGATTTCGGCCGGAAAAACGGGACGCGGCACCCTGGCTGTCATCGACACATGTTGTCGAGAGCATCCGGGTCATGGCACATGCACCGAGGGCTCGGGTGCCGCGATTGCTTCTGCCGCGACGGCGGCCAGCATTGCCGCGCCGCGTGCGCCGGCCTCGACGACGTCAGGGCGAGCCAGATTGCCGAATCGGTGTCGCTTGACCGCGATGAGGGCTTCACTGCGCGACCAGCCGCCCGTGACCACCAGGGCGCGGTGTCGGCCGCTGACTGCGGTCATCGCGTCGTGGATGACCGCGACCTGGTCGGTGACACATTCCAGAGCGGCTCGCCAGACGTGCGCGGGAGTGTGGCCGTCGCCGGCGCCGACGAGGTCGACCTTGCCGAACGGTGGGGCGACGATCTTCAGCGTCGGCGTGGGTAATGCCAACGCAGCGGCGTCGAGGGCAGGCAGATCGGCTCGGTCCTTACCCAGCAGCGCAAGCACCCGCTGCAACGCCAATCCGCCCTGGGTTGCGCCCAGCAGACACCAATGACCGGCCACCGCGTGCCAGCCGGTGGTTATCCCCGCGGCGGCGAGGTCGGCGACCACCATCGGCGGGAGTCCGGGACGAACTGTCCGCACGAGTGCCTCTGCCGTACCGCAGGAATCGAGTTCGTCGCCCGGCCCATCGGCGCCGGCACCGACAGCGGCCGCCTGATGGTCGTGACCCGCCACCGTCAACACCGCCCCCCGAAGGCGGGGCAGACCGACCGAGCTGCTGACCCGGCTCAGGGGAGTGCCGGCGGTTATCAGTTCGGGCATCAATTCCTCGGTCGCGCCTGACCAGTCGAGCGCCTCGGGCCACCAGCTGCGATCGGCCAGGCGCAGCCAACCCGTTCGCGATGCCAGCGACTGTTCGGTCGCCTCGTCGCCACCAAGCCCACGGACGATCCATTCCGCCACGTTGAACCGACGCACGGCCGCACGAGACGTCGGGACATGGTCGCGTAGCCAGCGGTGCTTGGTCAGTGACCACTGCTGGCGCAACGGCAATCCGGTGACCGCGGCGAATTCCGGGTCCGGAAAACGGCGTTTGAGGTCTGCCAGCTCGGCATCGTCGCGGGTGTCATGCCATGCCACGACCGGTGCTACGGGGTCGCCGTGACGATCGATGAGCACCCCGGACTCGGCCAGGCTGGCGACACCGACACCCGCAATTGTTCCCGGCGGGCAGGTCTCGAGTGCGCCGGCGATTGCCGCTATCGCCGACCGCAGCAGGGCACGGGCATCCAGCTCTGCTCCAGTGGCGACCATCTGCCACGGGGTGGGAGCGCGTCCCGCCGACACTGCCTCACCAGACTCGGTGAATACCACCGCCTTGCTGGTGGTGGTGCCGACATCAAGGCCGACGAAATATCTGCCGCTCATCTGCGAGACCTCTTGAATGTGGTGTTGCTCACTTGGAAGTTAATGGATATCGTTGTATTTCGTTGGAGTGATGTCAAGTGAACGCCACGGAGGGCGCGCCACGATCACACCGATCCGAGTCAGAACACTCGAAAACCCTTCGGAGAAAACCACATGCCTCTCGCAAGAACTGCGGACCTCGTCGCTGCCGCCCATCGGGCCGGCGTTGGAATCGCAGCGTTCAATGTGATCACCCTCGAGCACGTCGAGGCGATCGTCGCTGGTGCAGAGTCGGCCACCAAGCCGGTCATCCTGCAGATCAGTGAGAACGCGGTGAAGTTCCACAACGGTCGGGTCAAGCCGATCGCCGCCGCCGCCCGCGCGGTCGCCGAAGGTGCCGCAGTGGATGTGTCGATCCACTTCGACCACATTGAAGACGTTGCCCTGCTGCATGCGAGCGACGAAACCGGCGCGTCCTCGGTGATGTTCGACGCCTCCACACTCGACTACGACGCCAACGTCGCGGCAACCCGGGCTGCTGCGGATTGGGCCCACGAGCGCGACATCTATCTGGAGGCCGAACTCGGGGAAGTCGGGGGAAAGGACGGCGCGCACGCACCCGGCGTGCGCACCGATCCGAGTGAGGCGGCGGCTTTTGTCGCGGCCACCGACGTTGACGCGCTTGCGGTCGCCGTCGGCAGTTCACATGCGATGTCCTTCCGAACGGCCACCCTCGATTTCGACTTGATCGCCCGGCTGCGCGCTGCCGTACCCGTGCCACTGGTGCTGCACGGCTCCTCGGGTGTTGCTGACGAGGACCTGCGCAAGGCCGTCGCGGCTGGCATCACCAAGGTCAACGTCGGCACCATCCTGAACATCGCGTTCACCGACGCCGTGCGCGCCCGATTGGCCGAGGATCGCGTGGTTGACCCCCGCAAATACCTTGCGCCGGCCCGCATTGCCATCGCCGATACCGTCGCGTCGATCGCCTCGGTGATCGGCTAGAAACGTCCGGTCGTGTCCGTTACCGTCCCGGATGCCGCCGCCGAAATACCAGAGGCATCATCCAATTCGGCACTATTTCGCCGAGGCTGGCGATGTGTCGGGCGGCATCCAGGCGCGACTTACGCTGGACGTCGGACCGCATGATCGGTAGGCCGGCGCCACGGGGCTGATTCACGTGGATCCGGCAGTAGGTTGCATTTCCAACAGACCTGGTGGTGTTGTTTGGGCGACCTCTGAAATCCCGTATCTCCACTGAAGTGGCGTCCTCATGGTCCGGCGCCGCGTTGCCTCATTCGGCGTAGCTGGCGCTTGATTTCATGAAATATGGTGTAAATAAGCATGTTTAGCCAATTGTGGCGGAAGGCCCGGGGTTGCGGTTCAGGCTGATGAGTGGGGCAAGCGCTGGGTTGTGTCCATTGTTCAATGATGTCCAGTTGCGCAGATGTAGTGACAACGGAATCGGTTCCTGCGGTATCTCTTGACAGAAATCCAACGAAGAGCAATGATATCCATCAAAATACAAGTGTGGTAGATCACATTTGCGGGATGGAGTGATGGCAACGAGGTGTTTGTCGGACTGGGTATCGGCCCGGTCGTGACCGGCACACCGGGTTGGCTGCATGCGGCTGTGCCGGAAATCTGCCCGCCGACTCGATCTGTCTGATGGCCTCTCGAACCATACTCAGCTCAAACCCCAAGGAGGGGAAGGATATTCATGCTAACGCAGCAACGCAGTGAAGGCGCTGAACATGCCCGCACCGTCGCGTTCAAAGCGGTCGGGGTCAAGAAACACTATCCGGGAGTCAAGGCTCTCGACGAGGTTGATCTCGAAGGCTACGCGGGCAGCGTTCTGGCCGTCTGCGGTGCCAACGGGGCGGGCAAATCGACCTTCGCAAAACTCCTCGCCGGCGTCGAGACTCCGACTGACGGGGAAATCACGGTCACCGGATACCCGCATCCGGTGCGCAACGCGGCCGAGGCCGAGCAGGCGGGGGTGCTCATGATGCACCAGGAACCGTTGATCATCGACGACTTCACCGTCGGCGAGAACGTCTGGCTGTATAAGCTGCGGGCCGGCAAGGACATCCGGCCGTGGGCGACCAAAGTAGACACCAACGACGAGCGCACCCGCGATGTGCTCCGCAGCGTCGGTCTCGGGCACTTGAGCACCCATGAATCGGCGAAAGACCTGGGACCCGGTCAGCGGCAGATGCTTTCGCTGTCGCGCGCCGAGGTGACCACACACAAGATCATGATCCTCGACGAGACCACCGCGTCGACCAGCGAGGAACACTTCAACAACATCCTCGAGTTGGTGGACCGGGAGAAGAAGGCGGGTACCTCGATCATCTTTGTGTCGCACCGGCTCAACGAGGTGTTTGCGATGTGCGATCGGATCGCGGTGCTGCGCAACGGAAAACTCGTCAAAGTTCTCGATGCCGCGGATACCAATCCGGACGAGATCACCACGCTGATGATCGGTCAAGCCCTCAAAGCCCTGGCTCGTCCCGTGCCAGTCACCGTCACGTCTGCGACGCAGCCGGTGCTGTCGGTGCGTGACCTGCACGGCGGTACGGCACACGGTGTGTCATTCGACGTCAATCCGGGTGAAATCGTTGGGCTCTACGGCCTGGTCGGCAGCGGGCGGTCGTCAGTGGCGCGCACCATCACCGGTCAGCGCAAAGTCGGCAGCGGCACTATCAAACTGCACGGCCAGCCCGTCTCTCTGCCTAGCCCCGGCGCGGCGGTTGCCAAGCGCGTCGCGTATCTGACCGAGGACAGGCGGTTGGAAGGATTCGTCAAGGACTTCGACAACGGCACCAACATGAGCCTGGTGGCACTTCCGAAAATGGCGAAGTTCGGGATCATCCGGTCGGCCGTGGAGCGCAAGCGGGTCCGTGAGCTGATCGATGAGTATCAGGTCAAGGGCGGGACGAAGACGTACACCCGAACCCTCAGCGGTGGCAACCAGCAGAAGGTGTGCGTCGCCAAATGGCTGGAAACAGCACCGGATTTTGTGGTCCTCGACGAACCGACCAAAGGTATCGACGTCGGCGCGCGAGCCAACATCTACGAAATCATCCACCGCCTCGCCGCCGGTGGGAAAGGCATCTTGGTGGTGTCCAGCGAAGCCGAGGAACTGCTGTCGCTGTGCCACCGCATTCTCGTGATGCGCAACGGAGTCATCGCCGGCGAATTCGATCCCGAGCAATCGGACACCGACGACCTCATCCGCACTGCCCTGTCCCACGCCGACTGAACCTCACCCTGCCTCAAAGGAGCGTCACCATGACCGAAACATCGACTCAACCAGCCGTACACCACTACGAAGAGAATTTTTCTCGCGGCCAGGCCTTCCTGGGCTGGCTCAAATCCCAGTACGCGCTGTACATCCTGATCGCACTGCTGGTCATCGCGACAATCACGCGGGGGTCGGTGTTCTGGGGTCCGACCAACCTGACCAACCTGCTGCTGCAGATGTCGATCATCGGGGTCGTCGTGCTGGCCCAGCTCATCGTCGTGCTGACCGGCGGCATCGATATCAGCGTCGGCTCAGCCCTGGGTCTGGCCGCGGTGATCGCCGCCGGACTATTCGGTGGCCCGTCCATTCTGCTCGGACTGCTGGTCGCACTCGGGGTCGGTGCGATAGTGGGTTCGGTTAACGGCTGGCTGGTCGCATTCCGCGGGCTGGAGCCGTTTATCGTCACTTTGGGCATGCTCGCACTGGCCCGCGGGCTGGTCTACGCCTACGGCAACGGCATCCCCATCGCCCCGGGTGCCGCGGCGACCTACGCCGACCTGGGACAGGCCACGATTCTGGGGATCCCGGTGCTCGCCATCATCTGGCTCGTCGCGGTCGCCGGCATCGCCTTTCTGCTCAACCGCACCGTGTGGGGGCGCCGGGTGTATGCGGTCGGCTCCAACAAAGAGGCCGCCCGCAGCTCCGGCATTCCGGTCAAGGCGACACTGTGGTCGGTGTACATCCTGGCCGGCCTGCTGGTCGGTCTTGGTGGCTGGATGTTCCTGTGCCGCTTCGCCAGTGGCACATCGACCGCTGGGAATCTGATGGAGCTGGAGGCGATCGCTGCCGTTGTGATCGGTGGTGCCCGCCTAGGCGGCGGCTACGGCAAGGTGTTCGGCGCCGTCGTCGGTACCATCATCTTTGCCGTCATCGCCAATCTACTTTCTCTGCTCAATGTTTCGACGTTCTTGCAGGACGCCTTCCGCGGTGCGCTGATCCTCATCGCGGTCACGCTGGCAACGGTGCAGTTCACGCGCCGCCGCAAGGCCAATTCCACCCCGTCGGCCAAGTGATCACGGGAAGCCGAACATGATGCGAAATATCAACCACCGCAGAGCATTCTGCGTGTTCGCCGCGACCACCGCAGTATTGACCTTGAGTGCGTGCGGGCAGATCTACCCGTCGAGGGAGCCTGCACAGGGGCCCGCCGGAGGCGTTCACAAGAATGCCGGTGATGTGGTGATCGGTTTCGCCCAGCAGCAATTGCAAGCCCCGTACTTCTCGGCGATGCAGGTGCAAGCCCAGGACATCGCCAAACAAGACGGCGTCAAGCTGTTGTTCCAGGCGGCCAACAAGGATCCCGTGATCCAGATGAGTCAGATGCAGGCCATGATGGCCCAAGGCGCCGACGTCCTGATCGTCAACGCCACCAGCCCCAAGGGTCAGGTCGAGATGATGACCCAGATCGCCTCGAAGATTCCCGTCATCTACATCGACACGAGCGTGCCGAAAACCGGGACCACCAGCGTGCAGTCGGACAACTACACCATAGGCAAGGAGTCCGGCAAGCTCACCGCCAAGCGGTTTCTGTCGATGGGCAAGCAACACATCAACATGGTTATCCTGACCGGCCCCGCCACCGACGAGGTGGTCGGCCCGAACCGTCGGCAAGGCTTCCTGGACGGTCTGAGCGCCGGCGGTGTGGAATACACGATCAAGAGCGAGCAGAACGGGGAGTACCAGCAAGACAAGGGGCAGGTCGCAGCGGAGAACATGCTCGCCGGCAACCCCGATACCGACCTGGTCCTCGGCCTCAACGACTCCATGGCACTGGGCGCCTACAACGCCGTCCGGGACAAGCCGCAGTACAAGAACGTCTACATCGCCGCGTCCGCCGATGGTCAACGGGAGGCCCTGGAACTCATTAAGGACGGCGGCTGCGCGGGTCGATACATTTCCACCGGGCTGAACTCGCCCGACCTGGCTACCAAGAAAGCGATGCAGATCGCCGTGGACATCGCGACGGGAGTCAAGAAACCGGCCGACTACCCACCGGAATCGTTCACCCTCGCAGTAGGGATCAACTGCGACAACATCGACAAGTTCTACAACCCCGACAGCATCTTCTGAGCGGCAATGCTCAGCTAATGCGGGCGCCGAGGACGTCTTGGGTCAGGTCAAAGATCCTGGTGACCAACAGTTTTCGGGCACCACGATGTTCGGCCTCCACGGAGTCACCGGCGCCACCGACAGCCCGTGGCCGATTCGGTGCTGCGCCTGCGCGCCGCTCGGGAATGCCCGACTCGTTAGGGTTACCGGCATGCGCGTCAACCTCGGTCCTGACCACGCCGGATGCGAATTCAAGCAACCCCTCATCGACCACCTGCTGAAGAACGGTCCCGAGCGTTCCCGCCTGAGCCATGCCTGAAGGGCACACCCTGCACCGGCTGGCCCGGCTGCATCAGCGCCGCTTCGGCCGGGCGCCCGTCCTCGTGTCCAGCCCACAGGGCCGGTTCGCCGATGGTGCTGCCGACGTCAGCGGACGGGTGCTACGCCGATCCGAGGCGTGGGGCAAGCACCTGTTCCACCATTACGACGGTGGTCGCGTCGTCCATATCCATCTGGGGTTGTACGGAACGTTCACCGAAACACCGGTGCCGTTGCCGCCGCCGGTCGGCCAGGTGCGGATGCGCATGATCGGTGCGGAATACGGCACCGACCTGCGCGGCCCGACGGTGTGTGAGGTGATCGGCGAACCCGAGACCGCTGACGTCGTCGCGAAGCTCGGCCCGGACCCGCTGCGCGCAGATGCCGATCCGGAACTCGCCTGGAAGCGGATCGCCAGGTCGCGCCGGCCAATTGGTGCGTTGTTGATGGATCAGTCGGTAATCGCCGGAGTAGGCAACGTGTACCGAAGTGAGCTGCTGTTCCGTCATCGCATCGACCCGTACCGGCTCGGCATTCACCTCGGGCAAGACGAATTCGCCGACATGTGGACCGACTTGGTGGCGCTGATGAAGGTTGGTGTGCGTCGCGGCAAGATCGTCGTGGTCCGGCCCGAGGACGACCACGGCGCCCCGGCATACGGACCCGGCCGGCCCCGCACCTACGTCTACCGGCGGGCGGGAGACGCATGCCGCGTGTGCGGAACGGCAGTACGCACCGCTGAATTGGAGGGCCGCAACCTCTTCTGGTGTCCCTTCTGTCAGAAGTAGCGCCGCGCCAACGCGTCCGCCACGGGACAATCGGCGGGTGGAATTGATCCTCGTCGTCGTCGGAGCCATTGTCGTCACAGCTATCGCCCACCGGCGCGGACTGGAACCCGCCCTGATCATCGTGGTCGTCGGCATCGCGGTGTCCTTCTTGCCGGATTTCGAGCCCCCTGAACTCGATTCACACATCCTGCTGACCGTGGTGCTTCCGCCGCTGCTGTACTCGGCGGCGCTCGGATTCTCGTTTCCGACATTCCTGCGCAACATTCGGCCGATCCTGGGTCTCGGAGTCGGTTTGGTGGTGGTGACAGCGTTCACCGTGGCTGCGGTGTCATCGTGGTTGGTGCTGGTGCCGCTGAGCTTCGGGCTGGCCCTGATCCTCGGGGCGATCGTGGCGCCCCCCGACGCGGTCACCGCGGTGGCGGTGGGCCGCAAGCTGGGTCTGCCGAAGCGGGTCATGGCGATCCTGACCGGCGAGAGCCTGATCAACGATGCCGCGGCATTGACGCTGTTCACCATCGCGGTGGCCCAGGTCGCGGGCACCCGCACCTTCATCGAGGACCCGTTCCTGCTGTTCGCTTTCAGCGCCGTGGTGGGCCCGCTGGTGGGCGCAGTGCTGGGCTACGTCACGTTGTGGATCCGCCGACGGCTGGCCAACCCGGGTCTGGAGACGGTCCAGGGCCTGGTGGTGCCGTTCGCGGCGTACATCGCGGCCGAGGAACTGCACGCCTCCGGTGTGCTCGCGGTCGTGGTGGCCGGATTCGTGGTCGGCCACGGTTCGCTCGGTGCCGGCTATCAGACCCGGCTGCAGGAACGCTATGTGTGGAATTCGGTGGACGTGCTGCTGGAGGCGTTCGTCTTCGCCTACATCGGTCTGCACCTGCGGTTCGTGCTGGTCCACCTCAACGAGGCGCACGAATCGCTCATGGAGGTGGTGGTCGCGTCGGCGATCGTGCTGCTGATCGTCCTGGTGATCCGGCCGCTGTCGGTGTTCGTCATGTTTGGCCGCAACAAGCTGTTCCGGCATGTCGAGAACCGACTGAGCGTGCCGGTTCCCGAACATAGCGGGCGCCGCGCACCGGGTGCGGGGTCGCGGCGCAGCCTGATGGGCAAATGGCGCTCGCGTGTCGACCGCAGGCCGCTGTCCTGGCGGGAGAGCGTCGTGGTGTCCTGGACCGGTATGCGCGGAGTGGTCACCTTGGCCGCGGCCGCGGCGATCCCCGCGACGACGGCCACCGGCGAACCGTTTCCGGAGCGGGCCACCATTCAGGCCATCGCGTTCGTCGTCAGTGTCGGCACGCTGTTGATCCAGGGTTGGTCGCTGCCTCTGCTGATTCGGCGGCTGCATCTGTCGCGGTTCAGCGACGACCTCGAGGTCGACCGGGAAGAGGAACTCAAAGCCGAGCTGGTGGTACACGCCGTCGCCGACGACGTGCTCGCGGACTTCCGCGAGAACCCTCCTGTGCGTATGGATCACCGCGTGCTGGATGAGATCGGCAATACCATCGCGCGCCATTCCCAGGACGCCGACGAGATGCCCGATCCGGAAGCCCACACCGAACAGGCCGAAGTGTTCGCCGCGCTCTACCGCAAACTGCTCGCAGCGCAGCGGAGCGCGCTGATCGCCGAGCGGGACGCCGGACGCATCGAGGACGAGGCGGTGCGGGCCATGCTGGAGCGGCTCGACCTGCAGGAGGCCGGGGTTTCAGCGCGGCTGGACAGCCGGTTCTGACAGCTCAGAAGTCGCCGCCGCCGAAATCGAATCCGCCGCTGTCCCAGCCGCCACCGTCGAACCCGCCGCTGTCCCAGCCGCCGGCGTCGGTGCCGCCCCAGCCGCCGGTGTCGGAGCCGCCGTCATACCCACCGCCGTCATACCCACCGGAGTCATACCCGCCGGTGTCCTGGCCCGCGGCGAATCCGTCGGAGTAGCCGTCCCCGTAGCCGTTCTCAAAGCCCTGCGCGCCGTAGTTCACCCCGTGCATGCCGCCGAACAACGAGTCGAACAGTAGGACCGACCCCACGCCCCAAGCGCCGGCCACCAGCGCGGTCTTCCACCACGGCTCGGAATACCACCCGGCAGGCACGGGCCGGCCGGCCACGCGGCCACCCGGGTAGTAGTTCGGGGTGCGCTGCGAAGGTGTGGGGGAGGCCTCCAGCCGGCGGCCCTCGAAGTTGATCGTGCGGTCCTCGGTGACTGCGCCCGCCGACCGCTGACCGGCCAGGGTCTCCAGTTCGGGGCCCGGATCGATGCCCATCGCCGTTCGTGCGGCGCGCACGTAGTAGAGGCCCTCGATCGCGCTCTCCTTGGCAAGCGCGGCCTGCTTGGCCGTGGTTGCCTGGTCGATCTGCGAGGACGCGGCGGTGTAGCGCTCTGACGCGTCGGCGAGCGCCTGCTTCGACGCGTCGTCGGTACCGGTCAGGTTCAGCACCTGACCGCCGAGGCGCTCAATGAGGCGACGCGCGTCGGCCTTGGCGTCGGCGAGGGATTCCTCGGTGCGCCGTCCTGCCGCTTTCGACGAGCTGAAGACGGTGAACGCTATCGCGGCGATGACCAGGACGATAAGTACCAGCAGGACGCTGTTCATGGCGTCCAGGGTACCGACAGGAAACGACGAATACGGGTGAGCGGAGGTCCGTCAGATTACGCCGAGAGCGGAGTACACCTCGTTGGACAGCGCCACCGTGCGGGGATCGGCGTTGCACTTGGTCGCGTCGAAGTGGTTCATCACGTACGCGTAGCCGATGCGGTGTTCGAGGTCGACGAACGCGTATGAGCCGCCGGATCCGCCGTGGCCGAATATCTGCCGATTGGGGCCGGCGACACCGCGCTGGTTGAGCATGTAACCCAGCCCCCAGCCGTGATCGGCGACGCGCGGCCCGAGCACCACATCGGTGTCGTAGCCACCCTGCGATACCCGGCACCGTTCCAGGTGTTCGCCACTGATCAGCTTCTCCTGGGCCAGCGCGTTGTAAAACGTCGCCATTCCGAGCGCGGACACGTGCGCGTTGGTGCTGGGGAATTCCGCTGACCGCCAGGCATCGAGGGCGTGAACGCCCAGCTCGTCGTCCGGCACGAAGTCCATCGACACCGCGAACGCGGCCCACGGATGGTCGTTCAGGTGCCGCGGTGGCCTGCCCACCCTGTTCTGGGCCAGCACACTGCGCACGGTCGGTTTGTTGAGCATGTCCGCGCAGCGGTGGTGCTCGGCGGCGGGCAGCCCGATGTGCACGTCGATGCCCAGAGGCTCGGCGATCTCGCTGCGCAGGTACTGGCCCAAGGTCCGGCCCGTCACTCGTCGGATCACCTCACCGAGGATGAAGCCGAAACTCACGGTGTGATAGCCCTGCGCGGTGCCGGGTTCCCACCACGGCTCGGCTGCGGCCAGCCGTGCGCAGACGCCGTCCCAGTCGGTCACGTCGCGCCAGTCCATGGGTTCGCGCGGGCCGATCACCCCGGACCGGTGCCCGAGCACCATGGCGATGGTGATGTCCTGTTTGCCGGCCTGGGCGAACTCCGGCCAGTACCGGGAGACCGGCGCGTAGAGGTCGATCTCACTGCGATCGGCCAGTAGATGCACGCAGGTGCTCAACAGTCCCTTGGATCCGGAGAAGACGCTGGCCAAGGTGTTCTCGCGCCACGGCCGAGTGCCTGCTGCGTCGGCCGACCCACCCCACAGGTTGACCACCAGCTCACCCTCGACCCAGACCGCGACCGCAGCGCCGACCTCGCCACGCTCGGCGAAGTTGCGTTCGAACGCGTCGTGCACCCGGGTGAATTGCGGCAGGCACGTGCCGGCTGTCGGGACAGCTGTGGTGATCATGCGGGCTCCTGCGTGTAGGACCGGAGCCGTTGGCCGGTAAGTCGGGGACGCCCACCAATGTACGGGCCGTAGCTGTTACCACCACAGGGACCGAAATCGATTGGAAGCTATTCGAGACCGGGCTGTGATCAGGCTCTCAGGTTCAGGTGGCCTTCACGATTGTCGTCCTCGGCGTCAATTCCCTGTGGCACAGTGTCCTATCGGCGTCGACGTCGCCGAATCCAGTGGCTTGGCCGATCGAGGGGATCGCGATGGCGCGCGAGATGGAAACGGTCACACTGCACTTCGACCTCAAGCACCTGGGGCACCTCGGACCTGATCAGGATTTCACCCTCAAGATGCCGGGCGCTCGAAGAGCGCTGATGCGTCACACCGCCCAGACCCGTAGCCGCCATGCCGAGTCGAATTCCGCTTTGGCACAACTGAACCACGACCAACAGAACCGCTTCACGCACTACGCCGAATCGGTGTCCTTGCCGGCGGATGCCGTGAGCTTCTGCTGGATCGGGTATCCATCTCGCCGCCCGGGTGCGGTGTCGGACGAAAGTGCCGTGATCTTTCAGCATGTTCCCCGCAGCGCGGCCCGTCGCGCGATCCGCACCTTGCGCCGCAACGGCGAGCTATTCCCGGGCCGGCTGCGCCCGTTCGGGATTGACGTGACTGGGGACGAAGGTGGCGTCGAGTCGCTGCACCTGGACGCGTCGCTGCTCGTCACGCCGGCGGAGACTGCGACCACCATGGTGATGCAGCATCCCGCCATCGGCACGCTGATCCCAGAAGATCACTGGTCCATCGCCGAAAAGCTTGTCCCCGAACAACCCTCGTTCACGGCGCTGTACACATACCTGTCTCTCCACCCGCCCGAGGGTGACGATGCGTGGTACGAGAACACCTATGTGACCGATGACGATGGCAAGCCCGTGGAGCCGACAGCCCAGCTCACCGACTCGGACGCGCCGCCCGCACCTTGGCCCACCACGGTGGTCGACGGTCGAAAAATTCCGGTCATTCCCCAACACCGACTCGTCAAGGATCTCGATGACGTGCTCAGGCCGGTGATCCAAGAGGTGGTCCGGGCGGTGGCGCAGACATCGAGCTTCAAGGGGCAGCAGTGGACCACCCAGCACGGCGTCACAAGCCAGGTGCGGACGAATACGTCTGTGCCTCAGGGGGAAATATCCACCGCGGCGGTGCCGGCGCAGACCCATTGGACCCTGGTCAACAAGACTTCCATGTACGGCCTAGACCTTTATCAGGATTCGATCGAATTCGACGAGTCGACCCAGACGCTGAGGTTCGACGTCAAGAACTGGCCCAACCGCGGGCTGGGCGTCTACGTCCAGTTTGTCGACGTCGAGGGCAAGCCGATGAACAACCCCGAAAGCTGGAAGGACCGGTTGTCGGACTGGCCATGGGGCCTGAGTGAGCAGCTTCAGCCCAATCCCAGCAAGAAGTACCTATGCCACATCGGTGCGGGCAACACGGTGTTCGGCATTCCGGTCTGGACGGACAGGGAATCGATCTCCTTTGTCGTTCCCCACGGGGCAGCCGGCGCGAACATCCTCGTCGGCGGCCTCGGCAGCGGGGACGCGGACATGGACGTCGACAAGGTCGGTCTGATCTATACCTGTGTGGCCAGCTACGGCATACCCGCTTTTCTCGCCGCACTCTCGATCGGCGTGAAAAGCACCAAGTGGTACCGGACCGTCCTCGAGGACAACGATGTCCTCAAGGGCTTGATCGCCGAGGGGATGATCCTGGTCAAGCTCGGAACCGTCGGTCCCCAGCAGACTCTGGTGTGGGCCTCCGACAAGGTCGCCGGCATCATCTTCTCGAAGTCGCTCGAGAAACTGGCCAAGGCGATCACCGGCTATGTGACCGTGTCGCAGATCGTCGACAACGCCCCCTTCGTCGGCTGGGCGCTGCGCATCGCCTCCGTCGCAGGCAGCATCGCCGACATGGCGGCCACGAGTGTGGCGGTCAGTCTCTCGCCGGCCACCTACAAGCTAGAGGCGAAACGTTCGATGACACTCGGTATCTCGGTGTCCCCGGACCCCGGACATCGCATCTGGCCGAACGGAGCCGACCATTTCGTCATCGACGTCTGCTACCCGGGCGGCACCACCCTGACCAAGACCGGACCAATGCCCGCCAGAGGAGACATGCCGATCAGGGTTACCTACTCGTCAGACACCGGCGACGCCGTTCCCGCCGCGCGAGGTCAAAAGTTTCGGATCGTCGCCGCCATCTACACGGCTTCGAACTGGTTGTGCGGCAAGTGGGTCAGCGGTGAGATCGACGCGGTACCCAACGACGGCTCCTCCCGGACCGAGACGGGTGCCATCACCGAGCAGTTGGTGCCGCTGGACGCGAACACCCGATACACGCATACGAAGAAACTCGACTTCGACGCGACAACCAAGGCCTACCTCTGGAGAGCGACCCCAAACGCACCGTCTCAGACCACCGCCAGCCTGGTTCAGCCGGGGCAGGATCTGGTTCAGCTGATCGGGGTGACGATGAACGACCCGGCGCACCGGCTCGGCTATTGCTACCAGGCCAAGAACCAGAACCTGCCGATGGACTATGACGCCGCGAGCCGCGCGAACCCGATGTTCGTCTTCCGGAGCATTTCCACACTGGTGAACCCGGCCGAAGGCATGCTGTCGCCCGCGCGGGGATTCTCACTGCAACCCCAGATCGCCTACGACCACCTCGGCAGTGAGACAGCTGACGGCTCCCTGATCGCGGGAGTCCAGAATTTCTATCTCGACACCCGCACTTACGGTTCTACCGGTCTGACCCATCTGCGTCGGGTCGATCTGGCGGGCAACGGCGACAGCACCTTTCGTTACGACTCCACCCAGAGCTGGGGGACATTCGGATTTCTGGACCTTAAGGCGATGGTCGTGCATCCGAACGGATACGTCGTTGCCGTGAGCTATGACGACCACAAGCTTGCGATCCTCAAACTGCCGAGCGCCGGGATGTCCGACGCGGATGCCCCGCAGGCCTTATCTCACTGCGGCAACGGTGTACGTGAGGGGCTGCTGAACGGTCCGGTGGGCCTGACCATCACCCTGGACGGCCGCATCCTGGTGCTGGAGCGCACCAGTGCTCGTATCCAGGCGTTCGACACCCAGGCCAACCCGGTGCGATGCTTTTCCGGGCCGCTCGAATTCAGCTTCGCCGACGGGGGCCTCGCAGCCGAATTGGACAGGGGCACAGCGACACCTGCTCTGCTGCAGGCACTTCAGCTCAACGTCCCCGCGGGCAAGACCTCGGCGAACGCCGGCCAGCCGCGTTATCTGTGTGCGCCGGTCCTGAGCCTGTCGGCAAGTGATGCGCCGGTTCTCGATGCGGGCCGGGTCACGCCGGACCTGGTCAAGCACTTCGACGATCACGGTCTGACCTTGAGCGGCGACGCCACCATTCTGCGCACCGCGCCGGGTAACTGGCTCGTGCTCGACACCGACGAGGGCCTCAGCTATGACGTGCGACTGGGCGGTGAGGGTGCCGGCGAAATCGACGTGTACCGCTGCTTCGCCCCGACGGTGGAGATCAGGTCACCGGGTGCCGAATGGCTGCTGCAGGACAAGACGCACACACTGAGTTTCGCGGTCACCGCGCGGGATGGTCGCTTGCGATTCCGGAACCTGACGGCGTGCCTGCCGCTCAAGAAGGAGTCGACGGCCAAGGTCACCTGTCTCGATATCGCAGTGGAGGCCAAGGGTTTCATCTACGTGCTGTCCTACGCGAACGACGGGGCCCGTCCCACCGACTACCGACTCGACATCTACAAACCCGACGGCACACCGCTGAGCGCGAACGCCCATCAGGGCCAGGTCAACGCTGCCCGGCTGGAGGTCGACCGGTGGCGGACCCTCTTCGCACTCAACTATGAGCAAATGCAGGGCCGCAACGGACGGGCCGAACCCACGGTGAGCCAATGGAATACGTTGCCGCAGAGTGAGGAGCACACCGCATGACGCCGGAAGCCGGACCCTTCAGCGGGCCGCCACCGTATGACCTCCGTGGCTGCGACTTGAGCCGAATGAATCTGGGCAGCAAGGACCTGACCAATGCCAAGCTGCAAAACGCGAAGCTGCTCGGGACGGTCTTCAACGGTGTGCTGAGCCTTGCGGGGGCAGACCTCTCCGGTGCGGTCATGGGCAACGGCACGGACTTCACGGGCTGCGACCTGTCCAAGGCGAACTTCGGATCCAACCCGCGCCTCGGCGGCAGCCCTTACGCCCTGACCAAATTCGTCGGCGCGACGGTCCCTCAACCTGTGTTGGGATTGAACTGGGCCTACCTGGATCTCACCGACGCTATCGTCGTGGACCTGCCGAACAAACTCAATGACCTGAAGGTCACCTATTCGAATCTGGCTGGATTCAATTTCGCCGGTCGCATGCTTTCGAACGCCCGCTTCGAGGGGGTGGCCCTGCCGGGTGCGAACTTCGCCAAGGCGACTCTGACCGGCGCGCGGTTCGATCCGGCACTGAGCATGCGGTGCGACCTCACCGGTGCCAACTTCACCGGCATCACCATGGCGTCCGGGAGCCTCGCCGACTGCATTCTGAGCCGCGCCGACTTCACCCGTGCCGACTTCTCCGAAGCCACCGCGGGAAAGCCGTCGTTCGCCCACAGTGCCATCGACGGAGCCCGTTTCGACGGAACCAATCTGGTGGGATGTGACCTGACCGACGCCACCCGATCGACGAGCGCAACCAATCTGACGTCGTTTCGCGGAGCGAAGTTGAAGCTGATGTCCATCGGAACGGCATGGTCGTATCTGGACCTCACGGACGCCACCTTGGTCGGGCTGGCCGATGCCATCAAAGAGGGCGCGTCGCTGTCGCTGCGGGCTCAGTACAGCGTGCTGTCGGGTCTCGACCTGTCCAATGCCAAATTGAGCAAGTCCGACTTGACGGGAACGACGCTCGCAGGCACGAAATTCACCGGCGCCATGCTGGACGGCGCCCAGATGTGCGGCGCGCACAGCACCTACGAAGCCTTTCGGGTCTCCGGGCGCAGTGAATACGACGAGTTCTTGTCGGCCCTGCAGCAGCGTACGGTCCCGACGGTAACGAAAGTCTTTGCCGTCCGTGGCTATACCGTTGCGCCTTCGGGGACGACGATCCGCGCTGACGGCGATCGCGGGTGGACCGTCACCGACCCGTCGACCAAGCATAGCTATGGGATCAGCGCTGTCACTGTCGACGGTGCCAACAGTCTGGTCGTCACGGACCCCAATCGGGTCGCCCGGTTCGACAACGCAACGCTCACCGACGCGAAGCTGGGCCCCGACAAAGGGGCCCGAACCGTATTGCGCGGTGCCATGTTCACGAATGCGGCACTGGGAGGTGCAGATCTGAGCAACGCAGATCTCGGCCCCGTCGATCCGCATGATCTGTCCACCGGTACCAACTTCGTGGGCGCGAAGATGAACGGAGTGGGCTTGAGCCAGGCGGCGCTGGCCGGAGCCAATCTCGCCCAAGCGTTCCTACACGGCGCCAACCTCGCCGGCGCCAATCTCAAGGGCGCTGACCTCAGCGGCGCGCAGCTCGGCTCGCTGGCTCCGCAATTCACCGTGCCGGAAACCTCGGACCACTACCAAAGTCTGCTCGCGGCATTGGATCGCGCCGACGGTGCCGAGGTGGTCAAAGTTTTCGAAGCATTCCGCCATCCGCTCGACGGCGCGATCGCCGCGGAGATCAAAGCGCATGTGCCACAAAGGTCATGGCGGCTGTCCCACCGCGCTTCAAAGTCCTCCTACACCGTGCTGCACTGGACTTCATCGCGTGGCTACAAGTCCTTGATCGTCTCGGTTGACACCAAAGCCGCCACCTTGACCGGGGCGTACATGCCGAACGCCCGATTGACCGACGCCAATCTGAACGGCGTGGCGGCCAGTGGATTACAGCTGTACGGGGATGTCCACCTGGAGGGAGCGATCCTGGATGAATCCATCCTCTCGAACGCCAATCTGGCCGGCAGCCACCTGGGGGTGAAGGCCCTACACCGGGTAAACCTGAGTTATGCCAACCTGATCAACTCGAAGTTCAGAGGGGTGGATCTCACGCACGGCGTGGTGCTGTCCTACGCCAGCCTGCAGGGCACCGATTTCACCGACTGCCACCTGGATGGTGTGAACCTCGAATATGCCGCCGTGTCGGTGAAGCTATCTGGAACGACCTCAGGTACATACCTTTTCGAGATCGCGGACGCTGGTGTGGTCAAGGAAATCGTGGGGGAGCTGACAGCAGTTGCCGACCCGATGTTCCCGGTGGAGCTTGCGCCTGGCCCCGACCGGACGCCGGTCGAACAGCTGGTTGATTACCTGAAGCAGGGCAACATCATGGACGCCGGCCCGATCCTCGTGAAGCGTGGCCTGACCCTTCCGGCGGGCGCGAAGATTCAAGCGACCACCGAGACCAACGCCTGGCAGGTCATCGATTCCAAAGGTGCGGGTTTCAACGTGTGGTTGGGGTACACCAGGGCAGGCGTCAAGGCCGTGTTCGCCCGGCCGGGTACGCCGAGACTCCGGGACATTTTCAAGACCCACAGCGGCAACGCCGGGACGTTGCGCTGGCAGTCGACCATCTCAGCTCGTTTCGGGGCCAACCATTGGGAGATCGACAACGACAGCGCCAACCCAGAGAACTTCCAGTTGGGTTACGTCAAGATCCTGGCGATTCGCGCCGACGACGGCCTGGTGTTCTACGGGACGATGCTGCGCATCGAACGCCTGGCCGACGACAACACCAGGCAGATCGTTCCCGTCACGCTGGTACCCACCGTGCTGGGCCCGACGGATGCCGCCGGTGAACAACAGTGCGGGCCGAACGGCGCGGGCAGCTATTTCGGGCCTGCCACCGTATGCCCCAACACGGTCACGCTGTCGGTGAACCAGAGCAGCAAGACCCCGGTGCGGTGGGAGGAGATGCTGCGCGCGCCCGAATCACCCGCGCCGCCCACCTGCGTCCCGAGCCCGAATCAATACTGTCCGCAGGTGAGCGCTTCGGCCTATGCCAGCGATATGCCCGATGCGTAGCTCGTCTTGTGTTACTCATGGGAAAGGCGGCGTGTCGCGGCTCGGTGGCCCCGTCCAGCGGCACGAAACCGCTGGTAGCAGGTACAGGAAAGGCCGTCGAATAAGGTTTCGACGGCCTTTGCGCTGCTAAGTGTGGAGCGGGCGACGGGAATCGAACCCGCGTAGCTAGTTTGGAAGACTAGGGCTCTACCATTGAGCTACGCCCGCTTGTGTACAGCACAGCAGACTGTACCGGTGCGCCCCTAACCAAATCCAATTGAAGGCTTCGTGTGGTGAGCCCGTAGTATCTCGCGTGGTCGGTTCGCGGCTTTTGCCTGCCGAACAGACGGGGTGTAGCGCAGCTTGGTAGCGCATCCGCTTTGGGAGCGGAAGGCCGCAGGTTCAAATCCTGTCACCCCGACTCACCCGCCAGTACGACAGAACTATCTAGGAGCAAGAAGAGTGAAGAGCACGGTCGAGCAGCTGAGCCCCACCCGGGTGCGCATCAATGTGGAGGTGCCCTTCACCGAGCTGGAGCCGGACTTCGACCGGGCGTTCAAAGAGCTGGCCAAGCAGGTCCGCCTGCCCGGCTTCCGTCCCGGCAAGGCCCCGCGCAAGCTGCTGGAGGCCCGCATCGGTCGCGGTGCCGTGCTGGAACAGGTTGTCAACGACGTGTTGCCGGGCCGCTACAGCGAGGCCGTGACGGCGTCTGACGTCAAGCCGCTGGGCCAGCCCGAGATCGAGGTCACCAAGCTGGAGGACGGTCAGGAGCTGGTGTTCACCGCCGAGGTGGATGTCCGCCCGGAGATCACGCTGCCCGACCTGGAGGCGCTGAAGATCACCGTTGACCCGATCGAGGTCACCGACGAAGAGGTCGACGCCGAGCTGCAGTCGCTGCGGGCGCGGTTCGGCACCCTGACCGGTGTTGATCGCGCTGCGCAGGAGGGCGACTTCGTCTCCATCGACCTGTCGGCCACCGTCGACGGCGAGGACGTGCCGGAGGCCAAGACCGAGGGGATGTCGCACGAGGTCGGCTCCGGCCAACTGATCGACGGTCTCGACGACGCCCTCACTGGCCTCAAGGCGGGCGAGTCGAAGGTGTTCACCACCACGCTGGTTGCCGGTGAGCACGCCGGCAAGGACGCCGAGGTGACCGTAACCGTGAAGTCGGTCAAAGAACGCGAGCTTCCCGAGCCCGACGACGAATTCGCTCAGCTGGCAAGCGAATTCGACACTTTCGAAGAACTCAAGAGCAGTCTCGTCGATCAGGTGAAGCGCGCCAAGGGCATGCAGCAGGCCGAGGAGATCCGCGACAGGGCGCTCGAGGAACTGCTGGAGCAGACCGAGGTGCCCCTGCCGGAGAAGATTGTGCAGGCCCATATCGACGACACCCTGCACGGCGCGATCCATGGCCTCGAACACGACGAGGACCGCTTCGCCGAGCAGTTGACCGAGCAGGGCAGCAGCCGTGAGGAATTCGACGCCCACAACCGCACCAACGCGGAGAAGGCTGTCAAGATCCAGCTGCTGATCGATGCGCTGGCCGACAAGCTCGGCATCCAGGTGAGCCAGGACGACCTCACCGAGCGTTTGGTGCTGACGTCGCGTCAGTACGGCATCGAGCCGCAGCAACTGGTCCAGATCCTGCAGCAGAACAACCAGCTGCCGGCGATGTTCGCCGATGTGCGTCGCGGGCTGACCATCGCCGCTGTGGTGCATGCCGCCACTGTCACCGACACCGACGGCACTGTTGTCGACACCACGGAGTACTTCGGACCGTCCGGTGGCGAGCAGGCCGAGGGCATCGAGGACAACGGTGACGAGGCCGAAAAGGACGCCGACAGCGCCGAGTGACGCTGTGAGCGAACGCGCCCCTGTCAGGGACTGCGTGGCCGCGCGGTTTGGTTAATGTCGTCAGTACCAAGACGTAAGAGAAAGCAGGTATCCAGTCGTGACTGACATGCGTTCGAACGGGAGCGGGTTCAGCCTCGTCGACTCCGTCTATGAGCGCTTGCTCGCCGAGCGGATCATCTTCCTGGGCTCCCAAGTTGACGACGACATTGCCAACAAGCTGTGTGCGCAGATTCTGCTGCTGTCGGCGGAGGATCCGACCAAGGACATCCATCTGTACATCAACTCGCCCGGCGGCTCGATCAGCGCCGGCATGGCGATCTACGACACCATGGTGCTGGCGCCGTGCGACATCGCGACCTACGCCATGGGCATGGCCGCGTCGATGGGTGAATTTCTGCTTGCCGCCGGCACCAAGGGCAAGCGTTACGCGTTGCCGCACGCCCGGATCCTGATGCACCAGCCGCTCGGCGGTGTCACGGGCAGCGCGGCCGACATCGCGATCCAGGCTGAGCAGTTCGCGGTCATCAAGAAGGAGATGTTCCGGCTCAACGCCGAGTTCACCGGGCAGACGATCGAGCGCATCGAGGCCGACTCCGACCGCGACCGCTGGTTCACCGCGCCGGAGGCCCTCGAGTACGGCTTTGTCGACCACATCATCACCAGCGCCAACGTCAACGGCACCGGACCGGGAGCAGGACTAGACAAATGATCGACCACACTGATCCCCGCCTTCAGCCGCAGGCCCGCTACATCCTGCCGTCATTCATCGAGCACTCCAGCTTCGGCGTCAAGGAGTCCAACCCCTACAACAAGCTGTTCGAGGAGCGCATCATCTTCCTCGGCGTGCAGGTCGACGACGCGTCGGCCAACGACATCATGGCGCAGCTGCTGGTCCTGGAGTCGCTGGATCCCGACCGCGACATCACCATGTACATCAACTCGCCGGGTGGTTCGTTCACATCACTGATGGCCATCTACGACACCATGCAGTACGTGCGGGCCGACATTCAGACCGTGTGCCTGGGTCAGGCCGCGTCGGCCGCCGCGGTGCTGCTCGCCGCCGGTACTCCCGGTAAGCGCCTCGCCCTGCCGAACGCCCGCGTGCTCATCCACCAGCCCTCGCTCGGTGGCGTCATCCAGGGCCAGTTCTCCGACCTGGAGATCCAGGCCGCCGAGATCGAGCGCATGCGTACGTTGATGGAGACCACGCTGGCGCGGCACACCGGCAAGGATCCCGAGATCATCCGCAAGGACACCGATCGCGACAAGATTCTCACCGCGGAGCAGGCCAAGGACTACGGCATCATCGACACGGTGCTGGAGTACCGGAAGTTGTCGGCGCAGAAGTCGTAACCCGACCGACGTCTCCGGCAGCGACACGCCCACGAAACAGTCAGCGCGCTGACGGGTGGTAGGCCGCCGGAGACGATATGTTCTCCTGCACAGGTAAATATCACCGACGCGATTCGGCTTTATCGGTCGCACCGCGGAGGAGCGAACGGGTAGCGTCGGGTTAACGCCCGGGGAAACCCTCGGAATGGCGAAACGACTGACCGTCAACAGGAAGTAGGACCCCCCGAATGGCGCGCATCGGAGACGGCGGTGATCTGCTGAAGTGCTCGTTCTGTGGAAAGAGTCAAAAGCAGGTCAAGAAGCTCATCGCGGGTCCCGGCGTCTATATCTGTGATGAGTGCATCGACCTGTGCAACGAGATCATCGAGGAGGAGCTCGCCGACGCTGACGACGTCAAGCTCGACGAGCTGCCCAAACCTGCGGAAATCCGCGAGTTCCTTGAGGGCTACGTAATCGGTCAGGACACCGCGAAGCGGACTCTGGCGGTGGCTGTCTACAACCACTACAAGCGCATTCAGGCGGGGGAGAAGTCCCGCGACTCGCGCTCCGAGCCGGTAGAGCTGACCAAGTCGAACATCCTGATGCTGGGGCCCACCGGCTGCGGCAAGACGTATCTGGCCCAGACGCTGGCCAAGATGCTCAATGTTCCGTTCGCCATTGCGGATGCGACGGCGCTGACCGAGGCCGGGTATGTCGGCGAGGACGTCGAGAACATTCTGCTCAAGCTGATCCAGGCCGCCGATTACGACGTCAAGCGCGCCGAGACCGGCATCATCTACATCGACGAGGTCGACAAGATCGCCCGCAAGAGCGAGAACCCGTCGATCACCCGTGATGTCTCCGGCGAGGGCGTCCAGCAGGCGTTGCTGAAGATCCTTGAGGGCACCCAGGCTTCGGTACCGCCGCAGGGCGGTCGCAAGCATCCGCATCAGGAATTCATCCAGATCGACACCACCAACGTGTTGTTCATCGTCGCGGGCGCGTTCGCTGGGTTGGAGAAGATCGTCTCTGACCGGGTTGGTAAGCGCGGCTTGGGCTTTGGCGCTGAGGTGCGGTCCAAGGCCGAGATCGACACCCAGGATCATTTCGCCGAGGTGATGCCCGAGGACCTGATCAAGTTCGGGCTCATCCCCGAGTTCATCGGCCGCTTGCCGGTCGTGGCCTCAGTGACCAATCTCGACAAGGAGTCGCTGGTCAAGATCCTCTCCGAGCCCAAGAACGCGCTGGTCAAGCAGTACGTTCGGCTGTTCGAGATGGACGGTGTCGAGTTGGAGTTCACCGACGAGGCGCTGGAAGCCATTGCCGATCAGGCCATCCACCGCGGCACCGGCGCCCGCGGCCTGCGCGCGATCATGGAAGAGGTGCTGCTGCCGGTTATGTACGACATCCCCAGTCGCGACGACGTCGCCAAGGTTGTCGTCACCAAGGAGACCGTGCAGGACAACGTGCTTCCGACGATCGTGCCGCGCAAGCCGTCCCGTGCGGAGCGCCGCGACAAGAGCGCCTGACCGACTACGCGAAAAAGCCCCGCCACGGCGGGGCTTTTTGCATGCGCGGGGGAGAAGCGCCCTGTCACGTCGCCCGGCGAGCAGACGCCGCGGTACGCGAAACGCGGCGTGGCGGGGACCTGCGTGTCTGCTGGCGAGGCTAAGAGAGCACCCGGTCAGAGCGGGTGTAGACATTCATCGACTCGCCCCGCAGGAACGCGACCAGGGTCAGGCCCGATTGACTGGCCAGGTCGACAGACAGCGAGGACGGTGCGGACACTGCGGCGAGGATGGGGATACCTGCCATCGCGGCCTTCTGCGTCAGTTCAAACGAGGCCCGGCCGCTGACCAGGAGCACGGTGCCCGTCAGCGGTATGCGGTTCTGTTCGAGCGCCCAGCCGATCACCTTGTCGACCGCGTTGTGCCGGCCGATGTCCTCGCGCACCACCAACATGGTGCCGTCGGTGGTGAAGAGGGCGGCCCCGTGCAGGCCGCCGGTGGTGGCGAAGATCTTCTGGGCTTTCCGCAGCCGGGGCGGCATGGCCGACAACGCGTCGGCGGAGACCGTGGACGGATCGTCGCCCGGGCAGTATCGGCTGATCAGCCGCACCGCCTCCAGTGATGCCTTGCCGCACACCCCGCATGAGGACGTGGTGTAAAAGTTGCGGGTGATGTCGACGGCAGGAGGCGGGACATGCGGCGCCAAGGTCACATCGAGCACGTTGTAGGTGTTGACGCCGTTCTCGGTGGCGCCCCGGCAGTACCGCACGGTCAGCACATCATCGCGATTCCCGATGACTCCCTCGGTGAGCAGAAAGCCTTGGGCCAGTTCGATATCCGAGCCGGGTGTCCGCATGGTGACGGTGATCGGTGTGCCGTTGACCCGGATCTCCAAGGGTTCTTCGACGACGAGCGTCTCGGCCCGCCGCTCCACCCCGGACGCGTTCAGATGGGCGGCGCGGCGGCGCGTGGTTACCCGGCCCACGGAGGCCTGCTCCCAGTCACGTTTCCAACCTAGCCCTATACGGGATGCACCACGGGTTCCGTCCGGACGCTGCACGGTCCCGCTACCATTTCGCCGCACAGCCATGTGCGTGCGCTCAGACCACACAGACCACCAGCACCGGGAGACTCGTTCGATGCCGAAACAGCTCGTCCCGGGCGTGACAGTGCTGGGGAATCTGGCGATCGACATCATCGACGGTTCGTCACCCAGCCCGGGCGGGTGTGCGTCGTTCGCCGGAGTGGCGCTGGAATCGGCTGCCGGGATGCGGCACATCGTGGCGATGGGGGCAGAGGCCGACCATGAGCTGTTCGACGGCGTGCTGGACCGCTTCGGGTCGATGGTGCGGTTCCTGCCGGCCGACCGCACGAGCGGTTTTCGGCTCGACTACGACGACACCGATCACCGGCGCATGTCGGTCGATGCGCTCGGGCCCGTGTGGACCCCGGCAGACGTCGACACCGTGGACCCGCAGACCACCTGGATCCACCTGGCGCCGCTGCTGCGCACCGATTTCCCCGCAGCCACCCTGGCGCATCTGGCTGCCCGTGGGCACCGCATCGCCTACGACGGCCAAGGGCTGGTGCGGGCCGACCGGCTGGGCCCACTGGTCCAGGACCGAAACTTCTCGCCCGATCTGCTGCGTCACCTCGACATGCTCAAACTGGCCGAGGACGAGGCGGTGATCGTCGCCGACGGTCCGTTCGATGCGGCGATGGCCGAGCGGCTCGGCGTACCGGAGATCGTGGTGACCTACGGCTCGGAGGGCTGTGACGTCTATGCCGACGGCGCTGTCGTGCGGGTGCCCGCGGCCTGGCGGGTGATGGGCGTGCAGGGCACAGGGGCCGGGGACATGTTCACCGCGTGTTACGTCGCGAACCGGGCTGTGGGGGCAGACCCCTGGCGCGCCGCCGAACTGGCCAGTGAGCTTGTCGCTCAGGAACTCGACAAGCGCGTGCGGATAGCACCAGAACTGTAGGCGCGGTGTCCTGGCCGAGCGCTAGCCCGGGGCCACTCATCGGTAGCCGTTCTTAGAAAATGACATTCTCTCGAAGGTGATGAAAACCACAATGCTGTCTCATCCGGGTCTGTTACACGTCACTGATCAGCACCTTTGGCGACTTATCGCCCGCGTGTCGGACAGGGCCGCGGTAAAGGACAACCTAAGAACAGTGCAATAATCGGTACTGCTAGTGACATCAAAATTTTGGTGGACGTCGAACCAGCGGCGCGTCTGAGAGGGCAGCGACACGGCGAGGCGGCCGAACAGTGTGAAAGGCGGGAGCCGTGGGAGACAACGGAAACGGCAACGGCGCCGCGCCGAGACAAAAACTGGAGAAGGTAGTCATCCGATTCGCCGGTGACTCTGGCGACGGCATGCAGCTGACCGGTGACCGCTTCACCTCGGAGGCGGCGCTCTTCGGCAATGACCTTGCCACCCAACCGAATTTCCCGGCAGAGATCCGCGCACCACAGGGCACGCTGCCCGGTGTGTCGTCGTTCCAGATCCAGATCGCCGATTACGACATCCTCACCGCCGGTGATCGTCCCGATGTGCTGGTCGCGATGAACCCGGCCGCACTCAAAGCCAACGTTTCCGATCTTCCGCGCGGCGGCCTGATCATCGCCAACTCTGATGAGTTCACCAAGCGCAACCTGGCCAAGGTCGGCTACGACACCAACCCGCTGGAGACCGATGAGCTCTCCGACTACGTCGTGCAGTCGGTCGCGATGACCACCCTGACGCTGGGAGCGGTCGAGGCGATCGGCGCCACGAAGAAGGACGGCCAGCGCGCCAAGAACATGTTCGCGCTCGGGCTGCTGTCGTGGATGTACGGCCGCGAGCTGGAGCACAGCGAGAACTTCATCCGGGAGAAGTTCTCCGGCAAGCCTGAAATCGCCGAGGCCAATGTGCTGGCCTTGAAGGCCGGCTGGAACTACGGCGAGACGACCGAGGCATTCGCGACCACCTACGAGGTGTCGCCGGCCAAGCTCGACGCCGGTGAGTACCGCCAGATCTCGGGCAACACGGCGCTTGCATACGGCATCGTCACGGCCGGCCAGCTTGCCGATATCCAGGTGGTGCTCGGCACCTACCCGATCACGCCGGCGTCGGACATCCTCCACGAGCTGTCCAAGCACAAGAACTTCAATGTGCTGACTTTCCAGGCCGAGGACGAAATCGCCGGCATCGGTGCGGCCATCGGAGCCTCATATGGCGGCGCACTGGGTGTCACCAGCACCTCGGGCCCGGGGATCTCGCTGAAGTCCGAGGCCATAGGCCTTGCGGTGATGACCGAACTGCCGCTGATCGTCATCGACGTGCAGCGCGGTGGCCCCTCGACAGGCCTGCCCACCAAGACTGAACAGGCCGATCTGCTGCAGGCGATGTTCGGCCGCAACGGTGAGTCGCCGGTTGCGGTGCTGGCACCCCGGTCCCCGTCTGACTGCTTCGATATCGCGGTCGAGGCCGCGCGCATCGCGGTGCACTACCACACCCCGGTGATCGTCCTCTCCGACGGCGCGGTCGCCAACGGCTCGGAACCGTGGCGTATCCCTGACGTCACCACCTACCCGCCGATCGAGCACACCTTCGCTGAGGAAGGCAAGCCGTTCCAGCCCTACGCCCGTGACCCGGAGACCTTGGCGCGGCAGTTCGCCGTGCCGGGCACTCCCGGCCTTGAGCACCGCATCGGTGGGCTTGAGGCGGCCAATGGGTCGGGCAACATCTCTTACGAACCGAAGAACCACGACCTGATGGTCCGGTTGCGTCAGGAGAAGGTCGCCGGTATCGCGGTGCCCGATCTCGAGGTCGACGATCCCAGCGGCGACGCGGAACTGCTGATGCTGGGCTGGGGCAGCAGCTACGGACCGATCGGTGAGGCCTGCCGCCGCGCCCGGCGCAAGGGCATCAAGGTCGCTCAGGCGCATCTGCGCTACCTCAACCCGTTGCCGGCCAACCTCGGCGAGGTGCTGAAGCGCTACCCGAATGTGGTGCTGCCGGAGATGAACCTCGGTCAGCTTGCGCTGCTGCTGCGAGGCAAATACCTGGTCGACATTCAGTCGGTGACGAAGGTGGAGGGTATGGCCTTCCTCGGTGATGAGGTCGAGGGCATCATCGACGCCGCCCTGGACGGGTCATTGGGTGAAAAGGAAAGTGACAAGGCCAAGTTCGCAAGGTTGGCGGCGGCCACTGTCGAGTCTGTGGGAGCGAGCGCATGACAACAGCGAGAAGCGAAGCGGATCGCGCATCGGCCCAGTTCATCGGTGCGGACCACAAGGATCTCGGCCTGACGGCCCTGACCAAGACGGCCCTGGTGCCTACCACCGACACGCCTCAGAAAGGCAAGGACTTCACCAGCGACCAGGAGGTCCGCTGGTGCCCCGGATGCGGTGACTACGTCATCCTCAACACCATCCGCAACTTCCTGCCCGAGCTGGGCCTGCGCCGCGAGAACATCGCGTTCATCAGCGGCATCGGCTGCTCCAGCCGGTTCCCGTACTACCTGGAGACCTACGGCTTCCACTCGATCCACGGCCGTGCCCCGACCATCGCGACCGGACTGGCGCTGGCCCGACCAGACCTGTCGGTGTGGGTCGTCACCGGTGACGGTGACGCGCTGTCGATCGGCGGCAACCACCTGATCCACGCGCTGCGCCGCAACATGAACATCACGATCCTGCTGTTCAACAACCGGATCTACGGCCTCACCAAGGGTCAGTACTCGCCGACGTCGGAGACCGGCAAAGTCACCAAGTCGACGCCGATGGGCTCGCTGGACTACCCGTTCAACCCGGTGTCGCTGGCCCTCGGCGCCGAGGCGACGTTCGTCGGCCGCGCACTGGATTCCGACCGTAAGAGCCTGTCCGAGGTGCTGCGTGCCGCTGCGGCCCACCGCGGTGCGGCGCTGGTCGAGATCATGCAGGACTGCCCGATCTTCAACGACGGCTCGTTCGACGCGCTCCGCAAGGAGGGCGCCGAGGACCGGTTGATCAACCTGCGGCACGGCGAGCCGATCACCTTCGGTACCGACGGCGAGTACTGCGTGGTCCAGTCTGGCTACGGCTTCGAAGTGGCCAAGACCGCCGACGTGACCACCGAACAGATCGTGGTGCACGACGCTCACGTCGAGGACCCGGCCTACGCGTTCGCGTTGTCGCGGTTGAGTGAGCAGAACCTCGAGCACATGGTGATGGGCATCTTCCGGATGGTCAGCAAGCCGACCTATGACGACGCTGCCCGTCAGCAGATCAGCTCGGCACGCGACGCCAGGCCGCACGACGCGGCCGCCTTGCAAGAGCTGCTGCGCGGCAAAGACACGTGGACCGTCGACTGACCAGGGCACGCTGACTTCTGCTCCTCGCGTGCCGGTCTGACTTCTGCTCCTCACGTGCGCTCACTTGACTTCTGCTCCTCGCGTGCGCGCCGTCTTCCTGCTCCTCACGTGCGCGTGCGCTAACGTCACAGGCGTGACATCACCCGTGCCGTTGGCTGCCGTCGTCCTCGCGGGTGGAGCCTCCCGCCGTATGGGGCGCGATAAGGCCACACTCCCGTTCGAGGGTTCGACGCTCGTAGAGCGAGTGGTCGCCGCGGTAAGCGTGCGGTGTTCGCCGGTGTTCGTCATCGCGGCACCTGGCCAACCCCTACCCGTGCTGTCCGCGCAGATTCTGCGCGACGAGATCCGCGGCGTGGGCCCGTTGGTCGCTACCGGTCGTGGCTTGCGCGCGGCGGCCGATGCCGGTCGGGAACTGGCCTTTGTTTGCGCGGTGGACATGCCGTACATGTCTGCTGACCTCATCGATGAGCTGGTCGGGCCGGCTGTGCGGCTGCACGCCGACATCGTGTTGCCCTGGGACGGCCGTGACCACTACCTCGCCGGTATCTACCGCAGCGCGCTGACCACACGCATCGCCGAACTGGTGGCCGCGGGCGAGCGGAGTATGCGGGCCCTGGCCGAATCGGTCGACACCCAGCGGGTGGTCCTGGCCGAACAACGCGCGCTGGCCAACGTCAACACGCTTGCAGATCTATCAGCAAATTAGAAATTTGCAGCGCCATCGGGCTGAATTTATCGTTCCGATATTATTCCGAAATTATTCGTCCATATATGACGCGCGGGTATTTCAGATGATCGCTGAGGCGGAGACCGACACTCGTCATCGCTTCGAGCGAAAGATGCTGTGGCCATTGAACTTTCACTGGACGACGTGATCAGAGCCGTTTCACGGCGATCGGATGTGTCGGTAGGCGGGTGGTGAAAAAGTGGTATTGACCACGATGTCTATGCGAATCCGAGAAACGGACATGCCCGTCGGCACTTGCCTATCATCGGCATGATCGACGAAAGTAGTTGTGTAATAAGGTATTAGCGCATCATCGCGGGACTTGATCAACTGGGGACGATCGGCATATGTCATGGAATCTGCTGTGCAACAACATTATTCGTAGCTACGATGATGGCGGCGCTGCCCTGTCGCCAGCGAACAAAATTCCGTCGCCAAACGCGGGTAGCACTCGTCTATGGCGATGACCAGTCGTTTTGTGCCCGCCGGCGGGCAATCTGGTCGATATCCATGGGTTTTACGGGTGGTTCAGGTCACAGAATCGCGGTGATATGCCTCACTTTGTCCTGGTAGGACGGTTGGCCATAGATCGACGATAAATGCAGAGTTGACCTGCATAAACGATTCTCTCATCGTCTCGTAATATGACCGTTATCTTTCTGCGATCGGTTATAGATCGATATGACTTCTCTTCGAGACCTTTGTACGGTCCCTATCGGCTCCACAACGGAGCAAACAATTCCAAAACCAAGAACCTGCGTGTGAGCGGGGCCGCGTCGGCGAGAACGCCCTTGCGGAGGCCGGATGAGATGCCGGCCGGGCGTTTCGGCCCCCCCTTTCGTGCCTGACCGAGACGGTACGAACCAACCCTTCCGGCCTGTAACAGGCTGCCGCGCCCGCATGAGCGGGTGCGGGTGGCGCGCGCTTGGCGAAAGGATCGAAGTGAAGAACATCCGCAAGACGTTCGGCATGGCCGCTATCGCTGGAGCCCTCGCTGTGGCCCCGATGGCGTTGACCACCGGCACCGCCAATGCGGACAGTGTCAACTGGGATGCCGTTGCGGCCTGCGAGTCGGGTGGCAACTGGTCGACCAACACCGGCAACGGTTATTACGGCGGCCTGCAGTTCACGATGAGCACCTGGCGTGCCAACGGTGGCGCCGGGTCGCCGCACCAGGCCTCACGGTCGGAGCAGATCCGTGTCGCCGAGAATGTGCTGCACTCTCAGGGCATCCGCGCCTGGCCGGTGTGCGGCCGTCGCGGCTGATCGAGCACGAACCAGACGCGTTGACAGAAGTGGTGCCGGGCGACCGCCCGGCACCACTTCTTTCTTTTTGCTCACCAAGCTCTCGGGTTGCTCCAGTCTCAAAAAAATCTTCAGCCTCCCCTGTAACGCGTGACGTTGATCACACGATGCAAACAGTGACCGCACAGATGCGAGAACGTGACCTTGTTGGTGTGCGGCCTGGATTCGACGGTCGGGGAAGGGCCACGATGAGCACCATTCGCAGCGCATTGACCAGGGGTTTCTGGCTTTTTGCAGGAACCGCGGCGTTGGTCCTCGCTCCACTGACGTCGTCGTTCGGTCTATCTACTCCCACCGCGGCCGCCGACACCGTCAACTGGGACGCCATTGCCGCGTGTGAATCTGGCGGCAACTGGTCCACGGACACGGGTAACGGCGCCTACGGGGGTCTGCAGTTCAAACCGGCCACCTGGGCCGCGCACGGCGGCGTGGGTTCCCCGGCCACCGCGTCTCGGGAGGAACAGATCCGGGTCGCCGAAAACGTCCTGGCCACGCAGGGGCTGGGAGCCTGGCCCAAGTGCGGCGCACAGGGCGGCGCTCCCGTCGGCTGGAGTGCGCCTGCGCCGGTGGCCACGACGGGCTGCGCGGCTGTTCGTCCCGGCGCGGTGCTGGGGATCTTCGACTTACGTAGGCTCTGCTCGACCCTGCTGAACCCGCTGGCCTCCCTCGGCGCGCCGCGCTGAGACGTCAGGGCGCGGCAGTGAACGCTGAGTGCGCCGCGATGGTCGCCAGATGTCGGGTGAGCACGGGTTCGGGCACCAGCACACTGGCTCGCGTGGCGGCCGCGCTGAGGACGGCGGGACGTAGATTCACGACGCGGCCGATCAGCCGCGATTCACGCACGATCATCTGTACGCGGCGGCGTCGCAGCGTCGTGAACCGCGCGAAGGCAGTCGCCAGATCGGGCGCCCGGGCCGCCAGCCCGCCCAGGATCGCCGCGTCCTCGAGGCCTTGACAGCCGCCCTGACCCAGATGCGGGCGCATCGGATGCGCGGCATCTCCGGCCACCACCACAGGCCCGCGGGCCCAGCGCCGGGCCGAGTCGCGATCGTAGAGGTCGTTGCGCAGCACGTCGGCGGGATCCGTCGCGGCCAGCAGGGTCGGGATCGGTTCGGCCCACGACGCGAACGTGCGCTGCAGATATGCCAGCTCCCCGACGGAACTCGTGGCGCCTTCGGGTGCCCGCTCGGTCGCGAACCAGTAGGTGTGCTCGGCGCCCATCGGCACATGACCTACCTCCACCCCGGCGGCCAGTGTCTCGCCGGCCATGTCGGGGTCGATCCGATGTCTGGCCACACCACGCCACGCGGTATAGCCGACGTAGCGTCGGGCGAGCGGTCCGTTCAGATGGCGTGTCACCACCGAATCGACACCATCGGCGCCGACCACGGCTGCGGCATTCCGCGCGGATCCGTCTGAGAGGGTGACGCGCACACCGTCCTCGGTGACCGCGAGCCCGCGCACACCGACGCCGTATTCGACGGTTCCCGGACACAACGGTGCACTCAGGATGTCGGTCAGCTCGGCCCGCCGGATGACGACCAGCGGTTCACCGAGCGCGCGGATGAACCGTTCGAGCTCAGGGCGTCGCAGCCACGTGCCGTCGTGCCAGCGCGCCGCTCCGGCCGTCACCCGTCCGCCCGCGGCCCGGACCGCGTCGCCGAGGCCGAGCTCGTCGAGCGCCGCCAAGGCGTTGGGCCAGATGCTGATGCCCGTACCCGCCGACGTGTCGGCGCGGACTTCGAGCACCCTCACCTGGAATCCCCGACGTTGCAACGCGACTGCGGTGGCCAGGCCGGTGATACCGGCACCGACGACGAGGACGGACTGTGCCATGGCTCGAATCTAGCCAAACGGGCGTTGAGGGGGACTGCAGCGGTCAGCAGCTTCGTGCCGAAGTCGCCGGCCGGTTACCCGGGCGGTCGGCCGTCACACGGCTACGGTGGGTGAGCATGACCCCGTTTCACGATCTCGACGATTACCTTGCGCTGCCCCGAGTGTCGGGCCTTGCCGTGTCGCCGGACGGTTCGCGCCTGGTTACCACGGTCAGTACGCTGAATGACAAGCGCACCGAATTCGTCACTGCGGTTTGGGAATTGGATGTCAATGGGCAACAGCCCGCACGGCGGCTGACCCACGGTGCGAAAGGAGAGTCCGCGCCGACCTTCACCGGTGCGGGTGATCTGTTGTTCCTGGCGGCACGTCCGACGCAGGCGAGCACCGAGGACGACACGGCGCCTGCGGCATTGTGGCGCTTGCCTGCTGCGGGTGGTGAGGCAGTCGAGATGTTCAGCATGCCCGGTGGGGTCAGCGGTATGGCCAGCGCGCGGTCCGCGGAGGTCACCGTCGCCACCGCCGTGCTGCTGGCCTCGGCCGGAAGCGTCGCCGAGGACAAGGCGTTGCGGGAGCGGCGCAAGGACACCGCGGTATCGGCCGTGCTGCACACCGGATATCCGGTCCGGTACTGGGACCACGATCTCGGTCCCGACCAGCCGCACCTGCTGGATACCGACGGGCCAACCGATCTCACGACCCATCCGGGGGAGGCGTTGCGCGAGACCACCTTCGACCTCAGCTCCGACGGTGACTTCCTCGTCACCTCCTGGCACGTGCCCGGGCCCGGGGTAGCCAACCGGTCCGCGCTGGTCCGCATCGACCGAGGCGGCGGGACGCCCACCACGATCGCCGAGGAACCCGACGCCGAACTGGAACACCCTGCCATCGCACCCGACGGCAGTGCGGTGGCATTCACCAGGGAAACCCATTCGACACCTACCGAAGCGCCGCGGATCACGTTGTGCTGCATGCGCTTCGGTGAAGAACCCGTGGAGCTCACCACAAACTGGGATCGTTGGCCGGCCACGGTCGCCTGGACAGCGGACTCGGCGGCGTTGATCGTCACCGCCGACGAGCAAGGGCGCCGGCCGATCTTCACCGTGGACCCGAACAGCGGGGCGGTTGCCAAGCTCACCGACGACGATTACTCCTACACCGACGTGTGCCCGGCGCCGGGCGGGGTCATCTACGCACTGCGCAGCTCCTATGCGGTGCCGCCGCACCCGGTACGGCTCGACCCGGATGGCGCGGTCACCGAGTTGCCGTGCGTGGAGATTCCCGAACTCCCCGGCACACTCACCGAACTGGTCGCTACTGCCGACGACGGGACACCGGTCCGCTCATGGTTGACGCTGCCGGAGGGTGACGAGCCGGCCGAATTGGTGCTGTGGATCCACGGAGGTCCGTTGGGCAGCTGGAACACCTGGCATTGGCGCTGGAATCCGTGGCTGCTCACCGCGCACGGCTATGCAGTGTTGATGCCCGATCCGGGGCTGTCCACGGGCTACGGTCAGCAGTTCGTCCAACGGGGTTGGGGCGCATGGGGCGCCGAGCCGTACACCGACCTGATGGTTGCCGTCGACGCGGCGTGCGAGCATCCGCGGATCGACGATTCCCGGACCGCGGCGATGGGCGGTTCGTTCGGCGGCTACATGGCCAACTGGATCGCGGGGCAGACCGACCGGTTCGACGCGATCGTCACCCACGCCAGCCTATGGGCGCTCGACCAGTTCGGGCCGACCACCGACAGCGCGTTCTGGTGGGCTCGCGAGATGACACCCGAAATGACACAGCGCAATTCGCCGCACCGCTACGTCGGACAGATCCACACGCCGATGCTCGTGATCCACGGGGACAAGGACTATCGCGTGCCCATCGGCGAAGCCCTGCGGCTCTGGTATGAGCTGCTGTCCGCCTCTGGGCTGCCCGCCGACGAGAACGGCCAGAGCCCGCATCGCTTCCTCTACTACCCGACGGAGAACCACTGGGTGTTGGCGCCGCAACACGCCAAGATCTGGTATCAGGTGGTCACTGCGTTCCTCGGTCAGCATCTGCGCGGCGAAGACGTTCAACTGCCTGATCTGCTCGGGTAACGGCGGGGTGGCGAGATTGCCCCGGTGGCAGCCGCGGCGATCACCGGATCAAACCCGGTACCGGTCCCAGCGAACAAGCCCGCACGCACGGGCACTGCCGCGTCGAGACCTACACCAGGACCACTCGGGTGCGCGCTACGTGGCGACGATGGGCGACGCGCTCCTGGCCCGATTCCCGGCTGCCGACGTGCAATTGGAGACCACCGCACTGGCCTGAGCCGAATCGGCCGGGTCGAGCAGAACACCTGTGTAACAAGATCAATTCGACTAGTGTCGTCGGAGAGCACTTCATCAATGCCAGCAACGAAGGTGGAAACAATATGGCCGATCTCGACGACCTCTTCGCACAGATTCCTGTAGCGGACATTGCGAGCAAGCTGGGCGCCGACGAAGGTGAGGTGAACAACGCCATCCAGACGCTGGTTCCCACGCTCCTCGGCGGTGTGCAGCAGAATGTGCAGTCCGACAACATCGACTCGAGCAACCTGGAGTCTGCGGTCACCGCGCAGGCCGCGAGCGGTCTGCTCGACGGCGGTGTGAAGGTCGACGATGTGAACCAGAAAGAGGGCGACCAGATGGTCGCTCACATCTTCGGTGGCAACGACAGCGGGCAGGTGGCCTCGGCGCTGGCCGGTACCGGCGCCGGCGGTGGAGACCTCATCAAGAAGCTGCTGCCGATCTTGGCCCCGATCGTGCTGGCCTACGTCGGCAAGCAGTTCGCGCAGAAGAACGCGCCGGCCGAATCTGCTGGCCAGGCATCCGGCGGCGGGCTCGGGGACATCCTCGGCAGCATCCTGGGCGGGGCGAGCGCGGGCGGTGGCGGCGCTGCGAACAATCCGCTGGGCAGCATCCTCGGTAGCGTCCTCGGCGGTGGCGGCGGCCAGGGCAACGCCATCGGCGAGATCCTCGGCGGTCTGCTGGGCGGCAAGAAGTAGCCCCGGAGATCGTTTCCCGCGCAAGCCCCCGTCGCCAGCGAATGCACCGGCGTCGGGGGCTTTAGCGTATCCGGGCCACTCCTTCCTAGAATGGCGCGGTGACTTCCACCCCTGACGATCGCGCCGACGCCCTCCCCAAGTCCTGGGAGCCGGGTGCGGTAGAAGCTGAGCTGTACCAGGGCTGGGTGGACGCCGGTTACTTCACTGCCGATGCCACGAGTGATAAGCCCGCCTACTCGATCGTGCTGCCGCCCCCGAACGTGACCGGCAGCCTGCACATGGGCCACGCCCTGGACCACACTTTGATGGACGTCCTCACTCGGCGTAAGCGAATGCAGGGCTACGAAGTGCTGTGGCTGCCCGGCATGGACCACGCCGGCATCGCCACCCAGACTTTGGTCGAGAAGCAGCTCGCCACCGACGGCAAGACCAAGGAAGACTTCGGCCGCGAACTGTTCGTCGAGAAGGTATGGGACTGGAAGCGTGAGTCCGGCGGAACCATCGGCGCGCAAATGCGCCGCATCGGCGACGGAGTGGACTGGAGTCGCGACCGGTTCACCATGGACGACGGTCTGTCCCGCGCGGTCCGCACGATCTTCAAGCGCCTGTTCGACGCCGGGCTGATCTATCAAGCCGAGCGGCTTGTCAACTGGTCGCCCGTGCTCGAGACTGCGATCAGCGATCTCGAGGTCAAGTATGACGACGTCGAGGGCGAACTCGTGTCGTTCCGCTACGGCTCGATGAGCGACGACGAGCCCCATATCGTGGTGGCGACCACCCGCGTCGAAACCATGTTGGGCGACACCGCGATTGCCGTGCACCCCGACGACGAGCGCTACCGCCACCTGGTCGGCAAGACGTTGCCGCACCCGTTTTTGGATGACCGCATCATTATTGTGGCCGACAGCCACGTCGATCCCGAATTCGGCACGGGCGCAGTCAAAGTCACTCCGGCGCACGACCCGAACGACTTCGAGATCGGGTTGCGTCACCAGCTGCCGATGCCGACGATCATGGACACCAAGGGCCGAATCGCCGACACCGGAACGCAATTCGACGGGATGGACCGGTTCGAGGCGCGCGTCAAGGTGCGCGAGGCCTTGGCCGAGCAGGGCCGGATCGTCGCCGAGAAACGGCCCTACCTGCACAGCGTCGGGCATTCGGAGCGCAGCGGCGAGCCCATCGAACCGCGGCTGTCGCTGCAGTGGTGGGTCAAGGTCGAGAGCCTGGCCAAGGCCGCCGGAGACGCCGTGCGGGGCGGCGACACCGTGATTCACCCGCCGAGCCTAGAGCCGCGGTGGTTCTCCTGGGTCGACGACATGCACGATTGGTGCATCTCCCGGCAGCTGTGGTGGGGCCACCGCATCCCGATCTGGCACGGCCCCAATGGCGAGACGGTGTGCGTCGGACCCGACGAGACCCCGCCGGAGGGCTGGGAACAGGACCCCGACGTGCTGGACACCTGGTTCTCGTCGGCACTGTGGCCGTTCTCCACCATGGGATGGCCCGACCGCACTCCCGAACTGACCAAGTTCTACCCGACCAGTGTGCTGGTCACCGGCTACGACATCCTGTTCTTCTGGGTGGCCCGGATGATGATGTTCGGCACGTTCGTCGGCAACGACCCGGCGATCACGCTCGACGGGGTGCGCGGCAGGCAGGTGCCGTTCCAGAATGTCTTCCTACACGGCCTGATTCGCGATGAGTTCGGCCGCAAGATGAGCAAGTCGCGGGGCAACGGCATCGACCCGCTGGACTGGGTGGAGAAGTTCGGCGCCGACGCCTTGCGATTCACCCTGGCCCGGGGCGCGAGTCCCGGCGGCGATCTGTCCATCGGCGAGGACCACGCCCGGGCCTCGCGCAACTTCGCGACCAAGCTGTTCAACGCCACCCGGTTCGCGTTGATGAACGGCACCTCTCCCGCCCCACTGCCGCCGGCGGATGAGCTGACCGACGCCGACCGCTGGATTTTGGGCCGGTTGGAGGAGGTTCGCGCCGAGGTCGACGATGCGCTCGACTCGTATCAGTTCAGCCGGGCCTGCGAAGCGCTCTACCACTTCGCATGGGACGAATTCTGCGACTGGTACGTGGAGCTGGCCAAGGTACAGCTGTTCGGCGGTTTGCCTCACACCACGGCGGTGCTCGCAGCGGTCCTCGACACGCTGCTCAAGCTGCTGCATCCGGTGATGCCCTTCGTCACCGAGACGCTGTGGAAGACCCTCACCGGTGGCGAGTCGGCGGTGATCGCGGCGTGGCCGGAGCCATCCGGATTTGCTCCGGATTCTGTTGCTGCCCAACGTATTACCGATATGCAGAAGCTCATCACCGAGGTGCGGCGGTTCCGCAGCGATCAGGGGTTGGCCGATCGACAGAAGGTTCCGGCCCGGCTGTCCGACATCGCCGCCGCGGGCCTTTCCGGGCAGCTTCCCGCCATCACTGCTCTGGCCTGGCTGACCGAGGCCGGTGACGGATTCACCCCGTCGGCCGCCGTCGAGGTGCGGTTGTCGCAGACCACCGTCGTGGTCGAGGTGGACACATCCGGCACCGTCGACGTCGCCGCCGAACGCCGGCGGCTGGAAAAGGATCTGGCCGCCGCTCAGAAGGAGATGACCACCACTACCGCAAAACTCGGCAATGACGCGTTCCTCGCCAAAGCGCCCGCCGACGTGGTCGACAAGATCCGTGGTCGCCAGCAGGTGGCCACCGAGGAGGTCGAACGCATCACCGCGCGCTTGGCCGGTCTGGCATGAGCGAGCCGGTGACTGACCCGATTCCTTCGCCGGACGAGATCGCCGCCTTGCTTCAGGTCGAGCACCTGCTCGACCAGCGCTGGCCGGAGACCAAACTGGAACCCAGCACCACCCGGATCGTCGCGCTGCTGGAGCTGCTGGGTTCGCCGCAGCGGGCGTACCCGTCCATCCACGTTGCGGGCACCAACGGCAAAACCTCGGTGTGCCGGATCATCGACGCCCTGCTGATCGCGCTGCACCGCCGCACCGGGCGCACCACCAGCCCGCACCTACAGTCCGCGGTGGAGCGGATTTCCATTGACGGCAAACCGATTTCACCGGCCCGGTATGTCGAGACCTACCGCGAGATCGAGCCGCTGGTCGAGCTCGTCGATCGGCAGTCCGAAGCGACCGGCGGACCGAAGATGAGTAAGTTCGAAGTGTTGACGGCGATGGCATTCGTGGCGTTCGCCGACGCCCCCATCGACGTCGCGGTTGTCGAGACCGGCATGGGCGGGCGGTGGGATGCCACCAACGTCGTCAATGCGCCGGTTGCGGTGATCACCCCGATCGGGATCGACCACACCGACTACCTCGGTGACACGATCGTCGCAATCGCGGGGGAGAAAGCCGGGATCATCACCCGCCAGCCCGACGACCTGGTTCCATTGGAAATGGACATGTCCACCGTGGCGGTCATTGCCCAGCAACCACCCGAGGCGATGGAGGTGCTGCTGGCCGAGACCGTGCGCGCCGACGCCGCAGTGGCCCGGGAGAACTCCGAGTTCGCGGTGCTGGGGCGCCAGGTCGCGATCGGCGGGCAGATGCTGGAATTGCAGGGGCTCGGCGGGGTGTACTCGGACATCTTCTTGCCGCTGCACGGTGAACACCAGGCGCATAACGCCGCGGTCGCGCTGGCAGCGGTGGAGGCGTTCTTCGGTGCCGGTGCAGACCGCCAACTTGACCTCGACGCGGTGCGGGCTGGTTTCGCGGCGGTGCGCAGCCCGGGCCGGCTGGAGCGGATGCGCAGTGCGCCAACTGTTTTCATCGACGCCGCACACAACCCCGCCGGAGCGGCAGCCCTGGCGGAAACTTTGCGGGAAGAGTTCGACTTCCGCTACCTGGTGGGTGTGGTGTCAGTGCTGGCCGACAAGGACGTCGACGGCATCCTGACTGCTCTGGAACCGGCGTTCGATCAGATTGTGGTGACCCACAACGGCTCGCCCCGCGCTCTCGACGTCGAGTCGCTGACTCAGTTGGCCGAGGAACGCTTCGGCCCGGACCGCGTCATCACCGCGTCCACGCTGCCCGACGCCATCGAAACCGCCACCGCCCTGGTTGAGGACGCCGGCGCCGAGGGCGAGGGATTGTCCGGGGCAGGCATGGTGATCACTGGTTCGGTGGTAACCGCCGGCGCTGCACGCAGCTTGTTCGGGAAGGACCCACAGTGAGCACGCCACCTGATCCGTGGAAGAGCTTCCGCGGTGTCATGGCCGGAACCCTGATCCTCGAAGCCATCGTGGTCCTGTTGGCCCTTCCTGTCGTCGCGAACAGTGGCAACGGGCTGACCGTGTGGTCGGGCGGCTACCTGGTGGGCCTGGCAGTGGTTCTCATCCTGATGTCGGGCCTGCAGGGCAGGCCGTGGGCGATCTGGATGAACCTGGCACTGCAGTTCGTGCTGATCGCCGGGGTGGTGATCCATCCCGGAATCGGCTTCATGGGCATCGTGTTCCTGCTGGTCTGGCTGTTGATCCTGTATCTGCGTGGCGAGGTCAAACGGCGACAGGACAGGGGCCTGCTGCCCGGTCAGCAGGATTCGCCGGAAGAAAGATGACGACACCGGCCGCCGAGGACTGTCAATTATTTACCTCAGCGACCAGAGTGGTGCGGTGGACCTTACATTTTCGCGGCGCCGCTGGCTCGGGCTCGTAGGCGTCGGTGCGGCGACAGCGCTGGCAGCCTGTGGCAAGCCCGCGTCGGAGGAGAGCACCGGCACGGTGACCGTTCCGCCCGGGGAGGTGTTCGTCACCGAGACCCCGCGGCCGGTGATCACCAACCCCGACGTCGCGCTGCAGCAATTGCGCGACGGCAACCGCAGGTTCGTCGACGCCCAGATGCGGAACCCGAACCAGGATCCGGCCAGTCGGCTCTCGTTGTCGAAGTCTCAGCAGCCGTTTGCGGTGGTGCTGAGCTGCTCGGACTCCCGGCTGCCGCCGGAGGTGATCTTCGACCAGGGCCTGGGTGACCTGTTCGTCGCGCGCGTCGCCGGTAACGTCGTCGACGCCTCGCTGTTGGACAGCGTCGAGTACGGCGTGGCGCATCTGGGCGCGCCTCTGGTGGTTGTCATGGGCCATCAGGACTGTGGTGCGGTGTCGGCCACGCTCAAGACGGTTCAGGACCACAAGGCGCCGGAAGAAGACATGAACGCGTTGGTCGCGGCGATCACGCCGGCCATCACCGTCGCTGAGCAGCGGCAGGGCGACCTTCTGGACAACACCGTGCGGGCGAACGCCGAGCTGTCCAAGGACGCGATCGTGGCGACGTCGGTGATACGTGACCGGCTGAATTCCGGCGCGGTGAAGGTCGTCACCGCCTACTACAGCCTTGATACGGGAGTGGCGACGATCGCGTAGTCGGCGGACGGTACGCTATGCGCCGTGACTGAGCGGACCCTCGTGTTGATCAAGCCCGACGGCGTAGAGCGCCACCTGGTCGGGGAGATCATCGGCCGGATAGAACGCAAGGGCCTGACCCTGGCGGCCCTGGAGCTGAAGAACGTCAGCGATGAGCTGGCGCGGCAGCACTACGCCGAGCATGCGGACAAGCCGTTCTTCGGTTCGCTGCTCGAATTCATCACGTCCGGCCCCGTGGTCGCCGCGATCGTCGAGGGCCCCCGCGCGGTGGCCGCATTCCGGCAGCTCGCCGGCGGCACCGATCCGGTGGAGAAGGCCGTGCCGGGCACGATCCGTGGCGACCTGGCCCTGGTGACCCAGGACAACCTGGTGCACGGCTCGGATTCGCTGGAGTCGGCGGCCCGCGAGATCGCCCTCTGGTTCCCCGGAGAATCTGCCGGGGAGTAACTCCGCACGCGGTCTTGGTCGGTACGGCCGCGGTGATGTGGGATACTGGTCGCGGGTGTTCAGCCTCAACCGAGGCTGAACACCCGAATGAAGACTTCGACGAGCGCGACCACCGTAATTCGGTGCGGCGCCGACCGTCCAGCCATCATTCAGCCAGGCACCGGGTGGGTTCGCCATTGAGCCGCCCGGAGCGAGACCACAACAAGTCCGGGTGAAGTATCCCGGGCCAATAGCGGAAGCCCTCGCGTGGCCGCGTCGTTACGACGCGCCCGGGGGCTTGAGGAGAATACGTGGCCGAAGATGCCCATACCGAAGACCTATCCACCCAGACTCCGCAGCAGGACGGACTCCCAGAACGCCTGAGGGTCCATTCGCTCGCCCGAGTGCTCGGCACCACCAGCCGGCGGGTGCTCGATGCGCTCGCCGAGTTCGACGGACGCCACCGCAGTGCGCACTCGACCGTCAACAAAGCTGACGCCGAGCGGGTCCGTGCGGCCTTGGCCCCGACTGAATCCGCCGTCCAACCTAGCGTGGTCGATGCTGTTGTAGTCGAGTCCGTGCAACCGGTGGCGGCGATTGAGTCCGTCGCGGTGTTCGAGACGTCCCCGACGGCTGTTGTGTCGGAACCCGAACTGCCCGCCGAGGCTCAGCCCGTGGCGTTCGAACCGGAACCCGAGCCATCGGAACCTGAGCTGGAGCCCGCGGCCGCGGAGCCTGAACCTGAATCGGAGCCTGAACCCGCACTGGTCGAGTCTGTCGTGGTGGGTGACGAACCCGAGTCCCGGCTGATCCTGGAGACCGCGAACATCCCCCCGGCTCGTGAGGCGCACACCGAACGTGCGGACTATCTGCCGCTGTTCGTCGCACCCCAGCCGATCGTTTTCGAGCCCGTCGATACCGACGACGATGACGACGACTTCGATACGTCCTCCGACAGTGATGCGGATGGTGATTCCGACGAGGACCAGGCTGACCGGCCTACCGCGCGCCGGCGTCGCCGCGGACGTCGGGGCCGGGGTCGCGGCCGTGGCGAACAGAACGACGACAACGGCCCGGACACTGACGCCGACACCGATGACGATCAAGCCGAGAGTGAGCAGGATTCGGGCGAGGAGTCCGATGACTCGGACGAGGACGGCGACGAGGACAGCACCGGCACCGACGGCGGCACCCGGCGCCGGCGCCGGCGCAGGCGCCGCAAGACCGGCTCGGGAGACTCCGACGACGCCGGATCGCCTGACGATCCACCGAACACCGTCGTGCACGAGCGCACGCCGCGATCCGATCGGTCGGACAAGACTGCCGGGGACGACTCGGAGATCCAGGGCATATCCGGATCGACCCGCTTGGAGGCCAAGCGTCAGCGCCGTCGCGATGGCCGCGACGCGGGGCGCCGCCGCCCGCCGATCCTCAGCGAGGCCGAGTTCCTGGCCCGTCGCGAAGCCGTCGAACGCACCATGATCGTGCGTGACAAAGTGCGCAGCGAGCCGCCGCACGAGGGCGCCCGATACACCCAGATCGCGGTGCTCGAAGACGGTGTCGTGGTCGAGCACTTTGTGACGTCTGCCGCATCAGCCTCGTTGGTGGGCAACATCTACCTGGGCATCGTGCAAAACGTGCTGCCTTCGATGGAGGCGGCATTCGTCGATATCGGCCGTGGCCGCAATGGCGTGCTCTACGCCGGTGAGGTGAACTGGGAGGCCGCCGGGCTCGGTGGCGCCAACCGCAAGATCGAGCAGGCCCTCAAGCCCGGCGACTACGTCGTCGTCCAGGTCAGCAAGGATCCGGTCGGGCACAAGGGCGCGAGGCTCACCACGCAGGTGTCGTTGGCCGGCCGGTATCTGGTGTACGTCCCCGGGGCGTCGTCGACCGGCATCAGCCGCAAGCTGCCCGACACCGAGCGGCAGCGTCTCAAAGAGATCCTGCGCGAGGTGGTCCCTGCCAATGCCGGCGTGATCATCCGCACCGCGTCGGAAGGCGTCAAGGAAGACGACATCCGCTCCGATGTGAACCGACTGCAGGAGCGCTGGACGGGCATCGAGGCCAAGGCCGCCGAGATCACCGACAAGAAGGCCGGCGCGGCCGTCGCCCTCTACGAGGAGCCCGACGTGCTGGTGAAGGTCATCCGTGACCTGTTCAACGAGGACTTCTCCGGGCTCATCGTGTCCGGCGACGACGCCTGGAACACCATCAACTCTTACGTGAACACCGTGGCTCCCGACCTCGTGAGCAGGTTGACGAAGTATGAGCCGGCAGGTTCTGACGGAGCGGTCGGCCCGGACGTGTTCGCCGTGCACCGCATCGACGAGCAGTTGGCCAAGGCGATGGACCGCAAGGTCTGGCTGCCCTCGGGCGGCACTTTGGTTATCGACCGCACCGAGGCGATGACCGTCGTCGATGTCAACACCGGCAAGTTCACCGGCTCCGGCGGGAATCTGGAGCAGACGGTCACCCGAAACAATCTGGAAGCCGCGGAAGAGATCGTCCGACAGCTGCGGCTGCGCGACATCGGCGGCATCGTCGTCATCGACTTCATCGACATGGTGCTGGAATCCAATCGCGATCTGGTGCTGCGCCGATTGACTGAGGCGCTGGCCCGGGACCGCACGCGTCACCAGGTCTCCGAGGTGACGTCGCTGGGCTTGGTACAGCTGACCCGAAAGCGATTGGGCACCGGTCTGATCGAAGCGTTCTCCACGTCGTGCACGCACTGTGGTGGCCGCGGGATCGTGCTGCACGGTGATCCCGTCGACTCCGCGTCGGCGGGCGGTGGGCGCCAATCTGAGCCCAGCAGTGGTGGTGGACGGCGCAGCAAGCGCGGCAAGAAGGGTGGCAAACCTGAGGACATGCCCGTCGTCAAGGTGCCCGACCACCCGGCCGGAGAACACCCGATGTTCAAGGCCATGGCCGCGGCCAACGGTCGCCTTCACGACGACGAGGAACAAGACGAGCACTCCAAGGAGTACGAAGAGTTCGACGACCTCGAGAGCACCGAGGACGACAGTGTCGTTGCCGAGCGCGGCGACGACACCGCCGAGCAAGTGGCCCGCGAGACCGCCGAGGAAGATCTCGACGACGACGAGAATGACGACGACGACGAGAACTCGGACGAGGATGATGACGACGACTCGGACGAGGATGACGACGAAGAGTCGGATGAGGACGAGATCGACCTGGACTCTGATGATGAGGATGTCGACGACGACATCGACGTCATCGACAACGACTCGACCGACGAGGATTCGGCAGACGACGACTCGGACGATGACGACGGGGACGATGACGACGAGGTCGAACTTCCGCAGGTGATCACCGTCGCCCGGCGGCAGCGTCGTCGGGCAGCTGCCCGGCCAGCCGGCCCGCCCACCCACGAGTAGCAGGGGGTACGGGCGGTTTGACCCTCTACCCGCTGGTCACGTACCCTTGACCAGTTGTCGCCAGTGTCTGCAGTCGCAGGCCGGTGACGGCGGGGTACCCCCGCCACCCAAGACCCGCGCACGCACCGACCGGTAGCGCGCGCCCGCACAGCAGAGGACACGATGGCGACATACGCAATCGTCAAGACCGGTGGCAAGCAGTACAAGGTTGCGGCCGGTGACGTGGTGAAGGTTGAGAAGCTCGATGCCGAGCCGGGCGCATCCGTGTCGCTGCCGGTCGCCCTGGTGGTCGATGGCGCCAACGTCACGAGCAAGGCCGACGACCTGGCCAAGGTCGCTGTGACCGGCGAGGTCTTGGAGCACACCAAGGGCCCGAAGATCCGTATCCACAAGTTCAAGAACAAGACCGGCTACCACAAGCGCCAGGGGCACCGTCAGCAGCTGACCGTGCTCAAGGTCACCGGTATTAAGTAGCGAGGGGCATCTAGATGGCACATAAGAAGGGCGCTTCCAGCTCACGTAACGGTCGCGACTCCGCGGCACAGCGGCTCGGCGTCAAGCGGTTCGGCGGCCAGGTCGTCAAGGCTGGCGAGATCCTCGTTCGCCAGCGGGGTACTCATTTCCACCCCGGCGTCAACGTCGGCCGCGGAGGCGACGACACGCTGTTCGCGCTGGCCCCCGGCGCCGTGGAGTTCGGGTCCAAGCGTGGCCGCAAGAACGTGAACATCGTTCCCGTTCCGCGCCCGGAGGCCTGAGACATCGAGGATTCTCCGCGAATGTGAAGCAGCTGCGAGTTCTCGACTGAGATTTCGCGATAGCTTCACATTCGACGGAGAGGATGTCCGATGTCCCGGTTTGTCGACCGCGTCGTCATCCACGCGCGGGCCGGTAACGGCGGCAATGGGTGTGCCTCGGTGCACCGCGAAAAGTTCAAACCCCTTGGTGGCCCTGACGGCGGCAACGGTGGTCGCGGCGGCAGCGTCGTCCTCGTTGTAGACTCGCAGGTGCACACCCTGCTGGACTTCCACTTTCATCCGCATGTCGCGGCGCCCTCCGGTAAGCAGGGTGCCGGCAGCAACCGGGACGGCGCATCAGGTACCGATCTCGAAGTCCGCGTACCCGACGGCACCGTCGTGCTCGACGAGGACGGGCGGATGCTCGCCGATCTCGTCGGAGCGGGCAGCCGTTTCGAAGCCGCCGTGGGCGGACGCGGCGGCCTGGGCAATGCCGCGCTGGCGTCCCGGGCGCGCAAAGCCCCCGGCTTCGCGCTGCTCGGTGAGAAGGGCCAGGCCCGCGATCTCACCCTAGAGCTCAAGACCGTTGCCGATGTCGGTCTGATCGGTTTTCCCTCAGCAGGCAAATCTTCACTGGTGTCGGCGATCTCGGCGGCCAAACCGAAGATCGCCGACTATCCGTTCACCACACTGGCGCCCAATCTGGGTGTGGTGTCGGCCGGCGACAACACCTATACCGTGGCCGACGTCCCCGGTCTCATCCCCGGCGCCTCCGAAGGGCGCGGACTTGGCCTGGAGTTCCTGCGGCATCTCGAACGCTGCGCGGTACTTGTGCACGTTGTGGACTGCGCCACAATGGAACCAGGCCGCGACCCGATATCCGACATCGAGGCACTCGAGGCCGAACTGGCCGCGTATACCCCTACTCTGCAAGGCGATTCGGCTCTGGGTGACCTGGCCTCGCGGCCGCGGGCGGTGGTGCTCAACAAGATCGACGTTCCGGACGCGCACGAGCTCGCCGACTTCGTCCGCGACGAGGTGGCCCGGCGGTTCGGCTGGCCGGTGTTCGAGGTGTCGACCGTGAGCCGTGCAGGCCTGCGCCCCTTGACCTTTGCGTTGTGGGACATGGTGAAGGCCTACCGCGACGCCCAACCTGAGATCGCAGCGCGACGCCCGGTGATCCGACCCATCGCCATCGATGAGAGCGGGTTCACCGTGGAGTCCGACGGGCAGGGTGGCTTCATCGTTCGCGGGGTGCGCCCCGAACGCTGGATTGCGCAGACGAATTTCGACAACGACGAGGCTGTCGGCTATCTCGGTGACCGCCTGGCCCGGCTGGGTGTCGAGGATGAACTGTTCAAGCGTGGTGCGCGGCCGGGGTGTGCCGTGACCATCGGCGATATGACCTTCGACTGGGAACCGCAGACCCCCGCCGGTGTCGACGTGCCGCTGACCGGTCGCGGCACCGACATCCGGCTGGAGCAGACAGACCGCGTCGGAGCGGCCGAGCGCAAGGCCGCCCGCCGCGAGCGGCGCAGTCCGGGCGCGCACGCGAGGAACATCAACGAACGAAGCGAAGACGAGTGACGGGCGCACACTCGGCATCCTCTGCTCACCGGGAGGCGATCCGCACCGCGCGCAGCGTCGTCGTCAAGATCGGAACCACCGCGCTCACCACCCCCACCGGGGTGTTCGACGCGGCCCGGTTGGCGTACCTCGTCGAGGCCATCGAGGGCCGGATGAAAGCCGGCTCGGATGTGGTGATCGTGTCCTCGGGTGCCATCGCCGCCGGGATCGAACCGTTGCGGCTGACCAAGCGGCCCACGGACCTGGCCACCAAACAGGCCGCGGCCAGCGTCGGCCAGGTGGCACTGATCAACGCGTGGAACACCGCTTTCGCCGCCTACAACCGGACTGTCGGTCAGGTGTTGCTGACCGCGCATGACGTCTCGATGCGGGTGCAGCACAACAACGCCCAACGGACCCTGGACCGGCTGCGGGCGCTGCATGCGGTCGCGATCGTCAACGAGAACGACACCGTCGCCACCAACGAGATCCGGTTCGGTGACAACGACCGGCTCTCAGCTCTCGTGGCGCAACTGGTCGGCGCCGACGCCCTGGTGCTGTTGTCCGACATCGATGGCCTCTACGACTCGGATCCCCGAAAAGGCAACGCGCGCTTCATACCTGAGGTCGCTGCGCAGGGTGATCTGGACGGCGTCGTCGCCGGCCGGGGCAGCCACCTGGGAACCGGCGGCATGGCGTCCAAGCTGTCGTCAGCCTTGTTGGCCGCCGATGCCGGCGTGCCCGTGCTGTTGGCGGCGGCCGCCGATGCCGCTGCGGCACTGCGAGATGCATCGGTTGGCACGGTGTTCGCGCCCCGTTCCGAACGGATGTCGGCGCGGCGATTCTGGGTGCGGTATGCCGCCGAGTCTGCAGGGGCGCTCACCCTCGACGACGGCGCGGTGCGGGCCGTGATCCACCAGCGGCGATCGCTGCTACCGGCGGGGATCACCCAGGTGGCAGGTCGGTTCCACGGCGGGGATGTGGTCGATCTACGTGCGCCCGACGGGGAGACGGTGGCCCGCGGTGTCGTCGCCTACGAAGCGTCGGAATTGGCGACCGTGATGGGCCGGTCCACTCGGGATCTGCCGGTCGAGATGCGCCGGCCCGCGGTACACGCCGACGATCTGGTCGCCCTCAAGAGAACTCGGTGAGCACGCGTCGCGAAGCCAGTGGTGGCGGTCACCAGTGGCCCCAGTGCACGACCTCGTCGAACGGACGGCGATTAGGTTTCACAATGGGCCGGAACGGGCGGTCCGCCGGGTACCCGACACCGAGCAGAAACGACACCAAGTGGTCGTCGGGCACGCCGAGAATGGCACGCGCTTTGGGTTGATCACCTACCGACGAATGGCCGGTTCCGATACCGAGATCGGTCGCGGCGATGGTCATCGCCAGCGTCGCCTGGCCCAGGTCGTATTGGTCGATGAGTTTGGTGTGCTCATCCGCAGCCTCCGGGACGACCAGCGCGATCGCGGCCGGCGCCGACGCGATGTGGCCGGCGCCGCGCCATACCGTCGAGAGTTCTTGCAGCTGGTCCCGGTCGGTGACGATCACGAAATCCCAGTGCTGCCGGTTCGCCGCGGACGGCGCGCGCCAGCCGGCTTCGGCTATACGATTCAGGTCGCGCTCCGAGACCGGATCGGGTAGATAACTCCGCACGTTTCGGCGCGCGCGGATCGCATCCCAGGTTTCCAACTCGAACTCCTTTGCATCGAATGTCAGACAGAACCCACTGCCTGACAGAACCACACTGCGGCACCGAGTATTTCGTGCGCCGTCACCGCTGTCACGCCGCGTGCTGTTCCAGCCGGTCTATCCGGGCGATGCCGTACACGTCCCGGCCAGTTCACCGCCCAGCAGGGTCAGCAGCTCCGAGCAGCCGGCGTCGACCTTCACGGTGGCCAGATCGTCGCCCCGGGTACGTCCCCGGTTGATGATCGCCACCGGTATCCCGTGTGCGGCGGCGTGGCGGACGAATCGGTAACCCGAGTACACCGTCAGCGAGGAACCCGCCACCAGCAGTGCATCGCCGGAATCGACAAGTGAATAGGCTTGCTCCACACGGCTTTTGGGGACGTTCTCACCGAAATAGACGATGTCGGGTTTGAGCATGCCACCACAGATCGGGCAGTCGACGATGGTGAATGACGCCGTGTCGGCCACCACCGCGTCGGCGTCGGGAGCCACCGCGATCCCACCGACTGCCTCGGCTCGCTCGAGAAATCCCGGATTGGCGGCCTCCAGCAGCTCGGCCAGCGCGGCACGCGACATGGTGCGACCGCACTCGAGGCACACCACGCGGGCGTAGCTGCCGTGCAGGTCGACCACCGTGCGACTGCCCGCCTTGGTGTGCAGGAGATCCACGTTCTGCGTGACCAAACCGACGACCACGCCGGCGGACTCCAGCGCGGTCAATGCCCGATGCCCGGCGTTGGGCATCGTCTCGTCCATGTGCCGCCAGCCGATGTGATTGCGGGCCCAGTACCGCTGCCGGAACACCGGATCGGACCTGAACTGCCCGATAGTCATCGGGTTGCTCGGCGGCGAGTCCGGACCGCGGTAGTCGGGGATACCGGAATCGGTGGACATACCCGCGCCGGTCAGCACGGCGACGCGACGGCCCTCCAGCACGGCGACGAGTTCGGGGGCATCCACCCCCACGAGAATAGGCGCTGGCCCATTCCGGGGATGGTTCGCAGCCGCCCGATCGGGCCCGCCGCCCCGCCATGGGCGCCTCGCAGGTGACAATGAAGGCAATGGACTTCTACTCCGCCTACCGACATGGCTTTGCCCGGGTTGCTGCGTGCACGCTTCACACGGCGTTGGCGGATCCACCCGCCAACGCCGAATCGGTGCTGAGACTGGCGCAGGCCTGCCACGACGACGGCGTGGCCGTCGCGGTGTTTCCCGAGCTGACGCTGTCCGGCTATTCGATCGAGGACATCCTGCTGCAGGACACGCTGCTGGAATCGGTCGAGGAGGCGCTCGTGGAGATCGTCGCCGCGTCGGCGGTCCTGGCACCCGTGCTCGTGGTCGGAGCCCCGCTGCGGCACCGGCACCGGATCTACAACACCGCGGTCGTCATCCATCGTGGCGCCGTGCTCGGGGTAGCCCCCAAGTCGTATCTGCCCACCTACCGCGAGTTTTATGAGCGGCGGCAGGTCGCCGCGGGCGACGAGGTGCATGGCACCGTCCACGTCGCCGGGGCCGACGTGCCGTTCGGGGCCGATCTGCTATTCGTGGCATCGGACCTGCCGGGATTGGTGCTGCACGTCGAGATCTGCGAAGACATGTTCGTCCCCGTCCCGCCGAGTGCCGAGGCCGCGCTGGCCGGTGCGACGGTGCTGGCCAACCTCTCCGGCAGCCCGATCACCGTCGGCCGAGCCGCGGATCGCTGCCTGCTGGCTCGGTCGGCATCGGCACGCTGCCTGGCCGCCTACGTCTACGCCGCCGCGGGCGAGGGCGAGTCCACCACCGATCTGGCCTGGGACGGCCAGACCATGATCTGGGAGAACGGACGCCTGCTCGCCGAGAGCGAGCGGTTCCCGCGCGGCGAGCGCCGCTCGGTGGCCGACGTGGATCTGGAGTTGCTGCGCGCCGAACGGCGGCGCATGGGCACCTTCGACGACAACGCTCGCCACCACGGGGTGGTCGTCGATGCCTTCCGGCGTATCGAGTTTCAGCTGGACCCACCGACGGGCGACATCGGGTTGTTGCGCGAGGTCGAGCGGTTCCCGTTCGTACCCTCGGATCCGGAACGGCTGCAACAGGATTGCTACGAGGCCTACAACATCCAGGTGTCCGGTCTGGAGCAGCGGCTCCGCGCGCTGAACTATCCCAAAGTCGTCATCGGCGTGTCCGGCGGGCTGGACTCGACGCATGCCCTGATCGTCGCGGCGCGGGCGATGGATCGGGAAAACCGGCCGCGCAGCGACATTCTCGCATTCACGCTGCCGGGTTTCGCCACCGGCGACCGGACCAAGAACAACGCCATCCGGTTGAGCCGTGCGTTGGGCGTGACATTGGAAGAGATCGACATCAAGCCAACCGCCCAGTTGATGCTCGCCGAGATGGACCATCCGTTCGGGCGTGGCGAGAAGGTCTACGACGTCACGTTCGAGAACGTGCAGGCCGGCCTGCGCACCGATTACCTGTTCCGGCTGGCCAATCAGCGTGGCGGGATCGTGCTGGGCACCGGCGACCTGTCCGAGTTGGCGCTCGGCTGGTCGACTTACGGTGTCGGCGACCAGATGTCGCATTACAACGTCAACGGCGGGGTGCCGAAAACGCTGATCCAGCACTTGATCCGGTGGGTGATCTCGTCACGGCAATTCGGAGCCGAGGACTCAGACGTCAACGAGATCCTGCAGTCGGTGCTGGACACCGAGATCACCCCGGAGCTGGTCCCGACCGGCGAGGACGAGGAAATCCAGAGCAGCGAGGCCAAGGTCGGACCTTATGTGCTGCAGGATTTTTCGCTGTTCCAGGTGCTGCGCTACGGGTTCCGGCCGTCGAAGGTCGCGTTCCTGGCTTGGCATGCCTGGCACGACGCCGACCTGGGGGACTGGCCGGCCGGCTTCCCCGAGGACAAGCGACCGGTCTACTCGCTCAAGGAGATCCGGCACTGGCTGCAAGTGTTCGCACAGCGGTTTTATTCGTTCTCCCAGTTCAAACGATCGGCACTGCCCAACGGGCCCAAGGTGTCGGCCGGCGGTGCACTGTCGCCGCGCGGAGACTGGCGGGCGCCGTCGGACATGTCGGCACGGATCTGGCTCGACGAGATCGAGCGCGACATTCCCGAGGCTTGACGACCCCTCAGCGGGCAAGCATCGCGTCGATGTCGGCCACGGTGGGTGCGCAGTCACCCGCACCGTGCACCAGCGTCGCGAGCGCACCGGCCGCGCACGCCCGGCGCAGCGCCTCATCGAACCCCGAGCGCCAATCGGCGGCCAGCACGCCGGCGAACACGTCGCCGGCTCCGGCGGTGTCCACCGCCTTGACGGACGGCGACCGCACGTCGAACCGCTCCTCGGCACCCACGTAGCTCGCGCCCCGCGAACCCCGCGTGATGACGAGATGGGTCACCGGCCAATGCCATTCAGCGGCTTCGGTCTCGTTGACCACCACCACGTCGACCAGTTCGGACAGTGCCAAAAGCTGATGAGCGTGGGTGCCGGGTGGTGACGCGTTGAGCATGACGACCGCGCCGGCCGTTCGCGCGAGGCGGGCCGCCGCGATCGCGGTCGCTGGCGGGATCTCCAGTTGCATCAACACCACATCGGCGGAGGTGATCGCGGTGCGCGCGGCGGCGGATTCCACCTCGAGGTGCGCGTTGGCGCCGGGCGCCACCACGATGCTGTTCTCCCCGTTGGCGTCGACGACGATGGCTGCCGATCCACTGGGACCGGGCACGGTCGCGACCGCGGCGAGTTCGACACCGTTGGCGCCGAGGTGGGTGCGAAGCGAGTGTGCGGCAGCGTCGTCGCCGAGTGCGGCTACGAGGCACACCGAGGCCCCGGCCCGCGCCGCAGCGACCGCCTGATTACCCCCCTTGCCGCCCGACGCCGACGACAGCGACGATGCCAGCACCGTCTGCCCGGGTTTGGGCAGTGTCTGCACGGCGAACGTGAGATCGGCGTTGACGCTTCCGACCACGCACACTCGTGAGGACGCCATAGTCGACAACGCTAAACCAGCGGTGTGCTGACGCGCGTCGAGCCGGGTGAACACCTCCGATACCCTGGGACGATGAGTGTGCAGACACCGCCCGTGAGCGCGCCGACGCAGGATTTGCGGGAACAGGTGCACGAGTCCGCCCGCCGCGCCCGAATCGCGGCGCGCACGTTGGCCACCCTCAACACGGCCACCAAGAACCGTGCCCTTCATGCTGCCGCCGACAGTGTGCTGGCCTGCGTCGACGCGGTGCTGGCGGCCAACGCCGGCGACCTCGACGCGGCTCGTGACGCCGGCACGCCGGAGGCCATGCTGGACCGGCTGGCGCTCAACCCGCAGCGGATCGACGGCATCGCCGCGGGCCTGCGCCAGGTCGCCGGGCTGCCCGATCCGATCGGTGAGGTGCTGCGGGGGCGCACCCTGCCCAACGGCCTGCAGCTGCGGCAGCAGCGTGTGCCCCTCGGCGTGGTGGGCATGGTCTACGAGGGTCGGCCCAACGTCACGGTCGACGCGTTCGGACTGACACTCAAATCCGGCAATGCGGCATTGCTACGCGGCAGTTCCTCCGCGGTCCGCTCCAACGAGGCACTGGTGGCGGCCTTGCGGGCTGCGCTGCTCGCCGAGGGCCTGCCCGCCGATGCCGTGCAGCTGCTGCCCAGTCACGACCGCGCCAGTGTGACGCACCTGATCCAGGCCCGCGGTCTGGTCGACGTCGTGATCCCGCGCGGTGGGGCCGGCCTGATCGACGCCGTGGTGCGCGATGCCCAGGTGCCGACGATCGAGACCGGCGTCGGCAATTGCCATGTCTACGTTCATGAGTCGGCCGACCTCGACCTGGCCGAGAAGATCCTGCTGAACTCCAAGACCCGGCGGCCCAGCGTGTGCAATTCGGCCGAGTCGCTGCTGGTCGATGCGTCCATCGCCGACGTCGCGGTACCGCGGCTCGTCGCCGCGCTGCAGGACGCCGGTGTCACCGTGCACGCCGACCCCTCCGAGGACGAGCTGCGCGCGGAGTTCCTGTCGATGGACATTGCGCTGGCCGTAGTAGATGGAGTGGATGCCGCCATCGCCCACGTCAACGAGTACGGCACCGGGCACACCGAAGCCATCGTGACAACCGATCTGGCTGCGGCACAGCGGTTCACCGAGCGGGTGGATGCCGCCGCGGTGATGGTCAACGCGTCCACCGCCTTCACCGACGGTGAGCAGTTCGGCTTCGGCGCCGAGATCGGCATATCCACCCAGAAGCTGCATGCCCGCGGCCCGATGGGACTGTCCGAGCTGACCTCGACGAAATGGATTGTGTGGGGCGAGGGCCAGACCCGCCAGGCCTAGACGACAAAAGGGAGAAACACGTGTGCGTGCCCGCGCGCCCGGCACCGCTGTTCGCCGATATCGACGATGTGGCACGACGACTGGCCGAAACCGGATACCTGCCCGATACCGCCACTGCCACCGCGGTTTTCCTCGCAGACCGGCTCGGCAAGCCGTTGCTGGTGGAGGGGCCCGCGGGCGTGGGCAAGACCGAACTGGCCCGCGCGGTCGCCCAGAGCACCGGCAGCGAACTCGTGCGGCTGCAGTGCTACGAAGGCGTCGATGAAGCCCGCGCGCTCTACGAATGGAATCACGCCAAGCAGATCCTGCGGATCCAGGCGGGTCAAGGTGAGGGAGCGGACTGGGACCGCACGAAGGACGACGTGTTCAGCGAGGAGTTCCTGCTGAGCCGCCCGCTGCTGACTGCGATCCGACGCACCGACCCGACCGTGTTGCTGATCGACGAGACCGACAAGGCCGACATCGAGATCGAGGGCCTGCTGTTGGAGGTGCTGTCCGACTTCGCGGTCACGGTGCCGGAACTGGGCACCATCACCGCCGAGCGGCCACCGTTCGTGCTGCTGACGTCCAACGCCACCCGCGAGTTGTCAGAGGCGCTCAAGCGGCGTTGCCTCTTCCTGCACATCGACTTTCCCGATGCCGAGCGGGAGCGACGCATCCTTTTGTCCCGGGTGCCGGAACTGCCCGAGCACATCGCGGCCGAACTCGTCCGGATCATCGGGGTGCTGCGGGGCATGCAGCTCAAGAAGCTGCCGTCGGTCGCCGAGACGATCGACTGGGGCCGCACCGTGCTGGCCCTCGGCCTGGACACCATCGACGATGCCATGATCGCCGCCACGCTCGGGGTTGTGCTCAAACACCAGTCCGACCAGCAGCGAGCCGCCGGGGAGCTGAAGCTCAACTGATGGCCTCCCGTCGAACCCGACCGCCCCAACCGCTGGCCCCGCACGGCCTGCCCGGGCATCTCGTCGAGTTCGTCGCAGCCCTTCGCAAGCAAGGCATCTCGGTGGGCCCGTCAGAGACGGTCGATGCCGGTCGGGTGATGACAGTGTTGGGGCTGGGGGACCGTGAGGCGCTGCGTGAGGGCATCGCGTGCGCGGTGCTGCGCCGCGCCGACCACCGCGACACCTATGACGCGATGTTCGACCTGTTCTTCCCGCCGGCGCTGGGCGCGCGCACGGCACTGTCCGACGACGAGGCGCCCGGCGACCGAGCACAGCAGCTGCCTTCGGCGGATGTCGATGCCATGCGGGCCGCGTTGGAGCAGATGCTCTCCGACAACGAAGATCCGGCCGGCCTCGACGACCGGTTAGCGGCGATGATCGCCCAGATCGTCGGGACCTACGGCCTATACAACTCGAGCCGCGGGCCGGCGTACTCGGCGTATCAGGCGCTCAAGGCGATGAGCCTGGACGATCTGGAGGGTCGGCTGCTCGCGGGGCTGCTGGCTCCGTACGGCGACAAGCCCACGCCCACCCAGGAGGCGATCGCCAAAGCGATGGCTGCGCAGCGTATCTCACAGTTGCGCAAGATGGTGGAGGCCGAGACCAAACGTCGCACCGCCGAGCAGTTGGGCCGCGAGCATGTGCAGGTTTACGGTGTGCCACAACTGGCCGAGAACGTGGAATTCCTGCGCGCCTCAGGCGAACAGCTGCGCCAGATGCGCAAGACCGTTGCGCCGTTGGCCCGCACCCTGGCGACCCGGCTGGCCGTGCGTCGTCGTCGCTCCCGCGCCGGGGAGATCGACCTGCGCAAGACACTGCGCAAGTCCATGTCGACCGGTGGGGTGCCGATCGACGTGGTGCTCCGCAAGCCGCACCCGGCCCGGCCCGAGCTGGTCGTGCTGTGCGACGTGTCCGGCTCGGTGGCCGGTTTCAGCCACTTCACGCTGATGCTGGTGGCAGCGCTGCGTCAGCAGTTCTCGCGGGTCCGCATTTTCGCCTTCATCGACACCACCGACGAGGTCACCGAGCTGTTCGGCCCCGAATCCGATCTTGCGGTCGCGGTACAGCGCATCACTCGAGAGGCGGGTGTCTACACCCGCGACGGACACTCCGACTACGGGCATGCCTTCGTATCGTTCCTGGACCGCTACCCGAGTGTGCTCTCACCGCGCAGTTCGCTGCTAGTGCTCGGCGACGGACGCAACAACTATCGCAACCCGCAGGCCGACCTGCTGGCGCACCTCGTGTCGGCGAGCCGGCACGCGCACTGGCTCAACCCCGAACCGAGGCACCTGTGGGGCAGCGGGGACTCCGCGGCGCCGAAATACGGCGAGGTGATCACCATGCACGAGTGCCGCTCGGCCAAGCAGCTCGCCTCTGTGATCGACGGGCTGTTGCCGGTCTGAACGGGTCGCAGTCGGTTACGCGCCGGGTCGGCCGCCCGTCGACGCTGCCGTAAGCTGGCTGTTCGTGGTAACGCGGCGCAGGCTGGGTGTGATGGGTGGGACGTTCGATCCCATCCACAATGGGCACCTCGTCGCCGCCAGCGAGGTGGCCGACCTGTTCGAGTTGGACGAAGTGGTGTTCGTGCCGACCGGCGAGCCCTGGCAGAAGCACGACCGGCCGGTCAGCACTGCCGAGGACCGGTACCTCATGACGGTCATCGCCACGGCGTCCAACCCGCGGTTCTCGGTGAGCCGCGTCGACATCGACCGGGGTGGTCCCACCTACACCACCGACACGTTGCGTGACCTGCGCAAACTCAACGTGGACAGCGATCTGTTCTTCATCACCGGCGCCGATGCCCTGGCGTCGATCCTGTCCTGGCAGAACTGGGAGGAATTGTTTTCGATGGCAAAGTTCGTTGGTGTGAGCCGACCGGGCTACGAGCTCGACGGTAAGCACATCCTGGCGGTGCGCCAGGAGCTGCCGTCCGACGCGTTACAACTGGTCGAGGTGCCTGCGCTGGCGATCTCGTCGAGCGATTGCCGGCAGCGTGCAGAGGCGTTGCGGCCCATCTGGTACCTGGTGCCCGACGGGGTGGTGCAGTACGTAGCGAAGCGCGGCCTCTATACCGCGGACGTGAAGAGTGGCCACAACGGTGGGAAGGGTGTCTCATGACCGCCACGGCTGAAGCCGTCGCAATGGCCGAGGTGGCCGCCCGCGCGGCGGCCGGCAAGCTCGCCGACGACGTCGTGGTGATCGACGTGTCCGGGCAGCTGATCATCACCGACTGCTTCGTGATCGCCTCGGCATCCAACGAACGGCAGGTCAACGCCATCGTCGACGAGGTCGAGGACAAGATGCGCCTGGCGGGCTACAAACCGGCCCGTCGTGAGGGTGCCCGGGAAGGGCGCTGGACGCTGCTGGACTACGTCGACATCGTGGTGCATATCCAGCACCAGGACGAGCGCAACTTCTACGCACTGGACCGCTTGTGGCGGGACTGCCCGCAGATCTCCGTAGAGCTGGATCACGACGGCTCCGGGGAATGAGGACGCGATGAAAGTCCGGCGGCTGGTGCTACTCCGGCACGGCCAGACCGAGTACAACGCCGGTAGCCGGATGCAGGGCCAGCTCGACACCGACTTGTCCGATCTGGGTCGGGATCAGGCCGCAGCGGCCGCCGAGGTGCTGGCGAAACGACAACCGCTGCTGATCATCTCGTCGGATCTCAAACGCGCACTGGACACCGCCATGACGCTCGGGGACCGTGCCGGACTGCCGGTGCAGGTCGACAAGCGGCTCCGCGAGACGCATCTGGGAGACTGGCAGGGCCTGACACACCTGGAGGTCGACGCCCTGGCACCCGGGGCAAGGGCGATTTGGCGCGAAGACGCCCGGTGGGCGCCGCACGGCGGTGAGAGCCGTGTCGACGTTGCCGAACGCAGTATTCCCCTGGTGGCTGAAATCGTTGCCGGGCAACATGAGTGGGGGCTCGACGCACCTGAGCGGCCGGTGGTGTTGGTGGCCCACGGTGGTTTGATCGCAGCACTTACGGCGGGGTTGTTGGCCCTGCCGGTCGACAACTGGCCGGCGCTCGGCGGCATGGGCAATGCCAGCTGGGTACAGCTGACAGGCCATTCCGACGACGATGCGCCCTTCGGCGACATCCGGTGGCGGCTGGACGTGTGGAACGCCTCGGCGCAGGTGGCCAACGATGTCCTCTGACCCCACGGTCGAGTCGTACCGCGGGGGCTCGGCGACGCTGTTGGTGTTCGCCGACTCGCTGTCCTACTTCGGCCCGACCGGCGGCCTGCCGTCTGACGATCCCCGGATCTGGCCCAATATCGTTGCTGAACAACTGGGTTGGGACCTGGAGCTCATCGGGCGCATCGGCTGGACCTGTCGGGATGTGTGGTGGGCGGCTACTCAGGACCCGCGGGCTTGGGCGGCATTGCCGCGGGCGGGCGCGGTCATCTTCGCGACCGGTGGCATGGATTCGCTGCCGTCACCGCTACCGACGGCGCTGCGGGAACTGATCCGCTATGTGCGGCCACAGTGGTTACGGCGATGGGCGCGCGATGGCTACGGGTGGGCACAGCCGCGGTTGTCGTCGATCGCCCGCTCGGCGCTGCCGCCGCACGTCACCGTTGAATATCTCGAAATGACCCGGAGCGCCATTGATTTCAACCGCCCGGGTATTCCGGTGGTGGCATCCCTGCCTTCGGTCCACATCGCCAAGACCTACGGCAAGGCCCACCACGGTCGGGAGCCGACGGTGCAGGCCATCACGGCCTGGGCCGAGCAGCACGATGTTCCGCTGGTAGACCTGAAAGCGGCCGTCGCTGACGAAGTGCTCAGCGGGCGGGGCAATCCCGACGGTATCCATTGGAGCTTCGAGGCGCACCGGGCGGTGGCCGAGTTGATGATCAAGGCCTTGGTGGCAGCAGGCGTCCCGCAACAGAATTCCGCCGACTGACGATGGCTGTCGTAGTGGTGACAGACTCGTCGTCGAGGCTGGGGGCCGAACAGCGTGATGGCTGGGCGATCCGGCAGGTGCCGCTGCACATACTCGTCGACGGCACCGATGTGCGTGACGGCGTCGACCCGCTCCCGTTCGACATTCACGATCGGGCCCGGGTGACCACAGCCGGTGCCTCCCCGAGTGAGCTCGCGGCGACCTACCGGCAGGCGCTGGCCGACAGTGACGGTGACGGCGTTGTCGCCGTGCATATTTCGGCGGCACTGTCGAGCACCTACAGTTCGGCCGCACTGGCGGCGCGGGAATTCGGCCAGGCGGTGCGGGTGGTCAACTCGCGATCGGCTGCGATGGGAGTGGGGTTCGTGGCGCTCGCCGCCGCGCGCTCGGCCCGCACCGGGGCGGGCCTCGACGAGGTCGAGGCGGCAGCCCGCGCGGCGGTGCCGCGCGGGCACGCGTTCATCGTGGTGCACCGGCTGGACAATCTGCGCCGCAGCGGCCGCATCGGTACCGCGGCGTCCTGGCTGGGCACCGCGCTGTCGCTCAATCCGTTGCTGAGCCTGGACGTCGACGGCCGGCTGGTGCTCTCGCAGCGAATCCGTACCGTGTCGAAAGCCCGTGCGGCACTTGTCGATCAAGTTGTCGGAGTGATCGGTGAACGGTCAGTCCGCGTCGCGGTGCACCACGTCGACAACCTTGCCGGCGCCGATGCGATCGGCGCCGCGCTCACCGCCCGACTGCCGCAGTTGCAAACGCTGACGGTGACCGAGATGGGGCCTATGCTCGGCGTGCACGTCGGTGCGGGCGCGATCGGGGTGTGCGTATCGCTCAACAGCGGATGACGGTGCCCAGCCCGCGAACCGCCCGGTGATCTGCCTGCGCTGGCGGGCGCAGCGCCCACGTCGCACAATCAGACTATGGATCCACAATGACGGATCGAGGTCTGACCATGGACATGCTCTATTCACTCGGGACGACTGCCCTCGGCGCGCTGATTCTGCTCTGGATCGGCGTCAGCAACATCCGCGTGGTCAAACAGTACGAGCGGGGCGTGGTGTTCCGGTTCGGCCGCGTGCAGGACCAGGTCCGTGCACCGGGGTTGACCATGCTGATCCCGATCGCCGACCGACTGCAGAAGGTCAACACCCAGATCATCACCATGCCGGTCCCCGCACAGGACGGCATCACCCGCGACAACGTGACGGTGCGGGTCGATGCAGTGATCTACTTCAACGTGGTCGACCCCGTGCGGGCGGTGGTCGATGTGCAGGACTACATGTCGGCGATCGGTCAGGTCGCGCAGACTTCACTGCGCTCGATCATCGGCAAGAGCAACCTGGATGATCTGTTGTCCAACCGCGAACGGCTCAATCAAGGATTGGAGCTGCTCATCGACAATCCCGCGCTGGGCTGGGGTATCCACATCGACCGCGTCGAGATCAAGGATGTGGTGTTGCCGGACACGATGAAGCGCTCGATCGCCCGTCAGGCCGAGGCCGAGCGCGAGCGGCGGGCCCGCGTGATCACGGCCGACGGAGAACTCCAGGCCTCCGAGAAGCTCGCCGCAGCGGCCGATGTGATGGCTGCCGAGCCTGCGGCTCTGCAACTGCGACTGCTGGAGACCGTCGTCGAAGTGGCCGCGGAGAAGAATTCCACCCTGGTCCTGCCATTCCCGGTCGAACTCCTGCGGTTCCTGGAGCGAGCCACGCCGGAGCGGGTGCGGCCCAGCGTTCCTGACGACGCCCGCGCGATCGCGCTCGACGAGCCGCTGCCCAGCCACACCGACCGGATGACCGCTCCATAGGTAGTTGTCCACAAAGCCGAGTTCATCCACAGCTGCCCGTCGATCGGGCGCTTAGCGGGCCGGCGCGTCTGTGCGGGTACCTACCGTCGTGGCATGTCCACCGAACTGCCCGAGCAGCGGTTGCGCCGTCGGCTGGCGCCCGCCGACACGGTCCCCGATGATCTTGAGTCCGAACGTGAGCCTGGTGCTCCGCCGGACAGTGCGCTGACGCGCTGGCTGCCCGATACCGCATCCGACGGCCCATCGGGCTGGCTCGCGGCCGCGCGCGCCGACCCGGGACGGGCCGGGGTGGTGGCACTGGCCGTCGTCGGCGTGCTGGCCGTCCTGGTCACGGTGTTCACCCTGATCCGCGACAAGCCGCCGCCGGTGACAGCCGCCAATCTTCCTCCGGTGCAGATGGTTTCGTCGGCAAGTGCCACACCGAGCGCCACCGCCGGGCCCGTGGTGGTCAGCGTCGTGGGCTTGGTTCACAAACCCGGCCTGGCCACTCTGGATGCCGGAGCCCGCATCGCCGATGCACTCGCCGCAGCCGGCGGCCCGCTGGACGGAGCCGATCTCATCGGGCTGAACATGGCACGGCGCGTCACCGACGGCGAACAGATCGTCGTCGGAATCGCTGCGCCGCCGGGAAAACCGGCCACCATGGGCAGTTCGGTGACGGGCGGGAGCACTACGACATCGTCCGGGCCGGCGGCGCCAGGGGCGCCGGGACCAGTGGATCTCAACACCGCGACTGTGGAGCAACTCGACGCGTTGCCCGGGGTCGGTCCGGTGACCGCGGCCGCGATCGTGGCCTGGCGCGACACCCATGGCCGGTTCGGCAGCGTGGATCAGCTCGGCGAGGTCGACGGAATCGGCCAGGCGCGCCTGGAGAAACTGCGGCCGTTGGTCCGGGTGTGATGGCAGGCGAGCCCGAGGCCGAAATCGACCGGTTGGATCTACGACTGGTGCCCGCGGCCTTGACAGCATGGGTCGTGACGGCCACGGGAATCGTGTGGGGTATCGAGGGTTCGGCGCTCGCGGTTGTGGCCGCTGTCGGGTTGATCGCAGGGCTGGCCCGGTTCAGCGGGCTCCGGTTCGGCGTTGCCGCGGTCCTGGCGGTGGCGGCCGCCGGTGCGGGGTTCTCCGTGGCTATCGGCTTGCGCGTGCACCAACAGCAACACCACCCGATCACGGTTCGCTACGGCGGCGGCGCCACGGTGGTTGTCACTCCGACCGAGACGCCGCGGACCATCACGGGCGGCCGACTGATGTTCCGCGGTTCCCTGAGCGAACTGGACGGCAGCGCGGTGGCGGGACGGGTCCTGGTGTTCGCACCGGCCGGCGGCTACACCGAGATGACCGCCGGACGTCCCGCGCGATTCCGGGCCGCGGTCGGCCGACCCACTCGTCGCGATCTCACAGTGGCTGTTCTCACGGCGAGTGGGCAGCCGTCGCTCGGGCAGGCCACGGTGCTACAGCGGGCGGCCCAGCGGATCCGCGCTGGGTTCGCCGAGTCGGCGCGGGCCGCCTTGCCGGCGGACCAGGCGGCTATGTTGCCGGCGCTGGCGCTGGGGGACACCTCGACTGTCGACGGGCAGACCACCGCCCGGTTCCGTACGGCCGGATTGACCCATCTGACCGCGGTGTCCGGCGCCAACGTCACCATCGTCTGCGGTGCACTGCTGCTGACCGCGGGACTTGTCGGGCCGCGGGTCGCGGTCGGTTTCGCGGCGCTCGGGCTGATCGGGTTCGTCATCGTCGTGCAGCCGTCGGCCAGCGTGCTGCGCGCCGCAGTAATGGGCGCGGTGACCCTTTTCGCGGTGCTGATCCATCGTCGACGGCGGGCCATCCCCGCCCTGGCGGCCAGCGTCATCGTGCTTATGGTCGCCGCGCCCGAACTTGCCGTCGATGCCGGGTTCGCCCTATCGGTCGCGGCGACGGCCGGCATCGTCGTGCTCGCGCCGGTGTGGACACGCCGGCTCGTGGCTCGTGGTTGGCCCCGACCGTTGGCGGCGGCCGTCAGCGTCGCCGCGGTCGCTCAGCTGGTCACCGCGCCACTGGTGGCCGGGATGTCAGGCACCTTCAGCGTGGTCGCGGTGGCCGCGAATCTTGCGGTCGCCGCGGTGATTCCTCCCATCACGGTGCTGGGAACCTCGGCCGCGGTGATCGCCACGGTGTGGCCCGCGGCGGCGCAACTGCTGATCCGGTTCACTGGTCCCGAGCTGTGGTGGTTGTTGTCGGTGGCGAACTGGGCGTCGGCGGTACCGGGCGCAGCGGTACCGACGCCGTCAGGGTGGGCCGGCGTGGCGCTGGTGACTGTCGGCGCAGTGGCCCTTGTGAGCGCCTGGCGGTGGCGGTGGATACGTCGGATCACGGCTGGGCTGGCCGTGTGTCTGTCGGCCTGGATGCTCGCGGATGTACTCCAAACCTGAATGTCGGCATTGTCGTGCCGGCGTGACACCATCATCGGCGTGAGTCAACAGGCCGAAGGGCTACACCTGGTGCTGGGTGATGAGGAACTGCTGGTCGAGCGGGCTGTCGCGACCGTGTTGCATGCCGTCCGCGCGGAGGCGGGAGCCGATGACGTGCCGGTGGACCGGATGCGCGCCGGTGAGGTGAGCACGAGCGAACTGGCCGAGTTGCTCAGTCCATCCCTGTTCGCCGAACAGCGCCTGGTGGTGCTCGATTCCGCTGCCGAGGCCGGCAAGGACGCAGTCTCGCTCATTGCCGGAGTGGCTGCCGATTTACCACCGGGCACCTCACTGGTGGTCATTCACTCCGGTGGCGGCCGGGCCAAGGCATTGGCCGATCAGTTGAAAAAGCTTGGCGCGCAAGTATATCCATGCGCACGGATCGCCAAGCCAGCTGAGCGAGCCGATTTCGTGCGGCGCGAGTTCCGGGCATTGCGGGCCAAGGTGTCCGACGACACCGTCAACGCGGTGCTCGACGCTGTCGGGTCGAACATCCGCGAGTTGGCAGCGGTGTGCTCACAGCTGGTGGCCGACACCGACGGGCAGGTCGACGCAGCCGCGGTCCGTCGGTATCACAGCGGTAAGGCCGAGGTGAAGGGCTTCGACATCGCCGACAAGGCCGTCGTCGGCGACGTGTCCGGCGCCGCGGAAGCGCTCCGTTGGGCGATGCTGGCCGGTGAGCCGCAGGTGGTGTTGGCTGATGCGCTGGCCGAGGCAGTGCACACCATTGCACGGGTGGGTCCGCTCTCGGGAGACCCGTACAAACTGGCCGGTGAGCTCGGTATGCCGCCGTGGCGGATACAGAAGGCGCAGAAGCAGGCGCGGCGATGGTCGCGGGATTCCGTCGCCGAGGCGATGCGAGTGGTAGCCACGCTCAATGCAGACGTAAAGGGCGCAGCGGCGGATGCCGACTACGCCCTTGAGGCGGCGGTGCGCCGAGTGGCGCAGCTCGCCGCCGGGTAGAAGCTTGGAAAGTGCGAGCTCAGAGCTTGTTCAGAGCCAGGGCCAGTGCCGACTTCTTGTTCGCGGCCTGGTTGGCGTGGATCACGCCCTTGCTGGCAGCCTTGTCGAGCTTGCGGCTGGTCGACGCCAGCAACTCAGAGGCCTTGTCCTTGTCACCGGCCTCGATGGCCTCGCGGAAGCCGCGGACGGCCGTGCGCAGCGACGACTTCACCGACTGGTTGCGCAGCCGCCGGCGCTCGTTGGTGAGGATGCGCTTTTCCTGCGACTTGATGTTGGCCACGTAGCAGTTCCTTCGTAATTCTCTAGCTGGGGTTACCTAAGTCTGGTGCGGTGCCCGCACAGCGGGCAGCGACTGCTCAGGGTACCAGCGCGGTACCCCAACTCCCAAAGCGGCGGCCGCCGAGCCCCGACCTGTTGTCACTCTTTTACCACGTCAACCTGCTCTTTGTCCTGCCGAAACGGGCTACGTCGTTGGAAGGTGAAGCCTGGCCGGCTGTGCCCCACGCTGCGCACCCGCGCGGCCCAGGTTGCGGAAGCCCGGGTGCACGTGCGGTGTCAGCTCATGTTGGTCGGCGAGCGTCTGCAACAGTGAACGTAGGTTCTCTCGTTGTGCTGCATCGAGACCCATGGTCATCCGCTCATCGTGTCGGTGTGCCAGCTCCCCGATGCGACGCAGTGTCTTCTTGCCCGCGGTGCTCAGGAACAGCGCATGGAGCCTGCGGTCGTCGGGGTTGCGGCGTCGCTCGACGTAGCCTCGGTCCTCCAGATCGTCGACGTAGTTCACCACCCGGCTCGGTAACAGGCTCAGCTGGGTGCTCAGGGACTGCTGGCTGAGTCCGGGCTGCGACCCGATGGCGCGCAGGATGCCGGCGTGCGGCGGGGTGAGTTCGAGCGTCGCCATCTGCTCGGCGAACAGCGTCGCCGCCCGGTGTCCGAGTTGTGCCAGCAGAAACGCCACGGTGTCTGACGTGCCAGTCTCCACGTTGGAAACGTATCACTGCCAAATGGTTCACATCTGAAAACATTCAGGTGATTGCGATCGAATGCAGGACGGGAATATCGTTCATATTGTGAACGATTCAATAGCTGATCGAATGCGTTCCATGCGGGACGGCAGGCAAGTGCAGTGGGCACGTTTGCGGCATCGGTGCCGCTCGCGGTCTACGTCGCGACCGTGAGCACCCGCGTGCGGCAACTCGGCGTCACGGCGCCCGGTGCGACGATCGCGCTGACCGGTGGGATTCTCGCGGTTGGGTCACTCGCGTTGGCCGGCCTGATCTGCTGGACCATGTCGAGGCCCGAGGTGGTCGTCGACGACGGTCTGATCCGCGCGCTGTACTACCTGGTGCTCCTCACCGGCGGGGTCGGGCACATGGTGGCATTGGGCCTGCTGCTCGCCGAACTCGCGACGCTGGTACTCATCTGGCCCGAAGCGGCGGTGGTGTTGCCGATCGCCCGGTTCACCGGATTCATCTGGCTTATCGTGGTCGGCGCATTTCTGCCGAAGCGCCGGATCGATCGGCGGCGCTATCAGCTGCGCGACCGGGCACACACTCCCGGATGAACTTCAACGCGGTGTAGGTCGTTGCCCAGCTCGATCTGCCGGTCGAATTCCGTTGCGGCCCTGGCGCGCCACTCGTCTTCCTGGCCCGCGGCAATGGCCGGTACGTAGTGGGTGAGGATGAGAATGCCGACCCCGGCACGCGCGGCGGTGGCCGCGGCCTCCTCGACGGAGGAGTGGTAGTCGCAGATGTCTCGGATGCGCTGCATGGGTAGCTTCTCCACCAGGTCCTTGCGGATCACGGTGTGCACCAAGGCGCCCGCACCGTCGGCCAGTGCGTCGAGGCTCGCGCACGGTACCGTGTCACCGGCGATCACGACCGAGGCGCCGTGGTGTTCGAACCGGAACCCGATGGTCGGCGTCACGGGCCGGTGGTCGGTGGGGCCCACCAGGATTCGCACGCCGTCGCGACCCCACACCACCCCCTCGGTGTATTCGTGCACCTCCACCGGAGGCGGTGTGGTCAGATCGGCGTGATGAGCGATGCGGTATCCGATGTCGGGCCCGAACGCCTCGAGCGTCGCCTTGACCACCCGTGCCGTGCCGGGTGGTCCGATGATCTGCAGCGGGGTCTGCTCGGTGAAGGTGGTCACCCACCGGGTGATGATGACGTCGCCCAAGTCGGCGATGTGATCGCTGTGCAGGTGGGTGAGCAGCAGCGCGCTCAATGTACTGGCTCCGGAACCGGCTGCGGCCAACCGTTGTTGCACGCCGCGACCGCAGTCGACCAGAAACGTCTGGCCACCGGCGCGGATCAGGGTGGCTGGCCCCGCCCGGTCCGGGTCGGGGATGGGGCTGCCGGTGCCGAGCAGGGTGACCTCGATCATGCGCCCAGATATACACGTTCGTGTGTCTTGAACGAGCCTCTTTCGCACGGACCGTTGCGGACCTAGCCTGGTGTGAGGTGGATCACGATCGGAGGCGGGCGATGCGGATCGCGGACGTGCTGCGCAACAAGGGTGCCGCCGTGGCGACGATATCTCCGGAAGCCACGGTTTCCCAGCTGCTGGCCGGGCTGCACGAGATGAACATCGGAGCGATGGTGGTGATGGGGTCCGAGGGGCTGGCAGGCATCGTCTCCGAACGGGACGTGGTGCGTAAGTTGCATGAACTGGGCAGCAGCCTGTTGGCCCAGCCGGTGTCGGAGATCATGACGACGGTTGTGGCCACCTGCACCCCGCGCGACACGGTCGATCATCTCAGCGTTGTGATGACCGAGAACCGGGTGCGTCACGTGCCCGTGCTCGACGCCGGCCGGCTGGCCGGAATCGTCAGCATCGGCGACGTGGTGAAGACGCGCATGGAGGAACTCGAGGCTGAGCAGCAACAACTGCAGGCCTACATCACGCAGGAGCGCTGACGTCGTTTCGGCGAAGGCGCCTCGACAGGCCGCGGCCGGCTGGCTTGTCGGGCGCCGTCCCAGCAGCTTGTGGCGCAGGTTATTACGTGAGTTCGATGTCGCTGTCGTCCAAACAGTTTGGAGCCGAACGCATTCGATCAGGGTGCGGTGGTGGGGACTACCGCGCCCCAGCGCCGACTTGATCAGCGACAGCGCAACCCCGAGCGGCTATGTGACCCCGCGGCGGTCGAGAAGTCGGTCGACGAACAACATCCATCGAATCATCGCGGCATAATCAGACTCGGCCCGCGCTTTCTTAACCTGCTGATAGGCACTGAAGATCTGGCTATCGAGCATGGAAACCAAATTAATCATTTGCGTGGCCTTCCGATCAACGTGACCGCAAGGACGGCGCAAACTGCGGACAGCTCTCCGCATGGACAGCGATCCCAGTCATGATCGATAGCTCCTCACGCCATCCTCGCCAAACACCTTCGTATTCCCCGAATCACCGCTGTTTAATCTCACTGTCAACAGCGACAGAGGGTTGGTTTTCACGTCCTCGATGGCGGTCTTTTGAACGTCGCTGATCATGTTCACCGCGGTCGCGGTCGCCCAGCGTCGCCCGACGTTTTGATCGGTTATTCGACGTAATGTGCTCTTATTCACTGTGATTCGGGATCGAGCAGGGGGCGAGCCTCCCCGGTCGTCACGCTTCTCAGCCACCCGCCAACAACTTGGCTTCCACGGTCGTAATCGACCGAAGCCGCCACTCTGTCTTCGGGATTTCCGAGAGCCGCAGCAACGCCTCGTCCAACGACTCCACGACCGGCAACCGGTAGCCGGAAGCGACCGGCAAGAGTAGCTTCACGGCATCGCTCGCCACCAATACCCAGTCTCGCCCGGCCTGACGGCACTCCGTTGCAAAACGAAGTACCGCCTTGAAACCGGCGAAATTGAGGAAGTTGACGGCGCTGAAATCGAGGACCAACGGGCGACCAACGTGCACGAACCTGGTCAAGTAGCGGCTGACACCACGGGCGCTGCGAGCGTCGATCTCACCGCCGACTTCAATAACCAACGCCGGAGGGCGCGGGTAACTGCACAGCCGCACACCGAGCGCAGCAGGAGCAGTTGAGATGCCGGTGAGTTTAGGACCGGTGTAGGTCATAGCAACCCCTAGTGATCGGTGGGCATCGTCGCGTGCTGGGTTTTGGTGTTCACCCAAACAACCGACGAAGATGACTTAGATATACCCGTTCACCACGCCGTCTACTCCTTGCTGTCCCATCAGGTGACCCACGAAATCGGCTATCGGCCCCGCTATTTCGGCTACCCCCCAGGCCCAGGAGTTTCGCCAGTCGGTGTCGGCTGATCGAATGTGCGATCGTGGTCAGGTGGCCGCCGTCGATGTCCGCCCCGTGCATAAGCCCGACGTCGGGCAGCTCGCTGCCGTGCTGGCGGATGCCTTCTTCGACGATCCGGTGATGAAGTGGATGTTGCCCGACGACGCGCGTCGTCGGCGCGGGTTGGCGCCGATGTTCGCGGCGATGACGCGCCACCACTTCCTGGCGAACGGTGGTAGTGAGGTGGCGAGCCGAGAGGGGCAAATCGGGGCTGCAGCGCTGTGGGATCCGCCGGGGCGGTGGCGGCATACGCGGCTGCAGCAGCTGTTGATGATGCCGGCGTTTTTCCAAGCGTTTGGGCGGAGCGGCACTCGTGGTCAGCAGATCGAGGCGCTGATGAGGGAGCACCATCCCGAGGAACCGCATTGGTACCTCGCGATGATCGGTAGTGACCCCGCGGTCCGCGGCGGCGGTTTCGGCCATGCGTTGATGCAGTCGCGGCTGGACTTCGTCGACGCCGAGCATGCGCCCGCCTATCTGGAATCGAGTAATCCGGACAACGTTCCGTACTACCTGCGGTTCGGGTTCGAGGTGACCGGGGAGATCCGGTTGCCGGACGGCGGCCCATCGCTGACGCCGATGTGGCGACAGCCCCGGTAGAGCTTGGGTCAGCTCCAGGAGTACTCGGCGCGCAAGCGGGCGGCGACCGCCTCGAACCGGTCACGGTCCAGGATGGCGCCCTCGCGACGGATACCTTCTTCGGGCACGTCGAGCACGCGATCCAGCCGCACCCAACTGGCCCGGCCGTCGTAATCCCAGCTGCCCGTTCCGATGGCGATCCACTGGGGATCGTTGCGGCGGTGCTCCTGGCTGGACAGCATCAGCCCGAGCAGCGTCCGCTGATCGCGGCCCACAACCAGGACCGGGCGGTCTTTGCCCTTGGTCGGGTCGTCTTCGTAGACCACCCAGGTCCAGACGATCTCACCTGGGTCGGCGCGGCCGTCGAGATCGGGGGCGTAGACGAGCCGCCGGGCCCGGTGCGCGGTCGGAACGCTGTGTTGCGAGATCGGCCGACCGGCGGTGATGGCCGGGGTGCGTTCGACCTGGCCGCCCGCGAGCACCTCGAGACCCAGCTTGATGCCTTGCTGAATTCCCTGCTGGACGGTGCGTGGCACGGTCTCGGGATTCTGTAACTGCTGGATGAGTTTCGGCGCCTCCTTGAACACGAGGTTTTCCGCAAAGCGTTGGAACGCCTTCCACTGCGACGCCATGGTTTCGAGCATAGGGCAGGACTCGTAGGGCAGGAGCGCAGCGACCGCGCGATGAAACAGCGCCGCGATTGTGTCGCGGGGGTGGGTGCTCGATACCCTGGATGGGCACACCACGTGCTCGACACCCACGCTCACCAGGAGATTCCCATCAGCAGTTTCGCCGACAAGACGTTCACTGCGCCGGCGCAGATTCGGAACTTCTGCATCATCGCCCATATCGACCACGGCAAGTCCACGCTGGCCGACCGGATGCTGCAGCTCACCGGTGTCGTCGACGACCGATCGATGCGTGCGCAGTACCTCGACCGGATGGATATCGAGCGCGAACGAGGCATCACCATCAAGGCCCAGAACGTGCGGCTGCCCTGGCAGTTCACCGGAGACGACGGGGCCGAAGACAACTACGTCCTGCATCTGATCGATACGCCGGGCCACGTCGACTTCACCTACGAGGTATCCCGCGCCTTGGAGGCGTGCGAGGGTGCGGTGTTGCTGGTCGATGCGGCGCAGGGCATCGAGGCGCAGACGTTGGCCAATCTGTATTTGGCCCTGGACCGGGACCTGACGGTCATCCCGGTGCTCAACAAGATCGACCTGCCCGCCGCGGACCCGGAGCGTTACGCCGGTGAGCTGGCACACATCATCGGCTGCGAGCCGTCCGACGTGCTGAGGGTGTCCGGCAAGACTGGCGAGGGTGTGGCCGAACTGCTCGACGAGGTGGTACGCCAGGTGCCTGCCCCGACCGGTGACGCCGACGCTCCCACCCGCGCGATGATCTTCGACTCGGTCTACGACATCTACCGCGGCGTGGTCACCTATGTCCGCGTCGTCGACGGCCGGATCACGCCGCGCGAGAAGATCGCGATGATGTCCACCGGCGCCACCCACGAACTGCTCGAGGTCGGCATCGTCTCACCGGAACCGAAGCCCAGCGCGGGCCTCGGGGTGGGGGAGGTCGGCTATCTCATCACCGGCGTGAAGGACGTCCGTCAGTCCAAGGTCGGTGACACAGTGACGACGGCCCGGGGCGGTGCCAAGGAGGCGCTGACCGGATACCGCGAACCCAAGCCGATGGTCTATTCGGGCCTGTACCCGGTCGACGGCTCGGACTATCCCGATCTACGCGACGCGCTGGACAAACTGCAGCTCAACGATGCCGCCCTGACCTACGAGCCGGAGACCTCGGTGGCGCTCGGCTTCGGGTTCCGCTGCGGGTTCCTGGGCCTGCTGCACATGGAGATCACCCGCGAGCGCCTGGAACGCGAGTTCGACCTCGACCTGATCTCCACATCGCCCAACGTCGTCTACCGCGTCGTGAAAGACGACGGCAGCGAGATCGTGGTGACCAACCCGTCGGACTGGCCCGAAGGCAAGGTCCGCGAGGTCTACGAGCCGGTGGTCAAGACGACGGTGATTGCGCCCAGCGAGTTCATCGGCACCATCATGGAGCTGTGCCAGTCGCGCCGCGGTGAACTCGGCGGCATGGACTACCTCTCACCCGAACGCGTCGAGCTGCGCTACACGATGCCTTTGGGCGAGATCATTTTCGACTTCTTCGACTCGCTGAAGTCGCGCACTCGTGGTTACGCCAGCCTGGACTACGAGGAGGCCGGTGAGCAGCAAGCCGATCTGGTCAAGGTCGACATCCTGCTGCAGGGCGAGGCGGTCGACGCGTTCAGTGCCATCGTGCACAAGGATTCGGCGGCGGCCTACGGCAACAAGATGACCACCAAGCTCAAGGAGCTCATCCCGCGCCAGCAGTTCGAGGTTCCGGTGCAAGCCGCGATTGGTTCGAGAATCATTGCTCGCGAGAACATTCGGGCCATCCGCAAGGACGTGCTCTCCAAGTGCTACGGCGGTGACATCACCCGTAAGCGCAAACTGCTCGAGAAGCAGAAAGAGGGCAAGAAGCGCATGAAGACGATTGGGCGCGTGGAGGTTCCGCAGGAAGCATTTGTCGCTGCGCTCTCGACGGACGCGGCGGGGGACAAGCCCAAAAAGTAGCTCGCCGCGCTTGCTCCGCTGCCGTAGTAGGCTCTGGGGGATTGCTGTCGGCGGGAGTAGGCGATGAGAACGGTTGGCGCGCTTGGGTTGCTGGTGTCCGCCGTCATGCTGACGTCGGGGTGCACCAAGATCGTCGACGGGAATGTCGCGGCTGCCGACGGTCTGGCACCTCGTCCGCTGAGCGGTCAATCCGTCGAGAAGGCCCTGCCCGACATCGGGCAAGTGGAGAAGATTGTCGGTGAATCCCTCACAGAGGACACGTATGTGCCGTCGATCTCGGGTGGGCTCGACGACCTGCCCGACGGTTTGGCTACCGAACAGGATGCGACACCGCACGAATGTGTCGGCGTGTCGAGTCCTATGCAACGCAGCACCTACGAATCCGCTGATGTCACCGGGGCCGCCAGCACGCAGTGGAAGGGCGACGAATCCGATGGCGCGGTGCTTGCCGTCGACGTCGGTGTGGTCGCCCTCGGCAGCGTGGCCGACGCCAACGCCCTGTTCGCCGAGTTCGCCAAGCAGTGGAAGGACTGTCAGGGCCAGACAGTGACGCTTGTGCGGGAATCGGTTCGCGGTGGCTTCTACACCGACGCGATCACCGACGTGCGGTCGACCGGTTCGGTGGTTGCCGCCACCGTCGAATTCGGCCACACCACCGACAAGTCGACCAGCCCGGTGGCCCGTGCCGTCGGCGTGAAGGCCAACTGCCTGGTCGAGGCCGAGATCGCGTACTACAGCGACGCGGTGACATCGGGCAAGCCATCCGATGTCGATACCGTTGCCATCGATATCGCGCGGGCGATGATGGAGCGGGTCGAGGAACTCACCTGAGAAGTCGTGATCCCGCGGCTGCCGAGGTCCCGTTTCTCTCGCGAACAGACACGCAGGCACCCGACACGCCCGTTTTCGCGGACCTGCGTGTCTGTTCGCGCAAGAAACGTGAGTTGGCTTCTGGCTGAGCGCAACCCTAGCGCTGCACCCGTAACACCGCTTTACCGGCGACCTTACGGCCCAGCAGCGCCTGCGCGGCCGCCGAGATGTTGTCCCACGAATCGCGCAGGCCGATCTGTGGGTCGAGCTCGCCGTCGGCTAGCAGCGTCAGTAGGTACTGCAGGTCGGCCTGAAACGGCGCGCGAACAGTGAACGGCTCCAAGCGTTTCCGATTGCCGAGCCGGCGTTCGTGCTCGAAGTCGATGGTGGTGGGCTCGTTGGACGCCATGCCGATGGACTGCACCGAACCACCGTCGTCGACCAGGCTGAACGCTTGAGCGAGCAACGTTCCTCCGACGTTGTCGAGCACTCCGAACACTGGCTCGGTCATCGAGTCCAAGCCGACAACCACCTCGTCGGCACCCAGCTCGGTGAGGCCGTCACCGCGAGCCGGGCTGCCCACAGCAGCGATCACGTGGGCACCCGCCCGCGCTGCCAACTGCACCGCGAAGCGGCCGACACCGCCCGAAGCTCCGGTGATGAGTACCCGCCGGCCCACCACAGGGCCGAGGGCGCGCAGCGCCTGCAGCGCGGTCACCCCGGCCACGGGCAGTGCCGCCGCCTCGTCGAACTCGACGAACTCCGGAAGCTCTGCGAGATTGTCCGTCGTTACGGCTCGGCGTTCGGCCCAACCGGCCTCACCGCTGAACCCGACCACGCGGGTGCCTTGCGGGGGACCTGATCCGTCGGCGGCAGCCCGGGTCACCACACCCGCAGTGTCCCAGCCGGGTACCTCACCCGGTCGGCGCATCTGTTCGATGAAGTGCAGTTCCCCGAAATTCAACGCGATGGCATGCACGTCGATCAGCGCCTGCGAGTCGGCCACCGCCGGCTCGGTCACGTCGTCGAATCGAAGCTTGGCCGGAGCTTGCGGATCGTAAACGATGGCTCGCATGAGAAGGCAAACCTCCGCGGGTGGCGTCACTATTCCCGGCCGGGACCACTTTGTAAGGTATCGCCGGTGAGTGAGCGGGATCGCGTGCGCTGGGACGCCATCCACACGGACCGGTCGTCGGACGATACCGAGCCAGGGCCGCCGAGTGTCTTCGCCTCCTATGTCACCGTGTTCCCGGTGACGGGCACGGCGCTCGACATCGCGTGCGGGCAGGGGACCGCGTCGATCTGGCTGGCGCAACGCGGGTTTGAGGTTCTCGGCGTCGACGTGTCACCCGTGGCCGTCGAGACGGCGCGGGCGCAGGCGCGGCGGTTCGGGGTGGCCGACCGGTGCCGGTTCGGGGTGGCAGACCTCGACGATGGCCTGCCCGCAGGCCCGCCCGCCGACGTCATCCTCTGCCACCGGTTCCGCGACCGGAGGCTGTACCCGTCGCTCATCGACCGGTTGGCTCCCGGTGGTTTACTGGCCATCTGCGTGCTGAGTGAGATCGGCGGTGCACCGCACCCTTTCCGTGCCACACCCGGTGAACTGCATGCAGCGTTCGCCGGACTTGAGGTGATCGCAGCGGGGGAGGGCGACGGCCAAGCCTGGCTGCTGGGGCGCCGCGGTTAGACCGGTGACGGATGTGACAGCTGTGACGACGCGCCAAAGCCCCGATCGCACAGGGAAATCGGGGCTTTCGCCGGGGTACCGCCTGGTTGCGGCGAACTGCTCGCGGGGATTACGGCGAGCCCTCGGCAATGCGGCGGACCGCGTTGATGAACACGTCGATCTCTTCGAAGGTGTTGTAGAAGGCAAACGATGGCCGCACGGTGGCCTCGAGTCCGAGCCGGCGCAGGATCGGCTGCGCGCAGTGATGGCCAGCCCGCACCGCGATGCCTTCAGCGTTGAGTGCCTTGCCGACCTCCAGCGGCTCGTGCCCGGCCAGCACGAAGGACAACACGCTGGCCTTCTCGTCAGCCGTGCCCACCAGGCGCACCCCTGGGATCGCGGCCAGGCGCGGGGTGGCGTACTCCAGCAGTGCATGCTCGTAGGCGGCGATGCGCTCGATGCCGACCCGTTCGACGTAGCGCAGCGCCTCGCCGAGCCCGACTGCGTCGGCAATGGTGCCGGTGCCTGCCTCGAACTTGTTCGGCGGCCCCTGGTACAGCGACCGCTCTAGCGTGACGTCGGCGATCATGTTGCCACCGCCCTGCCACGGCGGGGTTTCAGCCAGTGCGTCCTCGCGTCCGTAGAGCGCTCCGACACCCGTCGGCCCGTAGATCTTGTGCCCGGAGAAGGCAAAGAAATCGGCCCCGGTCTCGGCTACGTCGATAGGGATGTGCGGAATCGACTGCGCGCCGTCGATGAGGACTCGGGCGCCGTAGCGATGGCCGAGTTCGACAATGGTCTTGACCGGGGTCACCGTGCCCAGTGCGTTGGAAACCTGGGTGGCGGCAACCAGTTTCGTCCGTGGACCGAGTAAGTCTTCGAATTCGCTGAGCAGCAGGTTGCCCGCATCGTCGACCGGGGCGACCTTGAGGACTGCGCCGGTCTGCTGCGAAACCAACTGCCACGGAACGATATTCGCGTGATGCTCCAGGTGGGTGATGACGATCTCGTCACCCGGGCCCAGATGCTTACCGCCCCACGCGTACGCGACCAGGTTGATGGCCTCGGTGGTGCCGCGGACGAAGATGATCTCCTCGACCTTCGACGCGCCGATGAACCGTCGCACCGCCTCGCGGGCATCCTCGTAGGCGTCGGTGGCCCGAGCCGCCAACTCGTGCGCCGCACGGTGGATGTTCGAGTTCTCGTGAGTGTAGAAGTAGGTCAGCCGGTCGATCACCGACTGCGGCTTCTGGGTGGTTGCGGCGTTGTCGAACCAGATCAGCGGCTTGCCGTTGACGGTTTCCCGCAGGATCGGGAAGTCCGCCCGGATCGCGTTGACGTCGAAGATCTCATGCTCGTCAGGCATGGCCGGCGTCGGTTCGACGGGTGCCGTCGGGTCCTGCAGGAAGTAGTAGCCCGCCGCATCGTCGGACCGCGCGGGCGAACCCGGCCAACCCAGATCCGGCACCGTCGGGACAGTGCCGGGCCACGTGGGCGCCGAACCACGGGGCGCTACCGGTGTGGTGGGCGCGCCGCCCGCCAGCACACCTGGCACAGTCGGAACCAGACCCCGGGGTACCGCGAAGGACTCCAGGCCGCCGACGGGCGCGACTAGGCCCGGAGCGGAACCCCGGGGAGCGACCGGGACGACTCCTGGAACACCTTGCGGCTCAGGCGATGTCGGGGGAGGTAGATAGACGTCGGGCACCGAGGCGAATGCCGGGGGAGTGCCCGGGTGCGCCAGACCTGCCGCGGTGGTACCTGCCGACGACGCTGCCGTGGCATCGGGGGCCGCCCCGCGCGGCGCCACCTGGGTGGTCGTCGGCGGGCTGTCCGGACCCGGCCGGATGCTGGTGGCGTAGAGCTGCGTGGCCAGCGTGGCCAACTCTGCCGCGCTGATCGGCAGGTCTCCCTCGGCGTCTATCGATTTGTACTCACTTGTACTCATGGAAATGGTCCACTCCGACGTCCTCGAGGACCGCCAGTGCATCGTCGGTGAGCACCGCCAGTGACGAGTACAGCGTGACCAGGTAGGACGCGATCGCCGACCGATTGATCCCGGTGAAGCGCACCGACAGGCCCGGAGCCTGCTCGCCGACCAGTCCCGGTTGGAACAGCCCGACGACACCTTGGCGTTCTTCACCGGTACGCACCAGGATGAACTTGGTCTTCCCGTCTTCGACCGCCACCTTGTCCGACGGCACGATCGGGATGCCGCGCCACGTGATGAACTGGGCGCCGAACAGGCTCACCACTGGTGGCGGCACACCGCGGCGGGTGGCCTCCCGACCGAAGGCGGCCACGCCAAGCGGGTTGGTCAGGAAGAACGCCGGGGTCTTCCACACCTTGGTGATCAGGGAGTCCAGGTCGTCGGGCGTCGGGGTGCCACGCAGGGTTTGGATGGTCTGCTCGGGAGTCACCTGTGACAGCAACCCGTACTCGGGATTGTTGATCAGCTCGTACTCCTGGCGTTCCTTGATGGTCTCGATCGTCAGCCGCAGCTGCTGGGCCACCTGATCGTGGGGGCTGGAGTACAGGTCCGAGACCCGGGTGTGCACGTCGAGCAACGTCGAGATCGAGCGCAGTGTGTACTCGCGGGGGCTGGTCTCGTAATCGACGTAGGTCTCGGGCAGTGGTTCCTCGGTGCCGGTGCCTTCCTCTGCATGGATCGCCACCTGCTCGGGATTGACCACTCGGTTCACCCGGTAAACACCGGCCTCCACCGGCACCCAACTAAGGAGATGCAGCAGGAATCGCGGTGTGATTGTCGATAGCTGCGGAACTGTCTTGGTGGCGTTGGCTAGCTGCCGTGCGGCTAGATCGCCGAGAGCCTGGGATTCGTTCTGTGTCGACGTCATGTGGCCCCTCCGACTGGTCTGAAGTGCGGGTGCGGCGGCAACGATACGGCTTGTCACCGCATCTGACAGGGTTAGCGCGCAAACCGATTCAAACCTGTCACGACGATGTGAACTGGGCATTAAGCCGCGTGTGCCGTATGGTGTGAGCATGGCTCACGACGGATCGCTGCGCTCTGGTATGGCGCGCTGCCTCGTCGTGCATTGTTGTTGTTGTTGATTTTCTGACGCCGGCCCCCGCGTTTCAGGCCCGCCCCTATTCGGCGGTGCGCCGTTTCGCGCTCTTCTCAGCCACCAGAAAGCCAACCCGCAATGCCTGTTCTGCCTGCACTCGCTCCCATCTCGACCCCGGTTGCCGTGCGCCGCCGGGTGCGTGCCCGCGACGTCGAGATCGCCCGGATGACGCGCTACCGCGGTGGCACCTACTCGCCGACGGTCGACACCGTGGTGTTCGCGGACGGGTCCACCGCCCGCACGGACCTGATCAGGCTCAACCCCAACATCGACGCCTACTCGGTGGACTTCACCGGGGTGGCGCCCAGAACTCCGTCACGGTACCGGCCGGCGAGCTGGTCGGCGGTGCCCAGTCTGGCGACGCGGGCCCACGAGGCCGAGGTCGATTGGATCATCCGAAACTCGTTTCCGACTCTGGGCACGGCCGAGTTGAGTCGCCGACTGCGTGCGGCCGGGCAGCGACTCGGTGCGCATCTGGCTGAACACGAGGCGATCGCTGCCACTCAGGCCGCCATCTGGCACTTCACCAACGGCCTGGATCTGGACACCCGGCCGTTGAACGTGCCTGTGGCGCAGTGGCGGGAATCCGGTGCGATCGTGTTCGAGTTTGACGGTGATCCCCAATTGGGTGGATACACCGTCGAATTGGCGGCCGATTCAGCCGTGTCGCTGTTCCTGCAGAAGTCGGCCGACGGGGTCGAGTGGCGCGACGTCGCCGCCTCGGGGCTCAATATCGTTGCCGGGCAAGGCAGTTACCGCAGGGCCCTGGGTGTCGGCAGCACCACGGCGGCGACCCGCCCGGGCCGGCGTCACCAGGGTTACCGCTTCTACCGTCTGCACATCGTCACCGACCCCGCCGCGACCATCGAGATCGGGTCAGTCACGTTCTGGCTCAACGGTTCTGGACGTTACCGGAACGCCGAACGCGTGGTGGCCCTGTACGAGTACCTGCTTGAGGGCGCCGCCGCCGCGCGCCGATCGACCGTGGTGCCCGCTTTGAATTCCGAGCGCGCAGTCTTCGAAGCCGGGGTGCTCGGGCCGTTCCGTCTGGATGCGACCGACGCTGCGGCACTATCTGTCTCGGCTGGAAGCGTCGTCGACGCCGACGGTGTCGCGATTGACGGGCCTATCACCCCCGGCACCGACTTCTACCTGCGTCCGGGCCACGCTGCGGGGCGCATCACCCTGACTGCGAGCGTGCCGGCCGTCACCGACGGATTCGGCGGCAGGGTGATCACCGGTGTCGCCCACGACGACAGCCGGTTCACCCCCGTGGTGCTGGCGGTTCCGACGCCGACCGTCATCGAGTTCGAGATCACCTTCTGATCCACGCCTGCGTGGATCAGCGCCGCCGCGGCCCGGCGGATCGGCCACTGGCCACGGCTAGCAATGTCGACAGCGCTGCACGTGGTTTGGTGGCGGGACGCCACACCGCGCGCAGCAGCCGGTGCAGGTCGATCCCACTGACCTCGACCTCCACCAGCCGTCCATCCCGGAGCTCGGCTGCCACCGCAAGCTCACTGAGCACCGCGGCGTGCGCGCCCGCGGCGACCATCACCTTCACCGCCGCGTTGCTGCCCAGGCTCACCGCCTCGGTGTGCGGGGCCAGTCCGATTCCGGCGAGGGCGTGTTCGACGGTGTCGCGCGTGCCGGCCCCCGGCTCCCGGATGACCAACTCGAGATCGGCCAGTTCGGCCGGCTGCAGTGGTCGCCGGCGACGCGTCAGCGGGTGACCCGGCGCCACCACCAGAGCGAGCCGATCAGATCGCAGCACCCGTACAGCCAGCCCCGCAGGCACGGTCGGGCCCTCCACGAAGCCCAGTTCTGCGTCGTGTCCCAGCACCGCCGAGATCACCGCGGCCGAGTTGCTCACCGTCAGGTGGATTGGCTCGTCGGCGTACTCGCGGGCCCGGGCCAGCCAGGTTGGCATCAGGAACTCGGCGATGGTCTGACTGCAGGCGACCTTCGCGGTGCGGTCGGCATGTAGTGCTGCCGCGCCGGTGAGCAGTGAGTCCATCGCGGTCACCACCGAACGAGCCCACTCGGTCACCGCAGCACCCGCCGCGGTGAGTTCGGCCCCGCGGGTGCGTCGGTCCAGCAACTCCAGTCCGAGTCGGTGCTCGAGATTGCGCAGTCGGGCCGACGCGCTGGGCTGGCTGATGCCTTGGCCCCTGGCAGCGGCTGAGATGGAACCGGTGTTGGCCACCGCGATCAGTAGCCGCAGCGCATCCACCGCCGGTGCGGTAGCCGCCGCCGAGACCACCGCAGAATCGGTACTGTCCATAGACCAAGGCTATGGGTAGATAGCCAATCTGTGGGTACCGGCCGGCCGCGTCGGGCAGCACCGTATACAGACGTGATTCCCAGCCTCACCCAACGCCGCCGGAAAAATACCGCCCTGCCCGGCGCCTGCCTGGCCCTCGCCGTCGCCGTCGCCGCCACCGTCATCGGAAAAGCCCTGCCGGTCTTGGGCGGTCCGGTGGCGGCGGTTCTGATCGGAGTGGTGCTGGCCACCTGGCTGAGGCCCGCAAAACGGTGGCCGAGGGTCTCACACGGCCTGCGGCTCACCGGCGGTCTGGCGCTGCAAACCGCGGTGGTTGTGCTCGGTACCCAGATCTCGCTGTCGCAGGCCTGGCAGGTCGGCGGGTCGGCGCTTCCGGTGATGGCCGCCACGCTGGCCGCGGCCTTCATCTGCGCCTGGTTGTTCGGCCGCTGGTTGGGGATCGACCACGACCTGCGGACCCTGATCGGAGTGGGCACGGCGATCTGCGGCGCGTCGGCGATCGCCGCCGTCACCCCGGTGCTACGGCCGAAGCCCAGCGCCGTGGCGTACGCGCTGAGCACCATCTTCCTGTTCAACATCGCAGCCGTGTTGACCTTCCCGATGGTCGGACACCTGCTGGGACTCGGACAGCAAGCCTTCGGCGTGTTCGCCGGTACCGCGGTCAACGACACCTCGTCGGTGGTCGCCGCCGCCACGGTCTACGGCGCTTCGGCCGCGCATACCGCCGTGGTGGTCAAACTGACCCGCTCGCTGGTGATCATTCCGGTGGTCATCGTGATCGGTGCGCTGGTTGCCCGGCGCGACGGTGACTCCTCAGGACACCGTCCCAAGGTGCGGCAGCTGGTGCCATGGTTCCTCATCGGCTTCGTGGCCCTGGCCGCGGTGAACTCCATCTGGCCGCTGCCGGCGGCGATCCGCGTTCCGGGTGCCGAGGTGGCCGGTCTGCTGATCACCTGGGCACTGGCCGCGATCGGGCTGTCGACTGACCTGGGTGCGCTGCGGCGTACTGGACCCAAGCCGTTGCTGCTGGGTGGGACGCTGTGGCTCGTCGTCGCCGCGACCAGCCTTGCGGTCCAGGCGCTCACCACCCCAAGCCTTCTCTCGTGACGCAAGGCGTGCTTAGAAAAGGCAGCTCTTGGGGGGTACCGGCCTCACATCGGCGCGTTGGCGGGTTGGAAGACCCCGGAGCTGTCGGACTCCTCTTCGGCGCGGATGACGTGCACCACCGCGTTGATGAGCGCCAGGTGGGTGAACGCTTGCGGGAAGTTGCCCAGGTGGCGCCCGGTGCGTGGCTCGATCTCCTCGGCATAGAGATGCAACGGGCTGGCGAACGACAGCAACCGCTCGCACAGATGCTTGGCCCGGCTGACCTCTCCGATTTCCACCAGCGCCGACACCAGCCAGAACGAGCAGATGGTGAACGTGCCCTCCTCGCCGGACAGTCCGTCGTCGGTCTCGTCGGTGCGGTAGCGCAGGACCAGCCCGTCCTCGGTGAGTTCGTCGGCGATGGCCAGCACAGTCGCCCGAACCCGGGGATCGTCGGACGGCAGGAACCGCGTCAACACCGCCAGCAGCAGCGACGCATCCAGCGCGTCGTCACCGTAGCGCTGGGTCAGCACCCCGCGCGAATCCACGCCGTGGGTCAACACGTCGGCCTTGATCTCCTCGGCGATCGCCCGCCACTGCTGGGCGTAGGACTTCTCGCCCTGTAGCTCGGCCAGTTTCGAACCGCGGTCAAGCGCCACCCAACACATGATCTTGCTGGAGGTGAAGTGCTGCGGTTCGCCGCGCACCTCCCAGATACCGCGGTCGGGTTCGCGCCAGTGTTTGATGGCTTCCTCGACCTGGTTCTTCAGCACCGGCCACAGCGCCTCGGGAATCTGCTCGCGCGACTTGGCGTGCAGATACACCGAATCCAGCATGGTGCCCCAGATGTCGTGCTGACGCTGGTTGTAGGCGCCGTTGCCGATACGCACCGGCCGGGCGCTGTCGTAACCGGACAGGTGATGCAGTTCTTCCTCGACCAGGCTGCGTTCCCCGCCGACGGCATACATCACCTGCAGGGGATGGTGTTCGCCGTTGTTGGCTCCGGATACGTCGGCGATGAACGAGAAGAAGTCGTCGGCCTCGCGGTCCAGTCCGAGTGTGTACAGGCCCCATAGCGCGAACGTCGAATCGCGGATCCAGGAGTAGCGGTAGTCCCAGTTGCGTTCGCCCTGGGGGGTTTCCGGCAGTGATGTGGTGGGCGCGGCCAACAGCGCGCCGGTGGGCGAGTAGGTCAGGCCCTTGAGGGTCAGCGCGCTGCGCTGCAAATAGGAGCGCCACGGATGGTCGGGGAAGTCGCCGACATTGATCCACTGGCGCCACGACTCGCTGGTCTTCCACATCTTGTCGGCGGCCTCGTCGTAGGTCTGCGGAGCCGGATGCTTGGACCAGGACAGCGCGACGAACACGTTGTCACCCTCGGTGAGCCGAGTGCGGGCGCGGGCCTCCCGGCCCTCCAGACCGATGCGTAGGTTCGTGGTGAGGCGCAGCGTGGGATGGGAATCGGGGCTACGACTGGCTCGTGAGATTGCCTCGCCGTAACCGGGGCCCGAGTACTCCCAGGCCGCACTGACACGGTGGTAGTCGAAGGACGGCTCGCAGCTCAACACCATCTCGACCGTGCCGCTTACGCAGCGCACGGTGCGCAGCAGAATGTGTTCGGCGTCCCAGTCCATCGGGGTGCGCCGGTGGGTCCGCGACCGGGTGTCGATGTCGTGCCACGGGCCCATCACCAGCGCGTCGCGGACGATCACCCAGCCGGTATGGGTTTGCCAGGTGGTCTCAAGGATCAAGCTGCCGGGCAGGTAGCGCCGTGCCGCGGGTACGGTCACGCCGTACGGGCCGAGCCGGAAATGGCCGGCCGCGCGGTCGAGGATCGCGCCGAACACGCTGGGGGAATCGGGGCGCGGCACACACAGCCACTCAACCGAACCGGCCGACGAGATCAGGCAGGTGTTCTCGCAGTCCGACAGGAATGCGTAATCGGCGATCGGCGGGAACGGGTTCCGCAGCGCACTGCTCCCGGTGTACGGAACCGGTGCCGTGACGGTGAGCGGGGAGTCGGATTCCCGGGCATCCCGGGATGACACGCCGTCGGTGGACTCGGTCTGTTGCAGAACCATCCGCACATCATTGACCGCCAGTACCTGCAACGTCTACCAGTTGGCGCATGTCGAACGTAACTGGTCGAGTCGGGTGAATTTGGGACCATCTCGTAGTGTGGCCGCATGGGCGCACTCCTGAGTTGGTGGGACGGCGTCGAGCTGTGGTTGACCGGGTTGGGATTCGTGGCTCAGACGGCCGTGGTGATGCCCGTCGTGCTGGCTCTGGCGTACGGAATCGCGGTGTTGCTGGACAGTGCGCTGGGGCGGGGGATCAGCGGCTTACACCGCCTGCGCCGTGCCAAAGAGGACGATGAATTGGACACTCTATGAACGGTATGCCCCGATCGCGGGTGACGTTGGTGCTGGTTCTGCTCGTCGTGCTCGTCATCGTCACCTGGTTGCTGACCCACTGACCTCGGTGCACTCGGCGAGCGCGTCCAGCGGATTCTGTTATTCTTCGCCTATGCACACAGCGAACGGTGCGACAGAGGGCCATGTCTTGGCGCTCATCGCCGTGGGTTCTTGCGCTGTTGCTGATATCTGCTGTTGTCGCTGACTCCAACCTGTCCACGGTTTGGTGTCGGTAATGGCTGTCTTTGCCCGGATACTGATCCTTCGCCTTGCCGCTGTGACGGACCCGTTCTGCCCGCCGTCTGCAAGGGAAAGGCCCTCAGTGCTAGGTAACCGGCTCAACATCAAGAACGTCTGGCGCAGTGCTGCCGTACTGGCAACCACCGGAGCGCTGATCGTGGGCTGCGGTGGGGGCGCCAGCGATGTCGTGGGCGGTGACAAGACCGCCGGTGGCAAAAGCACGCTGACACTGGTCGCCTATGCCGTGCCGGAACCGGGCTGGAGCAAGATCATCCCCGCGTTCGCCGCGACCGATGAAGGCAAGGGCGTCGGGGTGACGCCGTCCTACGGCGCGTCGGGGGACCAGTCGCGGGCCGTGGTCGACGGCAAGCCGGCTGACATCGTCAATTTCTCCGTCGAACCGGACGTCACCCGGCTGGTCAAAGCGGGCAAGGTGGCCGACGACTGGAATACCGGCAACACCAAAGGCATCCCGTTCGGCTCGGTGGTGTCGCTGGTCGTCCGCAAGGGCAATCCGAAGGGCATCAAGGACTGGGACGATTTGCTGCAGCCGGGTCTTGAAGTGGTCACCCCGAGCCCGCTGAGCTCCGGCTCGGCCAAGTGGAACCTGCTGGCGCCGTATGCGGCCAAGAGCAACGGCGGCAAGGACGCCGCAGCCGGTATCGACTTCGTCAACAAGCTGGTCACCGAACACGTCAAGACCCGGCCCGGCTCGGGTCGTGAGGCCAGTGACGTCTTCTTGCAGGGCACCGGTGACGTGCTGATCAGCTACGAGAACGAGGCCATCAACATCGAACGGCAGGGCAAAGATGTTGAGCACGTCAACCCGCCGCAGACCTTCAAGATTGAAAACCCCGTCGCGGTGGTCAAGACCAGCGCCCACGCCGAGCAGGCCAACGCGCTGAAGAACTTCCTCTACACCCCAGAGGGCCAGAAGCTGTGGGCCGAGGCCGGCTTCCGTCCGGTGGACCCGGCGGTGGCCGCAGAGTTCGCGAAGGACTTCCCGACGCCGGAGAAACTCTGGACCATCGACGACCTAGGCGGCTGGGGCACGATCGACCCGGCCCTGTTCGACAAGGACAACGGATCGATCACCAAGATCTACAAGCAGGCGACCGGATGACCGCTTCCGCCGAGACCGCTTCGGCGCCCGCGGCCACGCCGGGAGATCCCGCTCCCGGCATCCTCCGCGACCGCTACGGTACGACTTCGCTACGGGTCGGTGCGGCATCGATCTGGCTGAGCGTCATCGTGCTGCTGCCGCTGGCCGCCATTGTGTGGCAGTCCGTCGGTGGCGGGTGGACGGCGTTCTGGCAGGCCGTAACCTCCAACGCGGCGCTGGAATCGTTCCGGGTCACGTTGTCCATCTCCGTCGTCGTCACGGTGATCAACCTCGTGTTCGGCTTGATAGTGGCCTGGGTGCTCACGCGCGATGAGTTTCCGGGCAAGCGCATCGTCGACTCGGTGATCGACCTGCCCTTCGCGTTGCCCACCATCGTCGCCAGCCTGGTGATGTTGGCCCTGTACGGGCCGGCCAGCCCGGTTGGATTGCACCTGCAGCACACCAAATGGGGTGTAGGGGTGGCGCTGCTGTTCGTCACCCTGCCGTTCGTGGTCCGGTCGGTGCAGCCGGTGCTGCTCGAACTCGATCGCGAGACCGAGGAGGCCGCGGCGTCGCTGGGCGCAGGCAACCGGGTCATCTTCACCACCGTGATCCTGCCGTCGCTGTTGCCGTCGCTGCTGTCCGGCGCCGGGCTGGCGTTCTCGCGGGCGATCGGTGAGTTCGGGTCGGTGGTGCTCATCGGTGGCGCCGTCCCGGGCGAGACCGAGGTGTCGTCGCAGTGGATCCGGACCCTCATCGAGAACGACGACCGTACCGGTGCCGCCGCGATTTCCATCGTGCTGCTGGTCATCTCCTTCCTCATCCTGTTGGTGCTGCGGACGGTGGGATCGCGCGCGGCCCGGCGGGAGGAGCTGTCGGCATGACGTTGTCACCGTGGATGCGCTATCTGGTGCGGTATCTGGCCCTGGCCTATGTCGGCGTGCTGGTGATCGTGCCGGTCGGGCTCATCCTGTGGCGCACGTTCTCCCCCGGGGTCGGAGCGTTCTTCGCTTCGGTCGGCACCCCGGCCGCCATCTCGGCACTGCAACTGTCGTTGCTGGTGGTGGCGATCGTCGTGCCGCTCAACGTGTTGTTCGGTGTCCCGACCGCACTGGTTTTGGCGCGCAACAGATTCCGTGGCAGGAGCGCACTGCAGGCCGTCATCGATCTGCCATTCGCGGTGTCCCCGGTGGTGGTCGGCGTGGCGCTGATCCTGCTGTGGGGTTCGGCCGGACTGTTCGGATTCGTCGAGCGCGACCTCGGCGTCAAGATCATCTTCGGCTTCACGGGCATCGTGCTGGCGAGCATCTTCGTCACCGTTCCGTTCGTCATCCGCGAAGTCGAACCCGTGCTGCATGAGATCGGCACCGACCAGGAGGAGGCGGCCGCCACGCTGGGATCCAGTTGGTGGCAGACGTTCTGGCGCGTCACCCTGCCGTCCATCCGGTGGGGACTGACCTACGGCATCGTGCTCACCGTGGCCCGCACTCTCGGCGAGTTCGGCGCGGTGATCATGGTGTCGTCCAACCTGCCGGGCACATCGCAGACGCTGACCCTGCTGGTCGCCGACCGCTACAACCGAGGCACCGCCGAATCGGTGTACGGCGCGTATGCCATCTCGACTTTGTTGATGGCCGTCGCCGTGATCGTCCTGGTGGCCCAGGTGATCCTCGACCGGCGGCGAACCCGGACCGAGCAGTAGGGCCGAGAAGGAGCTAGAGCAATGACCGACGCGATTGTCGTCCGGGGCGCCAACAAGCACTACGGTGAGTTCGCGGCACTGGACAATATCGATTTCGAGGTGCCATCCGGCTCGCTGACCGCCCTGCTGGGGCCCAGCGGCTCAGGCAAATCCACGCTGTTGCGTGCGATCGCCGGCCTCGATCAACCCGATACCGGCACTATCACCATCAACGGCCAAGATGTGACGGGTGTGCCGCCACAGCGGCGCGGTATCGGTTTCGTCTTCCAGCACTACGCCGCGTTCAAGCACCTGACAGTCCGCGACAACGTGGCGTTCGGCCTCAAGATTCGCAAGCGCCCCAAGGCAGAGATCAAGGAGAAGGTCGACAATCTGCTGGAAGTGGTGGGGCTGAGCGGTTTTCAGACCCGCTACCCCAATCAGCTTTCGGGCGGCCAGCGTCAGCGCATGGCACTGGCCCGGGCGCTGGCGGTGGACCCGCAGGTGCTGCTGCTCGACGAGCCGTTCGGTGCGCTGGACGCCAAGGTGCGCGACGACCTGCGCACCTGGCTGCGTCGCCTGCACGACGAAGTCCATGTGACAACCGTGCTGGTCACCCATGATCAGGCCGAGGCGCTCGATGTGGCCGACCGGATCGCGGTGCTCAACAAGGGCCGCATCGAGCAGGTCGGATCACCCACCCAGGTCTATGACGAGCCGGCCAACGCGTTCGTGATGTCGTTCCTCGGGGCGGTGTCGGAACTCAACGGAATCCTGGTGCGCCCGCACGATATCCGGGTCGGGCGCAACCCCGAGTTGGCGATCGCGGCTGGGGACGGAACGGCCGAGGCCACCGGCGTGCTGCGGGCCACCATCGACCGCATCGTGATGCTCGGCTTTGAGGTCCGCGTCGAACTCACCGCCGCCGCAAACAACATGCCGTTCACTGCGCAGATCACCCGGGGCGACGCCGAAGCGCTAGGCCTGCGCGATGGCGACACGGTCTACGTTCGAGCCACCCGGGTGCCGCAGATCTCCGGCGACATGCAGACCGCGGCGGTCGAGGAGATCGAGGCACTCACCACCAGCTGAGCCGGCTCAGGCCAGGGCCAGGAACAGCCTTTCGAGTTCAGCGACGTCCAACGTCTCCGAGCCGTCGGGATGCTCGGTGGTGACACACTCACGGAGACCGGTGGCGACGATCTTGAATCCGGCACGGTCCAGGGCCCGGGACACCGCGGCGAGCTGGGTGACGACGTCCTTGCACTCACGGCCTTGCTCGATCATCGATATCACCCCCGCGAGCTGGCCCTGGGCCCGTCGCAGCCGGTTGAGGATAGCGGTGATGGCCTCTTGATCACCGACCATGGTGTGCCCCTTTCGAAGTCGATGCCGTCGTTGATTTCATGGTACCCGTAGGGGTATCGGGTGCGAGGGTCTTACGACCTTGCGCGGCGGAATCAGGTCAGGCGGCGAAGCCGGCGTTGCGTGCGGCCATTGCTTCTTCGTAACGGTCCAGTACGGTGGCGGCCACCAGTCGGTGTGCCCCCAGCGGCTCAGCCATCGGAATACCTGCGGCACAGGCGAATTCGGCCACTCGATCGGTGATCCTGCCATGTGCGAGGAACCATGGGGCGATCACCAGGCGTTGCGCGCCGCGGGCGCGCAACGCCTCGACGGCATCGGCCGGCGTCGGAGTTTGGCCGGTCGCGAAAGCCACCTGCACACCGGCCCAGCGGGTGCCCTCGAAGAGGGTTTGTGCCAGGGCGGCGGTACGCGCGTTGGCCGCCGGGTGCGACGAACCCACACTGGTCAGCACCACGCCGAGTTCGCTGTCGAACCGGGACACCCCCAGTGTGCTCAACCGCTCCCGCATCACTTGCAACAGGCGGGGATCGTCACCGAGGACATCGGCCTGGATGACTTCGGCCCCGGACTCGGCGATCAGCGCGGGAATGTCGGTACGAGCGTGATAGGCACTGGCCAGCAGCAGTGGCACCACGACCGAACCGGCCGCGGTGTCGGCCAGCACATCGATCAGATTCGGGGTGTTCTGTTCGCAGAAAGCCACCTGGACCGCGGTATCCGGCAACAGGCGCCGCAGATGTCCCGCGATCGCATGGGCATTGGCCGACGATCGCGGATCCGCGCTGCCGTGTGCGGTCAGCACCAGCGAAGTCACGAGGCGTGCAGCCCGCATTCCGTCTTGGTCTGTCCCGCCCAGCGGCCGCTACGTGGATCGGCTCCTGCGACGGGCTTGCTGGTGCACGGGGCGCACCCGATGGACGGATAGCCCTCGTAGACAAGGGGATTGACCAGGATGTCGTTGGCCTCGATGTAGGCCTGCATCTCCTCGTCGCTCCACGCCGCGATCGGATTGATCTTCACCAGACCAAATGCGTTGTCCCAGCTGATCAGCGGGGCGTTCGCCCGCGTCGGGGCCTCCACCCGGCGGATACCGGTGACCCACGCCGAATACCCCGCCAGCGCCTTGCTCAGCGGCTCGACCTTGCGCAACCGGCAGCACTCGCCGGCGTTGCGGGTGAACAGATCCTTGCCGAGGAGTTCGTCCTGCTCGGCGACGGTGTGCTCGGGATGCACGTTGACCACATTCACGCCGTACACCTGCTCGACGGCGTCGCGGGTACCGATGGTCTCAGCGAAGTGGTAGCCGGTGTCGAGGAACAACACGTCGACACCGGGGCGGACCTTGGCCGCCATCTCGACCAGCACAGCATCCTGCATGTTGGACGCCACCACATAGTTGCCGCCGAAGTGCTTGTCCGTCCAGCGCAGCAGCTCTTCGGCACTGGCGTCGGCCAGCTCGGCTGCACCACGCTCCGCCAACTCCCGCAGCGCCGCCTCCGTGGTCGCCAACCCCGTCACCTCAAATCCGCTTCGTCGGCCCGCACGGCCCACTGGGCGAAGCGTTCGCCCTCGTTGCGGAGCTTGATGAAGTTGCGGGTGACCCGCTCGATGTAGTCGCCGAGATCGGTGGCCAGCACCTTGTGCTGGCGCAGTTTGCGCCCGAAACCGCTGTCGAGGCCCAGGCTGCCGCCCAAGTGCACCTGGAAGCCCTCCTCGGGTCCGTTGCCGTCGTCGACCATCTGGCCCTTGAAGCCGATGTCGGCGACCTGGATGCGCGCGCACGAGTTGGGGCAACCGTTGATGTTGACCGTGATCGGCACGTCCAGTTCCGCATTGAGGTCGCCAAGCCGGGCCTCCAGTTCCGGAACCAGGTGTTGAGCGCGACCACGGGTGTCGGCGAAGCTCAGCTTGCAGTACTCGATGCCGGTGCACGCCATCAGGTTCTGGCGCCAGTGCGATGGCTGTGACTGCAAACCGAGCTCTTCCAGGCCGGCGCGCAGGGAGTCGACCTTGTCGTCGGGAACGTCGAGGATGATCAGCTTCTGGTATGCGGTCAGGCGGGCGCGGTCCGCGCCGGCCGCCTCCATGAGATCGGCGACCTTGGTCAGGATGGTGCCCGAGACGCGCCCGGCGATCGCCGAGACACCCACCGCGTTGAGGCCGTTCTTGATCTTCTGCACGCCGACGTGGTCGACGGTGTGCGGCACCTGCTCAGGCGCAGGCCCGTCGATGAGGGGACGCTTCAGGTATTCCTTTTCGAGAACTTCTCGGAATTTTTCTACGCCCCAGTCCTTGACCAGGAACTTCAGCCGCGCCTTCGAGCGCAGTCGGCGGTACCCGTAGTCGCGGAAGATCCCGACCACGCCCGCCCATACCTCGGCGACCTCCTCGAGCGGCACCCATACGCCGAGGCGCTGTGCCAGCATCGGGTTGGTCGACAGCCCGCCGCCGACCCACAGGTCCAGGCCGGGCCCGTGCTCGGGGTGGTTGACGCCGATGAACGACACGTCGTTGATCTCGTGCGCAACGTCCTGCAGACCGGAGACGGCGGTCTTGAACTTGCGGGGCAGGTTGGAGAACTCCGGGTTGCCGATGTAGCGCTGCTCGATCGCCCGCAAAGCCGGGGTCGGGTCCAGCACCTCGACCAGTGAATCGCCGGCCAGCGGCGAGCCGAGCATGCCGCGCGGGCAGTCACCGCAGGCTTCCGTGGTCTGCAGGCCGACCTCGTCCAGGCGCCGCCAGACCTCCGGGACGTCCTCGATCTGCAGCCAGTGGTATTGCAGGTTCTCGCGGTCGGTGATGTCGGCGCTGTCCCGGGCGAAATCGACCGAGATCTGCCCGAGGGTCCGCACGGCCTGCGCTGAGAGCGCTTTGCCGTCGGTGCGCACGCGCATCATGAAGTACTTGGCTTCCAGAAGGTCGGCGTTGTCGTCGCCGGTCCAGGTACCGTCGTAGCCCTCGGTGCGCTGGGTGTAGAGGCCCATCCAGCGGAACCGGCCACGCAGGTCGTCCTTGGCGATGGAGTCGAACCCCTGCTTGGAGTAGGCATCGATGATGCGGGCCCGCACGTTGAGCGCGTCGTCCTCCTGCTTGAACGCCTCGTTGGGGTTCAGGGGGTCGCGGCTGCCCAGCGCCCACTGGCCTTCGTCGCGCGGCTTCTTGGTGGGGCGGGGCTTGTCTTGTACTTCGGTCATGGAGGCTCCTCGGGTGGGAGCCGGCCTGTGGATCGCGCTATCACCGGCTGGGCTGTCCGGCGGCGCAGATCCGGTGGCCAGCTGAATGTATGGGGCGGGCAGGGGCCGAAATCAACGCGGAGTCAAGACAGACAACAACAGCTACAAACGCGCTTGAAGTCGACATGCCGCCGAGCCACCAGCGGAACGCTGATGCTGCTGTTACGGGCGACGGTCACGCCCGCTATTCTGCCACGATTGTCGCCACCTGCCCTAACCGGGGCAGATTTGCGCTCACGGTGAGCAAAAGTCGGCGCTGGACAGGCTGGGAAAATCAATACATGCCCACGCGGACCCTGCCTATTGGCAAGCCCGATCTGGCCGCCGTGCCGGGCCGGCCGTTCGGCATCTACATTCACGTCCCGTTCTGCGCCACGCGGTGCGGATACTGCGACTTCAACACCTACACGGCCGCCGAGTTGGGTGGCGCCAGCCCGGACGGCTGGCTGGCCGCGCTGCGCATCGAGCTGGCGCTGGCGGCGGCGCAGGTCGGGGCCGTGCCGGTGCAGACGGTGTTCGTCGGCGGTGGCACCCCGTCGATGCTCGGGAGCAGCGGGCTCGTCGCAGTGCTCGACGCCGTGCGGAACAACTTCACGCTGGCCCCGGAAGCCGAGGTGACCACCGAGGCCAACCCGGAATCGACCGCACCGGAGTTTTTCGGGACGCTGCGGCAGGCCGGCTATACGCGAGTGTCGCTGGGGATGCAGTCGGTGGTCCCGCATGTGCTGGCGGTGCTCGACCGCACTCACTCGCCGGGCCGGGCGCTGGCCGCCGCGGCCGAGGCGCGCAGCGCCGGGTTCGACCATGTCAATCTCGACTTGATCTACGGCACACCGGGGGAGTCCGACGACGATCTGCGCCGCTCTGTCGACGCCGCGGTGCACGTCGGCGTCGACCATGTCTCTGCGTACGCGCTGGTGGTCGAGGACGGCACGGCGCTGGCCCGCCGGGTGCGCAAGGGACAGATCGCCGCGCCCGACGACGACGTGCTGGCGCAGCGTTACGAGCTGCTCGACGCGCACCTCGCTGCCGCCGGCTTCCAGTGGTACGAGGTGTCGAACTGGAGTCGCCCCGGGGGCGAGTGCCGGCACAACCTCGGTTATTGGCGGGGCGGCGAATGGTGGGGCGCGGGCCCCGGGGCGCACGGGTTCCTGGGTGCGACCCGGTGGTGGAACATCAAGCACCCCAACGCGTATGCCGAGGCCCTGGCCGGCGGCGAGCTGCCGATCGCCGATTTCGAGGACCTCGATGCCTATGCCCGCCACACCGAGGACGTGATGTTGCGGTTGCGACTACGGGACGGTCTGGAGCTCGCGCTGCTGGATGCCGATGAGCGATCGCGGGTGCCCGGCCTGATCGACGATGGACTGATCACGAACTCCGGCGAGCGGCTGGTGCTGACCGATCAGGGTCGGCTACTAGCTGACGGCGTGGTACGCACATTGCTGGCATAACACGGCGTTCGATGGTCGCGGCGGTGTAGCCCACCCGCTAAAGAAAGGTTAGGCTACATTTACTTTCGTGTCGAAGGCCAGTGTCGAAGTGAGCTCCACAAATGCCGAGACTCCGGCAGGCGCCGACGCGACCGCGCTCTCGATGCCACCTGATGTGAATCCCATCGACCTGGTCGCCGAGCTGGCCCGCGTGCTTCCCGAACACGACGGCGAGGACTACGTCGGATACGAGCGCGACGGCGAGTGGACGTTGGCGGCCGGGGTGCACGCCGTCATCGAACTCGACTCCGACGAGTTGCGGGTGATCCAGGATGGGGTGGTGCGCCGGCAGGCGTGGGCCGGCCGGCCCGGCGCCGCCCTGGGTGAGGCGGTCGACCGGATGCTGCTCGAAACCGACCGGCTGTTCGGCTGGGTGGCCTTCGAGTTCGGCACCTACCGGTTCGGGCTGCAACAGCAGCTGCTGCCCGGTACTCCGCTGGCCCGGATTCTTTGGCCGCGTACGCAATTCGTGATCACCGCTGACGAGGTTCGGCTGATCGGCGCTGACCAACGGCACATCGAAGCGCTGCGCCGGGTGCTCCGCGAAGGATTAGGGGAGCTTCCGGCGGCGACTGCCGTCGATGTCAGCAGGGACACTGCCGGGTATCGCGGCCGCGTCGCCGCCGCCATCGACGAGATCGTCGGCGGCCGCTACCAGAAGGTCATCCTGTCGCGCCAGCTCGACGTGCCGTTCGTCGTCGACTTCCCGGCCACCTATCGCGTGGGGCGGCATCACAACACCCCCGTCCGGTCGTTCCTGCTGCGTCTCGGCGGGATTCGGGCTCTCGGTTACAGCCCGGAACTGGTGGCGGTGGTGCGCGCCGACGGCACCGTGCTGACCGAACCGCTGGCCGGTACGCGTGCCTTCGGTCTCGGTGCCGACCAAGACCGTGCAGCCCGCGACGATCTGGAGTCCGACCCGAAAGAGATCGTCGAGCATGCCATTTCGGTGCGCACCTCGGTGCAGGAGATCACCGAGGTGGCCGAACCGGGCACCGCGGTGGTGCTGGACTTCATGACCGTGCGCGAGCGCGGAAGCGTGCAGCATCTCGGGTCGACTGTCGGGGGCCGGTTGCACCGCTCGATGGACCGGATGGACGCCCTGGAAGCACTGTTTCCCGCGGTCACCGCGTCGGGCATCCCCAAGGCCGAAAGCGTCGACGCGATCCTGCGTCTCGATGAGGGGCCGCGCGGACTGTACTCCGGCGCGGTGGTCACCTTCTCGGCCGACGGGGCCATGGACGCGGCTCTGACGCTGCGATCTGCCTACGAATCCGAAGGACGCACCTGGCTGCGGGCCGGTGCGGGCATCATCGCCGACTCCAGCCCCGACCGGGAGTTCGAGGAGACCTGCGAGAAGCTGACCACCCTGGCGCCGTACCTGGTACCGCGCACCTGAGTCTCGTCCACCTTCTGGGCTGACTGTTCCGGCCCGAGTGTCACGCTGTTTCGGTCCGAGTGTCACGCTGGAGTGGCGCTCGGTCTCGGTAGCCACTCCAGCGTGACACTCGGCGCGATCGGAGCTCAGCCCGCGGCCAGCTGTGCCACGATCGCCTTCTTGTCGATCTTGCCGACGGCGGTGGTGGGCAGAGCCGACATCGGCACCAGCACGTCGGGCCGGGCGTGCGATGCCACGCCGCGCTCCTCGAGGTGGCTGTGCAACTCGGCAAGCGTCACCGGGGCTCCGCTGAAAACCACTGCGGCGCAGATCTTCTCGCCCAGGTAGTCGTCGGGCAGCGGGACTGCGGCGGCTGACCAGACGGCGGGATGGGTGAGCAGGTGCTCCTCCAGGTCCAGGGCCGAGACGTTCTCACCGCCGCGCACGATGACATCTTTGACGCGCCCGGTCACCGTCAAGTAGCCCGCGAGTGGGCCGTCGCCGAACCGTCGCACTCGGTCGCCGCTGCGGTAGAAACCGTCCGGCGTGAACGAGCGCTCGTTGGCGACGTCGGCGTTGAAGTACCCGTTGATCGTGTAGGGCCCGCGCACCAGCAGCTCGCCCTCTTCTCCGGGCGCCACGTCGTGCCCGTCCTCGTCGACGACGCGCACCTCGTCGGCGGGGCACAGCGGCCTGCCCTGGGTGGCCTCCAGGATCTCGACCGAATCTCCGATGCGGGTGTAGTTCAGCAAACCCTCGGCCATTCCGAACACCTGCTGAAGCCCGGGTGTCAGGGCTGATCGGACCAGTCGGGCATCCGCGGCGCCCAGCTTGGCGCCGCCGACCTGCAGCAGGCGCAACGACTTCGGCGCCAGCGGTTCCCAATCGCAGGCCTGTGCCCAGAGCTTCGCCAGGGCGGGCACCAGGGCGGTGACGGTGACGCCGTGGGCGTCGATTGCGGCGAACGCGGCCTCCGGGCTCGGATCCGCGGTGAACACCGTCGTGGCGCCCACGCTGAGCGCGCCGAGCAGGCCTGGACAGGCCAGCGGGAAGTTGTGCGCGGCGGGCAAGGCCACCAGGTAGACGTCGTCGGGGCCCAGCCCGCACAGGTGGGCGCTGGCGGTGCAGCTGTACACATAGTCCTGGTGTGTGCGCGGGATGAGCTTCGGAGCCCCTGTTGTCCCGCCGGACACCAACAGCAGCGCCGGGCCGGCCAGGTCGGGGTCGATCTGCGGGACGGGTCCGGTCGTTTCGCGCGCCACCGTCGTCCAGGACAGGAAGCCGTCTCTGTCCTCCGGCAGGTCTCCGTGGACCAGCACGTGTCGCACGGTCGGGTGCGTGGCCAGCAGCTCGGTGGCCATCGTGCGGTAGTCGAATCCGTTTGCCGTGTCGGCGATGAGCAGCGCGACCGCACCGCTCACCTCGGCGAAGTGCGTGAGCTCGGCCAACCGGTGCCCGGGCAGGCACATCACCGGTATCGCACCGGCGCGCAACAGCCCGAACAGCGCGATCGCGAACTCGCTCGAATTGGGGAGCTGGAACAGGACCCGGTCACCCGGGCGAATACCGACGCCGGCGATCCCGGTCGCAGCGCGGTCGGCGAGTGCGTCGAGTTCGGCGAATGTGTGCGTTTCGACGGAATCGGCGATCGCGACCCGGTTCGGCCACTGCTCGGCGGCCCGCCGGAGAACTGAATCCAGGCTCCGATCAGCCCAATAGCCGGCCGCTCGGTACGCCTGGGCACGGTCGGCTGGAAATGGCGCAAAACCCTGTCGCAATGTCGACTGACCTGCGGATTCGGACGGCTTGGCAGTGGTCGGACTCACGTCGAGGCACCTCGGGGTAGGCGTGTTCGGTCACTCGAATATAGGGTAGCCTCCACAAAGTTAGGGCAGCCTGCACTAAATTTTCGGGACTCAGTCGGAGGTCATGATGAGCAATCTCGCCGTCGCGGACCCGCAGCATATTCGGGAGACGGTTGCCGATCTTCTCGGTGTCGGCAGCGATGCCGTCGATCCGCATGCCGACCTGATCGGGCAGGGGCTTGACTCCATCCGAATGATGTCTCTGGCCGGCCGCTGGCGCCGGGCCGGCATCGATGTCGACTTTGCCGCCCTCGCGGCCATACCGACCGTAGCGGCGTGGGCCGAGCTGGTGTCCCGACACAACCCGAATGCCACCGTCGGGCAGCATGATTCGCCGTCCCCGCCGCAGGACGTGCATGAACCTTTTCCGCTGGCGCCGATGCAGCACGCCATGTGGGTGGGACGTGAGGGCGATCAGCAACTCGGTGGTGTGGCCGGGCATCTTTACGTCGAATTCGACGGCGAGGGAATCGATCCCGACCGGTTGCAGAGCGCCGCCACAGCGCTGGCCGAACGGCATCCGATGCTACGGGTGCAGTTCCTGCCCGACGGTACGCAGTGCATCGCCGAGCCCGCACGGCAGTATCCGGTCACCATCGAAGATCTGCGCGCGGCCGCACCCGAGCAGGTGGGGGAGCGCTTGGCGACCATCCGCCGGACCAAATCCCATCAGCAGCTCAACGACGAGGTCTTCGAACTGACTCTGACGTTGTTGCCCGGTGACGCAACGCGATTGCACGTCGATCTCGACATGCAGGCGGCCGACGCCATGAGTTACCGCACCCTGATGGCCGACCTGGCAGTGCTCTATCGCGGTGAGCACCTGCCGGCCTTGGGCTACACCTACCGCGAATATCGTTTGGCGGCACCAGAAACCGCCAATGAGGCCGACCGGCAGTGGTGGGCAGAGCGGATCGCCGAGCTGCCCGATCCCCCTCGTCTGCCGTTGGTGCCACCGACCGAGCAGGCTGACCCGCACCACACCACGCGCCGCCATCATTGGCTGGACCCCGCCACCCGCGATGCGCTCTACGCCGGGGCCCGCCGCCGCGGCATCACCCCGGCGATGGCGCTGGCCGCCTCGTTCGCCGATGCCCTGGCCGGCTGGTCGGCCGAGTCCCGGTTCCTGCTCAACGTGCCGCTCTTCGGCCGCGAGCAGCGTCATGCCGACGTGGACAAGCTCGTGGGCGACTTCACGTCGTCGCTCCTACTGGGCATCGACCTCGACGGCACCGCGACGGCCACCGACCGCGCCAGGACGGTGCAGGACACCTTCCATGCCGCGGCCGGACACGCGGGCTACCCCGGGTTGTCGGTGCTGCGCGATCTCGGCCGCCACCGCGGCACCCAGGTGCTAGCTCCGGTGGTCTACACCAGTGCGCTCGGACTCGGTGAGCTCTTCGCCGGCGAGGTGACCGAGGCCTTCGGCAAACCGGTGTGGATCAATTCGCAGGGACCACAGGTGCTTCTCGACGCGCAGGTCACCGAGTTCGACGGTGGTGTCCTGGTGAACTGGGATGTACGGGAGCACGCTTTCCGCCCCGGTGTCATCGACGCCATGTTCGAACGCCACATCGATGAATTGCACAGGCTGGCGACCGACGACACCGCCTGGGAGGCGCCGTCACCGCCGCTGTTGCCGGAATCGCAACGCGCGGTGCGCGATGCGATCAACGCGAAGACAGCTGCCCCGAGTGGCCATGTGCTACACCAGGGTTTCTTCGCCCAGGCCGCTGTGCGCCCCGACGCGGTCGCGGTCGTCGGATCCAACGGCCGGGTCACCTATGCGCAACTGCGGGAGCAGGTGCTCACCGTCGCCGCGGCACTGCGGGTCGCGGGCATCCGAACCGGTGAGAGTGTTGCGGTGATGGGTCCCAAGGGCCCCGATCAGATCACCGCGTTGTTGGCGATCCTGGCCGCCGGTGCCGTCTACGTGCCTGTCGGCGTCGACCAGCCCGCCGAGCGCGCCGAGCGGATGTTGAAGGCAGGCGATGTCCGCATGGCCCTGTTCTGCGGCGACGGACCGCCGACCTGGCTGCCAGCGCTGACTATCGCGGAGGCTCTTCGTGTCGGTTCGCGTGCCGACCAGATCCAGCCTGCCGCAACAGATCCCAATGAATTAGCCTACGTTCTGTTCACCTCGGGATCCACCGGTGAGCCCAAGGGCGTCGAGGTCAGCCACGACGCCGCGATGAACACCGTCGAGACGCTCAACGGGCACTTCGGCGTCGGACCGGATGACAGTGTCCTGGCGCTCACGCATCTGGAATCCGACCTGTCGGTGCTCGATGTGTTCGGCACGCTCGCCGTGGGTGCCACGATCGTGGTGGTCGACGAGGCCGACCGGCGCAATCCGGATCACTGGGTCGAGCAGATCAACACCCACGGCGTCACGGTGCTCAACTTCCTGCCCGGGGCGTTGGAGATGCTGGTCGAGACCGCCACGTCCACCGACACGACGCTGCCGTCGGTGCGTGCGGTACCGACCGGGGGTGACTGGGTACGCACCACGATGGTGCGCAAGTTGCAGGCCCTGGCGCCGGGAGTGCGGCTGACTGGTCTGGGCGGGGCCACCGAAACCGCGATCCACGCCACGCTTTTCGAGGCAGGTGAACTGCCGGACGAGTGGGCCGCGGTGCCGTACGGAAAGCCGTTCGCGAACAACGCCTGCCGCGTTGTCAACGCCGCAGGGGCGGACTGTCCCGACTGGGTGCCCGGCGAGTTGTGGTTCACCGGTCGCGGTATCGCGCGCGGTTACCGGGGGAGGCCAGACCTGACGTCCGAGCGGTTTGTTCCCTACCTCGGTCGCATCTGGTACCGCAGCGGTGACCTCGCCCGCTACTGGCCCGACGGCACACTGGAATTCGTCGGTCGGGCCGACCACCGCGTCAAGATCAGTGGTTACCGCATCGAACTCGGCGACGTCGAGGCAGCGCTGCAGCGGTTGCCCGGCGTGCATGCCGCCGTGGCCGCGGTCATGCCCGTCGCGGGCGGTGAGATGCTGGCCGCAGTCGTCGGACTCGACGGTGAGGCGGCGGGGGCGAGCGCGGCGACGGGGAATGTCACCGTTGCCGCGCTTCGCGCGGGCCTCGCGGAATTCCTTCCCGCACATATGGTTCCGCGGCATTTCGAGCTCGTCGAGCAGATCCCGTTCACCACGGGCGGAAAGACCGACCGACGCGCGGTGATTGAACTGCTCAGCGAGGCGATCGGCGGCGGAGACCGCACTCAGGTGCAGCACGCCTCGACCGCGGTGGAGAAGGCACTGGCCCGCATCATGGCCGAACTGCTGGGCGCCGGTGAGCTGGGCGTGGACGAGGACTTCTTCGAGCTGGGAGGTGATTCGGTGCTGGCCACCGCGGCCGTCGCCCGTATCCGGGATTGGTTGGACACCCCGACGGTGATGGTGCCCGACATCTTCGCCACCAGAACGGTGGAGGCGCTGGCGGTCCGGCTGGCCGCGCGGGAAGCCGATAGCGGCCGGCTCGAGCAGGTGGCAGAGCTGTACCTGGAAGTTGCCGAGATGGACGACGCCGACGTGTTGTCCGCGCTCGGCACCGCCTCGGCGTCGTGACCTGCACCGCGCCGGATGCACAACTGGGCATCACAGGTTTGGCGCGTTCCGCTGGAGCACCGCATCGGTGACCTCAGCGCCACCGAGCTGATCGAGCACCTCGACAGATCTGAAAAGGAAACACTTTCGCGTGACTGACATCGCAGACGCACCTCGAACCTCCGACGCGCGGCTGGAACTGATGCGGCGCAAGCTTGCCGAACGCGGTCTGACTGCCGGGGCCGACCGCGCCGCCGTCGATCCCGGTGCACTGACCGACGGGCAACGCCGGATGTGGTTCGTACAGGGCTTCGACCCCAGCGGGGTGTTGCTCAATGTCTGCCTGTCCTACCGGCTCAGCGGAGAGATCGATGCCGAGGCACTGCACGACGCGGTGTATGCAGTAGCCCGGCGACACCCGATCCTGCGGACCACCTTCGCCGCCGATGAGAACGGCGAACCACGGGCCACGGTGCACGACGACCTGGCCCCGGCGTGGATGACGCACGACCTGTCCGAAAAGTCCGAGCGGGCGCGGCAATTGCGGCTCGAGGTGCTCGCACAGCGGGAGTTCGGTACCCCGTTCGATCTGGGCTCGGACTCGCCGCTACGCGTCACGCTGATCAAGACCGGCGCGGCCGAACACGTCATGCTGCTCGTCGCGCACCACATCGCCTGGGACGACGGGTCGTGGCGGGTGTTCTTCACAGATCTGACGCGCGCTTATGCCGGAGCCGAACTGCCCGAAACCCCCCGGGTGTACGGCAATCCGGTGCTTCGAGCGGCAGAGGCCGACGAGGACATCGCCTACTGGCGCCGGGTCCTGGCTGATCCGCCGGAGCCGTTGGAGCTGCCCGGCCCCGCGGGGTCGGCCATACCGACCAGCTTCCGCTCCCAACGCACCACGTTGACACTGGCGCCCGACACCGTCCAGAAGGTATCGGCGCTCGCGCGTGACACCGGGGCTACCCCTTTCATGGTGCTGCTGGCCGCTTTCGGCGCCCTGATCAAGCGCTACACCCACACCGACGACTTCCTGGTCGCCACACCGGTGCTCAACCGCGAATCCGACGAGACCATCGGCTATTACGGCAACACCGTGGCGATGCGGATGCGGGTCAGCCCGGTTGCCGGGTTTCAAGACCTGGTCACCGCGACCCGCGACACCGCGCTGGGGGCCTTCGCCCATCAGTGGGTGAACCTCGACCGCGTGGTGCGTGAACTGAACCCCGACCGACGCCACGGCGTCGAACGGATGACGAGGCTGAGCTTCGGTTTTCGCGAACCCGACGGTGGCGGGTTCCATCCCGATGGGGTGACGTGCCGGCGCGGTGAGCTACGGGGCCAGCACACCCAGCTGCCGCTGGGCTTCATGGTCGAATGGGATTCCACCGGTACCGGCGGTGTCGTCGTCGAGGCCGAACATCTCACCGAGGTCGTCGACGCCCCGCTGGCAGCTCAGATGCTGCGTCATTTCGCCGTGTTGCTCGAGCACGCACTCGACGATCCGCGCAAGCCGCTGTCTCGGCTGGAGCTCTTGACTCCCGAGGACGCCGAATGGATCCGCAACGTCAGCACGGGCGAGCAATTCCACACTCCAGCAAGCACATTGACGGACCTGGTGGCCGATCAGGCCGCGCGCACACCCGACGTGACCGCGGTGGTGTACGAAGGCAGGCACTACAGCTACCGTGAGCTCAACGAGTCGGCGAACCGGTTAGCGCACTGGCTCATCGGACAGGGCATCGGCACCGAGGACCGGGTGGCGGTCCTGCTGGATAAATCTCCCGAACTCGTCATCACGGCACTCGGCATCGTCAAAGCCGGCGCGGTGTACCTACCGGTGGATCCGACCTATCCCGAGGACAGGATCAACTACATCCTTGCCGACTCCGACCCGAAAATTGTGCTGCGCGAACCGGTCACCGGGCTGGAGAACCACCCGTGCACCGAGCCGACCGACACCGACCGACTGCGCCCATTGTCCCCCGACAACACCGCGTACCTGATCTACACGTCCGGGTCCACGGGCCTGCCCAAAGGCGTTCCGGTACCACACCGCCCCGTCGCCGAGTACTTCGTGTGGTTCGGCGGCGACTACGGCGTGTCACAGGACGACCGTCTGCTGCAGGTCGCCTCGCAGAGCTTCGACGTGTCGATCGGCGAGATCTTCGGCATGCTCGCCGCCGGTGCCCGGCTCGTCATCCCCAAGCCGGGCGGGCTCACCGACATCGGTTATCTCACCGACCTGCTGCGCGACGAGGGCATCACCTCGATGCACTTCGTGCCGTCGCTGCTCGGCCTGTTCCTGTCGCTGCCCGGAGTGAACGAATGGCGCACGCTGCAGCGCGTTCCGATCGGTGGAGAGGCCCTGCCGGGCGAGATCGCCGATAAGTTCCACGCCACGTTCGACGCGCTGCTGCACAACTTCTACGGGCCGACCGAAACCGTGCTCAACTGCACCCGCTACAAGGTGGAAGGAAAGCAGGGTGCTCGTGTCGTGCCGATCGGCACCCCGAAGATCAACACCACCATTCACCTGCTCGACGAGGCGCTGCAGCCCGTCGCACCCGGTGTGATCGGTGAAATCTACATCGGCGGAACACATATCGCGCACGGATACCACCACCGACCGGGCCTGACCGCCGAGCGCTTCGTCGCCGACCCGTTCAACGCCGGTGGCCGCATGTACCGTTCGGGTGACCTGGCGCGGCGCAACGCCGACGGCGACATCGAGTTCGTCGGCCGCGCCGACGAGCAGGTCAAGATCCGCGGGTTCCGCATCGAACTCGGTGAAGTGTCCGCGGCCATCTCCGTAGACCCGTCGGTCGGCCAGGCCGTCGTGGTGGTCAGCGACCTGCCCACGCTGGGCAAGAGTCTGGTCGCCTATGTGACTGCGGCACCCGGTGCCGACACGGTCGAGATCGACCGCATCCGGGCCAGGGTGAGTGCGGCGCTGCCCGAGTTCATGATCCCGGCGGCCTATGTCGAGCTCGCCGATATCCCGATCACCGCGCACGGCAAGATCGACCGCAGGGCTCTTCCCGAGCCGGAGATCATGTCCGCCAACGAATTCCGGGAACCCTCGACAGACACCGAACGCGAGGTGGCGGCACTATTCGCCGAGCTGCTCGATCGCGACCGGGTGGGCGCCGACGACTCGTTCTTCGACCTCGGCGGTCACTCGCTGCTGGCCACCAAGTTGGTCGCCGCGGTGCGCGCCCGCTGCGGCGTCGACGTCGGTGTTCAGGATGTCTTCGAGTACACCACCGTGTCGGGGCTGGCCGCTCGCATCGAGGCGCTGCGGGCCTGCGGCACGAGTGCTGACAGGCCTGTGATCGTCGCGGTGCCGCACGACGGGCCACTGCAGATGTCCGCCGCGCAGTTACGCCAATGGTTCCAGTTTCGCATCGACGGCCCCAACCCCGTGAACAACGTGCCGTTCGCGGCGCGACTGAGCGGGCCGTGCGATGTCGAGTTGTTGATCGCCGCGGTCAACGACGTCGTCGAGCGGCATGAGATCCTGCGGACCACGTACCGCGAAATCAACGGTGCGCCATACCAAATCGTGCACCCGCCGGCCCCGCTGATCGTGCGCCGGGCCCGCGGTGAGGATGAGGACTGGCTGCAGCGCGAACTCGATGCCGAGCGCAAGCACTGCTTCGATCTGGAAGCTGAACTGCCCATCCGGGCCGCGATCCTGTCCACCGGCGAGCAGCATGTGCTGTCCCTGGTGGTGCATCACATTGCCGCCGACCATTGGTCGGCCGCCGTGTTGTTCACCGATCTGCTCGCGGCGTACCACGCGCGGCGATCCGGACAACCGGTGGAGCTGCCACCATTGCCTGTGCAGTACGCGGACTTTGCGGCCTGGCAGGCCGAGTTGCTCGCCACGGTCGACGCGCAGCGGGACTATTGGACACGGCAGCTGGCCGGGCTGGCCGAGAACAACGTCGAGACCGGGCTGCAGCCGGACTTCCCGCGCCCGCCCGTGCCGACGGGCGAGGGGCGGGCGTTCGACTTCCACATCGATGCGCCGACCCGCGAGAAGCTCGTCGAGTTGACTCGCGAGCTCGGGGTCACCGAGTTCATGCTGCTGCAGACCGTTGTCGCGATCGCATTGCACAAGGCAGGCCAAGGCACCGACATACCGCTGGGCACTCCCGTGGCCGGGCGGACCGTACCCGAACTCGACGGGCTGATCGGGTTTTTCATCAACATCCTGGTGCTCCGTAACGACCTGTCGGGCAACCCATCCCTGCGTGAGGTGCTGCGCCGATCCCGCGATATGGCGCTGGCTGCCTACCAACATCAGGACCTGCCGTTCGACCGCGTCGTCGACGCCGTGAGCCCGGTGCGGTCGCTGTCGCGCAACCCGCTGTTCGGTGTCGTCGTGCACGTGCGGGACGACCTGCCGTCCGAGCAGATCATCGATTCGGGCCCCGACGGGGAAACACGTTTCACCGCACTGGAACCCACGTTCGACGTGGCCCACGCCGATCTGTCGCTGAACTTCTTCGCTCAGCCCGGTGCCGGGTACAAGGGCACCGTCATCTACCGCACCGAGCTGTACGAACCCGCGACCGCGCAACGGTTCGTCAAGTGGCTGCACCGCATCGTCGAAGCCTTCGTCACCGACGCCGACCAGACGCTGCGTGACATCAGCGTCATCGAACCGGACGAGCGACGGCGTCTCGTCGAGGACTGGAGCCGCCGGGCGGTACCACCGGAGGGGCTCCCGCAGACCGAGGGAGCGACGCATGTCTATGTCCTCGACAGATGGCGGGAGCCTGTAGCCGTCGGCGACATCGGCGACGTCTATCTCGCGGGCGGCGCAGTCGACGAGGCCGCTCGCACCGCGACAGCCGCGGCGGCACAACGGTTTGTGCCCAACCCCTTCGGTGCGGGGCAGCTGTATCGCACCGGCGACCGGGCGCGCTGGACCGCCGACGGCCGGCTGCAACCGGTCATCACAGGCGAGCCCCGCCTGCAGGCCGCGCTGGAGGCGCTCGACGGCGTCGCCGCAGCGGCCACCAGAAACTGGGACGAGAGCAACGGAGCACTGCTGGCCGGGTACATCGTCGCGCGGCAGGGCGGTGATGCGCAGGCCCTGCTGGAGGCTGTACATGCCGCGCTGCCAGACGAATTCGCCGGCATACCCATCAACATCGTCGACAACCTCGACATATTGGTGCGACCGACGGCGACGGTGCGCGCGGGATCGTCTGCGCCGCCTGCCACCGAGACCGAACGGGCCCTTGCCGCACTGCTGGCCGAGTTGCTCGACATCGACACGGTCGGGCGTTACGACGATTTCTTCGCCCTCGGCGGCGACAGCATCCTCGCCGTGCAGTTGGCGGCACGGGCACGCGACGCGGGGTTGTCGATGACGGCGCGGACGGTGTTCGAACATTCCGAGTTGGCCGAGTTGGCCGAGGCCGTCGACACCGGCGCCGCGAGTGCGGCATCCGGCGACACCCACCACGCTCCCATGGCCGCGTCGGGCCTGTCGGTCGATGAGCTGGCGACGCTGACCGCGGGCTGGAGAAAGGGCACGGACGGGACATCATGACCGCCACCGGAACTCCGTCGGGTGTCGACGACGTCTTGGCGCTGAGCCCGCTGCAGCAGGGGCTGTACTCACTGGCCGGACTGTCCGACGGCGCCGAAGGCGTCGATCCGTACGTCATCGCGATGGCTGCCGACATCGACGGCCAGCTCGACGCCGAGCTGCTGCGCGGTTGCGCCGAGGCGATGCTGATTCGCTATCCCAACCTGCGGGCCAGCTTCTTTCAGGGCAACCTGAGCCGCCCGGTGGCTGTCGTCCCCTCGGTGATCGAGCTGCCGTGGCGGCACGTCACCGTCACCGAGGCCGAGGCGGTCACGGTCGAATCCGACGAGCGAGCCAGGCCGTTTGACCTGGGGCGCGGACCGCTGATCCGGTTTCTGCTCATCGAGAAGCCTGAACGGCGGTGGCGGCTTGTCGTTGTGGCCCACCACATCACGATCGACGGTTGGTCGTTGCCGGTGTTCGTCGGCGAATTCCTCTCGCTGTACGCCGCCAAGGGGAGCAGCGCGGCACTGCCCGCATCGCCGCGGCCGTACCGCGACTACATCGGCTGGCTGGCCGGACGTGACCAGGACACCAGCCGGACCCGCTGGCGTTCGCACCTCGCAGGCCTGGACGGCCCGACCATGTTGTCCCCGGCACTATCCGGCCGAGAGACTCTGCCGGGGCTGCCCCAGCGCACCGAGGTCACCCTCGACGAGCAGCCGACGGCGGATATCGTGGCGGCCGCGCGCTCGCGCGGCGTCACCGTCAACACGTTGTTCCAAATGGCATGGGCGGCAATCCTGTCCGTGTTCACCGACCGTACCGACGTGGTGTACGGCGTCACGGTGTCGGGCCGTCCCGACGAGTTGTCCGGTGTCGAGTCCATGGTCGGGCTCTTCATCAACACAGTGCCGCTGCGCGTTCGGCTGGACCCGGCGCGGCCGGTGGGGGAGCAGTGCCTGGCGCTACAACGCGAAGCCGCCGATCTGCGAGACCACAGCTATCTCAGCCACACCGAACTGCGGTCGCTCGGTGAGGTCGGCGAGCTCTACGACACCCTGCTGGTGTACGAGAACTTCCCACCCGGCGGACTGGTCGGAAGCGGGGATTTTCCGCTCGACGGCGCTGTGCTGAAACCCGCTGCACTGGAGAGCCTCTCGCATTTCCCGGTCACCATCGCCGCCCACCCCACCCACGGCAGGCTCACGGTGCTGGTCGAAATACTCGACGGCGCACTGGGCCTGCTCGATCCGCAAGCGCTCGGGCAGCGGGTGCTCACGGTCGTTCAGCGCCTCCTACAGTTGTGGGACCGTCCCCTCCGTGAGGTGACCGTCACCCGGGATGACGAGCTGCGGCCCGCCGCCGTGGCCGACAGCGCCGATCGACCGGGCGGGTTCCACACCACGTTCACGACGGTCGCCGAGGCACGTCTTGGCTCCATCGCATTGAGTTGGGACGGCGGCGAACTCAGCTACCGTCAACTCGACGAGGCCGCCGACCTGCTGGCCGCCGGGTTGCACCGCCGCGGTGTACGCACCGAAACCGCCGTACCGATCCGGTTGCGGCGCGGACCCGACTACGTCGTGGCCATGTTGGCGGTGCTCAAGGCCGGCGGGCTCATCGTGCCGCTGGATCCCTCGATACCCGACGAACGCGTCGCGGAGATCCTGCGCCAGACCGGGGCGACGCTCGTCGTCGACGAGGCCCTGCTGGCGGAGGTCCGCGCCGAGCCGGCCACCGAACACACTGCGGCACAGGTGCATCCCGGCCAGGGGGCCTACATCGTCTTCACTTCCGGTACCACGGGAAAACCCAAGGGTGTCATCGGAACCCACCGGGCCTTGTTGGCCTACGGCGCCGACCATGCCCGCCGCGTGTTGCGCCCGGCGGCGAAGCGGCTCGGCCACCCGCTGCGCATTGCCCACGCGTGGTCGTTCACCTTCGACGCGGCCTGGCAACCGCTGGTCGCCCTGCTCGACGGGCACACCGTGCACATCGTCGGCGACGACGTGCAGCGCGACGCCGAGGCTCTCGTCGACACCATCGGCCGCTACGCGATCGACATGATCGACACCACGCCGTCGATGTTCAGCCAGCTGCGGGCCGCGGGGCTGCTCTCACGGGTTCCGCTGGCCGTGCTGGCCCTGGGTGGCGAAGCCATCGATCCCGCGGCGTGGCAGGCAATCCGCTCCGAGTGCGACCGCACCTGGATGTCGGCGCACAACTGCTACGGGCCAACCGAGACCACAGTCGAGGCGGTCGTCGCCACCATCACCGAGCACACCCTGCCATGCATCGGCGACCCCACCGACTCGACTGTCGCCTACATCCTCGACCACTGGCTGCGGCCGGTTCCCGACGGGGTGACCGGTGAGTTGTACCTGGCCGGTGGACAACTCACCCGCGGTTATGTCGGCAGGCCCGGCGAGACGGCGACCCGGTTCGTCGCGGATCCGGTCAATCCCGGGGCCCGCATGTACCGGACCGGCGACGTGGTGCGCCGCCGTCCGGGATCGCGCGCCATCGAGTTTCTGGGCCGCGGCGACGATCAGGTCAAGATCCGCGGGTTCCGGGTCGAGCCGGGCGAGGTCGCCGCGGTGCTCAGCCGGCTGCCCGACGTCCACCACGCCCATGTCGCGGTGCGCCGGCACCGCAGCGGACCGCGCCTGACGGCCTACGTGGCGGGCGACGCGCCCACCGCCGAGCTGCGCCGCGCACTGTCTGCTACGTTGCCGAGATACCTGGTGCCACACCACATCATCGCCGTCAATGAGATTCCGCTGACCGGCAACGGCAAGGTCGACGCCGCCGCGCTGGCCGCCCTTGATCCGGATGGCCTGGTCGACGGGTCCGAGGCTCCGGCGACCGACACCGAGAAGGTGCTGGCGGAGGTGCTCGCCGGCATACTCGACACCGGTCACATCGACGTCACCGCGGACTTCCTGGAATTGGGGCTGGACAGCATCGTGGCGCTGTCGGTGGTGCAGGCGGTGCGCCGCCGCGGCATCGCGATGCGCGCGCGGCTGATGCTGGACTGTTCGACGGTCCGCGACCTCGCGTCGGCGATCGACGACGACGAGGTCCGTGTCGACGATGTCGATGAGGACTCGAGTCCGATTCCGTTGCTACCCAACGGTCGTTGGCTCTATCAGCACGGTGACCCACGTCGGCTGGCGCAGACTGAGGCGTTCCGCCTGCCTCAGGGCACCACCAGGAGCCACCTCGACACGCTGTTGCGCACCGTGATCGAGGGGCACGAGGTGCTGCGCACGCGGCTGGACCCCAACACCATGACGCTCGTCGCACACCCGACGGCGGACGTGCTCTGCGAGGCGACGGCGTCGGGCGACCTGGCCGCCGCGGTGGCCGAGCAGACCAGGCTGTCGGTGGAACGGATCGACCCGCAACAGGGTTCGATGTTCGACGCGGTATGGCTGCACCATCCCGACGCCGGTGCGGGTGTGCTGATCCTCACCGGCCACGTGTTGGCGCTGGACCCGGCGTCGTGGCGGATCATGGTCGGCGAACTCGAGACGGCCTGGCATGCGCTGGCGGCTGGGCGCACACCCACGCCGGTCCGCGAGCACACGTCGCTGCGGCAGTGGTCACGCCTGCTGTCCGACCGCGCCCTCAAACTCGACACGTGCGAGTTCTGGGGGCGGCAGTTTGAAGGCGACGATCCTGACCTCGGCGCCCGGCGCGTCGATCCGGCCACCGACCGGATGAGCGACGTCGTGGTCGAGATGTCCTTCGCCGAACCGGATCTCACCGCGCGTCTGCTCAACGCACCCGTACCGGTGACCGAGGTGCTGGCCGCGACAACGGCCCGCGCGCTGACCGAGTGGCGCCGCCGGCGCGGCCAGCCGACCCCGGCGCCGTTGCTCGCGCTGGAAACCTACGGGCGGTCGGACGCCGTGCTCTCGGCAGGTCTCGGTGGCGAAGACCGCGACGTCGACACCGGGGATACCGCCGGCTTGCTCAGCATGATCTATCCGCTGCGTCTGACCGCCGACGATGCTCGCGGCGTCGCGGCCGAGGTCGCCGCCATCCCCGGCGATCCGATCGACTTCGGTCTGCTCCGCCACTTGCGGGAAGACACCGCCGAGCGGCTTGGTGTTCACCGGGATCCGCAGATCCTGCTGAATTACCTGGGCCGCATCGCACTCGACTCGGCGGACAATGCTCTGCAGCAGGATCGGTCCCTGACGGCGAAAGTGTCGCCGGTACCCGAACCCAATGTCGCGATCCGCCACGAACTGACCATCTTGGCCGCGGTGATCGACCGCGGCGGGGCCGCCGTACTCGGCACCCAGTGGCGTACCCTGCCCGACATCCTGTCCGGCGCCGATATCGCTGCGCTGCAGGCGATCTGGCTGGATGCCCTGCGAGAGGTGACCGCGTGAGCACTCCGAGGCGCACACTGGCCGTGATCGGTGCGGGCCCCAAGGCGATCGCGGTGGCGGCCAAAGCCGCCGAGCTGCGGGCCATGGGCCTGAGCGCTCCCGACGTCGTCGTCGTCGAACGCGCCGGCGTCGCGGCCAACTGGCAGGCCATCGGCGGCTGGACCGACGGGCAGCACCGGCTGGGCACCAGCCCGGAAAAAGACGTCGGCTTCCCGTACCGGTCCTCGTTGGTACCTCGTCGCAATGCCGAACTCGACGAACGTATGGTGCGGCACAGCTGGCAGTCGTACCTGATCGGCATCGGCCACTTCGCCGAGTGGATCGATCGGGGTCGCCCGGCACCCACCCATCGCCGCTGGAGCCAATACCTGAACTGGGTGGCCGACAACATCGGTATGACCGTGGTGTCCGGTGAGGTAACCGAGATCGGCGTCGACGACAGCCAGACCGCTTGGGTGTTGCGCACCCATGACGACACCGTGCGGGTCGACGCGGTCATGGTCACCGGCCCGGGACAGGCGGAAAAGGCCATCCTGCCGGGCAATCCGAGAGTGCTGTCCATCGCCCAGTTCTGGCATCGCGCCGCGGCGCAGGAACTCATCTCCGCCGAACGGGTGGCGGTGATCGGCGGCGGCGAGACCGCGGCGACCATGCTCAACGAGCTGTTCCGCCACCGGGTTTCGACCATCACCGTGATCTCGCCGCAGATCACGCTGTTCACCCGCGGCGAGGGATTCTTCGAGAACACGCTGTATTCGGACCCCACCCATTGGTCCGGCCTGACCCTGTCGGAACGCCGCGATGCCATCAACCGCACCGATCGGGGGGTGTTCTCGGCACGGGTCCAGGAGGCGCTCCTGGCCGACGACCGCATCCGCCATCTGCGCGGCCGCGTCGCACATGCCGTCGGCCGCGACGACCGCATCCGGTTGACGCTGCTCAGCGACAAGGGTGCTGAACGGCTGGAGACCGTGCACGGATTCGACCTCGTGATCGACGGATCGGGCGCTGACGCACTGTGGTTCGTCCCGCTGCTGGCCCAGGACGCCCTCGACATGCTGGAGCTCGGTCTGGGGTGCCCGCTGACGTCGGAGAGCCTGCAGGATTCGATCGGCAACGATCTCGCGGTCTCCGGGGTGAACCCGAAGTTGTTCCTGCCGGGACTGGCGGGCCTGAACCAGGGTCCCGGTTTCCCCAACCTGAGCTGCCTCGGGCTGCTGTCCGACCGCGTGCTGGCGGCCGACCTGGGCGCCCACTCAGCCACCACAGAAAGATCGACGAGGAGCACCGATGAGCACCAATCCGTTCGATGACGACAACGGCACGTTTTTCGTTCTGGTGAACGACGAGGACCAGTACAGCCTCTGGCCGGCGTTCGCCGATGTGCCCGCCGGATGGTGGGTGGTCTTCGGGGAGAGCGACCGGGTGGACTGCCTGGCCTATGTCGAGCGGACCTGGACGGATCTGCGACCGAGAACCCTACGCGCGGCCATGGCGGAGTAGCGGGCCACGCTAGTCACGCGCGGTGCAGCGAGTCCATGTCGAACAGCCGGGCATGCAGGATGGTGCGGTTCCGCAGCGCGGCACGCACCGCGCGGTGCAGGCCATCCTCCAGATAGATGTCGCCGTGCCACCTGACCGCGTGCGGGAACAGATCGCCGTAGAACGTCGAGTCCTCCGACAACAGCCGATCCAGGGCGAGCACCGTGGTGGTGGTCACCAACTCGTCGAGCCGCAGTTGCCGGGGCGGGATACGGGACCAGTCGCGATAGCTCAATCCGTGCTCGGGATAGGGCTTGCCCTCGATGACACGTTTGAAGATCATCGCCGACCTGCTTGCGGGCCACCTGTACACGGTCTTGCCAACGGCATGGTTGCAGGCTAGTCCTCGCCCTGCTCCGCACGCATTGTCGATGGGGTCGGTGAAGGTCTCGCCAGTCAGTAAAATGGATCAGGCGATATGAGCCCCTGGTAACTCGGAAGGGCAGGTGAACACGTGGGTAGTGCCGACGATCGTCGTTTTGAAGTGTTGCGCGCCATCGTCGCCGACTTCGTTGCCACCAAGGAGCCGATCGGTTCGAAAACCCTCGTCGAACGCCACAACCTGGGTGTGTCCAGCGCGACCGTGCGCAATGACATGGCAGTGCTGGAGGCCGAGGGCTACATCACTCAACCGCACACCAGCTCGGGTCGGGTGCCCACGGAGAAGGGCTACCGCGAGTTCGTCGACCGCATCGACAACGTCAAACCGCTGTCGTCGTCCGAGCGTCGCGCCATCCTCAACTTCCTCGAATCCGGCGTCGACCTCGACGACGTGCTGCGCCGGGCTGTGCGCCTGCTCGCCCAGCTGACCCGGCAGGTGGCCATCGTGCAGTACCCGACGCTGTCCACCTCGACCGTGCGCCACCTCGAGGTGGTGGCTTTGACCCCGGCGCGGCTGCTGCTGGTGGTCATCACCGATACCGGCCGGGTGGACCAGCGCATCGTCGAACTCGGCGACGCCATCGACGAGCACGAACTGTCCAAGCTGCGGGAAATGCTGGGCCAGGCCCTAGAGGGCAAGCGATTGACCGCCGCATCGATTGCGGTGTCGGATCTGGCCAGCCACCTCAACGGCAGCGGCGGTCTGGCCGACGCGGTCGGGCGTTCGGCCACCGTGCTGGTCGAGACGCTGGTCGAGCACGTCGAGGAGCGGCTGCTGCTCGGCGGCACTGCCAACCTGACCCGCAACACCGCCGACTTCGGCGGCTCGCTGCGGTCGGTGCTGGAAGCGCTGGAAGAACAGGTCGTGGTGTTGCGGCTGTTGGCGGCGCAGCAGGAGGCCGGCAAGGTCACCGTGCGTATCGGCCACGAAACCGAGGCCGAGCAAATGGCGGGGACGTCGGTGGTCAGTACCGCCTACGGCAGTTTGGGCAAGGTGTACGGCGGCATGGGTGTGGTGGGGCCCACTCGAATGGACTATCCGGGAACTATCGCTAATGTCGCTGCGGTTGCTCTCTACATTGGTGAAGTCTTAGGCAGCCGCTGAGCGGCAGTGAAAGGTCTGGCGTGGCACGCGATTATTACGGCTTGCTCGGAGTGAGCAATGGTGCGAGTGATTCGGAGATCAAGCGCGCCTATCGGCGGCTGGCCCGCGAACTGCACCCCGATGTCAATCCCGACGAGCAGGCCCAGGCCCGGTTCACCGAGATCCAGGTGGCCTACGAGGTGCTGAGCGATCCCGAGAAGCGCCGCATCGTCGACATGGGTGGCGATCCCATGGAGACCGTCGGTGCCGCCAACGGAGGATTCAGTGGCTTCGGCGGTCTCGGTGACGTCTTCGAGGCATTTTTCGGTGGCGGTACCGCGTCGCGCGGTCCCATCGGTCGGGTCCGGCCCGGTGCCGATTCCCTGCTGCGGATGCGCCTGGATCTGGAGGAATGCGCCACCGGGGTGACCAAACAGGTCACGGTGGACACCGCGGTGCTGTGCGACCTGTGCCAGGGCAAGGGCACCAACGGCAAGTCCACCCCGGTGACCTGCGACACCTGTGGCGGGCGCGGCGAGATCCAGACTGTGCAGCGATCGCTGCTGGGTCAGGTGATGACGGCGCGTCCGTGCCCTGTGTGTGGGGGTGTCGGTGAGGTGATCCCGGATCCGTGCACGCGCTGTGGCGGCGACGGCCGGGTGCGCTCCCGGCGCGAGATCAGCGTCAAGATTCCGGCCGGCGTCGGCGACGGGATGCGGGTGCGGCTGGCGGCCCAGGGCGAGGTCGGCCCCGGCGGTGGCCCGGCAGGCGACCTGTACGTAGAGGTGCACGAAAAGCAGCACCCCACCTTCGTTCGCGACGGTGACGACCTGCACTGCACGGTGTCCGTCCCGATGGCCGACGCCGCGTTGGGTACCTCCGTCAGCGTCGCAGACATCCTCGACGGCGACACCGAGATCGCCATCGCCGCGGGCACCCAGCCCGGTGCGGTCACCACGCTGCGCGGCCACGGTATGCCGCATCTGCGCTCGGGCGTGCGCGGCGACCTGCACGCCCATATCGACGTCGTGGTGCCGTCACGGCTCGATCACACCGACATAGAACTGCTGCGCAAGCTCAAGGAGAACCGGCCCCGCGACACCGCCGAGGTGCGTTCGACGCAGGCGTCGGCGGCGGCCGGGAACGGTGGGCTGTTCAGCAGGCTGCGCGAGACGTTCTCCGGCCGCTGACGGCCGTGGCACCGATGTGACCAGGGCGCTGTTCTACCTCGATGCGCTGCCTGCGCCCGGCGAGCTCGCCCTCCTGGACGGCGACGAGGGTTTCCACGCGGCCAATGTCCGGCGCATTCGGGCCGGCGAAGAGATCGACCTCGGGGACGGCGCCGGGACGCTCGCGCACTGCGTCGTCGAGGACACCGCCAAGGGCCGGTTGTCGGCGCGGGTGCTGGAGCGACGCGTCGTCGCAACTTCGCGCCCGTACGTGACCATCGTGCAAGCCCTGCCCAAGTCGGACCGGTCCGAGCTGGCCGTGGAGCTGGCCACCGAGGCCGGTGCCGATGCGTTCATCGCCTGGCAGTCGGCCCGGTGCGTGGCGCGCTGGGACGGACTCAAGGCGGACAAGGGGCTGCGTCGGTGGGAGGCGGTGGCTCGCTCGGCATCCCGGCAGGCCCGCCGGGCCCACATCCCGGCGGTTGACGGCGTGGTGTCGACGGCCGAATTGACCCGACGTGTCGCCGCCGCGGCGGCGGACGGCGCGCTCGTACTGGCGCTGCATGAGTCGGCGACCGAGCCCATCACCGAATCGGCTCTCGCCCAAGCTGATTCGCTGATACTGATTGTCGGACCGGAGGGCGGTATCGCCGACGAGGAGCTCGTGGCACTGAACACAGCCGGCGCCCGGGCGGTGCGGCTGGGACCCACAGTGCTGCGTACGTCGACGGCTGCGGCGGTCGCGTTGGGCGCGATCGGTGCACTGACATCGCGCTGGGTCTGAGGGATTTTCTGCCAGCCGACGATCAATTTCTGCCAACGGAATTATCTGGTTGACCTGGGTGTTCTAGCCAGCAGACCGGCGACGAAGAGGACACCACCGGCCGCTACCGCAGTAGACGAAGGAAGCGGGATCATCATGAAAAAGTTCGGGTTTGCCACCATCATCGCCAGTGGCATGGCTGCCGCAGTCCTGGGTCTGGCCGGGCCCGCGCAGGCCGACGTCGGCCACCACGACTGGCTGGATCAGATCGGCCCGCACGTGACGGTGCCGCAGGTCGACACCACTGTCCACCAGAGCCCCTAACGGCCACACTCTCTGCGAAGGGCGCCCCTGCTGGGGCGCCCTTCGCCGTCTGCGCTGCTTATCCATTGGGAGGTGTCACAGACCGGCGGTAAACTGGTCTGAGCAAACCACCCTGGAAGTGCCACGACTCGTATACCGAAGGCAGGAACCAAACCCCACGTGACGCCCCGCGAGACAACAGCTGATTCCTCGGCTTCCTCACTGGAATCGGTCCGCAGCAGCATCAGTGTTCAACCCGACATCATCGTGGGTCTGCTGGGTTCGGCTGACGGGAACCTGAGGGCGCTCGAACGCCTGCTCGCCGCCGACATCCACGTGCGCGGCAACGAGATCACCTTCGCCGGCGAACCGGCCGACGTGGCACTGGCCGAACGCGTCATCGCCGAACTGGTCGCCGTCGCATCCAGCGGGCAGGCGGTGACGCCGGATGCGGTGCGGCACAGCGTCGCGATCCTGACCGGCACCGAGGACGAATCGCCAGCCGAGGTGCTGACGCTGGACATTCTGTCCCGGCGCGGCAAGACCATCCGGCCCAAGACGCTCAACCAGAAGCGCTACGTCGACGCCATCGATGCCCACACCATCGTCTTCGGGATCGGCCCCGCCGGTACCGGCAAGACGTACCTGGCCATGGCGAAAGCGGTCAGCGCTCTGCAGACCAAGCAGGTCAGCCGGATCATCCTGACCCGCCCCGCGGTGGAAGCCGGTGAGCGCCTTGGTTTCCTGCCCGGCACGCTCAGCGAGAAGATCGATCCGTACCTGCGGCCGCTCTATGATGCCCTGCACGACATGATGGATCCCGAGCTGATCCCAAAGCTGATGAGCGCCGGGGTGATTGAGGTCGCGCCGCTGGCATACATGAGGGGCCGGGCGCAACCGTTGTTCACCAACGTGCTCACACCCGGCGGGTTCCGTCCGATCGGCGAGATCAAGGTCGGTGATTTCGTGATCGGCTCGGATGGATCACCGACGGAAGTGACTGGCGTATACCCGCAGGGCTTCAAGGAGATCTATCGGGTCTGCATGCAGGACGGTGCGTCGACGCTCGCGTCCGGTGACCATCTGTGGGCGGTGTACACGGCTTCGGACCGACGGCGAAACAAGCCGGCTCGGGTGCTGGAGACCAAGGAGATGATCGGGAATCTCCGAGCCGCCCACGCCCACCGCTACGAGCTGCCGCTGCTGAGTGCTCCGGTGATGTTCGAGTCTCGGCCGGTGCCGATGGATCCGTATGCCTTGGGGTTGCTGTTGGGCGACGGATGTTTCTCCTCCCACGCGACCCCGACCTTCGCGACGAAGGATCCGGAGCTGGCGGAGGCGCTCGAGACCCTTGTTCCCGGCATCGTGGTTCGCCGCAAGACCGAGATCGATTACGTGCTGAATCGTGTCGCCAGCCCAGGCGAAGTGATCACGATCGAGAACCCGGTCACCGGAGTCATGCGCCGCCTGGGTTTGGCCGGTAAGAAATCTGACACGAAGTTCGTTCCGGCCGACTACCTGTTCAATTCGCCGGACGTGCGGTTGGCCGTGCTGCAGGGTCTCCTTGACACCGACGGAGGCCCTGTCACGCAGGACGGCCGGACCTGCCGGGTCCAGTACACGACCGCATCTGATCGGCTGCGGGATGATGTGGTCTTCCTCGTCGAGTCGCTGGGCGGTGTCGTCTATGTGCGCACGCGGAAAGCCGAGGGGCGTAAGCCCGGACTGGCCCGGGGGCGCGAAGTTCATCACCGTCTTGACGCCCACATTCTTGACATCCGCCTACCTGCAGGCGTCGTACCGTTCCGGCTGGTGCGTAAGGCGGCGAAGTACGACGAGACGGGCGGCGGCCGGCCGATGCGGTTCATCGACCGTATCGAACCGGCGGGCACCACGGAGGCCGTGTGCATCAGCGTGGCGGCCGAAGACTCGCTCTACGTCACCGAGGATTTCCTGCTCACCCACAACACCCTCAACGACGCGTTCATCATTCTCGACGAGGCGCAGAACACCACCGCCGAGCAGATGAAGATGTTCCTGACCCGGCTCGGGTTCGGGTCCAAGGTCGTCGTCACCGGTGACATCACCCAGATGGATCTACCCGGCGGTGCCACCTCCGGGTTGCGCGCCGCCATGACCATTCTCGACGGTATCGAAGACATCCACTTCGCCGAACTGACCAGTGCTGACGTGGTTCGCCACCGGTTGGTATCGGAAATCGTCGACGCCTACGCACGACATGAGGAGCCGGCATTGTTGAACCGGGCCCAGCGCCGATCATCGACCGGGCGGTCACGGCAATGAGCATCGAGGTATCCAACGAGTCGGGCATCGACGTTTCGGAGTCGGAACTCATCAGCGTCGCGCGGTTCGTCATCGAGAAGATGGATGTGCATCCGGCAGCCGAGCTTTCGATGGTGTTGGTGGACAGCGCCGCGATGGCCGACCTTCACATGCGGTGGATGGACCTGCCGGGCCCCACCGATGTCATGAGTTTCCCGATGGACGAGCTGGAGCCCGGCGGCCGGCCGGACTCATCCGAGCCGGGGCCGGCGATGCTCGGCGACATCGTGCTCTGCCCGGAGTTCGCCGAGCAACAGGCGGTCAAGGCGGGGCATTCGCTCGGCCAGGAGCTGGCATTGCTGACGGTGCACGGGGTGCTGCATCTGCTGGGCTACGATCACGCCGAGCCCGATGAAGAAAAAGAGATGTTCGCCCTGCAGCGCCAACTCCTCGAGGAGTGGGTGGCCAATCAGGTGCAGGCCTACCACGACGACCAGCAGACCCAGAAGGACCAGCGCCTGCTGGACGAGTCCCGATACTTTGACGAATTCAACGGCGACGAACGGTGAGCGGACTCGCCCCACTGCTCGGCGCCATCGCGCTGGTCGGGTTCGGCGGGCTGTTCGCTGCGATCGACGCGGCACTGTCGACGGTGTCCATTGCCCGCATCGAAGAACTGGTCCGTGACGAGCGGCCCGGCGCGGCCCGGCTGTCGCGGGTGGTCGCGGAGCGGCCCCGCTACATCAATCTCGTAGTCCTGCTGCGTATCACGTGCGAAGTCTGTGCGACGGTGCTGTTGGTCGCCTATCTCGACGGTCACCTCGGGGTGAGTTGGGGCCTGGTGGCCGCGGCGGCGATCATGGTGGTCACCAGTTTTGTGGCCATCGGCGTCGGCCCCCGCACCGTCGGCCGACAGAACGCCTACTCGATCGCGCTGGCGTCCGCGATACCGCTGCAGGCGATTTCGATGCTGTTGACACCTATCAGCCGCCTGCTGGTGCTGATCGGCAACGCACTCACGCCTGGCCGCGGTTTCCGCAACGGCCCGTTCGCCTCCGAGATCGAGCTGCGTGAAGTGGTCGATCTGGCTCAGCAGCGCGGCGTGGTGGCCGATGAGGAACGCCGAATGATCCAGTCGGTGTTCGAGCTCGGCGACACTCCTGCGCGCGAGGTGATGGTGCCGCGCACCGAGATGGTGTGGATCGAGAGCGACAAGTCTGCGGGGCAAGCCACCTCGTTGGCGGTGCTCAGCGGACATTCCCGCATCCCCGTGATCGGGGAGAACGTCGACGACGTCGTCGGCGTGGTCTATCTCAAAGACCTTGTCCAGCAGACCTACTACTCCACCAATGGTGGCCAGGACACCACGGTGGCGCAGGTGATGCGGTCGGCGGTGTTCGTCCCGGACTCCAAACCGCTCGACGAATTGCTCAACGACATGCAGCTTGCCCGTAACCACATGGCGCTGCTGGTCGATGAGTATGGCGCGATCGCCGGGCTGGTCACCATCGAGGACGTGCTGGAGGAGATCGTCGGCGAGATCGCCGACGAGTACGACACCGATGAGGTGGCGCCCGTGGAAGACTTGGGCGACAAGCAGTTCCGGGTTTCCGCGCGGTTGCCGATCGAGGATCTCTGCGAACTGTATGACCTGGAGCCTGACGAGGATCTCGACGTCGACACCGTCGGCGGCCTGCTTGCATTGGAACTGGGCCGCGTCCCGCTGCCCGGTGCACAGGTGGACTGGGGTCGGCTGCGGTTGCGCGCCGAAGGTGGCCCCGCTCGTCGGGGCCGGGTGCGGGTCGGCACCGTGCTCGTGAGCCCGATCGAGACCGATGAACAGGAGCTAACCGTCGATGACTGAACTTGACGCCGAGGACGCCAAACTCGTGGTGCTCGCCCGTGGGGCGATGGGCCGGGCCGAGACATCGGCCGGTGCTGCCGTCCGCGATCTCGATGGGCGTACCTACGCCGGCGCACCGGTGGAGCTGGCGGCGCTGCGGCTGACCGCACTGCAGGCGGCAGTGGCGGCCGCTGTCTCCAGCGGTGCCACAGGTCTGGAGGCGGCGGTCCTGGTCGGCGGCTCCGAACAGGACGCCGGAGTGGCTGCGGTGCGGGAGCTTTCCGCCGATGCCGCGGTGGTCGTCACCGACCGGGCAGGAAATCCGGTATGACCGACGATGTCGAATTCCGTTCCGGCTTTGTGTGTTTCGTCGGCCGGCCCAACACCGGCAAGTCGACGCTGACCAACGCGCTGGTCGGCAGCAAGGTCGCGATCACGTCGAATCGGCCGCAGACCACGCGGCACACCATCCGCGGCATCGTGCACCGTGAGGACTTCCAGATCATCCTGGTCGACACACCGGGCTTGCACCGGCCCCGCACCCTGCTGGGCCAGCGGCTCAACGATCTGGTCAAGGACACGTACTCCGAGGTCGATGTGATCGGCTTGTGCATCCCCGCCGACGAGGCGATCGGCCCGGGAGACCGCTGGATATATCAGCAGATCCGTGCGGTCGCACCGAAGACCACCCTGATCGTGATCGTCACCAAGATCGACAAGGTGTCCAAGGATCGCGTCGCCGCACAGTTGATGGCGGTCAGTGAACTGGTCCGCGGACGCGAGGAGCAATCAGGATCCCGCGGACGCGAGGAGCAATCAGAATCGAGCCCCGACACTGAGATCGTCCCGGTGTCGGCCACCGCCAACGAACAACTCGACGTGCTCACCGATGTCCTCGTCTCCAAGCTGCCGCCGGGCCCCGCGTATTACCCCGACGGTGAGCTGACCGACGAGCCCGAGGAAGTCCTCATGGCCGAGCTGATCCGCGAGGCCGCGCTGGAAGGCGTGCGCGACGAACTGCCGCACTCCCTGGCCGTGGTGATCGAGGACGTCGAGGAACGGCCAGGACGCGATGCCGACAATCCCCTCATCGACGTGCACGCGATCCTCTATGTCGAGCGGGACAGTCAGAAGGGCATCGTCATCGGCAAAGGCGGTGCACGGCTGCGCGAGGTCGGCACCGCGGCCCGCACCCAGATCGAAAAGCTGCTCGGCACAAAGGTTTATCTGGATCTGCGGGTCAAGATCGCCAAGAACTGGCAGCGTGACCCCAAACAGCTCGGGCGACTCGGCTTCTGAGTCTCGGGACCGGCTGAACACGCAGTGACGATGTTGCACACCTCGCCGGATCCGGTCACCCGAACAGCACGGTTGACCCGGTGGGGTCTTTGTGTGCGCCGGGGTTTGCATTCTGCCGGGCCACTGTCGACCGCACATCCGGGGTGACGCACAAGAGGGGCGATGGAGTAGGCGACTACTCGATTCTTTGCTGCTGCGGCGAAGTCGCCTCCGGAGTGTGCCACCACGGCGCGGGTTGTCTGGCGACCCAATCGTTGATCGCTTCCAACTCGGCGGCCAGTGAGATCAACAGCGGCTCACTGTTGGCCGGACCCATCAGTTGCACGCCGATTGGCAACCCGTCGGAGGTGAAGCCGGCCGGGACGCTGATTGCCGGCCAGCCCAGCAGGTTCCACGGCCAGGTTATCGGGCAGTATCGGATGGCTGCGCGTTCGGTGGCGGTCCAGCTGAGCCGGTCGAATTCGTGCGTCAGGGGCGGTGGCAGGGCGGTGGTGGGCGCGATGATGACGTCGACGAGGTTGAAGATCCAGCCGACGCGGCGTCGTGCCTCAGCTTCGTGGGCCCTGGCTTTGCGCAGCACATCCTCGGAGAGCAACCGGCCGATGCGCATGTTGATCACAGTGCGTTCGTCGTAGTTGACACCGTGGTGTTGCTCGCCGAGTCTCTCGGCCCAGTCCAGCAGTCCGGCAGTGGAGCGCGATAGGAAATCCCACGACATCCGGCGGCTGTAATGGGGGTCTTTTCTGACGACGCTGTGTCCCAGCTGGCCGAGTTGTTCGGCGACGGTGTGCAGCCCGGCGAGGATCTCCGGGTTCAGCCTGGCCCGAAATCCGGTGAACGGGAAGGCCGTCGACATCGCGACCCGCAGCGGCCCCGGCGCTTGACCTACGTAGTCGGCGGTCTGCACGGGTGGTGGTTGGTGCAGGTCGTCGGTGGCATTGCCCGATGCGGCGTCGAGTACCAGTGCGGCGTCGCTGACGGTACGGGCCAGCACCCCGTTGACGGTGATGCCGTTGAACGCTTCGGGCAGCGGCGAGGTGGAGATCCGTCCGCGCTGCGGTTTGATACCGACCAGGTGGGTCCAGGCCGCGGGGATGCGGACGCTGCCCGCGCCGTCCGAGCCGATGGCCGCGCTGACCAGTCCGGCGGCTACGGCTGCCGCGCTGCCGCCGGAGGAGCCGCCCGCGCTGTGTTTACGTGACCACGGATTGCGGGTGTGGCCGAATGCCGGTCCACCGGTGAACGGCCACTGCCCGAGCTCGCAGGTGTTGGTCTTGCCGACGATGACCGCGCCGGCCTCTCTGAGCCGGCGCACCACCTCGGAGTCGGCCGTGGCCGGTCGGACATCGGCGTCGGTGCCGAAGCGGGTGGGCACCCCGGCAATGTCGACGTCGTCCTTGACGGCGATGGGAATTCCCAGCAGCGGCAGTTGCTCACCGGCCGCGCGTTTGCGGTCGGCGGCGGTGGCGTCGGTCATCGCCTGCTCGGCGAGGACCACCCGGAACGCGTTGAGCGTGGACTGGCTGGCGGCGATGGCATGCAGTGACCGCTGTACCAGTTGCTCAGATGTGACGGCGCCACTGGCGAGCTGGTAGAGCTGATTGACGAGGGTATCCAGGACTGGAGAGGTCGAGTCGGTGGCCGTGGATTTTCCCATCACATTTGAGGATATCGGCGGTGCGTTCGGCAAATCTGTCCGGCCACGATGAGAGACTGTCCCGATGCGGCTGTACCGGGATCGGGCGGTAGTGCTGCGCCAGCACAAGCTCGGCGAGGCCGACCGGATCGTCACCCTGCTCACCCGCGACCACGGTTTGGTCCGCGCGGTGGCCAAGGGTGTGCGGCGTACCCGCAGTAAGTTCGGTGCCCGGCTGGAGCCGTTTGCTCACATCGACGTTCAGCTCCATCCCGGCCGCAATCTCGACATCGTCACGCAGGTTCAGGCCATTGACGCCTTTGCTGCCGACATCGTCAGTGACTACGGCCGCTACACGTGTGCGTGCGCCATGTTGGAGACTGCCGAACGGTTGGCCGGCGAGGAGCGGGCGCCGATGCCCGCACTGCACCGGCTGACGGTGGCGGCGCTGCGAGCGGTCGCCGACGGTGCCCGCGCTCGGGAGCTGGTTCTCGACTCTTACCTGCTGCGGGCGATGGGGGTGGCCGGCTGGGCGCCGGCGCTGACCGAATGTGCCCGCTGTGCCGCGCCGGGTCCGCACCGCGCATTCCACGTCGCCGCCGGCGGCAGTGTGTGCGTGCATTGCCGGCCCAGCGGATCGTCCACGCCGCCGCAGGCGGTACTCGATCTGATGACGGCGCTGCATGACGGCGACTGGGAGTATGCCGAGACGACGACGTCGGGGCACCGCAGCCAGGCCAGCGGGCTCATCGCGGCGCACCTGCAGTGGCATCTGGAACGTCAGTTGCGGACATTGCCTCTGGTGGAGCGGACCTACCGGGTGGATCGGACAGTCGCCGACCGACGGGCCGCGCTGGTCGGGCAGGATATGGCACATGGCATTCAAACGGGGCAAGATCACCTACCCGCAGCTTCCCCCGGCGCCTGAGGACTATCCGACCTTCCCTGACACGTCGACCTGGCCGGTCGTTTTCCCGGAGTTGCCGCCCAATACCAACGGCCGCTTCTCGCGCCCGCCGCAGCACACCTCGAAGGCTTCCGCGCCGCAGATCCCGGCAGACCAGGTGCCCAATCATGTCGCGGTGGTGATGGACGGCAACGGTCGCTGGGCCACCCAGCGGGGGCTGGGCCGGACCGAGGGACACAAGATGGGTGAGGCGGTGTTGATCGACGTCACCTGCGGCGCCATCGAACTCGGTATCAAACACTTGAGTGTGTACGCGTTTTCGACCGAGAACTGGAAGCGCAGCACCGAGGAAGTCCGGTTCTTGATGGGCTTCAACCGGGAGGTGGTGCGCCGCCGCCGGGAGAATCTGGATGCCATGGGTGTGAACATGCGGTGGGTCGGCTCACGGCCCAGGATGTGGCGCAGCGTCATCAAGGAGTTCGATATCGCCGAGCAGATGACTGTCGACAACGATGTCATCACCGTCAATTACTGCGTGAACTACGGCGGGCGTACCGAGATCGTGGAGGCGGCTAGGGCGCTCGCCGAAGACGCAGTAGCGGGCACCGTGAATCCGAGCCGCATCAGCGAGGCGTCGTTCGCCAAACACCTGCACCGGCCCGACATCCCCGATGTCGACCTGTTCATCCGCACTTCGGGGGAGCGGCGAGCCAGCAACTTCCTGCTCTGGCAGGCCGCGTACGCGGAGTTCGTGTTCCAAGACAAGCTGTGGCCCGATTACGACCGTCGCGATCTGTGGGCGGCCTGCGAGGAATACGTCAACCGCAACCGTCGCTTCGGCAGGGCGTGATGCGTCATGCCTAGCCTTCTGCAACAGTTGTCCTCCGCGCTCGGTGAGGTGATGTCCGTCGTCGAAGAGGAGGACGACGCGCTGACCGTCACCGTCGACGGATCGGTCGCCTCGGTGCGCGTCGTCACCATCGCCGAAGGGCTGGAGATGGTATCTCTGACGCAGCCGCTGGCGTGGGATCTGCCGCTCAACAACAAGATTCGCGAACGGGTGACCAATCACGCCAGCCGCACCATGCTGGGCTCGGTGGTCTTGGTGGAGAAGTTGGTCACCACACCCGTCAACGGTACGACGGCGAAAGGGGCGGTGCGCAAGAGCTCGGTGAAGAAGGTCGCCGACGTGATGCTGCGTTACAACTTTCCGGCAGCCGGGCTCACCGACGAAGCTTTGCGCACGCTGATCCTGATGGTGCTGGCGACGGGTGCCGACGTGCGTCGCGACCTCATGTCATGACCCGTTGCCGGCGCGCGTGATCGGTGATTCAGTCGGCTGATCCGACACAGTCGCCGCACACCCCGAAGATCTCGATGGTGTGGCTGATATCGGAGAAGCCGTGCTCGCGGGCGACATCGGCGGCCCAGGTCTCCACGTTGCCACCGGACACCTCGACTGTGGAACCGCAATTGCGGCACACCAGGTGGTGGTGATGGTGTGCCGAGCACCGGCGGTACACCGATTCACCGGTGTCGGTGCGCAGGGTGTCGACGGCGCCCGCGCCGGCCATCGCCTGGAGCGTGCGATACACCGTGGTCAGGCCGATGCCCTCGCCGCGGCTCCGGAGCTCGTCGTGCAATTCCTGGGCGGACCGGAACCCCTCGGTTTCGTTGAGCAGGTCCGCGATCGCTGCCCGCTGCCGGGTGGATCGGACCGTTCCGGTCACCGCCTGTCCTCGCCGGCGTGGGTGACCGCGTCGACGACGATGTGGGACAGGTGGTGGTCGACGAGGCGGTAGAGCACCTCGCGCCCGGCCCGCTCACTGGACACCACGCCGGCTTGTTTCAGGATGCGCAGGTGTTGGCTGACCAGAGGTTGTGGCACGTCGAGGACATCGACCAGCTCGTGGACACAGCGTCCCGACTGCCGCAGCTGCAGCACGATCGCGATCCGCACCGGCGCGGCCAGAGCGCGCAGCAACTCGCCGGCGGTTTCGAGGATCTCGCGCGGCGGCAACTCCGGTGCCGGCGCGCTGTCGTGATCGCGCACCGTGTCGTGATCGGCGTGGTGATCCGGTGACGTAGATTCAGTCAAGTTGGAAACGGTTTTCATTAACTGTCAGAATACATGCACAAAGTCGCATGTCAACAGTTCTGGCGGATTATCGATGCTCGCGCGGTATCGCTACTCTGTTGCACCGTGGCATCCATCATCGACACCGTTGCGAACCTGGCCAAACGCCGTGGTCTGGTCTACCAGTCCGGCGAAATCTACGGCGGCACGAAGTCGGCGTGGGATTACGGGCCACTCGGCGTCGAGCTCAAAGAGAACATCAAGCGGCAGTGGTGGCGGTCGGTGATCACCGGTCGCGATGATGTCGTCGGCCTGGACAGCGCGATCATCCTGCCCCGGCAGGTGTGGGTGGCTTCCGGTCACGTCGAGGTGTTCAACGATCCGCTGGTGGAGTCGCTGATCACGCACAAGCGTTACCGTGCTGACCATCTCATCGAGGCCTACGAGGCCAAGCACGGTTGTCCGCCGCCCAACGGCCTGGCCGACATCCGCGATCCCGAGACCGGTGATCCCGGCCAGTGGACCGAGCCGCGCGACTTCAACATGATGCTCAAGACCTACCTCGGGCCGATCGAGAGCGAGGAAGGTCTGCACTACCTGCGGCCTGAGACCGCGCAGGGTATCTTCGTCAACTTCGCCAACGTGGTGACCACCGCGCGCAAGAAGCCGCCGTTCGGTATCGGCCAGATCGGCAAGAGCTTCCGCAACGAGATCACGCCGGGCAACTTCATCTTCCGCACCCGCGAGTTCGAGCAGATGGAGATGGAGTTCTTCGTCGAGCCCGCGACAGCGCCCGAATGGCACAAGTACTGGATCGACACCCGGCTGCAGTGGTACACCGACCTGGGTATCAAGCGTGAGAACCTGCGCCTGTACGAGCACCCGCTGGAGAAGCTGTCGCACTACAGCGCAGGCACCACCGACATCGAGTACAAGTTCGGCTTTGCCGGTAACCCGTGGGGCGAGCTGGAAGGCATCGCCAACCGCACCAACTTCGACTTGTCCACGCACTCAGAGCATTCCGGTGTCGACCTGTCGTTCTACGATCAGGCCACCGATACCCGCTACGTGCCGTATGTGATCGAGCCGGCGGCCGGCCTGACCCGCTCGCTGATGGCGTTCCTGGTCGATTCGTATACCGAGGACGAGGCGCCTAACGCCAAGGGCGGGGTGGACAAGCGCACGGTGCTCAAGCTCGACCCGCGGCTGGCTCCGGTCAAGGCCGCGGTGCTGCCGCTGTCCCGGCATGCGGATCTCTCGCCCAAGGCCCGCGACCTGTCTGCCGAGCTGCGCAAGAGTTGGAACGTCGAGTTCGACGACGCCGGGGCGATCGGCCGCCGCTACCGCCGCCAGGACGAGATCGGCACGCCGTACTGCGTGACGGTCGACTTCGACACCCTTGAGGACGGTGCGGTCACCATCCGCGAACGTGATGCCATGACGCAGGAGCGTGTCGCGCTGGACAAGGTGTCCGACTATCTGGCGGTGCGGCTGAAGGGCTGCTGAAAGCGGGACGAAGGGCCACACCGAAGAAAAGGTTAGGCTAACCTGACTGTCTGTGCGTCAGAGACAGGGATGGATCAGGAAGTTCCACAACCCGGACCCGGTCGGCCGGCAACCGCTGCTGATCTTTCCGCACGCCGGTGCTGGAGCATCGTGGTACCGGCAGTTCTCACGGGTGCTCAGTGAGCACTTCGACGTCATCGCCTTTCAGTACCCAGGCAGGCAGGACCGCGCGGGCGAGCCGCCGCTGACGTCGCTGCCGGATATCGCAGCCGGCGCCTTCGCAGAATTCGAAGCGTCGCAATATAACTGCGGTACACCGCTTATGACCTTCGGGCACAGTATGGGCGCGCACATCTCGTTCGAGTTCGCCAGAATCGCCGAGAGGGCCGGTGTGAAGATCCGGCAGTTGACGGTGGTCGCCGCGGTCGCGCCGCACCGATTGGCCGGCAAGCCGCCCGCCCCCAAAGACGACGACGGCCTGCTGCAACACCTGCGGTTCCTCGGCGGCACCAACGCCGACGTCGTTGCCGATCCCGAGCTGGTCAAGATGACGTTCCCGGTCGTGCGTGCCGACCATCGGGCCGCGGAGTCCTACCGCTGCGATCCGACTACCAGAGTGACCGCGGGTATTCGCGTCCTCGGTGGAGCGCACGACCCTATCGTCACGATGGCCGACCTCCACGGCTGGCATGACCACAGCGACGACGTCGAGGTCACGATGTTCGACGGCGGACACTTCTTCCTCACCGACCACTACGATGCGATCCGGGACCTGTTGGCGGGGTGTGAGGTTCGCCGATGACCCGGACGGTGCTCGATGACGTCGACCACATCGTCGTCTCCGGAATGTCGGTGGAGGCGCCGGGCGGTGTTCACACCCCGGCCGCCTACTGGGCCGCACTGAGCGAGTCCCGGGAACTGATCGGTCCGCTGCCTCGCGATCGCGGCTGGCCGGTGGACGACATGATGTCGCTGTCACGAATCGACGGATGGGCCGACGTGTGTGACGCCGGTGGCTTTCTCGACGATCCGGGCGCGTTCGATCCGGCGTTCTTCAATATCGGCCAGGTCGAGGCGACGATTACCAGTCCGCAGATCCGGCTCGCGATGAAGACGGCGTGGAAAGCGGTGGAGAACACCGGAATCAACCCCGCAGCTCTCGAGGGGGAGGAGGCCGGCTGTTTCGTCGGGGCGTACCCCACAGAGTATGGACCGTCAGCTTCCCAGGTAGACGAGTACGGCGGATATCGCACAGTCGGTCTCGTCACCGAGAGCATCGCCGGACGCGTGTCGCACTCTCTCGGATTGGCCGGTCCGTCGGCGACCGTCAACACCGCGTGTGCGTCGTCGCTGACGGCGCTGCATCTGGCCGCTGCGTCGGTTCGCAATGGCGAGTGCGATTGGGCGCTCGCCGGCGGGGTGTGCATCATGGGATCACCGGCGATCATCTACGACTTCGCCAAACACAACGCCCTTGCGGTTGACGGACATTGCCGCGCATACGCTGACGACGCCACCGGAACGGTGTGGGGCGAGGGTGCGGGCTTCGTCGTCGTCGAACACGAGTCGCGCGCTCGACGCGAGGGGCACCGGGTGTTCGGCCGAATCCTTGGCAGCCACTACAACCACAACGGCAAAGGGAAGGCGATCCTGACGCCAAGTGCGGACGCCCAGGCCGCACTGATCCGACGTGTCATGGCGACCGCCGGAGTCGAGGCAGCCGATATCGGCATGATCGAAGGGCACGGCACCGCGACGCGTGCCGGGGATCGGGCCGAACTCACCGCTTTGGCAAGCACTTACGGTGCCGCGGGATCGAACGCCTTGGTCGGATCGTCGAAATCCAATCTCGGACACGCCCAGGCCGCCGCAGGGATGCTCGGTGTGATCAAGGTGCTGCTCGCCGGTTGGCACGGCCAGGTGCCGGCGTCGCTGTTCACGGAAAGCCCTACGACCCAAGTGGATTGGGATCGTTCCGGCCTGCGATTGGCCGCCAAGTTGCAACCGTGGGAGCCCACGCGGGGAAGCAGGTACGGTGCCGTGTCGTCGTACGGAGCCGGCGGGGTCAACGCACACACCATCATCGGTATGCCGGCAGGAGAGGAGCGGGACGATTTCTGACTACCGACTTCCCGACGGGAGCGTTCCCGTTCTGCTGTCGGCCGATACGTCCGGTCTGCTCCGCGCCGAGGCCGCCGCGCTGATGTCCTACCTGCACGACCACCCCGCCGTGCCGCCGGAACGGGTGGCCGACATGCTGTTTCGAACGCGCCTGCCGAAGCGCTATCGCGCCCTGGCGATGGTCATCAGCCACGCCGGCCTCGTCGAGGCGCTCGGGTCGGTCGCCGATGGCCGTGGTCATCCGGCGGTGGCGCGTTCCGACGACACTGCGGCGCCGCGGCGCATCGCCTACGTGTTACCCGGCCAGGGCAGCCAACGCCCCGGCATGGGTGCCCTGTTCTACCAACATGTTCCGGCGTATCGTGCCGAAGCCGACCGCTGCGACCGCGTTTTCGGCGAGCTGTTCGGCACCTCACCGATGGGCTATCTGCTCGGCACGACCGAGGTCGGCGCTGGCACCGCCATGGTGCAGTCCGCGCTGTTCGTACAGATGGTGGCGCTCGGCGCGATGTGGCACTCGGTCGGCATCGACGCCGACGTGACGGTCGGGCACAGCCAGGGGGAGATCGCCGCGGCGTACCTGTCGGGGAAGATGACGCTGGAGGACGCGGTGCTGGTACTGGGCACCCGCGCTCGGGCGGCCGAGACCGTCGCCTCGGACGCGTTTGCGATGGCAGTCGTGGCCACCGACCGCGACGAGTGCGAGGAAGTGCTGGCCCGCCAAGACGGGTGGGCTCAAGTCTCGGTGGTGAATTCACCTCGGATGGTGGGCATCTCGGGTGAGCGCGATACGGTGCAGAGTGCGGTGGACGCGTTGGCTGCGCGCGGCCTGTTCACTCGCGTCATCCCGGTGAGCTACCCGGCGCACACCAATGCCGTCAGCCAGATTCGTGACGTGGTCGTCGAGGCCGTCCGCGGCGGCCTGCGCCACAGGGAATTCCTCGACAGCGACACCGAGCTCATCGGTGCGACGTTGGGCGAGCGGGTGACATCCGATCTGGCGGTCGCGGACTACTGGTTCTGGAACCTGCGCAACACCGTTCGGTTCGACCGGGCCATCGCTGCGGCTGTCGCGGACGGTACCGATGTCTTCGTCGAGCTGTCCGAGCACCCGACGTTGCACCTGGCCATCGAGGAGAACCTCGCCGCATTGCCGGCCCGGGCGATGGTGCTCGGCACCTCCGAACGGAACGCCGGGGATCTGAGCGTGTTCACTGCCAACCTCGCCGCGCTGGCGGTCAACGACATCGACTACCGCTGGGACTCACTGCGTTCGGAATCGGATGCGACCGTGACGCTTCCACTGCTGGACTTCCCGAACACGCGGATGAACGAGCTGCCGTTGTGGTTGCCGTACCACGGCGTCGCCGCACCGCGGGCCTCGGTGCCCGCCGAGCCGACGGTCCAGCCGGCTCCGCAGCCTCGGCCCGACCGCGACGTACGGGCACGGGTACTCGTCGAGCAGTGGAAACTGTTGACCCACCGGGCGGTGGTGGCGCCTCGCAGCCTCGGGATCGTCGATCACACGGGTGAATGCGCCGATCTGGCCGCGGCGCTGCGGACGCACGCCGAACTGCAGGAGCTCCACGTCCGGATGGTCACTTCCCCGGCCGATACCGAAGGTGTCGATGCCCTCGTGGTTCTGCAGCCCGCGCTTGAGCGGATGACCCTTGACGCCGTCGCTGCACAGGTCACGGCATTCTTCGCCGGCCGCGCCTGGTGGTTCCCGCCTGCCGCCGGGCTCACGGATTACTGGCTGATCACCGTCGGTGCCGAACCGGTGCTGGCCGATGACGGACCGCCGGAACCAGTTGCCGCGGCGCTCGCTGCGGGATTCCGCTGCCTTTCCAGCGAATATGCCGACACCGCGTTCAGACACCTGGATCTACCGGCGGGCCGAGTGGATGCCGGCGCGATCATCGCCGCACTGCACGCCGCCGGCGAACCCGAACTGGCGTTGCGCGAGGGCGGTCTGTACGCCAAACGGCTCGTCGACACCGGTACGCAGCCGACGACAGTCTCGCTCACCGGACGCCATGTCCTCATCACCGGCGGCACCGGCGCGGTGGGATTGGAGTTCGCCGATCATGCCGCGCAGGCCGGCGCACGTCGAATCACTTTGGCGAGTCGCTCCGGGATGTCGTCGGCGATTGCCGACCGCCTCCGTCGACTGTCGGAAACCACCGACATCCGCGTGGTGGCCTGCGATGTGACGGACCCCGACGCGGTGGCCCGGCTGGCCGGCGACATGCGAGACGCTCCGGTGGATCTGTTGGTACACGCGGTGATGGACGGTGAGGGCACCGGCGACACCGCTATGACCGACCTGTCGGCGGACCAGATCAGCCGTGGATTGCGCGGAAAGGCGATCGGGCTTGCCCGGGTGCTGGAAGCTGTTCCACTATCCGGCGAGGCTCGCATACTGCTGTGCTCATCCATGGCGTCGGTCCTGGGCGGACGCGGAAAGATCGTCTACGCGGCGGCGAACCGCCTGCTCGACGCGTTCGCGCACACCCTGCGCGCCGAGGGCCGCGACTGCGTCTCGGTGCAGTGGGGGCAGTGGGCGGTGTTCGAGGGCGGCGGGCGCGCCGAGATCGCCAACCTCGCTGAGATCGGCTACCGCGCAATGCCTTCGACCGTGGCGATCGAGCTCGGGCTCAGCCGGCTACCGGCCACCGCCGCCGTCGTCGCGTTCGACCTCGACCGGGCTCGATCCCGTTTCGACCTCCTCGGCTACGGCCCCACGCTGTCGGAGCTGGCGCAGCCGGTCGAACCGCGAGTGGTTCCTGTCGTGGATCGAGACGAGCCAGACGTCCGGCAGCGGCTGCTGAGCTTGTTCGCCGAAGTCATCGGGCTTGACGATCTGCAGGCGTTGGACAGCACCGCACCGCTGGTCGCATCGGGGCTCGACTCGCTCAACGCGCTGCAGCTCAGGCGCCGGATCAAGACTGAATTCGGTTGCGAGGTAGCGGCATCCGATCTGCTCGGCGGGGCTGATCTCGATGACGTGATCGGTTGGGTCGAAGCCGACGGTGAACCCGCCGCTGCGGGCGGACTCGACCTGAACGGGATTCGTTCGGCCCGACAAGACTTGGATCTGTTCGGGCTGGCCGCCATGTCGCGGTTACTGGACCCCGTGCTGAGCGACGGCGATGCGCACCATACGGCGGAGATCGTCGAACGGCTCCAGATCGTCGACCGGCATCAGTGGATCCTGCGTCAGTGGCTGGGCGAACTGGTCACCCGTGGTTTCGTCGGCCGCGAAGCCGGTGGGTACCGCCGGTTGCGGCCACCTCCGTCGCCTACCCGGTCCGACCTCGTCGCGGTGTGCGAAGACCTCGGTTATCCGGCTCCGTTCGGGAAATTCCTGGCCGCGGCCAACGAGCATCTGGGTGAGCTTGTCGCCGACCGTCTCAGCCTGCAGGAGCTGCTGTTCCCGGACGGGTCGACGGCCACCGCCGATGCGTTCTACCGCGACAACGTCATCAGCCGCCACCTCAACCAGAAGGCGTGTGAGGCGGTCTCCGACACCGTTCGCCGGCTGATGACCGAGCGGTCGCCGGTGCGGATCCTGGAGTTGGGGGCGGGAGTGGGCGGCATGACGAACGCCATCGTCGGCGGCCTCGCCGGGCTACCGGTCGAATATCACTTCACCGATGTCTCGACGTTCTTCCTCAATGCGGCACAGAAGCGCTTCGCCGATACCCCGTGGATGACGTTCGGGATGGTCGACCTCAACACCGATCTCGGCGAGCAGCCGCCGTGCGACATCGTGGTCGCCGCCAACGTCGTCCACAACGCTCACGACATCGGCCGGACGCTCGACGAGATCCACGCCATCCTGCGGCCGGGCGGTGCGGTCATCCTGATCGAATTGTGCACAGCCCACTGCTCGTTGATGACATCGGTGTACTTCTTGATGTCCCCGCGCCCGGGGCAGCCGCAAGTGGGCCTCACCGACGTGCGGGCCGGCACCGACCGGATCCTTCTGACCCGCGACGAGTGGCACGGTGAGTTCACGCGGGCGGGTTTCACCCCGGCGCTGACGCTGCCCACCGGTGACGACCCGCTGGCATTGCTCGACCAGTACCTCCTCGCGGCAGTGCGCAAGACCTGACGGGCGCCCGGCAACCAGTGCGGCGTCAGAACCGGCCGCTACCGCCGCTGTAACTGCGGCCCGACGAGCGTGACGCGCCGCCATAGGACGTCGGACGACCCATGCTGCGGCCGCCTCCGTAGCCACCGCCGAGCCCCCCGCGCAGCACATTGCCGATGATGATGCCGCCCAGCACCGCACCCATGTCCGATCCGCCGCCACCGCCGTACTGCGAGGCGTAGGAACGCTGTGCGGCGCGTACATCGTCATTGGCCAGCCCCTGCGCCTGTGCGGCCAGCGTCGACGCACCATTGGCGTGCGCGACAGCCTCATTCGGGTTCTCGCCGCGCTTGGCCAATGCGGCCTCCAACTGCCGGTTGGCTTCGGCGAGCCGGGTGCGGGCCTCGGGGCCAATGCTGCCGCGACGGGTATCGATGAAGTCGGACACGGCTTTGATCCGGGACCGCGCCGTTTCGATCGCCTGGTCCAGGGCGCGCGCCAGCCGCTCGGCGGCCTCGCGCTGAGCGTGCACGCTTGCCAGCAGTTGGTCCAGGTCGGCGTCGGCTTTGGTCAGCCGCGTGAATGTGCCGAGCGGATCGGCCGCGCCGTTGGCGGTTGCGTCGTCGGCAGCTTTGGCGGCCGCGTCGCGTGCGGTGGTCAGTTCAGCAGGCTGCGGTGTAGCCGGATCGTTGAGCAGAGCTGTGGCTTGACTGATGCCGTTGTTGATATCGGTGATCGCAGCAGGCAGTCCGGCGATCGCCCGGTTGATGTCGCTCGAGGCGCTGTCCACCGCGTCGAGCAGAGTGCGTGCCTGCCCCAGCGCGGATTCCGCGGCACGTACGGCATCCACCAGCGCGGTCTGGTCGGCGGCGGGACGGGACACCAGACTGCGCGCCGACGCGATGCTGCGGTCGGCGAAGGCCAACCGTTCCTTGGCCGCATCGACGTTGCCCGCGACGGCACTCAATGCATGCGCATCGAACTGCTGGTGCAGTACATCCAACGTCTGCTGCGACGGCGTCATGCGGGCGGTCAGATCGACCACCTGCTGGGTCATGTCGTCCAACCGCGTCGGGGCATTGATCACCAGGTCTCGCAACTGGTCGAAGGCGGTGCTCTGGGCGTCGAGCTCGCGGTCGGCCTTCGCCGCCTCCACCACAACGCGGGTCAGCAGGTCGCGTCGCTGCAGCGGCGTCTCGGGTATCGCGTCGTCGAGGATCTGGCGCACGTTGAACGCCTGTGCCAGCGCGGTTTTCGCATTCGCGACGGCCCGGCTGAACGCTTCGGTCTGCTTGGGGCCGAATTCCTCGACCGCCAGCTGCAATTCGGCGGCACTGGTGCGCACTGCGTTGTCGACGTCGACGACGATCGAACGGGAGAGTTCGTCGAGAGCGTCGAGCGGCACCGTGGCCAACGCATTCGGGTCGGTGGGGTCGACCCGCTTGGCCGCCTCGAATTCGGCCTTGTGGCGCTTGGCCCTTCGTCGCGCCGACCACCACCACAGCAGCCCGGCCAGCGCCAGCACCACGCCGAGAGCGATCACCAACGCCGGCCACGAGATACCGGACGCCGCTTGTGGTTCGGTGTTCAACCGATTGGCCGCCGCGATCGCCGCGCCGGCCCAGTCATCACGACGCAGCGCGGGAGTGATGCTGCTGCGCCGGATGTCGTCGGCCTCCGCGGAGCTGATGGTGGTGATGGTCGAGGGCACCTGGAAGGCGAACGCACGGTCCACGGTGGCCACCGCCAACAGCGCGTCGTCGTCACCGAAATCGCTCATCGCCATCGTGCGCTGGGCCCACCCGAGCGCGTTCTGCCCGGAGAAGTCCTCGACGAAAACCACCCACAGCTTGATGCGGCGTTCGTTGTAGAGCTTGTCGAGCGCGCTGAGCACATCGGCGCGCTGGTGCGGTGAGAGCGCCCCCGCATTGTCGGTGAGCTGGGTGGCCAGCCGCAGCGGTGGCTCGGCACCGGCACTCGGGGCCACGAGCAGCCCGGCCATGAGGATTGCGAGCAGCATGGGCAGCAGACGGGCGATGCGCATGACGGTCAATCTAATGTGCCGGACGATGTTGCTGCTGCGTCCTGGCAGACTGTGCCTCGGTGAATGACGACGGGTACGACCCCTACGACGACTTCGACCGGGAACGCCTAGTGGTCGAAGCGCCGAAGGCGGCCGCCCTGCCCGGAACCGACACCGTGCACCGCACCGATTTCGCCAGGGACCGGGCCAGGGTGCTGCACAGCGCGGCCCTGCGTCGTTTGGCCGATAAGACCCAGGTCGTCGGGCCTCGGCAGAGTGAGACGCCCCGCACTCGGCTCACCCATTCTCTTGAAGTGGCCCAGATCGGCCGTGGCATGGCGATCGGGCTCGGCTGCGACCCCGACCTGGTGGACCTGGCCGGGCTGGCCCATGACATCGGCCATCCGCCCTACGGGCACAACGGCGAACGCGCGCTCAACGAGATCGCGCAATCCTTCGGTGGATTCGAGGGCAACGCGCAGAACTTCCGCATCCTCACCCGGCTGGAACCCAAAGCCCTTGACAGCGAAGGTCGTTCCGCTGGACTGAATCTGACCCGGGCCTCGCTGGACGCGGTGACCAAGTACCCGTGGCAGCGTTATGGCGGGCGCAAGAAGTTCGGGTTCTACGACGACGATGCCCAGGCGGCCGCATGGGTGCGCGCCGGCGCGCCCACCGAACGGGCCTGTCTGGAGGCGCAGGTCATGGACTGGGCCGACGACGTCGCCTATTCGGTGCACGACGTCGAGGACGGCGTGATTTCCGGGCGCATCGACTTGCGGGTACTTGCCGACGCCGACGCGGCCGCCTCGCTGGCCCGCTTGGGTGCCAAGTCGTTTCCGGTCCTCAGCCATGACGACCTGCTGGCTGCTGCCGACCGGCTGTCGCGGATGCCGGTGGTGACCGGGGTGGGGAAGTACGACGGCACCCTGGCGGCGTCGGTTGCGCTCAAACGGCTCACCAGCGAACTCGTCGGCCGGTTCGCCAACGCCGCCATCACCGAGACCCGGGAGGTCGCCGGCACCGGCCCGCTGCGACGCTTCGACACCGACCTGGCGGTGCCCGTCATGGTGCGCGCCGAGGTCGCAGTGTTGAAGATGCTGGCGCTGCAGTTCATCATGTCCGACCACCAGCACCTGCAGATCCAGACCGACCAGCGCACTCTTATCCACGAGGTCGCCCTGGCGTTGTGGGCTCAGGCCCCGGTGAGCCTCGACCCGCTGTTCGCACCGGAGTTCATCGCGGCGAACGATGACGGGGCCAGGCTGCGGGTGGTCATCGATCAGATCGCGTCCTACACCGAGAGTCGGTTGGAACGCGTCCACGAGGCGCGATCACCCCGTCCGCTGGGCTGAGCCCGTTCGATCCCGAAAAAGACGGCCTTCACCGCCGCATAGACTGAGTCGGTGGCCGGCCGCATTCCTGATCGCGACATCGCGGCCATCCGCGAAAAAATCCGCATCGAGGACGTCGTCGGCGACTATGTCCAGTTGCGCCGCGCCGGTGCCGACTCGATGAAGGGCCTGTGCCCATTCCACGACGAGAAGTCGCCGTCGTTCCACGTCAGGCCGAACCACGGCCACTTCCACTGTTTCGGCTGCGGCGAAGGCGGTGACGTCTACGCCTTCATCCAGAAGATCGAGCACATCAGCTTCGTCGAGGCGGTCGAGTTGCTCGCGGACCGCGTCGGCTACACCGTCACCTACACCGGTGCCTCCACCACCAACGTGCAACGCGACCGTGGCAGCCGCAGCCGGCTGCTGGCCGCCAACGCCGCCGCGCAGGAGTTCTACGCCGAGGCGCTGGCATCCGATGAAGCCGCCGAGGCGCGCAAGTACCTGACCGAACGCAACTTCGATGCCGCGGTGGCTGCGCAGTTCGGCTGCGGGTTCGCCCCGTCGGGTTGGGACAAGCTGACAAAGCACTTGCTGCGCAAAGGTTTTGAGTTCAAGGAGCTCGAAGCCGCCGGGCTCAGCCGGGAAGGTAAGCGCGGGCCCATGGACCGCTTCCACCGGCGGCTGCTGTGGCCGATCCGGGTGTCGTCGGGGGAGACCATCGGGTTCGGTGCGCGCCGGTTGTTCGACGACGACCAGAACCAGGCCAAGTACGTCAACACCCCCGAAACCGTGCTGTACAAGAAGTCGCAGGTGTTGTTCGGACTCGACCGCGCCAAACGCGATATCGCCAGAGGGCACCAGGCTGTCGTCGTCGAGGGCTACACCGATGTGATGGCCATGCACATGGCCGGCGTGACCACCGCGGTGGCCTCGTGCGGCACCGCGTTCGGTGACCAGCACCTGTCCATGCTGCGGCGACTCATGATGGACGACAATTGGTATCAAGGTGAATTGATATTCGTCTTCGATGGCGATGCCGCCGGACAAGCGGCTGCGCTGAAGGCCTTCGATGGAGACCAACAGGTCGCAGGCAAGTCCTTCGTCGCCGTGGCGGAGGGCGGATTGGACCCGTGTGATTTGCGCCTGAAAAAGGGCGATGCGGCGCTGCGCGAGCTTGTCGCAAAACGGCAGCCGATGTTCGAGTATGCGGTTCGGTCCATCCTCTTGCGATTCGATCTGGATACCGAAGAAGGGCGAGTCGAAGGACTACGTCAGACCGTTCCTCTCTTGGGGAAGATCAGAGATCCGTCCTTACGCGACGGCTACGCGACAAAGCTTGCCGATTCATGGGTCGGGTGGCCGAACATCCCTCAGGTCGTCAAGCGGGTCCGTGAGGAAGCCGCAAAGGGGGGACGACGCGCCGCCGTCGAACCCCAGGCACGCCCGAAGGCTGCGGCTCCGCCCGTGCAACGGCCGAACCCCGCGGACCCGACGCTGTGGCCGCAACGCGAAGCGCTCAAGGCCGGGTTGCAGTACCCCGGCCTGGCCGGTCCCGTGTTCGACTCTTTGACCGTGGAGAGCTTCACCCATCCCGGCTACGCGGCGGTGCGGGCCGCGATCGAGACGGCCGGGGGGACGGCGTCCGGGCTCTCGGGCGCGCAGTGGATCGAAGTCGTCCGCGAGCAGACCAACTCGCCGGCGGCGGCCAGTCTGGTCAACGAACTCGGCGTGGAAGCCATCAACGTCGAGGACGACGAGCAACTGCCGCGTTACGTCGGCAGCGTGCTGGCGCGGCTGCAGGAGGTGTGGGTCGGGCGGCAGATCGCAGAGGTCAAATCCAAGTTGCAGCGCATGTCGCCGGTCGAGCAGGGCGATGAATACCACGCGCTGTTCGGTGACCTGGTGGCGATGGAGTCATACCGCCGCAGCCTGCTGGAACAAGCCAGTGGTGACGACCTGACTGCGTGATCGCTCACATCACGATATGGTGAACGCACTGTCCACCGTGGGCGAGGCGAGAAAGGCAACCCTGGTGAAATTGATCAGCACCCCGACGCGGCGGTTTGTCGCGGTTGGCGCTTTCGTGGTGGCGGCGGCCGCTTCGGTGGCCGCTCCGGCATTCCTGAGCCAGCAGACCGTGACTGCGGGCCCGGCTTGCTTGGCCTGGTTCGGGAACAAGGAGGACGGTAAGTGCCTGTCCTACTCGAATGGCCAATCCGGCCAAATCGGGACGCCATGGGTTGGTGGGGGAGGTAGCGGCGTGTCCACCGGCCCGCTGATGCCAGGCACCACCATCAGCCGGGGCATCGGCTAGCTCGAGCTCCAGTCGCGCTTTTTCGAAACGTCGGTGTTCTCCACGGAGAGCACCGACGTTTCCGCATCTATAGGGGTCATCGTCACGAACTGCGGGTCCGGGGACACGCGCTTGGCGATGGTCCGGCGGCCGGCATCGAGCACGGCCTTGGTCGCGGGATTGCCGGTCACCGCGCGATAGGTGCTGGCGATCTGCTCGTAGCGGCGTCGCCCCGCCTTGGCGCCCAGTACATAGCCGACTGCGATCACGGCGGCGTAGCGGATCACGGCGTTCCTCCCAGACGGCGAATGTGTACTTCCATCCTGCCTCACCGCCGCGCCGACGCGCCGGTCCGGGAGCGCATTGGCGGCGGCGGTGGTCCGTAGGCTAGAGTCAACGCTCGGCCCGCACGGAGCATGCTCCGCGCGGACATCACGCAGAAAGTAGTCCCCTGTAGCTCAATTGGCAGAGCTCCCGACTGTTAATCGGGCGGTTATTGGTTCGAGTCCAATCGGGGGAGCAACAATCTTCTTACTTCTTGGCCTGCTGCTGTTGCCGCGCAGCCTGGGCGAGCGCTTCCATCAACGGGTTGGCGGCTGAGGCCAGGGCTTGACGTTCCTCGTCGGTGAGTTGGTAGAGAGTCCACACGCCCCATGCGGCCGGCCGGATGTACACCGTCACCTCCCGGCGGGTGTTCTGCAGTACGGCGGGAACGGGCACTGCGCGGTCCAGGGTGGCGGCACTGGCCAATTCTTCGGCGATCTTGTCGACGTCAGCCGACTCCTGCAGTTGGTACAGCACAGCCTTGTTGAACGGTCCTTCCATCGCGAGGAACCAGGCCATCACATCTCCTTCGGTCGGTGTCGGCCGTCACTGTAAGTGATCTGGGCGAATTGTGGGCAGGTAACGAGGGCCCGCGACACGTTCATCGGCCGCGTGACGACACCCGCGCATGCCTCCCAGGAACCGCTCAGGATTGGCTAGGCTCGTGGCGTGCATCCTCGGCTGATCGCCACCGCCATGTTCGTCGGGCTCATCACGGCCGGTTGTGGCTGGAGTCCGTCTTCGGCGCCGCCACCGAAACCGGATACCTGCAAACCGACGGACGGCCCCAGCCCCGACGCTGTTGCCCAGGCGATCGCCGATCTACCCAACCCGGAGGCCGGGGCGCAGTGGACTCGGGTCAGAGACGGCCACACCTCCAACTGCCGGCTGTACTGGGTGCAGGTAGGGCAGCGGAATCCGCAGCTCAACAGCGTCGGGCAGCTGCTGTTTTTCGACAGGCAGACGCCGCTGGGCCCGGCCACCCCGGAGCCGCGTCCGTACATCAACGTCGTGACCAATGCCGATGACACCGTGGTGGTCAACTATCAGTGGCAGCAGGGTCAGGATTCGCCCAAGGCGCCCACCGGTATCGCGACGGTGCGGTTCCGGATCGGTGACGACGGCAAGCTGCTGGCCATCGACCCGCTGCCGCCCAGTCCTTAACCGTTGACCAGTTCAGCCGGATCGAGCATTGCTGCGTAACGCAGTTGCTCGGGGATGCCGAAGCCGTCGACGAGGGTTTCGGCGTGTGGCCGCAGGGTGCGGCAGCGCTCGTTGATGCCCCGGGTGACGGCCTTGGCGCGTTCAGTGGATAGGTAGCGGTGTTCGATGAACCAGGCCTTGTCGTCCTCGATGACCGACAGTGCGTACAGGTCGCAGACGTCTTCCAGCAGTTCGCGCGCAGTGTCGTCCTCGCACGCGGCGATGCCGGCGACGAACGCCTCTAGGATCACTCGGTCGATGTGAGCTGACGCGGCATGTAGCACGTGGTCCTGCACGGCGTTGAACGCGTCGAACGCGCTCATCTCCTTGGCCTTGCCCTGCAACCGGCGGGCCACCGTGGAGAGCAGGTATTCCTCGCGGTCCTCGAACATCTTGACCTGGGTACCGCGGTTGAACAGGCTGCCTTCTTCCTCATTGTCCTGGCGGCTGTCCAGCACGGTCTGGATGATGGTTTCCGCCGAGGTGCGCTTGAGCACCCGCTCGCCGGCGAAGTTGGCGGCGAACCGCACCCATTCCACCGGGCTCATGCCCTTGATGTCGTCGGCGTAGGCGGTCAGGAGCTCCTTGGCCACCAGCTGGGTCAGTACGTGGTTGTCACCCTCGAACGTGGTGAACACATCGGTGTCGGCGCGCAGCGCGATCAGTCGGTTCTCCGCGAGATAGCCTGCGCCACCGCATGCTTCGCGCGCTTCCTGGATGGCCTTGCTGGCGTGCCAGGTGTTCGCGGCCTTCAGTCCTGCCGCGCGCGCCTCTAGTTCGCGCTGCTCCTCGGCGTCAGGATTGTCCGAGGTCTGCAGTTCATGGCACTTGGACACCAATTCGTTCTGCGCGAACTGCAGTGCATAGGACTTGGCGATCAGCGGCAACAGCCGCCGTTGGTGCACCAGGTAGTCCATGATGAGCACCTCTTGATCGCTCTTTGGCGCTTCAAACTGCCTGCGTTCCAACGCATATCGCGTGGCGATGTCAAGGGCGACGCGGGCTGCGGCGGCAGCGCTGCCGCCGACGGTGACGCGACCGCGGATCAGCGTGCCGAGCATGGTGAAGAAGCGACGGCCGGGGTTTTCGATCGGTGAGCTGTAAGTGCCGTCGGGCGCGACGTCGGCGTAGCGGTTGAGCAGATTTTCCCGCGGCACCCGTACGTGGTCGAACACGATACGGCCGTTGTCGACGCCGGGTAGCCCACCCTTGTAGTGGCAGTCCGACGTCGTCACGCCGGGCATGTCGTTACCCATGTCGTCACGGATCGGCACCACGAAGCAGTGCACCCCGTGGCTCACCCCGTCCGGAGTGATCAATTGTGCGAAAACCGCTGCAACCCTTGCGGTCTCGGCGGCACCACCGATGTAGTCCTTGCGCGCTGTCGGGGTCGGGGAGTGGATCACGAACTCTTCGGTCTCGGGATCGTAGGTCGCCGTGGTCTCCAGGGACTGCACGTCGCTGCCGTGACCGGTCTCGGTCATGGCGAAACAGCCCAGCAGGTCGAGGTCGATGAGCCGGCGCACATAGGCCTTGTGGTGCCGCTCGGTGCCGAGGTTCTCGATGGCGCCACCGAACAGGCCCCACTGCACGCCTGCCTTGACCATCAGGGACAGGTCGGACATGGCGAGCATCTCGATGCTGCTGATCGCGGCGCCGACGTCGCCATTGCCGCCGTACTCCTTGCGGAACCCGTCCTCAGCCGCTCCTGCGGCCGCCATGATCTTGAGTTGCTCGGCGACCTTGGCCCGGGCGATGGCGGTGTTGGGCGTGTAGTGCGGCCGGAATTTTTCGTCCGCCAGCTTGGCCCGCATGGCGTTCTTGGTGTCTCGCCAGCGCCCGTCCAGTGTGTTGCGCAGATGCACGGCAGTGGAGGTCATACTCGACGGTAGCGTGCGCGCAACAAAAAGAACGTCGAGATCGACGCTAGGGTCGTTGTTTTCGCGCAATCACGACCCTGGCGTCGATTTCGACGAAGAGACGACCTAGGTGTCGTTGCCGACGGTGACTGCGGTCGCCTCGTCGGTGAGTTCGTCGAGCTCATCCTCGATGGTGTGCTCGTCATCTATGTGGCTCAGATGCGAGCGGGACGCAAAGAGCACGGCCGCACCGGCGAGCACGGCGGCGGCGCCCACCCAGTACGGCAGGTGCATGCTGACCTGCTCGCCGAGCAGCCCGGCCAGCCACGGCGCGACGGCCGCACCGCTGAACCGCAGGAAGCTGTAGGCCGCCGAGGCCACGCCGCGCTCCACCGGCGCGGCTTTCATCACGGTTTCGGTGATCAGAGTGTTGTTGACACCGATGAACAGGCCCGCGACGACGACACCTGTTGCCAGCACGGCCTTGGAATCCGTCCATACCGCCATCGCAGTCAGCACCGCGGTGAAGCCGATCAGGTTGAGGATGAGCACCCGTACGGTGCCGAACCGGTGCTGCAGCCGCGGCGCCACCACCACCGAGGTGAAGGCCAGCGCCACACCCCAGCCGAAGAAGATCAGGCCGATCTCATGCGCCGTCATGTCCAGGGGGAATGGGGTGAACGCCAGCAGGGTGAAGAAGCCGAAGTTGTACAGCAGGGCGGTTATCGATACTCCGAGCAGCCCGCGGTGACGCAGCGCCCGGAACGGGTCGGCCAGCGTGGTCGCGCGCTCGGCTCGTGGGGTGGCCGGGAGCAGGAAGGCGGTGATCACTAGGGCGAACGCCATCAACGCCGACACTCCGAAGAACGGGCCGCGCCAGGAGATCGAGCCCAGCACGCCGCCGACCAGCGGTCCGACCGCGATGCCCAGGCCCAGTGCGGCTTCATAGAGGATGATCGCCTGTGCCACAGAGCCTTTGGCGGAGTTGACGATGGTGGCCAGGGCGGTGGCAATGAACAGGGCGTTACCAAGTCCCCACAGGGCGCGCCAGCCGACGATCTGCATGACCGTGTCGCTCATCCCGGCCAGTCCCGCACCGGCGATGATGACGACCAGGCCAAGCAGCAGCGTGCGTTTCGGTCCGATCCGGCTCGACACCACCCCGGTGATCAGCATCGCCACGCCCATCACCGCCATATAGCTGGTGAACAGCAGTGACACCTGCGACGGTGAGGCGTCGAGGTTGTCCGCGATCGGTTTGAGGATCGGGTCCACCAGTCCGATGCCCATGAAAGCAACGACGGAGGCGAAGGCTACGGCCCATACGGCCTTGGGTTGGCGCCACATCGGGGCGATGACTCCTGTCTGTTGTCGGTTCGGTTCTAGTTGTCGTCGGCCGGGCCACGGTCCTCGAGGAGCCGGCGGATGACGTCCACGGCGGCCGCCAGGGTCTGGCGGTCCTCGGGAGCCAGGCGATCGAGTCGCGGGTTGATCGCGGCGGCTCGATCGAGCCGGGCCTGGGTGAGGGTGCGTCGGCCCTCTTCGGTGATGCGGATCAGGACAGCGCGGGCATCGCCGGGGTCGGCGGTGCGTGAAACCAGCCCGGCGTCTTCGAGTCGGCGCACCTGGGTCGTCATCGTCGGTTGCGAGCAGTGGTCGAGGTAGGCCAGGTCGGAGATCCGGGCTTGGCCCTGATCCTCGATCGTGGACAGCAACCGCGCCTGCGCCCACGGCAGCGGCAGCCGGGTACGTTGGTTGGCGAGGCGATTCAGTCGCGCTACGACAGAGAGCAATTCCGCACCGAGTTCGCTCTTGCGTTGAGTCACGGTGTCCTCCACGATGGGGGTCGGCATTTCACCATAGTTACATAGATTCTCTATGTAGTCCATGGGTCCCGTGGTGTCGCCTGTCACATGACGGCCATCGGACCACACCGATTCCGGCTGGCAGAATCGAGAAATGACCGCTCCCGGATCGGCGATCCAGCCACGGACAGCGGGTCCGTTGACCCCCGGCGAACTCGCCCAGGCTGCCGTGATGGCGGCGTTGTGTGCCGCCACGGCCATCATCGCGGTGGTGGTGCCGTTCGCAGCGGGCCTGTCGATGCTAGGCACCGTGCCGATGGGCCTCCTGGCTTACCGCTACCGGATGCGGGTGCTGCTCGCAGCCACCGTCGCCGGCGCCACCATCGCATTTCTGATCGCCGGACTGGGCGGCTTCATGACCGTGGTCAACTGCGCCTACATCGGTGGGCTGACCGGCATCGTGAAACGACGCGGACGCGGCACTCCGACGGTGCTGGCGGCGGCCGTCGTCGCCGGTGCGTTGTTCGGTATGGTGCTGGTCGGGGCCATGACCGTGCTGTCGCGGTTGCGCGTTCTCGCGTTCGAATCGATGACCGCCAATATCGACGGTCTGGCCGTGGCCATGGCGCGGGTCCCCGTCCTGCGGGACTTCGCCGACCCGCTCAAGCACGGCTTCGCCACGCTGCTGGACTACTGGCCCGTGCTGATCCTCGGCTCGGGGGTATTCAGCATTTGTTTCGTCAGCCTGGTGGGCTGGTGGGCGCTGTCGAGGGTGCTGGCCCGGCTGTCCGGTGTCCCCGATGTCCACAAACTCGTCGCCGACACCGCGGCGGGCGCGGTGGCGCCGGTGCCCGCCCGGCTGGCCGATGTTCGTTTCCGGTACCCGGGTGTCGACCACGACGCGCTCGGCCCGGTGTCGATGGATCTGCGGCCGGGCGAACATGTCGCAATCACCGGCCCCAACGGTTCCGGCAAGACCACTCTGATGCTGGTACTGGCAGGACGCGAACCCACGGCGGGCACAGTCGAACGCGCGGGCGCGGTCGGGCTGGGCCGCATCGGTGGAACCGCGGTGATCATGCAACACCCCGAAAGCCAGGTGCTCGGTACCCGGGTCGCCGACGATGTGGTGTGGGGGCTCCCGCCCGGCACGACGACAGATGTGGACCGGCTGTTGACCGAGGTCGGCCTCGACGGGCTGGCCGACCGGGACACGGGCGGGCTGTCCGGAGGCGAACTGCAGCGGTTGGCAGTCGCGGGTGCGCTCGCGCGGGAACCCGCCCTGCTCATCGCCGACGAGGTCACCAGCATGGTCGATCAGCACGGCCGCGACACCCTGATGACCGTGCTGTCGGGCCTGACCCAGCACCACCGGATGTCGCTGGTGCACATCACCCATTACGACGCCGAAGCGTCGTCGGCGGACCGTACGGTGAACCTGGGCGGCACAACCGACAACACCGACATGGTGCAGACCGCCGCCGTACCCGCCGGCACCATTCCCGGACATGAATCCGGTGCACCCGTGCTGGAACTGACGGCGGTCGGGCACGAGTACGCCAGCGGAACCCCGTGGGCCAAAACGGCCTTGCGAGACATCACGTTCACCGTCAACGAGGGCGACGGGCTTCTGATCCACGGCCTCAACGGTTCCGGCAAGTCCACCCTTGCGTGGATCATGGCCGGACTCACCGTGCCCACCTACGGCGCTTGCCTACTCGACGGTGCACCGGTGTCCGGTCAGGTCGGCGCCGTGGCGATGTCGTTCCAGGCGGCGCGCCTGCAGTTGATGCGCAGCAACGTCGAACGGGAGATCGCCTCGTCCGCTGGCTTCCCGGTCGAGGATCAGGCCCGCGTCGCGGCGACGCTGGCCACTGTCGGCCTGGATCCGGGACTGGCTCGGCGCCGCATCGACCAGCTCTCCGGCGGCCAGATGCGCCGGGTGGTGCTCGCCGGTCTGCTCGGCCGGTCACCGCGTGCGCTCATCCTCGACGAGCCGTTGGCCGGTCTGGACGCGGCCAGCCAGCGCGGATTATTGCGGTTGCTGGAGGATCTGCGGCGTGACACGGGGCTGACCGTCGTCGTCATCTCGCATGACTTCTCGGGCTTGGAGGACCTCTGCCCGCGCGCCTTGCATCTGCGCGAGGGAGTATTGGCGATGGCGCCCAGTGCAGCCGGAGGTGCCCGGTGACTGCGCCTTCCCGGGGACAACGCAGACCCATGGTGCTCCTGCGCCCGATACCCGGAGACAGCGTCATCCACCAACTGTGGGCCGGCACCAAGTTTCTGGCAGTCGCAGGCGTCGGAGTGCTGCTGACCTTCTATCCCGGCTGGGTGCCCATCGGATTCATCGCGGTACTGGTTCTGGTAGTGGCTCGGTTGGCGCACATCCCGCGGGGCGCGGTGCCGTCGGTGCCGTTCTGGCTGTGGATTCTGCTGGCGCTCGGTGCGGCGACCGCGACACTGGCCGGCGGTGCCCCGATCGTCGATGTCGGGTCAATACACATCGGCCTGGGCGGGCTGCTCAACTTCCTGCGCATCACCGCGTTGTCGATCGTCCTGCTGGGCCTCGGTGCCCTGGTGTCATGGACCACCAACGTCGCCGACATCGCTCCCGCTGTCGCGACATTGGGCCGCCCACTGCGGTTCGTGGGTGTCCCGGTGCACGACTGGGCGGTGACGATCGCGTTAGCGCTGCGGGCCTTCCCGATGCTGATCGACGAGTTCCGCACTCTCTACGCGGCGCGACGGCTGCGACCCAAGGAACGGGCCGAGTCCTTCGGGGCTCGCAGGCGGCAACGAGTGGGCGATCTCATCGACCTGTTGGCTGCATCCGTGACCGTGGCGTTGCGTCGCGCCGACGAGATGGGCGACGCTATCACCGCGCGCGGTGGCGCAGGCCAGATCTCGGCGTTGGCGTCCCGGCCCAAGGCTCGTGACTGGGTGGCGTTCGCGGTACTGATCGTGGTGTGCGGCAGTGCGTTGGCGTTGGAGCTGACGGTGCTCGGCACCAGCTCGCCGCGTAGGTGAGCAAATTAGCCAGTCAGCGTGCCGCTGCTCCGTTGGCAGCCCATTGCGCATCGGCCAGACTGGACGCGACGTCCCTGCGGCCCAGAAACATCTCGTCGAAATAGGGTCGCAGTGCCTGATATCCGGCGGGGAACCCAGGGCCTCCTGGCGCCGAGACGCGTGGTCCGCGCAGCACCCGGAAGAAGGGGCTGACGTCGACGCCCCGTGACTTCCAGTAGTCGTGGTAGACCGGTTGAGCCGCGAGCACCGCAGGCACTGCGGCGCCGTGCGCTCCGAGGAATTCGTTGCCCTGCTTGCTGCCCATCCACTCCAGTACCTGCCGTACCGCGCCTGGATGCTTGGTCGCCGAATTTGCCGCAGCGGCAATCCCATTGGTGACGCTCACTCGGCCCTTGGGCCCTTCGGACAGCATCACCACGCCCCAGCGAAACGGTGCCTGGTTGGCAACGGCCGCCAAGTTGAAGGTGCCGGACTGGAACAACGCCATCCTGCCCTGCAGGAACGTGTTGCGGGAGAAGTCACCGTTGCTGTTGGTGACCGAGGCCGGCGGCGCGACGTGGTCGGTGTTGATCAACCCGACCAGGTAGGTGAACGCCTCGACCGCTTGCGGATTGTCGAATGCGAACTGGTCCCCGACAGTGAACACACCCCCGGCCGACCCGATGTAGTTCAGGTAAATACCCTGCATGTCGTTGGCTGCGTTATAGCCCCACTGGTGGATTCGGGTTGGATCGAACCCGTCGGTGTTGGCGGTGCGCCCGTCGTCGTCGACGGTGAGCCGGGTCAACAGTGGGCGGAGCGTGTCGTCGGGCCCGTTCGACCAACGCAGCGTGAGCAATTCGGTGAGGTCGACCCCGTCCGCTTCGAGCAGATCCGCGTTGAAGAACACGGCGATGCCGGCGTCGGTCAACTGCGGTACTCCCCACAGCGCACCGTTTCGGGTGAATTGGCTGACCACCGACGGCTCCCAGGCGCGGGCAGCATTGGGGCCCAACGTCTTCCCGATGTCCAGCAACCGACCGCTGTCGGCGTAACCGGCGAAGTAGGCGTTGGAGAGCCAGAAGATGTCGTCGGCGCCGCCGCCGGCCACGTCGGTGCGCAACGTGTCGAAGTACGACGAGAACGCCACGGTGTTGACGCGCACCTCGATGTCAGGGTGCTCACGGCTGAACTCGGCGAATGATTCCCGGTACGCCGCGGCGGCCTGTTGATCCCACAGGCGCACGGTCACCACGGTGCGCCCCGACGGTTCGGTGTCGTGGCCCAGAAGCATGGCCAGCCCCAGCAGTACCGCCATGGTCAGCGCCAGGCCCGCGGCTGCCAGCGTCGAGAACCGGGGCGTCATTTGATTCCTGTGACGACGATCGAACGGGCGATGTTGCGTGACAGCGCGACGAAAAGCACCAGCAACGGCACGATCGCTACCGTCGTCGCGGCCATCACCAGTGTCCATTGCGCGTTGTACTGCGTCTGCAGGCCCGCGGTGGCGACCGTCAGCACCTGCCACTTGCTTCCGCTGGTGATCACCAACGGCCACAGGAAGTTGTTCCATTGCGTCACCACGGTGATGAGCCCGAGGGTCACCAGGATCGGCCGGCTGACCGGCACCACGACGTGGGTGATCACGTCCAGAGTGTTGGCGCCATCGAGACGGGCCGCACTGATCAGGTCGCCCGGGATGGACCGGAAGTACTCCCGTAGCAGGAAGATCGCGTACGGCGAGCCGAACACGAAAGGCAGCACCAGCGCCCAGAACGTGTTGCGTAGCCCGGCTTCGGCCATCATCAGATACAGCGGTATCACCGTCACCGTGGCCGGCACCATCAATGTGGCGATGTACACCCAGAACAACGTGTCGCGTCCCGGAAACTCCAGCCGGGCAAAGGCATAGGCAGCCAACACGGAGAACACCAACTGTCCGAGCAGGATGATGGCGGTCATCAAAGCCGTCACGACGATGGCCCGGCCGAAACCTGCGTCGGCCAGCCCCAGGTAGTTCTGAAGGGTTGGCGGTTTCGGCAGTGACATGGGTGAGTCAGTGTTGAACTGCTGTGCCGAGGTGAACGACGTGAGCAGCCCCAGTCCGAACGGCAGCAGCGTGATCACCGCGCCGAACACCAGCCCGGCGTAGATCGCGACGTTACGTGGGTTCATAGCTGATCCGGCGGCGAAAGTACAGATGCTGGACCACGGTGAAGCCGACCAGCAGGACGAAGAGCAGGATCGCCATCACCGACGCGCGCCCGATGGCGGCCGCGCCGAACGCCTCGGCGTAGATGCGATGCGCGACGAGATCGGTGCGCCCCTGCGGGCCGCCCGAGGTCAAGGCATAGACGGTGTCGAATACCTGGGCGGCACTGACGATTCCGGTGACCAGCACGAAGAACATCGTGGGCCGCAGCATCGGCAAGGTGATGTGGCGGAACCGTTGCCAGGAGTTCGCGCCGTCGGTACGGGCCGCATTGTGCACGTCCTCGGGGATGTTGAGGATCCCGGCCAGGAAGAACAGCGTGACATATCCGACGTTGGTCCAGATCACCACTGCCGACACCAGCGGCAGTGCCAGGCCCGGATCGGTGAGCCAGTCGATCTGATGGCCCAGCACCGTGCTGACCGCGCCGTCGGTGGGTGCCAGGATCCAGCGCCACAACACCGCAATGGCCAGCGGTGCGCAGATCCACGGCAGTACGTATACGGTGCGGAAGAAGCCACTCCCGGGCAGACCCCGAGCCAGTAGCGCTGCCGCAACCAGTCCCAACCCGGTTTGAGTCGGTACCACCAATAGCACGAACAACAGCGTGACCAGCAGTGACGTCGCGAACGACGAATCGGTGAGCACGTCCGTCCAATTGTCCAGCCCTACATAGCTGATCGGGCCCAACAAATCCCACCGATGCAGGCTGAGCCAGGCCACCACCAGCATCGGCAGCAACAGGAACGTGACGACGCCGAACAGGCTGGGTCCGACGAGCGCGTAGCCCAGTGCGGTGTCCCGGACACGCGATGTGGCCATTGAGCCATTAAAGCGGGTTGCGATTTCGGGTGACAGGCAGGCGGTCGTCCACCGGATGCCCACAGCATTCCGGTTGCTGGTCAGTCTGGAGCGCAGCGGGTTGGTCCGCGCCTTATGGTCGGATTCTGCCGAGTGGCGGCATCGCCACCACAGTCATGCGGCGAGTGAGTATGACGCCGGAAACAGTTGTGCGACCAGGGGTTCCGCACGGAACGGCCGCCAGTCGTCCACCGACACAGCGAGCCGGTCAAGGATGACGTGGACAACGGTGGCGTTCGCACCCAGCCCGAAATGAGAACCGAAGACCTCGACATTTTCGGCGTGCGGTCCGTCATCCACACAGGCCGTCTTCCATTGCACGATTCCGTCTGACTTGGAAAATATGGAGGTGATCGGCTGGAGAGGATTCTCGTGGTGCGTGCGCCACCGGTCTGACGAATATGACGGCGAGTGCTTGGCTTCGAAGAGGTCATGAATTTCGGCACCCGAAGACTGTCGCTGGGGGATCGTGTTGACCGGTGACCCCATGGTGATCACTCGGTCGACGAGATGCGGCCGCAACATGGCGAGTTCACGCGCAAACAAACCGCCCAGGCTCCAACCGACGATCGGTATCGGGCCGCCCTGCCGATTGGCGAGATCCTCCAGTCTCATCACAATGCCCTCGATGGCCGCGCGTGTCGGGCCGATGTTTCGGCCGAGCCGCCAGCCATGGGACCGATAGCCGGCCAGATCAATCGTCTTGCGCATCAATCGTGTGGACAGGTCGTCGGACATCAGGCCAGGAATCACGAGCACGTGTCGGCCTTGCCCTTCGCCGGCGTGCGCCATACCCAATGCGGGGATTGCACCGACGAATGCCATGTGCTCCGCCACGGCCCGATAGGGCTCCGCCAGATAGTGATACAGACTCGGCGTCTCTACTGCTACTCGATCACTCATGGTCGCGTTTCGCCCCTTCGTGTCGGTGCCGGCCGTATGGCGGTGGTGTGAACGGCAGTCGACTCGACAGTAGAGGTGGATCGACATGTGCGGGTGCGGTTTTGCGATGTCTATGTCGTGATCGAACTCAGTCTGCCCGCAGCGTTGTGTTCTGGGCGTGCACGGGCGTGTTCATTACAGAATTGCCAAGTGGGATTCGGTGTTCGGCGTAGCGAGGTCTGCCACCGGCGTGGCTTGTAGCAAGGAGAACCCGCCACCAACGAGTGGTGGCGGGTTCTCGTCGGCCAAAGAATGGCCAGCCGCCGTTGAGCGGGATTCTTACTTGGCAGCAGCAGCAGCCGGCTTGGCCGCAGCAGCAGCAGCTGGCTTGGCGACAGCAGCAGCCGGCTTGGCAGCGGTCTCGGTCTCGGTCAGGCTGGACTTCTCGATCACGGCCAGGGCGAAGTCGCGCTGCGCGGCGAGCAGGCGCTGGGCGATCGCGTAGTTGGCCTCCACAACCTCCTTGGGGCTGGGCAGGCTCGGCACCTCGCCGACGGAGATAGCCGGGAAGGTCGACAGGGCCTTCAGGCTCTCCTCGAGGTCCGGCAGTACGGTCTTCGCGCGCTCCAGCGATGCAATCCACTGGTCGGTGAGATGGTTTGCGATCTCGGTGTAGTCAGACATTTGGTTCTCCTTGTGTGGTATGGGGGTCCGCTGGGCGTGACCATCGATTTGTAGAGCTGCAGAAGCAACGAACTCTGCTCGTCGGTCAACAACCGTCGGCGCAAATCACAGCTTCCACCGCGTCACTCTTGTCGTCGGGTTCAACCGTCGGCAGCCGGCCGTCGCCGATTCAGGTTTGTCACACCGACACTGCGTACTATACAAAGCATTTGCATTATTTGCAACGCGATCGGGTGATCGGCTTGGGAATGGGAGTGAATCCGCTGTTGGGGTCGGCTTGCGGAGGAGGGGTCGCAGGCAACTGGCAATACCTAGAGTCGATTGTTGCCCAATGTGTTTCGAATGATCTCATTGACGACCTCCGGCTGCTCGATCCAGCAGAGGTGCCCCGCGCCGTCGAGTGTGACGACGGAGGCCTGGGGAAGCCGGCGCGCGAGATGAGCCGCGTTTTTGTACGGCAGCACGCGGTCGGCAGTGCCGTGCACGATCACCGCGGGCTGGCTGATCGGTCCTCGTTGCAATCCACGATTCAGATATGAGGCACATGCCTGGTACTGCGACCGCCAGCAGTCGACCGGCGTACTGGCCTGCATCCGTAGCTCCAGCAACTCGTTGAACTGCTCGGGATGTGCGTCAACCCATCCCGGCGCGAATGACAGTGGCATGGTCGCGCGAGCGAATCCCTCCGAGCCCAGAGACGCCGCGGAAGTCCAGGCATTTCGTATGGCCAATGGCACCGGATGTGAACCCACACCACCACTGGTGGTCGCTACCAGTACCAACGATGACACCGCTTCCGGATGACGCAGAGCGAGTGTCATGGCGATGTAACCGCCCATCGACGTCCCCACAATGTGCGCCGGACCCGCCGCGCATTGCCGTAGCACGTGGTAGGCATCGTCGGCCATCTGGGCAATGGAATACGGACCAGCGGGCTTGCCGGAACGTCCCGTACCCCGGTTGTCCATCAGCAGTACCCGAGCGACCTGGGAGAGTGGTTCGACCTGGTAGTGAAATGACCACGAGGCGTATCCGATGCCGGGGATGCACAGAATGTCTTCGCCGCTACCGGATTCGGAGACGAACAGACTTGTTCCGTCGGCTGCTACGGCTTCGCGATTGCGGATGTCGACTCTCACGGACGGTCACCCCTGGTGGGCGACGACTCGGTCATCGCCAGCACGGCTCCGTGCAGAGATTCGGTCGAATAGCGACATGTATTGCGCCCCAACACTATTGACTTAGTAAGAATTTGTCGGTATGTCATCGCGTTGCCTTCTTTCTCGCTGCGGTCTCTGGGCTGGCTGCGATGTAGGTGTCGCCGACGTCTGGACAAGCTGGACGTGCGCGGTGGCCGGTGCTGACGCCCCGTTCCGGCCGGCTGGCGTCGGCCATCCTTTCCTGGAACTTTAATGTCCCGCCGGTACACAGATTCATTGCTCCGATGCGGTTGATCGTCTCTTCGACCGTGGTAGCGGCGAAGTGTGCTGGCGACTCACTGGCTGTCATTTTAGGAAGTCCCTGACGGCTCGATATTAAAGGGTTACGCACTGAACGAGTCGCCGACGCTACTCCGTAGGACAATGAGTCTGCAGAGTCTCGGTAATGCTGTTGTTAGTTCGAGATCTGAGGCGACACGGTGCTGGTCGAGCGCTGCTTGAGCGGACTCCCGCGCGGCTTTGATGTAAGCGGCGCTAATATCCTGGATGAACTACGCATGAGCGGAAGCAAGAGTCGATACCCAGTCCAATTGGCTGGCTCCCGCGACCGTTTCCTGCGTCTCTTCCGCCGCCGCGGCGTCCATTACCGAAACGCACTGGGCCCTTGTGGGTTTCGTCGACTGGACAGGTCCGGGGCTGCCACCCGAGGCTAAGCCGAATACCCACTCGGGGACATCCCGGCCGGGCCTGGGCGTGGAACTCGACATGGAACGTGTCAAAGCCGCCCACGAGCTGTATATGCGCGAAGGCCTCGGCAGCCGCGACGACTCCATCGGCATGCAATACCTGATCCCGGGGTGGACGTTCGACCCGAAATGGCCCACACTCACCAGGTCGTGAGTTACGAATGGCTGCGGTCGCGATGCCGATCCTGAGGCGGGTTCGATCACGGTCGGGTTCGCCGGTGTCGAGGCCTTCACAAATCCGTTCGGGGAGGTGTTGGGCGGCTTTCTGTCTGCGATGCTCTACGACACCGTCGGGCCCGCGTTGCTGGCGACGCTGTCAGCCGGGCAGTTCATCGAGACCCTGGAACTTCACACGACTTTCGTGCGTCCGGCAACGACGGGACAGCTGATCGGCCATGGTCGGGTCGTGGCGGTGAGGGCGATGGTCGCCGAGCTTGACGGTACGCTTCAGGACTCCGCGGGAGAGGTTGCCGCCACCGCAACCATGCGGATGGTCGAACGCGCCTGAGCCCACGCCACTCGTTCCGGCACTACCATGGGGCATGGAACGGATGCCATCATGACCGACCAGACCGATTTGAGTGAGCAGGAAAAACAGGCTGCGCTCGACCTCAACCAGCTCAGACAGCTCGTGGGCTTGGTCGAGTACGACCAGAGCCATGATCCCTTCCCCGTCAACGGCTGGGACGCCATCGTTTTCGTAGTCGGCAATGCCACTCAGGCTGCCAGTTACTACCAGTCCACCTGGGGCATGGAGTTGGTTGCCTACTCGGGACCGGAGAACGGCAACCGGGACCACAAGGCGTTCGTGTTGCGGTCAGGCTCCATCCGTTTTGTCCTCAAGGGCGCGGTCAGTCCCGACAGCCCGCTGGTGGCCCACCACGCCAAGCACGGTGATGGCGTCCTCGATATCGCACTTGAGGTTCCTGACGTCGACAAGTGCGTCAGCCAGGCCCGGCGAGCCGGCGCGACGGTGTGCGAGGAACCGCACGATATGTCCGACGAACATGGCACCGTGCGGGTTGCGGCCATCGCGGCGTACGGGGAAACCCGGCACACCCTCGTCCAGCGCGAGGTGAACGGCGTTCGGTACGACGGTCCCTACCTGCCGGGATACCACGCGGCGACGGGCACTTACGTCGGGCGTGACGGTACGTCCGGGCGGCTTTTCCAGGCGCTGGACCACATCGTCGGCAATGTCGAGTTGGGCAAGATGGACGAGTGGGTCGACTTCTACCACCGGGTCATGGGTTTTGTGAACATGGCCGAGTTCATCGGCGATGACATCGCCACCGACTATTCGGCGCTGATGTCTAAAGTCGTCGCCAACGGCAACCACCGCGTCAAGTTCCCGCTCAACGAACCCGCTGTCGCCAAGCGCAAGTCCCAGATCGACGAGTACCTCGAGTTCTATCGCGGCCCCGGGGCGCAGCACCTCGCGTTGGCGACCGACGACATCGTGCGCAGCGTCGACGAGTTACGCGGCAGGGGTGTGCAATTCCTCGATACTCCCGACGCTTACTACGAGGACCCGGAACTGCGTGCCCGCATCGGCGAAGTCCGGGTACCCGTGGACGAACTGCACAAACGCGGCATCCTCGTCGACCGGGACGAGGACGGGTACCTGTTGCAGATCTTCACCAAGCCGCTGGGGGACCGGCCGACTGTCTTCTTCGAGCTCATCGAGCGGCACGGGTCACTGGGCTTCGGGAAGGGCAACTTCAAGGCCCTGTTCGAGTCGATCGAGCGCGAGCAGGAAAAGCGCGGCAACCTCTGATGACCGACTACTTGTCCGGTTTTGGCAACAGCTTCGAAAGCGAGGCACTGCCGGGCGCACTACCGGTCGGCCGCAACTCGCCGCAGCGCTGCGCCTACGGGCTCTATGCCGAGCAGCTCAGCGGTTCACCGTTCACCGCGCCCCGCGCCCACAACGAGCGGTCCTGGCTGTATCGGATCCGGCCCAGCGTGGCCCACTCAGGCCGGTTCACGGCCGTGACCACCGAGCCTGGCAGCCCCACCGGGGGAGTTGCCCACTGGCGTTCCGCGCCGGATGACGCTCCACCCGTCCCCATCGCCCAAATGCGTTGGAACGCATTACCAATACCCGACGAAGACACGACGTTCATCACCGGCATTCGCACGATCACCACCGGCGGCGATGCCGGCACACGCACCGGTTTCGCCTGCAGTGTCTACACCGTCACCGCCTCGATGGTGGACAGCTGCTTCTACAACGGCGATGCCGAGATGCTCTTCGTTCTGGAACACGGGAATGTCCGGTTCTGGACCGAATTCGGCATCATCGATGCTGAGCCCTGCGAGATCGTCGTCATTCCGCGAGGGGTGAAACTGTGTGTCGAGGTGCTCGGCGGACCTGCCCGGGGCTACCTGTGCGAAAACTACGGCGGAGCGTTCACTCTCCCCGAACGAGGGCCGATCGGCGCGAACTGCCTGGCGAATTCCCGCGATTTCCTCACCCCCGTCGCGGCGTACGAGGATCGCGACGTCCCGTCCACCCTGTATGTCAAATGGGGCGGCACGCTGTGGCAGACCGAGCTGAATCATTCCCCGCTCGATGTTGTTGCCTGGCACGGGAATTACGCACCGTACAAGTACGACATGCGGCGGTTCTCGCCGGTCGGTCCAGTGCTGTTCGATCACGCCGACCCGTCCATCTTCACCGTCCTGACCTCGCAGAGCGAGACACCGGGAACCGCCAATGTCGACTTCGTGTGCTTCCCCGAGCGGTGGATGGTCGCCGAGGACACTTTCCGGCCGCCGTGGTATCACATGAACGTCATGAGTGAGTTCATGGGGCTCATTCGCGGTGTGTACGACGCCAAACCGGATGGCTTCGTGCCGGGCGGCTTCAGCCTGCACAACGGCATGATGCCGCATGGCCCCGATGCGCAGGCCTTCGAAGCCGCCAGCACCGTGGCGCTGAAACCTGTGAAACAGGAGAACACGCTGGCCTTCATGTTCGAAACCCGGTTCCCCCAAAAGGTTACGCGTTACGCGGCGGATGTTCCGGAACGGCAGCTGGACTACGCGCACTGCTGGAGCGGTCTGGTCAAACGATTCGACCCGAGCCGGCCGTGACGCCGCCGAGTTCCACACTCGATTTCACGCACGATCCGAACCGCCGCAGCTGGGTTGTCTCCGCGGGACCCGACAGTGGTTTTCCCCTGCAGAACCTCCCTTTCGGAGTGGTGGCCGGTACGGCCGAGGAACCACACGGTGTCGTCCGCATCGGCGACGCCGTGCTGTCCCTGCGTCAACTGGCGGAATCGGGGTTGCTCACCGAGCCGGCCCACGCTGCCGCCCACGCCGCGGCTGCCAGCACTCTCAATGAACTGTTCGCCCTGGGCACCGCACCGCGGGTCGCGCTGCGCAGAGAGCTTCACTCACTGCTTGTGGAAGGTGCACCACACGCGCAGTCCGTCGCCAAGTTCCTGACCCCCGTGTGGGAGGTCGATATCCTGCTGCCTGCTCACATCGGCGACTACACCGACTTCTACGTCGGAATCCACCATGCGCGCACCATCGGTGCGTTGTTTCGGCCCGACGATCCTCTGCTTCCCAACTACAAGTGGATCCCCGTCGCCTACCACGGACGGGCCTCCAGCGTCCGCGTCAGCGGCACCCCGGTCATCCGTCCGCACGGACAACTCAAGCTCGATCCCCAACAGGAACCCACATTTGCGCCGACGCGCCGTCTGGACCTCGAACTGGAACTGGGGGTGTGGATCGGACCGGGAAATCGTCTGGGCGAGCGGGTGCCTCTCGACGACGCCGAAGACCATGTCGCCGGCTACTGCCTGCTCAACGACTGGTCCGCGCGCGACGTGCAAGCCTGGGAGTACCAACCGCTGGGCCCGTTCCTGGCAAAAAACTTCAGCACGACCGTCTCACCCTGGGTGATCACCCCGGAAGCGTTGGCGCCGTTCCATATTCCGGTGAGCCGGCCCCCCGACGACCCGCAACCGCTGTCCTACCTCGACAACCCTGAACATCGTGCCCACGGCGGACTCGACGTCGACTTCGAGGTGCGCATCCGCACCGCTCGTATGCGCGAGACCGGCGCGGCGGCCCACGTGATCTCGCGTTCCTCCAGCCGGCACATGTACTGGACCGTGGGACAGATGATCACCCACCACACCAGCAACGGATGCGACCTGAGGCCGGGCGACTTGTTGGGCAGCGGCACCCTGTCCGGCTCAGAACCCGGCTCCGCGGGCAGCCTGATGGAACTCAGCCACGGTGGCACCGACCCCGTCATCCTGCCGAACGGTGAGACCCGCACTTTTCTCGAAGACGGTGACGAGATCACTTTGACCGCGCAAGCCCAGCGGCCCGGTGCTGTCACCGTGGGTTTTGGTGAGTGCGTCGCGGTGGTGCAGCCGGCCACTGCGTGAGCGGCCCACCGATGGTTCTAGTGGCCCGCGTTGCGTACCAGGTCGACGGCGTACTGGTTGACGAAGGTGCCGGCAGACGGTTCCCCGGAACCGCACGAGCCGTCGGATTCACCAGGACGCTTCACCCACAGGAAGGCGTCGACGTTTCCGTTTCCGGTCGCCGTGGTGGGCGCGGCACCGAGGGCCCGGCCGCTGGGGTTGCACCAGTACATGTCCCCGCCCGCCGGTCCGGCACCGTTGCGTGAGGTGTCGATGACGTAGGGTTTGCCGCCGACAGCGCCGGAAATCGCGTCGCCGTAGCCGATTTCCTCGTCGGTGGTGAAGAAGTTCGCGGTGTTCAGGCTGAAGCCCCGAGCTTTGGCCACACCCACCTGGTTGAGCCGGTTGGCCATCTCAGGGGCGCTCACCCACCGCGAGTGCCCGGCGTCGACGTACAGGGCGGTGGCCGGGTTGCGGGTCAGCGTATCGACGGCGTAGCTCATCAAGTCGAAGCGTTCCTGGCGCTGGGCGCCGGACAGACAGTCGGCCATCGCCAGAGCATCGGGTTCGAGGATGACCGCAGCGGGTCCGCTGCCGATGGCGGCTGCGACACCGTCGATCCAGCCCTTGTAGGCATCCGCCGAGCCGAACCCACCCGCAGCGTAGCTGCCGCAGTCGCGATGCGGGATGCCGTAGAGGGCGAGGATCGGCATGGTGCCGGCCGCCTGCGCCGTGGCGATGTACTTCGAGTCGACCGCGAGGCTCGACACGTTGTCCATCCAGTACGCCGTCGGTGTGCTGGCGATGGCATCCAGCTCAGGACTGCCCGCACCCTTGGCGGCACGCATCGCCTTGGAGTCTGGGTTGACGTAGAAGGTCTGTCCAGCCAGCGGATTACCGTCACTGACCAGGTGTATCGCCGGCCCGGCGACCTGAGTGGTCTCGGCCGCGATGCCCGCGCATGCAACGGCCGCAACCGCCAGGGCAGGGACGATCCATCGCGCGACTGCACCGGTAGCAGAGGAAATCATCCCTGAAACATATTTGGGCGACGCAACGAGCGCCAATCGCTGTGCGGCGGAGTGGGGCCGATACCGTGAAGAGGTGACAGCTCAGCGACGTGTCGATGCCGACTTCTTGGAGTTGCCCCGGTTCGCGTCGGCCGATGCCGCATTGTCTGCCGCGCTGGCTGCCGGCGCCACATATGCGGATCTGCGGATCCACCGGGTCACCACCGAGATCATCCAGCTCCGTGACGGAGAACTGGAGACGTCGGTGGTCAACCGTGAGGTGGGCCTGGCGGTGCGGGTGATCGTGGACGGTACCTGGGGGTTCGCGTCGCATGCCGAGCTGGATCCGGCGGTAGCTGCCGCGACCGCTCGGCGGGCGGTTGCCGTGGCGACGACGCTCGCGCCCCTGAACGCCGAACGGATCGAGCTGGCGCCCGAACCCGTCTACAGCGACGTGGCGTGGGTGTCCAGCTACGGCATCGATCCGTTCCTGGTGCCTTCGTCGGACAAGATCGTCGTGCTCGACGAATACTCCGGGCGGTTGCTGGCCGCTGACGGCGTCGACCACGTGTCGGCCGGGGTGCACGCGGTCAAGGAACAGACCTTCTATGCCGACACCTTCGGCTCGTCGATCACCCAACAGCGGGTCCGGGTGCAGCCGACCCTGGAGGCCATCGCCGTCGACCCTGCCGCCGGTTCCTTCGAAACCATGCGCACCCTCGCGCCGCCGACAGCGCGCGGATGGGAGGCGGTAGCCGGTGACGACGTATGGGATTGGTCCGGCGAACTGGCCCAGCTGCCGGTGCTGCTGACCGAGAAGACCAAGGCACCGTCGGTGGTTGCCGGTCCAACCGACCTGGTGATCGACCCGTCGAACCTGTGGCTGACCATTCACGAATCGATCGGACACGCCACCGAGTACGACCGGGCGATCGGTTACGAAGCCGCCTACGCCGGAACCTCGTTCGCCACTCCCGACAAGCTCGGCACCATGCGATACGGCTCCGAGGTGATGACCGTGACTGCCGACCGCACTGTGGAATTCGGTTTGGCGACAGTCGGTTTCGATGACGAGGGAGTGCGGGCGCAATCCTGGGACCTAGTCCGCGACGGCATCTTCGTCGGCTATCAACTCGACCGGGTATTCGCACCGCGCCTCGGTCATGCCCGGTCCAACGGTTGTTCGTATGCCGATTCACCCCACCACGTACCGATCCAACGGATGGCCAACGTGTCTCTGCAGCCTGGCGCCGATGGTCTGAGTACGGAAGACCTGATCTCGCGAGTGTCCGACGGCCTCTACATCGTGGGTGACAAGAGCTGGTCGATCGACATGCAGCGGTACAACTTCCAGTTCACCGGTCAGCGGTTCTACCGGATCCGCGACGGCCGGCTGGACGGACAGGTACGCGACGTCGCCTACCAGGCCACCACGACCGACTTCTGGGGTTCGATGGAAGCCGTTGGAGGACCGTCGACTTGGCGACTGGGCGGGGCGTTCAACTGCGGTAAGGCCCAGCCCGGTCAGGTCGCGCCGGTCAGCCACGGTTGCCCCAGCGCGCTATTTCGTGGTGTCAACGTGCTCAACACCCGGACGGAGGCGGGCCGATGATCGGCGCACAGCAAGTCGTCGACATCGCGCTGGCTGCCGCCGGGCCCGACGAAACTGTAGTCCTGGTCACCGACCGCGCGGACGCTGCGTTGCGCTGGGCGGGCAATTCGATGACCACCAATGGCGAGTCGATCAGCCGCACCACCACCGTGATTTCTATTGTGCGCCAAGGGGATAAGGCACACGTCGGATCGGTGCGGTCCACCGAGGTGGATCCGGCCGTGATCCCGGATCTGGTGGCCGCTGCCAAGGCCGCCGCGCTGGCTGCCCCGTCGGCCCGTGACGCGGCACCACCGCTGCCTGCCGATTGTTTGCCTCCCGACTGGGATGAGCCGGTACCGGGTACCGGTGCGCACGTGTTCGCCGGGGTCGCCGCCGATCTGGCGCGCGGGTTCGGCGGATCCGACCGGCTCTACGGATACGCCCGACACGTGGTGGAGACGACTTTCGTGGCGACCTCTGGTGGGTTGCGCCGACGCTATACGCAGCCGACGGGGTCGGTGGAGATCAACGCCAAGCGGGACGGGGCCAGTGCCTGGGCCGGGATCAGCACACCGGATTTCGTTGCTGTGCCCGTTGATTCGCTGCTCGATGATCTCGCGCTGCGGCTCGGCTGGGCCGCGCGGACAGTCGAGCTTCCGGCCGGTCGGTACGAGACCATCATGCCGCCGTCGACGGTCGCCGACATGATGATCTACCTGACGTGGACCATGGACGGTCGTGGTGCGCAGGAGGGCCGCACGGCGCTCTCGGCGCCCGGCGGCACCCGGGTGGGGGAGCGCCTCACAGATCTGGGTCTGACGCTGTATTCGGACCCGTATGCGGAATCGTTGGCGTGCCAGCCTTTTGTGGCGGTGACCAGTTCGTCGGAGCGGACGTCGATCTTCGACAACGGGATGGGCATCAGGCGGGTCGACTGGGTCCGCGACGGGGTGATCAACGCGCTGGCCTATCCGCGAGCCGTCGCCGCCGAATACGGGGCCCCGGTGACCGCGCCCGCCGACAATCTGCTGATGACCGGCGGTTCGGCCGAGCTGGCCGACATGATCGCCGGCACCGAGCGCGGCCTGTTGCTGAGCACGCTGTGGTATATCCGCGAGGTGGATCCGACGGTGCTGCTGCTGACCGGGCTGACCCGCGACGGTGTCTATCTGATCGAGGACGGCGAGGTCACCGCGGCGGTCAACAACTTCCGCTTCAACGAGAGCCCGCTGGATTTGTTGCGGCGGGCCACCGAGGCCGGCGTGAGCGAGGTGACGTTGCCTCGGGAGTGGGGCGACTGGGCCACCAGGGCAGCCATGCCGACCTTGCGGATTCCTGACTTCCACATGTCGTCGGTAAGCCAGGCCCGGTAAACGCGGCGTAGCGGGCTTGCCGGCGGCGGATATCTCGCCCGCCAAGGTTCAGCTGAGATTGAGACCCGTGTAGATCTCGTCCAGCGCGGTCGGCACCAGCGCGTTGGCGGTCGTCCTGCCGTCCGGGGATAGCGTCAAATTCGTCCAAATGACCAGCGCCACATTGTTATCCGGATCGAATCCCATGAACGAGTTGAAGCCGGGCATCTCCCCGCCGTGGTAGTACATCGCCGCGTTGGGTCCGTAGCGCTGGTAGCTGATGCCGTAGCCGTACCGCTGGCCATCCGGCTTGGCCGGATCCTCGGGCCGCAAGCTGTTCAGCCACTGCTGGTGGTAGTCGGCGTCGAAGACCTTGCCCGTCACCAAGGCGCGCATCCAGGTGGCCAGATCGTCGGCGGTGGAAATGGCGCCCCCGGCCGCTTGGGCATATGACGGATTCTGGTGGGTGTAATCGATCGGCTTGAGGGTGCCGGCTTGTGCTGCTGCGACCATGTCGGCCGGGTAGTCCTCGTCGACCATGGCGTACAGCGTCGTTCCGTACATGTAGCCGTGCGCATATGGCTCGGGCAGGGCTGTGTCGTTCACACCGGGCAGTGTGGTGCTCTGCATGCCGAACGGAGCGAACAGGCGGTCATGGAGTTGTTCGGCCAGCGGCCGACCGCCGACTTTCTCGGCGGCCAGGCCCAGCAGCGCGTAGTTGGTATTGCAGTACTCGTAGGTGCTGTCCGGCGGGGCACTCGTCTGGTGCGCGAAGGCGATTCCCAGCACTTGCTGCGGCGTCCATGGTTTCGCCGGGTCGGCGTCGAGCGCTGCCGAGAGCTCGGGAGCGTTGGTGTAGCAGTAAAGTCCGCTGCGCATCGTCAACAGGTCGGCGACTGTGATGTTCTCGCCGTTGGGCACGTCGGGGACGTAGGCCGATATCGGGGTGTGGAGGCTGAGCTTGCCGTCCTGGGCAAGAAGCACGATCAGTGCGGCCGTCATGGTCTTGGTGTTCGATGCGATCCGGAAGTGCGTGTCGGGCTGCGGTGGCGTCTGTGCACCGAGTTCGGTGGTGCCGACCTTCGCGGTGAACGTGCCCTGTGGGGTCTGCACCAACACCAGTGCCCCCGGCACCCCAAGCTTGTTGGCGGCGTTTTCGACGATCGTCTGCAGGTGTGTGGGGTCGATGGTCTTGAGCGCGGTGGTACGCGTCGTCGAGCATCCGGCGACTGCTAGGGCGAGGCATGCCGTCAGTAGGACCCGCAAAGCTGTCATGCATCATGGTCGCTCGTCGTGCCACCGGACGTGCGCGAATCGCGATTCGCGCACGCTTCACCGCGGCCTCCGGTCGTCAGCTGTCGGCGATGTGGGACCATAGGTGCCGCACAACCGTGCCCGGGGCGGTAGCTCAGTCGGTTAGAGCCGTGGACTCATAATCCATTGGTCGCGGGTTCGAGCCCCGCCCGCCCCACCATGACAGCCTTACTCGAAACCTTGACCGAAAAAAGATCGGCAAGGGTGAGCAGGTCTGTCGAGGTATCAGAGAAAGCCTCCGCTTCGCGGGGGCTTTTCTGCTTGTGGAGTCGCAGTGCCCGCCTCCTGTAAGTGGTTGCTGCTTCGTGCAGTTCCGCGATGAGCGGTGTCTTCTGGTCACCGGTGACTTCGAGGTCATCGAGGTAGAGGCGTTCATAGAACGTCTCGTTGAGGTGTCTGCGCACACTGTCACCGACATTGCGGTAGAGCGTTTGTGGGTCTTCGACTAGGTGCAAGGCGTCGCGCAGGACAGAGACCCCAACCGCCAGCTGTTCTCCCGTATTCGTCAATCCGGCTTGGGTACGTTCGCGGTCTCTTTGGACTTCGTGGAGTTTTGCTCGGATCTTCGCCTGGGGAAGAGCCGCATCTGCGGCGAGGTCGATCAATCGCGCTTCCTTGTCATCGAGGTCGCGAAGGCGACGCGTCAGCGCGGCGTGCATATGCCGTACGCCTTCTTGGTCGTCTGCGACCGCTTGCTCCAGTTGTTGGCGGACCGTGGCTGCGAAGTTGCCTGCAAGTCTCAATGTTGCATAGTGCTGAACGACGGCTTCTTCGACACGTTCGGCACGTAGATGTGGCAGGTCGCAGAGGCCGTCTTGGCGGGCGCGGCAAAGGAAGTAGCCGTACCGTTGTCCGGTCTTGCCGGTGGCCTCCGTATAGATGAGGCGAGCTGTTCGCCCGGCATCGTCGCATCGTTGACAGAACAACGCCCCTTTTAGGTAATGGGTCAGGATTCGATCACGTTGTCCGCGCTGGCTGCGAAAGTTCAGGATGTCTTGGACACGGTCGAAAAGCTCGTGACTGACGATTGCCTCGTGGCGGCCCGGGAATATGGAGCCTTTGTAGACGACAAATCCCGTGTAGTACGGATCCCTGAGCATCTGATGCATCTTCGTGTCCGACACGGGTCGGATTTGTGGCCACCTCGGTGATGGCCGCGACGTTAGACCGAGGTCGGCCATTGTCACGGTAAGTCGTTCGATCGAATAGTCGCCCGTGGCATAAAGCTCCCAAGCCTTGAGCACCAGTGGTGCGCGCTCGGGATCGAGGCCGACGGTGTTGACCATGCGGCCTTCAATTTCGACACGGGTATTGAGATACCCGAGGCGGGCTCGTCCGATCGTTCCGCCATTGATCGCCTTGTGCCGCAGCTTGATCCGAATGTCTTCGCCGCTGAGTTTGTTCTGGACGTCGTTGAAGATGTCGGTGACGGCTTCCATCATGTCGGCGTAGACGCCGTCGCCGAAGTCCTCGCGTGCCGACACCAGCTTCACGTTCAGCTTGTCTAAGAGACGTTTGGTGATCGCGGCGTCGATGTAGTTGCGGAAAGCGCGTGAGCGCGCGTAGACGACCACATAACGGACACCTGGGGTCTCGCGCAGAAACGTCAGCATGTCTTGGAATGCCCCACGCTTCTCGATAGTCGATGCTGACACACCCGGCTCGACGAACTCACGGATTACCTCGGCGCCGAGATTGTTTGCTTTTCGGATCGCGACTTCTCGCTGTGTCGCAATGGAGTTGCCGTCCGGGTCGATGTCAACGGCCGTGTCCATCTGCTTCTTGCTCGATACGCGTAGATAGAGCACGGCTTTCACGCCCCCGTCGATGTCGTCGATCGTGGGAGCCGTTGTCTGGCTGGCGGTCATATCAACACTCCTTTGGCGCGCAGGGACATTGTGGACAGTGGTTGGTCTGCCGTGAGCAGCCACGGGAGCTTGGTGTTGGGTGGCTGTGGTGGTTACGCCCGTGGATCGCGGTGTCGACGTAATGTTCGATGTCCTTGACGGTCGAATTGGATAGTCCCGGGAACTTGGCGTTCAGATAGGTGTTTACGTCTGGAAGATCTTCTGCAGTCAGCCAGCCGATCGTGGTGAACAGTTCGAGCGAATTGACCCCGAGAACGTTCGCGATGGCGATTAGCTTCTCGACGCTGGGATTCACGACCATGCCCTGTTCGATCCGCCACATCGTGGAAGGATCCACCTGTGAAAGGCGCGCAATTTCGTTCATGCTCAAACCCAACTCGGTGCGTTTGAGCATGAACAGATTTGTCAGATTTGCGGTTTGTTCCGGTGTCACAAGAATTTTCTCCCCTTGTGTATTCAATTGTACAATAATCCATTGCATATAATCAATAGATTGGTACAATTCCGCAACGAAATATTTCGATATTTGAATCGGTCTTATTGCAATTGTGAAATCGTGACTATCGCGCTTGAAGTTGTAGAGGCGGCTACAGGTTGGTGCGGAAGACCCACATGCCGCCGTGTGGATCGTCGACGGTCGCGATATCGCCGGATAGCTGTATGTCACGGGCGATGGTCGCGTAATCGATACGCGCGTAGCCGCGTAGATGTTCGGGCAGCTTGTCCAGTTCCTCCTCGTAGCCGTGGTCGTCGGCCATCTGTTCGGCATACTCGGTGACGGAGTCGAAGTGGCCGAGGTAGGTCTCATGGAAGGCATCGATGTCGAAGCTGGCCGGTTCGCCTTCGAACACATCCGCCCATGCCGAATAGGCGTAACCGTGTTCGGCGATGCCTTTGGCGATGCGGGATATCTGTTCGATGGAGTCGTATTCGCCGACTTTCCATCGGCCGAATTGGTCGTAGTCGTGGATGGCCCATTCTTCGGCCACGGGCTCACGGGAACTGCCCAGCATGGTGTTGATGTCGGCGTAGATCTCGTCGGGCTCGCGGGCTGCGTCGATCCAAGCGCCGTGCAGGATGCCGTTGTTGTAGTCGGCGAGGCTCGCCACATAGATCGCGGGCGATCGTGTTGGCTCGGTTTCGCGTTGATCGGCGGTTGGTCGTTGGCATTCGGGTTGTGGTGTTTCGTAAGGTTTTTCATTCATTGTCACCTCCTTTCGGTGTTTCGTTGGTGGGGTTGAGGGGCCGGTCAGGAAGCAGAGAGCGCGATGCTCGATCTGCTTCCCGCCGGCCCCGTTGTTGCGCCGTGAGTGGTCACTGACGCCCGTGTCCTATGCGGGCGCGGTTACGTTCTCGATGGGTCTTCACCTCCCTTGGTGCTCCGGCGAGGCCGGGCTGCGGTGGATTCGCCGCCGTCGGCGAACAGGGTGGCGATGGCCTGTTGGCGGGCTGCGGCTTCGCGCTCGATTTCGGCGCGGGCCTCAGCGGCCTTGCTGGCTAGTTCCGGATCGTCTTTGGCGCGTGTGATGTGCGCAGCGATGGCGATCTGGATCTCATCGGTGATGGTGCCGTCGCGTAGCTGGGCAATGAAACTCAGCTGGGCGTGAACATCCGGTTGGAGCCGTATGCCAAGGGTTTTCACGCCTTTGGCGGACTCGTTGGGTGCGGACATAGCGACCTCCTCGGTGCTGTGCGGCCGGTAAGCGCTTGTTGCGCTTACGGGTACGGCCGCATGACACCGACGAGGCAGCCGCTGGTTCATGCGGCCGCCCTTCCCGTTGATTTGGAGGGCGGCTTTGTCCGGGCGGCGGTGATGCGTGCTCGTGCGGCGCGGGCGAACTGGGGATTGAGTTCGATGCCGAGCCAGTCCCGGCCGAGCGTTTCGGCGGCGACGGCGGTGGTGCCGCTGCCTATGAACGGATCCAGCGCCAAGCCGGGTTCGCTTGGCTGCCCGCAATCGCAGGTCGGCGCGAGTGCCGAACGGGTGGCGATCTTCCCGAGTCGTCGGATGATGCGCCGCTTCCACGGCATGTGGCAGCGCATGCAGCGGGCTTCGGGACAGCCGGCGGCGACCATGCGTTCGGCGAGTGCCAACGGGAAGATGGCATGGTGGGCGCTGCGGTAGCCGCCGGGCGTGATCGTCCAGATGTCGCCCGGATTCTTACCGAGCGGATGGCCTACCCGCCCTTGTCGCTTGAGTACGGCCAGGCCGGCGGTCGCCATACCGTTGGGACCGCGCCAGGTTTCGCGCGAGCCTGCTTTCGGCTGCCTCGTTGTGTTTGTGGATTGTGCCGAGCGGTGCGGTACTCGGATGGCGTCGAGGTCGAAGAAGTACTTCGGCTGCTTGGCAAGGACGTAGATGACCTCGTAGGTGGTGTTGAGCCGGTCAGGAACGCTGCTCGGGACCGGGTTCGGTTTGGCCCACACGATTTTGTTGCGGATGATCCAGCCCGAACGCTGCAGCCGCAGCGCCAGGCGTTCCGGAGCCATCAGCAGGCTCTTGCGGGCGGCACCTTGGGACAGGTGCGCTGAGTACGTATCGCCCACGTTCAACCAATACGTGCCTGTGGGGACGAGTACGCGGTGGACCTCGGCGCTGATCGCCACCAGGTGTTCAACCCACTGGCCGACGTGGCGCTCCAGTCCGATCTGGCCATCAGCGCCGTAATCTCGCAGGGAGTAGTACGGCGGACTGGTGACGACGCAGTCGACTGAGGCGTCGGGTTGCTCCGACAGCCGCTTGAGCGCGTCGCCAACGACGATCCGGTTGCGCTGCAGGGTTGTTGGCGCACTCATCGCTCGCCTCCGCTTCGGATGAGCGGTAGCAACTGCTCGGGTGCGACGATGCGGAACAGAGCACTCGGCAGTCGTCGGTCCTTGGCGATGGCGTCAGCCAGTGCCTGACGTCGCCTGTGGGCCTTTGCTGGGTCTGGGTGTGTCATCGACCAGATGACGAGCGGAAAGCTGCCATGGCGGTCCTGCTCGATGCCGGTCTGCCGATAGGCCTCATATTCATGGCACTTGGTGAGCAGCGTCGGGATGTGCTCAGTGCCGAGGTCGATCTCGATGAACCAAGCGCGTACCAGATCATCTGTGGTGGCGGTCTCGGCAAACAGATCGGGCTTGAGGATGTGCCGAGCCGTACCGAGTCCGGTGAATCGACGCCAGGTGCGGGGTTCCGCCGCGCTGGCGACTAATTCGATCTGGCTGCGGCGGTCGGCCTCGATCAGACCGACATGAGCGTCGGCGACGGCCAGCCGGTGGGCCAGGAACCGTGCCGACGGTTCGTAGCGCAGCCGTGCGCCGCGCCGGACCGGGCGTTCGAGGAGCCGGTCACCGGCGACACCGACGTGATAGATCAGGCCTTGAGATCCGGCGCGGCTGCCGCCGACGCGGCGCTCAAGTGTGTCGAGGACGCGCAGGTCGCGCAGCCGGGCCAGGACACGCCGGGTAATGCGGCTGCGGGCAGCGGGTGTGATGGCGTTGAAGTTCAGGGCTTCGAGGTGGTGGACGGTCAGAAACTGATGGTCGTCGACGGACTGCAGGATGGCGCGATCACGATCGGACAGACGACTGTTGATGATGGCGATGGCAGTGGCGGACAGGCGGGTGTCTGGGATGCGTCTGGTGGGCGCTGTGGTGCCCCGTGGGGCACCACTATTCCCTGACGGTATCGGCGGGGAATCCGTGTCTGCCAGGGGTGATGTACCGGGACCGGTCGACGCGGCCGGACCAGCGAGCGGACCACTGGCCCGATCCGCTGTTGAACTGTTAACCGCCCGGTTCATGGTTTACTCCTACGGCGTGGAGCGCCGATGTCAGTCGGGCTATCAGTGGATCCCGCGCCCTCGACGAGTGCGATAAAGGCCGCTTCGATGTCGGCCAGAGGTTGGCCATAGCGCTCGCGGCTCAGACGGCGGATCGCGGCCGGATCGACGGTTGCAGCGGGCGCGGGTTTGGTGACACCGGATGCCCAGGGCTGCACGGCGTTGTCTCGGACCAGGCTGGCGTAGACGTGGTGGGCTCGAAGCCTCGTGAAATCCTCGACCTGGAGCACGGATTGGCCGGCGGTCATCTCTTTGGCATCACCGGCTTGCAGCTGAAAGCAGACACGGGATCGGGCGTTGTTTCTGAAAGCGTCGAGCATCGCAGGCGGCAGCTGCTTCTCGTACTGGTGCGCCAGATGGAAGCCAGCGCCGAGGCTGCGGGCTGTCGCCAGGGCATCGCCCAGATCCGTCGGCAAGCGCAGATAGTCCTGCACCTCGTCGATGTACACCATGACCGGCTCACGGCTGCCCTCAGGCGTTCCGGCCCGTTCGCGGATGGCCTGCCAGAGTTCAGCCACTACCAGTGCGCCGAGCAGTTGGGCATTCTCCGGCCCGATGACACCTTTCTGCAGCGGTACCAGCAGGACCTTTTTCTCGCGCAATACCTGGCGGACATTGAACCGCGGGTGTTGCTGGGCCAGCACATCTCTCAGCGGTTTGCTGAACAGCGGCCGCAACTTATTGGAAAGCGGTGCGATAGTGGCGGCGGTGGCTTCGGGGGACAGGCTGTCGAACCACTGCCAGAACGGTCCGGCGGCAAAGGGGTCGCGGGCCATGATGTTTCGTGTCATCCGGCGGCGAAAGCCCGGATTGGTTAATAGCAGCGGCAGCATCACTAGCGTGGCGTCGTCGCGGCGCGCCAACAGATCCAGGCAGTTTCGCAGGATGTCAGCTGAGCGCGGACCGAGGCTGTCGCCCCAAATGGCTTTGAAGGTTCCGAACAAGCTGTCGGCGACGACCTCGGGGGAGCGCCCGTGGCGGTGCGCCGCGTCGAGCGGGTTGATTCCGATCGGCGCCTCGTCGAATGCGTCGAGCACGACGATGTCTCCTCGCCGCTTCTCCGGGATACGTGCCAGCAGATCGGCGATCAGGTCCTTGGGTTCGATGACCACGATCGGCCGGTCGGCTTCGAGGTCTTGCAGGATCAGGTTGAGGAGCAAGGTCGACTTGCCCACTCCGTTCGGGCCGATGACCCAGGTATGCCGCAAGGCGTCGGTCGGGTCGTAGCCGATGGTGCCGCTTGCCCCGGGCGCGGAAGCTTCAGCGACCACGCGGCTGCCGGATTGCAATGCAGTACTTGGCTGCACGGGGCGCGGGTGCAGTGGCGGCTGCCCCGGGAATTGTTCGTCGTGGTCAGCAATCGGCCAGCCGGATATCCGGGCGACCTCGGTGACAGTGAGCCGCTGCGACGGGGTGAACATCGACCACGAGGCGCGCGGGGTGTTGACCCGGTCAGATTTTTCCGGGCGCAGCGTGACACGAACGTCCGGTGATTCGGTGGTGCCGATCGCTGCGGCCAACCCGAGTAGGAGTGATCGACGTCGTTCGGCGGTCGATGCTTGGACGCCGAGGCGGACGGCAGCGTTGAACGCGTGCTGGCCGAGTTTATGGGCCAGTGCTTGCCGTGCACCGGGGCGGGTGTCGTTCCTGACGCCGTGCAGCAGTTTGGAGACGAGCGGCTGGTTGTCCCGCTTGGGTTCACCGGGTATGAGCTTCGGGTGACGGCGGGGGCCGAGGACTATCTGGATCGTCAGGCGCTCGCCTTTCCCGACCGCGGTGAGGGCGTGCAGGATGGAGCGATGTGATGCCACCGCGTCGACAGGCTCAAGCTGTCGGGCGTTGGTGCTCAACTGGATTCGGCGCGCGGTAGCGACGGACTCGCGATCGTCAGCCTCGAAGTTGGTGACGATGGCGCCATCAACCAACTGCTCGACGGCACGGCGGACGGCCGCTTTGTGCCGGAGCTGACTGCCGACCAGATATTCCACGCCGGTCACGTCGGCGCGCGCTTCCAGGATGAGTTGCGGGGCGTGGGTTTGCGCCGCCCAGTGGCGCAGCAGTCCGCACGCGGCTGCATCAGTGAGCCGCATAAAGAACAGCTGCTGCCATACCAGCGAACCCGCCGACGCGGTGACATCATTGGATTCAGGCATCGGTGGATTCCCCACTGTCGGTGGCGGTTTCCGGTATCTGGTCGTTGCGGCCATTCATGGCGTCACGGGCTTCTTTTTCGGCCTCGGCGTCACGTAGTGCCATGGCGATGACCGCGCGGCTGAGCTTGCGCAGATCGGGGGGATCGCGCCGCACGCTGCGAACGGTGATGTGCCGCTCAGGCTTTGGGGTGCCGCGAGAACCGCGGCGGTAGTTGGTTCTTCCTGTTTTTGACATAGATATCCTCCAATCGGAATTAGTGCTAATGGATTTCGGCCTATTGCTAACGCGCAATAACCTGGCTGCATTCTCTATTGCATCTACGCAATAGTCAATACGTAGTGAAAGTGACAAAACAACTTTGCGTATCTGTCAATAGAGGTCGGAAGGCCTTAAATTACCATCGATTTCGCCATGTAGAAATTACAACAAGCACGCCAATTGCGGCTGCGATGAAGGCCAGGATGCCGATGATCACGATAAGCGTTGGCAGGATCGATTCGACCAATCTGACCGCGCAATAGAGCGCGATCGCAAAGGCCAGAATGCCGAAGCACCGGCCAATCAGACGATCAACCCAGCCGCCGGGATTTGCACTCACGATGCATCTGTTCGGCTGCGCCCGTCGGACGGTACGGGGTAGCCGGGAATGGTGATGTCCGAGTCGATCTCGTTGCCCCAGACATGCCAGCCGGGCTGTCGGCGGCGGGCGAACAACTCCAGGTACGGTCCATTGCTGACGCGCTCGATGATCGCGTACTGCTCTTCGGGCTTGTGCGAGTGGTCCTGCCGCGGAGCGAACACCCATGTCGCCTGAGCCCGGAATTTCACTGGTGCCCGGCCACGGGTGCCGAGGATCAGGTGCTCGGTGGCATTTCGCAGGTAGTTGCCGAGCCCGACCCGCGGCTTGACCCACGTCAACGGTGAGCGTGGTGTGAAGCCCCACGCCTCTATGACGTCGTAGCCGATCCGCAGCGTGGCATTAGTGACCCACAACCACAGGTGTCCGTTCGGAGCGGCCAACTCGGCGACAGGGAGCTCTTTGATCCGCGGCACTGACATGACGGAGTAATGCCGGTGGGCGCCCAAGGTAGTCCCCTGCTCAACATTCCAAGGGGGATCGATCAGGATCGTGCAGTATTTCGGGGTCTGCAGGTGTCCCGCTGAACCATTGATCGGGTCGGTACTCATCGGTCGGCCCTATCAAGCAGGGTGATCTCGTCGCGAATCAGCGTCTGTGCCAAGGCATAGCCGACGTAGATGCTTTCTACTGCTGCGGTTGCCTGCCGGTCGATCCGTGTTAGCTCGGCGATGGCTTTCCGTCGACGCTGTCGTTGTTGCTGATAGTGCCGCCAGAGACCGTTCAAAGTGTTAACGGCCGTCAGCACACCCAGGTAGATCACCATCAACACGAACCATGTGGTCAGCCAACTCATCACGAACAGCGAGACCATGCCGTTCACCGTGGCCACCGCTCGATCCAGTGCAGGAAGGCCCACGCAATCGCCGCGTCGAATTGCAAGACGTGCTCGCTGTTGATCGGAGCATCGTCGAGATACTCGCTTGCGATCTTGTGGAGTTCGGCGCTGAAAGCCAGCGTGCGATCGAGAACGGTGTTCAAGACCGCACTTGCGGTCATCCGCTCTTCCCCCTTTGGGGCGGCGGGGCGGAAAGCGACCGCCAAGTCGGCGGCACTCGGGTGCTCGGCCATGGCAACGGTCCTCTTCGACTTCACTGCCCGAACCGGGCGATCTCGCCACCGACGAACGTGGCGTAGGTATCGACGATGAAATTCAAGCGGTTTGCGGTGGCGGGATCACCGCCCGCCTGGAAAGCCGCCTCGCGGCTCAACATGCCAACTGACTGCAGGCCGATGCCGGCCACGGTGGCAGCTGCTTGGACGCGGGTCGCGGTGACGATGCCGTGCGCCAATTCGGCATTCGTCAGTCGTGACAACTGTTTCCCTTCGGAACGTGTAAACATCTGAGGCACTTGTGGTGTCAGCGTTGCAGACGGACGAAGCGATGGGACAGACATGGTGGGTGCTCCTCTCGAAATAGGTCGAGTTGACCTTGACGAGAGCGACGTTACGAACCGCACTTGAGCTTTGGCGAACTCCAAAGGAAGCTTGAGGTATGCGCTCCGATGCAGCACTCCTGACGGTGGCGCAACAGCTGCGGTACTTGCGCAAGGCAAGCGGCATGACCCAAGCCGAGACGGCGAGGCGGATCGGGGTCAGCCAGAGTCACCTAAGTAACGTCGAAAAGGGACGCGACCGACCAAGCGCGGCGATCGTTGCGTTCTATGAGGATCAGTTCCACGGCGACGGACAAGCCTGGGGCTTGTACGAGGCGCTACTCACAGAGAAGCGTGTACCGCAGCGCCGCCCGATGACCGACCGGCCCAACTACCCGATCCCCGGAGACGCATCGACGTTCGTCGCCGACATCACGGTTCCCGACGGCACGATCATGGCGCCCTATCAGGAGTTCGAGAAGACGTGGCGAGTGCGCAACAGCGGAACCGTGCCGTGGATCGGCCGGTGGCTAGCGAGGCGTGGCACGCCAATTGGCCACGGTGTGCCAGCCTCACTGTCTCGTGTGCGAATACCCGACACCCAGCCGGGGGAGGAGCTCGACATCACCGTGTCAGTGCGCGCACAACCGCTCGCTGGTGCGTCGCAGGCGCACTGGAAGATGGTCGATGAGAACGGTGCTGAGTACTTCCCGGATCGGTACCCGATGGGGTTGGTGTTGTCGATAGTCGTTGAGCCCAACGCGTGATATCGCAAGATCGTACGTACTAAGACGGCCAAAGGGGTGGGCTTCATCTTCCGGCTCATGATGCCCCACGAATCCTGGAGACCAGCCGGAATCCGGCTCGACGGCGCGGGCATCTCCGAGCCGACGTTCTGGCTCTACAAGAACTCCGACGTCACCGGCGGTTACTACTACTAGCTCATTGCCGAAGCGGCACCGCTGGACACGACAGTAGGCAAGAACGGAACCATGGCTCACTGGTGGTGCACTGTCTTGTCCCAGTGTGGCCGACCTGGCAGCACGTCGCCGACCCGCCGATCACCACGCGGACGTACGGGGACCAAGGCGTGGAGCTGAGGCTGGAATGGAGCTAGGAGGGCGCTGAATAATCGGCGTGCCTCCGCGGTGTAGCGGCGTGAGCTGGGAAAATTGGGTTCGTGCAGGGCGCGGAACGGCCGGATCGACCATTGTTGGATGCGCAGGCACTGGTCGGTCATCTGGTGGCGCCGGGCAGTATGTTCGCGTTTTTGGCTGCTCATCGTCAGGATCTGTTTAGCGACAACGAGTTCGAGGATTTGTTCCCCTCGGGGCGTGGGCGACCGTCGATTCCGGCGTCGGTGATGGCCTCGATCCTGGTGCTGCAGGCGTTGCATGATTTGTCTGATCGAGAGACCGCCGAGGCGGTCCGGTGCGATCTGCGGTGGAAAGTCGCGACCGGGATGGCGTTGGACGACACGGGTTTCGATCCGTCCACGCTGGTGTATTGGCGTAAGCGGCTGGCGCGCTCGCAGCGGCCACAGCGGATCAACGAGGCGGTGCGGGCGGTCATCGCCGAGACCGCAGTGGTGGCTGGCCGCGGTAAGCGTGCGGTGGATTCCACGATCCTGGCCGATGCGGTCGCTACCCAGGACACCATCACCCAGCTGATCTCGGCGGTCCGCCGCGTCGGGCGGATCGTGCCGGGCGGGGCGAACGCGATCACCGCGGTATGCACCGGGCATGACTACCGCGGTGCGAGTAAGCCGGTGATCGACTGGGACGAGCCCGGAGCCAAGGATGCGTTGGTCTCAGCGCTGGTCAACGATGCCAACGCAGTGTTGGCGGCACTGGCCGGGATCGATGAGGACGTCGCGGCCCAGGAGTCGGTGGCCGCGGCGTCGGCGATGTTGGCGTTGGTCGCCGGCCAAGATGTCGAACCGGCGGAGGGTTCTGACAGCACCGATGGGCGGTGGCGCATCGCCCGTAAGGTCGCCCCCGACCGGGTGATCTCCCAAGTCGACCCCGAGGCCCGACACACCCGCAAATCCCCCGAAGCACGCCGGGACGGGTATCGGGCGCATGTGGTGGCCGAGCCGGAAACCGGGATCATCACCGATGAGGCGTTGACGATGGCCGCCGGGCCGGTGAATTCCGATGCCGCGGTGGCCGAGGCGTTCCTGACCAATGACAGCACCCCCGGATCCGAACCACGACAGTGGTACGGCGATTCTGCTTACGGCACAGGGGATCTGCGCGCCGCGATCCGCGACGCCGGACATGACGCGGTGATCAAACCCAGACCACTGACCCCGGCCGTGGCGGGGGGATTCACTGTGGACGACTTCACCGTGGACCAGGCCGGCGCCACGGTGCGGTGCCCGGCCGGACACACCCGGCCCATCACCAAGGCACGCAACGTCGTCTTCGGTGTGGTGTGCCGGCACTGTGCGCTGCGTGAGCAATGCACCACCTCAAAGGCCGGCCGCACCCTCACCCTGCACGAGCATGACGATCTGCTGCGCGCTGCCCGCCGCGACTGGGCCACCACACCCGAACTGCGCGAGCACTACCGGATGAACCGGCCCAACGTGGAACGCGTCGTGTCCCAGATCGCTACCCGCGGTGGTCGCCGCCTCACACTGCGCTACCGCGGCACCGTCAAGAACCACGCCTGGCTCACCCGCCGCACCGCCGGGCTTCAACCTGCGCAACCTGCTCGCCCGTGGCCTCACCTACACCGCAGGAACCTGGGCACTGGCACCACAGCCAGCCTGACATTGGGAACCACCGACTGCACTGCTACCAACGCCGATACCCACCCCACCCGCACACCGGCCGACCGCACACCAATTCTCTTCTCGCGCGCCCCGGCAATAACCAGTGCCCCCGGAACCGCCTTATTCAGCACCCTCCTAGGTGAGTCCGGTCATCTACCTCATCTTCATGGGGTCGACGACGCGTGATCCACAGTGGTCCTGTTCTAGATCGCCAAGTGTCCTGCCTAATGCAGAAGCACAACCAGGATCAGGTAAGGGCTCCGCTGGCTTCGACAATGGCGACGTTCCGTTGACAGGATCACTGTTCGGAGGAGAACGTTCTGCACGCGTCATACCACCACCTTGGGCAGGCCACGTGTCTTGCGTCTGTCTATGATGAGGGCCGAAACAGCAGCACAGCCATGGAGCAGGCTGCGGGGAACTGATGCGTGGAAGCTGGTCAGATGAGGGGTCGGAAATGGCTCTTGACACTTTTGCCCTACGTGACTGTAATCTTCTTTTTGTATGTGACATTTATGTCGGGATTTTACGTTATGCGCGCGGAGTCAGCGCCCGCGCCATTTCAGCTTCGGACTGAAACAGATTACTATTTTCCAGTAAGACCGCAATACAGTATGCATGATAGGCCAGATTACGTGACACTGAACTCCATCCTGGACAATCCAGCTTGGAGTCCAACGTCAGGCCCGAACAGGGTGGCTTCCGTCCGAGTTGAACGTGAGTTCTTTCTAGTATCGGAAGGCGGAAAAGGGAACTTTCGATCGGCTGCAATGCTCAAGCCGGATACCGTCTATGACTTCATACTGTATTTCAATAATGACGCTAAGTTAGGTGTCGCTGCAGCGGAGAATACGAAGTTGAAGGTAAAGTTTCCAGGGGTGATCGACGGCTCGCTACTTGTTCCCGCAACCATAAGTGCTGATAATGCTGTTCCTGAGTTCATTGGTGATACAATAATTCTTGGCTCAAGGGAGCGGCTGACTATGGAGGCGGTCGGCGACGCAACTATCAGGTGGCGTAACGGTAAAGAAATGTCAGTACCTCCAGAGCGGCTTTGGCAGGATGGAATTAAAGTCGGCTGTGGTGATCTCTCAGGATATCTTCGATCTGATGAAAGTTGCGCTGGTCAATTAGAGCTACAGCTGAGGACTAAGTCGGACCGAGTTGACGCTCAATCGACCATTGATGTTAATTTTGATGAAGATTGGGCGGATTTCACCACTGCTAGACGAGTTCGTGTCAATGACACTATTCGCCTGCGGCTCAATTACTGGAATAGCGGCGATAATGAAGCGAAAAACCTTGTAGCCGAAATACCTGACACTGATTCACTTGACCTCGAGTTCTTGTCCGGTGCGTGGTCGGATCGTGTACGGGTTGAACACACTCTGTCCGAGGGGCTAGGCCAAAGACGCGTGAGTCTAGGTAACTACTTACCGAAAGAAAGCGGATTTATCACAGTTACATGGCGCATCGAGGACGTGCTCTGCGGAGAGACCGTGCCCCTTGATGCGAATATCAGTGGGTCGAAAATTCAGCAGATAACGCGCACGGTTTGGTTATACGGCGAATGCGACTGAAATCCCGGCGAGACAAGCTAGTCTCGGCAGCAGCCGCGCTATCGTTGGCGAGTATGGCGACCGGTGCGCTGGCATATAAGAAATTGGCAGGACGTTCAGTTGAATTTATACCAAGTCCATTTCCGTCCGTATGGACCTCCAGCCGCGTACATGTGTCTCCGAAGGCCGGAATCTGGCTGCCTGTTCTTGGCATACTGATAACTGCGGCTGCGGCTGCGCTGGCGGCCGGTGTGTCAACGTCCATTGACCGAAACGGTACGCACCGGGAATGGGTGAGTAATTGTACGTCGGCAATCCGAAATCTCCGCAGCGATAACAGCATCCTTCAAGAAATTCAGAGAAGGCCGCAAGCGAATACTGAACTACGCGCGAAATGGCATGTCTTAGACACTGACGTGCGTCTGATCGTATCTTCCTGCGGAAAAGTCTTTCAGAATGCTGATCTTGCCGAAGAAATAGAAGATTATATACATATTGTAGGAATACTAGGGCGCCAGCTTCAGGAGAGTATTAGCCCAGAGTACACTTTCTACACTGACTCGAATGACTTTTGTGATCGGCTAAATACTGCGGCCGAGAGTGTCCCAGGCCCACGCGGATTTCTGAAGACTATTCTTTGGCGTTCGTAGCAAGTGGGAGTGCAATATGTGAAGATGGGCGTTCTGGTGATCGAGCCTAGCGGTAACACGGTCGTGGTGGACACCGATAGTAGCTTTAGATACGGGCAATCACCGCACTTGTACGATGAGGTTCTTCTACCAACGGGCGCGAGGCGAGAGATCTGATGACTGTACGGTTCGGCGGCAGGATTGCCGGGATCGTCTGGGGGTTGTGTGGGTTGAGCTGTGGTTTAGCTTCAGCTCAGCCCGCGCAGATCCCAGGTGACGGGGCTTTCCGCGTCGGCGATTACGTCGTACCCGGTACGTATGCGACGGCTGGACCACGAGAAGCCGCTGTTACCTGCATCTGGAGCACTCGCACAGAACTCGGAGGGGGCGAGATGTTGGACGGCGGCAGTTCGCGGGGCCCAACGTACGCGCAAGTAGCGGCAAGCGCAGTTTCCTTCGAAACTTCCGGCTGTTTACCTTGGACCCTTATTTCCTGAACTAGCCTGTTAAATTTGATATTAGTTGACTTAGAGTTTTATGCTCGGTCTGGTCAACATCAATGGGTTGTAAATTACCGCCAATTATGACACACTATTGATGCGCCACTTGGCCGATGGAAGCGTAATGGTTATCCGCCTCCCGGTTGGTTTTGGTTACCTACGGTATTTCGAGTCCTTACCAATTCGCACGATTGCATCGCACATCCTGGCGAGGGCTTGAACAAGGAGTAGGGCCCCTGCTCCCGGAGGGCGAATGAAAGTGGCAAGAACATTACTTAAGATGGCAGTGGTTCGATGGGCCCAGATATGCGTCTTTATCGTCGTACTTAGCCTGCTTTTCGCGACGGTTGGGATGCTCGGCGTCATGATTGTCACACCGTTACTGTGGGCACAATCAGTAAATAGTGTTAGTGGGTACATATGCTTAGGTTTCTGGTATATGTTTATTTGCGGCCTGCTCGTGCTCATTAGAGCGGACGCGACTGAAGGTTAACCGGAGATATGGACCCACGGGAAGCGTTCTGTCAGAGGTGGACACGCTAGACGAAAACGCGATTACGTCTGAGAAGATGATCGTGCTGTCATCGAACTGTGTACGCTATTTGGTTGCCCCGGTCCTTGGATCGGGGCCTTTCTTTTTTTCCTAATTTGTATTCGAGCGCCGAGCAATCGAATCCGTCGATGGGCCAGTGCACCGCCCGCTGAAGATCGCTGTCCGCTGCCGGATCCGTACTGCCCCCCCTCAACGGGTCGCTCCACCTCCTCAACGTCTCGGCCAGCTACGCCGATCTGGAACCCCATATGAACGTACGGCCCGCATCGACGGTAGGTGAAACTCGACGCCACAGTGTCCGTTCGATCGCGCCTTCAGGAATAGTTCCGAGAAGTTTGCCCGGGGCGCCCGTGGGCGTGGCGCGTGTTTGAAGTTGGTTGACGGTTGGCTTTTTTGAGGATTTCGTCGGCGGTTTTGGGCCACGCGAACGGGTGGGCGCGTGTGTTCCAGCCGGTGATGTAGGTGCGGATGGCTTGGATTAGATCGCGGACGCTGCCGAAGGTGCCGCGGTGGATGGCTTGGCGTTCGATGATGCCGAACCAGACCTCGACGAGGTTGAGCCACGATGCCGAGGTCGGGGTGAAATGCACGCGGATGCGCGGGTTTTCGGTCAGCCAGTCGCGGATCTCGACGCGTTTGTGGGCGGCGTAGTTGTCCATCACCAGGTGCAGGTCCTGGTCGGGGTAGGCGCGGGCGACGTGCTTGAGGAACCGCAGGAACTCCTGGTGGCGATGCCGGTCCTGGCACAGGCCGATGACCTGGCCGGTGGCGACCTCCAGGGCGGCGAACAACGTGGTGGTGCCGTGGCGGAGGTAGTCATGGGTGCGGCGCTCGGGCGAGCAGGGTTGCATCGGCAGTATCGGCTGGGTGCGGTCCAGGGCCTGAATCCGGCTCTTCTCATCGACGCACAACACGATCGCGTTCGCGGGCGGATCCAGGTGCAACCCGACGACATCGGTGACCTTGGCGACCAGTTCGGGATCGGTGGAGAACTTGAACGTCTCAGCCCGCTAGGGCTGCACCCCGTATTCCCGCCAGGCCTTGGCCACCGCCGAGAAGCTGATCCCCAGCTGCTTGGCCAACAGCCGCGAACTCCAATGCGTGACACCGAGTTTGGCCGGCGGTGGCAGTAAGGTGGCCGACACGATCTCGCTGTGATCCAGCTCCCGCGGCCGCCCCGACCGGGGCAGATCGACCAGGCCGGCCATTCCCGACTCGTCGTAGCGGGCCCGCCATCCGATCACTGTCGGGCGCGACACCCCCGTGAGCGTGGCGATCTCGGTGTTGGAGACCCCGTCGGCGGCCAACAGCACGATCCTCGCCCGCTGCGCCGCCCCCGCGGTCACCGTCGAGGACCGCGTCAACGACACCAACTTGTCCCGATCACCCTCGCGCAATGCCAGCGGCGCAATTCGCATGCACGATTATCCCAAACCACACCGTAAAACTACTTCAGACACGCGACACTAGTTCCGGCAAACGGCTTGTTGCAGCGGGTATCGGTCTCCGTGTGTTGTCGATTGCCTCGTCATGGTGGCCGTGTCGCTCTCCACGGTGGTCATAGCTTCCAAGATTCGGCCTCAGGGGATACGGACGAGTCTTTTCCGATGTGTTTAACGTGCCGGGCGGGCGTGATCATGAAGTGACTGACACGATCGGTTAGATCACGGCAAGGGGCTGCGGCAAGGGCCACCGGTTTTGGTGTTAGCAGCCCATTCTCCCGTGGAGTGGAAGACGTTGGGCTGACTATTTTTGAACCGGAACTAGTGGTTTGCGGTGCCCCATTGCTCGAACCGGCAGCGTGAAGCCGAAAGTACTTCCCTTACCTTCGATCGAGCTGAAGATCAGCGTTCCATGGTGGCCTGAGATGACCTTCTGTGCCAGAAACAGTCCGACACCTGTACCGTCCGGACGCTGGGTCCGGGCGTTCTTGGCCCGGAAGAACTTTTTGAACAGCTGGGCTTGCTGATCCAGAGGTACACCGATGCCAGTGTCTACGACAGTCAGCGCCACCTCGCTCTTCTCGCTGACCAGGTTGATCGTGATGGTGCTATCGGGGTGTGAGTAATAGATGGCGTTGTCGATGAAGTTCATGATGACCTGGCGCAACTTGGACTGGTCGGCGGTGACGGTGAAGTCGCGTCCTTCGGCCTTGAGCTGCAGCTTCATGTGGTGATCGGCGGCAATCGGCTGCAGGCTGTCGACCTCTTGTTGAGTTACAGCGCGCAGGTCGAACGGCGCCCTCTCGATCACAAATTTGCCTGTCTGGATGCGCGATACGTTCAGGAAGTCGGCGACCAGGCCCACCATGCGGTTACTGGCGGTGAACGCGTCTTGCAATGCCCGGTGCTGCTTTGGCCGCACTGGCCCCAGATCACCGTCGAGCACCATGCTCAGGTTGCCCTTGACGCCGGCCAACGGCGTCCGTAGTTGGTGGCTGGCCATGCTCATGAACTCGTCTTTGACTTCGTCCAGATGCTTGAGCTTGGCATTGGACGCCCGCAGTTCCTTGGTTGCAACGTTAATCCGTTGTTGCAGCGTGTCATTCAGGTCTTTCACTTCGTGGAGCGACAGCGCGTTCCGGATGGCGATGACAAGTTCATTGCTCGTGCCGGTGAGCGTGTCGACATCCCGTTTGGTGTAGCTGCCACTGCGGCGGTCGCCCAGCGCGACGTATCCGAAGACCTCTCCTTGATGCCGCAGTGTCATGACGACGGCGATCCGATGACGTTGCAGCATGCGCCGAACGGCGCTGTGGTTGTCGTCGAGCACCTCGGTCAGGATGACGGTGGGCCGGGCCGTGGTCGCATACTCGTCAAGCAGCTCGACATCGTGGGGTGACAGCGCGGCATGCCTGGTGGTCCCCGCTGACACGGGAGAATCCAATACCCCGTCCAACCGACTGAGCAGGAAGAACGCCTGTTCGACCTTGAAGACCGATGCCAGTTCCTCGGCCGTCCGTTCCAGTAGCAGGTCGAGGTCGCCGGCTGACGTCAGCAGCTCGCCTAGCCTGGCGAAGAGGTCCTCGACCTTGTAGCTGTCGCGATAGAAGATGTCGTCAGTCACCTTGTCGAAGAAGCGTTTGACAGGAAGAAACAAGAACGCCAGCCCGAATGCCAGCATCAGGATGACGTTGACCGGACTGACGTTCAGCGCGCTTGCCAGGTCGGCACCGAGCACCGTGGTCGAAATCAGATAGGCAGCCAAGTAGTAGGCCACCGACAGCGTCACCAGGCTCGCCGCATAGCTGAGCGTTCTGATGGTCGCCAGCCGGATATCGAACAGGGCGCGGCGGACGATCAGATACGTCATCGAGCTGACCAAGATAACCGTGGCGAGCGGACCAAACCGGGTGGTGTGCCAATCGGCAGCGACCAAGGGGAGGATGACGTTCAACGCAAGCCCGATCAGGGCGGAGGCTGCGAATGCGAACAACACGAAATGGGCCTGCCGTCGTCGGGCTGCTCCGCCCGGCCGGGGAGTGAACAGTAAGTTGTGAGTGGCGTACCCGACGACAGTCAGGAAGCCCAGAACATACAGCCACAGGCCGGGCCCTATCGAAAAGTTCAGATTTCCGAACCCGTCGCGCGTGACCTCGCCGCTGATCCATGTCGTCAAAGACAAGCCGGACAGAACGATGCAGGCTGTTGCCAGCCCGATGGCCTCGGCCGTCTGCGGCCGGCGTCTGGAGGGAAAGTAGAACGTAAACAGCAGTCCGGAGAACACCAGGATCATCGCGAACACGAATGCCAAGCGGTTCGCTATATCAGCGGCCACAAGGCTATTACCGAACGGATGATTCGTACAGTAATTGGCGATAATCCACAGGCAGATCGAACCCGTGAGCAGGACAAACGAGCGTTGCATACCCCCGCGGTAATTTTGCGCTATGACAATAGACCCAAGTGCCAGGTTGATAGTGCAGGTTAAACCGAGGATGAATGCATCCATTAAACCAATAGTACGATAATCGAATTAGTTTTTGTAGTCGTTATTGAATATGAGTACGTGATCGGCGGTGCCGTCACGTAGCTGCCGGAGCGCCCGCACGCCGTCCGGGTCGTCTTTGATTTCTTCCAACCGCCGGCTCACCTCGGGCTTGAAACTGGGTATATGGCCGTAAACGGCGCGGCTTTCCGGCGATCCAAGATAGGAAAAGTAGCCGGTACCGCAGAGCGGCACGATGGGAATCGCCAAGTAGCCCGTGGCGGCGAGGAACGGGAGTTTGTCGAAAATGGCGATCAGGTGATCTATTCCCTCTTCCAAGGCAGTGCGGTACAAGCCGCGATAGAGCTGCAGACTGGCGCTCAGGCCGCTGCGGCGGTACTGGCTCAAGATCGCGAACGTACCGACGTCCCAGACGTTGTCGAAGGTGTCGATCTGGTGCTGATGTTGGACTTGGGCCGCGGTGAGCTGCACTGGCGCCTCGGGTCGCGCCAGGTCGTTGAGTGTCTTGAGCCCGGCCGCTGACTGGCGGATGATGCGCAGGACGCCGATCGGCATGTCGGCGTCCCGATCGATCGCGATGAAGAAGAAGCTTGCGTGCTCGTAGGGGCCGTACTCGCGGGTCATGAAAGCGGCGTCGTTGCCGGGAAATGCGTCACGAAACACCTCGTGTTCGACCGCACGTCCGAGGTTGGAAAATTCACTGCGCCCCGACACGCGGAAACACACCACTCGGTCGTCGGTGGCATAGACCGTGGTGGCAAGTAGCTGCTTGGCGAGGATGGTGATGTCGTCGCCGGACAGATCGTAGCGACAGCGGAATGCTTCAGATGCCTCAGTGCTATCTGGATGCTGCATTTCAAAATTCCTTCGCTGCGACGTCGGACGCTTCGAAGAAACGCTGCGTGAACGCAATGGCGGCACTCGCACTGAAAGCCTTGCAGGTGTAGATGTCAACGCTGAAAAAGAGCAGCGGCTGTTCCCACGCGTAGAAATGTGCGCCAGAGGTTTCCCAGTGAATCCAGCCGGCCCAGCCGTAGGTAGCACTGCGGTGCGTGACCGGTTCGATGAGTTTTGTCATTGCGAGTTCATTGGATAGGCGCGACAGAAAGTGCTTGATGTCGTCATCGGTAATCGGTGCGCGCGGATAGCCTTCGATGACCAGGCGCTGCCGGTGAATGCTCGGCGCTAAGTCCCGGTAGTCGGTCATTGGGCGTCGATGAGAGCTGACGTGATGCGAAGTTTGGCCAGGCAGGCGCTTGTCGGCAGCGTCCGGGACGGTTCGCCGAATCTGACGCTGAATCGCGATGATCACTCCTCGGGCACGTGGCGGTCCGTTTGCTGTAGTGGCGAAACGTCGGGGTGGCGCGGTACCACAACCCGCGCGGTCTGCACACCGTACGAGGAAATTTACCAGGATTCAAGGTATTGGGATTCATTGTCTCTGGATTGATAGTCATGCTGCCTATGGGGTTGGGCTATGCCCGCACCCTCACAGTCGCCGATCTCACCGGCGACCCGCGAGTTTGGTCAACGGGTAGCAGCGAGGCGGCACGAACTCGGGTTGAGCCAGGAGAAAGCCGCCGAGATCATCGGCGTGCATTGGACCTACCTCGGTCAGGTAGAGCGCGGACGGCGCAACGTCACGTTGCATAACATCCTCAAGATTGCCGGTGGTCTCGGCATTGATGCGGGGGAACTGTTGAGCGGGTTAGCGATTCCGTGATCGGCCATCGCTCGGTACGGGTTCAAATGGCCGCCTGGCGTCCGCGTAGGTCCGCCATTGCTGCTCGAGGTTGTAGTAGTCCCGCTCACCGACAGCATTCAGGATGTCGCGCATCGCGGTGATATTGATTCCCTCGCCCGGGCCTCCGAACTGCGTGCCGAAGATGTGCCCACCGTGGCCACCGGGAAGTCGGTCGTCACAGCCTGTGATCCGCTGCTGATACGTGTTGCGATCACCGGGTTTCGTGGGCGTGGTCGCAGGTCATCTCGGCGTGGTTCACGCGGCCGCCGTGTCGCTGAACCTGTCGTCCACGGTGGGGTGCATGAGTGGCGCCCGGTGGTTCAGATCCTGATTCCATGCGCCGGGGCCGCATCGATTCGAAGCTGCCATGTACGAGTGCGTATCTCCAGTGGCCGGGTATGGGGCCGGACTGGAGCAGCCGGGAATTGGTGGCCCGGCATCCGGAGATGCCTTGGCCAGGCGCTGCGTTGGGGGATGGGGGCAACCAGCGTTGCATGTCGACGTTTGTGGCAGCTTGACTCAAGGGAATAAGTTAGCTGGCTTCGGGCTTACGATTAGGTAATCTATTTTAGTACGAGGATATTTAGAAGTACGCCTATCGATATAGATGATTGCCACACGGCCTTGTCGGCCGCCTGCATAGGACCGTACGATTGCTGTCTCCGTTGCGGTTCGGGTGTTCATTCGGACGCATGCGGATTCTCTTCCCGGTTTCTGATTATGGAATGGTTGACGATAATGCCTCGACGCACTCCCATCCGCCACGGCGAAATCTTGCTGCTTCCGGTCGTTGAAATACCCTCAGGCGGCCAATCTGAGCGACTCAGGAGTTGCATTGTCGGCCATAGTGAGTCGGGCCATCACCATGTCCTTGAGAGCGATGAAGAGTTCGAGCAGATCATCGCAACGAACGGCGACCTGTTCGTTAACCTCGTGACCGATACGCCGCTCCGTCACCACAAGACGCATCAACAGCACCGTGAGCTTGTGGTGGCTGCCGGCGCTTGGCGCGTGATCCGCAAGACCGAGTTCGATGTTCGTTCTTCTGTTGCGCCGCAGCGTGTCGTCGCAGACTGACGTGGCCTTCAACCGAGCGCGCGTCATCGAGCTGGTCGCGGACTTCTACCGCGCCAACGACGCAAAAGTCGGAACGCGGTTCGTGGTAGCCGATAATCTCGAAAGGGCCCTTTACCGCGCATCGCTTGACGGGTTACATGACGATCGCCTGTCAGCCATTGGTATTCGAGAACTACCCGGCCATCGCGGTATTCACGAAATCATCTTCGACCATGTCCTTGAACACATGCCAGGGGGACCGTCGGCGTGGTTCGGCCGAGTGGCCGTGGTGTCTGCTGGCTCGGCCTCCTCACTGTCGAGCCAGCTCGGTGATGCGAGTCGCCACGGGTTGGGATGGCTGATTGCTGCCCGCGGAGCGGCAATTATCGTTCCGATGCCTGTGGTGCGGCTCGCCGAGGGGCGGTCTGATGTCCTCCACGACGACACGGGCCGCAAGGCGATCATCTGGTCAGATGGCCACGGCTACTACTTTCTCCACGGCAGCGAATTCGATAAACGCCTGTACTACCAAATCATTGACCACCAGCTGTTGATCCAGGACATTGCGGCTCTGGATAACGCCGATCACCGTGCAATCGCCTTGCAGTACTTGACCTTTGAACAACTAGTGGTGGATTCGGACGCCGAACTGATCGACCGCGGAGTGCGAGGGACGGCGCTCTACCGGTTACCCCTACCGTCTCGCCTGGCCCGTGATCGCGTGGCCGGCTATGGCGACTACGACTACTTCATCCACATGCGTGACGCCAGCAACCCCGAACGCCAGTTCATCGAATGGGTCGACCCTTGGATCGGCCAGCAGCGCGATGCCGAACTCTGCCAGGCTTATGCGTTCGGCATCAGTCTCGCGGAATGGCTGTCGATTCAAGAGGAAGGGTGACCAACTGGATCGGCGCGTCTGATCGAGCGTGTTCCTACGCGGCCAGTGTGAGCCCAGAATGATCGGCCAGCTGCTTTATCTGCTGACCATGCTGTTCGTGCAGATTGTCGCTCTCATCGAACCGTTGACCTATAGCGTTGAGGATTTCGTTCTGTGAATCGACGATTTCATCCAGGCGTTCTTCGACCCTACCCATTCTCGAATCGATCTTATCGATTCGAGCCGTGAGCCGTTCTTCTACGTGGTCGACCTTCGCATCCAACTCGTTCACTTTACCGGTGAGCAGTTCCAGCCGCGACCGCATTTCTGTGTTCTGTGCATGAACAGCCTCGAACCCGGATTGCATATACTTGAACATCTCTGCGTATTGTTTATCGTTCATATCTGCCTTGATTATATTGCGATGGTTATATTCGTGCAATAGCGAGCGACGATTTTGATTTGACTGAGCTGAGGAACGGATTATTTCCCGGGGTCGTTAGCGTGCTGGCCAGGGGTCGGACTGCGGGCGGATGGCAGTGGTCTGGCCCGACGGGCACGGCTACTACTTCCTGCACGGAATGGAGTTCGACAAGCGGCTGTACTTCCAGGTAATCGACCACCAATTGCTCATCCAGGACATCGCCGGGCTCAACAACGCCGATCGGGGGGCGATCGCTCTGCAGTACCTGACGAGCAGTTGGTGCTGGATTCGGATGCCGAACTGCTTGACCGTGGTGTGCGGGGGACTGCGCTGTACCGGCTGGCGTTGCCGCTGCGGTTGGCGCGCGACCGCAGACGCGGCCACGGCGGCTACGACTACTTCATCCACATGCGTGATGCCAGCCATCCCGAGCGAGAGTTCATCGAGTGAGTCGATCCCAGAATGGCTGCCAACGCGACGCCGAACTCTGCCAGGCCCACGCGTTCGGCATCAGCCTCGACGAGTGGCTCTCGATCGAGCAGGAAGGCTGAAGCGGTGCACGGAAGCCTGGGCGTGGTCACCGCGTGATCGCGACCTGGTCCAGATCGACGCGCCCTGACGCGACGTGACGGGCGCGCAAGCTGTTCACGACGTCGTGGACCCAATCGGGATTCGGCGATTGCGCGCGAGGACGCGGGTGTTCAAGCCGGCGTAGCGGCCTGGCCCGATGATCGCTTCCGCAGCCTGACTGATGACCGCTGCGAACTCGCCGCCCGCCACCTGATCGTAAAACTCCGGCGGCACCTCCAGCGTGGCCTCGTACTGCCCGCCGTCCCAGTTGTCCACATGATCAGGCCGGTAGACAGACAAGGCGCCGATTGCCGCCGCGTGCGCCTCACCGCGGGCTTGTAGCAGCCGAGCGATTGCGTGACGGTCCGCCTCGAACGGATCGCGATCGGTGGGTCATGCAGACATCCGCAGTTCCTCTTCCCTTGGTGGCCACGCCAGCATGACACCGACGCCCGACAGGTTCTTGTCCGCGACAACGTTGGCGAAGGAGAAATTGAACTCAGCTAGCGGACCTATCGCGGAAGCCCCATCGCAGGGCATTGCCGAGACTCTCAACGTACGCGTCGCGCCCGTCCGCCGGCTGGTACTTGATCCACGACGGGTGAGGGACTGCAAGTAGATCGGGGATCTTCGAGTTTCGGCGTCGACCGCGCGGCGGCGTGAAGGGCATGGCAACTCGCGTGCTTCGGAGAAGATCCCTCGCAGCGCAGCGGACGCATCTTTCCCAAGTCCGATCACGAGGTGTGGCTGAATGATCGCCAACTCGCGCAGCAGGTATGGCCTGCAGTTCTCAATTTCGTGGGGGAGCGACGCTCGATTGCCGGGTGGATGGCAGTGCACGGCGTTCGTCGTGAAGACGTCGCTCTTGGCGAGTCCAGCGCGTTTGAGGCCGAGGTTGAGAAATCGGCCGCTGCCGCCGGTGAACGGGATCTGGGCTCGCATGCAGGGTTTTGCCGCCTAGGCTCTGCCCGACGACTACCACCGGGGACTGCGGTGATCCGTTACCCGGCAATGCCTGTGTTTGGTCGAGGACGTTCATTCCGTCGCATCGACGGCAGCTCCGGATGCGCTCACTGATGATGGCCGTCTGGCGCTCGCGCACGTTGCTCACCGGTTCATGGTCCCTGTTCGTTCGCAGTTCGACGTGGCGTTTGCGGACACGATGACAGGACAAGTCGGATGTTGGCGCCGATCGTTAGAATCCAGCCTGTAGCGCGATTCGTTGATCCAGGTAGAAGCCGTGTCAAGGTCGACGCGCTCGTCGATGCCACGCTCGCTCCGTCGGGAAGGTGGGCGCTCCGCGTTCGCATGCGGAGGACCGCGAGGTTTGTCGGAGGGTGTGCATAAGCTCGCGGATCATGTCAGAGAACACCAGTTCAAAGAAGAAGTGGGAGGAGCCCGACGACCACGGCAGGCTTCTGGATCCACGTCAGTTCCCTGAGCTGAACGCGATGTTCTACAACGCTGACCCTTCTGAGTTCATCAAGATGCGCTTCCGGGTTCTTTCGCTGATGGCGGTGCCCGATCCGTTCCTCGCGCCGGCCTTCGCGGTTGATCGCCAGATCGCTTCCATTCGGTTCGGCGGCGGAGAGGTGCCTCCAGCCGACGTGAGAATGCGGTACCTGAGAACTGAGACGGTAGCCATTGTGCACCATGCGTCAGAGGCGTTGTTGCGCTTATATTTTGCGCATATTGATCATCCTGAGTGCCCATGGCTGGGCATGTCGACTTCGACAGACTTTGTGAAGTTCAAGGTTCGAGTGTACGACGCTCTCAAGGAGGGCTTCGACCATGCGACTATCGCCGAGTTGTTTCTTGGTGGAGCGAGGTCCGAAGATTCGAAGATTGATGTACCGCAGGAGGAGTTCGACGGCACACTGGAGGCTCTCGCATTCCTTCTCCAGGATTGCGCGTGTCGCTTTCTCGGCGATGCTTTTCTCTACAACGCGGTGAAGCATGGACTCACTGCGATCGATCTGGATGACGATTCAGCCAAGATGGTCTTGACAGGCCACGACGGCGAATCCGTTCCAATGCACACTGGACCTGCACACGTTTACCTTCACCAGAAGCTTCATCCGACTGCGAAGACATCGGAGGGGCAGTGGTTCGTCAGCATCGACGATCCCAACCCAGAACGAGATCTCACGGTCACGTACCTCATCACCCTCGCGATTGACTCGCTATGGAACGTTGCACGTCGCCGACACATAGGAAGGCCTGGCACGGTCTGGTGTATCGCAATGGGATCCGTCGAGATGGCGGTCTATGGTCCGGTGCAAAGGGCCGCAAACCTCATGCGCCGTATGTCATCTGAACTCATCAAGACAAAGCCTGACGGTGACGTTGATGGGACCAACCATCACATCTCGATCTATAACATTCCTGACGACTGGAACCCTGCAGACGAAGAACATCAGCCAGCCATGCGGGAGGTCGAGCTACCGCTCCGGCCACAGGATATCCACACGCCGACCACCGGCAGCACGTCGTATTTACCGTTCGTTCCCAAGGGATTTCAGCAGGGTCACGACTAGCGCCGTCTGTGCTATTCGTGACGGCCGCATGAGGTTGATTCCTGCCTGGTCGCCTCACCGAGGCACTGCGGAATCGGTGGAGTCGTTTTGCGCATGGCTACGGGATCTCATGGAATCGGCAGCCCTGCAGGAACCTGCCGATCTTGATCCAATAGTCATGTGGCACTCGACGCTCCGCTCAATGCACGCCAGGTCGACGTTCTCCGCTGGATATACGACGATTGCCCGGACGGCCGCTGGACTGATTTTACCTTCAAGACGACGGCCAACGCACTTGCTTCGCGTCGCCTGGTGACGGTATCCAAGCGCGGCGGCCAGTGGAGCGCGGCGATCCTGCCCGCAGGCGAGCACTACCTCACTAATGACACGTATCCCCACGGTCATTGGGCCAAGCGAAGGCATACGGTTCGAGTCGAACTTGACACGCCGACCTGCCCCGCTGCGATTGCCCATCGACCTGTTGCGGCAAATCCGACCGGTGCAGCTGCGCGCCCCAAGCAACAACCGCCAGCCGATGGCCTGACCCCGACGCGCAAGCTGGTCCAGGACATCGTCGACGCCGGCGGAATCCTGGAGATCAACACCAAGGACGATGACACCAGCTACCGCAGCCTGGTCGGCATCATCAACCGGCGCGGCATGGCCCCGGACGGCCAGGAAGTGCTCATGGTGCGCGGCAAGACCTACCACCATGTCGTGTTCCGGCTGTCGTCTGTGTCTGACTGGCAGACCACGCCGCTGGCGGAGACCCTGTCGATTGAACGTATCGGGCGATGGCATCCAGCCGTCGCGAAACTGCGCGAGGAGAAGCGTCTCGACTCCATTGGAAAAGAACTGCGCGGGAGGGCGTTTCGTCTCCTTCATGCGCTCGCGAAAGAGGCGGAGGCCCGCGGACACTCAGTGCGCGTGCCGACCCGCGACCGCCACGGCGATCGCCAAGACAGCAGCAATCTCAACGGTGACCTGATTGTCAAAGTCGGCGACATCGAGTGCTCGGTCGACATTTGGCAGCCGAAAGACCGAGTGGATCACGTGCCGACACGGGAGGAGATCGAGCGCGAGAAGAAGTACGGTTGGGGTCCCAGGCGCTATGACTATGTGCCGTCCAACCGCTTGAGCGTCGCCCTCGACACCAACAGCCGGTTCTCGTCCAAGTTGTCGTGGACTGAGACAAAGACAATCTCTCTCGCAACTCGGCTACCCGACGTGATCATGACCTTCGACCGCTGGGCTGTTATCGATGCCGAGGGCAAGGAAGCTGAACGCCGCGCTGAAATCGAAAAGCGGGATCGCGAGGCACGCGAGGATGCGCTTGCCCGTGATGCGTACATGCAGCATGCGTTGGGGGAGCGGCTGACAGCAGACCTCGGCGACTGGGAATTGGCGAACCGATTGCGCGCATACCTCGCCGCGCAGCGCGATCGAGTCACGGCGATGGCTTCCTCGGAGGAGCGCACTGCCGCCGAGGAGTGGCTGCAATGGTGTGACCGCTATGTCCACAAGCTCGACCCGGTTGCGCGGCCAATCCGTCAGCCCGAGGTCAAGTCGCCCGACTACAACGACCTCAGGGAGTTTCGCCAGCAGCTCGGCTTCGGGATGCGGTGGTGAGGGGTATCTGCCCTTCCGTTGATGTAAGCGCGGTGCGTCACCAGATTTTGTCGGTGCTACGTGTCACGCTTGTTCGAGGTGCTCGTTCACACGGCAACAGATGTGGACGCCCTCATGGCACAGGGCAAGGTTCGCGTTCACGAGTTGGCCGAATTCGGCGTCGCGGCGAAAGACATACTTGTCCTCCTGGAGCGGCTGGGGCGTTCGTGAAGTCAGCGAGCAGCACGGTCGAGGCGCCGCTCGCGCGACGGGTGCGCGAGCACTACGCCGCCCGGCCGATCGCTGCTCGCGATTACGGCGTCTCGGCCGGACCTAGCCGCCTCGTGTCGGGCGACGACAGTGGTTTCGGGGCGGCGTTGGAGAAGGCGCGTCGGTAGAGTCGGCGGACTTCACCGGGTAGTCACAATCCGGGTGAGATCGAGACAGCCCTCTACCGTTGCGTCATAGACCCGACGCGCACCAGGCGTGGCGGCTACACGCCCGAGGAGTGGGACCGGGTAGAGCGGCTGTTGCAGCGGTGGCTCGAAACCTGGCTGGACGATATGGCCGACACCATCGATCTCTTCGCCGTCTACAATCTGCCGTCCGTATTTCAAGAAGTAGATGACGACGTTGGAATCCCAAGCCACCACCAGGGGACCGTGGTCGGCCGATCGGTCGGGCTTAACGACGAGTTGACCGCCCTCGGAATGTTGGTCAACTGGTGGTCCGTGCGGGACATCCGTTTCGTCGTTGTGCCGGCTCTCCTCGATGACGAGAAACGGCCTGCGAGTTCTGTAGATCGGTCGCGACGGCACTGCGCTATCGACGCAATCGCCGACGCACTTACCTTTCAGACTGAGCGATGGGGGACAGCCTGACCTCCGGGATCTGCTCCAAGCAGAGGTTGACAGATTGCACAAACTTCCGAGCGATCCGATGAAGGATCTTCTGGCTGCGTTCCCAGCGATGATTCGCGATCGCGACATCATGAGCGACGCCGTTCTCTGTGGTGCCGACGTGCTTTTGACCTGCGACCGAAAGTTCATCAGATGTGGTAACACGATGCCAACTCCGATGACGAAAGTTATGCCGCCCACAGACCTGATGGACCGCCTTCTTGCGTTCGGGATACACCAGTTCTGGTCCGGCGGGATCCTTGACCATCCGGGCTGTCCGTTCGCGTCGGCCGATGTGATTGCCGGTGATCTTGGCAAGATCTCGCTGCTCCTGGCGGCTATTGGGGACGATGACTAGAAGACACTCTGGGCTCGGCGCGCCAATCCAAGAATCTGTCGGACCCTCTATATAGCGTTGCTCGCATGTTGACCATGCCATCTATCCGCATCCGACCCGGAGTTCTCCGTGCGCTAGGTTGCTATACCCAGGTAGCCAGTGGCGGGAGGGGACGGCTCTGATGGCGCCAACACCGAAGCGTTACGCCGCGGTATCGCTCTTCTCGGGCTGTGGTGGCATGGACCTTGGCGCTGAGATGTCGGACAGGGCGAGAGTCGTCTGGGCTATCGACAACGAACACTGGGCCGTCGAGACGTACAAGCGCAACCTCGGCGAACACATCGTCGAGGGTGACATCACAGCGACGCCAGTTCCGGATGTCCCTTGCGACATCCTGCTGGCAGGGCCACCGTGCCAGGATTACTCCACGCTCTGGAATCACGACGGCCTCATTACTGCTCGCGGGAACTTATTTCGGCAAGTTGCGCGATTCCTCGATCAACTTCGACCCGCCGCATTCGTACTCGAAAATGTGCCCGGCCTCCTCTCGGCGAACCGTGGAGCGGCGTGGACTCTTGTGCGGCATGCACTCAAATCGCCGAGCAGCTTCGCGGGCCGCTCGACGAGGAAAAAGGCCATAGCGGGTGTCCACTACGACGTCAGCGCCCAGGTTGTCGACATGGCGGATCTGGGAGTCGCTCAACATCGCGAACGACTAATCGTCATCGGCGTCCGCCGGGACATCGGAATTCGCCCGCCAATAGTTCCGACACCGTTTGCAGGTGCGCCGCTCACGGTTCGCCAGGTGCTTGATGACGTGCCATTGCCGGCGAATTCGCCGAATCATGAGCTGGGGATGGATTCGCGTGATGTCGTGGAGCGCTTGAAGTTGATACCACCAGGCGGCAATTACGAGGCGGTGCCTGAGGGGCACAGACTTGCGGTGAAGGGTCTCATCAGCCACGTCTACCGAAGGCTCGACCCCGACAAGCCCTCGTACACGATTATCGCCGGTGGTGGCGGAGGCACGCACGGCTACCATCACGTCGAGCCTCGGCGACTGACTAATCGCGAGAAGGCACGTCTCCAAGGCTTCCCAGACGACTTCGTGTTCCAGTTCGGGGACGGCCCACGCGACCTACGTTCGGCATACCCGCGAGTTCGGCGCCAGATCGGCAACGCGGTGCCGCCACCATCGGCGGAGGTTATTGTCGGAGCCGTTGCAGAGTCATTGCTTGCGGGCGGTGTGCGACCCCGCACCGGGCGTGAGTTACTGGCAGCGAGACGTGGTGAACCGATGCTGAAAAGTGTGCCTGTGGGGGGCAATCGAAAGGCCGCAAGTCAGTGACTGTCGGAGCAGCTGTCGATGAGAACGCGGAACTGCCTGTCGTCGCCGCATTACGGTCCCTGTCAGTCTTTAGCGCAGACCAGGCAGGTGCATACCGCGAGCATTTCGCCATGCTCGGAGAGACGCTTGGCTCTGACATTGATACGAAGCTGGGCAGATATATAACGGAATGGGCGTTATCCGGTGTCGCAGGAACCGTTGTACTCACCGGCAATGCCGGTACCGGAAAGACTGCGGTCGCCGAAGCGTATTGCCGGGCTGTAGATAGCGACCTGCCTAGCGACGATGCCCTTCTAGAGGTCGCGAAAGGCCGCTGGGTCGTCAAGGACCTGTCAGGTCTGCCTGCATCCCGTGAACGCGCAGAAGTGGTCGGCAAATCCCTCGATTCGGACCATCAAACGCTTATCTGCGCAAACGAGGGGGTGTTGCGAGACGCTCTGGAAGACATCGGGGACGCAGGTGCCGCTAATACGCTGGAGGAGGCGTTGCGTCAAGGCGCGGCAGCTCGTCCGGGCTTAACGGTGATAAATGTGAATCGCCAACGCCCGACCGGTGACCGCCTATGGAAACAGTTGCTCGACTACGTCACTCGTGAAGAACTATGGACGGGGTGCAACGACTGCCCGTTCGATGCAGGTAATTGCCCTATGCGCACAAATGCCGAGCGCCTTCGCGATCCACGAGTGCGCGAACAATTGCGCACGTTGGTGCGGCTGGGCACCGGGGAGGCAGTACCAACGCTCCGCGAGGTGCTCGCAATCCTGTCGTGGGCAATTGTCGGTAACCAAACCTGCGCATCGGTCAAACGCGGAAATCGAGACCTTGGCAGCAGCGCGTTCGTTGCTACCGATAGCTACTACAGCCGGGTACTCGGAGGCGGGCTCGGGGTCGGAACGGCCGAACGGTCTCCACTATTGACCGGCATGAGGCGCGCCGGTCTTGGCGATGTCAGCGATCTGGAGGTCGACGGCTGGTTGCGGGACGCGAGCGGCGCGCCAAACAGGGTTCGGCAGATCGCCGGAGACCCCAGCGTCACCCGTCCCGACCTAGTGACGCCCGGTCGGTTGCCAGCGCTTACTGGGTCGCTATCGGCGCTCGACCGCGTACGAACGAATCAAGGCGTGATGACTTTCTATGCGCTGGGAGAGATGGTCAGCACCGACGAAGATCCGACGCGAGTGGACGACGGCCTAGGTGCGCTGGTGCTTGGCGACGGCGTCTCCAACGCTCCGGCGGAGACGCTGTGGCGGCAACGCGTTTACTTCGAAGCTTCAGACGAAACAGGCGGGCCAGTCGCCGCCGCCCGCCGTCTCCTCGATTACAGGTATATTGCAGATCTTATCGAGCTCGCCAGGAAGACGGCGGCTAACGCGGACACCGTCATTGAGCTCAAGAATCTGGTTCGCGGGCTTAACTTCCTCGTCACCGGTTTTTCCAGCCCGAATGAGGGGCTTATTATTCCCGACCCAGCCTGTCTGTTCGCCCGCGACCCCGGGTCGTTCCGACCTGCCCGACCCTCGCTGGTCCATAGCCAGGTTCAGCTGGAAAATCTGTCGCTTCGTGTGCCAGACCGAGGTTTGGTCGAAGACTTGCTCGACGTCGACCACATCGAGGTCGAAATGCTCGCCGAAGGGAACAACGACCTTGCCCTTCGCATCACCCCTCGGATGTATGAGGCAATACGGGAGGCGGCGGATTTTCAAGGGCCAGTCGGTCAGGGCGTTGCCGAGATGAACGATCTTCGCGGCTTCTATGGGAGTCTCGCGGCTCACCTCGCGTCGGACTCGGCCTTGAGAGTTGCGGATCCAGACTCGAACCCGCCAGCCTTGGTGACGATATCGATGCCATACTTCGTCGGGCGAGGTCTTTGATGCCGGGGAGGAATTTGTACCGGCTCAGCCCTGGGCCGATTGCTGAGCAACTGTACTGTCTCGCGCCGGATCGTGATGAGCGCGCGCCGCAGCTATGTGCAGAAACACTGCTCACTCTGGTGCAGAACGACTACCAACGCCCAGATTCACCTGAACAATTGAAAACCCCAAAGCGGCAGCGGTTTGCGCTGCGCAGCCTCGCGCTCGGGGAGAACTTCTTGGGTGGCCGTGACCAGGGTCGAGCGGGCGACGATGACACCACACCCGAGGAGTACGGCGCGATGTTGGCGACCGGGTCTCAGGTGAGGGGTTCGGCCAATCTGCAGCTGGCGCAACTGACTCTGCAGGGCTTGATTGATCCGGAAACAGAGCGGGGACAGGCTGGTGCATCATTGCTCCGCCCTTTCCACGAATCGCTGCTGTGGTACGACGCCCGCAAACCAAGCCCTCGCAGCAACGAGTACACGGTTCGCAAGGTCTACATGAGGGGTGGCGGCATAACACTCGCGCGATTGCTAGCTGACCCGCCGCAGGCTGACGATGCAATCCTCGGGCGTGCGGCGGTTGTGGCGATTAGAGAAGCGCTGACAGTAGACAGCCCGCTTGCTCAGATCGGAACTGTCCTAGAAAGCGCATTGCCGAATAACGAGACGTGGAGCAACAAGGTACTTCTGCTTGAGGACGACGAGGTGCTGGCATGGGAGCGGGGCGCCGACCCGCGTCTCACGGAACTGACCGGCCACCTCTGTCGTCATGCAGAGGGTGTCATGCTGCAGGAGCACGCAAGCGGTCCCGCGCGGCTGTGGCAGTTGCGCAGCGTCCTCGCTCTGGACCTTGCCCTCCACCTCTTGCGGGCCGCGTGGGATAGAAGTTCGACACCTGAAGCAGACCGCTATTTGCTGCTGAGCTTCAGCGATGCGCCCCGCGCCCAGGATCCGGTCAGGCAGCGATCCGAAGATTCGTATCGGCACGCGCGTATCCGCTTGAATGAGGCGACTGTTCGAACACTCGCTCAACGTATGCGCGAGCTGAAGGAGACCGAGAATGTGACGGTCTTCTCCGGTGAGTTCCGCGACCGTGCGCTCGCTGACAGCGATCCGTCCAGTGTCAGCAGCCAGCTTGCGAGTCTTGCTGACGGTTCGGGTGATGACGAGTACTTGAGACTCGCGCGCCTGGCCGTTGAGACGGCCAACTACAGCCGTAGCTCAGAGGACGGCTTTCGAGTACTGCTGGAGTCAGTCGGCATGCTGGTTGGAACTGGAAGCTACCGCTATCTCACCGCCAGCCCCGACTTGCTGGCGGCCATGGTTGGCGCGCTCTCGGCGCAGATGCCGATGTCCAGTCGCGACTTCATCGCCGCATTGCGGCGGGAATGGGGCGTTGTAATCAATCAGGAGTCGGCAGCGGAGACGGCGCTGGCAAATCAGCTAGACGGTGCCGCGCTCGCGCAGAATGCCAGAAGGGCCGAACGGCTCATGAGTGACGCGGGCTTGGCAGTGGGACTTTCCGATCGCACGACGATGGTGGGCGAACAAGCATCGAGGCGTCGATCATGAGCCGCCGACTCGGTCTGGCCCTCGCCGAACACCTGCGACGCACTTTGCCGCCGGGTGATCGTAGCTTCGTATTGATCGAGGGTGTTCCGACGTCCGTCGCTGAGGGTTTAAGCCAGGCATGGGATGACGCGCTGCCGCAACTCTCCATCGTCTCGTCGTCACCGGCGTTATTTCCAACACACGCAATGCTTGACGCCTCTGGCACACAGTTGCGAAACAAGCAAGGCACCCGCGGTGTCGTGCTTGTGCTATGCGATGGCGAGCAAGTGCCCGATCGCCAGTCACTGAACATGTTTGAGTCGGTATCGCCGAGCGTGTTGTTGGAGACCGCGGAGGGCATGGGGATTCTGTCCCAACAGGCGCCCCCGGTCGGTCTAGACGGGCCAGCCCGTGCCGTCCGTGAAGCAATCAATCAAGCAGACGTTGTAACCCGGCCAAGCGCTGCGTCGGTGGCCGACTATCTTGATCGCCTCGCCACTGGTGATGATCCCCTCGATGCTCTGCCGGTGCTGGGTGCGTTCGTTGATCACGCAGGGCCCGGTGAGCGGGTCGATGCCGCACGTATCGCAGATAACCTCGCTCTGGCGGCTCGCCGAACAGCCGACGATTTTCTTCGACCCGCTGCCTATGCGGACCTTCGCAAGCGGGCTGAAGCCGTGCTTCGGCGCAGACCGGGCGTCGGCAATGCGGGCGCTCCCGCGGCAGCCGACGAAGTAATGACTCAGCTGCACGCCGGAAGCCCTGACCTTCTCCGGACTCTTCGGTTTGATGAAGCCCGCGAAATCATGGAGCAGCGCCCACAAGATCTCGCGGAGACTGTGCGGCGGGAGATGAGCCAATTCCGCGCCAACCTCCCTGCTGGAAGCCAGGCGGAGGGGTTACCGTGGCACACATACGAACAGCGAGCCGACCAGCTGCGGCGCGGGCCTCAACAGCGGCATGCTGCGCGTGATTTGTGTGATCTCGATGACGCGCAGCAGAAGCAAGTTTTCACTCGCGCCACACGAACGAAGCTTGAGCGTCTACTGCGAGACAGGTCGGTCAACGGAAGCAGCCCCTCCTGCCCCGAAGCTGCGATTGTCCAGGCTGCACAACAACTTGGTGGCCTCATTGAGCGTGTACAGGTATTGTCGCCACCAATACCGTCCGCGGCATTGGCGACGAACAGAACGGGCGCAGGTCGAATCCTGACTTTGGCGTGCGCGCGTCTCCGACTCGGCACACTCATGCATAAATGGGCTAGCACCGGTGGTGATGTCGACGGGCTCCTGTTGCGAGCGGCCGACGATGCCGACCTGGGCGACGTTCTTGCTGCTTTTGGAGATGCGGGTCTCGGAACTGGCGCGCAATTGCCTTTGCTGCAGCTTCGCCTGCACAGCGGGGACGGCAGTACGGTGCAGGTCGATTGGAGGCCCGATCTCGACGATGCCGCCACACTGCGTGCGACACTTCTGTTTTCGGAGGCTCCAGCTCTGACTCTGGCTCTCCAGGGCGAGCCCACGCTGCATGCTTTCTGCGGCTCCGACAATGCCGTTGCGCAGCCCGTGCCAGACGTATTGCTCCCGCTCGCAAGGCAACTGCAAACCTTGGCGCGACGTTCACTGGATACCGGATTGGATCCCAAGGCGCTGAAGAACTGGTCGACGCGTTGGACTGCAGCCTGTGTGGCCCGCGAAGCGGCTGATGACGCGAGTTGTGCTGAGGCACTGGCACTTTCGGGTGCGATCCGAAGTGGCGGTACGGCGGCTGCGCTTTCCGCCTTGGCGCCAATGAAGGCGGAGTGGTTGGCGCAGTACTTGGAGGCTCTTTGGAGTCTCGTCCGTGGCGCCGAGGAGCCACGCGGTGACGCGGAACCAACCGACGCCGTCGCGACCGCTAACGGTATCGCTCGGACTACCGCTGCGCATCACCCGGCCCACCTCCGCGTCGCAACCCAGGACCGCGCGTTGCTTCCCACTAGTGAGGGGCGCATCTGGAGTCTCTATGGCGGTTCGTCGACGCGAGACGAGAGCGGCTTCGCCGGCAACGCGCTCGGCGCCGTGGTCATTCAACTGCTCAAGTTGCAGCCCGAAGCCGCAGGCCATTTACGCTGTTTGGCATGGGGGCCAGGAGCAGCCGACCTGTTGGTGAGCGAGGCGGTCAATCTCATCGGGCGTAGCGCAGGCAACGCGCTGATTAGACGCATCGAGATTTTCTGTGTAGGAACCGGCGACGCTGACAAGCCCGATCCCGAGACCCTCGCAAACGCCGACGACCAGCTGCGAAATGGTCGGGACGTCTTGGAGCTTAGGTACCTGGATGACCTCGATCAGGCGCGCGAGATCTTGCGCCCTGGCGTCGACGCTCCCGCCGTGCATCTTGCATTGGTGACCGGTTTGACTGAGGGCGGCAACCGCCTGCAGGTCGAGTCACGTGAAGTTAGTCCTCCGGCCGAGGACGCAGAAGTTCTTTTCGCGCCACGGGTTTGGCAGCGTCCGCGGCAGGACCGCCGGACTTTGCTGATGCCGCCCGCCGCTTCGCCCACCGGCCAGATGTGGCTGCGCCTCCAGAACGCCGTGGAAGACGCGTGGCTTGAACCGGACCAGCCGCTGCAGGTACCCGAGGTGAGAACCGGTGCACTGGACATCGCATCTAAGCTGCAACAAGTTCACGATCTCGCTCTGTGGGTAGCCACTCTCGACCGCTATGCAACCCGGGACAGCTTGGAACAGGCGCTCGGCGCTGATCACATTGCGATATTGCATCAGGAGCGGCGATTGGGCGGGGATAGCCCGCTTTCACTTGTGATAAGCCAGAAATCGGGAGGACCCGCCGACCGAGCCATCGGCCGGAGTCTCCGCGCCGCCGGCATCATCGAGGAACCGGACGTCGCGCTTTCTATCGGAACACAGCTGCGCCAGGTTGCGAGTCAGGGATATGGCATCCTTGCCCTCCAGGCTGCGACAAGCGGTGCAGGCATCAACGAGCTGGTCGGGCACGTCGTTGCATTCAGTCTTCTCGCGACCACTACGACGCCGTGGCCACTTCCGCCTGGTTGCCGCGTGCTTTTGATAAGCCTGGATGAATACCGACATTGGTTTCCTGGCAAGAGAGCCGACCTGTTGGCTATCGCGTTGGACACCCAGGACGAAGGTGTTCACGTGGCCACCATCGAAGTCAAGGCGAGGCGAAGTGACGAGAATGACGCCGCGGCGGGGGCACTCGATCAACTGAACCAGACGCTGGCCGCCACGAAGTGGGCGGCGTACCCCGCAGCTAACACAGTTCACAGTCGGTTGTGGCTCAACCGCATTGCCGAGGCTGCCTATGCTGTTGCACGCGAGTCCCGTTTCAAACTTGACGCGGCAGAACTGCGGGCACTCGAAGCCTTTCGCCTTGGCCGGGGCAGTCTTGAGTGGGCAGGTGTTGGACTTGTGTTTGGGCCGAGAGTCGACCCGATACACCGGACATATCGCGCCAACCTTGCCAACGACATTGTGCCAGTAGTGCTTCGCAGCATCAGACTCACTGAGGATTTACTGCGCAACGCTACTAGTACGGACTTGACGAGGCTGAGAACTGTTCAGACCGACGCGTTGCCTCTGCAAAGCACACGGACCAAGCGCCGACCCGAATCGGGGACAAACGGTGGTCCGCCAACGCCGAAGCCGGGTCTAGATGCGGGCTCGAAGAACTCCGCTGCGGAGTCGAACGGGGTAGAACCACCATCACCTGCGGATCAACCCATCACGCAAGCGGAACCGTCATCTGCCAAGGATGCCCCGACGGTCGACGCAAGCACACCCGGCGGGCCTGCATCGGAGGTTGAGACCGTTGCCACGGCAGTGGAAGCGTTCCATGCGCCATTACTCGGTTGGGACGCCTCGACAGGCGAGGAGATCCGTTGGCATCCTGCCGGGCCGGGACAACAGGTTCTGCAGAACGGGCACACCGAAATCTGGGGATCCTCCGGCATGGGCAAGACGCAGTTCGCGATGAGCCTTCTCGGGCAGCTGTCCAAGCAGAGCGGAAGCCGGTTCGGGATCGCTGACTTCAAGAATGACTACAGCGACGAAACTGGGTTCCCAGCATTCGCTGACGCGGAGTTCATTGATCTTTGGAACGGTGGCGCGCCCTACAACCCGCTGGCTCTCGACGACGACAACGGTCGGGCTATTCAGAGTGCCGTCATTGAACTGCGGGACACCGTGGACGAGGCAGTCAAATCGGTCAGTGCCCGGCTCGGTGTTCGGCAACGCGCCAAACTTGAAAAAGCGTTGCAGAGTGCCTACGCGACCGCGCGGTCAGAGAGTCGGTGGCCAACACTGAGGACGCTGGACGACCAACTGGATGACGACTTGGCCGGAGTTATCGGCGACTTGACGCACAACGACTTATTCAAGTCAGGCGAGCCGCTTGGGAATGTCATCGACCGGAACGTGGTGTTTGGGCTCTCCAAGATCCCAGGCAACGGACAGACAACGGTTCTGGCTGCAGGTTTCATCTTCTCTGCTCTGTTGCTGCGTGTGCAGAATCTCCCACCGGTACCTAACACAATTCGCTACGTCATGGTCGTCGACGAGGCACACCGAGTCGCGCCGTTCCGCGCAGTTCAGACGATGATCCGCGAAGGACGTTCCAAAGGACTGGCGGTCATACTGGCCACACAGGGGCCACTCGACCTGCCTGACGTTGTCGCAGCTAACGCCCAGACCAAGATTTGCTTTGGTCTACCCGACGCGACGGTAGCGACAATGGCCGCTCGAAAACTGGAGCCCGACAATCCGCGGCTACCAGAGCAGATTCGCACGCTCGGTAAAGGCGAAGCATTTGTGAGCTTCGCTGGTGACGCACCGCGCCTCGTCCGCATGACGCAGGCTTACCGCGACGCAGGAGCGCTGGGACTCCCGCCACTGGGCTAGGCAAGAATGGCTTCATGGTCCGTAAACGCGACGGACGGCCACTATCGTCGACGCGGAATCCCCGCCCGGAGTTGCTGCCGTCATGGGCGAGCTCCCCAGACGTTCGCAAACGCATGCAAAGACAGCAGACGCGGGATACCGCCCCAGAGATTGCCGTGCGTCGGCTCATCCATGCCGCGGGAATCCGTTACAGAGTGGACGTCGCACCTCTGCCGAATTTGCGTCGTCGTGCCGACGTTGTGTTCGGTCCGGCTCGGGTGGCGCTGTTTATCGATGGATGCTTCTGGCACGGCTGTCCTGACCACGGGTCCCGTCGTACTACCGCCAACACCGAATATTGGTCGGCAAAGATCGAGCGCAACCAAGCGCGGGATCGCGACACCGACGAGCGCCTTCGAGAGGCTGGCTGGCTATCGCTGCGTGTATGGGAGCACGAGGACCCGATCGTAGTAGCGGACAGGGCTGTGGCAATTGTTCGTGACCGTCGTCCGGTTCGGGATTCTCGGGGTCCGACACGGAGTTGATGTACGGGGCTCTACCGCCGTCGCGAGCAGATGAGTGCCGCCGAAATCCACTCACCAGTACTTCCGCCCTTGCGGCCGGACCATCACACCGGCTGCCTTCAAGCTGTTCAGCACAGTCGTCCGGCCGAGGCTGAAGTCCTCTGCGACCTCCCGGCTGGTCTGCCCAGCCTGATACGCCTTAACCACCTCGGCTCGCAGCCGGTCGGTGATCCGTTGCCATTGTCGCGGGGGAGACGCGGACGACCGGGGTCGTTCAACCTCAGCAACACCATCTTGCGCATCTGTCAACAATGTGTTCGAACTGAACCGTCCCAGGGCTCCCGGTTATCGATCGAGTTAGCTAGTGACCTCTGCCCTTTTCGCTTCCACCCCTTCGTCGCATGACGATGCCGGTCGCAATCAAGGCCCGCCGCACGGCGTTTGGAGACACCGAGAACCGTTCGCCAAGCTGGGCCAACGTGGCCCCGTGTCGGTACAGCTCGGCCGCTGTCACGACGTCATCGTTGGTGAGTCCCTGGTTCCGCATCGCCACGCCGTGTGCATGCAGGATCTTCACGACGCTGCCCTGGCTCAAGTCGTACCGCTGTCGCAGTTGGGTAGTCGACGCACCATCTCGGTAATCCTGGACGAGGGAAGTCATCGTCTCGACAGAAAGCCGACGGTCGATCCGCTGCATCTGTGGCAGGGGGGACGCCGCTCTGACCTGCGTTTTCGCGAGATTCTCGACCAATTGAACGGTTTTGTGGATGCGCGACCCCTGGTACGCGGGTTTCGAGTAACGTCCCGCCAGCTCCACTCAAAAGTCCAGTTCAGGGGCTATTTGATGGCTCGATGGCCTAACCGCCGAGCACCTGATAACCCGCCGCGTCAACGCCGCGTCAACGTTTCTCCGTGTCGAGGTAGTCGCGCACTACACTTTGACTCGTGCAGCAATGGGGTGGCGAAGTCAGCGAAGAGCAACTCGAGCCAGAAGATCTGCTGATTCGCGAGTGCGTGATGGGGCTCATCGAAGATGGCCGTTGCGACGCCAATGTCGCGGTGACTGTCGTACGCGAGTTAGTCACCGGGTTGAAGAGCCTGTAGCCCACGTCTCCGCAGGGGCGCGTTGCGACAAGTGACGTCATCTCTGGTCGATACGGCCCGCTTAGCGTGGTGCGTCTTAATTGACGGGGTGTACAGCTAGGTTGGCCGCATGCCTAACCACGTTTGTTGGCTTTGTAAATCCAACACAGGACACACGCTGAGTGAGGGACCGACCATCTTGGGCCCGGAGGCGGTGCGCCTCGACGTATACAGCGAGGAGCATCCGGTCTGCGCCAGTATGACCTGCTCTATGTGTGGAGGCCAGTCCATTGCCATTGGGCGTACCGACGAACGGGGAGCACGGGGCATCGCCGGGTACTTTGAGAGCGCTCGCGGTAAGGACCTTCTGTGGCGTCCATCGGCCACCGATACAAAGGACTACCCCCACGTCCCTGTGCACATTGGGGAGGCCGCCACTGAGGCCTACGAGTGCCACAGCAGTGAGCACTACCGGGGAGCAATCATGCTCGCGCGGGCAGTGATCGAAGCGACCGCCAAGAACAAGGGCATCACGTCCGGCACCCTCTTCAGCAAGATCGAATCTCTCGCCAGCGCAGGGCTCATACGCGGGGTGATCAAGGACGCAGCGCATGGAGTGCGTGAATTGGGCAACGAGATGGCACATGGAGACTTCGTGGACCCCATCACGGCAGAGGAATCCGAACTCGTCATACAACTCATGGGGGAAATCTTGAACGACGTCTATCAATCACCTGCGGTGATAGCGCAGGCTCAACAGGCGGCGCAGACCCGTCAACAAGGCGGCGGTCAGCAGTAACCTTGAACGGCTTGAATTTTGGTCGGTTGTCTTGTGGTTCTTTCGCCGGTCTCCGGCGGACCAAGGCGACGAGCCCTCGAAGATGGTGAACAGATGTGAGGTTCCCCAGAAAAAGTGGACACGGTTAGCTTGATTGCTGACGTACTCGGGTGGCGATCTCGAAGTCGATGGATGAGACCATCCCGAGCGAGCTGTGTCGCCTATCATGGTTGTAGAATCTGATGTAATTGTCAAGTCCCGCAGTAAGATTCGCGTATGCGGTGAAGGCATGACGCTTGTAGTACTCGTGCTTGACCTTCGACCACAATGACTCGGCGCCCGCGTTGTCCCAGCAGACTCCGGTCGCGCCCATGGAGCGTAGCAAGCCATGCCGAGATCAGGCCTGGGCCATGTCATGGCTGGTGAATTGACTGCCCCGATCCGCGTGCAAAATCGTGCCAGCTACCGTGCCGCCACCGGTGAACACCGCGGCGTCAACGGCCGTCTCGACCAGCTCGGTGCGCATGTGATCGGCCAGCGACCAGCCCAATACTCGCCGGGAGTGTTCGTCACGGATCGCGCACAGGTAGGCATGCCCTTCGCCGCAGGTCAGGTACATGATGTCCGACGTCCAGACCGCGTCCGTGCGGCCCTGGTCGAAGTGGTGCCCGACCCGATCCGGCGGGAACACGCCGTCGGGTCGACCCGGTGGTCTTGACTTTGAACGTGCGTGGGCTGATGCCCTCGATGCCCATCTCGGTCATGACCGCCGCGACGGTGTTCTCTGACACCCGCATGCCTTCGGCGTGCAGGTCCGCGGTGACCCTTACGTGCGCTGGGATGCCTGCCAGTGCGCCAGGATCCTCACCTGCAGATCCCGGCGCCACTGTTGACGCGGCGACAGTTCGGTGCGGCGTCGCCGCCTCGCCCAGGCGTAAAAGCCGGACCGAGAAACATCGAGCAGCGCAACGAGGTTCGATACATCGTGATCGGCGCACTCTGCCGCGATGAGTTCGAACCGACTCACCTGTGTTGCTGTGCCGCAAAGTACGCCGATACTTTTTTCAGGAACGCGATATATCACGATCCTTCTCGGCGATCTCCGCGCGCAACCGGATCAACTCGGCACGCTCGACCGCGGTCAGGTCCCCATCCGGTGGCACCCGACGCGCATCGGTGGCCGCCCTTCCCGGATCCGTTCAGCGGCAACCCATTTACGCAACAGGTTCTCATGAACATTGAGCTCCCGACCGACCTCGGCGACCGGACGGCCACCATCGATCACCCGCCGAGCGGCCTCTACTTTGAACTCCGCCGTAAACGACCGACGAGTCCGGGACATACCCACATCCTCCCAGCAGAACCCATGGCCCCGCTATCTCGGGTGTCCACTGAAACTGGGGAGGCTCAGACTACATCCGCGAGGACGACACCGCCGCGCCCAACTTCACGCGGCCCGTAGCCGAGCGCGCGAGAACAGTAGTGCCCCTAGAACACGGACGCAGTGCTACAGCGTAGCTTTCGTATACACCTAGGCCGCGAGATGCAGGTCGTTCTTGACCCAGTCGGCCACCGCTTTGGTGACGGTTTCTGGCTTGTCGAGATCTACTGCCTTGTAAATCATGCCGACAAGATCAGTCGGCATCGACTGAATCGAAGTGTCCTTTAGTAGTAGACACCTGCGACCGGTGATCACCATGCCGCCGACTTCAATCGTGAGGTTGTAGTTCAAGCCGCGCCCACGCCTGTCCTCAAATATGGCGATTCCATAGCGACTTGCCCACATGTGCGCGGCGACGTTGGTCCAAAGGTCATCGGACATAGCGCGATCGGAGGCCAGGTGGAAGCTGAGGCCGTGCCTTTCAAGTTCAGTTCGTGCGGCCGAGAGCGCCGTATCGACAGGGTCGTCGCCGGAATCGTCGGGGAATCGCGTCATACCGAATACGTTGAGGTCGAACGGGTACGTTTCGGTAAAGCGCGTAACCGGTGCGACGATTGCAGGTGGCGCAAGGGTAGGCGGCACCAGCGTGTGCATCACGGCACCGAGCAGCGCGCCACCGTAGCTCTGCGTCTCGGCCAACAGTTCATGCAGTTCCGACTCGGTTACAACGCTATTGGAGTGATGGCGGCCGAGCGGAGTAATCCGCCAGAGCCCTTGTGCGCTGCCTTTTGCGATGTAGCCTGCCCGCGACAGCGTCGTGAACGCATTCCCGATTTTCGATGGTCCAGGCAGTCCGAGGTTCTCGAACATCGCTGCTACGTCGCGCGGACGGATGATTCCGCCGTTGCTACGTGCCTCAACGATTCGAGCAAGGGCCAGGGTTTGATCTGAGATGCCTAGGAGCTGGACCCTAACAGCGACAGACTTGGTGTTCAGTCTAGTCACTCGTCGACATCCAGATCCTGAAAGCCATTGTCAGCGGTACTGGAGTCTCCGCTGTCAGTCTTTGACGTTGTTTTCCGCCGTCGCGGTGGCGCTGCCCTACGAGTTGATTTGTCGAATTTGGAAGCAATCGCGGTTTTGCCGGTCTTCGTGACGAAGTACTGACCCTTCTCGTTTGGGTCCTCTGCGATCCAACGCTGTGTGATCGCGTCATTGAAGTCGCGAGAGTAGTTGCCGGGCTGAGCCTCACCTGCCGGTCTGAACTGGCTCTTCACTTCTTCCCTGGTAAATGAGGATTGTCCTAACCTCAGTTCGAGAAAGTTGCCGATCGCAGTGATCTTGGCGGAGAACTGGGTGGCGCCGCACTCGTCGATGTACTCGCCGATCGTTGTATGAGGGTCTAGACCTTCGCTTGCCGCTGCGTCGTAGCCCGCTTTGCGCTGTGTCTCTACTGAAGGGGCTGCCACCGTAGATTGTGGGACGTAGGTTGTGGCTCCAGCAGCCGCGGGTGCGGCTGCCCCACCACCGAGTACGGTCGCAATCACGTGTAGGGCGGTGACCTGATCGACCGTCCTCGTCAGCTCGACTCCGGTGCCTTTCACAGATATCTGGAACAGGTCGGGCTGAATGTCGTCGATCTCGACAGGGTCTGCAGATGGTGGGATCTTTGTATATTCTTCCGACATGTAGCCCTCCGTGTGTAGTTCGTACTACGAAACTACATGAGATCCTACGCGATTCCGAGCATGTATCGACGTAGTGCAATGCGACGTATGTCGTGACGTGTCGCGGATTCAGACGCCCCCTGGGGGCGGCGCGTGGTGCGCCGGTCTTCGGCTAGGCCCCGGAAAGGTGCTGCGCGTCGACACTGCGTCAACACCTGGGGCGAAATTCTCTGACATGCGGCGTTGCCAGTGCGTACTGTGTTTGGCCTGGTTCCTAATATCGCGAGTAGGAAGACATGGGGTTTTGCGGCAAAACTGGATCGCTGGCGGATTCAATCGGGTTCGCTACGACGCTAGACCTACGGACTCATAATCCATTGGTCGCGGGTTCGAGCCCCGCCCGCCCCACTCGACAGCCTGTATTACCTCGGGTGATGCTTGACGTTTCGTCTTCGGGTGATGGGCGACAGCGTTTCGGCTGATGGTCTATACCTGCGTCGGTTGATCCTTGACACTCCTTCGATTAGGGATTTGCGATTTTGGGTGCCGACGAGTTCCGGACGATTACTTGTTTACGCTGGTAGACAAGGGTTTTCGCGTCCTAGTGATGCCGTCTCAGACCGACCGAATCCGGACGGATTTTTGGTCATAATCGCCGAATAAACGGCAACGCGATTCGAGGGGTTTTGAACCGCATATGGTTTAGCGCCTTTGCCCATCTGCAGGCCCGTACTATAGTACGGGTAGATCAACTATAGTTGGATATCCAGGGGAGGTGCGCCGTGGAACTGAACCGTCCGTTCGCGACGGTCACCCCAACTCTGGATGGTGATGTTTTGGCAGTGCTGGCGGCGAACGATGCCACGTTCACGACCGGTCAGATTCACCGGGTGCTGAATTCCTACTCCGAGGAAGGCATTCGGAAGGTTCTTGCCAGACTCGTCTCGCAGGGCGTTGTGCTCTCAGAACGCATCGGCAATGCGTTTGCCTACCGGTTGAACGCAGCACACCTCGCGGCAAAGCCGATCCTGGAGTTGGCGAAACTCTTCGATACGTTTCTCAAGCGGCTCGAAGATGAACTCGGCGGGTGGCAGTACCCACCGGTGTACGCCGCGGTGTTTGGCTCAGCTGCGCGCGGCACGATGACGCCGGAAAGCGACGTGGACCTGTTTCTGGTCAGTGCGGCTGGGACGCCTGATGCCGTTTGGGCGCGGCAGGTGAATGAGCTTGCCTCGGCTGCCACGGCCTGGACGGGTAATGACGCACGTGTTGTGGAGTACACCGAGGTCGAGGTCAGGAGCGCGAGAACCGAACCGATGGTGCAAGAGGTCCTGGAGCATGGGCTCACCGTGGCCGGGTCGCGCGCGTGGCTTCTCAAGCAAGCGAAACCCGGCCGCACGGGAAAGGGGGGGTGATGGATGAGTGAACGCACACGGCCCAGCACCGAGACGATCCGACGCGGCCAGCTCAAAAAGGCAGTCGAGTTCCTCGACGGTGCGGTTCTCATCGAGGACGAGATGCCGGATGCCGCTGTCTCCCTGTCGGTCAACGCGGGCGTCGCAGCTGCCGATGTCATATGTGGTGTGCGCCTTGGCATATACGCCGCCGGTGAGAATCACAACGAGGCCGTTACTTTACTCGCCAAAGCCGACGCGCGTGGGCGGTGGCCAGCGCTGACACCCAGTCGAGCTGGCTGGCGTCGGCGACCTGTGTCTGAAAGGCGAGCATGCCCTGCAACGCATTTTCATAGGCTTCCAACGCCACTCGCCCAGCGCTCTTGGACGACTCGATCAGCCGCTCATTCATCTCCCGGATACGGCTTACTGCTTCCGCGACGGCTGCGGGATCGTACTGGGGAAGAGAGCCAAACGATGTGGAACTGTCGGTCATAGGGTTCTCCTTTTCGGTGTGTAGAAATGCGGGAATCTGCATGTGCACCAGTGACTCTGATTACGGCACCTTACTTGAGAGATTCGCGGGTCTTCTCTGGGCTAGGCGAGCAGGTCGACGTTGTCAGTTCCGGTCGCGGGGCATATTGCGGTGACGCACTCGGCAGCGCAGAACTCATGCGGTGCACCGTCTGCGAGTCCTATCGATACCTGCCCGACGAACTTCCCCTTGTGTCGCGCGTGCGCGAGAACGAGCTCGGAAGGGAACGACTGCCCGTTGTGCGCACGGTCGACGCACCAGAGCAATTGCCGTGGGTGGCCGGCGCCTCGCATATGCCCAGTCGTCGTTTGCTCGAACACTGGGCAGCATCGACGGGCTCCCTGCTCGACATCCGGTATGAGGTCGAAGGACCACAGGGTGTACTGGCACTGGCGGCGCACGGACTGTGCCAGGGAATAGTCCCGATCTCGATCGTCCACTCGCACTCAGGGCCGGCGGTTGCCACGGAGGATCTGAAGATTTCTGGAGTCCCGCCCCACCGGACAGTCGTAGCGTTGACACGCCAACGCTACGAGCACCCTCTTTCCACCGCTATCTGTAGTGAGATAGCCAGGATCCTGGCCGCTTTCGGCTGAACCGATCCCCAGGGTGATGTTGTTTCGGTAACGGTTTCGAAAAGTCTTCAAACACAGCGCGAGATGTCCCGCGGCGAAGACAATCTAATTGTTCTCCTGGATTTGTCCAGGGTAGGCAAAGATCACCGCGACTCAGATGTGCTGGCGCAGAAATAGGGGATGACAGATGCGCATTGTGGCAACCGCGATCACCATCACGGCGGCTTGCATCTTCGCGGCGGGCTGCGGCCAATCAACCGAACAATCGGCCGAGACGACACCGACCACGCCGATGATCACGTCGTTTGCCCCGCTGCCGCTCACCCAAAAAATATTGCCCAGCCTGCTGCTGTCGCCCGAAGAAATCAACGCGGCGATGGCGGCAGGGGAGATGGTTGTCACGGCCACTAATACCGAAATGTCTGACGACAGCTCGACTATGGAGCCGCGAGACTGCCTCGCTGTCGATGGTGCGGTGCAGGCGCCCGTCTATGCCGACAGTGGTTTCACCGACGAGCTTGATGTGACCCTGCGAGAGCCTGACACCTTCGTCCATTACGCCCATCAGGCGGTGGTTCTCTTCGGCAGCGCCGACCAAGCCAAGGCGTTCTACGACACCTCGGCACAACAGTGGCCGGCTTGCACGCATTACACCCACACGCAGTCCGGCACGGAGTGGGACGTGGCGCCCATTTCCGACAAAGACGGCATGCTGAGCACCATCGCCACCCAGTCGAATGCTCAAGCCGGCGGTTGGGCCTGTGGCCGGGCTCTTACCGCGAACAACAACGTTGTCGTCGACGTCAATACCTGCAGCGCCAATCCCGCGGACTCCGCGGTCAAGATCGCCCAGCAGATAGCCGCACGGGTCGCCAAGCCGCCATGGCAAAAACCGTAGACCGGCGACCTGGCGTCGCTTAGAACCAGACTCTGCGCCCGCCCACCGGACGCCCGACGGCGCCGAGGATCCACAGGATGACACCGATCACGACGAGGATGCCTCCGATGGTGTAGAGGATCGACAGTCCGGTGAAGTAGCCGATCAACAGAAGGATGATGCCGAGCACGATCATGGTCAGTCCGATCCTCTAGGTAGCAACGGAAAAGCTGTCGCGAAGAGGAATTGCCAGTTTCGTCAGTTCCAAACCTGTTGGGCGCAAGCAACGCTCGCAACGGTGTGTGGCCGGCAGTGGGACCGGTATGGAAGATGGGCGCGGCGATTACCGCTCGCTACGGTTGCAATTCGGGTTCGCCGGCTTCGATGGCCATGTGCAGACGTCGATGAAGGTGCTGGTATTGAATCCACCGCCGTCGAAAACACCGTATGCGTCGCCATGAATTCCGGTGTATGTGGCACCGCCACCCGAACTGCCGCCGGCCGAGGTCACGATGGTTGTCACTTGCCAGCCCTTGCCTTCGAGCGCCGACTTGTACGCGTCGAGTACGTCGTTGGGTGCGCCGTTGACTTGGTAGAACATGTGGATGCCGTTGTCGGCGATCTGATTAGGGCCCTTGGTCTGCTGTGTGTCTGCCGGCGTGGGCAGCAGCGACTGCAGGTCCGTGCCTGCCGTCGCCGTGTCATGCGTCGTCGTCTGGGCGGCCGGTTCCGACGAACCGCTGCATGCGGAGGACGTGAGACCGACGGCGATTGCGACGGCTGCCAACGCGCAGGTATTACGGGTGACGCGCATAAGTCATTTCCTCTCGTATGACCGCACCGTACCAACGTGCATGGATTTGCTGGGGCAAACCTGTAAAACACTGGCAAATGGCAGGCATTGACAGCGGTTAGGCGAGTGGCCCGACCGGTGCTGGGGTAGGTGTCGTCGTCGGACCGGGCGGGGCCCCTGCGGGGGACGGCAGGTGGGGCGACGGGCCGGGCGCAGCCTGCAGTGGCGTCAGGGTCGGGGGTGCGGCCGGCGCCGGGACCGGGCCTGGCGCCGGCCCGACGACGGGTGGATTCATGATGGCGTCGGCGGCCCAACTGGCTTCAAGTTGGTTGGCGACGAATGTCGCACCGCGGTCAATCATGCCGGCTTCTTCGTACTGGTTGTGCGCGGAGAAGCTTCTGCCGTTGGACGCGCAAACGAGGTCATTGTCGACGCACAGGTCGATGGTCTTCGCCGTGTACAGCGGACCGATGGTGATCGGGGGCTCGCTGATGGCTTTCATGAACCTCGTCGATGGTTTTCCGAAGAGGGCCACCGCGGCTACGTGATCGGAGATGGCGGGTGGCAGCGGCGTCGGTACGTCTGCGGCATGAACTCCGTCGGGAATCACACTGGCCGTGACGAAGCCGACGATCGCGGCGCCCTGGGAGAACCCACCGAGCACCATCTTGGTGCGTGGACAGTTCGTCGCAGTGGTCAGAATGTGGGCGCGTGCGTCCGAGATACCGTCGATAGCGGTGGGGAAGTCCATCGTGGCGGGGTAGTCAACCGCGTACGCTCCAACAGATTTCCCACTGACGCGGGACCGTACGGAGTTCACGAACGCCTCGCCCGTCGGACCGAGGCCTGGTGCTTCCGTGGTGCCGCGGGCGAAGATCACCTCGGCGTCGGGACATTCCGCTGCTTGCGCGGATAACGTTGGCACGCCCAGCAATATCATCGGCACCGCTGTCGCGGCACCGATCAGTAGAGCAATGTGGCGTGCCCCCACGCACTCATGCTGACACACAACAATGGGATATGCGCACCAGTTGAACGACATTCCATAGGTATTCATCTGTGAACACGCCACGGGCTTGCGGCTACCGAATACTGAAACTACTTGGCGTGCAGTCCAATACAGATGATCGATGCGATTTCGTCACGACCCCCGAGGTTGGGCGAATTAGCACACCGAAGAGCTCGGGCCCCGCCTCCGACTGTTGCGACACGATCACGGAACGATACCTATCGATGCATCACTGGCCGCAACCTTCACTTGGGTCACTATCGTCACATCGGTCAGCTAATGACGTCAATGGGACGTCGTGCCCTCCGGAAGGGGTGAGATGTCGCCGCGTCCTCGAATCGCATCGATGTCGGTGGCGTCGGCGGCCGCTGTGGGGCTCGTCGTTGCGATCGGCGTCGCTCCCCAGGCGGCCGCCGAACCGTGCACCGGTGCCGCCGCCGCTGCTCGACCTCCTGCCAATGCCGTGGCCACCCCGGCACTGCCCGGGATCGACCGCCCGCCAACAGGTCACCGACCGGCCGGCGCGAATGACAGTGCGCCGCTGCCGAGATTGGGCCAGCTGCCCAAGATGCTCCTCAACGCGCTCTCACCGTTGGCGCCGCGCTCTGCGCCGGTGCGCCAGCAAGCGGCGGTCGAGCCGCCGCCACGGCCGGTCGTCCCGAACAACCCGGCTCCGCCGAATGTCGCCCAGCCCGTTCCGAACGCCGCTCCGGCCCCTGCGCCGGAGCCCGCGCCCGCTGCGCCGCCGGGAACATCGTTGGTCGGCTGGGTTACCGGGCCGGACAGCCCGAACAACACCATTCAGCGGTTCGCCATCTCCGGAACCGACCTCGGGATCATGTGGGACAACGGCGATCCGGGCGCTCATCAGGTGCTGATGGCGTTCGGGGACACCTACGGTTACTGCAGTGTCCGTGGACAGCAGTGGCGCTACAACACGCTGTTCCGCACTCAGGATGGCTCGCTCTCGAAAACCATCGCCGTGCCCGACGGCGTCAAAGCCAACCGGTATTCGGGTTCGCCGGTGTGGGGGCCGGGACTTTCCAAGCAGATCATCAACAGCATCAAGTGGGCGCCAACCGAGGTCGGGGTCATCCCGACGTCCGGGATCTCCGTCGGCAGAAACCAATACCTGAACTTCATGTCCATCAAACGCTGGGGCGACAACGGCCAGTGGGACACCAACTTCTCGGGTATCGCGGTATCCCAGGACAACGGCGAGAACTGGGGGGTCTATCCCAGCAGCATTCGCGCCGTCGGAAACTCCGTACCGAAACTTGCCTCTGTGCCGGGCAACGAAAACTTCCAGCAGGGCGCATTTCTGAAACCGGGGCCGGGTGACCCGTACCTCTACACATTCGGAACACCGTCCGGGCGTAGCGGATCGGCCTATATCGCCCGGGTTCCTCAGGGCTCCGTGCCGGATCAGCGGCGATACGAGTACTGGAACGGCGACAGCAATTCCTGGGTGCCCGGCAATCCGGGTGCTGCCACTCCGGTGATCCCCGGGCCGGTCGGGGAGATGTCGGCCCAGTACAACACCTACCTCAAGCAGTATCTGGTGCTGTATTGCAATGGAGCCAACGACGTCGTGGCGCGCACCGCGCCTGCACCACAAGGACCGTGGAGTCCGGAGCAGATGCTGGTGTCCTCGATGGAATTCCCCGGTGGTATCTACGCCCCGTTCCTGCATCCGTGGTCGACGGGTAAGGAGCTCTACTTCAACCTGTCGCTGTGGTCGGCCTACAACGTGATGCTGATGAAGACGGTGCTTCCGTAACGCCTTTGGCTGCAGCCCATCTCGGATCATCGACCGCTGCGGTGTGATGTCGATTGGGCAAAACGATTGCGACGGTGTCGGATTCGCATCTCGTCCTCAACCCGAGTTGTCCCGCGCGTTGTTCGAATTAGGCAGCGAGCTCGGGACTTTCTCACAGCTGCTTGCTGGAGGAGACCAAGCCACGCCATAGAGTGCGAGTTGTGATTGAGTCGTGGTCTAAAAGTGACAAAAGAAGACCAGTGTTTCCAGAGTGATCGGTGAGCACGACATGGCCGCACACGCCACAACCGGACGGCACGGATACACCGCGCTGGCGGTCGGATCGCGTGGTGTTTCCCGCGCTCGCCGATACGTTTCCGACACTTCCCAGGCTGGGGTGAACCCGATCAGAGGAATGGAGTGAAAGCCGTGAACATGAGCCGAACGTTCGACACGCGAACCGCGCGGATTGCCCTTCAGCTGATCCGCCGTCCCATCATGAGCCGACGCTATCCTGCCGAGCAGGAGCGTCTGATCACCCCGCAGGAACTTGCCGCTCTCGGCCGGTAGCCACGTAACGTGTCACGATGAACGCATGACGGATCAGAGCGAACGTGACTTCAACGAACGCAACATCGAGGAGTTTCGCGCCAACGACGGCAAAGTCGGTGGCCAGTTCGAGGGATTCCCGCTGCTGCTGCTCACCTCGACCGGCGCCAAGAGCGGTGCGCAGCGGGTCAATCCGGTGGCGTACTTCGACATCGACGGGGCCATCTACATCGCCGGATCGTCGGCCGGCCGGGACCGGGACCCCGCGTGGGCCTTCAACATTCGCGTGAATCCCGACGCCTGGGTCGAGATCGGCACCGACGGCCCAAGCGCGGTTACCGCGCGTGAACTACCGCGCGAGGAACGTAACCGCGTCTACGAGATCATCAAGCAGCGAGCACCGGGCTTCGCCGACTACGAGGCCCGCACCGACCGAGTCATTCCCGTCTTTGAGTTGATCCGGAAGTAGTGGCTCATGCGCCGGCCACGGCGGTCTCGGCCACGTGCCGAGCGTCATAAGTGTTGATCGCAACGCTGTCGAGAATGGTCGGTCAGGTTCCGTCGTCGTCGGGGGAACTGGACACCAGCAGCCATACCAGGGTGATCAATCCGATGGAGATGCCCTGCGCGGTGATGACGAACGTCAAGAACTCGTGCCAGTCGGACAGCATGTCGTTGCAGCCCTGACCGTCGAACGGCAACGTCGACAGCGCGAAGACCAGCGCTGCGGACAGCACGGTGACAGTGGCGGCCGTGGTCGCGCGTTGCGCGGGGTCGCGCAGATTGCGCCGGAAGAAGTTGAACTCCACGCCGAGCGTCAGCAGCAACAACGGAATCACCGCGACGACATTGTTGAAGTACGCCGAGCCGACCGCGCTCTCACATGCGATCTCCAGTGTGCCAAGACGTTCCGCGAGTGGGAGCGCGGCGATTTGCGCTGCCACATCGGACGGCAGGGTTCGGACGCTGTCGACATCGAGCGAGCGGTTGTAGGCGATAGCTGCCAGATAGCAGGCGAACGTTCCCAGCACCAACGGCACGACCGCGCGTGCTCGCCGCCAGTCCGTGGGATGCGCTGCGCGTCGGTCGGCGCTGAAAAGCACACGGGGATCGGCATTGAGCGATGTGGCCATCATGGTGCCCATGGTGGCCGCGATGACGACCGACGCAGCCAAAAGGACCCACACCGAGGGCCGGAACGGCAATTCGGAGAGCACGAGGTCCAAGATGATCAGCACGCCGAATCCGGTCCACCACAACGGCCAGAGGCGTGGGCCCGTGCCGTCGATGCGGCCGATCGCCCGTTTCTTCAGCCCCACGACCAGCAGTACGACGATCTCGATGGCGACCACCAACATTCGCCAGCCGAAGTTGGTCCGCCAGCTGTTGTGGGCACCGGTGCTGACGAGGTCGAACAGCAGCCCGATGATTTCCTCGCTGTAAGAGAACACGAAAAGCAACAGGAATACGACCCACAGCATCGCCCGTGCGGATGCCCGGGTATCTGCGGTAGAAGCGTTGTCGACCTGCGGTCCCGTCATCCCCGCTCCTCCACAGGTGTCGCCGCTGGGGGAGACTCAGGATAACGGGCTGACCTGGCCCTTGTAGGCTTAAGCGCCCGAGCGGTCCAATGCCCGCGCCACCACACCCCGTGCCGGGCGTCGACGCACCACCTGTGGCCACCAGAACCAGGGGCCCATCAACGCTGCGATCGACGGCGTCATGAACGACCGGATCACGAGGGTGTCGAACAGCAGGCCCAGCCCGATCGTCGAACCGACCTGCGCCACCACGGTCATCTCGCTGACCACCATCGACATCATGGTGAACGCGAACACCAGGCCGGCGGCGGTCACCACCGATCCACTGCCGCCCATCGCACGGATGATGCCGGTGTTGATGCCTGCCGGTAGCTCTTCCTTGAGTCGCGCCACGAGCAACAGGTTGTAGTCGGCACCGACTGCCAACAGCACGATCACGGCCATCGCCATCACCATGAAGTGCAGTTCGATCCCGAGCAGGTGCTGCCACACCAGGACTGACAATCCGAACGACGTGCCCAGCGAGACCAGCACCGTGCCCACGATCACCGCCGCGGCCACCAGACTGCGAGTGATCAGCAGCATGATGATGAAAATCAGGGACAGAGCCGAGATCCCGGCGATGATCAGGTCGTAGTTGTTGCCTTCCTGCATGTCCTTGAATGCCGCTGCGGTCCCGCCCAGGTAGATTTTGGACCCCTCGAACGGCGTGTTCTTCATGGCTTCCTTGGCAGCCAGCTTGATCCCGTCGATCAGCTTGATGCCGTCGGCCGTCAACGGGTCGCCTTCGTGAGAGATCATGAACCGCACGGCTTTTCCGTCGGGGGAGATGAAGCTCTTCATCCCGCGCTTGAAGTCGCTGTTGTTGAATGTCTCCGGTGGCAGGTAGAAGGTGTCATCGTTCTTGGAATCGTTGAACGCATCACCCATCGCGGACTGGCCGTCCTGCATGGCCGCCATCTGATCCTGCAGACCCTTCTGGGTCTGGTACATCGTGAGCATCATCGTCTTGGTGCTTCTCATGGTCTCGATCTGCGGCTGCATCATGGCCGCCATCTGCGGCATGAGAGCGTCGAGTCGGTCCATGTCAGGCAGCAGCTCCTGGAAGCTCGCGGTCATCGTGTCGACGCCGTCGAGCCCGTCGAACACCGATCGCATCGACCAGCAGATCGGGATGTCGTAGCAGTGCGGCTCCCAGTACAGGTAGTTGCGCAGCGGTCGCAGGAAGTCGTCGAAATCGGAAATGCTGTCCCGCAATTCGGCGACGTCAGTGACCATGTCGTGGGTCTTGCCCACCATGCTGTGCGTCGTCGCGCTCATCTCCTCCATGAGCGTGATCATCCGGTCCATGATGTCGATGGTCTTCTGCATGTCATCGGCCTGCAGCAGCATGTCGTCGGCACGGTCGGTCAGGTATTTGCGGTTCATGGTCTGCATGACGCCGCCCAAGCTCATCTGAGCTGGAATCGTGCTGAATTTCAGTGGCTTGCCGTCCGGACGGGTGATCGCCTGAACGCTACCGATCCCGGGTACCTGGAAGATGGCCTTGGCGATCTTGTCGATCACCAGGAAATCGGCCGAGTTGCGAACGTCGTGGTCGGTTTCGATGAGCAGCAGCTCGGGGTTCATCTTGGCTGGTGAGAAGTGGCGTTCGGCGGCCGCGTACCCGGCGTTGGCGGGCAGATCGGCGGGCAGGTAGTTGCGGTCGTTGTAGTTGGTCCGATAACCGGGCAGTGTCAGCAGCCCCACCAGCGACAGCAGGATGGTGCCGAGCAGAACCGGACCCGGCCACCGCACGACGACAGTTGCCAACCGTCGCCAACCCCGGATCCGCATGGCCCGCCGGGGTTCCAGCGTGCGCCCGAACCGGCTCGCCACCGTGATGACTGCAGGCCCGAGGGTGAGCGCCGCGATCACTGCGACCATCATGCCGACCGCCATCGGAATGCCCAGCGACTGGAAGTAGGGCAACCGGGTGAAGTGCAGGCAGAACGTTGCCCCAGCGATCGTCATGCCCGAGCCCAGCACCACATGGGCGGTGCCGTGGAACATCGTGTAGTAGGCCTGTTCCCGGTCCTCGCCGTTGCCGCGCGCCTCCTGGTAACGCCCGATGAGGAAGATCGCGTAGTCGGTGGCGGCGGCGATCGCCAGAGTGACCAAAAGCTGGGTGGCAAAAGGTGTCAGCCCGATCAGGTTGTGATAGCCCAGGAACGCAACCACTCCGCGCGCCGCCGACAACTCCATGACCACCATGGCCAGCACGATGATCACGGTGACGACAGATCGGTAGACCAGGAGCAGCATCGTGACGATCACGACGAAGGTGACCATTTCGATCATCTGGATGCTGCGGTCGGCGGAGATCTGCTGATCGGCGGCCAGTGCCGTCGGGCCCGTCACGTACACCTTGACCCCAGGCGGCGGGGACAGCCCGTTGACCAGCTTCTGGACCGACTCCACCGACTCGTTGGCCAGAGTCTCACCCATGTTGCCGACGAGGTAGACCTGCACGTAGGAGGCTCTTAGGTCGTTGCTCTGTGCCCCTGCTTTTGTCAGCGGATCACCCCAGAAGTCCTGGACGTGTTCGACGTGCTTGGTGTCCGCCCTCAACTTGGCGACCATGTCGTTGTAGAAGTAGTGCGCGTCGTCGCCGAGCGGCTTGTCACCCTCCAACACGATCATCGCCGAGCTGTCGGAATGGAACTCGTCGAACACCACACCGACACGTTTCATCGCGATCACCGACGGAGCCTCTCCTGGGCTCATCGACACCGACCGCGTCTTGGCGACGACCTCGAGCTGGGGCACCGTCGTATTGAGCACGGCTACCAGGCCGATCCACCCCAGGATGATCGGAATGGCGAGTCGGCGAATCCAACGGGCGATCCCGGTGTGGGTCGTCGTGGATGCACTGGCGTCGGCCATCTGAAAACCTTGGGTGGTCGATTTGGGCTGGGATGCTCCGGCCGACCCTATCCCGTTGAACGGTCGTTTGGTGGAGCCCGTGCGCGCACGCTTTGTCACGCTGGAGTGGCTGTCGAGGCCGACTGCCACTCCAGCGTGACAATGGGGCGCGGGGGCGTGCTTCGCACCGCCGCTATCCTCGTTTCCGAGACCACCGCGTCCGCGCCCAGGGCTTGGTGAAGCCGCGTCGCGAGACCCTCCGCCTGGATACCGCGACACCTTGCCCGTCGGCGCATGCCCGGACGGTGGTCACCGACCGAGTCCAGCTGGGCCGAAAGGATCGTGGAATGGCATCCCCCCACGACGCTTCGCGCGTCGGCACCCGGTTCGGGCCGTACGAACTGAGGTCGCTGATAGGGGTCGGGGGAATGGGAGAGGTATACCGGGCGTACGACACGGTGAAAGACCGGATGGTCGCGGTCAAGCTGCTGCGGACCGAGGTGGCCGCGGACCGTAGTTACCAGGCACGGTTTCGACGCGAGTCGCGCGCTGCGGCCCGACTGCAAGAACCCCATGTCATCCCGGTGCACGACTTCGGCGATATCGACGGCGTCCTCTATATAGATATGCGGCTGGTCGAGGGTGTCAGTGTGAAAGAAGCGCTGCGGATGAACGGGCCGCTCGATCCTGGACGTGCCGTGTCCATCGCCACACAGGTGGCGTCGGCGCTCGACGCCGCGCACGCCGGCGGCCTCGTGCATCGGGACATCAAACCTGAGAACGTCCTGCTCACCGGTGACGATTTCGCGTACCTGGTCGATTTCGGCATCGCCCACGTGGGCGGCGAGGCCACCGTGACGATGACGGGCGTGGTGATCGGCTCGAGCGCCTATATGGCACCTGAGCGGTTCTCCGGTGCCGCCGTGGGGCCACCGGCCGATGTCTACGCGCTGACCTGCCTGCTCTACGAATGCCTCATCGGTCGTCCACCGTTCGAGACTGGTGACCTTCGGCAGCTCATGAGCGCCCACATGTTCTCCGCGCCGCCGCGGCCGAGCATCATGCGACGCGGCATGCCGCGCGCGTTCGACGACGTCATCGCCCGGGGCATGGCCAAGGATCCGACCCACCGTTACGCATCGGCGGGTGAACTGGCCAGGGCCGCCCGGGCGGCCATCTCCGGCAACCCTGCGGTCGGCGTGGCGCCGCCGGTACCGGAACCGGAAGCCGTGTCCCGCCCCACTCCGCCGCCGGCCCTGGTGCACGCCCCCGAGGGCCCGGTCAGACGATCCCGCTGGACCCGTAGCCAGGTGCGACTAGTGATCGCGACGGTGCTGCTGCTCGGTGTCGCCGCCGTGCTGGCAGCGGTCCTGGTGCTCAGCGGTAATGGCGACGGCTCGACGCCCAAGACTGCCGTGGCGGTGTCGCCCTCGGCGACCGGTGCGAGCGCACCCACCGAATCGTCAACCGAACCGTCGGCGACGACATCCACGACGCGATCCGCGGCGGCCCCGATGACCGGTACAGACACCCAGGGCTTCGTCGGGCATACGGCCCGCTGCGACTCGGGCAGCACCCCGGCGGCGATGATCAAGACGGCGTCGTCGATCGCGGTGATCTGCCAGAGCGGGCCGGACAGTTACTACTACCGCGGCGAACGGCTCAGCGACGGTGCCCACCTGGAAATCGCCCAGGCCGAACGGTCCGGTGACGGGTTCAACGCCACCAACCCGGCCGACGGTGCACTGTATGAGATCCGTCCGGACAGCCTCACCATCATCAGCAACGGCCACGTCGATTCTGACGAACCGGCACAACAGTATTCGTCGGGATAGGCCACCGGGTCACGCAGGCGCGTAGATCTGCACCGGCGTGGTCTTGCCCTTGAGGGTCAGGCCCGGACGTTCGGAGAACGTGACGCGGTGGTCGGTGAGGAGCTCGAGCGTATCGGCCGTGAGTAGGACCGCATCGCCGGTTTGCCGGGTGGCTGCCTCGACGCGGGCGGCCACGTTGACCGTGTCGCCGATAACCGAGAACTCGAAACGTCCTGCGCCACCGACATTTCCGGCTACTACCGGACCCGAGTTGAGCCCGACACCCACCGACAGCCGACCGCCGAACTCGACGTGCACCGCATCGGCGATCTGCAGCGCGGCCGCGAGCGCCTCGTCGGCGTGACGAGCCCGGTGCCGGGGTGCACCGAAGACCGCCATGAGACCGTCACCGGCGTACTTGTCGACGTGCCCGTGGTGTTGATGGACGAGCGGAACGATCCGCTCGAACAGGCGGTTGAGCGTGGCGACCACATCGGCAGGCGGGAGCTGCTCGGCGAATGTCGTGAAACCGCGGACATCGACGAACATCAGCGTGACGTCCACCTCCTGGCCCTGCAAGGTTCCGCCTGCGCACAGGATATGTTCGGCCACATCGCGATCCACGTAAGTGCCGAACGTGGCCCGAATGCATTCGCGTTCGGCTAAACCCGCTGCCATGGTGTTGAAACCGGCTTGCAGTCGGCCGATTTCGCTGGCGTCGTCGACCTCGACTCGCGCATCGAAATCCCCGTTCTGTACTCGTGCCAGTGCGTGGCGCAGCGCGCGCACCCGTTCGGCCACCGAGCGTACGGCCACCAGAATCGCGAAGAGCCCCACCACAAATGCCACCGTGACGAGCACCAGGATGGCCGCGATGGTGCGCTGGGTTCGGTAATCGGAGTCGGCGAGATAGCCGAGTGCCAGCATCGCGACGCCGAGTAGTGGCACACCGGTGGCGAGGGTCCAGGCCATGGTGAGCCTGCGCTGGATGGTCGGTCCGACGCGGCGTTCGGGCGTACCGCCGCTGAGCGCCTGGGCTGAGATCGGCCGCATGACGCGCTCGACGATCAGGTACCACACTGCGCTGGTGGACATTCCGCCCAGCGTCACCACGCTGAAGATGTAGAGCGCGGTGGACAGTGCGTCGGGTACGGCCAGTGAGCCGAAGACCACCGCCCCGACACCCCACACGATGACCGACATCCGCACCGCCTCACCCGGTGCGCCCAGGGTCATCCGCTGTTCGGCAGCGGTTGGTAGGCGGTTTTCCCGCAGCCAAGCGGTGCTCGCGGCGAACCGGTGCCGCCGCACCCGCAGCATCACCGGGATGGCGACGACGAGGAACACGACGAGCGTGGTTCCGCCGCGAACAAGTAACCGTTCGGTGGCCGTCGGACTCAGCACGATCGGTGCGGCGAATGCCAGGAAAGCCCCGACGATCCCGCCGCCGGCGATACTCACGGCGGCCGCACCCCACACCCACCGCTTGAACGTGGTGCAGCGGAGCGCCTCACCGGCATCCGCAGCGATCAGGTCCATACCGAAAGCCTGCTAAATATCGCCGGGGGCCGACTAGCGTAGTGCGCTACTCGATCGCCGCAAAGCCTCGATCTGGATGCCGTCGGCCGTTCGGACGATTTCACTGAAATTTTGCTTCGAACCCGGTTATCCCGGCTGACCGGGCATGCTAGCTTTTGCCAAATTCGAGGTTTTGTGCGCATCGTCGGGACGGAGGCGCACGCGTGACAGGAGCGGAGGCCGCGCGTGTGGGGCATTTCGGCCGGCCTGTCAGACCCGATGACACCATCACGGAAGGGCCCTCATGTCCGGTAAGCATCGCCAGCCGTCGCGCATCCGATCCGCAGCTCGCTGGGTCCCCGGGCTGACCGCAGCCGCGGTGAGCGCTACGGGACTGTCCACCGCGGTGATGACGGGAACGACGACGACTTTTGCCGCGCCCGCGGTGGCGCTGGTCGCGGCGATCACCCCGGCGAACTCGACGGCGCAGATCTTCGCCGGCTCCACCTACTACGGCACGGACTACGCGCAGACGAATCCGCCGCAGCAGGTGGTGCCGTTCTTCCTGGGGCCGCAGGGAATCGCCGACGCGATCGACCAGAACAGCACTGATCCTGACTTGGTGGTGGTGTCATCGGGTTGGGGTGCCGGCCAGACCGGACTCGCGCTGGCGAGCATGCAAGCCAACAACGACTCGGCCCTGAACAACGTCAAACTGGTCATCCTCGACAACAACACCAACCGGGCCGGCGGCGGATTCTGGACCACCTACTGGATGTTCGCGCCACTGCTGGGGACGTCGGCAGCTCCGGAGCCCAGCGACGTGTCGGTTCCGGTGGTCGACACCGCCTACGAATACAACATCAACTCCGACGCCCCGACCTACCCGCTCAACGTGGTTGCCGACGCAAATGCGCTTGCGGCGTACGCCTATGGCTATGGCGCGCAGTCGAGTGCGCCGATGCCAGCCGAAGCGCTCGCTGCTCAGCCTACCGATCCGGTGCACTACCACTACGTCGTCGCGCCGGACGGTACGTATACCAAATACGAGGTGTCCGGCAATGTCACGTACGTGACCTTCACGACCGACAGGCTGCCGCTGGTGCGGCCGCTGTTGTTGCTACCCGGCGGGGACATCGTCGCCGACGCTGTCGAGCCTGCGCTTACCGACATCGTCAACGCGGGCTACCAGGACAACCAGCCGATCCCGCAGGATCCCACCAAGACCCGGCCGGTCGGTCTGCTGCCGCCGGCATCCGATATGACGGGCACCCTCGGCGCTTTGCCCGGCGATGTCCAGGCCGGCGTGACGAAGGCTGCGGCCACCGCTGAAGAGGACCTGTCCGCGCCGGCCACGTTGGTGACGAGACCGCTCGCCGAAGCCTCGAGCACGGCCAAGATCTTCACTGGCAACCTGACCACATCGTCGTTGTCGACTACCGGTCTGCCCGGATTGTCCGGTGTGTCAGCGTTGTCCTCGCCCAACAAGCCGTTGTCCTCGGCCAACAGGTCGGTTCCGAATCCGATGAAATCGAGTAAGCCGGCTGGTCGCGCCAATCCCGTGCAGAAGGTGGCGGGCAGCGTCAACTCGACCGTGAGCGGCGTGGCGAAAGGTGTGCAGAACGCCGTGAAGAAGGTCGTGTCCGGCGACAAGCCGTCGTCGTGACCCGCTGAGGAGCATCCGGCGACATCGGTTGCCGCCCTATACTTTGTCCACGCATTTGCGGGGACAGGAGCCTTGATGGCCGGAGACGATGAGCGCGCGGCGAACGTTCGTGTGCTGCAGATCCTTCCTGACTCGTCGGGGCGTCCGGTCTTCTACGGCATTCTCCTGCAGTGGGCGCTGCGGGTGGTGTTGGTGGGCTACATCGCCGTCACGTTGCTGTTGCAGCCCCCGCAGCGCGACCTGTGGGTCTGCGTCCTGGCGGTGGCTGTGTACGTGGCCGTACTGGCCGCGTGGAGCTGGTGGGTGTTGCGTACGGGGCCCTCGTCGGAAGACATCACCAGTCGGCCGCCGGCACTGTTCATGCTCGCCGCCGACGTCGCGCTGGTGTCCATCCTCTCGGTGCTCACCGGCTTGCACTCGCCGGAGGAATGGACGTCGAATGTGTTGCGTACCGGGCTGTTCCTGATTCCGGTGATCGCCGCGGCGCAGCTGGATCCGTTCCTCAGTGCCGTCACGGCGATTCCGACGATCACGGCATACATCGTGGTCAGTTGGATCAGCCAGGCCGGCAACGAAGAGCCGTGGTCGTCGATTCTGTTGAACACCATCGTGTTATCGGGGCTGGCGGCCGGTTCGGTCGCGTTGTCCCGGATTCAGCGGTCGAAGGTCGAGACAATCGAGGAGCTGGCCCGACAGCGAACCCAACTGCTCGACGATGTGCTGGGTTTGGAGAAGCGTGAACGCCAAGCTCTCTCGGAGCGACTACACGACGGGCCGCTGCAGTACGTGCTCGTTGCGCGAGGCGATCTCGAGGATGTCCGGGCCGGGTCGGGCCCCGCGCTGGACCTGGTGGAAACGGCACTCAAGGAATGTTCGGCGCTGCTGCGCGACGCTGTCCGTGAGCTGCACCCCGAGATCCTCAACCGCGCCGGCCTCAAAGCCGCGATCGAGGCACTGGCCGACAGCATCGCCGCCCGTGACGATCTCGCGGTCGACATCGACTCCTCGACCTGGCCCGCGGACTTTCGCACCGACGCCGATCATCTGCTGTACAGCGCGGCGCGTGAATTCACCACCAACGTCATCAAACATGCCCACGCTCAGACCTTGCGCATCGAGCTGAGCTGCGAGGCCGGCGAGGCGCGGTTGCGGATCATCGACGACGGGGTCGGTATCTCCGATGCGCGGTTGGCGAAAAGCATTGCCGAAGGCCACATCGGCATGGCATCGATCCGCACCAAGGTCCTCGCATCGTGCGGCCAGTTCGATGCCCACGCGACAACCGCAGGCACCGAGGTCGCGATCGTTCTACCGCTGCCGCGTGACTGACCGTCGCGCAGGCCCTTCATAACTCGGGATCTGCTGAGGGCCACCACGACCCATGGTGCATGGTGGACGCCGAGTTTCGATTACCGGTTCGTGAGGTATCCAAGGGCTGGGACGGTCGGCCACGCGGGTCGCCTCCGCGAAAGAGGAGAAGAACTGTGAGCGCAATCGACAAAGCGAAGAACAAGGGTCAGGAACTGGGCGGTAAGGCCAAGGAAGCTATCGGCAAGATCACCGGCGACAAGAGCACCGAAAACGAAGGCAAGGGCGACCAAGTGAAGTCACATTTGAAGGACGCCGGCGAGAAGGTCAAGGACGCGTTCAAGGATTAGGGTTCTCCTGAGCAGCCCAGTGGTAGCGCCGGCCGCCACCACTGGGCTGCTCAGGGGTGATCGGCCTGCTCGGCGACCCAGGAGTCGATCCGAGCCCACGTCTGTTCGAGCCAAGCGCTGATTTCATCGGGCCGCGGACGCTGGTCTGCCCGAAACAGTTCGGTGTGGACCAGGAGCTGTCGGTGAATCGGCAGCTGCCACCAGGGGCGTGCTCGCCCGTCAGGACAGAAGCCGGTATGGCTCAGCACAAGGACGCTCGCGCTCGGCGCGCCGGACACCGCGGCGATCGCACCGCCTGCACGTGGCGGCAGCGTATGGGACTGGCGGAACGCCCGTGCGGCTGCGCGAATCCGGCCCGTCGAGCGGAGCTCGGCGATAGTGGCGCGCCACCGCGACACACTGAAGTTCGCGCCTTCGGGAAACAGAAGTAGTGCTTGTCCACTGGACAGCGATGCAGCCAGATCTCGGATCTGGGCACGGGCGCGGTCGCCGTGACTCACAAAGCACACACACCCCAGCTGACCCGCGACGTCGAAAACAGGTTCCAGCCGGAGAGCTGCCCTGGCGACAACCCGGACCTGTAGGCGGTATTCGGTCATCAGCAGCCAGGCGATCAGAATGCTGTCCCCGGGGCCGCAGTGCCGTGACAGCACGATGACAGGCGCGCCGTCGGGAATCTCTTCGGAGGTCACTGAGCCCGGACCTATCGCGACCTCGACGTCGAGAAGCCGGCGGACAGCGTCGTGGGCCATGCTGCCGAAGTCGAACATCAGCCGATCGCAGTCGCGGTCACCACCCAGAAGCTTGGCCAATGTGCGCAATTCGATCAGTGCGTACGCCATCACCAAAGCCACGGACCGCAGCGGACGGCTTGACCGAGTCGTCAGGCTGACCAGGCCGGCGACGACCAAATAGATTGGCCCCGTGAGCAATATGAAGAGCATGAGGGTCGCGATGACCGGTATGGTCGCAGCCCGGTGCAGGGCCGTCATGACAGCGCCTCAAGATATTCTCGCGTGGCGTCGTACGCCAGTTCAGCACGTCGCGCTATGCGCCGGGTATCGCGGTAGCGCAGATTCGACCACGTGGCGGCCGGCCGCTGGGGCAGACCAGATGGCAGCACATGCACAGCGACGTCGGAACCCACGTGCTCCAGATCGCGGAGAAAGCGGTGTCGGCGCGAGATCTCAAAGGCCACGAAGCCGACCTCCCACAGGAACTGCGGTGGGGTGAGTTCTTCTTCCAGCCGGCCGACATGCAGCACCCAAACGGTATCGGCGCCGAGGGTCACCGCGCGATTCAGTGGGATGCTGTTCACCAGGCCACCGTCGTAGAAGTGCTCATCGCCGATTCGCACCGGGGGAAACACCCCGGGCAGTGCACACGAGGCCAGCACCGGCTCGATCAGGTCGCCGGTGTTGAACCAGTGCTCACGGCTGCGTTCGATGCTGGCGGCGACGCATTCGAAGGGTACCGGGAGATCTTCGAAGGTTTTGATGGGCAAGTGCTCACGCAACAGCTCACGGAGTTGATGGTTGTCGTGCAACGCTGTCTTGCTGCGCACGACCTCGGCGACCTGCCGCAGCGGGGAGCCGTCGAAGATTCCGTCTCCGGAAAGCGCGTCCCAAATCGTCAATAGGCGCGTCACACCTCCCAGGGTGGGGTCCACCGCGATCGCCGCGCCGTTGATCGCCCCGATCGATGTGCCGCATACCAGATCGGGGTGAACTCCCGCCTCCAGGAGGGCGCGGGCCATGCCGACCTCGGCCGCGCCCAGCACTCCGCCGCCGCCCAAGACAAACGCATCGCAGCCCACGTGACAGCTATACCCACAGTGGTGGCGCTTATATCGGCCGAGCGTCGCTCCTGGCCTAGTGTTCGGCGCCGGGGCGGCCGGTCCGTTCGGCCACTCGCTCGGCGGCCCGCGAGTGTTCCGCGGCCGAGACCACCACGGCGTCCGTTCCGGGGTACATCACCGCTTCGCGGCCGGTGACCAACCACCGCACCTCGTACGGGGGAGAGCCGTCCTCGGCGCGAACCCCGATGATCTCGGCGTGCTGCTCATGCTGGTCGGTGGTTGTGCCCTTCACAACCAGAAAATCGCCGACGTGCGCTTTCATCGTCCATCCTCCCTTCGCCTACTCGGCGAACACTTCCATCGTGCGCTCAGCGGCGGCGACGGGGAAGGCCCTATCCGGTGCACACCGCCAGGTCGTGCGCGATGAACAGGTCCAGCACCCGCGACTTTGTCGAAACATCAAGGGAGGCCGTCGATTCGTCGAGGATCAGCAGGTAGCCGGACGCCGCGCCGCCGGGCCCGACCGAAACGTCGGTAGGCAATACCGGTGACGACGCTGATGAAGACTGCGATACTCACCCATTGTGACCTTCAAGCGCACGGCTGCCGCGGCCGCCCTGTCCTTGATCCTCGGAAGCGGACTCGTTGTGGGGTTTGCCGGCTCGGCGCAGGTCGTACGGCTGGATTGTGAGCCCGGCGGCCTGCGGTTGTGCACGTGAGCGTCGGCGGCGGCGCCGGCCGCCCGTTGCAGGGTGACCAGACTCCGAGGCTGCCGATGCTCAACGGCAAGGTCGTCGACCTGACCGGCCCGGGCCGCACCTCCCGCTTCGGTGTGACTGCCACCGACCTCGGTGCATCGGTCGTGGCGCCCAACGGCAAGCTGGTCTCGGTGTTCGGCGACACCTTCTCGGGAACGATGGTGGGGCAGGGTGATTGGCGTTCCCCGGTGGCGCTGATCGGCACCGGCGACGCCGATCATGAGATCGTCTACGAACGTGCCGCCGGGGCTGATCCCGGCTATGCGCGCCAGCTGTGGCCGTACATTCATGACGACGCATCCAGCGGATGGAGCCGCGGCGGTATCAGCACCGTGATCCCGTCAGATCTGCTCCGCGTAGATGATTCGATCTACCTGCACGCCATCGTCAACCACGGCTTCGGCAATGTGATGTGGACCGAGATCTGGCGCTCGGACGACAGCGGTGTCTCCTGGACCCATATGGGGGAGCAGGCCAAGTTCCCGGGCGATCTCCAGGGCGGCTACGCGCAGTGCTGGTCCTGGGATTACGACCCCGACGACGGCTGGGTTTATGTGGTGGCCACAGGTTTTCAGCGTGACAAGGGCGTCATCCTGATGCGGGTGCGGCCCCAACAGATCGGGCAACGCACCCAGTACAGCTGCTGGGGCTTCACCAACGGCAGCTGGGGATGGGGCCGGCGGGCCACACCGATCACCCCACCCGGAGAACGCTGGGGAGAGCTGACATTCCGTCGGGTATCCGCCCGAACATGGGTTCTGGGCGGGTTTTTGGCGTCGCAGTACGCTCTCGGCTACCGCGTCGTCGATTCGCCGGTCGCCAACACGTACACGGCGCCGTTACAGATACCGGTTGTCGGGTCGTCGTGGGCCGACGAAGACCCCGCCGACAGCAGGGTCGCCCAGCTTTATGGCGGCTATCTACTGCCGGGCTCACGCTTCGACGTGCAGGGCGGGGTCGGACTGGTGGTGTCCCAGTGGCGCACCGATACCGGATGGCCTTACCGGGCAATGCAATTCAAGGGTCAACTGAGGAACACCAGCAGGACGCCACGGCCGGCCGACCCGCGGTCGGTTTAACTCTTGGCTCGCTTGACCAGAACCACCTCGGCGAGTGGGATTCGCGTCTGTTCCGGGGCCGCGGCCAGCCGGGCTGCCACGCCGGCTTCGAGCCGGTCGAAGAACACCGGGCGCCGACCTGTTCCGTCGAGGACATCGGCCAGCGCGCCGAACACCGCGAACCGACAGAACGCGGCCCACTGGGCGCCGAAGGCCTTTGCGTCATGGTCGATGCGGTACTGGTTGAAGAATCGGTCGTCGGCATCGAACACCTCGAGGTGTTCGACGGACAGCCGTTCGAAATGCCCGGACGGCACGAAGGGGGCGGTAAAATCCGCTGCGGCGCGGCCCACGATGGGCAATGACATCCGATGCAATTCGTCGCCGCTGATGACTCCGTCGTCAGCCAGTTCACAAAGCGCGTCGTTGAGAGCGAATAGCGCTGGGCGACAGCCGAAGTCGCCATCCTCGGTCAGGGCCATCGTCAGGACCACGAGTTTGCCGCCGGGACATAGCTCGCGCCCTCGGAACGCCACGAACTCCTGCCAGTCGTGTGCGGCCTGCTGCGCGTAGGCGGCTTTGACGTGGGCCTCGGCGCTGTAGGCCACCGCGATGTGATCGCCGACCGGCATCGGCACCCGACTCAGCTGCAGAATCGACCACGCCGACCAGCCCAGGTTGATGCTGTTCGACGGCAGGATCTGGTTGTAGTAGGACCGGCCGACTGCTGAGGCGAACGTTGCTGTATCCCTGCGCAGATAGGAGTCCGGATCCTCCGAGAGAGTGCGGAACATCGTGGTGAAGTCATTGTCGGGAGTATCTGTGTGCGTCACCAGGACCGAATGTTCGGGGCGGGTGCGGCCTCGCAGCACGCTGACCGCCGTTCCGATCGCGAGCAGGCCATTGTGCCCCGTACCCGCGCCGTAGTCGGCGATGACGATCGGCTGGGGCGGGGCCGGCAGCGGTACGGTGCGGGCGGCCTCGGCGAAAAGTGTTATCGCCGAGCTCAATCCGGCCGCCTGTAACCGCGAACTCGGCGTCTGGTTGCGATCATCGTCCGGGTCCGGGCGCACCACGAGGCTGGATTCCGGCATATCTAGCTCCGCCGCCGATCGCGATCCTGCGCGACCGGTCCGGTCCACGCATACGGCGAGGTGCCGATCCCCGCTCGCTCCTCGCGGTGCATCGTCAGTGGCGGTGTTGGTTTGGCCACTTCCTCCTCCCCGCTCGTTCCTCGCGGTGCATCGTCAGTGGCCGCGCGCCACCCAGTCGTCGTAATGAATGATTTCGTCTCCGATGGTGGTGGTGTCGCCGTGGCCGGTGTAGACCACGGTCTCTCCGGGGAGGACGCCGAGCCGCTTGGAGATGGAGTCGAGGATGGTGGGAAAGTCGGAGTAGGAGCGTCCGGTGGCTCCCGGGCCGCCGTGGAACAAGGTGTCCCCGGAGATGACGGCGCTCAAGTCGGGTGCTGACCAGCAGACGGAGCCCGGGGAGTGCCCGGGGGTGTGCAGGGCGTGCAGGTCGATTCCGGCGACGGTCAGTACCTGGCGGTCGGTAACGGGGCGGAAGGCATCGTCAGGGTGGATTTCTCGCCACAGCATCTCGTCGGCGGGGTGCAGCAGCACCGGGGCGTCCAGGGCCGCCGCGAGTTGAGGCGCGACCGTGATGTGGTCGTTGTGCCCGTGGGTGCAGACCACCGCGACGACGTTGCGGCCGCCGACGGCGTCGATGATCGGTTGTGCGGTGTGGGCGGCGTCGAAGACCACCACGTCGGAGTCGTCACCGATGAGCCAGATGTTGTTGTCGACGTCCCAGGTGCCGCCGTCGAGGGAGAAGGTGCCGGAGGTGACCACCCGCTGGATCGCGCTCATAGCACGACCACCGAACGCAGCACCTCACCGGCATGCATGCGATGGAAGGACTCTTCGACGGCATTCAGGCTGATGCGTTCGGTGACGAACCTCTGCAGGGGGAGGCGGCCCTGCATGTAGAGGGATATGAGGGTGGGGAAGTCGCGTTCGGGTAAGCAGTCGCCGTACCACGAGGACTTCAATGATCCACCGCGGGAGAAGAAGTCGACCAGCGGCATCTCCAGCGTCATGCCGGGGATGGGAACGCCGACCAGCACGAGGGTGCCGGCCAGGGCCCGGGCGTAGAAGGCCTCCTTCCAGGTTTCGGGACGTCCGACCGCATCGATCACGACGTCGGCGCCGACGCCGTCGGTGAGGTCCCGGATAGTTTCGACCGGGTCGAGTTCGAGTGCGTTGATGGTGTGGGTCGCGCCGAAATCGCGGGCCCAGTTGAGCTTTGTGTTGTCGGTGTCGACGGCGATGATCTTTCTGGCGCCGACCAGGGCTGAGCCGGCGATGGCGGCGTCGCCTATGCCACCGCAGCCGATGACGGCGACGGTGTCATCGAGCGTGACCGCACCGGTGTTGACGGCGGCGCCGATGCCGGCCATGACACCGCAGCCGAGCAGCCCGGCGATGGCGGGGTCGGCAGTGGGGTCGACTTTGGTGCATTGGCCTTCGGCCACCAGGGTTTTATCAGCGAAGGCGCCGATGCCCAAGGCGGGGGTGAGTTCGGTGCCGTCGGTGAGAGTCATCTTTTGGATGGCGTTGTGGGTGTCGAAACACAGGTGGGGGCGGCCGCGTTTACAGGCGCGGCATTCCCCGCATACCGCTCGCCAGTTGAGTATCACGAAGTCGCCGGGGGCGACGTGGGTGACACCCTCACCCACCGACTCGACGAGGCCTGCGGCTTCGTGGCCGAGTAGGAAAGGGAATTCGTCGGTGATGCCACCGTCGCGGTAGGTCAGATCGGTGTGGCACACCCCGCACGCCTGGATGGACACCACTACCTCACCGGGACCCGGATCCGGAATAACAATCTCTACCAACTCGACGGGCGCTTTGGCGCTACGGGCGATGACGCCACGAACAATCTGGCTCATGCTCATAACCTAATACCGCGCGTACCGAACCGACGGCCCCTTGCGCACCTTCGCGATATCGTTGGTTGTGGTGGACGATCGGACCGAACTTCTCGTCATCGCGCGGTCGGCGTACCGGCGAAATGACTGGCGCACCAGTTACGAATCCTTCAGCCGTGTCGAAGGCGTGCAGGCACTCGACACTGACGATCTTGCGGTTTTCGCGGCGGTGGCCTGGCGCCAGGGCCACGGCGGGGAAGCCGTGCGAATCAACGAACGTGTCCACAGCCGCTTACTGCGCACGGATCCCGTTCAGGCTGCCATGAAGGCGGCCGAACTCGGCCTGGCCTGGCTGGCTCGCGGTCATCTAGCCCTGGCGCGGCATTGGGCGCAGCGGGCTGAGGTGCTTCTGCGCGGTGTTCCGGAGGTCGGCGCGCACGGTTACCTGATGTATCTCACCGGAGTGATTGCGGCCGACGCCGACGAATCGAGCCAGCAGGCCGATGCGGCGCGGGAACTCGCGGGAATCGCCGGACGCATCGACGACGTGGCCGTGACGACGCTGGCGCGCGTGCTCGAGGGTCTGAGCACCACCGCGGTCGACGCCGCCGCCGGTGTGGCGACGCTCGACGATGTCCTGTTGCCGATGCTCGATGAGCGAGTGCCGATGGAGTGGGCCGGCGATGTCTACCGGCGAGCGTTGAGCCTGGCGCAGCGTCGTGGCGACCGCGAGCGGCTGCGGTCCTGGACTCGGTCGATGCAACAGTGGTGCGAAACCACGCAGGCCTCGCAATCGGCCTACCGCGCGATTTGCGATGTGTACCGGCTCTCGGTGGAGTCGAGCGCCGACACCGCCGAGTTGGTGCGGCGTGGCGTCGACTTGCGTCGCCTGGTTGCCGAAGTGGACGCCGTGGCCGCCGGTTTGGCGGATGGATTGCTTGCGCGTGGCATGGGGCGCACGGGCTAGGTTTTCGGGTGATGAGCGCTTGCGCGAAGAGCAAAGGAGCACCGATGAGCGTTGCGGATGTTCTGGAAGTCCTTGACGACTGGCCGGTGACGGCCGCGGCCGCCGCGGTGGTAGGGCCTTTCGGGGTGCGTGGCGCCCACGGTGATACGGCCAAGCCGTTCGCGCTCGCGTCGGTGACCAAGCCATTGGTAGCGCGGGCCGCGCAGATCGCTGTCGAGGAAGGGGTCGTCGAACTCGACACGCCGGCCGGCCCGCCTGGCTCGACCATCCGCCATCTCCTCGCACACGCCTCGGGCATGGCCATGTTGTCGACTGAGGTCCTCGCCAAGCCGGGTACGCGTCGCATCTACTCCAACGCCGGATTCGCGGTGCTGGCACGGGCGATCGAGAAAGAGTCGGGGATCGAGTTCGGCCAGTACCTCACCGAGTCGGTATTCGAGCCACTCGGGATGTCGGCGTCGACGCTGTCCGGCGGGGCCGACGCTGCGGGATTCGGGGGCACGTCGACGGTAGCCGACCTGGCGAAGTTCGCTCGTGAGCTGTTGCAGCCTGCGCTGGTGTCCCCGGCAATGCACACGGCCGCCACCGCGGTGCAGTTTCCCGGTCTCTCGGGTGTGTTACCGGGCTTCGGCGCGCAGCGACCCAACGATTGGGGGCTTGGGTTCGAGATTCGCGACAGCAAATCGCCGCACTGGACCGGTGCGACCAACTCGCCGGCCACGTTCGGCCATTTCGGCCAGTCGGGGACGTTTCTGTGGGTGGATCCCGACGCTGATGCGGCGTTGGTGGTGCTTACCGACCGCGACTTCGGGGAGTGGACGTACCCGCTGTGGCCAGCAATATCTGACGGTGTCCTGAGAGAAATCGGGTCAGACTAGCGCAACATAGGCCACACGAGGCACAATAGACACGCACGACACAACTGCATTACTCGATCGGTATCGCTAGGTCGTTGGGGAAGACGTCCCTCGTGAAGCCGAAGGAGTAGCAGATGCGTGCGTCGAACCAGTTCGCCGACGCGGCGACAGGCGTGGTGTACGTCCACGCCTCACCCGCGGCGGTATGCCCGCATGTCGAGTGGGCGTTGTCGTCGACCCTGTCGGCGCGGGCGAATCTCAAGTGGACGCCCCAACCGGCGATGCCGGGGCAGCTACGTGCCGTCACCAATTGGGTCGGCCCGGTCGGCACGGGAGCGCAGTTGGCGAACGCCCTGCGGTCCTGGTCGGTGCTGCGGTTCGAGGTGACCGAGGATCCCAGTGCCGGTGTCGACGGCCACCGTTGGTGCCACACCCCGCAGCTCGGTCTGTGGAGCGGTGCGATGAGTGCCAACGGCGACGTCATGGTCGGCGAGATGCGGCTGCGGACGTTGATGGCCGGCGGCGCTGACATGCTGGCCGCCGAACTGGATTCAGTACTCGGCACGGCCTGGGACGAAGCGCTGGAGCCCTATCGTGACGGCGGGGACGCCGGCGAAGTCAGCTGGCTCAATAGGGGAGTCGGGTAGCGCGTCAGCCGCGCTGCCACAAGCAGTAGCCGCTGAGCGTCGCCGTGAACAGGTGGTCGCTGAATTCGATTGTCAGCGGCTGGCCCGGATCGGCGGCGTGCGTCTCGGGTGGCGACGTTTCACCGGCAGCCACCACGTCGACAACCTCGGCACGACACGATGTTTCGTCGGTCTGGGGCGTCGCCGTCCACGTACCCGCTCGCACCTCGGGGTTCCTCCGACCCTGACCGTGCAGGACAAGTTCGGGCCCGGTGGTCAGCCAGCGATCCGAGGCCGGATAGGGGTCGAGGTATCCCTGCCACGCCCCGCCGGTGCACTGCAGCAAGTTCTTGGCGGTGCCGGTTTCTGCGGCCGGGTGGGGCAATTCCGTCAACGCACTGTCGAGATTGTCGTCGCACCCGGAACCGGCCCGCGGGGCCGCGGTCTCGGACGGGCCTGGCTGTGTTGGTTCGGGATTCGCCCGGGCGCACGCCCCGGCACCCACTGCGGCGGCGGTCCCGATGGCGGCCACAGCGAGTGCGAGCGAACGGTTCATGAGGACAGATCTGTTACGTGTACTGGATTTTCATGGGTGAGAGGTCGGTCTGCTTGAGCGCGACGTTGTAGGCACCCCAGTAGGAGAGGTTGTAGTACAGGTACTGCTCGTTCTCGGCACCCAGCTGATCCGTGCCCGACCACGGGTGGATCATCGGTGCGTACATGCCCGACTGTGTGGTCCCCAGAACGGGATCCGTGACGAGCGTGTTGTTCGCCACCAGGACGGTGGCATCGGACCACTCACCCTGTGGTGAGTCGGACACTCGCATCACCACGTTGTTGCCGCCGTCGGTGTACAGCACGACGTACTTCCCGAGATATTCGTTGTACTGCACGGACATCTCGCTGACGTTGCCTCTGGTCGGGATACCGCCGACCCAGATGCCGTTGATGAAGCCCGCGATCGACTTGTTGATGTGGCCCAGGAACCCGGTCTTGGGCAGCAGTGGCAGGTAATTACTGTTGCCGCCGCCGATCACCGACGTCGCCGCCGAGGGATCACCCTTGACCCACCCGCCCTTGTCTTCACCTGACCAGTACTCGTAGTCGTCGAGATTGGTGAGGTCGCTCTCGGCGACGCGCGCAACATACGCCGAACCCTGACGGCCCGAAGGTGTTCCGTACACGTAGACGTAGCGCTCACCCTCGCCGACCGTCCCTGACGTCCACGAGTTGGGATCATCGGCGTTGCCATACACCAGCGCGTTCTGCTGGAAGTTCTGATTGCCGGCGACGAACGACTGGTTGGTTCGTAAGAAGCCCGAGGCCCGTACGGTATCGGGGTCGACGGTCCAATGCTCGCCGCCGTCAGTGGAATAGGCGATCGCAGAATAGTTGGTGGTCCAGCTGCCCGGGTTGTCCCACGTCCGCACCGACATGACCGTCACGTACTGGGTGGTCTTGTCACCCTGGGTGACCGAGATGGCCGAGGTGGGAATCATCGTGTAGGTGGTACCGACCAGACCGTTGAGGGCAGGACTCGCCAGGATCACCTGTGAGGCACCGATGGGGCCCGCGCCAAGTCCGTTCTGATAACTCGCTGCCGGGCCCCACCACGTATTGGCGTCGTAGTTGGTGCCCGGACCGGTTCCACCCGGGGTGACCACGCCTTCATCGAACTGCAGCCCGTCGCCCAGATTCCTGTCGCCCGTGCGGAACAGCACGTTGTTGCGCCAACCGGTGGTCATCGCGCTGTCGTCGAAGGTGTCGCCGAAGATCGTCAGAATCTTCCCTGAGCCGTTGTCCCACATGATGCCGAGATCGGTGCCTCCCACATACCACGATGCCGTGGAATCTCCGGTCACCCAACCCACGGAGGTGGTCTCACCGACCTGCGGGGCTGCCGGCTTGGGAGTCAGCTGGTTGGGGCCCACTGTCGTGTTCGGGCTGACCGCTGCCGTCAGCTGGACATCACTCACCGCGGCCGCCGGTGCCGCGTCAGTCACCGATACGAGGCTCGCGGTGCCGTTCGGGTTGATCGTCCGCTCGGTTTCCCGGCGGGCCCAAGCCATTACGGCCCACAGTGCGGGCGACGGGCCGGGGGTAACAGGAGTCGGCGCAATGTCCGGGCTGTGCTGCGCCGCAGCCGCGGTCGCGTCCTTGACCTTCACGACCACGGTGTTCGGGGCTTCGGTCCGGTGCAGATCCGGTACTGTACCGGCGGCCTCGGGGACGACCTTGGTGGTGTCGAGCTTCCCGCTACTCGCGCGCGACGCAACCCGTTTTGGAGCCTCGCCCTTGACTTTCATGCGTGTCTCCGCGCGCGGCGATGATGTGCCGGGCCGGTTATAGATGTTGCGCTTCAGGGCACTTCCGGCACTATCGGGGCCGGCTTCGACATCCTTGTGGACGCGGTCGGCGATCTTCGACAGTGGACCCTTGCGGGTCGCTGCTGAAGTGGCTGTCCGGCGGGTCTTGCCTTCGCTGCTGCTGGTGCTTGTCTTGCCGGTGTCGCTGCCGCTGTCGTCGGCCCATGCGACACCGGTACCGGCGGTCAGCGCCGTACCGATGCCGAGCGCGACCGCCAGTGCGCCGGCGCGGCCGACGTGCTTACTTGCTTCCATGAGGCTCCGTTGACTCGATCCACCCACCCGCAGCAACGTACCTTGTCCAGCTCGGCACATCGGGAAGAACACGCCGATACCGCACCATAGCGGCCGACAGGTACAGGTCAGGGCACGAGGATTCGGAGCGCCTGAGATACCGCGGACACTGTCACCGGGAGGGCCGCAGCGAAATCGCCGTCGGCATAGGCGTTGATGCCAGGGCAGTCGACCTCCACGGTCGCGGCCCGTCTGGTGGTGACCTCGGGCAGATTGACGTGGGTGCCCTTGAACACTCTGGGGAACACGCGAATCAGCTTGGTACGCGACGCCGAATGGACCATGGTGATGTCGAGCAGGCCATCGGTGTGGTCGGCGCCCGGGCAGATCAGCATGCCGCCGCCGTAGCTGCGGGTGTTGCCGAAGGCCGCCAGTGTCAGATCGGTCGTGACCTCCGGTCCGCCGTCGAAGGCCAGCCGGAACGGCAACAAGCGCAGCTTCGACAACTCGGCGACCATGGCCACGTTGTAGCGCATCCGGCCGTGCGGCCAACGCATGCGGTTGGTGCGGTCGCTGACCAGCGAGTCGAAGCCGGCGGCCATCACGGTGCCGAACCACTTGACGACACCGGAGCGGTCGACGATGCGACCGAGGTCGATAGTCTCGGTGCGGCCGGCGGCGATCACATCGGCCGCTGCTTCGGGATCGTTTGTGGGCAGGCCGAACTCACGGGCATGATCGTTTCCGGTGCCAGCTGGCACGATGCCCAGCGGAACGTCACCCTGGGCCAACTCCTGCAGAGCCAACGAGATCACGCCGTCGCCGCCGACCACCACGAGCGCATCGGTTCCGGCCTCGAGGGCCTCACCGACGAGGCGGCGGGCGTGATCGGCGTCGGTGCCCACGATGGCGTTCACGTCCAGGCCGTGCCGCTGAAACCGGCCGACCGCGCGTTCGGCAGCGTGTGGCGCATTGCCGTGCCCGGACAGCGGATTGGTCAGCACCGTGACGTGGGCCAAAGGGGTGATCACGGAATCAGCTTGCCCGGGTTGAGGATTCCGGCCGGGTCCAGGGTGCGCTTGACTGCGCGCAGCACTTCGACGCCGAGTTCGCCGATCTCGGCGCCCATCCACGGACGATGATCCGCGCCGACCGCGTGATGGTGGGTGATGGTGGCGCCGGTGCGCACCATGGCATCGGTGGCCGCGGCCTTGGCGGCCCGCCACTGCTCGATCGGATTGTCGTGCTGTGCCGCGACGACGGTGAAGTACAGCGAGGCGCCGGTGGCATACACATGCGAAATGTGGCACATGACCAGTGCCGGCGCCAGCGCGGTCGTCAAGGCCTCGGTGACAGCGGCTTTCAACGCCGCGACGTTCGACCAATTGGTAGCGGTTTCGAGCGTCTCACACAGCGCACCGGCGGACAGCAGGGAATCCCGCAGGTACGGTGCCCCGAACCGGCCTTGCTCCCAGGCCCGCGCCGGGGCCTCACCCAGCGACGTGCCACCGTGCTGCTCCAGCACCGCCCGTGTCTCGGCATGACGGCTCTCGGCATGCGCTTCAGTGCCCTCGAACACCGTGATGGCCAGGCAGCCGCCGGTAATGCTCTGCTCACCAATGCTTTCCGTGGTGGCCAGGTTCACGGCCGTCTCCACCTCGTCGGACAGCCGGATCACGGTCGGACCGGTTCCGGTCTGGATGACTGCGCGCAGCGCGTCCGCGCCGGCGGCGAAGTCGGGGAACGACCACGCCTCGTAGCGGGTGGACTCGGGAACGGGGTGAACGCGTACCCGCACCCGGGTGATGATCCCGAACGCGCCTTCCGAACCTACGACGAGCTGACGCAGATCCGGCCCGGCCGCAGACGCGGGAGCACGGCCGAGATCCAGCACGCCGGCCGGCGTCACCGCCCGCACCCCGCGGACCATGTCGTCGAACCGACCGTAACCCGCGGAATCCTGCCCGGAGGACCGGGTGGCGGCGAATCCTCCGATGGTGGCGAACTGGAAGCTCTGCGGAAAGTGGCCGAGCGAGAATCCCTGTGCACCAAGAAGTTTCTCCGCTTCGGGCCCGGTGACCCCGGCCTGAAACTCGGCCTCGCCCGACACCTTGTCCAGGCTGATCAGCCGGTTCAGTCGGCGCAGATCCAGTGCGGCGACGGCGGTGAGGCCGTCACGAAAGGGGTCGAGGCCGCCCACCACACTGGTGCCGCCGCCGAACGGGACGACCGCGATGCGCTGGGCCGAACAGTAAGCCAGCAGCTCGGCTATCTCGTCCTCGGAGCCCGGCAGCAGCACGGCGTCGGGCGCATCCTGTACTTCGGAATCCTTGCGGCGCAACAGGTCCAGGGTCGACTTCCCGCTGGCGTGCAGAAGCCGGGACGTGTCGTCAGTGGCGCAGTGCGGTGCGCCGACGATCGCAGCCAGCGCGGCGCAGTGTGTCTCGTCGAGCGCAGAGGGTCGCAGCCGAACCTGCTCGGCGGTGAGCTCGGGCACCTGGGTCTCGCCGACGCCGAGAGCCTGGCGCAGCAGGGCTCGAATCCCGTCGGATAGCGGTCTGGCGGCTTGGGAATCACCCCAAGCATTCCATTTCATCGGAGGTAGGAGCTGCTCAGCCGGGCGCGTCATGCGTTACAGTATTACATATGATGTCAATCAGTAACGATCGAGCAGGGGAGTCTCTGGGGGACCGCATCCTCGACGCGGCCGCCGGCTGTGTACTGGCATACGGCATCGACCGGGTCACCTTGGCTGAAATCGCTCGCCGCGCCGGCGTGAGCCGGCCGACTGTCTACCGCCGCTTCCCGGACACCCGCTCGATCCTGGCGGCGCTGCTCACTGCGCGGATCGTGCATGTGCTCGACGACGTCGACAGCGCAGGACCCGGGCGTGAAGCCTTGGTGGCGCGGATCGTGCAGGTCGCGCAGCGGCTGCGGCACGACGAGGTGATCATGGCCGTGCTGCACACCGCACCTGAGCTGGCCATGGTGTACATCGCCGAACGACTGGGCACCAGCCAGCAGATCCTGATCGATGCAGTCGCCGGGGAGCTCAAGCTTGCGCAGGAAGATGGCAGCGTACGCGGAGGCGATCCGCGCCAACTCGCCACCATGTGCCTGCTGATCACGCAGTCGGCGATCCAGTCTGCGCAGATGGTCGAGCCGATCTTGGATGCCGACGCGCTCGCCCGTGAACTGACCAACGCACTGAACGGATACCTCGCACCATGACCCGCTCCGCCGCACTCAACCGGGCCCGCCGGGTCACCGAACTTGCTGCACTCGCCGATGGCGAGCAACTCGATGTGCTTGTCATCGGGGGCGGCATCACCGGCGCCGGCATCGCACTCGACGCCGCCACCCGCGGGCTGAGCGTAGCGCTGGTGGAGAAACACGATCTGGCGTTCGGCACGAGCCGGTGGAGCTCCAAGCTGGTGCACGGTGGGCTGCGCTACCTCGCGACCGGAAATGTCGGCATCGCCCGGCGCAGCGCCATCGAACGCGGAATCCTGATGACCCGCAATGCCCCTCACCTGGTCAAGGCCATGCCGCAGTTGGTCCCGCTGTTACCGTCGATGAGCGGCACTTCGCGGGCACTGGTCCGCACCGGGTTCGTCGCCGGGGATGCGCTGCGCAAACTCGCGGGAACCCCTGCCAGGGTTTTGCCGCGGTCGCGTCGGGTGGACGCCGCCCGGGCGGTCGAGCTGGTACCCGCCGTGCGTACCGACGGTCTGGACGGCGCATTTCTGGCCTACGACGGTCAGCTCATCGACGACGCCCGGCTGGTGGTCGCCGTCGCGCGCACGGCTGCCCAACACGGCGCTCGAATTCTGACCCGGTTGGCCGCGACTGGCGCGCGAGGCGATTCGGTCACGCTCACCGAGCAGGTCACGGGCGAGACGTTCGACGTGACCGTCCGTGCCGTGATCAACGCCGCCGGTGTCTGGGCGGGTGAGGTGGACCCGTCCATCACGCTACGGCCCAGTCGCGGTACGCATTTGGTGTTCGAGGCTTCAGTCTTCGGCAATCCGGCTGCCGCGCTGACCATCCCGATACCGGGCGAGTTGAACCGGTTCGTGTTCGCCATGCCCGAACAGCTCGGCCGGGTGTACCTGGGGCTCACCGACGAGGCGGCCCCAGGACCCATACCCGATGTGCCGCAACCAACTTCGGGTGAGATCAGCTTTCTGCTGGACACCGTGAACAGCGCATTGGCCACGGCACTTACCCCTGGTGACGTGCGGGGTGCCTACGCTGGGCTGCGACCGCTGATCGAGAGCAGCGCGGACGCGAGGAGCACCAAGGGTACGGACGCGAGGAGCACCAAGGGCAGAGGCAAAGGGCCCAGCAGGACCGCCGACGTTTCCCGCGAGCATGCCGTCGTCGAATCGCCCAGCGGCGTGCTGAGCGTCATTGGAGGCAAACTCACCGAATACCGTTACATGGCCCAAGACGTCCTGGACCGTGCGGTCGCGTTGCGCGGCTTGCCCGCTACCGCCTGCCGCACCCGCAACCTCCCCCTGGTTGGTGCCCCGGCTAATCCGGTGTCGACCTTGCGCGCGCCGGTGGAGCTGCCGCTGTCCCTGGTGGCCCGCTACGGCGCCGAGGCACCCAACGTCGTCGCGCAAGCCGGGTGCGATCGCCCGACCGAGCCGGTCGCCGACGGGATCGACGTGACGCGAGCGGAATTCGAATACGCGGTGACGCACGAGGGTGCACTGACCGTCGGCGACATCCTGGATCGTCGCACCCGCATCGGGCTGGTGGCCGACGATCGGGCCCGAGCCGCCGAGGTAGCCGCGGAGTTCCTGGGGCGGGTGTGATCGCGGGTATATTAGGGCGGAACTGACCCGTATCGACAGGATGGTCCGTTATGGCAACCGATGGCGCTGCGTCGACATCGAACCCGCGCCGCAGCCCCGGACGCTTGGACCGGTCTCGTGACCCAGAGATTCTCGATGCGGCACTGCGGGGCGTGGCCGAACTGGGGTATGACCGGCTCAGCATGGACGACATTGCGGCACGGGCCGGCGTTGGCAAGGCCGCGATCTACCGTCGCTGGCCGTCGAAACCCGTGGTGGTCGCCGACGCGATCGCGCACTGGCGGCGTCGTCAGGGGTCGGTCGAACCGCCCAACACCGGAAGCCTGCGCGGCGATATCGAAGCGCTTGTCGCAGCGGTGCCCGAATTCGATGACGCTGGACTGAGCACAATTCAGGTGATTGTCGGGGTAGCGACGGCCGCGATGCACAATCCCGTCCTGGCGGCCGCACTGGATGATCTTGTGCTCTCCCCGCCGCGCCAGATGGTCCGACTGCTGCTCGACCACGCACAGGCGCGCGGGGAAATTCCGCCCGGCCGCGACCTGAGCCTCATACCTGACGTTGCATTGGGCCTCAACGTATTGCGGGTGATGACCGGACGGCCGATCGATCGGGTCTTTGTCCGGCGCGTCCTCGAAGACGTGATCCTGCCGCTGGCCGGCGCTCCGGCGCCCTAACGGTTGCGTATCGCACCCGGCAGTGCCACATTGGGAATAGGCGGAACTACTTAGTTCCGCATGGAGGAGGGTGCGATGAATGACGTTCGGATCCCCGTACTGATCGTCGGCGCGGGCGTCGCAGGGCTGGCCTGTGCGGATCTGCTGGCCCAGCACGGCGTCGAATCGGTGCTGGTGGAGAAACGGCGCGAGGCCTTCGTCTACCCGAAGGCCCGCAACCTGACCTTCCGCACCCTCGAGATCCTGCGCGCGCTCGGCCTGAGCGACCAGGTGCACGCCGTCGCCGACGGCGTTTCGGGCGTGGTCCTCAAACCGGCCCTGACCAGCACCTCAGCGGAACCGGCGATGGACGTCGACGCGATCTTCGACGAGTTCGTCGGCCTCAGCCCGGAACCGGTGGCCCAGTACTGCCCGCAGAGCCACCTGGAACCGATACTGCTGGCCGACATCCGTCGTCGCGGCAGCCAGGTCCGATATGGCACGAGCCTGTCGAGTTTCACCGAGGACGCCCACGGAGTCACGGCCGAGTTGAGTTCGGAGACCGGGACCGAGACAGTGCACGCCGACTATCTGATCGCCGCCGACGGCGTGCACAGCCCGATCCGCACCGCACTCGGCATCGATACATCGGGCTACGGGGCGCTGCCGATCTTCGTGGTGTTCATCTACTTTCGCGGTCGCTGGCGGTCGGTCGTGCCTGAACTCGGTGAGGGTGACGCGGTTCAGGTGCGCAACTCCGACGTGGACGGCATCTTCCTGGCAATCGACGGTGACCGCGGCATGTTCATCACCACATATTTGCCCCAAAGTGGTGAATCGGCAGAGCAGTTCACACCGGAGCACTGCCGCCGGGTGCTCACCGCGGCGATCGGCGAATCGATCGACCTTGAGATCATCGAGGTGGCACCGTGGCGGCCGTACGAGCAGGTGGCCACCCAATTCCGTAGCGGGCGAACCTATCTGGTGGGTGACGCTGCGCATACCATGCCGCCGTTCAAGGCCGGCGGTGCAAACACGGCCATCCAGAGCGCCCAGAACCTGGCCTGGAAGCTGGCGGCCGTGCACCACGGTGTCGCCGGGCCCGGCCTGCTCGCGACCTATCACGACGAGCGATATCCGATCGGCCGGTTCGCCGCCCGCCAGTCGCTGGTTGGACCGCCGCTAGCTCTGCTGAAGCTCGACGGCTCGGTGCCGGGCCTGTCGGCCGGGGAAGAAGCACCGCTGTTCACCATGGTGCTTGGTTACCAATACCACTCGGCGGCAGTGGCTTCCGATCATGCGTCGGCAGGCACCGTGACCTTCGTCGATGCACTGACCGGTCAACCAGGCACCCGTATGCCTCACATCTGGCTGCCCCGCGACGGGAAGCGGGTATCCACCCTGGACTTGATCGGCTCCGGTTTCGCTTTGTTCATAGCGGGGGAGCCGGCGGCGTGGACGGCTGCGGCCGCGCGTGTGGCGGCCACGTTCGGAGTAGAGGTTGCGGTGCACATGCTGGGCGACGACGGTGCGGCGCACACCGGGCTCGGTGCCGGAGGTGCGCTGTTGATACGGCCCGACGACTTTGTCGGCTGGCGTGTCGAGACCCTGCCCTCTGATCCGGAAACCGCTCTGCGGCAATCACTTTCTGCGATCCTCGATCGTTGAAACACCGAATGGCCAGTTATTGCACGGCTTTTCGCCTTGGGTGTGCAATAACTGGCCATTCGCGCCAGCTGAGTGGTTACAGCGGGATGTTCTTGTGGCGACCGCGGCGATGCGGTGTTTCGGCAAGTGCCTGCGTGATCTTGCTGCGGGTGTGCGCCGGGTCGATCTTCTCGTCGACCACGCCGATCTCGATCGCCGAATCGACACCGCCGGCGATGCGCTCGTGCTCGATCGCCAGTTCCTCGTGCAACGCTTCGCGCTCAGCGGCATCCTCGACGGCAGCCAGCTTCTTCTTGTGCAGGATGCCGACCGCGGCCTTGGCGCCCATCACGGCAACCTCGGCGTCCGGCCAGGCGAACACCTTGGTGGCGTTCAGCGACCGCGCGTTCATCGCGATGTAGGCGCCGCCGTAGATCTTGCGGGTCACCAGCGTGACGCGGGGGACCGTCGACTCGCCGAAGGCGTGCAGCAGCTTGGCGCCGCGGCGCACCACGCCGCCCCATTCCTGGTCCACGCCGGGCAGGTAACCGGGCACGTCGACCACGACCACCAGTGGGACTCCGAACGCGTCGCACAACCGCACGAAACGCGCTGCCTTCTCGGCACTTTCGGAGTTCAAGCAGCCGCCTAGGCGCAACGGGTTGTTGGCGATCACGCCGACGGTACGGCCGGCCAAGCGCCCGAGGCCGACGACGATCGACGGCGCCCACTTGCCCTGGAATTCCTCGAACGGCACACCCTCGTCGAGCAGAGCGGTGATCAGCGGGTGCACGTCGTAGGCGCGGCGTGGCGACTCCGGCAGCAGTGCATGCAGGTCGGTGTCGCCGGACTCGGCCTTGCTGCGGTCGAAATGACCCTGCTGGCAGAACAATCCGACCAGGCGACGGCCCCGCTCATAGGCGTCGAGCTCGTCGTCGGCGACGATGTGGCACACGCCGGACTTCTTGTGGTGGGCGTCGGGGCCGCCGAGCGACACCATGTCGACGTCCTCGCCGGTGACGCTGCGCACGACATCGGGGCCGGTGACGAACACCTTGCTGTCCGGGGCCATGACGATCACGTCGGTCAGGGCGGGCCCGTAGGCCGCGCCGCCGGCGGCGAAGCCGACGACCACAGAGATCTGCGGGATGTAGCCGGACGCACGGATCATCGCCTCGAACACGAGGCCGACCGCGTGCAGGGCCTTGACGCCCTCGGCCAGCCGGGCGCCACCCGAGTGCCAGATGCCGACGATGGGATTCTGGTCCGCGATGGCGGTGTCGTAGGCGCTGACGATGTGAGCGCAGCCGTCCACACCCATCGCACCGCCCATGACGGTGCCGTCGGTGCAGAAGGCGACGGTCCGAACACCGTTGACGGTGCCTGCGGCGGCGAGCACACCGGAACGGTCACGCTCGTGCAGCAGTTCGACGTCGCAGCCGTCGTCGAAGAACGTCTTCAGTCGGAGCAGGGGATCGCGCGGATCGAGTGACTCGGCAGCCGCCTCGGGGGCCATGATGGTCATACAAACCTCCTTGTAGCTGTCGGATGCCGGCCAGCCTCGCGGGAAATGCGGTGTGTGTCAGTACTTCCCGAAGGTGAGCGCGACGTTGTGCCCACCGAATCCGAAAGAGTTGTTGATTGCGTACTGGTAGTTACCCTGCCTCGGCTCGCCGGCGACGACGTCGAGGTCGATCTCCGGGTCGAGGTTGCGCAGGTTGAGGGTCGGCGGAATGATGCCTTCCTTCAATGCCAGCACCGTGAGGATGGACTCGACCGCTCCGACCGCGCCGACCGAGTGGCCCAGGGCCGACTTCGGTGCGTACACAGCCGGCTTGTGGCCGCCCATCGCATTGTTGATCGCTTTGCCCTCGGCGACGTCACCGACGCTGGTTCCGGTGGCGTGCGCGTTGACATGGTCGATGTCGGTGGGTTGCAGACCTGCCAGCTGGATGGCACGGGTCATCGCGTGACCGGCTTGCTCACCGTTCGGATCCGGGGCCACGATGTGGTAGCCGTCGGAGGTCACGCTCGCGCCCATCAGCCGGCCCAGGATGTTGGCGCCGCGGGCCTTGGCGTGCTCTTCGGTCTCGATGACCAGCATGGCGCCCGCCTCACCGAAGACGAATCCGTTGCGGTCCCTGTCGAACGGGCGACAGGCGCCCTGCGGATCGTCGTTGCTGTTGGACAGCACGATGCGCATCTGGGCGAAGCCGGCGATCGGTACGGCCTCGATCTTGGTTTCCACGCCACCGCAGATGGCGATATCGGCTTCGCCGAACACGATGTTGCGCCACGCGTTCGCGATGGCTTCGGAACCGGACGCACAGGCCGAGATCAGGGTGCTCACCCCGGCCTTGGCATGGCGCTCGAGTCCGACGGCGGCGGCAGCGCCATTGGGCATGTACATCTGCACGACCAGTGGTGACACGGCGCGCAGCCCTTTGTTCCGCAGGCCGTCGTAGGCGTATACCAACTCCTCGGCCGACCCCATACCGGTGCCGATCGACACCATGAGTCGCCGGGTATCGACCTCCGGTGAGCCTGCGCTGGCCCATGCCCGGCGGCTGATCACCGTCGACATCTTCTGCAGATATGACAACCGGCGCAGTTCGACCCGCGTCAGTTCATGATCGAAGTCTTCGAGGAGGTGTCCGCCGATGCGAACCGGGAGGTCGTACTCCTCGACGAACGAGTCGGTGAGCGTGCGGATGCCGCTCTGCCCGTCCAGCAACTTCTTCCAGGTACTTTCGGCATCGGTTGCCAGCGCCGTCGACATGGCTACGCCGGTGACAACCACGTTGGGCAAGCCGTTACCCGTGGATAATCCCGCCATACTTGCGGTGTCTTCCTTCCGTGCCTTACTTCTGAACCTCAGTACCGCCCGAAGGTCAGGGCCACATTGTGGCCACCGAACCCGAACGAGTTGTTGATGGCGTACTGGTAGTCGCCGTACCGAGGCTCGCCTGCAACGATATCGAGATCAATCTCAGGGTCAGGCGTCTCGTAATTCAGTGTCGGGGGGATGACGCCGTCGCGCAGCGCCAGCACCGTCAGGATCGACTCCAGGGCACCCACGGCGCCGATGGAGTGGCCCAGGGCCGACTTCGGTGCGTACACCGCGGCGTGCTCCACGCCGGCGACCCGGATGGCGTTCGCCTCGGCGACGTCGCCGATCGAGGTGGACGTGGCGTGGGCGTTGACATGCTGGATGTCCTTGGGATCCAGTCCCGCGGTCTCCATCGCACGCTTCATCGCCTGGCCGGCCCGCAGGCCGTCCGCCGCCGGAGCGACCATGTGGAAGGCGTCGGAGGTGATACCGGCACCCAGGATGCGGGCCAGTGGCTTGGCGCCGCGGGCTAGGGCATGCTCCTCGGTCTCGATGATCATGAGCGCACCGGCCTCGCCGAACACGAACCCGTCACGGTCCTTGTCGAACGGACGCGACGCAGCCTCGGGATCGTCGTTGCGGGTCGACATCGCACGCATCATCGAGAACGCCGCGATGGGCAGCGCCTCGATGGCACCTTCGACGCCACCGCAGACGGCGAAGTCGGCATCACCCATGACGATCTGACGCCAGGCGTGGGCGATACCCTCCGAGCCCGACGAACAGGCCGACACCGGCGTGATGACCCCGGCGCGGGCGCCGAGCTCGAGGCCGACAACTGCGGCCGCACCGTTGGGCATGATCATCTGAACGGCCAGCGGGGACACCTTGCGGGGCCCGCCCTCGTTCATTGCGTCATAGGTCTCGACGATCTTCTCGCCGCCGCCGAGCCCGGTGCCGATCACGACCGCGAAACGGTCGGGGTCGACCTCCGGGCTACCTGCGGTTTCCCACAACTGATTGCCGAGGTACTTGGCCATCCGCTGCACGTAGGACATGCGGCGCATTTCCAGGCGGGTCATCAGCGGGTCGAGCGGCTCCTTGAGGTGGCCGCCGATCTTGGCTGCAAGATCCCACTTCTCGACGAACTCGTCTTCGAGGACGCGGATACCGCTCTCGCCTGCCAGCAGGCCCTTCCACGTGCTCTCGATATCCGGCGCGATCGAGGTCGTCGCCGTAACGGCGGTCACCACAACATTGGGGTAACCGCCATTAGCAGTGGAAGGCCTGGTCACTGGTCGGCCGAGAACTTCTCACGCAGGGCGGCTGCGGCCTCGGGGTTCTCTTCCTCGAGCTTCTGGATGTAGGCGACGACGTCACCGACGGTCCGCAGACCGGCCAGATCCTCATCCGGGATCTTCACGCCGTACTTGTCCTCGGTCTGCACCGCGATCTCCACCATCGACAGCGAGTCGATGTCCAGGTCGTCGACGAAGCTCTTCTCCGGGGTCACCTCAGACGGCTCGATGCCGGTGACCTCTTCGATGATCTCGGCGAGACCGGCAATGATTTCTTCCTGACTGGCGGCCACTGTGGCTCCTTCTCAATTGGTGTTGGTACGTCCCCCTGGTGCGGAGGACTCTTTGGAACGTCTTTATGTCGTGCTGGTCGAAATGTCGTACTGGTCGAACGGATCTAGAGCTCGATGAGCGTTTCGAAGTCGTCCGGGGACTTGATCGGACGAGTTGGGGTGCCCTTCAGTTCCCGTTTGGCGATTCCCACGAGTGTTCCGGCAGGCGGGAATTCGACGATCCCGGAGGTGTTGCGGTCGCGGAGCGTGGCGGTGCACAGGTCCCAACGCACGGGCTTGGTCAGCTGGGCGATCAGCTTCTGCATAGCATCGGCGGCCGAAGCCACGGGCTGCCCGTCGGCATTCGACAGAAGCGTCGCGGTGGGTTCAGCGGTCGTTACAGACTCCGCAGCCGCGGCGTACCCGTCGAGCGCGGAGGCCATGAACTGGGTGTGGAAGGCGCCTGCGGTGGCCAGCTGGCGCACCCGAGCCTTGGCCGGCGGGTCTTCGGCCAGCTTCTCCAGCGCCGACACGGTGCCGGCCGCCACGATCTGGCCTGCGGCGTTTCGGTTGGCCGGGACCAGGTCGAGTCGAGCTAACGCTTCAAGTACGGAGGCCTCGTCGCCGCCCAGCACCGCCGACATGCCGGTGGACTCGATGGCGCAGGCCTTGGCCATTTCAGCACCGCGGGTGGCGGCCAGCTTGACCGCATCGTCGGCGGAGATCACGCCGGCGATGGCGTAAGCGGCGATCTCACCAACGGAATGGCCTGCGACGATGATCTCGGCGGGAGCGATTTTGTCGAGCACACCGCGCCTGACGAGTTCTTCATGGGCCAGCAGCGTCGCCGCCACCACGAGCGGCTGTGTCACCGCGGTGTCGGTGATCTCCTCGGCCGTCGCCGTGGTGCCCAGACGGACCAGATCCTGTCCGCTGATCTGCGACCAGGTCGCGAGACGGTCGGCGGCACCAGGCAGCTCCAGCCAGGGGGCGAGCATGCCGGGTGTCTGCGAGCCCTGTCCGGGGGCAAGCAATGCGAGCACGGGTCCTTGAGGCACGTCATTAAGAGAACACTGTGAAGATGGTTTTGCGCCGTGTAAGAGATTATGAACCTTGTCTTATGTTTTTGTGGAAAGTCCACAAAAGTGCACGTGATGCGACATGCTCGATACCTGACCGCGACACATGTTGTGGGTGAGATTGCCGCTACCAGGCCCGCCTTCCGCCCCCGCCGGCCGGCCGAGCGGCGGGTAATGCCCTGACGGCGCCGTTTGGGTCGCTCGACTGGGATGCCTGCGCACTCAACCGTCCGACGGTGGCCGCTACCCGCAGTACATAGGCGTCCCGGGGTATCGCGGGGTCACGTCCGGTGAAGTCGGCGATCCGTTTCAGCCGGTACCGGACCGTATTTGGATGAACGAACAATTTGCGGGCACAAGCCTCGATCGCGCCACCGGAATCGAGGTAGGCGTCGAGGGTTTCGGTGAGTGCTGGGCCCGCGTCGGCCAGCGGTCGCATCACCTCGGTTGCCAACGCCGCGATCGCGTCCAGATCACCCAGCAACGCCCGCTCCGGCAGCAGTTCGCGAGCCGGGACCGGTCGAGGCGCACCGCTCCACCCGGCCACGGCGTTCATTCCGGAGATGGCCTCGGTCGCGCTGCGGTGCGCGGCGGCCAGGGTGTGGGCCAGCGGACCGATCACCACCGGGCCGTCGGCGAACACGATCATCAGCTCTGACAGGAACCGGTCGGTCGGTGACAACGGGCCCGACACGATGGTGACGAGCCACGTGCCGTGCACATCCGACAATGCTGCCCGGTCGTGGCGCTGCACCACGTCACGTACGTCGTCGCTGGCCAGGTCTATGCGGTCGGGGTGTGGCAGGCCCACGATGACCGTGGCGGGGGCGGTGGCATCCCAGTTCAGTGCGGCAGCCTGAGACTGCAACTCGGGGCCCACGTCACCGCGCACCACCGCGTCGACGACGTTGGCCTCCATCCGTCTGTCCCAGGCGCCGCGGGCCTCGGCCTGGTCGGCGTAGGCACTGGCGGCGGCGAACGCCAGGTCGCGGCTGTACCGCAGGATCCCGGCGGTCAGTGCGGTCAGCTGCTCCTCCGAACGGGCCAGCAGCGGCACAACTTCCTCGAAGAATTCCATGGTGGTGCGCACCATCTCCACCGACTGCCGCAGAGCGATCCGGCGCCGCAGATCCTGGGGCACAACCTCGAAGGCCTGTGCGGTGTACCCGACGTCGCTCTGCGGGTTGCGCATCCACTCCACGAAGTTGACGACGGCAGTCTGGACCACCAGCTGCACGCTTGCGCGCTGCGATGCGTCGAGCTCGGCGAAAAACGACAAGCGGTCTTCCATCGCATGCACGGCCTCGGTGGCGAGCCGGCCGGAGTATTGCTTCAGCCGGCGCAGCACCGAGTCCGGCACTGCTTCCAGAACCTCGACGGTGGTCTTCGGCGGGACAAACCGTTTGTCGGGCATCCCTAAAAGCTACGCCGATGTTCTGGTCGATTCCTCCAAACCCTTCTCGGCGAGCAGACACCTAGGTACGCGACACGCCGCATTTCGGGTACCGCAGTGTCTGCTCGCCGGAGAAAGTTAGGCGCTACCGGTGTCTGCGTAGGAGATTGCGGCGGCGGAGACGTCGTCGATGCGGTACTTGCGGGCGGCTTCGGCGGCGGCTGACGCGTCGATGTTGCCGTCACGGGCGAGCCCCTCCAATACCGCGACGACAACGGACTCGGCGTCGGTGTTGAAGTAGCGGCGTGCGGCGGGGCGGGTGTCGGAGAAGCCGAACCCGTCGGTGCCCAATGTGATGTAGGTGCCGGGGATCCAGGGGCGGATCTGCTCGGGAACTGCCCGCATCCAGTCGGATACGGCCACCACCGGGCCGGTCGCTCCGGCCAGTGCCGTGGTCACAAAGGGTGTCGGCGACGGCTGATCGGGATGGCGCAGCCGGTGGCGTTCGATCTCCACCCCCTCGCGGTTGAGCTCACCCCAGCTGGTCACCGACCACACATCCGCGGCGACGTCCCACTGCTCGGCCAACAGATCGGCCGCCCGCAGGGCTTCGGGCATCGCCACGCCGGAGGCCAGGATCTGGGCGCTGTGGGCCCGCGGCTCGGTCGCGGCGCGGTAGCGGTACATGCCGCGGAGCAGGGCTTCGGTGTCCAGACCGTCGGGTTCGGCCGGCTGCAGGTAGGGCTCGTTGTAGATGGTGATGTAGAAGAACACGTTCTCGGGGTGCTCGCCGTACATCCGCTGCAGGCCGTTTTCGATGATGTGGGCGATCTCGTAGGCGAACGCCGGGTCGTAGGTGACCGCTGCGGGGTTGGTCGAGGCGAGCAGCAGCGAGTGTCCGTCGGCGTGTTGCAGGCCTTCGCCGGTCAGTGTGGTGCGACCTGCGGTGGCGCCGAGCACGAAGCCCTTGGCCATCTGATCCGCCGCCGCCCACAGCCCGTCGCCGGTGCGCTGGAACCCGAACATCGAATAGAAGATGTAGATCGGGATCATCGGCTCGTCGTGGGTGGAATACGAGGTGCCGACCGCGGTGAACGACGAGGTGGACCCGGCCTCGTTGATGCCCTCGTGCAGGATGTGGCCTGCTTCGGATTCCTTGTAGGCCAGCATCAATGCCGAGTCCACCGACGTGTAGAGCTGCCCGTTGCGGTTGTAGATCTTCAACGACGGGAACCACGAATCCATGCCGAAGGTACGGGCCTCATCGGGAATGATCGGCACCAGCCGCGGCCCGATGTTCTTGTCGCGCAACAGTTCCTTGAAGGTGCGCACCGTGGCCATGGTGGTGGCCACGGCCTGGTTGCCCGAACCCTTCCTCAGCACCTCGTACGTCTCGGGGGCGGGCAGCGCCAACGGAGTGCTCTTGTTGCGCCGCGCGGGCACGAATCCGCCCAGGGCGCGGCGACGATCCAGCAGATACCGGATCTCGGGGGTCTGCGGTCCGGGGTGGTAGTAGGGCGGCAGATAGGGGTCTTCCTCGAGCTGCGCATCGGAGATGGGGACCCGGGTGACGTCGCGGAAGTTTTTGAGGTCTTGCAGCGCCAGCTTTTTCATCTGATGCGTGGCGTTGCGGCCCTCGAAGTGTTGTCCGAGGGTGTAGCCCTTGATGGTCTTGGCCAAGATGATGGTGGGCTGGCCCTTGTGTTCGGTGGCGGCCCGGTAAGCGGCATACACCTTGCGATAGTCGTGGCCGCCGCGTTTGAGGTTCCAGATTTCCTTGTCGGTCATCGGCTCGACGAGGGCCTTGGTGCGTGGGTCCCGGCCGAAGAAGTGGTCGCGCACGTAGGCGCCGTCGTTGGCCTTGTAGGTCTGGTAGTCCCCGTCGGGGGTGATGTTCATCAGGTTCACCAGGGCACCGTCGCGGTCGGCGTGCAGCAGGGCGTCCCATTCGCGGCCCCAGACCACCTTGATGACGTTCCAACCGGCCCCGCGGAAGAACGACTCCAGTTCCTGGATGATCTTGCCGTTGCCACGCACCGGGCCGTCGAGACGCTGCAGGTTGCAGTTCACCACGAAGGTCAGGTTGTCCAGCGCCTCGTTGGCGGCCACCTGGATCAGACCGCGGCTTTCCGGCTCGTCCATCTCGCCGTCGCCGAGGAACGCCCACACGTGCTGATCGGAGGTGTCCTTGATGCCGCGGTCGTGCAGGTAGTGGTTGAACCGGGCCTGATAGATCGCGTTCATCGGGCCCAGGCCCATCGATACCGTCGGGAATTCCCAGAAGTCCGGCATCAACCGCGGGTGCGGATACGACGGCAGACCACCGCCCGGATGGCTGTGTTCCTGGCGGAAACCGTCGAGTTGATCAGCGGTCAGTCGGCCTTCCAGGAAGGCCCGCGCGTAGATACCCGGAGAGGCGTGGCCCTGAATGAAGACCTGATCCCCGCCACCGGGGTGGGATTTGCCGCGGAAGAAATGGTTGAAGCCCACCTCGTACAACGATGCTGACGAAGCATAGGTAGAGATATGGCCGCCCACGCCGACTCCCGGGCGTTGCGCTCGGTGCACCATGATGGCCGCATTCCACCGGATCCAGGCACGGTAACGACGCTCGACATCCTCATCGCCGGGGAACCACGGCTCCAGATCGGTCGGGATGGTGTTGACATAGTCAGTCGAGGTCAGCGCCGGGATTGCCACCCGCTTCTCCCGCGAGCGTTCCAGCAGGCGCAGCATCAGATACCGGGCCCGAGCCGGCCCCGAACGCGCCAGCAACTCGTCGAACGACTCCAGCCACTCCCCGGTCTCATCGGTATCGATATCGGGAAGATAGGACGCAACCCCCTCCCGAATCACCCGAACCCGATCGGGTTCTGCTGCGGTGATGGAGTTTTGAGCCAGGTCCTGGCGCGCGAACTCGGTGGTCAACTTCCGCTCCTTGTTAGGCGGTTAACAACTCATGGGTGCTTGTGGCGCCCTCTATCGTCCACCTATCGTGCCGTATTCGTACCGTTGGGGTGTCCAGTGCAATGAACCCATCGGAATGAGCTCCAGCCGGTAACGTCTGCAGACCGTGCTGGTGGGTGGACGGTGGCGGGCGAGGCTGCGAATCGCCGGGGTCGCGGTCGGGAGTGCAGCGACGGCTGCCATGGTGATCGTCGGCTGCACGCGGATGTCCGCTGGTGTGCCCGTCGCTGACCAGCAGGAAGCCCAGCTGTACCGCGCCTCGATATCGGCATCGATCGACGCCTCGGAGTCCAGCTCGGCGACCCGGGAGTCGGAACGCCAGGCATCATTGACCACCCAGGCGGTCCGCACTGTGTGTGAAGACATGAGCACCTCGTCGGTGGACGCGGTCAACGCCGTCAACGCTTACGTTGCCGCCGCGAACGACCACAGCGATGTGCAGTCGAAGGTCGGCCCGGCCGCCGATGCCCTCAATCACAGCGCTGACCTGGTAAGTTCCGGCACCGTCGATGCGCTTGCGCCGGATCTGCGCGCAGCGCTGACCGAATGGGTGGACTCTGCCCGGGCGCTGGCGACGGCCATTTCGAACAATGCCGCGGTCGACACGATCAACGCGGCAACCGACCGGTCCAACACCGCCAAGACCAACGCGCTGGACCGGTGCGACAAGGCGTATCGATGAACTGACCGGCACGCGCCCGCACTCGGACATCGACATGCGACGATTAGGACGAAAAACGCATCGGCAGCGCACAAGAAAGCCTGAAGGAGGATCGACGGTGGTCGCGGCGGGGAAGGACTCTGACCTGAACTACGCCCAAAGTCTGGGCATCAACAAGGATCAGGTAATCCAGGAATTGGGCTGGGATGAGGACACCGACGACGACATCCGGGCCGATATCGAGGATGCGTGCGGCTCCGAGCTGCTCGACGAAGATGCGGACGAAGTGGTCGACGTCGTCTTGCTGTGGTGGCGGGACGGCGACGGGGACCTCGTGGACCGGCTGATGGATGCCATCACCCCACTGGCCGAGGACGGCGTGATCTGGGTGGTGACGCCCAAGACCGGCAAGCCCGGCCACGTGCAGCCCGCTGAGATCGCCGAATCGGCCCCGACCGCCGGGTTGATGCAGACCTCCTCGGCCAAGCTGGGGGACTGGACGGCGAGCCGGCTGGTGCAGCCGAAGTCCAAGGCCGCGGGCAGGCGATGAGCGCTCGCGCGAAGAGCAAAAAGCACCGCTAGTGCTCCAGGTGGGAACCGCGGCGCCGGATTTCACGCTGCGGGACCAGAACGGCCGTCCGGTGACTTTGAGCGGTTTCCGCAACGCCAAAGATGTGCTGCTGGTGTTCTTCCCATTGGCGTTCACCGCTGTCTGCCAAGGCGAGCTCGACGAGATCCGGGACAATCTGGCCGGCTACCAGAACGACGACACCGCAACGCTGACGATCTCCGTCGGGCCCCCGCCGACCCACAAGATCTGGTCGGGCCAAAGCGGTTTCACCTTCCCGGTGTTGTCCGACTTCTGGCCGCACGGCGTCGTCGCGCAGGCCTACGGCGTCTTCAACGACGACGCCGGCTATCCGAACCGCGGCACCTTCGTCGTCGACCGGTCGGGCATCATCCGGTTCGCCGAGGTGATGGAACCGGGTCAGCCACGCGATCAATCGGTGTGGCGGCAGGCCCTGGCGGCTCTGCGCGCCTAGTGGATTTCCGGTCAAACCGCCGCGCCGTGTACCGTGCTGCGACGGGGCGCGTAGCTCAGTGGTAGAGCTCTGGTTTTACACACCAGCGGTCGGCGGTTCGATACCGTCCGCGCCCACCAATCTTCACGACACAACCCAACCCGTTGGCGCCCAAGCTGGGCAGGATCATCAATTCGTCTTCGCAAGGCGTCGGAAGCTAGTTTTGCCAGTCGTTGGAGCCGTCGTGCCTGGAATAGGTGCCGCCGCTGGAGTTCGTCACGATGATGGGGTCACCGGCGCCGAAGTTGTCGAAGAACCATTTTGCGTTAGTAGGGCTGATGTTGATGCAGCCATGGCTCACGTCGCGCTTGCCCTGGTCAGCTACCGACCAGGGAGCGCTGTGGACGAAGTCGCCGCTGTCGTCGAATCGGACGGCGAGCTCGACTGTGGTCTTGTATCCGTACGGTGAGTTGACCGGAACGCCGTAGGTGGAGGAATCCATCACCACCGAAGGCATCTTCTCTTGGACGTAGTAGGTGCCGTTCGGCGTTTGGTGGCCGCCGGCCGTCATGCCCATCGACATCGGGATGGTCTTCTCCACGGCCCCGTTGCGGGTGACGGTCAGTTGGTGCGTGGCGTCGTCGGCAGTGGCCACCAGGCTGTCTCCGGTCTGGAAGCTGGAAACTGTGCCACCTGCGTCGATGGTCACCGCGGTGTGTGCGGGCCAGAAGTTCAGCGGGCGCCAGCGCAACTGCGTGGGCGTCATCCAGTAGAACTTGCCGGCAACCGGCGGGACCGAAGAGACGTGGACGGCGTTTTCGGCTGCACCGGCGTTATCGACGAGCCCCGGGAAGTTGATGATGATGGGCTGCGCCACACCGACTGTCGTACCGTTGACAGGGGAAATCGTCGGCGGCCCGAATGGCGCCGTGCCGATAAACGGCGTCGGGTCCTGCCCCGCACCGGGGCCCGCGACCACCCCTGGATCGCCGGGAGTCGGATCCGCCTGCGCGGGACCCGTACCCAGCACCAGCACCAGCACCCCGCTCAATATCGAAGCGATTCCGACTGTCTTCAGAGCGGCGAAGAACCTGTCTCTCGTCCAGTTCGACATATGTCCCTCACGTCACAGAAACCGGTATCTCTGGGACACAGAGTAATCGGCTCACCTGACGACCGGGCTGAAGACCGTCTAGCCGGCCGGCGCGAAGAATTCCAGTGCGATGCCGTCGGGGTCGCGGAAGCTCAGGCCTGAGCCGTACGGTGCGTCGACGATGCCGCCGTGTTCGATGCCCAATTCGTTGAGCCTGGTGACCCAGGTTTCTAGGTCTGACCGTGTGGCGCAACCGAAGCCGACGTGATCCAGCCCGACTTTGAACTCGCTGAATTCTTCGGAGGTGGCCGGTTGGTCGTGCTGGTGGATGCCGAAGAGGGTGCCGCCTTCGAGCAGCCACACCAGGTGGTGGAAGCCGGCCTCGGTGCGTTCGTCGAGCACTGGGTCGGCGCCGATCAGGGCGCGGTACCAGGGCCCGCTGACGGCGAGGTCGCGTACGGTCACAGCGACGTGGTTGAGTGCAGGGAATGCCATGCGTGCGTCATACCACACGGCGGCCCCGGCGGGCTCGGGAACGCATGTCCCACAGGTACAGCCGGTAAAAGAAGACCCATAGGTCGCGGGGGATGATCCGGTCGGCAAAGCGCAGGCCGGTCAGCAGCAGCTCGAACCGGCGCTGCTGCTCGGCCGTCCAGGCCAGCTGCATGTGGTCCCGGAACGTCGTGGGAAGAAATCCGGTGGTGGCGAAGAGGTTGAAGCGACCGGTCAGCAGCCGCAACGGCGCGGGCAGGAACGCCATCGCGGCCACCCCGTGCAGGTGTTGCCGCACCGGCGGGTCGATGCGCAGACCGTCCAGCGACTGTTTCCAGTACTCGTCGAAGGCCTGTCGGTCGGCGGGCCACATGCCCTCGCGGACCTGCAGGGTGGTGCCGAGTGTGCGGGCGTTGGCATAGACCGTGTCGGCCGACGCATCATCGAGCGGTCCGTACAGGAATTCGTGCATGTCTATGTAGTACCGGTACAGGCAGGCTGCCACCCATAACTGTAGTTTGGGATCGAAAGCGTTGTAGGGCAACGGACTTGATGCGTTCGAGCGCACCAACGCATGCACCTTGTTGACCTCAGCGCGGATCAGCGCCCGGTCGGCGTCAGTGCCCAGGGTTGCCGCAGCCAGGTATGTACCTGTGGTGCGGGCCCGCTTGAACGGGTGCTTGTATACGTTGCCGCTGTCCACGGGACTTTCCAGCACGCCGTACCCGACCCCGGGAACCGACAGTTGCATGATGACATTGGCTGCGGGCAGTAGTACCGCGGCGGGGTTGAGCAGATCGACGACCCTGCGCGGTCGTCGCGGAGGACCCAGCCTCATGAATTCGAGTAGACCACTTGTGAGACGCTGCCGACATGTTTGTGCCGACGTGTCACGGCCGGGCTGCCGGTATCGCCGCCGGGTATCTCGGCGATCTGCTGCTGGGTGATCCGCGGCGCGGCCATCCGGTCGCCGGGTTCGGTACCGTCGCGGCGCGATTGGAGCGCCTGACCTACACTGACAGCCGTTGGGCCGGACTGCGGCATACCGCGCTGCTGCTGAGCGGCCTGGGGCTGCTGGGTATGTTGGTGGGCCGCCGAGGCGGGCCGGTCGTGACGGCCGCCGCGACGTTCATCGCGCTAGGTGGCACGTCGCTGAACCGGGTGGGCGCCCAGATGGCGAGCCTGCTGACCGCCGACGATGTCTATGGTGCGCGGGAACTGCTGCCGTCGTTGTGCGGGCGTGACCCGGCTGCACTGGATGCTGCGGGCGTCGCTCGCGCGACCGTGGAATCGCTCGCGGAGAACACTTCCGACGCGCAGGTGGCGCCGTTGCTGTGGGCCGCCGCGGGCGGGGTGCCCGCGGTGCTGGTGTACCGCGGTGCCAACACGCTTGACGCGATGATCGGACACCGGTCCCCGCGCTACGAACGGTTCGGTTGGGCCGCAGCGCGATTCGACGATCTGCTCAACTACGTTCCGGCCCGGGTGACGGGGGTTTTGGTCGCGGTGTGCGCGCCCGTGGTGGGCGGGTCTCCGGTGGCTGCGCTGCGTGCGTGGCGCAACGACGCCGCGCGCCACCCCAGCCCGAACGCCGGGGTCGTGGAGGCCTCGTTCGCCGGGGCGCTGGGGGTGCGCCTGGGTGGTCCGACGCAGTACGCCCACCGGTTGGAGATCCGGCCCATGCTGGGTGACGGGCGGATTCCCGAGGTCGCCGATCTGAACCGGGCGGTGCGGCTCTCACGCGCTGTCCAAGCCGGTTCCGCGTTGCTCGCAGTGGTGGCGCTCAGCGCCGCTTGCCGTATCGGTCGGCGAGCTTCTCTTCGGTGGTCAGGGGAGCTGCCGGGGTTGGCTGGCGAGAGGCGCGTTCGGCGCGCCGCTGCTTGATTTCGGCAAACACGAAGTAGCCCAACCCGATCGGGGCGACGATACCGAACGCGATCCACTGGATGCCATACGACAGGAACGGTCCGGCGTCGAGGTGGGGCAGCGGAATCACACCGAGGCCGCCGGGCTGGTCCTCCACCAGCTGCAGATATGAGCCGGCCAGTGGCACGCCGGTCACGGCGGCGACCTGCGAGGTGCTGATCGAATAGACCTGCTCGGCGCCATCGGCGCGGAATGGCTCTTTGCCGCTGACCACCGGTTCGGAGTCCCGCAGCCGGGCGGTGATGGTCACCCGGTTGCGGGGTGCGTCCGGGATCGGTGGCACCGAGGTGCCTTGCTGAGGACGGACATAGCCGCGGTCGACGAGCACGGTGGGCCCGCCGTCGACGGCGAACGGCGTCAGCACCTCGTAAGCGGGATCCCCTTCGACGACTCGCAGCCGGGCCACGACCTGGGCTTCGGGCAGATAGTGGCCGGTGGCGGTGACGCGCTTCCACTGCGCGTCGGGGGCGCTTGAATCCTGGTGCGGCAGGATGCCTGTCACCGGCACCGGATCGGCTTTCAGGGAGGCCGCGATCTGGTTGTTCTCCTGCGAGGTCCTGGTGTTCTTGCCCAGCTGCCACGGCGCCAGCACGGTGAAGCACAGGTAGGCGAACGCCATCACCACGACGAACAGCGCCAGCCACTGTGGCCGCAGCAGGAACCCCAGTCTTCGCATCAGCGTGGGCTTTCCCGCTCGGCCAGGGTGGCATCGACCCAGTCGTGCAGGCCGGGCAGCGCTGCCTCGATCACGGCCAATACATCCTCGAAGTCGGCCTGGGTGCCGTAGTAAGGGTCATCGACATCCGGGGTGCGGGCTGCCGAGAGCGGGTCGAACGACCGCAGCATCCGCAGCCGGTCGGCGTCGACCCCCAGCTCCGTCAGGATCCGGGCGTGGTCGCGGCCCAAGGCGATCACCAGATCGGCACCGAGATGGTCGGCGTCGATCTGAGCGGCGCGGTGGTCGCTCGGGTATCCGTGATCGCGTAGTACCAGGCAGGCGCGGCGGTCGGCGCCATCGCCGACATGCCAGCCGCCGGTGCCACCGCTGGTCACGCGGACCCGGTCGGCCAGGCCGCGTTGGCTGATCTGGTGGGCGAACATCTTCTCGGCCATCGGCGACCGGCAGATGTTGCCCGTGCACACGAACGTGACGTGCAGACTGCGCTGATCTCCGGGTCGCTGCGCTCCTGCTCGCCGCTCAGACACCGAGCACCTCGCGCAGCGCCTCGATGGTCTCGACATGGGCGTGCGCGGTCAGCGCGGCAGGGCCGGCGAAGTCGTCGCGCCCGTAACCCCACGCGACCACCACGGTGTCGATGCCGTGTTCAGCCGCGCCCTCGACATCGTGAACGCGGTCGCCGACCATGAGCACGCGCTGCGGCAGCGGCTGCAATTGAGCCAGCGCGTGGGCCACCACGTCGGCCTTGGCCGCCCGGGTGCCGTCCGGGCTTGCCCCGGCGATCACCTCGAAATACCCGTCGAGACCGAAGTGCTCGAGGATCTGCCGCGCGGTCGGCTCGGCCTTCGAGGTGGCCACAGCCAGCCGGATCCCGGCTTTCTGCAGATCGGCGAGCAGCGGCTCGATGCCGTCGAACAGCCGGTTCATAGCCCAGCCGCGGCTCGTGTAGTCGGCGCGGTAGGCGGCGATCGCGGTGTCGGCATCGTCACCCAGACCCATTCCGCCCAGCGTGTAATGCATGGGCGCGCCGACGACGAGGCTGGCGAGGTCACCCTCGGGGACGGGAGCGCCGATCTGGGACAGCGCGTGGCGGAAGCTGGACACGACTCCGTCGGCAGAATCGGTCAGGGTGCCGTCGAGGTCGAACAGCACCAGCTGGGGGCGCGTAGCGGCCGACGTGTCAGTTACAGGACCAGTCACAGACCCATTCTCCCCGATGCCCGAGACAGCGGCCCGCCCACTACTGTCGTGCTGTGGCAAGTCCAACCCGCGCGGCCGCCCGCTACCACGGTGACCAGGCCGCCTTGCCCGGGCAGCTGGACTTCGCGGTCAACGTACGCGCCGGGGCGCCACCGGACTGGCTGACCGCGCGGTTGGCTGCCCGGCTGGCCGATCTGGGCCGCTATCCCAGCGCGGCCGACGAGCGGCGCGCGGTCTCGGCAGTCGCGGTCCGGCACGGCCGTCGTGAGTCCGACGTTGCGCTGCTCGCCGGCGGTGCCGAGGGTTTCGCGCTGCTGGCGGAGCTACGGCCGCGGCTGGCCGCGCTGGTCGCGCCGTCGTTCACCGAACCGGAGGCCGTCCTGACCGCCGCGGGGGTGCCTGTTCACCACGTGGTGCTGGGACCGCCCTTCGGGCTCTCCGATGCCGCTCTACCGGACGACGCCGACCTCGTGGTGGTGGGCAACCCGACCAATCCGACCGGGGTGCTGCACTCCCGTGAGGACATCCTCGCGTTGCGGCGGCCCGGGCGCCTGGTGGTGGTCGACGAGGCGTTCGCCGATGCCGTCCCCGGTGAGCCGGAGTCGCTGGCCGGCGACGCGCTGCCCGATGTGCTGGTGCTGCGGAGCCTGACCAAGACGTGGGCGCTCGCCGGACTCCGGGTCGGGTACGCACTTGGCGCGCCCGGGGTGCTGGCCCGCCTCACCGCCCGGCGTGCCCACTGGCCGCTGGGCACGTTGCAGCTGGAGGCGATCGCTGCGGTTAACGCACCGGCGGCGATCGCCGCAGCCGAAGCCCGAGCCCGCGAGCTGGCGGCGCTGCGCACCGAGATGACCGCCGCTCTGCGTGCCCTGGGCCTCGATGTGGTCGCCGGGGCGGCCCCGTTCGTGCTCTTCGCCGTGCCGGATGCGGAGCTGATGCGAAAGCATCTGGAAAGCAAAGGTATTGCCGTGCGGCGCTGCGATACCTTCGTTGGCCTACCGGGTCACTACCTGCGGGCTGCGGTTCGGGCGGAGTGGCCGGTACTGGTGGACGCGGTGACGGAGGTGTTGAGATGAGCACGCGGTTGCCCGGCGTCAGACTGGCTGATGTCATCACAGTGCTGGACGCCGCGTATCCGCCGGGGTTGGCGCAGGACTGGGATTCCGTTGGCTTGGTGTGCGGTGACCCCGACGAGACAGTCGAATCGGTGACTATCGCGGTCGACGCCACGGCCGCCGTTGTGTCTGAGATACCTGAGCGCGGCCTGCTGCTGGCCCACCATCCACTGCTGCTGCGTGGGGTGGACACGGTCGCTGCAAGCACCGCCAAAGGTGCGCTGCTGCACCACCTGATCCGTACCGGCCGCGCCTTGTTCACCGCGCACACCAACGCCGATTCGGCCTCACCCGGTGTGTCCGACGCGCTGGCCGAAGCGCTCGGGTTGCGGGTGGAGAGCGTGCTTGAACCCGTGGCGGCCGGACCGAACCTGGACAAGTGGGTCGTGTTCGTCCCGGCATCTGACGCCGCTGCGGTGCGTGCCGCGCTGTTCGCCGCGGGCGCCGGGTGTATCGGTGACTATTCGCAGTGCAGCTGGAGTGTTGCCGGGACCGGACAGTTCCTGCCACACGACGGCGCTGATCCGGCGATCGGTCAGGTCGGCACCGTCGAGCAGGTGGTCGAGGACCGGGTCGAGGTGATCGCGCCGTCACGGCTGCGGGCGGGCGTCCTGGCCGCAATGCGCGCCGCACATCCGTACGAGGAGCCTGCCTTCGACATCATTGCGCTGGCACCTGTTCCCGGGGATGTTGGGCTGGGTCGGATCGGCACGTTGCCGAACCCGGAGTCGTTGTCGGCGTTCGTATCCCGGGTGCGTGCGGCGCTGCCCGCCACCTCGTGGGGAGTGCGGGCGTCAGGCGATTCGGCGGCCATGGTGTCGCGGGTTGCGGTCTGCGGGGGAGCAGGGGATTCCCTGCTCGGTGTGGTCGATGCGGCGGGGGTCCAGGCCTATGTCACTGCGGACCTGCGCCATCACCCCGCCGATGAACACCGCAGGTCCTCAGATGTGGCCCTGGTCGATGTCGCGCACTGGGCCAGCGAGTTTCCGTGGTGCTCCCAGGCGGCAGAGGTGCTGCGCGGGCACTTCGGTGATGCGCTGCCGGTGCGGGTCTGCGGTGTGCGTACCGATCCATGGAATATCGAGAGTCGAGCGTAGGGAGTCAAGAATATGAAAGCTGCAGTATCCCAACAGCGTTCGCTTCTGGAGCTGACCGAGGTGGATGCCGAGCTGGGCCGCATCGCCCATCGCGCCAAGAATCTGGCCGAGCAGAAGCGGCTCCAAGAGGCGCAGGCCGAGCACAGTGTTGCCAACGACCGGCTGGCCGCACTGGGGATTGCGCTGGAGGATCTGGGCACCCAGGTGGCCAAGTTCGAAACCGAGATCGACTCGGTCCGTCAGCGCGAAGACCGCGACCGTGCGCTGCTCGACAGTGGAGCGGTTGCGGCCAAGCAGGTCACCGAGGTTCAGCACGAGCTGGAGACCTTGCAGCGCCGGCAGGCCAGCCTGGAAGATTCCCTGCTGGAAATCATGGAGCGCCGCGAAGAGTTGCTCTCCCAGCAGTCCGATCAGCTGGCCCGGATCGACGAACTACAGACCAAGCTGTCCGAGGCCCAGCATGCACGCGACGGCGTCATGGTGGAACTCGATCAGACGCGCGAGGTGTGCCAGACCCGACGGGCGGCGCTGGTGGAGGTGATCGACGCCGAACTCGTCGGGCTCTATGAGCGGCAGCGGGCCGGTGGTGGTGCCGGCGCCGGGGCGCTGCAGGGCCGACGGTGTGGGGCGTGCCGAATCGAGATCGACCGCGGCGAGATCGCCCGTATCACCGCAGCGGCCGATGACGACGTGCTGCGCTGTCCCGAGTGCGGCGCGATCCTGTTGCGGGTCAAACCGTGAAAGTCCTCGTGGAGGCCGACGGCGGAGCGCGGGGCAATCCCGGGCCGGCCGGCTACGGGGCGGTGGTGTTCACCGCCGATCATGCCTCGGTACTGGCCGAGCGCAATGAGTTCATCGGCGTTGCCACCAACAATGTCGCGGAGTACCGCGGTCTGATCGCAGGCCTGGAGGCGGCCGCTGCCGCAGGGGCCAACGAGGTCGCGGTATCCATGGACTCCAAGCTCGTGGTCGAGCAGATGTCGGGCCGGTGGCGCGTCAAACATCCGGATCTGGCTGTGCTGCAACGGGAAGCAGCAGCACTGGCGGCACGTTTCGACCAGGTGAACTACACCTGGATTCCGCGGGCGAGTAACGCCTACGCCGACCGGCTGGCGAACGCGGCGATGGACGCCGGTACCGGGAAACCGACTGCCACCGAGAAATCCGCTGCAACAGGAAGATCCGCGGTCCAGCCCGCCCCGCCGGGCTGGACCGGCGCCACTGGAGCGCCGACGCGGCTGCTGTTGCTGCGGCACGGGGAGACCGGATTGTCCGCCGGGCGGCGGTATTCCGGACGAGGCAACCCGGCGCTGACCGAGCTCGGCCACCGCCAGGCCGACGCGGCGGCTCGCTATCTCGGTTCGCTCGGTGGGATTTCCGCCGTGGTGACCTCGCCGCTGCAACGGGCCTACGACACCGCTGCGACCACCGCCAAGGCCCTCGGCCTCGACGTCATCGTCGACGACGACCTCATCGAGACCGATTTCGGCGCCTGGGAGGGACTGACGTTCGCCGAAGCGGCGCAACGTGATCCGGAAGTACACCGGCGGTGGCTGCGTGACACCAGCGTGGAGCCGCCCGGTGGGGAGAGTTTCGACGCTGTCGCCGACCGGGTGCGGCGGGCATGCAATCGGATCATCGCCGAGCACGGCGCGACCACGGTGTTGGTGGTGTCGCACGTGACGCCGATCAAGACCGTGCTGCGGCTCGCACTCGACGCCGGCGAGGGCATCCTCTACCGGCTGCACCTCGACCTGGCGTCGTTGTCGATCGCCGAGTTCTACGATGACGGTGCGTCGTCGGTACGGCTGGTGAACCAAACCGCCTACCTCTGACGATCTCTAGGCGTGCAGATGGAGTTGCTCGCCGTGTGGGCCGAAGATCGTGATGGCCTCGACCGGGCCGTCGACCACTCCGAACCAATGCGGCGTCCAGGTGGAAAACTCCACTGCTTCACCGGGTTTGACGGTGAAATCCTGCTGACCGAGGATGAGCCGAAGCTGCCCGGACAGCACGTACATCCAGTCGCGGCCCTCGTGGACGGGAAACTCGTCGGGTGGTTTTTTACGGCGGGGGCTGATCCGGATCTTGAAGGCGTGCAGTCCGCCGGCTGGGCCGTGTCGGGTCAGTGGCCAGTAGGTGATGTCGTGGTGGGTGTGCGAGCTGCCTTTGACGCGTGGGTCTTCCGTCTGGGGAGCACGCAGCAGATCGTCGGTGGTGACCGACAGTGCTGTCGCCAACCGGGGCAGGTGGTCCAGGGCCAGCCGGCGCTTGCCAGATTCCAGCCGGCTCAGCGTCGACACGTCGAGCTGAGCTCGCGTGGCGACATCCTCCAGCGTCAGCCCCCGTTCCCGGCGTAGTTCACGGAGCCGGCGGCGGACCAGTGCGTCGACGTCATCCTCGGCAGAATTTGCCTGCATGGCAAATCAGCTTGGCAGATCTGCCAGTGTTGGGCAAGCTCTGGATATGGACGATTCCTGGGATTGTGTCATTGTCGGCGGCGGTGCGGCCGGGTTGAGTGCCGCGCTGGTGCTGGGCCGGGCTCGCAGGCGCACACTGCTGATCGACGCCGGAGCGCAAAGTAATTCAGCGGCGCACGGGGTCGGGGGATTGCTCGGTCACGACGGGCGTCCACCCGCCGAGCTGTACGCCGCGGGCCGCTCCGAGCTCGCGTCGTATCCGACGGTCCGGGTGCTGGACAGCGACGTCGCGACGGCACGCCGCACCGACGGGGTGTTCGATGTGCGGCTCAACACGGGCCAGACCGAGTCGGCACGGCGCGTGCTGCTGGCCACCGGAATGGACTACCAGGTTCAGGAGTTGCCGGGCATGGCTGAACTCTGGGGCCGCTCGGTGTTTCACTGCCCGTTCTGTCACGGCTGGGAGGTCGCCGATCAGCCGCTGGGGGTGCTGGCCCGTGGGGAACGCGCGATTCACCTCGCGCTGCTGTTGCGGAACTGGAGCCAGGACATCGTGGTGTTGACCGATGGCCCAGCCGAATTCGACGAGGACGAGCTGCGCAGGTTCGCCGCTTCCGGAGTGCGGATCGATGAGCGTGCCGTGGTCGAACTGGAAAGCAATGCCGGTGAACTCGCAGCGATCCGGTTCGCCGATGGGCACCTGTTGCCGCGGCGCGGCCTACTGGTCGCCGCGACGCTTCGGCAGCGCTCAGCGCTGGCCGAACAACTCGGGGTGGAAACCGCGGCCGGCCGGGTCGCCGTCGACGCTGTCGTGGTCGATCCGCTCGGACGAACTTCGGTCCCCGGGGTTTTCGCCGCAGGCGATCTCACCGGCCAGATGCCGCAGGTGGCTGCGGCGATAGCGGCAGGTTCGGCGACTGCCACAGCGGTGGTGCAGAGTTTGGCTGCCGACGAATTCGGGCTGCCTTTTCCTGAGTGGAGTCAACATGTCAACGCCTGAGGTGCAACAGTTCTGGGAAGACCACTACGGAGCCAAGGAGCGGATCTGGAGTGGGCGGGTCAACCAGCAGCTCGCGGCCATCGTCGCCGATCTACCACCGGGGCGCGCGCTCGATCTGGGTTGTGGCGAAGGAGGTGACGCCATGTGGCTAGCCGAACGCGGTTGGCAGGTGGTGGGCGTCGACATCTCGCCGACCGCACTGGAACGGGCGTCCGTAGACGCCGCGGAACGTGGGGTGGCAGAACGGATTTCGTTCGAACGCCACGACTTGTCCGAATCGCTTCCGGCCGGCCCGTTCGACCTCGTGTCGGCGAGCTTTCTGCAGTCCCCGCTGCCATGGGATCGGGCCCGGCTGCTGCGCCGTGCGGCCGAAGTGGTCGACCGCGGCGGCCGGCTGGTCATCGTCGATCACGGTGCCGCACCCCCGTGGGCACCCGCGCATGTGCATGAATTTCCGTTCCCCACCGCTGGCGAGGTTATCGACGAGTTGGATCTTCCTGCCGGCCAATGGCGGCGGCTCCAGGCGGACGCGGTCGAGCGTGAGGCCACCGGGCCCGACGGGCAGCACGGCATGCTCGTGGACAATGTGATCGTGCTGCGGCGCATGAGCTGAGCCTGGTGTCGGGGGTTGCGGGTAGCATCGCTCATATGTTCGATATTACCGAGTTGGCGCAGGTCAGCCAGGATGCTGACGAGGCGGCGCTGCATCGGCGGATCGAGGAACTTGAGCGGACGAAGTCGGCGGCGGCTGCCGGACAGGCTCGGTGCGCAGTTTTGTTGGACGAGAAACGTCGCGCCGACGAGGCGGCCGCAGGAGTGCCGAGGGCCAAACGGGGTCGAGGGGTGGCCTCGGAGATTGCGCTGGCTCGTCACGATTCGCCGACGCGCGGCAGTCGACATCTCGGGTTCGCCAAGGCGCTGGTCTACGAGATGCCGCACACCCTGGGCGCGTTGGAGTCCGGTGCACTGTCGGAGTGGCGGGCCACGTTGATCGTGCGGGAGTCGGCATGCCTGACCGTGGAGGACCGGCGCGCCTTGGACGCCGAGATGTGTGGCGATGTCGCCCAGCTCGAAGGTATGGGGGACAAGCGGATTGAGGCGCAGGCCAAGACAATTGCCTATCGTCTGGATCCGCACGCCATCGTCGACCGGGCGGCGAAGGCGGCAGAAGATCGAACAGTCACGATCCGGCCGGCACCCGACGCCATGACGGTCGTGCGGGTGCTACTACCTGTGGCACAGGGCGTCGGTGTGTACGCAGCGTTGAAGCGTGCCGCCGACTCCACTTTCGACGACCGAACCCGCGGTCAGGTAATGGCGGATACGGTGGTGGACCGCGTGACCGGCCACCCCGCTCAAATGCCCGAACCAGTCGCAGTCAATCTGATCATTTCCGATCAAACTCTGCTCGGTGACGACGACAGTCCGGCGGTGGTCGAAGGATACGGGCCCGTGCCTGCGGCAGTGGCTCGCTCCCTCGTGAGCGACGCGGTAACCGACGAGCGGTCGCGGGCGACGCTGCGGCGGCTCTACCGGCATCCGAAGTCCGGTGCGTTGGTGGCGATGGAGTCACGGTCGCGGCTGTTCCCCAAGGGCCTGGCGAAATTCATCGGGTTGCGGGACCAGACCTGCCGAACCCCATACTGCGATGCGCCGATCCGGCACCGCGACCACGCACAGCCCCACGCCGGCGGCGGCCCGACCAGTGCCCTCAACGGCCTCGGTGAGTGTGAACGGTGCAATTACGTCAAGGAGTCACCGAGATGGAACGTGACCACCGATGACGAAAACGGTGTTCATACCGCTGAATTCGTGACTCCCACCGGTGCGTGCTACCGCTCGACCGCGCCGCCGCCACCGGGGCCCGTCGAGGTGTACGAAAGCGTGACCGAACTACAGGTCGCGATCGAGTTCGCGCGGTGCGCACCGGCGGCCTAGTCTCAACCACTGCGGATAATGGGCCGGTGGTACCTGTGGCATGGGGCTGAGGGTACGGTGATCTGCGCGAACGAGTTGGCCAGGCGGCCGCGGCACCTTCGGGTGTCGAGGAAAGTCCGGACTTCACAGAGCAGGGTGATTGCTAACGGCAATCCGAGGTGACTCGCGGGAAAGTGCCACAGAAAACAGACCGCCAGAAATGGTAAGGGTGAAACGGTGCGGTAAGAGCGCACCAGCACTCCGGGTGACCGGGGTGGCTAGGCAAACCCCACCCGAAGCAAGGCCAAGAAGGCTGCAACCTGGTTGCGGCCGCGCAGGTGTTTGAGGGTTGCTCGCCCGAGCCTGCGGGTAGGCCGCTTGAGGCAACCGGCGACGGTGTGTCCAGATGGATGGTCGCCGCCTCACCGGTAGCCCCGGTGAGGAACAGAATCCGGCTTACCGGCCAACTCGTTCGCCCACTAGTGACGCTTGTGGACCGCCCTGTCGAGGCGCTTGAGCGCGTCGTCGAGCTGTGCGCGAGACTGCTGCGCGATGTCGTCCTCTAGCCGATACAGCAGACCGTAGGTGAACGTGTCCTCGCCGGCGGTGTGCGCCGCCTCGGCCTGCGCGCTCAGGTGGGTTCGGCTGACCACGCTGTCTTGGTGGTCACCGAGCAAGGTCTGGATGACCTTGGCGCGCTCGGATACCTTGACGTCCCCCGTGGCCGCCGCAGTGTAGCGAAGCCGCTTGGCGCCCTTGCGGATCCGGTGCAGTGCCTCATTGTGGTCATCGTGTTCAGGGTCGCCAGCCTCGGCGGCTGCTTTGGCGGCTTTGCGGACTCGCTTGTAAGCCGAGTCGATGGTCAACGGGGCATGCTCTTCGCCCACTTCGGTCGGGGGCTGCGCGACCACGAGCTCCTCCAGCGTGTCGAGCAGCCGGAAGTAACGCTGTGAACGCATCGCGAGCAGTGCGCGTTTCCACCCCGCGGCGTAGCGCCGGTTGGCGCCGTCCACCAGCCGCTGCCGCACCGGACCGCGCACGAGTTCCGCGGGCAGCGCGTCGAGCGAGCGCTGATAGCGCTCGGCGAGCACCTCGGCGTCACGGGCCACGCCCAGTACGGCGGCCAGCTTGCGCAGCTCATCGAGGACCCAGCCGTCGTCGGCCAGCGGAAATGAGTCCTTGGACTCCTGCAGCAGGCTGCGGATCTTGCGCGTCGTCACCCGCATCTGGTGCACCGAGTCATAGGTGTCGGCGCGCACCGCGCGGTCCCACACCAGCAGCTGGTCGATCTGCTCGGCGATGGCGCGGTGGATCGGATCGGCCGGCGCGGCAGGCAGCTCGGCGGCCTCGCCCGCCGAGTCCAGCACCCGGGCCAGCTTGGACCCGTGCCCTGCGAGCTGGGCGCCGGCGTCGAACAAACGATGTGCCAACCGATCCAACAGGTCGGGTTCGGGCTGCTGCGTGAGCAGTTCCAGCTCCCACTCCCGCCACTGCTGTTCGTCGCCGTCTCCGGCGGAGGCGGTCACCTGGTCGTCGCAGAATTCCGCCAACGCGGTGTCGCCCTGCCCATAGAGGACGTCGATGTTGCGCCGGTTGGTGATCCGCGCGACCGGTCTAAGCGGCCTCTCCCGGACAATCGCCAGCACGATGTCGAGCAGCTCCTCGGGCACCGTGTCGTCGGAAAGGCCGAGTGGGGAATGCACCTCTGTACGGGCATCCGGGCCGGCGGGCAGTTTGAGATGCCAACCCGCGTCGGTGCCACCGGTCCTGCGGCGCAGCGTGATCCGGTGTGCGGCGAGGTCTCGGTTCGGAGTGTCGAAATATACGGCGTCGAGCAGCTGCTCGGGCACCCGCTCGACCCGCGCCACCAGCGACAATCCAGCGAAGGAGGGTGCGACAGTGTGCTCGGTGACCTCGAATTTCCGCTCGACCTCGGTGTGGCGGGTCGGTTTTTTGGGGGCCATGTTCACCTTCGCTGTGCACCGGAATCGGATGCCATAAGCCTGCCACACCGCGCCCGAGAAAAATCAGAAGCTGTGCTCTTCGGCCGGGAATACTCCCGCCGCCACCTCATCCGCGTATTGCGTTGCGGCACGGTGCAGTTCGCCACCGACATCACCAAATCGCTTGACGAACTTGGCGGTTTTGCCGCTGGTGAGCCCGGCCATGTCCTGCCACACCAACACCTGGGCGTCACAGTTGGGCCCCGCGCCGATGCCGACCGTGGGAATGGTCAGCTTGCCGGTGATCTGAGTCGCCAACTCTGCGGGCACCATCTCCAGCACCACGGCGATCGCGCCGGCCTCTGCCACCGCGATCGCGTCGTGGACGGTCTGATCACCCGCGTCGCCGCGGCCCTGCACCCGGAATCCGCCCAGCCCGTTGATACTTTGCGGAGTGAACCCGATGTGCGCGACCACTGGAATGCCGGCCTGCGACAGCGTCGAGATCTGCTCGGCCATCCGCTCGCCGCCCTCCAACTTCACGGCCTGGGCGCCGGTCTCCTTCATGAACCGGATCGCGGTGGCCAGCGCTTGCGCCGGGCCGCTCTCGTAGCTGCCGAAGGGCAGGTCGGCCACCACCAACGCGTGCGGCGCACCTTTGACGACAGCGCGCACCAACGGGATCAGCTCGTCGATGGAAATCGGGATGGTGGTGTCATAGCCGTACACCACGTTTGCAGCAGAGTCGCCGACGAGCAGCACGGGGATGCCCGCCTCGTCGAAGACGCGTGCGCTGGAGTAGTCGTAGCAGGTGAGCATCGCCCACTTGTGGCCTTCGGACTTCCATTTCTGAAGCGTCAGAGTGCGGACCTTGGTGCGGATCGCGGTAGTAGACGTGGCGCGGGGCTTGTCTCCGGCGGAGTCGGCAGCACCGTACACAGCTTGTTCAGACATCGTTGTCCCTCGTAACAGTCGGTTCGAATCCTCGAGGCCGCTGCGCGGTCCCCGGGTTCGTGTGACGTTTGTCAGTCTGCCACCAGCGCCGACGAAGGTAAAAGGCGCCGCTGAGTGGATTTGCTCACAGCGGGCCGTCGGCTGAATCTCGACCACCCGGTGTAGGTGGAGGGGGGTCGGCGGCGCATCCACCTGTCCGAGTCGTTTGTGTGCCATTGAGCAGTGGGGCCAGCCTGCGACGATATGCCGTCATGGCAGCATGTGGTGCCATGAAGGTCAGGTTCTCCGTCGGTGCACTGCTGGCGGTCGCGCTACTGGCGATCGCGGGCTGTACCCAGGTGATCGACGGTCGGCCCAGGGTCGCGATGCCCAGGCCGGGCACGCCCGTGCAGTGGCTGCCGTGCTCGGCCGGGTCCGGCGACAACGTCAGCATCCCGGCGGGAGCCGAGTGCGGGCTGCTGTCGGTGCCGGTCGATTACAGCAAGCCCGATGGTGACGTCGCGTTGATCGCCATGATCCGATTCCCGGCCACCGGCCAGAAAATCGGCTCGCTGGTGATCAACCCGGGCGGCCCCGGTGAATCCGGCGTGGAGTCCGCGGTGTCGCTGGTGCCGAGCCTGCCTCAGTCGGTGCGGGAACGGTTCGACCTCGTCGGGTTCGACCCGCGCGGGGTGAACTTGTCGAATCCGGCGCTGTGGTGCAACTCCGACGCCGACAACGACCGGATGAGAGCTGACCCGACGGTGGACTACACCCCGGAGGGAGTGGCGCATCTGGAGAGCGAGACCAAGGCGTTCGTCCAGCGCTGCGTCGACAAGATGGGCATCGACTTCCTGGCCAACGTCGGAACCCACAACGTCGCCAAAGATCTCGACGCCATCCGCGCCACGCTGGGGGACGACAAACTGACCTACCTTGGCTACTCGTACGGCACCCGGATCGGTTCGGAATACGCCGAGCAGTTCCCGCAGCGAGTCCGCGCCATGATTCTCGACGGCGCGGTCGACCCCAATGCCGATCCGGTGGAGGCCGACATTCGCCAGGCCGCGGCGTTCCAGAAGGCCTTCGACGATTACGCCGCCGATTGCGCCAAGAGCCCGGACTGCCCGCTGGGCACCGACCCGGCCAAGGCCACCGACGTCTACAAGAGCCTGGTCTACCCGCTGGTCGAACACCCGGCGAAGACCCGGGATCCGCGTGGCCTCGGCTACAGCGACGCCATCGTCGGCACCATCCTGCCGCTGTACTCACCGAACCTGTGGCGACACCTCACCGACGCGCTCACGGGCATCAAGAACGGCAACGGTGATCTCATGCTCGCCCTGGCCGACCTGTACATGGGTCGGGATGCCAAGGGGCACTATAACAATTCGACCGATGCCCGGGTGGCGGTCAACTGCGTGGACGAACCAGCGGTCACCGACCGGGCCACGGTCGTCGAGGAGGACCGTCGGCTGCGCGAGGTCGCCCCGTTCATGAGCTACGGCGAGTTCACCGGGCACGCCCCGCTGGGTACCTGTGCATTCTGGCCGGTACCGCCGACGAGCACACCGCACAAGATCTCTGTCCCGGGATTGCCTCCGGTGCTGGTGGTTTCGACGACCAACGACCCGGCCACGCCCTATCAGGCGGGGGTGGATCTCGCACAGCAACTCGGTGGCGGCCTGCTGACCTTCGACGGCACCCAGCACACCGTGGTGTTCCAGGGCGACAAGTGCGTCGATGACATCGCCGCGACCTATCTGATCGACGTGAAACTGCCGCCGCCGGACTCTCGCTGCTGATCTTCAGGGCCTAGGTCACCGTAGGGTTGCCGATTGGTCTCCGCTCGGTGTCCGCCGCCGGTCGACCATCCGCGGTGTGGGAGCATGTCAGCCGTGCGGTGGGTGGGAGCGATGCTGACAGTGATGCTCGCGGTCACCTGCCCCGTGGCCCATGCGACGCCCGATGGCGCGGCCGAGACACCGTACGGGCAGCCGCCCGTCTGGGGAAGTTGCGCACCGTGGGTAGACGCGTCGACCATCCCGACCGCGCAGTGCGGCACCGTCACGGTGCCTGTGGACTGGAACGATGCTGCGAATCCGCAAGGCGCACAAGCACAATTGGCCGTGATCCGGATCCCCGCCAGCGGCGAGAAGATCGGCACGCTGATGGTGAACCCCGGAGGTCCGGGCGCATCGGCCGTCAACACGGTCGCCGGAATGGGTGCGGCGTTGGCCGACACCGACATCGGCCGCCGATTCGATCTGGTCGGATTCGACCCGCGCGGCGTCGGGCACTCCACCCCGCAGCTGCGGTGCCGCACCGACGCCGAGTTCGATGCCTACCGGCGCGAGCCGATGGTCGACTACAGCCCGGCCGGGGTGGCCCACATCGAAGGGCTGTACCGGCAGCTTGCCCAGCAGTGCCTCGATCGCATGGGGGCGCCGTTCCTGGCCAACATCGGCACCGCATCGACGGTGCTCGACATGGATGCCGTCCGCGCGGCGCTCGGTGAGCAGCAGATCAACTATCTCGGGTTCTCCTACGGGACCCAGCTGGGCGCGGCCTATGCCGCAAAGTTCGGCGATCGGGTGCGGACCATGGTGCTCGACGGCGCCGTCGACTCGAGCCTGGACCCGATCACCAAGAACATCCGCCAGATGGCCGCTTTCCAAAAGGCCTTCGACGCCTATGCGGCCGACTGCGCGCAATCGTCCGGATGTCCGCTGGGCACCGACCCGACCCAGTTCGTCGCTCGCTACCACCAACTCGTCGATCCGCTGGTGGAGCATCCCGCGGCGACGTCGGACCCCCGTGGCCTGAGCTACCAGGACGCCACCACCGGGACCGGGAACGCGCTCTACTCGGCGCGGTACTGGCTCTACCTCACCAGCGGCCTGCTCGGGCTGCAGCGCGGCACCGACCCCGGCGACCTCCTAGTGCTCGCCGACGACTACCAGCACCGCGACAGTGCGGGTCACTACTCCAACCTGCAGGACGCGTTCACCGCGATCCGCTGTGTCGACGCGCAATACCCGACCGATCCGGCGGTGTGGGCCGACGCCGACCGGCGCATCCGGGCGGTGGCACCGTTCCTGTCCTACGGCCAGTTCACCGGTTACGCGCCGCGCGACATCTGCGCGCTGTGGCCCGTGCCGCCGACATCGACACCGCATGCGTTGCACGGTCTCGGACCGGGACGGATCGTCGTGGTATCGACGACGGGGGACCCGGCCACGCCGTATCAGGCCGGGGTCGACCTGGCGCGGCAACTCGACGCGGCGCTGGTGACCTTCAACGGTTCCCAGCACACCGTGGTGTTCAACGGCAACGCCTGCGTGGACACGTCGGTGCTCCGCTTCTTCGTCGACCAGGTATCTCCGCCCAACGGGTTGCAGTGCTGAGTGCCTGTCGTGGCGCCGATCAGCTCGCGCGGTAGGTCACCATCTCGCGGGACAGCAGCCCGCGCAGCCGGGGTTCGCGGCTGCACGCCGCGGCGAATACCGTCAGCAATGCCCAGCTCGTCACTGCACTGAGCAGCACCAGCACAAACGCAGCCCAGTCGCCACCCACGAGCTCGTCAGCCGCGGTCTGCCTGGACCACAGCCGCCAGTAGATCATCAGGTTCACCGTCAGGCCGACACCGTAAGACACTGCGAAGGAGAACAGGTAGGACCGCCAGGTGCCGTCATGCAGCCGTGCCGAGACCGGTTCCTGGCGCAGCGGGAACACCACCGACAGCACATTGCCGACACCCAGCCAGATGAACACCATGGTCAGCAGCTGATCGAACATCGCGATCGGATTGCCCTCCTGGGTGGCCGTCAGCACCGCGATCACCGGAAGTCCGGCACCGATCACCATCGCCGCAATCGCTAGGTTCTTGGTGACCAGGATCCGCCAGATGCTGCCACCGTCAGACAGGGCGTGGCGTACCCGCTCGGCTTCGAAACACAGGGCATTCGTGCAGATGACGCTGCCGACGACGGCCGAGAACAGGTACAGCGTGAGCCGGCCGGCGTCGTAGCGGGTCCAGCCCGTCAGATGGTAGAAGCCGACCAGCCCCAGTGCCGTGCCCAGCGTGATGACGACCCGCAGCAGGACCGTGCGTGGCCGGTCGAACACGATGTGGCGCACCTCGGCACCTACGTCGCGGCGCAGACCGTGCAGCACCGGCCCGATGTCCCGGATCACCCCGATCAGGCTGGCCTCCGGAATCACCCGATGCGCCAGCGCCACCTGTGTCACCGCTTCGGCAATCGCTGCGCGGGCCAGCCGTACCGCCACGACCACGTTGGCCGCGGCTTCCTCTGGAGTCGGTGTCAGCCCCCGGGTTGCCGACACGCCATGCGCGTAATCCTCGATGCGGGTGAGCCACTGCGGGCTGGCGCCGGCGGCGGCCACATCGCTTCGCGCGATCTGCGGCAGCAACGCCAGCTCGGTCGCCGCGCGCCTGGCCACCACCGCCAACGCGGCGTCGTCACCCCACTCGGCCGCGGTGGCCGCCGCGTCGACCTCGCGCAACGCCGCGGCCAGCGTCCGCAGCTCCTGCAAGGCTCCCAGCGATGGTTCCGGATGGGACGGGGAGTCGGTGCTCATGACATCACTGAATCACGTCCGGTTCTGTGCAACCGTTTTAACTGCGTAACACAGATTTAACAGCTAGTGCCTACGCTGCGGTCATGGACCGCCAGAAGGAATTTGTGCTGCGCACGCTGGAGGAACGCGACATCCGGTTCGTTCGGCTGTGGTTCACCGACGTGCTCGGATACCTCAAGTCCGTGGCGATCGCGCCCGCGGAACTCGAGGGAGCCTTCGAGGAAGGTATCGGGTTCGACGGCGCGTCGATCGAGGGGTTCGCCCGGGTTTACGAATCGGACACCGTGGCCCGGCCCGACCCGTCGACCTTCCAGGTGCTGCCGTGGACCACCAGCAATGGCCGGCACTATTCGGCGCGGATGTTCTGCGATATCACCATGCCCGACGGTTCGCCGTCATGGGCGGACTCCCGTCATGTGCTGCGCCGCCAGCTGGCCAAGGCCAGCGATCTCGGCTTCTCCTGCTACGTGCACCCGGAGATCGAGTTCTTCCTGCTGATGCCGGGACCGGACGACGGCTCCGTGCCGATACCCGCCGACAATGGCGGCTACTTCGATCAAGCCGTGCACGACGCGGCGCCGAACTTCCGCAGGCACGCCATCGAAGCACTGGAACAGATGGGCATCTCGGTGGAATTCAGCCACCATGAGGGCGCACCTGGCCAACAGGAGATCGACCTGCGCTACGCCGACGCGCTGTCGATGGCCGACAACGTGATGACGTTCCGTTACGTCGTCAAGGAGGTGGCGCTCGCCGCCGGCGTGCGAGCGTCATTCATGCCCAAACCGTTCGCCGAGCACCCGGGCTCGGCGATGCACACCCACATGAGCCTGTTCGAGGGTGAGACCAACGCCTTCCACAGCGCCGACGACCCGCTGCAGCTCTCCGAGGTGGCCAAGTCGTTCATCGCTGGCATCCTCGAGCACGCCAGCGAGATCAGCGCCGTGACCAACCAGTGGGTGAACTCGTACAAACGCCTGGTGCACGGGTATGAGGCGCCCACCGCAGCCTCCTGGGGTGCGGCCAACCGCTCGGCGCTTATACGGGTGCCGATGTACACCCCGCGCAAGGCCTCGTCGCGGCGCATCGAGGTGCGCAGCCCCGACTCGGCGTGCAACCCCTACCTGACCTTCGCGGTGCTGGTGGCGGCCGGGCTGCGGGGTGTGGAGAAGGGGTACGTGCTGGGGCCGCAGGCCGAGGACAACGTGTGGAACCTGACCCCCGAGGAACGCCGCGCCATGGGCTACCGTGAGCTGCCGTCCAGCCTCGGTAACGCGCTGCAGGTCATGGAGAACTCCGAGCTGGTCGCGGAAGCGTTGGGAGAGCACGTATTCGACTACTTCCTGCGCAACAAGCGTGCGGAGTGGGAAACCTACCGCAGCAACGTCACGCCTTACGAGCTCAAGACGTATCTGTCGCTGTAACGTCGAGGGCGTGGCCAAACCCGCTACCGAACGCCCGAAGCTGCCCAGTGTCGGCCGGCTCGGGTTGATGCAGCCGCAGGCGCCGGCAGCGCTGGATCGGCTTGGCTGGAACACCGACGAACACGTCGAACTGCTGTGGTCGCTGTCTCGCGCGCCGGACGCCGACGTGGCTCTGCTGGCCATGGTGCGTCTCGCCGACGCGCTCGGCGGCCACTGGGATGAGCTGAACTCCGAACTGCTCACAGACCGTGCGCTGCGGGGAAGGTTGTTCGGCGTCCTGGGCTCATCGGTGGCCCTCGGCGATCATCTGGTGGCACATCCGCAGTCGTGGCGACTGCTGGCCGGCGACGTGAAACTCCCGACCGCGCACGACTTGCACGCGGATTTCAACGCGGCCGCTGAGACAGTCGAAATTGCCAGGGGCACAACGACAGCCGTGCCGCCACTGCGGAATCTCTACCGGGACAGAATGCTGGTGCTGGCCGCGTTCGACGTGGCATCTACGGTGGAGAACGAACCGGTGCTGCCATTCGTCACCGTCGGGGCGCACCTGTCCGATCTGGCCGACGCCGCACTCGGTGCCGCCCTGACCGTGGCCACCCGGGTGGTGTGCGGAGACGGCCCGACCCCGCGGATCGCCATCATCGCGATGGGCAAATGCGGTGCGCGCGAACTGAATTACGTCAGCGATGTGGACATCATCTTCGTCGGGGAGGGCGCGAAGGAGGGAGCCGACGACAATCTCTCCACCGCGGCCAGGGTCGCCGGCGAAATGATGCGGTTCGCCGCGGAAGCCTTCTTCGAGGTCGATGCGGCACTGCGGCCGGAGGGCAAACGCGGCCAGCTGGTACGGACCTTGGAATCGCATGTCGTCTACTACCAGCGGTGGGCCAAGACCTGGGAGTTCCAGGCTCTGCTCAAAGCCCGTCCGGCGGCGGGCGATGCCGAACTGGGCAGGGCGTACACCGAGGCGTTGATGCCGATGGTGTGGACGGCGTGTGAGCGTGCGGATTTCGTACCCGAGGTACAGGCCATGCGGCGCCGGGTCGAGGAGCTGGTGCCCGCCGGGGTGCGCGCCCGCGAACTCAAACTCGGTACCGGTGGCCTGCGGGACGTCGAATTCGCAGTGCAGCTCTTGCAATTGGTGCACGGCCGTAACGACGAGTCGCTGCACGTGGCATCCACGATCGATGCGCTGACCATGCTGGCGGCAGGTGGATACATCGGGCGTGACGACGCCGCCAACATGACCGCGTCGTACGAGTTCCTGCGCTTGCTTGAGCACCGGCTGCAGCTGCAGCGGCTCAGGCGGACCCACATGCTGCCCGACGACGGTGACGACGAGGCCTACCGCTGGCTGGCCCGGGCTGCACACGTGCGCCCCGACGGCAGGCACGACGCCCAGGGGGTGCTGCGCGAGGAGCTCAAACGCCAGAGCATGCGGGTCTCCCGTCTGCACGCCAAGCTGTTCTACCAACCGCTGCTGGAATCGGTCGGTCAGCCTGCACTGGGCATCGGCGCCGGCATGGGTGCCAAGGCGGCTGAACGTCAGCTCGCCGCACTGGGTTACGAGGGCCCGCAGAGTGCGCTGACCCATCTGGCCGCCCTCACCGGGCAGAGCGGACGCCGGGGCCGGGTGCAACAGGTGCTGCTGCCAACCCTGCTGGACTGGCTGTCCGACACGCCGGATCCCGATGCCGGGCTGCTCGCCTACCGCAGGATCAGCGAGGAACTTGCCGAGCAGCGCTGGTACCTGCCCACACTGCGGGACGAAGGAGCGGTGGCCAAACGGCTGATGCAGGTGCTCGGCACCTCCGCCTACATCCCGGAGCTGTTGATGCGTGCCCCCGAGGTGATCCAGCTCTACGCCGACGGGCCAACCGGGCCGAAACTGCTTGAGGGCGACCCGGACAGCGTGGCGGGGGCGCTGGTGGCCTCGGCCGGCCGCCATGCCGACCCGGTGCGCGGTATCGCTGCCGCCCGTGCCCTGCGCCGCCGCGAGCTGGCGCGTATCGCGTCGGCCGATGTGCTCGGCCTGCTCGACCTCACCGATGTCTGCAATGCGCTGACCTCGGTGTGGGTCGCCGTGCTGCAAGCCGCGCTGGACGCGGTGATCCGTGCCAACACACCGGAATCCGGTGTACCCGCCCGCCTCGCGGTGATCGGTATGGGCCGGCTCGGCGGCCGCGAGCTCGGCTACGGCTCGGACGCCGACGTCATGTTCGTGTGCGAGCCGATAGGTGACGCCGCGGAATCGGTGGCCGTGAAATGGTCGGTGAGCATCGCCGAGCAGGTGCGCACGCTGCTGGGCACACCCAGCGCCGACCCGCCGTTGGAGGTCGACACCGGGCTGCGGCCCGAGGGGCGCAACGGTCCACTGGTGCGCACGCTGGCCTCCTACGAGGCGTACTACGCACAGTGGGCGCAGGCCTGGGAGATCCAGGCCTTACTGCGGGCGCACCGGGTGGCCGGCGACCTCGATCTCGGTGAACGGTTCCTGCTGATGGTCGACAAGACGCGGTATCCCGACGGTGGAGTGTCCGCGGAGGCGGTGCATGAGATCCGGCGTATCAAGGCCAGGGTGGATGCCGAGCGGTTGCCCCGCGGCGCGGACCCCAATACTCACACCAAGCTCGGGCGCGGCGGCTTGGCCGACATCGAGTGGACGGTGCAGTTGCTGCAGCTGCGCTACGCACACAAAGTGCCTGCGCTGCACAGCACTTCGACCTTGCAGACACTCGACGCCATCGGCGCGGCCGAGTTGGTCTCCGAAGGTGACGTCGACTTGCTGCGGCAGGCCTGGCTGACCGCGACGCGGGCGCGCAACGCTCTCGTGCTGGTACGCGGCAAGCCCACAGATCAGCTACCCGGGCCCGGACGTCAGCTCAACGCGGTGGCGCTGGCGGCCGGCTGGGGCAGCGACGATGGTGGCGAGTTCCTGGATAACTATCTGCGGGTGACGCGGCGGGCGAAGACGGTCGTCCGGAAGATTTTCGGCGGGTAGCCGAGCCCGTATCCGGCGCTGGTCTACCGTTTGGCCCGGACCGCGTCCAGCGCGTAGGCGCCGCCGCCGATCGTGACCAGCAGTAGGAAGCCGAAGCAGTACAGCACGGTGAGTTCGCCGCCATTCTCGATGGGCAGCAGGCCCCTGGGTTGATGCTGGGTGAAGTAAGCGAACGCCATCTCCCCGGAAGCGATGAACGCGGCGAGGCGGGTGAGCAAACCCGTCAGGATCAAAAGACCCAACACGAATTCGATGATCCCGGCGTACCAATACGGCCAGGTACCCACCGGCACCGCCGACCCGACGAGTTCACCTGCCTTGTTCGGCATTCCGACTGGCCATGCGAACAGCTTCTGCGCTCCGTGGATGGTGAAGAGGAGGCCGAACACGATGCGGAACAGGCTGATCACCGCGGGAGATGCGGTGTTCAGTCGAGTGTCCAGGTTGGTCGTCATGGGGTGACAATACGCGTGAACCGCCACGGATCTCACAGCTCCAACAGCACCGTCACCGGTCCGTCGTTGACCAGGTGCACGTGCATGTCCGCACCGAAAACCCCAGTTTGAACCGTCGCGCCCAGCATCCCTAACGCGTCGGCGAATTCGGCCACCAGCGGTTCGGCGACGGGGCCGGGTGCCGCGGCGTTCCAGGACGGGCGGCGACCCTTGTCGGTGTTGGCGTACAAAGTGAATTGGCTCACCACAAGAATCGGGGCGGCCAGATCTGACGCGGACCGCTCACCGTCGAGAATCCTCAATTGCCAGAGCTTCTCTGCCATCCTGCGGGCCTTGGCCGCGTCGTCGTCATGGGTGACACCGACGAGGGCGAGCAGGCCCTGGGTGTCCGGCTTGATCTCACCGACGACGACACCGTCGACTGTGACGCTCGCTGATGTCACCCGCTGCACCAAAACTCGCATGGGTCGATTGTGCCGCCCCAAAGACTGTGGCCCCCAACAGGAGTGTTGGGGGCCACAGTCTTCGTCATGACTCAGACGTCGGCTTACACGTCGTAGTAGAGGGCGAATTCGTAGGGGTGGGGTCGGATTTGGATGGGGAGGATTTCGTTTTCGCGTTTGTAGGTGATCCAGGTTTCGATGAGGTCTTCGGTGAAGACGCCGCCTTCGGTGAGGTAGTCGTGGTCTTCTTCGAGGCGGTCGATGACGGTGGCCAGGGAGGTGGGGGCTTGGGGGATGTTGGCGGCTTCGTCGGGGGGCAGTTCGTAGAGGTCTTTGTCGACGGGGGTCAGCGGTTCGATTTTCTTTTTGATGCCGTCGATGCCGGCCATGAGCATGGCGGCGAAGGCGAGGTAGGGGTTGCCGGAGCTGTCGGGGCAGCGGAATTCGAGGCGTTTGGCTTTGGGGTTGTTGCCGGTGATGGGGATGCGCACGCAGGCGGAGCGGTTGCGTTGGCTGTAGACCAGGTTGATGGGGGCTTCGTAGCCGGGGACGAGGCGTTTGTAGGAGTTGACGGTGGGGTTGGTGAAGGCCAGTAGGGATGGGGCGTGGTGCAGGATGCCGCCGATGTAGTGCCGGGCGAGGTCGGAGAGGCCGGCGTAGCCGGATTCGTCGTGGAAGAGGGGTTGGCCGTTTTTCCACAGGGATTGGTGGGCGTGCATGCCCGAGCCGTTGTCGCCGAAGAGGGGTTTGGGCATGAAGGTGACGGTTTTGCCGTGGGTCCAGGCGGTGTTTTTGATGATGTATTTGAAGAGTTGGACGTCGTCGGCGGCGTGTAGCAGGGTGTTGAACTTGTAGTTGATCTCGGCCTGCCCACCCGTCCCCACCTCATGATGACCTTTCTCCAACGAGAAGCTCACACTCTGGAGGTTGGTGGCCATTTCGTCGCGTAGGTCGACGTAGCGGTCGTAGGGGGCGACGGGGAAGTAGCCGCCTTTGGGGCGGACTTTGTAGCCGCGGTTGGCGGTGCCGTCGGCTTCGAAGGGTTCGCCGGTGTTCCACCAGCCGGATTCGGAGTCGACTTCGTAGAAGGTGCCGTTCATGGTGGAGTCGAAGGCCACGGAGTCGAAGATGTAGAACTCGGCTTCGGCGCCGAAGAAGGCGGTGTCGGCGATGCCGGTGCTGGCCAGGTAGTTTTCGGCTTTGCGGGCGACGTTGCGGGGGTCGCGGGAGTAGGCCTCGCGGGTGAAGGGGTCGTGGACGAAGAAGCTCAGGTTGAGCGTCTTGGCGGCCCGGAACGGGTCGATGCGGGCGGTGTCGGGGTCGGGTAGCAGCATCATGTCGGATTCGTGGATCGACTGGAAACCGCGCACCGAGGACCCATCGAAAGCGAGCCCGTCTTCAAACACGCTCTCATCGAACGCCGACGCCGGAATCGAAAAATGCTGGACGACGCCGGGCAGATCGCAGAAGCGAATGTCGATGTACTCGACGTTTTCGTCCTTGATCAGCTTGAAGATGTCGTCGGACGTCTTTTCGGCCACTGAGTGTTCTCCTTTACTGGTAATCCGCGGGTTGACGCTAAGGACACGATGTTGCGCAGCCGTCAACCATATGTTGCGCTGACGTTACGCAATCCGCCGATGGTGGCCTGAGGTAACCCATGCGGGCGCGCCTATCCTGACACCATGGCCCGCACTATGGGGAGCTGGTTGTCAGGTCCCGGACCTTTCGATTCCCGTGACGGTTCCGACGGCAAGGACGACGGATCCACGAAGTACCCCGGAGAACGCCTCGGCCTGCCCGAATCCGGCTCCGGCTCGCTCGCCAGGACCGGCAGGCGCGTCGGCGCGCTGTTCGTCGACTGGCTCGTGGCCTACGGGCTGGCGGGCCTGGCACTGGCCTCGGGCCTCATCTCCCTGGCATCACTGTCGACGGCAGTCATGGTGGTGTGGATCGTGCTGGGCACGGTGGCGGTTCGACTGTTCTCGTTCACCCCGGGCCAGCTGGCGCTGGGCCTGGTGGTGGCGGGCACGGACGGCCGTGACAAGGTCGGGCTCGGACGCGCTCTGGTCCGGGTGCTGTTGATCGCGCTGGTCATACCACCGTTGGTGACCGACAGTGATCTACGGGGTCTGCATGACCGGGTCACATTCACCGCTGTCCTGCGGCGGTAGGGCGGTTGCGGGTTAGCGCCTCCGCGCGCTGCGCTGCGCTCCGCGCATCTTTGCCGCCGCCGGTAACGGTCCCTTGGGCACCGCACCCGGACCGGCCTTGGAACCCAACGCGACAAGCCGCGACTCCAGTGAGTCCATCTGCTTGACGGTGATGTTGCTCGGCAGCTTGGACAGGTGCCGTTCGAGCTTGGACAGGGGCACCTCGCCCTCGCCATTTCCGACCACGATGTCGTAGATCGGGACCTCGCCGACCAGCCGCGCCGTGCGCTTCTTCTCCTGCGCCAGGAGTGGCTTGACCCGCGAGGGTGAGCCTTCACCGACGAAGATCACCCCGGGCCGGCCGATGACGCGGTGCACGGCATCGAAGTGTCCGGTCACCGCGACGGCTGGGGTCACGCGCCACTTGCCCCGCAGGTTCTCCAGCGCCCAGGCGGCCGCGCCGGTCTGACCTTCGGCCTTGCGGTACACCGACTTCTGCGCGCGGCGGCCGAAGATGATGAACGCCACCAGCAAGCCCAGCACGACGCCGAGCACCGGCAGCGTATAGGTGCTGATACCGCCGAGGAGGATGCCCGCCACCACGGCCACCGCCACGATCAGCACCAAAGCGCCGATCATGTACGGCAGCAGCCGCTTGTCCTCTTTACGCTGGATCTGGAAGGCCTGCCACAGCTGGCTGCGACGCTGCTTGGAGGCCGCCTTGCGGGCGGCCTTCGCCTCGGCCTTCGCCGCTTTGGTTTCCGCGGCATTGCGGGATTTCGCCATTGGATCAGGATACGGGGGGGTGCCCGGCGAAACGCAGCCGCGCGGCCTGTGCGTAGAGCTTGCCCGCCCGGTAGGACGAACGCACCAGGGGCCCGGCGAGAACACCGGCGAAACCGAGCTCCTCGGCGAAGGCTGACAGCGCGACGAACTCGTCGGGATGTACCCAGCGCTCGACCGGATGATGCCGCGGTGAGGGCCGCAGGTATTGCGTGATGGTGACGATGTCGCAGCCGGCGTTGTGCAGGTCGCGCAGCGCGGTGTGGATTTCCTCGATGGTCTCGCCCATGCCCAGGATCAGGTTGGACTTGGTGACCAGACCGGCGTTGCGGGCAGCGGTGATCACGTCCAGGCTGCGCTGGTATCGGAAGGCAGGACGGATCCGCTTGAAGATGCGGGGTACGGTTTCGACGTTGTGCGCCAACACTTCCGGACGCGAATCGAAGACTTGCGCCAACTGTTCGCCGATGCCGTTGAAGTCAGGGATGAGCAGTTCCACACCCGTGCCCGGGTTGAGTGCCTTGATCTGGCGGACCGTCTCGGCGTAGAGCCAGGCCCCGCCGTCGGGCAGATCGTCACGGGCCACCCCGGTGATCGTGGAATACCGCAGACCCATCGCCTGCACACTCTCGGCGACCCGGCGTGGTTCGTCTCGGTCGAGTTCTGCTGGCTTGCCGGTGTCGATCTGGCAGAAGTCGCAGCGTCGGGTGCACTGTTCGCCGCCGATGAGGAAGGTGGCCTCGCGGTCCTCCCAGCATTCGAAGATGTTGGGGCAGCCGGCTTCTTCGCATACCGTGTGCAGGCCTTCGCGCCGCACCAAGCCCTTGAGTTCGGTGTATTCGGGGCCCATCTTGGCGCGGGTCTTGATCCACGGGGGCTTGCGCTCGATCGGCGTCTGCGCGTTCCGGACTTCGAGGCGAAGCAGCTTCCGACCCTCTGGCACGACACTCACTGGTTCATCCTACGTTCAGGGCGACTTCCAACCGGCCGTCCAGCGCGTCGCACACCGATTCGGTCACCCGGTCCATGACGTCGTCGACGCCGATGCGGTGTCCCAGTTCGGCGGTCAGTGACGTCACCCCGGCATCGGCGATGCCGCACGGGATGATCGACGAGAACGCCGACAGGTCGCAGTCACAGTTCAGCGCGAACCCGTGCAGCGTCGTCCCGTGGGCGACCCGGATGCCGATGGCGCCCACCTTGCGCGCGGGAATGCGGCGCCCCTCAATTTCCGAGCCAGGCACCCAGACCCCTGAACGGCCGGCCACGCGGCCGGTGGTGAGGCCGAACTGACCGCACACCGCGATCAGGGCTTCTTCAAGGCGACGAACGAAATTCACCACATCGAGAGGCTCGGTCAGGCCGATGATCGGATAACCCACCAGCTGACCGGGACCGTGCCAGGTGATCTTGCCGCCGCGGTCGGTGTCGACGACGGGCGTGCCGTCCACCGGACGCTCGTGCGGCTCGGTGCGTTTGCCTGCGGTGTAGACAGCCGGATGCTGCAGCAACAACAGTGTGTCGGGGCCGCCGGCGATCCTGGCGTCGGCGACGTCCCGCTGTAGCTGCCATGCCACCTGATAGTCGACGGTGCCGAGGCGCCGCACGTCGACTGCCGAACGGGCCGCGCGGATCGATGTCACAGCGTTGACGGTACTCGGATTCGTCACAGGTCTTTGGGTGCGGTGACGTAGGCAAGAGCCTCGCCGACAGTGTGGTGGTGGAACTCGAAACCAGCCCGTTCCAGTGCTGCGGGAATGACACGCTGCCCGGCCAGCAGACCCTCGTCGGCGAATTCGCCGAGCAGGGTCCGCAGCGCGAAACCCGGCACCATCAGCGGAGTGGGGCGGTTGACGGCTCGGCCGAGGGCTGCGGTGAACTCGGCGTTGGTCACCGGTGCCGGGCCGGTGAGGTTCACCGGACCCGACATCGAGTCGGTCCACATGGTGAACAGCACGGCCCGGATCTCGTCCTCCAAGCTGATCCAGGGCAGGTACTGGCGTCCGTTGCCGAGCCGGGCCCCGAGGCCGAACGAGAACAGCGGTTTCAACCGGGAGAGCAGGCCGCCGGACGGCGCCAGCACCAAGCCGGTCCGTAGCAGCGCCACCCGGGCACCGGCGGCTGCGGCCGCGGCGGTCGCGGCCTCCCAGTCGTAACACAACTGGGCCAGAAAGCCGTGGCCCGCCGGAGCCGTCTCGTCGGTGGCCTGGTCGCGGGTGTTGCCGTAGTAACCGACCGCACTGGCATTGATCAGCACCGGCACTGCCGCCTCGGCCACCGCGGCGGCCAGCACCTCGGTAGGTTCGATCCGGCTGTCCCGCAGACTCTGCTTGAAAGCTCCTGACCAGCGCTTCTCGCCGACGTTGACCCCGCACAGGTTCACCACCACGTCGACGCCGCGCAGTGCACCCGAGTCGAACTCACCGGTGTCGGGATTCCAGAACAGTTCGTCGGCATTCGACGGTGCCCGACGCACGATCCGCAGCACTCGATGGTCGGCGGCGCGCAGTGCAGACGCCAGTGCCGAGCCGATCAGGCCAGAGGACCCCGCGATCGCAACGACAGCTGAGCTTTGTCCGATGACCACCGGATTCTAGAGCCCCAGATCGGCCTCGAATGCACCCTCTTCGAGCCGGCGTTTGATGGTGGTGACGAAGCGTCCGGCGTCGGCACCGTCGATGAGCCGGTGGTCGTAGGTCAGGGGCAGGTAGCAGACCGATCGCACGCCGATGGATTCGTTGCCGTAGGCGTCGGAGATGACCCGGGGGCGTTTGACGATCGCGCCGGTGCCGAGCATGGCGGCCTGCGGCGGCACCAGGATCGGAGTGTCGAACAGGGCGCCTTGGCTGCCGATGTTGGTGATGGTAAAGGTGCCGCCGGACAGCTCGTCGGGTTTGAGGTTGCCTGAGCGGGCGCGGGCGGCGATGTCGGCGATAGCGCGGGCCAGCCCGCCCAGCGAGAGGTCACCGGCGTTGTGGATGACCGGGGAGAGCAAGCCCTGGTCGGTGTCGACGGCGAAGCCGAGGTGTTCGGCGTCGTAGTAGGTGATCTCTTTGGTGTCTTCGTTGTAGCTGGCGTTGACGTTGGGATGGATTTTGAGCGCGTCGATGACCGCTCGTGCGATGAACGGGAGGTAGGTCAGATTGACCCCTTCGCGTTCGGCGAACTCAGCCTTGGCGCGGGCCCGCAGCGCCACGATCTTGGTCATGTCGACCTCGTGGGTTTGGGTCAACTGTGCGGTGGCTTGTAGAGATTCGCGGGTTTTCTTGGCGGTGATCTGACGGATCCGGTTGACCTTTTGGGTGGTACCGCGCAGATGCGCCAACGCCGGTGCCGGAGTTGCGGCCGGGGCCGCGGCGGCGGGGGCTGGTGTCGACGCGGCCGTTGGTGCTGGGGGGGTTTTCTTGGCTTCAGCGGCGGCGAGTACGTCTTGTTTGCGGATGCGGCCGCCGACGCCGGTGCCCTTGACCGTGGACAGGTCGATGTTGTTTTCGGCTGCCAACTTTCGCACCAGCGGCGTGACGTAGGGGGAACCGTCGGTGGCCGGAGCCGTTGGCGCCGGAGCCGCGGCGGCCGGGGCTGCGGGCGCTGGAGCGGCCGGGGCTGCCGGGGCGGTGGCCGGGGCCGGCTCGGGTGCGGGTTGCGGCTTCGGTTCTGGCTTGGGTTCGGGCGCCGGCGCGGCCTTGGGTTCTGGCTTGGGCTCAGGTGCCGGTGCAGCCGGGGGAGCGGGTGCGGGGGCCGCCGGGGTGGCTGCGGCGTCGCCGATCTTGGCCAGTTCGCCGCCGACGGCGACGATGTCGTCTTCTTCGGCGGTGATGGCCAGCAAGGTGCCGGCGACCGGGGAGGGAATTTCGGTGTCGACCTTGTCGGTGGATACTTCCACCAGTGGTTCGTCTACCCCGACACTGTCGCCGACCTTCTTGAGCCATCGAGTGACGGTGCCCTCGGTGACCGATTCGCCCAGCTCGGGCATCACCACGGAAGTGGCTGTGCCCGACGCCGCCGCCGGAGCCGGGGCAGCAGCCGGTGCGGGGGCAGCTTCGGCGGCCGGCTCGGCCGGCTGGGCGGCCGGGGCCGGGGTCGGGGCCGGCTCGGGTTCGGGTTGAGCGGCGGGGGCGGTTTCGGGGGCCGGAGCAGCGGCAGCCGTTTCGCCGGCCTCGCCGATGACGGCCAGTTCGCCGCCGATCTCGACGGTGTCGTCCTCCTGAGCGACGATCTTGGTCAACACGCCGGCGGCCGGGGACGGGATCTCGGTGTCGACCTTGTCGGTGGACACCTCCAGCAGTGGCTCGTCGAGTTCGACCGTGTCGCCCTCCTGTTTAAGCCAGCGGGTGACGGTCCCCTCAGTGACACTCTCACCTAGCGCGGGCATCTGGACGGAGATGGCCATATGTGTTGACTCCCTCGGACGGTCACTCGTGACGACTCGAACTCTGGCTTACCACAGCTGGGTGCACTGGGTGCGGCACCTAGGTGGATTGTTCGGACCATCCTGTCACTGCGCGGCAATTCGAGCGCACTCAGGGTTGGCTGCGGCTCCGGCACTATCGAACCGGGTAGTACATGTAGAGGAGATCGTTCTGTTGGGGCTGTTCGAGCGTTAAGGTCGGGACTACTCGATACCTCCGGTATTGGATACCGACCGTCGCGGAGGGTGGACTATGCAGCGCTTCGTCGATAGTGCCGACGGGACCCGCATCGCAGTCTACGAACAGGGCGACCGGGACCTGCCCACGCTGGTGATGGCCCACGGCTGGCCCGATTCTCACGTGCTGTGGGACGGCGTGGTCGCCGAATTGGGGGACCGGTACCGGATCGTGCGGTACGACAACCGCGGCGCCGGGGCCTCCGACGTACCTAAGCCAGTCTCCGCCTTCACCATGGAGCGGTTCGCCGACGACCTCTCGGCAGTGCTCGACGAGGTCAGTCCGGGCACGCCAGCCCATGTGCTGGCTCACGACTGGGGTTCGGTCGGCGCCTGGGAATACCTGAGTCGTCCCGGGTCGGCCGAGCGCGTCGCCTCCTTCACGTCGGTGTCTGGGCCCAGCACAGACCACTACGGATTGTTCGTGCGTGGCCGGCTGGCCCGCCCCTACCGGCCCATCCGATTCGCCAGGGCGGTGAACCTGGCATCTCGGTTCAGCTACTGGATCCCGTTCTCGGTACCGGTGATCGCACCGGCGCTGATGCGTGCGGGAGTTGCTCGACGACTGCAGGCGATCGACACCCCGGGGCCCAAGTTCCAGTCCGAGAACCTCGACATCGACGCCGCCAACTCACTGAAGATCTACCGCGCGAACGCTATTCGATCGTTCACCCGGCTGCGGCGCGATCACTACGTCGCGATTCCGGTGCAGCTGATCTGCAACGACGACGACCCCGTGGTGCGTGGCCATGGCTACGACGACGAGTCCAAGTGGGTGCCGCGGCTGTGGCGCCGTGACCTGAAAGCCGGCCACTGGGCCCCGTTCTCACATCCGAAGGCCATCGCGACTGCCGTCGCCGAACTTGTCGATCATCTGGAGGGCGCACCCGCGACCCGGGCGTTGCGCCGGGCGCAGGTCGGGCGCCCCCGCAAAACCTTCGGTGACACACTCGTTTCCATTACGGGGGCAGGCAGCGGTATCGGCCGGGCCACCGCATTGGCGTTCGCGGCCGAAGGGGCCGAGGTGGTCGTCAGCGACATCGACGAGGCTGCCGCCAAGGCGACCGCGGCCCAGATCGCCGAGCGCGGTGGCGTCGCACATGCCTACGCGCTCGACGTCGCCGACACCGAGGCAGTCGAACGCTTCGTCGAACAGGTGTGCACCGAGCACGGCGTACCCGACGTCGTGGTCAACAACGCCGGGATAGGAGTCGTCAACTGTTGCCGGTCGTTTGCGCGCCGGCTCGTCGAGCGGGGCACCGGTGGCCACATCGTCAACGTCGTATCGATGGCGGCCCACCCGCAGTCGAACGCCTACGCCCTGTTCTCCGATTGCCTGCGCGCCGAATTGAGCTCGGCGGGCATCGGTTTGACGACGATCCGCCCCCGCGTCATCGACACGAACGTCGTCGACACCACGCGCTTCGACGTGAAAGCCTTCGCGGCGCGGCGTTACGGACCGGACAAGGCGGCCAAAGCTATCGTCTCGGCGGTGCGCCGGGCTGACTAGCCGTTCTGCGCTATGTCCTCCAGGACCGCGAACATGGTCCGCGTCGGAACGCCGGTGCCGCCCTTCGGCGTGTAACCCCACGGCCCGCCGGTGTTGTAGGCCGGCGCGGCGACATCGATGTGAGCCCACTGGACGCCGTCGGCGACGAACTCGCGCAGATACGTTCCGGCGACCAGCATTCCGGCGAAGCGCGAGCCGCTGACGTTGGCCAGGTCGGCGACCGTGGACTTGAGGTCTTCCTTGAGTTCTTCGGGAAGCGGCATGGCCCAACCGTTTTCGCCGACGGACTGCGACAGCGTCGCCACCCGGTCGCGGAACTCGTCGCTGCCCATCACGCCCGGGGTGCGGGCGCCCAGCGCGACCGTCTGGGCACCGGTCAGCGTGGATGTCTCGATCAGGTAGTCCGGATTGTCCTCGCAGGCCCGCACGATGGCGTCGGCGAGAATCAGTCGCCCTTCGGCGTCGGTGTTGAGCACCTCGACAGTCGTGCCGCCGTACTGCGTGAGTACGTCACCGGGCCGCTGCGCGGTGGCCGAGGGCATGTTCTCGGCCATGGGGACGGTGGCGATCACGTCGATGGGCAGCTGCTGTTGGGCGGCCAGCACCACGGTCGCGATGACGGCGGCGGCACCGCCCATGTCGGATGTCATGTGGTGCATGTTGGCGGCTGGCTTGATCGAGATGCCGCCGGTGTCGAACGTGATGCCCTTACCCACCAACGCGACGGTCTTCACTCCGGCTGATCGTGCTCCTCGCGTACGCGACCGACCGCCGCCGCGGTGGGCCAGACGCACCAGCCGCGGCGGGCGTGAGGACCCCTTCCCGACCCCGACGATGCCCCCGTAGCCGGCTTTGGTGAGTGCCTTGTCGTCGAGCACCTCCACTTCGAGGCCGTACGCCTCACCCAAATCCTTTGCCCGTTTGGCGAATTCGGCCGGGAACAAGTGGCTCGGCGGAGTGTTCACGAAATCGCGGGCAGTGGCCACGGCCGTGGCGATATCAACAGCACGGTCCGCGGCCTTCTTGGCGGCGGCCTTCGTATCGGGGGTCAACGCGACGATCTTCGTCAGTCCCGGGTCCTTGGGAGCGGTCTTGGCACTGCGGAACTCGCTGAACCGGTATGCGCCGAGGATCAGGCCTTCGACGGTGGCCTCCAGATCGATCGCGCTCAGCGTCGTCACCACCGAACCGACCTTGTCCAGCGATCGGGCAGCGCTGCCGGCGGCGCGACGGATCACGTCGGCCGGCCAGATCTCGCGCGGCTCACCCAGGCCGACTGCCAGCACGCTCGCCACCGGCAACGCGGCGACTACGAGGCGGTGCGACTGACCCTCGGCGCCCGAGGCGCCCAGCGCCCGCAGACCCGATTCGATGGCGCCGATAATCTCGTCGTCCAGATAGGACTCGGCGGCCAGAACCTTCGGGCCGGATTTGTCGGTGACGACGGGAACGATCAGGACAGCGTCGGCGACGCCCCTGCGGGGCAGAGCCGAGCTGACGGTGACGGTGGGGGCCTGATAGCCGGGTGCGCTACTCACCCGATTCACCCTAGAGGCGTACGAGCGGGTACGCCGATTAGGGTGAGCCCGTGAGCGACGATCTGTTGCACGGCCCGCTGGAAGACCGCCACCGCGCCCTCGGCGCCAGTTTCGCGGAGTTCGGTGGCTGGCTGATGCCGGTGTCCTACGCCGGAACTGTCGCCGAACACACCGCCACCCGCACCGCCGTCGGCCTCTTCGACGTCAGCCACCTGGGCAAGGCGCTCGTCCGCGGGCCCGGAGCAGCGGCGTACGTCAACTCGGCGCTCACCAACGACCTCAACCGGATCGGACCCGGTAAAGCGCAATACACGTTGTGCTGCAACGAATCCGGGGGAGTGATCGACGATCTCATCGCTTACTACGTCTCCGACGACGAGATCTTCCTGGTGCCCAATGCGGCCAACACCGCCGCGGTGGTCGCCGAGCTGCAGCGCCACGCGCCGACCGGGCTGACCATCACCGACGAACACCGTTCCTACGCGGTGCTGGCGGTGCAGGGCCCGAAATCCGCCGAGGTGCTCAGTGGACTGGGCCTGCCCACAGACATGGACTACATGGCTTTCGCCGACGCCGAGATCGACGGCGTCAGAACCCGGGTCTGCCGTACCGGCTACACCGGCGAACACGGGTACGAGCTGCTGCCCCCGTGGGATGGTGCCGGGGTGGTGTTCGACGCCCTGGCCGCCGCGGTGCAGGCCGCCGGTGGTGAACTCGCCGGTCTCGGCGCCCGCGACACGTTGCGTACCGAGATGGGTTACCCGCTGCACGGCCACGAGCTGTCGTTGGAGATATCGCCGCTGCAGGCCCGCTGCGGCTGGGCGATCGGCTGGGGCAAGGACGCGTTCTGGGGGCGTGAAGCGTTGCTGGCCGAGAAGCAGGCCGGGCCGCGTCGCGTACTGCGCGGGCTGAAGGCTTTGGGCCGCGGGGTGCTGCGGGCCGACCTGACCGTGCTCGACGGCGACACCCCGGTCGGCGTGACCACGTCGGGAACGTTCTCACCCACTTTGAAAGTCGGCATCGCACTGGCTCTGCTCGACACCGCCCACGAGATCGCCGACGGCCAGCGGGTCGCGGTGGACGTGCGCGGCCGCGCAATCGAATGCGAGGTTGTGAAGCCGCCGTTTGTGGCCACCAATACTCGCTAGCCGCCGGCGATACAATCGCAGCATGACAAGCGGTCTTGCAGAGTTCACGGTTTCGGTCAATACGGACCGGGCGACCGACGCGGTACGCGAATCCATTCTGGCGAACCCGGGATTCGGCAAGTTCCACACCGATCACATGGTGTCCATCGACTACACCGTGGCCGACGGTTGGCACAACCCGCGGGTGATCCCGTACGGCCCTATCGAGTTGGATCCGTCGGCAATCGTGCTGCACTACGCGCAAGAGATCTTCGAGGGCTTGAAGGCCTATCGCTGGGCCGACGGGTCGATCGTGTCGTTCCGCCCCGAGGCCAACGCGGCCCGGCTGCAGTCCTCCGCGCGTCGGCTCGCCATCCCGGAACTGCCGTCGGAGCTGTTCATCGAGTCGTTGCGCCAGCTCATCGCGGTCGACGAGGCCTGGGTGCCCGCTGCGGGCGGCGAAGAGTCGCTGTACCTGCGGCCGTTCATCATCGCCACCGAGCCCGGTCTGGGTGTGCGGCCCGCCAACGAGTACCGGTACCTGGCCGTCGGATCGCCGGCCGGCGCGTACTTCAAGGGCGGTATCAAGCCGGTCAGCGTTTGGCTGTCGCACGAATATGTGCGGGCTTCTCCCGGCGGTACCGGCGCGGCCAAGTTCGGCGGCAACTACGCGGCCTCGCTGCTGGCACAGGCCCAGGCGGCTGACAACGGCTGCGATCAGGTGGTGTGGCTCGACGCCATCGAACGGCGCTACGTCGAGGAGATGGGCGGGATGAACCTGTTCTTCGTCTTCGGCAGCGGCGGTTCGGCGCGGCTGGTCACCCCGGAGCTGTCGGGTTCACTGCTGCCCGGTATTACCCGGGATTCGTTGCTGCAGTTGGCAACCGACGCGGGATTTGCCGTCGAGGAACGCAAGATCGATGTCGACGAATGGCAGAAGAAGGCCGCCGCGGGCGAGATCACCGAGGTGTTCGCCTGCGGCACCGCCGCGGTGATCACTCCGGTCTCGCACGTCAAGCACCGCGAGGGCGAATTCACCATCGCCAGCGGGCAGCCCGGTGAGATCACCATGGCCCTGCGGGACACCCTGACGGGGATCCAGCGCGGTACGTTTGCCGACACCCACGGCTGGATGGCGCGGCTGAATTAGCGCACCGCAAGGCCGAGAGCGACGAGCGTCGTCGTCACCTCGACAGCCGCGCCCAGCACGTCACCGGTGATACCACCGAACCGGCGTACACAGTGGGCGACCAGCAGCGCGCACACCCCGAGAGCCAGTAGCACCACGACGGGTCCCTGCCAGGGCCGGTGCGTGGCCAATGCCGCCAGCGTGGCCAGCGCCACTGACCAGGCGACGACGACGGCGACTGGTTGGCTACCCGCGACCACCGCCCCCAACGAGCTGCCCGGCGCGGCGGGCACCGACCGCCGGCACGCCATCACTGCGGCCACTCGACCGGCGGCCACCGCGGTGAGCACGGCGACCGGGCCCAGTTGCGCGAAGCTCAGTGCCTGCATGGCGATCGTCAGCACAACCGCGGCGACACCGAACGGGCCCGCCGCACCGTCGCGCATCACGGCCAGCGCACGCTCCGGCGGGCCATAACACCCCAGGCCATCGGTGGTGTCGGCCAGCCCGTCGATGTGCAGCCCCCGGGTGACCACAATCAGGGCCGCGACCGCCAACACTCCGGGGAGCGCGCCGGGCCCGAACGCCCGGGTGCCAGCCCACGCGACGGCCGCGGCCATCGTGCCCAGTGTTAGCCCCACCAGCGGCAGCGCCGTAAGGGCACCGCGACCAAACCTGGCCGTCGAGCGCACTGGCAGTACGGTACCGAAAGCGAAAGCCGAAGTGACAGAGGCGATCATGGCGATTATTCGGAGATGCCCGCCTCGTCGAACGTGGCCATCGACGCCAGCGTGGCCACCGCGGCCCGCACCACCGGCAACGCCACGGCCGCTCCGGTGCCCTCGCCGAGCCGCATGCCCAGATCGACGATCGGCTCGAGCCCGAGGTGTGTCAGAGCGAGGGTGTGCGCCGGTTCGGTGGACCGATGGCCGGCCTGCCACCAGGCGCGCGCGCCTGGTGCGAGCCGATCGGCCAGCAGTGCCGCGGCCGTCACGACGAGGCCGTCGAGCAGCACCGGCGTGCGCCGCACCGCTGCCTGAGCGCAGAAACCCGCGATCGCTGCCAGATCGGCACCGCCGCACACTCGCAGCAGGCCGAGCGGATCGTCGGTCACCTTGCGGGCGCGGTACAGCGCGTCGCGGACCGCGGCGGTCTTGCGCATCCAGCCTTCGTCATCGATGCCGGTGCCCCGGCCGACCACCGCGACCGGCTCGGTGCCCGTTACGGCAGCGACCAAAGTCGTTGCCGGAGTGGTGTTTCCGATCCCCATGTCGCCGGCGATGAGCAGTTCGGCACCGGAGTCGACCTCCTCGTCGGCGATGCGGGCGCCGGCCCCGACCGCGGCGACAATCTGGTCGGCCGTGAGGGCGTCCTCGACCGCGATGTTGCCCGAGCTGCGACGCACCTTGTGGGCGCCGATCGCGGGGGACAGCGGCTCGTCGCAGTCGACAGCGATGTCGGCTATTCGTACCGTCGCGCCGGCCACCTCGCTCAACACGTTGATGGCGGCGCCGCCTGCGTCGAAGTTGGCGATCATCTGACCGGTCACCGCGGCCGGAAACGCCGACACGCCGGCTGCCGTCACCCCGTGATCGCCGGCGAACACCACGACCCGCGCCCGTACGAACTGCTGCGGCGGGCACACCCCTTGACACGACGCCACCCAGACCGAGAGATCTTCCAGCCGCCCCAGCGATCCCGGCGGTTTGGTCAGACGGTTCTGGCGGGCCCGCGCAGCCGCCGCCACCGCCGCATCCGGCGGAGTGACGGCGGCGAACATCGGGTCGGCTTCGGTCACGACGGCTCCTTCACTGTGACCGGTTGACCGGCCACGACGAGTACGACCTGCTCGCACACCGCCGCCAGGCGCTGGTTGACCGTCCCCAGCGCGTCGGCAAACCTGCGACCGGCCTCGGTGGCGGGTACTACGGTCAGCCCGACCTCGGGACTGACGAGCACGAGGGGAGCGGTGAACGCGGCAACCGCACCGACCAGCGCATCGACATCGGTGTCGACGGGTGCGCCGCTCCATGCGTCGCGCCGATCCATCGTCGCAGTCAGCCATCCTCCGACGTCGTCGAGCAGCGTCGCGACACCGGGTTCGGCGCCCAGTTGCCGGACCACGTCGTCAGCACCGGCGCCGCACTCTATGGTGCTCCAGTGCGCCGGGCGCCGCGTGAGGTGCGCCGCGACGCGCGCCGACCAGGCCGGATCGATGTCAGCCGCAGAGCCGGTGGCCAGGTAGCGCACCGGCCCCTCGGCGGCGGCCGCGATCGCCGTCTCGGCCCACTGCGATTTGCCCGACCGGATCCCTCCGAGCACCAGCATGCGCACCGACGTCAGGCCGGCCCAGCGGACATCAAGAAACCTTGTCGCCGCGATTGACGGCGGGTCGTGGCGCTCGCATCCGACGGATCTGGGATGCCCGGCTGGCCGCATAGAAGCCGAGCTTCCAACCGCTTTCGGTGTTACCGGGAAACTTCTCGTCGACCATGCGGTTGACCTTGCGACCCACCAGGACACCATCGACGGTCATGACCACCACGAGCCCCAACATCGTGAAGGACATGATCTGCTGGAACTGCAGGCTCGGCAACGCCATCATGAACACGATCATCGCCAGAGCCGCGGGCATGAACAGGCCGAGCAAATTGCGCCGGGAGTCCACGATATTGCGGACGTAACGCCGCACCGGGCCCTTGTCGCGGGGTAGCAGGTAGGCGTCGTCGCCGGCCATCATCTTTTCCCGGCGCTCGGCTGACTCGGCGCGCCGGGCCTGCTTTTCGACCTTGCGTTCCTCGCCCGTGAGCTTCGGGCCACGCAGCTCCTTGCGTCGGCGACGTGCCTCGGCGGTGGTCTGCGGGGCCGGCGCTACGGGCCCGCGCTTCTTGGCGGCCTCACTGCGCTTGGGTGTAGGCCGGCCCTTGGGCGCCGTGCCTCCACCCATCGTGGTGTCGGACGCTGCAGCGCCACCATCAGTGGCGTTGCCCTTGGCCTCGTCGTTCTCGCCGTCGTCGCGCTTCTTACGGCCCAGCAGATTCACGCCAGTCAGGTTACTGCCCGCCGCCGCGCGTCCGGCCAGATGCCCCGTGCCCGGCGACGGGTCGGGAATAGTGACGCAAAGAGGTACCGTTGACGCAGAGACTTCGGTATCGACGATGCCCAGGGAATGTTTTAGGGAGAGCAATGACTGTTCAGGACGAATCGGACATTCAGACCCACGGTGTGATCCTGTCCGACGCGGCCGCCGCCAAGGCGAAGGCGCTGCTGGATCAGGAGGGTCGCGACGACCTCGCGCTGCGGATCGCCGTTCAGCCAGGTGGCTGCGCGGGCCTGCGTTACAACCTGTTCTTCGACGACCGCACCCTCGACGGTGACCTGACCTCCGAGTTCGGCGGCGTGAAGCTGACTGTCGACCGGATGAGCGCTCCGTACGTCCAGGGCGCGACCATCGACTTCGTCGACACCATCGAGAAGCAGGGCTTCACAATCGACAACCCGAACGCCACCGGCTCCTGCGCCTGCGGCGATTCCTTCAACTGATCTCCACCGCCTGGTCCACGGCCAGTACTGCTTGTCAGTACTGGCCGCCGGTGCGTAGCACGTAAGAACACACCAGCACCTCTTCGTCCCCACCGTTCTTGGCATTCTTGGCGACCAACAGCTGCGCCACACCCTGTGCGTCCTCCTGGGATGCCTGCTGGCCACGCGCCGGTGTGACTTTCATGGTGAAGAGCACCTGGGCCTGCGTGCCCGACCACGGCACGATCTTGTCGATGCTGGTGACGTCGGCGCGGCCGAACTGCCTGCGGAACGCATCGCTGGCCAGCATGGCCACCGCGAGATCAGCCTTGCGGTCCTTGACCGCGTCGTAGAGACCGCACAGTGTATGCCGCGCAATGGTCTCGTCATCGCCGTCGGTCAGTGCGTTCAGATACTGCTGAATCGCAGCTTTGGCCTGTTCATCGGACACCACGCCCGACTGCTGCGCAGGCTTGCGGGTCACTATCACCACGGTCAGTACGGCTGCCAACACCGCCAGCGTGAGCAACACGGCGAGAACCCGCGGCCAGCGCCGCTTTCTCTGATACTGCACCGGCGGCGGCAGCATCCCCGGATAGACCGCCGACACGTTCTCCGGATACGGCTCGGGCGGAACGGATTCGGGGTACTGGTAGGGACCAGTCATCAAATGGCGCTCCCCGCGGGTATGTAAGGTGGGTCACCGCTTGACGGTGACCTGGCGTACAGCTACACGCAGGTTAGCGCACCCCGCGGGGCCAGACCGCGTACGACGACGGTGCAAGGCCGGCCCGGGTAGCCTTATCTAGACGACTTAACGAAATTAAGGATGACGCTTCGTGACCATCGCAGTTACCGGCTCCATCGCGACCGACCATCTGATGCGGTTCCCAGGCAAATTCTCCGAACAACTGCTGGCCGACCATCTGCAGAAGGTGTCGCTGAGCTTTCTGGTCGACGACTTGGTGGTGCATCGCGGGGGAGTTGCGGGCAACATGGCCTTCGCCATCGGAACCCTCGGCGGTGACGTGGCCCTGGTCGGCGCGGCCGGCCAGGATTTCGGTGACTACCGGGCGTGGTTGGAAGCGGCCAACGTCGACTGTGGCAGCGTGCTGATCTCCGAGAACGCCTACACCGCACGGTTCGTCTGCACCACCGACGAGGACATGGCGCAGATCGCGTCGTTCTACCCCGGGGCGATGTCAGAGGCCCGCAACATCTCGCTGGCCGACCTGGCGTCCCGCGTCGGTACCCCGGAACTGGTGATCATCGGCGCCAACGATCCGACGGCGATGTTCCTGCACACCGAGGAGTGCCGCAAGCTCGGACTGGCCTTCGCCGCCGACCCGTCACAGCAGCTGGCCCGGCTGACCGGCGAAGAGATCCGCAAGCTCATCAACGGCGCCGCCTACCTGTTCACCAACGACTACGAGTGGGATCTGCTGCTGCAGAAGACCGGCTGGAGCGAAGCCCAGGTGATGAGCCAGATCGGCATGCGCGTCACCACGCTGGGTGCCAAGGGCGTCGACCTGGTCAGCTCCGACGGCACCTTCGTGCACGTCGACGTTGTGCCCGAGAAGCACCAAGCCGACCCGACCGGCATCGGTGACGCGTTTCGGGCCGGCTTCCTGACCGGCCGCAGCGCGGGATTGAGCCTCGAACGCTCCGCTCAGCTGGCCTCGCTGGTGGCAGTGCTGGTCCTTGAGGCCACCGGACCCCAGGAGTGGACCTGGGACCGCGACGACGCCGTGCAACGCTTGTCCGAGGCCTACGGCGCCGACGCAGGGGCCGAGATCGGCGACGCTCTCAGCGCCTAGTGGTCGCTACAGCTGTACCGGGTAGTGCGGCTCTTTGATCTGCGGTGTCACGCTGTGCTCGACGAAAATCGCGTGCCACAGCATGAATATGAGCACGGTCCACAAGCGGCGACTGTGGTCGCTGACCCCGTTGCGGTGTTCGTCGAGCATGGTGCGCACCGCGGCCAGATCGATCAGCTCACCCGCCTGTGATGCGGCGACCGTGGCGTAGGCCCAGTCCAGCAGCTCGCCCGCGCGCAGCCAGTGTCTGATCGGCACCGGGAAGCCCAACTTGGGCCGATGCAGCACGTGGGCGGGAATGATCGGTTCCAATGCGCGACGCAGCGCGTACTTGGTGGTCGAGCGGGTGATCTTCTGGTCGACCGGCAGCCGGGAGGCCACCGCGAACACCTCTGGATCCAGGAACGGCACCCGCAGCTCGAGCGAGTTGGCCATGGTCATCTTGTCGGCCTTGACCAGGATGTCGCCGCGCAGCCAGGTGAACAGGTCGATGTGCTGCATGCGGGCTACCGGATCCCAGCCCTCGGACCGGGCGTAGATCGCGTCCGTCACGTCGGTGTGGGTCCAGTCCGGACGGAAACCGGGCAGCACGGCCCGCAGCTGGTCATCGGAGAAGCTGCGGGCGTTGCCGTAGTAGCGCTCTTCCAGAGTCAGCGAGCCGCGGTGCAGCAGGCTCTTGCCGCGCATCCCTGTCGGCAGTGGCTTGGACGCCTTGCCCAGCGATTTGCGCACCGGCCGGGGGAGATAGTCGAACGGCTTGAGGGACAGCGGCTCGCGGTAGATCGTGTAGCCGCCGAACAGTTCGTCGGCGCCTTCACCGGAGAGCACCACCTTGACGTGCTTGCGGGCTTCCCGGGCGATGAAGAACAGCGGCACCAGCGCCGGGTCGGCCACCGGCTCGTCGAGGTACCAGACGATCTCCGGCAGCGCCTCGACGAACTCGGCCTGGCTGACCACCTTGGTCACGTGGCGGGCGCCGATGGCTTCTGCGGACGCGACGGCCACGTCGACCTCGGAGAATCCCTCGCGCTCGAAGCCGGTGGTGAAAGTGATCAGCCGCGGATTGTGCCGCATCGCCAACGCGGCGATGGCCGTCGAGTCGATCCCGCCGGACAGGAACGCGCCGACCGTCACATCGGCCCGCATGTGCTTGGCGACGGAATCCTCCAGGGCGGCAGTGATCTCGTCGTAGCGTGCCTGCTCGGTGCCGGCAGTGACGGGCACAACGGAAAACTTCGGCACGAAATACCGCGTCACCTCGGGTGCCGAACCAGGCCGGATTCGTGCGTAACTGCCCGATTCGAGCCGGCGGATGCCGCGATTGAGGGTTTCCGGTTCCGGTACGTACTGCAGCACGGTGTAGTGCTGGACGGCGCGCTCATCGATGCCGAGGTCCAAATCTAGTACCGGGGCCAGATCCAACAGGCACTTCTTCTCACTGCCCACGGCCGTGCCGCCCGGACCGGTCGCCATGAACAGCGGCTTGATGCCGAACGGGTCACGCGCGCAGAACATCTCTCGCTCCTGGGTGTCCCACAGCGCGAAGGCGAACATGCCGCGCAGCCGGTGCAACGCCTCGGTGCCCCAATAGTGGTAGGCCGCGACAATGGCCTCACCATCACCGTCGGTGCGGAATACCGCACCGAATTCGGACCTCAGTGCTTCACGCAGTTCGAGGTAGTTGTAGATCTCGCCGTTGAACACCAGCACGTACCGGTCCGGCGATTCCGGCGGGCCCCAGCGCAGCGGCTGGTGGCTGTGGGCGATGTCGATGATCGACAATCGATTGAAGCCGAGCACCACTGCCGGGCCTGCCCCATCAGGACCGGCGTCCGACCAGGTCCCGGGCTCATCCGGACCGCGATGACGCATCAGATGGGCAGCCTCGGCCACGGCGTCGACCAGCCGGGATCCGGCCTCAGATCCCGGGCTCGGGGCGGCCTCGCCCGGATTGGCCAGCGACGGGTCAGTTACCAGGGCCAGCAGTCCGCACACGGGGCCAGTATGCCTAATCGCGGAGCTTTTGCAGACCGGCACCCGAGGCCGAACCGTCCTACCCACCAGACACATTCCCCGGTCGCTTCGCTCCTGCAGACATGTGTGGTCTACGCTGCGTAGTATTCGCTGAGTTGATGACCGCTCGCGGTCGAGTTTTACCGACTTCTAGGAGGCGCCAACGTGACACCTCGCGGGCTCCGGGTGGTGGCGTTGTCAATGGTCCTGGGCGGCACAGCCCTGCTGCTGAGCGGCTGCAGTTGGCAGGATGTGCTGGGCCTGGGTTGGCCGAACGGCATCACGCCGGAGGGCAAACTCAACCGGGATCTATGGCTCGGATCGGTCATCGCATCGTTCGTCGTTGGCGCCATCGTGTGGGCACTGATCTTCTGGGCCAGTGCCTTCCACCGGAAGAAGAAGGGCGACCAGGAACTTCCGCGCCAGTTCGGCTACAACATGCCGCTGGAGCTGGTCTTGACGGTCATCCCGTTCCTGATCATCTCGGTGCTGTTCTACTTCACCGTGGTCGTGCAGGAGCGCATGCTGCACCGGGACCCCAACCCTGAGGTGGTCGTCGACGTAACCGCCTTCCAGTGGAACTGGAAGTTCGGTTACCAGAAGATCGCCTACTCCGACGGCACGTTCAACTACGACGGTGCCGACGCAGCGCGCAAGGCCGCCATGACGTCGAAGCCCGAAGGCAAGGACGAGCACGGTGAGGAGCGGGTCGGCGCCGTGCGCGGCCTCAACCCTGAGGACCGCACCTACCTGAACTTCGACAAGGTCGAGACGCTGGGCACCTCCTCGGAGATCCCCGTGCTGGTGCTGCCGGTCGGTAAGCGCATCGAGTTCGTGCTCAACTCCGCAGACGTCATCCACGGCTTCTGGGTTCCGGAGTTCTTGTTCAAGCGCGACGTCATGCCCGACCCCGAGGCCAACCACTCCGAGAACATCTTCCAGGTCAGCAAGATCGATCAGACGGGCGCGTTCGTCGGGCGCTGTACCGAGATGTGCGGCACCTACCACTCGATGATGAACTTCGAGGTGCGAGTCGTGGAGCCCGATGATTTCAAGGCTTACATGGATGCGCGCATAGCCGGTAAGACGAATGCCGAAGCGCTGCAGGCGATCCACCAAGCCCCGCTGGCAACGACAACCCACCCGTTCGAGAGCCGGCGCGGCGAGCAGGTAGCGCAGGCGAGCAATTAGGGATACGACTCATGCATATTGAAGCTCGGTTGTTTGAGATCCTCACCGCTTTCTTCGCGCTGTCGGCCGTGGTCTACGGTATCCTCACCGCGATGTTCGCCACCGGCGGCGTCGAATGGGCGGGCACCACCGCTTTGGTGCTGACCACCGGCCTGACCCTGCTCACCGGAACCTTCTTCCGGTTCGTGGCCCGTCGTCTCGACACCCGCCCAGAGGATTACGAGGACGCGGAAATCAGCGACGGTGCAGGCGAGCTGGGCTTCTACGCACCACACAGCTGGTGGCCCATCATGATCGCGCTGTCCTTCTCGACCGCCGCCGTCGGCGCCGCGCTGTGGCTGCCGTGGCTCATCTTCGCGGGGGTCTGCTTTGTCCTGACTTCTGCCGCCGGACTGGTCTTCGAGTACTACTGGGGGCCGGAGAAGCACTGACCGCACCGCGGCAGGAACGCCCTGTCAAGGTCACAAAAGGGCGATAACTTCAGCGGTCATCGGCATTGCCATTCTGACTGCCGCCACCCGGTTGGGTAATGTTGCCGGGGCTACCGTCAGCCGAAACCGTAACGGCCATCCGGCGGCGTGGTGAAGCAGTCGAGAAGGATATGCGTAGAGATGAGCGGGCCGAATCCCACTGAGCCGGTTGCTGCCGGCTCTGATGTGCCGGATGAGCAACCCGGAAAGCATGCCGCACCCGACGAACCGGCAGACGTTGCCGAGGACGCGGGACCGCGGACCGGTGAGTCGGAGACCGAGGCTTACTCACAGGCGTATTCGGCCCCCGAATCCGAGCAGTTCACCAGCGGGCCGTACGTGCCCGCTGATCTGGCGCTCTACGACTACGACTACGACAACTACGACCCGGCCTCCGAACTGGCCGATGATCGTCCGCCGCCACGGTGGCCATGGGTGGTCGGGATCACGGCGATCATCGCCGCCGTCGCGTTGGTGGCCTCCGTCGCGGTCCTTGTGACCCGTGAGGATCACACGTCGAATCTGGCCACACCGTCGAAGAGCACCACCACCTCCAAACCGCCGGTGCAGGACGAGATCACCACGACGACGCCACCGCCATCACCGGAGGCCCCACCGCCGCCGCCGGAGACCCCGCCTCCACCGCCACCGCCGGAAACCGTGACAGTCACGGAGCCGCCGCCTGCGCCGGCCCCCGAGCCCAACCCCGAGCCGCCGCCACCGCCACCCGCAACGAACGCTGCGCCGCCGCCGGCCACGACGCGCGCCGAGCCCCGGCAGGTCACCTACTCGGTGACTGGTACGAAGGCACCAGGAGACATCATCACCATCACCTACGTAGATGGGAACGGCAATCGCCGCACCCTGCGCAACGTGTATATCCCGTGGACCTTCACGATGACCCCGATCTCCAACTCCGACGTCGGGTCGGTCGAGGCATCGAGCCTCTTCCTGGTGAGTCGGCTGAACTGCTCGATCACCACCAGCGACGGGACTGTGTTGAGTTCCAACACCAATAATTCCGCACAGACGGCCTGCTGATGACCGGACCTCTCGAAGACCTCGACGCCACCGACCGGATCCTGCTCGGCGCCGCCGTGGCTGCCTGGCTGGCGGCGTTGGGCGCAGGAGTGGCGGCCATCGTCGCGCTGGTAGATCTGAGCCGCAGCCATTCGCATGGCTCGGACTCGGCCGGCACCCCATGGTTGCTTTACACCGTGATCGGGATATCGGCCGTGGTCATCGTGGCCTCGGTGCCGTTGCTGCTCCGAGCTCGGGCCCAGGCTGACAACTGGCATCAGTCGCAGTCCGCGCGAGGTCCGGTCCAGCCCGAACAATCCGTTCCCGGACGTCGGGTGGTCACCACGGGCCGTACGTCGGAACCCCCGCTTCTGGTGAGTCGCTATGGGGGCGACGACGTGGCCGCGGTCGCCGTCGGGCAGGTGTGGTTGCGTTACACGTTGGCGATCACCGCAGCGATCGGTGCCGCTACGGCAGCGATTGGTATTGCGACGTATCTAATGGCCACTGAAAGCGATCTCGGCGCTTGGATCTGTTACGGCATAGCCGGTTTGGTCACCGCCGGCATGGTCGCCCTGCCCATAGTCGCGCTGCGTCAGCTCGACGAACTCAACGCCGCCTAGGTTCCTTCCTACCGGCCGAATCCCGGCCGCACTTCAAGGCCCTGCCCGCGGCTATACCTTTCCTGCGGCGCACTGTGACGAGCGTGCAGGCTTTGGTGACGACTGGCGATACAGGCGATAGCCAAGCTGCACACTCGCCACAGCGGAGTTGGCTCACCTGGGCGCTGCCCTGCGTGGTGGCCCTGGGCATCGTCTCTCGGACCGGTTGGCGTGGGGGAGGGGAGAGGCCCCGAGACCCCCTGGGCTCAGACGCCTGGCCCGGGGCCCGGCAGTGAAAAAGCAATCGCCGCAATCTCCCTGGGGAAATTGCGGCGATTGCGTTAAAGCCGGTGGAGACGGTCAGTGGTGACCGCTGGTCTCCCCGTCTTCGTGGATGCGGTCCTGATGCTCTTTGAGTGCGGTGAGAGCTTTGTGCTCGGAGGTGTGAGCGGCTTCGGTGAGGGCTTCGTGTTCGACGATGGGATCGGCGTACAAGAAGCTGCCGGTGCCGGGGGCGCCGCCGGAGCCGAGTTTGTTCATCCGCTTGGGTAGGGCCGCACCTTGGTATTCCAGGGGGATGGGGTGACCATGGTCGTCAACCGGTCCCAGTGGCTGGTGCAGTTCGACGTAGGCACCGTGGGGCAGGCGTTTGAGGATGCCGGTTTCGATGCCGTGTTCGAGGACTGCGCGGTCGCTGCGTTGCAGGGAGACGGCCCAGCGGTAGGCGATGTAGTAGACGATGCCCGGTAGGACGACCATGCCGATGCGGCCGATCCAGGTGGTGGCGTTCAGCGAGATGTGGAATTTGAGTGCGATGATGTCGTTCATCGCAGCCAGGGTGAGCACCATGTAGAACGCGATGGCCATGGAGCCGATGGCGGTGCGCACCGGGACATCCCGCGGACGCTGCAACAGGTTGTGATGCGCGTCATCGCCGGTGATCTTCTTCTCGATGAAGGGGTAGGCGATCAGTAGCCCGAAGACAACACCCATGATCACCGCGACCCAGACCACCGCCGGAATGGTGTGACCGAAGGGATAGAACTCCCAGGCCGGCCAGATACGGGCCAGGCCTTCGGTCCACATCATGTAGAAGTCCGGCTGGCTACCCGCGGAGACCTGAGAGGGCTTGTAGGGGCCCAGTTGCCAGATCGGGTTGATGGTCAGCAGGCCGCCCATGAGGCCCAGCACGCCGGTGATCAACGCGAAGAACGCACCGGACTTGACGGCGAACACCGGCATGACGCGCACGCCCACGACGTTGGTCTCGGTACGTCCCGGACCGGGGAACTGGGTGTGCTTCTGGAACCACACGAGTGCCAGGTGAGCGCCGATCAGGGCCAGGATGATGCCGGGGATCAGCAGGATGTGCAGCGCGTAGAGGCGTGGGATGAGGATCGTGCCCGGGAAGTCACCGCCGAACAGTGCCCAGTGCAACCAAGTACCGATCACTGGCATGCCCAGCGAGATCGACGAGAGCGCGGCCCGCAGACCGATGCCGGACAACAGATCGTCGGGCAGTGAGTAACCGAAGTAGCCCTCGAACATCGACAGGATCAACAGCAGCGAGCCGATGACCCAGTTGGCCTCACGCGGGCGCCGGAACGCGCCGGTGAAGAAAATACGGGCCATGTGCACCATGATCGACGCGGAGAACATCAGGGCAGCCCAGTGGTGGATCTGGCGGATGAACAAGCCGCCGCGGACCTCGAAGCTGATGTTCAGCGCCGTCTCGTAGGCGCGCGACATCTGCACGCCCCGAAGGGGTTGGTATACCCCGTTATAGGTCACCTCGGCCATCGACGGATCGAAGAACAAGGTCAGCCAGACACCGGTGATCAGCAGCACGATGAAGCTGTACAGGGCGATCTCACCCAACAAGAACGACCAGTGGGTGGGGAAGACCTTGTTCAGCTGCCGACGTACCGCCGCCGACGGGTGATACCGCGAGTCGATTGCATCGCCTTGCGCGGCAGCCTTCTTGGCAAGGTCAGGGCTCATGATTTGCGCTCCCAGAATGCCGGTCCGACGGGTTCGATGAAGTTGCCGTTGGCAACCAGGTAACCGTCTTTGTCAATGGTGATGGGCAGCTGTGCCAATGCGCGCGCGGCCGGACCGAAGATGGGCTTGGCGAAGTGCAACGCGTCGAACTGCGACTGGTGGCACGGGCACAGGATGCGATAGGTCTGCTGCTCGTACAGCGACGAGGGGCAGCCCAGGTGCGAGCAGACCTTGGTGAAGGCGAACAGCTCACCGAAGTTGAAGCTCTCCTGGCCCCTACGCTTGACCACGCGGTGCATGTCGGCCGGCTTGATGCGGATGAGCATGACCGGGTTGCGCACACCCATGGCGATCTCGGTCAGCTTGTGCTCGGACTCGGTCGTGACGCCGTCACCGTCTGATTCCCGCCAGGGGAACACAGTTTCCATGCCTCCGGCGTCGAGGTCCTCGGGCCGCATCTTGACGAAAGGCGACGAACCGGGCACACCGGTGGCGCGGGCGAGGTAGATCGTCTCGCCGTGGAACCGCGGCGTCCAGCCCGAGGTCCACAGCACGGCTTCCTTGCCGTTGGCGGTGGGAACCACCGGCTTCCACGGGTTCTTGATCAGGCCGCCGATGAATGCCACCAGGGTGCCGGCGCCGAATGCGCCGAGGCCGATGCCCAACGAGAGGCCGATGAGCTTGCGCCGCTTGATCGTCGAGCCCTCGAGCGCGTCGGTGAGGTTGGCCACGACGGTCTTGCGGGCGACCTCGGTGGAACGCCCGTCGTGGCGGTCCTGGATCGAGATCTCCTCTGGGATGAACCTCTTCTGGAAGAGCACCGCGCCCACGCCGATGGCCAGGACCGACAGTCCGAACGTCAGGCCGTACAGCGGGGTGGCCAGTGAATAGAGGAACTGTCCCTCAGAGCCGAAGGGCTTGTACTCCCACGGCCAGAAGATGAACACCAGCAGCAAGGCCAGGCCCGAAAGTCCGGCCAGCAGAAGCCAGTACGCGACGAGACGCTCGGAGCGCTTCTCGGCCTTGGTGCCGGGGACCGGCCAACGAGGTTCCTTGAAGATGGTCTCGACGCCGTCGATCTTGCCGCCGAGCTCGACGAGTTCCTCACGGGTCATCGAGGCCAGTTCGGCGTCGGTCGGCGTGCCCTCGGGGGTGTTGGCGCTCATGCGCGTGCTCCGATCCACATCGCGATGCCGATGGCCGCGACGATTCCGATGATCCACATCGCCATGCCCTCCGGTGCGGGCCCGAAGCCACCCAGGCCGTAGCCGCCGTAGCTCGGGGTCTCGGCCGACTCGCGAACGTAGGCCACGATGTCGCGCTTCTCTTCCGGAGAGAGCTGGCGATCAGAGAACTTGGGCATGTTCTGCGGACCGGTCAGCATCGCGGTGTAGATCTGGGCCGGGTTGGCGTCGCCGAGATCGGGTGCGTACTTGCCGGAGGACAACGCGCCGCCCTTGCCGGTGAAGTTGTGGCACGACGCGCAATTCAGGCGGAACAGGTCGCCACCGCGGGCCACATTCGGTCCCAGCAGCGATTCCTGAGCGACCTGGCCGTTGGCGTCGCGGACGACCGTCGGGCCACCGCCGCTCGCCTGCACATAGGCACCCAGCGCATCGATCTGTGACTCATCGAAGTGCTCGGGCTTGCTCGGGACCTGGGCCTCGCCGCGCATGGCGGGCATGCGGCCGGTGGACACCTGGAAGTACACGGCGGCCTCGCCGGTACCGACCAGGCTGGGTCCACGGTCGGGAACACCCTGCAGGTTGGCTCCGTGGCACGACACGCAGGACGTGTCGAACAGCTGCTTGCCGGTGCGCAACAGGGCCGACTGTGACTCGTCGGCGACCGCCACTTGCGGTGTCGGCGTCAGCGTGGCCGCCACACCCCCCGCGACCGCGAGGCCGATCAGCAGCAGTAGGCCTGCTGACAATCGCCGGCGCAGCCGACGGCGCGACTTGCTGGTCATCGAACTCCTTCTCATCGGACTGATCGGCGAGCCGCCGATCATCGGACTCATCGGCGTGCCGACTTATCGGACGAAGTAGATGGTGGCGAACAGCGCAATCCACACGATGTCGACGAAATGCCAGTAGTACGAGACAACGATCGCCGCGGTGGCCTGTGCAGGAGTGAACTTACTCATCTTGGTGCGCGCCAGCAGGAAGATGAATGCAATCAGACCGCCGATCACGTGCATGCCGTGGAAACCGGTCGCCAGGTAGAACACCGAGCCGTAGGCGCTGCCGGGGATCGTGGTGCCCTCGTGCACGAGCATGAAGTACTCGTAGGCCTGCCCGCCGACGAAGAAAGCTCCCATGAAGAACGTCAGGACGTACCACCGGCGCAGGCCGAACACGTCACCGCGCTCGGCGGCGAACACGCCCATCTGACACGTGAACGACGACGCGATCAGCACCAGCGTGACCGGTACTGCCTCGGCGAGATTCAGATGCGTGGGTGGTGGTGGCCAGACACCCTCTGCCTGGGCGCGGGCCGTGAAGTACATCGCGAACAGCCCAGCAAAGAACATCAACTCACTGGAAAGCCATACTATGGTGCCAACACTCACCATATTTGGGCGGTTCAGCGAATGAACACGCGAGGTGATGGCGGTTCCCGAGGTGCCTATAGCGCTCGTCACATCCGCAAGTATGACGCTTTGTAGTTGTCGAACTCCACCCGGGTCGAGCAATTGGTCGGATTCGTGTCGCGGAGTTCGGGACCGATCAGGGCGGATCTACGGGTCCGACCGGGCCGAGCGATAGCATTCGGCGGTGGTAACCGGATCCTCACAGCCGTTCTCGTCCCCTTCTCAGCCTGGCACGGCGCCCACGTGGTCGCGTGTTCTGGGCTGGCTGACCACTGGGCAGAGCCTGCCCAACGGGTATGCGGACTGGGCGATGGATCAGATCATGACGGGCTCGGCGACCCCGGCGCAGATCGCCGGTTTCGCGGTCGCCATGAAGATGAAACGGCCGACCTCGTCTGAAGTAGCCGAGCTGGCCGACAACATGCTGTCCCACGCCCGCCTGGTCCCGACCGACCGCATCGGCACCGAGACGGTGGACATCGTCGGCACCGGTGGCGACGGGGCCAACACGGTGAACCTCTCCACCATGGCGGCCATCGTGGTGGCCGCCTGCGGTGTGCCGGTCGTCAAGCACGGCAACCGCGCTGCCTCGTCCCTGTCCGGCGGGGCCGACACACTCGAGGCACTCGGAGTGAGGATCGATTTGGGTGCAGACGATCTCGCTCGCAGCGTCGCGGAGGTCGGAATCGGCTTCGCGTTCGCGCCCCAGTTCCACCCGTCCTATCGGCACGCGTCGACCGTGCGCCGCGAGATCGGGGTGCCGACGGTCTTCAACTTGCTTGGGCCGCTGACCAACCCCGCCCGGCCGCGGGCAGGCCTGATCGGTTGTGCGTGGGCAGACCTGGCCGAGGTGATGGCGGGTGTCTTCGCCGCCCGCGGCTCCAGCGTGCTGGTGGTGCATGGCGACGACGGCCTGGACGAGCTCACCACCACGACCACGAGCACTATCTGGCGCGTGCAGGCCGGCACCGTGGAGCGGCTGACGTTCGACCCCGCCGCGTTCGGTTTCGCGCGGGCCGAGATCGGCGAACTGGTCGGTGGTGACGCCGCTACCAACGCCGCCGAGGCGCGTGCGGTTCTTGGCGGGGCCAAGGGGCCCGTCCGGGATGCGGTGGTGCTCAACGCGGCCGGGGCGATGGTTGCCCACGCCGGGCTAGCCAGCGACGCCAAGTGGGTGCCCGCGTGGGAATCCGGCCTGGCGCGTGCTGCCGAGGCCATCGACTCCGGTGCGGCCGAACAACTGCTCGCGCGTTGGGTGCGGTTCGGTCAGCAACTCTGAGACCAGCTCTTGCTCGGCGGCCAGCCGAGCCGATCGGGCCGTCGCGGCCCACGCGGCGTAACGGCCCGCCGATTCCCGCGGCGTCGCATAACCCGGGTCACAAGCGTCTGAATGCGCCTCGCGTCCGCACCGCACGATCCGCACCCCAGGCTGTGCCAGCCAGCGGACGATGAGCGCGGTCTCCTCGACGAGTGCGCCGCCGAGCGGCCCGCTACCCGGCAACACCACCTGAGCCGCGGCACGCAGCGCATCGACGACCGGCATGGGCGGCACGCCGCGCGCAGCACTACCCGCCGCGGCGAGCTGCCCGGACCGGATGACCACCAGCTGCCAGCCGCCCCTGCCATCGCTGCGCGCCGCAACCAGCTCGGGCACTGTGGCCAGGGCCCGCAGCCGCTGCCCCCGCCACAGCGTCTCGATGGCGACCGCGGCATGGTCACGCATCCGGGCCGCGGTCTCGTAGCGGTTGGCTGCGGCGAGTTCGTCGATATGGGCCAGTACGGCCGCCAGCGGAGCGCTGTCGACACCGTCGATCAGGGCGGTGGCCCGCTCGGGTGCGGTGGCGTACGTGGCCGCGTCGACGCCATCGCGCGCCGGGCAGGGTGACAGCTCGCGTACCGGGCAGCGGTGTAGCGCCGTGGCACCGAAGCGGGGAGTGCAGGTCCGGATCCCGGTGAACCGGGCCAGCAGCTCGCCCGTCAGGACCGCGTCGGAACGGGCCGAGAACGGCCCGACGGCGGTGCGGAACCTGGATGATCGCACCGCCGTGTCTGATTGTGGTGCCCGCACCACGGTGAAGCGCGGGAAAGCCTCGTCGGTGAGCGCCACCCACCACCATCGCTGCGGAAACTTGGACCGGCGATTGTAGGGCGGCGCGTGGGCGGCCAGCAGCCGCAGCTCACGGACGCCGGCCTCGAGCTCGTGCGCGCACTCGACGTGGTCGACTCTGCGGGCCAGCGACGTCATCTCCTTCATCCGGGCCCGGGGATCGGCGCCGGTGAAGTATTGCCGGACGCGACGGCGCAGGTCGACGGCGGTGCCGACATAGAGCACCTCGTCGGACGGCCCGCGGAACAGATACACCCCGGGCCGGTTCGGCAGCCGATCTGCCAGTGCCCGGTTACGACGCTGGGCGGGAGTGGTGTTCGGCAGATACGACCGCAGATCGGCATAGGTGTGTATGCCCTGATTGCCGACCCGCTCGATCAAGCCGTGCAGCACGTCCACAGTCGCCCTGGCATCGTCGAGGGCGCGGTGGGTCGGCGTGGTCGACGCTCTGAACAGCTGGGCCAGCGCCGCCAGCCGAACACTGGGTGCCTCGTCGCGGGTAAGGACCCGCCTGGCCAGGCGCACCGTGCACAGCACCGGCGGCCGCGGCCACGGCAACTGGGCCCGCTGCGCCGCCGCGCGCAGGAAGCCGATGTCGAAACCGGCATTGTGGGCCACCAGCACTGCGCCCCTGGAGAATTCGAGGAAGGCCGGCAGAACGCTGTCGATTCTGGGCGCATCGCAGACCATCGCTGAGGTAATGCCGGTCAGTTCGACGATCTGGGGCGGGATGGCGCGGCCGGGGTCGACGAGCGTGGCCAGCTCACCGAGCACTTCGCCCCCGCGCACCTTGACCGCGCCGATCTCGGTGATGGCGTCGTAGCCGCCACCCGGCTGCGTCGCAGTGGCGCGCCCGCCGGTGGTCTCCAGGTCGACCACTACGAAAGTGGTGTCGGCGAGGCTGACTGCCTCCAGCTCGTTCTCGAAGTCCAACGGCAGCTGTCCGATGTCGGCGACGCGACGTTGACCCATGGCACAGACGGTAAGCACGACCACCGACAGCGTGGTGCCGCTGCGCTACTTATCGGGCTTGTCGCTCCAATCCGCTGCGCTACTTGTCGGTACCCGCCGATACCGTGCGGCCAACACCGATCGAGAGGACGGTCAACATGACACATGCGCACCAGCCCGGCAGGCCAGCACCTGACATCGGCAGCGTGACCATCGACTGCGAAGACTGCGCGGTCCGCGGTCCCGGTTGTGAGGACTGCGTTGTCAGTGTGTTGCTTGGCGTGCCTGAGAAGTTGCTGGACGACGAGCGGCGGGCGCTGGAAGTGCTGGCAGACGTGGGATTGGCACCGCGATTGAGGCTCGTGCCGATTCACCGAAACGGGATACCCGGGGTCGCCTGACGACACGCACCGCCCGACGCATAGGAAAATATTCCTCTGAGGCTGTTAGATTTGCATGTCCCGTCGGGGGATTTATATCTCTTGTGGACAAGACCGATACCGTTTCGTAACCTATCTGAGACCTAAGAGCAGTTCGAGGCGGCTCGCTAACGCCAGTTGTGAGGACGAAAACTTGAGGCACGACCGCGCGCACCGGCCCACAAGTCGTGTCAGGCGACCCGTTGCAGGCGCAATCGCGGGCTTGACCGTATTCACCGGCCTGCTCGCCGGCGCCGCGCAGGCCGACCCTGCGCAGGATGCTCTGGCAAAGCTCAATGAGCTATCCAGGCAGGCGGAGCAGACTACCGAGGCGATGCACTCGGCAGAGATCGACCTCAGTAAAAAGGTTGCAGCGCAAGAGGTTGCGGATAAGCAACATGCTGACGACGCGGCGGCCGTGGATACTTCCAAGGCGCAGCTTGCAACCTTTCAGACCGCGGTGGACAAGGTGGCTGCCGCCCAGTACATGGGTGGCCGGACGTCAGGCTTCGACGCGATGCTGACCGCCGATTCGCCGCAGCAGCTGATCGATCAGCTCGCCGTGCAACGGGTGATGGCCGCCGAGATGGCCGGGCAGATGCAGAGCTACCGCGAGGTGGGCAAGCAGGCTGCCGCCGCCGAGGCAGCGTCGGCCAAATCGGCCGCTGACGCCAAGACCGCGGCCGAGCAGGCCGCCGCGGTGCGGGCCGACCTGCAATCCAAGCAAAGCCGGTTGCAGGTGCAGATCGCCATCGTCAAGTCGCAGTACCAGGCCCTCACGCCCGGGCAGCGCGAGGCGCTCGCAGCTGCCCCGCCCGCACCGGTGGCCCCGCCGCCACCAGCTCCTGAGGCATTACCGCCCGCTCAGGATCCCAGTATCCAGGCCTCGGCACCCGACGGGGTTCCCCCCGGCGACGTAGCACCACCGGAGGCCGCGACACCCGGCGACAACGGGCATTCGGCAACCGTCATCCAGGCAGCCCTGAGCCGTATCGGCTCACCGTATTCCTGGGGCGCGGCCGGTCCCGGTTCGTTCGACTGCTCGGGTCTGGTGATGTGGTCGTTCCAGCAGGCCGGCATCTCATTGCCGCATTCCAGCCAAGCCCTGGCCGCGGGCGGCCAGCCGGTGTCGATGGACCAAATCCAGCCCGGTGACCTGGTGACGTATTACTCGGACGCTTCGCATGTCGGCATCTATATCGGTGACGGAATGATGGTGCACGCGTCGACCTACGGCACCCCCGTTCGGGTCGCCCCGGTCAACAATGCGCCGATCTACGACATTCGCCGGTACTGACCTGTCCTTCTCTCGCTCGGTACTGGGCACCGCGCTACTGGTCGAACTGGTCGCCGCGGCCGCGGTGATCTGGTCGGCTGCGCCGCCCGCCCACTCCCCGCCGCTTGCGCAGTCGGCCCAGGCCGTGGTGAACATGTCTCCTACGGTCAGCGTCCCCCAGCCGGTGACGTCGGTGGTTCTGCCGGACGGACGCACCGCACAGTTGCTCGGACTGGGTGGCGCACGCACCGCGAAGCTGCTCGGCCGCTTGGACACCGAGCTGGGTACCGCGGTGGCGGTGGTAACGGCGTTTTGGGGAGCCGATTGGCCGCACGACATCGTCATCGTCGTCGCCGGATCCGACGACCAGTTCCGCGTGCTGGCCGGTGGTGCTGAAGACATCGCCGCGACCACCACAGCCCAGCGCATCATGTTCGCCCCGGACGCTGCCAATATGAGCCCGTCAGCGTTACGAATCGTGCTGCGCCACGAGCTGTTCCACTACGCGGCCCGGGCCCGGACCGCGGCCGATGCGCCGCGCTGGCTCACCGAGGGCGTCGCCGACTATATCGGCCGCCCCGCCGAGGCCCTCCCGGGCCCGGCACGTGCTGCCGAGCTGGCCAAGTTGCCGACAGACGCCGAACTGGACTCGATCGGTGCCGATCGATCGCTGGCCTACGACCGGGCCTGGTGGTTCAGCCGCTACGTGGCCGACCGGTACGGCCCCGGTACGCTGCGCGAACTCTATTTGCGCGCCTGCGGATTCGGTCACCCCGATGTGGCCGAGGCGGTCCGTGAAGTGCTGGGAAGCGATCTCGCGGAGGTACTCGCCGGTTGGCGGCGATGGCTGAGCCGCTAACCTGAACGCCAATGGGTAAGGTAACGGCGCAGTGACGCGGGTTCTGTTGGTCACCAACGATTTTCCGCCGCGTCGCGGTGGTATCCAGTCGTATCTCCAGGCGTTCGTCGAGCAGTTGGTGAGCTCGGGTGAGCATCAGTTGACGGTGTATGCGCCGAAATGGAAAGGCGCCGAGACCTATGACAACAAGGCGTCCGGCTACCACGTGGTGCGGCATCCCACCACGCTGATGATCCCGGAACCGACTGTCGCCACGCGCATGTGCGGGCTCATCGGCGAACACGACATCGATACCGTGTGGTTCGGCGCAGCCGCGCCGCTGGCTTTGCTTGGACCGTTGGCGCGGCGGGCCGGGGCGAGCCGGGTGGTGGCCAGCACCCACGGCCACGAGGTGGGTTGGTCGATGCTGCCGGTGGCCCGCAGCGCCCTGCGCCGCATCGGTGACGACGCCGACATCGTGACGTTCGTCAGCCATTACACCCGGGGCCGGTTCGCGTCGGCGTTCGGGCCCGATGCTGCCCTCGAACACCTTCCGCCCGGGGTCGACACCGACCGGTTCCAGCCCGACCCGGCGGCCCGCGCCGAGATGCGCAAGCGCTACGGCCTGGGTGGCAGCCCCGTAGTGGTGTGCCTATCGCGGCTGGTGCCGCGCAAGGGGCAGGACATGTTGATCCGGGCGCTACCGGCGATGCGGCAGCGGGTGCCCGGCACCATCCTCGTCATCGTCGGTAGCGGACCGTATCTGGAAAAGCTCAAGCAGCTCGCACACGGATGCGGAGTGGCCGAGCATGTGGTGTTCACGGGCGCGGTACCGGGCGACGAACTGCCCGCTCACCACGCAATGGCTGACGTGTTCGCGATGCCGTGCCGCACCCGGGGCGCGGGGCTGGATGTCGAGGGGCTCGGCATCGTCTACCTGGAGGCGTCGGCATGTGGCGTGCCGGTGGTCGCCGGAACCTCCGGTGGGGCACCGGAAACCGTGCTCGACGGACAGACCGGCGCCGTCGTCGACGGCACCGACGTCAGCGCGATCGCCACCGCGGTCGGTGATCTGCTGGCGGACCCGGGGCGGGCCGCCGCCATGGGCGTGGCGGGTCGACACTGGGTCATGGACAACTGGCAGTGGCGGGCCAAGGGGGCCCGCCTCGCCGAGCTGCTGACCGGCTGAGTTCAGTGCCCGCTCGCGGCGCTCAGCTGTAGAGCGCCGCGATGTCGTCTGCGAACTTCTCCGCGACGACCTTGCGCTTGACCTTCAGCGTGGGTGTCAGCTCGCCTGTCTCCTCGGTGAAGTCCACCGGCAGGATACGGAACTTGCGGATGGCCTCGGCCTTGGACACCGCCTCGTCGGCCTCCTTCACCGCCAGGTCGATCTCGGCAACCAGATCCGGATCGTCGGTCAAGTCCGCCACAGTTGCCGTGGCGTCCTTGCCGTTGCGCTGCTTCCAGCCCTCGAACGCCTCCGGGTCGATGGTGATCAGCGCGGCGATGAAGGGCTGCTGGTCGCCGACACACATGGCTTGGCTGATCAGCGGGTGCGCCCGCAGCCGGTCTTCCAGGATGGCGGGGGCGACGTTCTTGCCGCCCGCGGTGACGATGATCTCCTTCTTGCGGCCCACGATGGTCAGGAAGCCGTCGTCGTCGATGGAGCCGAGATCGCCCGTGTGGAACCAGCCGTCCTGGATGGCCTCGGCCGTGGCCTGCTCGTTGTTCCAGTAACCGTTGAACACCACGCCGCCCTTGACCAGCAACTCGCCGTCATCGAAGAGCCGCATGCTGTTGCCGGACAACAACTTTCCAACCGAGCCGATCTTGAGCGCACCGACCTGGTTGACGGTGATGGCCGCGCTGGTCTCGGTCAGCCCGTAGCCCTCGTAGATGGTCAGGCCGACGCCGCGGTAGAAGTGCCCGAGCCGCGCGCCCAGCGGTGCGCCGCCGGAGATCGAGGCGCGGCAGTCTCCGCCGAGCGCCGCCCGCAGCTTGCCGTACACCAGCTTGTCGAACAGCGCGTGCTTGACCTTGAGCACCAGGCTTGCACCGCCGGCGTCGAGGGCCTGGCTGTATTCAATCGCAGTGGCCACGGCCTGGTCGAAGATCCAGCCCTTGCCGTCGTTGCGGGCATTCTGCTCGGCGGTGTTGTACACCTTCTCGAACACGCGCGGCACCGACACCACCAGCGTCGGCTTGAACACCCCGAACATCGGGACCAGGTTCTTGATGTCGCTGCTGAACCCGAGCGCCACCTTGTTGGTGAACGCGGCGACGGTGATCGCCCGCGACAGCACATGGGCCAGCGGCAGGAACACCAGCATCCGTTGGCCCTTGGTCAACAGGGCCGGGAACGCAGCCTTGGCGCCGTGGATCTCGGAGAGCAGGTTGGCGTGGGTGAGCTCGCAGCCCTTGGGTAGACCGGTGGTACCCGAGGTGTAGATCAGTGTGGCCGGGTCGGACGATTTGACCGCGGCGAGACGTGTTTCGAATTCGCCGGGGTCGACGGAGGCGCCGGCTTCGGCCAGTCTGTCGAGTGCGGCGGGGCCGGTGCCCTCGATGCGCAGCACCTTGCGCACGGTGGGCACCTGATCGTGTAACTGCTCGACGCGTTCGGCGTGCGCGTCGGTTTCGGCGATCACCAGTACCGCCGAGGAGTTGTCCAGCACGTGGCGGATCTGCTCGGCCGCCGAGGTCTCGTAGATCGGCACAGTGACCGCGCCGATGGACAGGATGGCGAAGTCGATGATCGGCCACTCGTAACGGGTCGCGGACAGGATCGCCACCCGGTCACCGGGCTGTACCCCTTCGGCGATCAAACCCAAAGCGGTCGAACGGATCTGCGCCGCGGCCTGGGCACATGTGACGTCGGTCCAGGCGCCGTCGACCAGACGCTGGAAGATGGCGTAGTGGGGGTCGTCGCGCTCATGGGTGTAGACGGCATCGACGACGGTGTCATGCTCGCCGATCTGGAACGATGCCGGAACGCTGTACTCACGCACGATCTGGGCCCCTTAGTCGCCGATGGCGGAACTTCCGCGCGCCAAGCCTAGTCGGCCGCGTGGGTCACCCGGCAGCGCATGTGTGAAGCTAGTTGCCCATGAACAGCGTCCAGATCGCGGATGAGACCTTCATTTGCGCCGATCCTGCCGATGTCGGGCGTGCCGTGGCCGATGCCGTCGACTGGCGGCGCTGGTGGCCGGACTTGCAGCTCACGGTCATCGAGGACCGGGCCGAGAAGGGACAGCGCTGGACCGTGGCCGGCGCCCTGACCGGCACCATGGAAGTCTGGCTCGAAGAGGTGCTCGACGGCGTGATCCTGCATTACTTCCTGCATGCTGAACCCGCGGGCGCCGCGGCATGGGAGCTGGCCAAGATGGATCTGGCCAAGATGAATCATCGGCGCCGGGTGGCGGGCAAGGTGATGGCGTTCGAGCTCAAGCAGCGGTTGGAGGCATCCCGGCCGATCGGGGTTTCCCGCCTGGCCTGACAATGGGTCGCAAACGATTCGGGGGAGTAGATTTCTCCGCGAGAGCGGTAGCTCCGTGTGGCGGGGAGAAGGGCGTGCAGTGGCCGACAAGACGGCGCAGACCATCTATATCGAGGCCGATCCATCGACGGTGATCGACGTCATCGCCGATATCGAGTCCTATCCGGAGTGGGTGGCCGAATACAAGGAGACCGAGGTTCTCGAAGTCTATGAGAACGGCCTGCCGAAAAAGGCCCGGCTGGTACTCGATGCGGCGGTGCTCAAGGACACCATGGTGTTGTCCTACGTGTGGCCCGCCGACCGCACATCGGTGAGTTGGACGCTGGTGTCGAGTTCGTTGCTGCGTGCGCTGGATGGCACATATCGGCTGGCGCCCAAGGGATCCGGTACGGATGTCACCTATGAACTTTCGGTCGATCTGATCATCCCGATGATCGGGCTGCTCAAGCGGAAGGCTGAGCGGCGGCTCACCGACACCGCGTTGAAAGACCTCAAGAAGCGAGTCGAGGTGCACTGACCTGAGCGGTGATCGTGCGCGGATCAGCCTGTTCGTCGGTAAGGGCGGGGTGGGCAAGTCGACGCTGGCAACCGCGACCGCGGTGCGTGACGCCCGAGCCGGGCTACGCGTGCTCATCGTCTCGACCGACCAGGCGCATTCGACGGGTGACGTGCTCGGCACGGTGCTGAGCCCGACTGGGCAACGAGCCCCCACCAGGGTCTTGGCCGACGACGCCGATATCGGTGGCGGATTCCTGGATGCGCTGGCGCTTGACACCCTGGCTCTGCTGGAGGCCCACTGGGTCGAGATCGCCGCCGTGCTCTCGGCGCGGTTCGGTGAATCGGATCTGGGCGATGTTGCGCCCGAGGAGCTTTCGGCGCTGCCCGGAATTCAGGAAGTGCTCGGTCTGTACGAGGTGGGTGAACTCGCCGCATCAGGTCGGTGGGACCACGTCGTGGTGGACTGCGCCTCGACGGCCGATGCGTTGCGGATGCTCACGCTGCCGGCTGCGTTCGGGCTGTACCTAGAGCGGGCCTGGCCTCGGCACCGCCGGTTGTCCGGCGGTGCCGATGATCCCGCGACGACAGCCATCGTGGCGTTGCTGGAGCGCATCGACGCCGGCGTCTCCGAACTCGGGGCCATGATCACCGACGGCATCCGGGTGAGCGCCCATCTGGTGCTCACGGCAGAACGTGTGGTCGCCGCCGAGGCGGTGCGCACACTGGGTTCGCTGGCGCTGATGGGTGTTGGTGTGGCGGAAGTCATCGTCAATCAGGTTTTGGTGCAGGATGATTCGTTCGAATACTCGAACCTTCCGGCGCATCCGGCGTTCGACTGGTACTCCGAGCGGATCGCCGAGCAGCAGGCGGTGCTCGACGAACTCGACGCGAACATCGGCGACGTGCAGCTCGTGATGGTGCCGCACCTCCCAGGTGAACCGATAGGCCCCAAGGCGTTGGGGGAGCTGTTGGAGTGCGCTCGCAGGCGTGACGGGTCGCCGCCGCCGGAGCCGTTGCGCCCGGTGGTGGACCGGGAATCAGGCTCTGGGCTCGAGGCGGTATACCGGCTGCGGCTAGAGTTGCCGCAGGTCGACTCATCCGCGCTGACGCTTGGCCGGGTCGACGACGACTTGATCATCGGTGTTTCAGGTGTGCGACGCCGGGTTCGGTTGGCGTCCGTGCTGCGGCGGTGCACCGTGGCGGGCGCGCAGTTGCGAGGCAGTGAGCTGACGGTGCGATTTCGACCGAACCCGGAGGTATGGCCTGTATGAGTGGGTCTCATCCCGACCTGGGCCCGGAACTACGGCAGCTGGCGCAGGCCATCCTGGACCGCATCGACCCTGCAGTGCGGCTCGCAGCGGCCGGGTTGGCGGCAAGTGCTGCCGGAGAACCGGGCAAATGCCAGCAGGTGTGGTGCCCGGTGTGTGCGCTGGTGGCGTTGATCAACGGTGAAGAGCATCCGCTGCTAGGGGTCGTCGCGGAGCACAGCGTGGCGCTGTTGACGGTGGTTCGGGCGATGCTCGACAACGATGGCGAGGACCCGACTGGACCGCCAGAACCTGACGGCGGGTCGGATACTCCGCCGCCCGACGGTGCGCCATCATCAGGGCCCGGCCGGTACCAGCGTATTTCCGTCACTGTGGAGGATTGAGACCGTCTCCGCGGACGGGCGGTCCGGTGGTAGGCGCCACGACCCCTGGGTACAGTTGTCCGAGAGCATCCGATGGGGAGGGTCCATGTGGTACTGGCTTTTCAAGTTCATCTTCATGGGACCCTTGCTGTTCCTCCTCGGTCGACCGAAAGTCACTGGGCTTGAACATGTTCCGACGTCGGGTGCGGTGATCCTGGCCAGCAACCATCTGGCGGTGGCAGACAGTTTCTACCTGCCGCTCGTGGTCAGTCGCCGGATCACCTTCTTGGCCAAGGCGGAGTACTTCACCGGAACGGGTATCAAAGGCTGGTGCACCAGGTGGTTCTACACGGTGGCCGGTCAGGTGCCGATCGACCGCACCGATGCCGATTCGGCGCAGAGTGCGTTGAGGACCGCGGAGCGGATCCTCAGCGAGGGCAAGTTGCTCGGGATGTACCCCGAGGGCACGCGGTCCCCGGATGGTCGGCTGTACAAGGGCAAGACAGGTCTGGCTCGGCTGGCGCTGGAGACCGGCGTTCCGGTGATTCCGGTCGCGATGGTCGGGACCGATGTGGTCAATCCGCCCGGAAGCAAGATGTGGCGGTTCGGCCGGGTCGAGGTGCGCATCGGTAAGCCGATGGATTTCAGTCGGTTCGACGGACTGGCCGGCAATCGTTTCATCGAGCGCGCCGTGATCGACGAGGTGATGTACGAGCTGATGGGCCTGTCGGGCCAGGAATACGTCGATCTCTACGCCGCCGACGTCAAGGAGAACGCTCCGAGCGCTGCGGTGGGCAATCCGGCGGCGCGACTCCCGCAGGCAGCCGCCGGCTGAGCCGGCAGTTCAGTGATAGGACGCGACAGTCGCTTCGGCGGTCCGGTTCCCGGTGCGGCTCGCCGACGTCAGCCCCGTCACGACGATCACGGCCAGTGCCCACCACACGTAGGAGCAGCCGACCAGCTGCCGCCACAGTGACGCCGCGGTCTCGTGGTGCGGGGACATCAACGTGATGGGCGTCCAGATCATCAACGCGATCCCGGCCGCCGTCACCACGGCGAGCAGGGTATTGCGCCGACGGTAGGCGGTTATACCCGTCACCAGCAGGGCAGGCAGGGTCCAGACCCAGTGGTGCGACCACGACACCGGGGAGACGACCAGCCCGAACATCGCCACGCAGATCAATGCCAGCATCGACGAGGCGTCGGCCTCGTCAGGATTGCCCGTGGCGACGCGTAGTGATCGGCGAGCGGCCCACACGGTCAGCGCCAGCACCGCGAGGCAGGCCAGTACCCACAGCACGAACCGTGGCTCCTCGCTGAGCCCAAGGCGAGCCAGTACGCCTGCGATGTTCTGGTTGGTGTTCAGCGTGGCGGTGCCGATGCGGTCGGTGTTGCGGACGGTTTCGGTCCAGTACTCCTTGGAGTCCCTGGCGGCCAGTGCGAAACCGGCGAGTGTGGCGATGATGGTCGAGCCGGCGGTCCACAACAGCGTGCGGACGTCGCGGCGCAGCAGGAAGTACAGCAGGAACACGGCAGGGGTGAGTTTGACTGCGATGGCCAGGCCCAGCAGGATGCCGCGTGGCCATGGAGTGCGGCGCGGTACGCAGTCGGCGATGACCAGCGTCATCAGCACGACGTTGATCTGGCCGAACTCGAAGTTTGACCGGATCGGTTCGAGGTAGATCACCGAGGGCGCGACCACCGCGGCTGCCAGCCAGCAGCGGCGCAGCCAGGCCGGTTCGGACGTGACCGTGGTGTGTGGCCACACATTCAACCTGGTCAGCACCATGACGGTCGAGGCGATCAGCAGCACCAGCGTCGTCAGCGTGATCGCGGCGCTGGCGGCAGGCAGTGGCAGCCAGGCGAACGGCGCGAACGAGATGGCCGCCAGCGGGGGATAGGTGAACGGTAGATCCAGCCCACCCTGGGTGTGGAAGATCGCGCCGTCGGAGTACAGCGGCTGACCGTCCAACCAGGCCCGTCCACCCATCCGGTAGACGTCGATATCGATGCGGTAGGGAGTGTGTCCCAGCAGCTTGTAACCCGCCCAGGCCAGCGCCGACACAGTCAGCAGCTGGAAAACTCGCCATGCGATGGTCGGTGCCCAACCAGCCCAGCCGGGCGCCTGCCGCTTACTCATGTCGTCAACAGACTATCGGTGGCTACCGGACACGGGTGCATCCACGGCCCTGAGGCGCTCCGCCCGAGCGTAAGTTTTCTCAGCGTGCAGGTAACCGCCCATCTCAATCTCGTGACTGGCGATCGCCTGCCCTTGCTGTGTTGTCTGGTGGCGTTCATTCTCACCTTTTTCGTCACCAGAATCGTGGTGCGTTACATCCGTCGGCACGCACACAGTGACAAGCCGCCCAAATGGTGGCAGCCCCGCAATATCGGGCACGGCACGTTGCACATTCACCACATGGTGATCGGAATCGTCCTGGTGATGGTCTCTGGGGTCACGATGGTCACGCTGGCGGTCAGCGGCGGGGTCCCCGAGTTCACCGTGGCGTCGACCTTCTTCGGCATCGGTGCGGCGCTGGTGCTCGATGAGTTCGCGCTGATCCTGCACCTCTCCGACGTGTACTGGGAGGAGGATGGCCGCACTTCGGTCGATGCGGTGTTCGCCGCGGTTGCCGTCGCCGGATTGTTGATCCTGGGTTTCAATCCGCTGTCGTTCTTCGATATCAATATCTGGCGCACGGATCAGACCGTGCTCGCCCGGGCGGTCGTTGTGGTGGTTGCGGTTGTGACCCTGCTCCTCGCGGTCGTGGTGTTGCTCAAAGGCAAGGTGTGGACCGGATTGGTGGGTATGTTCATCACCCCGTTGCTGTTCGTCGGGGCTATCAGGTTGTCGCGGCCGCATGCGCCATGGGCGCGCTGGCGCTACACCACAAGGCCCCGCAAGATGCATCGCGCGCTGGAACGGGAGCGCTGGCTGCGCCGTCCCGTCGTGCAGGCCAAGCTGTGGGTGCAGGACACGATCGCGGGGATTCCGAAGTTTCCCGATGACGCCGAGGTCGACAAGCAGCTGGATCGGGAGATCCACGCCGCACCGGCGCCGGGGCAGGCGGCCTGATGCGCTATTTCTACGACACCGAGTTCATCGACGACGGTCGCACCATCGACTTGATCTCGGTCGGGGTGGCCGCCGAGGACGGTCGCGAATATTACGCGATCTCGACGGAATTCAATCCGGACCGGGCCGGCACTTGGGTGCGCAAGCACGTGCTGCCCAAGCTGCCGTCGCCGTCCTCGAAGCTGTGGCGGTCCCGTCGTCAGATCCGTTCGGAGCTGGAGGACTTCTTCGGCGTCGACGGTGACGAGCCCATCGAACTGTGGGCCTGGGTGGGTGCCTACGACCATGTGGTGCTGTGTCAGCTGTGGGGTCCGATGACCGACTTGCCGCGGGCCATCCCGCGGTTCACCCGGGAGCTGCGCCAGTTCTGGGAGGACCGGGGCTCGCCGAGGATGCCGCCGCGACCGAGCGATGCGCACGACGCACTCGTCGACGCCCGGCACAATCTGGAAAGGTTCCGCATGATGACCGGGTTTGCCCCGGCACCGCGTCTCGAGGTCACGCAGGCCGCGGAAACAGGCGCTCACCGGCGGCTACCATGAACGGGTGAACTGGACCGTCGACATTCCCATCGAGCAGCTGCCGCCGTTGCCGCCGTTGACAGACGAGCTGCGGGAGCGCCTGGACGCGGCCCTGGCCCGGCCGGCCGCTCAGCAGCCGAACTGGGACGCCAATGCCGCCAAGGCCATGCGCACGGTCCTGGAGAGTGTGCCACCGGTCACCGTGCCGTCGGAGATCGAAAAGCTCAAGGGCCTGCTCGCCGACGTCGCGCTCGGCAAGGCGTTCCTGCTGCAGGGCGGCGACTGTGCCGAGACGTTCGTCGACAACACCGAACCTCATATCCGGGCCAACATCCGCACGCTGCTGCAGATGGCCGTCGTGCTGACGTACGGCGCGAGCCTGCCGGTGGTGAAGGTGGCCCGGATCGCCGGGCAGTACGCCAAGCCGCGCACGACCGAGATGGACGCGCTCGGTCTGAAGTCCTACCGCGGTGACATGATCAACGGGTTCGCCCCGGATGCCGCGGTCCGCGACCACGACCCATCCCGGCTGGTGCGGGCCTACGCCAACGCGAGTGCGGCGATGAACATGGTGCGCGCGCTGACCTCTTCGGGGCTGGCCTCGCTGCACCTGGTCCACGACTGGAATCGCGAGTTCGTCCGAACCTCGCCGGCCGGAGCCCGCTACGAGGCGCTCGCCGGCGAGATCGACCGCGGGTTGCGGTTCATGTCGGCCTGCGGGGTGGCCGATCGGAACCTGCAGACCGCCGAGATCTTCGCCAGCCACGAGGCGCTGGTGCTGGACTACGAACGCGCGATGCTGCGGCTGTCCGACGAACTGGACGGCACGCCCAGGCTGTACAACCAGTCCGCGCACTATCTGTGGATCGGCGAGCGTACCCGCCAGCTCGACGGTGCACACATTGCGTTCGCGGAGGTGATCGCCAACCCGATCGGGGTGAAGCTCGGGCCGACCACCTCGCCGGAGCTTGCCGTGGAGTACGTCGAGCGGCTCGACCCGCACAACGAGCCGGGCCGGCTGACGCTGGTGACCCGGATGGGCAACAACAAGGTTCGCGATCTGCTACCGCCGATAATCGAGAAGGTGCAGGCCACCGGGCATCAGGTGGTCTGGCAGTGCGATCCGATGCACGGCAATACCCACGAGTCGTCGACCGGTTACAAGACCCGGCATTTCGACCGCATCGTCGATGAGGTGCAGGGCTTCTTCGAAGTGCACCATGCGCTCGGTACGCATCCGGGTGGTATCCACGTCGAGATCACCGGTGAGAATGTCACCGAATGTCTCGGTGGGGCACAGGACATTTCGGACTCGGACCTGGCCGGTCACTATGAGACGGCCTGCGATCCGCGGCTGAACACCCAGCAGAGTCTCGAGCTGGCGTTCCTCGTCGCGGAGATGTTGCGCGACTAGGTAATTCGGCTAGATCAGCGTGGCGATGTTGCTGCCGAGCGTCCACGCCCCGGCGGCGACCAGACCGGTGAGTGTCAGTACGGCGATCACCCAGAAGGCCAGTGCGCGTTTGGCGCGCTGCTGCGCCCAGTAGAACTCGCTCATCTCGATTCCCGCGAATTGCTTTGCTGCTGCGGGGTATTCAGCGTATTCGGCAGGAATCGGATCCCAGTCCTGCTCGCGGGTGAGTTCGCGAGTGAGTTGCCGGGGCGGCACCGAGACGGGTGACGGGCTGGGGGACGGCGACGACGTCACTTCCGTGCGTGCGCCCTGACGGCTGTGCGTGCGCGTCTCCGCCAGGTGCTGCGCAGAGTTGTGTGGCGCCGGAACCCGGAAAGCGGGCAACTCGAGTTCGTCGACGATGGTCTGCAGATGGTCGCCCATCTCGTCGGCGTCGGCGTAGCGGTCCGCGGGGTCTCGGGCCGTGGCCCGGCGCACCAGATCGTCGAATTCCGCGGGCACCCCGGCGATTACGGTGCTCGGTGGCCGAACGTCATGGTCCAGCCGCTGGTAGGCGACCGCTAGTGCGGTGTCGCCCGTGAACGGTGTGACTCCGGTCAGCAGTTCGTAGGTCAGGACGCCGACCGCGTAGACGTCGCTGCGCGGGTCGGCGTCACCGGTGCCGACCTGCTCGGGTGACAGGTACGCCGCGGTGCCCAGAATCACGCTGGTCGAAGTGATCTTGGCTTCGGCGATGGCGCGGACGAGCCCGAAATCGGCGATCTTCACATCACCGTCATCGGAGATCAGCACATTCTCCGGCTTGATGTCGCGGTGCACCAGGCCGGCCCGGTGTGCGACGGCGAGCCCGCCCAGCACCGGAGTCAGGACGGCGGCCACCGCGTGCGGCGGCATCGGGCCCCGCTCGGTCAGCAACTCGCGCAGTGTCCCGCCCTCTATGAGCTCCATGACGAGAAAAGGCGGCTGATGGGCAGTGCCCCCGCCGCCCTGGTCATAGACCGCCACGAGGCCGGGGTGGGTCAGCCGGGCCACCGCGCGTGCCTCGCGCTGGAACCTCGTCAGGAAATGGGCGTCACCGGCGTACCGGGAGTCCATGACCTTCAGGGCCACCGGACGGTCCAGTCGGGTGTCGAGCCCGCGGTACACCGTCGACATCCCGCCGGTGGCAATCGGGGTCTGAACCTGGTATCGCCTGTCCAGCACGGTGCCGACGAGCGGGTCCGATTGCTGGTTGGCCTCCACCGAACACATGTTACGAGTCGCCAGAGTGGTCCTAGAATCAGTGCGGTGAGCAGCATTCCGGCCGCCGATGACGTTCTGGATCCCGGCGAAGCCGTCTATGACCTTCCTACAGTCGCCGACCTGCTCGGCATTCCGGTCGCCAAGGTGCATCAACAGCTGCGTGAGGGCCACCTCATCGCGGTGCGGCGCGACGGGACGATCGTGGTGCCCAAGATCTTCTTCGACGGCACCGGGCATGTGGTGAAATCCTTGCCCGGTCTGCTCGTGGTGCTGCGCGACGGTGGTTACCGCAACACCGAGATCGTGCGGTGGCTGTTCGCCCCGGACTCGTCGCTGACAATCAGCCGGGATGGGTCGACCGATCGGCAGGTCAACGCGCGTCCGGTCGACGCACTGCATTCGCATCAGGCCCGCGAGGTGGTCCGCCGGGCCCAGGCAATGGCTTACTAGGCTCCGCCGCACCGTGAGCGTGCGTGTCTGCGCGCGACGCGCAGGGTTATGCCGTCATTGCGCGCACCATCGTCTCGCGTGAGGGTGCGCGGGGTGCTGACGGTCAGCGGCGCGCCGGGCAGCAGACACGCACGCTCGGCGGAACTAGGCCGCCGCGGGCTCGGGTTCGTCAGCTCCCGCGGTGTTCGGCTCCGGCGCCCGATACAGCGAGTACCAGGCCACCGCGGCACACGCCGTGGTGAGCAGCACATGGGCCCACGAATACATGCCGTGGGCGCCATCGGGTTTCCACATTACCGTGATCCAGGTGGAGAACCCGGCGATCGCCGCGATCGCGGGCCGGGTCTGGATCAACGCGGCCGCCACCGCCAGCGGCCAGGTGTAGTACCAGGGCAGCGCAGCCGGCACGAACAACACCACGACGACCATCGCGAGCGCGATACCGGTAAGCGCTTCCCGGTCGGTGTGCCGGAACCGCCACCACAACAGCGGCAGAGCGATCACGATCACGACGATCCCGATGATCCGTGCCACCTCGAGCACCGCGTAGAAGTTCACCGGGAAGACCAGGCCGCCGATGGCGTTGATGAGATTCGACGCCGCAGTCGGCACCGTCAGCCAGTTGATGATCTTCACTGAGCCGGCCAACGCTGTCAGCCAACCCAGCCCGACCCCGGCCGCGAGTGACAGCACCGCGAACACCGCCACGAAGATCAGCGCCGACGCTGCCGTGGCCAGTGCAAACGCCCGCAGCCGGGGCAGATCGCGTCTGTCCCGCAGTTGCCGCATCCACACCCAGACCAGGAACGGGAGGGCAAGTCCCGCGGTGGCTTTCACCGCGACCGCCACCGCGATGAGACTGACACCCCACACCGGCCGACCGGCGAAGGTCAGCGCGATCGCGGCCATCATCAGCCCGACCATCAGCATCTCGTTGTGTACGCCGCCCATCAGCTGAATGATCACCAGCGGGTTGAGCACGCAGATCCACAGCGATGCAGCCCCGTTGGCGCCGACGTGGCGGGCCACGCGTGGAGCCGCCCAGATCAACAGCACTAGGCCGGGCAGCATGCACAACCGCAGCAGCATGGTGCCCGAGACGATATTGTTGCCCACCAACATCGTGACGAACTTTGCGACGAGGATGAAGGCCGGACCGTACGGCGCGGTGGTAGTGGTCCAGATCGGACTGACGTCCTCCAGCAGGGAGTTCGGGTTGTCCACCGGCCCAACCACATAGGGATCGAGGCCGTCCCGCAGCAGCGCGCCCTGGGCCAGATACGAGTAGGTGTCTCGGCTGAACAACGGCACGCTCAGCAGCAGCGGAGCCAGCCAGAAACCCGTGGTGGCGATCATGGTGTATTCGGTTGCGGTCCGGTCGATCACCCGCCGGCCAAGCCACAGCCAGGCCCCGAGCATCAGTGCGACACCGATCCACAACAGCACCGACGAGATCACCAGGCCGTGGCCGAACCGCAACCAGGACAGGTGCATTGATTCCAGCAGGGGATCATGTAGCCGGGTGCTGCCCGCGCCGAGTCCGCCGATGGTCAGCAGTACCGCCCCGAGGAATCCCAGCCGCGCCTGCGCCCCCTGAGGTGACATGGCGAATCCGGCCAAGCGCGAAAGATGATGCATCAGACCGCTGTTCGAGGTCTCAGCGGCGGGGGGTGCGGTCATGCTGACCGGTTGGCGGCAAGCCGCGCCAGTTCGGCTATGCCGGCTTTGGCCTGGGTGTGCACGGGCGCGGCGGTCAGCGCTTCGAGTGCACGCCGGGTGAGCATCCCGATGTGCTGCTCCACGGCGGCCAGTGCGCCGACGGATTCGATGGCCAGGCGCAGCTCGCGCACCTGGGCATCCGTCAGCTCGGTGCCGATCGTGGTGCGCAGCAGTTTGGCGGCGACGGGGTCGGTCTTGTCGGCCAGTTCTAGTGCTTCGGCGAGCAGTACGGTGCGTTTGCCGGACCGCAGGTCGTCGCCGGAGGGTTTGCCCGTGACAGCGGGGTCACCGAACACCCCGAGAACGTCGTCGCGCAGCTGAAAGGCCACGCCGAGGTCGTTGCCGATCCGGTGGAAGATCTCCTGCACGTCGGGTCGGTCGGCGGCCGCGGCGGCGCCCAGCTGCAGTGGCCGGACCACGGTGTAGGACGCCGTCTTGTAGGTGTTGACGTTCATCGCCGAGGCTACCGATTCCGCACCGTTGGATTCCGCGACGATATCCAGGTATTGGCCGCCGAGCACCTCGGTGCGGATGTGTGCCCAGACATCCTGAACCCGCAGGTGGGCGTCGGCCGGCAGGTCGACGGTGGCCACGATGTCGTCGGCCCAGGCCAATGCCAGGTCACCGAGCAGGATCGCGGCCGACAGGCCGAACTGTTCGGAGGATCCGCGCCAGTGCCGCTCGCGGTGCCGTTCGGTGAACAGCCGGTGCACGGTCGGTAGGCCGCGCCGAGTCGCCGAATCGTCGATCACGTCGTCGTGGACCAGGGCACACGCCTGAAGCAGTTCCAGGGCCGCGAAAAGGCGCAACACCTCGCGACCGGCCGGGGAATCGGGAGAATCGGTGACCGCGCGCCAACCCCAGTAGGCGAACGCCGGGCGCAGCCGCTTGCCGCCGCGCAGCACGAACTCTTCGAGGGCCGCGGTCAGCTCGGCATATTCGGTGCCGATGTAGGCGCAGTCCTGTCGACGTTCCTGCAGGTATTCACGCAACTGTTCGGTCACGGCGCCGGCCAACTCGGCAGCCGACGGTGCCGCTGCTTCCACGCTCAGCGCCCTGCCCCTTTCGTGTGCTCGTGGCCCCCGCGGTGTCTTCAGAGTAGAGCCTGCCGCGGTCTTTTCCGGAACGCTTGCTCAGTCGCGCGCGGTCGCAGGCTCGCCCGGTTTCGGCGAGCGGTCCCGGCTGTTCCAGGCCAGCGCCCCGACGACACCAGCGACCACGACTGCACCCACCGCCAGCCAGATGGCGGCGGTGGTGAACGAGCGGGCGCTCGGATCGGTGTAGCGGGCCTGGGCGTTCATCGTGCTCACCACGCCCGGCCGCAGTTTCCACTCCACGATCGAGGAGCTCACTCGGGAACCGTTGGTGGAGGTCACCTCGCCGGGGAAGGACACCGTCAGCAACACGTCGGCCTGCGGGTCGTTGAGGGTGGTGAGGTCGACGCGTCCCTCGAGAATGACGAGCTGGCCGGCGCGCCGCAGCGAGATGTCCGCGCCCGCCGCGTCGCGGTTCATCGCGGCCAGTTGCGGCAGCTCGGAGAAGCTGAGGTCGGAGAACACGGCCTCTGAGCCCACATAGTCGTCACGGCTGTACGGCGTAACCGACACCTTGGTGGCGAACGGCAGGTTGTTGAGCAGCTGCGGGCCCTTGTCGTTGGCGTCGCGGGGTTTGGCGGCGGCGATGATCTGGCCGGAGACACGGTCGTCGGGCGACACCGTGAGCGACGTGCGGACGCGAACGCAGCCCACGGCCATCGGCAGCACCAGCAGCAACAACATCAGCAGTGCCGGCAATCGGCTCCTGCGCCTGGGTCCTCCCGCACGTGGGGGGGACGGAATAGACCCCGCACGTGAGGAGGACCATATGAACCGCTTGCGCACCTGGTCATCGTGCCAGATGGGGCGGGGGTCACAGCGGTAGGGCGCGGCCCAGGACAGCGAAGGCGCGGGGGTCGCCCGCGAAGTGGTAACCACGGATGACGTCGGTGAATCCCAGGCGGCGGTACAGCCGCCAGGCGCGGTTGGCCTCGCCGTTGATCTCCGGGGTGGACAGCAGCACGTGGGTTTCTGTGCGGCCGTTGAGCAGGCGTCTGGTCAGTGCTTCGCCCAGGCCCCGGCCCTGGGCCCCGGGCTCGATATGCAGTTCGGTCAACTCGAAATAGCTGGTCATCAACTCGTCGATGCGTGCCGGGTCGGCGCCGACCTGATGCAAGCCGGACACCACCTGCTGCTGCCACCATTGATCGGGTGCGCCGCAGTAGCCGTAGGCGATGCCGAGGAGTGGGGCAGCGGCCAACTCCTCGGCACTCGGCGTCGCGTCCTTGTCGGGGGTGGGCCGGGGGCCGGCGACTTCGACGGCGGCGACGCCTTTCCACCCCTGCCGCCGCGTGTGTTCCACCCACAACGACGCCCGCTGTTCCTCGGTTCCGCGCGGGTAGCGCATGGCGTCGACGTACACCCGCAGCGCTTCGGGGAGCCGGCGCTGCATGTCGTCCGGCGACAGATCGATGAGATACATCGCCAATTCCGTTGCCCTTCCCGCGGCGGTCGGTGTCGTCACACTCAATTATCGAAGTCATTATCCGGGCGATGAGGTGCTCGGTCCCGGTTGTGCGCAACGACATACAATCGACGACGAACGAGGTGGTACGGCTCGGATCGACCTCGTATCATTACTGTCAGGTGGCCGTGATGTCGGACACCCGAGGGTTTGGTCAGATTACTTCGGACAATGCGACGGCGGCGTCGGCAAGGAGGGACGAATGCCACTCTCCGATCATGAGCAGCGCATGCTCGATCAGATCGAGAGCGCGCTCTATGCCGAGGATCCCAAGTTCGCCTCGAGCGTTCGCGGTGGGAACTTACGCGCGCCTTCGGCGCGCCGCAGGCTGCAGGGTGCTCTGCTGTTCATCCTCGGCTTGGCAATGCTCGTCGTCGGTGTCGCCGTTAAGGCGACGATGATCGGCGGCTTCCCGGTCCTGTCGGTTCTCGGCTTCGTGGTGATGTTCGCGGGCGTGGTATTCGCCATCACCGGCCCGCGTGTCACGGGCGGACGTGACCACTCGGCTGCGGCGCCCGGTTCACCGCGGCAGCGCCGCCAGCGTGGTGGTTCGTTCACCAATCGCATGGAGGACCGTTTCCGCCGGCGCTTCGACGAGTAGGCCGGGATTCGTCAAGGGGTAGCCCACGTGGGCTACCCCTTTTTTGTGCGTCGAGTCGGCCGCCGACACGCCAGTACGCAGCCGTCGGTGGACACTTCCCCCACTTCGCCCCACTCTTCCTGCATGCTTATCGACCTGCGGGTTTTCTGTTAACGGCTGGCTCGCTCAGGGTAATTCACCCCAAGTGATCTCCTTGTAAATGGCATGTGTGGGGCTTCGCAACCAACTTGTGTCGTCAATGGGAGCAAAGTGGGGGATTGTGGGGTAAAGTGGCGTTCAACGGGGAGACCGGGAACCCCGTGTGGGAGGTGGCCAGATGTTTCTGGGCACCTACACGCCCAAGCTCGACGACAAGGGGCGGCTGACGCTGCCCGCCAAGTTCCGCGACGCGCTGGCAGGAGGACTGATGGTCACCAAGAGCCAAGATCACAGCCTCGCCGTCTACCCGCGCGACGAGTTCGAAAAGCTGGCCAGGCGTGCATCACAGGCCTCTCGGAGCAATCCGGAAGCCCGTGCGTTCCTGCGCAACCTGGCCGCCGCAACCGATGAGCAGCACCCCGACGCGCAAGGCCGGATCACCCTGTCGGCGGATCACCGTCGCTACGCGAACCTCTCGAAAGAGTGCGTGGTGATCGGGTCGGTCGACTACCTGGAGATCTGGGACGCCCAAGCCTGGCAGGAGTACCAGCAGACCCACGAAGAAAACTTCTCCGCGGCTACTGATGAAACTCTGCGCGACATCATTTGATTCGGACGTTGATTCGAACGAGGCCCGTGCGGCGTGGCCTCTGCCCGAGCCGGCCCTGGCGTACTTCCCCAACGCCAGGTCCATGGTTTCGGACAGAGACCTCGCCGCAGGGGCAGCCCTTACCGGAGGTGTTGGTGTGGTCTCGGACGTGGGTGACCACGGTCATATTCCGGTCCTGCTGGACCGCTGTGTCGAACTGCTCAGCCCCGCGCTGACCCGTCGCCACGGCGACGGATCCGACGCGGTGCTCATCGATGGCACTCTCGGCGCCGGCGGACATTCTGAACGGTTTCTCACCGAGTTTCCCGGTCTGCGGCTCATCGCTCTGGACCGTGACCCCAATGCCTTGGCCATCGCCGGTGCGCGACTGGCCCCCTTCGCCGACCGGGTGACATTCGTCCGCACCCGCTACGACGGCGTCGCTGCCGCCATGGCCCAAGCTGGTGCCGACCGGATCGACGGCATGCTGCTCGACCTGGGTGTGTCGTCGATGCAGCTCGATCAGGTGCAGCGGGGATTTTCCTACTCGGCCGACGCTCCGCTGGACATGCGCATGGATCCCGATGCCCGGCTGACTGCCGCCGAGATCCTCAACACCTATGACGCCAGGGAACTGGCGCGCATACTGCGCGACTTCGGTGAGGAGCGGTTCGCCAGCAGGATTGCCGACAAGGTCGTCAAGCGACGCGCCGAGCGCCCGTTCGAGACAACGGCCGAACTGGTCGAGCTGCTCTACGAGGCCATCCCCGCCCCGGCGCGACGGACCGGCGGGCACCCGGCCAAACGCACGTTCCAGGCGTTGCGCATCGCCGTCAACGGCGAGCTTGATTCGCTGCGGGCCGCGTTGCCTGCCGCATTGGCGGCGCTACGGCCGGGCGGACGCATCGTGGTGATGGCCTACCAGTCATTGGAGGACCGCATCGTCAAGAATGCGTTCGCCACCGCGACCGCATCACGCACGCCACCCGGTCTGCCCATCGAACTACCGGGCCACGAACCGGAATTCGTGTCCCTGACCCGAGGCGCCGAGCGAGCCTCCGCCGACGAGATCGAACGCAATCCACGTAGCGCCCCGGCGCGGCTGCGAGCACTGGAAAAGGTTGGGGGAAGGGGCGGCTCATGAAGACCAAGCGACCGGCACCGGCATCGGAGCACACGCGTCGACGCAACGCGCGCCAGCCGGCTCGGGCCGCGGCCCGACGTGCCACCGAGGCCCCGCCCCGCACCCGTAGACCCGGTACCGATCAGCGTCGCGTCGGGCCGGCACCGGCAACCGGTCCGATCCCGCGGCCCAAGACTCAGCCGGTGCGCCCCAAGAGCGCCAGTCAGGCCAAAGCCCGCGCCAAGGCACGGAAAGCCAAGGCGCCCAAGGTTATTCGTCCGCCGCTGCGGGAACGCCTGCTGGTCAGGCTGGCCTCGATCGAATTGAACCCGCGGGAGCTGATCGCCAGGGTCCCGTTCGTCGCCCTCGTGATCGCGGCGCTGGGCTTCGGGTTGGGGGTCACGCTGTGGCTCTCCACCGGTTCCGCCGAGCGGTCTTACGAGCTGGGCCATGCTCGGCAGATCACGCAGGGACTGCAGCAGCAGAAAGAGGCACTGGAGCGCGATGTGCTCGAGGCGCAGGCCGCGCCCGCACTGGCCGAGGCGGCGAGGAACCTGGGCATGATCCCGTCCCGCGACACCGCGCATCTGGTGCAGGATCCGACCGGGGGTTGGACGGTGGTAGGCACGCCGAAACCCGCCGAGGGTGTTCCGCCGCCCCCGATGAACGTTCCGCTGCCCGATCCGACCACGCCGCCGCCCGCCCCGCCCGCGCCACCGGCACCGCGTGTCGTCGATCCGCGTGAGGTGACCGTGCACATGCCGGAACCCGGTCAGGTACTGCCCGGGCAGCCCGCGCCGGCACCGCAAGTCGCCGCTCCTCCGGCAGCACCGCTGGTCGCCGCACCCGCTCCCGCACCCGCCGCCGCGCCGCTTCTGCCCGCGCCTGTCGCCGAGGCGCCGCCGGTCGTCGTACCTGCACCTGTCGCATCTGTTGCGGCCCCGGGTGCGCCCGTGGCCGGGGTGCCGCTGCCGCCGGGCCCGGCCCCCGGCGCCGAACAGCTTGCCCCGGCTGACGCCGCCGTCCCCGCACCGGCGGCATGAGGCGGCGGCCGCAGCCGCCCACGAAGGCGGACCAGACCGGCCAGGGGCGTCCGGCGCGGACCCGGCGGGTCCGTATCGCCCGGGAAAGCGGTTCGGGCAGTGGATCATTCATGTTTCGTCACCGCACCGGCAACATCGTCATCTTCGCCGTGCTGGCGATCGCGGTGGCTCAGCTGTTCAGCCTGCAGGTTCCGCGGGCGGCAGGCCTGCGGGCTGAGGCCGCCAGCCAGCTCAAGGTGACCGATGTCGAACCGGCACTGCGGGGCAGCATCGTCGACCGCAACGGCGACAAGCTGGCCTTCACCATCGAGGCCAGGGCACTGACCTTCCAGCCGGTCCGGATCCGCAAGCAACTGGCCGACGCCAAGGCCAAGTCGCCGAAGGCGCCAGATCCGGATCGCAGGCTTTCCGACATCGCCAACGAGGTGGCGACGCGGCTGAACAACAAGCCCGATGCGAAGACCGTGCTGCGCAAGCTGAAGAGCGACGACTCGTTCGTGTATCTGGCGCGAGCGGTCGATCCGTCGGTGGCCAACGCCATCATGGACAAGTTCCCCGAAGTGGGTTCGGAACGACAGGATCTGCGCCAGTACCCGGGTGGAGCCCTGGCGGCCAACATCGTCGGTGGTATCGACTGGGACGGCCACGGGCTGCTCGGGCTCGAGGATTCGCTTGACGCCGAACTGTCGGGCTCGGATGGGTCGCTCACCTATGACCGGGGTTCCGACGGGGTAGTGATCCCCGGCAGCTACCGCAACCGCCACGACGCGGTCAACGGGTCCACCGTGGAGCTGACGCTCGACGACGACATCCAGTACTACGTGCAGCAGCAAGTCCAGATGGCCAAGGATGCGTCCGGCGCCAAGAACGTCTCAGCGGTGGTGTTGGACTCGAAAACCGGTGAAGTGCTGGCGATGTCGAACGACAACACGTTCGACCCCTCCCAGGACATCGGTCGTCAGGGCGACCGACAGATGGGCAATCTGCCGGTGTCCTCCCCGTTCGAGCCGGGATCGGTCAACAAGATCATCACGGCGTCCACGGCGATCGAACTCGGCCTTACCACGCCCGACGAGGTGCTGCAGGTCCCCGGTTCGATCAACATGGGCGGGGTTACCGTCCGGGACGCTTGGAACCACGGTGTGATGCCGTACACCACGACAGGGGTCTTCGGGAAGTCGTCCAACGTCGGCACGCTGATGCTGGCTCAGCGGATCGGGCCAGACCGGTTCTACGACATGGTCCGTAAGTTCGGGCTGGGGCAGCGCACCAACGTCGGCCTACCCGGCGAGAGCTCTGGTCTGGTCCCCCCGATCGACCAGTGGTCGGGCAGCTCTTTTGCGAACCTGCCGATCGGCCAAGGTCTTTCGATGACGCTGCTGCAGATGACCTCGATGTACCAGACCATCGCCAACGACGGCGTGCGGGTGCCGCCGCGGATCATCAAGTCGACCATCGGCCCGGACGGCAGCCGCAAGGACGAGCCCCAGCCCGACGGAGTACGGGTGGTGTCGCCAGAGACCGCGCGCACGGTGCGCAACATGTTCCGCGCGATCGTGCAGCGCGATCCGATGGGCTACCAACAGGGCACGGGTCCGCAGGCCGCCGTGGAGGGCTACCAGATCGCCGGTAAGACCGGCACCGCCCAGCAGATCAACCCGGCCTGCGGCTGCTACTACGACGACGTCTACTGGATCACCTTCGCCGGTATGGCTCCGGCGGACAACCCGCGGTATGTGGTCGGCATCATGATGGACGCACCGCACCGCGCGGCGGACGGCTCGCCGGGGTCGTCGGCGGCACCACTGTTCCACAACATCGCCTCCTGGCTGCTGCAGCGCCACAATGTTCCTCTGTCGCCGGACCCTGGTCCACGACTGACGCTGCAGGCGACCTGACACGCAGATCGCCGGATCGGCGGTAGGTACTGTGGCAGGGCCATGAAGCCGCGTCCCAGCCATCCCGCCGGCGAACTTCTCGTGTCGCTGGCCGAACAGATCCAGGCCGTTCCCTCCGGTACGTCCCGGCTGCCCGAACTCCGGGTGACCGGTGTGACGCTGCGCGGCCAAGATGCCCGGCCGGGCGATCTGTTCGCCGCGCTGCCGGGTTCGGCCGCGCACGGCGCACGCTACGCGGCCGAAGCGGTATCGCGTGGTGCGGTGGCCGTGCTGACCGACGCGGCCGGTGTCGCCGGACTCGAGGACTCTCTCGGCGTGCCGGTGCTGGTTCATCCGGAGCCTCGCTCGGTACTCGGCCAGGCCGCGGCCGCGGTCTACGGCAACCCCGCCGAGCGCCTGCGGGTCATCGGTGTCACCGGAACCTCGGGGAAGACGACCACCACCTATCTGGTGGAGGCCGGGCTGCGGGCTGCGGGCCGGGTCGCGGGCCTGATCGGCACCGTCGGGGTCCGTATCGACGGCAACGATCTGCCCAGTGCGTTGACCACCCCGGAGGCGCCCGATCTGCAGGCGCTGCTGGCTGTCATGGTCGAGAGCGGGGTGGACACCGTGGTGATGGAGGTGTCCAGCCACGCGTTGATGCTCGGCCGTGTGGACGGGGTGCGTTTCGCGGTCGGCGGGTTCACCAACCTGTCCCGCGATCATCTGGACTTCCACCCGACGATGGCGGACTACTTCGAGGCCAAGGCCCGGTTGTTCGATCCCGCATCGCCGAATCACGCGGCCGCAGCCGTGATCTGTGTCGACGACGACGCGGGGGTGGCCATGGCCGAGCGGGCCGAGGACCCTGTGACGGTGAGTGCGGCCGGCCGGCCGGCGGCCTGGTCGGTGCGGGCGGTCACAGCGACGGGCCCGGGAGCCCAGGAATTCACCGTGGTCGACCCCGCCGGTGTACGCCACGAATTGGGCATTGGGCTGCCCGGTCGCTACAACGTGGCCAACGCCGCGCTGGCGTTGGGTCTGCTCGATGTCGTCGGGGTTTCGCCCGGACAGGCAGCGCCCGGACTGCGCAATGCGGCAGTCCCCGGTCGGCTGGAGGCGATCGACCGCGGACAGCCGTTCCTGGCGCTGGTCGACTATGCCCACAAGCCCGGTGCGCTGCGCGCGGTGTTGGAGACACTACGGGCCGCGGGCGCAGCGACGGGGCAACGCCGTGCCCGGCTGGCAGTGGTCTTCGGTGCCGGCGGCAACCGAGATGCCGGCAAGCGTGAGCTCATGGGGCGCGTGGCTGCCGAGCTGGCCGACCTAGTGGTGATCACCGATGACAACCCGCGTGACGAGGATCCCGCGACCATCCGGGCGGCGATCATAGCCGGCACCTCAGCCGTCGCCGGCACCACCGACGTGGTCGAGATGGGTGACCGGCGCGCGGCCATCGACCATGCTGTGGCCTGGGCGCGACCGGGGGACATCGTGCTGATCGCAGGCAAGGGCCATGAATCCGGGCAGACCAGCGGCGGTCAGACCCGGCCGTTCGACGACCGCGACGAGCTCGCGGCGGCACTGGAGGCGCTTTCGGTAGCGGGGGCAGAGGTCGGGGAGCTTGGGGAGTCGCGCGCATGATCGAGATGACAGTCGCCAGGGTCGCCGAGATCGTCGGCGGCGAACTGGCCGACATCACCGCCGAGCAGGCGGAGCAGACGTGGGTCACCGGCACTGTCGAGTTCGATTCCCGCGCAGTCGGTCCCGGTGGGCTGTTCCTGGCATTGCCGGGGGCCCGGTCGGATGGTCATGACTTCGCCGCGGCGGCGGTGGCGTCGGGGGCCGTCGCGGTGCTGGCCGCCCGGCCGGTCGGCGTGCCTGCCATCGTCGTCCGGCCCGAATCCGGGGCGGCCGACGCGGCGTCGGGAGCCCTCGAACACGACGCCGACGGATCGGGCGCGGCAGTGCTGGCCGCGCTGGCCCGGCTGGCCGCCGTGGTGGCCGCCGAGCTGGCCGAGGCCGGGCTGAAGATCATCGGCGTCACCGGATCGTCCGGTAAGACGTCGACCAAGGATCTGTTGGCCGCCGTGTTGTCGCCGCTCGGGGAGGTGGTGGCCCCGCCGGGCTCGTTCAACAACGAGCTCGGCCACCCGTGGACGGTGCTGCGCGCCACCACCGACACCGACTACCTGATCCTGGAGATGTCGGCGCGCCATCCCGGCAACATCGCAGCACTGGCCGCGATTGCCAGGCCGTCCATCGCCGTGGTGCTCAACGTCGGTACTGCCCACCTCGGCGAATTCGGCTCACGCGAGGTCATCGCCAAGACGAAAGCCGAGCTGCCGCAAGCTGTCCCGGAGTCCGGCGTGGTGGTGCTCAATGCCGACGACATCGCGGTGGCGGCCATGGCCGCGCTGACCGACGCCCGGGTGGTGCGGGTCTCGCGCGAGCCGGGGGCGGCGGTGGATGTGTGGGCCGGTCCTGTGACGCTCGACGGATTGGCCAGGCCGCGGTTCACCCTGCACACCGCCGCCGGACAGGTTGAGATCGCGTTGGCGGTGCACGGCGACCATCAGGTGTCCAATGCGTTGTGCGTGGCGGCGGTCGCGCTCGAATGCGGGGCGCGGTTCGACCAGGTCGCCGACGCGCTGTCGGGCGCCGGGCCGGCCTCGCGGCACCGTATGCAGGTGAGCACCCGCGCCGACGGCGTGACGGTCATCAACGACGCGTACAACGCCAACCCTGATTCGATGCGGGCCGGGTTGAAGGCACTGGCCTGGATGGCCAGTGAAAAGTCCGGCGAAGGCACCACTGTGGGCCGGCGCAGCTGGGCGGTTCTCGGTGAGATGGCGGAGTTGGGTGAGGATGCGATATCCGAGCACGATCGCATCGGCCGGCTGGCGGTGCGCTTAGATGTTTCTCGACTCATCGTCGTCGGAACCGGAAGGTCGTTGAGCGCCATGCACCACGGAGCGGTAATGGAGGGTTCATGGGGTTCGGAGTCCAGGATGGTCGCCGATGCTGACGCCGCACTGCACCTGTTGCGCGCCGAGCTGCAGCCCGGCGACGTGGTGCTGGTGAAGGCCTCTAATTCGGTGGGGCTCGGTGCGCTCGCCGACACGCTGGCGGCTGACGCCGGAGGCTGCGGATGAAGCTGATCCTCATCGCCGTCGGCATCGCGTTGACGGTGTCTATCCTGTTGACCCCGGCGTTGATCCGGTTGTTCACCAAGCGGGGGCTGGGCCACGAGATACGGGAAGACGGCCCGGCCAGTCATGCCAAGAAACGCGGGACCCCGTCGATGGGCGGTGTGGCCATCGTCGCCGGCATCTGGGCCGGTTACCTGGGCACCCACCTGGTCGGCATGGCGATGGGCGGGGACGGTCCGTCGGCGTCGGGCATGCTCGTGCTCGGCCTGGCCACCATGCTCGGCGGTGTCGGTTTCCTCGACGATCTGATCAAGCTGCGCCGGTCGCGCAACCTGGGGCTGAACAAAACCGCCAAGACAGTCGGTCAATTGCTTGCCGCGGTGTTGTTCGGCGTGCTGGCTCTGCAGTTCCGCAACAATGACGGGCTGACACCGGGCAGCCCCGAGTTGTCCTACGTGCGTGAGATCGCCACGGTCACGCTGGCGTCGTGGGTTTTCGTGCTGTTCTGCGTGGTGATCGTCAGTGCGTGGTCGAATGCGGTGAACTTCACCGACGGTCTGGACGGCCTGGCCGCCGGCGCGATGGCGATGGTCTGCGCGGCGTATGTGCTGATCACCTTCTGGCAGTTCCGCAACGCCTGTGCCACCGCACCCGGGCTGGGCTGCTACAACGTGCGCGACCCGCTGGATCTGGCGCTGATCGCTGCCGCGGCGGCGGGTGCCTGCATCGGCTTCCTGTGGTGGAATGCCGCCCCGGCCAAGATCTTCATGGGTGACACCGGCTCGTTGGCTCTGGGTGGCATCATCGCCGGCCTGTCGGTGATGAGCCGCACCGAGATCCTCGCGGTGGTCCTGGGCGCACTGTTCGTCGCTGAGGTCACCTCGGTGGTGGTCCAGATTCTCGCGTTCCGCACGACGGGCCGCAGGGTGTTCCGCATGGCGCCGTTTCACCACCACTTCGAGTTGGTCGGATGGGCGGAGACGACCGTCATCATCCGGTTCTGGCTGCTGACCGCGATCGCCTGTGGGCTGGGCGTCGCCCTGTTCTACAGCGAATGGCTGACGGCTGTCGGGGCCTGACGTGGCCGGGCGGCCCGCACGCGAGGAGGACAGAAAACGGCCCGCACGCGAGGAGGACAGAAAATTTCCAGCGCCATTGATCGCGGGTGCCCCGGTGCTCGTCACCGGCGCAGGCATCACCGGCCGGGCCGTGCTGGCCGTCCTGGCGCCGCTGGGGGTCGCCGCGACACTGTGTGACGACAACGTCGAGGCTTTGCGGTCGTACGCGGACGAGGGTGTCGCCGTCGTGGATCCGGCCGGGGCTGTCGCCGCGATCGGGGATTACGCGCTGGTGGTGACCAGTCCGGGATTTCCACCGAGCGCGCCGGTGCTGGCTGCCGCCGCGGCCGCGGGTGTGCCGATCTGGGGTGACGTCGAGCTGGCCTGGCGTCTGGATGCGGCGGGATGCTTCGGGCCACCGCGGCGTTGGCTCGTGGTCACCGGGACCAACGGCAAGACCACGACCACCTCGATGCTGCACGAGATGCTCGTGGCGGCCGGCCGGCGCAGCGTGCTGTGCGGCAACATCGGTGACCCGGTGCTGGCGGTGCTCGATCAGCCTGCCGAGCTCCTGGCCGTCGAGCTGTCGAGCTTCCAGCTGCACTGGGCACCGTCGCTGCGGCCCGAGGCCGGGGTGGTGCTCAACGTGGCCGAGGACCATCTCGACTGGCACGGGTCGATGGATGCTTACGCGCGCGACAAGTCCCGCGTGCTTGACGGCCGGGTGGCGGTGGTGGGGCTTGATGATCCGGTGGCAGCAGGGCTGTTGGGCTCCGCGGGGGCGGCTGTGCGGGTCGGTTTCCGGCTGGGTGAGCCGGCACCAGGGGAGCTCGGGGTGCGGGCCGGCAAGCTCGTCGACCGGGCATTCGGCGACGACGTCGAGTTGGCTGATTCGGCGACCATCGGCGTCGCGGGCTCGGTCGGCGTGCTCGACGCGCTGGCAGCGGCGGCATTGGCCCGTTCGGTGGATGTGCCGCCTGCGGCGATCGCGGCCGCTCTCGCGTCGTTCCGGGTGGGCAGGCACCGCGCCGAGTTGGTCGGTACGTCCGCCGGGGTGCGATACGTCGATGATTCGAAGGCCACCAATCCGCATGCCGCGCAGGCCTCGATCACCGCATACCCGCGCGTGGTATGGATCGCCGGCGGTCTGCTGAAGGGTGCTTCGGTCGATGAGCTGGTACGACAGGTTGCGGGCCGGCTTGCCGGCGCAATCGTGATCGGACGCGACCGCCGAACGGTCGCCGAGGCGTTATCGCGACACGCACCGGATGTCCCCGTCGTCGAGCTTGTGACGGGGGAGGATTCTGGGGTGCTTGAGACTAGTGGGTCTATTGGTAACCATGTGACTCGTGTGATCGAAGTGGCGGAACGGTCGGTCTCCGATGCTGTCATGGCTGCCGCCGTCGACGCTGCCCGCCGGCTCGCGAGCCCCGGCGACACCGTGTTGCTGGCCCCGGCCGGAGCATCCTTCGATCAGTTCAGCGGCTACGGCCACCGCGGTGACGTGTTCGCTGCAGCCGTGCACGCTGCCATCGGATAGCTGCCGTGGGCAACATCCTCAACCGGCTGCGGCGCGGCGGCGGTGCCAGGGGTGAGGGCGATGACGCCGGCGCAGAGGCTGCCACCGACCCGGCCGCGGGCAGTTCGGAGTCGGCAGCGACGGTGAGCGAGCCGCGTACCCGGTTCGGGGCCTGGCTGGGCCGGCCGATGACGTCGTTCCACCTCATCATCGCAATTACGGCTTTGCTGACGACACTCGGCCTGATCATGGTGCTCTCGGCCTCAGGCGTGTACTCCTACGACATGGACGGCTCGCCCTGGGCGGTGTTCGGTCGCCAGGTGATGTGGACGGTCGTGGGTCTCGTCGCGTTCTATGTGGTGCTGCGCGTGCCGATCAAGACGATGCGACGGTTCGCGTTCCCCATGTTCGCGATGACGATCATCGCGCTGATACTGGTGCTGATCCCCGGTATCGGCACCTACTCCAACGGTTCCCGCGGCTGGTTCGTGGTCGCCGGATTCTCCATGCAGCCCTCCGAGTTGGCCAAGATCGCGTTCGCGATCTGGGGTGCGCACCTGCTCGCATCGCGGCGTCTGGAGCATGCGTCGCTGCGGGAAATGCTGATTCCGGTGGTTCCCGGGGCCGTGATCGCGCTGGCACTTATCGTCGCGCAACCGGACCTCGGTCAGACGGTGTCGATGGGCATCATCCTGCTGGGCCTGCTCTGGTATGCCGGTCTGCCGCTGCGGGTCTTCGTGACTTCGCTGCTGGCGGCGGTCGCCGCGGCAGCAGTGCTCGCGATGTCCGCGGGTTACCGGTCCGACCGTGTGCAGTCCTGGCTCAATCCCACAGCGGATGGTCAGGGTTCGGGCTACCAGTCGCGTCAGGCGCGGTTCGCACTCGCCAACGGCGGCGTGTTCGGCGACGGGCTGGGGCAGGGCACCGCCAAGTGGAACTATCTGCCGAACGCGCACAACGACTTCATCTTCGCGATCATCGGTGAGGAACTCGGCCTGGTCGGTGCGGTCGGACTGCTCGCCCTGTTCGGCCTGTTCGCCTACACCGGCATGCGGATCGCGCGCCGCTCGGCCGACCCGTTCCTGCGGCTGCTCACCGCGACCACCACGCTGTGGCTGGTCGGTCAGATGTTCATCAACGTCGGCTATGTAGTGGGCCTGCTACCGATCACCGGCCTGCAGTTGCCACTGATATCGGCGGGCGGATCGGCCCAGGCGACAACGCTTTTGATGATGGGCCTGATCACCAATGCGGCCCGGCACGAGCCCGAGGCGGTCGCTGCGCTGCGCGCAGGACGGGATGACCGGATGAACCGCCTGCTCCGGCTGCCGATGCCCGAGCCCTATGTGCCTACCCGGCTGGAATCGGCCCGGGACCGGTTGCGCACCCGCAAGGCCGTGGCATCCGCCAAGGCCAGGCCGCCGCGCAAGGCGGACCGCAAACCGGACCGGAGAATCGATCGGCACCCCGACCGCAAGGCGGTGGCCAGTCGGCGTAAACCTCAACCGGCTGATCGAGCGGTGCGCCGCTCCGCGCGTACGGGCGCCCAGCAGCCGGCTGGGGGCGGAAGGGCAACGGTCCGATATGGTTCGGGCCAACGTAACCAGGGCCGCGGGGCCCGAGCACTGGAAGGTCAGCGTTACGGGTGAGCGAGGCTTCACGGGGGATGTCGGGGCGCGACGAGCGGGCCATCTCCGTCGTTCTGGCCGGCGGTGGCACCGCCGGCCACGTCGAGCCGGCGATGGCGGTGGCCGACGCGTTGCGCGCTCTCGATCCTGATGTCCGGATCACGGCACTGGGCACCGCGCGTGGTCTGGAAACCCGGTTGGTGCCCGAGCGCGGCTATGACCTCGAGCTGATCACGCCCGTGCCGTTGCCGCGCAAGCCGTCGGGAGATCTGGTCCGGCTGCCGCTGCGGGTTCGCACGGCCATCCGCCAGACCCGCGCGGTGCTGTCCGGCGTCGACGCCGACGTTGTGGTGGGGTTCGGCGGGTACGTCGCGTTGCCCGCCTATCTGGCGGCGCGCCGCGGCGTGCTGACCCGCCGCCGGCAGGTGCCGGTGGTAATCCACGAGGCCAACGCGAGCGCCGGGCTGGCCAACCGGGTAGGCGCCCGTTCGGCGAGTCGGGTGCTCTCCGCGGTGCCCGATCCCGGATTGCGCCGCGTCGAAGTGGTCGGGATGCCGGTGCGGGAAGCGATCACATCGCTGGACCGCGCGGCCCTGCGGCAGGCTGCGCGAGCGCATTTCGGCTTCGCCGAGGACGCCAAGGTGCTGCTGGTGTTCGGTGGTTCCCAGGGCGCCCAGTCGATCAACCGGGCGGTTTCGGCCGCGGCCGACCAGTTAGGTGCGGCGGGTATCTCGGTGCTGCACGCCCACGGTCCCAAGAACACCCTGGATTTGCCGGAACCCCTTGGTGCAGAACGGCCCCCGTACAAGGCGGTGCCGTATCTGGACCGCATGGACCTGGCCTACGCGGCGGCGGACCTGGCCATCTGCCGCTCGGGCGCGATGACAGTGGCGGAGGTGACGGCCGTCGGCCTGCCGGCGGTATACGTCCCGCTGCCGATCGGCAACGGAGAACAGCGGCTCAACGCTCAGCCGGTGGTGGCAGCGGGTGGCGGGATGCTTGTCGACGATGCCGAACTGAGCCCGCGATACGTGGCCGGCACGGTCGTCGGGTTGCTGACCGACGACGCCCGGCTCACCGCGATGACGGCGGCGGCCTCGCTGTCGGGGCATCGTGATGCCGCGCGGCGGGTGGCCCAAGTCGTCTTCGACGTGGCATTGGACGGACGAAAGAAGCTGCAGTGAACGGCAATTCGCTACCCGTCGAGCTGCAGCGGGTGCACATGGTCGGCATCGGCGGGGCCGGCATGTCCGGTGTGGCGCGAATCCTGCTGGATCGTGGTGCGATGGTGTCGGGTTCGGATGCCAAGGAGTCACGCGGCGTGGTGGCACTGCGGGCCCGCGGTGCCGAGATCCGGATCGGCCATGACGCATCCTCGCTGGATCTGCTGCCGGGCGGCCCCACCGCGGTGGTGACCACGCACGCGGCGATTCCCAAGACCAACCCCGAACTGGTGGAAGCGCGCCGCCGGGGAATCCCGGTGATCCTGCGTCCGGTGGTGCTGGCCAAGCTGATGGCCGGATACACCACGCTCATGGTGACGGGGACCCACGGCAAGACCACGACCACCTCGATGCTCATCGTGGCCTTGCAGCACAGCGGTTTCGACCCGTCGTTCGCCGTGGGCGGTGAGCTGGGCGAGGCTGGTACCAATGCGCATCACGGCAGCGGTCGCTGTTTCGTGGCCGAGGCCGACGAGAGCGACGGCTCGCTGCTGGAGTACGCGCCGGATGTGGCGGTGGTGACCAACATCGAGGCCGACCACCTGGATTTCTTCGGCAGTGAGGATGCCTACGTCGCGGTGTTCGACGCCTTTGTCGAACGGATCGCGCCGGGTGGCGCGCTAGTGGTGTGCACCGACGATCCCGGGGCGGCCGCATTGGCGGACCGCACAGATGCGTTGGGGATCCGGGTGCTGCGCTACGGCAGCAGTCCCGGTGACGATCTGGCCGGCACGCTGCTCAGTTGGGACCAACAGGGGACCGGCGCGGTGGCCCACATCCAGCTCGCCGGCGAGCCGCATCCGCGGGCGATCCGGCTCGCAGTGCCGGGCCGACACATGGCGCTCAATGCGCTGGCCGCGGTGCTGGCCGCGGTGGCCGTCGGTGCGCCCACAGAGGCGGTGCTGGACGGGCTGGCCGGTTTCGAGGGAGTGCGTAGGCGCTTCGAGCTGGTCGGCAGCACCGACGGCGTCCGGGTTTTCGACGACTACGCGCACCATCCCACCGAGGTGCGCGCCACGCTCGCGGCGGCCCGGTCGGTGGTGACGGCTACCGGCGGTCGGCTGATCGTCGTGTTCCAGCCCCATTTATATTCGCGCACAGAGACTTTCGCGCTCGAATTCGGTTCGGCCCTCGACGCTGCCGACCAGGTGTTCGTCCTTGACGTCTACGGCGCGCGGGAACAGCCGATAGCGGGCGTCAGCGGCGCCACCGTCGCCGGGCACGTCAGTGTCCCGGTGACCTACGTCCCGGATTTCTCGGCGGTGGCGGCCGCGGTCGCGACGGCGGCCCGCCCGGGTGACGTGGTGATCACCATGGGTGCCGGGGACGTCACCATGCTGGGCAGCGAGATCCTCACTGAGTTGCAGATCAAGTCGAACCGCAGTGCACCCCGCACGCGAGGAGGACAAGGAACGCCGTGACCGGACCTGATCCCGAAACGGCAGAGTCCGACGAGGAACAGGCACCCGCGGAGGCCGGGACGGTCGAGGCCGAGACGACACTGCCGCCTGCGGCGGCGGGGCCCGATTTGCCGCCTGCGGCGGCTGGGGACGATTTGCCGCCTGCGGCGGCGGAAGACTACGAGGGTCCGCGCCGGCGGGCGCGTCGAGAGCGTGAGGAGCGCCGGGCGGCCCGCGATCGGGCGATAGCCATCGAACAGGCCCGCCGGGAGGCTAAACGCCGGGCGGTCGGCTCGGTCGGAGAATCGGCGAAAGCGCCTTCCTCTGGCGCGATTCGGGGCGTGAAGGTGCTGTTGTGGTCGGCGCTGGCGAGCGTGGTGGCGGTGTCGATCGGCCTGCTGCTGTACTTCACCCCGATCATGTCGGCCCGCAATGTGGTGGTGGCTGGGCTCTCCACCGTGAGCCGCGAGGAGGTGTTGGCGGCCGCTGCCGTCCCGTCGGGTGCCCCGCTGTTGCAGGTCAACACCGACGCGGTCGCCGAACGCGTGGCCGCGATCCGGCGTGTCGCGACGGCGAGGGTGCAGCGCGAGTATCCGTCCACGCTGCGCATCACGGTGGTCGAGCGAGTTCCGGTGGTGGTCAAGGACTATCCGGACGGCCCGCACCTGTTCGACCGCGACGGAGTCGATTTCGCGACCGGTCCGGCACCGTTGTCGCTGCCCTACCTCGATACGGACAATCCCGGGCCGAGCGATCTGCCGACGCTGGCCGCCCTCAAGGTGATGCTGGCGCTGCCGCCCGATGTGGCCGGACAGGTTGGCCGCATCGCCGCTCCGTCGGTGGCGTCGATCACGTTGACCCTGACCGACGGTCGGATCGTGGTGTGGGGCACGAACGATCGGACCGACGAAAAGGCGATGAAGTTGGCGGCCTTGTTGACCCAGCCCGGACACACCTACGACGTCTCGAGCCCGGATCTTCCGACGGTCAAGTAGAAATTGCCGCGCGGCACCTCGGCGCGCCTGACGCGTTCACGCGTGTCGGCCCCCTACGGTTCTGTTTGCGCGGAACTACTTGACATAACTCTAAGCCTATGGTTGAGGTTGAGGGTTTGCAGCAGAGGGGTTCGGCGTCACGAACACCCCAGACCAGGGAGGAAGACGATCTATGACCCCCCCGCATAACTACCTGGCAGTGATCAAGGTGGTTGGCATCGGCGGCGGCGGCGTCAACGCCGTCAACCGGATGATCGAACAGGGCCTCAAGGGCGTTGAGTTCATCGCGATCAACACCGACGCGCAGGCGCTGTTGATGAGCGATGCCGACGTCAAGCTCGATGTCGGCCGCGATTCCACCCGTGGGCTCGGCGCCGGAGCAGACCCCGAAGTGGGCCGTAAGGCAGCCGAGGACGCCAAGGACGATATCGAAGAATTGTTGCGCGGCGCCGACATGGTGTTCGTCACCGCAGGCGAGGGCGGCGGTACCGGCACCGGCGGCGCGCCCGTCGTGGCCACTATCGCGCGCAAGCTCGGCGCGTTGACCGTGGGCGTGGTGACACGGCCGTTCTCCTTCGAGGGCAAGCGCCGCAGCAACCAGGCCGAGGCGGGCATCACCGCACTGCGCGAAAGTTGCGACACCCTGATCGTGATCCCCAACGATCGGCTGCTGCAGATGGGCGACGCCGCAGTGTCGCTCATGGACGCGTTCCGCAGTGCCGACGAGGTGCTGCTCAACGGTGTCCAGGGCATCACCGACCTAATCACCACTCCCGGGCTGATCAACGTCGACTTCGCCGACGTCAAGGGTGTGATGAGTGGTGCCGGTACAGCGCTGATGGGTATCGGCTCTGCTCGCGGTGACGGCCGTGCGCTCAAGGCCGCTGAGATCGCCATCAACTCGCCGTTGCTGGAAGCCTCGATGGAGGGCGCGCAGGGTGTGCTGCTGTCCGTTGCGGGCGGTAGCGATCTCGGGCTGTTCGAGATCAACGAGGCCGCCTCGCTGGTGCAGGATTCGGCCCACCCGGAGGCCAACATCATCTTCGGCACGGTGATCGATGACTCGCTCGGCGACGAGGTCCGGGTCACGGTGATCGCGGCGGGCTTCGACTCCGCCGGTCCCAGCCGCAAGCCCGTGGTCGGCCCGGGCCAAGCCACGACGCAGCCGATCGCCACCGCGCGCGCAGGCAAGGTGACCACGTCGCTGTTCGAACCGACAGATGCGGTCAGCGTGCCCGTTCACACCAATGGTGCGACGGTCAGCATCGGCGGCGACGGCGGTATCGACGACGACGACGTCGACGTCCCGCCGTTCATGCGGCACTGAGTCAGGCCCGCGACAGCTGGCCGCTGATTCGGATACTGAGATTGTGAGTGTTCGCATACGTCGGGTGACCACCACTCGTGCCGGTGGTGTCTCGGCCCCGCCCTTCGACTCCTTCAATCTCGGCGACCATGTCGGCGATGATCCGGCCGCGGTGACGGCCAACCGTCGTCGATTGGCCGCCGCGATCGGCGCGGACGCCGTGGTCTGGATGAACCAGGTCCACGGTGATCGGGTGGTCACCGTGACCGAACCGCCCGCATCGGGTGCCGCAGTCGATAATGCCGACGCATTGGTGACCACCACGCGCGGTTTGGCATTGGCGGTGGTGACCGCGGATTGCGTTCCGGTATTGATGGCCGATGCCCGCGCGGGCGTCATCGGTGCGGCGCATGCCGGTCGGGTGGGCGCGCAAAAGGGCGTTGTGGCGCGCACGTTGGAGGCGATGCTGGCCGAAGGTGCACACGTTCAGGACGTCACTGTCCTGCTCGGCCCCGCGGTCAGCGGCCGCAATTACGAGGTACCCGCCAAGATGGCCGACGAGGTCGAGACGGCGTTGCCGGGCAGCCGCACCACCACCCGACGCGGCACGCCGGGTTTGGATCTCCGTGCCGGAATAGCCCGGCAACTAAAGGATTTGGGCGTCTGCGCGATCGACGTGGATCCGCGCTGCACGGTCGATGATCGAACCTTGTTCAGCCATCGCCGGGATACTCCGACCGGACGCCTGGCGTCGCTGGTGTGGATGGAGTCGAGCCGACGATGAGCGCCGAGCAGCGGTCGCGCGATGCCGATCGGGTCGGCGAATTGACCACTGCGCTGGGGGCGGCGCGGGCGCGGCTGGCACGGGCCGCAGAATCGGCCGGGCGAAATGTCAATGAGATCGAATTACTTCCTATTACAAAGTTCTTCCCCGTCACCGATATTCGCATTTTGCATCGGTTGGGCTGCCACGCATTCGGTGAATCCCGCGAACAGGAAGCAGCCGCGAAAGTCGCTGCGGTACGTGAGGAATTGCCCGACGCGTCGGTTCGCTGGCACATGGTGGGCAGCATTCAGCGAAACAAGGCGCGCGCCGTCGTCAGCTGGGCGTACGCCGCGCACTCTGTCGACAACGTCCGGCTCGTCGGTGCGCTGGACCGCGCGGCGACTGCCGCACTTGCCAGCGGCATTCGGACCCAGCCGTTGCGGGTCTACCTGCAGATCAGCTTGGACGGGGACATCGAGCGCGGCGGTGTCGACATTTCACGGCCCGATCTAGTGGATGAACTCTGTGCGGCGGCCAATGCCGCAAAGGGTCTCGAGTTCGTCGGGTTGATGGGGATACCGCCGCTGAAGGCCGATCCGGAGGAGGCTTTCGCTCGGCTGGCAGGGGAGTTGGAACGGGTGCAGCGGGGCTACCCGCAGCGCCTCGGACTGTCGGCGGGGATGTCGAACGACCTGGAGATCGCTGTGCGACACGGTTCGACGTGTGTGCGTGTCGGTACCGCGCTTATGGGACAACGGCCACTAACGTCACCACCGGTAGTCACACCAGTCACACATTCATCACAGACATCAAAATTCCCAGGGTCAGCAGAAGGGTCGCCGAGATGAGCACACTGCATAAGGTCAAGGCCTACTTCGGCATGGCGCCGATGGATGATTACGACGACGAATACTACGAGGACGACGACCGGGGCGCTGCTCGCAGCTACGCCCGGCGACCCCGTGAAGAGCGCTTCGAGGACGAGGGTTACGGCTACGAGGGCCGGGAGTTCGATGAGGGACCGGCTTACCGCGCGGGTTATCCCGGTGGCGGTTTCGCCGAGGAGCCCCGGTTCGACTCGCGGATGCGCGGACCGCGCGAATTCGAGCGTCCCGCAGCGCGATTGGGCACACTGGCCGGTTCCACCCGCGGGGCCCTGGCGATGGATCCCCGCCGGATGGCCGAGCTGTTCGAAGCGGGCAGCCCGCTGTCGAAGATCACCACGCTGCGGCCGAAGGACTACAGCGAGGCGCGCACGATCGGCGAGCGGTTCCGCGACGGCACCCCGGTGATCATGGACCTGGTTTCGATGGACAACGCCGACGCCAAGCGCCTGGTCGACTTCGCCGCCGGCCTGGCCTTCGCGCTGCGCGGCTCATTCGACAAGGTGGCGACGAAGGTCTTCCTGCTGTCACCGGCCGATGTCGACGTGAGCGCCGAGCAGCGTCGTCGGATCGCCGAAGCCGGGTTCTACGCCTACCAGTAGTCACTCACGTCCGCGCAGCCGTCCGGCCTTAGAGCGTGGCCGGGTAGGCTGGGGGCGTCGCATAATCGGCTGGTAGCACCGCTGAGGCGACGTGTTCGAATGTCACACATCTGCCTGAGTGAGGTCGGCCCCGTTGTCGCTGCTCTTCGAGATCCTGTTCTTCGCGCTGTTCATCTTCTGGCTGTTGCTCATCGCGCGGGTCGTTGTGGAGTTCATCCGGTCGTTCAGTCGAGACTGGCACCCCAGGGGACTGACCGTAGTGATCCTGGAGGTCATCCTCTCGCTCACCGATCCGCCGGTGAAGCTGCTGCGCCGGATCATCCCGCAGCTCACGATAGGTGCGGTTCGGCTGGATCTGTCGATCATGGTGCTGCTGCTCGTGGTGTTCATCGGCATGCAACTGGCCCTCGGTGCGGCCGGCTGACAGGACGCCGCGCAGCGTCTAGCCGGGGTCCAGATCGTTTGCCGGAGAGTCCACAAAGGCGTAAGAAGATTGAAATTCACTCTTAAAAATCGGCCTCGACTGCAACCGCCGGGTCTGGTGTGACAGGATGGACGCCAGTTGCGTGCAAACAAGGCTATACACAAACAAGGCTCTACACTTTGAGATCGGTTGACGGTCCAAAACTCCAAGGGGGCAGACAATGCCGCTCACACCGGCGGACGTCCATAACGTCGCGTTCAGCAAGCCGCCCATCGGCAAACGCGGGTATAACGAGGACGAGGTCGACGCCTTTCTCGATCTGGTTGAGAATGAGCTGACCCGACTTATAGAAGAGAACGCAGATCTGCGGCAGCGGGTCGCCGAGCTCGACGCAGAGTTGGCGTCGGCGCATTCGGGCGGCGGTGGCGCGGCCCAACCGGCCAAGCCGGTTCCGCTCTACGAGCCCGAACCAGAACCGGCCCCGGCGCCGAAGCCGGTCTACGAGGCGCCGGCGGCACCTGCTGCGCCGTCGGTGACCAATGAGGACACCGCGGCGCGTGCTGCCCGTGTGCTCAGCCTGGCCCAGGACACCGCTGACCGGCTCACCGGCTCCGCCAAGGCCGAATCGGAGAAGATGCTGGCTGACGCCCGCGCGCAAGCCGACGCCATGGTCGGCGATGCACGCAAGACGGCCGAGACCACGGTCACCGAGGCACGGCAGCGTGCCGATGCCATGCTGGCCGACGCGCAGACGCGCTCGGAGACCCAGCTGCGTCAGGCTCAGGAGAAGGCCGATGCGTTGCAGGCCGATGCCGAACGCAAGCACTCTGAGATCATGGGGACCATCAACCAACAGCGCACGGTGCTGGAGGGTCGACTGGAACAGCTGCGGACGTTCGAACGTGAATACCGCACCCGTTTGAAGACGTACCTGGAATCACAGCTCGAAGAGCTCGGCCAGCGCGGTTCGGCTGCGCCGGTCGATTCCAGTGCCAACAGCGACGCCAGCAATTTCGGTCAGTTCAACCGGGGCAACAACTGACCCTTGACCGGGCCGCCACCGTTGGTCGGGAGACCGGCCTAGCTAGGGTTGAACGATGCTGATCATTGCGCTAGTGCTTGCCGTCATCGGCTTGGCGGCGCTGGTGGCCGCCGTGGTGACAGGCAACGAGCTGATCGCTTGGGTGTGCATTGGCGCGAGCATGCTCGGAACGGTCCTGCTGATCGTCGACGCTCTTCGGGAACGCTCACGCGGTGCCGCCGACAAGTCGGAGGAAGAGGCCGCGGGAGCGGTTACCGACGCCGGCGAGGAATCCGTGCAGGACTATCCCGATGAGCCGGTGGAGGCGGAAGAAGCTGAGCCGATCGCGGAATCCGAACCCGCCGACGAGGTCGATGAGGCGGACGAAGCCGACGAGGACGACGCTGAACCCGCTGCCGACGAAGCGGCTGAGGAACACAAGAGCTAGCCCGCGCCGACTGTCGGTGTAGCCAGCAGGCGACGTACTTCGTCGTCGGTGACCTGGTGAAAGTCGGCGAACGCTTGGCCGACCGCCGAGAAACTGCTGGGGGTGCTCGCGCACACCACCTCGTCGGTTTCCCGGGCAAGCTCTCGGCATGCCGAGGACGGCCCCACGGGCACCGCCACCACCAGCCGGCGGGCGGCGCGCACGGCCCGTACCGCGGCGAGCATGCTCGCACCGGTCGCGATGCCGTCGTCGACCAGAATCACGGTCCGCCCGGTCACCTCCGGGGCGGGGCGGCTGCCGCGATACGCCTGCTCGCGCCGGGTCAGTTCGGCCGTCTCCCGCTCGATCGCGGCATCGAGTTGGTCGTCACCGATGCCGAGCCGTTGCACAAGCTGCTCGTTGACCACGATTCCGCCACCGGTGGCCAGCGCGCCCATCGCCAACTCCGGCCACTGCGGCACACCCAGCTTGCGCACCAGGAACACATCCAGCGGGGCCTGTAGGGCAGCTGCCACTTCCCAGCCGATCGGTACGCCGCCACGAGCCAGGCCCAACACCAGCAGGCCAGACTGGCCGCGGTAAGACGTCAGCTCCTGGGCCAGGACCTGGCCAGCCTCGCGGCGGTCCTGGAACACCCGCCCGGCACCGTGCCGGACGGCACTGCTCCACGCACACATGGCAAATCTGAACTTCCACTGACCACCCTACGGCTGTGGCGTGGCGTGGACCACTCGTGTCAGGTAACTGCGTACCAAAGCACGGACGCGTTGCGCCGCGTCGTCGCTGAGTTCCTTTGTCTGCATGCGTAATTCGTCGTGGGTGGTTTGGCACTTCCTGGCGGCTGCGCCGTCGTGGTCGTCGGCCAGCCACTCCTCCAGCAGGGCAGCATCGAGTTCGGGATGGAACTGCAGGGCCAGTGTCCGGCCCAGCACGAAGCCCTGGGACGCGTTGCCGTTGCGGGCAATCTCGATGGCGTCCGGCGGCACCGTCCAGCGGTCGATATGCCATTCGAACCACGGACCCGGCGGGATCAGCTCAGGATCGTCGGTGCTGACCTCGTACCAGCCGATCTCCGGTGAATCGGAGCTGCCGACCGACCCGCCGAAGGTCTGCGCCAGCAACTGACCGCCGAAGCACACGCCGAACAGGCCCACTCCTGTGTCGGCGGCGTTCCGGAGCAGGGTCATCAGCGTTCCGACCCAGCTGGCGCGCAGGGCTTCGTCGTACACCGACCATCGGGCCCCGAGCAGGACTACCACGTCATACTGGGTCAGGTCGGGAAACTCCACCTCTGCGGCCAGGGCGTCGAGGTGGTCGGGGTGCACCACGTCGAATGTGTCGATGTCGAAACCACATTCGGTGAAGGCATCGGCCAGCATCGCCTCAGGCGCCACAGGGTCGTTGCGGATGAACAGTACTCTCGATGTCACGCCTCACATTATTGCGCGAACCGGCCACGAACAGGGGCCGGGGCCATGACGGTGTACTCGGTGCTGGTCGCCCTCACCGTCGGGGTTCACTTCGGCTTTATCGCCTATCTGGTGCTGGGTGGGTTCATCGCCTGTCGGTGGCCGCGCACAATCGGGTTGCACGCGGCGGCCGTGCTGTGGGGCCTTGGCAGCATCGTCCTCGGGTTGCCTTGCCCGCTCACCGATCTCGAACGCTGGTCGCGAGCACAGGCCGAGCTGCCACCACTGCCATCCCAGGGGTTTATCGCGCACTACATCACCGGGGTGCTGTATCCAGCAGGCTGGGAATCGGCCGTCCAAGCGGCGGTGTTCGTGGTTGTCCTGGCGTCGTGGGCGTTGTTTGCGATCACGCGGCATCGAAAGTCACCCGCTGGGACGCAGGGTCGGTGATGCCGAATGTCGACATCACCGACGAGGACCGGCAGACACGCATAGCAGGCCATCTCAGCTGCGATGTGTCGCCGACCGGTACCGGCGTTCCGGCCGGCCGGTGCCATACTGCAGTCGCAGCTCCAGCGTCCCGACGCTCAGATAGTGCTCCAGGTAACGTCGGGCGCTGACTCGCGAAATTCCCACCAGCTCCGCGCATTCGGCGGCCGAGACCTCGCCTGCAGTGCGCACGGCACTCAGGACCAGGCCGCCGGTCTCGGCGCCCAATCCTTTCGGCAAAGCGACCCTGGTGGCCGCGGTGCCGCCGAATAGCGCATCGATCATCGACTGGTCCGCGCCGCCGTCGGCTGCGAGCACGTCGGCGCGCGCCGCGTATGCCAGTAGCTTGGCCCGGAGCTGATCGAACTCGAATGGCTTGACCAGATAGTCGGCGGCACCGCCATCCAGTGCGCTGCGCACGGTGTCGAGCTCGCGGGCGGCGGTGATCATGATGACCCCGACGCGGTTACCGTCCGACCGCAATCGATGCAGCACGTCCAGGCCGGTCATGTCGGGCAGGTACACATCGAGCAGGATCAAGTCGGGTGCCAGATCGGTCACCGCGGACAGGGTTTCCGTTCCGCTTCGGGCCACACCGACGGTGCGGAACCCGTGAACACGTTCGACGAACCGGCGATGGATCTCGGCGACCATGAAATCGTCGTCGACCACCAGTACGTCATGCATGGGTGCTCCGCTCGGATCTGTCGTGGGATGTGGCGGGCGTGGCCCCGGGCAGTCGGACCGTGAATACCGCACCGCCGGCTGGGCCGTCGGTAACCTCGACGGTTCCACCGTGCTGCACCGTCACCAGCCGGACCAGGGCGAGTCCTATGCCGCGCCCACCCGGTACGTCCGGCTTGGAGGTGATGCCGCGGGAGAAGATTGACTCCCGAAGGTGTTGCGGCACACCGGGACCCGAATCGGTCACAATCAACAGCAGGCCGTGGGCATCGTCTACATGGACGCACACCTGAGCCGCCGTCGAGCCGACTGAAACGTCCACGGCGTTGTCGACCAGGTTGCCCAACAGGGTGATGACATCGGTGGCCAGCACCGGGTCGAGTGCTGTCAGGTGACTGTCGTTCGACAGGGTTAGGGTGACGCCGCTCTCGGCTGCCAGCGAGGTCTTCGCGATCAGCAGCGCCGCCACCGCGGGATCGTAAATGCGTTGTGTCACAAAGTCGTTGATTTCAGCGCGACGGCGGGTGAGGGTGCCCACCAGATTGCGCACAGCGTCGAACTCGCCGAGCTGGGTGAGCCCAGAGATGGTGTGCAGCTGATTGGCGAATTCGTGGGTCTGTGCGCGCAGGGTGTCGGTGACGCTGCGGTGCGACGACAACTGTGCCTGCAGCGCGGCGAGTTCGGTGCTGTCGCGCATGGTGGTGACGGTACCGATGCGCTGACCCTGGCTACTTGCCGCACGCCGGTTGAGCGCGAGCACGTGGGTCCGGGTGGTGATGATCACGTCGTCCTCGCGGCCTGGGCCGCCTTCCAACAGGAATCCCGACACGGAGGGTTCAAGGCCGATGTCGTCGATACGGCGGCCCACCGCGCTGTCGTTCACGCCGAGCAGCTCCTGAGCGCTGTCGTTGAGCACGGTGATCGTGCCGTCAGTGCCAACCGCGACCACGCCCTCGCGGATGCTGTGCAGCAACGCTTCCCGATGATCTGCCAGACCGGCGATCTCGGCGATCTCCAGACCGCGGGTATGTCTCTTGATGCGGCGGGACAAGAGCCAGGAGGCCACCACGCCGAGCGCGGCCCCGATGCCGAGATAGAACAGCAGCCGCTCGCCGGCCCCGCCGAGGAGCTGCCACACCGACGGATACCGCTCGCTGACGGAGACGATGGCGAGTGCGTCGCCGTCGGTGGACAGGAGCGGAACCTGGCCGACCAGGCTGTGCGCGCCGGCGATGTCGCTGTCGCCGAACCACGCTCGGCCTTCGTCAGCGCGGCTAGGGCCCAGATCGACCCGCTCGCCGAGGCGCTGGGGATCCGACGATGCCCGTACCGTGCCGGTGGGATCGATGATCTCGGCCAGTTCGGCCCCGGAGAGCGCCACCGCGCGGTCCACCTCGGGGGCCAGGACGGTGCCGGCGAACGGATCGTAGTAGCGGTCCCGCACGATCGATGTGGAGGCAATGTTCTCCGCCACGGCGATCAAGCGCTGCCCCCGCACATCCCGGAATTCGCGGGTGGACTGTGCGACCGACACGGCTGCCACCGCGACCAGCACCACCGCGACGACCAGCATCTGAAAGGCCAGGAATTGGCCCGCCAGGCTCCGGCCCCGGAGCAGGCGCATGACCGCGGACCGTGAACTCAATGACCAATACTTCCTTTGCGAACTCATCAGTGACCTGGATCACGTCACGATTCAGTATTGCTGAGCATCACAAATGATTGGGGACAGTTGATGATGTGTCGAAGAAGACACCTGGGGTCAGTGGTGGCGGTGATCGTAGCGCTGGTCGCGGCGCTCGCGCTGGCCGGCTGTGGGGTGACCCGCAACGACGACACCCGCGGGCTGCACCGGCTGCGCATGATGGTGCCGAACAGCCCGGGTGGTGGCTATGACCTGACTGCGCGTACCGCGGTGAAGATCATGGAGGACACCGACATCACCGGGCGGGTCGAGGTATTCAACGTGATCGGCGCAGGCGGCACGGTCGCCATGGCCCGGCTGATGAACGAAAAGGGCAACGACGACCTGATGATGACGATGGGTCTCGGCGTCGTCGGTGCCTCCTACACCAACGGGTCGAAGATAAAGGCTTCGGACGCAACGGCGTTGGCGAAGCTGATCGAAGATCCGGGTGCGGTCTTCGTGCCCGCCGATTCGCCGTTGAAGACGATCGACGACTTTGTCGCAGCCTGGAAGGCGGATCCATCGAAGGTCACCATCGGTGGCGGCTCGTCACCGGGCGGCCCCGATCACCTTTTCCCGATGGAACTGGCCAAGGCCGTCGGTGTCGAGCCGAAATCGGTCAACTTCGTCACCTACGACGGTGGTGGTGATCTGCTGACCGCGCTGCTCGGCAAGAAGATCACCGTCGGTACCTCCAGCCCGGGTGAACTCCTCGATCAGATCGAGGCCGGCCAACTCCGGGTGCTCGCGGTGTCCAGCGACGAGCGGGTCAAGGGCATTGACGCCCCGACCCTGAAAGAGGCGGGAATCGATCTGACCTTCGCGAACTGGCGCGGAGTTCTTGCGCCGCCGGGCATTTCCGACGATGCCAGACAAGCGATGATCAAGGCGCTGGAGGACCTGCACGGCACGCAGCAGTGGCAGGAGGCACTGGTGAAGAACGGCTGGACCGATGCGTTCATCACCGGTGCGGAGTTCGAACAGTTCTTGAAAGACCAGGACGAACGCGTTTCGTCGACGCTCACGGAGTTGGGGCTGATATGACCGCCGCGCCAGAACCACGAGAGAATCAAGGCACCAGATTGGTCGACAGGGCCCAGTACATCGTCTGTGTGGTGATGGTCGCGGTCGGCGCCTACCTGATCTACGACGCACTGACGCTGACGGCGAGTTTCGCCAAGGTGGACCCCGTCGGCCCGAAGTTCTTCCCGGTGGCCATCGGCGTCATCCTGATCTTGCTGGCGATCATCCTGGCGATCGCGATCCCCCGGGGATCGGTCGGTGAGGCTGACGCCGGCGAGGATGTCGACCCGAATTCGCCGGGGGATTGGCGCACCGTCGGCTTGCTGGTGGGCTTGTTCGTGCTGCTGATCGTGTTGGTCAAGCCACTGGGCTGGGCGATCGCCGGGGCACTGTTCTTCGGTGGTGCGGCGACCATCCTCGGCAACCGCCACTACGTCCGCAACATCGCGATCGGCGCGGTGCTGTCGGTGCTGACTTTCTACGGCTTCTACTCCGGGCTCGGAATTCCGCTGCCCGCAGGCGTCTTGGACGGGATTCTGTAAATGGAGAACTTCGACTGGTTGATGCAGGGGTTCGCCGAGGCGGCGACTCCGATGAATCTGCTGTACGCCTGCATCGGGGTGCTGCTGGGCACCGCGGTCGGGGTCCTGCCGGGCATCGGCCCGGCCATGACGGTGGCGCTGCTGCTGCCCGTGACCTACAACGTCAGTCCCAGTGCAGCGTTCATCATGTTCGCCGGGATCTTCTACGGCGGCATGTACGGCGGGTCGACCACGTCGATCCTGTTGAACACCCCGGGTGAGTCGTCGTCGGTGATCACCTCGATCGAGGGCAACAAGATGGCCAAGGCCGGCCGAGCGGCCCAGGCATTGGCCACGGCGGCGATCGGATCGTTCATCGCGGGTGCGATCGGCACCACGCTGCTGGCCGCGTTCGCGCCGGCGATCTCACGTTTCGCGGTTACCCTCGGTGCGCCCTCCTATCTGGCGATCATGTTGTTCGCGCTGGTGGCCGTCACCGCGGTACTCGGGGCGTCCAAACTGCGTGGGGCGATCTCGCTGTTCCTCGGTCTGGCGATCGGTGTCGTCGGTATCGACTTCCTGACCGGCCAACCGCGCGCGACGTTCGGTATGCCGCTGCTATCCGACGGTATCGACATCGTCGTCGTCGCGGTGGCGATCTTCGCACTCGGAGAGGCGCTCTGGGTGGCCGCACATCTGCGCCGACGCCCCGCCGAGGTGATCCCCGTGGGCAGGCCATGGATGAGCAAGCAGGACTGGGGGCGGTCGTGGAAGCCGTGGCTGCGCGGCACCGCGTACGGATTCCCGTTCGGTGCACTGCCTGCCGGCGGCGCCGAGTTGCCGACGTTCCTGTCCTACATCACCGAGAAGAAGCTCTCCAAGCATCCCGAGGAGTTCGGCAAGGGCGCGATCGAAGGTGTGGCGGGGCCCGAGGCAGCCAATAACGCCTCTGCCGCAGGCACATTGGTGCCGATGCTGTCGCTGGGGTTGCCCACCAACGCCACTGCGGCGGTCATGCTGACGGCCTTCGTATCCTACGGAATCCAGCCCGGACCAACCCTTTTCGAGAAAGAGCCACTGCTGATCTGGACGCTCATCGCGAGCTTGTTCATCGGCAACTTCCTGCTACTGGTGCTCAACCTGCCGCTGGCGCCGATCTGGGCGAAGCTGCTGCGCACCCCGCGGCCCTACCTGTACGCGGGCATCCTGTTTTTCGCAACGCTGGGCGCGCTCGCCGTCAACGTGCAACCGATGGATCTCGCGCTGCTACTTGTGTTCGGCCTCCTCGGCCTGATGATGCGCCGTTTCGGATTGCCTGTGCTGCCGTTGATCATCGGCGTGATCCTGGGGCCGCGCATTGAACGGCAGCTGCGCCAAAGCCTGCAGCTCGGTGGCGGCGATTGGAGCAGCCTGTTCACCGAACCGGTCGCGATCGTCACCTACGTGCTCATGGCTCTCCTGTTGCTGGTGCCTTTGGCGCTCAAGCTGATGCACCGGAGCGAGGAGAGTTTGTTGGTTGTCGAGGATGATACGGATCAGAAAGAGAAGGCGACCCACTCATGACTACCGACGAGCGCTTGCGCGAGGAGAAATAATGATCGTCGTCGGTTACAGCGCGGACGAGTTCGGACATGCGGCCGTCGAGCATGCCATCGCCGAGGCCCGGCTGCGCGATACCGGATTGCTGGTGATCAACGCGACTTCCGGCGAGTCATACGTCGACACCCGGTTCGCCGGCGCAGGTGAGGTCCACACCATGGAGGAACATCTGCGGGCGAGCGGGGTGGAGTTCGAGCTGCAACGCCCTGTAGGCGTCGACACCGTCGCAGAGTTGCTCAAGGCGATGGACCGCCCCGAAGCCGAGTTGCTGGTGATCGGTATCCGGCACCGCAGTCCGGTCGGAAAGCTGCTGCTGGGCAGTGTGTCGCAGCGGCTGCTGCTGGAGTGCGCAAAGCCGGTGCTGGCGGTCAAACCCCCCGAGTAGCACCGCCGAGCAGACACCTAAGTACGCGACACGCGGCATTTCGGGTACCCCCGCGACTGCTCGCGAGGGGGACTGAGCGCTACTGGCCCAGATCGCTCCACACGATTTTGGCCAGTTGGTCGCGATCGGCCACGCCGAGTTTGATGCAGGCCCGGTAGATGTGGCCTTCGACGGTGCGCACCGACACGGTGAGCCGCTCGGCGATTTCGCGGTTGGACAGGCCCCCGGCGACCAGTCCGGCAATTTCGCGTTCGCGTGCGGTCACCGGCAGTGGCCGTGCTGCCGATCGGATGGCGGGGGTGGCTGCGCCGCCGCACCGGGCGGCGAGATGCAGTGCGTGGGCTGCGGATTCGGTACTGCGGCGGCGCTCGCCGGCCCGATCGTGCAGGGGGATGGCCTGAGCCGCGGCGTCGGCCGCCGACAGGTTGAGGCCGGCCTGCTCGAAAGCCTCCGACACCGCGTCCAGCTCGCGGGGATCCGCCGCGGCGACGGCCGCAGCGTGCCGGGCGTAGAGGCCGGCGAGTGATCCGTCGATGCGACCGGCCAAGGCCTCCAGCCGGCGCGTGACGGTGCGGTCGCCGAAGCGCGCGGCGTGGTGCAGTGCCTCGGCCTCGACCGCGAACTGCCCGGATGAGTGAGCGGCGTCGGCGGCTGCGCGGGCCAGGTCGATGGCCGAGCGGTGCCCGCCCTTGGCGGCGGCGACCCACGCCTTGGCGATGGTCCATTGTGGATCATGCAGTGCCATATGGGGACCTGAGTGCTCCGCCGCGTCTTCGAGTACGCGTTCGGCCTGTTCCGGGCTGCCCACTGCGGCGTAGGCCCGGGCCAGCAACAGCCGGCCGACCAGCTGCCAGGGCAGCGACGATTCCGCGTTCAACGCGGCCAGAGCCTGTTCCAGCACGGTGATCGCATCCCGGAACTGGCCGCGGTAGGTGGCCACCAGACCGGTCATCATCTTCGCGATCGCCCAACCGACAAACTGTCCGGCAGTGGAGAATTCGGCGTACTCGGCGGCCCGTTGCTCGGCCAGGTCCAGCTCGCCGAGATGGGTCAGCGCCAGCACGTCGCCGTAGTGGACCATCAACCGGATCATGCCGTCGGTGGATTTGCGCTCGGCCCGGCAGCGTGCGGCGATCGGCTCGAATGCGGTACCGCGGCCCGCTACCGGCATCGCCAGTCCGGCGCCCAGCGCCGCGAAATCGACGGCCTGCTTCGGCGCCGCGGGGTCGGCCAGTACCCGCTCGGCGGCGGCTAGCCCGGTGTCGATCTTGTTCTCGTGCACGGCCATTGCCGATCCGGTGGCCTCGACCACCAGGCGCAGGCTGGGATGGGTGACCCGGGAGCGCAGCAGCTCCAGCAGCCGGCCCGCCCGGGCGACATCCCCCATGGACCAGAACAGGATCGACAGCCGCGGGATACCCCACTGCACGAGTTGCAGCTCGTCCATGTCGTCTGCGGAGAACCGGGCGAGCACGTTCTCGGCCTGTGCGGGATGGCCCTGCCACAGCAGCGCTCTGGACAACAATTCCGCGGCGGGCAGACCGCCGCCGCGGTCGAACGCCGCGCGAGCCAGCCGCTCGCCGAGGGGAAGATTGGACAGGAAAACCGCATCCTTGGCCGCGGTGATCAACAGGTCGGCATCGGCGGGCTGATCGCTGTCGACACACAGCTGGGCCAGCCGGATCCTGCTTGCGGCCGTATTCAGTTGGCGTTCGGCCAGGATGCCGACGATGTGGCCGCGCAGCTTGCGGGCCGAGGCGGTACCGACGCGTCTGCGAACCACCTCACCGAACAACGGATGACTGAACCGGACATTGACCTGGCGGTCGTCCTCGGTGATGCGGATCAGGCCACGCAACTCGGCCGCATCTACGGCATCCTCGCCGGCCAGTTCGGCCAGGGCATCGATATCCAGTGGCTCACACAGGGACAATAGTTTCAGTGCGTGCAGCACGTCGGTGCCGGCGTGCGCCAGACGTTCGTCGAGCAGTTCGGCGAGCCCGGACGGGATGACGGTGGGGCCGCGGAACTGCCATACACCGTTGACCTCGGTGAGCGTACCGGCATCCACGGCGCCTTCGACCATGTTGCGCAGGAAGAGGGGATTTCCTCCGGAGGACTGCCACATCACGTCGGCGCTGAGGCCCTCCAGCGTGCCGCCGAGCACGGTTTCGATCAGCGCGATGCTCTGTTCCTTGCTGAACGGCTGCAGTTCGAGGCGCTCCAGATACCCGTCTTTCCACAGCGATGTGACTGCGTCGGGAACCGGCTCACCGGTACGCACCGTGGCCACCACGCGGCCGGCGCCCTCGACGGCGATCTGATGCAGCAGGGTCGCCGAAAGTTGGTCGAGCAGATGAGCATCGTCGATTCCGACGATGGTGTCACCCTCGGCGGCAATGGATTCCCGCGCGGACCCCAGCAGCGTTATCGGGTCGCGGGAGGACGACGGCCGCACCCAGGATGCGAAGGCGCCCAGCGGAATACTGCGCGATGACTCCGTGCACGCCGTCCAGTGCACCTTCTTTTCCATCGAAGACGTGACGGTCCGGGCCAAGGTGGTCTTGCCGACACCGGCCGCACCGACGAGCACGACGCCGCAACTGTCCGAACTGCTCAGTGCGGAGCGGATGGCCGCGTGTTCCGCGGGCCGGTCCAGCATCTGCCAATACCCGGGCATGGACGCACAGTCTAGGTGCCGGTGGCTGACACCGGGGCCGCTGACGGTGTCAGCGACGTGACACTTCGGCTGCTGGCGCTGGATTGCAGGCATGGGGCAAAGGTTTCAGGGTTTGCGGTCTCATGAGTCCGGGAGTTGGGTGATATCGGTCGGTTCGAGGTTGGGGGCCCGGTTCACCTCGTGCCGATAGATCGATGAGGCGTCGTACACGTCTTTCTTCAGCCGGTTGATGGAGCCGAGCGGGCGATGCGCGGCCAGAGCGCGCCACGAGTTGAACGACAGCACGTCGTCGCCGAACGCGCGCCGCTGTGGACTGGCCGGGTTTTGCTGGTGGAAGACGATTTTCGCGACGGGGCGGTGTGGTGAAGCATCTTCGGGCCAGGGGATCGTGGCGTCCTCGATCGGCATCGTTTTCGGGTCGGTGCAGAGCTGCACGCCCAGCTCGTACTCGGCGGTGTGGGTGGACAGGAAGTCGATGATCAGATCACGGTGGGCGTCCTGGTCGGCGTGTTTTGGAAGTAATTGGTCCTCAAGGGCTTTGACCTCCGGTGAGAGCGGCGCGTATCGGAGCTTGGCCACGTAGTCGCCATAGCGGATCGGCGCCGAGGAGTAGAACGTCTCGCCGAGGATGGGGCGGTTCTCGGCGACGAACACCGCTACGTTGGGCGGGATCGGCACACCGATTCGCTTGAGCCCAGCCAGGATGTCGCTGCTCACGGCCATCACGCTGTCGGGCAGGCGGGCCAGCAGGGTGGCCGTCGGCATGCCTTTGACCAAATAGTCGTGGGCATCGGCGAACAGGAATTCCCGGTGGGTCACCATGATGAAATCCTGGGTGGTGGCGTCGTCGTCTGCCCGGGCTCGCGGACCCTGCACGCCAAGCACTTTGATGGCCAGGCCACGGACACCGCGCACGCGGTCACTGCGCAGAACGCCCGAGGTGGTCGACAACCGGGCGATCACCGGATACGTGCGCGACTCGGCGAACAGCCCTTGGGCCAGAGAGGGCGGCAGGTTCGGATAGACGGTCAGCTCACCGCGCAGGATTGCGTGGCTCTTGGCATGGGCGTCGCGCAGCCCGTGCTTGAATTTCTTGTAGGCTCGAACGTTGTTCTTGTGCAACGCGTCAACGATCTTGGCGATCACCTCGGGCTCGTCGGGCCTCGGCTGTTCCAGATCGTCGCGGTAGCGAACGAATGTCTCCTCGGACACGGTCATCGTGCAGTGGCCTCTCTCGGGGATGCGGCGTCGACCGGGTTCCATGGTGTGAACGGATTGCGCACGCCCTCAAGCGCAGGGCCGAGTTCGCCGAAGTGCCGCAGTAGCACCGTGCGCATGTTGTTGTCGCGGATCCAGCCCATGCCCGCCTCGGTGTAGATCTCTTTACGGAAGCTGTCGGTGAAGAACCGGTCGCTCTCCAGCCGCCGCGACGCCATCAGGATGAACACCCGAAACGCGGTGTCGCTGAAGCCGAATCCGGGTGGTTTCGGCTCGGCGTAGAGGCCGATCATAAGATCCACGGCCTCGATGTCGTCGTAGACCTCCCGCAACTCGGCCGCCAATGTGCGTTCACCGGTGAGTTCCTCGAAACTGGCCACCGGCCTGAGCCGGAACAACCGTCGAAACTCGTTGTATCGCGGGACCCCTCGTTCCCGCGATCGGATGAGATCGATGGTGGCCAGATCGAGGAACTCACCGTCGTTGTGCTGCAAATGCTGCAGGTGGTGCGGATAGTTGTGCAGGTTCAAGGCGCCCGGGTTGGCGCGACCGAACGAGTACAGCAGATCGGTCATCGACGTCTCGGCGAGCCGGGCGCGGACGTTCTGCACGGTCAGGTCCGGCAGTTCGTGTTCGGAAAGCACACTGTCGTCGAGGGCCGAACGGAAGGTGAAAGTGTCGGGGATCAACGGATGCATCCGGTACACCGCGACGAACTCCTCGGTGAGTGCATACGGGATGCCGTGGTGGTTGGTGGGCGATCCGGGGATCCCGTGCAGCAGCACGCTGCTGGTCAACCGGCCGAAGCGGCGCGCGAAACCCTCGCCGAGAAGCCCGAACCAGTTTGCCCGCATGGCCGCGACCGTGGTGGGGTGCGCGATGATCGCTGTGGTCCAGTCGACGGTGTGGATCTTGGCCATCAATGCGGCGTTGACCAAGCGAGCCTTATCGTAGAGCTGCTGCGGTGAGAGCTGCGGGTAGGCCTCTGCGAGTCGGTCGCGGATGGCATTGTGCTCGCGCATGAACAGCGAATGCAGCAGTGCCAGCCCGACCCAGAAGTTGGCCGCCGCGCCGGTCAGGTCCACCGTCGCCTCTACATCGGGCGGCGGCAGACCCGAGTCGTCCAGCCGCAGCCGTCCCGTATCAGGGCACCGCAGCGCGTTCGCGAATGCCGTTGTGCTGCCGTAGATCTGTGACGAGTCCCACCAGTGGGTCTCCTGGGTGGTGAACGTGGCCGGGCCGGCGGGATCGGAATGCGGGTCCGGCGCGGTCCGGTACACCCACATGGGACGCTGGGTCCACGGGTCGTCGTCGGCCAACGGCACAACCCACGGCCGGGTCGGCGCGGTGCCGTGACTGAACCAGTCGTGCACCTCGAACTGGATCCACGCGGCCGCCAGCACGTTGAGTGTGGTGGCGGGCTGAAACTCGGTCCGGGTCAGCAGCGTGCGGCTGATCAGGCGTGGGTTGGGCTCAAGCAACTGCGTCGCCGTCTCCGGATATTGATGTGCCGGCGGCACATTGCGCCCGAAGCGGCATCCCAGCGCTCCCATCTGCGGCATGCCCAGATCGTTGTGTCTGCCGTCGCGGGTACGGGCGACGAGGTAGTTACCCGGATCGTCGTCAGCGGGGTCGGGTACCGGGCCGGGGTCGTAGAGGTTCTGGGTACGCAACTGGTGGCGCAGGCCGACCAGCACACCGAGGCCGAGCACCGTGGGTAGCCGGAACCAGCCGATGGTCTGATCCACGAGCTGAGCGAACCGGGCGGCCATGTCGGCCAACCAGTTCGGGCGCCGAGCCGTGGTCACCATCTCCGCTTTCCCCATCCGCGCACGTCTGGAATGTTGCCGCAGCGGACCGGAAAGCACATGAGTAGTGCGCTACTCGAACTGACCCGAACCTCGCGAGAGCCCGACAACTACTTGCGTGGGCAATGGGGTAATACCCATCGAACTGGAGTAGTGCGCCACTCGTGTCAGGTGTATCGGCAGGGTCGTACGTTTTCTGGTATCGGCAATAGATCTTGCTGACGGGAGAACCAGAGATGTCCGAGATGTCTGTGACCTCGACCGACCGAGAGTCGAGCCGACCATGATGGCGTGGCTCGCCGCACTACCGGTTTTGCTGCTCATCACCGTGGTGCTTGGCGTGTACGACCTGCAGCGCTGGCTCGAGCGCTGGGACCACGACCGGCACCTGTCGGATTGAGATCGATGCCATGCCAGGGGTAGCCGGGTGACCGCAGCCGAAGATCCATGGCCCGACCGGGTGCATTGCGCGCTCGGACGCCTGGCCACGCTCGAGGTTCGGGCGGATCTGCAACGTATCCGGGAGGCGGTGGCCGCACGCTTCGCCTCCCGGTTCGCCGCCGAGGACCGGCCCTGTGTCGCCGGCAGCCCGAAGTGGCACGGTGAGGTCGATCGGGCCGTCGAACAACTCATCGGAGCCGGTGTCGCTGCCCAGCCTGCCGGGGCCGCTACGCCCGTGCGGTTGACGCCGGCGGGCCGGCGCGGCGTCGATGCGGCCTGTGCGTCAGCCTTGGCCGCCGACGAACGTGCGCTCGCACCCGCGGCCCAGGCTACCGCCGGGCCAGGCCGGGATCCGCTCCTGGCCGGGGTGATCACACCACCGCTGCGGGCGAAGTTTCTCGTTCCTCCTCACGGTGATCCCGTCGCGGCTCGAGATGCGCTGTGGCCGATCATGATCGAATTGAACCTGCGTTACGCGGGTGGCATGGACGCGGCGATGCAGCGGGTGCGCGACCTGTGGCAACTGGTCGGCGGCATGGAGGTGCCGGCGCCCGTCGCCGGGCAGTACCTGGTGGGCGAGTTGACCACCGGCCAGATCGAGGGGTTGGTATCCGCCGATGCGGTACCACAGCGCTGGCCGGAGCGGGCGGTCTACCGGGTCTGGCCCGACTTCGAGACCCGCCCGCTCATCGACGCGTCTTCCACCACCATCAAGGCCGTCCCGGCGCAGCGGGCGTTCGACAGCTTCGGTGACGGGATCGTATGGGCGGTGATCGATTCCGGGATCGCCGGCGATCATCCGCACTTCACCGGGCATCAGACCCTGAGCGACCCGGCGGTGGCCGATCTGCATCGCGACTTCACCGCCGGTGAGCAGATCCAGTCCGCCCTCACCGACGACGACGGGCACGGCACCCACGTCGCGGGCATCATCGCCGGGGGATTGGTGGGGTTCAAACCCGAGGACGTCTACGTCGCCGAGAAACGCTTCAATGTCGGCGCCCCGGGCGGGGATGACCCGATCCTGCAGCAGCGGACGGTCGCTGATGTCGGCAAGCTCGCCGGGATGGCACCGCGGGCCAAGCTGGTCAGCCTCAAGGTGCTGGGCCCAGGTGACCAGACGTCGCGCGTGAGCCGCGTGATGCGGGCCCTGGACTACGTCCGTGCGGTCAACGCGCGCAGCGAGAGAATGCCCCGTATCCACGGTGTGAACCTCAGCCTGGGCTACGAATTCGCCGCGGAGTGGTTCGCGTGCGGGCAGAGCCCGCTGTGCCTGGAGGTCGACAAGACCGTGCGCTCGGGAGTGGTCGTCGTCGTCGCGTCGGGCAACACGGGTTACGTGTCGTTGAACCCGCTGTTCGCCAGTGACGTCACGAAGTTCAGCGCGGACATGACGATCAACGATCCGGGTAACGCCGAACGGGCCATCACGGTCGGTGCGACCCACCGGGATTCACCGCACACCTACGGGGTTTCGTACTTCTCGTCGAAAGGGCCGACCGGTGACGGGCGGCGCAAGCCGGACCTGGTGGCGCCGGGTGAGCGCATCACCTCGGCCGCGGCAGGCAGGAACCGCATCAGCGTCCAGCAGCAGACCGAGGCGCCGATCGCAGCCGGGGTGGCGCTGTACGTCGAAGCCACCGGGACCAGCATGGCGGCCCCGCACGTGTCCGGCGCCATCGCGGCATTCCTGTCCGTCCAGCGCGAGCTCATCGGCAAGCCCGAGGACATCAAACGCATCTTCGTCGAATCGGCGACCTCACTGGGTCGCGATCCAGCCTTCGAGGGCAGCGGTCTGGTCGACCTGCTGCGCGCACTGCAATCGGTATGAGTGGCGAAAGGAAACTGATGGACAACATCGACAGCATCGACGGCAGGCCGCTGTTTCGACTGGTGTTCGACGCCGACGGTTACATCGATCCGGTGACCTCGGTCGCGTTGACCGAGGGTATTCGGGCAAGTGCGCTCACCGATCTGGTGATCTTCTCGCATGGTTGGAACAACGACGAGGCCGCCGCGACATCCTTGTACGAGCGGTGGTTCAAACTGCTGTCGCCGCAACTGGATCCGTCCTACACGGTTGGTTTCGTCGGGCTCCGTTGGCCGTCCCAGCTGTGGCGCGACGAGCCGATACCGGACTTCGCCGATGAACAGGACGCCGACGACGGGGGTGCCGTCGCACTCGCGCACGCTCCGACCTTTCCCGCGGGTGCGCCGACGATCGACCCTGCCGAACTCGCCGACCTCAAGGCAATGTTCCCGCGCGGCAGTGCGGATCTCGACATGATCGCCGGGCTGCTGGCCCTGCCGCCCACGACGGTACGGGCCACGCAGATGTTCGCCGCGCTGCGGGCCTTCAACGCCCACACGGAGACCGGATTCGCCGACGGTGAAGTAGACCCGGCCCGCATGCTGCCTCCCGGCACCCCCGGAATGCTCGACCCCCAACGCAATCCCGTCGACGTGTTCACCAAGTTCGGTGACCGGCTGGCCGACGCCGGAGCCACGTTCGGCGGTACCGGCGGCGGCGCGGCCGGTATCGGAGATCTCGGCCAGAAGGTGTGGCACGGCGCGAAGGAGGCACTGCGGCAGCTCAGCTACTGGCAGATGAAGAACCGCGCCGGCGTGGTCGGCCGCAACGGACTGGGCCCGGCCATCGACCGGCTGGCCGACGGGTACCCCGCGCTGCGGTTCCATCTCGTCGGCCACAGCTTCGGCGGCCGGCTGGTGTCCTACGCGCTGGCCGGATTGCGGGAGCGCAAGCCGTCACCGGTGAAGGCAGTGACGCTGCTGGAAGCGGCGTACTCACGGTTCGCCTTCGCCGACCGGCTGCCGTTCCGCCAGGCCTCCGGCACGCTTGCCGGGTGCCAGAATCGCGTCGACGGGCCTGTGGCAGTCTGTTTCTCGCGCTACGACCGTGCGTTGAGCACCTTCTACCCGCTGGCCTCGGCAGCCGCGGGTGACGATGCGGCCGGGCTCGATGATCCGCTGTTCCGGTGGCGGGCCATGGGCTCGCTGGGTGCTTATCGTGCGGTGACGCAGCCGCTCAACGACGAGGGTGTGCCGTACAAGTTCCAGCCGCGCCAGCTGTTCAACCTCGACGCAGCGGCAGTGGTGAAAGCCGACGTGGGCCCGTCGGGCGCGCATAGCGACATCTTCCACCCGGAACTGAGCTGGGTGACCGCATCCGCGGGTGGCTTGAACAAGCCGTGAGCCGTGATCGTTTCCAGACCGCCCGCGGTTATCGGATCAATCGGTTTGCTGTGGCCGGTCGAGCGATATGTGGGGGCGCTCGCTTTCGTCGTGTGCCCAGACGATCCGCCGCGGCGCGGAGTAGACCTCCAGCATCGCCGAGTGGTCACGCTCGAAGTAATCCCACGCCCAGGTCAGGAAGGTATCGATCTTGGAGTGCACGCCGCTCAGCAGCATTGCGTGTACCCCTAGCCACGCGGCGAACGCGGCGGGACCCTCGACCTGGTGGCGGTGCTTGCCGACCTCGGCGATGGCAGCGTTGCGGCCGATCATCGCCATGATGCCCTTGTCCACGTACCGGAAAGGCTTTCGTTGTTTGCCCTGTCGGTCGAGCACGATATTGCGTGCTGCCCACGTCCCCGACTGCTGCGCTACCGAACCGAGCTGGGGCAGTGCCCCTGCGGTCGCACCGTCACCGTCTGGCACATTGGCGACATCCCCGACTGCGTACACACCGGTAAACCCTTCGACGGTCAGGTCCGGCCGGACGTCGATGCGACCGCCCCGCCCGGTGGCGGATCCGGCGTCGCTCGCGATCGATGCGGCAGACTCCCCGCCGGCCCAGATCACGGTCCGCGCGACGATAGCTGTCCCGTCGCTGAGGTCCACCCCGTCCTCCCGCACGCGGGTCACTCCTGTGCCGGAGTGGATAACGACGTTCTCCGCGGTCAGCTTCTTGTGGGCGTACTCATGGGCCTTGTCTGAGAACGGTGCAAGAAGGGCGGGGCCGTGATCGACGATGTGGACGGACCCACTGTTGGGCAACTGGCCGGTGACCCGCAGGGCGTGCCCGAGTTCGGCCAGCGCTCCGGCTGTCTCGACGCCGGTCGGCCCGCCGCCCACCACCACGATATCGAGCGCCCCGTCCTCGTCGGGACTGTTGAACAGGGCTTGGGTGTGCAGCCGCAGCCGCTCGGCATCAGCTACCGAGTAGAGCGGGAACGAGTGCTCGGCGGCCCCGGGGACGCCGAAGAAATTCGGGCGGGCTCCAGCAGCGATCACCAGGTGATCGCCGGACACCGTTCGCCCGTCGCGCAGCGTCAGGGTTCGATCGGACAGGTTGGCGGACTCGACATCCGCCACGACGACATCGACGTTGGGCAGGTCAGCTGTGATCGCGCGCAGCGGCCGCGCGATGTCCTCTGCGGGCAGCTGCGAGGTCGCTACCTGGTACAGCAGCGGCTGAAACTGGTTGTAGTCGTTGCGGTCGACAAGCGTGACCGACAGGCCCTTCTGGCCGAGGTGGCGCGCGCAGGCGACCCCCGCAAGTCCGCCGCCGAGAATCAGTACATCCGGCTCTTTCGCGGCCATATGGGTGCTTCCTCCCGTAATGCGGTTGTTCGTGAGCCAAGCTCAGGGCAACGCGGGCAATCCGATTGAGAGTAGAGGTTTGATCCACATACAGCCACCGGTGGGTGCGCACAGCAACATTCCGTGAAATGGTCGAAGGCGAGTGTTAGGGGCAGGCGCCCGGCAAGATGACAGCCATGGAGTTTGACCGTCACGAAGGAACTGGCGTTTCAGATCGTGAACCGGTGTCTCGACGACCGAGTGTTGGCGATGAACGGGTTCGCCTTGGTGAATGGGCCGGCGGGATCGCCGATGAACCCGCCCGTATTCCGTCGATTCGGATTGGTCACCGCTGGATCAGCACGCTATGGCTGATTCCGTTGGGGGTGGCCGGGGTGTTCGTCGGTGTGGTCATCGCTCAGCAACTTCGGCAGTTCGACTGGATGCAGGAGTTCATCCAGCGCTATCCGGGGACTGCGGCCGCCCGCGGCCACATCGAGCCCGGAATTCCGGCATGGCTGCGCTGGAGTCACCTCTTCAACATCGTGTTCATGATGTTCATCATCCGGGCGGGCCTGCAGATCCTGGCCGACCATCCTCGTTTGTATCTCAACGCGGGCAGCACACCGGGCACCGCCTGGCTCAGGTTGCGTGGGCCAATCCCGCCCGATCGACTGAACCCTACCGAGGCCAGGCAAGTGTGGACCGCCAAGGACGACTCGGTGTCGCTGCCCACCTGGCTGGGCATCCCCGGTGTTCGCCACACCATCGGGCTTGCGCGGTGGTGGCACTTCACCTTCGACGCGCTCTGGCTGCTCAACGGGGCGATCTTCTACATTCTGTTGTTCGCCACCGGGCAGTGGCGCCGCATCGTTCCACAGTCATGGGACGTGATCCCGAACGCTGCGTCCACGGCCGTGCAGTACCTGTCCCTGGACTTTCCGGCCAACGAAGGGTTCGTCGCCTACAACGGACTGCAGTTGATCGCCTACTTCTTGACGGTGTGGGTGTTCGCGCCACTGGCGTTCATCACCGGGCTACTACAGGCCCCGGCGATTGCGGCGCGCTTCGGATTGGGCAAGGGGCCGACCAACCGGCAGATCGCACGGTCCATCCACTTCCTGATCCTGCTGTGGATGGTGTTCTTCATCGTCATCCACACCGCGATGGTCTTCGTCACCGGGCTGGTGGGAAATCTGAACCACATCGTGTTCGGCACCAACACCGATTCCTACTGGGCGTTGGTCATCTACCTGGCGGCCATGGCCGTGATCGTCGTCCTGTGGCTCCTCGCGTCTCCCATCACGCTGCGACACCCACGGATGGTGCAGAAGGTCGGCCAGTCCTCGATCGGCTGGATCAAGGGACTCATGGAGTGGTTCCATCCCCGTGCTGATTACTCCGAAAAGGACATCTCGCCCTATTTCTGGTCCAACGGCACCCTGCCGATGTCGGGCGCGTATCGGCAGCTCCAGGCCGGTGACTGGTCCGAGTACAGCCTGCGGGTGGGGGGATTGGTCGAGAATCCGACCGATTTCAGCTATGCGGAGCTGTTGGCGATGGACAAGCACGAGCAGATCACCCAGCACTACTGCATTCAGGGATGGTCGGGCATCGCGAAATGGGGCGGTGTCCGGATGCCGGACGTCATGCGCATCGTTCGTCCCATGTCGTCGGCGCGGTGGGTGGTGTTCCGGTCAATGGCCGATGGCTCCGAACCCGGCGGAGGCCGCTACTACGACTGTCACAAGATCGATCACATGCGGGATCCGATGGCGTTGCTGGCCTACGAGATGAACGGTGAACCGCTCACCGAATCTCACGGCGCTCCTTTACGACTGCGTAACGAGCGTGAGCTGGGCTTCAAACAGGTCAAGTGGATCGAGTCCATCGAGTTCGTCGACAGCTTCGACCACATCGGCAAGGGTCAGGGCGGTTACAACGAGGATCACGAGTACTTCGGCTACCGAATGCCAATCTGATTCATCGGCTGGGGCACAGACGTTCCTCCGATGCCGCTTTCCGGGCGGCCTCGTTCTGAACACTTGTGCAATCGTTTGACTGTTTGGGCTGTTTCGGGTCTACTGGTGAGCGCACCCGGTGTGAGCCACGCCGCGTAGTGAACGCCTGTGGCGCGTGATGGCGTGATCGGAGGAGGTGACCCGCCATGGTGGAGGGAAGTAGTAGCTGCCTCCACACCGCTGTGTGCGGCCACCGATCCCGAGGGAGTCTGGGTTAGCTGCAACAGTCGGGTGGAGGTCATCGCTTCAGAGTTTCTCAACGATGCATGATTTCTCCGCGAGAAGGACCCGACCATGTCCCACCCCACGTTGCGGCTGAAGACCCGGCCGGATCTCGTTGTCGGCCAGGACTATCCGCTGACCGAGTTGGCCGACGCGCCCGTGTTCACAGTGTTTCAGCGAGTGGCGAGTTCCCCGCGTGGGTTGACCGAGCAGCAAGCTGACGAACGGCTGCGTCAGTTCGGCGACAACGAGTCGGCGCCGGCTACCGACGGCGGGCCAGTCACGCGGGCGCTGGCTGCGGTCCGCAGCCCTTTCGTGGCGTTGCTGGTGGCGTTGGGCGGGGTGTTCGTCGTGGTCGGTGACCTGCGCGGCGCGGTGACGGTCACGGTCATGGTGGTGCTGGCCGTCATCCTTCGGTGCTGGCAGCAGACCCGTTCGGTGCGGGCTATTCGCGCGTTGGGCGAGTTGGTGTCGACGACGGTGACGGTACGTCGGCGAGCCACCGACGACTGCGAACCGGTGGAACGTGAACTGCCCCAGCAGGATCTGGTTCCCGGTGACATCGTGATACTGCGTGCCGGCGATGTGGTCGCCGCTGATCTGCGGCTGCTCTCGGCGACCGATCTGGTCGTCGACCAAGCGGTGCTCAGCGGTGAAGCGTTACCGGTGCCCAAGGCCGTCACCGCACCTGCAAGTAGACCGGATCGCGGGCTCCGCGAACCGGTCGCGGACACTATGACATTGTGTTTCGCCGGGACCGCGGTGGTCGCGGGTACGGCGACCGGTGTCGTGGTTGCCACCGGTGCGAATACCTACGGTGGGTCGCTGGCCCGCACGGCCGCTGCGGCGCGTCCGGAATCGAGTTTCGACCGCGGTGTACGCACCGTGGGTTGGACACTGGTTCGGTTCATGCTGGTGATGGCACCCGTCGTTTTCGTCGTCAACGGTCTGGTCAACGGTGTGTGGGCGCAAGCAGGGATGTTCGCGGTGGCCGTCGCGGTCGGACTCACCCCCGAAATGCTGCCGGTGATCGTGACCACCAATCTGGTGCGCGGCGCGACCCGACTGGCGCGCGAGCGGGTCGTGGTGCGCCGACTGGACGCGATTCAAGATCTCGGCGCGATGACTGTCTTATGTGTCGACAAAACCGGTACCTTGACCGAAGATCGGATCGTTTACGCGCACAGCATCGACGTCACCGGTCGCCCCGACGACAACACTGCCGAATTCGCCTATCTGTCAGTGCATTTCCTCGACGGCGTGCACACCCAACTCGACGACGCCATCATCGAACTCCTCGCCGACGACCGCCACCTCGATGTCCTGGCGGAGGCCGCCTTCACCAAAATCGACGAGATCGGTTTCGACCACACTCGCCGGCGCAGCAGCGTGGTGATATCCCGCCAACGCGACGAGCACATCCTGATCTGCAAGGGCGATCCGGACCAGATTCTGCCTCGGTGCAGCCGGGTCCGCCTGGACGGCGCCATCACCGAGCTAGGCGATGACCTCGCCGTCGAAGCCGACGACCTTGTCGACGCCTATCGGCGCCAGGGTATGCGCGTACTCGCCGTGGCGGTCGATTACCTGCCTGCCCGGTGGGATCTCTATACGGATAGCGATGAAAACCGGCTAATCCTGGCCGGTTTCATCGGATTCGTCGACCCGATGCGCGAGAGCGCGGCCACCGCGGCGGCCACGCTGGCCGACCACGGCGTCACGGTGAAAATGCTGACCGGCGACAGCAAGGTCGTCGCACGCCAAGTCGCCGGTCAGGTCGGACTTGACATCGGCACGCCGATCGTCGGCAGGCACATCGACAGGCTCGATGAGCGTCAACTGCAAATTTTGGCCGCGCGCACGAGCGTGTTCGCCGAACTCACCCCCACCCACAAGATGCGGATCGTGGCGGCGCTGCGGGCCGGTGGCCAGGCAGTCGGATTCCTCGGTGACGGGGTCAACGACGTCGCGGCGCTGCGCCTGGCTGATGCCGGAATCGCCACTGACACTGCGACCGACGCTGCCAAACAGGCCGCCGACCTGATACTGCTGGACAAGGATCTCGCCGTGGTCGCGCGCGGCGTGGTGGAAGGCCGGCGCACGTTGGCCAACACCATGAAGTACGTCAAGATCACCGCCAGCTCCAACTTCGGCAACGTGCTCTCGGTGCTGGCAGCAAGTGTGTTGCTGCCTTTCCTGCCCATCCTGCCTGTCCAGTTGATGGTGCAAAACCTGCTCTATGACACCGCACAGCTGGCCATCGCCTGGGACCGCGTCGACCGCGGCTATCTGCGGACACCGCGCGGCTGGCAGTCCGAAGGTCTGGTCAGGTTCATGGTTGTCTTCGGCATGTTGAGCTCGATGTTCGACCTGGCCACATTCGCGTTGTTGTGGTGGGTATTTGACGCGGCCACCGCACCGACGATGTTTCAGACCGGCTGGTTCACCGAAGGGCTCTGCACCCAGCTGCTGGTGGTGCTGATCTTGCGCACACCGGCGCTTCCCTGGCGCGCCAAACCTGCGAGAGCGGTATCGGCCGCAACGATCGGCGCCGCAACGATCGGATTGCTCCTGCCGATCAGCGCGCTGGCGGGACCGCTGCGGCTGACTGCTCTGCCCGTTCCGATACTGGCCTGCCTTGCCGTCGTGATCGCGGCGTACGGGGCGACAGCGCAGTTCGTCAAGCAACGCTACCTGCGTCATCACCCGATCTGGCTCTAACCAACCACGCGGCATACCGGCCACTGTGCGCCGGCGTAGCTGACACATCCGCACTCACCGTCACGACACCGAAGACAGGTGAAACCATGTCCGCACCAGGCACTTTCCCGACCCGCGGCGCGCTGGTGCGCCCGACCCGCGGCGTCGCCGCCGATGTGGTCGTCTTCCTCGCCGCGGCGGCATTGCTGTGGCTGATCGTGCGGGTTGCCCACGGCACCACTGTGGCGTGGACACCGCAGAGCGCGCCGGCCAGAGTTTCCACCGATCCTGCCGAACTGCCGTACTACGCAGCCCGATCGCTACTGCGGATGTTCGTCGCGCTGGCGCTGTCGCTGATCTTCACTTTCGTCTACGCCACCGCCGCGGCACGACTGCGCCGCGCAGAGAAAGTGTTGATCCCGCTGCTCGACGTCTTGCAATCGGTGCCGATCCTGGGCTTTCTGTCGGTGACCGTCACCGGCTTCATCGCGTTGTTCCCCGGCTCGGAGCTGGGATTGGAGTGCGCGTCGATCTTCGCGATCTTCACCTCCCAAGCCTGGAATATGACCTTCGCGTTCTACCACTCACTGGTGTCACAGCCGCAGGAACTCGATGAAGCCTCCAGGCTACTCAGATTGTCACGCTGGCAACGGTTTTGGCGGCTCGATGTGCCTAGCGGCATGATCCCGCTGGTCTGGAACGGCATGATGAGCTTCGGCGGCGGATGGTTTTTTCTCACCGCCTCGGAAGCACTCAGTGTCAACAACCAGCACTTCGCCCTGCCCGGCATCGGTGCCTACGTCGCCGCGGCCAGCGACGCCGGCGAACTCAACAAAGTCCTGCTGGCGATCGTGGTCATGATCGTCATGGTCATCGGAGTCAACGTGCTGTTCTGGCGGCCCCTGACCGTATGGGCCGAACGCTTCCGCGTCGAAGACTCCGAGACAGCCGACCTACCCCGCAGCCTCACCCTGAACTTGCTGCGCTATTCCCACGCCTCCCGGATCATCGGCAGGCCCGTCGGGCGCCTCGTCCACCCGCTCGATCGGGTGATGGCAATCTTCGGTGTCGCCGAGCGTCCCCTGCGCACCTCACCGACGCGACGGCGTCTCGGCGACACGGTGTTCACCCTGACCGTAGCTGTGATCATGGCGTACGGCGGCTACCGGGTTATCGATTACATCGCCACCACCGCGGGCTTCAGCGAAATCGGCCATGCCCTTCTGCTCGGGTTGGTGACCTTCGGCCGGGTCATCGTGCTCGTGATGGCCGCCACCGTGATCTGGGTGCCGATCGGAGTGTGGATCGGGTTGAACCCCAAGGTCGCCCGCCTCGCTCAACCCGTCGTGCAAGTGCTCGCATCGTTCCCCGCCAACTTCCTCTTCCCGCTCATTGCCGCATTCCTGGTCGCGACCGGCGTCAGCCTCAACATCGGCGGCATCGTGCTGATGAGCCTCGGAGCCCAGTGGTACATCCTGTTCAACGTCATCGCCGGAGCCAGCGCCATCCCCAACGATCTGCGTGAAGTCGCCACCAACCTCCAGCTACCCCGAAAGCTGTGGTGGCGCAAGCTGATCCTTCCAGCCATCTTCCCCAGCTATGTCACCGGCGGCATCACCGCCGCCGGCGGCGCCTGGAACGCCTCCATCGTCGCTGAAGTCGTCAGCTACAACGGCACCACCCTGACCGCGACCGGACTCGGGGCCTACATCACCGACGCCACGGCCACCGGCGACTCCAGCCGCATCCTCATCGGCGTCGTCGTCATGAGCTTCTACGTCGTGACCACCAACCGGCTGTTCTGGCGACGCCTCTACGCGCTGTCGGAACGACGCTTCTCTCTGACCTAACACGTCATCACTACCCGACGGAGGTTCACCGTGACCGGCACCAACAACGTTCTCATCCGCGTCGAACACGTCAGCAAGAGCTTCACCGGTGCCGCCGGTGACACCCTGCATGTCCTCGACGACATCACCCTCGACATCCGCGCCGGCGAAATCGTTGCTCTACTCGGTCGATCCGGGTCCGGCAAATCCACCCTGCTGCGCACCATCGCTGGCCTCATCAGCCCCACCTGCGGTTCAGTGCAGTATCGCGGCACCTTACTCAACGGTGCCAACCCCGGCACCGCCATGGTGTTCCAAACCTTCGCCCTCATGCCCTGGCTCACCGTGCAAGACAACGTCGAACTCGGTCTCGTCGCCCGCGGAATCCACCCGGACCAACGACATGCGCAAGCGCTCAAGGCCATCGACCTCATCGGTCTCGACGGATTCGAATCTGCCTATCCCAAGGAACTTTCCGGCGGCATGCGCCAACGTGTCGGATTCGCCCGCGCGCTGGTCCTCGAACCCGACCTGCTACTCATGGACGAACCCTTCTCTGCCCTCGACGTCCTCACCGCCGAAAACCTGCGCACAGAACTCATGTCTTTGTGGACGGGCCAAAACTTTCCCACCCAAGCCATCTGCCTGGTCACCCACAACATCGAAGAAGCTGTTCTGCTGGCCGACCGGGTGATCGTTCTCGGCGCCAACCCCGGCCACATCCGCGCCGAGATCCGCGTCGACCTGCCGCGGCCGCGGGACCGGCGCGCATCGGCTTTCACGGCGTTGGTCGACAGACTGTACGTGGTGCTCACCGGGACCGAACCCGGCATCAGCATTCCCGAACCTACCGACGCCTCACCGACTGCACGACCACTGCCCGACGCCACCGTCGGTGGCCTGGCCGGCCTGGTCGAAATTGTCTATGCCCGCGGCGGCCGCGCCGACCTGCCTGACATCGCCACCGAACTCAACTTTGAAATCGACGACCTGCTACCCATCGTCGACGCCGCCGCGCTACTCGACTTCCTGCACGTCACCGGTGGAGACCTTGAAATGACCCACACCGGAACAGAATTCACCACGGCCAACATCCAAACCAGCAAACAGATCTTCGCTCATCAAGCACGTACCCGAGCACCGCTGGTACGCACCATCTGCAAAGCGCTATCGGCCAGTGCCGACGGCAACCTCCGCGCGGGGTTCTTCCTCGACCTGCTTAAACGCGGCTTCAGCATCGAAGACGCTCAACACCAGCTCGATACCGCCATCGACTGGGGCCGATACGCGGAACTCTTCGACTACGACACCGACACCGACCAGATCACTGCAGATCCCGCCGCCGGAATCTTCGCGGTTATCTCCTAGTGGGACTTTACTTACGCAATCCTGATCTTGGGCGGCTGCCAGGTGCCGTCGAGAACGGATTGGTCGGGCCAGTATGCGCGAATGTAGAGGGAGAACGGGCCCCCCGGCGCCGGTAACCAGTTCGATTCATGCTCTGCGCCAGGGGAATTGACACCCACATGGATGGTCAACGAACCGTCGGGGTTTCGGCTCAAGTTCTTGTTCTTGGTCCCCAGCGAGTAGCGCTTGAGATCGTTGGGATGAAAGAAGTGGTGTTCGTTGTAGAGCGTCACCGACCAGAATCCGCGCACCGGAGGCTCCTGGCCGGCTGCGAACGTGACCTGATAGGAACGGGCACCCTCCAGCGGCGCCCCGGCCGAATCGTTGTCGGTATAGAAATACTGTGTTTCGGTGGGGCGGTTTTCGAAAATGTTCGACTTGGCCGTACCGGTCCGATTGAAATAGTCGTAGCCCCACTGCGCATTGTTGATGGATCGGTTCCACCCGTTACCCGCCGGACGACCGTTGTGCACCCACCGCAGGAATGGGGTGATGACCGAGTTCTCGGTAGCCACCGCGGTGTCGAGCACGACTTTTTTGGTGTCGACGTCACGTTCGGCGGTGTCGAGTAGCACGCGGAACTGCCCGTACAGCGCCTCTTCACCCGGGAGGGGGTCGACGGTGTCGAGAACCTCGCCGAACTGGTCGATGAACCTTTCCGGCACAACCCATTTCGTTTCGCCTTGGCCTTCGGCGACCGGGCCTTCCAGCGTGGGCAACTTCGCCCATTCGGCAGTCTTGACCGTGCCGTCGAACTCGCGCAGCGGGTAGATGTTGACTCCATTGATCACCGGCTGAATCGCCTTGCGATCGGCGGCCGTGTCGTCCATGAAAATACGTGGGACCGCGTTGGCCAGAGCTGTCGGAGAGGTGATGACGGCTTCGACCCCGTCGGGCTTCCCGCCGCGCCAATTGGGGCCGACGATCAGATAGAACCCCGGCTTGGTTCCGTAGGGTTTGCCCAGCTCACCGAATTGGTCGGTGCGATTGTCGTAGAGCGCGTAAACCCAGAACCGATCCCCGAAGTCGGGTACCTGCGCGATCACCGGCTCCTCATCGAGGGAGAAGTTGGCCAGGCCGTACACCACATCCTGGTTGGGGCACGCGACAAAGGTCTGGCCGGGATCGACGTAATCCGACAGCATCGCCAGACGGCCGCGCGGTGCCACCGGCAGTACACCATTGAGCAGGGCCCGCTCGGGTACCTGGGTCATCGCGGCGCGGCGGTTGATCATGTTGACCATCGGCCAACCCCACGTGTAAGCCATCGACGCGATGGTCTGGGCATATCCGGGTTGCATGTTGAACGGCAAGATGACTCCTTCGGTGGTTTTGGCAGGAGCGGTGGTCGGCCCGATCAGGGGACTCTGACCACGACCGGAGGTTTCCAGGTGCCGTCCAGGATGGCCTTGTCCGGGCCGTAGGTGCGAAGGACCACCCAGAGCGGACCATCCGGCGCAGGAAGCCAGTTGGCACTACGCTCGCCGCCCGGATCGTCCTTGGAAAGCACAATTGTCAGGGTGCCGTTGGGATCCTCGCGCAGACCCGGCGTGCGATTTCCTATCGAATAGCGGTCGACGGAGTTGGTCACCAGGAAGCGACTCGGCAGGCTGTACATCGTCATCGACCAGAAGTATTTGGTCGGAGGCTGCTGGCCGGCCGGGAATGTCACCGTATAGCTGGCGTCGCTGCCGTCGAGCGGCTTGCCCTGATCGTCGGCGATCAGACTGAAGTACATCGCTTGTTCGGCGACGTCGCCGAAAATGCCCGCGTAGACCCCCAGTGCCCGGTTCAGGTAGTCGGTGCTCAACTGGGCTCGCGTACCGAACACGTCCACTGCGTTCTTCGTGACTTCGCTGGCGTGCTTGAGCTCGGCTTGACCGTCGGTGATGCCCTCGGTCAGCGCCGTGCGAACTTCGGGTGCCAGACTCCACGGATCCCAGGGCTGATCGGTTCCGAGCCCCAGCTTCGCGAGGGCGTCATACACGGGCTGGTCCACGGGATTGCGCGTGACGAACTGAAGCAGGAACGCGACGTAGTCCCAGAATTCGAGTTTTTGCTCTGCTCCCTCTTTCCAGCTGGGCCAGTCGATCTGGGGCGCAGCGGGTGGTGCGCTGGTACCGAGGTAGGCGCTGAGCGGCTCGAGCCGGTATTCGTGCTGGATCTCTTCGACCCGGGGCATTCCACCCTCGGCAGCCAGCACCTGAGTGCGGGTCAGCGTGCCCAGGATGCCGCTCTCACCTTTGACCACGCGGTCCAGTCCGGCCGGCAGGTCGCCGGTCCAGTCGGGGCCGGCCAGCAGCACCGAGACCCCATCGTTCCCGTCGAGCACCGAGCCTGGGTTGTCCAGGACATAACCCCACAGATCGTCCCACTGGGAGGTGTAGTACCGCTCTTTTTCGACGGCGGGCAAGGTCAGCACCCAGGGTTCGGTCCGCAGGTCTACCCAGGCATAGGAGTACGGAGTGTCGTTGTTCGGCGTGACGATGTCGGTGTCTTGCGGTGTGGCCAGCCCCAGATTCAGCCACTTGCCGAATTCCGCGCCGCCGGCGATGGCCTGGCGGTACATCGTGCGGTAATTCATCACCAGCGGATAGCTGAAAATGTATGCGTCGCGGGCCATTTCACGCAGTGAAGCGTCATCGGCATGCGAAGCGGCATTGCGGCCCGAATGGGATCCGCCGGAGTTGCACGCCGTCAGCGTCAGCACTCCCATCGCAGAGGCGAACCGCCACACTCGTCGACGCCATACTTTGATCCCCAAGCTCCGCACCTTCGCATTCGAAACGGGTCATCGTCCGCCGCCGACGAGCAGTCGCACTCTGCGGTGGATCGACCATAGCGAATGCCAGGTGGCCAGCGACATCGCCCGATTCGGACGAGCTCGCCACAGTAAGGAGCGCACCACAATCGAACGACACCGCCGAAGGTTGGATCGGCGGGTGTACTGATTCGTGTCCCTTGATCGGTATGTGCTGTCAGATCACCTCAAACTGTCCAGCCTGGTGTTCAACATTTGTGCAAGGCGCTCTGTTTGCCGGTCGTCAAAACCTATCTCGCCACATCTATCCGGCCATGCAGTTGCCACGTCGATCATGGTGTCGATCATGTTTTTCGTAGCCCGTTCGCGTATTCCAAGTCGTTCGCCCGCCTCGATGAAGTTAGTGCGCGTGAGGCGGTTCGCTCGTCCGTACAGGTTGAGTGCCATAGGGTCGTTCCACCCGGCGTACGGCTGCGTGCAGAGCAGGTCGTAGGCGGGGGTCGGCTGCCACAATCCATCTGGGTTATAGATCGACATGTTCTTTCCGTGCAGGTCCCCGTTCCCGATCAGCCAGCTGAATACAACAACTTTCAGCAACTCGACGAGCGCTATCACTCGCGACCCGCCTCCGCGTCCGCAGGCCTCGGCGAGTTTTGTCAAAGCGGTTTCCGTCTTGATGCGGTACTTTGACGCCGGATACAGGTCGGCCACCTGGCACGCATCTTCTTGCGGAATCCGTTTTGGCCCAACCCGATCAAATCGATTTACCAATAGGGCGCTGCGCCCCTGCCCATCGTGTAGCAACGTTGTCTGAGCGGCTCGCAGTCCGCATGCTGATGCCATCCGCATGAAGAAGTGCTCGTTTTCGACGAGGAGCGGGAAGCCGGCAGGGTTCAGCTTGAGTATTGCGGGGCCTGCACGGGTTTGAGTCGGAGTCGACATCGTGCCAGCACTGACTTTGGGTTGGACCCCTGCCAAACCGACAGGGTCGGCCTCGACAGAACCCGTCAGCTTCGCAAAGACTTCGTGAAAGTCGTTGTCTCGCTCCGGTTCGAACAATGGCAGCGGTCGGAGGGGAGCTGCGCCGGCGGGGAACACTCGAATGTTGCCGATAGTGTCGGCGCCGATCGCGAGCAGCAATGTCAGATGGTCATCTGCCGAGGTCTTTGTTGATGAGGTGACGACGCCGAGTCGAATACCCTCTGGCAAGAGTCCGGCGAAAAAGGGCGGAACGGCCCCTCCCGCGGTGATTACCGGATACTCGCCAGACCGCAGTAATGACCAGGAAACCGATCGATCTCGTACACGGCCTTCGCCAGGTTCTTCGGCCACATAATCGAAGCTGACGGCATCTCCACGTTCACGGGTCAGGTGGGCGGCGAGTACCTCGTCGAGGTATACGTCGGCTTTGGTGACGTCGCGAAGATCGAGGTCAATTCGGTCCGTCATTCCGGCGCCGAACCCACATCGAGGCGCAGGCCAAGGACGTTGGCGATCTCGAGGACCGAACCGATCTTGGTTGCACCGGTCCCCGCTTCTAAGGTTTGGACGCTGTAGCGCGACACCCCGGCCAGGTCAGCCAGTGTCTCCTGGGTGAGCTGCAGTGCCAGTCTTCGCTCGATGAAGGCTTGGCTTATGCCTGTTAATTCAGGCATTAAGCCCTCGCGTTGCGGATTTGTGCGCCTTGGGCGTGCCATGACCCTCCTTATGCCTGATAAATCATGCATAAGACAGAATGGCCCTTCAGTGGGGTGGCGTCAAGCTGTTATGCCTGATTTTTCATGCATAAGGGCCGCTCCTCACTCAAACTTCAGGGATCATCTACGTGTTCCGGTGGAAGGTTCGGCCCGCCCGTAGACCCACGCAAAGGCCAAATGTCGGGGTGCGGGGCCTATCCGGCGTAGCTGCATTCGTTCAACGGCCGGATCAGGTTGGTCGATGTCGGTCACGATGGCGCCTGGGCCTGGGTGAGATCGAGGGCGATGTCGACGAGCATGTCTTCCTGCCCGCCGACCATGCCACGGCGTCCGGCTTCTTCGAGCAGGGTGCGGGCGTCGACGTCGTAGCGGGCAGCGGTGGTCTCGGCGTGGCGCAGGAAGCTGGAGTACACGCCGGCGTAGCCGAGAGTCAGTGTTTCGCGGTCGACGCGGACGGGTCGATCCTGCAGCGGGCGCACCAGGTCGTCCGCGGCGTCCTCAAGTGCGTGCAGGTTGCAGTCATGACGCCAGCCGAGTTTGGTGGCCGCTGCGATGAAAACCTCCAGGGGCGCATTGCCGGCGCCGGCGCCCATTCCGGTCAGCGAGGCGTCGACGCGAGTGGCGCCGTGTTCGACGGCGATGATCGAGTTGGCCACCCCCAGCGTCAGGTTGTGGTGGGCGTGGATGCCGACTTCGGTTGCCGAATCGAGGGTTTGGCGTAGGGCGTCGACGCGTTCGGCGATGTCGTTCATGGTCATCGCGCCGCCGGAGTCGACCACGTAGACGCAAGTGGCGCCGTAGCCTTCCATCAGCTGGGCCTGCTCGGACAGCGACATCGGGTCGGTCATGTGGCTCATCATGAGAAAGCCCACGGTGTCCATGCCGAGTTCACGTGCGGCGGCGATGTGTTGAGCGGAGATGTCGGCTTCGGTGCAGTGGGTGGCTACGCGCACGACGGTGGCGCCCGCGCGGTGGGCGTCCTTGAGGTTGTGCACGCTGCCGATGCCGGGTAGCAGCAAGGTGGCGACCTTGGCGCGGGTCACCGTGGCGGCGACGGCTTCGATCCATTCCAGGTCGGTGTGGGCGCCGAAGCCGTAGATGCAGCTCGAACCGGCCAGGCCGTCGCCGTGGGCGACTTCGATGGAGTCGACGCCGGCGTCGTCAAGGGCGGCGGCGATGGCCACGGCCTGGGCGACGCTGTACTGGTGGCGGATGGCGTGCATGCCGTCGCGCAGGGTGACGTCGCTGACGTAGAGGTCGTGGGTCATCTCATAGTCCTGTTGTGGCCGTGCTGGCGTGGGTGGCGATGCGTTCCGCGGTGGCCTTGGCCGCCGAGGTCATGATGTCGAGGTTTCCGGCGTAGGCGGGCAGATAGTCCGCGGCGCCGGTGACTTCGAGCATCGCGGTGACGCGGGTACCGCTGAACTTGCCGGTTTCGGGGATGTATAGCGGGTTCTCGGCGGTGAACGTCTCGAATTGCACGCGTTGTTTGAGTCGGTAGCCCGGTACGTAGGCATTGACTGTGGCGACCATGTCGGTGACGGCGGATTCGATGGCGTCGTGGTCGGTATCTCCGTCAACGAGGCAGTAGACGGTGTTGCGCATCAGCATGGGCGGGTCTGCGGGGTTGAGGATCATCACGGCCTTGCCGCGTTGGGCACCGCCGACGGATTGCAGTGCCGCCGAGGTGGTTTCGGTGAATTCGTCGATGTTGGCGCGGGTACCGGGTCCGGCGGATTTGGAGCTGATGGAGGAGACGATCTCGGCGTAGGACACGATGCCCACCTGTGACACCGCCGAGACGATGGGGACGGTGGCTTGTCCGCCGCACGTCACCATATTGAGGTTGGGGGCGTCGAGGTGGTCGTCGAGGTTGACCACCGGCACGCAGTAGGGGCCGATCGCTGCGGGGGTGAGGTCGAGCATCCGTACGCCGGTGGGTTCCAGTTGCTGCCAGTTGGCGCGGTGCGCTCCGGCCGACGTCGCGTCGAAAACGAGCTTGATGTCCTGGAAGTGGGGCATGTCCAGCAGTCCGTCGACGCCGTCAGCGGTGGTGGGTACGCCCAGGCTTTCGGCGCGGGCCAGGCCGTCGGAGTGCGGGTCGATACCGACCATTGCCGCGGCGCGTAGCGGTCCGTTGCTGCGCAGGATCTTGATCATCAGGTCGGTGCCGATATTGCCCGAGCCGATGATGCCCACGGGCCAATCATGTTCTGTCATGGTCAGTTTCCTTGGGGGTAAAGGCCAGCGACACGGTGCCCAGACCGCTGATGGTAGTGGAGGCGACGTCACCGGCATGGACGAACGCCGCGGTGGTGTAGGACCCGGACATGACGAACTGTCCGGCGTCTAGTTCGGTTCGGTAGTCGGACAGGGCGTTGGCCAGCCAGGCGACGGCGGCAGCCGGGTCGCCCATCACTGCAGTACCGGTGCCGGAGTCGATCTGCACATCGTTGAGATACAGCGTTGCGGTGGTCTCGGGCAGCGTGAGGGCGTCGGTGTAGGGCACCCAGTCGCCGAGCATCACCGCACCGGAACTGGCGTTGTCGGCGACAGTGTCGGGCAGGGTGAGTTTCCAGTCGGCGATGCGGCTGTCGACGATCTCCAGCGCCACGGCGACGGCCTCGGTGGCGTCGCGGACATCGGCGGCGGTGACGCCGGGCCCACGCAGGCCCGACCGCAGCAGGAATGCGACCTCGGGTTCGACTCGGGGAGCGCAGAACTGGCTGATGTCCACGGCGTCGCCCTCGATCACCATGTCGTCGAGGATGTAGCCGTAGTCGGGCTCGTCCACGCCGAGTAACTGCCGCATGGGTGCGGAGGTGAGCCCGATCTTGCGGCCCACCAGAGTGGCCCCGGCCGCTTGTCGGCGCCGCTGGTTGATCTGCTGCACGGCATACGCCTGGGCCACCGTCAGTCCGGGATGACTGGCGGTCACCGGGGCGATGGGTGTGCGGTCGCGGTGCGCAGCCCACAGGTCGGCGGCAGCATTGATGAGTACGTCGCTCACGAGGCGTTGTCCTCTGCCATCGCAACCGCGGTGGCGTAGACCGCGCGGAGGTGCAGTTCGAACAGTTCGATCAGGTCGATCGCGTCTCCGCCGATCTCCTTGGTGATGAACAGTCCGTCGGCGCCGGCGAGAGTGTACGTGGCCAGCTGGTGGATCTGGGTGTCAGTCAAACCTGGTGTCAGATCACGGATTACGGACGTCAACTCCTGATAGGCCTGTGCGCGTACGTCGATGAACATGGCGCGCGCTCGGGGCTCGACGGGGCGTCGCTCCAGCGCGAGCATCAGGCCCAGGCGGATGAAATCCGGTGAATCCAGCAGCGCCTTGGCGGCCTGTCCGGCCACCGCCTCGATGCGTTCGGTCGCCGAACCGTCGGCGGGCAGCTGCCATGCGGTGAGCCAATTGCCGAAGCTGCGTTCGATGACCGCGGCCAGCAGGTCGTCCTTGTCTTTGAAGTGCCAGTAGATCGAACTGGCCGGCAAGCCGCACTTGGCGCTGACGGCGCCGATGCTGGTGCCCTCGTAGCCGCGCTCCGAGGCGATTTCTGTTGCGGCGTCCAGGATTCGGGCGCGGGAGAGCTCACCGTCGGCGCGCCGCCGCCTCTTTCCGGGGGATTGCTTGTCAGCCACCGTCTGGCCTTTCCCGTCGTTCTTGACTCCGTAGTGATCACTACATTACCGTAGCGATCACTACAGAACAAGTGATGCGGGAGGCAGCGGTGAGTGAACTGACATACGACGTGGCGGTGATCGGCTACGGCCCCACCGGTGCCACGGCCGCGAACCTGCTCGGGCAGCTCGGCCTCAACGTGGTCGTCATCGAACGCGATCCCGACATCTACTCCCGCGCACGTGCCATCTCCACCGACGAAGAGGTGCTGCGGGTATGGCAGTCGATCGGCCTGGCCGAGCGACTTCAGCAGGACATGCTGCCTGATCGCCCGGTCGCCTTTGTCGACGCCGACGGCGTGCCGTTCATCGAGACGACCATCGCCGGCCGCGGCTGCGGGCATCCGCCGCAGCAGTTCATCTACCAGCCCGCCATCGACCAGGTGCTGCGGGAAGGTGTCGCCCGTTTCGCCAACGTGGAGGTGATTCTCGAAGCCGAATGCCTGCGCGCGCTCAGCAAGGGTGACCACGTCGAACTACTGATCGGTGACCTGCGCACCGACACTCTTCGCCGGATCCGCGCGTCCTACGTCATCGCCGCCGACGGCGGGTCGTCACCGACACGGGGCCTGCTCGGCGTCGGCTATACCGGGCGAACCTACGGGGAGCGCTGGGTGGTCATCGACACCAAGGTGCGCAAGGAGTGGGACGCCCACGACCGGTTGCGCTTTCACTGCAACCCCGGGCGCCCCACGGTCGACTGCCCCACCCCGCTCGGACACCACCGCTGGGAGTATCCGGCCACCGCCGGTGAGGACGAGAAGAAGCTCGTCAGCGACGACTACGTGTGGCAGGTCCTGGGTGATCAGGGCATCACCGACGAGCACGTCGAGATCCTGCGCGCGGTGGTCTACAGCCACCACGTCCGCGTCGCCGACCGCTGGCGCGTCGGCCGGGTCTTCCTCGCCGGTGATGCCGCCCACGCCATGCCGCCGTGGATCGGGCAGGGCATGTCCGCCGGTGTGCGCGACGCTGCCAACCTGTGCTGGAAGATCGCAGCGGTCCTGCGCGGGCAGGCCCCCGAGACCCTGCTCGACTCGTACGAGACCGAACGCAAACCCCATGTCACCGAGGTCACCAAACGCGCTGTCTTCGTCGGCAAGGTCATCACCGAACGGCGCAAACACATGTGCGCACTGCGCAATCACGCTCTGCGCGCGGTCACCAAACTGCCCGGCGTGCTCACCGGCGGACAGAAGCTCTACTGGATCCCCCAGGCCCGCTACGACGACGGGTTCTTCGCCACCGACCGGCATCCGGCGTCGGGATGGCAGATTCCGCAGCCCTGGGTCGCCGACCACACCGGCGTCACCGCGCGCCTCGACGACCTACTCGGCGGACAGTGGGCTGTCCTGCACACCGGCCCCGCCCCGGCCGGTGCAGCGGCCTGGGAGGCGATCGGTGCCCCGGTGATCGGCCTGGCCAGCGCCCTGGCGGCGCCGTCACCGGGAATCGTCACCGATCGCGACGACGAATTGCGCGCGTGGCTGGCCGCGAAGAACGCGACCACCGTCGTCGTCCGGCCCGACGGATTCGTCTACGCCGCAACGCGATCCGGCCAGCCGCTGGCACCGCCACCGACCACCCTGACCGCGTTCTCACCCGCAACCACCATCCGGGATGGAGTCACCGCATGACCATCGCCAACCTCACCGAACACACCGTCACTGTTACCGGCAAACCGATCTTCTACGCCGAAACCGGCACCGGGCCGGCAGTGGTCATGCTGCACGGCGGCGGCCCCGGCGCCTCAGGGGTGTCGAACTACTCCCGCAACATCGACGCCCTGGCCCAGCACTACCGCGTCATCGTGCCCGATATGCCCGGCTACGGCCGCTCGGTCAAGGGAGTCGACCAGTCCGACCCCTTCGGCTATCTCGCCGACATGATCCGCGGCTTGCTCGATCACCTCGGCATCGACACCGCGCACCTCATCGGCAACTCCTACGGCGGTGCGGCCGCCCTGCGCCTGGCCCTGGACACCCCGCACCGGGTGGACAAGCTGGTGCTGATGGGTCCCGGTGGTATCGGCACCACGAAAGGGCTTCCTACCGCCGGGCTGAACAGTCTGCTGGGGTACTACGGCGGCGACGGCCCCAGCCGCGACAAACTCGACGCGTTCATCCGCACCTACCTCGTCTACGACGGTGCCTCGGTGCCCGACGAGTTGATCGACCTGCGCTACGAAGCCTCCATCGACCCCGACGTGGTGGCCGACCCGCCGCTGCGCCGCCCGTCCGGGCCGTTCGCGCTGCGGACCTTGTGGCGCATGGATCTGACCCGTGACTCCCGGCTCAAGACGCTGCAGACTCCCACACTGGTGCTGTGGGGCCGCGACGACAAGGTCAACAAGCCTGCCGGTGGCCCCATGCTGCTCGACGCCATGCCCCACGCCGAACTGGTCATGACCTCGCAGACCGGTCACTGGATGCAGTGGGAACGCGCCGAACTATTCAACCAGCTCGTCACCGACTTCCTCTCCTCGGCAAGGGTTTTCGCGCCGTGATCGCCCACAGCGTCTTCGGCAACGTGCACCTGGGCTACGTCGTCGTGGAGACCGACCGCTTCGCCGACTGGCATCGATTCGGCCGCGACGCCATAGGCATGCACCTCGACGACACCGGGGGCGACGTCATGCGGTTCCGACTCGACGATCACCAATGCCGGTTCCTGCTGCAACGCGGACCCGCCGAGGACGTCACCGCGCTGGGCTGGCAACTCGACGACCACGACACCTTCGATGAGATCCTGCGCCGTGTCACCCGCCACGGCGTTCCGGTCACCGACGGCACCGCCGAGGAAGCTGCCCTGCGCGGGGTGGAACGCCTAGTGCGCGTCCCCGGGCCCAACGGCCTGGCCCAGGAACTGTTCACCCGCGCCCACACCGCCAACGTCCCGCTGACCATGATCAGTCGCGGCTTCGTCACGGGTGACTCCGGCATGGGCCACGTCGCGGTCATGTCGAAGAAGCCTCATCAGATGCGCGGCTATTACGACGCCGTGTTCGACGCCCGGCTCACCGACTACATCGACGAGACCATCAGCGGCGTCAAACTCAAGATCCGGTTCCTGCGGGTCAACGAGCGCCATCACTCCATCGCGATCGCCGCAGTGAACCGGTTGCCGCTCAACCCGATTCGCACCCGGGTCCAGCATCTCAACATCCAAGCCACCGAACTCGACGACGTGACCGCCGCCTATCAGCGCGTCAAAGACCTCGGCTTCGACATGGCGCTGTCGATGGGCCAGCACACCAACGACAGGGAACTGTCCTTCTACGCGATGACCCCGTCGGGATTCGAATGGGAAGTGGGGTGGAACCCGATCGTCATCGACGAAAACACGTTCGAACCCACCACCTACCAAGGCATCAGCATCTGGGGACACACCCCCGAAGGCCAGACCATCATCGACAAACTGCACCAGTTCAAAACCGGCGTCCAGTCGCTGCTGCACCGCGAAGACTCCGTGCCCGCCCTCGCAGGCGCCGGCATCGCCGACAACTAATCGAAAAGGACACGCCCGCCATGATCCGTATCGACACCCACCACCACGCCATCCCGCCGTTCTACCGAGACGCACTGCGCAACAAGGGCATCGACGACGCCGGCGGCCGAGCCCTGCCCGAATGGAGCCCTGAAGCGTCCCTGCGCACGATGGACGAACTGGGCGTCGCCACCGCGATCTTGTCGGTGTCCACGCCGGGCACCACCTTCCTGCCCAACCCCAGCGACGCCGCCGCACTCGCACGCGACCTCAACGACTACGGCGCTCAACTCGTCGCCGACAACCCCGCACGATTCGGTTTCTTCGCCACCATCCCCATGCCGAACATCGGCGAAGCCGTCACCGAAGCCACCCGCGCTCTGGATACCTTGCACGCGGACGGACTGGTGCTACTGGCCAACAACGCGGGCACCTACCTCGGCCAGGAAGGACAAGACGACCTGTGGACCGTCCTCAACGACCGGTCCGCCGTCGTGTTCATCCATCCGGCGGACCTGCCCGGACCAACCATCCCCGGTGTCCTGCCCTTCGCCGCCGACTTCCTTCTCGACACCACTCGCGCGTCATATCTACTGGTGCGCAACGGAATACGGCGCAAGTATCCGGACATCAAGTTCATCCTCAGCCATGCCGGCGGATTCGTGCCCTATGCCAGCCACCGCATGGCCCTCGCCATCACCGGCGACACCGGCGCCAGCCCGACCGACAGCCTCGACGATTTCGCGAGCTTCTACTTCGACACAGCGCTATCCTCCAGCGCCGCAGCCCTGCCCACTCTGTTGGCCTTCGCCAAACCCAGCCACATCACGTTCGGCTCCGACTGGCCCTTCGCGCCGCTGGCCGCAAGCAAGCTCTTCGCGGCAGGGCTCGAAACGTACCCGGCGATCGACACTCCGACACGACGAGACATCGACCGGGACAACGCGCTCGCGCTGTTCCCCAGGCTCGGAACCGTCCCAGCGCCAGCGCCACCGGCACCACTCGAGCGCATCCGACATGCGGCCAGTCGAACGGTCATGCGGAGAGTCGCCAGACTCATCAACACTCGGTAACGTCCCGGAGCCCAACTCCTTTGGTTATCGCGGCTGCGAACCTCGACCGATGAAGCCGGTCGGTCATGTCGGGGGAGCGGCAGAGGACTGCGGCGGGGTCGTGGGGCCCGCTCACTATCAGGCGGTTGCGGAACAGCGCCCGCCAGCCGTCGGCGGCGCTGTGTTCGTGGACAAGCGATAAAAATCCCCTCCCAATTAGGTAGGAGGGGATTTTGAGCAGTATTCGGCTAACAAAATTGTGTCCGAGGGGGGACTTTCCACCTGCGACACGAGTTGAGACCTTCCAACTCACCAATAAATCGTAACAAAAACCCCTGCTCGAAATCGGTCTGCTGTCGGTTCGCGCCCAGTGGGACGCGTAGAAAACCGCTGGTAGAGAGCATGTCATGCCATTTTGATGGCAGAGGTGAGCCAGGTTCACCCCGTGTCGTCCCAGACCGCGGCGAGGTCGTATTGGCGCGGTCGGCGCCGCAGATAAAACTCTGTCGGACGCGGTATTTCACGGTCATGCGGCGTATCCGAGCGATGCGGCGGAGCACTCAAAATGGCGCTTAGCTAACCCCGCTCCTGTGCGGCTGGCCATGCCGTCAGCAAACTTGCGTCACCCCGGTCTCCTCAGTATCCGAAGGGGAGTTGTCCACCTACGACACGAGTTGAGGCCTCCAGCTCATCGATGATTGGTAACAAAGCCGGGTCCATAGTCATGGATAACTGCCGTTGTCTATGAACAGTGCTGGGCGTGACGGCCGGCTGTGGGGGCGTCAGCGGCTATTGGGAGTGGTCAAATTGCCGTCTCTTGGGGCGCCTCCGTTGTAAACAGCGTGAGCGGCCAGCTGCGGACATCTGCTCATTGGAGCAACCACTACATTGATCGCATGCCGGACGCGGGGGGTGGATCGATGGACGGCGGATCGGCCCTGCGAGTCGTTCTCGACGGTGTCGTGGACCTCCCGGATCTGAGCGCTACTTGGCTTGCCATCGCCACCGAACTGCTGTGTTTTGCTGCAGCGCATATGCCGTCGAGTTCCAGTTGGGACGGCTTGGCGCCCGGTGAACCGGAAGACACCTTGATAGTCGTGTCGGCCGCGGCGCAGGCAGTGCTGACGGTCGATCCGGGACCGACGCTTTCCCACGCGACGAGACACGATCGCGAGACGTTGCGCGCCGTGGGCCTCGAGCAACTCGACGATGCACCGTTTGACGCCGACATGAATGAAGCAACGGTTGCGCTCGGGCTGGCCGACGCGATCGACAGTCTCGTGGGTCACACGTTCCTGCCGTGGTTCAAGGATGAGGGTGAAGTCGTCGTCGGCGAGGGCACGGTGTACCCCGTCCGCGAGCACGATCCGCGTCGATGGCTGGGAGACCATCCGGTCAACACCCAGCCCAGCCACTTTCCCACTCGGGAGCTGCTGAGCACGGCGCGGCTGCGGGTTGCGACCGCAGACGCTGCGGAGTTCCGGTATGTCCTCGATTTCAAATCGTGGGACATCCTCAGCGACCTGGGCGCCGGCGTCGAGCTGGTCGCTGCGGTGGGGCAACCCAACGGCGACCTCGATGAATTCAAGATCGAACTCTCCCAAGCGCCGCCCCTCACCTACGCCAACCATGGCCCGACGGGGCACGAGCTTCACGCGCAGCGTGTCGGCCAACTCATCGTCGGCGCGGCGGCCGCCGACATTCTCGTGCTACCCGAGTACGGGCTCGCATCTGCGTCGCGGGACCTGGTGATCGCATCGCTGCCCAGCATGGGCGCGGCGCCCCGGCTGGTGATCTCGGGCGTGTCTTCGGGCATCGACGACGACGGCTACATCGTCAATGATGCCGTGACGGTCGTCACGACACCGGCAGGCGGTGTCTCGAGGGTGATCAATCTGCCGCGCAAGATCTTTCCCGCGCAGGTCGGTGGCTATAAAGAACGCATCCGGCAAGGCTGCGAGGTTCGGGTGTTCCTGACCGAGAGTTGGACGATGGCGACCCTCATCTGTTTCGACTCGATGAACGCTGAGATCATTGCCCAACTGGCGGACTTTGGCGTCAACCTGCTGGTCGTCGCCGCTTTGAGTGAGAAATCTGCAGCGATCATCGGATCTGCGACCTCGTTGTGCCATCGAAGCCAGGCCTTTGTGGTCATCGCGACCGGGCCGGCGCGCTGGATGAGCACCGCAATGGGGATCGATGCGCCCGCCGCACTGCGATCGGAAGCAGTGTTCGCCGGGCCTTACGCCGCCACCGACGGCGGGCAGGTCGCCATGTCGGAGTCGGAGGCGAGCGTCGTGGATCGCCCCAATTTGTGGACGTTCAACTACACCGAGCGAGTGCTGTCCTCCTATGACGTCCACAACAGTTGACAACTGTTGTGGACGTCGTACCCTTGAGGCTATGGCGACGACGACCTCTTCCGCAGCTCAACTGACTGCGCTGCTCGACGCGCTGGGTGAGCGTGCGGTGTCGCAGGACAACCCAGACCTGCGCGCCGCGACCGGCTTGGTCGCCGACATCGGGCGGGTTGCAGTGAGTGGCGATGAACACGACGTCCGCGGTACGCAGAGCGCAGTTGGTGCCCTGAGAGGAAGCCTGGGGGACTGCACCCCAGCCCAGTACCTGCATAGTGTCGACGGCCAGACGTTTCTCGCTGGAGCGTTGTGGGCGTTGTCGGCCGTTCTTGATCGCCGGTTGGATTCGATAGGGGAGCAACGCGCGGCCGGCCAGCACCACACGCGCAAGGAGCAAATATCGCAGCTGGTCTCGGTCGCGCTGATCGAGAACTCCGCTGTGTCACCGTCGGAGCTTCTGAATTCGAAATTGCGTGATGGATCGAACGTACGGCGCGACGAGCTGTCACGGACGTTCAGCACGTTTGTCCAAAACGGTTGGGCCCATGTGGTTTCGGGCGATCAGGGCCGAAAGAAGTTCTTTGCGGCCACTCCAGCAGGTAGGGATGCTCTGGGTCGGGGCGCAAACGTCGAGGGTGTGTACGCTACTGCGCCATAGTTGAGTTGCCGACACGCGGCGCCGGCGCTGTCGGCCCACCCCTCGGCTCCGGCCACGGGATCGTCCAACAATTACCTTCGCCCGCCGCTGCGTCGGGATGAACGCGCGCCTTACATAGTTGGTTGTTATCGGCTGATTGACGCCGGATTGCGTTGGGGGGCCTGACATAGGTCGCCTTTATCGGCGACGGCCTTGTTCACCTTGGCGGAGCAGCTCTCTCAATCGGTTTGCGCCGCGGTCAGTTACCGATGGTGAGCTCAGCACGTACGCGGCGGCTTCGTCGGGCGTTATGCGGCCTGCACTGACGTGCTCAGCAAGGTGTGTGCGGAGGTGCGCCTTCTCGTCGGGGTTTGTCCATCCGTTGCGACCTCCGTAGAAGATCACGGATTCGAGATCGTCGCGGACCTCTGGGGTGATTCGTGATGCGGTCACCTTGCCGGTTAAGAGGTTCAGCGCGTTGGCTGTGGCGGCCCATTCACTCAGGGACAGCAATGAGCCCTCGACGATGGCGAGCGAGTGACCTCGCGCCAGATTCATGGCCAGATGCAGCGAGCGCTCGGTGGGCGCGAACGCCAGTACCGGGCCCGGGTCGTGGATTGTGCGACTTTGGGGCGTGGCGTGCCCGCCGGCCCGAATGATGTCCTCGAAGTCAGTGTATCCGAAGCGGGCGGCGTTCTTGGCGTTGGTGACGAGGAGCGGCGGAGCCGCTTCAGCCTCACTACGCCTCCAAATCCATTGTGCAGCAAGTCCGATAGCGTCCGCCCACGGACGCGTGGGGTCATCGTTGGGCACCCAGGCGGCGGCACCGAGATGGGTGCTCGGGTGCCGATCAGATGTCATGACTGCGTCGTCTCATAAGGATCGGTCGATCGACGGGGGACGCTGCTGGTCGATGGCGAGGGTCGGGGCGCCGACGCATCGCCGCCACACGAGCGGCGACAGCGTCCCCGTCCCGAGGCGCTCATGTCATCAGCTGTGGCTGCCGTGGGTATGCAAATCCGTCGGTGCCCTCCACATGGTGTTGTCATTCGCATGGGTTCAATTTACGGCGGTGCACCGACACCTCACAGAGCGCTTCTAGTCGTGGCTGCGTCTACCGTCAATCAATCTCCGTTTCCGTATTGCGACCGCCCTGTCGCAACTGTTGCGTCGACATATTCGCAATGCCCTGACCACACGGTATGAGCATGTGAAACATTGTCCTCAGCGAGATGCGAGCCTAAGCCGAGCCTGGGCTCGGCGGCGGCGACCGTCAGGATTTCTCTTCGGTGGAAGCGAAGAAAAGCGATGCCTTTTATGAGCACGTTTACGTCGCGAATCCCGACCCTGTCACGACTCCCGAGAACGGCAGGCTGAGGTGACGTTGTCCAGTATCTTCCCAAGCATGAGCTGCGGATTTATTCAGGCGCGATGACCACAGAGGAACTTCCTGCCGGCGACGCCGAGCGGATCGCCCGTGTCGTCGCGCTCCAGCTGGTACCGAGTAATTTGCACTACCTCGCCGCGCTCAGCTGCCTTGTTTCGCACTCGTTGAGAGAGCCCGTATCAAGCGATGTCGCTGACTCAATCGCTGCGATCGAGTCGAAGGTGGGCATCTCTGTAGCGCAGATGAGCGAGGCGTTCACCGGATTGCCCGTCGTCGAGGTGCCCTTTTTCAAGAGCACATACACAGTCCTCCAAGGGATCACTACAGATTCGGGCACTGTAATTCGTCATCTCCTGCCGGCGATCTTCGGTAGATTTCGCCACCAGTTTCCCGAGACTTTTGTACGTAATGTGGATGCCGCCGCGAGATTTCTCCTGCTAACGAGTGACTTTGTAACCGCGCATACCGGCCTCGAGCTGTTCGACGCGCCACCACCATTGTCGGCGCTGAGATTGCCGACTGGCGAGGACGCGAAGACCCTGGCTGAGGCTCTGATATTGGACGAGGCGGAGTTCTTCGACGGCTTGCCCGCGGGAATGGTCGAATACCTTCAATCGATGTTCTTCGCCGATACGGAGACGCTGCCAGCCCGGGACACGGAGGGCGTCGAGGAGGCGCTCATTGAGCGCCCGTTCCTGCGGACGGGGGAAGGAAAAGTTGTCATTGCGGCACCGCATGAGTTGATGGTGACGCTGCGTCACGCCATTTGTATTGAGGCGACGGCCCACGATTGCCATGCATTGCTGCTGGAGGCCCTGACGGCGCACGCAACACGGTTGACTGGTCAGCTCTGTGAATCCCTGTTCGATGCAGCACCGCAGGTCAACTCCGCTCCTGGCTCGGCGACGTTGCGCGGTGTGATCGACGGCGACAAGGCTCTGGAATTTCGGGCATGGATCCCGACCCTCGAATCGTCGGCTAGCAGCGTATTTGGCGACTTTCTCACGTTGGCGCCACCGGCAGCGGAACCGAACGATGCTGGACGCCAGCTGACTGTTGATGTGTTCTGGCCCCTCGGACGCGACTTCCAGTTGCTCACCCCGAACGAGCAAATGCACCTGTGCACCACATTCGAAGATCTGGAAACGGTGCTAAACACCCCTGGCACAAAACAACTGAGCCTGTGGTACTTCGCCGAAGCACTTGATCGCCTCAGCGAGACTGCTGAGACGGTCTTGCACAGCGGACTCGCCGAACTGTACGGCTATTACGTCGAGGGGGAGGAGTCTTTCTACGAAGGCGACGACTCGCCACCGTCTACTGCACTTGTTATAGATGGGGACTACGCAGCCTCGCTGCGCCACACGGCTACACGTCGAGCTGGCCGCAGGTTCGTGAACATCGCCAACGTCGTTCACGAATCGTTGCTTTGCCACGGCGAATCAACCTCGGTGCGTGAGGTAATCGCCTGGCCGCGCATTATCTTTTCTGCCGACTTCGAGGACTTCGCGATATGGGTCGAGCTCGAGGTCCAATCATCGTCCGATGCATATCGCACGCGCACCCTCGCGGAAGCGCTCGCCTACTGGGCATTCCACGTTTACGCCGAACAGCCGGAGTTGTTCTCAACCTTCGATCGGGATGTCCAGATCCTGCTCAAGCCGTCGGACTGGTCCGAGGAATCGGACCCGCGATGGATACGACCGGGGCCCGCCGTTGAAGGCAAGGACCTCACCTTCGAATTTCGGCCGCCCCAGAAGCCGGCTCCACCAGCCCCGGCGAACGCGTTGGACCGCGAGCTTGTCGCCGAATTTGTGTTCTTGCTCAGAAACATCAACGGGTCCGCGCAGCCGGGTGACCAGTCCGACTCCCTGCTGGAATCCCTAGCACCTCCAGGAGAACGGCGCATGATTCACGTAGTGCGCTCGGACACCGACCCGCTCGCCTGGCCAGGAGCGCTACCACCGGCCCGGACAATATCCAAAGCCTGTGTGGCGCAACTACTCGACGAAGTAGGCACCCATCTCCGGCTGGACTGCAACCGTGCAGTGGGCGATATCGCGGACACCGAACGGACGGCCGTCCTCAACGACGAAGTCGTAGCTTTCCTCCGAGACAAACTGGCGGAAAGCCTTGGCAAGTACGACTTCCCAGCGATGCTTCAATACCTCATCCAGGCCAACGAAGCGTTACTGCACCAGCAATACGTAGAGCGCGCTCGGTACCCAGCGCGACTCGCCTGCTTTGGTCAGGACTCCGATGAGGTTCGGGACCTCGCAAAGTGGATCGGTGAAATGAGCACGGCATCAGTCTCCTCGAGATTTCTTATCGAGTATTGCGCTGCACTGCAACCACCTTCAGCTGCAGCGCCAACACTTGAGGGATACGAGAAAATTCTGGCCATTGCCTCAGAAGTCGTGAACAAGGGCTTTCTCTCGGATGCCATCCATGTCGGCTTGTCGAACGCACAGCTGATGATTCTCGAGTCCGGTCGACTCGGCATCAGCCGCGATACCGACCACTACATGAAGGGGCTGCAAAGCCTCCTCAGCGCCAACGCCCAAGCCATCTACGACGACGCCACACGTCCAGAAGGCGAACCAGACGACGAGAAAGGCAACGACGACCGCACAGCAGCCGACCATCTCGCGACAGTTGAGTGGGGATTTTCCTTCACCGATGTGACCTCGTTTGCCCGTGAGATTGTGGGCGCATCGCTCGACGCTGGTCAAGAAGACGTAGGCAGCCTATCCACAGCCCATGTCCGACAAGTCATGTCGTCGACGCTGGACTGGGATGAGAAGAAAATTTCCGCACTCCTCGACGAGCTCACGATGACCCGCGAACCGGACTTCTGGTCGCTCGGACCCGAGGCGTTCCCATGGCGCTACAACCGGGCCCGCTCATACCTTCGACGCCCACTTATTGCATCCACAATCGATGGAACCGACCACGTAATGTTCGGCCACCGCAACACACTTCGCACTTCCTTCGAGCTGCATGGTCAATACCTCTCAGGCCGACTAAAGGCACGCACATCCGAGATGAAGACCGCACTTAGCGCCGCCACAGACCGGAAAGGCACCGTGTTCGAGGAACGCGTGGTGGAGTATCTCCAGGGTTGGTGCAAGCCAGTTCGGAGAAGAGCCAGGCGATTCGGACCCCACGACCTCCGCAACATCGGGGGTAAGAACCTTGGAGACGTCGATATCGTTGCCTTCCACGAGGACACCAACACATTGTTCCTGATCGAAGCCAAAGCCCTTCTGGTTGCCAGAACCCCACGCGAGATGGCCAACGAACTCGGCGCCCTGCTCGTGGGACCGAAATCGGCGGTAGAACGTCTGCGCCTACGCCATGAATGGGTAAGCGACAATCTCAACGATGTACTACAGGAATTACGAATCACGCCGACGTCGACCGTCACTCTCACCCCGTTGATCGTCATCGATGCTGACCTCCTAACACAGCAATTCAATTCGCCCTACCCAGTCATTACCGCCACGAACCTTAAGCAGCCGCTGCAGTGACTGCGCGAACCACAGCATGGGGTGACTTCGCCATGGCGGTAGAACGGCTCGCAGCTCGAATTGGTGACGCAGACGATTTCGCAGTAGAACCGGGAAGCTCGCTAGCGGGAGATGACCGTGCTGCCAACCCATTCAAAGTTAGTGAAGCAATCCGGCATATCATCAACGCGGCCGTCGATCAGCTTCACGGCGCAAAGGTTGCCGATCACGATTCTGAGCCACGGCACTTGGCCGTGAGTGCAACGCTCGCGCGCGCGGCAATCGAGAATGCGGCTGCAGGCCTATGGATTCTAGGCCCGCGCCAGCGGAACCCTCGCATCGAGCGCGTGTTGCGGTGGCACTCCCGCAACTACAACGACTTTCAGCTATTCCTAGACGCTGCAGATCGCGACACAACAGCGGAAAGCGACCGCAATCAAAATGCCCTAGAACAGATTCGAACCGTTGCACGAGCCGGAGGTATTGACCCCACCGTCGCCACTGGCGGATTTCGAGTCACGAAGCCACTCATCGAGTGCTCCGAATTTACTGACGTGCCCGTGCACAGCACGTGGCAGATCGCCTCGGGTTTCGCCCATGGGCGTATCACGGATTTCTGGAGCGCCAGAACATCACGACCGGCCAGCAGCCGGCGTACCGTCTGAGCTCCCGCATAGAGATGACAAGCTACCTACCCGTATAGGCAATGCGCCTGCTAATGGAGCTTTTACGAATGCGCGACGTTCGGGCGGGAGTTTTTGCATGAGCGTTCACTACTGGTTGGAACGCGCTTCGGCCAGCCGCACTGCGGTCGGCTCCGCTACCGCCTCGACAGGCTCTTCTCGAACGGGAACGAGGTGACGATGTGAGCTATGACGAGCACGAGTTCGATCTGAAGGCGCTGTCCGGACTGCAATTCGAGCAGCTGGTCGCAGCACTGTTGGCCCAAGAGAGAGTGCCCGTAGAGGCGATCAGCAGAGGCCAACTGGACGGGGGCGTTGATCTGGTTGTACATCGAGAAGACGGGAGTCGCCAGTTCGTAATCGTGAAACATGCAGCCACCCGGACCATCTCACGCCAAACGATCGCTGAGGTAGCGCGGCTACGGGACCAGTACGGTTTGGGTACAACTGGTCTGTTCGCCACGTCTGGAATGGTCTCTGCGTCGAGTCGGCAACTGCTGAGCGACTCAGGTATTTCGGTGTGGGACGGCGCTGCTATAGCCGCGAAGCTGTCCGAATCTGGGCCGATCCGGAACGCGTATGCGTCGGTGCGACACGCTGACGATGTGCTCGCTTCGCTGAGCACGGTGGCGGGCAAGTCACGCTCTGCGACTGCGCTGACGGTTGCCGAAGAGTTGGCAGCGATTCCTCCTGGTAGGACGCACTGGCGAGACTACGAGCGGGTGGGTTCGCGGATACTCACGGACGTCTTCCTTCCGGAACTCGGCGCTCCCAGCCCCCAATATCGCTCCGATGATGGTCTCGACATCATGGATGCGGTGTACCCGATCCGGTCGCAAAACGGACCATGGGCACGGGCAAGGGCAGAGTACGGCAGTCGGTTCGTGGTTGCAGAGTTCAAGAACTACTCAGAGCCGGTCGGCGCGGACTCAGTGCGACAAATACATCGCTACCTATGGCGCAAGGCATTCAGGACGTTCGGGCTCCTGGTATCACGCCACGACCCATCCGAGGAGGCACGTGCGCAGCGCCGTCGGGCATGGCTCGGCGACGAGGGTGCTCACGCGCTGATTGTGTTCATCAGTGACGACGACTTGATCGGGATGGCGGACTTGGCCAGTCAAAATCGCAATCCGTTCGACGTGATCGACGCTCAGCTCGAAGACTTCTTTATAGGATTGAACCCATGAATCCATCTGTCGTGGAGGCGAACCCGTGAATCGAGGGTGCCAGCCCCGAAAGGATGATGAAAGCACTGGCGGCCAGTCAATTTCAGGCGCTGGACGATGCTGGCGTGCATCGAAGCGCCGGCACTATCAGACCGCCGGTTAGTTCATTGCGGCAACCGGCTGCTGCTGTGGACCGATGCCCTCGTCCGGGTACCGAAAGTCGTTGCACGACAGGACGGAAAGATCATCGACGAAAGACTCTCCGTGGCCGGCGTCGCCAGGACGAGCATTCCTGGTACCGTCCAGCATCCTCGACCGCGTCAGCTGTCACGGCGGCCCGTCACCTTGTCGCTCGACAACGTCACCTGATGAGCCGCTCAGCCCGGAGCCACGCGACGATGTCGAATGTCCGCCGATTCTCCTGTCCGGTGGATAGATGGTCGACGCCGCGCCGCCCCGCGTAGCGGTGGATGGAGGCCGACCAGCTACAGCAGGACCAGGACAGACAGAGAGAACCCGGCTGGCGCGCGTCTCACCGGAAGGTATCTCATCCGTCGACTGAGGACGGGTCGGACCGGGCTGGACGTGTCGCTGTCGGTCTGCAGGTCGCAGACGGGCAACGCCCCCCGCGAGCAAGGGGAGCGGTTTTGCGGAGTGGATGCAGGTGGTTCGCCTCACCGCCCGGAAGCGAAGAGTCAGCCGATAAGACGGCAACATGTATGTGCCGCCTCCCAGGATTGAGCGCTAAACAGCACGGTTAGCGGCGTTTCAGCAGGTTCATGACGTCAGTGTGGGGGTTTGTGTCGGAGGTGACGAAAACCGGCTACCACAAAAAAATCCACTCCGACCGAGGTCAGAGCGGATTTTTGGACACGCACAGCTAACTTTTGTGTCCGAGGGGGGACTTGAACCCCCACGCCCGTTAATAGGGCACTAGCACCTCAAGCTAGCGCGTCTGCCATTCCGCCACTCGGACTCGCCAACCTCACGGGTTGGGCGCCTAAGGCTAACGGATTGAGGGCCCAGGCCCCAAACCCGGGCGGTCAGACCCAAGGTGTCGGCTTGCCGTGCGTCGGTCGGCGCAGTGATCCGAATCGGTGGTACGAATGGTCAGGTGACTGTCCCCGTGGGCAGCGTTGACGAGGTGGTTGACATCGTCAGCGCTCTGATCAGGTTCGATACCTCCAATACCGGCGATCTTGCCACGACCAAGTGCGAGGCGGACTGCGCTGAGTGGGTTGCTGACCGGCTTCGTGAGGTGGGCTACACCACCGAATACGTCGAAGCCGGTGCACCCGGGCGGGGCAACGTGTTCGCGCGGCTGCCCGGTGCCGATCCGCAGCGCGGGGCACTCATGATCCACGGGCACCTCGACGTAGTGCCCGCCGAACCGGCGGACTGGAGCGTGCACCCGTTCTCCGGCGCGATCAAAGACGGCTACGTGTGGGGCCGCGGTGCGGTCGACATGAAAGACATGGTCGGGATGATGATCGCCGTGGCCAGGCACTTCAAGCGGGCCGGCATCGTGCCGCCGCGCGACCTGGTGTTCGCGTTCGTCTCCGACGAGGAGCACGGCGGCACTTACGGTGCGAACTGGCTGGTGGACAACCGGCCGGACCTATTCGCCGGGGTGACCGAGGCGATCGGCGAGGTCGGCGGATTCTCGCTGACAGTTCCGCGCAAGGACGGCGGTGAGCGGCGGCTCTATCTCATCGAGACGGCCGAGAAGGGCCTGTCCTGGATGCGGTTGACTGCGCGGGGCCGGGCCGGCCACGGGTCGATGGTGCACGACGACAACGCTGTGACGGCGATTGCGGGCGCGGTCGACCGGCTCGGACGGCACCGCTTCCCGCTGGTTCTCAACGATGCCGTGGAGCAGTTCCTGGCCGCGGTGTCCGAAGAGACCGGATACGAATTCGACGTCAACTCCCCGGATCTCGACATGGCGATCGAGAAGCTCGGCGGGGTGGCGCGCATAGTCTCGGCGACCCTGCGTGACACCGCCAACCCGACGATGCTCAAGGCCGGATACAAGGCCAACGTCATACCGGCCACGGCCGAGGCGGTCGTGGACTGCCGTGTGCTGCCCGGTCGTAAGGCGGCGTTCGAGCGCGAGATCGACAAATTGATCGGCCCGGACGTCACCCGCAGCTGGGAGCGCGACCTGCCCTCCTACGAGACCACGTTCGACGGTGACCTGGTCGACGCGATGAACGCCGCGCTGCTGGCGGTGGATCCCGGGGCACGTATCGTGCCCTACATGCTCTCCGGTGGTACCGACGCAAAGTCGTTCCAGCGGTTGGGAATTCGCTGCTTTGGGTTCACCCCGCTACGGCTACCGCCGGAGTTGGACTTCGCCGCGCTGTTCCATGGGGTAGACGAGCGGGTGCCGATCGACGCACTACAGTTCGGCGCGAAGGTCCTCGAACATTTCTTGACGCACTGCTGAAAGGGCATCGTGAGTGATTCGCCGTACGACAAACTGCCGCAGCTGCCGACGTTCACGCTGACCTCCGAATCGGTCACCGACGGGCAGCCGCTGGCCAACGACCAGCTCAGTGGCATCTTCGGAGCCGGCGGCAACGATGTATCGCCACAGCTGAGATGGTCGGGATTCCCCGAAGAGACCAAGAGTTTCGCAGTGACGGTGTACGACCCGGATGCGCCCACACTGTCGGGCTTTTGGCACTGGGCGGTCGCGGACCTGCCGGTCAGCGTCACCTCTCTGCCCGCCGATGCCGGCAACGGCGACGCGTTGCCGGGCGGTGCGGTCACGCTCACCAACGACGGGGGCCTCAAGCGGTTCCTGGGTGCGGCCCCGCCGGCCGGACACGGCCCGCACCGCTACTACATCGCCGTGCACGCGTTGCCCGTCGAGTCGCTTGAGCTACCCGAGGGCGCTACGCCGGCGTACCTGGGCTTCAACCTGTTCGGCCAGGCTATCGCCCGCGCCGTCATCCACGGCACCTACGAGCAGAAGTAGCTTTCTCGCCGAGCAATAGCTCCTATGTCAAGCCGCTGCTGATTGTGGCGGCTGACTGGGGGTTTGGTGGTCGGGGTGGCCGGCGTCGCGGCGGAGGGCTTGGTAGACGCGGCGGGCGATGCGGCGTTTGACGCAGCGCCGGGCGGCGGCTTTGGTTTTCCCGGCATCGACCAGCTTGTGGTAGTAGATCTGCCCGGCGCTGCCGGTCATGCGGATCTGGGTGACGGCGATGCGGTGGAGGGCAGTGTTGAGTTGACGGTTACCGGCGCGGCTGAGCCGCATCTGCCCGGCGCTGGCCCCCGACCACGCCGGGATGGGCGCGACTCCGGCGTGACAGGCGAACGCCGCCTCACTGGTGAACCGGGTGACGCCGGCGGCTTCGCCGACGATCTTGGCCGCAGTCAGCTCCGCGCAGCCGGGGATCTCCAGCAGCGCCGGGGCGGACCGGTGCGCGCTGGCCGCCAAACGCTTGGCTAAGGCGTTGATCTCGCTGGTGAGTCGGATGATGTCGGTCAGCTCTGCGCGGGCAATTTCGGCGACCAGACCCGGCAGCTCCGTCAGCCAGGCCATGAGCGTCTGCTGCTGCTTGACGGCACTGAGTGAGCCCACCGCGGCGGCCCGCTCGGGATCGAGGTCATGGGCATGCCAGAGCAACCGGTTGATCGCCGAGGTACGTTGTGCTACAAGGACATCACGGCGATCGGTCAACAGTTTGAACTCCCGCGACGTCTCGTCATGAGACGCCACCGGCAGGTCGGGTTCCCGCAGCACCGCCCGGGCCACCGCGAGCGCATCGATCGGATCGGACTTGCCCCTCACCCGCGCGGACTTGCGGGTCTGGGCCATCAGCTTGGTGGGCACCCGGACCACTTTTTGCCCGGCGCCCAGCAGGTCACGTTCCAGGCGCGCGGACATGTTGCGGCAGTCCTCGATGCCCCAGATCAGCTCGGTGCCGAACTGCTCGCGCGCCCACGTGATGGCCGTGTGGTGCCCGGCGGTGGTGGCCTTGACGGTCTTCTCGCCGAGCTTGCGTCCAACCTCGTTGACCGCGACAAAGGTGTGGCTGCGCTTGTGTACATCGGCTCCAACAACAACCATGGTGGTTGCCTCCTTCAGTCATGAAGAGGGGGTGTATTGAGGTTGGGCCGGGCGGCGGACACTTCTCAGTCGGGGCGATGCCACGCTCCTATCAAGTCACGCCGTCCGGTCCTTCTCATCTGGTGCCGGCACTACTGCTCAACGCCAACCCCCCAAAAAAGGGGCGGCAGACGCGAAATGAGCCAGACACCAGATGATCCGGAACCAACCACCGCACGCGGGGTCTGTCACCTCGACACACCGCAACACAGCACCCTCACAATGACACTGAGACGTGAAAGTACCCGAAACGCCGGTCAGAGAGGGGCTTTCACGTCTGCTCGCGAGAGATGGTCGAGCCCACGGCGTCGGTGAGTGACGCGAACCCGCCGGCGTGCAGACGCGCGGCAATGCCGTCGTGAATCTGCTTGGCCCACAATCCGCCGCCATAGATGAACCCGGTGTAGCCCTGCAGCAGCGTGGCTCCTGAGACGATCCGGTCCCAGGCGTCGTCGGCGGTCTCGATACCGCCCACGCTGATCAACACCAGCTTGTCGCCCACGCGCCGGTACAGCCGGCGCAGCACCTCGGCCGAACGTCGGGCCACCGGCGGTCCGGAGACGCCGCCGGCTCCGAGTTCGGCCACACCCGGCGTCACCAACCCGTCCCGCGATATCGTGGTGTTGGTCGCGACGATTCCGGCGAGCTCCAATTCGACTGCCAAATCAGCGATTTCATCGATATCGGCGTCGGAGAGGTCGGGTGCTATCTTGACCAGCACCGGTTTTGTCGTCTCGGCCTTGACCGCGGCCAGGATCGGCCGCAGCGAGGCCACCGCCTGCAGGTCGCGCAGCCCGGGGGTATTGGGTGAGCTGACGTTGACCACAACGTAAGAGGCCAGGCTGCCCAGCAGTCGGGCGCTCTGCGCGTAGTCCTCGACAGCGTCCCCGGCCGGCGTGATCTTGGTCTTGCCGATGTTCACCCCGATCGGTACATCGGCGGTGTGCCGGGCCAGGCGTATCGCCAACGCGCCCGCACCGGCGTTGTTGAAGCCCATCCGGTTGAGCAGCCCGCGGTCCTCGGGCAGGCGGAACAACCGTGGCTGCGGGTTACCGGGCTGTGCCGCTGCGGTCACGGTGCCCACTTCGGCGTACCCGAAGCCCAGCGCACCCCAGGTCGTCAGTCCGCGGCCGTCCTTATCGAACCCGGCCGCCAGACCCATCGGGCCGGGGAAGCGCACTCCGAACACCGTGCTGGCCAGCACCGGGTCGCTCGGTGCCAGCCGGCCGCGCAGCGCTCGTCGCAACGCCGCCGGGCCGGTGGCGATGCGCAGCAGCGCGAACACCCAGACATGGACCCGTTCCGGCGGCACCAGGAACAGCGCCCGCCGCAGCGTGCTGTACATCACGGCGTCGGCTGATCCGGGGTGCCCGGCATGGTGGCGGCGGTTTTCTTGCGGCGCAACAGCACCCGTCGGCTCCCGTCTGTGTAGGCCCGTACCCGGGTCAGTTCCCAGCCGCGGTATTCCGCTTCGATGGACAGCCGGATGGAGGCGCTCACCCTGGTCACATCGGGTGGCAGCCGCAACGGCACCCAGTCGTATTCGTCGGAGAGTCCTTCGGCGTCCCACCCCGGTGGCATCCGGCCGCGTTGAATCGAAGTCACGATGCCCCCGCGTGGGGGATCACCTGCACGCCAGCTCCTGACCCGGACACCACATACAGTGTGCCGGATTTGTCGTCGTAGGCCAGGGAGTTGGGTTGCTGCACGGTTCGATAACGCACCTTTTCGACGGGAATGCCGGTGTCAAGATCGTAACCAATCACCGTGTTGTCCGCTGTCTGCGACACCCAGGCCAGGCGTGCGGAGGCCACCAGCCCGTACGGGGCGGCCCGCACCGGGTAACGCTGACGCATGATCAGCGGGTCGGTGCCGAACACCAGCAGTTCGTCGCCGCGGGTGTCGGCGACGAGGACCCGGCCGTGCGGATCGGCGACCATGGTGGTGGCGCCGTCGCCGGCGCGCAGCGCCTGCTCGGCCTTGGTTCCGGTGTCGTCGACCTCAGTGACCGAGGTCTGTCCACGATCCAGCACCACCGTGGTGTTGCCTTGCGTGACAAGGGCATCCACGCGTGCGAAGATCTTTAGCCGGGCTCTGACCGTATCCGGTGAGCTCAATGTGTAGACCGCGCCGTCAGCACTGCCGAGCACTGCATTACCGTCCACGCGCAACGCGATCGCGGTGAATTCGGTGTCCTGCTGACCGCCGACGGTGACCTTGGCGGCTTTGCCCGTCGCGATATCTACCCGGAAGTAACCGCCACGGGTGGTCAGCAGCAGCTCGCCGTGGCCGTCGCTCGTCATCGCTGACGCCGTCGTGGGTAGCAGGACGGTGCGCGGCGGCTGGGGCCCGGCCACCAACGTCACTATCGACTGCCCTTGCGGGCCCGGTCCGAGCAGGGCCAGAGTGGCCGTTGCTGAATCGAACGTCGCGGACTGGGCGTGACCGCCGACAGGAAGGACTTCGCCGTCGGGCGTGCCGGTGGCCGGGGGCGATACTGCGGCCTGAGCGGGTTCGATGGTTGGTGGCGGGGCGTCGGCCGGGTTCGACGAACAACCGGACGCAAGCAGCAATGCCAGTGCTGCCACGGCAGCGCAAATCGGCTGACCTGCAGGGATTAGGCGCAACGGACGGCTCTCGATCGGGGTGGATGGTCGACCGCCAAGTCTAGGCAAGGCCGTCGCCGGCAATTGGACGCGTCTGCGCACGTGGTTGCATAGGCAAGAGTATGGTGCCAACCATGACCCTCGCCGCAGACCGGGAATCGAGGCACCAGGAGTTTGCTATCGAGGACATTTCCACGGGTGTCCATGCCAGTGGATTTGGCCAGGTGGGTGACGGCCGGACCTTCTCCTTCCATATAGAACACGGGCAGTTGATCATCGAGGTGTACCGACCGCGACTGTCCGGTCCAGTGCCCTCCGAAGAAGATGTAGTGGCGCTCGCCAGCCGCAAGCTGACCGATATCGACCTGACCGACGAGCGCAGCTTGTCGGCGACCGTACGTGACGCGGTTGCCGACGCACAGCCGGTACCGCGACTTCTACGCTGACCGAACCCCCACGGTACGGTCTTCGTCGTGATTGACGTGCCGGCGATGTCGTGGCTGCAAGTGATCGTCTTGTCGATTGTCCAGGGACTCACCGAGTTTCTTCCGGTCTCTTCCTCCGGGCACCTCGCGATCACCTCACGGCTGTTCTTCCACAACGACGCGGGCGCCTCCTTCACCGCGGTCACCCAGCTCGGCACCGAACTGGCGGTGCTGATCTACTTTGCTCGCGACATCTGGCGGATCGTCAAAGCCTGGCTCAACGGGCTGTTCGTCGCGGCGCACCGCAATGCCGACTACCGGCTCGGTTGGTTCGTCATCATCGGCAGCATTCCCATCGGGTTCTTCGGGCTGCTGTTCAAGGACGAGATCCGCACCGGTGCACGCAATCTCTGGCTCGTGGCCTCGGCGCTCATCGTGTTCTCGGCGGTGATCGCCGCGGCAGAGTATTTCGGCAGACAGACCCGCCATGTGGAGCAGCTCACCTGGCGGGACAGCGTCGTGGTCGGCCTGGCGCAGTGCCTTGCGCTGGTGCCGGGGGTGTCGCGCTCCGGTGCCACGATCAGCGCCGGCTTGTTCCTGGGGTTGGACCGCGAACTGGCGGCCCGGTTCGGTTTCCTGCTGGCGATCCCAGCGGTGTTCGCCTCGGGGCTGTTCTCACTGCCCGACGCGTTCCATCCGGTCGGGGAGGGCATGAGTGCGAGCGGTCCGCAGCTCTTGGTGGCGACGGTGATCGCGTTCGTCGTCGGATTCGCCGCGATTGCCTGGTTCCTGCAATTCCTGGTGTCCCACAGCATGTACTGGTTCGTCGGCTACCGCGTGGTGGCCGGTGTGACAGTGCTGGCGCTGCTCGGCACCGGAGTACTGACCGCGTACTGACCGAGGGAGCCGATATGACTGTCATCCTGCTGCGGCACGCTCGCTCGATGTCGAACACCGCCCACACGCTGGCAGGCCGCTCGGAGGGAGTCGACCTCGACGAGCGTGGCATCGAGCAGGCCGCGGCTGTGATCGGCCGGATAGGCGACCTGCCGGTGCGTGCGATCGTGCGGTCGCCGCTGCTGCGCTGCGAACGGACCGTGGAGCCGCTGGCCGCTGCTCTCGGGGTACAACCGATCGTCGACGACCGGTTGACCGAGGTCGACTACGGTGCCTGGACCGGCCGCAAGATCGGTGAGCTGGTGAAGGAACCGCTGTGGGGTGTGGTGCAGCAGCAGCCCAGCGCGGCGGTGTTCCCCGACGGGGAAGCGTTGGCGCAGGTCCAGGCCCGCGCCGTGGCTGCGGTGCGGGAGCGGGATCGGGCACTGGCCGAGGAGCGCGGCGGCGACGCATTGTGGGTCGCGTGTTCCCACGGCGACGTAATCAAAGCGGTGCTCGCCGACGCGCTCGGTGTGCACCTGGACGGCTTTCAGCGGATCACTGTCGACCCGGCGTCGATGAGTGTGATCCAGTACACCGACGTGCGCCCGTTTGTCGTGCACGTCAACCACACCGGTCCACAGCTCAGCGCCGGCCTGGCCGCCAAACCCGCCACCGACGCCGTGGTCGGCGGGTCCACCGACTGACCGTTAGTGCTGATACCGGTATTTTGGAAGGTGCCATGGCCCGCGCAATACATGTCTTCCGTACTCCCGACCGCTTCGTGGCCGGGACCGTCGGCCAACCCGGAAACCGGACTTTTTACCTGCAGGCGGTCCACGACAACCGGGTGATCTCGGTGATGCTGGAGAAGCAGCAAGTGGCGGTGTTGGCCGAACGTATCGGGGCGCTGTTGCTGGAGATCAACCGCCGGTTCGGCACGCCCGTCCCGCCGGACACCGGTGAGGTGGTCGATCTGCAGCCGCTCATCACTCCGGTGGACGCGGAGTTCCGGGTCGGCACCATGGGCCTGGGCTGGGACTCGGAAGCGCAGACGGTGGTGGTGGAGTTACTGGCCGTCTCGGATGCCGAGTTCGATGCGTCGGTGGTGCTCGACGACGCGGAGGAAGGCCCCGATGCGGTGCGGGTGTTCCTGACGCCCGAGTCGGCCCGGGAGTTCGCGACACGCTCGAACCGGGTCATCTCGGCGGGGCGGCCGCCCTGCCCGCTGTGCGACGAGCCGCTGGATCCCGAGGGGCATATCTGTGTGCGCACCAACGGCTACCGGCGCGGTGCGATCGCCGGAGCCGAAGATGACGCGGACAGCTGACGGCGGGCCCGACGACAGTGAGGTGTTGGTCGACGGCGAGCTCACGGTAGTCGGTCGGATCCGTTCGGCGAGCAATGCCACCTTCCTGTGCGAGGCGCACCTGCGGGGCCACCAGGTGCACTGCGTGTACAAGCCGGTGCGCGGCGAGGCCCCGCTGTGGGATTTTCCTGACGGTACGCTGGCGGGCCGCGAGGTCAGTGCTTACCTGGTATCGACCGCCCTGGGCTGGAACATTGTGCCCTACACCATTATTCGGGAGGGGCCTGCTGGCCCGGGAATGGTGCAGCGCTGGGTCGGTCAGCCGGATGACGACGACGCCGGGCAAACGGCTTCCGGCCCTGATCTGGTGGATCTGCTGCCGGCGGGGCACATTCCGCCGGGTTTCCTGCCGATTCTGCAGGCCTACGACTACGCCGGGGACGAAGTGACGTTGGTGCACGCCGACGACCCGCGGCTGTACCGCATGGCGGTGTTCGACGTGCTGATCAACAACGCCGACCGCAAGGGTGGCCACATCCTGACCGGGGTCGACGGACAGGTCTACGGCGTCGACCACGGCGTCAGCCTGCACGTCGAGGACAAGCTGCGCACCGTGCTGTGGGGCTGGGCGGGTAAGCCCGTGGACGATGACACCCTGGTGGCCGTGGCGACGCTACGCGAGCGGTTGGCCGACGATCTGGCCGCGCAGTTGCACGACCACATCACCCACCGGGAGGTTGCCGCCTTGCGGGCCAGAGTCGTTGGGCTACTGGATGATCCGGTGCTTCCGACCGCGGATCGGCGACGGCCCATCCCGTGGCCGCCGTTCTGAGCGGATCGCCAGCGGTGCTCATCGCGAGCGAGGCCACGGCTATGCCGACCCCGATCCGGCACCGGTTTTCCCGCCACCCGATACTGACTGAATGCACTCGACCGATGCCGACCTGGCCGCCGCGGTGGCCCAGGAGGCGGGTGAGTTGTTGCTGGCCGTCCGTGAAGAGGTCGGTTTCTACGATCCTTACCACCTCGGCGATGAGGGCGATCGACGCTCCAATGAACTGATCCTGGCCCGGCTCGCCGAAGCCCGCCCGCACGATTCGGTGCTCAGCGAAGAGGCTGTCGATGACCTGTCCCGAGTTGACGCCGACCGCGTCTGGATCGTCGACCCTGTCGACGGCACGCATGAGTATTCCCTGCCGGGGCGCGAGGATTGGGCTGTGCACATCGCACTGTGGCAGCGCAACCGCGCCGGCGGGCCCGGACTGACCGACGCGGTAGTGGCGCTGCCGGCGCGGGGCGAGGTGTACCGCAGCGACACCGTGGAGCCGCCGCCGGCGCGCCGTGACGGCCCGATCCTCGTCACCGCCAGCTCCAACCGCCCGCCACCCGTGCTGTGGCGGATGCGCGACCGGCTCGACTTCGAACTGGTCCGGATCGGATCGGCCGGGGCCAAGGCGATGGCCGTGGTCCGCGGCGACGTCGACGCCTACATCCATGCCGGCGGGCAGTGGGAATGGGATTCGGCCGCCCCGGCCGGTGTGGTGCTGGCCGCGGGTCTGCACGCTTCCCGACTGGACGGGTCGCGGCTGGTGTACAACCGGGCCGACCCCTACCTGCCGGATTTTGTGATGTGCCGTCAGGACCTGGCCCCGATCCTGCTCGCCGCGGTCGGCGCCGCCTGATGGGCTCGACGGGAATGGATCGGCTTTCGTCGTTGTCGGTGTTCGGTGAACCGAGTCTGTCTTCGGTGATCCGACCGACCGGGAGAGGCCCGTGCTGACCGAGCACCCTAAAGTCGAAGCCATGCAGTCGTGGCCCGCGCCGAACATTCCCACCCTGCCGGGGCAGGGTCCCCAGCTGCGCCTGTATGACAGCGCCGACCGGCAGATCCGCCCGGTCGGCGCGGGGCCGACAGCCACCATGTACGTGTGCGGCATCACGCCTTACGACGCGACACACCTCGGCCACGCGGCGACCTACCTGGCGTTCGACCTGGTGTACCGGCTGTGGCTGGACGCCGGGCACACCGTGCATTATGTGCAGAACATCACCGACGTCGACGATCCGCTGTTCGAACGGGCCGAGCGCGACGGCCTGGACTGGCGCGACCTCGGGAACCGCGAGATCCAACTGTTCCGCGACGACATGACCGCGCTGCGAGTGCTGCCCCCACACGATTACGTGGCGGCCACCGATGCGATCGCCGAGGTGGTCGAGGTGGTCGAGAAGATGCTGGCCTCCGGCGCGGCATACGTTGTCGACGATCCGCAGTATCCCGACGTGTACTACCGGGCCGACGCCAACGTGCAGTTCGGGTACGAGTCCGGGTACGACCGCGAGACCATGCTCCGGCTGTTCGGCGAGCGTGGCGGCGATCCCGACCGCACGGGCAAGGCTGACAAGCTCGATGCGCTGTTGTGGCGCGCGCACCGGCCCGGGGAACCGAGCTGGCCGTCTCCGTTCGGGCCGGGTCGGCCCGGCTGGCACGTGGAATGTTCGGCAATCGCGTTGAGCCGCATCGGGACCGGGCTGGACATCCAGGGTGGCGGGAGCGACCTGATCTTCCCGCATCACGAGTTCTCTGCCGCGCATGCCGAATCCGTAACGGGGGAGCGCAGATTCGCGCGGCACTATGTGCATGCCGGAATGATCGGCTGGGATGGGCACAAGATGAGCAAGAGCCGGGGCAACCTGGTGCTGGTATCCCGGTTGCTCACCGACGGCGCCGATCCGGGCGCAATCCGGCTCGGCCTGCTAGCCGGGCACTACCGTTCCGACCGGTCCTGGAGCCGGCAGGTACTCGATGAGGCCAACGCCCGATTGGAACGTTGGCGCGTGGCGACCACAATGCCCGCAGGACCGGACGCCACTGACGTGATCGCACGAGTCCGGCAGTATCTCGCCGACGATCTGGATACTCCGAAAGCGCTTGCTGCGCTTGATGGTTGGGCCACCGATGCGATCTCCTACGGCGGGCACGACACCGCAGCACCGCGGGCGGTCGCCACCGCTGTCGACGCACTGCTCGGTGTGGACCTGTAATTCGCTCAGCGGCCGCGCCGCCGGAGGTAGCGCTCGAACTCCGCCGCCAACGCGTCACCGTCGATCTTGCCCAGCGCCTCGTTCATGTCGACCTCGGCATCACCGCGCTGTTCCAGTGACTGGACGTACTCGGCGATCTCCTCGTCCTCTGCGGTCATCTCGGTGACGGCCTGCTCCCACTCCTCGGCCGCCGCGGGCAGATCGGCCAGTGGTACTTCGATGTCCAGCACGTCCTCGACACGGCGCAACAAGGCCACGGTGGCCTTCGGGTTGGGCGGCTGGGACACATAGTGCGGCACGGCCGCCCAGAACGTCACGGCCGGGATGCCTGCTTGCACGCACGCGTCCTGGAACACCCCGGCGATACCGGTCGGCCCTTCGTAGCGGGTTTCCTCCAGCCCGAAGAACTTGGCCGACTCCGAGGAGTACGCGGCACCCGACACCGGGACCGGCCGGGTGTGGGGCGTATCGGCGAGCAATGCCCCGAGGATCACCACGGTTTGCACGTTGAGCTTGTCGGCGATGGCCAGCAACTCGGCGCAGAAGGTCCGCCACCGCATGTTGGGCTCGACGCCGTGCATCAGCACCACGTCGCGCTCACTGCCCGGCGGACGGCAGTGCGAGATCCGCATCGACGGCCACACCAGCTCTCGCGTCACGCCGTCGACCTGCCGGATCACCGGTCGGTTGACCTGGTAGTCGTAGTAGGCCTCGTCGTCGATCTCGACGATCGGTTCGGCTTCCCAGATGGCATCGAGGTGGTCCAGCGCATCGCTGGCCGCGTCACCGGCGTCGTTCCATCCTTCGAACGCCGCCACGACGATGGCGTTCTGCAATTCGGGCAGGTCGGACGGCCTGCCTCCGCTCGGATAGGACAGTGTCACACTGTCAGCGTAAGCCCTGCGTGGGGGCGATGAGCGCCCCGGCGTCGCGGGTCATTTCGCGTCGATGACCCGCCTGCGCGAACAAGCAGTTTTCATAGACCGACTACCCTGTCGATGTGAACGCTGCTGACCGGCCCGCCTACGACACCGATCGGCTCGACACCTTGTCGCGGCGCGCGGTGGGCGGTGGCGCGTATCGCGAAGTGGGTCAGGTCGATCGTGGCGACGAGTTGGGTGTCCACGCGTCTGTCGGATGACGACGTAGACTCTTCTGGTCGAGAGGCGTTGCAACGGTTCCGGGTTTCTGCCCGTTTCCGCCACGCTCGGCAGAGTCAAGGACGCCTTCCGTTGCGGAAGGAGAGTATGTGAACGCCTTGAACATCGCTGAGTCGACGATCTCTGAGTCGAGTGTCTTCGAGCCGAACATCCGCCCCGACTGCACCGACGAACTGACGGCTACTCTCGGCCAGCGGATCATGGTGATCGACGGCGCGATGGGCACTGCGATCCAACGGGACCGGCCGGACGAGGCCGGTTACCGCGGCGAGCGGTTCAAGGACTGGCCGAGCCCTGTTCAGGGCAACAACGATCTGCTCAACCTGACGCAGCCACAGATCATCGAGGGGATCCACCGCGAATACCTCGAGGCGGGTGCGGACATCCTGGAGACAAACACGTTCAACGCGAACGCGGTTTCGCTCTCCGACTACGGCATGGAAGAGCTGAGCTACGAGCTGAACTACGCCGGTGCGGCCCTGGCCCGCAAAGCCTGCGACGAGTTCAGCACGCAGGACTTGCCCCGCTACGTCGCGGGGGCGCTCGGACCGACGACGCGCACCGCGTCGATCTCGCCGGACGTCAACGACCCCGGGGCCCGCAACGTTTCCTACGACCAGCTGGTCGCTGCCTACCTTGAAGCCGCCAAGGGCCTGGTCGACGGTGGCGCCGACATCCTCATCGTCGAGACGATCTTCGACACGCTGAACGCCAAGGCCGCGGTGTTCGCCATCGAGACACTGTTCGAGGATCGCGGACGCCGGTGGCCGGTGATCATCTCGGGCACCATCACCGATGCTTCTGGGCGGACGTTGTCCGGTCAGGTCACCGAAGCATTCTGGAATTCGATCCGGCACGCGCACCCGATCGCGGTGGGCCTCAACTGCGCCCTGGGTGCGCCGGAGATGCGGCCCTATATCGCCGAGGTGGCACGCATCGCGGACACCTTCGTCTCCTGCTATCCGAACGCCGGCCTGCCCAACGCCTTCGGCGAGTACGACGAGTCCCCGACGCGTCAGGCGGGTTATGTCGCCGATTTCGCCGAGGCCGGTCTGGTCAACCTGGTCGGTGGTTGCTGCGGAACGACGCCGGCGCACATCGCCGAGATCGCCAAGGTCGTCGATGGGGTGCCGCCGCGCAAGGTTCCGGAGATCCCGGTCGCCACGCGGCTCTCGGGCCTGGAACCGCTCAACATCACCGAGGACTCCCTGTTCGTGAACATCGGTGAGCGCACCAACATCACCGGTTCGGCCCGGTTCCGCAACCTGATCAAGGCCGAGGACTACGACACCGCCCTGTCGGTGGCCCTGCAGCAGGTCGAGGTCGGTGCACAGGTCATCGACATCAACATGGACGAGGGCATGATCGACGGCGTCGCCGCGATGGACCGGTTCACCAAGCTGATCGCGGCCGAGCCGGACATCAGCCGCGTCCCGGTGATGATCGACTCCTCCAAATGGGAGGTCATCGAGGCGGGCCTGAAGAACGTGCAGGGCAAGCCGATCGTCAACTCGATCTCCATGAAGGAGGGCGAGGAGAAGTTCATCCGCGAGGCACAGCTGTGCCGCAAGTTCGGTGCCGCCGTCGTCGTGATGGCCTTCGACGAGCAGGGGCAGGCCGACAACCTGGAGCGTCGCAAGGAGATCTGCGGCCGCGCCTACCGGATCCTGACCGAGGAGGTCGGCTTCCCGGCCGAGGACATCATCTTCGACCCGAACTGCTTCGCGCTGGCCACCGGTATCGAGGAGCACGCGACGTACGGGATCGACTTCATCGAGGCCTGCGCCTGGATCAAGGAGAATCTGCCCGGGGTGCATATCTCCGGCGGCATCTCGAACGTGTCGTTCTCGTTCCGGGGCAACAACCCGGTCCGCGAGGCGATCCACGCGGTGTTCCTGTTCCACGCGATCAAGGCCGGCCTGGACATGGGCATCGTCAACGCCGGTGCGCTGGTGCCCTACGACTCGATCGACCCCGAGTTGCGGGACCGGATCGAGGACGTGGTCCTGAACCGCCGAGAGGATGCGGCCGAGCGGCTCCTCGAGATCGCGGAACGGTTCAACAAGTCTGAGAAGACCGACGACTCGGCTGTCCAAGAGTGGCGCAGCCTGCCTGTCCGCGAGCGGATCACGCACGCCCTGGTCAAGGGCATCGACGCCCACGTCGACAACGACACCGAGGAACTTCGAGCCGAGATCGCCGCGGCAGGAGGGCGGCCGATCGAGGTGATCGAGGGCCCGCTGATGGACGGTATGAACGTCGTGGGCGACCTGTTCGGCTCGGGCAAGATGTTTCTGCCCCAGGTCGTGAAGTCGGCTCGGGTGATGAAGAAGGCCGTGGCCTATCTGCTGCCGTACATCGAGGCCGAGAAGCAGCCAGGTGACACCGACAACACCAACGGAACGATCGTCATGGCGACCGTGAAGGGCGACGTCCACGACATCGGGAAGAACATCGTCGGGGTGGTTCTGCAGTGCAACAACTACACCGTGATCGACCTCGGTGTGATGGTGCCCGCTCAGAAGATTCTGGACGCGGCGAAGGAGCACAACGCCGACATCATCGGACTGTCCGGCTTGATCACTCCGTCTCTGGACGAGATGGCCAACTTCGCCGTCGAGATGGAACGCGAGGGGCTGCAGATCCCGCTGCTGATCGGTGGTGCGACCACATCACGCGCTCACACCGCCGTGAAGATATCGCCGCGTCGTAGCGGTCCGGTGGTCTGGGTCAAGGATGCTTCCCGCTCGGTGCCGGTGGCTGCCGCACTGCTCGACGACAAGCAGCGTCCAGCCCTGCTCGAGGCCACCGAGAAAGACTATGCAGCGCTGCGTGAACGGCACGCCCAGAAGCACGAGCGGCCGATGCTGACGCTCCAGCTGGCCCGCGCCAACCGCACGCCGATCGAATGGGACGGCTACACGCCGCCGGTTCCCGTACAGGGTCTCGGCGTGCGGGATTTTCATGACTACGACCTCGCCGAGCTGCGCGAGTACATCGACTGGCAGCCGTTCTTCAATGCCTGGGAGATGAAGGGCCGCTTCCCCGACATCCTCAACAACCCGGCGACGGGCGAGACAGCCCGCAAACTGTACGACGACGCCCAGGAGATGCTCGACACCCTGATCAAGGAGAAGTGGCTGCGTGCCAACGGCGTGATCGGGTTCTTCCCGGCGAACGCCGTCGGCGACGACGTCGAGGTGTATACCGACGAGACCCGTTCCGAGGTGCTTGCCACGCTGCACAACCTGCGTCAGCAGGGCGAGCACCGCGGCGGTATCCCGAACCGGTCGTTGGGTGACTACATCGCGCCCAAGGACTCCGGTCTGGCCGACTACGTCGGCGCTTTTGCCGTCACCGCCGGGCTCGGCAGCCAGGACAAGATCATGGAATTCAAAGCAGCGCTCGACGACTACAGCGCGATTCTTTTGGAGTCGCTCGCCGACCGGCTGGCAGAGGCTTTCGCCGAACGGATGCACGAGCGGGTCCGCAAGGAGTTCTGGGGATATCAGCCTGATGAGCAGCTGGATAACGACGCACTCATTGGCGAGAAGTACGTGGGAATCCGCCCTGCCCCCGGTTACCCGGCCTGCCCCGAGCACACTGAGAAGGCCACGCTCTGGAAGTTGATGGACGTCCACGAGCGGGCCGGCATCGAGCTGACCGAGTCGATGGCGATGTGGCCGGGCGCCGCCGTCAGCGGCTGGTATTTCTCGCACCCGCAGTCGCAGTACTTCGTGGTCGGCAGGTTGGCCCAGGACCAGGTCGCCGACTACGCGAAACGCAAGGGCTGGACGCTGGCCGAGGCTGAGCGCTGGCTTTCCTCCAATCTCGGCTACAACCCGGAGGACTGAGGCCTACCCTGGTCGAGCAGCCACGCATGGGTGACCGTGCGGCGTGCCTTCAGTCACACGATTTCGCCCTGCCCAAGGCGCGATGGGACAATGGCACCATGGATGCGGTGCTGTGGGACATGGACGGCACTCTCGTCGATTCCGAAAAACTCTGGGACATCTCGATGCACGCGCTCTATGCACGCATGGGTGGGGTGCTCAGCGCGGAGGTACGTGAGTCGACCGTCGGCGGCTCGTCAGAGTTGGTGATGCGGATCGTCTACGACGATCTGGGGCTGGACCCCGATCCCGCGGCGATGGCTGAATCGGCCGACTGGCTGCACGGCTACACCGGTGATCTGTTCGAGCAGGGGCTGCCGTGGCGGCCCGGAGCCCGGGATCTGTTGGAGCGGTTGACGGCTGCGGGCATTCCGCTGGCACTGGTCACCAACACCCACCGGCAGCTTGCCGAGCGGGCGTTGAAAAGCATTGGTCGGCACTATTTTTCGGTGACTGTCTGCGGTGACGAAGTGCCTAACGGCAAGCCGTTCCCGGATCCGTATCTACGTGCTGCCGCCTTGCTCGGGTTCGACACCGCGCAGTGCCTGGCGGTGGAGGATTCGGTGACCGGTACGGCTTCGGCGGAGGCAGCCGGCTGCCCGGTGCTGGTGGTGCCCAATGATGTCGAGGTGCCCCGGGGGCCGCGGCGCAGGCAGGTCGAGTCACTCAGCGCGCTCGGTGTCGAGGATTTGCGGGCGATTCACGCCGAACTGGACCGCGAGCCCGCTCAACGCAGCGCTTGAGTTAATTACCGGAACGGATATCACCCTATCCGCAGGTTAACTGTGCGATTGTGAGGTGGCACAGATCACGCAACGCTGCGAGAGGACGTGTCATGACGCACGGACCGGTAGGTGATTCCACGTCGGGCGTGGACTACGAGGAATCCGAACACAGCGGCAAGGTGGTGCGCATCGCCTCGGTGGCCGCACTGGGCGGCCTGCTGTTCGGCTACGACAGTGCCGTGATCAACGGTGCCGTCGCCGCACTGCGGGACGAGTTCGGCATCGGCGATTACACTCTGGGCGTTGCGGTCGCCTCAGCACTGCTGGGTGCCGCGGCGGGCGCGATGACGGCAGGACGCCTGGCCGACCGCATCGGCCGCCTCTCGGTCATGAAACTGGCCGCCGTACTGTTCTTCGTCAGCGCGATCGGAACCGCTCTGGCGCCCAACATTTGGCTGGTGGTCATCTTCCGCGTCATCGGCGGCGTCGGCGTCGGCGTGGCGTCGGTGATTGCACCGGCCTACATCGCCGAGACGTCACCGCCGCGCATCCGGGGCCGGCTGGGCTCGCTGCAACAGCTGGCGATCGTCAGCGGCATTTTCATATCGCTGGCCGTGGATGCGCTTCTGGCGCATCTGGCCGGAGGGTCGCGCGAGGAACTGTGGCTCGGGCTGGCCGCGTGGCGCTGGATGTTCCTGGCGATGACGTTGCCCGCCGTTCTGTACGGAGTGCTCGCGTTCACCATCCCAGAGTCGCCGCGCTATCTCGTTGCGAAATACCGCATTCCGGAAGCCCGCAAGGTGCTCGCCATGCTGCTCGGCGAGAAGAACCTCGAAATCACCATCAGACGGATCCAGGATTCGCTGAAGTCCGACAAGCCGCCGTCATGGCGGGATCTGCGCAAACCGACCGGCGGTATCTACGGCATCGTCTGGGTAGGGCTCGGGCTGTCGATCTTCCAGCAATTCGTCGGTATCAACGTCATCTTCTACTACTCCAACGTGCTGTGGGAGGCCGTCGGGTTCGGCGAGAGCGAGGCGTTCGTCATCACCGTGATCACGTCGATCACCAACATCGTCACCACGCTCATCGCGATTGCGCTCATCGATCGGATCGGCCGCAGACCGCTGCTGTTGATGGGATCGGCCGGTATGGCGGTGACGTTGGGCACCATGGCAGTTATCTTCGGCACCGCAAGTCAGGTCGACGGCAAGCCCGTGCTGGGTGATGTCGCCGGACCGGTGGCGTTGGTCGCCGCCAACCTGTTCGTGGTGGCATTCGGCATGTCGTGGGGTCCGGTCGTCTGGGTGCTGCTCGGCGAGATGTTCCCGAACCGTATCCGCGCTGCGGCGCTGGGGTTGGCCGCAGCCGGGCAGTGGGTGGCGAACTGGGTGATTACCGTGACGTTCCCGACGCTGAGCAGCATGCTCGGTGTTGCCTATGGCTTCTATGCCTTGTGTGCGGTGCTGTCGTTCCTGTTCGTGTCGCGATGGGTGCAGGAGACCAAGGGCAAACATCTCGAAGACATGCAGAGCGAGATCCCGCACCATGAGCAGAACCGCGCGGTGAATTCTTAAGCGAAGTGGCGTGGTTTCGGCACACCGGCGCATGATCGGTTCGGTGGCGTAGGCCCGCGACAGCGTGAATCGTGGCCTGGTGCGGTGCAATAGGCAGGCCATGAAACAATCCATGCCCGTGAAGACTTTCGACGGCCTGTTCGCTGAACTCAGCGAGAAAGCGCGGACCCGGCCGGCCGGCAGTGGCACCGTCGCGGCGTTGGACACCGGGGTGCACGGACTCGGCAAGAAGATCCTGGAGGAAGCCGGCGAAGTGTGGCTGGCCGCCGAGCACGAGAGCGACGAGGCGCTGGCCGAGGAGGTCAGCCAGTTGCTGTACTGGACACAGGTGATGATGCTCGCCCGCGGCCTGACCCTCGACGACGTCTACCGGAAGCTGTGAGCATGCTGCGGGTTGCTGTACCCAACAAGGGTGCCCTGAGCGAATCGGCCGCCGAGATCCTCGCCGAGGCGGGTTACCGTCGGCGGCGCGATCCCAAGGATCTGACGGTCGTCGATCCGAACAACAACGTGGAGTTCTTCTTCCTGCGGCCGAAGGACATCGCCGTCTATGTCGGGTCCGGTGAGCTCGATCTCGGTATTACCGGGCGTGACCTGGCCGCGGATTCGGACGCACCGGTGCGTGAGCGTTTGTCGCTGGGCTTCGGCAACTCGACCTTCCGCTACGCGGCCCCGGCCGGCCGGGAATGGACCACGGCAGACTTGGCGGGCAAGCGGATTGCCACGTCGTTCCCGAACCTGGTGCGCAAAGACTTGGAGACACGGGGGACCGAGGCCACCGTAATCCGGCTCGACGGAGCGGTGGAGATCTCCATCCAGCTCGGCGTCGCCGATGTCATCGCCGACGTTGTCGGATCGGGCCGCACCCTCGGCCTGCACGGCCTGGTCGCCTTCGGTGCGCCGCTGTGTGAATCGGAGGCGGTACTGATCGAACGCGTCGGCGCCGCGCAGGGGAACGCGGCCGCACGCGACCAGCTGACAGCCCGAGTGCAGGGCGTGGTGTTCGGCCAGCAGTACCTGATGCTCGACTATGACTGCCCCCGTGCGGCTTTGGACGATGCCATGGCGGTCACTCCGGGACTGGAATCGCCGACGATCGCGCCGCTGGCCGATCCGGACTGGGCGGCGGTGCGGGCCCTGGTTCCGCGTCGCGATGTCAACAGCATCATGGACGAGCTGGCGGCCATCGGGGCCAAAGCGATCCTGGCTTCGGACATCAGGTTCTGCCGCTTCTGATCGCCGGATGCCGCGGCGCTGTGCGTGTTAGCGTCCGGCATGAGCCATTTCCTCGTTCTGTTGCTGGCGCTGCTCATCGGGGTGGTGGCCGGGCTGCGAGCGTTGACCCCTCCCGCCGTGGTGGCGTGGGCGGCCGCGCTGCACTGGATCAATCTGGACGGCACCTGGGTGCAGTGGCTGGCACACCCGATCACCGTCACCGTTCTCACCATTCTTGCTGTGGTGGAACTGATTACCGACCAGCTGCCGAAGACCCCGAGCCGTAAGACCGCGGTTCAGTTCGTCGCCCGATTGGCCACCGGGGCGTTCGCGGGCGCCGTGATCGGTACCGCATGGGGTTACACGTTCGGCGGGCTCGGGTCCGGAATGATCGGCGCCGTGCTGGGCACCTTGGGCGGTTACGAGGCCCGCACCCGTCTGGTCGCCGTCACCGGAGGGCGCGACCTGCCGGTGGCCTTGGTGGAGGACGCCGTTGCCGTGCTGGGTGGGTTCGCCATCGCAGCGCTGACCGCGGTGGTGTAGCCCATGGGCGAGCCAGAGCAGTTCGATGCCATCATCGTTGGTGCCGGACAGGCCGGCCCCTCGCTGGCCGGGCGATTGACCGCGGCAGGCAATACCGTTGCCGTGGTCGAACGCAAACTGGTGGGCGGTACCTGCGTGAACACCGGCTGTATTCCCACCAAGACGTTGGTGGCCAGCGCCTACGCCGCTCATGTCGCCCGTCGCGGTGTTGAATACGGTGTCCACACAGGCGAAGTCACCGTGGACATGGCCAAGGTCAAGGCCCGCAAGGATGGCATCATGCTGGCCGACCGGCACGGCGTGGAGACCTGGCTTCAGGATATGGACGGGGCGTCGCTCATCCGGGGCCATGCCCGGTTCGTCGATCAGCACACCATGGACGTCGACGGCCGGTTGCTGACCGCGGACCGGATCTTCCTCAACGTGGGCGGTCGCGCGGTGGCGCCCGACTTTCCCGGCCTGGCCGATATCGACTATCTGACCAACGTCGGGATCCTCGAACTGGATTCGCTGCCCGAGCATCTCGTCATCATCGGTGGCAGCTACATTGCACTCGAGTTCGCCCAGATGTACCGGCGCTTCGGGGCCAGGGTCACGGTCATCGAGCGGGGCCCACGGCTGACCTCACGGGAGGACGAGGACATCTCGGCTGCGATCAAGGAGATCCTCGAAGCCGAGGGTATCGACATCGTGCTCAATGCCACCGACATCCGGTTTAGCAAGCAGGACAATGGCTTCGAGGTTGTCCCGGCCGGCGGTGCCGAACCGATCGCGGGAACCCACCTGCTGGTGGCGGTCGGCCGGGTACCCAATACCGACGATCTCGACCTGCAGAACGCGGGTGTGCAGACCGACAAGCGCGGTTACATCGTGGTGGACGACCAGCTGCGCACCAGTGCCGAGCACATCTGGGCGATGGGGGACTGCAACGGCAAGGGCGCCTTCACGCACACCTCGTACAACGACTACGAAATCGTGGCGGCCAACCTGCTCGACAACGATCCGCGCCGGGTCAGCGAACGCGTTCCCACCTATGCGTTGTTCATCGATCCACCGCTGGGCAGGGCCGGGCTGACTGTCGACCAGGTCCGGGCCTCAGGCCGAGGAGCCTTGGTGGCCAAGCGCCCGATGACCCGCGTGGGTCGCGCGGTGGAGAAGGGCGAGTCACAGGGATTCATGAAAGTGGTGGTCGACGCGGAGACCGAGGAGATCCTCGGTGCGGCCACCCTCGGCGTCGGCGGCGACGAGGTCATCCACTGCATCGTCGACGTGATGACCGCCAAACTGCCCTACACCGCCATATCCCGCACCATGCACATCCACCCCACGGTCAGCGAGCTGGTGCCGACGCTGCTGCAGGACCTGCGGCCGCTGGACTGAGACTGCGGCCGATGTTCAGCTGGCGGGTCACCAGCGCTACACGGGCGCCGAGGTGCCGGCAGGTGGCGATGTCGGCGGGGTGCACCTCGGCGGGTCCGGCATCCACATCGGTGGCGGCGCCGGCCCCGAGCCAGAAGCCCAGTCGGTTGAGATCGTGCTCGCTGCCCGCTGCGGAGTTCCAGCCCGGCGCCAAACCGAGGTTCACCCAATGCATGTGGTGTTGGGCGGCGAAGATCGCCAACGAGCTCAGCGCGGCGAGCTTGTCACCGCTCTTGGCGCCTGAGTTGGTGAATCCACCGGCCACCTTGTCGCGCCAGGTGCCGTTCATGCACCGCCGGCCCGTCTTCTCGGCGAACGCCTGGAAGCCGGCCGACACGTTGCCCATGTAGGTGGCGCTTCCGAAGATCATCGCGTCGATGCCGTCGAGGAGCTCCCACTGGGCCTCGGTGATGGTGTCGACCGGCACGATGCTGACGTCGGCACCGGCCGCGGCCGCGCCGGCCGCCACTGCGTCGGCCAGAGTCGCCGTGTGTCCGAACCCGGAGTGATACACGATCGCCACGGTGGGTGCTGAGATATTGGATCCGTTGTGAGACATGGCTATTCGCCTTCCCATTTCTGTCCTAGAAGGGCTGCGACTTCTTGGTACCGCTGTCCCCAGTCGGGGAGCGGGGAGCCTGCGAGATGGGCTTCGAGCCGGTCGAGGAACGCATGCGTGCCGGGATGGAATCCCTGCCCGTCGCGGATGGTGAGCCCGCGGTGGCTGAACCGCAGCAGGGTACCGTCGCCGTCGGGCGTGAGTTCGTAGCGCACCACGCCGGTGCCCTTGAGGATCGGCTGATTCCACTCGTGCTCGAAGACCCGTGGCGGATCCCACACCCGGATCCGCCCGGTCATCTTCATCTGATCGGGCTGCAGAGGCGGCCCGGTGGGCACCATCTCGATGGTCCCGCCCTCGCGGGCGTCGATCACGGTCTCGCCCATCCACTGGTTGCGCTGCTCGGGGTCGGTGATCGCCGACCACACCGTATCCACCGAATAGGGCAGGCGACGTTCGAAGGTGAGGGCCGCCCGATCGCCGTCGATCGTGAGTTTCCCTTCACGCGCGGTCATTTGGTCTCCTTGTGGGTCGATTCGAGGTGACGTTCCAGGGCGTCGAGATGGCTGGTCCAGTAGCGGCGGTAGCGGTTGATCCATGCGTCGATCTGCACCAGGCCGTCGGCCCGCAGTGCGTAGATGCGACGTTGGGCATCGGGCCGTACCTCGACGAGGCCGACCTCGCGAAGAACCTTCAGATGCCGCGACACGGTCGGCTGGGTCAGCCCGGGCAAAGTGGCGACGAGTTCACCGGCGGTGCGCTCACCGTCGGTAAGCGCGTCGAGCAGTGCCCGTCTACTCGGTTCGGCGACAGCCTCGAAGACATCCATACCTAGAGTATTGCATTGCATCTATATAGATACAAGAGAATATAAAGAACGGATCTGACGCAGCGCCGCAGCACCAGCAGGGCGTTTCAGCGGACCCAAACCGCTGCGGTACCGTCCCCCGCCACGACATACTCAGATGCGCGCACGCACAACCGTTTGGCCGGGTCAAGATCGGCCGTAGTCGCCGTGCCCGGGAGGAATTCGTGACGTGCTGACACAACTTGCCGACTCCGGTCGTGGCTTCGACGGACACGAGGACGTGCAGGAGACCACCTTCGCGCTGGATGCCTTCTCCCGGTTCGTGTGCAACACGATCGACGAGGTAGCCGATGCGCAACGGCAGGGCGATTTCGAGTTCGACGTGATCGTGATCGGGTCCGGGATGTATGGCGCGTTCACCGCAGCCAAGATCTACGAGCGTGCACGACGCCGTCCGCTGGAACGCAGGCCCAGAGTGCTGGTGCTCGAGGCAGGCCCGTTCCTGATCTCGGAGCACTTCCAGAATCTGACCCGGGTCGGACCGTTCTTCGAGCTCGTCAACAGGCCTGCCGTTGACGAGAACCAGTCGTTTCTGAGTCAGATCAACTACGCGGGAGGGCCGCTTCAAGGGATCGTCCCCCACCACCGATGCGTCGGAGGCAAGTCCCTCTTCTGGGGCGGCTGGGCGCCGCCGCTGATGAACGACGACCAGCAGGACGACCTGGCGCAATGGCCTCGGGAGGTCCGGGACTTCCTACTCTCGCCCGAGGGCTACGACGAAGTCGCGCGGCAGATCGGAACCGACATCACCACCGACTACATTCACGGGCCGCTGATGGACCATCTGCTGTCGGTGACGCAGCGTATCGTCGGCGACGGGGTGGTTCCGCACCTGACGGGGGTAGTCGAGGCGCCGATCGCGGTCCACGCCGAGGGATTCGAATCGGGGCTGCTGTCCATGGGCAAATTCAGTAGCCTCCCGCTGCTGCTCGACTCGATCCGCGAAGACGCGGAGAGCTCGGGCGGGTCCAACGCCAACCGCTTCCTATTCCTGGTCCCCAACACAGAAGTTGTGCGCATCGACACCGCGGAAGGCTGTGCGACGACGCTCGTGTTGGCCGTTCGCGAACCGTCGAGAGATGTGAATAACCCCGGTATGGTTCGGCGCATCGTACGGTTCGGCCTCTCCGGAGGCGCGATGGTGTGCCTTGCCGGCAACGCCATCAACTCGACACGTCTTGCGCTGAACTCCTTCCCGAAGCCCCGCGAGCTAGGGCCGGATCTGACGGGCAAGAACTTGATGGTTCACGTCCGCGGGAACTATTCGTGGCGGGTCCGCAAGAGCGCCCTGCAGTTGCCGTCGACCTCGGTCCTTGGCACAAGCGCGCTGCATGTCGGGGGTCGATTGCCAATCGGTCCACCTGTTAATCGATTGGGCCGCTTCCATTTTCAGTTATATGCCGTGCGCAGCAACAACGACAGCCGAAACTACGAGGAGTTTCTGTACCGCCTGATTCCCAACGTCGAGGACCTCAACGAGGTCGAGCAGGCGATCTCCAGCACGGATATGGATGACTGGATCGTCGTCGGCATCAGAACCTGCGGTGAGACGTTCGGCGACCAGAATGCCGATTTCAGTCAGCGGGATTCGAGTTTCATCTCGGTGAACCCGCACGGTGGCGCGGGTGACGATGTCTATTACGACGAATGCGGCGACGAGATTCGCGTCCCAAAGGTTTTCGTGACAATTATCGAACGAGAAACGGATGCGGCCGTGCGGGCGGCTCAGACGGAGGCCGCGTTCGCGTTTGCCGCCGCGTTGGTGAACAAGCCTGCTGCGGCGGCACGGTCCACAACCGACAACGACTTACAGTTCATCGGCGGCCACGAGGACGGAGTAGGGACGACCTACCACGAGAGCGGCACGCTGTGGCTTGGCGAACATCCCGACAGTTCGGTGACGGACGTGCACGGACACTTACACCATGTGAGCAACGTATTCTGCGTCGACCAGGCGATCTTTCCAACCGTCGGCTCTGCGAACCCCGTTCCTACCGGACTCGCATTCGGCAATTTGGTTGCAACGCATATCCTTTCGAGATTCACGTCGGCTCCGACCGCGCCGCTCGAAGACGGCTTTGTGTCGATCTTCGACGGAACCCTCGATCAATGGGATCACTTCGGCGAGGGCACCATTCAGGCTCTGCCGGGTCTGGGCATCGTTGAATGCGGCACTGTCGGAGCGGAAAGCAGGCTGGGGTTCGTCCGCACGCGCGAAACCTTCCGCAATTTCGTCCTTCGGCTGGACTGGAAGGCTTTCGACATCAGAGCCAATGGCGGAATATTCCTGCGGATGCCGGAAGTCGCCGACGGAAACCTGAGCCAGGTCTACGCCAACAGCATCGAGATTCAGATCGACGAGACGGGCAAAGACTTCGACGCCACCCGCGAGCCCCGGGTGGTCTACGGCAGCAGCCTGCACAAGACGGGCGCGGTATACGGAATCGCACCCGCGACGCGTTGGGCGTCGAAGGCCGTCAGCCCGAGGTTCTCGGAAGGATATTGGAACGCCTTCGAGATTGCGGTCAACGAAGACCGCATCAACGTGTGGTTGAACGGTGAGCAAGTGGTGCGGCAGGCGCATTTGCCTGCCCACCTCGTTGGTGCAGGCGCCATCGGCCTTCAGTGCCATACCGACGTTGTTCAGTTCCGCAACATCCGTATTCGCGAGATCTAACCGACGCGACGGTGCTTGTGTCGTGTCCACGGGGGAACCCTCGGGCACGAAGCCGACGATAGTGGCAGCCGATCACGCGGCCGGCTCCGTCGGAGTCGGCAAGGGCTGGGGCCAGCCCGGGTATGGGGGCGGCGTGCCACCGAATGCGGGGCACAGTGCCTGATGTGCACACCACGAGCAGAGCCGTGACGGGTTGGGCCGGAAATCTCCTGTGGCACCTGCGGTTTGGATGGCACGCCAGATCGCCATCAGGGTCCGCTCGAAGCGGAGCAGCTCGTCGGCGTCGGGAGAATAGTCGAGTACCTGGCCGTCGGCGAGGTACACCAGCCGTAGCCGAGCCGGCATCACGTTGCGTGACCGCAGCAACGCGACTGCATAGAACTTCATCTGGAACATCGCCTTGAACTCGGCCATGGTCCGTGTCTCCGGCGGCGCCTTACCGGTCTTGTAGTCCACCACGCGTAGCTCACCGGTCGGCGCGATGTCGACACGGTCGACGAATCCGCGCAGCAGCGTGCCGTCGGTCAGCTCGACCTCGACGCGCAGCTCGCAGCTGTCCGGGTCGAAGTGGGTCGGATCCTCCAGCCGGTAGTAACCCGACAGCAGCCTCCGGGCCTCCTCGAACAGGGCCGGGGATGCCATGTCGGCCAGTTCCGGCTCAGCGGCCACCACCTGTGTCCATGCCGGTTCGACGAGCGCGAGCGCGGTGTCCTGCACCCGCTCGGCCGCGGGTAGTCCGTAGAGCTGCTCCAAGGCCGCGTGGACGAGCGATCCGCGCAGTTGGGCGGGTGAATGGGGCTCCGGTAGCCGGTCGATGGCCCGGAAGCGGTACAGCAGCGGACAACGCTTGAAATCGCCCGCCCGTGATGGTGAGAGTGCCGGCCTGCGCGCCGGTGCGGCAAGCGTTGTTGCCACCGTCACCTCACTCATATCGGCAGCCTATGACCGGGCACCGACAATGTTGCGGCAACCCGCGCACTCGGCGCGGCGGCCGTGCTGGCAGGCTGAGTGACCGTGCCAAGGACCGGACCGTTCGCCGTGGGTGACCGTGTGCAGCTCACCGATGCCAAGGGAAGGCACTACACGATGGTGCTGACACCGGGCGGTGAATTCCACACCCACCGCGGGATCATCGCGCTCGACGCGGTGATCGGCCTGCCGGAGGGCAGTGTCGTCAAATCCACAAACGGCGACCAGTTTCTGGTGCTGCGCCCGCTCCTGGTCGACTATGTGATGTCGATGCCACGCGGTGCTCAGGTGATCTACCCGAAGGACGCCGCCCAGATCGTGCACGAGGGCGACATCTTCCCGGGTGCACGGGTGTTGGAGGCGGGTGCCGGTTCGGGCGCGCTGACGTGTTCTCTGCTGCGGGCCGTCGGGCCTGAAGGCACGGTGATCTCCTACGAGATCCGCGACGACCATGCCGTGCATGCCGAACGCAACGTCATCACGTTCTTCGGCGAGCGGCCAGGAAACTGGGACCTGGTCATCGCCGATCTCTCGGACTACAGCGGGCCGGAGGTGGACCGCGTGGTGCTGGACATGCTGGCTCCGTGGGAAGTGCTGCCCACCGTTTCGCAGGCGCTGGTGGCCGGGGGTGTCCTGATGATCTACGTCGCGACCGTCACCCAGCTCTCCCGCGTCGTAGAGGCGTTGCGCGAGCAGCAATGCTGGACCGAACCGCGCGCGTGGGAGAGCATGCAGCGGGGCTGGCATGTGGTGGGCCTGGCGGTGCGTCCGCAACACACCATGCGCGGGCATACGGCGTTTCTGGTCAGTGTGCGCAAATTGGCGCCGGGCGCGGTGGCGCCGATGCCGCTGCGGCGCAAGCGTCAGCTCGGCGGCAGCGTCTAACCGGAAGTCTGACGGTCAGTCGTCGCTGTTGCTCACACCGCGGCGGACGGACAGCAGCTCCACTTCCGGACGGGCCGCGACGAGCCGCTCTGCGGCGTCGAGCACCTCGACCACGTGTGCGCGGTCCCCGGCGACCACCGCGATGCCGATCCCGGCGCGGCGGTGCAGCTCGTGGGCACCGGTCTCGGCGGCCGACACCGCGAACCTGCGCCGCAACTCGGCGACGATGGGTCGGATCACCGACCGCTTCTGCTTGAGCGAATGGACGTCACCGAGCAGCAGATCGAATTCCAGCCAGCCGATCCACATACGGGATTCAAGGGGTCGGGGCCGGCACCGGACTGGCGCTGCGGCCCAGGTCCAGCAGCATGTCGGCGGTGCGCCTGGTCAGCAGCCAGTCGGTGCCGTGCGGGGTGAACTCCATCGGGAAACTGAATTGCTTGCCGGGGTCTTTGGACGACGGTGCGGTGACCGTGATGGTGGCGACCACGTTGCCCGGTTCGGATTGTGACCAGGCGAGATCCTTGGCCTCGAAGTTCAACGGGGTGAAGCCGTCATCGGCCAGGGCCTGGCCGAACTTGTCCAGTGCGGCTGCGTCGTCGGCCGTCGAATGCTCTACGAGGCCAACCTTGTTGGCGCCGGGGACGTTGACGTCCGCCAGCCGGTACAGCACCCCGGTGAGGGCGTCCGGCGCCGGCAGGGGCGCAGCGGGCGGGGGAGCCGGGGTGGTCAGTGAGGTGATCACCGGGATGGTCGGCGTGGCCGTCGGTCGTGCGTCGTGACCGCACCCAGACAGCCCAAGTGCCGCCACACACGTGGCGGCACTCAGGACCGCGATGCGGGTGCCCGCACGCGAGGAGGACCAACGGGTTCGGAACAACTAACCGCTAGTTGACCGACGTCAGTAGGTTCAGGGCCGATGCCCTGGAGATTTGCCAGCCGGTGGGGCTCGGCCCGGCGATGAACTGGATGTTCTGGGTGGCCGTTCCCCCAAGGTTCGACGTCGCGGTGACGTCGGCGGTGGCAACGCCGCCTTCGTTGTCAATGTTGGCAACGCTGAACGTCAGCGGGAACTTACCTTCGGCAGCGGCCCGGTTGTAAGCGCGGTCGGCGGCGATGCTCTCGACCCGGCCGATGCCGCCCTGGATGTAGGGGGCCTTGCCGCTGAAGGAACCACCGGTGGCCAGCGCCTGCAGGGTCTGGGTCAGTGCACTCTGTAGCTCAGGAGCCGGGGCCTGCGGCAGCGGTGCATCGAATACGACCGGCTGTACGGCCGGCGCGGACGAGAGAGTGCTGGATGCAATGGAAGTCACACCTGCCGCGGCGCCACCCACGACAGCGGCTGCTCCTGCAACTGCGACAAAGCCGGTAACGAGGGTTTTCAGGGTCACGACATTCCTTTCGATCGGACCAACTCCGAGATAGAGGCTAACAGTGGTGATGGTGTGTCGAGTTCCTAGACCACACACAAAGGCTGAATCGCCGGTAGCGTTGAAGTTGTTACTGCACCAACTTCCGGTGCGGGAGGGAGCGCAAGATGAGCGAGGCAGAGCGTTCGGACGGTTACACCGAGGGTTTCCCGGGTAGTTACTCGGGGCCCCGGTCCAGCGAAGAAACCGCCGAGCTGGAGTCGTTGCGCCGGGAGGCCGCAGTGCTGCGCGAGCAACTGGAAAACGCGGTAGGCCCCCAGAGCGGTTTGCGCAGTGCCCGTGACGTGCATCAGCTCGAGGCACGGATCGATTCGTTGGCCGCACGCAACGCCAAGTTGATGGACACCCTCAAAGAAGCTCGTCAGCAGCTACTTGCACTGCGCGAGGAGGTCGACCGACTCGGCCAACCGCCGAGCGGGTACGGCGTGCTGCTGTCCACTCATGACGACGACACCGCCGACGTGTTCACCTCCGGTCGCAAGATGCGGTTGACCTGCTCACCCAACATCGACACGGCCAAGCTCAAGCAAGGTCAGACGGTTCGGCTCAACGAGGCCCTGACGGTCGTCGAGGCCGGCAGCTTCGAAGCAGTCGGCGAGATCAGCATGCTGCGCGAGATCCTGGCCGACGGACACCGCGCCCTGGTGGTCGGTCACGCCGACGAGGAGCGCATCGTGTGGCTCGCCGAGCCGCTGGTGGCCGCCAGCGAGCTGCCTGAAGATTCGGGTGTATTGCTCGACGACGGCCGGCCGCGCAAGTTGCGTCCTGGCGACTCGCTGCTGGTCGACACGAAGGCCGGCTATGCGTTCGAACGCATCCCCAAGGCCGAGGTCGAGGATCTGGTGCTGGAAGAGGTGCCTGATGTCAGCTACCTCGACATCGGTGGTCTGAGTAGGCAGATCGAGCAGATCCGTGATGCCGTCGAGCTGCCGTTCCTGCACAAGGAGCTCTACAAGGAGTACGCGCTGCGTCCGCCGAAGGGCGTGCTGCTCTACGGTCCGCCCGGCTGCGGTAAGACGCTGATCGCCAAAGCCGTTGCCAACTCGCTGGCCAAGAAGATGGCGGAGGTGCGCGGCGACGACGCCCGCGAGGCGAAGAGCTATTTCCTCAACATCAAGGGCCCCGAGCTGCTGAACAAGTTCGTCGGTGAGACCGAACGGCATATCCGGTTGATCTTCCAGCGGGCCCGCGAGAAGGCTTCCGAAGGCACCCCGGTGATCGTGTTCTTCGACGAGATGGACTCGATCTTCCGCACCCGCGGTACCGGCGTCAGCTCGGATGTCGAGACAACCGTTGTGCCCCAGCTGCTTTCGGAGATCGACGGTGTCGAGGGTCTGGAGAATGTCATCGTGATCGGCGCCTCCAACCGTGAGGACATGATCGACCCGGCGATCCTGCGGCCAGGCCGCCTGGACGTGAAGATCAAGATCGAGCGCCCGGACGCCGAGTCGGCGCAGGACATCTTCAGCAAGTACCTCACCGAGGACCTGCCGGTTCACGCCGACGATCTGACCGAGTTCGGTGGCGATCGCGCCGCCTGCGTCAAGGCCATGATCGAGAAGGTCGTCGACCGGATGTACGCCGAGATCGACGACAACCGGTTCCTGGAGGTCACCTACGCCAACGGTGACAAAGAAGTCATGTACTTCAAGGACTTCAACTCCGGTGCGATGATCCAGAACGTGGTGGATCGGGCGAAGAAGAACGCGATCAAGGCGGTGCTGGAGACCGGTCAACCCGGTCTGCGTATCCAGCATCTGCTCGACTCGATCGTGGACGAATTCGCCGAGAACGAGGACCTGCCCAACACCACCAATCCCGATGACTGGGCCCGGATCTCGGGCAAGAAGGGCGAGCGGATCGTGTACATCCGCACGCTGGTCACCGGGAAGAGTTCGTCGGCCAGCAGGGCCATCGACACCGAATCCAACCTGGGTCAGTACCTGTAGTCCGGGTCATCGGGCACCCTGCCGGTCCAGCTAGGCGTCGCGGCCGGCCAGGCTCACCGCGCCGCCGTCGCGGTTCGGTAGCGGTCGCGGGCGGTCAGGGTCACCCGCAGATCCTCGATGAGCGGATCCAGAAACTGTGCCCGGTACTCTTTGTCGCCGACGGCGCGCGCGGACAGGTACATGAAGGTCAGCGCGGTCAGAAACAGGGTGATCTGGATGAGCGCCTGCGGAACCGGCAGCGTCATACCGAGGATCTGCCCGTCGCCGGGGCTGCCATTGGTCAAGGCGCCCAACAGTTCCGGGCTTATCAGGATCAGGCCGAACACGAAGAACAACAGCCCGGTTGCCACGGCCACCGTCAACACCTGAACCACCTGCGACAGCGCGAGCACGAACATCACGTTGAGCCGTTCGGCCCGCGAGAGTTCGACCCGGCGCGGCCGATCCGGCATGTTCTCGAAGGGCGTGCCGACGAGTTCTTCGGTGTCCTCGGCACGTTTGGCGTCCGGTTGCAGGATCGGCAGGACGCGGCTGCGCGTGCTCGACACCAGAAATGATGTGGCGATACCCAGCAGGAACAGCAGCGCCAGCCACAGCCGGGCCCGGCTCACGGTCGAGGCCATGGTCCAGACCGGGCCGTTGAAGAACACCAGGACGGTCAGCAGCATCACCGGCAGGGCACGCACCAGCAGTGCGCCGATCGACGCCAAATTCTCGAGCGTCATCCGGGTTGCCCAGCCCAGGATCGCGCCGATTCCCGTTGCCGTGCACAGGAATATGATTGCGACGATCATGATGTCGAGGATCGCGTCGACGTAGATCAGCGCGCTCGGCCCACCGAACACCGCGCTGAGGGCCGCCACTGTTAGTGCGCCCGCTGAGATCGCGCCGCGCGCCCGCCGATCGGTCAGCCGCGACACCAACCAGCCCACCGCCGCGGCGACCGGAATGACCAGCACCACCATCGCCAGGATGAACCATTCGGTGCGGGTGGGTGTTCCGTCGATGTCGATAGTGTGCTTGCCGGTCGCCGCGACGATCAGGATGGAGTTGGCCGCCAGCACCGCCAACGCCGCCAACGCGGGAGCCGATCGCGACCAGATCCGCTGCAGCAACACACCTGGGCGTAGCACGAAGGGCAGGCCGTGCCGCAGGAACCAGCGTTCGGCGGCCAGACGGTCCGAACTCATTGCGCCCTCGAGGCGACGTAGTGGCGGTACCTGTTGCGCGCCACCAGGGGTAGCCGCCGGTCGTCGTCCTCGACCGTGGTCGCCACGTCGGCCGCGACGCGGCTAGGCGACTGCGAATCCGCCACGATTGCCCACCGTTCGGCCGTCCTTGACCACCAGCAGGATATTTGCCGGATCGCCGACGATGTCGATGTCGTCAAGTGGGTTGCCGCGGACGACGACGAGGTCGGCGGTCTTGCCCGCCTCCACGGTGCCGAGAGTGTCGGCCACCCCGCACAGTTCGGCCGAGGTGCGGGTGCCGGCCACGATCGCCTGCATCGGGCTCAGGCCACCGAACTTGACCAGCAGACCCAGTTCCTTCAGGTTGGAGCCGTGCGCCGGCGTCAGGCCCGCATCCGTGCCCACCGCGATCTTGATTCCGGCCTCGGCGGATGCGGCGATCGAATCATGGGCCAGCGCATGCCATTTCGCGCTCTTGGCGGCCCCGGCGGGCGTCGCGGTGACCGGCTCCATGGTCTCCAGCAGTGTCGGCACCAGGAAGATGCCGCGCTCGACCATCTGCTGTCGCAGCTCGTCATCAAGGTCGTAGCCGTGTTCGATGCTGTGCACCCCGGCCTCGACCGCCGCGCGGATCCCGGTCGGGGCCTGGGCGTGCGCGGCCACCGGCCGGCCGCCGTAGTTCTGTCCCTCCTCGACGACCGCGGCGATCATCTCGCGTCGCATGCCCAGGTAGGACGGGTCGTCGTTGGGGGAGGTGATGCCGCCGCTGGAGGCGACCTTGAGCACGTCGGCACCCTGCCGGATCAGTTCCCGCGCGGTTTTGCGCGCCGCGTCCACCGAGTCAACCAAAACCCCGCCCACATACGGGGTGAGGTCCAGCCCCGAGGGCAGGTGGACGTCGGCATGGCCACAGGTTTGGCTGATCAGGTTGATCGCCACCAGCAGCCGCGGTCCCTCGATCAGCCCGTCGGCAACCGCGTCGCGCACTCCGGGGTCCACACCCATCAGGTCGCGCACCGTGGTCACTCCGTTCTGCAGGGTCACCTTCATCCGCTCGAGCAGCTGGAAGTGCCGGTAGGACGGCGGGTGCAGGGCGATGTCGAGCAGGTTGCCGGCGGGGCCGGGCAGGCTCAGATGCACATGGCAGTCGAAGAAGCCGGGACAGACCGTGTTGCCGCCGAGGTCGACGCGCACCGCGTCGGCGGGCACCGGGGCCGGCTGCGCATCGGCGGTGGGACCGGCCCAGGTGATCGTGGTGCCCTCGACGACAACGGTCGCGTCGGGAATCGGATCGGTGCCGGTGCCATCGATCAAGGTGGCGTTGTGCAGCAGGAAGTTGGTCATGGTGTGGCTAACTTCACCAAGTCCGCAGGCAGGGCGCAACTGTCCGCGCCGCGATCGTTAGGGTGGGTCTATGCAGAGGATTATCGGGACGGAGGTCGAGTACGGCATCTCGTCGCCGTCGGACCCGACCGCCAACCCGATCCTGACATCGACCCAGGCGGTGCTGGCGTACGCAGCGGCTGCCGGTATCCAGCGGGCCAAGCGCACGCGGTGGGACTACGAGGTCGAATCCCCGCTGCGCGACGCTCGTGGGTTCGATCTCTCTCGCCCGTCCGGCCCGCCGCCGATCGTGGACGCCGACGAGGTCGGTGCGGCCAACATGATCCTCACCAACGGCGCGCGGCTCTACGTCGACCACGCCCACCCGGAGTACTCCGCGCCCGAGGTCACCGACCCGATGGATGCGGTGATCTGGGACAAGGCCGGTGAGCGGGTCATGGAAGCCGCCGCGCGCCACGTCGCCAGCGTTCCCGGTGCCGCCAAGCTGCAGCTCTACAAGAACAACGTCGACGGCAAGGGTGCGTCGTACGGCTCGCACGAGAACTACTTGATGAGCCGCCATACCCCGTTCTCCGCGGTGATTGCGGGGTTCACCCCGTTCCTGGTGTCGCGCCAGGTGGTGACCGGTTCCGGTCGTGTCGGTATCGGGTCGTCGGGCGACGAGCCGGGCTTCCAGCTGTCCCAGCGGGCCGACTACATCGAGGTCGAGGTCGGCCTGGAGACCACGCTCAAGCGCGGCATCATCAACACTCGCGACGAGCCGCACGCCGACGCCGACAAGTACCGCAGGCTGCACGTCATCATCGGCGACGCCAACCTCGCGGAGACCTCGACCTACCTCAAGGTCGGCACCAGCTCGCTGGTGCTGGACCTCATCGAAGAGGGGATCGACCTCTCCGACCTGGCGTTGGCCCGCCCGGTGCACGCGGTCCATGTGATCAGCCGTGACCCGTCGCTGCGAGCCACCGTCGCGCTCGCCGACGGGCGCGAGGTCACGGCGCTCGCGCTGCAGCGCATGTACCTGGACCGGGTGGCCAAACTGGTGGACAGCCGCGACCCGGATCCGCGGGCCAGCCACGTCGTCGACACCTGGGCCCGGGTGCTCGACCTGCTTGAGCGTGACCCCATGGAATGCGCCGAAATCCTCGACTGGCCGGCCAAGCTACGGCTGCTGGAAGGCTTCCGTCGCCGGGAGAACCTGAGCTGGTCGGCACCGCGATTACACCTGGTGGACCTGCAGTACTCCGACGTCCGGCTAGAGAAGGGTCTCTACAACCGGCTGGTCGCGCGCGGCTCCATGAAGCGGCTCGTTACCGAGCAGCAGGTCATCGAAGCGGTCGACAACCCACCGACCGACACCCGCGCCTACTTCCGCGGGGAGTGCCTGCGTCGCTTCGGTGCCGACATCGCCGCGGCGAGTTGGGATTCGGTGATCTTCGATCTCGGCGGTGATTCGCTCGTACGGATTCCAACCCTGGAACCACTGCGCGGCAGCAAAGCGCACGTCGGGGCGTTGCTGGACTCGGTGGACAGCGCCGCGGAATTGGTCGAACAGCTCACAACCTGACGGGTCGCCATCCCGGGCAATCCGGGTATTGACCGGTAGTGTGGAAAGTACCGGCAGGCGGTATTGCGCCAGTCGATGACAATGCAGGAGGCAGCGATGGCTCAGGAGCAGACCAAGCGTGGCGGTGGCGGCGGTGACGACGATGATGTCCCCGGCACAACGGCCGCAGGCCAGGAGCGTCGCGAGAAGCTGACCGAGGAAACCGACGACCTGCTGGATGAGATCGACGATGTGCTGGAGGAGAACGCCGAGGACTTCGTGCGCGCGTACGTCCAAAAGGGCGGCCAGTGATCTGGCGCGAAAACCTGTCCTCATCCCTCCCTGGAACACCAGCTATAACAGCGGACCTCTCGTCCTTCTCGGATCTGTTGCGTCGTCAGACCCCAGATCTGCTACCGGTTCACCACATCGCCGGCGGCCCCGTCCCGACCAGCGCTCTGCCGCACGGCACGACCATCGTCGCGATCAAGTATCCCGGCGGTGTTGTCATCGCCGGTGACAGGCGGGCCACGCAGGGCAACATGATCGCCAGCCGTGACGTGGAGAAGGTGCACATCGCGGACGATTACACCGCCACGGGCATCGCGGGTACCGCCGCTATCGCCGTCGAGTTCGCCAGGCTCTACGCCGTCGAGCTCGAGCACTACGAGAAGGTCGAGGGTGTGCCGCTGACCTTCCGCGGCAAGGTGAACCGCCTGGCGACCATGGTGCGCGGCAATCTCGGTGCGGCACTTCAGGGTTTCGTGGCGTTGCCGTTGCTCGTCGGCTATGACGTCAACGACTCCGATCCGGTCAATGCCGGCCGCATCGTGTCGTTCGACGCCGCCGGCGGCTGGAACATCGAGGAAGAGGGCTACCAGTCGGTGGGCTCGGGTTCGTTGTTCGCCAAGTCATCGATCAAGAAGCTCTATCCCACGGTCACCGACGCCGATTCGGCGCTCAAGGTGGCTATTGAGGCGCTTTACGATGCCGCCGACGACGATTCGGCCACCGGCGGGCCGGATCTCGTGCGTGGTATCTACCCGACCGCGGTGACCATCGGAGCCGAGGGTGCTGAAGAGATCCCCGAGGCGCGCATCGCCGAATTGGCCCGCGAGGTGATCGAAAGTCGCACCGCAACGAGAGGTGACGGCTGATGAGCTTCCCGTACTTCATCTCGCCTGAGCAGGCGATGCGTGAGCGGTCCGAGCTGGCCCGCAAGGGTATTGCCCGCGGCCGCAGCGTGGTCGTGCTGGCCTACGACAGCGGGGTGCTGTTCGTCGCGGAGAACCCGTCACGCTCCCTGCAGAAGGTCAGCGAGCTGTACGACCGGGTCGGCTTCGCCGCTGTGGGCCGATTCAGCGAATTCGACAAGCTACGCGTAGGCGGCATCCAGTACGCCGACACCCGTGGCTACGCCTACGACCGGCGCGACGTCACCGGCCGCCAATTGGCCAACGTGTATGCCCAAACTCTCGGCACCATCTTCACCGAGCAGCCCAAGCCGTTCGAGGTCGAGCTATGTGTGGCCGAGGTTGCCCACTACGGTGAGACGAAAGCGCCTGAGCTCTACCGGATCACGTACGACGGGTCGATCGCCGACGAACCGCACTACGTGGTGATGGGTGGTACCACCGAGCCGATCGTGAACAAGCTCAGCGAGTCCTACACCGAGAACGCCGATCTGGCAGCCGCCGTGAAGATCGCCGTCGAGGCGCTCAGTGCCGGGGCCGAGGGATCCGAGCCACGCAAACTCGGCCCGTCCACACTCGAGGTGGCGGTCCTCGATGCCAAACGGCCCCGCCGTTGCTTCCGGCGGATCGTCGGACCCGCTCTGGAAAGCCTGCTGCCCGAACCGGATCCGGACACCGCACCGGCCAAGTAACCGTCTCGCTCAGCCGATGATGCCGCGGATCAGTTCGGCGAACTTCTCGGGGCACTCGAGCGGTGTGAAATGTCCTACGCCGTCGGCCGTGTGCAACTGCACGTCGAGGAAGTAGTCGTCGAGACGGTCGGCCCAGGCTGTCGGGAACAGTGGATCGTGCTCTGGCCACAGCACATCGGTGTGGGCGTGGATCTTGACGGCCCGATCCGGCGGCAGTTCGGTCAACGACTGGGCGACGGTGCCTGCTCCGGCGCGGTACCAGCCCAGCGAGGCGACGAATGCTCCAGGCAGTGCGTAGTCGGCGACGAGTCGGTCCAGATCGTCGTCGGTGACCGTGAATCCCGGCCCTGACCAATGGTTCCAGAAGTGGCGCAGGTACTCCCGGACAGTCTCGGGGTTCCCGTCGATCAGCCGCTCGGCGATCGGCAACTGGTGAAACGCCTGATACCAGAACTCGTGCTGGGCGTGCGGGCTGAGTACCCGGTCACCTGCGCCGGGCAGCGGAGGGGAGAGGACGAGTGCCTTCGCGAGGTGGGGGTGCATGCGGGCCACACTCTGTGCCACCCGGCTGCCGACGTCGTAGCCGGCCAGAATGACCTCGTGCACGCCTAATTCATGGATCAGGCCGACCACACTGGCGGCCTGGGCGGTGGCGCTGTAAAAGTGCTGCACGGCCACCGCGTGCTTGTCGGAGCCGCCGAATCCGCGCAGGTCGGGCACGATCACGTCGGCCACGTCGGTCAGCAGCGGCACCACCTTGCGGTAATCCCGCCGGTTGCCCGGCCAGCCGTGCAGCAGCACCACGGGCGGCCCGCCCGCGATGCCGCGCCGATCGAACGCCAATCGGAATCCGTCCACCGGAGCGCTGCGCGAGGACATCGGTTAATTCTGATCCGACGCCCCGGCCTTGTGGGCCAGGTTGGGAAAGGTTGGGGTATCTCACCGAGGCTAAGCATCTGTCGACGCGACCGTACGTTGCCAACCGATACTGGGAGCTACCCCGTAAGCTCGATAGTGTGCAGCGACGAATCATGGGCATCGAGACGGAATTCGGTGTGACCTGCACGTTCCATGGCCATCGCCGGCTCAGCCCCGACGAGGTTGCTCGCTATCTGTTCCGGCGAGTTGTGTCGTGGGGCCGCAGTTCCAACGTCTTCCTCCGCAACGGTGCTCGCCTATATCTGGATGTGGGCAGTCACCCCGAGTACGCGACCGCCGAATGCGACAACCTCGTTCAGCTGGTCACCCACGACCGTGCCGGTGAGCGCGTACTGGAGGACCTGCTGATCGACGCCGAGCAGCGGCTCACCGACGAGGGCATCGGCGGTGACATCTATCTGTTCAAGAACAACACCGACTCGGCGGGCAACTCCTACGGCTGCCACGAGAACTACCTCATCGTGCGCGCCGGCGAGTTCTCCCGGATCGCCGATGTGCTGTTGCCGTTCCTGGTGACGCGCCAGCTGATCTGCGGCGCCGGCAAGGTGCTGCAAACGCCGAAGGCCGCCACCTTCTGCTTGTCGCAGCGGGCCGAGCACATCTGGGAAGGTGTCTCGAGCGCTACCACCCGGTCGCGGCCGATCATCAACACCCGCGACGAGCCGCACGCCGACGCCGAGAAGTACCGGCGGCTGCACGTCATCGTCGGTGACTCCAACATGTGTGAGGCCACCACCATGCTCAAGGTGGGCACCGCATCGCTGGTGCTGGAGATGATCGAGGCTGGTGTGCCGTTCCGCGACTTTTCCCTGGACAACCCGATCCGGGCGATCCGCGAGGTCAGTCACGATCTGACCGGCAAGCGTCCGGTGCGGCTGGCCGGCGGTCGGCAGGCCAGTGCACTGGACATTCAGCGCGAGTACTTCAGCCGTGCGGTGGAGTATCTCCAGACGCGCGAAACCAACACCCAGATCGAACAGGTGGTGGACTTGTGGGGCCGCCAGCTCGACGCGGTCGAGAGCCAGGACTTCGCCAAGGTCGACACCGAGATCGACTGGGTGATCAAGCGCAAGCTGTTCCAGCGCTACCAGGATCGCTACAACATGGAGCTGTCCGACCCGAAGATCAGCCAGCTCGACCTGGCCTACCACGACATCAAGCGTGGGCGTGGCGTGTTCGACCTGCTGCAGCGCAAGGGGCTGGTCGCCCGGGTCACCACCGACGAGGAGATCGACGCCGCGGTCAACACGCCGCCGCAGACGACGCGGGCCAAGCTGCGCGGTGAGTTCATCAGCGCTGCGCAGGAAGCCGGACGAGACTTCACCGTCGATTGGGTGCACCTCAAGCTCAACGATCAGGCGCAGCGCACCGTGCTGTGCAAGGACCCGTTCCGGTCGGTCGACGAGCGGGTCAAGCGGCTCATCGCCAGCATGTGATCGGTTCGCGGATCCCTCCCAGTTGCCCCCTAAACTCCTTGCTGTGGCGACATCCAAGGTCGAGCGGTTGATGAATCTCGTCATCGCACTGCTGTCGACTCGAACGTTCCTGCCCGCGGAGAAGATTCGTGCAAGTGTGGCCGGGTACGCCGACAGCCCCAGTGACGAAGCGTTCTCCCGGATGTTCGAGCGCGACAAGAACGAGTTGCGTGATCTCGGCATCCCGCTGGAGACCGGCCGGGTGTCGAAATTCGACCCGACCGAGGGCTATCGGATCAACCGCGATGCCTACGCGTTGCCTCCCGTTCAACTGACGGGTGACGAGGCCACTGCCGTCGCCGTCGCTACGCAGCTGTGGCAGTCGCCGGAGCTGGTCACCGCGACCCAGGGGGCGCTGCTGAAACTGCGTGCTGCCGGGGTAGAGGTCGATGCCGACGGCGCGGGTGCCGCGATCACCTCGACCGCGGTATTGCCCGGCCTGCGCGGATCCGAGCACGTGCTGCGAATCCTGTTGTCCGCCATCGACTCCGGTCACGTCGTGCAATTCGAACACCGGCCGTCGCGCACCGCGGGCTACACCACCCGCACCGTCGAGCCGTGGGGTGTCGTCACCTACCGAGGCCGTTGGTATCTCGTCGGGCACGACCGCGACCGTGATGACACCCGTACGTTCCGCCTGTCGAGGATCGGTTCCGACGTCACCTTGATCGGAGACGCCGGCGCGGTGCACAAACCCGAAGGCGTCAACGTGCGGGAGATCGTGCGGCGCGTCGTCGCCGACGTGCCCACCGGGGAACGGGCCCGGGTGTGGGTCGCCGGGGGGCGGGCGACCGCGTTGCGCCGGCAGGCCATCACGACCACGCCGCGTGCTCTGGGCGGGCGTGCGGGGGAGGAGATCACCGTCGAACTCGGCATGCATGACCGGCTCGCCCGTGAGATCGCGAGCTACGGCGCCGACGCTGTGGCGCTGGAACCCTCGGCGTTGCGCGACGACGTGGTGGACAGGCTGCGGGCGCAGGCGGATCGCGCATGAGCTTCAGCGAGGAGCCGAAGGCGGATCGCGCATGAGTCAGGTGTCGGTCCGCCTGGTCCGCCTGCTCAACATGGTTCCGTATTTCCAGGCGAACCCCAAGGTCACGCGGGCGGAAGCGGCCGAAGCCCTTGGCGTCAGCCGCAAGCAGCTCGATGCCGACCTCGAGCAACTGTGGATGTGTGGGTTGCCCGGTTACAGCCCCGGTGATCTGATCGATTTCGACTTCACCGACGACACAATCGAGGTGACGTTCTCTGCCGGCGTGGATCAGCCGCTGCGGTTGACCTCCACAGAGGCCACGGTGATCCTGGTGGCGCTGCGGGCACTCGTCGATGTCCCGGGCATGGTCGACCCGGAGGCCGCGCGCAGTGCGATCGCCAAGATCGAGTCGGCTGCCGGTGCTCAACTAGCTGCCATCGAGGACCCTGCACCGACCGAGAGCGAGGCGGCCGCGACAGTGCGGGCCGCGGTCCGCGACGGCCGCGCGGTGACGCTGGAGTACTACTCGGCGTCACGCGATTCGCTGACCACCCGCACGGTGGACCCTATCCGGGTAGCCCTGGTCGGGGACAACAGCTATCTGGAGGCTTGGTGCCGCAGTGCCGAGGCGGTGCGGCTGTTCCGCTTGGATCGCATCGTCGACGCGAAGCTCCTCAAGGAGGCCTCGGAGCCGCCTCCGCCGGCCGTGCAGGCCGGCCCGGATACATCCCTGTTCGACGCCGATCCGGCGCTGCCGGCCGCCACGCTGCGTATCGCCCCGTCGGCCTCCTGGATGTTCGACTACTACCCGCTGCGGGTGGTGACCGAGCTGCCCGACGGCGCGGTCGAGGCGGCCATGACCTTCGCTTCCGAGGACTGGATGGCCAGGTTCGTGCTGGGCTTCGGTTCCGCGGTGCGGGTGTTGGCGCCCGGGTCATTGGCGCGGCAGGTCAGTGCTGCGGCAGCCGCAGCGCTGCACGTCTACGACGCGGTGGATGCCGGCGGGTAGACTCGGCGAAGACGTCTGGAGGTAACCAAATTGGGTGGACTACAACCCTGGCACTGGATCATCGTGATCGCGGTGTTCGTGCTGCTGTTCGGTGCGAAGAAGCTTCCCGACGCGGCGCGTTCGCTGGGTAAGTCGATGCGGATCTTCAAGTCGGAGATCAAGGAGATGCAGTCTGAGTCCAGGTCGGAGGATGCTCCGCCGGCCAGGCCGATTGCGTCCGAACGCGCCGACGTGGCTGCGCCCGCGCCCGAACAGTCCCCGGACCGACACACGGCCTGACGCGGCCCGATCCTGATCGCGGTTTCCGACCGCGTCGGTAGGTTGCGTCTCCGACCCCACTTCACATCTGTGCAGACCTCCGGCATGTTCAGAAAACTCGATCCCCGCCGTCGCCGTTCGCGGGTCAATCCCGATGGCACCATGTCGCTGGTCGACCATCTCACCGAGTTGCGGTCCCGGCTGCTGATTTCTGTCGCGGCGGTCATCGTCGCGATGATCTTCGGGTTCTTCTGGTACACCCACGGCATTTTCGGGCTGCACAGCCTGGGCGAATGGCTGCGCGGTCCGTACTGTGCGCTGCCAGCCTCGTCCCGGGCGGCCATTGCGCCCAACGACGAATGCCGACTGCTCGCCACCGCGCCTTTCGACCAGTTCATGTTGCGTCTGAAGGTCGCGCTCGCTGCCGGTGCGGTGATCTCCTGCCCGGTGTGGCTCTATCAGATGTGGGCGTTCATCACGCCCGGGCTGTACAAGAAGGAACGCCGGTTCGCGATGGCCTTCGTCGGCTTCGGTGCGGCGCTATTCGTCACCGGTGCGGTGCTGGCCTACGTCGTGCTGGCCAAGGCGTTGGGCTTCCTGCTGACCGTCGGCAGCGACGTTCAGGTGACCGCGCTGTCCGGCGACCAGTACTTCGGGTTCCTGATCAATCTGCTGCTCGTGTTCGGTATCAGCTTCGAGTTCCCGTTGCTGATCATCATGCTCAACCTCGTCGGAGTGCTCAGCTACGCAAAGCTCAAGGCATGGCGGCGCGGGCTCATCTTCGGCCTGTTCGTCTTCGCCGCCTTTGCCACACCCGGATCAGACCCGTTCACGATGTTGGCACTGGCCTGTGCGCTGACGCTGCTGCTGGAGCTGGCCATCCAGATCGCCCGGGTCCACGACCGGCGCAAGGCGCGGTTGGCCGAAGCCGAGGTGGACGACGACGAGGCCGCACCGATCGGCACTGCCGAACCGATCGAGCCGCCGGCTCCGGTATCTGCGCCGGCGCCGACAGCTGCGGCCCCGAAGATGCCACCGGCGTCGCGACCCACCAGGTTCAGCATCGATGACGACGCGACCTGAGCCGGGCGGCGCAACTCCTGACGAGCTGGCCGCATTCACCGCGCAACTCCCGTTTGTTCTCGATGACTTTCAGGTGCGCGCCTGCCGCGCATTGGAGAGCGGTCACGGAGTCCTCGTCTGCGCGCCCACCGGTGCCGGCAAGACGGTCGTCGGCGAGTTCGCCGTGCACCTGGCCCTCGCGGCTGGTGGAAAGTGCTTTTACACCACCCCGATCAAGGCGCTGAGCAATCAGAAGCACAACGATCTGGTCGCCCGGTACGGCGCGGAGAAGATCGGATTGCTCACCGGCGATCAGTCCATCAACGGTGATGCCGACGTGGTGGTGATGACCACCGAAGTGCTACGTAACATGCTGTACGCGAATTCGTCTGCGCTACATGGGCTTTCCTATGTGGTGATGGACGAGGTGCACTTCCTGGCCGACCGGATGCGCGGCGCGGTGTGGGAGGAGGTGATCCTGCACCTGCCGGAAGAGGTGTTGTTGGTCAGTCTCTCGGCGACGGTGAGCAACGCCGAAGAATTCGGCGGGTGGATCCAGACCGTTCGCGGCGACACCACCGTCGTCGTCGACGAGCACCGGCCGGTGCCGCTGTCGCAGCACATGATGGTGGGCAAGCGCCTGTTCGACCTGTTCGACGGCTCCGACCGCACGCTAGTGGATCCAGAACTGGTGCGGCACATCGCCCATCGCCGCGAGGCCGACCGGCTCGCGGACTGGCAGCCACGAGGGCGGGTGCGGGGCCGGCCACCGCAGCTGTACCGGCCGCCGAGCCGACCGGACGTGATCGACGTCCTCGACGCCGAGGGGCTGTTGCCCGCGATCACGTTCGTGTTCTCGCGCGCGGGTTGTGATGCGGCGGTCAAACAGTGTCTGCGGTCGCGGCTACGGCTGACCACCGACGAGCAACGCGCCCGTATCGCCGAGGTGGTGGACCGGCGCTGCGCGGACCTGGCGGAGTCCGACCTGGTCGTGCTCGACTATCACGAATGGCGCGAAGGCCTGTTGCGCGGGCTGGCCGCCCACCACGCAGGCATGCTGCCGACGTTCCGCCACACTGTGGAGGAGTTGTTCACCGCGGGCCTGGTCAAGGCGGTATTCGCCACCGAGACACTCGCTTTGGGGATCAACATGCCGGCCCGCACCGTAGTGCTGGAGCGGCTGGTCAAGTACAACGGCGAACAGCACCTACCGTTGACGCCGGGAGAGTACACCCAGCTCACGGGACGCGCGGGGCGGCGCGGCATCGACGTCGAGGGCCACGCTGTGGTGTTGTGGCGCCCCGACGACACCACCGCCGACCCCGCCGAGGTCGCAGGCCTGGCGTCCACTCGAACCTTCCCGTTGCGCAGTTCCTTCGCGCCGTCGTACAACATGACCATCAACCTGGTTCAGCACATGGGGCCCGAGCAGGCGCACAAGCTGCTGGAGCGGTCTTTCGCGCAGTATCAGGCCGACCGCTCTGTGGTGGGTCTGGTCCGCGGCGTCGCCCGCGGCCAGCGGATGCTCAGCGAGCTGGCCACCGAACTGGACGGGCATGAGTCGGAGGTCCTCGACTACGCGAGGCTGCGCGCGAAAATCGGTGAGCGGGAACGTGCCCAGTCACGCGCCTCGCGGCTGCAGCGCCGGCAGGCAGCCACCGAGGCGCTGGCAGGCCTGCGCCGTGGGGACATCATCACCATCACCCACGGGCGGCGCGGTGGTTTGGCGGTGGTGCTCGAACCCGACCGCGACAGCGATGACCCAAAGCCGCTGGTGCTCACCGAACATCACTGGGCGGGCCGGATTTCGTCGTCGGACTACTCGGGCGCCTCGGCGCCACTGGGCACGATGGCGCTCCCCAAACGCGTCGAGCATCGCCAGCCCCGGGTGCGTCGCGACCTGGCGTCGGCGCTGAGGTCGGCCGCAGCCGGGTTGGCGGTGCCGTCGGGCAAGCCGAAACGCTCCGGCAGCGCGCTCGACCGTGATGTGGATCCGGAGTTGGCCGGCCTCCGCGAGCAGCTGCGCCGGCATCCGGCGAATCAGCTTCCTGACCGCGAAGCCATGATGCGCATCGCTGAGCGGTATCTGCGCATCGAACGTGACAACGCCCAGATCCAGGAGAAGGTTGCGGCGGCGACGAACTCCCTGGCCCGCACCTTCGATCGGATCGTCGCGTTGCTCAGCGAGCGCGGGTTCATCGAGAACGATTCCGGTGAACCGAAGGTGACCGATACCGGCCGGTTGCTGGCACGCATCTACAGCGAAAGCGACCTGCTGGTGGCCGAATGCCTGCGGAGTGGTCTGTGGGAGGGTCTGCAGCCCGCCGAGTTGTCGGCCGTGCTGTCGGCCGTGCTCTACGAATCGCGCGGTGATACTCCCGGAGTGCCCGCCGGGTTCGAGATCCCGACCTCCGGTCTTCGGCGCGCGCTGGCCCAAACCCGGCGGCTCTCAGCCGATCTGCGCGCCGACGAGCGGCGGCATCGCATCGCGCCGAGCCGCGAACCCGACGAAGGGTTCGTCACCGCGGTGTACCGCTGGGCTACCACCGGCGACCTGGCGTCGGCGCTGGCCGCCTCCGACGTCACCGGTTCGGGTTCACCGCTTTCGGCAGGCGATTTCGTACGGTGGTGTCGGCAGGTGCTCGATCTGCTCGACCAGGTGCGAAACGCTGCACCCACACCGGCACTGCGCAATACCGCGAAACGCGCTATCAACGATGTTCGGCGCGGCGTCGTGGCTGTTGATGCGGGGTAGGGTGTGGACGTCAGCGAATAGGGATCAAGGAGAGTCATGAGCGGACCGCAGGGATCTGACCCGGCGCAGCAGTGGCCCGGTCAGCAGCCCGAGCCCGGTAATGATCAGCCGTCAGGCTCGGATGCGTGGCAGCCGCCGGCCAGCTCCGACGAGCCGACCACGCACGCTCAGACCTGGCAGCCGCCCGCCTATCCGCAACAGCCCGAGCAGCCGCAGCAACAGCAGCCGGACTACTCGGCCTATCAGCAGTCCCAGTCGGCGTACGCACAGCCGCAGTACCCGTCAACCAACCAGTACGGCCAGCAGCAGCCCTACGCGCTGCCGGGCCAATTCGGTCAGCCGGGCCAACCTGGCCAGCCGGGCCAACCCGGTCAGTTCGGTCAGCCTGGTCAGTACGGTCAGCCGGGCCAACCAGATCAGTACGGTCAGTTCGGCCAGCCCGGTCAGTACGGGCAGCCGCAATTCGGGCAACCGGGTCAGTTCGGCCAGTACACCCCGCCGGGTGCGGAAGAAGGGTCCAAGCGCTCGCTCGGCGTGGTCCTCGGTGTCGTCGGAGCCCTTGTCGTGCTGGTGCTCGCCGCTGTCGGCGTGCTGGGCTTCTGGAAGCCGGGATGGTTCGTCACCACCGAACTGGACGTCAACAAGGCCCAGGAAGGCGTGACCAAGATCCTCACCGACGAGGAAAACGGTTACGGCAACAAGAGTGTTTCCGACGTCAACTGCAACGACGGCAAGAACCCCAAGGTCAAGAAGGGTGACACCTTCACCTGCGAGGTCAGTGTCGACGGCACCAAGCGCAAGGTCACGGTGACCTTCCAGAACAATGACGGCACCTACGAGGTCGGCCGCCCCAAGTAGTTCGTCTGCGGCTCAGCCGGGTAGACGGTCCAGTGCCGTCTGCAACCGGCTGATCGACGAGGTCACCCCGTACGCCGCCGCCAGATCGGCAACTTTGGCCGGCTCCTTGGCGGCCAGTGGCAGCGCATCCGTCGGGGTGGACATCGTGACAGGGGCATCAGTCGCAACGCGCACCACGGGCTCGGCCGCGGCGATGTAGTCGGCCGCGGCCAGCAGTTTGGCGCGGTGGGACTTGGACATCGGCACCGTGTTGTCGTGTGCGGCCGCCTGGATCGCCGCCAGCGAGCCGTGCCGAGCCAGCAGGGCCGCGGCCGTCTTCTCGCCGATCCCGGCCACACCGGGCAGACCGTCGGACGGATCGCCACGCAGCAACGCCAGCTCGGCATACGCCGCACCGGCCCGGTCGGCCGGTACCCCGTACTGCCCGGCAACCTCGACGGGCCCGAACTTCGTGGCCTTGGCGAGCCCGCGCCCGATGTAGAGCACCCGCACCGGCGGAGTCGGCTCGTCGCGCACCAACTGCAGCAGATCGCGATCCCCGCTGACCACGACGACCGGATTGTGCTGCTCGCGGGTGGCCAGCGTGCCCAGCACGTCGTCGGCCTCGTAGCCCGCCGCTCCGGCGGTGGCGATCCCGAACGCGTCCAGCAACTCCATGATCATGGCGACCTGCGGGGTCAGCTCATCGGGCACTTCCTCGATGTCCGGCATCCCGTCCGGCTCGGCTTCGGCTACCCGGTGGGCCTTGTACGAGGGCACCAGATCGACGCGCCACTGCGGCCGCCAGTCGTCGTCGCGGCACACCACCAGGCGCGATGGTCGCTCGTTTGTCACCAGCGTGGCGATGGAGTCCAGGAAGCCGCGTACCGCGTTCACCGGTCGACCGTCGGGTGCTGTGATCGACGACGGGACACCGAAGAATGAGCGGAACCACATGCTGGCGCCATCGAGCAGCAGGACAGGTGCGGTCATGACATCCTCCGGAGCAACATTCCAGCGAGACTAGCCTGAGGTACGGTCCTCGCCAGTCGGCAAGCGCCCAGTAGCCTCGAGCACCATGACCCTCAGCCGATTCAGCACCGACGTCTACGCCCACCGGCTTTCCGCTGCGGCCGCCGCTGCGGCGGAGGCGGGTTTGGCCGGCCTGGTCATCACACCTGGTTACGACCTGCGCTACCTGGTCGGCTCGCGGGCACAGACCTTCGAACGGTTGACCGCGCTGGTGCTGCCGGCCGAGGGGGAGGAGCCGACCGTCGTGGTACCGCGCTTGGAGCTGGCCTCGCTCAAGGACTCGGCCATTCCCGAACTGGCTGTGGCGGTACGGGATTGGGTCGATGGCGAGAATCCTTACCGGATGGTCGTCGATGCGCTCGGCGGATCGGCCGCCGCGGTCACCGATGCCATGCCGGCGCTGCACCTGCTGCCGCTGACCGAATTGCTCGGAGTGGTGCCAGTGCTGGCCACCGACGTGCTGCGCCGATTGCGAATGATCAAGGACGCCGCCGAGATCGACGCGCTGCGCAAGGCCGGGGCGGCCATCGACCGAGTGCACGCCCGGGTACCTGAGTTCCTGGTGCCCGGCCGCACTGAGGCCGACGTGGCCGCTGACATCGCTGAAGCCATTGTCGCCGAGGGACATTCGGAGGTGGCCTTCATCATCGTCGGTTCCGGGCCCAATGGCGCCGATCCGCATCACGAATGCTCGGACCGTGAACTGCGGGCCGGTGACATCGTCGTCGTCGATATCGGCGGACCGTACCAGCCGGGCTACAACTCCGACTGCACCCGTACCTACAGCATCGGCGAACCGGATCCGGAGATCGCGCGCCGCTACGGTGTGCTGCAGCGCGCGCAGCGGGCTGCCGTCGACGCGGCGCGGCCCGGCGTCACCGCCGAGCAGGTCGACGCGGTCGCGCGCGGCGTGCTCGCCGCCGAAGGCCTAGCCGAGGCCTTCGTGCACCGCACCGGGCACGGCATCGGGTTGTCGGTGCACGAAGAGCCTTACATCGTGGCCGGCAACGACCTCCCGCTCGAACCCGGCATGGCGTTCAGCGTCGAACCGGGTGTGTACTTCCCGGGGCAGTGGGGCGCCCGAATCGAGGACATCGTGGTTGTCACGGCTGACGGGGTGGAATCGGTCAACAACCGACCGCACGAGTTGATCGTGGTGCCGGCCGGTTGAGCGCCGGTGCGGTTATTCGCCGCTGCGGTCCAGCAGATCCGAGGAGCCGAGCACGCGCTCGACACGGACCTCGATCACAACGCGGCGGGGGTTGACCCGGGGGGTCCGGTAGCGCTGCGCGTACCGCAGCTCGGCGTCACGCACGGCGTCGGTCTCGGTGCTGACGGTGGACTTGCCCTCCAAGGACAGCCAGCGGGCCCCGTCGACCTGGCTGAGCACTGCGACGCCGCGCTCGTGGGCGTTGATCGCCTTCTGTGAACCACCGGTAGTGATGACACGCGCGATGTGCGTCTTGGGATCGAAGGTGAAACCGACGGCCACCACGTGGGGTGAATTGTCCGACCGCAGCGTGGTCAGCATGGCCAGATGACGCTCGGTGAGAAACGCCAGCGCATCGTCGGTGAGCTTGGTGGTTGCCTTGCCACGTGATGTAGCCATCGGCGTCCACGCTAGCGCAGGAGATAATCGCTGCCGTGAACGACACGGCAGATCCCGACCCGCGTGTTGTGGTCATCTTCGGAGGCCGTAGCGAGATCGGTGTAGAACTGGCCGCTCGGCTCGCCCCGGCCGCGACGGTGGTGCTCGCGGCCCGTGGAGCCGACCGGCTTGGCGACGAGGTCGCGGCAGTGCGGGCCGCCGGCGCCGCGGCTGTGCACACGTGCGAGTTCGACGCCGACGACGTGGCCGGACACGCAGGGCTGATCGATGCCATCGAAGCCCGGCACGGATTGATCGACACCGCGGTGCTGGCCTTCGGCGTGCTCGGTGATCAGGCCCGCGCAGAGACCGATACCGCACACGCGGTGGCCGTCGTGTACACCGACTACGTCGCCCAGGTGAGCTTGCTGACCGAGCTTGCCCGGCGCATGCGAGCCGCGGGCCGGGGCCGGCTGGTGGTGTTCTCCTCGATCGCCGGGGCGCGGGTGCGCCGGGCCAACTACGTCTACGGCTCGGCCAAGGCCGGCCTGGACGGTTTCGCTTGCGGCCTCAGCGATGCTCTACACGGCACCGGGGTGCGGCTGCTCATCGTGCGCCCCGGCTTCGTGATCGGGCGGATGACCGAGGGCATGGATCCGGCACCGTTCTCCAGCACCCCGGCGCAGGTGGCCGAGGCAACCGCGGCGGCGCTGGCCGACGGCAAGCGGGCGGTGTGGGTGCCGTGGGTGATCCGGCCCATGATCTTTGTGACGCGGTTTGTGCCTGGCCCGATCTGGCGCAGGATGCCGAGGTGAGGATCATCGTGGTCGGCATCGGGGCCGACGGCATGGCCGGACTGGCGCCCACGGTCCGCGCCGAATTGGCCAGGGCCACAGTCATCCACGGATCGAAGCGGCAACTCGACCTGCTCGATGGCACCGTCTGCGCGGCCCGGCGCGTGTGGCCGTCGCCGATGCTGCCCGCGTTGCGCACCCTGCTCGACGGTGCGGACGGCGACGTGCACGTGGTCGCCAGCGGGGACCCGCTGCTGCACGGGGTGGGCAGCGTGCTGATTCGGATGTACGGCGCCGATACGGTCACCGTGCTGCCGCACGTATCGTCGGTGACCCTGGCGTGTTCGCGGGTCGGCTGGTCGGTGCAGGACACCGAGATCGTCAGTCTGGTCACCGCCGAGCCGCATACGGCCGTGCGCCGCGGTGGCCAGGCCGTGGTGTTGTCTCGCGACAGCTCGAGCCCGGCCGCGTTGGCGAAACTGCTGACCGACACCGGCCGCGGGGATTCGGAGCTGACGGTGCTGGAGCAACTCGGCGGCCCGAGGGAACTGCGTCGCTCGGCGACGGCGCGAGAGTGGGCATCGCGCCCGCCGGCCGATGTCGACGCGCTCAACGTCATGGCCGTGCGGTACCTGCCCGACGAGCGGCGTGCGCACGCGCTGCCCGATGACGATTTCGACCACGACGGGCAGTTGACCAAGCAGTCCATCCGGGCCGTTACGCTCGCCGCGCTTGGGCCACGGCCGGGGGAGCTGTTGTGGGATGTCGGTTCGGGATCGGGCAGTATCGCGATCGAATGGTGCCGCAGCGCGCCCGGCTGTACGGCAGTTGCGTTCGAACGTGATCCGCAGCGTCGCAACCGGATTGGTGGCAACGTCACGGCCTTCGGGGTGCGGGTCGAGGTGCGGGGTGCGGTACCCGAAGCGCTGGACGGTGTTCCCGAGCCGTCCGCGGTGTTCATCGGCGGTGGCGTCACCCAGCCGGGCCTGCTGCAGGTCTGTTTCGACCGATTGCCGGCCGGCGGGCGGCTGGTGGTCAACGCCATCACGGTGGAATCAGAATCGGTTGTGGCACAGTGGTATTCGAAAGAAGGTGGCGAGCTGCGGCGCTATCAGCACTACCAGGGCGGCGCGGTGGGCGGGTTCACCGGCTGGCGGCCGGCGCTGCCGGTCACGCAGTGGTCGGTGGTCAAGCCGTGACGGTCTATTTCATCGGGGCCGGTCCCGGTGCGGCCGACCTGATCACGGTGCGCGGCCAGCGATTGCTGAGTGATTGTCCGGTATGCCTGTACGCCGGATCGATCATGCCTGACGACCTGCTCGCCCTGTGTCCACCGGACGCCCGTGTCATCGACACCGGTCCGCTGAACCTGGACCAGATCGTCGACGAGTTGGTGGCCGCTGACCGTGCCGGTCTGAACGTGGCTCGGCTGCACTCCGGCGACCCGTCGCTCTACAGCGCGCTGGCCGAGCAGTGTCGCAGGCTCGACACGCTCGGCGTGAGCTATGAAATCGTGCCGGGGGTACCGGCATTCGCCGCTGCTGCCGCGGCGTTGGGTCGTGAGCTCACGGTCCCCGGGGTCGCGCAGACGGTCACGCTGAGCCGGGTGGCGACACTGTCGACGGCGATGCCCGCCGGCGAGGACTTGCGCACCCTGTCCACGCCGGGCGCGACGCTGGTGCTGCACTTGGCCGCTGCGCAGATCGACCACATCGTGCCGCAACTCCTCGAAGGCGGGTACGGTCTGCAAACCCCTTGCGCGGTGGTGGCATTCGCCAGCTGGCCGGAGGAGATCGTGTTGCGCGGCACGCTGGCCGACATCTCCGAGAAGATGCACGCCGCCGAGGTCACCCGCACCGCGGTGATCGTGGTCGGCGATGTGCTTGCCGCCGAAGGGTTCTCCGACAGCTACCTCTACTCGTCGGATCGCCGCCGGGGGAGCAGGCACTAGTGAGGCTTCTGCTCCTCGGCGGCACCGGCGAGGCCCGTGCGCTAGCCGCGGCCCTGCATCCCGATGTCGAGCTGATCAGTTCACTGGCCGGGCGGGTGCCAGACCCCGCGCTGCCGGTGGGCCCGGTCCGGATCGGAGGCTTCGGCGGCGTTGACGGGATGCGGAACTGGCTGCGCGACGAGCGGATCGACGCCGTCGTCGACGCCACGCATCCGTTCGCTGCAACCATCACTGCGCACGCCGCGCAGGTGTGCGCCGAACTCGGGTTGCCCCATCTGGTGCTGGCACGTCCCGCCTGGCAAGCCGGTGACGCGATCGTGGTGGCATCTGATGCAGATGCTGCGAAAACCGTTACAGACAACAGTTATTCACGCGTCTTTCTCACCACCGGGCGGTCGGGAACCGCAGCCTTCCATGGCGTGGACGCCTGGTTCCTGATCCGGGCCGTCACCGAACCGGAGCCTGCGAGCCTGCCGGAACGTCATCAGTTGTTGTTGTCGCGCGGCCCGTATCACTACGAGGGGGAGCTGGCCCTGCTCACCGAACATCGCATCGATGCGCTGGTCACGAAGAACAGTGGCGGTGCCATGACCGAGCCGAAGCTGCGGGCCGCGGACGAGGCGGGGGTGGCGGTGATCATGGTGGACCGACCGCCCTTGCCGGCCGGGGTCCACGCCGTGGCCACCGTCGACGAGGCCTCGGACTGGGTCAGAGCCTGGGTCGGGGCGCGCTGAACGCCGTCAATCGACAGATGCCACATTCTGGCCGATCAACCGCCGCAATTCGGCGGAGGCCGCCTTGCGGGCGGCGTCGGCGTCCTCGCGCAGTCTGCGAATCTGCGTGTCGAGCGCGCTGAGTCGATCCTGCAGTTGTTCGAGTTGGTCGACCTGGCGACGCCGCAGGTCCCCTTCGGGCCCCTCGGACCCGAGCACTTTGAGCTGTTCGGCAATCCGGCTCTGCGCGGCATAGTCCTCGGTACGGCCGGTTTCGAGGCGTTGGCACTCGGCGTCGAGCCGGTCGGCCTGTTCCCAGCGCCCCAGCACACCGGACAGTTCATCGATGGTTGAGGCGTCCAGCGACCGTCCGGCCAGCCATTGCTCCAACTGGCGCGGGGAGAGTTCCCGGTAGTCGATCTCGGTGTAGATCGGCCACGTCTCGAGGACGGTGGCTTCGACGGTCCGATGCCCGGGCACCACAACCCGGACCCGGTGCCATCGTCCATCGTCGTCGGTGTCAGTGACACTGTCCTGCGTCTCGATACGGTGCCCGCGGACCCGGGGCAGCTCGAATATGACATCCACGGCGTCGTCGTGGTCGTTCTCGGCGCGCAGCGTGTAGCTTTTCTCGACGCGCTGCTCCTCGACCACGGCGTCGGCGGCCAGTCGCACCCGGGCCGTCACGGTGTCGGTGCTGCTGGTGCTGCGGCAACGCACGGCCAGATCTTTGGCGAAGGCCAGTCGCATCTTCGCGTCGCGAGCGGTGAACGGCACCATGGCCTCTCCGGCGTAACTGTCCTGCTCGTAGACGACCGCCGGCCCTTCTTCCAACACCACGCCGGTGCTGTTGGTGAAGGCCAAAACGACGTCGGGCGCAGGTGCGCCGTCGCGCCACACCAGTTCGCGGCCGACCCCGTCGACAGGCGTCACCGCCAACGGGACCATGGCCGCTCCGCCGCGCTTCAGCGATACCGGCGTCGTCAACCGGTATTCGAAATATTCACCGCTGTCGGAGGTTTCGACCTCGGCGGCGGCATCCGCATAGGTGTCGAACGGTGCGGCCATCGGCATCGCGGCGAGCGCCGGCATATCGCTCGCGGCGCGGGTGGTCTTGGCCAGCGCCACGCGTTCGGCTTCTTCCACGACTGCCCGCCGCACCGTCCTGCCGTGGTACAGGTCGATGTCGAACGAAATCGGTTGTCCGGTAGTCAAAATCAGTGATATGTCGGTGAGGTCCTCGTCGATCGGATTGTGCACGATGCCCATGGCGGCGAGCACCAGCGTGTCACCGTCACGAACCAATCGATACGACACTCGCCACATGGGCGCCGGAACGATGTAGGACACGCGCGTCTGCTCGGCGCTGCCCCGGATCTGCACGGTTACCCGGCAATCCTGGCCCGCGGTCGCGGCGCGCGAACGGTCGATCAGATACGCCAGGTCGGCGCGGGATGGATCCTCGATCAGATCGACCCGGTCGGCTTCGGCAAGGTCGACCAGGTTCACCGCGCCGGATTCGGTACGCAGCAACAACAGTCGGCGGTTCTCGCCGGACTCGTCGACACCGATGACCTCGCCGCGGTGACGTCGGTCGCCGCAGCGGACCTCGATAACGCGGCCACGCACCGCCTCGATAAGCCCGAGCAGTGCACCGCCCGGCTCCAACAGCAAGTTACGGCTTGCCAGTTCGGTACGGGGATCCGACGGGCTGTCGAACGCGACCGTGCCCACCGACGCCTGTCCGCCGGTGATGTCGACCGTCAGAGACTTCAACACGTCTTTCATATCGTCGCGGCGAAACGTCAGCTCGAAATCGCCGTCGACCGGCCCGGTGCGGCTGACATAGGCCACGCCGTGCTTGTAGATGACGAGTCGGTCCACCGCCGGGCGTGTGCTCATAGGGCGACCCTAGCGCCAGCCCGCGATGGGTCGCCGAACGTGAACAAGATCGCGAGATCCCCGAAAACTCGTGATCTTGTTCACGTTCAGCTCGGGTAACGCCGCGGGGTGAAGACCCGGTCCCGGTTCTGGTCGCTGTACCACTGGGTCTGAGACGAGCCGATGATCAGCAGGCACCGCATGTCGACCTCGGCGGGGTCGAGGTCGACCAACCGCACCACCCGCACGCTCTCATCTGTACTCGGCCGTGCGCCGGATACCGCCCGGCCGATGATCACCGGTGTGCTCGGGTCACGGTGCCGCAGCAACAGCTCGCGCATCGCGCCGACCTGCCAGGTCCGCGTCTTGGATGCGGGGTTGTAGATCGCCAGCACCAGATCGGCTTTGGCCGCCGCGGTCAACCGCTGCGCGATCACGTCCCACGGCTTGAGGCGATCGGACAGCGAGATCACCGCATAGTCGTGGCCGAGCGGCGCGCCGGCCCGGCTGGCGACAGCTTGGGCTGCCGTCATCGCGGGGATGACCCGAACCTCGACACCCGGCCACTGCTTGGCCTCCTCCAGCACCGCGGTGGCCATCGCGAACACGCCGGGGTCCCCGGAGGAGACCACCGCCACGGTGCGGCCCTGCTGAGCCAGCTCGCACGCCAGCTGAGCACGGGCGGGTTCGTCGGTGTTGTCACTGGGGTGGTGACGCTGGCCGGCCCGGATGCCGACTCGGTCGAGATACGGCCCATACCCGATGAGGTCGGTGGCCGCGGCGAGCTCGCGCCGGCTCTGCGGGGTCATCCAGTCGGAGTCGCCTGGTCCGAGGCCGACCACCACGACGCTGCCCGCAGCCGGCGTGGCGTCGGCCCTTCCGCCGGTGATCATGGCCAGCGAGAAGTACGGCACGTTCGCGGAGTCGATCTCGGCGGCCGGTGCCACCCGCTGTCGGTCGGTGCTGGCCCGCTCCACGTAGTACGCCTCATCGAGTCGACCGGTCGACGAAAGCGCCTCGCGCACAGTGGTATACGAACGCCCGAGTTTAAGGACCACGGCCGCGTCGGTGTCGGACAGCCGGCGTTTGAGCTCCTCGGCGGGCAGGGTGCCGGGCAGGATGGTCAGCACCTCATCGCCCTGCACCAGGGGGGTGCCGGTGGCGGCCGACGCCGCGCTGACCGATGTCACACCCGGCACGATGACGGCTTCGAACCGCTCGGTGAGCCGAGTGTGCAGGTGCATGTACGAGCTGTAGAAGAGCGGATCGCCCTCGGCCAGCAGGGCAACGTTGCGACCGGCGTCCAGGTGCGTCGCAATGCGCTCGGCGGACTCGGCGTAGAAGTCCTCCATCGCGCCCGCGTATCCGCCGGGATGGTCGGTGGTCTCGGTGGTCACCGGGTACACGAGGTGCTCTTCGACCTGGCCGGGACGCAGATACCGTTCGGCGATGCCCCTGGCGATGCTGTGTCCGTGCCGGGCGCTGTGGTACGCGACGACGTCGGCCTCGCCGATCAATCGTGCGGCCTTGACCGTCACCAGTTCCGGGTCACCGGGGCCCAACCCGACGCCGTAGAGGGTTCCCGTCGTTGTCATTCGCGTTCACTCGCAATCGCATTGACGGCGGCGGCGGCCATCGCACTGCCACCGCGCCGACCGGTCACCACCAGGTAGGACATCCCCCGTGGGCGGTCGATCAGTTCCTGCTTGGACTGGGCGGATCCGACGAAGCCGACCGGACCGCCGAGCACCGCGGCGGGTGTCGGAGCGCCCTCGTCGAGCAGTTCGAGCAGCCGGAACAGCGCAGTCGGCGCATTGCCGATGGCCACCACCGCGCCACCCAGGCGGTCGGCCCACAGGTCGACGGCGGCCGCGGAGCGGGTACTGCCCAGCCGGGCCGCCAGTTCGGGCGCGCGTGGGTCGGCCACCAGCGACACCACCTCGTTGTCGGCGGGCAGTCGGGACCGGGTGATGCCCGCCGCCACCATCGACGAATCGCAGAGCACAGGCGCACCCGCAGCCAACGCGGTTTGGGTACGGGTGACCACATCTGCGGTGAACGCGACATGCTCGGCGACGTCGACCTGGCCACAGGTGTGGATCAGCCGGACCACGACACGCGAGACGTCGGCGGGAAAACGAGCCAGATCTGCCTCATCGCGGATCGTCGCGAACGACTGCCGGTAGATCTCGGCGGCGTCGCGGATGTAGTCGAGCACCCGGCCACCCTACGGGTGGCCGGAATCTGTGTGCTCCTCGCGTGCGCGCACCCGCGGGTGATACCCGTCTGCGCCCGCCACCAGCACTTCACCGACAGGCGGGCTGCCGCAGGCGCGCTCACAGCCCACGAAATGCCGGTGGGTGGTGCCGGGGGTGTTGGCGGCCTCAGCGGCGTCGGCCCGCACATCGGCACGGGATTTGGCGCACCCCGGGCTTCCGGTGCATGCGCTGACGTCCAGCCACGGGGAATTCTCATCGAAGATCAACCCCATGGGCGCCAGCACGCGCAGCGATACATCCGCTATACCTTCGTCGAGGTCACCCACGAGCACCGAGCGCCACGGTGTGATCACCAGCGGCGCCTCGATGGCGGCCAGGAACTGCGCCGTGCGCGCCTGCAACACCCCGAGCGGCACGCCCGCGCCGAGAGCGACGCGGCCGTCACGCTGATCGATCCAACCGACCGGCGGCCGAACCGTCGGTGACCACCGCGTCCCTGCCGGTGCGCTGATCTCAAGACCAGCCAGTAGCCTCGCGGTGTCATCCAATTCGGTTATCCGCCAAGATATTCCGCGAATCTCGGCGAATCGGGTCGCCACGTCGACGAGGGTGGGCACCACGTCGGCGATCGCCATTCGGACGCCGGTGTCGATGCCGGCCAACAGCAGGGCCGCGACCTCGGGGTCGAGCACGTGCGCTCCCACATCGGCGGCCAGTCCGGATACATCGCCGCGGCCGTCGTCGAGGCTGAACCAGAATCGGCTCGGCAGGTCGGCGAGCACCGGATCGGCCTGGATGGCGAGGTCTAACTCGCCGACGAGGTCGCGGACATCGGCCACGCCGCCGGACCGCCCGGACAACGGGGAGGCCACGATATTGCGCACACGCTCGTGGGTCGGTGAGGGCAGCAGGCCGGCGTCAGTCAGCGCGGCCGCCACCGCGTCGGTGTCGGTGAGGGCGCGCAGCTGAATATTGCCGCGCGAGGTGAGTTCCATTGCGGGGGAGCCGAACTGCTCGGCTACTTCGGCCAAGGCGGCGAGCTGGGCCGCGGTGATCATGCCGCCGGCCAGCCGGATCCGCACCAGGGCGCCGTCAGCGGCCTGGTGCACTGTAAGTGCGCCGGGGCAGGCGTCGTTGTCGCGGGTTCGGGCCATCTCCGGCTCCATTCTAGGAACTTCCCGGCCGCGACCCGAATTTGCGACGATCGTCCGGGCGATGCTCGGTATCGGCCCAATCGGCATGGAGTGCACGACGCCGGATGTGACTTGGGTCACCGCCCGGTAAAGCAGTTCTGTCCCTTACATGTTGACGATTTTTGCGGTAATCGGACGTACCGTCGAAACCAGTATCCGAGACCGCCGGTATCGGGTTCAAATGCCGAAACTACGAGAGGAACGACCATGTTTGCTTTTGGCGCATTCGCAGTGTTCGTCCTGGTGCTCGTTGCCGCGGCTGGCCGTCCGTACAGACAGTCCTGGCACGCTCGCTTTGGCGAAACCCGCCCCTGACCCTGACCGCCGTGTGCGGTACGAATGACGGGTGTCGTCCGCCCCTGACTCCACCCTGAACCCCACCGTCCTGCTGCTGTCGACATCGGACACCGACCTGATCGCAGCCCGTGCCAGCGGCGCGGGATACCGGTGGGCCAACCCGTCCCGGCTGGTTCCCGGTGAGCTCGACGAGTTGCTCGCCGGCGCCGACGTAGCTGTGGTGCGCATCCTCGGCGGTTACCGGGCCTGGCAGGACGGCATCGATGCGGTTGTCGCCAGCGGGGTGCCGACCGTCGTAGTCAGTGGCGAGCAATCCCCGGATGCCGAGCTGATGAGGCATTCGTCTGTGCCACAGGGCGCCGCTCTGCAGACCCACGTCTACCTGGCTCAAGGCGGCCTGGCCAATCTGGCGAACTTGCATTCGTTCCTGTGCGACACGCTGCTGATGACAGGGTTCGGGTTCGCGCCGCCGGTCACGACCCCGACTTGGGGCCGGCTGGACCGGGAAACGTCTGCCGTCGACGGGCCGACCATCGCGGTGCTCTACTACCGCGCCCAACAATTGGCCGGCAACACCGGCTACGTCGATGCGCTGTGCGCGGCCATCGAGCACGCCGGTGGCCGGCCACTGCCCGTGTTTTGCGCCTCGTTGCGCACCGCCGAACCCGAACTACTCGAGCTGCTAGGCACCGCCGACGCCCTGATCACCACGGTGCTGGCCGCCGGTGGTGCATTGCCCGCCGCGGCGGGGGCCGGCGGGAGCGACGACTCCTGGAACGTGGCACACCTTGCCGCGCTGGATATTCCGATTCTGCAAGGGCTGTGTCTGACGGGATCGCGGTCCGACTGGGCCGTCAGTGACGACGGGCTGTCCCCGTTGGATGTGGCCAGCCAGGTCGCGGTGCCTGAGTTCGACGGCCGCATCATCACGGTGCCGTTCTCGTTCAAAGAGATCGACAAGGAGGGCCTGATCTCCTATGTGGCCGACCCGGAGCGCTGTGCCCGGGTGGCCGGGCTGGCCGTGCGGCACGCCCGGCTGCGTTCCATTCCGGCTACGGAAAAGCGCGTGGCCCTGGTGTTCTCGGCCTACCCGACCAAACACGCCCGGATCGGCAACGCCGTTGGTCTGGACACCCCGGCCAGCGCGGTGGCGTTGCTGCAGGCCATGCGCACGGCCGGCTACGACCTCGGTGACATCGACGGGATCCCCGGTGTGGAATCCGGCGATGGTGACGCGCTGATCCATGCGCTGATCGAACGCGGCGGGCAGGACCCCGACTGGCTCACCGACGGACAGTTGGCCGGCAACCCGATCCGCGTGCCGGCCACGGACTACCGCGACTGGTTCGCCACCCTGCCGGCGGAGCTGGCCGATGCGGTGGTCGAGCATTGGGGCCCGCCTCCCGGAGAATTGTTCGTCGACCGCAGCCGCAACCCGGACGGTGAGATCGTCGTCGCCGCAATGCAATCCGGCAACGTGGTGCTGGTGGTTCAGCCCCCACGGGGCTTCGGTGAAAACCCGGTGGCGATCTATCACGATCCCGACCTGCCGCCGAGTCACCACTACCTGGCCGCCTACCGGTGGCTCGACTCGGCGTTCCCGGGGTCTTTCAAGGCCGATGCCGTGGTGCATCTGGGCAAGCACGGCAACCTGGAATGGCTGCCCGGCAAGACGCTCGGTATGAGCGCCGCCTGCGGCACCGACGCTGCCCTCGGCGATCTGCCGCTGATCTACCCGTTCCTGGTCAACGACCCGGGGGAGGGCACCCAAGCCAAACGCCGGGCCCACGCCACGCTCGTCGACCATCTGATCCCGCCGATGGCCCGCGCCGAAAGCTACGGCGACATCGCCCGGCTCGAACAACTCCTCGACGAGCACGCGACCATCTCCGCGCTCGACCCGGGCAAGCTCCCGGCGATCCGTCAGCAGATCTGGACACTGATGCGGGCGGCCAAGATGGATCACGACCTAGGCCTCGCCGACCGGCCCGACGAGGACAGCTTCGATGACATGCTGCTACACGTCGACGGATGGCTGTGTGAGATCAAGGATGTGCAGATCCGCGACGGTCTGCACATTCTGGGCGAAAAGCCCACGGGTGACGGCGAACTCGACCTGGTGCTGGCCATCCTGCGGGCCAGGCAGCTGTTCGGCGGCGAGCAGACCGTGCCCGGGCTGCGTCAGGCACTCGGTCTGGCCGAGGACGGTAGCGACGAGCGCGCCGCCGTCGACGCCGCCGAGACCAAGGCCCGTGAGCTCGTGGCGGCATTGCAGGAAAGCGGTTGGGATACAGAGGTTGTCGACCAGCTCACCGGCGACGCCGAGGTGGCGGCGATTCTGCGGTTCGCCGCCGCCGAAGTGGTGCCGCGACTGGCCGCCACGGTCCGCGAGATCGATCAGGTGCTGCGGGCGCTGGCCGGCGGTTTCATCGAATCCGGGCCGTCCGGCTCGCCGCTGCGGGGTCTGGTCAACGTGCTGCCCACCGGGCGCAACTTCTATTCGGTGGATCCCAAGGCGGTGCCGTCCCGGCTGGCCTGGGAAACCGGTGTGGCGATGGCGGATTCGTTGCTGGCTCGCTACCGCGAGGACCACGGCCGCTGGCCGGCCTCGGTGGGCCTCTCGGTGTGGGGCACCTCGGCCATGCGTACCGCAGGTGACGACATCGCCGAAGTCCTTGCGCTGCTGGGTGTTCGGCCGGTATGGGACGACGCGTCGCGTCGCGTGGTCGGCCTGGAACCGATAGACCTGACCGAACTGGGCCGGCCCCGCATCGACGTCACGGTCCGCATCTCCGGCTTCTTCCGCGACGCCTTTCCGCACGTCGTCACGATGCTCGACGACGCCGTCGCGCTGGTGGCCGGCCTCGACGAACCGGCACAGGACAACTACGTACGCGCTCACACCCAGGCCGACCTGGCCCAGCACGGTGACCAACGACGCGCCACCACACGGATTTTCGGCTCTAAGCCCGGGACGTACGGCGCCGGCCTGCTGCAGTTGATCGACAGCCGCAACTGGCGTGACGACGCGGACCTGGCCGAGGTGTACACGGCCTGGGGCGGATTCGCCTACGGACGCGATCTTGACGGCCGGCCCGCCGCCGACGACATGAACCGCGCGTACCGGCGGATCGCGGTCGCGGCCAAGAACACCGACACCCGCGAACACGACATCGCCGACTCCGACGACTACTTCCAGTACCACGGCGGCATGGTGGCCACCGTGCGCGCACTGACGGGTAAGGCTCCGGCGGCCTACATCGGTGACAACACCCGGCCCGACGCGGTCCGTACCCGCACCCTCAACGAGGAGACCACCAGGGTGTTCCGGGCCCGGGTGGTCAACCCGCGCTGGATCACCGCGATGCGCCGGCACGGCTACAAGGGCGCGTTCGAGATGGCCGCGACGGTCGACTATCTGTTCGGCTATGACGCCACCGCGCACGTCATGGCCGACTGGATGTACGAGCGGTTGTCTGCCGAATACGTCCTCGACGAGGAGAATCGCAAGTTCATGGCCGAATCCAACCCGTGGGCGCTGCACGGCATTGCCGAGCGACTGCTGGAGGCAGCGGGCCGCGGCATGTGGGAAAAACCCGAACCGGCCACGCTCGACGGGCTGCGCCAAGTGCTTCTGGAGACTGAGGGCGAGCTCGAGGGCTAGTAGTTTGATGCCATGCCTGTCACCTTCGCCGACGTCGCCGAGGCCAAGTACGTGCTGCTGACCACGTTCACCAAGGACGGCCGGCCCAAGCCGACACCCATCTGGGCCGCCCCCAGCGGGGACCGGCTGCTGGTCATCACCGAAGCGGATTCCTGGAAGGTCAAACGCATCCGCAACACGCCGCGCGTCACCCTCGCGGTCTGCGACATGCGGGGAAACCCCGAGAGTGAGCCGGTCGAGGCGCAGGCCGTCATCCTCGACCAGGCCCGCAATGGCGAGGTGTACGACGCCATCGGCAAGCGGTACGGTCTGATCGGCAAGGCGTTCAACCTGTTCAGCAAACTGCGCGCCGGCATGCGGCGCAATGTCGGACTGGAGTTGCGCGCGGCCGACTGACCGCGCGGAACCCTGTGGCGCGCCGAACCGTTGAATAGACATGGCAAAGCGGCTGTTCGGCATCTACGCATTGGTCGAGATGGTGGTGATCATCACCCTGGTTGCGACCATCGGCTTCGGCTGGACCGTGCTGTTGCTGCTGGCCTCGTTCGTCGTGGGGCTGGTGCTGGCGGGTTCGCAGCTGAACCGGCACCTTCGCCGGCTGCGCTCGGGGCTCTCGGCCACCAGCGCGCAGGGTGCCGTCACCGACAGTCTGCTGGTGGCGCTGGGCACCGTGTTGGTGGTGATCCCGGGTCTGGCCAGCTCGGTGCTCGGAGCACTATTGCTGTTGCCGCCGACGCGGGCCGTGGCACGCCCGGTGCTGACGGCGATGGCAGCAAAGCGGATACCGATCATCACGGCGAGCGCACCCGGTTTTGTCTGGGCCGCCGGTGCCAGCGCGCCTCACGGCGGACGTGGCGACTACATTGACGGGGAAATCATCGAGGGCGAAATCATCGACGTGCCCGCACGCGAGGGCAACCCTAAGGGCACCGAACCCGAACTGCATCGTCTGCCACCGACGGCCTAGCCACATATGGCTGACCAACCTTTGACCGAGCTCCTGATCAACGGGCGGATCCACAGTCCCGCCAACCCCGATGCCACGGCGTTCGCCGTGCGCGACGGCGTCATCGCCTGGTTGGGCAGCGATGCCGTCGGCCGTTCGGAGTTTCCCGAGGCTCGCGTCGTCGATCTCGACGGCGGCTTCGTCGCCCCGGCGTTCGTGGACAGCCATGTCCACCTCACCGCCACCGGGCTCAATCTGGGCGGTCTGGATCTGCGCGCGGCGACCTCACGAGCGGAGTGCCTGCGGCTGATTGTCGAGTACGCGCGATGCCACCCCGCGGGCCCGGTGTGGGGTCACGGTTGGGATGAATCCCGCTGGCCCGAGCGCACCCCGCCGAGCACCGCGGACCTCGACGCCGTGCTGGGGAACCGGCCGGCCTACCTGGCCCGGGTCGACGTGCATTCGGCGGCCGCCAGCAGCGCGCTGCGCACTTTGGTGCCCGGGCTGAGCAAGGCAGCCGGGTACGCGCCGCAACTGCCACTCAGCGCTGAAGCCCACCATCTGGTCCGCGCCGCGGCGCGGGACCGGCTCACGCCGGACCAGCGTCACGCCGCACAGCTCGCGGCTCTCGACCATGCGGCCGGCCACGGCATCGCCGCGGTCCACGAATGCGCGGGCCCGGACATCGGTGGCCTTGACGATTGGCACGAGCTGCGCGGGCTCCATCACGGCGTCGAGATCATCGGTTACTGGGGCGAAGCCGTCACCGACCCCGACCAGGCCAGAACACTGATCGCCGAGACCGGTGCGCGCGGGCTAGCCGGTGACCTGTTCGTCGACGGGGCACTCGGCTCGCGCACCGCACACCTGCACGAGCCCTACACCGACGCACCCGACACCTGCGGCAACTCCTACCTCGACCCCGAAGTCATCACGGCACACTTGCGGGCGTGCACCGAGGCGGGAATCGCCGCCGGGTTCCACGTCATCGGCGATGCTGCGGTCACCGCTGTCATCGCGGCCCTGACGACCGTCGTCGAGGCGTTAGGCGCGCCCGCGGTGGCGCGCTGCGGGCACCGGCTCGAGCATCTGGAGATGGTCAGCCCCGCCCATGCCGCCCAGCTCGGCTCGTGGGGTGTGATCGCCAGCATGCAACCGAACTTCGACGCGCTGTGGGGCGGCGACGATGGCATGTACGCCCAGCGCCTCGGACCGGACCGAGCCCGCCGGCTCAACCAGCTTGCGCTGTTAGCATCCGAAGGCGTGCCCCTCGCGTTCGGCTCAGACACCCCGGTCACCAGCATGAACCCGTGGCAGACCGTGCGCGCGGCGATCCAGCACCACACCCCCCGCAGTGCCCTGTCCGCCCGTGCCGCGTTCGCCGCGGCTACCCGTGGTGGCTGGCGCGCGGGCGGCGTGCGCGACGGTGTCACCGGCACCCTGGTGCCGGGCGCCGCGGCCAGCTATGCGATCTGGGACACCGATCATCTGGAGGTCAGCGCACCGACGAACGCTGTGCAGCGCTGGTCGACCGACCCACGGTCGCGGGTGCCCGCATTGCCGCGGCTCGCGGCCGGGTCCGAGCTGCCGCGGTGCCGGCAGACCGTTCACCGGGGCGTCGTCATCCATGGCTAGCGACGATTTCGAACGCCCGCATGACGCCACCGAGGTGCTGCCGGACGTCGACGACGCGGACGATGCCGGGTTCGAGGAAGACGTCGGGATCGACGATCCCGACGCGAGCACCGACTCGGCCAAACCACCGCCGGATCGCCTCGCCGCGCTGACCTCGTGGGGGCGCCGGTTAGGCCGCGCGACCCTCGACCGCTGGGCCCAGCTCGGTGCCGCTGTCGGAGGCGGACTGTTGCTGTGGGCGAGTTTCCCGCCCGTGGGCTGGTGGGCCACGGCGTTCGCGGCGCCGGCGCTGCTGGGCTGGGTGCTGACGCTGCCATCCACCACCCGAGCCGGCGGTTTCGGCTACGGATTCTTGTTCGGGTTGGCGTTCTACATCCCGCTGCTGCCGTGGATCAGTGGTTTGGTCGGTCCGGTGCCGTGGCTGGTGCTGGCGGCGCTGCAGGCGGTGTTCTGCGGGGTGTTCGGGCTGTTGGCCGTGTTGGTTCGGCAGTTACCGGGCTGGCCACTGTGGTTCGCCGCATTGTGGGTCTCTGCGGAATGGCTCAAGTCGACCGTGCCGTTCGGTGGATTCCCATGGGGTGTGGTCGGGTTCGGTCAGTCGAACGGCCCACTACTGTCGATTGCGCGGGTGGGCGGGGCGCCGCTGGTGTCGTTCGCGGTCGCGCTGGTCGCGTTCAGCCTGACACTGGTGACCTTAGAGATCGTCCAGTGGTGGCACCACGGCCACAAGCCCGGCGTGCCGGCCCCGGCTGTCGTGCTGCCCGGCGTTTGTGTCTCGGTGGTGCTGTTGGGCACCGCGTTGTTGTGGCCGCAGGTGCGGCACTCCGCTGTCGGCGTCGCCGACGAACCATCGGTAACCGTCGCTGCCGTGCAGGGCAACGTCCCCCGGCTCGGCCTGGAGTTCAACGCGCAACGACGCGCAGTGCTCGACAATCACGTCCGCGAGACCGGGCGGCTGGCCGACGACGTGCGGGCAGGCCGAGCCGCGCAGCCGATGTTCGTCATCTGGCCCGAGAACTCCTCCGACATCGACCCGCTGGCCAACGCCGACGCCGCCGCGCAGATCGACGCCGCGGCCGCTGCCATCAAGGCGCCGATCCTCGTCGGTGGCGTGGTCAAAGCCGACGGTTACACGCCCGACGATCCCGTCGCCAACAACACGGTGATCGTGTGGGATCCGGCTACGGGCCCCGGCGAACGGCACGACAAGCAGATCGTCCAACCGTTCGGCGAATACCTGCCGTGGCGCGGTTTCTTCCGCCACCTGTCGTCCTATGCCGATCGTGCAGGCTACTTCGTCCCCGGTACCGGCGACGGCGTCGTGCATGCCGCGGGCGTACCCATCGGGGTCACCACCTGCTGGGAGGTGATCTTCGACCGGGCTGCCCGTGAATCTGTGCTCAACGGGGCCCAGCTGCTGGCAGTGCCCACCAACAACGCGACGTTCGATGCAACGATGAGTTTCCAGCAGCTGGCATTCGCCAAGCTGCGGGCCGTCGAACACGACCGGTACGTGGTGGTCGCGGGGACCACCGGTATCAGTGCCGTGATCGCTCCGGATGGCCGTGAGCTGGCGCGCACCGAGTGGTTCCAGCCGGCGTATCTGGACAGTCAGGTCCGGCTCAAGTCCGACCTGACACCGGCCACCCGGTGGGGCCCGCTGGTACAGGCGGTGCTGGTGGTTATCGGCTTCGGGGCCGCTCTTGCGGCGCTGGTCGTTGCGATACGGCAAAATGGAGGGTTCGTGCCAAGAGTTTTCCGGCGCCGGAAGGCGAACGCCGGCGACGATGAAGGAGTCACATGACAGTCCCCGGTGACGGAGCGAACCCGGGGGAGACCCCTCGCCAGGACGATGGCAAACCCAGCAGGCGCACGTTGGTCATCATCCCGACTTACAACGAGCTGGAGAACCTGCCGCTGATCGTCGGCCGCGTGCACCGCGCACGCCCCGACGTCCACGTGCTGATCGTCGATGACGGCAGCCCGGACGGGACCGGTGACCTGGCCGATGAGCTGGCCCTGGCCGACCCGGACCGGGTGCACGTCATGCACCGCACGACCAAGGCTGGTTTGGGTGCGGCTTACCTGGCCGGATTCGCCTGGGGCCTGGGCCGGGGCTACTCGGTGCTGGTGGAGATGGACGCCGACGGCAGCCACGCTCCCGAGGAGCTGTATCGGCTGCTCGACGCCGTGGACGCGGGTGCCGATCTGGCCATCGGCTCGCGGTACGTCTCGGGTGGCACGGTGCGCAACTGGCCGTGGCGGCGCCTGGCGCTGTCCAAGACCGCCAACACCTACTCACGGTTACTGCTGGGTGTGGGCATCCACGACATCACCGCCGGATACCGCGCCTACCGGCGTGAGGTGCTGGAGAAGATCGACCTGTCCGCGGTGGATTCGAAGGGTTACTGCTTCCAGATCGACCTCACCTGGCGAGCCATCACCAACGGCTTCAGCGTCGTCGAGGTGCCGATCACGTTCACCGAACGTGAACTGGGTGTCTCGAAGATGAGCGGATCCAACATCCGTGAAGCGATGTTCAGAGTTGCCGAGTGGGGTATCCGGGGACGTCTGGACCGGGCCCGCGGAGTGCCGAGCTAACCCAGAAAAAGCCGCGAGGGTGCACTTCGGTGCACCCTCGCGGCTTTTGTCAGTGGTTCAGCTACCCCGACGCTTGCTCTTGATCAGGTCGAGACGTTCCTTGAGCAGTTCTTCGAGCTCCTCCACCGAGCGGCGCTCCAGCAGCATGTCCCAGTGGGTACGGGGCGGCTTAACCTTCTTGGGCTCGGGTACGTCACCCTCGATGAGGGTGCCCTCCATGCCGTTACGGCACAGCCAGGTGCCGGGAATCTCGGCGTCGTCGGCGAACGGCACATCGAACTCTTCGCCATTGTCCGTCCGGTAGCGGGCAACCTGACGCGGCGCCAGGTCATGGTTGCGGTCCGTCTCGTAGCTCACGGCTCCGAGGCGACTGCCTCTCAGGACGCGATCAGCCATCGTCAACACTCCTCAGTCACACGAAATTATCCGGATGTATCAACGCTTGATGGCGTTGCCAGGTTCCCGACTCAGCCGTCCATGATACGCCGATCACGATCTGCGGCCGTCTACAGTCGGGGACCATGGCCACCGGAATTGCCAGACGTCATCGTCCGCAACCGTGCCGGTGGTGCGGGCGCGAGGTAGCCGACGCGGGTATGGGGCGCCGGCGGCAGTACTGCAGACAGTCGTGTCGTCAGCGGGCATACGAGCAACGTTCCCTGGTGAAGGGCACCTCACTGGCCCCGGATTCGGTGGTGCTCACCGCCGAGGAAGCCGCCCAACTGTCTGACCGGGTCTATCAGGTTCGGTGCGCGGCCGAGGATCTCGCCACCGCCGTCGATGAGGGTGCCGCCTCCGCCGAGCTTCGGCAGTTGTGCGACGCGTTGATGCACGCCGCAAAGGCGGCCGACGGCTGGCGTTAGCTCTACGATTGCCACAGTGTCCGGCGGATCGCAGCACGAACAGACCGAAGCGACGCGCGCATGTCGCTTCGACGATTTTGTGCTCGACGTCGGTCGGTATGAGCTGCGGCGCGGCACCGAGGTGATCCGGGTCGAGCCGCAGGTGTTCGACGTCCTCAACCAGTTGGTCCGCCACCACGACCGGGTGGTCACCAAGGAAGAACTGTTCGATTCGGTGTGGGGTGGCCGGTTCGTCGGTGAGGCGGCGCTGACCAGCCGAATCAAGGCGGCGCGTCGGGCCCTTGGCGATGATGGGGAATCGCAGCGCTACATCCGGACCGTGCGGGGCCGTGGCTACCAGTTCGTCGGCGTCCTCGACGAACCCGAGGCTGCGCGGGCCGAGACTGTGCCGCCGAGGGAAGAGGAGCAACCCCCGCCGCGGCAGCGCATCGCGTTCTGTCGTGCCGGCGACGGTGTGCGGCTCGCGTACGCCGTGGCGGGCGAGGGTCCGCCGTTGGTACGCGCGGCGAACTGGATGACACACCTCGGACATGACATCGAAAGCCCCGTGTGGCGGCATTGGGTGCGTGACCTGTCGCGCCATCACACCTTCGTCCGCTACGACGAGCGGGGCTGCGGGCTCTCGGATTGGGAGGTCTCCGACTTCTCATTCGATGACTGGGTCGACGACCTGGAATCGGTGGTGGAAGCTCTCGGGCTGGAACGTTTTCCGCTGCTGGGTGTTTCGCAGGGCGGCGCCGTGGCCGTGGCCTACGCGGCGCGGCACCCGCAGCGTGTCAGCCGAATGGTGCTGTGCGGGGCATACGCCAGGGGTCGCGCCGTTCGGGCCGTCAGTGAGGATGAAAAGCGTGCTGCCGCACTCGATCTCGATCTGGCCAGGGTCGGCTGGGGTCGCGATGACCCGGCTTTCCGGCAGGTGTTCGCCGCCCAGTTCCTGCCCGACGGCACCCGCGCAGACTGGGCCGCGTTCGATCAACTGCAGCGGCGCACCACATCACCGGAGAACGCGGTCCGGTTCCTGGAGGAGTTCGCGCGCATCGACGTCCGCGACGCAGCCAGTGAAGTCCGGTGCCCAACCCTGATCATGCACTCACGTGACGATCACCGGGTGCCGATGCGGTTCGGCGAGGAACTGGCCACGCTGATCCCCGACGCTCAGCTGGTGGCGTTGTCGAGCAACAACCATCTGCTGACGTCGACGGAGCCGGCCTGGCAAGTATTCGGTGACGAGCTGGACCGGTTCCTGGCGGACTGAAACCGCCGCGCTTCTCCAGACAATCTCCACATAATCTTCATGCACCGCGGACGGCGGCCATCCATGCTGATGACATGAGAAAATCCCTCCGCAACCTGATCATGGGTGTCAGCGCGATGATCGCCTTGGGCACCCTGTCTGCCTGCTCCGGCGGTTCCGCCCCGGAGGCCGAATCGTCACCCGCGGCGGCTTCGACAACAACTCCTGCGGCCGCCACACCCGCGCCGCTGCCCGCGTCCGTGCGGTACATGGCGGACATGGAGACCGAAGGCAAGAAGATGACCCTCGGTATTTCGGTCGACGGCACCAACGTCACGGCCTACGCCTGCAACGGAGTCGATGACGAGGCGTGGTTCTTCGGTAACCAGACCGACGGCAATATCGACATCACCTCGAAGCTCCGGGACACGCTCAAGGCGTCGTTCACCGCTTCCGACGCCAAGGGTGATCTGACGATGAACGGCGTCAACTACACGTTCACTGCTGCCGCGGTGACCGACCCCGCGGGCATGTACACCGCAGATTTCGAGGGTGTGCGGGCGTCGTGGGTGGTGCGCCCCGATGGCTCGGCGGTCGGTGTGCAGTTCAACGGCGGCATCTCCGGTCGTGATTTCGAGCAGGCTGAGCTGCAACAGCTCAACGCCCAGCAGTTCCAGGCCCAGGTCCGCAACAAGCGCAAGCTGCAACAGGCGCAGCAGCTGATCCGGCTGCAGAACGGTTCGTTCACGTCGACGATCAACGGTCACCACGTCGTCGCGCAGCTCGTCACCGGGAACACGCGTTTCGGCTGAGCCACTCGACTCCCCAGGCGGCTCCGGAAACTCCTAAGCGGGCTCGCAGCTGAACTGTCTGCCGATGCCGACCGCCGGTGGTGTCGGCTTCAGGCAGCCGAGCGGTTCGACGCCGGTCTGGCTCACCCGCATCCCGGATTGGTGCGCGTAGTTGACGCAGATCAGTGCGGTGGCGTCGGCGCGGCAGCGGTAGTCGCCGAACGCGATCGATTCTCCGGTGGGCAGTTTGGTTCCGTCGCCGTAGGTGAACCGGCCCGGATCACCGTGCAGCGAGCCGATCTCCAGCGTCGGCCCACCGAAATCCACCCACCCCGAGATCCATTCACCCTCCACGTCGGACGGTTTCGGCGGCAGGCCGTCGGTCTTGACCAGGCAGGCCAGCTCTCCGTTGACCAGCTTGTCGGTTGCGCACCGCCCTGCGGTCGTGACGAACGCAACATCGTCACCCAGGTCGGTGGCCTGGCCGTCACGGGTGGCGGTGTGGAAACCGGCCGGATCGGCCTGCGTGCCGGCCTCGACCCAGCGAATGACCTGGGACATCGGCGTTCCGGCGGGAGGCGCCGACGTCGGCACGGGTGGCGTCGTCGGCGCCGGTTTGGCGCTTGACGGCTGCGCCGAGCTGGTAGGCGTCGACACTCGGGCCTGCGACGTCGATTGAGTCTCCCCGCCGCCCCCGGTCGAGCACCCTGCCAGTAGCGCAGACACCGCGATGATCACAGCAATCCGCATCCCGCCAGGCTAGCGGTACGTGTCGCCGACCGTGCGGGTCTGCTGCCCGGCACGCCGTGTTCGGGCAGCGTTCTGCGCACGCTCGTCGCGCGTCAGCTCACCCGAAAACGCTTGAGACGCGCAGTGGCACCCGAAACAAGCTCCACCCTGCTGGGCGGCAGGCCGAGATGTGCGGGCAAGCAATTTCGTGACGGCCTCACACACGCCTCGTCGTCGCGTGAGCGTGCCCGAAATACTGCTGTTCAGCGGTGCGTCGACCAGCAGACCCGCACGGTCGCGGAGAGACCGGCCCGAACTCGTCGGGGGCGGTGCATAGAGTTAGGTGCGTGACGGACGCCCAGCCCACCAGCAAGCCCACCCTCATGCTCCTTGACGGCAACTCGCTGGCGTTCCGCGCCTTTTACGCGCTGCCCGCGGAAAACTTCAAGACACAGGGCGGGCTCACCACCAACGCGGTGTACGGCTTCACCGCAATGCTGATCAATCTGCTGCGCGATGAGCAGCCCAGCCACGTTGCCGCTGCGTTCGACGTGTCCCGCAAGACATTCCGTAAAGACAAGTATCCGGAGTACAAGGAGGGGCGTTCGGCCACACCCGACGAATTCCGGGGCCAGATCGACATCACCAAAGAGGTACTGAACGCGCTCGGCATCACAGTGCTCTCCGAGGAGGGCTTCGAGGCCGACGACATCATCGCCACCCTTGCCACGCAGGCGCAGGATGCCGGATATCGGATACTGGTCGTCACCGGCGATCGGGACTCGCTGCAGTTGGTCAGCGATGACGTCACGGTGCTGTACCCGGTCAGGGGCGTCAGCGAGCTCACCCGGTTCACCCCCGACGCCGTCGTCGCCAAATACGGGCTCACGCCCACCCAATACCCTGACTTCGCCGCGCTGCGCGGTGACCCGAGTGACAACCTGCCCGGTATACCGGGCGTGGGGGAGAAGACGGCCACCAAGTGGATCCTTGAGCACGGCTCGCTGCAGAGCCTCGTCGACAACGTCGACACGATCAAGGGCAAGGTCGGGGATGCGTTGCGCGCCAATCTCTCCAGCGTCGTTCTCAACCGCGAGCTGACCGAGCTGGTCAAGAATGTGCCGCTGGCACAGACGCCCGACACGCTGCGGATGCTGCCGTGGGACCGCGACCACATTCACCGGCTGTTCGACGACCTGGAGTTCCGGGTCCTGCGCGACCGGCTGTTCGACACCCTCAGCTCCGCTGACCCCGAGGTCGAGGCCGGCTTCGAGGTACGCGGCGGTGTGCTCGCGCCCGGTGAGTTGGCGGCCTGGTTGGCCGAGCACAGCAACGGCCGTCGTTTCGGGTTGGCGGTGGTGGGCACCCACCGAGCTTTCGACTCCGACGCCACTGCGTTGGCTATCGCCGCGGCCGACGGTGAGGGCTGCTACCTCGATACCGCGACACTGACCCCTGATGACGAGGCGGCGCTTGCGTCGTGGCTGGCCGATCCAGGACCGCCGAAGGCACTGCACGAAGCCAAGCTCGCCATGCACGACCTGGCCGGGCGTAGCTGGAATCTGGCGGGGGTGACTTCCGACACCGCGCTTGCGGCCTACCTGGTACGGCCCGGGCAGCGTAGCTTCGCACTCGACGACCTGTCCCTGCGCTATCTCAAACGTGAATTGCGCGCCGAAGACACAGGGCAGCAACAGCTTTCGCTGCTCGATGACACCGAGGGAGTCGACGAGCACGCCGTCCAGACGTTGCTCTTGCGCGCCTCGGCGGTCGGTGACCTCGCCGACGCGCTCGACGAGGAGCTCGCGCGGATCGACTCGTCGTCACTGCTGGGGCGCATGGAGCTGCCCGTGCAACGGGTGCTCGCCGAGATGGAGCACACGGGGATCGCGGTCGACAGTGAGCGGCTCAAGGAACTGCAGAGTGACTTCGCCGATCAGATCCGCGACGCCGCCGAGGCCGCGTACGCGGTCATCGGCAAGCAAATCAACCTCGGCTCGCCCAAACAGCTGCAGGTCGTGCTGTTCGACGAGCTGGAGATGCCGAAGACCAAACGCACCAAGACCGGCTACACCACCGACGCCGACGCGTTGCAGTCGTTGTTCGACAAGACCGGGCACCCGTTCCTGCAGCACATGCTCACCCACCGCGACGCCACCCGGCTCAAGGTGACCGTCGACGGCCTGCTGAACTCGGTGGCCTCCGACGGGCGCATTCACACCACGTTCAACCAGACCATCGCCGCGACCGGCCGGCTCTCGTCGACCGAGCCCAACCTGCAGAACATCCCGATCCGCACCGAAGCGGGTCGGCGCATCCGAGACGCGTTCGTGGTAGGCGACGGTTACGCCGAGCTCATGACGGCCGACTACAGCCAGATCGAGATGCGCATCATGGCCCACCTCTCCGGCGACGAGGGCCTGATCGAAGCGTTCAACACCGGGGAAGACCTGCATTCGTTCGTGGCGTCCCGTGCGTTCGACGTACCGATCGACGAGGTGACGCCCGAGCTGCGGCGACGGGTCAAGGCGATGTCCTACGGGCTGGCCTACGGTCTGAGCGCCTACGGCCTGGCCAGCCAGCTCAAGATCTCCACCGAAGAGGCGAAGGTGCAGATGGAGCAGTACTTCGCCCGGTTCGGCGGCATCCGCGACTATCTCCGCGACGTCGTCGACCAGGCCCGCAAGGACGGCTACACCTCGACGGTGTTCGGGCGCCGACGCTATCTGCCCGAGCTCGACAGCAGCAACCGCAATGTCCGCGAGGCCGCCGAGCGGGCCGCGCTCAATGCGCCGATCCAGGGCAGTGCGGCCGACATCATCAAGGTCGCGATGATCAACGTCGACAAGGCCATCAAATCGGCCGGTCTGACATCACGCATACTGCTGCAGGTGCACGACGAACTACTGTTCGAGGTCGTCGAGGGGGAGCGGGACACACTCGAGGCGCTGGTGCGTGAGCACATGGGCGATGCCTACCCCTTGGACGTTCCGCTAGAGGTGTCGGTCGGATACGGCCGGACCTGGGATGCGGCAGCCCACTAGTTCCGCGCCATGACAGAGTCGCTCGCCAACGATCAGGTTAGTTTCGTCGCTCGGCTGGGCGCGGCGATGGGCGCCGCGAACTATCCGGTCACCCTGGTCCGACAGATGGTGCAGCGCTCGTCAGCCGCTTACGGCGTGCCCAACGATTTCGTCGCCTTTCCCAACTATGTGCAGGTGGTGGGGCCGGCAACCGAGTCCGGAACGGTGGTCAAATCGGCGTACCTAACCAGTGAGCTGCGATTCGACCAGATTTTCCCGCTGGCACGATTGGTGTCCGACGCGATGGCGGGCCGTGTCCAGCCCGCGGACGGCGAGAGCCGCCTGGACCGCATCCTCGCGATGCGTAGCCGGTATCCCGGCTGGGTCTCGGTGCTGGGGTACGGCGTGCAGAGCGCCGGGCTTGCCCTGGTGCTGGAACCGACGCTGGTGAACCTTGCCGCGGCCGCGGTGCTCGGCTTGATGGTCGGCCTGTTCTGCGCGGCGGGGCGACGTGTCGCGATGCTGCAGCACATGGTCCCCACCATCAGCGCGTTCGCGGTGTCGATAATCTGCATGACCGGTGCCCACCACCTGGGATACGACCACGTGAGCCTGCGGGCGCTGATCCCACCGCTGGCGATGTTCCTGCCGGGTGCCGCGATCACCATGGCAGTCGTCGAGTTGACGGCCCGCGACGTCATCTCCGGGTCGAGCCGACTGATAGCGGGCTTCATGCAGATCGCGCAATTGGCGTTCGGGATCCTGATCGCCACTCAAGTGCTCGGTGCGGACGGCAGCCAGCTCAGCCCCGAACCCATCAACAAGATCGGAGCGTGGGCGCCGTGGGCTGGCGTCGCGGTGTACGCCGTCGGCGTGATGCTGTTCTTGGCACCCCCATTGTGGTTTTTGCCGTGGCTGGCCGTGATCGTCTATACGGCGTTCACCGCCCAGTTCATCGGGGATCTGGTGTTGGGCAGTTACGCCAGCGGCTTCTGCGGTGGTCTCGTGCTGACCGTGTCAGCGCTCGTCATCTCCCGGCGCCGGAGCGCACCACCCGCGATCACCCTCATCCTGCCCGGGTTCTGGCTGCTGGTGCCGGGTTCGATGGGCCTGATCGGGGTGACCGAGTTGTTCGGAGCGGAAGGCGACTCGGCGTTCCCCGCTACCGTCATCTCAATGATCTCGGTGGCACTCGGTCTGCAGGCGGGGCTGGTGATCTGGGAACTGGCCAAGCGCAGCACGTTGCGGCGCTCACCCAGGCCCAGCCCGCCCGACGCGACGGACCCTGCTGCGGGGTAACACCCAGCGCGCGGTAGTTGATCCGCCAGCCCCAGGATCGGCGCCGCCGAGCATGCACGGCTGGCCCGGGCCGACGCGGACCGGGTTTGTCCAGCGTGTCCCCGGTCGAGTACGCTCAAGAAGTACCTGTGTGTTGACTCAGGTGCACCTGCATGATCTCGGCGCTCGCGCCGAAACCAAAACACGCACGTTTCATGTCCCTACGATTCAACCTGTCCGGAGCAACCCACCACATGCCAAGTCCCTCCGTCACCTCGCCGCAAGTAGCCGTCAACGACATCGGCTCGGCTGAGGATTTTCTCGCCGCCATCGACAAGACCATCAAATACTTCAACGATGGCGACATCGTCGAAGGGACCATCGTCAAGGTGGACCGCGACGAGGTCCTGCTCGACATCGGCTACAAGACCGAAGGTGTCATTCCTTCCCGCGAACTCTCCATCAAGCACGACGTCGACCCCAACGAGGTCGTTTCCGTGGGCGATGAGGTCGAGGCACTCGTTCTCACCAAGGAGGACAAGGAAGGTCGCCTGATCCTGTCCAAGAAGCGCGCTCAGTACGAGCGTGCCTGGGGCACCATCGAGGAGCTCAAGGACAAGGACGAGGCCGTCAAGGGCACCGTCATCGAGGTCGTCAAGGGTGGCCTGATCCTCGACATCGGCCTGCGCGGCTTCCTGCCCGCATCGCTGGTCGAGATGCGTCGGGTCCGCGATCTGCAGCCGTACATCGGCAAGGAGATCGAGGCCAAGATCATCGAGCTGGACAAGAACCGCAACAACGTGGTGCTGAGCCGCCGCGCCTGGCTGGAGCAGACCCAGTCCGAGGTGCGCAGCGAGTTCCTCAACCAGCTCACCAAGGGCGCCATCCGCAAGGGTGTGGTCTCTTCGATCGTCAACTTCGGCGCGTTCGTCGATCTGGGCGGCGTGGACGGCCTGGTGCACGTCTCCGAGCTGTCCTGGAAGCACATCGATCACCCGTCCGAGGTGGTTCAGGTGGGCGACGAGGTCACCGTCGAGGTGCTCGACGTCGACATGGACCGCGAGCGGGTTTCGTTGTCGCTCAAGGCGACTCAGGAAGACCCGTGGCGTCACTTCGCCCGTACCCACGCGATCGGGCAGATCGTGCCGGGCAAGGTCACCAAGCTGGTGCCGTTCGGTGCATTCGTCCGCGTCGAGGAGGGCATCGAGGGTCTGGTGCACATCTCGGAGCTGTCCGAGCGCCACGTCGAGGTCCCCGACCAGGTGGTTGCCGTCGGCGACGACGCGATGGTCAAGGTCATCGACATCGACCTGGAGCGGCGTCGCATTTCGTTGAGCCTCAAGCAGGCCAACGAGGACTACACCGAGGAGTTCGACCCGTCGAAGTACGGCATGGCCGACAGCTACGACGATCAGGGCAACTACATCTTCCCCGAGGGCTTCGACGCCGAGAGCAACGAATGGCTCGAGGGCTTCGAGAAGCAGCGTGACGAATGGGAGGCCCGGTACGCCGAGGCCGAACGTCGCCACAAGATGCACACCACCCAGATGGAGAAGTTTGCGGCTGCGGAGGCTGAGGCTGCCAGTGCCCCGCCGGCCAACAGTTCTTCGCGTTCGGAGGAGTCGACCGGCGGAACGCTGGCCAGCGATGCCCAGCTCGCCGCACTGCGCGAGAAGCTCGCGGGTAACGCCTGAGGCGAACCCATAGCATGAAGAACTCCCCGGCTCAGTACGAGCCGGGGAGTTCTTCGTTCGGGGCCACTGAGACACTGTTGCCGTGCTTCGCATCGGGTTGACCGGCGGGATCGGCGCTGGGAAGTCAACGGTCTCGGCGACATTCGCAGACCTCGGCGGCATCGTCGTCGACGGCGATGTCATCGCCCGAGAGGTGGTCGAGCCCGGGACCGAGGGGCTGACCAAGCTGGTCGACGCGTTCGGTGACGGCATCCTGCTGCCGGACGGCGCGCTGAACCGGCCCGCGTTGGCGGCGCTGGCCTTCAGTGACGACGAGAAGCGCGCAATGCTGAACGGGATCGTGCATCCACTGGTGGCGCACCGGCGTTCGGAGCTCGTCGCCGCGGCTGCCGAAGATGCCGTGATCGTCGAGGACATCCCGCTGCTGGTGGAGTCCCAGATGGCACCATTGTTCCCGCTGGTGGTGATTGTCAACGCCGACGTCGAAACGCGGGTCAAGCGACTCATCGCCTACCGCGGTTTCAGCGAGGAGGACGCGCGCGCCCGTGTCGCGGCGCAGGCCACCGAGGCGCAGCGCCGTGCGGTGGCCGACGTCTGGCTGGACAACTCCGGGTCCGCCGGCGCGCTGGTCGAGCAGGCCCGTGGCCTCTGGCACGAGCGCATCTTGCCGTTCGCCCACAATCTGCAGGCCCGTCAACCCATCCAGGTACCGCCCAAGGTCGTACCCTACGACGCGTCATGGCCCGATCAGGCCCTGCGCATCATCGCCCGGCTGAACACGGCCTGCGGGCACCGTGCGGTGCGAATCGATCACATCGGCTCGACGGCAGTGCCCGGTATGGACGCCAAAGACGTCATCGACATCCAGATCACAGTGGCGTCCCTAGATATCGCCGTCGAACTCGATGGGCCACTGTTGAGCGCCGGCTATCCGCTGGTCCCGGCGATCACGCACGACAACCCGCACGCGGGGCCGCATTCCGGTGGTCCGGCATTGTGGCACAAGCGTTTTCATGCGTCGGCCGATCCGGGTCGGCCGACGAATGTGCATGTTCGGGTGGACGGAAACCCGAATCAACGGTTCGCGTTGCTGTTTCGGGACTGGCTAGCTGCCAACCCCGGCGTACAGCCTGAGTACCGCGAGATCAAGCGGGCAGCCCTGGCCGCGCCGGACTACGCCGCCGCCAAGGAACCGTGGTTCCTGGATGCCTATCGGCGGGCCTGGCTCTGGGCTGATAGCACCGGCTGGCGGCCTTAGCCCGCAGGCGGTGGAGAGGGTACCGCTGCGTCGATGGGTCCGGTGCCGGGCGACAGGGGTGCTCCGCACGCCAGGCTGCCGTAGGTCGGATCGTCGTGCGGGCGCGTCAGCCGCGGCCCGACCCAGGTGTCGGCCTGGGCCACGATCTGGTCGTCTACGAGGATCTCACAGTGCAGGTTCGCTGAATACGGCCAGTCGATGGATACCGTCATGCCGGCGAGCTGTGGTTCGGACACCACTCCGGTGGCCTCGAAGATGCGGCCCGGCAACATGGTGGGGTTGGCGCTGTTGATGTTGTTGTCGTCGATCTTGTAGGAGATCATCGCGTTGCGCGAAACCCCGTCGATCCTGGCTCGGTAGGTGGCGTTGTGCAGTTGCTGGTCTGGCTGCGGTGCTGCACTGGGCTGCGGTGGTGCCTCGGGGTCGGCTGCAGCCGTACCGGGAATCAACTGCGCGCCGAAGAGCAGTCCCGCCAGTGCGGCAGCCGTCACCCCGGCGTACTTAGTCGAGCTCATGATTGCCGACCTTACAAGGTCCGCCACGTGAGGGCCATGCCGTTGCCGGCAAGCCACCGGTCGAGGTCGTAGTCGTGGCGGGCCAACCCGTCGATCGCAGCCGCGGCGGTCTGGATCGCCTGCTCGCCCTTCTCGGGGCTGAGTAGACCGTGGCGCACCGCTGTCACCAGTTCGTCCACGTCGCACAATTCGACGCCGATCTCGGTGCGCAGGACCAGGTCGAGGTAGTGGTCCTCCGAATACCATGCGGTCTCGCCCGGCGTGTACAGGCCGACGTCGAGGTAGAAATCCTGGTCGCGCTCGTAACCGGAGTTGAAATGGAAGATCGTCACACGCAGCCCCAGAGGCGGCAGCAGCCACGACTGAAGGTAATGGAATTGGGCTCGCCCCGGGGTCGGCCGCGCTAGGTACAGACCCCACGGTTCGACTGCGTATACGTCGACCGCCCGCACAATCCCTTTGGGGTCGGTGTTCGTGCGGGCGACCAGGTCGAATGTCTCGTGCTTGGGCGGGTGAATGGCATCAGCCTACGCGGGCAGAGAACACGGCCGGAACTTGTCGGCGGACGGTTCTACCCTGGTGAGCATGGCCTTCGCGACCGAACATCCCGTGCTTGCTTACTCGGAGTATCGCGCTGTCGACGAGATCGTTCGCACCGGCGGCCGGTTCGAGGTGGTCAGTGAGTACGCCCCGGCCGGCGACCAGCCTGCCGCCATCGACGAGCTGCAACGGAGGATCGAAGAGGGTGAGCGCGACGTGGTGCTGCTCGGTGCCACCGGTACGGGCAAGTCGGCCACCACGGCGTGGCTGATCGAGCGGTTGCAGCGGCCGACGCTGGTGATGGCGCCCAACAAGACGCTCGCCGCGCAGCTTGCCAATGAGCTTCGGGAGATGTTGCCGCACAACGCGGTTGAATACTTCGTCTCGTACTACGACTACTACCAGCCCGAGGCGTACATCGCCCAGACCGACACCTACATCGAGAAGGACAGCTCGATCAACGACGATGTCGAGCGGCTGCGGCATTCGGCGACGTCCAGCCTGCTGTCGCGGCGCGACGTCGTCGTGGTCGCCTCGGTGTCTTGCATCTACGGCCTCGGCACGCCGCAGTCCTACCTGGACCGTTCTGTCGAGCTGAACGTCGGCGACGAGGTACCTCGCGACGGTCTGCTGCGATTGCTGGTCGACGTCCAGTACAACCGCAACGACATGGCATTCACTCGGGGAACGTTCCGGGTGCGCGGCGACACCGTCGAGATCATCCCGTCGTACGAAGAGTTGGCGGTACGTATCGAATTTTTCGGCGACGAGATCGAGGCGCTGTACTACCTGCACCCGCTCACCGGCGACATCGTCCGCCAGGTCGATTCGCTGAGGATCTTCCCGGCCACCCACTACGTGGCCGGGCCCGAGCGCATGGCCCGTGCCATCTCCACCATCGAGGAGGAACTGGAAGAGCGGCTGTCCGATCTGGAGCGTCAGGGCAAACTGCTGGAGGCCCAGCGGCTGCGGATGCGTACTAACTATGACGTCGAGATGATGAAGCAGGTCGGCTTCTGCTCAGGTATCGAGAACTACTCGCGCCACATCGATGGACGCCCGGCAGGTTCCGCTCCCGCCTGCCTGCTCGACTACTTCCCCGAGGATTTCCTGCTGGTCATCGATGAGTCCCACGTCACGGTCCCGCAGATCGGCGGTATGTACGAGGGCGACATGTCCCGCAAGCGGAACCTGGTCGACTTCGGGTTCCGGCTCCCGTCCGCTGTCGACAACCGGCCGTTGACCTGGGAGGAGTTCGCGAGCCGGATCGGCCAGACCGTCTATCTGTCGGCCACGCCCGGTCCGTACGAGATCGGCCAGGCCGGCGGCGAGTTCGTCGAGCAGGTCATCCGCCCGACCGGGTTGGTGGATCCGCAGGTTGTGGTCAAGCCCACCAAGGGGCAGATCGATGACCTGATCGGGGAGATTCGCATCCGCACCGAACGTGACGAGCGCGTGTTGGTGACGACCCTGACCAAGAAGATGGCCGAAGACCTCACCGACTATCTGCTGGAACTCGGCATCCGGGTGCGCTACCTGCACTCCGAGGTTGACACGCTGCGTCGCGTGGAGCTGCTGCGGCAATTGCGGTTGGGTGAGTACGACGTGCTGGTCGGCATCAACCTGCTCCGTGAGGGCTTGGACCTCCCAGAGGTGTCGCTGGTGGCGATTCTCGACGCCGACAAGGAGGGGTTCCTGCGGTCGACCCGCAGCTTGATCCAGACCATCGGTCGCGCGGCCCGCAACGTGTCCGGCGAGGTGCACATGTACGCCGACAAGATCACGGACTCGATGCGCGAGGCCATCGACGAGACCGAGCGGCGCCGCGCCAAGCAGATCGCTTACAACGAGGCCAATGGCATCGACCCGAAGCCGTTGCGGAAGAAGATCGCCGACATCCTTGATCAGGTCTACCGCGAGGCCGACGACACTGAGGCGGTGGAGGTCGGTGGCTCCGGGCGCAACGCCTCGCGCGGGCGTCGCGCGCAGGGCGCACCGGGCCGGGCTGTCAGTGCGGGCATCGTCGAGGGTCGTGACACCTCCAACATGCCGCGCGCTGAATTGGCCGATCTCATCAAGGATTTGACCGAGCAGATGATGACTGCTGCGCGAGACCTGCAGTTCGAGTTGGCCGCCCGGATCCGCGACGAGGTCGCGGATCTGAAAAAGGAATTGCGTGGAATGGACGCCGCGGGTCTCAAATAAGCCTTTGTCGAGTCGAGCGACCGCCCCGCTTGACCTCAATGTCGGTTGAGCTCCTAGCGTCAACGTCGTGACCGAGACCGTAGCGGCTGAAGCCGAGGGGACCTGGCGGCGACTGCTGGGGCCCAAACATCTCGGTGCATCGACGGTGCTGGCCGGCGGTGTGCTGCTGTACGCGACCAACGAGTTCATCACCATCAGCCTGCTGCCCAGCGCCGTCGCCGAGATCGGTGGTCACCGGTTGTACGCGTGGGTCACCGCGGTGTATCTGGTCGCTTCGGTGGTCGCAGCGACGACGGTGCCCTCGGTGCTCATGCGGATGGGTTCGCGTCGGGCGTACCTACTGAGCCTCGCGGTGTTCGGAGCCGGCAGCCTCGCCTGCGCTCTGGCTCCCAGCATGCCTCTGCTGCTTGCGAGTCGCACCGTGCAGGGTTTCGCCGGCGGCCTGCTGGCCGGCCTCGGCTATGCCGTCATCAACACCGCTCTGCCGAACACCTTGTGGACCAAGGCTTCTGCGCTGGTCTCGGCAATGTGGGGTGTCGGCACGGTCGTCGGCCCGGCGGCCGGTGGATTGTTCGCGCAGTGGGGGCTCTGGCGGTGGGCGTTCGGCCTGCTCGCGGTGTTGACCGTCGCGATGTCGGTACTGGTGCCGGTCGCGTTGCCCGGCCGGGATCGTGCCGCTGAGCGAGCTCCGACGCCGGGCATCCCGGTGTGGTCGCTGGTGCTGCTCGGGGCGGCGGCGATGGCGGTGAGTGTGGCCGGTGTACCGAACGATGCACGGGCCACGGTTGCGATGCTGGTGGTCGGCCTCGGTCTGGTCGGCTGCTTCCTCGTGGTCGATCGGCGGGCCACGTCGGCGGTGTTGCCGCCCAGTGTTTTCGGACCTGGGCCACTCAAGTGGATCTACCTGACCCTGGGCGCGCTGATGGCCGCCACCATGGTCGATATGTACGTGCCGTTGTTCGGCCAGCGGCTGGCTCACCTGAGCCCGGTGGTGGCGGGATTCTTCGGGGCGGTGTTGTCGGTCGGCTGGACGATCGGTGAGCTCGTCAGCGCGTCTGTCCGCAACGAGCGGGTGGTGGTCCGGGCGGTGGGGTTGGCGCCGCTGGTAGTTGGGGTCGGCTTGGCGTCAGCGGCAGCGCTGGTCCGCGACGGGATGGCACCGGGGTTGGTGGCCGGATGGGCGGCGGCCTTGCTGATCGCGGGTATAGGCATCGGCGTGGCCTGGCCGCATCTCTCAGCTTGGGCGATGAACAGCGTGAACGATCCAGCCGAGGGACCTGCCGCGGCCGCTGCGATCAACACGGTTCAGCTGATCTGCGGGGCATTCGGTGCCGGGCTCGCCGGTATCGTGGTCAATCTGTCGAAGACCGGTGACGTGTCCGCTGCTCGGTATCTCTTCGGTGGTCTCGCCGTACTGGCCTCGGTCGCGACGATCTCGTCGGTCCGTGCCGGGCGTCGGCATGCCGGTACTGTTCCGGGCCCGATTCGAGCTGATGGACTGCGGTGACTCCGCTCCCGGACAGAGTGAGCATCAGGCCGCTGGGGGAGACGAGCGTTAACGATCATCAAGATCGCAACGGTGGGCGCGCGGGGCGCCGGCTGGCACTGTGGTGATCAGTGCGGGTGTGGCTGAATGGCTAGGCACCGGCCTGCAAAGCCGTTAACGCGGGTTCGAATCCCGTCACTCGCTCGCCCTGATCTTGACCCTGATGCGCAACCGGGTGTGCCTCGGTATGGGTTCGACTACCCGTCCGCGCCCCGACTAGTGTCGCGTGGTGATGACGAGATCGTTGGAGCGACCGTGGGATGAGCGGTCGATGGACATACCGGCCGATGTCCGGGTGCGCGGCGCCCGGGAACACAACCTCAAGAATGTCGATGTCGATGTTCCGCGGGACGCACTGGTGGTGTTCACCGGTGTGTCGGGGTCGGGTAAGTCGTCACTGGCCTTCGGCACGTTGTTCGCCGAGTCGCAACGCCGCTACCTGGAATCGGTGGCCCCGTACGCGCGGCGACTGATCGACCAGGTGGGTGTTCCCGACGTCGATTCCATCGAGGGGATGCCGCCCGCGGTGGCCCTGCAGCAGCAGCGTGGTGCCGGCAGCGCACGGTCGTCGGTGGGCAGTGTGACGACCCTGTCGAGCCTCGTGCGCATGCTCTACTCGCGTGCCGGGCACTACCCGGCTGACCAGCCCATGCTGTTCGCGGAGGATTTCTCCCCGAACACTGTGCCGGGCGCGTGCCCGGCGTGTCACGGTATCGGCCGGGTGTACGAGGTGCCCGAGGAACTCATGGTGCCCGATCCGTCGCTGACGATCCGCGACCGGGCTATCGCGTCGTGGCCCGCGGCGTGGCACGGGCAGAACCTGCGCGAGATCCTGGTGTCTCTGGGCTACGACGTCGACACGCCGTGGAAGGACCTGCCGAAGAAGGATCGGGACTGGATCCTCTACACCGACGAACGGCCGACCGCGCCGGTATATGCGGGGTTCACGCCGGCGCAGACGCGTCGGGCCCTGGCGATGGATATGGAGCCCAGTTATCAGGGCACCTTCACCGGCGCGCGGCGCTACGTTCTGGACACTTTCGCCAATACCAAGAGCGCGCAGATGAAGAAGCGCGTTTCCCAGTTCGTCCGCGGCGCGGTCTGTTCGATGTGTGACGGCAAACTGCTCAAGCCCGAGGCGTTGTCGGTCACTTTCGAGGGATTCGACATCGCCGAACTATCCGGCCTCTCCCTGATTCGACTTGCGGAGTTGTTGGAACCCGTGGCCGCCGGTGAGCCGGCGCACCACGCGGATTCCGATATTTCCATCGAAAAACGTGCCGCTGCTGGACGTTTGGCGGCCGAACTGCTTGAACGGCTGCACCCGATCATGGATCTGGGCCTGGGCTACCTGTCGCTGGACCGCAGCACCCCGACGCTGTCGTCGGGTGAGCTGCAGCGGCTGCGCCTGGCAACCCAGCTGTCGTCACAGCTGTTCGGCGTGGTGTACGTGCTCGACGAGCCGTCGGCCGGGCTGCACCCTCGCGATCGGGACGCGCTGCTGGGCATTTTGCAGGGGCTGAAGCGACGCGGTAACAGTGTCTTCCTCGTCGAGCACTCGCTCGACATCATCGGCGCCGCAGACTGGTTGGTCGACATCGGACCCGGCGCCGGCGAGCGTGGCGGCCAGATCCTCTACAGCGGCCAGCCGGAAGGTCTGCAGCAAGTGGAAGAATCCTCCACGCGCCGTTATCTTTTCGGTCTGACGAAGCCGGTGTTGCGCACCCCGCGGGACCCTGGCGGCTGGCTGCGGTTGGAACATGTGAGCCGCAACAACCTTCACGACGTGTCGGTGTCGTTCCCTCTGAAATGTTTGACCGCGGTCACCGGAATCTCGGGCGCGGGGAAATCGAGCTTGGTGAGTCAGGCGCTGCCGACGTTGGTCGCCGAGTACCTGGGCGCCCCCGTGACCGGTGCGACCGACGACACGTCCGATGACGACGACCTGCTGCTGGCAGGCGATTCCGCACCGGTTGACGGCAAGATCATTGGCGACATCGGCGGGTTGCGGCGCGTGGTGTGCATCGACCAGAAGCCCATCGGCCGCACGCCCCGCTCCAATGTCGCCACCTACACCGGCATGTTCGACCACATCCGTCGTCGTTTCGCCGAGACCCCGGAATCGCGGCGCCGCGGCTATAAGGCCGGGCGGTTCTCGTTCAATGTCGTGTCGGGGCGTTGCCCGACGTGTGAGGGTGAAGGGTGGGTGATGGTCGAGTTGCTGTTCCTGCCCAGCGTCTACACCCCCTGCTCGGACTGCGATGGAACTCGTTACAAGGCAAGCACATTGGAGATCACCTGGCGCGATCGCAACATCGCGGAGATCCTGCAGATGGGTGTTGAGCAAGCGCGCGAGTTCTTCGACGGCGAAACCGAGATACTGCGCTCGCTGACGGTGCTGTGTGACGTCGGGCTGGGCTACCTGCGGCTGGGGCAGCCCGCGACCGAGCTGTCCGGCGGCGAAGCTCAGCGCGTCAAGCTCGCCACCGAGTTGCAACGAGCGCACCGCGGGGACGCGCTTTACCTGCTCGACGAACCTTCGGCGGGATTGCATCCCGCAGACACCGACCGACTGATGGTGCACTTGCAGAAGCTGGTGGACGCGGGCAACACGGTGGTGGTCGTCGAACTCGACATGCGTGTCGTCGCGCAGGCCGATTACGTCATCGATCTCGGTCCAGGCGCCGGAGGGGACGGAGGTCGTGTCGTCGCGACCGGCACACCAGCGGAGGCGTCGACTCATTCCGACAGCGTCAGTGCCCCTTACCTCGCTGACGCCCTGAAGCTGGCGGCGAGCCCGTCCTGACCCGCGCGAGTCGTCTTTGAACGAACCGGAATATGTTGGTGCCGAATGGTATTCACGAGCGTGGGTTCGCCGACTGTCGCCAAATCGACTGGTGGATAACAGGTCTAGCGTCGGCGGTGAGCTGGGCCATGAAATGGGTCCGGCCGGGCGTCGGCAACGTGGGAACCACGCACGTCGGGCAGGTCACGGTTGCTGCCAATTCGACCGTCGGGGCGGTTACCATCGATCACGGTAGACGCCAGCGGTCGAAAAGCCCCGTTGTTTTGCCGGTTGTGCGTGCGGGTCGTGAATCGCGCTCGTGCTCAGCGGGCCACGGGTTACTGTCGCGGATGGTGTTGCAACGGACACTGGGAGGGTATGGATGAGCGCCTATCGCACCGTGGTGGTCGGTACGGACGGATCCGATTCGTCGCTGCGTGCCGTCGACCGCGCCGGTCAGATTGCCGCCGGGGCGAACGCCAAGCTGATTGTGGCGACCGCGTACTTCCCGCAGAGCGAGGACCAGCGGGCCGCCGACGTTCTCAAGGACGAGGGCTACCAAGCGGCCGGCAATGCGCCGATATACGCAATCCTGCGGGAGGCGACCGACCGTGCCAAGGCCGCTGGCGCCACCGACGTCGAGGAGCGCCCGGTCGTCGGCGCCCCGGTGGACGCGCTGGTCGAGCTGGCCGAAGACGTCAAGGCCGATCTGCTGGTGGTCGGGAATGTGGGCCTGAGCACGATCGCCGGTCGGCTACTCGGCTCGGTGCCGGCGAATGTGGCGCGTCGGTCCAAGACTGACGTGCTGATCGTCCACACGAGCTAGCTGCTCACCAGCCGCGCTCGCGCCACTCGGACAGGTGGGGCCGCTCGGCGCCCAGCGTGGTGTCGTCGCCGTGTCCGGGATAGACAACCGTGTTGTCGTCGTAGACGTCGAAGACCTTGCTCGTCACGTCACCCAGCAAGGTTTCGAAATCGCCGGGTCGCCGGGTTTTGCCGACCCCGCCCGGAAACACGGTAGGTTAGAAACTGTGAATACGTCAACAGGTGGTGGTGGTGCGCGTGTCGCCCTGTACGCGCGCATCTCGCAGGACACCACCGGCCAGGCAGTGGGTGTCGCCGACCAGCTCGACAACGCCCGCACGTTCGCAGCTGCGCGCGGCTACAGCGTCATCGCCGAAGAGTCCGACAATGACATCTCGGCATTCCGTGGCGCTGACCGGCCCGGGTACCAGAGGGTCCTGGGACTGGCCCGCGATCGCAAGATCGACCGGGTAATCGTCTACCACCTCACCCGCATGACCCGGAACCGGCGCGAGCGGGCCGAATTCATCGACGCATTCCACGCCTGCAAGGTTGACGTCTCCGAAGCCCAGGGAGGCGACTACGACCTGTCGACCGCGGCTGGTCGGACGTGGGTAGACATTCAGGGCGCGCTTGCGACGTGGGAGTCGGAGATCAAATCTGAACGCATCGTGGCAGCGGCGGCCCGGCGAGCCCGGTCCGGCCGGCCGGCCGGGGATCTCGGCTATGGGTGGCTCAAGGACGGCGTCGGGTCGTCGGCGACCTGGACCGAGCACCCGCGCGAGGCCGCGGTAGTCCGCGAGATCGTAGACCGGCTGCTCGCCGGTGAGTCACTGGTCGGGGTGACCGAATCCCTCAACCAGCGAGGGGAGCCGGCCCCGAAGTCGGCGCGCTGGGGTAAGACCTCGGTGAAGAAACTTGCGCTGCGTGACTCGAATATCGCGCAGCGGGTGCACCACCGCGGCCAGCCGGACGAGGAACGGTTCGGCGGCTGCTGGCCGCCCCTGGTGGACCGTGTCAAGCATGAGAAGGTCGTGGCGTTGTTGACGGCGCCGGAACGGCAGACCAACGGTGCCAAGCGGCCTGGATTGCGGAAGCACCTGCTGTCGTGGGGGATCGGCGAGTGCGGGGTGTGTGGTGGGAGGCTGCGCGCAGTCACGGTCCGGGGGAGCCGAGGCCGGCCGCTGGATCTGTACGTGTGCGATGCGAAGTCGGGCTGTGTCGGCCGGTCCGAACCAGCCGTCGACAATCTGGTGAAAGAGGTTGTCATACACCGGATGTCGAAGCCCGATGCGATGACGTGGCTGCTCGGCGATGACGACGAAGCCCGACATTGGTCTGAGCGTGCCGCCGAGCTCGGCCGGCGCCTGGCTGAGGCGGCCGACACGTTCGCCGATGGTGGCATCACCGGCGAACAGTTGCGCCGCATCACGGCGCGGCTACAGCCCGAACTCGAAGACGCCGAGCGACGTCGCGCGCAGTCGATCGTTTCGCTCGACATCGACGCGATACGCCCGCTGTCCGGGCCCGCCGCACGCGAGAGCTGGGACGCGATGACAGTGGCCCAACGCCGCGCGGTGCTCGAAGCGTTGGGGGTGCGGGTCGTCATCAACCCCACTCGGCGCGGCCCTGGATTCAACCCTGAAGACATCGAAATACGTTGGAGGGCAACGTGACCAGGAACCGGCCGAAGCGTCGACCCGCTGCACGTCGACAACGACAACACCGCGAGGGCGAGATTGCTGTTGTGTGCGACGACCTGACCCACCCCGTGCCGCCCATCGCTACTTGCACACCTGGGGGTGACGGCCATTGGGACATCAGCGGCACGGGCGTGACGCCCACCGGACTCCTGGACGATCGAGTACCCGATATGCAGCTCACCACCCCCAGAAGGGCCGTGGGTGGCGAGTTCCGGTGGGTGTACACCCTAGAGTGTCGGCTGTGCCGAAAGCCAGTTCCGGCGCGGCAAGAGAAGTTGTTCGCAGCCCTGGGCGATATTGCCAAGCTCGGCGGCTCATACGAGCTGCTGTCCGATCTGGCTGCTAGGCTTGACCGCATCTCGCCATAGTGAGCGTGTCGCCGTAGCGTCATCGGCCCCGCTGCTGGGACGTGGGTCAATCCGCAGCACGAAGTAGGCCCCACCGGGCGTCAACCCTGTTTGACATGCCCGAAAGAGGCTCAACATGGCCGGCACGTCCGGATCTATCGCCCATCACCGCGCCAGAGTCGCAGCACTGACCCGTGCCTGCCGCAACGGCGAACGTCCACAGGCCGACCTCGATGAGGCCCGCCGCGCGATGGCCGAGGCACAGATCGAGCAGTACGTGCGGCGGGTCGTCGCCGAGGCGCCGCCGCTCACCGACGCTCAGCGGGAACGGCTCGCAGACCTGTTCCGTGCCGGCCGCAGCGGTGGTGGCGGTGCCGCGTGAGCCACGAATGCGAAAGGCCGGCCCCGCAGCCACGAGACCGGCCCTCAACAGCTCACCGCGGCGCCCACAGTATCAGTCAACCGCCCGACTCGCCGCAGCTCATCGTGGCGCCCAACGCATCCCGGCCCGGCCTCGTCGTGTGCGCGATCGGGTCTGGCACCGATCCATACTCGATCACGCCCGAGCTTGCGGAAGAGCTGGCGGAGAGCCTGCTCGCCGCCGCGGTCGCAGCTCGGCGCGCGAGTGGTGCGCGATGAGTGTCGTACGACCGGAGTTTCTGCGGGTGATGCCCGCCGACATCGGCCGCGTCGGATTCGACGGCGCCGCCATCCTGGCGCTGGTCCGATACGTGACCGGGCTCCCAGGTGAGACCAACGGCCGCAAGACGGTCGATGGCGAAATATGGTGGCGCGCAACGCGCGACGACATCGGCGAAGCGCTCGGCGGTGTGCATCACAAGTCGGTCGGGCGAGTGCTGCGCAACCTGAAAGACGCAGGCGAGCTACTGGCGATGACACCGGCGGACACGTTCTACGGTGACCGGGCGCAGGCATATCGAGTCCCCGACCAACCGCTGGCCGAATCGGCCGACGAAAATGGCTCTGACCTGCCATCGGACGAAAGTGGCCCACCGAGCGGACGAAAATGTCCGCTGCCATCGGACGAAAGTGGCCCAGCAGCTGGGACGAATCCGTCCGATCTTCCTACTGTTGGAGAACTAAGAAGACACTCCGTGGGGGAGAACGGCGCGGGTCTGGCCGAGCGTGAACCGCTCGACGTGGAGGCCATGCCCGACCCGGGCAACGCCCCCACCGCCAAGGAATTTCGATCCGAAGAACCACCGCCCGCCGGGCAGCTGGCCCCGATGGGCGACGACGGCCAGGACGACGGGCCCGTGTTCGACGGGGAGGTTGTCGAGCCCTTGTCCGATCCCGAGCCGCCCCTCGAATGCCAAACCCACCGGCGCTGGGCCATCGACAGGAAACGTCCCAGTTGCCACACCTGCGGCAATGTCCGGCGCGCCAACCAGGCCGCCCATGACGAGTGGCGGATGCGCCAGCTCCGCAGCCAGTTCGGTGCCGACGTCGCCGCCGAGGCCGCTCGCGATCGCGAACACCGCGCGGCCGAGCTCCAACGCCGCCGCGACTGCCCCGACTGCGACGACGCGGGCTGGCTGCTCGGCGACGACGGGCTACCGACCGACGACGCAATCCGATGCACACACCCACACCTCGCGGGAAGGCAGGCAGGCTGATGTGGGACGAGCCCGACGAGCCAGTCCAACTGGAACTTCTCGAACTCTGCGATTGCTGCGGGCAGATTTTCGACGGCAGGGCACACAAGGCCTGCGACCAGGCTTGGAAGGTCTGGCTCCGCGCCGACAACTGGGACTTGTGGCGCGATGAACCGCGCAGACGGGACGCGCTGTGACCGGCCGGCCGGTGCCCGAGGCGTACCGCGACGCGATCGACCGACCGTGTCCGACATGTGCTGCTGAGCCCAGCGAGTACTGCCTCACCGAGGACGACCGGTACGGGCCCGCGCGGGTGCGCCGCGTGCCGTGTGTCCGTCGATGCCCGCCAGGCCGTCCGGAACCGGAACCTCCGACCAGCAGTCCGCCTGCGGCCAGATCGTTCTCCGAGCCGCTGCACCAACCCGACGCCACCGCAACGAGACAGGAGACCTTCCGATGACCAACCCCACATTCGATGACCTGGCCGCCAACGACTGTCGCGCACTCGCTTGGCGCCGAGTACTGGCCTGGATGGATGACACAAACCCGCAGGAAGGTCGCCCGGCGACTGCTGAGGAACGGCTGGCCGCGCGCACCACCGCACTGCAGACCGTTCGCTACGACCAACTCACCGCCGGGGTCACGGGCGCCGAGCTCGACGCCGAAGAGCTCGACATCTACCGCCGCCACAGTTCCACGGCCGGCCACCCGCACATGCGCGAAGTCGGCCGCGGCTACCTTGCCGGGCTCCAAAGCGACGGCGCGGCAGGGGGGCCACCGCCAGGCGCCGAGGATTACCAGGTCGGCACGGTCGAGGATTGCCCAGACGATGGACTCGATTGGCCGGGCGAATGATGTCCGCGGACCGGCACAGTCACGGGGAGCCACTGCGGTGATCACCGCGCCTGCCGGTGTGCTGCTAACCGTCGATGACGCCGTCTACGCGCTCGCGGCGTTCGAAGCGCTGCTGACGGATCGGCACGCGTCACCACGGCTGGAGCGGTTCATCAACGCGCTTCGGAAAAGTGTTGCGAGAACGGCGAAAACTGGCGATTTGACCAGTGTTTCTGGCGTCGACGCCAGAAACACTGGAGTTCCCGAGCACAACGAACCGAACCCGTGCAGGGTCACGGCTTATGACCTGCTCGACACCACCGAGGCCGCGGCCATCCTGGGCATCACGCCCAACGCCGTGCGTGACCTTGCGCGCCGGGGCCGGCTACCGGCTCGACGTGCCGGCTCACGGTGGCTATATCCGGCGGGTCCCGTTGTCGAGCGCGCTGAACGGCGGGCAGCCCGAAAGCGTGGCTGAGCATGCCTGAGCTGCGCACCATCCGCGGCGTCCAGATCGCCAAGGCCGGCACGTGGGAGATCTCCACCGGCGAATGGACCGTCACCGCAAGCGATCTCGCTGCCGCAGTCGACGCGCACAAGGCCGGTGTGTTGCGCCGCCCGGTGCTGAAGATCGGCCACAGCGACCCGCGGTTCGACGGCACCCCTGCGTTGGGCAGGCTCGACAACCTGCGCCTGGTCGACGGCGGCAACACGCTGGTGTGCGATTTGATCGACGTACCCCGCGCGGTGGCGGCACTGCTGCCGCACGCCTACCCAGATCGCAGCGTCGAAGCACTGACCGACTACACCGCTCCGGACGGCAAGGTATGGCCGCTGGTCGTCACCGGCCTGGCGCTACTCGGGGAGACCGCACCGGGCATCGACAACCTGGCCGCGATCACCGACCTGTACGGCGTCGCAGCATCCAAACGGGTGTTCGCGGCGGCCAGCCTGTTCGACACCGACAACAGCAGCACCCGCCATCGCGCTGTCCAGGTCGCCGCCGCACGCCGGCGACGGACTCACCGAACCCTCACCAGAACGGAAGGCTGAGCATGTCCACCACCATCGCGAACCCCAGTGTCTACGACCCGGGCGCCAACATCACCGCTCAAGCCACCGCGGTCGTGACCGCGCGGACGTTCCTGGCGATCTCCGGCAACCGGGTGAGCGGCGGCAACCTTGCCGTGGCCACCGCCACCGCTGCGGGCCGGGTCTGCGGTGTGGCCGGCAACGACGCCGCCAACGGGGGTCTCGTCACGGTGGTCCGCGGTAACTCGCGCGTCGTCCGCGTCACCACCGCCGGCATCATCGCCGCCGGTGCTGAGGTCGAAGTCGGTGCCGCCGGAAAGGCAGTGACCAAGACCGCCGGTGTCGCGGTCGGGTACGCCGTCACCGGCGCCGCATCCGGTGATGACGCCGAAATCTCCCTATACTGAACAGGATTGACGAATCATGCCCAACGCACTCATTCCCGAAGTCACTGGCCGGCGCATCACCGTCGACTACGCACTCAAGCAGCCCACCAGCATCCGCACCCAGATCGCGAAGCTCGCCGACGCCCAGATCCTGTTGCCGAAATTCTTCCGCACACACGGCGAGAAGATCGAGGGCGGCGGCCTGCTCTACAACGTCATCCAGGCGTCGGACTTCTTCACCAGCGACGTCGAAAAGCGCAGCCCCAGAAGCGAATACAAGGTAGTCGAGGGAGTAGACCCCGATCCGAAGCTCGCGTTGGTCGAGGATTGGGGCGGCAAATTCCAACTGGGTGTCGAAGAGATCACCCGCAACAACGTCTCGTATCTCGATCAGCAGACGACGCAGCTCGCGAACACCATCGCCCGCAAGCTCGATGTCCGCGCGATGGCCGACCTCGATGCTGCGGTCACCGGCGCCAACGTCGTGCCCGGTCACGACTGGTCGCAGCTGGTCACGGTCGGCGACCCGACCACCCTGACCGCAAGCTCGGCCCTGCCGACCGCGGACCTGTCGGCAGCACAGCTGGCCTCGGATTTGCAGGAGCTCGGCACCGTGCATGACTTGCTGGTCCTGCATCCCGCGCAGGCAGCGGATCTGCGAACGGCTTTCGCCGATCGGTTGGATGCCATGCTGACCAGCGCCGGCGTCAAAATGTTCGCCAACCCGCGCATCGCTGAGGGCACCGGCTGGGCCATTGAAGCCGGCAAGGTGGGGACAGTCGGGTTCGAGTTCCCGCTGACCGTCGACACCTGGGAAGACAAGTCGACCCGCTCCTGGTGGGTGCAGGCCTACGTCGTGCCTGCGTTCGCCGTCGATCGTCCTTTCGCGGCTAAGAAGCTCACCGGATTGGGCGGAGCGTAATGGTCACCCGGACAGTCGCTGTCGCGGTGTGGTCCTACCTCGGCAGCGACGGGCGCCGCCGCCGCGGCTACTACGGCCAAGACGTCACCCTGACCGACGACGAGGCCGAACGCGGCGACCAGGCCGGCGCACTCGCGCCACCGGCACCGCCAAAAACCGGCCAACCCGCCGCGGCCACCGAACCGGTTGCCGTCGAGCTCGAAGCGGACCACGACGAGGCCGACGACGAGACAGACCCGCACCCGGCCGACGATGACACCGGGTCTGCGCCCCCGCCACCACCCGCCGAGATCAGGCGGCCAGCCAAGGCCGCAGCACACGACACATGGGTCGAATACGCCGTGGCCGCAACCGCACACACCACCGACCCGATCACCCGCGAACAAGCCGACGCGATGACCAAGACCGAACTCATCGCCACGACCACCGAAAGGCACTGACAGACAATGGCACTCACGTTTGACGACGACCAGGCCGCGGCACTGCTGGAAGCCCTCGGTCTCCCGGCAGATACCGCTGACCCTCAGCTCGTCACCGACACCGCAGTCGACTTGGCCGCACAGGTCGAGACCCTCGATCCAGCCAAGCCGTCCACCGTCGCTGCAGCGGCGAAGAAGGCCGGCCTTGAAGTCATCGATACCGCGACCGCTGAAGCGCTGCGCCACGACGCTGCGGAGGGCCGCAGGATGGCCGCCGCGGCCACACAGCAGCGCATTGAGGCAGCCGTCGATGACGCCGTCCGCAAGGGCAAGATCACCCCGGCTCGCCGCAAGCACTGGGTAACCCTGATCACTGCGGATCCCGGCATGGCCGACGTACTCGCCAGCGTGCCCAACGAGACCGCTGCACCGATGACCGAAGCTGGCCACAGCATGAACCCGGACCCCGGCGACAACCTCGCTGACGCCGACGTCTGGGTCTACTGAAACAAGCTCGCGGCGTCCCCCGACTGGCCCTTGACGCCGCGCGGGCCGTGCAGGCGGACCGAGTACCCCGGTCCGCCTGCACCACCCTTGACAGACCTCGCGGAGGCTTCGGCAACCACCGCGACGCGACGACACCGGACCCCTGGTCGAGTCCAGTCGTCGCGGAAGGTGCAGCGATCTGCCTTGGCTCACTCGTCCTTAGTCGAGGCGGACGCTGCACCCCACCCACGGGGGACACCCAACAGCGTGACAGTTCGATCCGGAAGCATCGCCGCCATCACCGACGTGCTCTCAGCCCACACATTCACCCGAGCCGAACACGGCGGCAGCACATGCACCGCGTGCGGATGGCACGGCAACCACCAACACGAGCAGCACCATGTCGCTACAGCTATCGCCGACCGACTCCGCGGCATGCGGGTGCTGGTCCGATGACCCCCCACCCATAACCGCAGGTCAGAGCCTTAGGATTCTCAAGGGGGCGGGGGGTCGGCACTCCTCCGGGGTGAGTCGGGATTTTTTTTTGGGCGCCGCGCGATTTTTGGCCGGTGTCCACCGATGAACGACACTGATGGGCCGTGTGATCAGCGGAAACAGGCTGTTTGGCAGAATCGCGATATGGAGATCCTGCGCCGCAACTACGACCTGGCCGTCACCGCCGGCACCGGCGCCGTGCTCCTGGCGCTCGACACCACGATCGGCATCCCCTGGCCACTCTGGGCCGTCTACGGGGCCATCGTCGTCGCCCAGATCCGCAACCGCATGGCCCGCGGCTGGTCACGCTGATCAGGTTGACCGTCGGCGCCGGCCGCTCGGTGCAGTTGATGGGCAGCTCACCTACGAGCCCGCTGAGACCTGTTACTTCTTAGTCTTCAGATGGCGTTGGGCCGGTGTGCTGCGCCAGCGGGTCGCCTGGTTCTCGGGGCCGGTGCGGTACTGGATCAACCACAGAAGTGTGTTCTCGGTGACCTCGCGGCCACCATGCGGGACGTCGAGCACGATCGGCCATTCGTTGGTCTGCGCGAGTAGCTTCTTGACGTGGGCCTCGATCCGCGTCTTGGTTTCTTCTCTGTGGAGATCTGCCGGCAACTTGAGCTCAGTACTGCCCCATCGATAGCCGTCGTAGGTCATCCGACTGGTATACCGCACAGGGGTGACATCACCAGATCGTCTGTCGGCGCCACATGGCACAGTCTCGGATGGCCTGGTGCCCGAGCTCGCTCCCACCTTGCTCGGTCCCGGGCCCGCCGGGTGCCCGGGGATGCCTTTCACTTCCCCGGTCCCCGGCCTCTCACCGCACGAGTTTCAAGTCGAGTGCTTTTTCCATGCGTTCGACCTTGGCAAGCAACTCCGCAGCCTGCCGCCGGAGATCATCAATCGTCGCGTCGCTGCCCGCGCCAGCCTTCTCCATGTCCATGGTGGCCAGGCCGAACGGATCAAGCAGCTGGATTCCCTTCGCCCGCTGCTCATCGGCGATCTTGGTATAGATCGCGGTGGCAGACAGATCCTGGTGGCGCATCAGCACCTGCACCGTACGCAGATCCACGCCGGCGCGCACCAGGGCGGTGCCAAACCAATGCCGCAGGCAGTGCGCTGAGCCGGGCACGCCGGCACGGATCATGGCTTCCTTGATCGTGCCGCACACCGATTCCCGACGCTGATGCCCGTGGTCCACGCCAGGAAACCAGAAGCCCCGGCGAGGCATCTGGAAGGCGATCTCGACCACCATCGGATGCAACGGCAGTGTCGCGGTGAACCCACCCTTGCCCGACACGACCATCGTCCGGTCAATCAAGTCGAAGTGCTCACCCTTCACCTTGGCGATCTCATGGGCCCGTAGCCCTTGCATGGCCCCCAGGAGAAGCATTGCCCGGGTCCTTCGGTGCATCCGTGACCGCAGCAGACGCCGAATGTTGTCATCGGACACCGGCCGCGGCTCCCCCTTTGGCCGCTTCGGACGGCCCACTTTCTCCATCGGATTGTCAAGGCGGTACTCCATCTTCGCCAGCCAGCGGAACCACGCCGCCAGCGACGTGTAGTAAGTCCAGCGGGTGTTCAGCGACCAATCGCCACCGGCGGCCAGATACCCGGATATCTGATCCGGCCGCAGGGTCTGCGGGTCGCACTCGACCCACTCAGCGCACCGCAGCACCACCGCGGTGCGCTCGTTGATCGTGCGCGCCGACAACGACTGGCCCTGCTGCCAGATTCGCCACTCGACCACCAGCGCGGGAAGCAGATCGGGTACGGCCTTGCGGCCCTCGTACCAGCTGGCGGGCGTGAGGTCGGAATCGTCTACCACGCGAATTGAGCCGGTCATAGCGCCGTCACCGTGTAGGCGTCGGTGATCGTGGACCAGTGACCACCACAGCGGGCGCAGTATGGGCCCATCGTGGCGTGAGCCTTACGTTCCCACGCGTTTAGGTGCTGGCCACACAGCAGCACCACATCGCAGTTGTGAATGTTGAGCCGCCACATGGCTGGGCGGCGGCAGTTGCCACCACGTGCGTTGATCACTTGGCGTTGATCGGCGGGGCTTCCCACGCGGCGACGATGCGTTCAAGCACATGCGCGTGTGGGTCGCGCTGAGTGGTCGTGGTGTTGTCGTTCATCGCTGCACCGCCGCTGCGGCCTGGCGCTGGTCGGCCTCGATGGCATCGGCGGCCTTGTCGAGCAACACCACAGCGGCGCGCAGGTGATCGGCGGCCACCGCGATGTCGACCACCGCGAACATCGGCGTGCTGTCGGGCAGAGCGCCGATCAGGCGGCCGACCTCGGTCCGGGCCTGGTCGATGGTGGCGACGACGGCATCCAGTTCGACAGCGGGCCCGCCAACCGACAGCGGGTCACGCCGGGATGCCTCGATCGTGGCCGCCATCGCGTCCAAGCGGTCCTGTGCACGGTCGAGCGCTGAGCGGTAAGGCTGGTGTGGTGAGGGTGTGGTTGAAATGGTCACGGTGACTGCCCTTTTGGTTGGTTTCCAGGTCTGGGCCAGTCCCGGCCGGTGGTTACCTCACCATCCGCGTGCACGCCATTCGGCGATGTGCGGACGTTCGACGCCAATTGTGGTGTCATCACCGTGGCCGGGGTAGATGGCTGTCTCGTCCCCGTACTTGGTGAAGACCTTGGCCTCAAGGTCGTCCATCAGCGAGCTAAAATCGACCGGGTTTGTTGTCCGTCCCGGACCGCCCGGAAATAGGCAGTCGCCGGTGAACAGATGTGTCACGCCGTCGGATGATTTGAGAGCGAGGGCGACCGAGCCTGGTGTGTGTCCCCGCAGGTGAATCACATCGAGGGTCAGGTCACCGACCGTGAGGGTGTCGCCGTCGGTCAGGATCCGGTCAGGCTTCACCGGCAGTGCTTCCGCGTCGAGTTGATGCGCCGCGGTCGGGGCGCCGGTGGCCTTTGCGATTGCCGCCAGCGCCTGCACGTGGTCGAAATGTTGGTGGCTGGTGACGATCAGGTCCAGCTTGGGGGCATTGGTCTTGATGAGTTTCAGCAGGGCGTCAGCGTCGTTGGCGGCATCGATGAGCAGCGTGTCTCCGGTCTTCGTGCTGGTCACCAGGTAGGCGTTGTTGTCCATCGGGCCCACTGACGCCTTGATGATCGTCGCCCCGCCCACCGTGCGCCGTGCTGCCGTATGGGGCTCGACGTGGCCGGTGTAGGTATCGCTGACCGCGATGCTGGAAGGAGTCACACCCTCACGGTATCGGGCTTGTCGGTGGTCGCACATAGCATGGGCGTGAAGTATGTCGTCGGAAAGGAAGCGCGTGGCTGACCGCCTGATCGTGAAGGGTGCCCGCGAGCACAACCTGCGAGGAGTCGACCTCGATCTGCCGCGTGATGCGCTGATCGTGTTCACCGGATTGTCCGGGTCGGGCAAGTCCTCGCTGGCCTTCGACACCATCTTTGCCGAGGGGCAGCGTCGCTACGTCGAATCGCTGTCGGCGTACGCCCGCCAGTTCCTCGGGCAGATGGACAAGCCCGACGTCGACTTCATCGAGGGCCTTTCGCCTGCGGTGTCCATCGATCAGAAGTCCACCAACCGCAATCCGCGCTCCACGGTCGGCACCATCACCGAGGTGTACGACTACCTACGTCTGCTGTATGCCCGCGCCGGCACACCGCACTGCCCGGTGTGCGGTGAGCGCATCGCGCGGCAGACTTCGCAGCAGATCGTCGACCAGGTGCTCGCGATGGACGAGGGCTTGCGTTTCCAGGTGCTCGCCCCCGTCGTGCGCACTCGCAAGGGCGAGTTCGTCGACCTGTTCGACAAGCTCAACACGCAGGGCTACAGCCGGGTCCGGGTCGACGGCGTGGTACATCCGCTCACCGACCCGCCGAAGCTGAAAAAGCAGGAAAAGCACGATATCGAGGTGGTGGTCGACCGGCTCACGGTCAAGGCCACCGCCAAGCAGCGGCTCACCGATTCGGTGGAGACCGCGCTGAACCTGGCCGACGGCATCGTGGTGTTGGAGTTCGTCGACCGGGAGGAGGATCACCCACACCGCGAACAGCGCTTCTCCGAGAAACTGGCCTGCCCCAACGGCCACCCACTGGCCGTCGACGACCTGGAGCCGCGATCGTTCTCGTTCAACTCGCCCTACGGCGCGTGCCCGGAATGCACCGGCCTGGGCGTTCGCAAAGAGGTCGACCCCGATCTGGTGGTGCCGGATCCGGATCTGACGCTCGCCGAAGGTGCCGTAGCCCCATGGTCCATAGGTCAGAGCGCCGAGTACTTCACCCGCATGCTGTCCGGCCTGGGGGACCAGCTCGGCTTCGATGTCGACACCCCGTGGAAAAAGCTGCCGGCAAAAGCACGCAAGGCCATTCTGGAAGGCTCCGATCACCAGGTCCACGTTCGCTACAAGAACCGGTACGGGCGTACCAGATCGTACTACGCCGACTTCGAAGGCGTGATGGCGTTCCTGCAGCGCCGCATGGAGCACACCGACTCGGAGCAGATGAAAGAGCGCTACGAGGGTTTCATGCGCGACGTCCCGTGTCCGGAGTGCAACGGTACGCGGCTCAAGCCGGAGATTCTGGCGGTCACGCTGTCGGCGGGGGACTCCGGCGCGAAGTCCATCGCGCAGGTGGCCGAGCTGTCGATCGCCGACTGCGCGGATTTCCTCAACGCGTTGACGTTGGGGCAGCGCGAGCAGGCGATCGCGGGCCAGGTGCTCAAAGAGATCCAGTCGCGGCTGGGCTTCCTGCTCGACGTCGGTCTGGACTACCTGTCGCTGTCGCGCGCCGCGGCCACGCTGTCCGGCGGCGAGGCGCAACGCATCCGGCTGGCCACGCAGATCGGCTCGGGGCTGGTCGGGGTGCTCTATGTGCTCGACGAGCCGTCCATCGGGTTGCATCAGCGCGACAACCGCAGGCTCATCGACACCCTGGTGCGGCTGCGTGACCTCGGCAACACGCTCATCGTCGTCGAGCACGACCTCGACACCATCGCACACGCCGACTGGGTCGTCGACATCGGCCCGGCTGCCGGTGAGCACGGGGGCCGCATCGTGCACAGCGGTACCTACGACGAACTGCTGCGCAACCCCGAATCCCTTACCGGTGCTTACCTTTCCGGCAAGGAGAGCATCGAGGTGCCGACGATCCGGCGGCCCACCGACAAGCGCCGCCAGATCACCGTGGTGGGGGCCCGGGAGAACAACCTCAAAGAGATCGACGTGGCGTTCCCGCTCGGCGTGCTCACCTCGGTCACGGGGGTGTCCGGCTCCGGTAAATCGACGCTCGTCAACGACATCCTGGCCTCGGTGCTGGCCAACAAGCTCAACGGTGCGCGCCAGGTTCCGGGCCGGCACACCCGGGTCAACGGTCTCGATCAGCTCGACAAGCTGGTGCGTGTCGACCAATCACCGATCGGCCGGACGCCGCGGTCCAACCCAGCCACCTACACCGGCGTGTTCGACAAGATCCGGTCGCTGTTCGCGGCGACCACCGAGGCCAAAGTCCGTGGCTACCAGCCCGGCCGGTTCTCGTTCAATGTCAAGGGCGGCCGCTGCGAGGCGTGCTCGGGTGACGGCACCATCAAGATCGAGATGAACTTCCTGCCCGACGTGTATGTGCCGTGCGAGGTGTGCCACGGTGCCCGGTACAACCGGGAAACCCTCGAGGTGCACTACAAGGGCAAGACCATCTCCGAAGTGCTCGACATGTCCATCGAGGAGGCCACCGAGTTCTTCGAGCCGATCTCCTCGATCCACCGCTACCTCAAGACACTGGTCGATGTCGGCCTCGGTTATGTGCGGCTAGGCCAGCCGGCGCCGACGCTCTCGGGCGGTGAGGCGCAGCGCGTCAAGCTGGCCGCCGAACTGCAGAAGAGGTCCACCGGGCGGACGGTTTACATCCTCGACGAGCCCACCACGGGCCTGCATTTCGAAGACATCCGCAAGCTGCTCAAGGTGATCAACGGCCTTGTCGACAAAGGCAATACGGTGATCGTCATCGAGCACAACCTGGATGTCATCAAGACCTCCGACTGGATCGTCGACATGGGGCCCGAAGGTGGTGCCGGCGGCGGCACCGTCGTCGCGTCCGGGACACCCGAGGACGTGGCCGCCAGCCCAGACAGCTACACCGGCCGGTTCTTGGTCGAACTACTCGACGTGCCAGCGGCGAAACCCAAGCGTCGCAAGGTCAGCGCTTAGATATCGGCGACGGAAAGCGGGGTTTGATCCGCACCCCGGCCAGCCACTCGGTGAGTTCGTCGGCCCGCCGGCGCAGCTGCCGCGCGGCGTCACGCCCGACCTCCTCGAGCAGGTGCAGCTCCACCCGGCCGTCGGACCCCTGACCCCAACCGCCCACGACACGGCCGTTCCACCACGCGGTGGGCCCGGCATTGCCGGTGCTGTCGAACACCTCGGTGCGGTGCCCGCCGAGGTACCAGTCGCGGTCGAACCAGCCCATCGTCGTGACATCGAGGCCGGGCAGCAGCGCACCCCACGGCTCGGGCTCCGGCTCGACGTCGAGATCATCGGGCAGGACGAAACCGGGGACGCCGCTTACGTCGACCTCGACCGCACCGAGATCGCGCAATGCGTGCCGGGCCCAGGTCAAGGTGTTGCCGAACCACCACTTGATGTCGGTGACGGTGGCCGGTCCGAACGTGCGCAGCCAGGTCCGCACGAGCTCGGCCCTGGCGATCTCGGGATCAGCGCCGTCGCCAGCCGCTCCGAGCCAGTCCGCCATCATGGCCCAGCGGGGCCGCGACGTGGTCCAGGCACCGTCGTTGGGGCCTCGGATGATGTCGCCGCGGACCCCGAGCACTGTCAAAACCCTTGGTGCCAAGGGTGTTTCGCCACCCCAGGTCTTTCCCGGGGCTGGGTTGAAGCTGCCGTGCAGGGCGGGGAGCGCAGCGCGCAGTTCAGCCGCAGGGGTCGGCCCATGCTCGCGCAGGTGCATCACCACCGCATCGCACGCGGTGTCCAGCCATCGCGAGCCGTCGTCGGCCACGCCGGCTTTCTGCGCGGCGGCGATCAGCCGGCGCCGCTCGTTGTCAGCCACCCGGTCACTGGCGCCGGACTGCACCAGCGGCAGGTCGTCGGTGCGGACAACCCAGAGCGTGCGGCGCATCGCGAGATGCTTGACCACCGTGCGCTGCTCATACAGCTGTTCGCCGAGATCGGTGACAGTGAAACCGGGCAGCCGCGCCCACAACGACAGGTATGGGGTCGCGGGATCGGTGGCGTGCAGGCCGACGAAAGCGCCGGTGACGTCAGCGATCGAAACAGCCGGACGGGTCAAATAGTGGCGTCGAGCCAGCCGCGCCCGCCGCTCGGCCGACGTGAAGGTGCGCACCGGTCAGGAGTCGTCGTGTTCGTGCATGGCTTCACGGATCTGTTGCAGTCGCTCGGCGGCAGCCTTCTGCCGGGCGTCGTACTGTTCCTCGACCGTGCGCCCCTCGGGAGTTTCCGCGGCCAGTTCGGAGGCCCCGATCGCGGTGCCGTAGCGCGTCTCGATCTTTTCCCGCACCGAATCGAACGTCGGCACGCCCTCTGCGGTGTACCCGGGCTCTTCGGGCGGGGAAGGTAAGGCTGGCTCGTCAGTCACGCACCCCACGTTACCTGCGACAACCGACATTACTTGGGATCGGTAGCGATGCCGCCCACCAAGACTTGAGAACACGACGGAGCCATCGGGGCGACGCGGGGAACGAAGGGAAGACGGCAATGACCGCAACGACAATCAACCGGGTGATCGCAGGCGCGGTGGGGCTGGCCGCCGTTGGTGCGGTGGTGGTGGGTTGCTCGAACGACAAGCCCGCCGCCTCGAACAACACGACCAGCGCGAAGGTCAGCACCGGCGGCAACACCGCGGTCAAGGTGGACGGCGCCGACTTGGCGGGACTCGACCTGAACTCGGTGACCTGCGTGAAGCAGGGCGGCCAGATCACCGTGGCCAGCGGCGCGGTCGGCGGCCAACAGGGCCTCGGTCTGGTGATGTCCGACGAGGCCACGCCCAAGGTGCAGTCCCTGGGCCTGGTGTACGACGGCAGCGCCCTGTCGGTCAGCGACAGCATGGGTGTCAAGGTCGGCTCGGCCGAGGTCAAGGTGGACGGCAGCACCTACACCATCAGCGGTGAGGCGTCGGGTGCGGACCTGAAGAACCCGATGGCCGGGATGATCACCAAGCCGTTCACCATCACCGTGAGCTGCAGCTGACCTATCCCGACCGCGGCGGGCGTGTCCGCAGGTGCCGAGCAATCCACCCGGCACGCCCGCCGCGTTTCTATGATGCGGATGTGACGATCATCGGCGATCTGCGGCGCGCCCGTCACCTGGCGCTGGCAGCCGAGGAGGGTGCCGCCAAGGAATTGCTGCTGTCGTTGATGCCGCAGATCGAGCAGGCCGACCGGGACGATTTCGCGCTTGAGGTGTTCGCCCAACTCGGCGAGATCTATCTGGTGCGCACCGCGTACGACGGTGTGTTGGAAGGCATCCGGCGCCTCCGGGAGTGCCTGACCACCTACACGGAGATTCGGGCCGGTGCCAAGCCCGAGGAGGCCGCCAAGGTCACCATGACCGATGCGGAGGTCGACCACATGATCTGCCGCTACACCCGCCGCACCGAATTCCTCGCCGCCGGTCTGGCCGCCGCGCGCGGTCAGCACGACGACGCCGAGCAACATTTGGCGGCACTGATTGCTGCGAGCGGGGAATTCACCGATCTGGACGCCGAGCACGCGCAGCTCATCTGTTATGCCCGCATCCTGCTGGCGACGGGCCTGTGCGACGACGACCTGTACGCGCGATCGGAGCCTGTGTGGGCCGAGGTTCTCGGTGTCGTGGACGGTCACCTCGACGGGGACGCCGAGGAGTCCGACCACCTGTTCGTCGCGGCAGCACTCGGTTACGGGCGGTTCTGTGTGGAATCCGGGCGCCTGGCCGAGGCTGAACCGTGGCTGCGGCGCGGCGGAGCGAGGGCCGAGGCTCGAGGCTGGCGGCTGGCCACATCGCGTGCGCAACTCGAACGGGCCGCGGCGGCCTGGTCGGCCGGCGACATCGCCGAGACGCAGCGGTTGGTGCACGAGGCGTACCCGGTGATCGCCGAACACGCCCGCGCGCACGATGTGTCCCGAAGTTGGCTGTACTTCGGCCTGATCCGGCTGGCCATCGGCGCGTTGCAAGAGGCCGACGAGTGCTGGGCGCATGCCGAACGGCACTGGCGGGAGATCGAGAAGCCGTTGCACATTCACCGGATCCTGTTGCAGCGCAGCTGGATCGCCATCTTCCGGGGTGCATTTGACGAGGCCCGCGAACAGGTCGCCCAGGCGCGGCACATGCTGGACTCCGCGCCACGGCACAGTTGGCTGCAGTATGCCCGGCTCGATTCGCACCTCGGCAACGTCTGGCGTGCCGCCGCACTCGCCGAGATGGGGTTCGACGGTTTTGGGCATCCGGGCCAGAACTGGCACCAGGTCGAAGCCCGACACGCGGCCGGCCTGGGCGTGATCGATTGTGCGCCCAGCTCGCCCGAATATGCGCGCGCGATGGAAAAGCTGCGGCGCGCAGCCGATCTGAAGGTTCCCGCCGCGCTGGCCGTCGATTCTGTGCGCTACACCATCCCCGATGCCGGCGCTCGGATGCGCTGGGCCAGCTGTGTATCGGCTCCGCTGCTAGCTGGTGCGTTCGCAGTGGCATGGGAATCGGATGACGTCGAGCTGGTCTGCGAACTAGTCGAATACCACAGTGCACGAGGTGCTTTCACCGCTGAGCCGACCGGGCAGCAGGCGGGCGACTGGACCGGCACCGCGACCGCCGCGGTGCCGGTGGAGGCTGAACTCGCCCCGGAACTGGCGATCGCGGCCGCCGCACCTGCTGCCGGCGGTGGGGGGCTGACCCGGCTGGGCCCGCTACCGCCGCTGCGGATGGACCCGCAGACCGCTCCGATCATGAGCCGATATCGCGACCTGGCCCGGCAACGATACGGCCGCGACGTCACGGCCGCCGGCGACGTGTGGCGGACGTGGCCGTGACCGTGACACTGGTGCTGCGCTTCGCCGACGTCGGCATAGCCACCTACGCAAGCCTGCGGGTGGTGGGGGAGCCGCAACGGTCGGTCACCTGGGTGGTCGAGGAACCGCAGCTGCGCACCGCGTGCGACGCGTTGGACGCCGCGCTGCCCGATCCGCGTCCCGGTGAGGCCCCTGACGCGGCCATCGAACGGGCCTTGACCACGGGGGCTTTCGCATCCCCCGGCAGTGAACACGAGCTCGCCGAGGCGCTGGGCACGCAGTTGATCGGGGCCGCCGGCTGGCAGCTGTTCACTGAGTGCGTTGCCTCGCCACGGCCGGTCCTGTTCGTGACACCGAGCCCGCGGTTGGGCCGGGTGCCGTGGGCTCAGCTCGTCATGCCCGGCCCTGACGGATTTCGACTGATCGAGCTCGCCGATGTGCTCATGGCGGTGCCGCCGAACATCGTGCACGCGCCGCGCCGGCAGACCCGCTGGGAGGATCGTCGCGACGGACCGGCTGTCCTGCTGCTCGACCCCCGTATCCCCGGACAGCGGCCGGGTTCGGCGTTGGGATCGGTGCTCGGCAGGCCGTCCCCGCAGACACCGCTGGCACGCCATTTCGCCGATCCGGTCGCCGCGGGTCGAGTGCTCCCCACCGTCGCCGAGCCTGCTGAGTTGTTCCGTCGCACCGACACCGACCGGCGCTGGTTGGCGCAGGCGTGCGCCCAGGATCCGGCCCGGCTGCTCTACGTGGGGCACGCCAGTGCCGCCGAAGGCGATGCCGGTTACGCCGACCGTGCCGCGCTGCATCTGGCAGAGTCGCATCCGCTGACCGCCGCCGACGTCATGACGGCCGGCCTGGTCATTCCTCCCCGAGTGGCGCTGTTGGCCTGTGCGTCCGGCGGCGACTACCGCTTCGACGAGGCCACCGGTCTTGTGGCGGCGATGATCCTCGGCGGTGCCGAGCTGGTGACCGCGACGTTGTGGTCGCTGCCGACCACTGCCGGATACCGCCAGTTCTACAGGCGTGCAGTAGATTTCACATTTGACCCGATGGCAGAGACGGTTGCCGCGGTTGACCTGGCCCACCGGCAAGATGCGGCAGGCCGCGCGGTGAACCGATGGCAGCGAGCCCAGTTGCGGCGCTGGCGTGAGGGCGACCGGGCTGCCAGCCCGCTGCATTGGGCGGCTCTGGCCAGCTTCACCGTCGACGGTGCCCGTTGAGCGGCTCAGCCCGGCTATACGAATACCGCGTCGCCTGCGGCGCCGCAGAGCAGGCATCTATCGTGGTGCGGGTGAGCATCGGGTCGGACGCGACCGCGGAACGGACCGCGGTGGCCTCGGTGCAGCCACGTCGTGCGGTGATCGAGCGGGCCTGGCGGTCCATCGGTGCGGGCGTCGAGGTGCTCAGCAGCGACGACGGAGGTCCGCTGCGCCGGACGGTCAAGCGGATCATCGACCCTCTGGTGCTGAGGTTGCGTAGCAACACCCAGTTCTCGGCTGCTGTGCTCGACCCCGCTGTGGCCGCCGAGCTGCACAACGCCGTCACTGCGCAGGCGCCGCAATTACGTGCCGCGGCAGCCTGGTTCGTGTTGCTCAAGGGCGAGCGTCGACGGCAACGCATCATTACGGGCAACGCGCAGGAACTGTATTTCCCGGTGTGTTTCGAGCTTGCGGTCACGCGGGGCGCCCCGGGCGAGCACGATCAGCACACCGCCGCGGCAGTGCTACGCGACATCCATCAGGGCCGGGACCGCACCGGAATCGAGGTGCTCAACGCCCATCTGGGCGATCCGCAGGTGGTCGCCCGATTGACCCGCCAACTCGAGCGCAGTTGGCGCGACGTGTATCCGACCGACGCGATGACCGGGCCGTTTTTCGTGGGGCTGGCCACCGTGCTGGGTCCCGCGGACAGTCATCGCGCGACGGCGGCCCGGCAGCGGGTGTGGTCGGCCTTGATCGCTGACGCCACCCCCTACAACCTCGGTGCCGCGGCCCACACCCGGCCCGCCGCGCTGCCCTGGTCCGTCGTCGAGGTCGGTTTGAGTTCGGTGTCACCGCAACGCCTTCCGGTCATCGAGGGGACGGCCGACGGCGATCGTCCGTTGGACCGCAGTGTGGCCGACCGGGTTCGGGCGACCTTGCGCCGGGCCTTGGACCGCGATGAGTTGCCCGACGTGCCTCTGCTGTGTGCCGAGGAGGTCGACCGGTCCTGCGCCCCATGGGGTCTGCTCGCCGAGGACAAGCAGGCGGTGTTGTTGACCGGTATCGAGGTGGCCACCGAGTTGCAGCCGCTCGCGGCGTCCGCACCGAGGCGCTACGAATTGTCGGCGCGTATCCAGGCCCGGCTTGCCAAGGAGGCTTACGTTCTGCACGCGCGCCGCTACCTGGCCGGCGATGAGCCGATTCATCCTCGGCAGCAACAGGTTGTCGAGGATCTGGAGGCATTCGCCCGGCCCTACCTGAGCCGGCTGTGGGCCCGTCTGCACGGTCGCGATGTCTGGCAGGAATCCTGCGAAGACGTCGACGACGTGCGTGCCCTTCTGGAAGGCGTGGCGCGGTCGGTGAGTCTGGACCATCGCCAGCGCATCAAGGCGATGCTGGAAGTGCAGATGGCCGGATGAAGCTGCATCTCGAATCCGGTTTGTGGAGCACTGGTCGGCTGACCGAACCGGCCCCGCTGGTGGCGATGCTCGAGGTCAGTGGTGCGGTGCTCTCGTGGGTAGTCGACGACGACGGCGTCGTCGGTCGGGCGAGTGACGGAGTCGTCGGTCGGGCGGATGCCTCCGCCGACGTACCCATCATCACGTTCACCGATCATGTCAGGGCCGACTGGCTTTGGCAGGTTGTCGGTGAGCCGGGCCATGTCGCCGTCATCGAGGCCCTGCGTGCCGCCGGTGACGGGCCGGTCGAATTACCCGCGGTCTCGGTGCTGCCGGGCTCAGCGGATATGTTGCGGCGGTTGGCGTTCGGTCACTGGCTGCGGCGGTGGTGGCCGGCCAGCGAGCGCGACGGTATCGCGGCGCTGGACCGGGCGGTGCTCGACGCCGAGTTGGCGGTTTTGACTGCGGCTGCCGAGGGTTTCTTTACCGACGACACCTTGGATTCCGGCATTGAGGGTTTGCTGGATCCTCACGTGTCTGAACTGAAATTCCTTTCTGCACAAGGAGATCCCCGATTGGTCGCGCTGGCGGACAGGTGCCGGGAGCTGGCCGAGGACATCGGTGTGGCTTGGGCGGAGGCTGAGCCGACACGACGCCGGTCGGACTATGCGCTGGCTGCCGGCGCCGCAGGCGGGCGGCGAGCCGGTACGGCGATTGCCGGGGGAGTTGCGACGGTGAGCTGGTCCGCAGTCCCGCCCGGCATTTTCGACGCTGCCGAGCAGACCGTCGACTGGACCGTCGTCCCGGCCGGTTCATCGGTGAACTGCCTTGTGCAGGTAGCGGTTTCCGGTCCGGACCATCCCGCGGGCATCGCCGCGGCAATGCACTGCGGCGACTACAGCGGCGCCGGTGTGCTCGACGCCGACGGTCATGCCGTGCTTGCCATGCTCGGGGCGGACCATGGCGAGCTGCGGGAGTCGCAGGCCTGGAACCTGGACTGGTCACCGGCCGAGGTGGCGATCGGCGCAGCCGGCGCCGGTGAGCCGCGACATGTTCGGGATCGAGTGCGGGCATTCGCCCGGGCCCGGCTGGCCGCGGTATCGGATGCGCGTCCCACCGGGGTCCCGGCCGACGCGTACCTCGCCGAGTTGCTTGCCGCCGAATCCGACTACTGACCCGCCCTAGTCATTTGGCGGCGGTCTGGACATAGGTGGCCGAGCGCGGTGTCGACGGCAGGCCGATCATGGGCACATGCGGAGTGCCGATGACCCCGGCCAGCCACGGTAGTGACGCGGCGAACGCATTCGAGGCGAACGGCCAGTCGTGGGTGCCGGGCTGACTCACCACAGCGCAGGGTATGCCGTGCGCCGAACCCAACCCGCACAACGCGTTGGCGGCCTTGGCTTGGTCGCTGAGCCTGGTCGATTTGGTGGTCGAAGGTGCGTCGTTCACATCGAACCAGCCGGAGAGCCCCCGATACTCCCCGTGGCGGTTGATCACCGTCGTGGGATCGAACGCGTCCCATGCCGCCCTGTTGCCGCCGAACAGGCGGTCGACGGTCTGCGTCTTGTTCCCCGAATTGGGGCCGATGTCACCCGCGATGTCCACGAAGGCACCGAACAGCTCCGGATGCATCACCGACACATCGACAGCGCACGTGCCGCCCATCGACCAGCCCACCACACCCCAGTGCGCCGCCATCGGGCTGACGCCGTAATGGCTGTTCATGTACGGGATCACGTCTTTGGTGAGGTGATCGGCGGAGTGGCCGCGCGGTCCGTTCACGCATTCGGTGTCATTGTTGAAGGCGCCGCCCGGGTCGACGAACACCAGCACCGGCGCGTAGCCGTGGTGTGCGCGGGCGAATTCGTCCATCGTCTTGACCACGTTGCCGGCGCGCATCCAGTCCGCGGGGGTGTTGAACTCGCCGCCGATCATCATCACGGTCGGCAGCTTCGGCGCCACGTTGCCGATGAACCAGGCTGGTGGCAGGTAAACGTATTCGCCGCGATGTTGGAATCCCGAGGCGGTACTGCCGATGTCCACCGGCACAACCGTGCCGCGGATGGGAACCGTACCTTCGTGCTGCATCTCGGAGACCGTCACCTCATCGGTCTGGTCGGGCAGTGGGCCAGCCGTCAATTGGTTCCACGCGGTCTGTACCCACGGGAAGTAACCAACCCACAGGTTCAATGCCAGGGCCGCGCACAGCAAGCTCATCGGCACTGCCAACGCCGACACACCGCGGCGCCACCAGGGGCTGCCGCGCCACCCGGCCAGCAGGACCACGACAGCGGCTCCGGTGATGGCCACCCACACCCACAACGAGTTCGGTGCGTGATTGCCACGGTCGGACATCCCCTCGTTCTGGATGTACCAGTACGTGCCCAGTGCCAAAACACCGCCGATCCCTGCGGCCACCGGGAGCCAGATCAATCCCCAGCGCCGGGAGCGCCATCCGATCGTCGCACTTAGCACAACTACGGTCACAACCTGCACCGTTGTCGGGACCCAGCCGTGCATCAAGGACAGATGGTGCGTGAAGGTCACACGCTAATCCTGATCAACGATCCTTGCGATTTCCTGTGCGTAATCTGCTAACGGGGTTTGGCGAGGGGGAAGGGCAGTGTCTCGCGGATACTGCGCCCGGTGATCAGCATGACCACGCGGTCGACACCCATACCAAGGCCGCCGGTTGGGGGCATGGCGTACTCCATCGCCTGCAGGAAGTCCTCGTCGAGCTCCATTGCCTCGGGATCGCCACCGGCCGCCAGCAATGACTGTTCCTGCAACCGGCGGCGTTGTTCGACGGGATCGGTGAGCTCGCTGTAGGCCGTGCCGAGCTCGACGCCCCAGGCCACCAGGTCCCAGCGTTCTGCCACCCCGGGGATGGTCCGGTGCGGCCGGGTCAACGGCGACACCGACGTGGGGAAGTCCTTGTAGAACGTCGGCTCTGTGGTGCGGTCCTCGACCAGGTGCTCATACATCTCCAGCACGACTGCTCCGGCGTCCCAGTGTGTCAGATAGCCGATCCCGGCTTCCTTGCACAGCCGGCGCAGAGTATCCACGTCGGTCTCGGGCGTGATGTGTTCGCCGAGGGCCTCGGAGATCGCGTCATGCACGGTCTTGACCGGCCACTGCCCGGAGATGTCCACCGGCTCCAGTGCGCCGTCGGCGCGGGGGCGCAGGAACACCTGGCTGCCGTTGGCCGCCTGGGCGGCGTTCTGGATCAGCTCGCGGCAACCGTCGATCCACACGTTGTAGTCGGCGTGTGCCTGATAGGCCTCTAGCAGGGTGAACTCGGGGTTGTGGCTGAAGTCGACTCCCTCGTTGCGGAACGCCCGGCCTAGCTCGAAGACGCGTTCGACTCCGCCGACGCAGAGCCGTTTGAGGTACAGCTCGGGCGCGATCCGCAGGTACAGGTTCAGGTCGTAGGCGTTGATGTGGGTGAGGAACGGTCGGGCGTTCGCACCGCCGTGGATCTGCTGCAGAATCGGCGTCTCGACCTCGAGGAAGTCTTTGGCGTACAACGTCTGCCGGATGGCTTGCAAGGCGCCGCTGCGGGCGCGGATCAACTCGCGGGCCCCGGTGTTGACGGCGAGGTCCAGGTAGCGGGCCCGCACCCGGGCCTCCTGGTCGGTCAGCCCCTTCCACTTGTCGGGCAGTGGGCGCAGGCATTTCCCGATCAACCGCCAGTTCTCGACCAGCAGTGACCGGGTACCGGTACGGCTGTGCCCCATGGTGCCGGTCACCTCGATCAGGTCACCGAGGTCGATCGCGGCGGTGAACTTGTCGGTGCCGCCGTCGAGGCGTGAATCGTCCAGCAGCAGCTGGACTTCGCCGGACCAGTCCCGCAGCTGAGCGAACAGCACCCCGCCGTAGTTGCGGATTCGCAGCACCCGACCGGCCACGCTGAGATGTTCGGTGTCTTCGGCCTCCAGCGCTGCCGCCACGGTGTGGCTGGGTGCCTGGCCGACGGGATAAGCGTCCACTCCGCTGTCCTGCAGCGCCCGGAGTTTGGCCATGCGTACGCGGACCTGCTCGGGCAGGCGCGTCGGCTCCATACCGTCCGGAGCGTCCGCCGGCAGCCCGACGGTATCGGGTGCGCTGCCGTCGCGGTGCAGCCGTCCGGACTCGACCAATTCCGTCGGTGCCGCCACGTGTTCGCCGGTGTGCTGCTTGTTGCGCCGCGAGAACGGCAGCACAAGGAAACCTTCGGCGATCACCGACGCCACACCGACCCGCGGGATCAGCCGGGCGTCCTCGTAACAGGCGTAGCGCGGCACCCATTCGGGCTGGTACTTCATGTTCGACCGGTACAGGGTCTCCAGCTGCCACCACCGGGAGAAGAACACCAGCAGCCCGCGCCATAGCCTGGCCACCGGCCCGGCGCCCAGCTGCGCACCCTGCTCGAAAGCGGATCGGAACATCGCAAAATTCAGCGAGATCCGGTTGACCCCAATGGTTTCCGCCTGCATACACAGTTCGCTGACCATCAATTCGATGGTGCCGTTGGGGGACTGGGGGGAGCGGCGCATCACGTCGAGCGATACCCCGTTCGCGCCCCACGGCACCAACGACAGCATCGCCACCACGACATCTTTCTTGCCATCGTGCTGAACCGCCTCGACCAGCAGACAGTCGCCATCGGCGGGGGCGCCGAGCCGGCCCAGGGCCATGGAGAAGCCACGTTCGGTCTCGGTGTCCCGCCAGGCGTCGGCGTTGCGGATCACCTCGGCCATCTCGGTGGCGGTGAGGTCGCGGTGGCGCCGGATCCGTACCGAGGCACCGGCGCGGCGGGCCCGCGTGACGGCCTGGCGTACGCCGCGCATATCCGAGCCCGACAGCCGGAAGGTGTCCGGGTGCAGGATGGCCTCGTCGCCGAGTTGCAGGGCGTTGAGACCCGCGGCGCGGAACGCTTCGGCGGCAGTCAAGCTCGCGCCCATCACGCCGGGTGCCCAGCCGTAGGCCTGGCACAACCGCAACCAGGCATCGATGGCCTGCGGCCACGCCTTGGGATCGCCCAGCGGATCGCCGCTGGCCAGACACACGCCGACCTCGACGCGGTAGGTGATCGCGGCGCGTCCGCTCGGTGCGAACACCACCGACTTGTCGCGTCGGGTGGCGAAGTAGCTCAGCGAATCGTTCTTCCCGTAGAGCTCCAGCAGCCCGCGGATGGCGGACTCGTCCTCGCCGGTCAGCGCGTTCGTTGCGCGCTGCGACTGGAACAGCACGACGGCTGCGGCCATCAACGCGAGAGCTCCGAACAGGCCGAACACGGCGTTGAGGAACGGATGTGAATATCCCTCGAAGACCTCCGGTGGCGCGGTGGCGAACCCGCTGACGCGGTTGATGGCATACGGCAGCCGCGAACCGGTGTCCAGCGTCCCCGGGAACAGGGTCAAAAGCCCCCAGGCCGCCAGGGTGCCGATCGCCATGCCCGCCACCAGCACCACGGCGGACTTGAACAGGGCGCCGCGGCGGACTTTGGCCCAGAACTGCCTCCGGGCCAGCACCAGGAAGGCGATGGAGGCGATGTGAAAGGCCATGCCGATGATCTCGCCGACGTCGTCGCCCATGGTGTCGCCGCCCGCGACCAGATCACCCAGGTTCCAGCCGACGGCGCCGACCATGTAGAGCACCAGGATCCACCACGCGATGCGCTTGCGTGTGGCCAGCGCCGCGGCCAGCAGGGCCAGGACGAACGCCCAGGCAAAGCTGGTGTCGGGGAAGTTGAACAGATAGTTGTTGACGAACTCCCGCGGCACCTTGATGACCCAGCGCACCAGAGGAGAGACGCTGGCGATCAGCGACAGGGTGGCGATGATGCCGACCGTCCAGCCGGCTGCGGCCGGGACCCAGGAGAAGCGAGCGGTTGGCCGCACCTGGGTGCGACCGGCGCGGCTGAGAACGGTCATATGCCCGGAGGATAGGCGGTCAACTTGGCAAATCGGTGGAACACCGAACGCGCAGGGCCGGCGCCGTCATTCACCAGACCGGACCCGTGTACTTCTCGCCCGGGCCTTTACCTGGTTCATCCGGCGCGGCGCTGGCTTCGCGGAAAGCCAATTGCAGGCTCTTGAGCCCATCGCGCACGGGCCCGGCGTGCGGCCCGAGGTACTCTGCCGATGCCGTCACCAGACCGGCCAGTGCGGTGATGAGCCGGCGCGCCTCGTCGAGATCCCGATAGGGGCTGTCGTTCGGATCGGGAGCGGACAGCCCGATCTTCTCGGCCGCGGCGCTCATCAACATCACCGCCGCACGGGTGATCACCTCCACCGCGGGGATCTCTGCCAGGTCACGAACGGCGGAGCCGTTCAGATCGCCTGAGCCCTGCTCGCTGGGTGCGTCGGGCCTTACAGTCGGATCGGTCATACCTGGTAGAGTGTCATGCGCGACCGTCCCGGCGTATGCCAGGGACAGTAAGTGGAGTCCCACTCCCACCGTTGGCCCCACCGGTACAACGGTCCGGTCACCAGCATCTCAGGATGCCGGTTCTGTGCTCCAGTATTTTGGGGCATGGGCGGCGACGAGCCGTGACCGGTCGGTATGGGCCCTGCCGTGAGCAGGGCCCTCGCTCTTAGAGCGCTGATGGCGTGGGCTCCTGAAGTGGACAACATAGGAGGCCCCATCAGCACTGAGACCCGCGTCAACGAGCGCATCCGCGTACCCGAAGTCCGCCTGATTGGACCAGGTGGTGAGCAGGTAGGCATCGTACGCATCGAAGACGCCCTCCGCGTCGCCGCGGATGCCGATCTCGACCTTGTGGAAGTAGCCCCGAACGCCAGACCGCCGGTCTGCAAGATCATGGACTACGGCAAGTACAAGTACGAGACGGCTCTGAAGGAGCGCGAGTCTCGCAAGAACCAGCAGCAGACCGTCGTCAAGGAACAGAAGCTGCGTCCCAAGATCGACGATCACGACTACGAGACGAAGAAGGGCCACGTGGTCCGCTTCCTCGAAGCCGGGTCGAAGGTCAAGGTGACCATCATGTTCCGCGGCCGTGAGCAGTCACGGCCCGAACTCGGATACCGCCTTCTGCAGCGGCTGGGCGCCGATGTTGCCGAGTACGGCTTCGTCGAGACGTCCGCCAAACAGGACGGCCGCAACATGACGATGGTGCTGGCCCCGCACCGCGGCGCGAAGACTCGCGCCAAGGCAGCGGAGCAGGCCGAGCGCCCTGGCGGGCAGCAGGCCGCACCCGAAGAACCAGACGTTTCACCGAGCTAGATCCAACACAGAACTGAGGACTCATGCCCAAGGCGAAGACTCATAGCGGTGCCTCCAAGCGGTTCCGCAAGACCGGCACCGGCAAGATCGTGCGGCAGAAGGCCAACCGGCGCCACTTGCTCGAGCACAAGCCGAGCAAGCGCACCCGCCGGCTCGACGGTCGTACCGTCGTGGCCGGCAACGACGCCGGCCGGATCAACAAGCTGCTCAACGGCTAAGACTGCCCTCACCCGTACCGATCGAGAATAGGAACACCCCATGGCACGCGTGAAGCGCGCACTCAACGCCCAGAAGAAGCGGCGCACAGTCCTCAAGGCCTCCAAGGGCTACCGCGGCCAGCGGTCCCGCCTGTACCGCAAAGCCAAAGAGCAGCAGCTGCATTCGCTGACCTACGCCTACCGGGACCGTCGCGCCCGCAAGGGCGATTTCCGCAAGCTGTGGATCTCCCGGATCAACGCCGCGGCCCGCGCCAACGACATGACCTACAACCGCCTGATCCAGGGCCTCAAGGCCGCCGGCGTCGAGGTGGACCGCAAGAACCTCGCCGAGATCGCCGTGAGCGACCCGGCTGCGTTCACCGCGCTGGTCGAGGTGGCCAAGGCCGCTCTGCCCAGCGATGTGAATTCGCCGTCGACGACCGCTGACGAGGCCGCCTGACTCTCACCGAGCGTTCTGCCCGGGTGAGTGCAGCGGCAAAGCTGCACCGCCACACTGGGCGCCGCCGCGCCGCACGCTTCCTTGCCGAGGGACCCAATCTCGTCGAGGCGGCGTTGCGGCGTGGACTTGTTTCCGAGGTGTTCGTGACCGAGCCCGCTCTGGACCGCTTCGGTGCGATGCTGGCCGACGCGCCCGTTCAGCTCGTCACCGAGCGTGCGGCAAAGACGTTGTCGGACACCGTCACACCGGTCGGGTTGGTGGCGGTGTGCCAGCTGCCAGAAGTCTCGCTCGATGATGTGCTCGCGGCCTCACCCCGGCTGATCGCCGTGGCTGTGCAGCTTTCCGAGCCGGGCAACGCAGGCACCCTGATCCGGGTTGCCGACGCGATGGGTGCCGACGCGGTGGTGCTGGCAGGCAACGCCGTCGACCCCTACAACGGCAAGTGCCTGCGCGCGTCGGCAGGCAGCATCTTCTCCATTCCCGTGCTCAGCGAGTCCGATGAGACCGCAACTGTGGCGCGGTTGCGTGACGCGGGCCTACAGGTGCTGGCCACCACGGTCGACGGTGAAGTCAGTCTCGATACCGTCGAATTGGCCGCACCGACCGCCTGGCTGTTCGGACCCGAGGCGCATGGCCTGCCAACGGCGTTGGCTGCCATGGCCGATCATCGCGTACGCATCCCGATGCCCGGCAACGCCGAAAGCCTCAACATCGCCTCGGCCGCCTCGATCTGCCTCTATCAGAGTGCACGGGCAGGCCGCTCGTAGCGCTGAATGGCCACTTATCGCACGGTGTTTCGCGATTTGCGTATCGCAAGTGGCCGCTGGAGACGATGTGTCACGATGCTCTTGGGAGGTGCGCCGTGTGCCAGTACTGCGGATGTCGGGATATGCCGTTGCTGCGGGATTACATCGCTGAACATGAGCGGGCGCTCGACCACGGCGGCGAAGCGGTGCGGGCCCTGGACCACGGCGAACTCGATGTGGCGCGTGAGCGCCTGGCGGCGATGGCCGCCGAGTTGCGGACTCATTGGCGCGGGGAGGAGAACGGCCTGTTCGCCGTGATGCGCCGCGAGGAGTTGTATGCGCAGCACATCGAGCCGCTGGTGGCCGAACACCGGGAACTGGATGCCCTGCTCGATACCGTCGACGTGGCCGACCCCGAAGATCAGCACCGTGTCCGGGTCGCCGTGGAGGACCTTTTCGAGCACATCGCCAAGGAAGAGGATGGCCTGTTCCCGGCGTCGTTGACCACACTGGACGGCGAGGATTGGGACGCCGCCATCGCCGGGTGGCAGGATGCGCACCCCGGCCGACCCATGCTCGACGGCCGCTCCTAAGTCGCAGTGGTGCGACGCTGGGCCGGTCCGCAGCACCGACAACGAGAACTGTCGCACGGGTGTGACCAGGGCGGTTTTGGGGCCGGGAGGGCAGTGTGAGCAAACCCGCGCGCCGTGCGATTGCCGGTCTGTGCGAGTGCCACATACCCTTGCGCTGTGGATGGCGAATCGTTCGATGAACGATCCGGCCGCAACGGGGAAATCGATCAGGTGCCGGATCGGTCCGGACCGGTTCTGGATCTGTCCGGCCCGCTGAGCTGGTTGCAACGGACCAACCACAGCCCTGCGCTGGTCGCATTGGTTCGACGGGTCCGCCGGGCCCTGCCCGGCGACCCCGACTTCGGTGACCCGCTGTCGGCATCGGGTGAGGGCGGGCCGCGCGCCGCGGCCCGGGTCGCCGACCGCTTCCTGGATCGCGAGGCCGCCTCCCGTGAGATGAGCCTGGGCGCGTTGCAGGTGTGGCAGGCGCTGACCGAGCGGGTGTCGGGGACCCCGGCAAACCCCGAGGTGACCCTTGTCTTCACCGATCTCGTTGGGTTCTCATCGTGGTCGCTGCGCGCCGGTGACGACGCGACGCTGCGACTGTTGCGCAGAGTGGCCCAGGTGGTGGAACCGCCATTGCTGGAGGCCGGTGGTCACATCGTCAAGCGCATGGGTGACGGGATGATGGCGGTGTTCTCCGACCCGGTCGTCGCGCTGCGCGCGGTGATCACGGCCCTCGACGCGCTGAATTCGGTTGAGGTGGACGGCTATACACCGAGGATGCGGGTCGGCATACACACGGGCCGGCCGCAACGCATCGGTTCGGACTGGCTCGGCGTGGACGTCAACGTCACGGCGCGGGTCATGGAGCGTGCCACCAAGGGCGGCCTGATGCTGTCGAACACCACGCTCGACCTGATCCATGCTGACGAGTTCAGCGCACAGGGTGTGACCGTTAAACGGCAACGATGGCAGGTCTTTTCATCTCGGCCGGACGGGGTGCCCGACGATCTGGTGATTTATCGGGTGCGGCTACCTCGGCAGGCGCCCGTTGACGGACCCGACGATCAGGGCGTGCCGGGAGGATGACATACCAGTGATCATGCGGCGCCGGATCGAGGCGTGACGGGCAGCCCGTGGGAAACGCATTCGAGGTGCGGTGAGGCCATCGCCTATGATCGCCGGGTGTCTCGCACGCGAGGAGGAGAATCAGGCGCTGAGCAGGCCAGTGATCTCTCGGAAGAAGCCCTGACCAAAGCCGTGAGCGCGGCCCGGCATGCATTCGAGCTGTCCGGTGACCTCGAGGCGCTCGCGCGCGCCAAGACCGAGCACCTGGGGGATCGGGCGCCGATCGCGCTGGCCCGCCAGGCGCTGGCCACCCTGCCCAAGGAGGACCGGGCCGACGCCGGCAAACGCGTCAACGTTGCCCGGGGTGACGCCCAACGCGCCTACGACGAGCGGTTGGCCGTGTTGCGCGCCGAGCGTGACGCCGCCGTTCTGGTCGCCGAACGCGTCGACGTCACGCTGCCGTCGACGCGGCAGCCTGTGGGCGCCCGGCATCCGATCACGATCCTGGCCGAGAATGTCGCCGACACGTTCGTCGCCATGGGCTGGGAACTGGCCGAAGGCCCCGAGGTCGAGACCGAGCAGTTCAACTTCGACGCGCTGAACTTCCCGCCGGACCACCCTGCACGCAGTGAGCAGGACACCTTCCAGATCGCCCCGGCATCCTCTCCCGTCGCTTCGCTCGCCCAGGCATCCTCTCCCGTCGCTTCGCTCGCCCAGGTCGGCTCCCGGCAGGTGCTGCGAACCCACACCTCACCCGTGCAGATCCGGGCCCTGCTGGAACGCGAACTGCCGGTCTACATCGTCTCGATCGGGCGGACCTTCCGCACCGACGAACTCGACTCGACACACACGCCGGTGTTCCATCAGGTCGAGGGTCTGGCGGTGGACAAGGGCCTGACCATGGCCCATCTGCGCGGCACCCTGGACGCATTCGCCCGGGCCCAGTTCGGCCCGGAGGGCCGCACCCGGTTCCGCCCACACTTCTTCCCGTTCACCGAGCCGTCGGCCGAGGTGGACATCTGGTTCCCCGACAAGAAGGGCGGACCGGGCTGGGTGGAATGGGGCGGCTGCGGCATGGTCAATCCGAATGTGTTGCGCGCCTGCGGTATCGACCCGGAGGTCTACTCCGGATTCGCCTTCGGCATGGGATTGGAGCGAACCCTGCAGTTCCGCAATGGGATTCCGGACATGCGTGACATGGTCGAGGGCGACGTACGCTTCTCGCTGCCGTTCGGGGTGGGCGCCTGATGCGTATTCCGTATAGCTGGCTGCGTGACACGGTCCGCGCCGGCGCGCCGGGTTGGGACGTGTCAGTCGACGAGCTCGAGCAGGCGTTCATTCGCATCGGTCACGAGGTCGAGGAGATCATCCCGACCGGGCCCGTGAACGGTCCGCTGACCGTCGGCCGCGTCGCTTCCATCGAGGAGTTGACCGAGTTCAAGAAGCCGATCCGAGCCTGCACGGTCGACGTGGGCGAAGCCGAACCCCGCGACATTGTGTGTGGGGCAAGGAACTTCGCCGTCGGCGATCTGGTGGTCGTGGCACTGCCGGGGACTACGCTGCCCGGCGACTTCACGATCGCCAAGCGCAAGACCTACGGGCGCACGTCGGACGGCATGATCTGCTCGGCATCCGAGCTGAACCTCGGCACCGATCACAACGGCATCATCGTGCTGCCGCCCGGCACCGCCGAACCGGGCACTCCTGCGGCAGAGCTCCTCGGCCTGGATGACGTGGTGTTTCACCTGGCGATCACCCCGGACCGCGGTTACTGCCTGTCGGTGCGCGGCCTGGCCCGCGAGATCGCCTGCGCCTACGACTTGGACTATGTCGACCCGGCCGATGTGACGCCGCTGCCCGCCGAAGGTGAGGCGTGGCCCCTGACCGTGCAGCCGGGCACCGGCGTGCAGCGGTTCGGCCTGCGACCGGTGACGGGTATCGACCCGGCCGCGGTATCGCCGTGGTGGCTGCAGCGTCGTCTGCTGCTGAGCGGCATCCGCGCTATTTCGCCGGCGGTCGACGTGACCAACTACGTCATGCTCGAACTCGGCCATCCGATGCACGCCCACGATCGCAGCCTGATTACCGGCGGTTTCGACGTGCGCTTCGCCCGCGACGGCGAGAAGGTCGTGACACTCGACGACGTGGAGCGCACCCTGAACTCGGCCGACGTGCTCATCGTCGACGACGTCGCGACCGCTGCCATCGGCGGCGTCATGGGCGCGGGCACCACCGAGGTGCGCGACTCGACCACCGACGTGCTGCTCGAGGCCGCGGTGTGGGACCCGGCCGCGGTGTCCCGCACACAGCGGCGTCTGCACCTGGCCAGCGAGGCGGGCCGGCGCTACGAACGTTCCGTCGACCCCGCAATCTCCGTTGCGGCTCTTGATCGTTGCGCGGCGCTGCTGGCCGAGATCGCCGGCGGCACGGTGGAACCGACCCTGACCGATTGGCGCGAGGAAGGTCGCACCGACTGGTTGCAGCCCGCCATCGAGATCGCCGCAGATCTGCCCGACCGTACCGCCGGTGTCGAGTACGCCGCGGGCACGGCGGCTCGGCGGCTCACCCAGATCGGCGCTGCGGTGACCGGGTCCGGACCGCTCACTGTCACCCCGCCGAGCTGGCGCCCGGACCTGCGCCAGCGCGCTGACCTGGTGGAAGAGGTACTGCGGCTCGAAGGGCTGGAGCAGATCCCTTCGGTGCTGCCGACGGCGCCGGCCGGACGCGGGCTCACCGCCGTTCAGAAGCGGCGCCGCGCGATCGGAAAATCGTTGGCACTGGCCGGATTCGTCGAGATTTTGCCGACGCCGTTTCTGCCGGCGGGGATCTTCGACGCCTGGGGGCTGGCGGCCGACGATCCCCGGCGCAACACCACCAAGGTGCTCAACCCGCTGGAAGCCGACCGGCCGCAGCTGGCCACCACCCTGCTGCCCGGGTTGCTCGAGGCGTTGGGACGCAACGTATCCCGTGGTACACCCGACGTGGCACTGTTCGCCATCGCACAGGTGGTGGAACCTACCGAGCAGACCCGTGCCGTCGAGCGCATCCCGACCGACCGCAGGCCCACCGACGAGGAGATCGCGGGGCTCGACGCCTCGTTGCCGCACCAGCCTCAGCACGTCGCCATTGTGTTGGCCGGTCTGCGCGAGCCTGCAGGTCCGTGGGGTCCCGGCCGGCAGGCCGAGGCCGCCGACGCCTTCGAGGCGGTGCGGGTGATCGGCCGGGCCGCCGGCGTGGAGTTCACCCTGCGTGCCGCGCAGGATCTGCCATGGCATCCCGGTCGCTGCGCCGAGGTGCTGATCGGCGCCCCAGGACAAGAAACTGTCGTCGGCCACGCCGGTCAGTTGCATCCCGCGGTCATCGAGCGGACCGGGTTGCCCAAGGGCACCTGCGCGGTCGAGTTGAATCTCGATGCCGTGCCGATTGTCGAGACGCTGCCCGCGCCGCGGGTGTCACCGTTCCCCGCGGTGTTCCAGGACATCAGCGTGACCGTTGACGACGAGATCGGCGCGGCCGCGGTGGTGGCCGCTGTTCGCGACGGTGCCGGTGAGCTGCTCGAAGACGTCAAGCTGTTCGACGTGTACACGGGCCCGCAGATCGGCGAGGGGCGCAAGTCGCTGACCCTGGCGCTGCGGTTCCGCGCCGCCGATCGGACACTCACCGAGGACGAGGCCAGCACCGCGCGCGACGCCGCGGTGGCCGCCGCGGCCGAGCGGGTCGGCGCCGTTCTGCGCGGCTGATCCAGCACCGGCTGATCCAGCACCGCGAACGTGCGGGTCTGCCGTGGAAAGTGTCGACGGTGCGCGCGCTCGAACCGTCGCGAACGTGCGCATATGGTCGGCGGGTGCCGGTGTGTTGAGGTGCAGACCCGCACGCTCGCGGGGCCGGCGTTTAATGGGTTTGCGTCTGACTGCATAACAATGCAGAATCGCTGCATGACGTCTGTAGCGGTGGCAGGCGCCAGCGGTTATGCCGGTGGCGAGATCCTCCGATTACTCCTCGGCCATCCCGCGTACGCCGACGGGCGATTGACCATCGGTGCGCTGACTGCCGCGGCAAGCGCCGGCACCACGTTGGCCGAACACCACCCGCACCTGCTGCCGTTGGCGTCGCGGGTGCTCGAAACGACCGACGCCGATGTCCTGGCCGGTCACGACGTGGTGTTTCTCGGTCTGCCGCACGGGCATTCGGCTGCCCTGGCCGAACAGCTCGGTCCCGACACGCTGATCATCGACTGCGGAGCGGATTTCCGCCTCACCAACGCCGCCGACTGGGAGAAGTTCTACGGTTCGACCCACGCCGGCAGCTGGCCCTACGGTCTGCCCGAACTGCCCGGTGCGCGCGAGAAGCTGCGGGGCACCAAGCGTGTCGCGGTGCCCGGCTGCTATCCGACCGCAGCGCTGCTGGCGTTGCTGCCTGCGGTCGCAGCCGATCTGGTCGATCCGGCAGTGACGGTCGTCGCGGTCAGCGGCGCCTCGGGGGCAGGCAAGTCCGCCAAGGTCGACCTGCTCGGTTCCGAGATCATCGGATCGGCGCGGGCTTACAACATCGCCGGCAAGCACCGGCACACCCCGGAGATCGCGCAGGGGTTGCAGGCAGTCACCAACAGGGCCGTCACCGTCTCGTTCACCCCTGTGCTGATTCCGACTGCCCGGGGCATCTTGGCCACTTGCACCGCACGGACCACGGCATCGTCCTCGGAAATTCGGGCTGCATACGAAAAGGCTTACGATGCAGAGCCCTTCATCCATCTGCTGCCCGAGGGACAGCTGCCCAAAACCGGATCGGTGATCGGCAGCAACGCGGCCCAGCTCGCGGTGGCCGTGGACGCCGAGGCGCAGACCCTCGTGGCCATCGCCGCCATCGACAACCTGACCAAGGGCACCGGTGGCGCCGCGGTGCAGTCGATGAACCTGGCGCTGGGTTGGCCGGAGACCGAAGGACTATCGATCGTGGGAGTGGCACCGTGAGTTCTGCGCAGTCAGCCGACAGTAAGACGACCGAAACCAAACTGGTTCGTTCCCAGGGCGTCACCGCGGCGGCCGGTTTCCGCGCCGCCGGCATCGCTGCGGGGATCAAGGCTTCGGGTGCGCCGGACCTCGCGCTGGTATTCAACGAGGGCCCGGATTACGCAGCCGCGGGTGTGTTCACCAGCAACCAGATCAAGGCCGCCCCGGTGCAGTGGTCGCAGCAGGTGCTGACCACGGGCCGGCTGCGCGCCGTCATCCTCAACTCCGGTGGGGCCAACGCCTGCACAGGTGCACTTGGCTTCCAGGACACCCACGCCACCGCTGAGAGTGTGGCCGCGGCACTGAGCGACTGGGGCACCGAGACCGGTGCCATCGAGGTCGCGGTGTGTTCCACAGGCCTGATCGGGGACCGGTTGCCGATGGATAAGGTGCTGGCCGGCGTGACTGAGATCGTGCACGAACTGGCCGGGGGCCTGTCCGGCGGCGAGGAGGCCGCCCGGGCCATCATGACCACGGACACCGTGCCCAAACAGGTTGCGCTGCACCATTCGGTGGCGTCGGGGAAGAACTGGGTCCTCGGTGGGATGGCCAAGGGCGCCGGGATGATGGCGCCGTCGCTGGCCACGATGCTGGTGGTCCTCACTACCGATGCTATGGCCGAGCCAGAGGCGCTGGACGTGGCATTGCGCCGGGCTGCCGCGCTGACCTTCGACCGGCTCGATGTGGACGGCAGCTGCTCCACCAACGACACTGTGCTGCTGCTGGCCTCCGGTGCCAGTGAGATCCGGCCCAGCCAGGCCGATCTGGACGACGCGGTGCTGCGGGTGTGTGACGACCTGTGCACACAGCTGCAGGCCGATGCCGAAGGCGTCACCAAGCGCGTCGTCATCACCGTCACCGGTGCGGTCAGCGAGCAGGAGGCCGTCGTGGCGGCCAGGGCCGTCGCGCGCGACAGCTTGGTCAAGACTGCACTGTTCGGCTCGGATCCGAACTGGGGCCGGGTGCTGGCCGCCGTCGGCGTCGCCCCGGTGACCCTGGATCCGCAGCGGATCAGCGTGTCGTTCAACGGATCTCCGGTCTGTATCGACGGTACCGGTGCACCGGGTGCGCGCGACGTGGATCTGTCCGGGGAGGACATCGCCGTCGTCGTCGACCTCGCGGTGGGTGCGGCGTCGGCATTCATCAGGACCACCGACCTCTCCCATGCCTACGTCGAAGAGAATTCGGCCTACAGCTCATGACATCCGATGAGCGCTTGCGCGAAGAGCATTCGATAGGAACTCCCACCAAGGCCGCGATTCTTGCCGCGGCGTTGCCGTGGCTCAAGCAGCTGCACGGCAAGATCGTCGTCGTCAAGTACGGCGGCAACGCCATGACCGACGAGACCCTCAAGGCTGCGTTCGCCGCCGACATGGTGTTTCTGCGCAACTGTGGCATCCACCCTGTGGTGGTGCACGGCGGTGGCCCGCAGATCAGTGCCATGCTCAAGAAGCTCGGCATCGCAGGTGATTTCAAGGGTGGTTTCCGGGTGACCACGCCCGAGGTGCTCGATGTGGCACGCATGGTGCTGTTCGGGCAGGTGGGCCGGGAACTGGTCAACCTGATCAACGCGCACGGCCCGTACGCGGTCGGGGTCACCGGCGAGGACGCGCAACTGTTCACCGCCGTGCGACGCAGTGTCAATGTCGACGGCGTGGCGACCGACATCGGTCTGGTCGGCGATGTCGAACACGTCAACGCGGGTTCACTGCTGGATCTCATTGCGGCCGGCCGGATTCCGGTGGTTTCGACCATCGCCCCCGATGCCGACGGTGTGGTGCACAACATCAACGCCGACACCGCTGCGGCCGCTCTGGCCGAGGCGCTGGGCGCGGAGAAACTCTTGATGCTCACCGATGTCGAAGGGCTGTACACCGATTGGCCCGACCGCGATTCGCTGGTCAGTGAAATCGACACTGCCACACTCACCGCGCTGCTGCCGCGCCTGGAATCCGGCATGGTGCCCAAGATCGAGGCCTGCCTGCGGGCAGTGGCCGGCGGCGTGCCCAGCGCCCACGTGATCGACGGTCGCGTCGAACACTGCGTGCTGGTCGAACTGTTCACCGACGAAGGGACCGGGACCAAGGTGGTCAAGCAATGACATCCAAGGGGCAGGAGCGAAGCGACCGGGGGAAGATGATGCAGGACCGCTGGGAAGCGGTGATGATGAACAACTACGGCACCCCGCCGCTGGCCCTGGTCAGTGGTGATGGCGCCGTGGTCACCGATGCCGATGGCAAGCAGTACCTCGATCTGCTCGGTGGCATTGCGGTCAACCTGCTCGGACACCGCCATCCGGCGGTCATCGAGGCTGTCACCACTCAGCTCGAGACTCTCGGGCACACGTCGAATCTCTACGCCACCGAACCCGGTATCGCGTTGGCCGAGGCGCTCGTGGGACATCTCGGAACGACTGGGGCGAGCGAAGCGACGGGGGAGACTTCACCTGGGGCGAGTGAAGCGACGGGGGGAGTTTCGGCGCGGGTGTTCTTCTGCAACTCCGGCACCGAGGCCAACGAGGTAGCGTTCAAGATCACCCGGCTCACCGGGAAGACGAACATCGTTGCTGCGCAAGGCGCGTTCCACGGCCGCACGATGGGCTCGCTGGCGCTGACGGGTCAGCCCACCAAACAGGCGCCGTTCGAACCGTTGCCGGGCAACGTCACTCACGTGCCCTACGGCGATGTCGATGCGCTCGCCGCCGTGGTTGACGACACTACGGCTGCGGTGTTCCTCGAACCGATCATGGGAGAGGGTGGGGTCGTCGTCCCACCGGCCGGCTATCTGGCCGCCGCGCGCGAGATCACCGCGAAACACGGTGCGCTGCTGGTGCTCGACGAGGTGCAGACCGGCGTTGGCCGCACCGGCGCCTTCTTCGCCCATCAGCACGACGGCATCACCCCCGACGTGGTGACCTTGGCCAAGGGGCTGGGCGGCGGATTGCCGATCGGCGCGTGCCTGGCCGTCGGCGCCGCGGGAGATCTGCTGACACCTGGTCTGCACGGCAGCACGTTCGGCGGCAATCCGGTGTGCACCGCGGCAGCGCTGGGAGTGCTCCGTGCTCTGGCCGATGGGGATCTGATCGCCCACGCCGGTGTGCTCGGCAAGACCATCAGCCACGGCATCGAGGAGCTGGGTCATCCGCTCGTCGACCACGTCCGCGGCAAGGGCCTGCTGCAGGGCATCGTGCTGACCGCACCCAGTGCCAAGGCTGTCGAGTCCACCGCGCGCGACGCCGGCTTCCTGGTCAACGCGGCCGCCGCGGATGTCATCCGGCTGGCTCCGCCGCTGATCATCACCGAAGAGCAGATCAACCAGTTCCTCACCGCGCTCCCCGCGGTCCTCGACAAGGCAGCACAATGACCAGACATTTCCTGCGTGACGACGACCTGACGCCCGACGAACAGGCCGAGGTGCTTGCGCTGGCCGCCGAGCTCAAGAAGGCGCCGTTCTCCCATCGCCCGCTGGAGGGTCCGCGCGGCGTCGCCGTCATCTTCGAGAAGAACTCGACCCGCACCCGGTTCTCCTTCGAGATCGGCATTGCCCAGCTCGGTGGGCACGCTGTCGTCGTCGACGGTCGCAGCACGCAGCTGGGCCGCGAGGAGACGCTGGAGGACACCGGTGCGGTGCTGTCCCGTTACGTCGACGCCATCGTGTGGCGGACCTTCGCCCAGGAACGCCTGACCGCTATGGCGTCGGGGTCGACCGTGCCGATCGTTAATGCGCTCTCCGACGAGTTCCACCCCTGTCAGGTGCTGGCCGACCTGCAGACCCTGGCCGAACGCAAGGGGGGGCTGACCGGCCTTAACGGGCTGAAGCTGACGTATCTGGGCGACGGCGCCAACAACATGGCGCACTCGCTCATGCTCGGTGGAGTGACCGCGGGCATCCATGTCACCATCGCCGCGCCTACCGGTTTTGAGCCCGACCCCCACTTCGTCGATGCGGCCCGCAAGCGCGCCGCGGAGACCGGCGCGTCGGTGTCCCTGACCGATGACCCGCGGGCCGCGGTCGATGGCGTCGACGTGATTGTCACCGATACCTGGACGTCGATGGGCCAGGAGAACGACGGTCTCGACCGGGTCCGGCCGTTCCGCCCGTTCCAGGTCAACGCTGACCTGCTCAAGCTGGCTGACTCCGAAGCTGTTGTGCTGCACTGCCTTCCGGCGCACCGCGGCCACGAGATCACCGACGAGGTGATCGACGGCCCACAGAGCGCGGTGTTCGACGAGGCCGAGAACCGCTTGCACGCGCAGAAGGCGCTGCTGGCCTGGCTGCTGGCGCGCGCCTGAGGCCGCCATGAGTTCTCCGACCCGAGTCGGCCGCCAGGCCCGCATCATCGCTCTGCTGTCGTCGCGCGCGGTGAGCAGCCAGACGGAGTTGGCGACGCTGCTGGCTGACGAAGGCATCGAGGTCACCCAGGCCACGCTGTCGCGGGACCTGGAGGAACTCGGTGCGGTCAAACTGCGCGGCGCCGACGGTGGTGTCGGGGTCTACATCGTCCCGGAGGACGGCAGTCCGGTGCGTGGGGTGTCCGGCGGCACCGAGCGGCTGACCCGTTTGATGGGGGAGTTGCTGGTTTCCACCGATGCCAGCGCTAACCTTGCCGTGCTGCGCACTCCGCCCGGGGCCGCGCACTACCTGGCCAGCGCCATCGACCGTGCTGCCCTGCCCTATGTGGTCGGCACCATCGCCGGTGACGACACCATCGCGGTGGTGGCGCGCGAACCGATGACCGGCGCCGAGCTGGCCACCACCCTCGAAAACCTGAAATAGAGCCCAACACAAGGAGATTGCTCATGTCCGATCGTGTCATCCTGGCGTACTCCGGAGGTCTCGACACCTCGGTGGCGATCAGCTGGATCGGTAAGGAAACCGGCCGCGAGGTTGTCGCCGTCGCTATCGACCTCGGCCAGGGTGGCGAGGACATGGAGGTTGTGCGGCAGCGGGCGCTGGACTGCGGCGCCGTCGAGGCGATCGTGGTCGACGCGCGCGACGAGTTCGCGAACGAGTACTGCCTGCCCACCGTCCAGTCCAACGCGCTGTACATGGACCGCTACCCACTGGTCTCGGCGATCAGCCGGCCGCTGATCGTCAAGCACTTGGTGGCCGCAGCACGTGAGCACCAGGGCGGCATCGTCGCCCACGGCTGCACCGGCAAGGGCAACGATCAGGTCCGCTTCGAGGTCGGGTTCGCCTCGATGGCACCCGATCTTGAGGTGCTGGCGCCGGTGCGTGACTACGCCTGGACCCGGGAGAAGGCCATCGCCTTCGCCGAGGAGAACGCCATCCCGATCAACGTCACCAAGCGCTCGCCGTTCTCCATCGACCAGAACGTGTGGGGCCGTGCGGTCGAGACGGGCTTCCTTGAGCACCTGTGGAACGCCCCCACCAAGGACGTCTACGACTACACCGAGGACCCCACGGTCCACTGGAACACCCCCGACGAGGTCATCATCGGTTTCGACAAGGGTGTGCCGGTCTCGATAGATGGACGGCCGGTCACGGTGTTGGAGGCCATCGTCGAACTCAACCGCCGCGCCGGTGCCCAGGGTGTCGGTCGCCTCGACGTGGTGGAGGACCGGCTGGTCGGCATCAAGAGCCGCGAGGTCTACGAGGCCCCGGGCGCGATGGTGCTCATCACCGCGCACACCGAGCTCGAGCACGTCACCCTCGAACGTGAACTGGGCCGGTTCAAGCGCCACACCGACCAGAAGTGGGGCGAGCTGGTGTACGACGGCCTGTGGTTCTCACCGCTGAAGCGGGCCCTGGAGTCGTTCGTCGCGCACACTCAAGAGCACGTGACCGGTGAGATCCGGCTGGTGCTGCACGGCGGTCACATCGCCGTCAACGGGCGCCGCAGCCCGGAGTCGCTCTACGACTTCAGCCTCGCCACCTACGACGAGGGCGACAGCTTCGACCAGTCCAATGCCAAGGGTTTCGTGCACGTGCACGGCCTCAGCTCGAAGATCTCGGCCAAGCGCGACCTGGGTATCTAATGCCGAGCAGACGCAAAAGTCCCCCAGCCTCGGCGTGTCGGGGACTTTTGCGTCTGCTCGCGGGAGGGTGGTGACGTGAGCACCAACGAAGGTTCACTGTGGGGCGGCCGGTTTGCCGACGGGCCGTCGGAAGCCCTTGCCGCGCTGAGCAAGTCGACGCATTTCGACTGGGCGCTGGCGCCCTATGACGTGCGGGCCTCCAAGGCGCACGCGCGGGTGCTGCACCGGGCCGGCCTGCTCACCGACGAGCAGCGTGACGGGCTGCTGTCCGGCCTGGACAGCCTCGGCGCGGACCTCGCCGACGGCAGCTTCGGACCGCTGCCCAGCGACGAAGATGTGCACGGTGCCCTGGAGCGCGGCCTGATCGACCGGGTCGGTCCCGACTTGGGAGGCCGCCTGCGGGCCGGACGGTCGCGTAACGACCAGGTGGCCACGCTGTTCCGGATGTGGCTGCGCGACGCCATCACCACTGTCGGCAACGGTGTGCTGGATGCGGCCGCCGCGCTGGCCACCCAGGCCGCCGCCCACCCGACGGCGATCATGCCCGGCAAGACGCATCTGCAGTCGGCGCAGCCGGTGCTGCTAGCGCATCATCTGCTGGCCCACGCGCATCCGCTGCTGCGTGACGCGGACCGCCTCATCGACCTGGACAAGCGGGTGGCGGTGTCGCCGTACGGGTCCGGAGCCCTCGCCGGATCTTCACTCGGGTTGGACCCCGACGCCATCGCCGACGAGCTCGGGTTCACCGCGGCCGCCGACAACTCGATCGACGCCACGGCATCGAGGGACTTCGCCGCCGAGGCGGCCTTCGTGTTCGCGATGATCGGTGTCGATCTGTCCCGATTGGCCGAGGACATAATCCTTTGGAGTACAACGGAGTTCGGTTATGTCACGCTGCACGACGCGTGGTCGACCGGCAGCTCGATCATGCCGCAGAAGAAGAATCCCGATATCGCCGAGCTGACCCGCGGCAAGTCCGGCAGGCTGATCGGCAACCTGACCGGGCTGCTCGCGACGCTCAAGGCGCAGCCGCTGGCCTACAACCGGGACCTGCAGGAGGACAAGGAGCCGGTGTTCGACTCGGTGGCGCAGCTGGAGCTGCTGCTGCCGGCGGTCGCCGGATTGGTGAGCACGCTGACCTTCGACACCGGCAGGATGGCGGCGCTCGCCCCGCAGGGCTACACTCTGGCCACCGATGTCGCGGAATGGATGGTGCGCCAAGGCATTCCGTTCCGGATCGCGCATGAGGCCGCCGGCGAAGCGGTGCGCATCGCCGAGACGCGAGGCGTCGGCCTGGAGGAGCTGGCCGACGACGAGCTCGCGGGCATCCATCCCGGCCTGACGGCCCAGGTGCGCGACGTGCTCACCATCGCCGGATCGGTGAACTCCCGCGACGCGCGTGGCGGCACCGCTCCGATCCAGGTGGCCAGGCAACTTGGCGTGGTGCGTGACACCCTGGATCAGTTGCGGGTCCGGCTGCGCTGAGGCTCTTTTTGCTCCTCGCGTGCGCTGAGGCTCTTTTTGCTCCTCGCGTGCGCTGACCCTCACTCCAGCTGTTCGGACAACTCCAACCAGCGGGCTTCGAGTTCGGCCACTTGGTCTTCGAGCTCGCGCAGCTGCCCGGTGAGCCGGCCAACTCCGACATGGTCGGAGTGATCGTGGCCCGCGAGTTCATCGTGCTTGTCGGAGATGCGCCCGGCCAATTTGGCCAGGGACCGGTCGATCGAGGCGACCTCCTTCTCGATGTTGCGGAGCTCCGCGCCAGACAAGCCAGGTGCCGCCGGTGCCGGTGCGGCACCCGTGCGTGGGGTTGACACGGCCGATGGTTGCGTCGCCAGCCGCAGGTACTCGTCGACACCGCCGGGCAGATGCCGCAGCCGTCCGTCGAGAATCGCGTACTGCTGATCGGTGACCCGCTCGAGCAGATAGCGGTCGTGGGACACCACGATCAGCGTGCCCGGCCAGGAGTCCAGCAGATCCTCGGTGGCGGTGAGCATGTCGGTGTCGACATCGTTGGTCGGCTCGTCGAGCACCAGGACGTTCGGCTCGCTCAGCACCACGAGCATGAGCTGTAACCGGCGCCGCTGCCCACCCGAGAGCTCACCTACCCGCGTCGAGAGCTGCGCCCGGCTGAAGCCCAACCGCTCGAGCAGCTGTGCCGGGGTGAGCTCCTTGCCGTCGATCACGTAGCTGGTCTGCAGCCGGCCCAGCACTTCCCGGACCATATCGCCGGCCATCGCGTTCAGCTCGGTCGACTGCTGGTCGAGAATCGCCAGCCGCACCGTTTTCCCGTGTTTGACCCGGCCTGCGGTCGGGGTCACCGTGCCGGCGATCAGGCCGAGCAGCGTCGACTTGCCGGCTCCGTTGGCGCCGACGATGCCGGTGCGCTCGCCCGGGGCGATGCGCCACTCGATATCCCGCAGCACTTCCCGTCCATCGAACGCAACGGACACATCGAGCAGATCGATGACGTCCTTACCGAGACGCGCGGTCGCCAGTCGGGACAGCTCGACACTGTTGCGCAGCGGCGGCACATCGGAGATCAGCGCGTTGGCCGCGTCGATGCGGAACTTGGGCTTGGAGCTTCGAGCCGGCGGGCCGCGCCGCAGCCACGCCAGTTCCTTGCGCATCAGGTTTTGCCGTTTGGCCTCGGTCGCGGCGGCGATCCGGTCGCGCTCGACCCGCTGCAGCACGTACGCCGCGTAGCCACCTTCGAACGGTTCGACGATCCCATCGTGGACCTCCCAGGTGGCGGTGGCCACCTCGTCGAGGAACCAGCGGTCGTGGGTGATCAGGAGTAGCCCACCCGCGCTGCGCGCCCAGCGGCCCTTGATATGGCCGGCCAGCCAGGTGATGCCCTCGATGTCGAGGTGGTTGGTGGGCTCGTCGAGGGCGACGATATCCCAGTCGCCGATCAGCAAGGCGGCCAACTGCACGCGGCGCCGCTGTCCGCCGGAGAGCGTGCCGATCGTCGCGTCGAATCCGATGTCGGCCACGAGCCCGCCGATGACATCACGGACCCGGGCATCCCCGGCCCATTCGTGCTCCGGGCGGTCACCGACCAGCGACCACCCCACCGTGCGCTCGGAATCCAGTGTGTCGGTCTGGTCGAGTGCCCCCACTCGCAGGCCTCCGCGCTGGGTGACCCGGCCGCCATGCGGGGTGATCTGCCCGGTCAGCATACCCAGGAGGCTCGATTTGCCGTCGCCGTTGCGGCCGACGATGCCGATTCGGTCGCCTTCGCTGACGCCGACGGTGACTGCGTCGAACACCACCCCGGTGGGGTACTCCAGGTGTAGGGCTTCGCCGCCGATTAGGTGTGCCATCGCCGCCGACCTTAGCGCCACCGGCAGTCCGGCCGCGAAGGTGTCTGCGAGGGTTTGCCTCGGGCGTCGTCGGCCGTGCGGCGACGTGCCATGATGACCACGTCAGTCGGGGACAGCACGTCGAAGACGTAGGGGAGCGGGCGGTGATGGATTTCTCGGCGGTGACCAAACCGGTGGAGCGGTTGCTGGCGACTGCGCAGAACGGGCTCGAGGTGCTGCGCTACGGAGGCCTGGAGACCGGCGCCGTCCCGTCTCCGTTCCAGATCATCCAGAGCGTGCCGATGTTCAAGCTGCGCCGGTACTTCCCGCCCGATGCCCGGCCCGGTGCCGAAAACCCCGGCCCACCGGTCCTGATGGTGCACCCGATGATGATGGCCGCCGACATGTGGGACGTCACCCGAAATGACGGCGCGGTCGGCATCCTGCACCGTGCCGGCATCGACCCGTGGGTGATCGACTTCGGCTCACCGGACGAGGTCGAGGGCGGGATGCAGCGCAACCTCGCCGACCATGTGGTGGCGCTGAGCGAAGCCATCGACACCGTCAAGAAGGTGACCGGCCGCGACGTGCACCTCGCCGGGTACTCGCAGGGCGGCATGTTCGCCTACCAGACCGCCGCCTACCGGCGGTCGAAGGACCTGGCCAGCATCATCGCGTTCGGCGCGCCGGTCGACACCTTGGCCGCTCTGCCGATGAACCTGCCTGCCGGCGTCGCGGCCGGCGCCGCAGACTTCATGGCCGATCACGTGTTCAGCCGTATCGACATTCCCGGTTGGCTGGCCCGCGCCGGGTTCCAGATGCTCGATCCGATCAAGACCGCCCAATCCCGGCTGGACTTCCTGCGCCAGCTGCACGACCGTGAGGCGCTGCTGCCCCGTGAGCAGCAGCGCAGGTTCCTCGCTTCGGACGGTTGGATCGCCTGGTCCGGCCCGGCGATCTCGGAGCTGCTCAAGCAGTTCATCGCCCACAACCGGATGATGACCGGCGGCTTCTCCATCCACGGGGACCTGGTCACGCTCTCCGATATCGATTGCCCGGTACTCGTGGTGGTCGGTGAGGTCGATGACATCGGCCAGCCGGCGGCCGTGCGTGGCATCAAACGAGCCGCGCCTCAGGCCGACGTGTACGAGTACCTGATTCGTGCCGGCCATTTCGGCCTGGTCGTCGGCTCCAAGGCCTCGAACCAAACCTGGCCCACGGTGGCTCAATGGGTCAAGTGGCTCGACAACGGCGAGGAGATGCCCGAGGGCGTCGCCCCGATGGGCCTGCCATCGGTCGACCATCCCGAGAGCGGGGTGTCGTTCACGACGCGCGTGACCCATGGAGCTACCGCCGCCACCGAGATGGCCTTCGGCGTGGCCCGTTCGGCGGCTGACGCGGTGGTGGCGGCGAACAAGTCGGCTCGAACTCTGGTCATCGAGACCGTCCGCACACTGCCGAGGCTGGCCCGCCTCGGGCAGGTCAACGACCACACTCGGATCTCGCTGGGCCGCATCATGAGCGAGCAGGCACGCGACCATCCCAATGGGGAGGCGCTGCTGTTCGACGGCCGGGTGCACACCTACGAGGCGGTGGATCGCCGGATCAACAACGTGGTCCGCGGCCTGATCGACGTCGGGGTGCGCCAAGGCGCACATGTCGGGGTGCTGATGGAGACGCGGCCCAGTGCGTTGGTGGCGATCGCCGCGCTGTCGCGTCTGGGTGCCGTAGCCGTGCTGATGCCGCCCGACGTCGATCTCGCCGAGGCTGCCCGGCTGGGCGGGGTGTCGGAGATCATCGCTGATCCGAGTCATCTGGAAGCGGCCCGTCGGCTCGACACGCGGGTTCTGGTGCTCGGCGGCGGGCCGCCAAATGTAAGGGGCGGCGGGCCGCCAAATGTAAGGGGCGGCGGGCCGCCAGATGTAAGGGGTGGAGAAAACCGCGACCTGCACCTGCCCGAGCACGCCGATGTCGTGGACATGGAGCAGATCGACCCCGGTGTGGTCGAGCTTCCCGGCTGGTACCGCCCGAATCCAGGGCTCGCCCGCGATCTGGCGTTCGTCGCGTTCGCCACTGTCGCCGACGAACTCGTTGCCCGGCAGATCACCAATTTCCGCTGGGCGCTGTCGGCGTTCGGTACCGCGTCGGCGGCCAACCTCGGGCGCGGGGACACCGTGTACTGCCTCACGCCGTTGCATCACCAGTCCGGGCTGTTGGTCAGTCTCGGCGGGGCGGTCGTGGGTGGCTCCCGTATCGCGTTGTCGCGCGGTTTGCAGCCCGACCGGTTCCTGCAGGAGATCCGTCAGTACGGCGTCACGGTGGTGTCCTACACGTGGGCGATGCTGCGTGAGGTCATCGACGATCCGTCGTTCTCACTCGTCGGCTCTCACCCGGTGCGGCTTTTCATCGGCTCGGGCATGCCGGCAGGGCTGTGGAAACGGGTGGTCGAGATCTTCGAGCCCGCCCAGGTGGTGGAGTTCTTTGCGACGACTGACGGACAGGCGGTGCTGGCCAACGTGTCCGGCGCCAAGATCGGCAGCAAGGGTCGGCCGCTGCCCGGCGGCGGGCACGTCGAGCTGGCCGCCTACGACGCTGACGACGACCTGATTCTCGAGGATGAGCAGGGCTTCGTCCGCAGGGCCGAGCCCAATGAGGTCGGCGTGCTGCTCGCCCATCCACGCGGGCCTGTCGACCCGACCGCCTCGGTGAAGAGGGGCGTGTTCGCGCCGGCCGACACCTGGGTGTCCACCGAGTTCCTGTTCCGCCGCGATGAGGACGGTGACTACTGGCAGGTGGACAACCGCAGCGCCGTCATCCACACGGAGCGCGGGCCGGTATACGGCACTCCGATCAGCGATGTGGTCGGACGCCTCGACGGTGTCGATCTCGCCGTGACCTACGGCGTCGACGTAGGCGGGCAGCAGGTGGCGGTGACCGCACTGGCGCTGCGCCCGGGTGGCAGCATCGCCACCGCGGATCTCACGGACGCGTTGTCGGACCTGCCCGTGGGGAGCCCGCCGGACTTCGTCCACGTGGTCGCCGACATCGCGCTCGGCGCGTCATACCGACCGATGGTGGCTCCATTGCAGGCCGCGGGCGTTCCGAAACCGGCCCGGCGTAACTCTTGGTACCTCGATCCCGATACCCAGACGTACAAGCCGCTGACCCTGGCCATACGGACCGAACTGACCGAGCCCGATCCGGCTGCCGATCCGTCTTAGCAGCCGAATCCTCGGCACCCTGTTAAGCTCCGGCTTGCGGCGCACCGACTGGAGGATTGATGACATCGCAGACGAGCGGAAACCGTTGGCGTCGTGCTATCACGGGTGCGGTGGCCGGTAGCGCACTGACCGCAGGATTGCTGGTCGGCATCGGCGCACCCTCTGCCTTCGCTGATCCGGCCGCCGACGCCGACACCAACGCGACATCCGCGGCTGATGCACCACCGGCACCGGAGATGACGGCCGACGAGGCGATCGCCATAATCGACAAGGAGTACGACACCGGCGCCGGCGGTGGCCAGATCTCGACGTTGATCCATTCGATCTTGCAACTGCGTTCGCAGGGTTTCAGGCCGTCGAATGCCAACCGCGAGGCGATCGTCGCCGCGCTCGACAAGCGGCCGAACCAGACGCCGCTGATCGAGGCGCTCAAGAACACGCTCGCCTACCAGCGCAAGCTGCAGGCCAGGGCCAACGCGGCGGTGCCCCCGGGTGGCGCCTCGGGCGGGATAAACCAGACGGGTCCCGGCCAGGTCCCCATTCAGGGGGCCCCGGGGATTCCCGGTATCAGCGTGCCGGTCGGCTGATCCGTTGATCGACGAGAAGCTTCTGAAGATCCTGGTGTGTCCGCAGGATCGGGGACCGCTCCTGCTGGTCACCGATGAGCGCTTGCGCGAAGAGCACGGGTTGCGTGAGCGCTTGCGCGAAGAGCATGGGTTGCGTGAGCGCTTGCGCGAAGAGCACGGATCGCGTGACTGGCTGTACAACGCTCGGCTGCACCGGGCCTACCGCATCGATGACGGCATACCGGTGTTGCTCGTCGGCGAGGCGGTCGAAGTTGACGACGCCGACCATCAGCGGTTGCTGGAGTTGGCCGGGTCACCCGAGGCCGGGTAGTTCGCCCGTCAGGTAGCGCTGCAGGTTGGGGCCGATGGTTTCGGCGATCTGCTCGACCGGCAGTGATTTGAACGGCTCCAGTTCCAGGATGTAGCGCGCCATCGCCACACCCACCAGTTGCGACGCCACGAACTGCACCCTGATTCGGCCGCTGCCCGGCGGGTCGTCCACGCGCGAGCCGACCTCGGAGACGATGACGTCTTGCAGGAATGACCGGAACAGTGATACATCGTTGCCGGCCAAGATCGACCGCAGGGTGGCGATGAATCCCTTGCCGATCTCGGAATCCCACAGCGGCAACAGGATTGACGGCAGCGTGTGGCCGATCTGCTCGACCGCAACCTCACGCAGCGGGCCGATCACGGCCATCGGATCGATCGGGATGTGGATCGCGGCGGCGAACAGTTGCGTCTTGGTGCCGAAGTAGTGGTGCACCAGCGCGGGGTCGACCCCGGCATCGGCCGCGATCGCACGGATCGAGGTCTTGTCGATTCCGTTGCGTGCAAACAACTCTCGTGCACTGACGAGTATGCGTTCCCGAGTGTCGGAGGGTCCGGGCGGGCGTCCGGATCGCTTGCGGCCGGTCATGGTGTCCGTCGTCGCAGCGTCGCTGCCGCCAGGCCGAGGGTCAACAGCGCGAAACCGACCACCACGGCGATGTCCCGCACCGCGACCGCGGTCAGCTCAGGATGGGCGCCGACCTGTTGCAGCGCCTCGAGCGCGTAGCTGGCCGGCAGCATGTTGCTGATCCACTGCAACCACTCGGGCAGCGCTCCGCGGGGCACGATAATGCCGCATAACAGCAACTGCGGAACGATGACGACGGGCATGAACTGCACGGCCTGGAACTCGGTGCGGGCGAACGCACTGCACAGCAGGCCCAATCCGACCCCGAGTACGGCGTTGATGATGGCGATGAGGAACACCAGCAGCGGGCTGCCGGCCGTGGAGAATCCGAGGAACCAGAACGCGACGACGCAGGCGAGGCTCGCTTGCGCGGCGGCCGCGATCGAGAACGCCGTCCCATAGGCGGCCAGCAGGTCGAACCGGCGCAACGGCGTGGTCAGGATCCGCTCGAGCGTTCCCGACGCCCGCTCGCGTTGCATGGTGATCGAGGTGATCAGGAACATGACGACCAGCGGGAACACCCCGAGCATGATCAGGCAGGCATTGTTGAACGGAGTCGGCGCGCCCGGTAGGTGCGGTGCGCTGCGGAACATGAAGTACATCAGCGTGATGACCAGGCTTGGCACCACCAGGATCATCGCCACACTGCGATGATCGGCTGCCAGCTGGCGCAGAATCCGGGTCGTTGTCGCCAGGTATGCCTGGGGGCTGAGCCGACTGCGTGGGGTCAGGCTGCGGTGCGCCGGCGGATGACGGTCAGAAATGCTTCCTCCAGGGATGTGCATGACGTGTCCTTCCGGAGTTCGGCCGGGGTGGTGTGGGCGAGCAGGCGTCCCTCGCGCATGAGGAGCAGATCGCCGCAGTGGTCGGCTTCGTCCATGACGTGACTGGAGACCAGCAGGGTGGCCCCGCGGTGGGACAACTCACGGAACTGCTCCCAGAGCTCGACGCGCAGCACTGGGTCCAGACCAACGGTGGGTTCGTCCAGCACGAGCAGCTCGGGATCGGCGACCAGCGCGCATGCCAGCGAGGCCCGGGTGCGCTGTCCACCGGAAAGGTTCCCGCAGTACGCGGTTCGATACTCGTGCAAGCCGACTGTTCGGACAGCCTCGTCGGCGGCCTGGGCCGTGGTGCCGTACAGCGCGGCGAAATAGCGGACATTGTCGATGACCCGAAGGTCGTCGTAGATGGTCGGATCCTGCGTGACGTAGCCGACCTTGTGTCGTAGCACGGCGCTGCCGGCGGGGCGCCCGAGCACGGTCACCGATCCCGCGGCGATGATCTGAGTGCCGACGACACATCGCATCAAAGTGGTCTTTCCGCAGCCCGAGGGCCCGAGCAGGCCCGTGATCGTGCCGCGGGCGATCTGCACGGTGACGTCGCGCAACGCAGGCCGCTTGCCGCGAACCACCTGTAGTCCGTCGATGTCGATGACTGGAGACGATCGGAATTCATCGATCGATGAAGTCATCATGTAGTGAATATTCCTCTGGTCGCCGGGCGGTGTCAACGGCGCTCGACGTGGCAGTGCAGAATCGCTCGGATGAGCGCCGAACTGCTGATGGGAGACCCGGTTGCGGCAGCTCGGCGGCTGCTGGGTGCCCAACTCAGCGGGCGTGCCGTCGAGGCGACGATCGTCGAGGTCGAGGCCTACGGCGGACCGGTCGACGGCCCCTGGCCGGACGCCGCGGCCCATTCGTTTCGCGGCCCCAGCGGCCGAAACCTGGTGATGTTCGGGCCGCCCGGACGCTTGTACACCTATCGGAGCCACGGCATCCACGTCTGCGCGAACGTGGTGTGCGGGTACGACGGCGTCGCGGGTGCGGTGCTGTTGCGCGCGGCTGTCGTGACCGGGGGACTGGCTCAGGCGCAAGGCCGTCGCGGTGCGGCAGTGGCGCCGGCGGCACTGGCTCGAGGCCCAGGCAATCTCTGCTCGGCGCTCGGAATCGTCATGGAGGACAACGGAATCGACCTGTTCGACGGGAACAGCCCGGTCCAGCTGCGGTTCGGCGCTCCGGTTGCCGCGGTCGACGGCCCGCGGGTCGGTATCAGCGTGGCCGCCGACCGACCGTGGCGATTCTGGTCGGTGGGACACCGCGAGGTGTCCGCCTACCGGAGAAGTCCGCGGGCTCCGGTGCCCGGCAGCAGCGACTGATCATCGGCGCCACTGCCAAAAGGTGATGCGGCATGATCGTCGGTATGTCAACGGACATCCTGGAGGAGCTGGACTGGCGCGGGCTGATCGCGCAATCGACCGACCGCGACGCATTGGCCGGTGATCTGGCCAAAGGGCCGGTGACCGTGTACTCCGGTTTCGATCCGACCGCGCCGAGCCTGCATGCCGGGCATTTGGTTCCGCTGCTCACGCTGCGCCGGTTCCAACAGGCCGGCCACCGGCCTATCGTGCTGGCCGGCGGCGCTACCGGGATGATCGGCGATCCGCGCGATACCGGGGAACGCACCCTCAACACCGCCGACACGGTGGCCGACTGGGCCGACCGGATCCGTGGCCAGCTGGAACGGTTCGTCGAGTTCAACGACTCGCCCACCGGCGCCATCGTGGAGAACAACCTGAACTGGACCGGGGAGTTGTCGGCCATCGAGTTCCTGCGAGACATCGGCAAGTACTTCTCTGTCAATGTCATGCTCGACCGCGACACGGTTCGCCGTCGCCTCGAAGGTGACGGCATCTCCTACACCGAGTTCAGCTACATGTTGCTTCAGGCCAACGACTTCGTGGAACTGCACCAACGGCACGGCTGCGCCCTGCAGATCGGTGGCTCCGACCAGTGGGGAAATATCGTGGCCGGGGCGCGCCTGGTCCGCCAGAAGGTCGGTGCCACGGTCCACGCCATGACGACGCCGCTGGTCACCGACTCCGAGGGCAAGAAATTCGGCAAGTCGACCGGTGGCGGGAATCTGTGGCTCGATCCCGAGCTGACCAGCCCGTATGCCTGGTACCAGTACTTCGTCAATGCCGCCGACGCCGATGTGGTGCGGTATCTGCGCTGGTTCACCTTCCTATCTGCCGAGGAACTGGCCGAGCTCGACGACGCCACGGGAAACCGTGCGCATGAGCGTGCCGCGCAAAAGCGGTTGGCCCGTGAACTCACCACGCTGGTGCACGGCGAGGACGCGACGAAGGCCGTCGAACTTGCCAGTCAGGCGCTGTTCGGCCGTGGCGAGCTGACGGATCTCGACGAGTCCACGTTGTCCGCGGCTCTGCGGGAGGCGAGCAGTGGACAGGTTGCCGAATTGAAGCCGGGTGGCGCCGACGCGATCACCGATTTGTTGGTGGTGAGTGGATTGGCGACGAGTAAGGGAGCTGCGCGGCGCAATGTCGCCGAGGGTGGCGTGTACGTCAACAACATCCGTATTGAAAGTGACGAGTGGATACCACAGGCCGCCGACTTTTTGTATGACCGTTGGCTGGTGTTGCGACGTGGCAAGCGCAACATTGCCGGAGTCGAGCGGGTGGGGGTGTAGCCCCGCCAGCTGCTGGCCTCTGACCTGGGGAAACGTCGCAGTAACCAGGCGATTTGACTCCCCGTTAGCCCTCACGTAACTTATTCCAGGTCAGAGCGACACGGACAAGCGCCGGGGAGCGAAGACAGAATCTGAGAGAGACACCCATTACGGTGGGTCTTCTCACTGCCCGCACTAAGGTCAGCGGCTTTTAGCCGCAGATCTTCTGCGCGGACAAATCTCGGGTGTGTTGTTTGAGAACTCAATAGTGTGTTTGGTGGTTTTTGTTTGTTGTTTTTTGGTCATGCTCTTTTCCCGTTTGGGTGTGGCTGTTTTTTTGTTTTTTTGGATGCCGGTTTTGGTGTCTGTTGTTTGTGATCGGATTTTTCTGAATGTGAATTCGGCCTGTGCCTTTGGGTGTGGGTGGTTTTTGTTTGGAGAGTTTGATCCTGGCTCAGGACGAACGCTGGCGGCGTGCTTAACACATGCAAGTCGAACGGAAAGGCCCTTCGGGGTGCTCGAGTGGCGAACGGGTGAGTAACACGTGGGTGATCTGCCCTGCACTTTGGGATAAGCCTGGGAAACTGGGTCTAATACCGAATAGGACTCCGGACTGCATGGTCTGGGGTGGAAAGCTTTTGCGGTGTGGGATGGGCCCGCGGCCTATCAGCTTGTTGGTGGGGTGATGGCCTACCAAGGCGACGACGGGTAGCCGGCCTGAGAGGGTGACCGGCCACACTGGGACTGAGATACGGCCCAGACTCCTACGGGAGGCAGCAGTGGGGAATATTGCACAATGGGCGCAAGCCTGATGCAGCGACGCCGCGTGGGGGATGACGGCCTTCGGGTTGTAAACCTCTTTCAGCACAGACGAAGCGCAAGTGACGGTATGTGCAGAAGAAGCACCGGCCAACTACGTGCCAGCAGCCGCGGTAATACGTAGGGTGCGAGCGTTGTCCGGAATTACTGGGCGTAAAGAGCTCGTAGGTGGTTTGTCGCGTTGTTCGTGAAAACTCACAGCTTAACTGTGGGCGTGCGGGCGATACGGGCAGACTGGAGTACTGCAGGGGAGACTGGAATTCCTGGTGTAGCGGTGGAATGCGCAGATATCAGGAGGAACACCGGTGGCGAAGGCGGGTCTCTGGGCAGTAACTGACGCTGAGGAGCGAAAGCGTGGGGAGCGAACAGGATTAGATACCCTGGTAGTCCACGCCGTAAACGGTGGGTACTAGGTGTGGGTTTCCTTCCTTGGGATCCGTGCCGTAGCTAACGCATTAAGTACCCCGCCTGGGGAGTACGGCCGCAAGGCTAAAACTCAAAGGAATTGACGGGGGCCCGCACAAGCGGCGGAGCATGTGGATTAATTCGATGCAACGCGAAGAACCTTACCTGGGTTTGACATGCACAGGACGCCGGTAGAGATATCGGTTCCCTTGTGGCCTGTGTGCAGGTGGTGCATGGCTGTCGTCAGCTCGTGTCGTGAGATGTTGGGTTAAGTCCCGCAACGAGCGCAACCCTTGTCCTATGTTGCCAGCGGGTTATGCCGGGGACTCGTAGGAGACTGCCGGGGTCAACTCGGAGGAAGGTGGGGATGACGTCAAGTCATCATGCCCCTTATGTCCAGGGCTTCACACATGCTACAATGGCCGGTACAAAGGGCTGCGATGCCGTGAGGTGGAGCGAATCCTTTCAAAGCCGGTCTCAGTTCGGATCGGGGTCTGCAACTCGACCCCGTGAAGTCGGAGTCGCTAGTAATCGCAGATCAGCAACGCTGCGGTGAATACGTTCCCGGGCCTTGTACACACCGCCCGTCACGTCATGAAAGTCGGTAACACCCGAAGCCGGTGGCCTAACCCCTTGTGGGAGGGAGCCGTCGAAGGTGGGATCGGCGATTGGGACGAAGTCGTAACAAGGTAGCCGTACCGGAAGGTGCGGCTGGATCACCTCCTTTCTAAGGAGCACCATTTTTGGTTCCCCCGCCCCCACGTCTGTGGGAGGAGTGCGGTTGGGATATGTCAGCCAGGCCCTGTAGTGGGTGTCTGGTGGGTGCAACGACAAACGTGAGAAGTGGTGTGGGAACACTGCTTTGAGGAATCATCAGGCACACTATTGGGCTTTGAGACAACAGGCCCGTTTTTCCCTGGCCCCTGTGTGGGGTGGGAGGCGTGTTGTTGCCCTGCTTTGGTGGTGGGGTGTGGTGTTTGATTTGTGGATAGTGGTTGCGAGCATCTTGCACGCAAGAGTGTGGCTGGGGCCTTCGGGTTTCTGGTCGTGTTGCTTGTGTGTTGATGTGCAATTTCTTTTGAAACTCATTTTTGGTTTTTGTGTTGTAAGTGTTTAAGGGCGCATGGTGGATGCCTTGGCACTGGGAGCCGATGAAGGACGTGGGAGGCTGCGATATGCCTCGGGGAGCTGTCAACCGAGCGTGGATCCGAGGATGTCCGAATGGGGAAACCCGGCACGAGTGATGTCGTGTCACCCAACGCTGAATGTATAGGCGTTGGGGGGGAACGCGGGGAAGTGAAACATCTCAGTACCCGTAGGAAGAGAAAACAAAATGTGATTCCGTGAGTAGTGGCGAGCGAAAGCGGAGGATGGCTAAACCGTATGCATGTGATACCGGGTAGGGGTTGTGTGTGCGGGGTTGTGGGACCCATCTTCTCAGTTCTATCCGACTGGGGGGCAGTGAGAAAATGTTGTGGTTAGCGGAAGTGGCTTGGGATGGCCTGCCGTAGACGGTGAGAGCCCGGTACGTGAAAACCCGACGTCTGTCTTGATGGTGTTCCCGAGTAGCAGCGGGCTCGTGGAATCTGCTGTGAATCTGCCGGGACCACCCGGTAAGCCTGAATACTTCCCAGTGACCGATAGCGGATGAGTACCGTGAGGGAATGGTGAAAAGTACCCCGGGAGGGGAGTGAAATAGTACCTGAAACCGTGCGCTTACAATCCGTCAGAGCCCTCGGCTTGCCGTGGGGTGATGGCGTGCCTTTTGAAGAATGAGCCTGCGAGTCAGGGACATGTCGCGAGGTTAACCCGGGTGGGGTAGCCGCAGCGAAAGCGAGTCTGAATAGGGCGTATCCGCACAGTAGTGTGTGGTGTAGTGGTGTGTTCTGGACCCGAAGCGGAGTGATCTACCCATGGCCAGGGTGAAGCGCGGGTAAGACCGTGTGGAGGCCCGAACCCACTTAGGTTGAAGACTGAGGGGATGAGTTGTGGGTAGGGGTGAAAGGCCAATCAAACTCCGTGATAGCTGGTTCTCCCCGAAATGCATTTAGGTGCAGCGTCACATGTTTCTTGTTGGAGGTAGAGCTACTGGATGGCCGATGGGCCCTACTAGGTTACTGACGTCAGCCAAACTCCGAATGCCGACAAGTCTAAGAGTGTGGCAGTGAGACGGCGGGGGATAAGCTCCGTGCGTCGAGAGGGAAACAGCCCAGATCGCCGGCTAAGGCCCCTAAGCGTGTGCTAAGTGGAAAAGGATGTGCAGTCGCGAAGACAACCAGGAGGTTGGCTTAGAAGCAGCCACCCTTGAAAGAGTGCGTAATAGCTCACTGGTCAAGTGATTGTGCGCCGATAATGTAGCGGGGCTCAAGCACACCGCCGAAGCCGCGGCAACGTATTTATACGTTGGGTAGGGGAGCGTCCTGCATCCGGTGAAGCCGCCGAGTGATCGAGTGGTGGAGGGTGTGGGAGTGAGAATGCAGGCATGAGTAGCGAATAGGCAAGTGAGAACCTTGCCCGCCGAAAGACCAAGGGTTCCTGGGCCAGGCCAGTCCGCCCAGGGTGAGTCGGGACCTAAGGCGAGGCCGACAGGCGTAGTCGATGGACAACGGGTTGATATTCCCGTACCCGTGTGTGTGCGTCCCTGATGAATCAATCGTGCTAACCACCCAAATGGTGGTCCACCAATCCCTTCGGGGTGCGGGGATTACCGGCTGCGTGGGACCCTGGTTGGTAGTAGTCAAGCGATGGGGTGACGCAGGAAGGTAGCCGTACCGGTCAGTGGTAATACCGGGGTAAGCCTGTAGGGAGGAACGTAGGTAAATCCGCGTTTCATTGATCCTGAGAGGTGATGCATAGCCGAGTGAGGCGAATTCGGTGATCCTATGCTGCCAAGAAAAGCCTCTAGCGAGGACATACACGGCCCGTACCCCAAACCAACACAGGTGGTCAGGTAGAGAATACTAAGGCGTACGAGTGAACTATGGTTAAGGAACTCGGCAAAATGCCCCCGTAACTTCGGGAGAAGGGGGACCCCCATATCGTGAAGGCACTTGCTGCCGGTAGCGGGAGGGGGTGGCACAAACCAGTGAGAAGCGACTGTTTACTAAAAACACAGGTCCGTGCGAAGTCGCAAGACGATGTATACGGACTGACGCCTGCCCGGTGCTGGAAGGTTAAGAGGACCCGTTAACTCGTAAGGGTGAAGCGGAGAATTTAAGCCCCAGTAAACGGCGGTGGTAACTATAACCATCCTAAGGTAGCGAAATTCCTTGTCGGGTAAGTTCCGACCTGCACGAATGGCGTAACGACTTCTCAACTGTCTCAACCATAGACTCGGCGAAATTGCACTACGAGTAAAGATGCTCGTTACGCGCGGCAGGACGAAAAGACCCCGGGACCTTCACTACAACTTGGTATTGGTGCTCGATACGGTTTGTGTAGGATAGGTGGGAGACTGTGAAATTCACACGCTAGTGTGGGTGGAGTCGTTGTTGAAATACCACTCTGATCGTATTGGGCCTCTAACCTCGGACCGTATATCCGGTTCAGGGACAGTGCCTGGTGGGTAGTTTAACTGGGGCGGTTGCCTCCTAAAATGTAACGGAGGCGCCCAAAGGTTCCCTCAACCTGGACGGCAATCAGGTGTTGAGTGTAAGTGCACAAGGGAGCTTGACTGCGAGACGGACATGTCGAGCAGGGACGAAAGTCGGGACTAGTGATCCGGCACCTCTGAGTGGAAGGGGTGTCGCTCAACGGATAAAAGGTACCCCGGGGATAACAGGCTGATCTTCCCCAAGAGTCCATATCGACGGGATGGTTTGGCACCTCGATGTCGGCTCGTCGCATCCTGGGGCTGGAGCAGGTCCCAAGGGTTGGGCTGTTCGCCCATTAAAGCGGCACGCGAGCTGGGTTTAGAACGTCGTGAGACAGTTCGGTCTCTATCCGCCGCGCGCGTCAGAAGCTTGAGGAAATCTGTCCCTAGTACGAGAGGACCGGGACGGACGAACCTCTGGTCTACCAGTTGTCCCACCAGGGGCACTGCTGGATAGCTACGTTCGGACAGGATAACCGCTGAAAGCATCTAAGCGGGAAACCCCCTCCAAGACCAGGCTTCTCACCCATTTGAGTGGGATAAGGCCCCCCGCAGACCACGGGATCGATAGACCAGACCTAGACACCCAGCAATGGGCGCAGGGAACTGGCACTAACCGGCCGAAAACTTACAACAACCCACAAACACCAAACAGTGTTTGGGTTTCAGTAAGACACGCACAACCTTGTCTCGCAACCACAACCACACACCCCACACGACCCCCCGCGGGTCGATAACGGGTGCACACCACACCCCACCACCAAAACACACCCACAGATTCACACCCAGAAACGGGTGAATAAAGTTACGGCGGTCCATAGCGGCAGGGAAACGCCCGGTCCCATCCCGAACCCGGAAGCTAAGCCTGCCAGCGCCGATGATACTACCCACACGGGTGGAAAAGTAGGACACCGCCGAACACACATTAAAGAATCGCCCCCCACGAAAGTGGGGGGCGATTCTCATATCTACAACATATCCAAACAAAAGCATTTTCGAATTCGACGATTATGTCGGCTTGGCGCCTGCCAGTATCCTTTGCGAGAGGGCAGGGCAGAAAGGCACACGTGGTCGGAGACAAACAAGGCGGCGGCGAGCGGCGGCCGCGGCGTGTATCAGGTGGCCAAGGCCAGCGCCGGCAGAGCGCTCCCCGCTCGTCCGGTCCGAATCGGGCGCGCGCAGCACAGCCGCAGACCTCAGAAGAACGCGGATCAGACGCCCCGTCGCTGTCCTCAGATATCGAGGCCAAACAGCTGGCGCCGGAGATCCGTCGGGAACTGGTGACCCTCGACAAAGCCACCGCCGATTACGTGGCGCGCCACCTCGTGGCTGCCGGCAATCTCCTGGATGAAGACCCGGAGACTGCGCTGGCACACGCCCGCGCGGCCCGCAACCGCGCAGGACGCCTTGCCGCAGTACGGGAGGCTGTGGGGATCGCGGCTTATCACAACGGCGACTGGGCCCAGGCGCTGGCCGAGTTGCGCGCGGCCCGCCGGATGGGCAGCAAATCGGTGCTGTTACCGATGATCGCCGATTGCGAGCGCGGTATCGGGCGTCCGGAACGCGCCATTGAGCTGGCTCGCAGTGCCGAGGCCGCCGCGTTCACCGGAGACGACGCCGACGAACTGCGCATCGTGACCGCGGGAGCCCGCTCCGATCTGGGCCAGTTCGAACAGGCCCTCGCGATTCTCTCGACACCCCCACTGGATCCGACTAGGACCGGTCAGACCGCAGCGCGGCTGTGCTACGCGTATGCCGACACGCTGCTGGCGCTCGGGCGTACGGAGGAAGCGCTGCAGTGGTTCATCACTACGGCGGCGGCCGATGTGGAGGGCGTGACCGATGCCGAGGATCGGATCACAGAACTGGCCTGACGCGACCACGTTGCGCAGCAAGCCGACACAGCAAGGCAGGTACTGCAGCGCTGGTCGTTGCCGTCGGCATCCATCGACTAGCGTGACAAGCGCTATGACTACCGATCCAGAACAGCTCCGCGTGCAGGTCGCCGCCGTGCTGGCAGACCTGCCGGATATGGCCGAGGCGTACGGCGCCGATGTGGGTATCGAGGACATAGAGGCCGTTGCGGCCAGGCTGGAAGAAGCCCATGAGCTGCTGGTGGACGCGCTTGAATCGGTCGACAGAGGTGTGGCCGGCAGCGGTGCCGGATCCGGTAGGTGAGCGGTGGTGGCTCGTCGGGCTCGTGTTGATGCCGAGTTGGTGAGACGTGGGTTGGCCCGGTCCCGCCAGCAGGCCGCAGAGTTGATCGCCGCCGGTCGGGTGCGTATCGATGGCATGCCCGCAGTGAAGCCGGCCACCGCCATCATGCTGGACGCCAACATCGTCGTCGCCCAAAGCGAAGAACGCAGCTGGGTGTCTCGCGGGGCCCACAAGCTGATCGGTGCCCTCGACACGTTCGGGCTGGACGTTTCCGGGCGGCGGTGCCTGGATGCCGGCGCATCGACCGGGGGATTCACCGAGGTCTTGTTGGACCGAGGTGCCGTCGAGGTCGTCGCGGTAGATGTTGGGTACGGCCAGCTGGCCTGGTCTCTGCGCTCCGATGATCGGGTCCGGGTGATAGAGCGCACGAATGTCCGTGAGCTGACGGCCGACGCCATCGGCGGGCCGGTGGATCTCGTCGTTGCCGACTTGTCGTTCATATCCCTGGCGACGGTCCTGCCAGCGCTCACCGCATGCGCCGGGCCCGGTGCCGATATCGTTCCTATGGTCAAGCCCCAGTTCGAAGTCGGTAAGGACCGGGTCGGGGCCGGCGGGGTGGTGTCCGATCCGCAATTACGGGTCGAGGCGGTGTGTACGGTCGCCCGAAGGGCGGCGGAGCTGCACTGGCATGCTGTCGGCGTGACGGCGAGCCCGCTGCCCGGACCATCGGGCAATGTCGAATACTTTCTGCGGCTGCGTGCTGATACGGACGAGTCGCTGCACGGTGAATCGCTCGAGCAGGCGGTACGCCGGGCGGTCGAGGAGGGCCCGCAATGACCTGTGAGCGCACGATACTGCTGGTGGTGCACACCGGTCGGGACGAGGCCACCGAGGTGGCCCGCCGGGTCGAAAAAGTACTGGGAGACAACGGTATCGGTTTGCGCGTGCTGTCGGCCGAGGCGGTTGACCGCGGACCGCTGCACCTGGCGCCCGACTACATGCGTGCGCTCGGCGTCGACATCGAGGTGGTCGACGCCGACGAATGCGCCGCCGAGAGTTGCGAACTGGTGCTGGTCCTGGGCGGCGACGGTACCTTCCTGCGGGCCGCCGAATTGGCGCGCCTTGCGGAGATCCCGGTGCTGGGAGTGAACCTCGGCCGCATCGGATTCCTTGCCGAGGCCGAGGCCGAGGCCATCGACCACGTGCTCGACCGCGTCATCAGCCGGGACTACCGGATCGAGAACAGGATGGCCCTCGACGTGACAGTGCGCGTCGGTGACAACGTCATCAATCGCGGTTGGGCGCTCAACGAGGCAAGCTTGGAAAAAGGTCCACGGCTCGGTGTACTCGGAGTGGTTCTCGAGGTGGACGGTCGGCCGGTGTCGGCGTTCGGCTGCGACGGCGTGCTGGTGTCCACGCCCACCGGGTCCACGGCCTACGCATTCTCTGCGGGCGGTCCGGTGCTGTGGCCGGACCTGGAGGCCATCCTGGTGGTGCCCAACAATGCCCACGCGTTGTTCGACCGGCCGATGGTCACGAGCCCGGATGCTTCGATCGCCATCGAAGTCGAAGCGGGTGGTCATGACGCCCTCGTGTTCTGCGACGGCCGCCGGGAGATGGTGCTGCCTGCGGGCGGGCGGTTGGAAGTGACCCGCTGCCGGACGTCGCTCAAGTGGGTGCGGCTCGACAGCGCCCCGTTCACCGACCGGCTCGTGCGCAAGTTCCGGCTGCCGGTTACGGGTTGGCGGGGGAAGTAGGCACGTGCTCGCGGAGATCCGAATCGAGTCGCTCGGCGCGATCAGCGCGGCCACCGCGGAGTTCGATCGTGGACTGACTGTATTGACCGGTGAGACCGGCGCCGGCAAGACCATGGTGGTCACAGGCCTGCATCTGCTCGGTGGTGCCCGCGCGGACTCCACCAGGGTGCGGTCGGGTTCAGATCGGGCCGTCGTCGAAGGGCGGTTCAGCACCACCGAACTCGGCGCTGAAGTGGCGCTGCGGGTCGACGAGCTGCTGGAGACCTCCGGCGCCGTTCGCGACGACGACGGCACTGTGATCGCCGCGCGTTCGGTCAGCCGGGCGGGGCCATCGAAGGCGTACCTCGGCGGCCGCAGCGTGCCGGCGAAGTCACTGAGCAGTTTCACCGCCGAGGTCCTCACGCTGCATGGCCAGAACGACCAGTTGCGTTTGATGCGTCCGGACGAGCAGCGCGTCGCCCTGGACCGGTATGCCGACGTGGACAAGCTGTTGACGCGGTATCGCCGAATCCGCGACGAGTGGCAGCTGGCACGTAAGGATCTGGCCGATCGCCGAGGACGGGCACGGGAACTGGCCCAGGAGGCCGACCGGCTGACCTTCGGGATCAACGAGATCGACGCCGTGGCCCCACAGCCCGGTGAGGACGAAGCCATCGTCGCCGACATCCGCCGACTTTCGGAACTCGATGCGCTGCGGGAGGCCGCGCAGGCGGCGCGGGTGGCGCTGTCCGGCGCGCTTGACGATCCGTCACCGGATTCGGTTTCGGCGGCTGACGGTGTGGGGCAGGCGAAATCGGCTTTGGAGTCCACCGACGACGCATCGCTGCAGGCATTGGGTGTCCGGCTGGCTGAAGCGGTCGCGGTGATCAGCGACGTGACTGCGGAGCTTGGTCACTATTTATCTGAGTTGCCCAGCGATGCAAGCACTTTGGAACACAAGCTAGCGCGGCAGGCCGAGTTGCGCACGCTCACCCGCAAGTACGCGGCCGATGTCGACGGTGTGCTGGCCTGGGCCCGTGATGCTGCCGACCGGTTGGCGCAATTGGATGTCTCGGAGGAGACGCTGGCTTGTCTGGAGCGCCGCGTCGCGGAATTGGAAGACCGGCTGGCGGCGGCGGCCGGCGAGTTGACCAAGGTCAGGACCAAGGCGGCGAAAGGGTTGGCCAAGGCGGTCACCGCGGAGCTTGCCGGACTGGCCATGGCCAATGCGATTTTCAGTATCACCGTGGTACCCATGGCTGCGCGAGCCGACGACTCCGCGCCGGTGACACTGCCCGACGGGACGGTTGTGCACGCCGGTCACGAAGGGGTCGACACCGTCGAGTTCGGCTTCACCGCGCACCGCGGTGCCGATGCTCTCCCGCTGACCAAGAGCGCGTCCGGGGGGGAGCTGTCGCGCGTCATGCTCGCCCTCGAGGTAGTGCTGTCCGCCTCAGCCGAGGGTACGACGATGGTGTTCGACGAGGTCGATGCCGGGGTGGGCGGACGTGCTGCGGTGCAGATCGGTCGTCGGTTGGCCCGGCTGGCCCGGACCCATCAGGTCATCGTCGTCACCCACCTGCCGCAGGTTGCGGCGTATGCCGACGCTCACCTTGTGGTCGACGCCGGTGACGGCCGCGGCAAGCCCAGCGGTGTGCGGCGCATCGACGACGACGACCGTGTCGCCGAACTGGCCCGCATGCTGGCGGGCCTCGGCGAGTCCGACAGCGGTCGCGCCCACGCCAGGGAACTACTGGAGTCCGCGCAGCAGGAGCGTAGCGAGCCGTAGCCGAGTGCGCCCAGAGGTCAGGCCGAAGGTTGCGTTTCACTGTGCGAAGCGATGGAGAAGGTTTGACCTGTTACGTATGTGACTGGAGCTCACTTATGAGGCTGGTGTTACGGCGCGCCTCCTCGGATTGCCGGTGGATCCCCGACAGAATCGGCCCATGAGGATGTCAGCGCTGCTTGCCCGCAATGCCAGCTCGCGCCCGGGGATTACAGGAACTGCCCGGGTGGACCGCGACATCGACAGGTTGCTGCGGCGTGTCGGAGCCGGGGACATCGTCGTCCTCGACGTCCAGGATCTCGACCGGATCACTGCTGATGCGCTGGTCGAGGCCAACGTCGCCGGGGTCGTCAACGCGTCCCCCTCGATTTCGGGCCGCTACCCCAACCTCGGCCCGGAGGTGCTGGTAGCCAACGGCGTGATGCTCATCGACGAGGCCGGCCCCGAGATCTTCAAGAAGGTCAAGGACGGCTCGCGCGTGCGGTTGCACAACGGCGGCGTCTACGCCGGTGACCGGCGCATAGCGCTGGGTACCGAACGCACCGATCACGAGATCCACGACCTCATGCACGAGGCCAAGAGCGGGTTGGTGGCACATCTCGAGGCGTTCGCCGGGAACACGATCGAGTTCATCCGAAGTGAGAGCCCGTTGCTCATCGACGGCATCGGGATCCCCGATATCGACGTCGACTTGCACCGCAGGCACGTGGTCATCGTCGCAGAGGAAGCCGACGCGGCCGCCGACCTCAAGGCGCTCAAGCCGTTCATCAAGGAGTATCAGCCGGTCCTCGTCGGCGTCGGAGTCGGCGCCGATGTGCTGCGCAAGGCCGGCTACCGGCCTGCGCTCATCGTCGGCGACCCGGACAAATTGAGTGTCGAGGTGCTGCGCTGCGGCGCCCAGGTGGTGTTGCCAGCCGACGCAGATGGCCACGCCGCCGGACTTGAGCGCATCCAGGATCTCGGGATCGGTGCGATGACGTTCCCGGCTGCCGGGTCAGCTACCGACCTCGCGTTGCTGCTCTGCGACCACCACGGTGCATCGCTGATCGTCACCGCCGGCTACACCGCCAACATCGAGGAGTTCTTCGACCGCTCGCGCCAGGCCAGCAACCCGTCGACCTTCCTGACCCGGCTCAAGGTAGGGGAGAAGCTGGTCGACGCCAAGGCGGTGGCAACTCTCTATCGCAGCCGGGTGTCCGGCGGGGCCATTGCGCTGCTGGTGCTGGCCATGCTGGTCGCCGTCATCGTCGCGCTGTGGGTGTCGCGGACCGACACCGCAGTGCTCGACTGGGTGGTCAACTACTGGCACCAATTCACCGCGTGGGTGCAGAGCCTGATCAATTAGCGATGGTTGAGTTGTGATTTCGCTACGCGCACATGCGATCTCGTTGGCGGCGGTGTTCCTCGCGCTGGCCGTCGGGGTAGCGCTCGGGTCCGGGCTGCTGTCCAACACGGTGCTGTCCGGATTGCGTGATGACAAACAGGAACTCCAGCATCAGATCGACTCTCTCACCGAAGACAAGAACGCTCTCAACCAGAAGCTCAACGCTGCAGGGGAATTCGATGCGCTACTGGCCCCACGGATGGTGCGTGACGCGCTCAAGGACAAATCTGTGGTGGTGTTTCGTACACCGGACGCCGCCGATGGCGATGTCGACGCGATTGCGCGCATCATCGGACAAGCCGGCGGCACCGTCAGTGGCGAGGTATCGCTGACGAGCGAGTTCGTCGAGGCCAACTCCGCCGACAAACTGCTGTCGGTCGTCAACTCGCCGATCGTGCCTGCCGGCAAGCAGCTCAACACGGCTGCTCTCGACCAGGGCTCGCAGGCAGGCGACCTGCTCGGCATGACGCTGCTGATCGACAAGAACCCGACGGTTCCGCCGGTCGACGACACTCAGCGAAACACCGTGCTGACCGCGCTCCGCGACACCGGGTTCCTGAGCTACAGCGGGCACATCGGCACGGCCAACACCGCGGTGATCGTGACGGGCGGCGCGCTCGGTGACGACGGCGGCAACCGGGGCGCCACTGTGGCGCGGTTGGCGGCCGGCTTGGCTCCGCACGGGTCCGGGGTGGTTCTGGTCGGCCGGGACGGATCGGCATCCGGTACGGGTCCGGTTGCCGTGGTCAGGTCCGACGACGGTCTGGCCGGCGCGGTCAGCACCGTCGACGACGCCGACAGCAGTGCCGGTCAGATCACCAGCGTGTTGGCTCTCGGAGAACTCGCGGCCGGAGGCAAGCCGGGGCAATACGGCACCGGCCGTGGTGCGTCGTCGGTCACCCTGCCGCAGTAGCGCTGCCTGCTGCGCGGCGCGTCAGCGACCGCTTGTCGGTGACAGTGTTAAGGTGAGATTCCGTGGGTCGGCAGGCCCCAGGCCAGTTCGGCGATCCCCTGCCCGTCGTCACGGAGGTTGCTTTTGCCCGCCTTACGCAAGCACCCGTACACCACCACCAAGCATCTCTTCGTCACCGGTGGTGTGGTGTCGTCGCTCGGAAAGGGTCTGACCGCGTCCAGCCTCGGTCAGCTGCTGACCGCGCGGGGACTGCAGGTGACCATGCAGAAGCTCGACCCCTACCTCAACGTCGACCCGGGCACTATGAACCCGTTCCAGCACGGCGAGGTCTTCGTCACGGAGGACGGCGCCGAAACTGATCTCGACGTCGGCCACTACGAGCGGTTCCTGGACCGTGACCTGTCCGGCTCGGCCAATGTGACCACGGGCCAGGTTTATTCGACGGTCATCGCCAAGGAACGCCGTGGTGAGTATCTCGGTGACACGGTCCAGGTGATCCCGCACATCACCGACGAGATCAAGAACCGCATCCTGGCCATGGCAGAGCCCGACGCGCACGGGCATCGGCCCGACGTGGTCATCACTGAGATCGGCGGCACGGTCGGCGACATCGAATCGCAGCCCTTTCTGGAGGCGGCCCGCCAGGTCCGCCACGACGTGGGTCGCGAGAACGTCTTCTTCCTGCATGTGTCGCTGGTTCCCTACCTCGCGCCGTCAGGTGAACTGAAAACCAAGCCGACCCAGCATTCGGTCGCCGCCCTGCGCAGCATCGGTATCACTCCCGACGCACTGATCCTGCGCTGTGACCGCGACGTTCCCGAGCCGCTCAAGAACAAGATCGCGCTGATGTGCGATGTCGACGTCGACGGCGTGATCTCCACACCCGACGCCCCCTCGATCTACGACATTCCAAAGGTGCTGCACCGCGAGGAGCTGGATGCCTACGTGGTGCGCCGGCTGAACCTGCCCTTCCGCGACGTCGACTGGACCGAATGGGACGACCTGCTGCGCCGCGTTCACGACCCGCAGGAAACCGTGCGGATCGCCTTGGTGGGCAAGTACATCGACCTTTCCGACGCTTATCTGTCGGTCGCCGAGGCACTGCGCGCCGGCGGCTTCAAGCACCGCGCCAAGGTGGAGATGCGATGGGTTGCCTCCGACGACTGCGAGACCGAGAGCGGCGCCGCCGCGGCCTTGTCCGACGTCCACGGCGTGCTGATCCCTGGAGGATTCGGTATCCGCGGTATCGAAGGCAAGCTCGGCGCCATCAGCTACGCCCGCAAGCGGAGGCTGCCGGTGCTGGGACTGTGTCTCGGACTGCAATGCATCGTGATTGAGGCCGCGCGGACCGTCGGCATCACCGGTGCGAACTCCGCCGAGTTCGATCCGGCTACACCCGACCCGGTGATCTCCACGATGGCCGACCAGCAGGACGCAGTGTCCGGCGAGGCCGACCTCGGCGGCACCATGCGCCTCGGCGCGTACCCGGCGGTCTTACAGCCCGGATCGGTGGTGGCACAGGCCTATGGAGCCACCGAAGTGTCCGAGCGCCACCGCCACCGGTACGAGGTCAACAACGCCTACCGGGACCGGATCGCCCAGAGTGGCCTGCGGTTCTCCGGGACATCCCCCGACGGTCACCTGGTCGAGTTCGTCGAGTATGCCCCCGAGATTCATCCGTTCCTCGTCGGCACCCAGGCGCATCCGGAACTCAAGAGCAGGCCCACCCGGCCGCACCCGTTGTTCGCGGCGTTCATCGGCGCGGCGCTGACCTACAAGGCCGAGGAACGGCTGCCCGGCATGGACCTGCCCGAGTCGTACACCGACGAGGGTGACCCGGATTCCTTGAACCATTCTCTGGAGACATCGGAAATCCGTGGCTGAACACGACTTCGACACGCTCGCAAGCGAAACCGTTTACGTCGGAAAGATTTTCGCTCTGCGGGCCGATGAGGTCAGCATGCCCGGGGGGAAGTCGGCCCGGCGCGAGGTCGTCGAGCACTACGGAGCGGCTGCCGTGGTCGCCCTCGATGACGACGGCAATGTGGTGCTTGTGTACCAGTATCGGCACCCGCTTGGTCGGCGGTTATGGGAGCTGCCCGCCGGGCTGCTGGACGTCGGCAGGGAGCCGCCCGAGGTGACTGCGGCACGAGAGCTCAAAGAGGAAGTCGGACTGGCGGCCGCGAACTGGCGCACGCTCGTCGATCTGGACTCCACGCCCGGGTTCTCCGACGAGAGCGTGCGAATCTTCCTGGCTACCGGGCTGACCGAAGTCGGCAGGCCCGAAGCGCACGACGAGGAAGCCGACATGCGCATCGAACGGGTTCCGTTGGCTCAGGCGGTATCCCGGATCTTCTCCGGTGAGATCGTGAATTCGATTGCGATAGCCGGGATTCTGGCCGCGCACGCGATGCCCGATACGGACTCGCTGCGCCCGGTTGACGCACCCTGGACTGATCGACCAACGGCATTCCGGCGTCGCAAAGGCCTGCAGTGACTTTATCGTCGCCGCTTCGCGCAAGCGGCTCATCGGAGTCTTCTGCTCTTCGCGCAAGCGGCTCATCGGAGTCTTCTGCTCTTCGCGCAAGCGGCTCATCGGAGTCTTCTGCTCTTCGCGCAAGCGGCTCATCGGAGTCTCCTGCTCTTCGCGCAAGCGGCACATCGGCCGCCGGACCGTCCGCGTTGGAGACCCAGATACAGGGCTACCTCGACCATTTGACCATCGAACGAGGTGTTGCAGCCAACACGTTGAGCTCCTACCGGCGCGATCTGCGCCGGTACGCCGAGCACTTGACCCAGCACGGCATCGACGATCTGGCCAAGGTGGCCGAGACCGACGTCAGTGATTTTCTGGTCGCGCTGCGCCGCGGTGATCCCGATGCCGGCGTGGCCGCGCTCTCGGCGGTATCCGCGGCCAGGGCGGTCGTCGCGGTCCGCGGCCTGCACCGGTTCGCCGCCGCGGAAGGACTGACCGAACTCGACGTCGCTCGGGCGGTCCGGCCGCCCACCCCGAGCCGCCGATTGCCCAAGAGCCTGACGCTCGACGAGGTGCTGGCGCTGCTGGATGCCGCCGGGGGCGAGAGTGAGGCGGACGGCCCGTTGACGCTGCGCAACCGCGCGCTGCTGGAGCTGCTGTACTCGACCGGGGCCCGCATATCCGAAGCGGTCGGGCTCGACGTCGACGACATCGACACCCACGCCCGGTCGGTGCTGTTGCATGGAAAGGGCGGCAAGCAGCGGCTCGTTCCGATCGGCCGCCCGGCGGTCAGTGCGCTCGACGCCTATCTGGTACGCGGACGGCCCGATCTGGCACGCCGCGGCCGTGGCACCCCGGCTATCTTCCTCAACGCCCGCGGCGGCCGGCTTTCGCGGCAGAGTGCGTGGCAGGTACTGCAGGATGCGGCCGCGCGTGCCGGGATCACCTCGGCGGTGTCGCCCCACACGCTGCGGCACTCATTCGCGACGCACTTGATCGAGGGCGGTGCCGACGTGCGTGTCGTACAGGAACTGCTGGGGCACGCTTCGGTGACCACCACGCAGATCTACACCATGGTCACCGTGCATACCCTGCGCGAGGTGTGGGCCGGGGCGCATCCGCGCGCCCGCTAGCTGGTCAACCGCCCAGGTATTCCGACTCCAGCATCACATCGCGCAGCAGAGTCTGATACTCGCCGTGGGTCTTGTGTTCCACGGTGTTCCAGTGCGTGCCCTGTTCAGCGCGCATGTAGGCCAGATAGTCGGGCGCCCCGGGAAGTTTGACGTTGTCAGCGACGACGATCGTCCCTCGGTGCAGCCAGCCCCGGTCCAACACGCGATGAAGATCGGCCAGGTAGACGCTCTTGTTGTGGTCGAGGAACATGAAATCGACTGTGCCCATTGTGAATCCGTGCTGTTCAAGGGTGTCGAGGGTGCGCCCGCCGTCGCCGATGGTCCCCACCACACAGGTGATCCGGTCGGCCAGCCCGGCGTGAGCCCATATGCTGCGGGCGATCTCGGCGTTCGCGGCGGCTAGTTCGATCGAGAACACGCGCGCTGCCGGCGCCGCTCGGGCGATCCGCAGCGCGCCGTAGCCGCAATAGGTACCCAACTCCAGCGCAAGCCGTGGGTGTGCGCGGACCACCGCGGCGTCGAGCAGCGCGCCCTTCTCGTCGCCCACGTTGATCAGGAACGACTCCTGGTAGGCGAATCTGTCGATCGTTGCGATCACGTCATCCGGGTCATCGCGACGGGCATTGGCCATGACGTACTCGGCTGCGGCCGCCTCGCGTCCGTCGCCGATCTGCCCGGTGGTCATGATACTGCGCTGGCGTAACACCATGCGCCAGAAGGAAGTTCGGAGAAACGGAGCGTGGCGCTGCCAGCTCACAGGCGGCCCATCCAGCTGTTGAACAGCCCGTCGGGATCGTATTTGGCGCGCAGTACGTCGAGCCGGGCCATGTTTTCATCGGTGGCGAACCGGGCGGGCCGCCGGCCGAGGTTCTCATCAGCGAGGCCGACTCCGGTGGCCAGGTGTGCCATGGCCGCCATGTTGTCGCGGGGCCAGTCGCGGTACCGGTTATCGTCGGCCGGGTCGGGCCACACAGCGTAGAGCGCCATATTGATCTCGTCCTCCAACCCGTAGAACAGCTCCTCCCGCGCGGGTGACGGGCTCCAGTCGTACATCAGGAAATGTGACGGCGCCGGCGGCATGGTCTCGACGATACGGTGAATGCCCGGCAGCAGGTCCTCGGCCGATGCCGAGGTCCACATGTTGTCGGCGACGTAGCGGTGCCCCGGCGGGTAGTTGCTCATGACCGTGCCGTACCAGCTGGTCAGATCGGTGGTGGTGTACGGAATTTTGACGATCGCCCGATCGACGGCCGGACAGCTGGACAGGATCGACAGGGCGGCCTCGGCTTCCGCTTCGGTATCGGCGAAGACGGGGGAGGCCACCACGATGGAAGGGCTTTCGAGTCCGAGGGCGGGCAGATTGCGGGACGTGATGATCTGCAGTTCCACACGGTCGCCGATCTCGGGGCTGATCCGGCGCGCCCAGGTGAAGACGTCGTCGAGCACCTCGACAGGGTAGATATACAAGCAGCTGCCGCAGACCGCCGGTCGCGGGTGCAGCTGTAGATGAAAGGCCGTCACCACGGCGAAGAATCCGGGCCCGGAACCGCGTGCCGCCCAGAACAAGTCGGAATTCTCGTCGGCGTCGCAATACATCCGCTGGCCGTCGGCGGTGACGACCTCGACGCCGATGACGCTCTCACATGCGGGCCCGACCGCCTTGCTGTTCCAGCCGTAGCCGCCCTGCAGCAGATACCCGCCCAGACAGATGCCCTCGTAGTGCCCCGCGGGGAAGAACAGGCCCAGCGTGTCGAGTTCGGCAGCCAGCTCGCTGCCGACTTTTCCGGGCCCGACGACGGCAGCCATGCGTTCGGCGTCGATCGCACAGTGGTCGAGGCGGCTGACGTCGAGCAGTGTGCCGCCATCGCGCAGGTGGCTGGCAGTCCAGCTGTATCCACCCGACACGATGCTGATTGGGCCCTGCGCTCCGGACACCGCACATACGACGTCATCGACGTCGTGCGCCTGCACGATGAGGTCGGGATAGCGGTCAGGCACCAGGCTGTTCCAGACGGTGGCGCGGCGCGCCGCCTCGTAGCCATCAGCGCCTCGACGGAACTGCCGTGCATCTGTCGACATTTGGCCTCCAGGACCGACGGCGGACTCAATAGCGATCGATGACGTCGAGGGTCACCTCGCGTGCGGGAGCCACGGCAATTCCCCGCGCTGCGCTGCGTGGCGCGGAGCGAGCGCGATCCCGCGCCGGCATCCGCAGGTCCAATGTCTTCATGATCGTCGCGATGGCGATGGCAAGCTCCGAATTTGCGAATGCCGCCCCGATGCACCGACGGTAACCGCCGCCGAACGGTGCGAACTGGAACGGTGAGACTTTGGAGTCCATGAATCGCTCCGGGCGGAACTGCTCCGGTTCGGTCCAGATTGCCGGATTGAAATGCAGCGCGTACAAGGCGATTCCCACGACCTGACCACTCGTGCACTCGACACCGCCGATGGTCATGGGGCTCGTCAGTCGACGCAGCACGACGGGAACAGGCGGATGCATGCGCAGTGTCTCTTTGATGACCGCGCCGAGGTAGGGCAGCGCGATCATCTCCGCCGGAGTTTGAGCCTGGGCCACCTCATCGGCGACCCGTTGCCGGACGGCGTCGTCGCGGTAGATGTGATAAAGCGTCCACACCATCGAGGTGGCGGTCGTCTCGTGGCCAGCGGCGAGCAGCGTTCTGAGCTGATCGTGGATGGCCTGGCCGTTGCGACCCCGACCGCTTTCGTCGGTCGCCGACAGCAGAATGTCGAGCATGTCGGAGTCGGCGAGGCTGCTGCGGGTCCGGGTGTCCATGTCGTCCGAGAGCAGCCGGTCGAGATCGTCGCGCAGCCGTAGGAGCCGCGCCCACGGGCCGTAGCCGCCGAGTCCGCGCCGCAACGCGGGAAGCAGCATCAGTGGCGCAGTGTTGGCCCGCATCAGAGCGGTGATCGCCTGGGTGTACATGGCGCGCCGGTCGGGCTCGGCGACGCTGAACACCACCCGGATGGCGATGTGCAGCGTGACGTTGACGGCCAGCCGGCGCACGGCGATCGAGTCACCGGGCCGTACGGTTTGGATCTCCTCGTGGGTCGCCGAGCAGATGATGTCGCTGTACTTCTTGACCCGTTCCCCGTGGAAGGCCGGCATCAACAGACCGCGTTCACGATGGTGCTGTTCACCGGACAGCAAGATCAAAGATCCGGGCCCGACAACCGGTTCGATTGGATTCGGCGTGGGTGCCTCAGACAGCGCAGCAGTCATGGTGAGGATGTCGCGGGCAGCGTCGGCGGTTCCGAAGAACATGACCTCGCCGAGGCCGGGGAAGCTCAGTTCGATGGGGCTGCGCCTTGAGGCATGTCGGTGGAAGAACCTGACCGGGTCGACCCCGGCAGCAGCCGCGCGGAGGAGCCCAGCGGGTGACTTGATCAACTGAGCCGGCATTGTCCTTGCCTTCCGGAGAAGATTTCGCAATGATCGACACTATTGCGAAACCGTCTCATTCGGGTCACGCTCGAAAGCTCGGTGTTCTGGTGCTGGCCGAAACCCGAATCAGATAGCCGGAATGGGCGCAGAATTGCGCTTATGTAACAGCGTTTGTTTGCACGGCCTGACCCGCTACGCGGCGCGAGAGAGCGCGCGGTTTGGATCGGTACGGCATTGGTCTCGCCTTGGTTTTCGCTGGTAGCGACCGCCGGTCGGAGCGCTTCGGAGGCACGTCGGCGATCTCTCGCCTGAGGTCGGACGGTATCCGGTCGCCGTGTGGACGCGACTGTCGTCAGACCATGGATCGGCTCGATGGAATTCGCGGTATTTACCGCGTATTTCACGAGTTCAAGTGCGGGGGAAATGTTTATTGCGGCTAATTCGCATTGTTTTGTCAAGTTTATTAAAGTTGACATTTTGAATATCGCATTTACACGGTGAAAAGCTAGGCCAGATAAATGCAGCATTTGTTCTGGCATTTCCCCCCACCCTCCCTGTGGTATTGCCCCATCGGGCAACCGCGGTGATTTGCGAGATACAAGGATGGCACACGTATACCACGTCGAGCAATCGTCAAGTCAGCAAACGATGCCCCGGGGTACTGACCAGCTCGTCAGGGTGGTCAGCGGCGTCCCGGTGGCTGTGTATATTACTTCGCCCAGTTTGCGCGAGCGCGTCGTGTCGTGTGTGCGGGGCGACGGTTCTCGTGCTGTACGAGGAGTCGATGACGGGGAAAATAAATTTGACTTCGCACAGAAATCGCTGGAAACAACCTGTACACGGCGGTGCGGCTCGAATTGGATGAAGCGCCTTGCGGGTGGTATACGAGGCTTCCGTACTGGTCGGAGCGGTTTGGTGAGATTCGGCGCGACGTTGCGAGAGTGGACATCTTTCAACATTTGCAGATGCAACTAGACGGGCTCATGTGGCGCCACGGGCGTGGGGTAGCGCACGTCTGAAGTTGCCGCCGCCCTCGCCGTGCGTGTCGCTGCGTAATATTGCTACTATCGGGTAAACGACCTGCTCGCCTGAACCCCACGCCGGTCCCCTAAGCGGCTCGGTAAAGATCAGGTACTTGCACGCGAAAAGATCGGAATGCCCGCCCTGTGTTTTCTCTTATCTACGTCCGGATAGCGTTGTATGTTGTTGCTCTCAGCGCTGTTGTGAACGGGGATCACAACTTTCGTCGTTGTTTCACATCGCTGATACGAGGGTGAAATATGGCAGCTACAGCAAGGGACGTATCTGAACGCCCGACCACGTACCGTGTCGTCGATCATATCGTCGACTATCTGGCCGCCGGCGGGGTGACCCATATGTTCGGTGTGGACGGCGCCAACATCGAAGACTTGTACGACGCCGCATACTTCCGCGACGGTATCACCGCCGTACTCGCAAAACATGAGTTCTCCGCCGCGACCATGGCCGACGGCTACAGTCGCAGCGGCGCGGGCCTCGGCGTCGTCATGGCGACCTCTGGTGGAGGATGCCTGAATCTGATACCCGGGTTGGGCGAATCACTTGCGAGCAGGGTTCCGGTCTTGGCTCTGGTCGGCCAGACGCCCACGACGCTCGACGGCCGGGGCAGCTTCCAGGACACCAGCGGCCGCGCGGGTTCGCTGGATGCCGAGGCGCTGTTCGGAGCGGTGTCGGTGAGTTGTGAACGTGTGCTGCGACCCAGCGACATCGTCACCGCGCTGCCACGTGCGATCGCCGCGGCGCGCACCGGCGGTCCGGCAGTCCTGCTTTTGCCTAAAGACATCCAGCAGCAGACCGTGGCGCTCGGCGGACCGATCTTGCGTAACGGTCAGGGGTTTGGTCAGAAGCAGGTAGGCGATCCACACCCGCTCATCCGGGCGCTACGTAGGGCCAACGGGCCCATCACGATCATCGCCGGAGAGCAGGTCGCCCGAGACGACGCACGCGCCGAACTCGAGCAGTTGCGCGCGGTGCTGCGGGCACGCGTCGCCTGTGTTCCTGACGCCAAGGACGTCGCGGGGATCCCCGGGCTGGGATCGTCGTCGGCATTGGGTGTCACCGGGGTGATCGGGCATCCGGGCGCGGTCGACGCGGTGGCTGGCAGCGCCGTATGTCTGCTGGTCGGTACCCGCATGCCCGTGATGGCCCGGACCGGGCTCGATGCCGTCCTCGGCACAACGCACACACTGTCGATCGGTTCGGCGCCACCGTATCTACCCTGCACCCACGTTCACACCGAGGACCTGCAGGCCTCCCTGTCGCGGTTGACCCGCGCGTTGACCGGCCATGGCAGGCCGCTGGGCGTTCGGGTGCCAGACGTGGTGCCGCAGACCGAGCTTGCCCCACCGTCGTGCTCTGACGACGGCGTGCGCTACCGCGACGCGATGCTCGCCCTGGACCGCGCGCTGCCCGACGAGGTGAACATCGTCGTCGATGCCGGCAACACCGGGGCCTCGGCAGTCCACTATCTGCCGGTACGGCGGGGTGGACGGTTCGTCGTCGCCCTGGGGATGGGCGGGATGGGCTACAGCTTCGGTGCGGGAATCGGGATGGCGTTCGCCCAGCGCAGGCGCACGGTGATCATCGCCGGCGACGGATCCTTCTACATGCACGGGTTGGAGCTGCACACCGCCATCCAGTACCGGTTGCCGGTGACAGTGGTGTTGTTCAACAACAACGCCCACGCGATGTGCGTGACTCGTGAGCAGCTGTACTACGACGACGCATACAGCTACAACCGGTTCTCGCCCAGCCGGCTCGGCGCCGGGTTGGCGGCGATGTTCCCGGGTCTGGCCTCGATCGACGTCGCCACGATCGATCGACTGCCCGCTGCGCTCGACGAGGCACTCACGACCGATGGCCCATCGGTCGTCAGTATCGAATGTTCTGCGGACGAGATACCACCGTTCGCACCGTTTCTCTCGGCGATCGGCACGGCCGTTGCCGAGAACAGTCACACAACAGAACAGGAGGGTACGGTCAATGTCCCTGCCAGCGCTTGACGACATCGCCACCCATTCCGGCAGCTCTGACCCCATTGAGGGGGTCCACCGGGTCGAGACGTCGCCGCGGGAGAAGGCCACGCCGATCATCCTGGAGATGATGCATTCGGTGTATCCGCACGATGAGGTGTTTGGCGAGTATTGCACCGTCAACGACTACATCGATTGCCCCCCCGACGAACTGTACGAATACCTGGCCGACACTCGCAGTCTCGAGGAATGGACCTACAGCCTGCGCGGTTTCAAGGAAACCGATGAGCCCGGTTTGTGGCAGGCGTGGGACAAATTGGGTTCGGAGACCGAGATCTACACCCGGACCGTGGCCAATCCCCAGGCGCGCACGGTTGATTACCACTGCGCATGGGATCAAGGCAAGCATCTCTGGATGATCTACCTGATGCGGGTCGTCGACGCGCAGTTGGTGTTCAACAAGCCGGGATCGGTTGTGCTGTGGACGAATTGCCATCATCCGTTCTATGACCACAATGCCTATCCGGAGACAGCGCCGCCGAACCGCCCGGTGTGGGTCGGTGACTTCTGGGACATGTTCGGCGCCGGTCATCTGCTGGAAATGCGCAATCTCAAGGCCATCGCCGAGTACCGGCACCACAATGGGCTGCCCATCACCCCCGATTGGATGCGAGAAGCCAACCAACACGAAGCAAGCGTGGGTCGAGGATGAGGGACACTCGTAATCCGGCGGTCAGCCTGCTCGACGTCTCCACTTATCTACCGGAGAACCGAGTGCCGGCACAGTGGTACACCGACCACTCGGAAACCGATTCACTGCGCGACAACCCCATGTTCGCGCCGCCTGAATACCGGCATCATTCGACATTCGACGAATCCAATGTCGACATGATCGAGCGGGCGGTTGCGGGACTGACGGCCAGGCACGGGAGTGGACTGCTCGATGAGGTCGATATCCTGCTGACGCATTCGCAGATGCCCGATCTGCCGATCGTCGGTGCCGGTGGTGAAACGGCCGCGCGCCTCGGCATCAAACCCAAGTGGATCCTCGACGTGCACAACGGCGGCTGCGCGGCATTTGTGTACATGCTCAGCCTCGCGCGCCAACTGTTGTGGTCCGGTGCGGGCCGTACCGCGTTGATCGCCGCCTCGGTGAACGCCGCAGGCAAGATCTTCGAACAGGATCAGGTTCGTAAGTTGGCGCAGGCGTCGGTTCCCGGCGATGGTGCCGCAGTGGGATTGGTCACGCTGTCCGACAAGTCGCCAGTGCTGGACATCGAATGCCGGTTCTTCGGTGAGAACGCGGTCGATATGACCCTCGACACCGATCCGCCGCGGAAGTGGTGGGAGGCCGGACCCGGACAGGGCTACGTCGGTTTCAGCGAGGCCAAGATCATGAAGGTGCTCTCGCGCGGCAACCGTCAGGTGCCTCAGGTGGTCAAGGCGGTGTGCGAGCAGATCGGGGTGAAATCGAACGACCTCGACCTGTTGGTGACCAACCAGCCCAATCGGCTGTTGCTACGCAACTGGGACGAAGCGCTCGAGCTGCCCCGCGAACGGCACCACGACACCTTCGGTCAGTGCGGCAATCTCTTCGCGGTCGGCATACCCGCCAACCTGGAGGCTGCGATCGACAACGGTCAGGTCAAGACCGGCGATGTCGTGATGATGGCGGGATTCGCCCACGCGGGGGACTTCGCGGGTGCCGCCGCAATTCAATGGGGTGGGAGGCCGTAATGACATCTCCGACAGGACAGGTACCGAGTCTGGATGCTGTCACCGACGACATCATCGCCATGATCTCGGCCGAGATGCCGATCCCGGGTCTCTCCGCGGAATCCTCGCTGCTGGATGGCGGACTCGACTCATTGCGGGTGATGTCGCTCGTCCTCCGGATCGAGAACCGCTGGGAGATCGACTTGGACGCCGACGACGCCGATGAGTTGCGGACCGTCGGTGATCTCGGCCGACTCGTGCTGCGGCGCATCGTGGAGAAGCAGTCATGAAAGGCCCCGACGCCATCGTCCCGAAGTACGAAACGCTCCCCGCTGCTCTCGCGGCCGCGGCACGCACTGATCTGAGCTTGTTCTTCGTGAACACCCGCGAAGAAGACCAGGAGGTCCCCAAGGCGCGGATCTATGAGCGGGCGCTGTCAATCTCCGCGGATCTTATGAAACGTGGTGTGCGCAAAGGGGATCGGGTTGCGCTCGTGTTGCCGACCTGCCCGGAGTTCGTGGAGAGCTTCTTCGGGATACTGTGCGCGGGGGCCATTCCGGTGCCGCTGTACCCGCCGGTGCGGCTGGGCAAGATGGACGAATACCACCAGAAGACCGCGGCCATGTTGCAGTCCGCCGACGTGGCACTGGTGGTGACCGACGAGCGTATCCGTCGCTTTCTCGGCGTCCCGGTTGAGGCCGCAGCACCGCGGTTGGGCTGCGTGACCGCGTCGGATCTGGGTGGTGCGGACTCTGATCAGGTCGAGGTAGCTCCTGACGACATCGCCTTGATCCAGTTCTCTTCGGGCACAACGCACGACCCCAAACCCGTGGCGCTGACTCACCGCAACCTGTTGTCCAATCTCGCCTCGATCGACAGCCGCCTCCAGGAGGAGGGCACTGTCAATCCAGTGGGTGTGTCCTGGCTGCCGCTGTATCACGACATGGGGTTGATCGGGAATCTGTTGTCGGCGTTCTATGTCGAGGGGGCACTGGTATTGCTGCCGCCCGAGTTGTTCGTTGCGACGCCGGCCGCGTGGTTGCGGGCCATCTCCCGGTACCGCGGCACCTACTCGGCCGCACCCAACTTCGCGTTCAACCTGTGCGTGAACCGGATCAAAGACGAGGAGTTGGACGGGGTCGACCTGTCCTCGTGGAGCGTGTGCTTCAACGGTGCGGAATCCGTCGTCGCCGCGGTGCAGCGCCGATTCGGTGAGCGGTTCGCACCGTGGGGTTTCGATCCGTCAGCGCTGACGCCCTGCTACGGGATGGCCGAGGCATCACTCGCACTGACGTTCAAGCCGTCCAAGACCCAGTTCAGAACTTATGGCGTGGAAGGTGACGCCCTGGCCTACTCGGGTCGGGTGGTACCGGGACGCAAAGAACTGGTGAGCGTGGGCCAGCCCCTGGCCGGTGTCGAGATCGAGATCCGCGACGAGCTTTCACAGACATTGGATCCCGACAAGGTCGGAAGCATCTTTGTCCGCGGTCCCAGTGTGATGGTCGGGTACTTCGGCCGCCCCGATCTCACCGATCAGGCCTTGCACGAGGGCTGGCTTGAAACCGGTGACCTCGGCTTCGTCCACGATGGCGAGTTGTTCGTCTGTGGCCGTGCCAAGGACACCGTGATCATCCGGGGTGCAAACCATGCGCCGCAGGATTTCGAGGCGGCGCTCGACGGGCTGCCCGGGGTGCGCACCGGATGTGCGGTGGCGGTGGGCTTTGTTCCTGCCGGCGAGGAGGAGGAAGCGCTGGCGCTGCTCGTGGAAACCACTTCTGACGCGCCGGCCGGCCTGGCGAGCGACGTCTCGAAGCGAGTGTGGGAGCGCACCGGCATCCTGGCGGCTCATGTCGAGTTACTCGCCCCGGGCACGCTGCCGCGGACCTCCAGCGGAAAATTGCGCCGGCGGGAGTCTCGTAATCAATGGCTGGCCGGCACACTCGTGGCGCCCAAGAAGGTCTCCGCCATACGGTTGATGTGGTACGCGGCGAAGGGGCAGGTTTCGCTTGCCAAGGCCGCCTATACCCGTCTTGTCCCAAACAAACGACCGGATGACCGTGCTGTTCGCGCGGGCGGGAGGGAATCATGACTGTCATCGCCGAATCTCGGCCGCTGCCGCGCATCACGGAACTGCCGTTGAATGCTGACATCGGTGCGTTGCCCACGGCGGTGGACCCGATGGCGTTGTCGCTCAACGAGAATCCGTTCCCGCCCCTGCCGGCGGTACGGTCCGCACTGATCGAATCCATCGATGCCGCCAACCGGTATCCGGAGTTCCTGCCCGAGCGGTTGCGGCACCTCATAGCCGGCCATATCGGAATCTCCGACGAGCAGGTCATCCTCGGGCCCGGGGCCACCGGCGTCATGCTGCAGGTGCTGCATGCCATCACCGACCCGGGGGACCGGATTGTCTTCGCGGATCCGACGTTCGAGGGATACGCGATCGTCTCGGCCATGGTGCGGATCTCACCGATCAAGGTGCCGCTGAACAGCCTTGGTGGCCACGACCTCGACGCCATGGCCGACGCCGCATCCGAGGCGAAGGTGGTGGCCATCTGCCGGCCGCACAATCCCACGGGCACAGTGGAGTCGGCGGCAGATCTGGAAGCCTTCCTGGCCCGTATTCCCAGCGACACCGTGGTACTCATCGACGAGGCGTACGCGGAATTCGTCGGACCGGGCCACCGCATCGACTCGGTCGATCTCGTGCGTCGGTTCCCCAACGTCGTGGTGATCCGAACCTTCTCGAAAGCATATGGACTCGCCGGCCTGCGCATCGGTTACGCATTCGGATCTCGCGGACTTGCCGCCAAACTGTGGGCCATGCAGTTGCCATTCGGGATGAGCACCACGAGCCTGGTTGCGGTTGCAGCGTCTTACCGGGCGGAATCGCAACTGCTGCAACGGATCCGGTTTCTCACCTCGGAGCGCAGGAACCTGCGGGCGGGATTGCGGGCAATGGGAATCGCCAGCACCGAGGCTCATGCCAACTTCATCTACCTACCCGCAAGCGGAGTGCCCTGGCGCGACGTGTTCGATGATGCGGGCGTGCGGGTCAAGCACTACCCGGACGGTGGTGTGCGCGTCACCATTGGCGGAAGGTCATCGACTGGGGCAGTCCTGACCGCGCTGCGGAGCAAGCTGTAGGAGGCCGCGGTGCGCGAGCATCAGGTTGCCGTCGTCGGGGCGGGATCCTCGGGGGTCGCTGTGGCATTGAGCCTGAGCGACAGGGGAATCCGCCCGCTGCTGATCGACCGGGCCGATCATGTCGGGTCGTCCTGGAAAGGTCGACCCGACCGGCTGAAGCTCAACACCGGTCGGCGGACGTCCCACATGCCCAGCCGGCCGTACCCTAAGGGCACCGCGATCTTCCCGACCCGGGATCAGGTTGTCGCGCACCTGAACCATCACGCGCATGAAGATGGCCTTGACCTCATGCTCGGCACATGTGTGGCCAGGATCGACAAGATGGCCGGCAACTGGGTACTGGCCACGACTTCGGGAGATATCAGTGCCCAGCAGATCGTGGTGGCCACCGGCTACGAGCACACCCCGAGAATCCCGGATTGGCCCGGCCTCAGCTCGTACCGAGGAACTGTACTGCACTCGGCGAATTACCGAAATCCCAAGCCGTACCTAGGGAAACGCGTGCTGGTGGTCGGGGCGGGATCCTCGGCGATGGAAATCGTGTACGACGTCGCCAGCGGGGGAGCGGCGCAGGCTTGGCTGGCAGTGCGCACTGCACCGCACATCCTGCTGCGTGCACTGCCCGGTGGATTCCCGTCGGACTACATCGCCAACCGGCTCTACGACGCGCCGCTGTGGTTCGCCGACGCGGTCTCCCGGGTCGCGCTCCGTGTGCACGTCAAAGACCTGTCCGAATTTGGTTTGCCGACACCGAGCGAAGGGGTGTTCACCAGGGGCAAGCGCCTCAGCCGGGCGCCGGTGATCGTGGACCGCGAGGTGATCGGGGCCATCCGAGCCCGGCTATTTGAGGTAGTACCCACCGTCGAATCATTCAGTGAGGACTCGGTTCTGCTCATCGACGGTCAGCGGTTACAACCCGACGTCGTGATCTGTGCGACCGGATACCGGTGTGGTCTGGAACCAATGGTCGGCCATCTCGGGGTCTTGGACGAACGTGGCCTGCCGCGCTCGACCGGCCCGGTTCCTGCGGCGCCAGGCCTGAGGTTCGTCGGATTCCTGTCCCGCCCGGGGCTCATTTCGTTCGTCGCGAAACAGTCCGTTCAGGTCGCCGAGGGCGTCGCCGACGAGCTCGATCGGGCACTGTCTCTCGTACCATGACGCGAATCGCGCGGCTTGCCATGGCTATGCCTCGGCGAGTCATGGCGGTCGCGCTATTGATGATGCTCGGCTGCGCCGTGTTCGGGGTCCCAGTGGCAAAGCACCTGTCCGGCGGAGGATTTCGCGATCCTGGATCGGAATCATCGCGGGCCTCAACCATATTGGCCGACACTTTCCATCAGCCGGACATGCAGTTCCTTGTCACCGTCAGTGATCCACAGGGAATCTCGAGTGCCCGGGCGCGGACCATCGGAACCGACATCACCACCCGGCTCACAGAATCGCCCCATGTCGCCTACGTCGAATCGCCCTGGAACACCGCACCGCAGAACGCCGCCCAGTTCACGAGCACCGATGGCACGTCGGGGCTGATCGTCATCGCGCTGCTCCTGGCACTCGGTGCCCCATTCTTCGGGGGCCGGTGGGGCTTCCCCGACGACCGGGTGCTGCCGACGTCGACCACGGCCCGTCAGGTCGGTGACCAGCTCCGCAGCGACTTCGCCACGGATTCGGCCGACAACATCACGGTCGTCGTGCCGGACTTCACCGGTGTCAGCCCCGCCGAACTGGCCCGCTACGCCACAGCTCTGTCGGCCGTATCTGACGTCTCGTGGGTGTCCTCGGCCGTCGGCACGTTCAAGGACGGGCATCGGGCCGGGCCCGGACCCGAGGGAACCCTGGCAGACGGCACGACCTACTTGACGGTGGCGGGCACAGCCCCGTTGTTCTCCGACGCCTCGAACGTCCAGCTGGACCGGCTGCACGCGGTCCCGGGACCGGATGGCCGCAGTGTCCTGCTGACCGGTACCGCGCAGATCAACCGGGACGTCGTCGCCGCGGTGACCTCGGGCCTGCCGAAAGTGCTGGCACTGATCGCTGTCACGAGCTTCGTGTTGCTGTTCCTGCTTACCGGCAGTGTCGTGCTGCCGCTCAAGACGCTTGTCCTCAACGTACTGTCGCTGACCGCCGCGTTCGGCGCGCTGGTGTGGATTTTCCAGGACGGTCACCTCGGTGCGCTGGGCACCACGGTGACCGGCACCCTGGCCTCCAACATGCCGGTGCTGCTGTTCTGCATCACCTTCGGGTTGTCCATGGATTACGAGGTGTTCCTCATCTCGCGGATCCGCGAATACTGGCTGGCTTCCGGTCACGCCGACGATGGGCAGGTCTCGGAATCTGCTCGCGTCCGGACTTGATGAGGCGGTCGCACTGGGCCTGGCCCACACCGGCCGTGTGATCACCGCCGCGGCGGTCATCATGTCCATCTCTTTCGCTGTGCTGATAGCCGCGCAGGTGTCGCTCATGCGGATGTTCGGCGTCGGCCTGACGATCGCGGTGCTGATGGACGCGACACTGGTCCGGCTGGTCCTGGTACCGGCATTCATGCATGTGATGGGCGGGGTGAACTGGTGGGCTCCGGCACCGCTGGTCCGGCTGCACAACCGCATCGGAATCAGCGAGGAAAGCGGTGAGAGGGCTCCGACGGGTGGGCACCGAGCCACGGACCCCGACAGCCCGGCCCAAGCGGTGCAGGCTTGATCCGCACGTTGACCGCGGGTCGACCCGGTACGGGCGCGTCGCAACGTTAAACTTGCCCGGATGTTCGCCAAGTGTGGGTTGCCCGGCCGGTCGTGGTCGCGCATCGGGCGCTTGCGCGAGGAGCGGCCATGATCGACGGCGACGGACACGACCCGGTACCCGAGCTGGGCCTGACCGGTCGGCCGCTACGCACCATTCCCGAGCCCCAGCCCCGCACCACGCATGGTCCGGCCAAGGTCATCGCGATGTGCAACCAGAAGGGCGGGGTCGGTAAGACCACCTCGACCATCAACCTGGGTGCCAGCCTGGCTGAATACGGCCGCCGGGTGCTGCTGGTGGACCTGGACCCGCAGGGGGCGCTCTCGGCGGGCCTGGGGGTACCGCACTACGAGCTCGACCAGACGGTGCACAACCTGCTGGTCGAGCCGCGGGTCTCGATCGACGACGTGCTCATCAAGACCAGGGTCAGCGGCCTGGACCTGGTGCCCAGCAACATCGACCTTTCGGCGGCCGAGATCCAGCTGGTCAACGAGGTGGGTCGCGAGCAGTCCCTGGGGCGGGCGTTGTATCCGGTACTCGACCGCTACGACTATGTGCTGGTCGACTGCCAGCCGTCGCTGGGCCTGCTCACCGTCAACGGACTGGCCTGCGCCGACGGCGTCATCATCCCGACCGAATGCGAATACTTCTCCCTGCGTGGGCTGGCGCTGCTCACTGACACCGTCGACAAGGTGCACGACCGGCTCAATCCGCGACTGCAGATCAGCGGGATCCTGGTCACCCGGTACGACCCCAGGACGGTCAACGCCCGTGAGGTGATGGCACGCGTGGTCGAGCGCTTCGGTGACCTGGTGTTCGACACCGTCATCACCCGCACCGTCCGTTTCCCCGAGACCAGCGTCGCCGGTGAGCCGATCACCACTTGGGCGCCGAAGTCTGCGGGCGCGGCGGCCTACCGAGCACTGGCGGCTGAAGTCATTCATCGGTTCGGCGTGTGAACGATGCCGCGAGCACCGAGGTAACCGATGCCGCCGCGGGCGTAGCACCGGCCGCTGCTTCGGGCGACAGTCAATCCGGCCGGTTCCGGGTACGGCTCACCAACTTCGAGGGTCCGTTCGACCTGTTGCTGCAACTGATCTTCGCGCACCGGCTCGACGTCACCGAGGTCGCGTTGCACCAGGTGACCGACGATTTCATCGCCTACACGAAAGAGATCGGCGCGCAGCTGGAACTCGACGAGACGACGGCGTTCCTGGTGATCGCGGCCACGCTGCTGGACCTCAAGGCCGCGCGCCTGCTGCCCGCCGGAGAGGTACACGACGAGGAGGATCTGGCGCTGCTGGAGGTCCGCGATCTGCTGTTCGCGCGGCTGCTGCAGTACCGCGCGTTCAAACACGTCGCCGAGATGTTCGCCGAACTGGAGGCCGCGGCGCTGCGCAGCTATCCGCGCGCGGTGGCGCTGGAGGACCGGTATTCCGATCTGCTGCCCGAGGTGATGCTCGGGGTGGATGCCGAGAAGTTCGCCACCATCGCCGCGGCCGCTTTCACCCCGCGCCCGGTGCCGACGGTCGGGACCGACCATATCCACGCGCCAATGGTGTCGGTGCCCGAGCAGGCACATCGACTGCTGGACCTGCTCGAACAGCGCGGGATCGGCGAATGGGCCACGTTCACCGAGCTGGTGGCGGACTGTACGGTCGGGATCGAGATCGTCGGGCGGTTCCTGGCGCTGCTCGAATTGTTCCGGGCCCGGGCGGTAGCATTCGAGCAATCAGAACCGCTTGGTGTGCTCCAGGTTTCGTGGACCGGAGATCGGCCTACCAGCGAACACCTGGCAACCGCTGACGCGGAAGAATAGCGAGACGAAATGGCTAACGATGACGAGATCCCGTCTGTTGTCGACCTCGGGGCCGACCGGGACATCGACGTCGTCGCCGTCTCCGAGCTGGAGGACGGCGAGCTGGGGGCCGTGCTGGAGGCGCTACTGCTGGTGGTCGACACCCCGGTGACGGTCGACGCGCTGGCGAGCGCCACCGAACAACCGGCCAACCGGATCACCGCCAAGCTGCGGTTGATGGCCGAGGAACTGGCAGCCCGCGACAGCGGCATCGACCTGCGGGAGGCCGGCGGCGGGTGGCGGATGTACACCCGTGCGCGCTACGCCCCGTACGTGGAGCGCCTCCTGCTGGACGGAGCACGGTCCAAACTCACCCGCGCCGCACTGGAAACGCTGGCGGTGGTCGCCTACCGCCAACCCGTGACCAGGACGCGGGTCAGTGCGGTCCGCGGCGTCAACGTCGACGCTGTGATGCGGACGCTGCTGGCCCGCGGGTTGATCACGGAGGCCGGTACCGATCCGGACACCGGGGCCACGGCATTCGCCACCACCGAGTTGTTCCTGGAGCGGCTGGGGCTCAGCTCACTGACCGATCTACCCGACATCGCGCCGCTGTTGCCCGATGTCGACGTGATCGACGACCTGAGCGAATCCCTCGGTGACGAACCGCGATTCGCCAAACTCAACGGTGGTTCGCCGAAGGGCGACCAGCCGCAGACCTTCGACGTGGACAAGGACTTACATGGTTGACGAGGGAGTGCGGCTGCAAAAAGTGTTGTCGCAGGCGGGAATTGCATCCCGCCGCGTGGCCGAGCGGATGATCACCGACGGTCGTGTCGAGGTCGACGGCCGGGTGGTCACCGAACTGGGCACTCGAGTGGACCCCGCCGTGGCAGAGATCCGTGTCGACGGTTCCCGCATCGTGCTCGACGACACCCTGGTGTACTTGGCGATCAACAAACCCCGCGGCATGCACTCGACCATGTCGGACGATCGTGGCCGGCCATGCGTGGGCGATCTTGTGGAGCACCGGGTTCGCGGCAACAAGAAGCTGTTCCACGTGGGCCGGCTGGACGCCGACACCGAGGGTCTGCTGTTGCTGACCAACGACGGTGAGTTGGCCCACCGGCTCATGCATCCGTCCTTCGAGGTATCGAAGACCTACGTCGCGACCGTGCTCGGCACCGTGCCGCGCGGGCTGGGCAAGAAGTTGCGGGCTGGCGTCGAATTGGACGACGGGCCGGCACATGTCGACGATTTCGCGGTAGTTGACACGGTGCCGGGCAAGACCATGGTGAAGGTCACCCTGCATGAGGGACGTAACCGGATCGTGCGACGGCTGCTGGCCGCGGTAGATTTTCCGGTGCAGGAGCTCGTGCGCACCGACATCGGCACGGTGTCGCTGGGTGATCAGCGTCCGGGCAGTATCCGAGCGCTCAGCCGTAAGGAAATCGGCGAGCTTTATCAGGCGGTGGGTTTGTGAGCGGGTCCTTGTTGGTGGCGGTCGACGGTCCCGCCGGAACCGGAAAGTCTTCGGTGTCACGGGCTTTGGCACGTGCGCTGGGGGCGCGGTATCTGGACACCGGGGCGATGTACCGAATCGTCACGCTGGCCGTCCTACGGGCCGGCACCGATCTGGCCGACGAGTCTGCCATCGAGCAAGCAGCGGCCGACGCGGAAGTCGGCCTAGGTTCGGATCCTGACGAGGACCGCGCTTACCTTGCCGGCGAAGACGTCTCGGCTGAGATTCGGGGCGATGCAGTGACCCGCGCGGTGTCGGCAGTGTCGGCCGTGCCCCCGGTGCGGGCGCGGCTGGTCGACTTGCAGCGCGCCTTGGCGGCCAGCGGTGGACGACTTGTGGTGGAAGGCCGCGACATCGGCACGGTGGTATTACCGAATGCGGACGTGAAGATCTTCCTCACAGCCTCGGCTGAGGAGCGGGCACGCCGGCGTAATACGCAGAACATTGCCGGCGGGCTGCCTGACGATTACGCGAACGTGCTGGCAGACGTGCAGCGAAGGGATCACCTCGATTCCACCCGGGCGGTGTCGCCACTTCGGGCTGCCGACGACGCACTAGTGGTCGACACCAGCGATATGAACGAAAACCAAGTGGTCACACGCCTTTTGGAGCTCGTGATCCAACATGCGGGAGTGCGACGATGAGTTCGACCGAGTCCGACGGCACGTGGACCGACGAGGGTGACTGGGAGATCGGCGAAGCCGTCGCCGAGGCGATTGAGGAAGTAACGTCGCCACCGCCGGTGCTCGCTGTGGTCGGTCGGCCCAACGTCGGCAAATCCACTCTGGTGAACCGGATCCTGGGCCGTCGCGAGGCCGTCGTGCAAGACATTCCCGGCGTCACCCGGGACCGGGTGTCCTACGACGCGAACTGGCTGGGCCGGCGCTTTGTGGTGCAGGACACCGGGGGATGGGAACCCGACGCCAAGGGGCTGCAACAGCTCGTGGCCGATCAGGCTCAGGTGGCGATGCGTACCGCCGATGCGATCATCCTCGTGGTCGACGCGGTGGTGGGGGCAACGGCTTCCGACGAGGCCGCGGCGAAACTGCTGCGCAAGTCCGGCAAGCCGGTTTTCCTGGCAGCCAACAAGGTTGACACCGAACGCGGTGAGGCCGACGCCGCTGCGCTGTGGTCATTGGGCATCGGGGAGCCGCATCCGATCAGCGCCATGCACGGGCGTGGAGTCGCCGATCTGCTGGACGAGGTGATGGCGAAGCTGCCCGAGGTGTCGGAGCTGTCCGGCAGTGGCGGGGGCCCGCGCCGCGTCGCGCTGGTCGGTAAGCCGAATGTCGGCAAGAGTTCGCTGCTCAACCGGCTGGCCGGGGACGAGCGGTCCGTGGTGCACGACGTGGCGGGCACCACGGTCGATCCGGTCGACTCGTTGATCGAATTGGGCGGCAAGGTCTGGCGTTTCATCGACACCGCGGGGCTCCGCCGCAAAGTCGGGCAGGCCAGCGGGCACGAGTTCTACGCCTCGGTGCGCACACACGGTGCGATCGACGCCGCCGAAGTGGTGATGGTGCTGATCGACGGTTCCCAGCCGCTGACCGAGCAGGATCAGCGGGTGTTGTCGATGGTGATCGAAGCCGGCCGGGCACTGGTGCTGGTGTTCAACAAGTGGGACTTGGTCGATGAGGAGCGGCGCTACGACCTGGACCGCGAGATCGAACGGCAACTGGCGCAGGTGCAGTGGGCTCCGCGGGTGAATATCTCCGCCAAGACCGGTCGCGCCGTGCAGAAGCTGGTGCCCGCGCTGGAGACGGCGCTGGCGTCCTGGGACAAGCGGATCTCTACCGGGCAGCTCAACACCTTTCTCAAGGAAGTGGTTGCCGCGACCCCGCCACCGGTGCGCGGCGGCAAACAGCCCCGCATTCTGTTCGCCACCCAGGCAGCCAGCCGGCCGCCGACATTCGTGCTGTTCACCAGCGGGTTCCTGGAGGCCGGCTACCGCCGGTTCCTGGAACGCCGGCTGCGTGAGACGTTCGGTTTCGAAGGCAGTCCGATCCGGATCAATGTGCGAGTCCGTGAGAAGAGGGGCGCTCCCAAGCGCCGGTGATCGCGTGATTTGTGTGCGTTTACCGGCGGTGGCCGCCGGTAAACGCACACAAATCACGTGGGTAGGGTGGCCCGGGTGTCTGTCACCCACATGATCTTGATTGCCTTGGCCGGAGTCGGGGCGGGGGCGATCAACGCCATCGTCGGATCGGGCACGCTGATCACGTTTCCCACGCTGGTGACGCTGGGCTTTCCTCCGGTCACCGCGACGATGTCCAATGCCGTCGGCCTGGTTGCCGGTGGCGTCTCGGGCACCTGGGGGTACCGCCGCGAGCTGCGCGGGCAGTGGAACCGGCTGCGCTGGCAGATTCCCGGCTCGCTGATCGGCGCCGGATTGGGCTCCTGGCTTCTGCTGCACCTGCCGGAGAAAGTGTTCGTCCAGGTGGTTCCGGTGCTGTTGATCCTGGCGCTGGTGCTGGTGGTTATCGGTCCGCGGATCCAGGCGTGGGCGCGACGGCGGGCCGACGAGTCAGGGCAGTCCGCCGACCACATCAGCCCGCAACGGATGGCCGCGCTCGTGTTCGGTACCTTCGTGGTGGGCATCTACGGCGGATATTTCACTGCGGCACAGGGGATTTTGCTGATCGCCGTGATGGGCGCGCTGTTGCCGGAGTCGATCCAGCGGATGAACGCCGCCAAGAACTTGCTGGCGTTGCTGGTGAACATCGTCGCCGCGGCTGCCTACACGATTGTCGCGTTCGACCGGATCAGCTGGACGGCGGCTGGTCTGATCGCGGTGGGTTCTCTGGTCGGCGGATTTCTCGGCGCGCACTACGGGCGGAGGCTGTCGCCGAACGCGCTGCGGGGTGTGATCGTGGTGGTCGGTTTGATCGGGCTGTATCGGTTGGTGACGGTCTGACTCAGGTGGGCTGGTGCGATCCCTCACGCACTGAGCGTCGACCTGTGACGATGGGGCGGATTACGAAAAGGGCGGGCAGCTGCGGTAGGCTTTCGTCCGCTGCCGGACATCCGGAAAGCACCACGGGCTGTGGCGCAGCTTGGTAGCGCACTTGACTGGGGGTCAAGTGGTCGCAGGTTCAAATCCTGTCAGCCCGACAGAGTGTTTACGCAGGTCAGGGGTAGTTTGGGAGTTTGCTGGAACGTCTGCATTACGCAGAATCGGACAGGTTGACCCCCAAACTGACCCCCAACGCAATGGACCCCGCCTCGGTGACCGAGGCGGGGTCCATTGCGTACTGGGGCGGCGTCGATGCGGACCTGCCGTCCTCCTGGCAGGGTGTACGCGAAGGACTTCCCATCCTCCACGGCATCCGCCCAACGCTGCGGGCGGCCTGCCACCGGCGGCGCGCACTTGCCAGGCGGTCGTTGTCGACGCACTGTGTGCTGTGCGCCGATAAGGTCATCGGGTGGCCGCTCCCAGGTATCGGCGCTGTGCTGCTGCGCTCACCGGCATCATCGTCATGCTCGTCTTCATCGGCTGCTCGCGCGTCGCAGAACCCGCTCAGGCGACTCCGCCGCGCTATGTGGTTGGCCTCAAACAGGTTGAGTTCGTCGACGACGCTTCGCAAGACGGTCCGCGCCACCTATCGGTCAGTATGTTCTATCCCGCCGACCCGCCCGCGAAGTCGGCCCACGCCTTCACCACTCCGTTCTTCGTTGGACTCGACATGTTTCGGGATGTCGAGCCGGTGTCGGATGGGCAACGCCACCCGTTGGTGTTGTTCTCGCACGGCCGGGGTAGCAATGGGCTGCAATACGCCTGGTTCGCACAAGCCCTGGCCAGCCACGGCTTCATCGTGGCGGCGTTGGATCACTACCGAGCCAACACCAACGAGTCATCCATCGTCTATCTGGCCAACAAGCTCTGGCAACGGCCACGGGATCTGAGCCTGATCACCGATTTCCTTCGGGCAGACCCATATTGGGGACCACGACTGGATTCCAACCGCATCGGCGTCGCCGGCCATTCGCAGGGCGGGTTCGCCGCGCTGTGGATCGGGGGAGCCATGGTCAACGCGCAGAAGTATCTCGATTTTCAGCGGGGATGGAAGAACAATCTGACCATCCCGGCGTACCTGCGGGCTCAGTTGCCGCTGGATCCCGAACCGGCGCTCCACGTGGCTGATCCACGAATCAAGGCCGTGTTCGCGATGGCGCCAGGAATCGTTCAGGCCTTCGGGATGGACAAGGCAGGGCTGCAGCGGCTGAAGGTGCCCACGTACATCACGGTCGGTGCGGCCGACACCCAGACCCCCGTCGAGGAGAACGCCGAGTTCGCCGCCGAGCACATCCCGGGCGCCGAGTTGAACGTGATTCCCGGCCACGTCGATCACGAGATCTTCGTCAACGAGTGCAACCAGATCGGCCGCGACGAGTTTCCCGAGGCTTGTATCGATGCACCCGGGGTGGATCGAGCGGCTGTCCACCGCTCGGTAGCGGAAGCGGCGGTTGGGTTCTTCGACGCCCGCCTCACCGGGTAATCGTGTTGGCAAGTCACGGTTCACGCACGGTGAGCAGAACCTTTCCCACCGTCTGATCGGAGTCGAGCAGCTTGTGTGCCTCTGGTGCATCGGTGATCGGGACTTCGGCTGCGACGACGGGTTTGACCGCTCCCTCCGCGATCAATGGCCACAATTGTTGCCGCAGTTCGGCGATGATCTCGGCCTTGGAGCCAGGCCCCTGTTCGGGCCGGCGACGCAGGTTCGTCGCGTGCACTGATCCGCGTTTGAAGAGCAGCGCGCCGAGATCCAGTTCGGCTGTGGCCCCACCCTGTAACCCGATGATCGTCAGGTGCCCGTTCTCGGCGAGTGTTTGCACGTTCTTGGGCAGGTAGCTGCCGCCCATGATGTCGAGAATGACGTTGGCACCGGGGTATTCAGCATTGACGATCGCCGGAAAATCCTGTTCGTGATAGTTGATCAACGTCTGTGCGCCGAGGTCGCGGCAGCGGTCCAGCTTGAACTGACTGCCGGCGGTCACCGCCACGTTGGCGCCCAGGGCGCGGCCGACTTGGATTGCGTGCGTGCCGATTCCGCTGCCACCACCGTGAATCAGCAGGGTTTGCCCCCGGCGAAGACCGCCAACCATGATCACATTCGACCACACGGTGGCGGCGGCCTCTGGCAGTGCCGCCGCGGCGGTGACGCTGACACCCTGTGGCACCGGCAGCACCTGGGTGGCGGCCACGTTCGCCCGCTCGGCGTACCCTCCGCCGGCCAGCAGGGCGCACACCGCATCGCCAGGCGCCCAATCCTTCACTCCGGCGCCCACTTCGGCGATATACCCCGACACCTCAAGACCGGGGACCTCGCTGACACCCGGCGGCGGCGGGTAGAACCCCATCCGTTGCATCACATCGGCGCGATTCACCCCGGCGGCGACCACGTCGATGGCGACCTGCCCGGGACCCGGTGCGGGCAGGTCGTCGACCTGAGCCCACTCCATCACCTCTGGGTCGCCAAAACCGTTGAGCGTTATCGCATACATGCAGCTTTCTCCTCTACTTGTTCCTTGTGGTCATCGGGCTGGGTCGGCCACAAATCGCACCAGCCCAGCGCGGCCCGTTCGGGTTTCACGCTGCAACACACGTAGCGACACGCCGTCACGAGCGATGTGCCGCCGAGGCGTCCGTGGGCCGACCATGAGTTGGCGGGTGCTGAGCAGGACGTTTCTCGCTTTTGCTCTCATCATGCGCTATCGATACTAGGAAGGGCGCGCGCTCGCCAACAGGTGACGAATGGCCAGCGAGTGGTGAAGAAGTGTCCAGCTGGTGGCAACCGCGGGCCGACAGCGGAATCCTTGGTATATGACCAAGCGCATCCTGAACGTCGTCACCAACGTCTCTCACTACGAGGATCCGTCCGAGCGGACCGGACTATGGCTCTCGGAGTTGACGCACGCCTATCACGTCTTCGTCGAAGCGGGTTACGAACAGACGATCGTCAGCCCGAAAGGTGGGTTCTCGCCGCTGGAGCCGCGATCGCTGAAGTTTCCGAACTACGACAAGAGCGCAAGGGCCTGGAAGGCCGACGACGCGAAGATGGCGCTGCTGGCCAACACCTCATCACCCGATGAGATCGACTCGGCGGATTATGACGCAATCTATTTCACGGGCGGTCACGCCGTAATGTTCGACTTTCCCGATAGTCAAGGGCTGCAACGTATCACGCGTGAGATCTTCGAGCGTGGGGGAATCGTGTCGTCGGTGTGCCACGGTTACTGCGGCCTGCTCAACACCACGCTGTCGGATGGATCACTGCTGGTTGCCGGGCGCAAGCTCACCGGGTTCGCGTGGTCGGAGGAGGTGCTGGCCCGCGTCGACAAGTTAGTGCCGTACAACGCCGAAGAGGAAATGAAGAAGCGCGGGGCTCTTTACGAGAAGGGCCTGATTCCCTTCGCTTCGTATGTCGTCGTCGACGGTCGGTTGGTGACAGGCCAGAATCCGGCGTCGGCCAAGGCGACGGCCAAGAAGGTCGTCTCGGTATTGGCGGACTGACCCCCAGTCTCGATCACGAGTCCGCTCATCGCGCGATGTGAATGAGAAATGGCCACAATGTGACGCTTCGGGATCTCGTCCGGCGATTCGCCGAACACGCGTGGCCCGCGCAGGCTATGAATCAACGGTGAGTAACCACGTGAACCTGACCTCGCAGGAAACCTCGTTGATCGCCGAGTCTCATCCCGAAGCGCTGGCACGAATGGACGAGAAATCGTTGAAGGATCTACAGAGCCGGCTCAGGCAAGCGCGCGAGAAGAACTTCAGCCTGTTGCGGCGCCAGGGTGCGGCTCGGGTAGAGGCCGAAGGCGCCCGTGGCGCCGCTCAGCCGTCCAACGAAAAGCGGAACGAAAAGGTGGACGTTTTCGATGAGGCGCTGGCTCGGGTGAGCGAGCGCCTCGAAGCCGTCGGTGACGCCGAGTAGCAGCCTGCTCTTCCGGCGCTGTCCAGGTGATTGAGGTAGCGTACTTAGCAGGTCTCGATAACGGCATGGCCGCTCGTAACACTTCACGCGTGATGCGACGCTCGACAGGTGGCAAAGGAGCTTGCACGTGGATCTCGGTACATGGGGCGATCTCACGATCCTTGCCGGTGTGATGGCATTGACTTTCGCGTCGTGCGTGTTCCTGTACGTCACCCGGTTGGAGAACCGGACCCCGGCGCCGCTGGGTGAACAGGTGGGCGCACACAAAGCGGTGCTGGCAAAGCTGCGCAAGCGTCAACCGCTGACGCAGGACGAGTTCGAGTACGCGACCGAACTGGTGGGTGACGCGCGTAACCCGCTCGCATACGCGATACCGGCTGTGCTCTTCAGCATGGGTTTCTTCTATGTGGTCGGATGTCTATACGAGTTGCATGTCCACGGCGGCAACCCGTCCTTCAGGACGTTCATCGGCGGGATCCCGATGCTGACCTCCATGAACATCGTCGCGCAACTGCGCAGGGTGGCGCGGTTGAAAAAGAACTTGCAAGAAGCTCCGCTGTTGGCAACCGAGCCGGCGGTTTAGCTCTGTTGCGGCGGTTCGGCGATCGGGTCGCCGTCCTCCCACAGCAGTAGCTGACGAACCGAAGCGCGCGACCCGTACGGTTGCAGCATCTGACTCGCGGGGCGGGGTCGCACCCTCAACGGCCACCAGAACCAGCGCCCGATCAGGGCCGCGATGGACGGCGTCATGAACGACCGCACGATCAGGGTGTCGAACAGCAGACCGAACGCGATCGTGGTGCCGATCTGGCCGAGGATCCGCAGATCGGCGAACACGAACGACGCCATGGTCGCCGCGAACACCAGGCCGGCCGCCGTCACCACGGCGCCCGAGCCTGCCATCGCCCGGATGATTCCGGTATTCAGGCCGGCACCGATCTCTTCCTTGAATCGAGAGATCAGCAGCAGGTTGTAGTCCGATCCCACCGCCAACAGCAGGATCACGGCAAGGGCTAGCACGATCCAAAACAGTTCGATGCCAAGAAGATCCTGCCAAATCAGCACCGACAACCCGAAAGAGGCACCCAATGACAGCGCGACGGTGCCCACGATGACGAAGGCGGCGACAATGCTTCGGGTGATGAACATCATGACGAGCAGAATCAGGCTCAGCGCGGCGATCCCCGCAATCATGAGGTCATATTTGGCGCCGTCCTGGATGTCTTTATAAGTGGCCGCAGTGCCGGCCAGGTAGATCTTGGACCCGGCCAGGGGGGTGCCCTTGACGGCTTCCTGCGCGGCGCGCCTGATGCTGTCGATATGCGAAATGCCTTCCGGCGTAGCGGGATCGCCGTCATGGGTGATGATCATGCGGGCGGCTTTGCCGTCCGGTGACAGGAACAGTTTGAGCCCGCGCAAAAATTCGGGGTTGGTGAACGCCTCCGGCGGTAGGTAGAACGAGTCGTCGGTCTTCGACGCGTCGAACGCCTGGCCCAGGGCAGTCGAGTTCTGCAGTGCGGCTTGCGTCTGGTCGTTGATGCCCGAGGTGGTGGCGTAGTTGGTCAGGGTCAGATCGCGGTTGGTCTGCTGGCTGGCGATCTGCGGTGGAATCAGCGCGAGCAGTTTCGGTTGCAGCGCATCCAGTTTGGCGATACTCCCGGAGACATTGGACAACTGGTCGGTCAGTGCGTCGATGCTATCGAGCGCGTCGAAGACCGATCGCAGCGCCGCGCACATCGGGATGTCAAAACAGTGTGGCTCCCAATAGAAGTAGTTGCGCAGCGGACGGAACTGGTCATCGAAGTTGGCGATCTTGTCGCGCAGATCCTGGGCTGTGGCGACGGTCTGCTGGAATGCCTTGGCCTGCTCATCGGTGACAGCGCTGGATTGCTGCTGCAACGCATACTGCTGGCGCAGGATGTCGATCGAGTTGTTGATCACGTCGACCTGTTTGAGCAGGTCTGCGCCGCGGGCCTGCTGGAAAGGCAGATTGTTGATCTGCGCTGAGCTTCCTGCGCTGATCTGGAACGGTATCGACGTGTGGTCCAGGGGCGTGCCCAGCGGCCGCGTGATCGACTGCACCTGGGCGATGCCATCGGTGTGGAAGACCGCCTTGGCGACGCGTTCCAGCAGGATCATGCTGGTCGGATTCCGGAGGTCGTGGTCGGCCTCGATCATCAGCAGCTCGGGATTCAGCCGCGCCTGGGAAAAGTGGCGTTCCGCGGCCGCGTAGCCGACATTGGCCGGCGCATCCGCCGGCATGTAGGGCCGGGCGTCGTAACTCGTCTTGTATCCGGGCAGTGCGAGTAGTCCGATGAGTGCCACCCCGACCGTCACCACCAGGACAGGGCCGGGCCAGCGCACGATGGCTGTGCCGATGCGGCGCCAGCCTCGAGTCTGCAGCTGGCGCGCAGGTTCGAACAGACCGAAATGGCGGCCGATAACCAGCACCGCGGGTGCCAGCGTCAAAGCCGCCAACACAGCGACGAGGACACCGATTGCGGCGGGAATACCGAGGCTCTGAAAGTACGGGAGTCGCGTGAAGGTCAGACAGAACACCGCACCGGCGATCGTCAGGCCCGAACCCAGGATGATGTGCGAGGTTCCGTGGTACATCGTGTTGAACGCCGACACCCGGTCCTGCCCGGCGTACCGCGCTTCGTGAAAACGTCCCAGGATGAAGATCGCGTAGTCGGTGCCGGCCGCGATCACCAGGAGTGTCAGCAGATTGGTCGAATACGTCGACAGCTCGATGACGCCGGCATTCGCCAACACGGCGACGACGCCACGCGACGCGGTCAACTCGATCATCACCGTGAAGATCACGAGAATCGCCGTGGTGACACGACGGTAGAGCGACAACAGCATCACCAAGATCACCCCGATAGTGATCAGGGTGGTTTTCAGCGTGCCGTGGCGGCCGACTTCGAACTGGTCGGTGACCAGGGGAGCGGGGCCGGTCACATAGGCCTTGACACCCGGCGGCGGCGGGGTGTCGTCGACGATGCGACGGACTGAGTCGACAGACTCGTTGGCCAGCGACTCACCCTGATTGCCGGCGAGATACACCTGTACCAAGGCCGCCTTGCCGTCGGCGCTCTGCGAGCCCGCGGCCGTCAGCGGATCACCCCAGAAATCCTGGATGTGCTCGACGTGCTTGGTGTCCTGACGAAGCTTCTGAATCAAGCCGTCGTAGTAGTGGTGCGCGTCGGCGCCCAGTGGTTGATCGCCCTCCAGCACGATCATCGCCGAACTGTCGGAATCGAATTCGCCGAACACCTTGCCGATCCGTTTCGCGGCCTGCAACGACGGTGCATCTTGGGGGCTCAGCGACACGTTGTGCGACTCGGCGACGGTCTCCAACTGCGGGACGAAAACATTCGTCACCACCGCCAGGCCTAGCCAGAACATCGCGATGAATACTGAGAACCGCCGGATCAGGTCCGGAACCCTGTGCTGCGTGTCGTTCTCGGTGCTCATCCGGACTTGTCCAGGCAGTAGGTGTAGGCGTTCAGGGTGTTCACCGTTCTCTCGTCCTTGACCACGTCATCGATCTTGATCCGGCAGCCGATCGAATCGCTGTCGCCCTGGGCCTGGACGTTGACGAACACCGCGGGCTGGGTGGTGGTCGTGTCGTAGGCCCACGGCAGCGTGACGGCGTCGGCGCGCTGTGGTTGGGCGTTGACATCCAGGTAGGTGATGGTTGCCACCGTGCCCGGCGGGCCGAAGACCTCCATGACGACGTGCTTGGGATTGAACGGAACGATCTCGTTCACCGCGCCGCTGGGCGTCGATGTGACGTCATGGGAGGCGAAGACACCGTGCAGGCGATAGACAGCGAAGCCCGCCACGGCGAGCACCGTCACCGCGACCAGCAGCATCCAGCGTCGACTCAGTCGACGTCCGATCGAAACCCGCTGCATCCATGACCCTTTCAACGAGCGGCGACCAGGCGCGGACGGTGGAAATCTCTGCTAGGACGGCTAATCAACTAGGTTGACGGTACGACACTGGGCCGGGCATCACAACCACAAACCTCAGGCGTTTTGCTGTGTGAAAGCTGACGGCGTCGGCTATACGCCCGCTTACCAACTCGCTCATCGGCGCGTCGAGGCGCCAGTCGGTGGCCGCCCGACCTACGGCGCCAACAACATGCTCTCCGTCGAACGGAGCTTCCCGTCTACGACATCGTGACCTTTGTGTGAGATAACCCCGCACGCGAGGCGTTTGTAGGCGCTACCGTGCGATTCATCCGCATTGGATGACGTGTGGTATTGCTGGTCTGGCCCCAGCCTGCGACGAGGAGATGTCGAGTGCACAGCGGTGAGTTGGAGAGTTTGCGGGCACGCACACTCGACGAGTCTCTGCTGGTCGATCTCGAGGAGCCGGACCGTCCGATCATCGACTTCCTGCGAGCCACACCCGGCCGGATAGCGGCGGTGGCCGTCCTTCTCGTGGCGGTGGTGCTGGCCGTGGGCGTCGCGGCGTCGACCACGGTCTCCAGCAGGCAACGGGAGCTGGGGACCCTCGGCTCGCACACCGAACCGCTCTCCGATGCGGCGCAGCGGATCTACAGCGCTCTGTCGTCGGCCAACACGACGGCGGCCACCGCGTTTCTGGCCGGCGGTGTTGAGCCCCACGAGATCCGTGACCGCTACGACGCCGCGATCGGACAGGCGTCCGCCGGTCTGGTGACCGCGTCGAACGGCGTATCGCCCAACGACACCGACTCGCTGACGTTGCTCACGGACCTGTCCAACCAGCTAGCGCTGTATACCGGGATGATGGCGACCGCCCGCTCGAGCAACCGCGCCGGCCTCCCGATCGGCGTCGCGTATCTCAGTGAATCGTCCACGCTGTTGCAACAGTCGATCCTGCCCGAAGCCGAGCACTTGTACCGGACGCAAACCGACGCTGTCACGGCGTCGCAGCGTTCGGCTGCGCCCCCGTATGCAGCGATCGTGGGGGCCGCGTTCGCCCTGGGTTTGCTGGTGCTCGCGCAGGTTTTCCTGGCCAGCCACAGTCATCGTCGGCTTAACCCGGGACTGGTGTTGGCGTCGGTGTTGATGGCAGTGCTCACGGCGTGGCTGACGGTCGCCGGACTGGTGGCGGCACACGCCGCCAACGACGCCCGCACGAAGGGTGGGGAGCCGCTGGAAGTCGCGGTGACCGCTCGGATCCTTGTTCAGCAGGCGCGTGCGGACGAAATTCTCGGCCTGCTCAAGCGCGGTTCCGACACGGGATCCGACGCCGGGTTCGATGAGCGGACCGCACAGGTTGGGCGGCTGCTCGACAGTCACCCGGTCGATGGAGCACGGGACGCCCTGCACGGCTGGACAAGTGCCCATGACCAGATCCGGAGCGCACTGGGAAGGGGCGATTACCAGGGTGCGGCGGCGATCGCGCGAGACAGCGGGCTCCAGCATTCCGCGGCCCAGTTCACCCTCTTGGATCAAGCATTGGGCGACGACATCGCACGGCTGCGGGAACGGCAGCGTGACGGCATCACGCGTGCGTACATGGCGCTGAGTGCACTTCCGGCCGGTGCCGCGGGCATCAGTGTGCTGGCGGCGCTGGCGGTCGCTGCGGGTGTCGCACCAAGGCTCAGCGAGTACCACTGATGCGTGCCGTCACAGGGTTTCTCGTCCTGGCCGCGATCGTGCTGGCGGCCTGCTCCACGGTGCAACCGCTGGTCCAGGTGCCCGCTTCGCTCACGACGCTGCCACTGCCCAGCGGTGCCGTCGTGGCGCCGTCTGTCAGCGGCGCGTCGGTCGAGAGTTGCGATGCCACGGCAAGTTTGCGCCCATCGACGGCACCTGCGCCCACGGTGGATGCGATCCGGCGTCGCGGCCGGGTGATTGTCGGCATTGACCAGAACACCGTCCCGCTCAGTTTTCGCGATCCAGTGACGGGGGAATTGCGGGGTTTCTTGGTCGATCTCTCGCGCGAGGTTGCGCGGGACCTCGTCGGTGATCCGGACAAGGTGGACTTCCGGCTCCTGACCGAGCCGGAGCGGATGCCCGCGGTGCAAAACAAAACCGTCGACATCCTTACGAAGGCGACGACGATCACCTGTCCCCGCGCGGAACAGATCGCGTTCTCGACGGTGTACTTCGAAGGACATCAACGGCTGCTGGTGCCACGGGGTTCGCCGATACAGGGGCCGGCGGATCTGGCCGGCAAGCGGGTCTGCTCCGGGCTGGCGACGACATCCATTGCCACCGTCGCCCGGGTCGCCCCGGCGGCGACCATTGTCGGCGTGCAGAACTTCGACGACTGCCTGGTCGCGCTTCAGCAGGGTCAGGTGGACGCGGCCAGCACCGACGATTCGCTTCTGGTCGGCATGGCCGGACAGGATCCGAACCTGGAGATCGTCGGGCCGAGCTTGGAAAACGAGCCCTACGGCATCGGAGTCAACAAATCCGAAGAAGATCTGGTCCGCGCGGTCAACGCCAGCCTGGAACGGATCCGGCAGGACGGGACGTGGGTTCAGCTGTACCGCAAGTGGTTCAGTATCCTCGGCCCGGCGCCGAGCCCGCCGCAACCGAAGTATCGGGACTGACATGGCTGGTAACGAGGGCACTCGCGCCGTCCTGGTAGCCGAATCGGGGCCGACCAAAGTCGAGGCCACCCGGCCTCGGCTGCGCACCGGGCGGCGGCGGATCGGTGACGGCCTGGTCGAGATTCCGATTCGCGAGGACATCGAGCCTGCCAGTGCGATCCTCACCAATCCCGTTGTCGCCGAGTCGAAACGGGAATGCGGCGACTGCGGGCAGCCGGTTGGTCGGGGGAGTGCCGGCCGGCCCGGGCCGAGTGACGGTGTCTGTCCGCACTGCGGCGCGTTGTTCTCGTTCTCGCCGCAGCTGGATGCGGGGGAATTGGTGGCCGGCCAGTACGAGGTGCAGGGTTGTATCGCCCATGGCGGGGTCGGCTGGATCTATCTGGCGGTCGACCGCAATGTCAGCGACCGGTGGGTGGTGCTCAAAGGACTGCTTCAGCCCGGAGGACAGCAGGCACAGGCGATCGCCGTCGCCGAACGTCAGTTCCTCGCGATGGTGAATCACCCTGGCATCGTCAAGATCTACAACTTCGTCGAACACCCGGGGTTTGATGGACGCCCGGTCGGCTACATCGTGATGGAGTACATCGGCGGAACCACGCTGGAAGCCATCCTCGCGAAGCAGCAGGCGGCTCCGGCCGACGAACCCAGGCAGATGATGCCAGTGGAGCAGGCGCTCGGTTATCTGCTCGATGTCATGCCCGCGCTGTCCTATCTGCATTCGCTCGGCCTGATCTACAACGATCTCAAGCCCGACAACATCATGCTCACCGAGGACAACATCGAGCTGATCGACATGGGTGCGGTGTCGGGCGTCGGTGACTTCGGATACATATACGGCACCAAGGGATTCCAGGCCCCCGAGATCGTGCGGACCGGACCGACGATCGCCACGGATGTCTACACGGTGGGCCGTACGCTGGCCAAGCTGACCGTCGACCTGCCCAACGACCGGTATGCCGAGACATTACCGAGCCGCGACGAGGTGCCACTGTTCGAACGGTACGAATCCTTCTACCGGCTGTTGGTCCGCGCGACCAATCCTCGTCCCATGCAACGATTCTCATCCATCGACGAGATGGCCGACCAGTGCAAGGGGGTGCTGCACGAAATCCTCGCCGAGCAGACGGGCACGCCGTGTCCCCGGGTATCGACGCTGTTCAGCGTGCCCCGCTCCACGTGCGGTGCCGATCTGGCCCTGCAGCCCACCGATGTGTTCATCGACGGGCGCGCGCACAATGTCCGACTGAACGCGCAAGACGTCGCCCATGCCCTGCCGAGCCCGGTATCCGTTGAGGAGCCCAATGACGAATGGCGAGAGGACTGGGATGACGGGATCTCCGGACTCGAGACCGGCGATCTCGGTGCGGCCCTTACATGTTTCGAACGGGTTGTCGCCCTGTTGCCCGGCGAAGCTGCACCCAAGCTTGCTGCCGCGGCGACGGCTGAGCTTCTCCTGGACACACCCGACGCGTCCGAAGTCGAGCGGTTGCGGCAGTTGGCCGAGCAGGACTACCGAACGTTGTGGCGCACCGACTCGTCGATGGTCAACGCGGCGTTCGGACTGGCGCGCCTGCGTGCCGGACGCGGCGATCGGGCCGGTGCGATTGAGGTGCTCGACCAGGTTCCGTTGACGTCGCGCCACTACGGTGAAGCTCAACTCACATCGGTGGTGATGCTGTTAGATGGCCGCCCCAACGCTGAGATCACCGAAGCAGATCTGCGCGACGCGGCACGGCGGGTGAGCCGCCTGTCCGAGACCGAGCCGCGGGCCCTGCAGATCCGTGCACTCGTGCTGGGCATCGCGCTTGACTGGTTGCGGTCAGGGGCTGAGCCGGCCGCCGACGATCCGATCTTTGGTCATTCGTTTGATCAGCGGGGTCTACGCGTGGGTATCGAGGAGGTGCTGCGGGAACTGGCACGGCACACACCACGCCGACGCCACCGCTACACCCTGGTCGACTTCGCCAATGCCATCAGACCGCCGAGCTGGCTCTGATGAGGTCGTCTCCGCTTTCTGCCGGCGTAGACGCAGCCTGATCGCCGCGCAACCGGATTCGGTTGCTTAGGAATTCATGGACCCGAGGTAGTAGGTTTCGTGCCCGGTCGGATAGCCGCCGCCGTCGGTGGCGATGTGTACATGGTCGAAATGGTTGGCGGTTTCATTGCCGTAATCGGCTGTCCAGCTCGGCGCACCGATTCCCGGATAGAAGCCCTGGCGCCAGATCACATGCAGCACGCCCCATCGTTCGGCGTTCGCCAGAGCGAGGCCCGCGATCTGATTGCCGAGTTGGATGCCTTTGGCGGAGTGGGGATTCGGGATCATCACATCGATCGCCAAACCGTTCGGATGCCACTTCAACGGGTCCTGTCGGTATCCGCCGATGGTGGTGATGTCGGGAAACATCATGCTGATGGCGCGGGCCACCCAGATGGTGTGGACTTGCAGGCCTTGCTCGGGTGCCGTCCCGGCGGAGAGCGGGAACTGGAAATCGTGAGCGGCGACAGGCGCACCGGCGGCTACGAGCGCTGCCTTGGGTGCAGCCGCGACGGACGGCGGGTTGGGCGGTGCCGCCGGCACCTCGACCGAACCCGGATGTTCGGTGCCCTGGGCGTAGAACATGGCGGCAGCGACGGTGACCGAGGTCGCGAGCACCAGCGCTCGGCCCCGGTAGCCGGCTAACAGTTTGCCGCTCACGGGAAGTCACTTTACTGAGGTGTCGGGCATCGCATTGCGCACTCGACAATTCAGACGGGTTCCGACCCGGCTGGTGTGTGACAACCCTCAAGACCGGGGTGGACAAACCCGATCCAGGGCAGTTCGAAATGACGCTTGTGCACATAGGCTCGTCGCATGCTGCTGAGCACCATCATCCTTCCCGTCTATCCGTGGCGGGAGGCGCGTGTCATCTGGCAGCGAGCCGAGCGGCTCGGCTTCCAAGCCGCCTACACATACGATCATCTGTCGTGGCGCACATTTCGTGACCGTACATGGTTCGGAACCATACCTACGCTCGCCGCCGCGGCAACAGCGACCGAAGTCATCCGATTGGGAACCATGGTGACCAACCCAAACTTCCGGCACCCGGTCACCCTGGCGAAAGACCTCATTACGCTCGACGATCTGTCCGATGGTCGTATCACGCTCGGAATAGGCTCTGGTGGAACCGGGTTCGATGCCAGCGTACTGGGTGATGGGCCCTGGCCACCGCGGGAGCGAGCAGATCGCTTCGCTGAATTCCTCGCACTACTGAACACGCTGCTCCAGCAGGACGCGACAACCTCGCACGGTAACTACTACACAACCATCGAGGCGCGTAACATCCCGGGTTGCGTTCAGGCGCCGCGGATTCCGTTCTACGTCGCAGCGACGGGCAGGCGCGGTCTCGGTCTTGCCGCGCGGTACGGACAAGGCTGGGTCACCGACCTCGACACGACAGCCACCGGCGACGTTACGATCGAAGAAGGTTTGCGCGTCCTGCGGAGTCGACTGGACAAGCTCAGCACAGCATGCGATGCCGTGGGGCGGGACGTGACCGAACTCGACAAGGTGCTCGTCCATGGCTCGTCTCCGAAACTCAGTTCCGTTGCCGCCTTCGTGGACTGGGCGGGCCAGCACAGCGCAATGGGCTTTACCGAAATCGTGCTGCATTGGCCGGTGCCGGACTCGGTATTCGCCGGTGACATGACGCTGTTCGAGAAGATCGCGACCGACGGTCGAACGCAAGTAGGTCTCCTGTAGTCGGCCGAGCAAAACGCTTGAGGGGCCTGGTCGTAGAGAACGCGCACCGCACCCATTCACTTTCGTGAGCGCCTTTTGGAATCAATAGTGATTCTTAGCGGATAGTTCTGCAATCTTTCGCTGTTCCTAATTGCACAATCTCGGCGGCATTAGAGTCACGGGTACAGGAGAGTGCGGTTCGACATCGCTTGGCCACGGGAGCGTTGCCGTAACTGGGAGCCAGGAAGAAATTTGAGGTGCACCGCATGAAAACTGTTCCCCCACAGGCCTCCGTTGTCGTGATCGGTGGCGGTGTGATCGGTACCAGCATTGCCTGTCATCTGGCGGCTTCCGGCGTGGGTGATGTGGTTTTGGTCGAGCGGGGCGAGTTGGCCAGTGGGTCGACGTGCAGGGCAGCCGGGGGTGTGCGCGCAACGTTTAGCGATCCGGCAAATATCGCGATCGGGCTTCGGGGCCTGGAGGTCTACGCGCGGTTCGGTGAGTTGTACGGCCAGGACATCGACTTTCGTCGCGACGGGTACTTGTACCTATTGTCGGATCGGGAAAGCTTGGACAACTTCACCGAGCAGGTCGCAGTGCACAATCGACATGGGGTACCTAGTGTGATCGTCGATCCCGATGAGGCGAAACGGATTTCACCGCTGATCCGCTCCGACGACCTGGTGGGAGCGTGCTGGTCGCCGCGGGACGGCAAGGCAACTCCGGAGGCGGTGGTGATGGGGTATGCGACGGCCGCGCGCCAGCACGGTACGCGGATCGTGCGGCATTGCGAGGTTCTCGACATCACTCGGCGGGCGGACTCGATCACCGGGGTGGTCACCAGTGGGGGTGTCATCGCGACCAGAACCGTGGTGTGCGCCGCAGGGGCCTGGTCGGGTGTTATCGGCGACATGATCGGTGTTGAGATTCCGGTCACGCCAGTGCGTCGTCAGATCGCGTTCACCGAGCCGGTGGCCGAGCTGCCGGCCCGCTCACCGTCGTTGACCATCGATTTTCCCTCCAGTTTCTACTTTCATCCCGAGGGTGCCGGTTTGCTGTTGGGCTGGTCTGATCCGCGCCAGGAGCCCGGTTTCAATCTGAAGTTCGAGCTCGACGACTGGTTGATGGGAGTCGGTCAGATCGCGGCGCGGTGCGCGCCGGCGGTGCTCGATTACGGCATCCGTACCGGATGGGCGGGGCTCTACGAGGTGACCCCGGACTGCAATCAGATCATCGACCGTCCAGGTGAGGTCGAGGGATTGCTGATCGCCACAGGCTATTCCGGGCATGGCTTCCTGATGGGACCGGCCACCGGCGAGATCGTCCGCGACCTCTACCACGGCAGGACGCCCCGCTACGACATCAGCAGATTCACCCTCGACCGCTTCGCCAACGCCGACGCTGTTACCAGCCCTGCGGAAACCAACATCGTCTAGACACCGCCTACGCGAGCCGGTAGGACCAGCGTCGTCGCGGTGTACAGGAGACCGGCCGAAACACAGGTACAAGTACTCTTCGGCGGTCCATCACGCATCGGCAGACTGTAGACATGCCTGACTCTGAGGTCGTGCCATCGGCGGCCGCCGTCGCGCGCGCCACCAAACCGAACCGCGACCGCGCCGTCGACGTGGCCCGGCTGGGCGCCCTGCTCGTGGTCGTGTTCGGACACTGCGCCCTGCTCCTGGCCACCATCGATGCCGGTGGCGTGGAGATCGGCAACATTCTCGGAGCCCTGCCAGTGCTGGCACCCGCTACCTGGGTTCTGCAGGTCATGCCGCTGTTCTTCCTCGCGGGTGGGGCAGCCGGGGCCTACAGCTGGCATCCGAACGGCTCGTGGGGTGCGTGGCTGTTTACCCGCGCGCAGCGGCTGTGCCGGCCGGTGTTCTGGTACCTCGCGGTGTGGACGCTAGCCCTGATCGCGGTGCAGGTGACGATGGGAGCCGATTCCGCGCGAGCGCTCGGGCGGGAATGCGTTGCGCTGCTGTGGTTTTTGGGTGTCTACCTGATGGCGCTGGCGTTTGTGCCCGTGCTGACACGGCTGCCGAGCCGCGCAGCTGCCACCGCTGTGGTGATTGCGCTGATGGTTGCTGCGGCCGCGATGGACGGGGTGCGGTTCGCTGTCGGCGATCCGGCGGCCGGCACCGCCAATCTCCTCATCGTCTGGCTGATCCCGATGGTCATCGGTGTTGTCTACGCGCGTGGCCTGACCAGTGTGCGGGCGGCCGTGGTCGCCGCGGCAGCGGCGTTCATCGTGCAGGTCCTGCTGGCGGTGTACGGCCCATACGACGTATCTCTGGTCGTCACGGGAAACGAGCGGGTGTCGAACGTGTCGCCCCCGACGTTGCTGCTCGCGCTGCACTGCACGTGGATGTCGTGTCTGTTCTTGGCGACGGCCGGAGCCATCAGGCGATGGGCGGCCCGCCCGCGGGTGTGGCGGGTTGTCGCGGTCGGCAACGGGGGAGCGATGACGCTCTATCTGTGGCACATCCCGGCCATCGCCGTCGCCGCATTCACCCTGCATGCGTTCGGTCTTGACGCCTTCGACCCGCACTCACCGGGTTTCTGGGGCAGGCTCGCGTTGCGGGCCGCGGTGTTCGCCGTCGTCATGGCGGTGGTGTTCCGGCTGCTGTCGCCACTGGAGCACCGGCCCTTGCCGTGGTGGGATGCGCGGGTGCATCCCACTGGTATCCGCTCGATCGCCACGGGCGTGCTGGTCTGGCTGGCCGGCGCCGAAATGGTGGTGATGGCCAACAATGGGCTCAGCGGGGTTGTCGGTTGGACGGCATTGGGCGGTTTCCTGGTTGCGGTGTTGGCCGCCAGGGTATGCGCGGGCCCGGCCGCCGTTGCCAAAGACGTTAACGCTCACTGACGACCACAACAATGCGGATGCCTCTCTGGACCGGCTCAGGGCCATCCCGCACACTCTCCGGTGTGACTGCACATGCACCGCTGGACCGTTGGGAACAGCGCGGCGAATGGCCGCTCGCGGTGGTCGCCCTGGCGTTCCTGATCGGGTATTCGGTCGAGGTTCTCGAACAGCCGCACGGTGTCGCCGCGCAGGTGGTGCACCTGCTGACGGCACTGTGTTGGGGTGCGTTCGCCGTCGACTATGCCGTCCGATTGTGGCTGGCTCCGCACCGATGGACATGGTTCTACCGGCACCTGCTCGACCTCGCGATCGTGGTGCTCCCGCTCATTCGGCCGCTGCGCCTGGTGCGTCTGGTGCTCCTGATCGCCGTGTTGCAAAAGGCAGTCGGCAATGCCATCCGCGGACGAGTCGTGCTGTACACGGTCGCAGGCGCGGTGCTGCTGGTGTATGTCGCATCGCTGGCAGTCCTGCAGGCCGAGCGAAACAACCCAAGCGCAAGCATCAACAGCTTCGGCCGCGCATTGTGGTGGTCTATCACGACCATCACTACCGTCGGCTACGGCGACGAGTATCCCGTCACCATGACGGGGCGTGTCATCGCCGCGTTGCTGATGGTCGGCGGCATCAGCCTGGTCGGATCCATCACCGCCACGATCGCATCCTGGATCGTGCAGCGCGTCGCCGAGGAGGACACCACGGGCCAGGCGATCACCGCAGCGCACATCGAGGATCTCCGCGCGGAAATCCTGGCATTGCGTGCCGAACTGGGGCATCTGAACGGACGCACCGACAGCGGACTCGTCGGTTGTGACACCCGCGATGACTGATGCGGCGCTCAGTCCTCCTTGCGGATCAGCCGACCCAAGGCTTCGCGGTCGGGAGCGAGCAGTTCGGCTATGCGTGGCTTGTTCACATCGGCGACGATGATCTCGCCGACCTCCTGGTACACATCGCTGAAGATGCCGTGCGCTTTCATTTTCTCGGTCTGATAGATGTTGTCCTCGGTGGGCGTCACGTAGTAGACGATCTCGGGCTTGAACCGGTGGATCAGCCACAGGTGGATCAGATCCATCAGGCGCTTCTTCCGCAGCTTCTCGGCGTAGGTGTTCTGATCGCGCACCGTGAGGATGTTGCGCCCGTGCCGGTCCTTGATCGGGTCCACCACCACATCGGCGAGCTTCCGGTCGCTGTCGCCGTAGATGCCGAGCTCCAGGACGTCGGAGCCCGCCCGCCGTGGCCGTAGCTGCACGGTGAGTTTCTCGCCGAGTTGGTAGTGGTCGCTCCACAACTTCAGCCAGTCTTCGAGCAGCTTCTTGGGCACCTCGGTCTGTACCAGGTGCTGATGCTGCGTAGACCCCTTGCCCATGGCCTTGGTGGTGGCCGTACGCCCAGACGAGGCTGCCAGCGCAGCATCGCTGCGAGGGCCGCCGACGAGGGTCTGCGGTGTGCGATAAGGAGATTCGACGAGACGCATCTTGCGCTGCAACCGGGCCAGCGCCAGCATGCCGTCCTGCCGAAGTGCGGTGGCGAACTCCTCGGCGGCCACACCGTCGATCTGGTGCCCGCCGTAGGTCATAAAGTTGAAGACGAAGCCCATCTTGCCGAGTTCCTCAGGGAACCGGCGCATCTCGTCGTCGGTCATGCCTGTGGTGTCCCAGTTGAACGACGGGGACAGGTTGTAGGCCAGCATCTTGTCGGGGTACACCGCGTGGACGGCTGTGGCGAATTCGCGGGCGTCGTCGAGGTCGGCGGTTTTGGTCTCCATCCACAGGATGTCGGCGAACGGCGCGGCAGCCAGTGACTTGGCGATGGCATACGGGATGCCGCCGCGGATCTGGTAGTAACCCTCCGGCGTCTTGACCCGCTCGGGGTCCCAGCCCACGTCGACGCCCAACTCCTTGGCCTTCTCGCGAGCGGCGTACAGCGACGCATTCTTAGCGAACTTGCGCCAGTCCGCCGCGGTCATGGCGGACTGCTCGCCCTCCCGCGCACGGAACTCGAGCAACTCGGCGACCGCGTCCGCGTAGGTTTGCAGCCCGGCATCGTCCTGCCAGGCTTCGACAAACCGCGATTCCACGCCGTCGAACAGGGTGTCGACGGACTGATCGGGGCTTTGCTGCCACGATGCGGCTGCCCCGGCAACCAGGTCCATGATGCCGTGGTGCTCGAGCCATGCTTCGGCGGTGGCGTACTCGCCTTCGGGGAGGGCATAGAGCAGATGGCCTTTGAGCTCGGTGACACCGAGGGTGTAGAACCGTCGCATCATCGCCAGGAAACAGGACCTGTACGACGGGATCTTGAGGTTTGTGGCGCCCAACAGGAAGGGCTGATCACGTTCGTCGGCGCGGCTGTCAATCAGGTTCGCCGCCTCGGCGTCGGTGCGCGCGACGATGATGCCGGGCACCCGCATGATGTCGAGCTGGAACCGGGCGGTGTTGAGCCGCTTGATCTGCTCATCCGACGGGACCAGAACCTTGCCGCCTTGATGACCGCACTTCTTCGTGCCGGGCCGCTGATCCTCGATGTGGTACCCGGGCACGCCGGCCTCGACGAAACGGCGGATCAGGTTACGCACATGGGGATCACCACCGTGCCCGGTGTCAGCGTCGGCGATGATGAACGGTCGGTAGTCATAAGCGGGCGTTGTACTGCGCTGCTCGGGGGTCATCTTCAGCCGCAGATACTGTTGGTTGCGGTCGGCCGTGAGCAGCGCCCGGACCAGCCCCGCTGCCTCGTCAGGCACCTGACTCAGCGGGTAGCTGGCCAGATCAGGTCCTGGATCTTCGCTGATGGACCCTTTGGCCGACGTAGCCCACCCGCCCAGATAGATACCGCCGATACCCATCCGCTTCATCACCACCGCCTGGCCCGGTGAGTACGGCCCGAACGTGGTGATGCTCTTTTTCTGGGCGAACAACTCTCGCAGATGCGGATAGAACGCGGCCGCAGCCTCGCGTGCCACCGGATAGTCGGACGGTATCGTGCCGCGCTGCTCAGCCACTTGGCGGGCCGAGTACAGCCGGATGATGCCGTCGAAGCGCGGACTGTCGAAATACGCTTGCGTCGCGGCCACATCCTGGTCGAACGGGATGCAGGTGGACGCGTTGGTTTCGATCGTGGACATGAGTCTCTGCTCCTCGTCGAACTCGGGTCTGTCATCCATCATTGCGGGTGACGAGCGGCAGCGAAACCCGGTTTGCCGTCTCTGCCACATGCGAAATCGGCGAAATTCACCAGCATGATGTCCGCGAACCCGGCCCTGCGCAGCCCCGGCCGCATTCCACACGTCCTCGCCGCCGCCAAGGTTGTCCTGATGGATGAATTCTTTGTGATCACCGGCTTAACGATGCCCCGAAACGAGGTTTGCAAACATGATCAACGGTGCTGGTAACACCCGGTTCGGCGGCGCCGATAGAAGCAACAAATTAGGAATTTGGGCATTTTCGATGAGATGCCGTCGGGAGCGAAGCAAAATATGCTCTTGCGCGGCGCCGTACGACGATAGGAATTGGGGTCTGCGGGTGAAGACGGTACTCGGACTGGCGCTGACGTCCACGGACGTCAGCTGGGTCCTACTCGCCGGCTGTGAGGCAACCGACCACGCCGTCCTCGATGACGACGCGTTCCCGGTCGACGATGGTGACGAGCTGGTCGGACGTGCCGTCTCAGCGGCCCGCGGCGCCCAGGCGATCGCGGCATCCAGCGGTCACGAGGTGCGCTCGGTCGGTGTCACCGGCGAGGACGACATCGTCGCGAAGGCCGACAAGCTGATCGCATCGCTGAAGTCCATGGGATTCCACGATGTCCGCATCGTCCCGTCAGCGCTCGTCCGTGCCGAATCCTCCGCTGCACACGACGCCGCACACGCCGTCGTGACGGACACCGTGCCGCCAGGGATGCCAGCGGCGGTCAAGCTATGCGCGCGCGGCCGCATCGAGAAGTGGTGGGTCGGCGGCGCCAGCACCGCAGCCGTCTTCATCGGAGTTATCGTCGCAAGTGTCCTGTTCATGGTGGGCGACACCGAGCGCGTGACCGCACCGGCCCCCCTGACCGCGGCCGGTTCTCCGGAGATCGTGACGGCGGCGATTCCGCGCCTGACACCGCCGACGGTCGCCGTGCACGCCCGGGATGTCCAGCCCGCCAAGCAAGTGGCCACACTCGCCAGCCGCCGCGAGATCGAGAGACCGGTCACACCGTGGACTGCGTCCGCCGAGGTGCCCGAGAAACCGGTGTCCGCGGCTGCCAAACCGGTGGACGTGCTGCGCCGCGAAGTGATTCCGGAGGTTCCTGCCGCTGAGTCGCCGAGCCAGGCCATGCCACCTGCGGCAGAGCAGGTCATGCCGCCCGCGGCAGAGCAGGTCATGCCGCCCGCGGCAGAGCAGGTCATGCCGCCCGCGGCAGAGCAGGCCATGCCGCCCGCGGCAGAGACAGCCGCAGGGGCGACCACCCACGCGGCCCAGAATCTGTCTGAGCCGGCTCTGCCGGGTCCGGCCGATGCAGTGACGCCGGCCTCGAGCGCCCTCGAGACCTCGCCCACACCGACTGTCTCGCAGGCTTCACCGGCGGCAGCCACCGTCGCTTCCGCAACTCCGGCTCAGGCGCCCGCTGCACAAGAGCCGAGCGTGCCCGCAAACCCGTTCGATCTTTTCGCTGCCCTGCCGTAGCGGCCGTCAGCCCATCGTCGCGAGGTTGTTCCAGAAGTTCTTCAGGCTGTCGGTACCGCCGAACAATGTCGTGAAATTGGTGGAGTCGACGAGCACGATGTCACCCGCGCGATCACCGGCTGGCGGCATCCAGATCAGCGCGTTGAACTCGGTGTTGCCGGCTTCGGTGAACGGGTGGGGGCGGTGCGGGTCGACTTGCTGACGGCCCAGTATCCGCAGATCGTCGCTTTCGGGTGCGGTGAGTTCGTAGTGCGGTAAGTGTGGGTGGAAATTGAAGGTGGTGACGTTGGCCAGTAGGCCCGGGGCGTCAAGATCGCGCCGCGCCGACAACGGGGCGATCTCCGTGGTGCCGGCCACGACAGCCGGCCGCAGACCCCAGTTGTTGTGCACGGGAACGCCGAGCCCCGTCATCAGGGACCGGGTGTACTGACCGAACCGTTGTTGGCGGGGCACCAAAGGGTCGCCGTGGTGCTGGTACTCGATCTGACGGCGTCCGTAATCATCGGTGTTGCCGACGTCGTGGTGCGGGGCCAGCAGCAGACAGGTGCCTTCGCGGCGCAGCCACTGCTTGATCGCCTCGAGCTCTTCGGGGGCGGCTTCCTGTTCGGACAGGAGATGGTCGAGACCGAACACCATCAACGTGTCGCAGTCGTCGAGGACGCCTGCGTCGATGGGTAGCTTGTAGCCGGCCTGGTCGATGCGCTGGAAGACCGCCACGGGATGGCCGGTGACCGAGCCGGCCAGCTCTTGGAACGCCAGGGTGGACCGGTGGAAGAGTTCCAGCGTGCCCGCGATGCCCTGCAGGAAATGGGCTGCGTCGTACTCCGGGGTCTCGTAGCCCGGCCAGAGTGCGTTGCGGACCTCGGTCATGGTGGAGAACCGGTTGTACATTTCGGCCGGATCGCGTTGGGCTTCCCACGGATAGCTCCACGTCCAATAGATGCTGATCCGCCTGTGCCCGTTAGGTTTGCGCGGCAGGTGCAGCTGATTGTAGGTCCGTGCTGTGCTCATCACGCCTCCTCAAACGACGCGAGGTGGTGCAGGGCCCGCAGTCCCGGCAGGAAAAAGTAGGCGCCGCCCCGCAGTCTGGTGAACGCGGGAAGTCCCTTGTACACCTTGCGAATCGGCCTCTTCGGTACGGTGAAGTCGAGCGTTCCGTCCTGGGTGCCGCAAATCGGGTCGTGCTCGTTGCCGAGTTCGTGGAAAGCCTTGTCGTTGATCCACACGTTCTGCGCGAACTCGAACTGGCGCACCAAGTCTGCGCAGATGATAAACGCCGCGATGCCCCGATCGATGCCGTCGTCAGGTGCGCCGTCGGGTAGTGCGGGGCCGTAGGTCGCGCCGCGCCGGATCATTCGCCGCCGGTTCATGTTGTGCGCGGTATCGCGCGGATTGAGTCTGCGGGCATGCGAGCCCAGTGGGCAGGCATAGCCCAACGGATCCATCTCTTTGTAGTTGAAGTTGTTGTTGCGCATAGGATCTGCACCTAAGTCGGGATCGTCGCAGGTTGGGGTGAGCACAAGCGGGGCACCGCTGCGCCAGCGACCCATGAACTTCGCCGCCAGTAGGTCCTCACCCTCCGGGGTCTCGGAATGCTCGCGCAGGTAGTCGCGGAATACCGCCACGTATTCCTCGAGTCTTCGATAGGCCAGATAGCTACCGTTGCGCGAGAGTTCCGACGGTGGGAGCAGCGTGACGGGGCCGTTCTCGTCCGGATAGCCCAGGACGAATTCGCCGGGCTCTAAAGGGTCTCCGGAGCCCGGCGTCGGTTCCTCGCCGGAGCCTTTCATCACCGGTTGCGAGAGCCGGTCGCGGAACCCGAAATGGTCGTGGGCGTAGTTGAACGGCGGTGTCGCGTTGAGGTCGAGGTAGGACAGGCTGCGTACCCCGTCGGTGCGGGCCAGCAGCTTGTCATGCTCGGCAATGGATTTCTGGCACTGCTCGTCGGTACGGGAAAACAGGATCGCGATCGCGTGCAGATCCTCGCCGGCCAGGCCACCAACCCAGTGTTCAGGGGCGTTGGCGCCGGTATCGCCGAGAATGCTCGCGCGGGCAGCCATGCCCTCACGGAATGCATCGGGGAAACTGGCCAGCGCATCCTCGGGCACGCCGAGGGCACGCAGGCCGGTCCAGGTGAACGCGATGGTGACCCAGCGGTCCGAGGAATCCATGGTGGCCACGACGTCGGCCGCCGACTGCACCTTGTCCAGTAACTCCGACAGCCACGCCCGGCCGCCCGTCGGGGTGTCGAACGTGAGGAACTCGTAGCGGCCGGTGATCGCGGGGGTGCGGGTCAGCAGAATGTGCTGAATATCGTCGAGTTCGAGCGCCTCGGTCATTGCATCTGGTCGAGCATGTCGGAGAACGCTGCCTTGAGGCGCAACGCTTTCTTGATCTCGTCGGCCGTGACGTACGGGTACTCGCCGTACTCCAGGAAGCTCGGGACTTGATGCTCTCGAACGAACTTCACGAACGCCGCCGGGTTTTCTTTCCAATCCTCGGGGAATCCCTCCAGGTTGGTGAACACCGTGGTGATCCCGGTCGCGCTGAACAAAGCGACGGCATCCTCTGTGTATTTGTCGAAGTCGGTGTCGAAGATCCCCTGATACTGGAAATGCAACCCTGAGCCGACATCAAATAGTTGCCAGCGCAAATAGTGGAGTCTCAGCGGAGCCAATACCTCCGGGCTGCCGGCGACGGCGTCCTCGATCTGCTTACCGTACGCGCGGACCGCATCCTCACGACCTTCCTTGACCTTGGCGATGATCGAAAAGCCATAGCAAGCAGGCGTTTTCGGGTAGAGCGGCCCATATCGGCCGCGCTCCAATTCGAAGTACCCTTCTTTGGGAATGGCCATTGCAGCCGGCCTGCTCCAGTCTGGTTCTTTGCCGGTCATATTCGGCCTCCTGCTCCGGTCCGACGGTGGCGGAACATTATGTCCGCGCCATTGATTATCGCGACCGTCAAATTAGCGTGCGCTGACATTCAGCGAAACGTTAAGAAACTGTTGGACATCGCGTATTGTCACGTTGTGTCGGGGTCGTTCGAGGGGTTGACCGCGTCGCCCATCTGAGCCCGTGTGCGTGGCAGGATGGCGCTGATCACCGTCCTTGCGGCCTGACGGCGAAGGATCAGAGATTTCACGGTCCCGGCGGGATTGAATCACGCACACGGTGCCGAGCGCACGTGCCTAGTTCACTGCGGGAAGAAACCGTTTCCGGTCAGCTCGCCGGGCTGCCAGCCCCGCGCTCCCAGGCACAGCATCGGCCGGCCGTCGGGCGACTGCGCCGCGGTCTGCGGGCCCGGGCACGGCGAACCGATCTTCTGTACGCCCTGCAGCGGATAGGCGTAGGTCCAGAAGCCGGTATCGACCGGGGGCCACTGGTTCGGGATCCACCGGCACTGCATGGCCTCGCCGCCAGGACCACGCCCAAAGACGTTGGTCTCCCAGCTGAAGCACGGCGCACCGTTGGACGCGTCGTAGCTCATGCCGGGAACGTCGGTGGCGTAGTGCCCCGGCTGATCGAAGTACATGTTGCTGTTGTCGTCGGCCGCGGCCCAGGGGGCGGTTGCCATCGTGGCCCCGGCGACAGCCGCGGCGACGAGAAGTTCGCGAATCATGTCTCACCCCCAGGTTCGCCGACGCAGAGGCCGACCTCGTCGGCCCTGGGCAGCAGCCTAGTCGGCGCCACGGCGACCCGGTCACCTTTTGCCGCGGGTCACTCCTCGGTGTCCGCGTCGAGCACACCTACCGCGATGCCATAGGGCAGGAATCTGACTCGTCGGGCCGGATCGGTGTTGGTCTTGTTGGCGCGCAACGCGTCGAGTTCGGTGGGAAACACCTGCTCGATGTGGGCGCCACCGTCGTCGTCGACGGTGTAGATCGCCCACACACCGTCGCCCGCCTCGCCCGTGGTCTCCGGCTCGGTCCGGGGTTTCGAGAACCGGCCGAGTTCGTCGACCAGGTCGGCCCAACCCGGCCGGCCACCAGACAGGAACTTGCCGATCCCGTCCAGCGCCTCGCGGGCGGCGCGGTCGAAGTCGTCGGGATCGAATCCGAAGGGTCCGTTGCCGCTCATCGCATCCTCCTCAGCCAACCGCGGTCAAACACCAGTGTGCGCGCATCCGGAGAACGGCAGGATGCTAAACGAACCATATGGCTCCCACACCCGCTGATCTGCTCGCCGCTGCCCAACGATCTCTGCAGGCAGCAGGCTCTCGCGACCGCGCCGGCTGGGTTGGCCTGTTCGCTGACGGCGGACGGATCGAGGATCCCGTCGGCTCCCGGCCGCATTTCGGAGCACAGCAGATCGAGCGGTTCTACGACACTTTCATCGGGCCGCGACAGATCAGCTTCCGCGGCGACATGGACGTCGTCGCCGGCACCACGGTGATCCGCGATCTGGAGCTGCAGGTAACCATGGCTCCGAAGCGGAACCCAGAGAAAACCGGGACCGTGACCATGTGCATCCCGGCCTATCTGCGCTACGCGCTGACACCGGATCTCCGGATCGCGGAGCTGCAGGCGTACTGGGAATTACCCACGATGGTGGGCCAGTTCCTGCGCTCCGGTGTCGCGGCGCTGCCGGCAGGTATCCAGTTGGCCGGTACCCTGCTGCGCAATCAAGGATTCGCGGGGGTGGTCGGGTTTGCCGCGGGTTTCCGCGGTCCGGGCCGGGCGGGAAAGCGGCTGTTCACCCGGCTGCTCGACGAGTTGTGTGTCGGCAACGAAGTGGCCGTACGCCGCAGGCTGGCGGGCGACGTCGCCGTGCACGCCGGGGAGAACCGACCACTGGTGGTATCACAGCTGATCGAGCTGTGCGCGGGCGCGACGTGGTGCAAACCCGTCGCGTCGGGGTACAGCGTGGTCGCTCGACTGGAAACCGAGCGGAACCGGGCCGTCCTGATCGCGGACCTGACGCCGAACCCTCTTGCGGTCGGCCGATTGCGGTGCTTCGTTGAATGAGGCGAAATGGTTTACGGCCCGGTTGTCCCGCCACCGGAGGTGGACGTGAGACCGTATCAGAACCATGGTTGACCACGACTACATCACCTACGAGGAATTCGGGCGTCGGTTCTTCGAGATCGCCGTCTCCGAGGAACGCGTCGGTGACGCGATCGGATCGATCGCCGGCGACGAATTCGAGATCGGCCCTATCGGCCAGGGACCGGGCAAGATCGCCAAAGTCACAGCGCACGTGACGATCCAGAAGCCGCGGGTGACACGCAATGTCGGTGAAACGATCACGTTTTCCATCCGGATACCGCTCGAGATCGACATGGTGATCGACCTGAGGATCGACCGTCCAAAGTTCATGGTGTTCGGCGAGATCGCGCTGCGCGCCACGGCACTGGCGGCCGAACCGCTGCTGCTGATCCTCGACGTCAAGAAGCCGCGGCCGTCAGACATCTCGATCCACGTCACCTCGAAATCGCTGCGCGCCGAGGTGCTGCGCATCCTGGCCGGGGTGGATGCCGAGATCAGGCGATTCATCGCCGCGCATGTGGCCGGTGAGATCGACAGCCCGGGAGCGGAGAAGGCCAAGGTCATAGACATCGGCACCGAGATCCAATCCGCCTGGAAAGGGGTCTGATCACGTCGAACACGAAGGAGGGGCGCCCGAATCGGGCGCCCCTCCTTGACGTTTGGTTCTGTTTTTGCGTTACTTCACGTCCACGTAAACCGTCTTGCCGGTGACGGTGGTTTGCAGATCGCTGCCCGGGTTGCGGTGATCGGTCTGCGAGAACTTCTGGCCCGGCCGTACAGAGACGACGGTGGCCTGGTCCAGCGGCGTCGAGCCGGTCCGGTTGACGATGACGTTGTATCCCTGTGCCTCCAGCTCAGAGATCGTCTGCTGGGCGCTTCCGGGTCCGGTGGGAGCTGCTTGCGCCGGTCCGGCGACCCCGATGACGGCCGCGGTGGCCGTGCCAACAAGTGCTGTAGCTAATCCAAACTTCTTCATCTTCTGTGCCTTCTTTCGTTCTTTGGTTATCCGCCGAAGGGTGACGACCCCAGTGCCTGCGGCGCTCATGCGTAAACTTTCACTACCTGCTGAATTGGTTACTTCGGCTTAAACCAGCAGTTCGGCGATTTAATTCCAGACGCAAAAAATCTGCTCGGCGATCGAAAGAACTGTCGGGCTGGGTCACCGAACGGCCAGATTGAGACGGCCGTCTCAGTTTGTTGCGTGACGCTCGCTACAACGCTTCAGCAAAGTGGTCGGGGCAATATTCACCGCGGTAGCCGCGTGAGATCCAACGTCACACCCATCGCCGTGAGTTGGCCGAGAACGTCCTCGGGCCCATGTCCGTCAGCTGCAGACCATAGGGCAACGCGGTCGGGCGCCCCGGGCGCGTGCCCGTAGGGTGCAGGCAATGCCGAAACTGAGCGCCGGGCTGTTGCTGTACCGCATCACCGAGGGCGGTGTAGAAGTGCTCATCGTCCATCCCGGCGGGCCGTTCTGGGCGCGCAAGGACAATGGAGCCTGGTCGGTCCCCAAAGGGGAATACGCCGACGGTGAGGATGCGTGGACGACGGCCCGGCGTGAGTTCGCCGAAGAACTGGGCGCGCCGGCGCCCGACGGGCCCCGATTGGACCTTGCCCCGGTGCGGCAGGCCGGCGGCAAGGTGGTCACCGTGTTCGCGGTATGCGGCGACTTCGATGCGACCGTCGTCCACAGCAACACCTTCACGATCGAGTGGCCGAAGGGCTCCGGCAAGATCAGCGAGTTTCCCGAGATCGACCGCGCCGCATGGCTTCCGGTGGCTGCGGCCCGGGAGAAGCTGTTGGCCGGCCAGCGGCCTTTGCTGGACCAGCTGATGGCCGCCCCGCCGCTGGCGGGTTACCACGAAGGTGATGCAGCGGCCGCGCCTCGAGTGGGTTGACGATCAATGCCCGGCCGTGCCAGCGCCAACCGGTCCGCGACAACGAGGCTCATCGCAGACCGTTACTGCGGCGAATCGACTCACGGCATTCCCGCCGGGTCATGCCGGTCTGCTGCATACAGACCCGGACCGGTGACTCCTCGGCGACCGGCAACTGTTCCTCGGTGGGATCGACGGTAACTGTCGGGCTCGGGATATCACCTTGCGTGAGTGACCATATCGACGTACCGGTGGTCTGCAGCGTCGAGCAGTACGCCGTGGCGCCGCCGGCGGTAGTGCCCGTCGCACCCGGGGGAGCGCAGTTGGCACCGATCACCACCGCGGCAGGGGTGGCCGGAGCCGTCGTCATAACAGTCGTCGTCACGGTAGTCGCGCTGTCGGTGCGTGGCGGGGGCGGGGGCGGGGGCGGTACGGCCATAGTGCTCACCGGCGTGATGACCGGAGTGGTGGTTACCGTCGTTTTCGCGATCGGACGCTCGTCGGCGCGCCGGAACTCCACTGTCGCAACGACAATCGCCGCGATCAACAACGTCGCGAGCACCGCGGGAACGAGCACCGCCGGCCGCAGCAGGCTTCGGTGCGGCGCGGCAGCCACCGGCGCCAGCTGGGTTCCGTCGGCGTCTCCGGCATCGAGCTGATGACGTAGTGCCCGAGCGAAATCCACGCAGCGTTCGAACCGGTCCTTGGGATTCTTGGCCATGGCTTTGGCCAGCACCGGGTCGAGCGGGGCGAGATCGGGGTGGTTTGCGGCCAGTGCCGGCGGAGCGGATGACAGATGCTGACTGATCACCACGGCGGGGTTGGAATTCTCGAACGGCGGCTTGCCGGTCAGAAGGTGAAAAGCCGTGGCTGCCAGTGCATATTGGTCGGCCCGTCCATCCAGGTGATGTCCCAGCAGCTGTTCGGGGGCGGCATAGGCCACGGTGCCGACGGTCATGTTGGTCGCGGTCAGCCCGCTGGCCTCATTGGCATAGCGCGCAATACCGAAGTCGGCCAACAGGATCCGCTGTTCGTCGGGAGCTGGTTGGGCGAGCAGGATATTCGCGGGCTTGACGTCGCGGTGCAACAGATCGCGTTGATGGGCGTAGTCGAGCGCCTCGGCCACTGCGGAGATGATCTCGCACACCTGATCCTTGGGCATACCGCTGAGGTGCCGCTCTCGCAGTGCCTTGGCGGCATCGGTGCCGTCGACGTAATCCATCGAGATCCAGAGCTGCCCCTGGTGCTCGCCGCGGTCGTGGATCGCCACGATGTGCGGATGCCACAGCGACGCGGCGATGTCGGCTTCCCGGTTGAACCGTTCGCGATATTCGCCGTCGGCGGACACCGCCGTCGGCAACACCTTCAACGCATCCTGCCGAGGCAGCCGCGGATGCTGGGCCAGGTACACCTCGCCCATCCCGCCGGACCCCAACAATCGGACAATCGTGTATCCCGCAAACGTCGCACCAGGGGCCAGCGGCATGCGCGGAATAGTACCGTCGCGCCCTACGGATCGGGCGTGAGATGGCCACCCTCTCCGGCCCGTGACACGCAGGTCAGGGTGTCGCCGGCGTCGCGGATTAGCCCGCCGGGGTTCCCGCGCCCGGTGCGCCGGCGATCGGAACCACCGGTGTCGGCGTCACTGTGGTCACGCCGTTGGAGCCCACGTGCGGGGCACCCGGCGCCCCGCCTGAGCTCTGGGTCTCTTGCAGCTGTTCCAACGCGTGCTCGGTGCAGTCCAGCGTCAGCAGCATCCGGCCCTGAGAGGTGACCTTCTGGGCGTCCACGAGGCACTGGGACTGCGGCAATGCGCTGCCGAACGACCCGCCGAAGTACGCCTTGACACCCTGGCTCTTGAGAATCTGCAGCGCCTTCATGTACGGCTCGCCGACGACGTTGACCGCGGCGCCGGAATTGGGCTGCGAGGCCGCGGTGCCCGCGCCGAACAGGGTGATCGCGCCGGCAGCGGCGAGTCCACCACCGAGCACAAGAAGCTGCTTGTTCACGTCAAGTCTCCGAACGTTCGGGTTGAGCTGCGAACATATCGCAGCTGTGACGATTGTGAAACCGTTGCAGCGTCGTCTGGTGTTACACACGCGACTGCACCAGCGCCGCCATCAGGTCGCAGAGAGTCGCCGCCCGGGCATTGCCGAACACGTCTTCGACGAGTAGGCGACGGCCGTCGGGGCCACCGAGCGGTACGCGCCAGTTGGGGTATTCGTCAGTGGTGCCTGGCTGATTTTGCGTGCGGAATTCGCCTACCGCGTCGGCCAGCGACAACGTCAACAATTTGGACGGGGTCAGCCCCAGATAGCGGTACAGCGCCGTCACGATCTCTTCGGGACCGGCCTCGGCGTCAAGTAGGCCGACCCGGCGCAGCTCGGCGAACCATGCATCCTGCGCGGCCTGGTCCTCGGCCAGCTCGACTTCGATAGGCCGCGTGAGCAGGCCGAGTTCCTGACGTAGCCGCACGTGGTCGCCGGCCAGATATCCGGCGGTCGGCGGCAGGTCATGTGTCGTGACCGAGGACAGGCAGTACTCGCGCCAGCGTTCGGCGGGCAGCGGCGCGCCGCTGTCGTCGCCCTCGAACCAGAGGATGGAGGTGCCGAACAGGCCGCGGTCGCGCAGATAATCGCGCACCCACGGCTCGACGGTGCCGAGGTCCTCGCCGACGATGACAGCCCCGGCGCGGTGCGCCTCCAGCGCGATGATGCCGATCATCGCGTCGTGGTGATAGCGCACGTAGGTGCCTTCCGTGGGGGCCGCGCCCTTGGGAATCCACCACAGCCGGAACATGCCGATGATGTGGTCGATGCGCAGGCCACCCGCGTGCCGTAACGCCATGGAGACCAGCGCGCGGAACGGTTCGTAGGCCTGCTCGGCGAGCCGGTCCGGCCGCCACGGCGGCTGCGACCAGTCCTGACCGAGCTGGTTGAACTCATCGGGCGGTGCGCCCGCCGTGACGCCCAGCGCCATCACGTCCTGAAGGGCCCAGGCGTCGGCACCGTCGGGGTCGACGCCCACCGCCAGATCACCCATGATTCCCAGCGCCATCCCGGCCTGCACCGCGGTGGCCTGGGCGGCGGTCAGCTGGCAGTCGAGCTGCCACTGCAGCCAGCGGTAGAAATCGACGGCTGCGGGATTGGCGGCCGCGAACGCCGCGACCTCGGGGTTGTGCGGATGCTGCAACTCGATGGGCCAGTTGTGCCAGTCGTGCCCGTGTTTTTCGGTCAGCGCGCACCAGATCGCGAAATCGTCGAGCGCGCGTCCCTCCCTGGCCCGGTACGCGGTGTAGGCCAGCTCGCGGCCGGCCGACCGGGGTACGCGGTACACCTGCTTCAGCGCGGCCGATTTGGCCTCCCACGCGCTGTTGCGATCGATCAGCTCGCGGCGCCGGGCCCGCTCGGCGATGTCTACCTGCAGTTTGCGGATACGGCCGCGGTGGCGCGCGTCGGCGTACTCGGGGATGGCTTCGACCCGCAGATACAACGGGTTGACGAAGCGGCGCGATGTGGGCAGGTACGGAGACGGCTCCATCGGAGGAGTCGGTGCGGCTGCGTGCAGTGGGTTGACCAGGATGAAATCGGCGTCGTGGGCAGCGGCTGACCACACAGCGAGATCGGTTAGATCGGTGAGGTCGCCGGCACCCCAGGAGTTCTGCGACGAGACGCTGTACAGCTGCACCGAGACCCCCCAGCCGCGCCGGTCACCGAGCCGGGGCGGCAGGGTCAGCGTGGCAGGGGAGATCACCACGGGTGTCTCGGTATGGAAGTTCCCGGCCGCGAGGTGCAGTCGGTGATAACCAAGCGGAAGATCGGCCGGTAGTTCGAAGGTGGCCTCACCGACGAGGCGGTCACCGAGATCGAACGGGGGGCGATTGTTCTCCAGCTGGTGCAACCCGGTTCGCGTGCTGCCGTCCTCCAGGCGCAGCGTCACGTCGACGGGGTCGCCATGGGTCACATGGACCCAGAACGCCGTAGACCACCCGGCTCGGCCGATGACGATCGGCGGCAGCGAACGCTGCCAATAGCTGCGCTCGTGGTCGCTCACCGCGGCGGCGCGGTCCTGTTCGGTCCCGGCTGCCACCCCCAACGCCTCCAGCACCGCCACCAGCGTCGATTCGGACACCGTGGTCCGGCGTCCGGTCCAGTCGTGGTACTCGGTGGCGACGCCGTAGCGCCGGGCCAGCTCCACCAGGGTCTGCGGCAATCCAGTCATGGTGCCATCTTGGTGCATGGTGCCATCTTGGTTGTCCACAGCCCGATCGCGTCAGTCGACATCGCGGATCAGCAGGTCCACGGAGGCCCCGAACCGCTACCCGGTCAACGAGGCGGCGCATCCCGCCGACCTGCGGCGGGTCGGCGATCGGTTGGTGTCTACCGCCGTCTGACGGGCGGTATCGTCGCCGAAGTGGTTTCGGTACGGGTCGATTCGGCCCCACTGCTACGGGCCCGCGTCGCCGTCGGGTCGCTGTTCTTGACCAACGGGGCGATCTTCGCCAATCTGGTGCCCCACTATCCGCAGATCAAGGCTGACCTGCAGTTGAGCAACGCCGCCTACGGCGCTACCGTGGCGGCGTTCTCGGCCGGTGCGCTGGTCGCCGGCCTGGCCGCAGGCGTGCTGATCCGGCGCTACCGGTCGGCCCGGGTCGCCGTGGTCGCCACAGTTGCGCTGGCGGTTCTCGTGGTCGTTGCGGCGGTGACGCACAGCGCGGCCGTGCTGGCCGCTGCGCTGTTCCTGGGTGGCGCCTGCGACGCGATCACCGATGTGGCTCAGAACGCCCACGGCCTGCGGGTGCAGCGCGCCTATGGCCGGTCCATCATCAACTCGTTCCATGCGGTGTGGGCGGTCGGGGCAATACTCGGAGGACTGACCGGCGCCGCGGTGATCGCCCTCGGTGTGCCGCGCGGCACCCACCTCGCGGTGGTGGCGGTGATGGTCTGCGCAGTGGTCCTCGTCGCCGACCGCTTCCTGCTCGCAGGGAACGATCATGAGGATCACCCCGCTGTGCGGGCCCGTGCGGTAAACCGGCCGGGCACCGGCGTCTACCTGACCCTGCTGGCGCTGGTCGTGATCGCCATCGCAGGGGCGACCGTGGAGGATGCCGGAAGCTCCTGGGCCACGCTATACCTGCGGGACACCCTGCAGGCGCCCTCGGCTGTCGCCGCGTTCGGTTACATCGCGGTAGTCGGATTCATGTTCGTGGGCCGTCTGTTCGGGGACCGGTTGGTCGACCGGTTCGGCGAGCGGTCCGTGGTGCGCGCCGGTGGCCTCGTCACGGCCGCGGGAATGGGCGCTGCGCTCGCGTTCCCCAGCGTGCCCGCGACGATTGCAGGTTTCGCGGCTGCCGGGCTGGGGGTAGCCACCCTGATCCCGGCCGCCATGCACGGTGCCGACCAGTTGCCCGGATTGCGGCCGGGCACGGGGCTGACGGCGGTGACGTGGCTGATGCGGGTGGGGTTCTTCGGTGCGCCGTTGCTGGTCGGCGTCGTCGCCGATGCCGCCGGACTACGTGTCGGCCTGCTCATCGTGCCGGTGGCCGGCGTGCTGGTGATGGCGCTGGCCGGGGCGTTGGGCAGCACTCACGACGTGCTCAGTGTGCCGCAGTTGCCAGCTCGATCGTGAACACGCCCGACACGATGAGCGCGATGCCGATCATCATGACGGGCGTGAGGGCCTCGTGGAACAAGAACCTGGCAGCGACGGCGACCAGGGCCACGCCACATGCGGTCCAGATGCCGTAAGCGATGCCGACGGGGATGCCCAACGACAACGCGAACCACAACAAGGTGAAGGACACCACGTACCCGAGCGATACCGGCAGGATCCAGGCCTTGCGGCGAAATCCATCTGATGCCCGCAGCGCCAGGGTCGCCAACACCTCGCACAGAATCGCGCCGCTCAGCACCACCCACATCATCGCTGCGCGTCCTCTGCGGGTGATCCGAGCTCCACGAGCAGTACCCCGGCGATGATCAGGCCGATGCCCGCAGCGATCGGCCAGGTGAACGGATCGCCGAACAACGCCGCGGCAAGGACCGCGGTGGTGGCGGTGCCCAGCGCACCCCAGACGCCGTAGGCCACACCGACCGGCATGCCCGCCCGCAGCACCATGGTCAGTAGCGCGAACGCACCGAGGTAGCCGACAACCACCACGAATATCCAGGCCGCATGGTCCTGGGAGGCTCGTAGTGACAGGGTGGCCGCGACTTCGGTGGCGATCGCCGCGATCAGCAACGCCCACTTCCGCACCGCACCAACCTAGCGAAAGGTCGGTGTCCTAGAGAACGAGGCCCAGTCGGGGTTCATCGCCCAGTCGGTGGCAGTACGTTGGCAGTCGTCGCATCATCGAGGAGCCGGTCATGTCCGAACCCACCGTTGCCGCCGACGGCCCGGTGGTCGACACCACCTACGGACCGGTGCGCGGAACCGATGACCGAACGGTCAAGGTGTGGCAGGGAATTCGATACGCCGCCGCCCCGGTAGGAGAGTTGCGTTGGCGCGCACCCGAACCGCCTCGGCCATGGCAGGAAGTCGCCGATGCCACCGCGGTGGGCCCGGTCTGCCCGCAACTTGTCGATCCACGGATTCCGATCGATCTCGGTGGGCCCCAGGCCGAGGACAGCCTGGTGCTCAATGTCTGGGCGCCTGCGGATGCCGAGCCGGGGGACGGTAGACCGGTGATGGTGTGGGCTCATGGCGGGGCGTACGTCCTGGGCTCGGCCAGTCAACCGCTGTACCGGGGCCAGATGCTGGCCGCCGAGGGCGACGTGGTCGTTGTCACCGTCAACTACCGGCTGGGTGCTTTCGGATTCCTCGACCTGACCGAATTGAGCACAGCCGGTATACGTTTCGACACCAATCTGGGTCTGCGCGACGTGCTGTGCGCCCTACGCTGGGTGCGCGACAACATCGCCGCATTCGGTGGTGACCCGGACCGCGTCACCCTGTTCGGTGAATCGGCAGGCGGTGGCATCGTCACCACGCTGCTGGCCAGCCCGGCTGCCGGGGGTCTGTTCAACGCGGCGATTGCCCAGAGTTCCCCGGTCACCTCGATCTACGACGCCGAACGGTCCCGCCGGGTGGCACGTCAGGTTCTCGACGGGCTGGGCATCGCTCCCGACGACGTCGGACGGATGGCTCAGGTGCCGGTCTCGGCCGTGCTCTCGGTCTCCCGGCGGATGTTCAACTTGGTGCCGGAACAGATGCCGGGCACGTTGGCATTCGCTCCTATCGTCGACGGCGACGTGGTGCCGGACTATCCGGTGAAGCTGGCGCGCGAGGGCCGCACACTCCCGGTGCCATTGATCATCGGGACCAACAAGCACGAGGCCGCGTTGTTCCGCTGGATGAAGTCGCCGCTGATGCCAATCACCCCGGAAGCTATCCGGGCGATGTTCGACGGTATCGCCGCCGAGCAGCCCGGATTGTCGCTGCCGACGGAGGCCCAGATCGCCGCTGCGTATTCGGGCCTGCGTACCAAGGCCCGCGGTATGGGTGTGGCCCGCGACATCGGATTTCGGATGCCGTCGCTGTGGTTCGCCGACGGGCACAGTGCCGTGGCACCCGTCTATTTCTACCGATTCGACTTCGCCACCCCGATGTTGCGGCTACTGCGACTCGGTGCCGCACACGCCACCGAGCTGCCCTTCGTGTGGGGCAATCTGGTTGCCGGTCCCAAGGACCCGACGTTCAAGCTGGGTGGGCTCAAGCACGGTCGGGCGGTGTCGGAGCGCATCCGCCGCCGCTGGACCAACTTCGCCACCACCGGTGCACCCGCAGGTGCCGCCGGGGAGCCGGTGTGGCGCCCGTACCGGCGCGACGACCGTGCGGTCCTGTTGATCGACAAGCAGGACAAGACGGTCGCCGACCCGGACCGTGACCTTCGTACGGCCTGGGGCGACGAGGTGCTGAACTTCCGCTGAAGCGTGGCGTTCGGTGGAGCCGATTCGACGTGTGGAAACTGTTGGTGTGCTTAGATTTTGCACCCGGCGCTGCGGCAGTAACGGAGCAACGGCGGTGGGATCGTGACGTGGATGGCGGGCCGGCTCGGGTGCGTGTTTCGGCTCGCCCGGCTGAGATGTCACTGGGAGTTGGCCCGCTGTTTCGAATTGCGGTGAGCATAACGCCCCACAAGTAAATCCAAGATCAGTAAGCTCACCCGCAGCCGGGCTCGATCCGGCCGGCCGCGTAGCGATAGGGGATCTGAGTGGGAGACACACTGACCGAAGGGCAGAAGCTCGAGAAGGGCGGATCGCTCACTTCCAACAACGGCGCATACACCCTGACGCTGCAGGATGACGGCAACCTGGTGCTGTACGCGCGTGACCAGGCGGTTTGGTCGACGGAGACCAACGGACAAGACGTCGTGCGCGCCGAGGTGCAGACCGACGGCAACTTCGTGCTCTATACGTCGGAGAAGCCAGTGTGGCACACCGACACCAAGGGCAAGAAGAACGTGAAGCTCGTCCTTCAGGACGACCGCAACTTGGTGCTCTACGCCGCCGACGGACCGGCCTGGTCGTCGAAGACCGACACCACCGAGCCGCCACCCCCGGCCCCTGAAGCCGCCGCGCCCGAGCTGGCCGCGGTCGAAGAGCCGGCACCCGCACCGGAACCCGAACCCGCCGCCCCGCCGACGGCCCCCGAGCCGCGCACCTACACGGTGGAGTCGGGCGACACGCTGTGGGCGATCGCCGAGCGGTTCTACGGCGACGGCAACCGCTATCAGGAGATTGCCAACGCCAGCGGCATCGCGAACCCGGATCTGATCAATCCCGGCCAGGTTCTGACGATTCCCTGACCTGGCGGACGCCAACGTCCTGACGACGATGGCCCGGACCATTCGGTCCGGGCCATCGTCGTCCGCCGCTAAACTCGGCGGATACCAGACCAGATCGGAGGCACTGTCGTGCTCCAGCCGTGGCTGCTCCTCTCGCGGGCGTTGCTCGTGGCGGCAACGTCGATATCGGCCTTGGCCTTGTCGTCTGCGCCGGCTTCCGCCGACCCTGGAGTGTTGGTGTACCCGGGCATGGAGATTCGCCAGGACACCAACGTGTGCACCCTGGGCTTTGTCGATCCGGTGTCCCGGGTGGCCTACACCGCCGGACATTGTCGGGGTAGTGGTCCGGTGGGTGACCGTGACGGCAACTTCATCGGTCAGCAGATGTCGTTCCAAGACAACACGCCTGACGGCGCCACGGTTGATACGGATCATGCGATCGCCGATTGGGAGACGATCCAACTGGCGGGCGATGTCGCGGTGAACAACATCCTGCCTGGTGGCCGCATGCTCGTCGACGACCCGGGCGCGGTGGCGACCCCGGGCCTTCCGGTGTGTCATTTCGGCGTGATCACCGGTGAGAGTTGCGGAAACGTCGAGGCCGTCAACAACGGTTGGTTCACCATGGCCCACGGTGTGGTCAGCCAGAAGGGCGATTCGGGCGGCCCGGTGTACGTCGTTACGCCGGATGGGCGGGCCGCCATCGTCGGTGTGTTCAACAGCACCTGGGGGCAGTTCCCGGCCGCGGTGTCATGGCAGAGCGCCAGTGGTCAGGCCCGCGGCATGGTGCAGGCCTCCAGTCAGGTCGATGGCCACTGACGCTTGGCTACGGCGTTAGTCGAGCAGTTCGAAGATCGGGATGGACGGGGCTGTGGCCCGCAGTTCGACGTCCGACGATTGCGGTGTCAACCCGGCCATGTGGCCCTTGACTTCCCAGTACCACCGCGCGAGGTAGTTCCGCAGCAGTGCGGGCTTGGCTTCATCGGGAACCTCGGTCAGGCGGCGCGTCGAACTGCGCCGGCGTGTCCCGGTCTCCACCTCGCCCGCAGCCCTGGCATTGCGGACCCACTGGGTTTCACCGCGAGGTGACACCAGGAAGTCCCTGCCGCCCACCGACATCAGGTTCACCACTACCGTGCGGGTCTGCCCCGTGCGCCGGCCTCGCACACGCAGGGCGGTGGTGCCGGCGATGCTGACACCGGCCTCGGCGAGCCGGCGGATCAGGTTGTTGCCGGTACGAGCCAGCAGGCCCGGTGCGTCGTATCGCGAGGTCATCGTCAGCCTCCTGTAGGCAGAAACAAGAGCAGCGCTCTCGAATTACATCGTGACACGATCGGGGCAATAATTCAAGAGCACTGATCTCGGTTGTGGCAGACTGCCGCCGTGGGCAAACGGCAGGAGAGTCGGCAGCGCATCGAGGCGGCCATCGTCGAGATCGGCAGGAGGCATCTGGTCACCGAGGGTGCGGCCGGACTGTCGCTACGGGCCATTGCGCGCGAGCTCGGCATGGTGTCTTCGGCGATCTACCGCTACGTTGCCGACCGCGATGATTTGCTCACACTGCTGGTAGTCGATGCCTATTCCGAACTGGCCGACGTGGTCGATCAAGCCGCGGCGGGGCTTTCTGCCGAATCAGACTGGCGGACAAGGCTGTTGGAAATGGCATGCGCGGTCCGCCGGTGGGCGATCGACCAGCCTGCGCGCTGGGCGCTGCTGTACGGGAGCCCGGTACCCGGATATCACGCACCGGCAGAGCGCACTATTGGGCCGGGGACCCGGGTGGTGGCTGCACTGTTCTCGGCGGTGGCCGATGGAATTGCCGCCGGGGCCGTCGGAGAGTCGGGTGGTGCTGTGGCGCAACCACTTTCGGATGACTTCGATCGCTTGCGCGCGGAGTTCGATTTTCCCGGCGGTGATGGTGTGCTGGCGAAGTGCTTTCTGCTGTGGGCGGCGCTGGTCGGTGCGGTGAGCCTTGAGGTGTTCGGTCAGTATGGTGCCGACACCCTCACGGACCCGGGGCTGGTGTTCGAGGTTCAGATCGGTCTGCTGGTCGACGTGTTGGCCACGTGATGCGGCTGGATAAGCGGCACGCCCCGGCCCGCCCAAACTAGGCGGGAGTGCGCAGCTCGGTGAGCTGCCAACGGCCGGCGCCAAGCAGTTCGAGGCGCCGGTCGTGATGCTGTTCGACGGTGTTGCGGTGGCTGACACTCACGACGATCGTGTCCGGCAACCGGCTGCGCAACGTCGTGTACATCGCGAATTCCTGGCCGGCATCGAGCGCCGAGGTCGACTCGTCGAGGAACACCGCCCGCGGCTCGGCCAGCAGCACGCGGGCGAACGCGATGCGTTGTTGTTCGCCGGGGGAGAGCACCTTCGACCAGTCCGAATCCTCGTCCAGTCGAGATGTCAGATGCCCCAACGAGACCGTCGCCAAGGCATCCCGGATGGCGTCGTCGCCGTACGCGCCGCTCGCCGCCGGGTAGCTGACCACCGTGCGTAGGTCGCCGAGTGGGGCATAGGGCAATTGGGACACGAACATCACCCGGTGATCGTCGGGAAACCGGACCGTTCCCGAGCCGAACGGCCACAACTGCGCGAGGGTGCGCAGCAGCGTGGTCTTGCCGGTTCCGGACGGGCCGGTGATCACCAAAGCCTCGCCGGTCGCCAGCCGCAGATCGAGGTCGTCCAGCAGGAGCTGGCCGGTCGGTGAGCGCACCTCGACAGCGTCGATCTCAAGCGCGCCGTCGACACTGGGGGCACCCGCCAATCTCGGTAGCGTCCTCGCCTGTTCGTTCGCGGTGACCAGTCCGTCGAGCCGGATGATCGCGGCGCGGTAGCCGGCGAATGCGTCGTAGACGGCGCGAAAGAAGCTCAATGAGCTCTGCACCGAGCCGAAAGCCCCCGCCGATTGCATGACATCGCCCAGCCTGAGTTCTCCGGCGAACAACCGCGGGGCCTGCACCATCAGCGGTAGCGGGGAGATGATCTGGCTGATCGAGCGGTTCCAGCCGAGGAAAGCCACGCCCCGGCGCACCAGCCTGCGGTAGTTGGCGATGATCCGGGCGAAGCGCAGCGCGAGCGCGCCACGCTCGGTGTGCTCGCCGCGGTAGAAGCTCACCGCTTCGGCGGCGTCGCGGATGCGCACGAGTGCGTACCGGAACGCGGCATTAGTGAGTTCGTTGCGGAACGTCAACCGGATGATCGGGCGGCCGATCCAGAACGCCACCACGGTCGTGACCGCCACCCACACCAGGGCGATCCAGAACAACGCCTTGGGCACCGTCACTCCCAGAATCGTCAGCGGCCCGGCGAGATTCCACAGGATCGGAGTGAACGCCACCACTGAGACGACGGAGTTCACCGAACCGAACATCAGGGTCTGGGCGGTTCCGACCGTCGGGGTGTTGGTCTCCGGTCCGGTCCCGGTAGTGAACACGTCGATGTCCTGCTGGATGCGCTGATCCGGATTGTCGACGGGTTCGCCGCCGAACGACGGCAGAAAACGGGCGCGGTAGTAGGCGCGGTCACCGAACCAGTCGCCGGTGAGATGGTCGGTGAGCCACACCCGCCAGCGAATGATGAAGTACTGCATCAGGTACAGGTCGAGCAGCGTGCGGGTGATGTCGGCCGCGACCAACAGCGCGAAGATCATGATCGAGCGCCAGAACCCGCTGACACCGGAATTGCGGACCGCGTCGTCACCCGCCGCGGCGCCCTCGAAGGCGACCTGCAAAGCCGAGGACTGGTCGTTGGCGTAGTAGCTGAACAGCACGTCCATCCGTACTGAGATCAGTACCGACAGCAGCAGGACAGACAACAGCACCCAGGGCGTCATGCTCTGGCGCCCCGTGAAATACCCACCGGTGATCCGCCAGAACTGGCGGCCCCACGTGGTCACCCGCGCGACCACCGCCAGGACGGCCAACAGCACGAGTGCGCTGAGGGCCCATGCCTTGGCAACCCACAGCACCGACGCGAGGATCTCGTTGCCCCAGTCCAGCGTCGGGGTGAACATCTCCATGCCGGGAAGGTACCGGCGGACAGGCTGCTACTGGTCTACCAACGCGGGATTGCGAGCGGAGTTCTCATCGGTCTCGCCGAGCCGCCAGCGCCCTTCGCCGAGCAGCTCGAGGTGCTGCTCATGGTGCTGACCGACCGTGCTGCGGTGCGTGACACTGACCAGGATGGTGTCCGGCAAGTGTTTGCGAACCAATCCATAAAGCATGTATTCCAGGCCCTCGTCGAGTGCCGAGGTGGCCTCGTCCATGAAGACCGCCTTGGGTTTGGTCAGCAGCACGCGGGCGAACGCGATGCGCTGTTGTTCGCCCGGTGAGAGCACCTTGGCCCAGTCGGCGACCTCGGACAGGCGTTTGATGCATTGCGGCAGCGCGACCTGTTCGAAGGCCCAGTGCAACGTCTCGTCGGGAATCTCGCCCGGCTTCTTCGGATAGGAAACGACGGCGCGCAGATCGCCGAGCGGCACGTAGGGCAGCTGGCACAGGAACATCGTTTCCTCGACACCCTGCGGGCAGCGGAACGTGCCGGTGGCATACGGCCACAACTGGGCCAGCGAACGCAGCAGAGTGGTCTTGCCCGCACCGGACTGGCCGGTGACGATGAGGGTGTCGCCTGCGTGCAGGCGCAGATCGAGGTCCTCGATCAACGTCTCGCCGGTAGGCGTGTTGATGTAGACGTCCTCGAGTTCGACCAGGCAGTCGTCGCCCGCCTCGACCGTGAGCTCGGGCAATGCCCGGCTTTCCTCGTTGGCCACGACCAGGCCGTGCAGACGCATGATCGACGCACGCCAACCGGCAAAGCCGTCGTAGTTGTTCCGGAAGAACGACAGACCACCCTGGATGCTGCCGAACGCCGACGATGTCTGCGAGATGTCGCCGAGCTTGATCTGCCCGGCGAACATGCGTGGGGCCTGAATGATCCACGGGAGCGGAACGATGATCTGTGAAATCGACAGGTTCCAGCCGTAGAACTTGACCGACCGGTTGATGAAGCGCTTGTAGTTGGCGACCACCGGGGCGAACCGTTGCCGCAGCTGCAGCCGTTCGGCCACCTCTCCGCGATAGAACGCCACAGCCTCGGCCGCGTCGCGCAACCGGACCAACGCATACCGGAAGGCGGCGTTGAACCTCTCGTTGTTGAAGGTCAGGCGGATCAGCGGGCGGCCGATCCAGAACGCCACGATGCTGGCGACCAGAACGTAGACGATACCGATCCAGAACATCGCCCTGGGCAACGTAAACCCGAAGATCGTCAGCGGACCGGACAGGTTCCAGAGGATGAGAGTGAACGAGGCCACACTCACGATGGCGTCGATGGCGCCGAACAGCAACGTGCTCTTGGTGAAGGTGTTGGGATTGCTGGGCAACGGGCCGATCCCGTTGGTGAAGATGTCGATGTCGGACTGGATACGCTGGTCCGGGTTGTCGATGCTGTCATCGATGAACCGGCTGCGGTAGTAGGCCCTGCCGCTGAGCCAGTCGCCGGTGAGTCGGTCGGTCAGCCACGCGCGCCACCTCAGCGTGAAGCGTTGCATCAGGAAAAGGTCCAGCATCACGCGGACCACGTGGATGGTGGCGAGGATGCCGAAATGGACGAGGGCCCACCAGAAGCCGTGGATCCCGGAGTCCTTGACCGCCTGATTGCCCGCGCCGATCCCCTCGAAGGCCGTCTGCGCAGACGACATCAGATCGTTGCCGTAGTAGCTCATCAGCACATCGATGCGCACGCCGCCGACGACCGAGACCAGCAGGACCGCGAGCCATACCCAGACCGTGACGCTGTTCCTGCCCGTGAAGTAGGCGCCGGTGATGCGCCACCACTGCCGACCCCACGTCGTGAACCGCCCGACCAACATAAGCACGATCAGGGTTGGTATCGCCGTGTACAGCCACACCGTGGCGATCCACTTCAGCGACGCGCCCCACTCGTTGCCCCAGTCGAGTGACGGGGTGAACATGTCCATGCGGGCAAGGTACCCTCCGATGCCGCCACGGGCGTGGCGGACGCGGATCCGCTGCCGCGTAACGTGAACATGTGCCGAAGACGTCCAGCGCCAAACCGGGGCGCTTGAGCAGCAAGTTCTGGAAGCTACTGGGTGCCACCACCGAGCGGAACGAGGCCCGTTCGCTCTCGGAGGTCACAGGTGCGGCCAAGTTCGAGGAGAAGGCCGCCGGTCTCGACGACGAGCAGCTGACCAAGGCCGCCAAACTGCTGCAGCTGGAGGACCTGGCCGAGGCTGCCGACATTCCGCAGTTCCTGGCCATCGCCCGTGAGGCCGCCGAACGGACCACCGGGCTCCGTCCCTTCGACGTGCAGTTGCTGGCCGCGCTGCGGATGATGGCCGGCGACGTCGTCGAGATGGCGACAGGCGAGGGCAAGACCCTGTCCGGCGCGATCGCCGCGGCCGGTTACGCCATCGGTGGACGCAATGTGCACGTCATCACCATCAACGACTACCTGGCCAAACGCGACGCGGAATGGATGGGTCCGCTGCTGGAGGCGCTGGGACTGACCGTCGGCTGGATCACCGAGGATTCGACGGCCGAGGAGCGCCGCGTGGCCTACGAGTGTGACGTCACCTACGCGTCGGTCAACGAGATCGGCTTCGACGTCCTGCGTGATCAGCTGGTCACCGACGTCGCCGACCTGGTATCGCCCAACCCCGATGTCGCGCTCATCGACGAGGCCGACTCGGTGCTGGTCGACGAGGCGCTGGTGCCGCTCGTGCTGGCGGGGACGAGCCACCGCGAACAGCCCCGGGTCGAGGTCATCCGACTGGTCGGCGAACTCACCGCGGGCACTGACTATGACACCGACGACGACAACCGCAACGTGCACCTCACCGACGCCGGGGCCCGTAAGTTGGAGGCCCGACTGGGCAACATCGACCTGTACTCCGAGGAGCACGTCGGCACCACGCTCACCGAGGTCAACGTGGCGCTGCACGCACACGTGCTGCTGCAGCGCGATGTGCACTACATCGTGCGCGACAACGCGGTGCACCTCATCAACGCCTCGCGGGGCCGTATCGCTTCGCTACAGCGCTGGCCCGACGGATTGCAGGCCGCGGTTGAAGCCAAGGAGGGCATCGAGACCACCGAGACCGGTGAGGTGCTCGACACCATCACCGTCCAGGCGCTGGTCAACCGCTATCCGACCGTATGCGGCATGACCGGCACCGCACTCGCTGCTGGTGAGCAGCTGCGTCAGTTCTACAAGCTCGGCGTGTCGCCGATCCCGCCGAACATGCCCAACATCCGCGAGGACGAAACCGACCGGGTGTATATCACCGCCGCGGCCAAGGCCGACGCGATCGTCGAGCACATAGCCGAGGTGCACGCGACCGGACAACCCGTCCTGGTCGGCACCCACGATGTCGCCGAATCCGAAGAGCTGCACGAGAAGCTGGTCAAGGCCGGGGTTCCCGCCGTGGTCCTCAACGCGAAGAACGATGCCGAGGAGGCCGCGGTGATCGCCGAGGCCGGAAAGCTCGGATCGGTCACGGTGTCCACCCAGATGGCCGGGCGGGGTACCGACATCCGACTGGGTGGGTCCGATGAATCCGGTCACGATGAAGTGGCCGAACTCGGCGGTCTGCACGTGGTCGGCACCGGGCGGCACCACACCGAGCGGCTGGACAATCAGCTACGCGGCCGTGCCGGCCGACAGGGCGATCCGGGCTCGTCGGTGTTCTTCTCCAGCTGGGAGGACGACGTGGTGGCCGCCCACCTAGACGGCGGCAAACTCCCGACCGAGACGGACGAGAACGGCCGGATCGTCAACCCCAAGGCAGCCGGGCTGCTCGACCACGCCCAGCGCGTGGCGGAGGGCCGGCTGCTGGACGTGCACGCCAACACCTGGCGCTACAACCAGCTGATCGCCCAGCAGCGCGCCATCATCGTGGACCGCCGTGACACCCTGCTACGCACCGAGACCGCGCGTGACGAGCTCCGGGAACGTTCGCCGGAACGCTACGACAGTCTCGTCGAAATTCTTGGCGAGGGCAGCGAAGAGAAGCTGGTCAAGATCTGCCGGCTGATCATGCTGTATCACCTGGACCGCGGCTGGTGCGAGCATCTTGCGTACCTTGCCGATATCCGCGAGAGCATCCACCTGAGGGCTTTGGGGAGGCAGAACCCACTCGACGAGTTCCACCGGATGGCCGTGGACGCGTTCGCCTCGCTGGCCGCCGACGCCATCGAGGCGGCCCAGCAGACCTTCGACACAGCGGACTCGATCGAGGACGAACCCGGCGTCGATCTGTCCAAACTGGCGCGGCCCACCTCGACGTGGACCTACATGGTTCACGACAACCCGCTCAACGACGACACCATGTCTGCACTGAGCCTGCCCGGGGTGTTCCGCTAAGTTTTTAGCTATGGACAACGCGCCTGCTCCCAAGGGCAGGCGCGCGGCTCCGGACGCGACCGCGGTGCCGGACCGGATAGTGACTGTGCCCAACGCGCTCAGCGTGCTGCGGCTGGTGCTGGTGCCTGTGTTCCTGTGGTTGCTGTTCAGCGTTCACGCGAACGCGTGGGCGGTCGCGGTGTTGGTGTTCAGCGGGTTCTCGGACTGGGCCGACGGCAAGATCGCCCGCCTGATTGCCAACCAGTCCTCGCGGCTGGGTGAACTGCTGGATCCACTTGTGGACCGGATCTACATGGTGACCGTCCCGCTGGCGCTGGCGCTGTATGGCGTGGTGCCGTGGTGGTTCGTGGCCACGTTGATCGGACGCGATCTCGTGTTGGCGGCCACCCTGCCGGTGGTGCGCAGCCGCGGGCTGACCGCCCTGCCCGTGACTTACATCGGCAAGGCTGCCACGTTCGCGCTGATGGCGGGGTTTCCTCCGGTTCTGCTCGGACAGTGGGATGCGTTGTGGAGCAGGGTGGTTCTGTACTGCGGCTGGGCATTCCTGATCTGGGGCATGGCGCTGTATCTGTGGTCGGCGGTGCTGTATCTGATTCAGGTGGTGTTGGTGGTGCGCCACCTACCGAAGGTGCCGCGATGAGCCGAGAGTGCCCATGAGCACTTCTGGGGCCAGCGAACTCGGGGGCTATGCCTCAGGCGCCGGGCTGAACACCCACGACGCCGACGCGCCGGCGCGTATCCCGGTGCCGTCACTGCTGCAGTCGTTGCTGTCAGAGCATCTGGACCCCGGCTATGCCGCGGCGGCCGCCGCTCGGGAGACGGGTGCCAAACCGCGGCGCCGGCTCGGCGAATGGGCCTGGCAAGTGCTGGCCGCGCTGGCGATTGCCACCGTTTTCGCGGTCGCGGCCGCGCAGGCCCAGATCACGGCCCCGGCTGCCCGAGAGGCCCAGCACACCCTGGCCGGCCGAGTGCGGGCGGTGGAGGCCGCCACGCGACATGCCAGTGCTACGCGGGATGCGCTGACGGATCAAGTGGATGCCGAGCGACACGCCAAACTGGGTATGGACGAGAACGGCCAACGGTTGCTCAGCAATCTCGATACCGCCAATATCGTTGCCGCCGCAACACCGATGATCGGTCCGGGTCTGACCGTCACAGTGACCGATCCGGGCATGTCGAAGGACCTCAGCGACGTGTCCAAGCAGCGGGTGGCGGGCAGCCAGCAGGTGATCCTCGACCGTGACCTGCAACTCGTGGTCAATTCGCTGTGGGTCAGTGGCGCCGAGGCCATTGCGGTCGGCGGCGTGCGGATCGGTGCGGGAGTCACCATCCGGCAGGCCGGCGGTGGGATCTTGGTCGACAATCAGCCGATCACGAGTCCGTATGCCATCGTGGCCATTGGCCCACCGCATGGGATGGCCGACGCCTTCGACCGCAGCCCCGGGCTGCAACGGCTGCGGTTGCTGGAGACCTCGTACGGTGTCGAGGTCAGCGTGAGCGCCGGTGACAGCCTCAGTGTGCCGGCGGTGCCGGTGCGGGATGTCAACTTCGCCAAGCAGATTGGACGACCTTGAGATACACAGGATTGACCGGGTAGATGATCGGAATCGCCGCACTTGTCGTCGGGATCGTGTTGGGTTTGGTGTTTCATCCCAGCGTGCCTGAGGTCGTCGAGCCCTACCTGCCGATCGCCGTCGTCGCTGCGCTCGATGCGGTATTCGGCGGGCTGCGCGCCTACCTGGAACGCATCTTCGACTCCAAGGTGTTCGTCATCTCGTTCGTCTTCAACGTGCTGGTCGCGGCGTTGATCGTGTACGTCGGTGACCAGTTGGGAGTGGGCACCCAGTTGTCGACGGCGATCATCGTAGTGCTCGGCATCCGGATCTTCGGCAACGCTGCCGCGTTGCGCCGCAGGCTGTTCGGCGCCTGACATGAGTGAAGCCGAGCACCCGCAGGACGCTGATTTGCCCGCCCGCCCGCCCGAGGCGGCTCATGCTCCGGCCGGCGAGAATGCGTCCCCGGACGTCACGGAGACCGGTCTGCACAAGGCGGACCATCACGGCCGGCACGAGATGCCCGCCGACATGCCGCGCAACCGGTGGGCGAATCTTGCCGTCATGCAACGGGGCCGCTCCCAGTTGATGTTCGGCGCGCTCGGGCTGCTGCTGTGCGTGTTGCTCGGAGTGGCGATCGTCACCCAGGTCCGGCAGAACGATTCGGGTGATTCTCTGGAAACCGCGCGTCCGGCCGACCTGTTGATCCTGCTGGATTCTCTGCAGCAGCGCGAGGCATCGCTGAATACGGAGGTAGCCGATCTGCAGCGGACGCTGCAACAGCTCCAGGCGTCGGGCAGCAGCGATCAGGCAGCGATCGAGAACGCCCAGGCCCGCTTGGCCGCCCTGTCCATCCAGATCGGTACGGTCGGGGCGACGGGCCCCGGCGTGACCCTGACCATCGCCGATACCGCGCCCGGGGTGTCGGCCGAGACCATGCTCGATGTCATCAACGAACTGCGCGCGGCTGGCGCCGAGGCCATCGAGATCCGTGGCGGTGGGGCGGATCAGCAAAGCGCTGTACGCGTCGGCGTCGACACGTGGGTGGTCGGCACACCCGGCCGGCTCATGATCGACAACGTCGCCCTGCAGCCGCCCTATTCGGTTCTGGCGATTGGCGATCCCCCCACGCTCGCAGCGGCGATGAACATTCCTGGCGGCGCGATGGACAGTATCAAGCGGGTTGGCGGGACGATGGTGGTACAACAAGCCGAGCGGGTCGACGTGACCGCCTTGCGGCATCCGAAACCGCGCCAATACGCTCAGCCCGTCAAGTGAGCTTCCGAGCGACCTGACTCGACCCCTGACAACCTAGGAGCGCCGTGAGCGAGATCCCAGCCGAGCTGTACTACACATCTGAGCACGAGTGGGTGCAGCGCACCGGTGATGACGTGGTACGCGTGGGTATCACCGACTATGCCCAGTCGGCTTTGGGTGACGTGGTGTTCGTTCAACTGCCGGATGTCGGCACCGACCTGACCGCAGGTGACTCGTTCGGTGAGGTGGAATCGACCAAGTCGGTATCGGACCTGTATGCGCCGGTGACCGCGAAAGTCATTGCCGTCAACGGTGATCTGGAAGCCAATCCGCAGCTGGTCAACTCCGATCCGTACGGTGAGGGTTGGCTCGTGGACCTCCAGCTGGAGTCTGGTGTGCTCGGCGACGCGCTGACCGGCCTGCTCGACGCCGACGGCTACCGCGCGGTCGCGTCGGAGTAACGAGTTGTTAGGGTTTGCATCGACCTGTTCGGCCGTACGTAACGCGCAGATTTCCACCACATCGGATCCGGCGTTGGTGGACACAACAAGGCCCATTGCGCGGTACGGTCGACGTGACACCGACGACGGCTGGGGGCCCCGCCGGGCAACGCCACAGCAGCCAGTGAGGAGCAGCGGGTGACGGACAAGGACAGCAATCTGGGGGCTGACCAGACGTCTGACGAAGTTACGGTGGAGACGACATCCGTCTTCCGCGCGGACTTCCTCAACGAACTGGATGCCCCCGCTGCGAAGAGCGCCGAAGGCACCGTCTCCGGGGTTGAGGGCCTTCCCTCCGGTTCGGCTTTACTCGTCGTCAAACGCGGCCCAAATGCGGGCTCGCGTTTCCTCCTCGACCAGCCGACCACCTCGGCCGGGCGGCATCCGGACAGCGACATCTTCCTCGATGACGTGACCGTGAGCCGTCGCCATGCCGAGTTCCGGTTGGAGGGTGCCGAGTTCCAGGTCGTCGACGTCGGCAGCCTCAATGGCACCTACGTCAACCGCGAACCGGTCGACTCTGCCGTGCTCGCCAATGGCGACGAGGTGCAGATCGGCAAGTTCCGCCTGGTGTTCCTGACCGGCCCCAGGTCCGACGACGACAGTGGCTTGACCAGCTAGCTGATGAGTGCTCGCGGACACAGCCGAAGAGCCGATGACTCAGCCTGACCGCCCAGCACTTGCCGGGATGTCGATTGGTGCTGTCCTCGACCTGCTCCGCGGTGACTTTCCCGACGTGACGATCTCGAAGATCCGGTTCCTGGAAGCCGAGGGGTTGGTCACGCCGGAGCGCACAGCGTCGGGATATCGGCGGTTCACCGCGTATGACTGTGCGCGGCTGCGGTTCATCCTGACGGCGCAACGGGACCAGTACCTGCCGCTGAAGGTGATCAAGGCGCAACTGGACGCCCAGCCCGACGGCGAGCTGCCCCAGAGTGGATCCGGTTATGCCGTACCGCGTTTGGTGGCAGTGGAACCGGCTGACGGTGCAGCAGCAGTGTCGGCCGTGGCGCCGACTCAGGTGCGGTTGTCGCGCGAGGACGTGTTGGTTCGTTCAGGTGTCGAGGACGAGCTCTTGGGCGCATTGGTCAAGAACGGTGTGATCACCACCGGCCCGGGCGGGTTTTTCGACGAGCATTCTGTGGTGATCGCGCAGTGTGCCGGCGCGCTTGCCGATTACGGCGTGGAGCCCCGCCATCTGCGCGCGTTCCGGTCGGCTGCCGACCGGCAATCCGACCTGATCGCCCAGATTGCCGGACCAATGGTCAAGGCCGGCAAGGCCGGGGCCCGCGACCGGGCCGACGATCTGGCCAGGGAGGTGGCCGCGCTGGCGATCACCTTGCACACGTCGTTGATCAAGTCGGCGGTGCGAGACGTTCTCGACCGCTGAGGATTAGACTCGTATTTGACAGCTATTTCGTTGAGGTGTGCCTCCGACGAATCAGCAACAGACGGATATAAGCGACGGAGCAGCACAGCGGTGCGGAGGGCAGGCACAGATGGCTGAGGTTCGGGTAGTTGGCATTCGCGTGGAACAGCCGCAGAACCAGCCTGTGCTGCTGCTCCGCGAGTCCAACGGCGACCGCTACCTGCCGATCTGGATCGGGCAGTCGGAGGCCGCCGCCATCGTGCTGGAACAGCAGGGCGTCGAGCCGGCCCGACCGCTGACGCATGATCTGATCCGAGATCTCATTGCCGCACTTGGGCATTCGTTGAAAGAGGTGCGGATCGTCGACCTGCAGGAAGGCACGTTCTACGCTGATCTGATCTTCGATCGGGACATCACGGTGTCAGCCAGGCCCTCTGATTCGGTGGCCATCGCGCTGCGGGTCGGGGTGCCGATCTACGTGGAAGAGGCGGTGCTGGCCGAGGCCGGGCTGCTGATCCCGGACGAGAACGACGAGGACGCCGCCGGCACCGTCCGCGAGGACGAGGTGGAGAAGTTCAAAGAGTTCCTCGATAGCGTGTCGCCCGACGATTTCAAGGCAACATGACCGTCAGCCACGTCAGGGCACCGAGGTCACGGATGCGTCTCAACTGACCTGATGGGTGTCGACACGCGGTGTGGGTGTCATCCAAGTCCGTTTTGGGCGGCCATACTTTGAGGGCGACGAGCACTGAGGGCTCGGCGGGAAGCGTATGCTCGACACATTCGGGCTCGCGGTAAACCCGCAGCGGTGCAGGTCACGGCGGCGGTGAGGGTAGGCGGGTTCGATCGGCGAGAGGATTCACAGTGGGTGACACGCCACGGCAGGGAGAGTTGGATCTCACCACCGGAAGCGAGGTCGATGCGCCTGTTCGGCCGGTTGCCGAGCCTGTTCAGGGCGGGTTGTTCCCCGACGACTCTGTGCCGGACGAACTGGTCGGTTACCGCGGTCCGAGTGCCTGCCAGATCGCAGGTATCACCTACCGGCAGTTGGACTACTGGGCCCGCACATCGCTGGTGGTGCCTTCGATTCGCGGCGCGGCCGGTTCCGGGAGCCAGCGGCTGTACTCGTTCAAGGACATCCTTGTCCTCAAGATCGTCAAGCGATTGCTCGATACCGGCATCTCGTTACACAACATCCGCGTGGCCGTGGATCATCTGCGCCAGCGCGGCGTCCAGGATCTGGCCAACATCACGCTGTTCTCCGACGGCACCACGGTTTACGAGTGCACCTCGGCCGAGGAGGTGGTCGACCTGCTGCAGGGCGGCCAAGGGGTGTTCGGTATCGCCGTATCGGGTGCCATGCGCGAACTGACCGGCGCCATCGCGGACTTCCCGGGAGAGCGGGCCGACGGCGGTGAGTCGATCGCCGCCCCGGAGGACGAACTGGCTTCCCGGCGCAAGAGCCGCGACCGCAAGATCGGTTGAGTCGCTCGATTTCGCCGGCAACGGCGGTGCAGCGCCCGTTCGCGGTGGTCGCTGCCGGTCGGTAGAATCGACCGCGCATCGCCCTTGTGCGGGAGAGTTCCGTGGTTGCCAGCCACGGACGCCGAAGGAGCAACACCTCTCCGTCAACCTCTCAGGCACCCAGGACCGCACAGGCCCCGATGCCTCTGGAAAGTGGTGCTCCCCGCGAGTGCCCGCCCATGGGGAAAGATGCCGGCCGATAGCCGGTGTCGAATCTCTCAGGCGCCCGGGACCGGGTTGACGACAGAGGGAGAGGGAGTGCAGCTCGTCGTCTGCGGACGGGGCTGCCGTCTCGACCTGCCGCGGCGGCGCGGCGCAACCAGGGAGCCTTGAGTGTCCGACCAGCAAGCACGTTTCGTCGATCGTCACATCGGTCCGGACTCCGCCGCCGTCGCCAAGATGCTCGACGTCATTGGTGTGACATCGCTTGACGAACTCGCTGCCAAGGCTCTGCCGGTGGGCATTCTCGACAGGCTCGCCGCAGAAGGCCTCGCGCCGGGCCTTGACTGCCTGCCCGCCGCTGTGACCGAAGAGCGCGCGCTGGCGGAGCTGCGTGCGTTCGCCGACTCCAACACGGTCGCGACGTCGATGATCGGCCAGGGTTACTTCGACACGTTCACCCCACCGGTCTTACGCCGCAACATTCTTGAGAATCCCGCCTGGTACACTGCCTACACGCCGTATCAGCCCGAGATCAGCCAGGGCCGGCTCGAGGCACTGCTGAACTTCCAGACCATGATCTGCGATCTCACTGGGCTCGAAGTGGCCAACGCTTCCATGCTCGACGAGGGCACCGCCGCAGCCGAGGCGATGACGTTGATGCACCGCGCCGTCAAGGGATCGGCCAACCGAATCGCGGTCGACGCCGACATCTACGCCCAGACGGCCGCGATCCTGGCCACCCGGGCCGAGCCACTGGGTATCGAGATCGTCCGCGCCGACCTGACGCAGGGCCTGCCCGACGGCGAGTTCTTCGGTGCGATCGTGCAGGTGCCAGGTGCCAGTGGCCGGGTCATGGATTGGACAAGCCTGATCGCTGATTGCCACGAGCGCGGCGCGCTGGTTGCGGTCGGAGCCGACCTGCTCGCGTTGACCGTCATCACCCCACCTGGCGAGATCGGCGCCGACGTGGCCTTCGGCACCAGCCAACGTTTCGGTGTGCCAATGGGTTTCGGCGGTCCGCATGCCGGATACCTGGCGGTGCACGCGAAGCATGCCCGGCAGCTGCCGGGCCGGTTGGTCGGGGTGTCTGTCGACGCCGACGGCGCCGTGGCGTATCGCCTGGCACTGCAGACCCGCGAACAGCACATCCGCCGGGACAAGGCGACCAGTAACATCTGCACCGCTCAGGTGCTGCTGGCCGTGATGGCGGCGATGTACGCGAGCTATCACGGTGCCGACGGCTTGACCGCGATCGCGCACCGCGTGCACGGCCATGCCAAGGCCATCGCGGCCGCACTCGGCGACGCGCTGGTGTACGACAAGTTCTTCGATACCGTGCTGGCGCGGGTGCCCGGCCGTGCCGACGACGTCATCGCCGCGGCCAAGGCCAACGGCATCAACCTGTGGCGGGTCGATGCCGATCACGTGTCGGTGTCCTGTGACGAGGCGACGACCGATACGCATGTGGCTGCCGTGCGTGAGGCTTTCGGGGTTTCCGAACCAGATGTGCTCCTCGCGTCCGCTGAACCAGATGTGCTCCTCGCGTCCGCTGAACCCGATGTGCTCCTCGCGTCCGCTGGGTCGCGCTCCGCAGACATCGCCACGCGCACGTCCGAGTTCCTCACCCACCCCGCGTTCACCCGGTACCGCACCGAAACCGAGATGATGCGCTACCTCCGATCGCTGGCCGACAAAGACCTGGCGCTCGACCGCACGATGATCCCGCTGGGCTCATGCACCATGAAGCTCAACGCCGCGGCAGAAATGGAGCCGATCACCTGGCCGGAGTTCGCCCGTCAACACCCGTTCGCGCCGGAATCGGACAACCCAGGATTGCGCCGGCTCATCACCGATCTGCAGGACTGGCTGACTGCGATCACGGGCTACGACGAGGTGTCGCTGCAGCCCAACGCAGGTTCGCAGGGCGAGTACGCGGGCCTGCTGGCGATCAAGGCCTACCATGTGGCGCGCGGCGAGGCTGGCCGTGACATCTGCCTGATCCCGTCCAGTGCGCACGGCACGAATGCGGCGTCGGCAGCACTGGCGGGGATGCGCGTGGTCGTGGTGGCCTGCCGGCAGAACGGCGACGTCGACCTGGACGATCTGCGGGCCAAGGTCGCCGAACACGCGGATCGCATTGCGGCGCTGATGATCACCTATCCGTCGACGCACGGGGTATACGAACACGACATCGTCGAGATCTGCGCCGCCGTGCATGATGCCGGCGGCCAGGTCTACGTCGACGGGGCGAACCTCAACGCGCTCGTGGGCCTGGCTCGGCCCGGCCGTTTCGGCGGCGACGTCAGCCATCTGAACCTGCACAAGACGTTCTGCATCCCGCACGGCGGTGGGGGACCGGGCGTCGGGCCGGTCGCGGTGCGTTCGCACCTGGCGCCCTACCTGCCGGGGCATCCGCTGGCCGACGACCTGTCCGACGACCACACGGTTTCGGCGGCACCGTATGGCTCAGCCTCGATCCTGCCGATCACCTGGGCCTACATCCGCATGATGGGTGCCGACGGGTTGCGTGCAGCGTCACTGACAGCGATCGCCTCGGCGAACTACATCGCCCGGCGGCTCGACGAGTACTACCCCGTGCTGTACACGGGGGAGAACGGCATGGTCGCCCACGAGTGCATCCTGGATTTGCGCGCGATCACCAAGGACACCGGGGTTACGGTCGATGATGTGGCAAAGCGCTTGGCGGACTACGGTTTCCACGCGCCGACCATGAGCTTCCCGGTGGCCGGCACGCTGATGGTGGAGCCCACCGAAAGCGAGAGCCTGGCCGAGGTGGACGCGTTCTGTGACGCGATGATCGCCATCCGCGCGGAGATCGACCGGGTCGGGTCGGGTGAGTGGTCGGTGGACGACAACCCGCTGCGGGGCGCACCGCACACGGCCGAATGTCTGATGGTGGCTGACTGGAAGCACCCCTACACCCGGGAACAGGCCGCCTATCCGCTGGGAAAGGGTTTTCGGCCGAAGGTCTGGCCTCCGGTGCGCCGGATCGACGGCGCTTACGGCGACCGCAATCTCATGTGCTCGTGCCCGCCGATCGAGGCACTCGCCTAGCGGCTACCGCGCCGTAGTGCGCTGCCAGTCGACGGTGTTGCCGCGGCCGACGTAGCTGAGTTGGATGCTGGTGTCGGTGATCTCCAGCGGCAAGTAGACCAGGTCGAGATTGCCGGTGTCGGCAATCCAGTGCAGCCACAGCACACAGGAATTCGGTGCCGAGGACGGCTTGCTGCTCTTGGCCGGCGTGGTGTCCCATGGCGTGAACTGCCAGGTGCCGAACTCCTTCTGACTGCCGGAATCCGATTCCAACGACCCGTGCTGGGACAGCGTAGTGACGGTCGGGTCACCCACCTCCTGCCAGGAACCGATGAACTGCTCGACCTTGAATTCCGAACCAGGACACTGCTCATCGGGAGACACCTCGGGCCGCACGGTGGTGGTGGCGACAGCTGTCGCGTCAGGTTCGGACTGCACCACCACCGTGCGGGGCGCCGTCGGCACCACCTCGGTGGTCGCGGAGACTGCCGGTTCCGACTGCGGTGACGTCGACGAGGCGCATGCGGCGATGCCGGCGGCGAGGCCTGGAACAGCGCACAACACAGCAAGTTTCGAATAGATGCTCATACCCCCGGTCAATCGTCGCTAGCGAGAGTCGCGATGCACTTTTTCGCGGGTCAGCTCAGCATGGTGGCCACAGCGGCGACCAGTTCAGGGGAAGCCGAATCGGTCAGATGTTGATATTTGCCACCGGTGGTCCGGGCGACAGCTTCCCAGGTGGCTCGGTCGGTGTCGCCACCGAAGTCGATCACGTTGACTGCAACCGGGTGGGCCGGGTCGAATGCGCCGCGGATGTAGTCCTGCAGGCCCTGCCCGCCGAGACTCTGGTCGGTGTGCGGGCCCGTGGTGATCACCAGGATCGAATTATCCTTGCCATCAAGGAAGTTCGATGTCGCATTGGTGTAGATCAGGCGCAGCGTCGTGAACGAGACCGCACCGCCACCCGATGCCGTCTGCTCGTCGAGAGTCGAGCTGAGTGCCTGCGAGCGCGGCTCGCCACCAACCTGATCGGACAACGGGCCCCTCGACACCGCGGACCGCCCCTCGGCGCCGTCGAACGTCCACAGCCCGACTTCGGAGGTCGACGGAAGTGCATTGAGCCGGGAGTCAAGGGCCGCAGCCACATTCGCCAGCCGGGATTTACCGCCCTCCTGGGTGGGCATCGACTGGTCCAGCATGATCGTCACCGCCTGGCTCTTCGACGGCGTGGCCATCGAGTTGGCGAGTGTGACGCGCATCGTGTCGTCTCCGACCGACAGCGGTGCGTTCACCGGTGCGAACTGGGTCACGTCACTCGACGGTGCCGTGGCGCCTTCGGCGCGGAAACCGGCTTTGGCGAACTCGTCGAGCTGTTCGGGTTTACGCATGAAACGGGCGAATTCGCTGGCGGCGGTGACTTGTTCCTGCGACAACCAGTCGCCGTCCAGCAGCACGGTGGGGTAGTCGGCCAGCGCGGTAGGGCCGGGAGGTAGCCAACCGGCGAGATCGCTCTTGGCGTCGCTAAGCGATGCGGCACGCTGGAACAGTTGTTGCTCGGTGGTGGCCACCGCGTGCACCGGCGCACTGGCCGGGTCCGAAGCATTGAGCAGCGCGTCGAATGCCGTTCCCAACTCGCCGTTGTCGAGTTTCGGTTGTCCGCCGATGAGTGTGTTTACGGCGTCGAGACCGGCGCTCGCAGGTGACCCCGACGGTGCCGCCGCGGCGGCCACCGCCTCACCGGCCAGGTATGCGGTGTCACCGTTATTGCGCGTGGGCAGGGCCAGTTTCAGCGGGCCCCAGCCGTTCAGTTTCAGGTCGGCCAGGGCGGTCGGATTGCTCTGCAGGTCCGGCAGCGTCGACCAGTTCTGCTGTGCCAGTGCATCTTTGAGCTGTGGCGGCACTGCGAGCAGTACGGGTGAGGTGACCAGGGAGCGGCTGTCACTGACGGTTTTGGCGCCCGCGGTGGCCTCCAGTCGCGCTTCGGACACACCGCTCGCCGGGATCCACAGCGCCGGCCGATCACCGAGATCGCCGGGCCACGCATTGGCGAAACCGTTGAGCACCTGGTCGGATTCGGCAGATTTCACCTGCACCTTGACACAGTGATCACCGATCGGGTTCGCCGAGTCGTTGTACTTGCCGGCCAGTGTCTGGACGGTCGGCGAGATGGTGGGATCGGCGATGACAGCCACCGCGAGGTCGCCGTCTACGCAGCGCGCCGCGGCGGCTTCCTTGCGGCTGGACAGCGCATCGCCGAAGAAGCGCCACAGGATGACCACGGCGACCACCGCGACGATACCGACGAGCGCCACGATCACCCCGACACTGACACCGCGCCTTCCGGTTGTGACGGCGCGGTGGCTGCCTGTCCATTCCCCACCGTCCCAGTCGCCACCGTGTTGGCGGCCACCTGGCTGACGCGGGCCGACCGCGCTGAACTGTGCTGTCGGCGCGCCACGATCGACGTAGTCCTCGTCGTAGTCCTCGTAGCCAGTGTCGTCGTGCTCGGAATCCTCGTCCGGATCCTCGTAGTCGTCCGACTCGTGACCAGGATCGTCGTGATCATCCGGGTCGTGGCCGGCCGAGTCATACCGACCCGACTGGTGCTCGGGTTCGTCGGCCGAGTCGTCGGGGCCGGGAATGCTGTGTCTGCCCATTCCTAACCCCTGTACTCGTCGCGTCGACCCAACGTCCGGTTCCGCCGCCGAAGTCTAGTCACTGCGCAGCGGTACTAGCTTTGAGCTCGCGGCGGCGGCGGTGCAGGATCGGTTCGGTGTAACCGTTGGGTTGCGCCGCGCCCGACAGGATCAGCTCCTGGGCGGCCTGGAATGCGATGCTGGCGTCCGGATCCGTCGCCATCGGCAGGTAGTCGGGATCGCCCGCGTTCTGCTCGTCGACCACTGCTGCCATCCGGCGCAGGCTGGTTTTGACGTCGTCGGGGGTGATCACGCCATGGCGCAGCCAATTGGCCAGCAGCTGGCTGGAAATCCGCAGGGTGGCCCGGTCCTCCATGAGGGCGACGTTGTGGATGTCAGGCACCTTCGAGCAACCGACACCGGCGTCGATCCAGCGGACCACATAGCCGAGGATCGACTGACAGTTGTTGTCGACCTCCTCGTGGATCTCCGTGGACGACCAGGTCAGCGATGAGTCGGCCAGCGGTATGGTCAGCAGGTCATCGATCGATGCGCGCTCGCGGCCGGCCAGTGCCTTCTGCACCTCGAACACATCGACGGCGTGGTAGTGCATAGCGTGCAGCGTCGCGGCGGTCGGCGACGGCACCCACGCGGTGGTCGCGCCGGCCTGCGGCTGGCCTATCTTCTGCTCGACCATGTCGGCCATCAGCTCGGTCATGGCCCACATGCCCTTGCCGATCTGCGCTTTGCCCGACAATCCGGCGGCAAGGCCCACGTCGACGTTGTTGTCTTCGTAGGCCTTGATCCACGGCTGCGACTTCATCGCACCCTTGCGGATCATCGGGCCGGCCTCCATCGAGGTGTGGATCTCGTCGCCGGTGCGATCGAGGAAGCCGGTGTTGATGAACACCACCCGGTCGGCAGCCGCCTTGATACACGCCTTGAGATTCACCGTGGTGCGGCGCTCCTCGTCCATGATGCCGACTTTGAGCGTGGCCTCGGGCAGACCCAGCACGTCTTCGACCCGGCTGAACAGCTCGCACGTGAACGCGACCTCGTCGGGGCCGTGCATCTTGGGCTTCACGATGTAGACCGAGCCGGTGCGGCTGTTCTGCAGCGGTCCATTGACAACTGGGCCGTCACCGTCCGCCTTCAATCCGTGCATGGCGATCAGGCCGGTGAACAGCGCGTCCTGGATACCCTCGAACACTTCGGCGCCTTCGGCGCCGTCATTGTCGAAGACGATGGCGTCGTTGGTCATCAGGTGCCCGACGTTGCGGACGAACAGCAGGCTGCGACCGGGCAGGGTCAACTCGCCCTCGCCGTCCGGGGTGGTGAACGTGCGGTCCTCGTTGAGGATCCGCGTGAACGTCTTGCGGCCCTCCGGAGTCGATTTAGTGACCTCTTCGGTCAGGTCGCCCTTGTTCAGGCCAAGCCAGTTGCGATAACCGAGCACCTTGTCGTCGGCGTCGACGGCGGCCACGGAGTCCTCGAAGTCCATGATCGTGGTGATCGCGGATTCCAGCACGACGTCCTTGATGCCGGCGGCGTCAGCGGCGCCCACGGGGGAGTCGGGGTCGATGAGGATCTCGATGTGCAGCCCGTGGTGCTTCAGCAGTACAGACCACTGGTGCTCGCCGAGCTTGCCCGTGTAGCCGACGAACTCCTCGGGTGTTGCGAGCCCGGCCGACAGGCCGTCGCCGTATTCGACCAGCAGCTGGCCCTCGTCGATCTTGAGCCCGGTGGCGTCGCTCCACGAGCCGGCGGCCAGCGGCACCACTTCATCGAGGAACGTGCGCGCGTAGGCGATCACCTTGTCGCCGCGGATCCGGTTGTAACCGGATCCCTTCTCGGCGCCATCGGTCTCAGGGATGACGTCGGTGCCGTAGAGCGCGTCATACAGCGAGCCCCAGCGGGCGTTGGCGGCGTTGAGCGCAAACCGCGCATTGAGGATCGGCACCACCAGCTGCGGGCCCGCGGTGGTGGTGATTTCGTCGTCCACTCCGGTGGTGGTGATGCTGAAATCAGCAGGCTCCGATTGCAGATAGCCGATATCGATAAGGAACTGCTTGTAGGCCTGTACCTCGAAGGGCTCGATGACGTGGGCGCGGTGGTACTTGTCGATCTGCGCCTGCAGACCGTCACGACGGGCCAGCAGCTGTTCGTTCTTCGGAGTGAGGTCGGCGACCACCTTGTCCACACCTGACCAGAAGGCGTCCGGATCAACACCGGTGCCGGGCAACGCCTCATTGGTGATGAAGTCGTGTAGCACCTTGGCGACCCGTAGGTTGCCCACCTTCACGCGATCGGTCATCAGTTCTCAGTCCTTGTCCCGGGATAGCGGCAATCTATCCATCGTAACGGTCAGTATCTGCGGTGATGACGGGCGCGGCGCCGCCCGGGGGCTCATCGCGCGCCGGTCTCCCTTGGTTTGGGACGGCTACTGGGCGACGGGCTGAATGGACGACATGACGCAGGCAGGGCTGGGCGCCTCGCCTTGCCAGTAATGGACTACCAGGGTGTTTGCCGGCAACGACACGGCCAGATCGTTCAGGGAGCGGGGCGCGAAGGCCTGGCTTTTTGCGTGGCCGTACCAGTTCGGGTCATCGGGTGCGATCGGGACCTTCGCCTGATCAAGGGTGTCGTCCCACTGTTTGATGACGGCCGGTGGGTTGTCCCCGAAGCCCTCCGATCTCTGGTAGGCATCCAGCGGACCGGTCAGCGTTATCGGTGCGCCACCGCCGACCGGGGAGCCGGTGATGGTGCCATCCGTGCTGTCCGCTGTCACCGAGACCAGCCTGACGGTGGCAGGCGCGCATCCCGGAGCGGAGTGAGCCGGGGCGATGCCGACAGTGCCGGCCGTACCCAGCAACAGCGCCGTCACTGCGGTCACGGTCGTTGTGCGCATCGGTGCCCTCCCTGACTCGAGGTGAGCGGCGAATCTGCGCTCAAGCATGCTTAGTTATCGCAGCTGACGCCGCGACGTTTCGGTAGTCGACGGCGGACTCGGTGTGCAGCGCGTCCATCAGCAGGTCACAGTGGTCGATCAGCCTGGCCCGCAACGGTGCGGCTCGCTCGGCGATATCCTGCTGGGCGCGGACGTATTCAGCACGGCCGGCTGGGGTTTCGATGGCGATCGGTGCAAAACCGAAGTCGCGCAGGTCGTAGGGGCTGGCCCGCATATCCACCGCCCGCGCGTCGGCAGCGAGTTCGAGCGCATCCATCACCAGCTCGGCGGCCAGCAGCGGGCCCAGCTTGTAGGCCCACTTGTAGCAGTCCATGGCCGCGTGAATACAGCCGGGCTGCTCGGTGCTGATCTGCGTTTCGCGGGTCAGCCGCTGGTCGTTGCGGGCGACGGCCGGTTCGGTGAAGAACCGGAAAGCGTCGAAGTGGCTGCAGCGCAGCGGCATCGAGTCGACCACCGCGTCGGTTCCGGCAGCACCGAGCCGCAGCGGCACCTGGCCGTGCCGCTTCTCGTGTGCGCGGTACACCATCGCCCACTCGTGCAGGCCGAAACAGTTCAGCCGCGCCGGCCGGCTCGTGGTCGCGCGTAGCAGCCGCGCGACGAACCGCACGGTCTCGGCGCGGGACTGCAGATGCTCGCGGGTGACACCGACACCGCCGGGAAGGCTGCCGTATCCGCTGGCCCCGAGATAACGCCGGGCTGTCAGCCCGTCCAGCACCACGCCGAATCCCGGATGCCAGCGGCGCAGCTGGCGCGGCCGCAGGCTGTAGTAGGTGAACAGGAAGTCCCACACCGGATGGGCCTGGCCCTGTTCCCGGCGGCGCAGGTGCGGGGTCAGGAAACCGTCGACCCGGTCGCGGTGACGACGTTCCCGGTCGGTCCAGTCCTGCTCGTCGAGCACCGATTCAGACACGGTGGGTTCCGTCGCGCACGGTACCGACGAGATCCTCTACGAGGTCTTCCAGCGCGACCATCGCCGTGACGGCGCCGCCGGCCGCATCATCGGTGACGAGGGCCAGGTGGCTGTTGCTGCGCCGCAGCCGCGACAGCGCGTCGGGCAGCGGTAGGGAGGCGGGCACTTGTGGCAGTGGCCGCACCATGGATACGTCGAGCACGGCGTCGGGGTCGTTGACCTCCGGAAGAACATCCTTGATGTGCAGGTAGCCGATGAATTCCCCGAACGAATCGGCCACCGGGAAACGGGAGTAGCCGGTCTCGGTGAGTGCCTGCTCGACGGCGCCGACCGTCGGTCCCGAGCCTGGGGCGGCGACGCGAATGGCATGCATCTCCTGCAGCGGCATCGCGACGTCGGACACTTTCCGGGTCCGGGTCTGCAGCGCCCGGGTCAGGCGGAGGTGCTCCTCGGCATCCAGCAGGCCCTCCGACAGGGATTCAGCAATCATCTCCGACAGTTCGGAGGTAGAGACTGCGGATTCCAGCTCGTCGCGAGTCTCGACCCGGAACAGCTGAAGTGTGGCGTTGGCGCACCAGTTGTAGAACGCGATGAACGGCCGGGCTGCGCGGATGTAGACCAGATAGGTCGGGATCAGCAGCATGGCCGCTGATTCAGGGCCGGCGATCGCGATGTTCTTCGGCACCATCTCGCCCAGCAGCACATGCAGCGTCACGACGATCGCCAGCGACACCACGAACGAGACCGTGTGCAGCACAGTGTCGGACACCCCGACCAGCTCGAATGGTTTGGACAGCAGATGGGCGACCGCGGGTTCGCCCACGCGGCCCAGCAGGATCGAACACACCGTGATGCCCAGCTGTGAGCCCGCCAGCATCAGCGACAGGTTCTCGCCCGCCCGGATCACGGTCACCGCACTGCGTTTGCCCTGCTCGGCCAGCGCCTGCAACCGGTCCCGGCGGGCCGAGATGAGGGAGAATTCCGAAGCCACGAAGAACGCGTTGGCGGCCAGCAGCAACATCGTGAGCAGCACGCCGAAGACATCACCCACGATTTTCGTCCCCCTGTTCAGAGCGCCGGCCCAGTGCGGTCAGCTCGAGCAGGTCGATGCGACGGCCGTCCATGCGGACCACTGTCGCCAGCCAACGCGCCGGCTCGTCGGTCGGGTGGTCCGGGTCGAACGCGGCCAGCTCGACGGCTTCGCCGGTCTCCGGAATGTGGCCGAGCTCCTGCAGCAAGAGACCGCCGATTGTCTCGTACTCACCCTCGGGGGCACGGAACCCAGTCTCAGCCGCGACCTCGTCGATGCGTAGCAGACCCGAGACCTGCCAGCCGCGGCCCGCCGGCACTACATCCGGCGTCGCGTCGTCGTGCTCGTCACGCACATCGCCGACGATCTCTTCGATCAGGTCCTCGACGGTCACCATGCCCGCGGTGCCGCCGTACTCGTCGACGACCAGCGCGGTCTGAAGTCCGTTGGCGCGTATCTGGGCCATCACCGCGTCGCCGTCGAGCGTCGAGGGAACCCTTGCGACGGGCAGGGCCAGCGCGGCCAGCCGGATCCGGGCGCGTTCGTCCCGCGGGACAGTGAAGATCTGTTTGATGTGCACGACGCCGATGGTCTCGTCGAGGTCGCCTTCGACGATCGGAAAGCGTGAGTAGCCGGTGCGTATAGCGAGCTCCAGCAGGTCGGCGACCGTTTCGTGGGCCTCCAGTGCTTCGATCTTGGACCGCGGCGTCATGAGTTCCTCGGCGGTGCGCTCGCCGAACCGCAACGACCGATCCACCAGCAGCGCTGTGGTCGGGTCGAGGGAGCCGCTGCGGGCCGAATTGCGCACCAGCGACATCAGTTCCTGGGCGGAACGCGCCGATCGGAGTTCCTCCGCGGGTTCGATGCCCAGCCGGCGCAGGATCCAGTTCGCGGTGCCGTTGGTCACGCGGATGACAGGAGTGAACACCGTCGAGAACAGCACCTGGAACGGCGCCGCGGCGCGGGCCGTCGGAACAGGGCGGGCCACCGCGAGATTCTTCGGAACCAGCTCGCCGAACACCATCGACAGCGAGGTCGCGATCAGTATGGCGAAGAACAGCGACAGGCCACCGGCGATGTTGGCAGGGATTCCCAGCGCGTCCAGCCCGGGCCGGACCAGCCGTCCGACGACGGGTTCCGCGAGATAACCGGTAGCCAGCGTGGTGATCGAGATGCCGACCTGGGCGCCGGAAAGCTGGAAAGACAGGGTCCGGTGGGCGCGCCGAACCAGCTGGTCGCGGCGGTCACCGCTGCGGGCGTTGGCCTCGACGGTGCTGCGTTCCAGGGCGGTCAGCGCGAACTCGGCGGCGACGAACACGGCAGTGCCCACGGTCAGCAGCACGATCGCCAGGATCGAGAGCAGCGAATAGACCAGCTCGGGGCTCATCGGGTGCTCGCCAGGGGAGCGCCGGGCAATGAGCCCGGCCGACTAGTAGAGGGGTCGCCTGTGTCGGCGTCCGACGATGTCTGCTGTTCCGCGGAGAAGGCCGGTTCAGAACCGGAGGCCTCAGCGGGCGCCTGCGGCACGTGAACCCTTTCGGTCGGTTGGCGCAGCGAGATCTGGCCAGCAGTGAATGCGATAGGCGTCCATCTTATCGCGGCTGCCGATGGTCGGCTGCGTCACCAGCCACTGGGTAGCGGGTGGCCTTCGGCGAATCCGGCCGCCGACTGCACCCCCAGCACCACCTTCTCGTGTAGTTCGGGCAGGGTCGCGGCACCGACATAGGTGCAGGTGCTACGCACCCCGGAGGTGATGTGGTCGAGCAGGTCTTCAACACCACCCCGCGCCGCGTCCAACGACATCCGCGAGGTCGAGATGCCCTCCTCGAAGAGTGCCTTGCGGGCCTGGTCGAACGGGCTGTCGGCGGCGGTGCGTGCCGCCACCGCACGTTTGGAGGCCATGCCGTAGCTCTCCTTGTACGGCCGGTCGTCGCGGTCGCGCAGCAGATCACCGGGCGATTCGTAGGTGCCGGCGAACCACGAACCGATCATCACGTTCGACGCGCCGGCGGCCAGCGCAAGCGCCACGTCGCGTGGGTGGCGCACCCCGCCATCGGCCCACACGTACCCGCCGAGTTGTCTTGCCGCAGTAGCACATTCGACAACCGCGGAGAACTGAGGCCGGCCCACCCCGGTCATCATCCGGGTGGTGCACATGGCGCCGGGGCCGACCCCGACCTTGACGATCGTGGCGCCGGCCTCGATCAGGTCGCGGGTGCCCTCGGCGGAGACCACGTTGCCCGCCGCCAGTGGTACGCCGAGATCCAGCGACGCCACCGCCTTGATGGCGTCGAGCATCTTGAGCTGGTGCCCGTGTGCGGTGTCGATGACCAGCAGATCGGCGCCCGCCTCGACCAACGCGCGGGCCTTGCCGGCGACATCACCGTTGATGCCGACGGCCGCGGCCACCCGCAGCCGACCGGCGTCGTCGACCGCGGGTGTGTAGATGCCGGCCCGGATCGCGCCGGTGCGGGTCAGCACCCCGGCCAGGGTGCCGTCGGTCGCGGTGAGCACCGCGACATCGACCGGGGCGTGCTCGAGGAGGTCGAACACCTGCCGCGGATCGGTGCCGACCGGTGCGGTGACGAAGTCGGACAGCCCGACGTCGCGGACCCGGGCGAACCGGTCGACCCCGATACAGCTGGCCTCGGTGACCAAGCCGATCGGCCGGCCCGCCCCGGTTGTATTGCTCCTCGCGTCCGCCCCGGTTGTATTGCTCCTCGCGTCCGCGGCGACCACCACCGCCGCGCCATGAGCCCGCTTGTGGAGCAGCGCCATGGCGTCGGAGACGGAATCGTCCGGACCGAGCACAACCGGGGTGTCGGCGACCAGATCCCGGCTCTTGACGAACTCGACGGTGTCGGCCACCGCGGTGATCGGCAGGTCCTGCGGTAGCACCACGATGCCGCCTCTGCGCGCGATCGTCTCGGCCATCCGGCGACCGGCCACCGCCGTCATGTTCGCCACCACCACCGGAATGGTGGTGCCGGACCCGTCGACCGTGGACAGATCGACATCGAAGCGGGACGCCACGTCCGACCGTCCCGGCACGATGAACACATCGTTATAGGTCAGGTCGTACGGCGGGGTGTGTCCGCCAAGAAACCTCACGGCATCGAATCTACTCAGGCCTGGACTTCGCTGCGGTCCCCGCTCCACAGGGTGTGGAACTTCTGGTCCGGCTCGGCATCGGTGCGCCCGTAGGTGTGCGCGCCGAAGAAGTCCCGCAGGCCCTGGGTCAGCGCCGCAGGCAGCCGTTCGGTGCGCAGCGCATCGTAGTAGGACAGTGCCGACGAGAAGCCCGGGATCGGGATGCCGAGGGCGGTCGCCGTGATCACGACGCGGCGCCAGCTGTCGATCGCGGCCTCGACCGCGTCGCGGAAGTACGGGGCGGCCAACAGCGTGGCCAGCTCGGAGTCGGCGTCGTATGCCTCTTTGATGCGGTTGAGGAACTTGGCCCGAATGATGCAGCCGCCGCGCCAGATGGTGGCCAGGTCACCGGGGGTGACGTTCCAGTCGTACTCGGTGCTACCGGCCTGGATCTGGTTGAACCCCTGGGCGTAGGCGACGATCTTCGAGGCGTACAGGGCCTGGCGGACGTCCTCGATGAATTGCTTGCTGTCCGTTGGCCGGTCGCCGAGCTCTCCGGCGGCGAGCCCGACCGTGGCTTTGCGCTGCGACACCGAGCCGGACAGTGCCCGGGCGAACACGGCTTCGGCGATGCCGGTGACCGGTACACCGAGGTCGAGCGCGGACTTGACGGTCCAGCGTCCGGTACCCTTCTGCTCGGCCTCGTCGACGACGACGTCGACGAGCGGCTTGCCGGTCTTGGCGTCGACCTGGCGCAGTACCTCGGCGGTGATCTCGACCAGGTAGCTGTCCAGCTCGCCCTTGTTCCATTCGGCGAACACGTCGGCGATCTGGGCGGCAGTCAGGCCGAGCCCGTCGCGCAGCAGCTGGTAGGCCTCGCCGATGAGCTGCATGTCGGAGTACTCGATGCCGTTGTGCACCATCTTCACGAAATGCCCGGCACCGTCGGGACCGATGTGGGTGCAGCAGGGCACGCCGTCAACGTGGGCCGAGATCTCTTCCAGCAGCGGCCCGAGCGATTTGTACGACTCGGCGGGACCGCCCGGCATGATCGACGGGCCATTGAGCGCGCCCTCCTCGCCACCGGAGATGCCTGCACCCACGAAGTGCAGCCCACGCTCGCGGATCGCCTTCTCACGGCGGATCGTGTCGGTGTAGAGCGCATTGCCGCCGTCGATGATGATGTCGCCGGGCTCCATGGCGTCGGCGAGCTCGTTGATCACCGCATCGGTCGGGTCGCCGGCCTTGACCATGATCAGCACGCGCCGCGGCTTCTCCAATGCGTCGAGGAATTCGGCGATGGTCTCGCTGCGGACGAACTTGCCCTCGGATCCATGTTCGGCCAGCAGGGCGTCGGTCTTGGCCACCGAGCGGTTGTGCAGGGCGACGGTGTAGCCGTGCCGCGCGAAGTTGCGGGCGATGTTCGAGCCCATCACTGCCAGGCCTGTCACCCCGATTTGTGCCGTACCGGTCGTACCCGTGTTCGTCATGCAGCAGCCTTTCGTTGTTTTGTTGTTGCAAAACGTAATTCTGTCTGCGGTGCGATCCCGGATAGCAGTCTTAACCGGTGAACAGCCGGCGCAGTTCGGTCAACCAGGGTACAGCCACCGCGACGGTGGGTATGACGAGGACGGCGACCGCAGTCAGGTATGCGGTCACGGCGAGTGGCACGCTGTTGGGTTTTCCGCCGAGCCGACGCACGCGGATCACCGTCGTCGGTCCGCCCGCAGCCAGCGCCCCCGAAGGGGTGCTGCCCGAGGCGCACACTACCAGGGCGCGCGCCAGCGGCGTGGGCCCGGCTGCGCGCACCGCAGCATCGTCGGCTAGGAGTTCGATCAGCAGCCGGACCGCGTCGAGTGCGCTGCCACTACGGACGAACCGGGGGAATGCGGCGTGCACCGCGGTGAACATCTCCAGCACCAGATCGTGGCGGGCCCGTAAGTGTGCTCGCTCATGGGTGATGATGGCGGCGATCTCACTGTCGCACAGCGTGGTCAAAGTGCCCTCGCTGACCACCACGCGACTGCGCACGCCTGGCAGACAGTAGGCCAGCGGCTGGGGGACATCGAGGATGCGAAGGCCGGCGCGCTCGAGCGGGAGCGACGCACCGGCAGAGGTGCAGAGATGCGGTGGTAGCCCGTCGCGCGATTTGCCGAGCAGGTCGACCATCATGCGGTGGTACGCGCGCCTGCGTCGGGTGGCGATGGCAACCCGCAGCACGGCGAGGCACAGTCGGGCGCCGATGAACAGGGTGACGGTGAACACCACGACGTAGGTCAGCCAGAGCGGCCAGCCCAGTGCGTCAATCTCCCCGGTCACGGTGGCCGTCGGACGTCCGTCGGGGCCGGGCACGAACAGCCTGCTGGCGATGGCGATTCCGGCCGAGAATGCCGACAGCACGGCAGCCAGCGCGATGGACTGCCACAACACGATCGCCGCGCGTGGTGCGCGCAGTGGCCAGGACGCTCGCGCCAGCATCGCGGGCACTGGTCCAACCAGAGCCAGCGCGACGAGGGTGAAGGCCAGCGCGGACACGCCGTAAGTCTCCCTCAGGAGATGCCGGAATTGCCAGCAGGTGGAGGGATTCGGTCCTCGCTCTCCAGCTCGGCGAGGGCGCGGCGTAGGGCTTCGGCTTCGTCTGCGCCGACACGTTCGACGAAATTAACGAGTGCGGCTTGACGGCTACCGGAGTCCGCGGCCTGATCAAGGGCATCGACCATGAGACCGGCGACCAGCTCATCGCGGCCGTGGGTGGGCGCATAGCGATGCGCCCGATCGTCACGATGCTGCACAACGAGGTTCTTCTTGGCGAGTCGTTGCAGTACGGTCATGATCGTGGTGTAGGCCAAGTCGCGGCGGGCGGCCAGCGCCTCGTGGACTTGGCGAACCGTTTGGGGTTCGGGTGCAGACCACAGGTGGTCCATAACCTCGCGCTCCAGCTCCCCGAGGCGCGTCAGTTTGGCCATGTTCCGTTCACTCTCCTGAGCAGTAAAACCAGGGTACTACGGGGTTACTACCGCGTGTCGTATCGATTCTTCGGTGGCCTGCGTATGGCGGTTTTCGGGCGGTTAGCCCAAGGTCAGCGCACGTTCTGTGAGGCCTGTGAAACCAGTCACAGGTACTGGCCCATGGTCACCAAATAGATATAGTAAGGCTAACCTAACTCATTTGGGAGCCTTGGGAGGTGTCATGACGGTCGTGGTCGAAGACCCGCTGATCGCGGGTATGGCCATCAGGCGGACGCTGCCGCTGCATCAATCCAGTCGACGCTTGCGTGAGCTGTATCCGGAGTGTCCGCGGGTTTACGGCGTGGCCGTGATGCGGGACTTGTCGCGGCGGCGGTGGTGGCCTCTGGCCGAGGCTCTCACGGCCGATCGGCTGCAGCGCATGTTCGACGCGGCCATTGCCGAAACGGACAACCGTGCGGCTGTGACGCAACAATTGGCGGCAACGTTGGCACACGTGGTCGTCGGCCGGGTGGTACCGCTTCTGGTGTTGGAGGGCCGGGCCTGGGACACGGGGCTGGAGAACCTCTGGGTGCACGTCGACTCGGAGGGGGCCATCGACTGGGTCGGAGTGGTCGACCCGATCCTTCGGGCGCTGCCCGACGACGCCTACTTCAGCGGCCGGCAGGCCCGTATTGCCGACTCGGCACGCGACGGCATCGTGGCGCTGCCCAACGAGGCCGCGCTGACCACCTGGGTGGCGCATCGCAGTCACCGCGCACTGGAACCGCTGTTCGATCGACTGATCGAGATCAGTGGCGCTGCCATATCGGGTGTGGCCATGTGGCACATGGTCGGAGCTGCGGTCGTCGGCGCCGCTACGCAGGTGCCGCTGCTGGCGGGATCCAGTGAGCTCGTCAGCATGCGGAGGGGTCAAGCAGTGCTGGATGCGCTGGCAGGGTTCGGGTTGCCGGTTCGTGGCGCCGGGCGGGCGGGGAAGGTCTTGCTTAATTAGGGCAGGCTTGCCTATTATTTAGTGACAAGCTAACGGACCGTGCCGGAGTCCTGAGGGCTGCAGAGACCCCCGGTCCGCTCGAAGGGCGGGTCCCGCGTGTAGCGCGGGACCCGCCCGCTCCTTTGCGGCGGTTCACCGTGTAGACACGAGGACTGTGACCACAAGCGTGCCCGAGGATCTGGTTAGAGGATTCGACAACGAGATCGGACTGAAGTTCGTCGACCTCAGTCCTGACGGCGGTCAGGCACAGCTGAACATCACCGAGAAGCTGTTGCAGCCGTGGGGAATCACGCACGGCGGCGTCTATTGCACGATCATCGAGAGCCTTGCCAGCGTGTCTGCCCACATCTGGCTGTCCGAACACGGCGGCGGGACGGTGGTGGGCGTCAACAACAACACCGACTTCTTGCGCGCGATCGGATCCGGCACCGTCACGGCGGTTTCCACGCCGATCCACAGAGGCCGCCGCCAACAGCTCTGGCTGGTCACCATCACCGACGAGAACCACAAGCCGGTCGCGCGCGGCCAGGTACGGCTGCAGAACCTTCCGCCCGAGTAGTCCGCGCACGGTGTACAGAGACAGCCAGGCCACCTGGCGAGGTGACCGGCTGTCTACCGGCTCGATGCTAGGAGGCTGCCTTCTCGGTCTCTTTGGCCGACGCGGCGATTTCCTCGAGTTCCTCGATCCTGGTTCTGGCGTAGGCCTGCTGCTCGGTGATGGTGAGCTGCCCGCGCTGGCGGCTCAGGAACGTCACCGCCCAGGACATCAGGGTCGCGACCTTCGTCTTGAAGCCCACGAGGTAGATCAGGTGTAGACCTAGCCAGGCCAGCCAGGCGAAGAACCCGCTGAACTCGAGCTTGCCGATCTTGGCGACGGCGTTCCACTTCGAGACCGTGGCCATCGAGCCCTTGTCGAAGTATTTGAACGGCGTCCGGATCTTCGGGCTGGTGCCGTCGACCTCGCGCTTGATCAACTTGGCTGCGTAACGCCCACCCTGGATCGCGCCCTGTGCCATACCCGGTACGCCGTCCACCGCCGCCATGTCGCCGACGACGAAAACATTGGGGTACCCCGGGATGGTCAGATCGGGCAACACCTTGACCCGTCCGGCCCGGTCCAGCTCCACGCCGCACTGGGCGGCCAGATCCTCACCGAGCGGGCTGGCTGAAACCCCGGCCGACCACACCTTGCAGGCCGAGTCGATTCGGCGGAGGCTGCCGTCTTTGTCCTTGATGGTGATGCCGTTTCGATCGACATCGGTGACCATGGCGTTGAGCTGGATCTCGACGCCCATCTTCTCCAAACGGGCTTTGGCCCGCTGGCCGAGCTTCTCACCCATGGGCGGCAGCACGGCGGGCGCAGCGTCGAGCAGGATGACGTGCGCCTCGGTGGGGTCGATGAGACGGAAACTGCCCTTGAGTGTCTGGTCGGCGAGTTCCTGGATCTGGCCGGCCATCTCGACACCGGTGGGGCCGGCGCCGACGACGATGAACGTGAGCAATTTCTTGCGCCGCTCGGGGTCGCTCGACCGCTCGGCCTGCTCGAACGCGCCGAGGATGCGCCCACGCAACTCAAGGGCGTCATCGATGGACTTCATCCCGGGTGCGAACTCGGCGAAATGGTCGTTGCCGAAGTAGGACTGTCCGGCGCCCGCGGCGATGATCAGGCTGTCGTACGGCGTTGTATAGGTGTGCCCGAGCAGCATCGAGTCGACGGTCTGCTTCTCCAGGTCGATATGGGTCACGTCACCCAGCAGAACCTGCACGTTGTGCTGCTTGCGCAGGATCAGGCGGGTGGGCGGGGCGATCTCACCTTCCGAGATGATGCCGGTGGCCACCTGGTACAGCAGCGGCTGGAACAGGTGGTGAGTCGTGCGCGCGATCAATTTGATGTCGACGTCGGCATGCCTGAGGGCCTGCGCGGCGTTCAAACCACCAAAACCCGACCCGATGATAACGACCTTATGCCGATCCGATGCCGTAGCTACGGGATCGCTCATTCACTGCTCCTCGCCGACGTTTGGCTTTCAATAGAATCAATCAATACAACCGACAGGGTAGTCCGCAGCCTTCCCATCAGCTCGGTGAGATAGCTCATGGCACCGACTGTTTACCCTGATGTCGACGGTTCGAATGCTTCGCCGACGCTGGTATTTCAGGCGAAGCCCGCAAGGGCGCCCCGACCGACGTGCATCGTCTGGCCGGTGATGTGGCGGGCGGCCGGTGTGGTCAGGAACACCGCGAGCCGCGCGATCTCGTCGGCCACCGATTGCGGGGTGCTGCTCAAGCCGTCGTAGCCGGGATTCGAGCCGCGGCCCGGAGCGACGGCGTTGATCGTGATCCCGCGGGCGCCGAAATGACCCGCCTGACCGGCGGTCCAGTCGGCCAGCGCGGACCTGATAGCGGCCTCCGCGCTGCCCTCGCGAGGGGTCTCGGCGACGATGTTGACGATGGTGCCGCCCGAACGCAGGTGATCGCCGATGATTTGGATCGTCAGCGCCGCCGACACCACCGTGGCATCGAGCGCTTCGCGCCACGCGGCAGCGTGGTCAGCCAAGGTGAAGGTGCGCGGATCCTTGGCGTCCCAACGGGGTGCCGGGACATTGACCAGGGTGTCGATGTGGTGCGGGAACTGCGGTCCGGCTTCTTCGAGGCTGGCCGGGTCGGTGGCGTCGAAGACGATCGACTCGACTTCGAGTTCCTTGGCGGCGACCTCCAGGTCGTCACGGCGACTGCCGGCGATTATCACGTTGTGGCCGGCGTCCTTGAACCCCGTCGCGATTACGCGACCAAGCTCGGTATCGCCACCGGTGACCAGCACCTCCGCCATGATGTACCTCCATGTACCTGGGGATCGCCGCCCGGGCGGGGACGATCACCCGTCGATGTTACTGGAGGGTAGCAATCTGGCGAAACCTGACGCGCGTCTATCCGGCGGTGGGTTCCCCTATGGTTTGTGCCATGACGCGGACCATTGCGGGTTCGGCCCGGTCGTGAACACAAGTCCCGGCCTGCCGCGGTGGATCTATCTGCCGGCCGCGCTCGGAGCCGCCTTCGTGGTACTGCCACTGCTGGCGGTGCTCGTGAAGGTGGACTGGACCCGGTTCTGGACGCTGATCGCCAGCGATTCGTCCACGGCAGCGTTGCTGCTCAGCCTCAAGACCGCGACCGCCAGCACGCTGCTGTGTGTGCTGTTCGGCGTCCCACTCGGGCTGGTACTGGCGCGCAGCGAGGGCCGGGTCGTGCGGCTGACCCGTCCACTGATCCTGCTGCCGTTGGTGTTGCCGCCGGTGGTCGGCGGAATCGCGCTGCTGTATGCGTTCGGTCGGCTCGGCATCATCGGCCGCTACCTGGAGGCTGGCGGCGTGCATATCGCCTTCACCACGACGGCTGTGGTGCTGGCGCAGACCTTTGTCTCGCTGCCGTTCCTGGTGATCTCGTTGGAAGGAGCGGCGCGTACCGCGGGAGCCGAGTTCGAGGTGGTGGCCGCGACCCTCGGGGCGCGGCCCAGCACGGTCTGGTGGCGGGTGACGCTGCCTCTGCTGGCACCTGGCCTGTTGTCGGGTGCGGTGCTCGCGTTTGCCCGGGCGTTGGGGGAGTTCGGTGCCACTCTGACGTTCGCAGGTTCGCGTCAGGGGGTGACCAGGACCTTGCCATTGGAGATCTACCTGCAGCGGGAGAGCGATGCCGATGCTGCCGTGGCGTTGTCCGTGGTGTTGGTCGTGGTGGCCGCGGTCGTGGTGGTCGGGCTGGGTGGCCGCAGGTTGCGCTCGGGGGCATGGGCATGACGGGGCTGGCCGCACGTGCGGTGGTCGCCCGCCGGGGGCTCGACCTCGAGATGACGGTGCCACCCGGTGAGGTACTGGCGGTGCTCGGCCCCAATGGCGCGGGTAAGTCGACGACGTTGCACGTCATCGCCGGTCTGGTCGAGCCCGACGCGGGTTGCGTCCAGATCGGCGATCGGGTGGTCACCGACACCGACACCGGTATCCACGTGCCGACCCATGCGCGTCGGGTCGGGTTGATGCTGCAGAACCCGCTGTTGTTCCCACATCTGAGCGTCGGTGCGAACGTGGCGTTCGGTCCGCGCAGTCGGCATCGGATGGGCAGGGCAGCCGCGCGTGCTTGCGCTCTGCGTTGGTTGACCGAGGTCGACGCCGGTGATCTGGCCGACCGCACACCACGTCAATTGTCCGGCGGCCAGGCGCAGCGGGTGGCGTTGGCCCGCGCATTGGCCGCTGAGCCCGATGTATTGCTGCTGGACGAGCCGATGGCAGGGCTCGATGTAGCGGTGGCTGGTGCGATGCGCAAGGTGTTGCGTCGGGTTCTGACCGTGGACGGACGGTGTGCGGTGCTGATCACCCACGACCTGCTCGACGTGTTGACGCTCGCCGACCGGGTGGTGGTGATCGAGGCCGGCCATATCGTCGAGAGTGGTTCTGCGGCAGCGGTGTTGGCGGTGCCGAAAAGCCGTTTTGCGGCACATTTCGCCGGCGTCAACCTCGTCGCAGGCGTCGCGGCCGGTGCAGGTGACCTGACGACGGCATGGGGTGCGAGCTGGCACGGCACACCGACCGGGGATGTGGTGCCGGGTCGCCCGGCGGTCGCGGTGTTTGCGCCGTCGGCGGTGGCGGTGTACCGCGACGAGCCGCACGGCAGCCCCCGTAATACCGTCGCGGTCACCGTCGCCGAGCTGGACAGCCGTGGGCCAGGGATCCGGGTGCGCGCTGATGAGCAGCCTGACGGGGCACCCGGGCTGGCCGCCGACGTCACTGCGGAATCGGCCGCCGAGCTCCGGCTGACGCCGGGGGAGCGGGTCTACTTCACAGTCAAGGCGCAGGAGATTGCGGTCCATTCCGCGCCGTAACGGTACTTGCTGCACAGGCGATAACCGGTGAGATCGAGGCCTGCTCAGGCCCCGCCGCGGGTCCGGCGTGGCGCCTGCGGCCTTGCCATGTCAGCAATGCGGTAACTATGTGCTGACAAGCGTATTAATGATGTGTAGCAATCGTCGGATTAAACACTTTGAGAGCAACGCACACTTGCGTCACGGCGGTAACACGGTAGTTTCTTCCCCATGGACGAGTCGGACGCGATGTCTCCTCGACGCAGGGGTCTGTCGAAAAAGCTGGCACTGGCCGCGGTGACCGGTGCGACCGCGGTGGCTGTGGCGCTGCCAGCAGTGGCGCAAGCCGATCCTGAGCCGCCGCCTCCGCCCCCCGGCAACACGTCCCAGCCCGCGGCTCCCGCCGACCCCAACGCGCCGCCTGCCGCGCCTGCTGCGCCTGCGGACCCTGGTGCACCCGCCGCCCCGGCCGCTGCGCCTCCGGCACCCGGCGCGCCGGAACCGGCACCCGCCGATCCGAACGCGCCTCCTGCGCCGGCGGCACCCGCGCCGGAGCCAGGCCGCGTGGACAACGCGGCGGGCGGTTTCAGCTATGTCGTTCCGCAGGGCTGGAAGGTCTCCGACGCCACCCAGTTGTCCTACGGGCAAGCCCTGCTGACGAAGATTCCGCCGGAGGGCACGCCGGAGCCGCCCAACGACACCAGCGTGCTGCTCGGCCGGCTCGACCTCAAACTGTTCGCCGGTGCCGAAGCCGATAACGACAAGGCCGCGGTCCGGTTGGCGTCGGACATGGGTGAGTTCTTCATGCCGTTCCCGGGGACACGTGTCAACCAGGAGACCGTTCCGCTCGATGCGAACGGATTGGCTGGCGCCGCTTCGTATTACGAGGTGAAATTCACCGACGCCAACAAGCCCAACGGCCAGATCTGGGCCGGGGTGGTCGGCAATCCCACACCCGCGGGCGCGCCGCGTGGCCAGCGCACCCCGGAACGGTGGTTCGTAGTCTGGCTCGGGTCGGCCGATCACCCGGTAGACAAGGACGCCGCGGTGGCCCTGGCCAATTCGATCCGGCCGTGGACGCCGCCCGCCGCGCCGCCGCCGGACCCGAATGCCCCGGCCGCGCCGCCTGCTGACCCGAACGCCCCGGCTGCGCCGCCTGCTGACCCGAACGCCCCGGCTGCGCCGCCTGCTGACCCGGCCGCGCCGCCGCCACCGAACGCTCCGCCGGCGCATCCTGCGGTCGGTGTACCGGTTCCGGTCACCAACGCCCCGCCGGAGATGATGCCGCCGTCCTGACGGGCGGTCTGGGGCCTACGGACCGACATACGGCACGTTGCCGGCCAGGTTGTTGATGTTCATGAGGTAGCAGTTGGTGCCGCCGAAGCCCATCGCTCCTGCTGTCACACACCGCTGGAACGTGCCGTCCTGCCCGACTGGCCCGTCACAGGTCGTACCGCCGCCCCACGGCGTCCATCCGCCCTGGCAGCCGGCAGCGGCCGGGGACGCCGTCGTCAGTGCGATACCGCTTGTCGCCAGTACGGTGACTGCCAGCCCAATGAGAGCCTTCATCGTCCTCTCCTCGTGGAGCCCGCGGGTTGCGTTTGCTGGCGCCGCAGTGTGACAGGTGGTGCGAATGTGATGAAAGTGGCTGGTGTGAGATAGCTGGTAAAGCAGCCGAACATCCAGTACCGCGAGGGTGGGTGGTTGATCCGAATCGCTTACCCGGAATATCTGTGCTGTACATTGCGACCTCCGTGCCCCTGAGGCGTCGCATCCGCGTGGCGCCGCACCTGATCCACGGCGAGTTGCCAGATAAAACAAAGGATAGCTGCGCAACGACACGCCGACAATGTGATAACGATTTGCTCGACCGCATATCGATGCCGGGGCAAATAGTCCTGGTAGACCGGCCATCGTCGGCCGATCGTGCTCAATTCGTCAGATGAATTGTTATTTTCGGTTGGTACACCTGAGAGAGGCCCCGCGGGCCCCGCTGGGCTGAGCCAGCGACAGGCAGGAGAAACTGCAATGGATGTAATGGCGGCGACTGAGTTCCTCGCCCGCTCCACGACGCTGACCAGTGTTGGCTGGATCGGCTATGTAATCATCGGCGCGCTTGCCGGTTGGATCGCAGGCAAGATCGTCAAGGGTGGCGGCTCAGGCATTCTGATGAACGTCGTCATCGGGATCATTGGAGCGTTGATCGGCGGCTTCTTGCTGAGCTTCTTCCTCAACACCGCCGCGGGTGGTTGGTGGTTCACCCTGTTCACGGCAATCCTCGGGTCGGTGATCCTGCTCTGGATCGTCGGGTTGGTCCGCAAACGCAGCTGACAGCTCTCCCGATGACCAGTGGGAGCATGGCCGCGTGGCAGGTCGCCAATCCCGGCCCGGTGAGCACGAACCCGCTGCAGCGGGTGACGGTTCCGATTCCGGAGCCGTCACCCGGTGAGCTATTGGTGGCGGTGCGCGCCTGTGGCGTGTGCCGCACCGATCTGCATGTCGCCGAGGGTGACCTGCCTGTGCACCGGCCGCGGGTGATCCCCGGGCACGAGATCGTCGCTGAGGTGGTCGAGGTCGGCCCGGACACCGACGGTGGTTTTGTCCCGGGCGATCTTGTGGGCGTCGCCTGGTTGCGGCATACCTGCGGACAGTGTGCTTACTGCCGTCGCGGCAGAGAGAATCTGTGCCCGCAGTCGCGGTACACAGGATGGGACGCCGACGGCGGATACGCCGAATTCGCCACCGCGCCGGCATCTTTTGTTCACCGGCTGCCCGAGGGCTACTCCGATGCCGAACTGGCACCGCTGCTGTGCGCCGGCATCATCGGATACCGCGCGCTGCGGAGAACGGACCTGCCGCCGGGTGGCCGGCTGGGCATCTACGGTTTCGGCGGCAGTGCACACTTGACCGCCCAGGTGGCAATGGCTGAGGGTGCCACGGTCCATGTGATGACGCGCGGCGAGGAGGCACGTGAGCTGGCGCTGGCGCTGGGTGTGGCGTCGGTGCAGGGCAGCGCCGACCCGCCGCCCGAGCCACTCGACGCCGCGATCCTGTTCGCGCCGGTGGGGGAGTTGGTCCTGCCGGCGATGGAGGGATTGGACCGCGGCGGGATCCTGTCGATCGCCGGCATCCACCTCACGGACATCCCGGTGCTGAACTACCAGCGGCACCTGTTCCAAGAGCGCGAGATCCGGTCGGTGACCGCCAACACCCGCGACGACGCCCGAGAATTTCTGGCCTTCGTCGGCGCCCACCGAGTCGAGGTCACCACGCCCCGATATCCGATGAACCGTGCCGCCGACGCGCTTGCCGATCTGGCCGCCGGGCGGATCGCCGGGGCGGCGGTGCTGCTGCCCTGACGAATCTAGGCCGACAGATGCCAGACCAGCGCCGCGGCCAGCGCACCGAGCCCGTTCAACGACCAGTGCAGAGCGATCGGCGCCAGCAGGCTGCCGCTGCGTCGACGCAACCAGGTGAACACGAACCCGGCAAACCCGGTTGCCACCACCGCCATGACGACTCCGGCCACCATGCCGAAGATTCCGCCGCCCAACAAGCGGGTGAATCCCACATTGCCGCTGGTCAACCCCAGCGAGCTGGCGATGTGCCAGAGACCGAACAGCAGCGAACCACCCGCGGCGACACCGCGGAAACCCCAGGCCCGGTCGAGCGCGCCGTGCAGGACGCCGCGGAAGGCCAACTCCTCGGGAATCACCGTTTGCAACGGGATGATCACCATCGAGGCGATCAATGCGCCCGAAATGGTCGCGTAGTGGTTGTTCATGAACATCGGCCGCGTCCATGGCAGTAGCGCGCCGACGGCGATAACCGTCAACACCACGGCGACCGCCGCCAACGCGTAACCGGCACCCGAACGCCAGTGCTCGCGGCTAAGACCCAGCTCGGCCCAACCCAGACCGCGTGCCCGCACAAGGACTAGCAATCCGAGTGCCGCCGCGGGCACGGTCGCGACACTGGCCCACGGTGTGGTGAAGTGCGCAATCACATTCGTCAGCGTCAGCACCACGATCACGACCCCGATATCGGCGTAGATACGGAAGTGGTGCAACGCCGACAGCTGGCCCACCAGGGGATGCTCTGCTACCGCGGCGTGGTCAGACATAACTTGCCCAGTATACCGGCGTGGCGCAATAGCCCAGGTCACATCCGTTGCCAGGTCCACTCCGAGATCGCCGGATCGTCCTCACCGTGTTCACGCGTGTAGCTGCGCGCAGCCAACCGGGCATCGACCATCTCCTGCCGCAGGCCCGCGGCGCGAGCCGACAAACCCTCGACCCGGTCGATGACGTCCATAACCAGGTGGAACCTATCCAGGTCGTTGAGCATGACCATGTCGAACGGCGTCGTGGTAGTGCCCCGCTCCTTGAATCCACGCACATGGAGCTGGTCATGGTTGGCGTGTCGGTAGGCCAACCGGTGGATCAGCCACGGGTAGCCGTGGTAGGCGAAGATAACGGGCCTGTCGGTGGTGAAGACCGAATCGAATTCGCGCTCGGACATTCCGTGCGGATGCTCAGATTCAGGTTGCAGCCGCATGATGTCGACGACGTTGACCACGCGGACCTTCAGTTCGGGCAGGCGGCGGCGCAGGATGTCGGCCGCGGCCAGGATTTCGAGCGTCGGGATGTCACCGGCACAGGCCAGCACCACATCGGGTTCTTCGGAACCAGTACTGGCCCATTCCCAGATCCCCAATCCCCGGGTGCAGTGTGCGATGGCCTCGTCCATCGTCAGATAGTTCAGCGCCGGTTGCTTCCCGGCGACGACGACGTTGACGTAATCACGGCTGCGCAGGCAGTGGTCGGCGACCGAGAGCAGGGTGTTGGCATCCGGCGGCAGGTACACCCGCACTACCTCGGGCCGTTTGTTGGCCACATGATCGATGAATCCGGGGTCCTGGTGCGACGCGCCGTTGTGGTCCTGGCGCCAGACATGCGAGGTCAGCAAGTAATTCAGCGACGCGATCGGCCGCCGCCACGGCAGGTGCGAACTGCTGAACAGCCATTTGGCGTGCTGGTTGAGCATCGAGTCGACGATGTGCACGAACGCCTCGTAGCAGTTGAAGAGGCCGTGGCGGCCGGTCAGCAGGTAGCCCTCCAGCCAGCCCTGACACAGGTGTTCGGAGAGCACCTCCATAACCCGGCCGTCGGGCGCCAGATGGTCGTCGCCGGGTTCGATCTCGGCCAGCCAGGCCCGGTCAGTCGATTCGAACACCGATGCCAACCGGTTGGACGCGGTTTCGTCGGGGCCCATCAACCGGAACCGGTCGGGGTTGCGGGTGATCACGTCGCGCAGGAAGCCGCCGAGTACGCGGGTCGCCTCCGCGGTCTCGGTTCCAGGTCGGTCCACAGCGACGGCATAGTCGGTGAAGTCGGGCAGGTCGAGGTCACGCAACAGCAGCCCGCCGTTGGCATGCGGGTTCGCACTCATCCGCCGATTGCCGGTGGGTGCGGCGGCCCGCAGCTCCTCTCGCAATGCGCCGGTCTCGTCGAACAGCTCCTCGGGACGGTAGCTGCGCAGCCACTCGTCAAGTTGTGCGAGGTGCGCGGGGTTGGTGCGGGTTTCCGACAGGGGCACCTGGTGCGAGCGCCAGGTGCCCTCTACCTGCTTGCCGTCGACCTCCCTCGGGCCGGTCCAGCCTTTCGGCGTGCGCAGGACGATCATCGGCCACAACGGCCGGCCGGGTTCGCCGTCGAGCCGCGCCGCGCGCTGGATCGCGGCGATCTGGTCGAACGCGTCATCGAACGCCGCAGCCAACTGCTGATGGACATCTGCCGGGTCGTCGCCGGCGACCGTGATCGGCCGATAGCCGTACCCATACAGCAACGAGTCGAGTTCCTCGGCGGGAATGCGCGCAAGCACAGTGGGATTCGCGATCTTGTAACCGTTGAGATGCAGGATCGGCAGCACCGCGCCGTCGGTGACCGGGTTGAGGAATTTGTTCGAATGCCAACTCGCCGCCAGCGGTCCGGTCTCGGCTTCACCGTCGCCGATCACGCAAGCCACCACCAGGTCAGGGTTGTCGAAAGCCGCGCCGTACGCGTGCACCAGCGCATAGCCCAGCTCGCCACCCTCGTGGATGGAACCCGGTGTCTCGGCCGCGACATGACTGGGAATGCCGCCGGGAAAAGAAAACTGCCGGAACAGCTTCTGCAGTCCGTCGGTGTCCTCGCCGATTCCGGTGTAGACCTCGCTGTAGGTACGTTCCAGGTAGGCGTTGGCCACCAGTCCCGGGCCGCCGTGTCCTGGCCCGGTGATGTAGATCACATCGGAATCGCGCTCGCGGATGATGCGGTTGAGGTGGGCATAGATGAGGTTCAGTCCCGGGGTGGTGCCCCAGTGGCCGAGCAGGCGGGGTTTGACGTGCTCGGCGACCAGCGGTTCCCGTAGCAGCGGATTGTCCAGCAGGTAGATCTGCCCGACCGACAGGTAATTGGCGGCGCGCCAGTAAGAATCGATAAGCGTCAGTTCGTCATCGGACAGCGTCGAGGTGAGTGCCTGTGCAGTCATCTGTCCCATCATGGTGGTGCCCGGTAAACAACGGGTAAGAATTATTGACGCCGACGGCAGCGATATCGCGAAAAAATAGTGCTCACCGGCCGAACGGAGACAGTCAGATGAACACCACCACCACCGGGGCGCCCGCCACCATGCGGGCCAGTGTGATGACCGGCGTAGGCACACTGAACATCGAAGACCGGCCCGTGCCGGCACCCGCGCCGCATGAGGTGCTGGTCGAGGTCGCTGCTGTCGGCGTGTGCGGCTCTGACGTGCACTACTACCGGCACGGGCGCATCGGAGACTTCGTCGTCGAGGAACCGATGATCCTCGGGCATGAACTGTCCGGGAGGATCATCGTCGTGGGCGATGGCGTCGACCCCGACCGGGTCGGTCAGCGGGTCGCTGTCGAGCCGCAGCACCCGTGCCGGCGCTGCAAGCAGTGCCTGGCCGGTCGGTACAACCTGTGCCCGGAGATGAAGTTCTACGCCACCCCGCCCGTCGACGGTGCGTTCTGCCGATATGTCACCATCGACGACGACATGGCGCACGCTGTACCGGATTCCGTGTCCGACGAGGCCGCGGCGCTGCTCGAGCCGCTCTCGGTCGCCATCGCCACGATGCGCAAGGCGCGCGTGGTTCCTGGTTCGTCGGTCCTGATCGCCGGGGCCGGGCCAATCGGCGTGATCTGTGCGCAGACCGCGCGCGCGTTCGGCGCGGCCCGCATTGTGGTCACCGATCCGGTGGCCGCACGGCGCGAGCGGGCGCTGCAGTTCGGCGCCACCGAGGTGCTCGATCCTATGGTCGTCGATGTCACCGCGATCGATCCTGTCGACGCGTTTGTCGATGCCAGCGGTGCACCGGTGGCCGTCGTGAGCGGCATCAAGGCCGTGGGCCCAGCCGGTCACGTCGTGCTGGTCGGCATGGGCGCTGACGAGTACGCGCTGCCGGTCAGCCACATCCAGAACCTGGAGATCAACGTCACCGGCGTGTTCCGCTACACCGACACCTGGCCCGCCGCAATACATCTGGCGGCCAGCGGTGCCGTCGACCTCGATGCGATGGTCACCGGCCGCTACGACCTCGAACACGTCGGCGAGGCCCTCGACGGTGACAGCGACCCCGCCAGCCTCAAGTCCATTGTCCGCCCGCAGTGAGTGACCGGCCGCGCCGCCCTGGTGACCGGTGGTAGGGCCGGCCCCCAAATGCCTACCTGGGAGCCAGCTTTCGCTGGGCGAGGGCCAACACTTCCTCGGTGGTCGGCGGGCTCGCGGGATGATGCGACAAGGACCACGGCGTCTTGATCTTGTGGAACGCTTCGCCTTCTGCCGCGACATAGAAAGTGCCGGCCCGCAGCCTGCTGATATCGGGCACCTCGCCGCCCTTGACCCGGGCGAACTCGACGGCGGTTGCGATCTGGGCCGGTGAGTTGAGGAAGCCGTAGACCTGTGTGGCGGCGTTGCTGGGAATCCCGGTGTTGATGCCCTTGGGCATCTGGGTGGCGTAGAGCAGCCCCAGTCCGTACTTGCGGGCCTGTGAGGACAGGGCCAGCGTGCTGCGAAGGCTGACGGTGGAGCGTCCCGAGGGCGCGAAGTTCTGCGCCTCGTCCATCACCAGCAGGCCCCCCAGCGGGCGGTCACCGGCGGGATGCCGCTTGATCCACGAGAACAGGGCCATCTGTAGCTGATTGACGAATGCCTGCTTCTGTTGGTCGCTGATCAGGCCGATCATGCTGATCACCGATACCCGCGCCCGATAGCCGTGCGACGGGGTCAACAACACTCCAGGGTCGGCGGATTCGCCCGCACCGCCGAACATATTGTCGTTGATCATCGCGACGCGCAGATTCGTCGCCAACTCCGCGGCCCGTTCCCGGGCGCCGGTCAGTGTGCTGGCTTCGTCAGGGAGGTCAGCCAGGACCCCGATGAACTCTTTCAAATCGCTGCCGGAGCGGCGTCCGTACCACTGCAGTGCCTCCTTGAGCACCGCTTGAGCGTGGGCGATCTTCGACTTGCTCCCGGTGATCAGTGCTCTGGGTTCCAGGGCGGCGACAGCGGATTCGACTGCTTCGTTGAACTCGTCGGGAGTGTCGACGACGCTGCCGAAATCGGGCAGTGGCTGAAAAGCCAACGGACGCCCGCTCATCCGGTTCGGTGTCCACACCACCACCTCGGTGTTGTCGAGATAGTCGTGGGCCCGCGGGGTGTCCTGCGGGTTCCAGCCCGGCGGGGTTTCCGGCCACGCCACCCCGAGCCGGGACAGGTCGTTGTTCACGTCGAGGACGATCGACGACACACCGCGCAGCGCGCATTCCTCCACGATGCGCCGCAGCAGCACCGTTTTGCCCGATCCGGAACCCGCGAAGATCGCGACATGTTTGCGCAGTGCGACAAGGTCGACAGTACGAATGACCCCGCCGATGTCGTCGACGCCGAGCGGGATGGCGGTGAGAGCGATAGGTGCCTCGAAAACCGGTGCGGTTGTGGGCTCGTCGACCGCCACGTGTTCGCCCGACTCGGGTATCGGTGGTGGTGTGTCGCCGGCCTCGTCGCCGAGCGCCTCCCGCAGCAACGCGACACCGTGCGCGGGCCTGCGGGACGCAAGCCAGGCGGGCAGATGCGGGGGATTCTCATTGATCAGGTCGCGCAGTGCGGCCATGGTGCGCACGTCGTCGTCGGACATGCGCAGGGTGCGTCCGCCCGCCGCCTCGAGTTCGGCGATCATCTCCACCATCTTCTTGCCGCTCGGCCACGCCGTATTGCGCAGGAAAAACAGCTGGCGACGCTTCGCGTCGGCGCCGAATCCTGTTGCACTCCAAGCATTTCGAATGCGACTCTGAGCTGCGACGGCGTTTGGAGCCGCGATCGCGCGAAACGCCCAGTGCCGTTCATCGTCGGTGGTGGAGTCCAGGCTCTGCCGCAGCCTGGCGTGCAGCACGGCCTTGGCGCCGGGCCCGGGGTCGACCCGGAACTCTTGCTCGCCGCCGTCGCGTTCGACGATCCAGGCGCTCAGCGCTGCCCCGAGCAGCTCGGGCACCGTGGTGTCTTCGCCCTCGGGGTCGAAGGCAGCGACGGTGACCGCCCGCCGGCGGTAATCGGCGAACCGTGCGTCCAGCGTCGCGGTTTCGTCGTCGGTCAGCACGGGCTCCGGCGGCGCTTCGTGATGCGATGACACCTGCGGGTCGGCGGTCAGGGCACGTAGCTCCTCGACGGCCCCACCGGCCAGGCACCCCCGGATGTGCGCATCGGCCCGCTTGAGTAATTGCCGCGGAGTGTAGGCAGGGGCGTCGGCGAAGGCCTCGGGCAGAATCGGCCAGCTCGGGTAGGGCGGGGCAAACCCGACAGTGGCGTAGTCGGAGGCGAACCGCCGTTCCAGGATGGCCCGACCGACCTCCGGGGTGGGCAGGCCTTGCAGCGGCGAGGTTTCCCGGAACCGGTCCTGCACCGTCGAGGTGGCGTGGCGGCGAATGCTCTCCCAGGCGGTCGGCAGGCAGGCCACGACGCCGACAGTGCGGCGCATCGTCTGCCTGATCGACATCAACCCGTGGGCGACGTGCTCGATGTCGCGGTTGTCGGTACGTTCGTTTGCCGATTCCGTACGTTCCGTGGATTGCGCCAGCAAGGTGTCGATCTGGTCGACCGCCAGTACCGAGGGGCCCGCCAATGCCACCACCCTGGAGATGTCGCGCACGACTTCCTGGGGGGTGCCCGCCGGAGCCGGCAGCCCCCACGTGGCTCGCTCACCGGCAGGGCTGTCGGTCCCGTTGAGATAGGCGTCGCCGATGTCCTGGAGGCCGAAGTCGTTCGAGCCGGACAGCACCAGGGCACGGACCATGTGCCGGCACTGCCTCATGGTTTCCCGGTCTACCTTGCTCAACGCGGTGATGAACCCGTCGAGCGTTTCGGGTGACACGTCGTCCTCACCGGCGATTGCGCGGCGGTCTGCCCGTGACACGTGCGCCAGCGACGCTAACGCCCACAGCAGATCCTTGAGCTGAGTCTCGCGGGTGCCGGGGCGTCCGAGGCTCTCCAGCATGCCTGCTCGGGCCGACTGCCAGAAGCTGGTGGCATCGAGAAGTTCGACGATGAAGAAGAAGCCGCCGCCGGTCTGCACCCGTTCCCGCACCTGACCGAGCATGTGCGTCTTACCCGAGCCGGCCGGACCGCGCAGTGCCACCCCGAGCGGGCTGACGTCGGGGTGGCGGACGGCGTCGGTGAACGCCGCCATCACCTCGCCGAGCGGGCCCTCGTTCAAGCCGGACACGTGCAGCGCGCCCTGGGGTCGCCATAGGTCGTCGGTGGTCGGTGCCCAGGTCAGACGCAGCGCACCGAGCGCTTCGCGGTGTACCGGATCCATCACTGCTCGATCGCGATGAGGTGCTTGTCCTGATCACCGATCGCCACCGCGGCCGATCTGTCATCGCCGGTGAGTACCTTCTGGTTCTCCTCGGGGATCAGGTGGACGCCGGGCAGGCGATACATGTGCCGCAGTGCGGCGTCCAGCTCCATCGGGGCGAGCTGGGGGATCTCGGCACGTAGGCGTACCAGCGCAACCCACCCCCCGGGTCGCTGTGCCAGGCGGGCGTACGCTTCGCGCACCAACTGTTCGGCATCGGCGACCGGTGACGATGCGGGGGCATCTTGCGGCCCGGTGGCCGGCGGTGCGGCGAAGACTTCCGACAGCGGCACGTCGGACCCCGAGAGGTAACGGGCCAGGCCGCGCAGCACGGTGTAGAGCGCCTTACCCTGGCCGGAGGACGACGCCGGAGCGTCACTGCCGATGATGCGGCGACACGTGGCCCAGCCGTCGTCGGTCAGTTCGTGCACCCAGCTCCGCCCAGACCGGCTGGATTCCACCAGACCCTTCTCGTTGAGCTTCACCCTGCTGTCCTTGTCAAGCCTGGGGCCCAGCTTCTCGAGCTCAGGGTTGGGCACCGCCCGGCATTCGGCCATGAGCACCAGCAGCACCGCCTGCTGGACCCCGGTCAGCTCATCCCGATTGGTCTTCACTGCGTATTCCCTTCAGCTCGTCTGACCGCCAGCATCCGTTCGATCATGCCAACCACCCGTGACACATCCGCGGCTACCTCGTCGTTGGTGAACCGCAACACCGTGAAGCCGTCCAGTACCAAGGTGTTGTCGCGCCACCGGTCGGCGGCGTACTTCAGTGCGCCACGATGGTCCGGTCCGTCGATCTCGACAACGCACCGTGCCTGTGGCCACAGTAGGTCGACGCGGATGGGCCGAGCCAGCGAATGCGGCTGATAGACCTGGTTCCAGGTGCGTTCGGCCGCCCAGCCGCACCGCGCCAAGGCCTTTTCGAGGGCCTGCTCGGCGGCGCTGGCGGGGTGTGGGAGCCCGAGCAACGGCGGAAACTCGACGCGGTCGTCGGCATCGGCGGTCACTGGGCGGCACCCGCCGGGCAGCGTGACGGTGGGGAAGCGGTCCACCGATGCCATGGCGCCGGCGAGAAGCCACACTCCAAAGCCCCCGTGAGTGGTAAGCCACTTCAGTGCTGTCGCACAGGACGCCTCATCGACGTCCTCGTCGGCCGACGCGTCGATCAGTACGGCGACATCGTCCGTGCCATATGCGGCGCACAGTGCGCGTCGCAGTCCCCGCGCCTGTAGTTCCGGGTCGTGGCGCTCGCGCATGGGCCGGCCCAGCAGCGCAGCCTCGGCCAGGTCGGCGAGGAAAGGACCGAAATGTTCGCTGGCGGCGGCGTGCCTGCGCGCCAGCGCGCGGACCACCCGACAGTCGAGGTCACTGGTGTGCAACATGTCAGCATCGGGAAGCCAGGACGGAAATAGCTGGCACGCAACGGTTTCCAGATGGTCGAGGAGACTGTCGACGACGACGCGGGCAGCGCCGGGGCGCAGCCGGCAGTGGATCACCACCGGTGCTCCGGCCGGGAGTGGATCGAGCGCAACCGCGAGTTCCTCTGCGGTTGGCCCGGCCAATCGCACGACTTGACCACGAGGTATCGCAGCCCAGGGAATCGGGGCGGCAGGCCTCACGCGGTCGGAGCGCTCAGCGGCCGCTGTGGATCCGCCAGGTGTTGCGGATCGACTTGGGTTCCCGACCGGATCAAGGTCTTGATGTCGTCGAGCACGTCCCACACGTTCACGTTCATGCCGGCCAGGACGCGGTTGTCGGTGGAGAGCCAGAAGGCGACGAACTCAAGCTTGGCGACGTTCCCGCGGAACACCACCTGCTCGTACGCGGGGGCGTATCCGACGTACTCCATGCCAAGGTTGTACTGGTCAGTGAAGAAGTACGGCAGTTCGGTGTATTCGGTGGGTTTGCCGAGCATGCCGGCCACGGCGGTAGCAGGTTGCTTGAGTGCGTTGGCCCAATGTTCGGTCCGGATCCGCGCGTCGAACACCGGGTTTTGAGCGGCGGCGATATCGCCGACGGCGTAGATGTCAGGATCGCTGCTGCGCAGGGTCGCATCGACCTGCACGCCGCCGTCGGCGATGGTCAGGCCTGCTTCTTCGGCCAACGTGATGTTGGGCGCCGCGCCGACCGCGACCAGCACCGCGTCGGCCGGCACGGTCGACCCGTCGCCCAGTTTCAGGCCGGTCGCGCGGCCGTCGGCGACCGTGATCTCCTGCACCGTTTCGTTCAGCCGCAGGTCGACACCGTGGTCGCGGTGCAGCTGGGCGAACACCTCGCCGACCTCGGCGCCGAGCGAGCCCAGCAGCGGCAGCTCCGCGGACTCGACGACGGTGACGTTCACGCCGCGTTCGCGGGCGCCCGCGGCGACCTCGAGGCCGATCCATCCCGCGCCGACGATCGCGAGCGAAGCCCCCTCGGTCAGCGTGTCGCGTAGGGCCGCAGCGTCGTCGACGGTGCGCAGATAGTGCACGCCAGCCGTGTCGCCGCCGGGGATCGGCGGGCGTCGCGCGGCCGATCCGGTGGCGAGCAGGAGCTTGTCGTAGCCGACGGTGCTGTCGTCGGGCAGGGTGACGGTGTGGTCGCCGGGGTTGACGGCGGTCACCGTCGTGCCCACCCGCAGGTCGATGTGGTGGTCGCGGTACCAGTCGGCGGGGTCGACGGTGAAATCTGCGAGGGCCTTTTTGCCGGCCAGATACTCCTTGGACAGCGGTGGGCGTTCGTAGGGTAGATGATCCTCGGCGGCGAAAAGTATGACCTTTCCGCCAAAGTCATTGTCCCGCAGCGCTTCAGCGGCTTTAGCGCCAGCCAAGCCACCGCCGACGATCACGAAAGTGGATGACTGGGACGTGGATTGGGTCATGCCAACTCAGCGTACTCGCGCCGAGGGCAACCGCTTGAGCGTTCGGGCATTGCACACTGCATGACCCTCGAGGTCGGGTAGGAACCGGCGTACAGCTCATCACGACATACGCCGCGTCGTACCGCTGCAGTAGCTCATAGACCGCCAGCACGCCGGTCCAATGGTCGTATGACCAGCCCGACGTGCCGATCCGGATCATTCCTTCTCGTTAAGGGATGTCCGTGTACTGCGGAGTGAACGTTTCGCCCGAGAACGTGAATCCTTTGCCGGTCAGTTCGCGCACGCACGATATGCCGGAGGATTCCTGCACATTGCACCGAAATCCCGCTACCGCAAGCACTTTGCCGAAGGGCAGTGTCTTTGCGTCGTCCACGGAGAACTCGGGTTCGGTCAGCGCGATGAATCCGGCGTCGTGGTCGCGGTCGACGGCGATCGCGTTGGGTGTAGTGGTGCCGCCGCTGCCGTCGGGCACCGCGGTGGGGGCGCCGCTGACGGCGATGGTCGACAACCCGTTCGCGGACTGGCAGCCCGCCTTGTCACGGGGCAGGATTGCGCATCGCCAGCGTCCGCTCGGGGTGCTGAAGTAGTACCCGGTGCGACCGTCCACCTCGGTGGCGTAGGCGGAGCCGTCGACGAGGTTCGCGGTGCTGTACTGCGGCACGGCTGTCGACGTGGTCGTAGGGATCTGCGGGGGTGCGTCACCGGTGTTGACAACCGTGCCGGAGGAACATCCGACCAATGCTGCAGCTGCCGCGGTCAGGACTGCACAACGCCTCACGACGCGCAACCATAGCCCGCGGACTGAAGGTTTCTCATCCCGTCACGCGCATGTCGCCGGCGAAACGGTGGCGGCGGCCAAGCGGCCGGCCGGATCACTGCCCGTCGGTCAGCTCGGCACGCAGGCCGGTATCCAGCGATACCCGGATCAGTGCCGCGGCGAGTTTCGCAGTATCGTGCGGCACCAGCCGACCCAGTTCCTCCGACGTGTCGGGTAGTCCGAGGTTGGCTGCGGCCGCGCGCGCCCGGTCGTCGAAGTACGGCCGGGCCCACGGCCAGGTGTCCTGTACCTCCCGCAGGAAGATGTCGGCGCCGGTGTCTCCGATTCCTTTGAACCGCATCAGCAATCGCTTGGCCTCGGTGGTGTCCTGCCCGCTCTGCTCGGCGAGGCGGCGCAGATCGCCGCCATAGTCGTCAGACACCGCCGTCGCGATCGCCGACATGCGCGTCGCGGAGCTTTCGTCGTAGCGCGCGTAGTGGGCCCGTCCGAAGGCGTCGATCATCGTCTGCCGGTCGCAGTCAAGAACGGCCTGCGGTGTGCGCAGCCCACAGCGGAACAGTTCGCGGGCCGCCTGCGTCGCGATCCCGGCGTCGATCGGTTTACTCGCGAGCATGCACATCGTCAGCAGCTCGAACAGTGGCATCGGCTTGTCCCGCAGGTGAATCCCGGCTTGTTCGGCGTATGTCGTCCCGGCGGTGTCCAGCAGACGCCGGACCAGATCGTCGTTGGCCATACTGGTCGCGTACCCGCCGGTGCGCTTCGGAAACCGGGTATTACTTGGGCATTACGCCGCAGCCGCCGCGAACTGCTCGGCCGGCTCGAGCGCCTGCGCGATGATGTCGGCCACGTCGGTCATCGGCTTGACCTCCAGTGCCTCGAGCACCTCGGCGGGCACCTCATCGAGATCGGGCTCGTTGCGTTGCGGGATGAAGACCGTCTTCAGCCCCGCCCGTTGTGCCGCAAGCAGTTTCTGCTTGACGCCGCCGATGGGCAACACGCGGCCGTTCAGAGTGACCTCACCGGTCATGCCGACATCGCCGCGGACCTGCCGCCCGGTTGCCATCGACACCAGAGCAGTCACCATCGTGACACCCGCCGACGGGCCGTCCTTGGGCACCGCCCCGGCGGGTACGTGGACGTGAATCTGCCGGTTGAGCGCCTTGGGGTCGACGCCCAACTGCTCGGCGTGCGCACGCACGTAGGACAGTGCGATCTGCGCTGATTCCTTCATCACGTCACCCAGCTGACCGGTCAGCTTCAGCCCTGGCTCGCCATCGTTGGCGTTCGCCTCGATGTAGAGCACGTCGCCACCCAGACCTGTGACGGCCAGACCGGTCGCCACCCCCGGCACCGCGGTGCGCTCGGTGGATTCCGGCGTGAACCGCGGACGGCCCAGGTACTCGACCAGATCCGGCTCGTCGATCACGATCGGGGCCTCGGCCGAGTCCCTGCGGGAAAGCACCGTCGTGACCTTGCGCAGTGCCTTGGCCAGCAGCCGCTCGAATTGCCGCACACCCGGCTCTCGGGTGTAGTCCGCGGCGATCTTGCGCAAAGCTGCGTCAGTGACCGTAACCTCATCGGCCGTCAGTGCCGCGCGCTCGGCCTGCCGGGGCAACAGATAGTCCCGTGCGATGGCGACCTTGTCGTCCTCGGTGTAGCCGTCGAGCTGGATCAGCTCCATCCGGTCCAGCAGCGCCGACGGGATGTTTTCGATGACGTTGGCGGTCGCCAGGAAGACGACGTCGGACAGGTCCAGATCCAGCTCCAGGTAGTGGTCGCGGAACGTGTGGTTCTGCGCGGGGTCAAGCACCTCCAGCAGCGCGGCCGACGGGTCGCCGCGGTAGTCGGAGCCCACCTTGTCGATCTCGTCCAGCAGCACAACAGGATTCATCGAGCCGGCCTCGCCGATGGCCCGCACGATACGGCCCGGCAGCGCGCCGACATAGGTACGCCGGTGTCCACGGATCTCGGCTTCGTCGCGCACGCCGCCCAGGGCGACGCGCACGAACTTGCGGCCCAATGCGCGAGCGACGGACTCACCCAGGGACGTCTTGCCGACGCCCGGAGGACCGGCCAGCACCATTACGGCACCGGACCCCCGTCCGCCGACGACGGCCATGCCGCGCTGGGTGCGTCGCGCTCGCACGGCCAGGTATTCGATGATGCGGTCCTTAACGTCGTCCAGCCCGTGGTGGTCGGCGTCGAGAATCTCTCGGGCACCCTTGAGGTCCGTCGAATCCTCGGTCTTGACGTTCCACGGCAGCTCCAGCACAGTGTCCAGCCAGGTGCGAATCCAGCCGCCCTCTGGGCTCTGCTCGCTGGACCGTTCCAGCTTGCCGACCTCGCGCAGCGCGGCTTCGCGCACCTTCTCCGGCAGATCGGCGGCTTCGACGCGCGCCCGGTAGTCGTCGACGGAACCGGCGTCGTGTTCATCCGATTCACCCAGCTCCTTGCGGATGGCGGCCAGCTGCTGGCGCAGCAGGAATTCCTTCTGCTGCTTGTCCATCCCGGCCCGGACATCCTCGGCGATCTTGTCGTTGAGTTCGACCTCGGCAAGGTGTTCGCCGGTCCAGTCGATCAGTACACGCAGCCGTTCGGCCACGTCGGCGGTCTCCAACAGCTGACGCTTCTGGACGTCGGTCAGGTACGACGCGTAGCCGGCGGTGTCCGCCAGGGCGGATGGGTCGGTGATCTTGTTGACCACGTCGACAATCTGCCACGCCTCGCGGCGCTGCAGCATAGCCAGCAGCAGCTTCTTGTATTCGGCGGCCAGCGCCTTGGTCTCGTCGGTGGCCTCGGGCTCAGGCGCCTCATCCACCTCGACCCACAGGGTGGTACCGGGTCCGGTGGTGCCGGGCCCGATGTGAGCGCGCCGCTCGCCACGGACGACGGCGCCGGCACCGCCACCGGGCATGCGGCCAACCTGCACGATCGACGCGATCACGCCATGGGTGGGGTAGCGGTCATCCAGGCGTGGCGCGATCAGCAGTTTGCCGGACTCTCCGGTCGGAGCTGCAGCTTGTGCTGCTTCGATAGCCGCGCGCGCAGCGTCGTCGAGCTCGATCGGCACCACCATGCCAGGCAGCAGGATCGGTTCTTCGACGAACAACACCGGCACAGAAATTGGTTCGGACATCAAACCTCCAAAGTTCAGTCTGATGCACTCAACCCTGTCAGGCGCTGGTTTGTTCCCGGAGATGAATTCGGCCCTGCCGGAGCCTGCCTTTGCGGCCGCAGGAGTGGGTCAGGTGTAGGCGACGTGGACGCGCTGGATGTGGCCTTCGAACGGGAACGGTGCGCGTTCGCGGTAGTCGAGCGATACCGGCGAACCCAGGCAGGTGCCGATGTCGAGGCAGTCGTTGGCCGTGAACAGCAGCGGTGCACTGATCGGTACCTGACCGCTCGCAATCATTTCACCGTTGCGCGCGATGCTGATGTTCAGTGGGCCGGCTGGGCGCGGTTCGGCATATTGCGTCGTGACGGTGAGAGTGGCACGTCCCGGTGGCACCTTTTCGGCTGAGCGGATCTTGGTGCGCGACAGGATGAACAGGTTGTACTCGTAGCAGAGGTAGCCGTCGTCGAGATAGAGAGTCAGCCCGCCTGCCGCGGCGCCGAGGGCGTAGAGCACTCCGTTGGCGGCGGCGGGGATGTCGACATCGATGGTGACGACGTTGTTCTTGTTGCCCAGTGCCGGTGCGCAGAACTCCGGCATGCGTACCGTGTCGCCGGAGAACTCCCACTGCTGATACGGGGGAGCGATGCGCAGCTCGGGGTGATAGACGGGTACCCACAAGCCGCCACCGATGGGCAACACCGCATTACGGGCGGCTTCGACGATGAACATCTCCCGCAGCTGGGCGAGTTTCTCGGGTATCTGGTCGGCGAGATCATTGGCCTGTGACCAGTCCTCGTCGAGGTGGTATAGCTCCCACTGGTCGTTGTCGGGGGTCCAGGTGGCGATGCCTTCAGGCATTCCGGGTAGCCACGGGAGCCGCGGGCCGCGGGCGCAGGCCATCCAGCCGTCGTGGTAGATGGCGCGGCTGCCCATGATTTCGAAGTACTGGGTCTTCTTGCCGCCGGGCGCGTTTCGGTCGCCGAGCGTCCGGGCGAAACTTGCTCCTGCGAGCGGCATCTGCGGCTCGCCGTTGACCACCTGCGGAGTCTCGATACCGACGATGTCGTAGATGGTTGGCACTACGTCGTTGCAGTGCAAGAACACGTCGCGAGGCGTGGGCTCGGCGGTGATCTTTCGCGGCCAGCGCACTGCCATGGGATTGCGTGTACCGCCCAGATGTGATGCGAGCAGCTTCATGCCTTTGTACGGCGTGCTACCGGCCCACGCCCACGCGGCGTGGTACTGGTTGTCGACGAGTGGGGAGCCGAGGCAGTCAAGGCCGCCGAGTTCATCGAGGGCATCGATGTGCTGGCGTACGGTAGTGGGAATGCCGTTCTGCGCCAACAGTTCTGCGATCGTGCCATTCTGGCCTTCGCCAGAGGAGCCGTTGTCGCCCCAGATGTAGAAGAACAACGTGTTCTCGGCGTAGCCCAGTGATTCGAGCTCGTCGGTGATGCGGCCGACCTGGACGTCGACATGTTCGGCATAGCCGGCCGCGACTTCCATCAGGCGACGCTGGAATGGCTTCTCGTCGTCGGGGATATCGTCCCAACCGGCGAGGGATTCGTCCCTGGGCGTCAACTCGCAGTCCTGCGGAATCCAGCCCTTGTCCTTCGCACGTTCGAATACCCGCTGCCGGTATGCGTCCCAGCCGTCGTCGAACTTGCCGGCGTATTTGTCCGCCCATTCCTTCATGATGTGGTGCGGGCCGTGGAGACACCCGCTGGCCCAATACATGAAGAATGGCTTGTCGGCGTTGAACGCCTTGTGTCGGCGCAGCCAGGAGATGGCATCGTCGGCCAGATCCTCGGACAGGTGGTAGCCCTGTTCCGGAGTTCTGGGTGGCGGGACCACAGTGGTGTTCCGCACCAGGTTCGGCTCATACTGCGAAGCCTCACCGGCCAGAAAACCGTAGAAGTATTCGAAGCCCAGACCAGTGGGCCAGTTGTCGAACGGCCCGGCGGCGGTGGTTTCCTCGGCCGGGGTGTTGTGCCACTTGCCGAAGGCCGATGTCGCGTAGCCGTATTGCTTGAGCACCTCGGCAACTGTGGCGCTCGATCGCGGGATCTTGCCGGCATACCCGTCCCAGTCGTTGGCAAGTTCGGCGATCTGACCGTTGCCGATCGCGTGGTGATTGCGGCCGGTGAGCAAGGAGGCCCGGGTCGGCGAGCACATCGCCGTGGTGTGAAACCTGTTGTAAGACACACCTTCAGCACAGATACGGTCGAGCGTGGCAGTGGTCACCTCACCACCGAATGTCGACGGTAAGCCGGGTCCGGCGTCGTCGATGAGGACGATGACGATGTTGGGCGAGTCATCGTGCAGGCGCTGCGGTACCGTCCGCGGGCTGTACGTCGACTCCTGCAACGTCCGGCCGGCGATGCTGCCCGACGGCACTGGGGCGAAAGGCAATACGCCACCGCCCGGCAGGACGGGCGCCACCAACCGATCACTCTGCACGTTCGACACCGTGTTCCTTTCTTCGGTTTGGCACGTCACCCAGGCCCGGCCATCCACTGTGCAGCAAACCCCTACCTGCCGTCTTGACATTCCGGGACGAATCTTTGACATTGTGGGACATGGCAGTGATTCGAGGGACTGCGCTCACGGATTTTCACCAGCTTGTTGCCGAACTCGGCGGAGACAGTCGCGCATTGGTGGCTGCCGCCCACATCCCCTACGACGACATCGGTCGTCACGACCGGTTCATTTCCCTTCCGAATGGGGCCCGGATGCTCGAAGATGCCGCCGTTGCACTCGAGATCCCCGACTTCGGCCAGCGGCTGGCTCTGCGCCAGGGCATCGAGATCCTCGGTCCGGTGGGGCTGGCGGGGCGCAACGCCGCCACGGTGGCCGACGCCTTTCTGATTTTCGACAAGTTCATGGCCGCCTACAGTCCGTCGATCAGCGCACGGGTGACCGCACACCTCGACCCAGAACTGCGCCGTTTCGAGTTCGAATATCTCCTCGATCCAGCGCCGCCGCAGGCCCAGGCCATCGAGCTGTCGTTGGGCGTCACCCTGCGGGTGCTGCGTCTGTTCCTCGGCGCTGGCTACCGGCCGGTCGCCGTGCACCTGCCCCATGCTGGGCTGACTCCGCCCGATGAGTATGAACGCTACTTCGGCTGTCCGCCAACATTTTCCGAATCGATTGCCGGCTTCACGCTGCGCACGATCGATCTGCAACGGCCGCTGCCCACCGACCAACTTGCCCATCAGACGGCGGTCGACTACCTCGGCCGCGTCATCGGTGAGTTCAGTCCTGCAACTGGACCGTTGGTGCGCACCCTGGTGCGTCAACTACTGCCGACCGGTGCTGTCGGGCTGACCGACATCGCCCGTCACATCGGTGTGCACCCCAAGACCCTGCAACGCCGGTTGGCGGCCGAGAACGTCACGTTCGGCGGACTGGTCGACCAAGCCCGCCGCGAAGCGGCGCAACGTCTATTGCTCGATACTGACCTGAGCCTCGATCAACTCTGCCGGCAACTCGGTTACGCCGAGCAAAGTGTGCTCACCCGCGCCTGCAAGCGGTGGTTCGGTATGACGCCGACGTCTTACCGCAACACCCGTATCGATCCGGTGCCGCGGATCTGACGAGTAGAGATCACGCTGCAACAGATCGCCGGTACGGCGATATCGATAGGGTTGAAGCGCAAGGTGACTCATGATGATCGCCCTCGACATCGGTGACCTTGTGCTCTTCTCGAGTGTTGTCAGCAGGGGGCACGATGACGGCAGTATCACACCCCGACATCGAGGAGCGCATGATGCTCGATTGCAATTTGGATCAAAAGAACTCGATCGTCCTCGTGCGTCCCGACGCGGCGCTCGACAAGGACGATTTCGTCAAATTGGCACAGGTGGTCGATCCGCAGATCGAGGCCCACGGCGATCTGGCCGGCCTGATCATCGATGCGCCGCGCTTCCCGGGGTGGGACAGCCTGGGCGCGATGGTGACCCATATCCGTTTTGTACGTGATCATCACAAGCATGTGAAGAAGATCGCGGTTGTCACCGATTCGCACCTCGGTGATCTCGCCGAACATCTGGCCGCGCATTTCATCTCAGCCGAGATCCGACAGTTCCCCGGCGGGCATCTCGAACAAGCCCGAGCGTGGATCAGCGGCGGCTCGTAGCACCCTGGTAGTCCCGCCGCGGCGGCCTATCGGGGAGATTGCGTGGGTTGTCAAGGGTGCGGACATTTTTCGTAAGCGGTGATGAGTTCTTGCTCGGCGGGTGGGGAGTGGTAGACGAGGGTGTCGCGGTCGGTGCAGCCGCCGACGGTGATGGCGACGGGTGCGGTGGCGCGTCCGTCGCCGGTGATGTGACCTTGGATTTGGTCGCTACTGGTGTAGAGCACCGGTGCGGGGAGTTCGCGCAGGAGCGGTAGGTGCTGTCGCGCGAGTGTGATGGCCTCGGTGGGATCGTGGGAACGGGTTTGCGCGGCGATCCACACCGGTGCAGCGACACGGCCGTTGATGGTCAGTTGGTTGGTGTGGGGGATAGTTTGGTCGGCGTTGACCCGTCGCCACAGGTCGAGTTCGGCGGCGCTGGGATAGCGCCGCGAGGTCTTGATATCGGCGGGATGCTGGCTGCCGGTGCTGATGGTCCAGGTGAGTCCGGCCAGTTGAGGGAACTGCTTGGCCAGGGTCGCGGCGGCGCTGGCGGCGTCCGTGTAGTCAGCGTCGTCGGGCAGTTGGATCTTGGCGATGTTGGATTGCCCTGCATCACGGATGGGGATTGGTTGCCAGGGTGGGCAATGGTGGCACGTAGTTGGACGGTGGCGGCAGGGAATTGGTGGCGCAGAGCGACCCAGTCGCGTGCCTGGGCGATGATCTGCTGGTCGTTCACGATAGGCAGTTCGCCGCCGTCGATCGCGAAGAGGTTCCAGCCGTCGATGACGTCAAGCTCTGACCGGTAGCCCGTGTAGTCGACCAGGTGCAGGTCTTGCAGGTAGCGATCGGCCACGGCGGCCAGTTGGGCCACGGTGATGCCCTGGGCGGGTTCCGCGGTGATGGTGAATGACACCCATCCTTGAGCTGGACGGTCGGTTACTCGGCTGTTCACTGTGCGAACTCCGGGCATGCGGGCGAGGATGTTCGCCAGACGGGTGACATGAGGTCGCCGGTCAGGAGGTGCGGCCTGACAGGCGTTCACGAGCGCCGCCAGCACCATGGCCGTGGCGGCCAGGCGCGTCGCGGTGCGGTATCCCCAGCGCCATCGAGGGTGGTGGAAGTGGGGGCGCTGGGTGGTCACGCCGGCGGGATTCTGGAGACGAACCGCACAAACGGTAGGTGCCTTCCGACGGTCTGGAAGTCAGCCGCAGAACCATCGACGGAGAAGCCCAGCACGCGTGGGATCAAATGGCTTGCGGCGAATCGGTGCCGCATCGCATGTCGGGTGATCTTCACTGTGGCTGTCCCTCCGCATTCCATCCCGCTGCCGGGGGTCGGACTATATACGCCTACGATTATCAGACAGTGCAATGATCGTATTATGCAACAATGTAGAGAATGCCGGTCGAGGTGATCGGTGATCGATTGGTGCCGGCCCGCAGCTCTGGACCGACACCCACCCGTGCGTGGACCGATGAGCGCTTGGTCCACGCCGGTGCCTGAATGTGTCGCGCTGCGACGCACGGGGTTTGGCGCACTTTTGGGCGCTCTCACGTTCCTCGTCTTCGGCTGCAGCACTGCGGAATCGCCTCACGTCGGCACTGCGGTGTCCCAATCATCGTCGGGAGTGTCGATCAATCCCTATCGCGCCGCTGATCTCGTGTTGCTGATCGCTGAGGCCGGGCTGTCGGTGCCCGATCAGCGTGACGTCACCGCACACGATTGCCCGCTGATCGGATGTGTCGACAAGATCGATTCCGACACGGTGTCCGTGAGTACGTTCCCGACTACCGGTGCAGCCGAAACATATGCAGGATCAACGAATCACCGGTTCCTCATCGCCAACGTCGTGATGGAATTCGGGCCGAGTATGGACCCTGACACTCAGCATGCCTACGAAGCGGTCGTCACCCGCGCCGTCCAATAGCTCACATGCCGAGGTGGGCGGGTGGCTCGCCACCTGCTGCAATAAAGGCCGTCAGCGCCGATACCAGCCCGCGCCGTTGCGGCTCGGGCATCGCTTGCACCACACGGGCGATCTCCGCACGCCGCCGTGCGGTCGCCGTATCGACCACCTCGTGCCCGCGAGGAGTCAACTCCACCACGAGTTCCCGGCGCGAGTTCGGATGCTGGCGCCGGTCGATCAGCCCCGAAGCGACCAAACGGTCAACCATGCGCCCAATCGTCGAGGGGCGCACATCGAGCAATCTGGCCAGCTCGGTCAGGTTCGAGGCGCCGCGCGACGACAGAATCACCAATGCCCGGAACTGCGGAATGGTGATCGATTCATCGACCTCGGCGATTGACCGTGCGGAGATGGCCACCAGCAGTCGCGATGCGGTTACCAGGGCGTCGGTGATCGCATCCACCGAATCCTGGACCGACGCTCTGCTCCGGACTGTCACCCGCATCCTCTCGATCGCGTCTGCCCACAGAAATATCCGGAATACAACCCGGCAGAAATTAACTATTGCACAATGCCACTGTCTCACGGGGCGGTGGCACCCCGTCGGCCTCGCAACGTCTCGTCCCTGTCGGGCTTTTACATGGTGTAGTCCGGCAGTTGAAGGTCGTCGTGCAGCTGGTGCCGGATCATCCAATCACCGATATGGCGTTGCGCGAGCAGTCTGCACCGGGGTTGTGGGTACGCAAGCGGGTTTTGGTAGCGGGCGAAGGCGCCGCGGAAATCGGGTCATGCCGCGGATCGTCTGGATCGTGTTGGTGCCGAAGGGAAAGTCGATCTTACGGCGGAGGCAGCCGATGTAGATCTCGGCGGCGTTCTCACCGCCTGTATGGCGGAGCCCAAACATTTTGCAGGATATCCGATTTGGTGAGGACTGCATCCTTGTTGCGCACCGATGACGAGTCTAGATTCGGGTAATCTCACGGCTAGTCTCCTTCGGCGATCGTGTCCTCATCGCTTGTGATCCAGTTGCGGGCTAGCGTGGTTTGCGCAAGCGGGAACGCGCGCAGTTCGCCGGGCATCAAGAAGCCGAAGATCTTCATGGTGTGCTTGATCCACTCCACATCGGTGACGACTGCCAGTCGTTCCCACCGAAACCAGTGTGCAAGACCGATTTTCGTGTCTTCCCACGCGGCGTCCGGGTCAACGCCGGCGAAGTCGGGGGCAATCTCGTAGAAAATCCTCACCTTGTCGTGGCGCGTCAGCCGTTGCTCCACATCGGGTATCAGAACGGCTTCGTAGTCGGCCTGTGTGATATGCCCGTGCCACACGAAGGCGGCGACGTTGTCGGGAAATCCGGTCAATGCCTCGATCATGACGTCCTCTCAGTTGATGCGGTCGGTGCGATTCCGGCCAGCGGCGATAGCACCGGCTCCCTGCGGTGGCGGGTCTGCCGGGGATGGCGCTCAAGCCAGTGGTAGACGGCGCGTTTGACGCGGTCATTGACGAAAAACCACAGCAGCGCGTAGCCCCACACGACGCCGGCCCAGCCCCAGCCCAGCGGTGTCATCAATACTCCGTAGACGGCGATCAGTGTCGCGAGGGCCTGCGTTCCGAGGACCGCAGCGAGCAAGACAGGAGCGGGCGCCGGACGCGACCAGAAGGCGCCTCGGGTGCGGGTGACGAAGATGGTCAGATGCCCTGCGACAGAAAGTTTCAGGTAGATCAGGCTGCGAATCATGTCGTGGTCCAACCCGAAGATCTTGTCCGCGACGACGAACAAAATGAATGTTTGCGCGACGCCAATGACGCCGAGCGTGGTGGCGATGGTGAGTACCGCTCGCATATCCCATGCGGCAGGTTTGGGTGAGCCGCGAACGTGGTCGTAGGCGATGGCCAAGATTGCGCCGTCGTTGAGCAGCGCCAGCAGCACGATCATTACGGCGGTGACGGGGAAGAAGTTCAAGATCACGATCGCCAGGGTGATCAGCAGCAGCACCCGGATGGTTTCGGCGATGCGATAGATGGCGTAGCTGTTCATCCGGGCGAAGATCTCGCGAGCTTGACGGATAGCGGCCACGATCACCGAGAGGCCCGGGGCCAGCAGGACGACATCGGCGGCCGCACGGGCAGCATCGGTGGCCCCGGCCACGGCGATGCCAGCGTCGGCCTGTTTGAGCGCGGGTGCGTCGTTGACCCCGTCGCCCGTCATGCCCACGATGTGCCCACGGGCTTGTAATAGCCGCACGATACGGTACTTGTGTTCCGGAAACACCTGGGCGAACCCATCGGCGGTCGCCACTCGATGACCCAGTTCGTCCTCGCCGCCGGCGGTGTCTAGTGTGGCGGCATCGAGGATCTGCGGACCCAGCCCGACCCGGCGGGCGATTTCGCGGCCGATGGCGACTTGATCGCCGGTGACCATCTTGACCTCGACGCCGAGTTGTTGTGCGGCGGTGATGGTTTGGGCGGAGTCCTCGCGGGGCGGGTCGGCCAGCCCCAGCACGCCGATCAGGCGCCAGGATCCGTCGACGTCGGTACGCGCCACACCCAAGGATCGGTAGCCGTGGCTGGCGAACCGTTCGACCACCCCGGGAACCTCGCCGCTGGCGCCATCATGTTCACACAGCGCGGCGATGACCTGCGGGGCTCCCTTACTGACCTGAAACCCCTGCATGTCGGGGTCGCGCACCGTAGCTTCGGTGCGTTTGCTGACTGGGTCGAATGGGGTGAACTGCTCCACCTCCACCGCCGGTAGGTCGCCGGCGGCGGCCAGCACTGCAAGGTCAATGAGGTCGTTGTCCTCGGCGCGTGAGGCCAATGCGGCTACCGTGAGCAGGTCGTGATCGGAGACGCCAGATGCGGTCCACGTGGTGGCCACGGCGAGTCGGTTCTGCGTCAAGGTGCCGGTCTTATCCACGCACAGTAGGTCCATGCCGCCGAGTTCCTCGACTGCGGGTAGGTGGCTGACCACCGCTTGCTGGTGGGCGAGCTGGCGGGCGCCTACAGCCATCGTCACCGACAACACCGCGGGCAACGCCACCGGGATCGAGGCGATGGTGACCACCAGCGCGAATTCCAGGGTCTGCAGGACCGGGTTGCCGCGCACCAGCGACACCCCCACAGTCAGTGCGACCAGCGCGACGGCAATGACAATCAGGTAGTTGCCGATCCGCAGCACCGCGCGCTGGAAATGGCTCACGCTGCCCGCGGTCTCGACCAGCGCGGTGGTCTTCCCCATATACGACGATGTCCCGGTTTCGCAGACCACCGCATCGGCCTCCCCGCGGACCAGCACCGCACCCGACAACAAGCTCTGTCCCTGCCCGCGGGTGACAGCCAGAGACTCCCCGGTCAACGCGGACTGGTCCACCTCCAGGGTGACGTCGTCGAGCACTCGCAGATCGGCGGGGATCACGTCCCCGATGCGCACCCGCACCACATCGCCGGGCACCAGCTCGCGCACCGCCACCGTCGCCCACGCACCGTCGCGCAGCACCCGCGCCGAGGAGGCCAGGCGCCGTCTGAGGGCGGCGATCGCATTGGCGGCCTGGTGCTCCTCGGCGAAGGCCACTAGCCCGTTCATCGCCAGCAGCACCGCGATGATCGCCGCGTCGGTCCAATGTCGAGCCAGCACTGACAACACCAGCGCGGCTTCGATCATCCAGGGGATCGGCGCCCAGAAATAGCCCAGGAAAACCAGTACCGGGTTGCGGCGCCGCTCGGCGATCTCGTTGGCTCCGTGGCGCTGCAGCCGCGCGTGTGCCTGGGCCGTTGTCAACCCCTGCGTCGAGCTGTCCAGATCAGCGAACAGTTGTGGAAGGGGAGTCGTCATCAGGTCGCCTTCACCGGTCGCCATGTCGATGTCCTCCACGAGCCACAATGAATAACAACTGTCCGCGCCTCACCACGAACGCCGTTCGGCATGAAAGTACGCAACTCCAGCGTCCGACCGAGACAGCTCGTCCGGCAGGGCCGAAAGTACTGCGATGCCACAACAAGAGTCACCTGCCCGGCTTCGTCAGCGCATGGTGTCGAGGATGGCCGTCGTAGTCCCGATGTCGGGTTCGCTGCTGCAGCACTACAGTGCGTGGCATCTACCCGGCACCGTCGGTCTGGGAGCTCGTCGCCCTGTAGACCGTCATGATGGTCGGGCCCGTGATGACGTTCACGCCGTTGATGGCGGACGCGCTCGGTGTCCTGCCCGACAGGTTCTATTCGCGCGACAGTGTCATAAGCTCTCGGCCAAGTGACGGCCCGCCACGGGCGCGGCGGGCCTGTCCCGCATATGGACAGGGAGCCTGCCGTTCGGGGGGTAACGGCAGGCTCCCTGGGTGGGTGGATCTTTTCTAGGTCGCGGACTGCGCGCCCAGTACCCGCTGAATGTCCGGCTTCATCTCCTGCAGCTGCTGCCCCCAGTAGCCCCAGCTGTGCGTGCCGTTCGGCGGGAAGTTGAACACCCCGTTGTTGCCGCCTGCCGCGATGTAGTTGTTACGGAACGTGACGTTGGTGCGCAGGGTCAGCCCTTCGAGGAACTGTGCGGCCAGCAGGTTGCCGCCGTTGTCCCCGGAATCGAGATCCGAAGGGGTGCCGGTGCCGCAGTAGACCCAAACGCGCGTGTTGTTGGCGACCAGTTGGTTGATGTTGACCATCGGGTCGTTGCGCTTCCAGGCCGGATCGGTGGCCGGGCCCCACATGCTTTCGGCGTTGTAACCGCCCGCGTCGTTCATCGCCAGGCCGATCAGCATCGGCCACCAGCCCTCGGAGGGGTTCAGGAAGCCGGACAGGCTTCCCGCGTAGATGAACTGTTGCGGATGGTAAATCGCGTAAGTCAGTGCCGCACTACCGGCCATCGAGATACCGACGACGGCGTTACCGGTCTGCGACACACCACGATTGGCGGCCAGCCAGGCCGGTAGCTCGTTGGTCAGGAACGTTTCCCACTTGTAGGTGTAGTCCTGCCCGTTACCCTTCGACGGCTGGTACCAGTCGGTGTAGAAGCTGGACTGCCCACCGACCGGCATGATCGTGGACAGGCCGGACTCGTAGTACCACTCGAACGCCGCGGTATTGATGTCCCAGCCGTTGAAGTCGTCCTGAGCCCGCAGACCGTCGAGCAGATACACGGCGTGCGGTCCGCCGCCTTGGAATTGCACACGGATGTTGCGGTTCATCGACGGAGAGAACACATCGAGGTACTCGACGGGCAGCCCTGGCCGTGAGAAGGCTCCAGCGGTCGCCGACCCCCCGGCGATACCGACTAATCCGGGCAGCGTCAGCATCGCGATGACACCAACCATCAGTCGGCGCAACGCGATCCATGCTGTCGTGCCACGCATGTCTCTGAGGAACTTCATAACGGCAACCAACCCACCTTTCTTCGCATGCCACAAGCAATTGCCGTCGCTTTTGCGTGCAAAGTGAATCACGGGCCACATCAGTCACACGCGTAACAACGCCGCGCCGCGCATCGCGGTTGGCTAACGATTGGAACTCGGCACCGAGATCGTCAGCGCGCCGCTGCAGCAAGTGCATGCTTGACGCGGGCCCGGCGTTCCTCGATTACGCGGTCGATGTCGTGCAACAGCCGGTGGTTGCGCAGCACCAGTTCCTCCAAGAAGTCCCGCTCGATCTGGAGGACCGTTACTTCCCCGACCGCATGGGCCGACGCCAGTACTGCCTCCCGCGTCAGTGTCGTCTGGCCGAAGAAATCGCCTTGGCGCAGGACCCGCACCGGAATCAGGGTGCCCTCATCGCCGATTGCCGTCACCTGGATCTGTCCTTGCACGATGAAACTCATTTGCTCGGGCACCTCGCCCACGGTCTCGACGGCTTCGTCCGCGGCGAATCGCGTCAGACTGGCGTGACCGAGAACGTCTTGCTGTTCGGTGTGGTTGAGCCGGAAGGTGGGGGCGACTTGCCGCACTGCCTTGGCCATCCGCTCCGGAGTGCCGAAGTGGTCATCGACATCGTCCAGGTGGAGTTCCGCGCGCCGCGCCGCGTACCAGATCCAGCGCAGGAAGGTGGCCCGGGCGGCGGTGTCTTCGGCAGGACCGCGTAGCGGGATGGTGGTCTTGTACTGGTTCCCGCCGAGCGGCACGGCCCGGGGTACCGCACCGCTGCGGCACTGCGGCAACTGCAGGGCCGTGTGCGTGAGCAGCTCGCACACCCGGTCGGGCGGATCCGATGCGCGGAATACGCTGACGATGCTCAGTGAATGGGACAGTTCAGGCCGGCTCAGGTTGGTGAACGAAGCCTCGGCAAGCACGGAGTTGGGCATGATCTGCATCCCGCTGCCGGTATCGATGTGCGTTGCCCGCCAGTTGACTTCGACGACGCGGCCGCGGGCCGACGGGGTATCGAGCCAGTCGCCGAGCTGGAACGGCTGCTCGAACAGCAAGAGCAGACCGGAGATGATCTGGCCCACGGAATTCTGCAGCGCCAGACCGAGCACGATCGAGGTGACGCCCAGCGCGGTGAACAAACCACCGACATTGGCCCCCCAGATGTATGCGAAGATCATCCCGATGCCGATCGCGATCAGCGCAAACCGTGCGACATCGAGGAAGATCGATGGAATTCGCTTGCGCCAGCTGCCTTTCGGGGCGCCCTGGAACAGGGTCGCGTTGAGCCCGGAGAGCAGCAGGATCATCACCACGACGCCGAACACCGTGGCGACGATGCGTACGGTGGTGGTCTCGCCTGAGATATCGCCGCCCTTTACCAGCAGGACCAGTAGCGCGCCCAGCGGCAGAATGTAGTTGCGTAGCAGGCTGATCGGCCGGGCCAGATAGCTGTCACGGCGGGTCAGCGTGTTGTGTAACTCGGTCAGTAATACCAGCCCGACGGGCAGCCCGATCGCAACTCCCAGTGCCCAGTAGAACCAATCGGTCTCCAACACGCTTCTCATTGCTGACGCTCCGCGAGTCGCCAGATCGGTTCCTCGGTGTCGGCGATGGTGATCGATCCGTCCGGGGCGTACTTCCGGACATCCAGGGTCGCGTCGCGCACGCGGTCGGACACATAGATTCCGGGTCGCGGTGAGTCGCTCCCGACCTGGTAGACCAGGTCCACCACAGCGCCCCACATGTCGTAAGCGAGGCTGGACCGGCCGATCAGGCCGCTGCTGACGGTACCGGTGTCGATGCCTGCCCGCAGCCTGAGGTCGTAGCCGGATTCGGTGCGGAACCGGTCCACGATGCGCTGCATCTCCACTGCGAAATCCACTGTGCGGCGGACGTTGTCGAGCCTGGGGACAGTCAGCCCGCAGCTGGCTAGGTATCCGTTGTGCAGGGTGCGCACCTGCTCGACGCCGAGTTTGTCCGCGGCGGCGTCGAATTGCCGCACCAGCTTGTTGACGATGTTCAGCAGTTCATCAGAACTCAGGTTGGCGGACAACACGTCGAGGCCGATGAGGTCGGCGAAGATGACGGAAACATTCTGGTGGTCCTGGGCGATGGTCTCCTCGCCTTCGCGGTACCGCTGGACCACCGGTTCGGGCATCATCGTCCGCAGTAGCCGGTCGTTCTCGTTGCATTGCTTCTCGAGCAGATCCTCATTGACCCGCAGATTACGACTCATTTCGTTGAAAGCGACTGTTAAATCACCGAATTCGTCGTGGGACAGCACTGGTAGCGATGCTCCGTAGTCTCCTGAGCTGATCTGCCGGGCACCGGCCTCCAGCCTCCGGATGGGCCGCACGAAGAACCGTGCGAGCACGATGGCGGCGATGCATACGACGAAGATCATCGCCACGGTCGAGAGTACGAGGGTCCGGGTGAATGCCGTCACCGGGGCGAACGCCTCGGTGGTATCGATCTTGGCGATCATCACCCAATTCAGACCGGGCAGGTTCACCGGCGCGTATGACTGCAGTGTCTCCTGCCCGAGGTAGTCGATCTCGATGAGGGTGCCGGTCTCGCCGCGTTGAGCTCGTCGCGCTGCTTCGCTGACTATCGGTTGGACCAGGGTGGTGCCGCCCTGGCGAATCGCCAACTCCGCGAGGTCGGGCGGCGTGCCGGCATTGACGACGTCCTGCTTGTACTGATCCTGGTTCTCGACGAAGAGCCGAGAGGTTGATCGCATGCGCCCATCCGGACCGACCAGGAACGTCTCACCGGTCGCGCCCATGCCGGCCGGTCCCCATTTCCGGTCGATCGTCATCACCCGGTTTACACCGGTGATCGGAAACTGCAGGGCCAGAGCACCTTCCACGCGGCCCTCGTTACCGACCGGCGAGATCATCCATGCGGTCGGAGCCGCGGACGGCTGGTAGTCCCCGAAATCGGTGACCTCGACGTGGTCGATGGAGTTCGACGCGATGACCCGCCGGTAGGCATCGGTGAGCGCACCACCCCGGTATGGGCCGGTGTAGACGTTGGTGCCGAGGTCGACGCCCTTGTAGGCGCTGTACACCACGTTGCCTCGGGTGTCGAGCAGTAGGGCGTCGTCGAATTTGAACTGGTCAATAATGGTGCGGAAATAGTCGTTGAACCGCGCGCAGGCCGCTGACCAGGCGCTGCCATCGTGAGCGTCGGAGAACTTCAGCGACTCATCCCAGCTACTGAACGGTGCCATGTAGTTGGCTTGCAGATACTTCTGCGGATTCGACGTGGGCATCACTGCGGCCACATTGATTTCGTTGCCGGTCTGGGCTTTCTCAGCCTTGGCGAACTGGTTCTGATAGTAGTCGATGATCGCTTGCTGCTGGGCGGGCGTGATCACGGCGTCGTTGAGCTGGTCGAATCCGGCCGTGAACGCCCGTGTGGCGTCGATGACGTTGGTGCCCCTGGTGTACACCAGCAGTGAATCCCGCAGGTAGCTGAACTCCGCCTGCAGTTGACGCGCTTGAGCCGAACGTATCTCGGTCAGCCGATCGAACACCGAGTCGCGTAATGAGCTCCGGCCCGACTGATATCCGATGGCTCCGACTACGGCGGCCGACAGCACGCTGGTCACCAACAACATGGCCAGCAGTTTGGACTGAATGCTGATCCGGGACAGGATGCGGCGGCGCTGGTGCCTCTGTCTGCGCGCGGGCGTCTCCGGATCAGGGGGTTCGGCTGCGGTCGTCATCGAAAGGGAACACTAGCTGTGCGCTTCGGCGAGCTCAGCGCTTTCCCGCCAAGTCCGCGCCGGTCGGAGGATATCTGTGCGACATTCGACATATGGTCACCGAAGACGACTCGGATGATCTGCGTCGCTTCACCGAGGTGCAGGAGCGCGTCTACCCGACCGTGCTCGCCGAGTTGGCCGACGGCCGCAAGCGCAGTCACTGGATCTGGTTCATCTTCCCGCAGTTACGTGGGCTCGGCCGCAGCTCGACGGCGCACCACTATGGCATCGCGTCGCAGCGGGAGGCACTGGACTATCTGAACCACCCGACGTTGGGGCCGCGGTTGCGGGAATGCGCGCGGTTGGCGGCCGCGGTTGACGGACGCACCGCCGAACAGATCTTCGGCTGGCCAGACTGCCTCAAGGTCCAGTCCTGCATGACGCTCTTCGCGGCAGTTGCCACAGACCCCGACGAGCTGGCGGACTTCCGGGCCGTACTGGACAAGTTCTACAACGGACTCGGTGATCCGGTGACGCTTGAGATGCTCAGTGTGGCTCGATGATCAGCCACCCGTGCGGGCCCACCTCGGTGGTCACGATATCGGTGTGCGACGGGGCGCCGGAGCCTGCGATCACCGTCCCGGACGGCACTCCCAGATCCGGCAGCGACACTGTCAGCGCGACGTCGTCGACGTTGAGGGCGACGATCAGTGTTCCCTCGGGAGCGGTGCTTCGGTAGATGTACTGCGTGTTGGTCAGTTTCAGCGCGGCCGTTGTCGCGGTGTGCAGCCACGGGTGGCGCCGACGTAACCCGATCAGATGGCGGTGGAATCGCAGGGCGTCGGAATCCTCAGGGGGAGAATCGAATTCCGGCCGGACCGCATCGTCCCCACCGCGGCGCTCCTCTTTGACACCGCGGTAGGCCGACTCGTCACCCGCGTAGATGCTCGGGGTTCCGCCCGTGGTGAGCAGGACGACCAGCGCATGTTCGAGATGGTCCGGGTTGGTCAACTGGCTGGCGATCCGGGTGACGTCGTGATTGCCTATGAACGTCATCGGGACGAACGTGTCGAGAAAACCATTGTGGCGCTGCAGTCCCCAGTCCAGCTCATGGAAGTTCCCGTCGTTGAGGCTGCTCCAGATGGCCTTCCAGAGTTCGTACTGGGTGACGGAATCGAAGGTGGAGGCGCTGACCGTGGCCGAGTAGTCGCCGTGGATCACCTCACCGACGAACCACGCGTCCGCGTAGTCCTGACGCACTCGCGGCAATACCCGCGCCCAGAACCGGTTGGGCACTGCATACGCGGCGTCCAACCGCCAGCCGTCCGCACCCCGGCCCAACCAGTGCCGCAGCACCCCTGCCGTGTATTCCACCACCTCGGGGTTGGCGTGGTTGAGCGCGATCAGATCGCCGTGTCCCTCGAAGGTGTCGAACTGCGATTCCGGCCCGCGGCGACGGAACCACGCCGATGCCGGGTGGTCCGGCCCGCCGTCGAGCGCTTCGCGGTACCGCGCGAAGTCGGTGCCGACGTGATTGAAGACGCCGTCGAGCAGCACGCGCAGCCCGCGCCGGTGCGCCTGCGCCACCAGCTCGTCGAAATCGGCGTCGTCGCCGAGTCTCGGATCGATGCGGAAGTGATCGGTGGTGTCGTAACCGTGGGTGCGCGAGGCGAAAATCGGCCCCAGCGCGATGCCCGAGGCGCCGAGTTCGACGGCGTGGTCGAGCCATTCGACGACGCGGCGCAGGCGGTGCTCGTCGGGGGCTGGCGGCGGCTCGGCGGGAAACGCGCCGACGAAGCCCAGCGGGTAGATCTGCCACCAGATGGCGTGCGCCACCCACCCGGGCTCAGGCACGAAACTTCGCTGCGTACAGATCCTTCATCTCTTCGGCTAGTTCGGGGGCCGGGCCGTCCACCTCGACACCCGGCGCCACTGTGGTGATCGGCAGCGGCGCCACCGGCGCCGGTGGGGCATCCCATTCGGTGAGCCATTCGGTCAGCTGCGCCGTGGAGCTGGCATACACGATGCGGCCCAGCCCGACCCAGGCATGGGCCGCCGAGCACATCGGGCAGTGTTCGCCGGAGGTGTACACCGTGGTGCGAGCCCGTCGTTGCGGGCTCAGGTGTGCGGCTGCCCATCGAGCGATGGCGAACTCGGGATGCTGGGTCTCGTCGCCGTCCTTGACCCGATTGCGGTCGGCGAACACCGTGGTGCCGGTGTAGTCGACCAGGATCGATCCGAACGGTTGATCGCCAGCGTCGAGAGCTTCACGGGCGAGCGCAATGCATTTGCGCAGGTGCTTGAGGTCGGTGTCGCTGATGGCCACGGTCGCGAGTTTACGATGGGCGGCGGTGAGTCCGGGGCACAACGACGGTCAACCACATACCGACTTTTGCCTGGGTGCTGCCGACGACGTGGGCACGGAGCCGAGCGGCATCAGTGTGAATGCGGGACGACGTCGACGCGGTCGATCGCGATGTCGGCCACGCTGCCGGTGATCGTGGTGAGCTCGCCCACCAGGATACGGGCCGCCCCGTTGTCGGTAGCCAGCGTCGACGCGAGATCGTGGATCCGGCGCAGGGCGGCCGACAGTTCGCCGGTGTCCAGGCTCCACGGCACCGCGGGACTGGGTGGTGCCCCGCGCAACGCCTCGATGTAATCGTCGACCGCGGCGATGAACTCGGAGTCCAGCGCGGACGATGGGTGGGTGGGCAGGCTGTTCTCCAGTGTGCTGCACGCGCTCGTCACGGCGTTCAACGCGGTGCGGTAGGACCGCAGCCATCGGCGCAGCGCGGGGGAGTCCAGCCGCGCCGCACCCCATGCCGCCTCGAACGCCGCGCGGGCCCGGAACGCCCGCTGCCAGGCCGCCGACAGTGCTTCGGCCGGGTGGCCCACCTCGTGCACGAACGCCGTGACCACCATCGCCGCGTAATCGATCTCGGTCATCAGCAACTCGCCGGCGCGCTGGCGCAACCGGATCAGGGCGTGGTCGGGCAGCAGCACGTGGGCCATCACCGCAAGCCCGCCTCCGATAAGCACCCCGAACAACCGGTCGAGAATTCCCGGCCAGTCCGAGAACCCGCCGACACCCACCGTGAACACCAGGACGGCTCCGATGGCGACGACCACCGCGAGATAGCCGTACCTGATCACTCTGTAGGCGATTCCGACGACCACCGTGGCGCAGATCGCCGAGGCCAGCGCATCGGGCTGCCAGAACACCGTCAGCACCGACGCAGCCAGGATCCCCGCGACGAGCCCGGTCATCCGCCCAGCGCAGCGCGTGTAGGTATGCGCGGTCTCCGGCCGCAGCACGACCACCACCGCCAAAGCCATCCAGCAGCCGTGCCCCAGCGTGCCGTACCGGGTGGCCGCTACAGCGATCGCGGTGGTCACCGACAACCTGATGGCGTGTCGCAGGATCGGGGACGTCCAGGTCAGGTGTGACCGGACGACCGCAGGGGCCGAGGCCAGCGACCCGATCAAGTCCGGCCGGTGCAGCTGCCCGAACCGCAGCACCGCCGCTTCTCGCAATTGTTCGGAGAAACGATGTGCGCGTGTGGCTTCCGGCCCGGACACGGCAGCCGCGGTGGCGTCGACACGGACCAGCGCATGCTCGGCGTCGCGGCGTGCGGTGTGGCCGTGGGCTGCGATGGCATCGAGCAGCACCGCTGCCGCGGCCAGCAGCTGCGGCACGCCGTCATCGCGGTCACCGCCCGCCGTCGAACGGAACGAGGCCAGACTTGCGGCAAGCCGTTCGGGCAGCCGGTAGCCGCCGTGGTAAGCCCGGGGGCGCTGGCTCACCTGAGAATTGGCGAACACTTCGCGCAGCCAGGTCATCGGCGCGTCCTCGACATCGGCAGCGCAGTCCGCGGCCACGCTGCGGGCGTCGGCGGCCAGCGACCGGTAGGCGCGGGTCAATCCCTCCCGTTGGGCCCGCCACCGACGCGGTGGCCGTACCGCGATGAGCCCTGCCTGCAGGAGACCGGTGGCCAGGACCAGGATGGGAGTGAGCAGGATGTCTGCCCACGTCGGTGCACTCGCCGGCGCGATCACCAGCAGTGCACTGGCGGCGGAAGCGACCAGGCCGGCATTGGCACCCAGCGACCACTGCATCCCGGCGGCAAAACACCACAGTCCGACCACGACGATGAACAGCGCACTGTGCGCGCCACTCAACACCGCGAGCAGTACCACGGCGGCCAACTCGACCGATCCGGTCACCACGAGGGGCACCCGCCCGCCAGGGCTGCGCTGCAGCGCGATTGCGCCGGCAATCACCCCGGCGCCGAGCGTCCACATGGCTGCGGTGGTCGAGATAGCGTAGAGCGCCAGCGTGGTGAGCACGAGAGTGCCGATCAGGCTGCGCGCCACCGCGCCCGCGTCGGGAGTGCTCAGCCGCAGCGCGTCGGCTGGTTGTCCACCGGTCTGCACCCGCCCATTCTCGCGCCTGTGCGCCCGGGTAGGTGGCCAACCGCGGTCAAGTGGCGCGAATCGCCTGGGGTGGCGCTGGCCGCAGTTCAGGAAGTGCTTCCGGTCCCGTTGTCCGACGAGGATGCCATGATCTCGCCGCAGAGCCGGGGTGAGGTCTTGCTGCGTGCCGGGCAGCCGTTGAACGGAGTCGGGCACCCGTTGGCCTCGTGTGCGGCGATGATCGCGCGGATGGTGCGCCGGCACCGGCCGCAGTCGATGCCTGCGCCGCAGGCATCCGCGATCTGCTTGGACGTGGTGGCTCCGGCCGCCACAACTTCATTGACCACGTGGCTGGTGACTCCGGTACACATACAGACGAACATCAGCTCACCGGCTCATTCCTGGCCGTCAACGGTCATGATGTGGGCCAATTTGCCGACGAACAGGCTCGGATAGGCGCCGAAGCCGGCTCGCGTCATCCATTCGGCGGCCGCATCGGGATGGTCGATCCACTGGCGGGCGCTGATCTCGTCTTCGATCTCCTGCAGGATCATGACTTCTTGCCCGTCGTCGAGCGCCTGGTACACCCACACCTTGCGCACGCCGCTGTTCTCGAACCGGCCCAGCCCGTCGTGCACCTTGCGCATCAGTGTTGGCACGTCGTCGACCACCGAGACCACCCCGACCACCACCCCGGCCGCGTATTCGTCCGCGGTTGGCCCGGCCAGGTCGATTTTCTCCACCACCTCCCCGCCGAATATCGGCGGGATGTCTTCGACCCCGGATATGTCGAACCATTCGAAGATGGCCGGTGAACGTAATATATCGCGAATTGACCGGGCATTACGGATACCAATGGTCACCAGAACCCGCCCGGGCTCCCAAATCGACGTGTAGAGCACCACGTGATGTGCCCCGATGGTCAGTAATCTCGAACGATGTTTCTTCATCCATTTCCACATCTGTTCGACATCGTCGAGCCGGAAATCGCAGCTCAAAATGAGCGAGTGCAAATCGAACTCACGCATTTCTTCTCGCGATTCCTGTCCGTCGGCCGGCATGTTAGCCGAGTCTAACCTTACTTAGGACAGGCAGTCCAGTGTTCGAGGTCCGATGGGTCGACGGGTTCGACAGGGGCGGGTATTCCGCCCGAAAAATATGCAACTGTACTCAAAATCGGTGCGTCCATCGGGAGTTTCTGCAGTAGATTGGCAATGCACGGCAAACAGCAACGCTTGAACAGCCCTCAAGTGCTTAGGAGTGACGATGCAAGGGGATCCGGACGTTCTGAAATTGCTGAATGAGCAATTGACGAGCGAGCTCACAGCCATTAATCAGTATTTTTTACATTCCAAGATGCAGGACAGCTGGGGATTTACAGAACTGGCCAGTCATACACGCTCGGAATCATTCGAAGAAATGCAGCACGCAGAGGTGATCACTGATCGTATTCTGCTGTTGAATGGACTGCCGAACTATCAGCGGTTGTCCTCGCTGCGCATCGGGCAGACGTTGCGGGAGCAATTCGAGGCGGATCTGGCCATCGAATACGAGGTGGTCGAGCGGCTCAAGCCCGGCATCATCATGTGCCGTGAGAAGCAGGACGCCGTGACGGCCAACCTGTTCGAGAAGATTCTGGGTGACGAGGAAGGTCACATCGACTACCTGGAAACGCAGCTGGAACTCATGGACAAGCTGGGTGATGCGCTCTACGCCGCGCAGTGCGTCTCCCGGCCGCCGCAGTAACCTTCAGCCGCCACGCTTGTCGCCGCCTCGGATGTCCGGTTCAGTACCGGAGGTCCGAGGCGGTTTACGTCTGTGTCGCGCCTCACGGTAACTTTCATAGGCAACCTAACGATATGACGTCTGGACCGACTGTCCTGCCGTCGGCGAAAGGATGTCATGACAAGCGCACCGACCACCGCGGAACCGCAGCCAAGCAGCGGTGTTCTGCTGAGCCTGCGCCGCCGCAACCTCGTCTTCATCGCGGTGCTGCTCGGCATGTTGCTCGCCGCCTTGGATCAGACCATCGTGGCGACCGCGCTGCCAACCGTCGTCGCCGATCTCGGCGGCGCGGGCCATCAGTCCTGGGTGGTGACCAGCTATTTGTTGGCCTCCACGATCGTCACCGCCGTGGTGGGCAAGGTCGGCGACATCTTCGGCCGCAAGGCGGTATTCCAGGCCGCGGTGGTGTTCTTCCTGGTCGGTTCGGTGCTGTGCGGTGCGTCGGGCTCGATGGCCATGCTGGTGGCGTCCCGTGCACTACAGGGCATCGGCGGCGGCGCGATCATGGTCACCGCCACCGCGCTTATCGGCGAGGTCATCCCGCTACGTGACCGAGGCCGCTATCAGGGCATGCTCGGCGCTGTCTTCGGAGTCACCACGGTGATCGGCCCGCTGCTCGGCGGGTTCTTCACCGATCACCTGAGTTGGCGCTGGGCGTTCTGGGTCAACGTCCCGGTCGGCATCGTGGTATTCCTCGTCGCCGCGGGCACCATCCCGGCGCTGACCCGCGCCGGCCGTCCGGTAATCGACTACCTCGGAATCATCCTCGTCGGGCTGGGCGCGTCCGGCCTCACGCTGGCCACCAGCTGGGGCGGCGGCGAATACCCTTGGGCATCGCCGGTCATCATCGGCTTGTTCATCGGGTCGGCGATCGCTCTGGTCGCTTTTGTTCGCGTGGAAACCCGTGCGGCCGAACCGATCCTGCCCATGCGCCTGTTCGCCAGCCCGGTGTTCTCGGTGTGTTGTGTGCTGTCGTTCATCGTCGGTTTCGCGATGCTCGGCGCGTTGACCTTCATGCCCACGTTCATGCAGTTCGTCAACGGTGTCTCAGCCACCGAATCGGGGCTGCGCACGCTGCCCATGGTGGCGGGGCTGCTCATCACCTCGACCGGCAGCGGCGCCATCGTCAGCCGCACGGGCCGCTACAAGATCTTCCCGGTCGCCGGCACCGCGGTGATGACGATCGCGTTCGTGTTGCTGTCCCGGATGGACGCGGCCACGCCCACGCCGCTGCAGTCGCTGTACCTGTTCATCCTCGGTATCGGCATCGGCATGTGCATGCAGGTGCTCATCCTGACCGTGCAGAACACCGCGAAGTTCGCCGATCTCGGCGTGGCGACATCTGGCGTGACGTTCTTCCGGACCATCGGCAGCTCCTTCGGTGCGGCCATCTTCGGCTCGCTTTTCACCAACTTCCTGTCGGGTCGCCTTCCGGGCGCATTGGCGGCTAGTGGTGCGCCGGCAGCGGCCGGGGCCTCGCCCAAGGTGCTGCATGAGCTGCCTGCCCAGGTGGCCGCGCCCATCGTGGACGCGTATGCCGGTGCCCTGGGCAACGTGTTCCTGTGCGCGGCACCGGTCGCACTGGTCGGGTTTGTCGTGGCGTTGTTCCTCAAGGAGGTGCCGCTGCAGGAGATGGATGCGAGCGTGGCGGTCGATCTCGGTGAGGGGTTCGGCATGCCCAGCGCCGAGTCGGCCGAGAAGGTGCTGGAGACCGCGATCAGCAGGCTGATGCGTAACTCCCGCGACATCCGGTTACGTACCGTCGCCGGGTCGCCGGGCTGTGAACTCGACGTCGCCAGATTGTGGGCCCTGCTGCAGATCTACCGGCAGAGCCAGGTGTTCGGCTCGGCCCGGCTCACCGAGATCGCCGAGCGATTACGCGTTCCCCACGAGGTCCTCGAACCCACCTTCGACACGCTGGTCGCCGACGGGTACGTGCTCCGTGCCGGAGATCAGCTTTGGTTGACGCAGCGCGGGCTGAGCCAGGTTGATGCGGTATCGGCGGCTCTGGTGGGACGGATCGTCGAAAAGCTGGCCACGTCACCGTCATTCGAGGGAAGACCGGACCGTGATCAGGTCGAGGCCGCGCTCGAGCGCATCGCACACCGGGTGCTGGCGCAGCGGGACTGGGGTGACGATAATGTGGAGTCGCTTGCGGCCAAGCACTAGAACCTGTTCCGGCGATCGCCCGGTTTGCGGGCTGACAATCGTATCCTCAACTGGCACCGTCGAATTCGCTGATCTGCATGGCCAGGTCGGAGGGGCGGTGCTGGGGTGAATCGATGACCGGCGGTTATATCGGTGCCCAGGCATCCGGCCGGCGGCCGTCCAGATCGGTGAACCCGTATTGCCTGGCCAGTTCGACTGAGCTGACCGAATGCTGATTCCACCGGGCCCGGGCGGGATCGGCGGCGATGGCGGCGACGCCCCTGCCGACGAATCGGGGGGTCTCGGATTCGGTGAACCCTGGTGGGGCCATCGGGTAACCGTCGGCGCGTAGCGGATCCAGGGCGGTGCGCCAATTCGCCTCGGTGACACCGTAGTTGTCCAGCATCATCTCCGAGCGCAACCAGCCCGGGGTGACGGCGACCGCCGTGGCACCGAACACGGCGAGCTCGAAACCGTGACTGAATGCCAACCGGTTGACCGCATTCTTCACCAGGTCGTAGAACACCGACAAGCGGTAGTTCTCGACATTGAATTCCGTTGTACCATCGGTTATTTCGACTAGAAGTCCGCCGGTCTTGGTGGTCAACAGGGGCAACAGGCAGTGCGACGTGATCAGATGTGTGTCGAGGCCCAGACGCAAGATGCGCAGTCCGTCGTCGAGATCGTGTTGCCACATCGGCTGGCCCCACGTGGCCGGAGCGCCCTTCAGGATCTCGGCGCCCCAGATGTCGTTGACCAGGATGTCGATACTGCCGAAGTCGCGGTCGAGACGTTCGGCGAGCGCCCGGACCTGCGGGATGTCGAGGTGGTCGACCTGGATCGGGATGCCCGTGCCGCCGACCGCACAGACCAGTTCGGCGGTCTCCTCGATCGTTTCAGGGCGGTCGTAGTCGGACAGGCGACTGCCGGACACGCTGCTGCGCCCAGTGCAGACCACCGTGGCACCCGCCTCACCCAGTGCCATGGCGATGCCCCGGCCCGCACCTCGTGTCGCACCCGCGACCACCGCGACACGGCCCCGCAGCGCATTCGGATCCGGCGTCCATACCATCCGATGAGTATCGCGCCCGACGGCCGTTGACCACCGCGGTTCAGTGAACACCGCGGTTCAGCATTGTTGCGGTTCAAGCATTACCGCGCATACTGGCGAAGATGACCCCGCTACAGCGCTACATTGCAGAGGAAATCGCCACCGACCACGTGGACGGCCTGCTGTCCCGGCGCGAGGCTCTGCGCCGGCTGGCCCTCATCGGCATGGGCACGGCCGCCGCCACCGCGTTGATCGCCGCATGCAGTGAACAGAAGCCGGCCGGTGGGCCGACAACTTCATCATCACCGACCGCGACGGGTACCACCGAGGCGCCGCCGGGTTCGGCCGGTGCCTTGCCCACCGCCCCAGTCACCTGGGCGGGTCCGTCCGGCCAACTTCAAGGTGCCTGGGCTGCGGCCCCGCAACCCCGAGGAGGGGTCCTCGTAGTCCACGAGAACAAAGGACTCAACGACTGGGTGCGTTCTGTCGCAGGACGTTTCGCAGGCATCGGCTACTCGGCGCTCGCGATCGACCTGTTGTCGGCCCAGGGGGGAACCGGGGCGTTCGCCGACCCGGCCGGAGCCACCGCAGCGCTGAGCAAGATCACACCCGAAGAGTTCATCGCCAACCTCAAGTCCGGCGTCGATGAACTCGCTCGCCGCGTCCCCGACCACAAACTCGCCGCCGTCGGCTTCTGTATGGGCGGCGGGCTGGTCTGGCAACTGCTGGCCGCAGGCACACCCCAACTGGCCGCAGCAGTGCCGTTCTACGGGCCGGCCCCGGACAACCCGGACTTCTCCGGTTCCCGCCAGGCGGCTGTGCTCGCCTTCTACGGTGCACAGGATCAACGGGTGACCAGTACTGAGCCCGTGGTCCGCGCTGCGCTCGAAAAGGCCGGCATGGTGCACGACCTCATCACCGAACCCGACGCCAACCATGCTTTCTTCAACGACACGGGGGATCGCTACAACCCCGCTGCGGCGGCCGACGCCTGGCGCCGCGTCCAGGACTGGTTCAACCAGCACCTCGGCTGATTGCCCGCCGGAGTTCCATCCCGCGCGCCTCGGCACCGCTTTGCCACCGCTTTGTCACGCCAGTGTGGCGCTCGACCCCGAGCGCCACACTGGCGTGACAAAGGCTCGCGATAACCGACGAGCCGGACCTGAAACGGGAGTTCAGCGCGTGTGCAGCCAACGGATGGGGCCGTGCCGTGCTGCCCGGCCCGGTCACCGCGCTGCTGCGCGAATTGGAGCCCGACGCGCTGGAGGTGTCCGACAGGCTGACCCTGCGCTCGCTCGGGCCGTGGGGGCGTCGCCAGCACGTCGCGACTGTGATGATCTCCCATGAACGCCTGGATCGTCTGGTCGGACAGGTACTTCCGCGGTCCATGGCCCGGGCGGTGGCCAACTTCGCCAACCGCCGCACCGCGGCGAACTACGACGCGGTGGTGTGCACGACGGCGTTCGCCCGCGAAGAGTTCGACCGGATCGGCGCGGTCAACGTCGCCACTGTGCCGCTCGGTGTCGATCTCGAGCAGTTCCACCCGCGGCGGCACAGCGAGCAGGTGCGCCGCCGGTGGGCCGTACCGCAGCAAACCCTGCTGGTGCACTGCGGCAGGCTCTCGGTTGAGAAACATGCCCATCGAAGTATCGAAGCCGTTGCTGCACTGCGTGATTCCGGTGTCGACGCGCGCCTGGTGGTGGTCGGGGAAGGGCCGTTGCGGGCCCGGCTGGAACGCCAGGCGGCGCGATTGCCGGTCGATTTCACCGGCTACGTTGGCTGTCGCGACACTGTGGCGACCATCCTGGCGTCGGCCGACGTCGCGCTCGCCCCCGGTCCGCACGAAACCTTCGGCCTAGCCGCGCTGGAGGCCCTGGCCTGCGGCACCCCCGCGGTGGTGTCACGAACCTCGGCGCTGGCCGAGATCCTCACGTCCGACAGCGGCGCGATGGCCGACAACGATTCCGGAGCCATCGCACATGCGGTGACCTCGGTGATCAGCCGCCCGGAATCGCTACGCCGCAGCAGTGCGCGCCAGCGTGCCGAGCAGTTCACCTGGCCGCGGGCTGCCGCAAGGATGCTTGACGTACTCGGTGCCTGGAACGCCGCCGGGTATCTGGCCGACCCGTGACCCGACGGTTGACGCGGGGTAGATAATCGTAGTGGTTTGATGACACCCTCAGGGAGCGTGATGAATCGCATCGTGGTGTGCTGTGCGGCGGCGGTACTGGCATTCGGAGCCGTCGCATGTTCGAACTCGCAGCCTTCCGCCGGGCATGACTCCGAAACGGCCACGGGCAGCCCGGTGCCCGCACCGGCTCCGGGAACACCCGTCATCACAATCGCCGGAATGGGGTTCAGCGCGCCGCTCACCGTAGCCCCCGGAACACAGATCACGATCGTCAACGATGACGAGGTCGCGCACACGGTGACCTCACTTACCAAGGGGCTGTTCGACGTCCATGTGGCCGGCAAGCAACGTGCGCTTCTCACCGCGCCTTCGGACCCGGGCGAATACGGCTTCGATTGCACCTACCACCCGGCGATGGTAAGCAACTTGATCGTCAAGTAGGAGCCAGCTCTCGGCGAGCCAGCGCAAGGCCTTTCACCATGAGCAAGCGCGACTATTGGTTGTGGGATCCCACATCGTCTCCAAGCTAGCCGCGGCGCCGGGCCATTGGGGGATGGCCGCAACGGGCCGCCACCATGGGGCTGGGGCCCGCCGCCACCGCTTCAGTGGCGGGGCGGACCATTGCCGCCGACCGTCAACTACTGGGGTTACAACCTGAATCCTGCGTGGGACGCCGGTTCCCGGCAGTGGGGCGTCTGGTTGTTCGGCATGTTCATCCCGATCCTCGGCGTCAGTTTCAGGCTCCATCTTGAACCAGGATGTGCTTACCGTCGTGGTAACAGGTGTGTGAGCACCTGCATGCACGCTGCACCTTGAGCCGAGGAGATGGTGCCATGAGTACGCGATTCTGGCGGCGACAAAGAACGTTCACCGCGGGCCTGGCCGCCGCGCTGTCGGCGGTTGTGCTCGGGCTGGCCCTGGTGGCCCCGCCCGCCGCCGTCGCCGATGACCGGATGCAATTCGCCGGGACCACATTGTCGGGCGCTCCGTTCGACGGCTCCACGTTGGCCGGGCACCCCGCAGTGCTGTGGTTCTGGACGCCGTGGTGTCCGTTCTGCAACGCCGAAGCCCCCGGGGTCAGCGCGGTGTCGGCCGCCAATCCGGACGTGACCTTCGTCGGTGTGGCGGCGCATTCCGACGTCGGGGCGATGCAGGCCTTCGTCAACAAGTACCACCTGAACTTCACCAATCTGAACGACGCCGACGGCTCGATCTGGGCTCGCTACAACGTGCCGTGGCAACCGGCCTATGTGTTCTACCGGGCCGACGGATCCTCGACGTTCGTGAACAACCCGACATCGGCCATGCCGCAGGACGAGTTGGCCGCGCGGGTGGCCGCTCTCCGCTGATGCCGCATGGGTGGTGAACTGCTGGGGCTGGCGTTCGGCGCCGGCCTCGTCGCGGCGTTGAATCCGTGTGGATTCGCTTTGTTGCCTGGGTATCTCGCACTCGTCGTGCGCGGGTCCGCCGATACCGGGTGGCCGGCGTCGGTGCGGCGGGCGTTACTCGCAACTGCCGCGATGACAGCCGGATTCGTCACGGTGTTCGGGGTTTTCGCCGCGCTGACGATAGCGATGGCCAGCGCGGTCCAGCGCTACCTGCCCTACGTCACGGTGTTGATCGGACTGGTCCTGCTCGGTCTGGGATGCTGGCTGTTGGCGGGCCGGCACCTGGGCCTGCTTATGGGAAACACCCTGAAGCGTCACGTCAATTGGGCGCCGACCGCACGCCTGGGGTCCATGTTCGGCTACGGCGTCGGCTACGCAGTGGCGTCGCTGTCCTGCACCGTCGGGCCGTTCCTCGCCGCGACCGGCGCAGGGTTCCGATCGGGCACGATCCTGCGCGGTGTGGCCGTATTCGCCGCGTACGCGGCCGGGTTCATGGTGATCGTCGGGGCGCTGGCCCTCGCCGCGGCGTTGGCCAGCACCGTGGTAGTCGAGCGGATGCGGCGAATTGTGCCGTATGCGAACAGGATCAGCGGCGCGCTGCTGATCGTGGTCGGGACCTACGTCGGGTACTACGGGCTCTATGAGATACGGCTGTTCGGCGCCGGCGGGTCACCCGATGACCCGGTGATCGCGGCGGCCGGGCGGGTGCAGGGCACCATCGCGGGCTGGGTCCATCAGCACGGCGCGTGGCCGTGGTTGGCGACGCTGGCCGTACTGGTGGTCTGCGGCGCGGTGTGGCGGCTTGCCGTCAGGCGCGCCGCGAAACGTCGCCCCGCAGATCCGGCCACGGTGGGCGACGGACCATAGCCACCGTCGCGAGCGTGGCCGCGATCAGACCGATCAGCTCGCCCATCAGAGCGATGCGGGTGGCGTCCACCGCAGGAACCCAGATCGGGGTGCCGTTCTTGATCACGAACACACCGAGCGCGCGGGCACCCCGGCCGCCGTCGCGTCGGTGGCGCACCTTGGACACCGGGATCACCGTGGTTCCGTCGGGGGTCTGGTAAGGCTCCCCGAACAATCGGTCGGGATCGCCATCGGTGGATAGGGCTTCCAGTGCGTCAGGCATTCGCATGCCGGCGTCCTTTCGGGTCAGCGGTCGAAATCCAGATCGTCGTCGATCGGTACGACAGTGGCCTGCTCGATGAGGTCCGCCTCGTCGGCGTCGGCATCAGGGGATATCCGGATCCGGCTGGATTCGGACATGTCGTCGTCGATATTGACGGGCGTGAGTTGTTCGACTGCATCAGCCTCGGGTGCGTCGTCGTCGAACGCCCCGTTGTCGGCATAGGTCATGATCGTTCCTCCCCGATCGGCCGGCGATGACCATCCCGATTGTCCTACCGGTGCCGGGATGATTCAACGGTGCGGGTCAGCGGGCCGGGAACCCGGGTTCGGCGCCGGCGGCATGCGGCCATACCAGCCGGTGGATCATGCCCGCTCTCCCATGGAGCGACAGCGCCGCCGCAGTCGGAGCCGCACCCCAATTCGATCAAAGTTATTGGTGCGCAGGCTATCCCGCCAGCCCGACACCCGGGCGCCAGCAACTATTTGGCCGGGGTGAAGATTTGGAGTCGTGAGACTCGTGACGATCGACGATATACGCGGTGCCGCCGAGCGCATCGCGGCCGACGTGATCCGCACCCCGCTGCTGCCTGCCGCATGGGCCGACCCTGACCGCCCGCTGTGGATCAAGCCCGAGAATCTGCAGCCCATGGGTGCTTTCAAGATCCGCGGCGCGTTCAACGCGCTCGGCCGGCTGGATCCAGGGGTGCGGGCTAGGGGAGTCGTGGCGTATTCCAGCGGCAACCACGCCCAGGCGGTCGCCTGTGCGGCGGCAAGTTACGGCGTCGTCGCGCATATCGTGATGCCCGAGGAGACCCCAGCCGTCAAGGTCGACGCGACCCGGGGCTATGGCGCGGACGTGGTGCTGTGCGCGGCTGGTCAGCGCGAGCGGGTGGCCGCCGAAGTCGTCGAACGCACCGGCGGGGTGCTGATACCGCCGTTCGACCACCTCGACGTCATCGCCGGGCAGGGCACGGTCGGGCTGGAGATCGCCGAAGACCTCCCCGGAGTCGCGACCGTGCTTATCCCGATCAGCGGCGGCGGCCTGGCGTCCGGTATCGGCACGGCCGTGCGTGCGCTGTGCCCACGAGCCAAGATATTCGGGGTCGAACCGGAACTCGCAGCTGACACCGCCGAAGCGCTGGACAGCGGTCATCTGGTAGATTGGCCTGTGGCACAACGCAATCGGACCATAGCCGACGGGCTGAGGTCCACTCCGTCGGCGTTGACCTTCGCGCATCTGCAGCACGTACTCGACGGCGTCATCACCGTCACCGAGGACGAGATTCGTGCCGCCATACGGGAATTGGCCTACCGGGCGCATCTGGTCGTCGAGCCAAGCGGGGCCGTCGCACTTGCCGGCTACCACCGCGGGCAGCTCCCCAAGGGGCCCGCGGTGGTTATCGTCTCCGGCGGAAACATCGAACCGGCGTTACTGAGAGCCATTTTTGCCGATGGCTAGTGCATACCCTCCATCGAGTGTGGCTGTCACGCCGACCCTGCCGCTCAGCCGAAGGCGGGACTCGGAGTCCGGCTTCGACGGGGCCGATCCGGCTGCCGGCAATTACCGAGCCGGTTTCGGTAACCGGTGCTTCAGCGCGACCCGATGTTGCTGGTCGCACGTGACGGCGGGTGCTCCGTGGACGGGTGAAACGTTTGTGCGCCGCGCGCCGATGCAGTAACTGTGAATCGCTGCCTCCGGGAATCCCATGTGACGCTTACTGGCCTCGGCCTGTGTATACCGCGGGCGGCCGCGCGAACGAACTACACTGCAGTGATGCTGAACGCCTCGTCGCCCGGTTCTCGAACCGTGCTTGGATCGGTCCGAAAAGTGTTTGCGGTGATCGGTATCGCCATGCTCGCCACCGCCGCGTCGGTTAATGTCGCGGCGGCTGCCGTCAGCACCCCGAACCCGGTGGCCAGCGTCGAGCCGTCAGCGGGCTCCGTCGTAGGGGTGGCCTACCCGATCACGGTGACGTTCAGCCAGCCGGTCATCGACCGGGGTGCGGCCGAGCACGGCCTGCGGGTGTCGACCTCTGCGGCGAGCACCCCGACCGGGAAGTTCACCTGGTTGAGCGACGACGTCATGCGGTGGACCCCGGATCAGTTCTACCCGGGTCACTCCACCGTCTCGGTCGTCGCTGAGGGCTTCAAGACCACTTTCGAGACCGGGGCCACCGTGCTCGGTGTGGCCAATATCAGCGCTCACACTTTCACCGTCAGCATCGACGGCGAAGTTGCGCGCACCATGCCCGCGTCGATGGGCAAGCCTAAGCATCCGACCCCGGTCGGTTCCTTCACCGCACTGTCGAAAGAGAAGACGGTGGTGATGGATTCGCGCACCATCGGGATCCCATTGAGCGATCCGGAGGGCTACAAGCTGACCGTCAACGACGCGGTCCGAGTGACTTGGGGCGGGGTGTACGTGCATTCAGCACCGTGGTCGGTGGCACAGCAGGGCAATTCGAACGTCAGCCACGGCTGCATCAACCTGAGCCCGGACAACGCGGCGTGGTATTTCAACACCGTCAGCATTGGTGATCCGATCGTCATCAACGCCTGACGGCCACGTCGCGACGCAGTCTGCCGATTAGGTGGTGGGGTGCTCAGCGACGCCCTGTCGCAGAGCCGTTCCGGCGTTGGCCTGCAACAGATTTCCAGGCCCGCTGTCGTCAGCGATCGGTTCCGTTCTCGCGGAGGAACTTCCAACGCTGACGCTAGCCGCGCAGCAGTATGGTCCGGCTGGCGTCCGTGCCGCCAAATCCCACGGACGATCTCGTCGGCCGCGGGTGGTCGGGCGTTTCTCCTTGAACAGTTCCTATTGGTCGCGGAACTTGGTGAAGGCCATCATGTCCTCGGTGATCGAGTTACGGGTCACCTCGTTGCTGGCCACCGCCAGCAGGATCGGGAGATGCCGTCCTCGCAGTCTGGGACAGCGACGTCTTCTCCTAGCTGGGGAAGACGTCGCCGCACAGGGAGACCACCGGATCGGCGCCGGTCTCCGCATCTGCGCGAGCTCGTCGACCGGTAGGCGCTCGGCGCGGATGTCGGGATCGGTGAAGTCGAATCCGGCGGGAGATTCTAAGGTCAGCACCATGGCCTGTTGACTCCTCGCAACGACGTTGTGTAGTGATACCGCTCCTTGTGACACCCCAGGTGGAACGGTATGCGGCGGTTGTAGAACTCGAAAAGTCGTCAGTTTTGGAATGCGTTCCGATTCGGCTGGTGTAACGAATGACTGGCATCGCCGATGTACCCAGCGCTACCATCAGCCCCTGGAGTAACAGCGAGAGGCCACCGATGACTGTCGACATCCGAAAGCTTGCGTCCGCGGCTGCGTGCTGCGTGTCGGCTCCCGTCGTCGCGCTGATGATCGCGGCGGCGGCATCAGCCGATCCGGGCTTGCCGGTACCGCCCCCGGATCCCGGCGCCGTACCGGCGCCGCAGGCGGCCGATCCGGCGGCCCCGACGCCGTTGGCTGCCGATCCAGCGGCCCCCGCACCGTTGGCGGGCGATCCGGCGGCCCCGACACCGTTGGCCGCCCCGCCAACGGGCACCCCGCATCTGGCCAGTCCGGACGCGCTGCCGCCGGGGTCGACGATGGATCCCAACGCAGGGGACGCGGACCGTCCCAATGTGAGCTATCTCAAGGATCTGTGGCACGCGGTCCAGAACAACGACATCAGCGGTAAGCAGGCGCTGCTGCTCGGTCTCGCGCAGCGCAACATGAGCACCCCGATCCCGGATCAGGCACCCGGCCCAAATGTGCCGCTCTCACCGGGCGAACCGGCGCCGCAGGGCGCACCGGAGCCGAACACCATGGCGCCCGCAGGCCCCGTCCTGCCCGGTGGGTCTGCGCCTGCGGCACCGGCGAACCCGTTTGCTCCGCCACCACCAGCAAACTCGCCACCTCCGCCGCCGGTTGATCCAGCTCCGCCGCTGCCCTGATCACCGCTCGCGGGATTCAGCCCACAGGGGCGCTTGCTACGGCTGCCATCAGTTCGCCGGGGACCGCTCCTGCGCTCAACAGTCCGGCCATGGGCGTCGGCGTAGTCGAACTGACCGCTACGACGATGCGGATCCAGAACGAAATCGACTGAAACGTGTTCTAGTTTAGTGTTCTGAGGTGCGGCACTTAGACGGAATGGCCCAAACTGCGGCCGACGATGCGTCATCCGGGTAGGTGTCCGACCTATTGAGGATTGGCCGGATCGTGGCTCGGCTTGGTCTACTTGTCTTCATGGGTCGGATATTGTCGCCACCCGAATCGCTGGCCGAAATCGGCGAAGGTTCAGGTGGTGCGAGGGTGGGGGCATTCTTCGATCTTGACGGAACGCTAGTCGACGGATTCACCGCCAGCGCTCACGCCGGGTACCGGATCCGCAATCGACAGGCCGCGCTCGGCGAGATCCTGGGGATCATCGAAGCTTCGGTGCGTTACCGACTGGGCCGGATGCCGTTCGAGAGGCTCCTCGTGCGAGCTGCCGGATATCTGCGGGGCGAGTCGTTGCGAGAACTCGACGAGTTGGGGGAGCAGCTGTTCACCCGGCGCATCCTCGAACGGGTCTACCCCCACATGCGCGAGGTGGTCCGGCGCCACCAGGAGCGTGGTCACACCGTAGTGATGAGTTCGTCGGCGCTGACCATCCACGCCGAGCCCGTCGCGCGTCACCTCGGCATCGACCATGTGCTGTGCAACCATTTCGAAACCGACGCCGACGGACTGCTGACCGGTAACGTGGTCCTGCCGATCGTGTGGGGTGCCCGTAAAGCCGATGCAGTGCAGCGGTTTTGCGAAGATAAGGCCGTCGAGCTGCAGCGCAGTTACTTCTATGCCGACGGTGGCGAAGACGGTGCGTTGATGCGGCTGGTGGGTCGGCCCCGGCCGGTCAACCCCAGGCCGGGTCTCGCCTCGGTGGCAGCGGAGCATGACTGGCCGGTGCTGACCGTGGAGCGGGCCCGCACCGCGCCTTTGCCACCAGGCTGGGCCTAACCGCCCGCGTTCGACGACCGGTCGACCATCGATGAAAAATACCGTCGCGCAGCGGAATTCATCGACGCAGTCCGGGCACTACGGGATCCTGGGACGACGACGCGGTGCTGGCCGACAAGACCGCCATCGACCGCCGCCGCGCCTAGACGTGCCGCTGCCGCGTGCAGCCGCACCGCGTCGGTGATGGCCTCGGGTGGCGCCCATGGCGCAGTACACTGCGCGGTCCGGCTTGGTCAACGAGGTCGCACACAAGTTTTGAAGGTGCACCGCCCGCGCGGGCGGGTGTGCGTCGCGGCAGAATGACCGGGCGGCCGCCCGCCGCACTGGTCCCGAGGAGCCACCCATTTCCAGCCCGAAACGTCGCGTCGGCCCGCTCATCGCGGGTGTCGTCGTCACGCTGCTGCTGCTGTCGGTGTGTGTCACCGATCTGCCCGTGTTCGCCCGGCCGGAGCCACCGTCGGGTCGTATCGAGCTTTCCCAGGGCTGGCAGCTGACCTCTGCGCGGGATGTGAAGGCCGGGGGCGCGGAGATCTCCGCGGCCGGATTCCGCGGGGACAGCTGGCACCAGGTGGAGCACATGCCCGCCACGGTGCTACAGGCGCTGGAGGACGACGGCACCTACCCGAACCTGTATTACGGCGAGAACCTGACCGACGTCCCCGACGATCTGTACCGCCAGGACTGGTGGTATCGGACCACGTTCACGGCACCGGCAGGCAGCTCGAGCTATCGCATCGAGTTCCCCGGCATCAACTACCGGGCCGAAGTGTGGCTCAACGGCAGGCAGATCGCCGGCAGCTCCGAAGTGGTCGGCATGTACACCGCCCACGAACTCGATGTCACACCGTGGCTCAACCAGGGCGGTCAGAACAACCTGGCCGTCAAGGTCACCCCGGAGCAGGCCCTTCAGGACATCAACGGCGTCGAACTCGCCGACAGCTGGTGGGACTGGATCAACTGGAACCGGATCGGCTACCAGGGCCCGGGCAAGAACCCGCTGCGCGGTAATTCCTTTGTCGCCGACCGCAACGCAGGCATCTTCAAACCGGTGTACTTGAGCTACTCCGGTACGGGCGTCCTCAGCGACCCGATGGTGACCACCGAGCTGCCGCTGCCATCGACCGACACGGCCCGGCTCACCGTCTACAGCGACGTCCGCAATACGTCGTCGACCACGCTGCGCGGGGTGGTGCGCGCCACGATCAGCCGGTCGGGCAAGCCGGATATCACCCTGGAACAGCCGGTCACCCTCGGTGCGGGGGAGCGCCGGGAGGTGAAATTCGATCCGGACTCCTACGCCGCGCTGACGGTGCACAACCCGGATCTGTGGTGGCCCTACACCATGGGCGATCCCAATCTGTACAACCTGCACCTGGAGTTCCGGCAGTATGGCCGGGCCACCGACACCGACGACTCGCGGTTCGGTATCCGGACCATCACCCAGCATCGTGACGACGACGAGCAGTACCCGAACCTGGGCCGCGGCGGCAGCTTCTACCTCACCGTCAATGGCAAGGATCTGCTGGTGCGCGGCGCCGCATATACCCCCGACCTGTTGTTCCGGTACGACCCGCAACGTGAGGACGCCATCCTCGCCTACGTGCGTGACATGGGCCTGAACATGCTGCGGCTGGAGGGGAAGTTCCCGGGCGACAACATCATCCAACGTGCGGACGAGCTAGGCATCCCGCTGATGTACGGCTGGATGTGCTGCAATCAGTGGGAGAAGTGGTCGCAGTGGGATGCCGAGGACCACCGCGTCGCCAACGAAAGCCTGCGCTCGCAGCTGCTCACCTTGCGCGGTCACCCGTCGGCGTTCATCTGGGCCAACGGCAGCGACGGCAAGCCACCGCAGTCGGTGCTCGACGCCTATCACGGCATCCTGGCCGAACTGCACTGGCCCAACGCCGTGGTCGACACGGTGTCGTCACTGGCCCGCGACGGCGACGGTCAGCCCGACTGGGACGGCATCCACATGGCGGGCCCGTACACCTGGCGCCCACCCAGCTACTGGTTCAGCGGCGGGTATCAGGCCACCCGCGGGTCGAACGCCGAGCAGGGCGACAACGAGAACATTCCGCCGTTTGCGAGCCTGCGGAAATTCATTCCGCCGGACAAGCTGTGGCCGATCAACGACACCTGGTACTTCCACGCCGGGGCCAACCCCAGCAACAACGCGCTGGAGAGCATCCGCACCGCGGTGATGCGGCGGTACGGATCCTCGCCCAATGCAGAGGAATTTGCGCGCAAGGCACAGTTGGCGCACTACGAGTCCACCCGCGCCCAGTTCGAGGCGTTCGCGGCGATGGGCTGGGCGAACCACAAGATGACGATCTACTGGATGCTCAACAACCACTGGCCGTCGTTCTTCGGGCACCTCTTCGACTACTACCTTCGGCCTGGCGGCGCCTACTTCGGTGCCAAGAAGGGGCTGCGGCCGCTGTCGGTGGTGTTCGATTCCTTCGCCACCGGCGACCACAACACGGCCAACGTCACGGTGGTCAACCAGTCGCCTGCCGAGCAGCACGGCCTGCACGTGCGGGTGCGGACCTACGATCTGGCCGGCCGGGTACGTGACGACCGCACCACGGACACCATCTCTGTACCGTCCGGCGGCGCGGTACAGGCCCTGGCGCTGCCACACGTGGTCCGCGACTCGCGGGTGTTCTTCGTTCGGTGCGAACTGCTCGATGCGTCGGGCGACGTCGTCACTGAAAACACCTACTGGCAGTCGCAACAGCGCGACGACGTTGGCAACCAGATGAACGACCAGGCCTTCGACCTCGCCCAGACCAGCTGGGCCGACATGACCCCGCTCAACACGATGCCGCCGGCATTCCCACAGGTCAGCGCCTCGCGCTCAGTCGGTCCCGACCGTACCGTGGTGGCAATCCGCCTGCACAATCCCACCCGCCAGATCGCGTTCTTCGACCGAGCCGAGATTACCGAGACCCACGACGGTGACGAGATCCTGCCCATCGAGTACTCCGACAATTACGTCACCGTCTATCCGGGTGAAACAGTGGTGCTGACCGGCACCATCACCGGTACGGAACCGCAGGCCAACTGGGTGCGGGTCACCGGTTACAACTCCGCACCCGTGACCGTGCCGATCGACCAGTCCAGCCGCCGATAGGATCACCTGATGACGACGACCGATGAGCGCCGCGATCTGTCCCAGGTGGCCGAGTCCAGCGGCTGGTCGCGCCGTGATGTCGACCGCGTGGATATCTATCGGCGTGGCGACGATCGGATCCGGGTGATCTGGCAAGGATCGAGCGCGATCAGCGGCGCCAGCCGGTTCCAGGACGACATCATGGTCACCTACACGCGCGACCTGTCGACGGTGAACAGCTGGCTCAAGCGCTGAATCGCCGACGGCGTCAATCGGCCGCGGCGGGGCAGTGCGGGTTCTGACCCGAATACGGCTGCGTAGTGTGCATCGGTGTGAGCGCACGCGCAGGCATCGTGGTGACCGGAACCGAAGTTCTCACCGGACGCGTCCAGGACCGCAACGGGCCGTGGATTGCCGACCGGCTGCTCGAACTGGGTGTTGAACTCGCCCACATCACCATCTGTGGTGACCGTCCCCGGGACATTGCCGCACAACTGCGGTTTCTAGCCACAGAGGGAGTGGACCTGATCGTCACCAGCGGCGGGTTGGGTCCCACCGCCGACGACCTGACGGTGGCGACCGTCGCCGAATTCTGTGGTCGCGAGCTGGTGCTGGACACCGAGATCGAGGAACAGATCGCGGCGATCTTGCGTCGGCTCATGGCGGGGCGCGGCGTCTTCTCGGAAGTCGACTTCGAGGCGGTGCGGGCAGCCAACCGCAAGCAGGCCCTGGTTCCCGCCGGCGCGGAGATCCTCGAACCGGTCGGTACCGCACCCGGCGTCGTGGTTCCCGGAACACCGACCGTCATCGTGCTGCCCGGTCCGCCCCGCGAACTGCAGCCGATGTGGTCTGCGGCGATCGCGACGGCGGCTGCGCAGCAGGCGATCGCGCAGCGCACCGTCTATCGCCAGGACATGGTGCGCATGTTCGGGCTCGCCGAGTCCGGCCTGGCCGAAACCCTGAGGGAAGCCGAGCGTGACATCGCCGGGTTCGCCGACCTGGAAATCACCACGTGTCTGCGCCGAGGCGAGCTGGAGATCGTCACCCGTTACGAGCCGGCGGCCGCCGACACATACGCCCAACTGGTCAAGATGCTGCGGGACCGCCACGCCAACACGCTGTTCTCCGAGGATGGTTCTACGGTCGATGAACAGGTGGCCGCACTGCTGGCCGGTCGTCGCGTCGCAACTGCGGAATCGTGCACCGCGGGCCTCCTGGCGGCGCGGTTGACCGAGCGGGCGGGCGCATCGGCCTATGTCGCCGGCGGGGTCGTCGCCTACGCCAACGAGGCCAAAACCCGACTGCTGCAGGTCGATCAGGAGCTGCTTGCCGAGCATGGTGCGGTCTCCGAGCCGGTGGCTGTGGCGATGGCTGCCGGGGCACTGCGCAGCTTCGAGGCCGACACCGCGGTGGCGATCACCGGTATCGCCGGTCCGGGCGGTGGCAGCGCGGACAAGCCCGTCGGCACGGTGTGCTTCGCCGTGCAGCTTGCGGGTGGGGAGGCCGTCACCCGCACACTCCGGTTGCCGGGCGACCGTACCGACGTCCGGGAACGTTCCACCACGGTGGCGATGCACATGTTGCGGCGGGTGTTGCAAGGCTCCAGCGTCGGGTGACTGCGGCCGAATCCGGTCACCTCATCGCGGTGTGCTCAGCACGCGCCGGATTGCCGCGGCCGACCGGTCGACGTCGTCGTCGGTGGTCGCCCAGTTCGAGAAGGACACCCGTAATACGTACCGACCCTGCCACGTGGTCCCACCGAGCCAGCAGGTGCCGTCGGCCTGGATCGCCGCCACTGCGCGCCGGTTAGCTTCATCGCCACCGGGGAGCCGAACCAGAACCTGGTTGAGCACTACGGCATTGAGTATTTCGGTGCCGGGGATTTCGGCGAGCAGTGCCGCCATCCGCCGGGCCTGCGCGCAGTTGCGTTCCACGAGTTCGGCCACTCCGGCCCGGCCGAGCGAGCGCAGCGCCGCATAGACGGGGACAGCACGGGCGCGCCGGGAACTTTCCGGCACATAGTTCGTGTTGTCCCGCTGGCCGGCGTCGGCGACAAGGTAGGGACCCGCGAGCCCGGTCGCGGCCAGGTGTGCTTGCTGGTCGGCGACGATCGCCATCGCACTGTCGTAGGGCACATTGAGCCACTTGTGGGCGTCGACGGCCCACGAATCCGCGCGGCTGGCGCCCGCGGTGAGGTGCCTGTTCGACGGGGAGGCCGCGGCCCACAGCCCGAAGGCCCCGTCGACATGCAGCCATGCGTCGTGGGCTGCGCACACATCGGCGATAGCGTCGAGATCGTCGAAGGCGCCGGTCGACACGTTGCCGGCTTGCGCGCATACGATCGTCGGTCCGGCACCGCGACTGAGGGTTTCGTCGAGGGCATCCGGCTGCATTCGGCCCTGGTCGTCGGCGCGTACCCGGGCGGCCGTGCCCTCGCCGAGCCCGAGGAATCTCAAGGCCGTGTGGATGGTCACGTGGGCCTGCTCGCCGCACAGTACCCGGACCCGCGGTGCCCCGATCAATCCGTCGCGGCCGACATCCCAGCCGGCTCGGGCGAGGACCGCATGACGGGCCGCCGCCAGGCCGGTGGTGTTGGCGGCCTGTGCGCCTGTGACGAATCCAACGCCGGCGTCGGGCGGCAACCCCAGCAGGTCCAAAACCCACCCGCCAGCCACTTCTTCGATCGCGGCCGCGGCGGGGGACAGCGAGTGGAATGCTGCGCACTGGTCCCATGCCGACACCAACCAGTCGGCTGCCAGTGCGGCCGGTAGGGCACCTCCGACGACGAAGCCGAAATGCCGGGGTCCGGCGCTGGCGACCAGCCCGGCCTCGGTGCCGGCGGCCAGTGCGTCAATGACGGCAGTGGGGTCTTCACCGTGTTCGGGCAGTGGGCCACCGAGGGCGGAGCGCACGGTTGACGCGTCGACTCGTGCCGCCACCGGACGCTCGTCGAGCCCTGTCAGGAATGTCTCGGCGTGGGCAAGGGCGGTTCGCAATACGGCTGTGCGAGCGAGCGACGGGATCGACATGGCCCGACCATACGGTTTCCGGTGGATTCCAGCGAAGGTGCGCCTCAGGCCGGCACCACGACCGTCAACTCGTCACCGTCGCGTTCGACGCGCATGTCGGCGCGGCGAGCGACGGCGGCCACCGCGGCGGCGTCGTTCGGTTCGGATCGGGAGCCGGCCAGCGTCCGCGCCAGCCGACCTTTGTGTGCCTTGTTGAAATGACTGACCACGCTTCGGTGTCCGTCGGCGTGTTGGGCGAGGACCTGGACGCGGACCGCTCCGGGTATACGGCCTAGCGCGGCGTACGAGCCCGAGCGTAGGTCGACGATCAGATGTTGGTCGGACAGTTCGGCGAGCACCGGCTCCAGGATCGGACGCCAGCGGGTGCTGAGCCCTGGCTGTCCGGGTAGTTTCGAGGTTGCCGACAGGCGGTAGGCGGGCACCTGGTCATCGGCGCGTAGCAAGCCGAACAGCGCCGATCCGACGGCGAGCCGGGCCCGCGCACGCTCAGCCGCTGCGCCGCGCAGCGAGCCGATGTCGAGCGCGTCGTACAGCACGCCGGTGTAACGGTGCATCGCCGGCAATGTTGGGGCCGAGCGGAGTTCGGCATTGCGCTCGATCTCCACGTCCTGCTTGGTCGAGAGCCCGAGGGCCCTGCGGCAGGCCGGAATGTCGGCGGAAAGCCCGATCAATTGGTCGAGCAGCTCCTCACGCAGCGGCGTGAGGGCCGTGGAGCTGAGCTGGTCCAGTCGCAGCGGCGGGCCGTCTCCGCCGGCGCGCTTGGTCTCCGACGGAGGCAGGAGCACGATCACACGGCGACGTTAGCCGAGTGATCGTGGTGCACGGCACCCCGATCGAATGTGATTCGTGTCAGGTCAGATTGGCATGGCAGCAGGGGCGTCGCCGCCTCCGCGTCCGCCGGCTGATCGCCCACCGCAGCGGCCGAATCAGGCCAGCGCGTCCGCTGTTTGCTTCTCCGCGGGCTTGGGCCATGGCGCCGGGACTGGCCGCTGGCGCACTTTCTGTGGCCACCAGAACCATTTTCCGAGTAGGGCGGCGATGGATGGGGTCATGAAGGAGCGGATGACGAGGGTGTCGAAGAGCAGGCCGAGGCCGATGGTGGTGCCGACTTGGCCGATGACGGCGAGTTCGCTGACGGCCATGGACATCATGGTGAAGGCGAAGACGAGGCCGGCGGAGGTGACTACTGAGCCGGTGCCGCCCATGGCGCGGATGATGCCGGTGTTGAGGCCGGCGTGGATTTCTTCTTTGAATCGGGAGACCAGGAGCAGGTTGTAGTCGGCGCCGACGGCCAGCAGGATGATCACGGACATGGCCAGGACCATCCAGTGCAGTTCGAGGCCGATGAGGTGTTGCCAGATGAGTACGGAGAGGCCGAAGGATGCGCCCAGTGAGATGACGACGGTGCCGACGATGACGGCGGCGGCGACGACGCTGCGGGTGATGATGAGCATGATGATGAAGATCAGGCAGAGTGAGGCGATGCCGGCGATCAGCAGGTCGTAGTTGGCGCCCTCCTGCATGTCCTTGAAGGTCGCGGCGGTACCGCCGAGGTAGATCTTCGAGCCCTCCAGTGGCGTGCCTTTGATGGCTTCCTTGGCGGCCTGCTTGATCGGTTCGATATGGGAGATGCCTTCGGGGCTCATCGGATCGCCTTCGTGGCTGATGATGAACCGCACCGCATGCCCGTCCGGGGACAGGAACATTTTCATGCCGCGTTTGAAATTCGGGTTGTTGAAGGTCTCCGGCGGCAGATAGAACGAATCGTCGTTCTTCGAAGCGTCGAAGGCCTGGCCCATGGCCGTCTGGTCCTTCATCATCGCTTCCATCTGATCCTGTAGCCCACCCATCGTGGCCTGCATCGTCAGCATCATGGTCTTCATCGTCTTCATGGTCGCGATCATCGGCGGCATGATCTTGACCATCTGCGGCATCAGTACATCGAGGTGATCCAAGTCCGGCATCAGCTTCTGGATGTCGTCGGTCATGGTGTCGATGCCGTCAAGGGTGTCGAAGATCGACCGCATCGACCAGCAGACCGGGATGTCGAAGCAGTGCGGCTCCCAGTACAGGTAGTTGCGGATGGGCCGGAAGAAATCGTCGAAATCCGCGATGTGATCCCGCAATTCAGCGACGTCCGCGACCATCACATGCATCTTGCCGACCATGCTGTGCGTGGTGTCCGCCATTTCCTGAGTCAGCTTGACCATGGCTTCCATGGTGTCGATGGAGACCTGCATCTCGTCGGCCATCTTCAACATGTCTTTCATGCGGTCCTGCATGTACTTCATGTTCATCATCTGGGTGGTGCCCTGCATGCTGATCTGGAACGGGATCGAGGTGTGCTCGATCGGCGTGCCCTGCGGGCGGGTGATCGCCTGTACGCGGGAGATGCCCGGCACCTGGAAGATACGTTTGGCGATCCGATCGATGACGAGGAAGTCGGCTGAGTTGCGCAGATCGTGGTCGCTCTCGATGAGCAGCAGCTCGGGGTTCATCCGGGCCTGGGAGAAGTGCCGGTCGGCGACCGCGTACCCGGTGTTGGCCGGCAGATCTGTGGGCATGTATTTGCGGTCGTTATAGCTGGTCCGGTACCCCGGCAGGGTCAGCAGTCCGATGAGGGAGAGTGCGATGGTGGCGATCAGGATCGGCCCGGGCCAGCGCACCACCGCGGCGCCGATCTTGCGCCAGCCGCGGATGCGCATGGCGCGCTTGGGTTCCAAGGTTTTGCCGAATTTCGTGGCGACGGTAATCATCGCCGGGCCCATCGTGAGCGCCGCGACGACCACCGTGACCATGCCGATGGCCAGCGGGATACCCAGCGTCTGGAAATAGGGCAATCGGGTGAAGTGCAGGCAGAAGGTGGCACCCGCGATGGTCAGGCCCGAACCCAGGATGACGTGGGCCGTGCCGTGGAACATGGTGTAGTAGGCCGATTCTCGGTCTTCGCCGACGCTGCGGGCCTCTTGATATCGGCCGATGAGGAAGATCGCATAGTCCGTCGACGCCGCGATCGCCAGGGTCACCAATAGGTTGGTGGCGAATGTCGAAAGCCCGATGATGTTGTAGTAGCCCAGGAACGCGATGAGCCCGCGGGCCGCAGATAGTTCCAGCACCACCATCAGCAGCGTCAAGACGACGGTGACGATCGAGCGGTATACCAGGAGCAGCATGGTGATGATGACCGTGAAGGTGATCGCTTCGATCATCTGCATGCTGCGGTTACCGGCGAGCTGCTGATCGGCCAAAAGGGCGGCCGGGCCCGTGACGTAAGCGTGGACACCCGGTGGTGCTTGCACGCTCTTGACGATGTTTTCGGCGGCTTGGACCGATTCGTTGGCCAGTGCCTCGCCCTGGTTGCCGGCGGTGTAGACCTGCACGTAGGAGGCCTTGCCGTCGGAGCTCTGCGCGCCCGAGGCGGTCAGTGGGTCGCCCCAGAAGTCTTGGACGTGTTCGATGTGCTTGGTGTCGGCGCGCAGCTTGGCCACGATCTGGTCGTAATAGTCGTGCGCGGCCTGGTCGAGGGCATGGTCGCTCTCCAGCACGATCATGACCGAGCTGTTCGACTTGAATTCGTCGAAGACCTGGCCGACCCGTTTCATCGCGATCATCGACGACGCCTGATCGGGGCTCAACGAGACCGAGCGCATTTTCCCCACCTCTTCGAGCTGGGGGACGATCACGTTGAGTACCACGATGACGGCGATCCAGCCGAGGATGATCGGCAGTGCCAGGCGCCGGATCCACTTAGCGATACCGCTGCGCTCGGCGGCGTGCTGGGGCGGCGGGTTGGCCGGGAACACGTCGGTCGGCGCATCGTGGGTAGGGGTGCTCATGCAGATTTCACCAAGCAGAAAGTTTGGGCGTTGACGCCGGTGGAGGTGCGTTGATCTTTGAGTTCGTCGTCGACGGTGATCCGGCAGCTGATCGTGTCACCGTTGCCTTGGGCCACGATGTTGGGAAACACCGATGGTGCGGTGCTCTGCAGGCGCAGTGTCCAGGGCAGGGACACCCCGTCGATGCGTTGTGGTTGGGCGTCGAGGTCGAGGTAGTTGACGTCGGCGGTGGCGCCGGGTTCCCCGGTGATCTCGTAGACCACGACCTTGGGGTCGAACGGCTTGGTGTCGTCGACTTTCGCGCTGGCGATCCCTGAGCCGTCACCGGCTCCGAAGAAGGTACGGACCCGCATCACGGTGAACGTCCCGATCGCCACCACCACCACGATGAGCACCGGAATCCAGAACCGCCGGAGGATGCCGAACAGTGAAAACTGTTTGCGACGCGGCTTTTTCGTCTCGGTGCTCATCGCCGTCCGGTGGCGGAATGGCACACGGCAGGCACCGGACATCCGGCGGAGCTGTCAGTGCGAAACCGGATGTCGTCGCTGGCCTGCGCCATGTGCATTTCGTTGCGCCTCGTCATCGTTATCGTCAGCTGAATTAGGCGAGATATTAGCTTATTTAACAGAACTGCAAAACGGGTAGCTACCTGCGGGACCCCGACGTGACCGTGTTCATACCAAGCGCGGATCGTGATGCGAACAGACACGAACGCCGGTCAAGCCCTTGAAATGGAAAGCCCCCTGCGCGGAGTCGCAGGGGGGCCGACGAACCCGAGGGGTTTAATGCCAATCCCATACCGACATGTCGCCGGCCGGGTAGTTCGCGCAGACATCAGTCGTACGGGCGGCGACACCCTTGTTGTTGAAGAAAAGCTTCGCCCAGTTCGGCCACTTCCACGCCATGTTCTCATAGAACGCGTTGGTCGCGGTGTTCTCTGAGTACTGCCGGCGGCCGGCGTAATCCAGCGAGAAGAACCAGTGGATTCGGTCCTGCGTCTCCTGCTGCAGCTCGGGCGCCTTGTTGTTGTAGTCGATCATGTATCGCTCGTAGTACACGGGCTCGACGTCCCGGGCGGCGGCCATGATCTGCTCCGCGGTACAGGTGGTCTTGAGGATCCGGTTTGGGATCGGGTAGTCATCGGTGGCGTCTGCGGACGCCATACCTGGCGCCGCGGCCAGGCTGCCCGCCACGGCACACGCGGCGACACCGGCACGGATCAGATTGGTCACCCGACGTGGTCGCATAACGTTCATGTATCGCTCCGAGTCTGAGATCTGGATTGGCTGACAATCAGCCCTGATGCGCTGCCACCTGGTCGATCACCGGCTGCAGATCGGGGCAGTAGAAGTTGATGGCTGTCCCCAGGAACTGCCAAGCCTGCGCGGTGGTGCTGTCCTTTGCCAAGTTCGTGGCGACGAACTTGGCCGACTGGTAAGCGTCGTGGTCCACCCCGTTGTGCAGCCGTTTGCACGCGATCTTGGCGATCCAGGCGTTGTAGTCACGTTGTCCGTAAATACCGAAGGTGTGCAGCTGGTTGGCGAAGTCGGTGTCGATCTCGGCATGTGCCGGAGCGGCGAATGCGATCGCGGCGGCTGCGCCGACTGCTGCCAGGCCTGCAAGCTTCATGCGCTGAATCTTAGATCATCTAATACAGAATTGGGACAGCAAGCCTCCGCTTACCGGATTCCGAATCAGCGCCGCCAACGCTGTTCAGCCGTACGCCAACAACAGCGGAATCCGTTGTTCGGCGCTGGTCAATGAGCCGTGCTGCCCGATAAGAGAAGACTCGATCGGTTCGGTCGTGCGCCGTAACAATGCCGCCGAGCCGCGTGCCGCGACGACGACATCGCCGATTCTCCCGCGCACCGCGTCACGGACGTGGGCCCCGAACCAGCCGGCGGCGATGGCTTCATCTCGGCCCAGCACCCACGCCGTGTCGTCGAGCGCCTCCCGCCACTGCGCCACGACGTCGTCGCCCGCGCCGGCGACCGTGTAGATGTGGCGGGCCCGAGCTTCACCGCCGATGTCCTGCACGCCTGCCAACAGATCCGGACGCGTATCGAGGTCGACCACCGCGCTGGGATCGACCGCGACCATCCCGTGGTCGGCGACGACGGCGAGCAGGGCACCACGCGGCAAAGCGTCGACAATCGACTCCACCAGCTTGTCGACCTGGCGTAATTGCATGCGCCAGGCCGGTGAACCTGGCCCGTGCAGATGCCCGACGAGGTCGAGTTCGCCGTGATAGCCGTAACAGAAGCCGCCGCGGGCCACGGCGTCGCTCACCCCGGCGGCGAGCTCACCGAGGGCGTGTACTCCGACATAGCGGGCGCCCCGTAGGACGGCTCGGGTCAGTCCTGACCCGGCGAATTCCGCGCCCGAGACGACGCTCACCGCGACTCCAGCGGCCGCGGCCCGCTCGAATGTGGTGGGCAGTGGCTGCAGTTCCTCGGGGCGGACGCGTTCACGCAGGTCCTCGCCGCGCGGGTGCGGGCGCCACCGCAGGGCATTCAGCACAAGGACGTCGGAAGCGTCGGGCACCCGGAACGACATGCCCACCAGACCGTGTTCGCCTGACCGGCATCCGGTACCGATGGCCGCCAAGCCGGCTGCAGTGGTGGAAGGGAAGCCGACCTGCAGCGTCTTCCCGCGCAACCCGGCCAACACCGGCGCATCACCGGCGTGGGCGTCCAGCAGTTCGGCGCCGAGCCCGTCGACCAGCAGAACGCAGGCACCGCGCGCCGGGCCGGGCAGCTCGAGGCGGCGGGAATCGAAGCCCGTCACCCCGAGGGTGCTCAACACTGCCGGCACCACATCGGCGAGTGCGGGCGCATCGGGATCCAGGTGTGGCGCATCCACGTTGCGAGCTTCCCACACCGATCGACCCCGGTACGCTGGCGTGCTATGAGGCCGATGAGAGCAGCGATCCTCGCCGCGACCCTTGCTGCGGCCGGGGCTGGAATGTTCAGCGGTGTCGCCACCGCTGACCCCGCCGCACCCAATCCGCCGGCGCCGCCCGTGGCTCCGGACCCGAACACATCGCCGGCGCCGGCCGGCGCTCTGGCCACCAGCATCGACCATGACGGCACTTTCGTCGTCGGCAAGGACATCGCGCCGGGCACCTACGCCTCGGCGGGCCCCGTCGGCGATGGCGCGTGCTACTGGAAGCGGATCGGTGACGATCAGAATCCGATCATCGACAATGCGATGACGAAGAAGCCCCAGACGGTGGCGATCGAGCCGACAGACAAGGCGTTCAAGACCAGCGGCTGCCAGGCATGGACGTTGACAGACGCGCCCGCCGACGCCCAGCCGGCTGGTGGGCTATCGGCGCTGATCGCCGGAGCCCAACTGCGCGGCTGGCTGAACACCGTGAACAACGGTGCGCGTCAGTACGACGGATCGCAGGTCCCGACACCCTGACAAATCGGGTGTAGCCGACACGCCGAGGCCGTGCGCGGCGATCCACGCGAGCGGGCTGTAAATCGGTTGATCGTTTTGCTGCGCAAGCGGATCCGGTTGGTGTTCAGGGCTATCGGGCGCTGGTTCAGCAAGTACACAGGAACATGGACGCGCGGCCGAAGCGCCGCCGCTGCTAGTCTGCGAAGGCTGCCGGTCGCCCGGTTGTGGGAGCCTTCCCCCTCGGCCAGCCACGGCGCATGATGCGGGCGAATCGGTGAGTGGACACGTAAATCGGCAAGGATACGGACCAAAGTGGCGCGCGGCGCAGAGATCAAGGCCCTCACCGGACTGCGCATCGTCGCAGCCGTGTGGGTCGTGCTGTTCCACTTCCGCCCATTGCTCTATGAGGTGGCGCCAAATACCACCAAGGCGCTGGCGCCCGTGCTCAACTGCGGGGCCCAAGGCGTCGATCTGTTCTTCATCCTCAGTGGCTTCGTGCTGACCTGGAACTACTTTGATCAGATGGGGCCATCCTGGTCCACTCGCGCCACGCTGCATTTCCTGTGGCTGAGGCTGTCGCGGGTCTGGCCGGTGTATCTGGTCACCCTGCACCTGGCCGCACTGTGGGTGATCTTCACCCTCAACGTCGGGCATATCCCGACCGAGGACGTCAGCCCATACAGCGCGGTCAGCTACTTCCGACAGTTCTTCCTCATCCAGCTGTGGTTCCAGCCCTATTTCGACGGGTCCAGCTGGGACGGCCCGGCCTGGTCGATCAGCGCAGAATGGTTGGCCTACCTATTGTTCGGGGTGTTGATCCTGGTGGTGTTCCGGGTCGCCCGGGCCACCCGTGCGCGCAGCCTGGCGCTGCTGGCGATCGCCGCATCGACGCCTCCCGTGGTGCTGATGATGGTCAGCGGGCACATCTATACGCCGTGGAGCTGGCTGCCGAGAATCGTCATGCAGTTCACCGCGGGTGCGTTGGCCTGCGCGGCAGTGCGCAAGTTGGACCTCGGTGACACGGCCCGTCGCCGTGCCGGCTACCTGTCGATTGCTTTGATTGCACTGGTTGTCACCGGGCTGTACTTCTTCGACGCGCACCCGCTGAACACCGTGGGTGACGCCGGTGGTCTCGTCGACCTGCTTTTCGTACCGCTGATCGTGGTGCTGGCGGTAGGCACCGGCAGCCTGCCCGCCCTGCTGTCCACCCGGCTGCTGGTCTACGGCGGGCAGATCTCCTTCGGCCTCTACATGGTGCATGAGCTTGTCCATACCGCCTGGATATGGACGGTCAAGCAGTTCGAGCTCACGCTGACGCCCACCCTGTCGGGCAAGGTCACCGTGCTCGGCCTGATGGCCTTGTCGGTTCTCGGGGCGATCCTGCTCTATCACATCGTCGAAGAACCGGCCCGCCGCTGGATGCGCCGCATGGTCGACATCAGGCCTGCGGAGCCACCCAACAGATTGCACCGGATCGATAGCGAGCTCGAGGCCCGTCCCGCCGGTGTTTCAGCTCGCGCCGGATAGATGCACGAAGTAGCGAAACAGCCTGTGCCGCAGGTTGTAATGGTCCCGTTATCAGCGTGTCACCGTGGCCGGGGTAGCCTTCCTCGGGCAGTCCGTCGGCCTGCCGTGATCGTGGTGCGGGACACGTCGTCTCACCGGCAGTGGAGGTAGCAGTGAGTCGTCTTTTCACGTTCGTCCTCTCACTTGGTCTCCTGGCGGGAGTGGTCGCCCACACCCCCGTCGAGCGGTTCACGACGTCGGGCCTGGATCCGCACCTGAATCACATCGCGGTGATCGGCGACTCGTACACCACGGGGACCGACGAAGGTGGTCTGGGTCCGAAAGGTTGGTCCAGCCTCGCGTGGAGTGAGCTGGCCCACCGCGGCGTACAGCTGAACGCTGACGTGGTCGCTGAAGGGGGTGCGGGATATGTGGCCAGGGGCAACCGAGGCAGCGTCTTCGGGGATCTGACGGCCCGGGCCGTGAAACCCGACGACACATTGGTGGTGTTCTTCGGATCACGCAACGACAAGGACATAGACCCAGCCGCGATCACCATGATGAGCCACAACGCGTTTACGCTTGCGCAACACATCGCGCCGTCGGCCAAACTGCTGGTCGTCGGGCCGCCGTGGGTGTCGGCCGATGTGCCACCCTCGATCCTGGGCATTCGCGACATCCTCAAATCTCAGGCTCACGACGTGGGCGCAGTGTTTTTCGACCCCATCGAAGATGGCTGGTTCTTCGACCGGCCCGACCTCATCGCGAGCGACGGCATTCACCCCACTGACGCCGGGCATGCTTATATGGCCGACCGACTGGCCCCGCTCATCAGCAAGCAGCTGCCGCGCGGTCTCTGATCCGATCGGGCGTCGGCTAGCGTCACCTGCTTGTGCAGACCCTGATCGACTTCGACAGCTCTCCGGTGTTCGCGATTCCTCTGCGCGACGGCAGCGCCATCCATGAGGGCGTGCTGGTCGAGGGCCCACAGGGCTGGGGCGAGTTCAGCCCGCCGTCCGCCGCCGCCCCCCGGACGCTGGTGCGCTGGCTGACCGCGGCGACTGAGGCCGGCACCGTGGGCTGGCCCGATCCGGTCCGCGGTCGGATACCGATCGCTGCCACCGTGCCCGCCGTCGATCCGGCCCGCGCCCATGAGATCGCTTTGGCGGCGGGCTGCCGGTTCGCGGTGGTAGAGGTCGGCACCGCGCTCGCCGATGACATCGCGCGGGTGGCCGCAGTGCGTGACGCGGTCGGGCCCGACGGAGCAGTCCGCTGCGATGCCAAGGGGCGGTGGGATGTCGAGACCGCGGTGACCGCGATCGCGGCCCTCGATCACGCGGCCGGCGGGCTCGAATTCGTTGTGCAACCCTGCCGCGCCGTCACCGACGGTGCACGTGTGCGGACCCGGGTCGAGGTGCGCGTCGCGGTGGACATGTCTCTGCTCGGAGCTGCGGGGCACGAGGTGCACGATGCCGCCGACATCGCCGTGCTGTCGTGCGGCCCGCTCGGCGGCGCTCGACGAGCCTTACGGGTGGCCGAGACGACGGGGCTGCCGTGTGTCGTCACGTCGAGTGTGCAGACCAGCATCGGCATCATGGCCGGGCTCGCACTCGCGGGTGCTTTACCGGAGTTGCCCTTCGCATGTGAGCTCGGCGGCCGTTCGCTGCTCGTGGACGACATGGTCGCCGAGTCGCGTTCGCTGCGGGTCCTGGACGGCTTCCTGCCGGTTGCACCGATGCCTCCGGCACCCCAACCGGAGTTGATCGAACGTTACGCCGTCACCAACCCGCAGCGGATCGCGTGGTGGCGCGACCGCATCCGCACGGCCACCCAGCTGGGGAGCTGAGCGCGATCAGTCCTGCACGGCCTTGGCCATGGTCACGCAGGTGGTCAGCCAGTCCGTGTCGGGCTTGTCCTGCTCGGTCAACTCCCACATCGCGTTGTGCATCGCTCGCACGATCACCCAGGCCCGGGCCCGATCGACGTCCAGCTCGGCGGCGTCGACCAAGGTGTAGAACCGGCGCCGGACCCCGTCGCGGACGTAACCGGTCAGCTCGTCCCACCGGTTCCACAGCATCGGTGCGATCTCGTAGTGCGGATCGCCGTTGACCGGTTTCGGGTCGATCACCAGCCACGGTTCCCGCTCGGCGCCCAGGACGTTGTCGTAGTGCAGATCGCTGTGGATGAGCGTTGCCGAGCTCTCGGGGTCGGCGCCGAGCTCGGCGCCCAGGGTGATGGCCTGCTCCACCATGCGGCGTGGCACCGGGGCGTTGCGGGGGAGTGCCGTCAGGTCTGCGGTCCAGCGTTCGACGAATCCGGATAGCGGGCGTAGTTGCGGCAGTGCCGGGACGTGGATCCGACGGTACAGCGATGCGACGATCTCGCACGCCTCAATGTCCCAGAGCGCGTTGAGATCTCGGGTATGCAACCGCTCCAGCAGCAGGGCCCGCCGGTGCGGCTCGGCGCGGAGCAACCGGACTGTGCCGTTGCCGCCCCACCGGCGCAACGCGAGGTGTTCGTGCTCGGACTCCTCGTCGGGCAATGCCATCTTGAGCACCGCAGCGCCGTGGTCGCGGGTGCGCACGGGCAGCACGACCGAGCAGAAACCGTGCATGGCATCGCCGTCGAGGGTGAGTTCCCAGTCATCGAGCTGGGCCCGCAGCAGGCGAGGCAGCCGGTCGACCCAGTCCTGCCACTGCGGTCCACGCGCGGCCATCGCACGCACCCCGTCGGGCAGATCGATCATCGACCCCATGGTCGCACCCCGGCCTGCCTGGCCTGCCGCCGGCTTTGACAGACTGTGTACATGGCACAGATAACCCTGCGTGGAAACCCCATCAACACCGTGGGCGAGCTGCCCGCCGTCGGATCGCCGGCGCCCAGCTTCACCCTCACCGGCACTGATCTCGGCCCCGTCACCAGCGAGCAGTTCCGCGACAAGGCCGTGCTGCTGAACATCTTCCCGTCGATCGACACCGGGACCTGCGCCACGAGCGTGCGTACCTTCAACGAGAAGGCCGCCGCCAGTGGCGCAACCGTGGTGTGTGTCTCGAAGGACCTGCCGTTCGCGCAGAGCCGTTTCTGCGGCGCCGAGGGCATCGAGAACGTCACCACCGCGTCGGCCTTCCGGGACGGCTTCGGTGAGGACTACGGCATCACCATCGCCGACGGTCCGATGGCCGGTCTGTTCGGTCGCGCCGTCGTGGTGATCGGCGCCGACGGCAATGTCGCCTACACAGAGTTGGTGCCCGAGATCGCCGACGAGCCGAACTACGACGCCGCACTGGCCGCCCTGAAGTAAGCGTTTGATTGCGCGGTGCCCGCCTGCGATGCCCGGCGGGCACCGGGCAGCCGGTCAGACCGGCCAGCCCTCGCGCCGGTATCCGGCGTCGAAGAACATCCATTCATAGCGCGCAGTCTGCGTGAAATGCGCCCGCGCGACAGCCTCCTCCGCCGTGGTCAGGGTCGGCCCGACACGGTCGGTCAGGGCCAGCACTTCCGAGACGGTGGCGGCAAAGGCCTCGCCGCCGTAACTGTCGATCCAGCGCTGATAGCGCGAGTCAATCGATCCCAGGGTGGCCAGTTCGGTCCCCACCCGCGCGTAGATCCAGTAGCACGGCAGCACCGCGGCCAGGCCGTCGGCGAAGCTGCCGCTGTACACGGTTGCAAGCAGATAGCTGGTGTACGCCTGGGTGGTCGGCGCCACGGGTTCGGCGTTCAGTGTTGCCGGGTCCAGTCCAAGTTCGGGCAATAGCTGGGTGTGCAGTTCCAATTCCACATCGAACACTTCGGCGGCGTGCCGCGAGAACATTGCGGTGTCGGTCAGCGTCGGTGCCTTCGCCGCGACGATCGCCAGTGCGCGCGCATAGTCCCGCAGGTAGTGAACATCCTGGGCGACGTAGTGGGCGAAAGCCTTTTCGTCGAGACTGCCGTCGGTGAGCCCCGTGATGAAGGGATGGGCCATGATCGCCGTGAAGGTGTCGTCGATGTCGTTCCACAGCCGGGTCGACCAGCTTGTCGTCGCGTTCATGACCGCTATCTTGTCAGGTCCCTGGACGCTGTGAGAAAAATTGTTGCAGCACAACATGGTTCGACAGTGTGATCCCCGGGTTGTTGCGGCTTGCCGGCAAGTTCCCCGGCCGCGTGGAGTCACCGTTCGGTCACGGTACTGCATCTCATTAGCGTTGTGCCACATGGAAATTGGGCAAGCAGCAAATTCGCCGGTACAAATAGTTGTGGTGGCTGCTGTCGACAGACAGTCAGCCTCAGATGGCACTGGATCGAAGAGAGTTGAAGAAGCCGATGAAGCGCACGTATGCCTTGATGGTCAGCCTGGCCCTGCTGCTGGCGGCCCCCGGACTGGCGTCCGCCGACCCGTACCAGCGGCCAGCCGGCAACCAGAAGTTCATCGAACAGGTTATCTCCCGGGCACTTTCGCAGCGTGGCGTGCCGTTTGTCTACGGTGGAGGTGACTCCAACGGGCCCACCCGCGGTGTTGTCCGTGACGCGGCCGTGGCCACCGCGAATCCGGCGTTGCCGGGCGCCGCCGGACCGGTTCTGGCACCCACCACGCCGGCTTCTCCCGGGCTGTTCCCCGGCCTGCTGGGTCTCGGCGTCACTCCCGCCGCACCTGCCGCCCCCGACGTCGTCGGTTTCGACGCCTCCGGTCTCATCGTGTACTCGTTCGCCGGTGTCGGCGTGAAGTTGCCGCGGTCCTCCGGTGAGCAGTACAAGGTCGGTCAGAAGGTCGCGCCCGCGCAGGCGGCTCCCGGCGACCTGATCTTCTACGGTCCGGAGGGCACACAGAGCGTGGCCTTGTTCATCGGAAATGGTCAGATGGTCGAGACCACCGACCGGGGTGTGGCGGTGTCGCCGGTGCGCACCAACGGCATGACCCCCTACCTGGTCCGCATCATCGCCTGAGGCGTGCGGTGGCACCGAATCGGTGTCAGCTGCACGGCGCAACCTCTCCGTGGTGTTGGGTCAGACACGTCGAAGGGCAGACCGCGATGAACCAGCCACCCGCGACCACGCGAACCGTATTTCCCGGCATCAGTTCCCGGGCCTGGGGTATGCCGCCGACCGCACCGCACTGACCGGCGAATCAGCCCGTGGGTATCGCCCCGGCGAGGCCGAGCATCACCACGATGCCCGGCAGCAGATTGGTCACCTGATGCGCGGCGATACCGGCGAGCAGGCTATTGGTGAAAAACCGGGCCAGCGCGAGCGGAACGGCTATCACCAGAAGCAGCGGAAAGCGCTCGAATTCCAGGTGGGCCAGCGCGAACACCACCGTGCTGACTCCGAGCGCCACCCATCGTCCCCAGCGCTGTTCGAGTGCACCCCACAGCAGACCCCGGTAGAGGATCTCCTCGCAGACCGGCCCGATGACGACGATGACGACGAAAACCAGCACGGCCACCGGCCAGGAGGCCCGCACCCCGCCGAACACCTCGCCCACCGCGGAGTTCGCGTCCGGCCCGGTGATCGAGCTGTACAGCATCGCCGCCGGCAGCGTGACGAACAGCCCACAAATCCCGAACGCGACTCCGATGCCCCAATCCCGCCATGACCAGTGCATCCGGAAGTCAATTCGTGGTCCGTTGCCGCGTACCCGGGCGATGAGCAAGGCCAGGCCGGCTGCGGCCAGCGTCGGCGCCGCCACGGCAAGTGCCAGGGTTGCCGCCTGCGGCGGTCCGTCGCGGGTGAACGCCACGACGAATGCCGCCGAGATGAGCAGGTAGGCCATCTCGGCAATGACGAAAGCCCCCAGGCCCCAACGATGCCGTGGCAATTCCCTATCGACTGTGAGTTCCGGCGCGACTTCGCTGTCACCCGGCCCGGTTTCGGCGGCCACGGTTACTTGGTTCCGAAGATGCGGTCGCCGGCATCGCCGAGGCCCGGCACGATGTAGCCGTCGGCGTCGAGTTCGCGGTCCAGTGCCGCGGTATAGATCGCGACATCGGGATGTGCCGATTGCATCGCGGCGACGCCTTCAGGGCAGGTCAGCAGGCAGACGAACTTGATCGACTTCGGTTGGTATTCCTTGAGCCGGTCGATGGCAGCCACCGCGGAATTGCCGGTGGCCAGCATCGGGTCGACCACCACCACGTCGCGTTCCTGCAGGTCGCTCGGCATCTTGAAGTAGTACTCCACGGCGACAAGGGTCTTCGGGTCCCGGTATAAACCGATATGGCCGACACGCGCGCTTGGAACGACGTTGAGCATGCCGTCGAGGATGCCGCTGCCGGCCCGCAGGATGGACACAAAAACTAGTTTCTTGCCGTCGATCACCGAGCCTTTGGTTGATTCCAGTGGCGTGTCGATTTCGATCTCGTGCATCGGGACGTCGCGCAGCACCTCGTAGGCCATCAGCATCGAGATCTCGGTAAGCAGTTGTCGGAAACCCTTGGTGGACACCTCTTTTTGTCGCATCATGGTGAGCTTGTGCTGGACCAGGGGATGGTCGACGATGTGCAGATTGCTCATGCTGCCCTCCTTAGAAGACCGTGCCGTCGCTGCTGACGGCCAGCGGCGGCCGGCCGGCCCGCAGCCGTCCGGCCAGTCGCCGCCCGGCTGCCCAGGTACCGCCTTCGAGCACACAGGCCAACGGCAGTCGCTCTGCGCCGGCGCCGAGTCGTGTCCGTACCTGCGCGGCGAGTTCGTCGAGCAGCGCGACGGTAAGGGCACGCCACTCCACCACGAGTTCGTCTCCGACAGACCACGTACGCGCCGCCCACTCGGGCTTCCGGAGTTGCAACACCGCGGTGTCGAGCAGGAGACCGCCATTGCGGTACTCGGGCAGCCCGGTCAGTGCCTCCAGGCCGCTCACGTGCACGCCGGCCCATTCGAGCGGTTCTAGCAGCGAGTAGGTCAACCATTGCGACAGCTTGTGGAACGGCATCCAGCCCCACGACGGTCCGTCGCCGGGCACCGCGGGGTGAGGCCAGCAGTCGCCGAGGGGTTGGCCGTCTATAGCGTTGTCGGCCAACCAGATACCGGAAAGTGATGTCAACAGCCGACTCAAGATGGTGTGGGCGGTGACGGTTGGGCCGCCGAGAGTGTCGAATAGCCCGCCGGGGCGGCCCGGCTGTCCGAACACCTCGGGTTGGGCCGCCAGTGCGGCACCCAGGCGATGCAACAACTGCACCCGGCCGTCGAGTCCGACGAGGGGATTGTGCGAATCCACCTGGAACGCCCGCGCGAGTGCATCGGGTTGCAGGGTGGCAAGCCCGATGGCGTCGGCCTGCCACGGTCGTGTTGGGTCGCTGGAGAACGTTCCGTCGAGGAATGCGTGCCAGCTCGCCACTGCGAGCCCTTCGGAGCGGGCGAAGCGTTGGCCGGTGACGGTTTCGCGGTACTGCCAGCTGGGCCCGGCGCCGGCGTCGAGCAGGACGCTGATCACAGTTAGATCGATGAGTGTTCTGGCCCGTTTCGCGGGGACCAGATCCGCCAGGCGGGCGTCGAGTTCGGCCTTACGGTCTAAGCCGCCGGCCTCGAAGTGGCGCCATCGGCTGTGATACGGGATGCGCAGATCGGGGTACCGCTCGCGGGTGACCGAGACGACCTCGGCAACCGCGTGGGGCAGCGCATCGTCGTCGACCACGAACCACGGTGAGCGGCCCGCCCGGGCCCGTTGCAGCAGGACACCCGCCCGTTCGCGGATCGCGCCGGTGGTGCGCAGGGTGGCGACCGCGGCGTCGGTCTCCGTGTCGGCGGCGGTCATGACGACAGACCGCGGCCCTTGGCGATCTTCAGTTCCTCGGCGTCGGGTACGGGTCCGGGCGTGAAATAGCCGGCGGCCATCTTCGCGTCGATCTCGACACGAGCGTCCGCGGGGATCAGCTCGTCGGGGATGTTCACCCGTTCGCCGACCTCGATGCCGGATCCGGTGATGGCGTCGTACTTCATGTTGCTCATGGATACCAGGCGATGGATCTTGCGGATGCCCAGCCAGTGCAGCACATCGGGCATGAGTTCCTGGAACCGCATATCCTGCACTCCGGCAACACATTCGGTTCGGGTGAAATAGGCCTCTGCGGTGTCGCCCCCCTCCTGACGCTTGCGGGCGTTGTAGACCAGGAATTTGGTGACCTCACCGAGTGCGCGGCCCTCTTTGCGGGAGTAGGCGACCAGGCCGACGCCGCCACGCTGGACGCCGCGGATGCATTCCTCGATTGCGTGGGTGAGATACGGCCGGCAGGTACAGATGTCGGATCCGAAGACGTCTGACCCGTTGCACTCGTCGTGGACCCGGGCAGTCAATTCGACGCCCACGTCGGCCAGATCGCGCGGGGCGCCGAAAATGTAGACGGTCTGCCCGCCGATCGGCGGCAGGAACACCTCGAGATCACCACGGGTGACGAGCTCGGGGTACATGCCGCCGGTCTCCTCGAACAACACGCGGCGCAGGTCGTTTTCACTGCACCCGAACCGTGCCGCGACACCGGGCAGATACCAGACCGGCTCGATCGCGGCCTTGGTGACCAGCGCGGCGCCGCTGGGTAACAGGACCCGTCCGTCGGGCTGGAGCCGGCCCTTGGCAACAGCCTCGGCGATCTCCGGAACGATCACATGGGCCTTGGTCACGGCGATGGTAGGACGGATGTCGTAGCCGGCGGTCAGCTCGGCGGCGAACGCCTCGGCGACCATCGCCCCCCACGGATCCAGGCTCACGATCGTGGCCGGATCGCTCCACTGCGGGTAAGGCCCGATCACATCGGTGGGCGCGGTGTTGGTCAGATCTGCCCGGTGTTCGCGCGAGAGCGCTCCGGCCGCCACGGCCAGGGCGCGGTACACGCTGTAAGACCCGCTGTGGGTGCCGATTACATTGCGGTGGGCACGCGTGGTCGTCGTTCCGATGACGGGGCCACGCTCAGCGGCGGTCGGCGCGCCCCAGTGGATGGTCAACGCATCGGCCGCACCGCTGTGCGAGGTCAGCCGGATGTGCCGGGCCGGGCCGCGGCTCGGCACCGGAGCGGCAGAGCCTGAATCCACCACCATGACCGTCGCCCCTTTCTGTGGCGCTAGGCCTCCAGTCAACCCCGAATTATCCGGCCGCGCAGCGGCATCGCCGCAGTGTGATGGGATTGTCAGGTACAAAGGGCTGGCGGATCGGACCGTTGCTCAATCCTTACCTCGACGGTTCAGATCTCGAACCGGCGAACGTCGCACGGTATCTGGATCGCACGCGAACCGCTGAGCTCACCGACCGGCTTCACACTGGCACGCAGCCGGCCGGGGGTCATCGGGGTCGGTCGGGTCCGGGTCGCCGAACCACCTGGACGGTTCATGGTTGCCGTATTCGTCGTGCCAGTCCCACCATTCGTACGGTGCGGTCTGGGGGTAACCGTCGGGCGAGTCCTCCCAGGTCTCCTGGCGGCCTAAAGCTGTCATGTCGAGGAACGCCCAGGTGTTGACGAACACCTCGTCGCCGCGGTTGTTGATGAAGTAGGTGCGGAAGACGCGGTCGCCGGCACGGATGAATGCGTTGGTGCCGTGCCATTGGTCCACTCCGAAGTCGACATCGAAGGCACGTCCGGAATCTTTGTCGGCAACGATGGTGTACCAGGGGATGTTCCAGCCCATCCGCATCTTGATCCGTGCGATGTCGCCCTGCGAGCCGCGCGAGGCGTACACCAGCGTGGTATTGCGGGCGTTGAGGTGGGCGAGGTTGCCGATGTGGTCGGCCATCAATGAGCAACCGACACAACCATGTTCGGGCCAGCCGTGCACTCCCGGGTCGACGAATGCGCGATAGATAATGAGTTGGCGCCGGCCGTCGAACAGGTCGAGCAGCGTGACAATCCCGTCTGGGCCGTCGAATTCGTAGTCCGGGCGTACCCGGGTCCACGGCATGCGGCGGCGCGCAGCAGCCAGTTCATCTCGAGCCCGGGTGAATTCCTTTTCGCGAACCAGCATCTGCTGGTATGTGGCATTCCATTCCTGTGCGGTGACGATCGGCGGAGTCTTCATCGTGTGCTCCTCATGAAATTAAACAATATGGTTGAATATTTGTTTTTCAGCACACCACGCCAGGCGGATATAGTCAACAACATGGTTGAAGATCGGGTGTTGGACCGGGCGTATGCGGCGCTTGCCGACCCCACGCGCAGGCTGCTGTTGGAGACGCTGCGCGAAGGGGACGCCAGGATCACCGATCTGGCTGCCCCGTTACCCATGACGTTCGCCGGAGTGTCCCGCCATATCGGGGTACTGGAGTCTGCCGGGCTGGTCCGGCGTGAGGTGCGTGGCCGGGAGCACTGGTTGTCGCTGCAACCGGACGGGCTGACGCTGGCCCAGCGATGGATCAACGAGCAGACCGAATTCTGGTCTGTGCGCACGGATGCGCTGGCCGAGCGGTTGCGGCGAAAGAAGGGCGGTCGATGAGCACCGAGACGGTGGTGGTCCGGGTGCAACGGGTCATGCCCGCTACGCCGGAGGTGGTGTTCGACGAATGGCTCGATCCGGAGGCGCTGCGGGAGTGGATGTGCCCGCGCCCGTCACGGTGTGTGGCGGTAGAGGTGGAGCCCCGGGTCGGCGGCAGAGTGCGGTTCGACGTCGACCATCTGGGCTCCAGCGTGCTGATCACCGGGCAATTTTTGACCATTGATCGACCGCGTCTGTTGAGCTTCACCTGGAGCAACTCGAACTGGTCGGATCCCACCGCGTCCAGCGTCGTCAACGTCACCTTCGCGCCGGTAGGGGACGATCAGACCCTCATGTCCATCGAGCATTCCCTGCTGCCGTCCGAGGAATTCGAGAGCTTCCACAACGGCTGGATCCTCACCTTCGAGCAGTTGGCGGCCGTGTTGCAGCGCCGCTGACAACCCGGTCATCTCAGCCAACTCCCGGCTTGGTCGGACGGATTCGGGCATATTGGCACCCATGCGGCTCGCCTTCGGACGTATCGGCCCGGTGATCGCCACTGCCGTCGTGGTTCTCGCGGTGCTTGTACCGGGGGCGACGGCGTCGGCGACTCCGACGTCATGGGCGGCAGCCCAGATCGACTACGGCGGGTTGGCCCGCAGTTACGAATTACATGTCCCGGCCGGCGTCGACCATCCGTCCGGATTGGTGGTGAATCTGCACGCCGCGGGCGCGACCGGCCGGGACCAGGCCGCGCTGACCCACTACGACGCCGTCGCCGATGCGCACGGATTCATCGTGGTGTACCCCGACGGGATCGATCTGAGCTGGGCCGACGGCCGCGGTGCCTCGGTGCCCGACCGGCAAGGGATCGATGATGTCGGCTTCATCTCCGCGCTGGTCGAGCAGCTGGTCGCCGACTATCAGGTTGACCGAGGCCGGGTGTTCGCGACGGGCCTGTCGGCCGGTGGATTCATGGCGAACCGGTTGGCGTGCGACCGCCCGGACCTGTTCGCTGCGATCGCTCCGGTCGGTGGGACCCTCGGCATCGACGTGGGCTGCAACCCGTCCCGACCGGTGTCGGTCTTGGCCACCGATGGAACTGCGGACCCGATCGTGCCGTTCGACGGCGGGGCCATGACCGGCCGTGGCGGCGCCAGCGACATCCTCTCCGCCCCGGCCCTGGTCGACCGGTGGCGCCAGGTGAACGACTGTCCCGGCGTCCCCGCGCAGGAGGACCTTCCGGCGACCGGTGACGGCACCAGTACACAACGCATGACCTATGCGCCGTGCGCGCAGGGCACCGCGGTGGTGTTCATGCGAGTCGACGGCGGTGGCCACACATGGCCCGGTGCCCCAGAGATCCTGCCAGTGCAGGCCGTCGGCCCGGCCAGCCACGGGTTCGACGCGTCGGAGGAGTCTTGGCAGTTCTTCGACAGCCACGCGAGGTAGCGCCGACGGGCCGCGGCGAGCCCGCGCAGCACACCGGGCCGGTCCGCACCGCGCCTTAGACTGCCTCCATGGCTTTTGAGGCACCGGAAGGTCTGTTGCGGATCGAGGATTGCCTCGACGCTCACGGCGAGGTCGTGCTACCGCCGGACGTCAACTTGATATCGCTGATCGAGCGCAACATCGCCAATGTCGGCGACACCATCGCCTACCGCTATCTCGATCACAGCCGGTCGGACGGCGATATCACCGAGCTGACGTGGACCCAACTCGGTGTTCGGTTGCGTGCCATCGGAGCGCATCTGCAACGGATCACCGGACGCGGTGAGCGCGTCGCGATCCTCGCGCCGCAGGGCCTCGACTACATCGCGGGGTTTTTCGGGGCGATCAAGGCGGGCATGATCGCGGTCCCGTTGTTCGCCCCGGAACTGCAGGGTCACGCCGAACGGCTGGAGACCGCGTTGCTCGACGCGCAGCCCGCGGTGATCCTGACGACGACGGTCGCGAGCCCGGCGGTCGCCGACTTCCTCGCGACCCTGCCGGCCGAGCGCCGACCTCAGGTCGTGTGCATCGACGAGATCCCCGATGCAGCGGGGGAGATGTTCGCCTCGGTGGTGATCGACGCAGGCGACGTCTCGCATCTGCAGTACACCTCGGGCTCGACGCGGCCCCCGGTCGGCATCGAGATCACCCACCGCGCGGTCGGCACCAACCTGCTGCAGATGATCCTGTCGATCGATCTGCTCGATCGAAATACGCACGGGGTCAGCTGGTTACCGCTCTACCACGACATGGGGCTGTCCATGATCGGCTTTCCCGCCGTCTACGGTGGGCACTCCACCCTCATGTCGCCGACCGCCTTCATCCGTCGTCCCCAGCGGTGGATCCGCGCGTTGTCCGACGAGTCGCGGCACAGTCGGGTGATCACCGCGGCACCCAACTTCGCCTACGAGTGGACAGCGCAGCGGGGCCTGCCCGCGCCGGGCGACGACATCGACCTGAGCAACGTGGTGCTCATCATCGGGTCCGAACCGGTCAGCATGGGCGCGATCACCACATTCAACAAGGCGTTCGCGCCGTACGGGTTGCCTGCCACGGCATTCAAACCCTCGTACGGGATCGCCGAGGCGACGCTGTTCGTGTCGACCATCGCCCCGCAGGCGCAGGCGACCGTCACCTATTTCGATCGCGAACAACTCGCCGCCGGCCGTGCGGTGCCGGTCGCGGCTGACGCGGTGAGCGCCGTCGCACATGTGGCCTGCGGTCAGATCGCACGCAGCCTGCGAGCCGTCATCGTCGACCCCGCGACCGCGGCCGAACTGCCGGACGGTTCGGTCGGCGAAATCTGGTTGCACGGCAACAACATTGGCCGCGGTTACTGGGCCTTGCCCGACGAATCGCGAGCGACCTTCGGCGCTTTACTGCAGAGCCGCCTTACCGCGAACAGCCACGCCGACGGTGCAAATACGGAGGGCTCGTGGCTGCGCACCGGAGATCTCGGGGTGTACCTCGATGGTGAGCTCTACGTCACCGGCCGCGTGGCCGACCTCATCGTCATCGCCGGAGGGCAGCACTATCCGCAGGACATCGAGGCGACGGTGGCCGATGCGTCACCGATCGTGCGGCACGGCCACGTCGCGGCGTTCGCAGTCGACGAAAACACCTCGGCGGACACTGGATTGGTCATCATCGCTGAACGAGCTACCGGCACTGGGCGCATCGACCCCGAGCCGGCGGTCGAGGCGATCCGGACGGCAGTAGCGAACCGGCACGGTCTGTTGGCCACCGACGTGAGACTCATCCCGGCCGGCGCGATCCCGCGCACCACCAGCGGCAAGCTGGCCCGGCGCGCCTGCCGTGCCCAGTATCTGGCGGGGGAGCTCGGCGGGTAGCGCCCGTCGGGGGTGCGGGGCGTGCGTAAGCGCTCGTCAGGGGTAGCGCCGGGTTGATGCTGAAAGCGATTTGTTTTCAATATGTTTCGTCATATCAGTCGGATGAACGCCGAACCGTGCGCCGCCGATGCAAAGATGAAGTGTGGCGATCTTTCCCATCCATGACGGCCAATGGCGTGGCTTCGCGAGCGACAACTACGCCGGTGTACACCCGGAGGTTCTGGCGGCGATCTCCGCGGCTAACGGCGGTCACCAGGTGGCCTACGGAGGTGACCGATACACCGCGCGGTTACAGGACGTCATCCGCGAATACTTCGGTGAGCGGGCCGAAGCGTTTCCCGTCTTCAACGGCACCGGTGCGAACGTTGTCGCACTCACGAGCCTGCTCCCACGGTGGGGTGCGGTCGTGGCAGCTACCACGGCGCACATCAACACCGACGAGGCCGGCGCCCCGGAACGCATGACGGGTATCAAGCTCCTCACCGTGCCCACCCCGGACGGCAAGCTCACGCCGGATTTGGTGGCTCGCGAGGCGTGGGGTTGGGGTGATGAACACCGGGCTCAGCCCTTGGCCGTGAGCATCACCCAGAGCACGGAGCTGGGCACCGTCTATACATCCGCCGAGGTGCGCGCACTCGCCGACTTCGCCCACGAACGCGGTATGACGGTACACATGGACGGCTCCCGGCTGTGGAACGCCGCAGCGGCGCTCGGCGTGCCATTCCGGGAGTTCACCACTGACGCCGGGGTGGACATTCTCAGTCTCGGCGGCACCAAGAACGGACTACTCGGCGTGGAAGCGGTGGTGGTGCCGGCCGCAGATCCCGCGGCGGGCCTGGTCTTCCTGCGAAAGCTCACGATGCAGCTCGCGAGCAAGATGCGTTTCGCTTCGGTGCAACTTCTCGCCTTGTTCGACGACGACTTGGGCTTGCGCAGTGCGGCGCACGCCAACGCCATGGCGGCGCGGCTGCGGTCCGCGCTCGAGGCCGGGATCGCCGACGGGGCGCTTCGGGGGCTGACGTTCACTCAGCCCAGCCAATCGAATGCGGTCTTCGCCACGCTGCCCACAGATATCGCCGACCGGATCCGTGAGCGTGTGCGGTTCTACGATTGGGACCGTGCTCGCGGTGAGGTGCGCTGGATGACCGCCTGGGACACCACGGAAGCCGACGTCGATCGATTCGTCACCGTCATCCGCGACGAATTTGGCAGCCACTGAATCTGCATGCGGAAGTCAAACAGCCCCAACGCATTTCGCCTGAACTGCGTGAGCACTCTCGTCACCTCTTCCGGTGGCGGTCGGGTCCGCGGATCAGGTGAGTGCGATGAATCCGCCGTTGATCCAGACGCCCCAATGGCCGCCCGAACCCCAGTCCCACCACACGACCGGCTGGCCCTCCCACATCTGCGCCGGCTTACGCGGCGCCCAGGCCGGTGCCTCAAGCGACGGCGGCGGCGCTGCAGGGTCGGCGCTCGCGGTGGCGGCGCCCAGCCCGATTGCTGAGCCGGCGATTGCACCCGCGACCGCGACGGCCGCCAGAGCGCTCTTGCGGGTGAGGATCATGTTTTACGTACCTCGGCGGTTGGGACTGAAGTCGGACACCTGAAGCTTAACCAATCTAAGCGATCGGTAGGCGGCTGAGTCGTAGGGCCAATCCCGAGAAAATTCGAACGACTGATCTCGAGAACGTCGTCGCGGTTCGGTCCCAGGGGTAACCAAACAACTAGGGTCGCTCAGCGAGTAGACCAGAACGGAGAAACTTCGTGGCCAAGTACCTGCTGCTCAAGCACTACCGGGGCGCGCCTGCGGCTGTCAACGACGTGCCGATGGATCAGTGGACGCCGGCCGAGATCGAAGCGCACATCGCATACATGAACGATTTTGCGGCTCGCCTGGAAACCAGTGGCGAGTACGTCGGCGGCCAGGCCCTGGCGCCCGAGGGTGCATGGGTCCGCTACGGCGGCGTGGGCAAACCGCCCGTGACCGACGGCTCCTTCGCCGAGACGAAAGATCTGATCGCGGGCTGGATGATCATCGACGTCGAGTCATACGACCGAGCGATCGAGCTGGCCGGCGAGTTGTCCGCTGCGCCCGGTGCCGGTGGCGAGCCGATCCACGAATGGCTTGAGGTCCGTCCGTTCCTTGACTCACGCGCCGGCTGTCACTGAGTAGCTGCCCGACGCCGCGCGGACGCCGGCGGCGGGATGTCGACGCATAGTTACTCGCACAAGCGATCGAGCGACATTGCCACGGTGGCAAGGGTTTACGCCCGCGGCCGCGGCTCAGGCGCAGAAATCGGCACGGCCGGTGACCCGTACCCGTGCGCTCAGTCCGTGTATGGGCGCCTGAGCACATTCGACGTGAGATGGGCGCGTCTGGTCGATATGTGCAACCATAACCTCTAAGCTCGGCTCATTTCTCGTGGTCGAGGGCAAGAACAGACTCCCACAGGGAACAGAGAGGACCGCCGGATCGATGACCCAGCGCCGCGCCACACTCTCCATCAACACTGTGAAGTTCGCGATCGCAGGAGTGGCCGCCGTCGGTGCCGTTCTGGGCCCCGTCGGATCGGCGCTGGCGGATCCTGCGGATCCGGGCCCTACGCCCAGTCCGTCAGATCCGGCCGTCGCGGCGCCCGGGCAAGTAGTGGTGTCCAACGACGGCCCCGCAGGTCCACCTCCTGCGCCACCCGTCGGTCCGCCGCAGGTCCCTGAGATCGCGAATCCGGTGTACGGCTCAGGCCAGTACGGTTCAGGCCCGATCGGGTCGCTGCGAGATCTGTGGCACCAGGCCCGCGACCCATCGCCTCTCCAGGATCCCGATGTGGCCGGCGGTGTTGCGCCACCGCCTGGTGCGGGGCCTGCGCCGAAACTGCCACCCGGATACATATCGATCAACGCGCCGGGTTCTGAGACTCCGGTGACAGCACCTGCTCCTGGCAGTGCGCCGGCTGGGCCGGCGCTACCGCCCGGCTATTACCCATTGAACGGTCCGCCGCCACCCGGCTATGAGTACAACGGACCGGGTGGTCAGTCTCCCGCGCCGGGCACTCCGGCGCCGGCGGGGCAGGTTCCTGCGGCTGTTCCGGCGCCCTGACGGTTCAGCTTCGCTCCATTCCTGCTCAGGCGCCCATCGTTTCGGGTGCTCGAGTCGTATCTTGTTGCCAACGCTAGGTCGCGTCGCCGAGGACCCTGAAGGTGCGCTTCACCCGGATCGTGCCGACGCACTCTGACGGGGCAGCTGAATAACAGCAGTCACATCTGCCCCATATCTCACAGCAGTAACAACATTCATTTTTGTCACTGCTATAACTCTGGGTATTGTGCGTATCAAGTTAACCAATTGTCACATCCTGCCGGGCAAATTATGTGATTGATGGGATCCCTGAGGCGTTCAGTGCTGATCTGACCTCTCGATGTCGTGACCTGCTGATTCGGGTGTTATCGCATCCTCATTGGCCTCATTTGACGCATAACTATTAAATAAACTCATAGAACATAATTAGACTCGATAGCACGCCTGATTAACTCGAGCCTCATCGGTAAACTCTGTATCACGATGGAGGGCGGGAAGGTGTCTCGTCCTTGCCTTTACCGGCGTGCGCCTTGAGCGCACGGCCATGAGGGGATCGACATGCTCGTGCGAAAGATCGTCACGGTGCTCGCGATCATCGGTGCGATCGCCGCGGCCCAAACGTTCCTGCAAGTGGCGACCGCCGACGCGGAACCCAACTGGGACGCGATGGCTCAATGTGAATCGGGCGGGAATTGGTCGGCCGACACCGGCAACGGCTTCTATGGCGGGCTGCAGTTCACGCCGGCCACGTGGGCGGCCAACGGTGGAACGGGTTCGCCCGCGGCGGCACCCCGGGCTGAGCAGATCAGGGTGGCACGGAACGTGCTGCAGACACAGGGGCTGAGCGCGTGGCCCGTGTGTGGCGGCCCGGCCGGCACCGCTTCGGGCACTTGTCGTTCCATGGTGGCTTGGATTCCCATCGGGCGCCTGCCGCGGTTGTGCACCCTGCTGCTCAACCCGTTTGCCTGACTCGCACCCAGTCGTGTGGCTGGCGCCTGCCGCGGGTCGCTCAGCGGCGCAATCTCACAGCACCTGATTTTTGGCTGAGAGATTGGATTAGATAGATCACCTCGGTAAGTAATCGATATATCGTGATATTGACGCGATGCAGCGTTGTACCGAGCAGTAGGACACCTCACGAGAGGGAGGCAGACATGTTTGACGGTGGAGGATTCCCCGGTGGATTCGGTTTCGGTGGAGCTGGTTTCGGCCCCTTCGGTGGCGGTTGCGGCGGCCCAGGATTCGGTGGGCCGGGTTTCGGCGGCCATGGCTTTGGCCTGGGCTTCGGCAGGGCCAAGGTCGCGGCTGCGGCAACGGCGGCGTTGTTGCTTGATGGACCAGCCGATGCTGCGGAGATCACCCGACGGGTGTCCGAGGCGACTGACGGCGCGTTCACCCCGCCCGACGGGGCCGCGGAGGTCGGCATCGGGCTGTTGGCGGGTCGAGGCGTGGTCACGGTCGAAGATGGTGTGGCGACGCTGACCGAATTCGGAGAGAACATCCTGGCGTGGCGGGGCATCAACAGCGATACCGCCCATGCATTCTTGGCGCAGATGTCGAAGTTCGGCGGTGTTCTCAAGTTGCGCAAGGAGTTCCTCGAGGTTGCCGGTCTGGCCCGCACGATCATGTGGACCGGGACGGACGAGCAGAAGGAGAAGCTCGAGGAGGCGAGGAACACGATCCTGGCCGCTGTTACCGAGGCCAAGCGGTCGCTCTACGCGGCGTTGGCTCAAGGCTGACTCGACAGCATTTCGGCGCGGCTGTGCACCGTGCGCGGCCGCGCCGAAACCGGCCTCAGGATTCTGGGTCCGGAAGGCTGGGATCGTCGGCGCGGTGCGCAAACGCGTCGAACTCGATGGCCGGCGTTAAGCGGGCAATTGCGAAATCGAAACCCGAGGGTCAGCGGCACCCGTTGGCGCTGACCCAGCGCCCGTTGTAGCCGACACAGCCTGTGACGGGCGGGGGTGGGGGAGGCGGCGGGGGTACGTCTTCGGGCAGCGGCGCGTAGGCGGCTGGAGGCGGGGCGTAGGGAGCGATCGCGCCAGCGATGTTGGTGCAGCCGCTGACGTTGATCCGCCGGCCGGCACCGACGCAGACGTCTGCCGTGGCGGCGCCGGCGGGAGTGATGAAGACGATGGCACCGGGAACGGCGACGACGGCCAGTGCCGCAGCGACCCAGGATCGGTGAGAGTTCAGTCTGGTCAACGCTTTCAACGTCGTGAACATTATTGTCCTAGCAGTGGCTGATCAGGTTCGGACATTCCACAGCGGTCGCGGAAGTCTGTGAGTGGTTGGCGAATACCCAGTAGCTCTGAGTGCGCCTGCGGATTGTTGTCGAAGAACGTGCGCACCTGGTCGGCGACTTGGTCGCGCGGTTGATCGTGCAACCCGGTGTAGAAGTCGTTGACCTCCGGATGGGTGAACAGATAGACAGAGACGGATGCGGCGACGCCCGCCGAGACGCCGGCCAGATCTGCTGCCGTGCAGTTCGGTACGTCTTCCGGTTCTGCCTCCGCCGTCGCCGGCATGAGCAAGCACGCCATCAGCGCTGCGGCGCCCCCTGCGAGCAGCGCTGCCCGTGGGGCAATCGAAGAAGTCACTGGCATGGCGGACTTTTCCTTCCCTATGGGTGCACTGATCTCAAACTCCAGCGCGACGCAGGAGGATTATACGGGTCCGAGGCCCGTGCAGATCCCGAATCATGCTGGCATTGCTGTACCTTCGTCGATTGCAGGCACAGGAACAGCGGGAAGCCGCGGACACGCCACGGCGTGGTCATCGCTCCCCACGGCTTAGCACTTACAGCGTGACGACTTGCCGAATTGCCTGTCCGTCGTGGAGACGGTCGAAGCCGTCGTTGATTTCGTCAAGTTCGAGCGTTCTGGTGAGCAGCCGGTTGACCGGGAGTCGGCCGCGCTGGTACAGGCTTATGTAGCGAGGAATGTCCCGATTCGGGACGGCGGTGCCGATATAGCTGCCTCGAAGGGTGCGCTCTTCGGCGACCAGAGTGACGGGCGCCAGCGGCATGGTTGCATTCGGCGCCGGCAGGCCGGCGGTCACAGTTGTTCCTCCGCGGCGGGTCATGCGGTAGGCGAGGTCGAGGGCTCTGGTCGAGCCAGAGAAATCGAAGGCATAGTCCACACCGCCGCCGGTCGCGTCGATGACCTGCCGTGCGGCGTCGGGGTCACCGGCATTGACGGCGTGGGTGGCACCGAGTTCGCGTGCGAACGCCAACTTCTCGTCAGACCGGGTGACCGCCACAATCGTGCGTGCGCCGGCAGCAACCGCACCGAGCAGCGCCGCCAATCCGACGCCGCCGAGACCGATCACCGCGCTCGACGACCCGGCCGGCATCCGTGAGGTGTTGATCACCGCGCCGACGCCGGTGAGTATGGCGCATCCGAACAGGGCAGCTTCCACCAACGGCAGTTCGGGATCGACCTTGACCAGGGAGCGGCGGGAAACCGTGGCGTACTCGGCGAATCCCGATACTCCGAGGTGGTGATTGACCGGGGTGCCATCCTGGCGCTGCAGCCGACGGGCGCCGGATAGCAGGGTGCCCGCACCGTTGGCTGCGGCGCCCGGCTCACATAGCGCTGGGCGACCTTCGGTACAGGGCTCGCAATGGCCGCACGACGGGACGAAGACAAACACGACATGGTCACCTGGCTTGAGGTCATCTCTGCCGACACCACCGGCCGTGGGTCCCACCTCTTCCACGATGCCGGCAGCTTCGTGGCCCAACGCCATTGGCATCGGCCGCGGGCGGCTTCCGTTGATGACAGACAGATCTGAGTGACACAGTCCCGCGGCCTTGACGCGTACCAGCACCTCGCCCGGGCCGGGCGCCTGCAACTGGAGTTTTTCGATCGTCAAGGGTTTGGACGACGCATACGGCGGGGTGGCGCCCATGGCATCTAGAACGGCTGCTCTGATCTCCACGAATTGCGTTACTTTCCTGAGACTGGTGTCGTCGTCAACGAACTAGCTGACTCGCGGGATGTAGGGGTCTCGACGGACCTACGTATGCGGGTGCTGGTCCCGGAGAACCGGATTTTTTGTGTGCCACAGCGGAGGTAGCCGGTTGAGGAAGATGAACGCGATTCCACCGACCACGAACCCGATGACGTATGAAAGGTCGCCCCACTCAGGGTGTTTGGCTGCGATGGGGCCGGTGAAGAACGCCAGCTGCCAGAACGGCATGGATGCCACGACGCCGATGAGCCATGCGACAAATCCCCACTCCAAGATTCGCCGAGAGTCGTAGAGTTCGGCGATCTTGGACCGGTCGTGACGATGGTTGAGGACGTAGTCCAGAAGCAGCAGGGCGCCGAATGGGGCGATCATGTAGGAACTCAAGAACAGGAACGTCTTGAACTTGTTCTCGAAGTCTTCGTCCGCCCAGAGGGCGATGACGTAGGCGATCACGCAGATGAAGACGACTCCGGTGGTACGGCTGACGGGTATCCGCAGTGTCTGAATGGAGATCGCCCCGCCGTAGACGTTGAGGAAGTTCTGCGAGAACGACGACAGCAACACAGCCATCAGCGCGATGACGGCGAAGGGGCCGGCGGTGAGGCGGTGGAGCGCCTCGATCGGGCTCTCTCCCGCTGTGGCGAAGTGGCCCAGAATCGCGCCGGTGATGCCCAGCCAAGACAGCGACAGGAAGTTGCCCGCGAATGTCCAGAGCCCGCTGGCACGGTTGACGTGATCCTCGTCGGGGAGATAGCGGGAGTAGTCCGACGCGAACGGCCACCAGGCAATGAGGAAGGACAGGAAGAACCCGGCGAACGTAATCCAGCCGCCGACGGGACCAACCCATCCTTTCGCATCCGGGTTGGCGGGGAACGAACCGGACCAGCCGCGGGAGAGCGACACGATTGTGATCAGCAAAAAGCCAAAGAACAGCACCACGGCAAGGATGCGTTCGAGGAAGTGAATCATGTTGTACCCGTACACGGCCACCGTGAGCTGCAGGCTGACGAGCACGAGGGCGGTCAGCCAGAACGGGATGAACGGCATCAGGGCGTGTGCCGCCTGTGCGCCGAGGATGATCGTGACGGCGGCCCAGCCGATGCCGGCGAACACGTTGACGTAGGCGACCGGGACGAAGTTGCCGAAGAACCCCAGGGGCCCGCGGGCTTGGATCTGTTGGGGGACACCGAGTCTGCCACCCATCCTGGACATGATGCCCATTACGGCGGCTCCGACGAATGACCCCGCAATGATCGCGGTAATCGCCGAGACCAGCGATATGCCCATGCCGACCGCGGCGAAACCCAGCACCATGATGGGGAAGTTCATGCCGGCGGCAAACCAGATGAAGAACTGGGAGACAGCCTTCCCATGTCGCTCCGAGTCGGGGATCGCATCGGTGCTATAGGGCTCTACGGCTGCGATCTTATTTCGATAATGGAGGTCGGCGGTAACCTCACCGGTGGATGCGAGCGAAACGTCTTCACTCATTGGTCTGCCTTTCGGTCCTGCTTGCTGTCGGGCTACGAGTCAGTCGGTGGGTGGAGGAGGCCTGACTGCCACGACCGGCGGGAGTCAGCGGAGATTCGTTGTGAACGTGCGGAACAACGCGTATCAGTTGAAGGCGGGAACGACTTCTTTGATGAAAAGTTCAAGGGACTTGCGCTTTTCGTCGTGGGACATGCTGTTGTCGATCCAGAAGCTGAACTCGTCGACCCCGAGTTCGGAGTAGAAGCGCAGCCGTTCGATGACCTCGTCGGGCGTGCCGATCATCGCGGTACGGTGCAGGGACTCGAGTTCGAATTCGGGACGCCCGGCGAACTTCTCTTCGGGGCTGGGGTCGAGGAACCCGTTGACCGGCGTGGTCTTGTTGCCGAACCAGGCGTCGAAGGTGCGGTAGAACTTTGAGATCGCCGCGGCGGCCGGGCGCCAGCCGTCGGGATCGTCGGCGGAGTGAACATGGGTGTGGCGCAACACCATCAGTTCAGGTCGGGGCACCTCGGGGTGATTGGCGACAGCGGTGTCGAACTTGCGTTTGAGGTCGACAACTTCCTCGTCGCCTTTCATCAGCGGCGTGACCATCACATTGCACCCATTCGCCACCGCGAAGTCGTGGGAATCGGGATCGCGCGCGGCGATCCACATCGGCGGCGTCGGCTGCTGGATCGGCTTGGGCACGCTGGTTGAGGTGGGGAACTGCCAGATCTCGCCGTCATGGGCGTAGTCACCCTGCCAGAGCTTGCGTACCGCCGGCACCAGTTCGCGCAGGTACTTACCGCCTTCAGCCGCGGACAGCCCGGGCATCATGCGGTCGAACTCGAACTGGTAGGCGCCGCGCGCCAGCCCGACCTCCATGCGGCCGTCGCTGATCACGTCCAGCAGCGAGCATTCGCCGGCGACCCGGATCGGATTCCAGAACGGGGCGATGATGGTGCCCGCGCCCAGGCGGATCGTGCTGGTCTGGCCGGCCAGGTAAGCCAACAAGGGCATCGGGCTGGGCGAGATCGTGTACTCCATGGCGTGGTGCTCCCCGATCCACACCGTGCCGAATCCGCCGGCCTCGGCCATCAGGGACAGCTCGGCGAGATTCTCGAAGAGTTGCCGGTGACTCACCGACTCGTCCCATCGCTCCATGTGTACGAACAAGGAGAATCTCATCACGCACCACCTTTCTTACGATCCATCTCGGCGATGGTGACATCGCCTGTTGCCCAATGCGTTCGGGGTACTTCGCGGACGATGACCCGAATGTGCTCGGGTTGGGTGTTCACGGTCCGCAGCACGGCCTCGTGTACTTCGTGGATCATGGCTCGGATCTGGTCGTCCGAGCGACCAGCTGCGAGGGTGACCTCGACGAGTGGCATGTCAGCTCCGCATCACGAATGGGTCGGGAACCGGGCCCTCGTTGGTGTTGATCCACACGCTCTTGAGCCGGGTGTACTCCTTCATGGTCTCAGTACCGTGTTCAACGCCCACGCCGCTGCTCTTGAAGCCCTGGCGCGGCGACATCGGTGACATGGCCCGGTAGGTGTTAACCCAGATGGTGCCGGCATCCAGCCGCCCGGCCATGCGGTGTGCGCGCGCCAGGTTGGTGGTCCAGACGCCGGCGGCGAGGCCGTACTCTGTGTCGTTGGCCAATTGCACGACCTCGTCTTCGGTGTCGAACGGCATGATTGCCGCGACCGGACCGAAGATCTCTTCGCGGACCACCCGCATCTGGTTGTTGACGTCGACCAGAACCGTTGGTTCGTAAAAGAATCCGCCCAGTCCGGCATCGGTGGCGCGCCCGCCGGTGAGCACCCTCGCGCCTTCCTCACGGCCCAGGTCGACGTAAGAGGCCACCTTGTCGCGCTGGTCTTCGAAGGCCAGCGGACCGATTTCGGTGTCGTCGTCGAGCGGGTTGCCCATCCGGATGCTGCCGGCACGATCGGCAACCAGCTGCAAGAGCTCGTCGTAGATTGCGCGCTGCGCGAAGACGCGGCTGCCCGCGATGCAGGTCTGTCCGGCAGCGGCGAAAATGCCTGCGACCACACCCATTGCCGCGTTGGCGACATTGGCGTCATCGAACACGATGTTGGGGGATTTGCCGCCCAGCTCAAGTGTCGATCCGATGAACCGGCTCGCCGCCGATGCTGCGATGCGCGATCCGGTCGCAGTGCTACCGGTAAACGAGATCTTCGCCAGCCCAGGGTGATCCACCAGCGGCTGGCCGGCTTCGGCGCCGAACCCTGTGACGACGTTGACCGCGCCGGGCGGGAAGCCGGCCTCGATGACGAGCTCGGCCAGTCTCAGCACGGTCGCCGAAGTGTATTCGGACGGCTTGATCACCACGGTGTTGCCGGCACACAACGCAGGTGCCAGCTTGCTGGTGGTCAGCGTCAGCGGCGAGTTCCAGGGGGTGATCGCCCCGACCACACCGAGCGGTTCGCGCATGGTGTAGTTGAGCACTCGGCGGTCCGACGTGGGGACCACAGCGCCCTCGATCTTGTCGGCCAAACCCGCGTAGTAGTAGTAATACTCGGGCAACGTGGCCATCTGGCCGCGCATCTCGCGCAGCAACTTGCCGTTGTCGAGGGACTCCGAGCGGGCCAGTTCCTCGGCGTTCTCGCCGATCAGATCTGCGAGGCGGCGCAGCAGCCGCCCGCGTTTGGTCTGGCTAAGGTCACGCCACCGCGGGTCGAGGAACGCCTCGGTGGCAGCCGCCACCGAGGCATCGATGTCGGTCGCGTTGCCGCGGGCCGCCAGATACAACACGTCTCGGGTGGCAGGGTTCATGCTCGGGAAGTACTCACCGGATGCAGGCTCCACTGACTTTCCGCCGATGAAGTGCTGCAGCTTGCGGGGTTCAGACACGTGGGTAACCTCCGATGAATTTTCCGAAGAACGAGGACAGTGCGTCGACGAGTTCGCGTGGGCACTGGACCGGGAGCATGTGTCGCGCACCGGGGATGATGACCGCTTCGCAGCCGGGGATGGCGGCGGCAAGGCGTGACGTCATTTCAGGAGTGGAACCCGGATCGAGCTCACCCGTGACAGCGAGCGCCGGTACGGCGATGCGGTGTAATTCAGGGCCGACCTCGGCATCGCCGGTTGCGAACACTCGGTAGCAGTTCACAAAACTGTCCGGATCGTTGGCCAGCAGCGTCGCCTTCGTCTGTGCGATCTGGTCGGTGGCGACGTCGGTACCGTCGTACCAACGATGCAGGGACGCAGCCGAACTCGCTGCAAGGTCAGTGGCGGCGGTGTCGAGCCTGGCCAGTACCGCTGCCCGCTCCTCCGGAGTCCGTTGGCACACTGAGGCAACCGAGGTCAGCGACGCGACCAGCTCCGGTCGGTGCACGGCCAGATACTGCGCGACGAGTGCACCGAGGGAGAATCCGACCAGATGCGACCCGGCTGGGATCTCGTCGGCCACGCCGTTGGCCAAGTCCGCCAACGTTACTCCCGCCGGGACCGGTGGCCGGCTGCCGTGCCCGGGCAGGTCAGGAACCAGGACGGTGAACCGGTCGTCCAGCAGTGCAGTCACCGGCTGCCACACGGTGTGGTCGAGGCCCACCCCGTGCAGCAGAACCAGTGTCGGCCCGGTCATCGATCGTTACTTTTCGCTGCTCAGGGGAGCGAGACGCTGCTGTGGGCGACCTTGGGTAGCAGCTGCGAGCGCGATGACGATCTCGTCGGCGTGTGGAGCGTCGGCGATGCGCACCTCAATGGTCTGATGGTGCGACCGGATGGTGGCGTCGGTGATGTGCTTGAGCGGGATGTCGAAGACGACACCAGCTGGACTGCGCTTCTCGACAGCAGGCAATAGCGTCGTGGCGTTGGCGGCCTTGCGGAAGTGATCGCCGAACTTCAGCGTGTGGATAAGCCCCGAGCCATGCTCGATCTCGCCATTGAGGCCGACGATCGCTGCCTTGCCGTAGGCCTCCGCAGTACCTTCGAGAGCTTCCAGGACCAGGGGTGCCAGCAGCGCACCGACATCAGAGGCGGTCGCATCGATACCGGGAGCCAAGTCCTCGACGAAACCCTGTCCAGCCCAGGGATTTTCGATCACCGCGGCGACGACGGCGATGCGGGCCGGCGGGTTCACCTCACGTCCGCCCTCGGTGCGGATCTCCTCGACGACGGTGACGATCTTGCGCAGCTTCATGACAGGGCACTCTCCAGATTCTTGACGGTGACGGCAGGGTCAGTTTTGCGGTCCCCGATGCGGGGGTGGGGCCGTGGACCGGTCGATCCGGCGGCGATGATGACGATCTCGTCGGGGCGGGGCGCGTCGGACACCCTGGCGCTGACGGTCTGGTAATGGCTGCGGGTCGCGGCCTGTGTCTTGTGCCAGAGCGGAACGACCAGTGCCGCACCGGCTTCGGACCGGGTATCAGCGAAGCAGATGATCGATTCGCCCTCCAGGAACTCCCGCATGAGGTTGCCGAAGTAGGGGGTGTGGATCAGCGCGCCACCGTGCTCGATTTCTCCGGCATTACCGACGATGGCAGCCTTGCCGAACGCCTCGACTGCATCGACCCCACCGAGTGCCGCCACCAAACGATCACTCAGGAGTTGGGCGAGCACCGGAGCGATTCGGGTGACCTCCGGCTGAAGGTCACGTGACGGACCGGTTCCCAACCATGGATTGGCGATCACTGCGGCGACAGTGGCCTGCAGTGCCGGATTGGCCGGCCGTTCGCCGGCCTCAGTTACCACCGCCTCGCGATAGAGAACCAGCTTCCTTAACCCGATGCTGTCTTCGCGGCTACTCTCTTGCATGCCACAGCACAGTAGACCTCTGCTGGGTGTTGGTCAATAGTGTATTGGGCTTTTGCGTGGAAAGCTGATATGGGCGCTGGTGGACTAGCCGCAATGACGACTAAACGCGTTGAAACGCAGGGTTGTTCAATATCTATGCACGCCGCTCGGTGGAGGCCTCATTTGAGCGGCGGAAGGTCCGGCTGCGTTCGACTGTCATCACATTGACATGTGACTATGAGCTACGTTACATTTTGTTGTATGCAAGCTTGTCGGCTTTTCGCATGACTCGAGGGATCGCCATGTCTGGGCAGACTCGACGATCTTCGCGCTGCGACGGCAGGTGCTGTCGCACGATGTGCGAGCGGACAGGCTGGCTCTCCCCGCGACCGGCCCGCCGCAGGCCTTTGCACGAGTGTTCTGATCGTTGCGATCTTGATGACCTGGGTGTGTTTCTTTCCCCGGCGCGGAGCACCGAAGGGCTGCTGGTCTTCCTGGAGTACTTGGCTTTTGGCCCGTCGGACATCGCCGGGCCATGATGCAGTCAATCGTCCGTATGAGCAGATCGGTAGTCGCACAGTGAAAGGAGACAAGGACATGTCTGACATCGACGACCGTCGTGATCGGATCCAGCAAGTTTGGGAGGCGGCATGGGACCGCGGTGAAGTAGATGCTCTCGACAAGCTGTTTAGCCCAGACTACTTGCGGTTCGGCACTTCCAGCAGCGGTCAGAGTTTGGCCGATTTCAAGGCGTCGATTGTCAGCACTCGTGGTGCGTTTCCCGATCTTCTGACCGTGGTCGACGAAATTGTCATCGAGGGCGATCGTGCCGCGGTTCGCTGGCACAGCACGGGAACACACCAGCATCCGTTCTTGGGTGTACCGGCCACTCAGCGCACAGTCGAGATCAGCGGGGCGACATTCTCGCGATTTGACGGCGACCATGTCGTCGAAGAGTTCGTTACCTGGGACCCCAGAGCACTCCTGACTGCGCTCGGGATCATCACCGTCGGCCAGGATCATTGATCGAGATGACAAACGACGAAGGCGCGACGGTCCGGATTGAGCCCGACCTCAACGTGATGAAGCAGGTCAATCGGCAGTTCATCAGCGGAGTCACGGTTGTTACTGCGCTAGACGAACAGACGCCTCGGGGCTTGGCTGTTAATGCTTTCTCCAGCATCTCGCTCGAGCCCCCAACGGTGATGGTTGCAGTACAGCGGACCTCCTCCACTCACGACTGCCTTTATCGTGCGAGGCACCTGGCCATCAACATCTTGTCGACCGATCAACTCGATGTGGTCAATGTCTTCGCCACGAAAGCCCCGGACAAGTTCTCAGGTCTGGATTGGGCTCCGGGACCGTTCGGGAGCCCGCTGATCAACCACAGTGGCGCTCAGATGGAAGTGGAGATCCGCGAACGACTGCAAGCCAGCACCCATACGGTGTTCATCTGCCGAGTGGTACACGCCGCGGTCAGTGATCGTCCGCCGATGGTTTACAGTGCCGGTAAGTTTTTCGATGGCGGCGCTTTGTCGCCGCTGGGCTGACCCAGGTTGGAGTGACATCGGAGGGGACGCACGGGTGAGAAGCGACGACGGCTCCCGCAACGGCTCTATTCAGAGCAGACTGATTGCTGAGGTCCGTCGTCGCATCATCGCCGGTGAGATCGCTCCTGGAGTCAATATCTCAGAACTCGCTCTGGCCGAGGAGTTCGGTGTCTCCCGCACACCGGTGCGGGAGACGTTCAAGCAGCTACAGACCGAAGGCCTAATCGAGATTCGACCTCGAGTCGGTACTTTCGTGACTATCCCGTCGCGGCGCGAAATCCTGGAGCTGTTCGAGATGAAAGAGCTGCTGGAAGGCGCTGCGGCACGGTTGCTTGCCCAACGTGGGCGCGTGCCGGAAGTCGATCGACTCGAAGAAAACTTGCGCCAGTTCGATCAGGCCGTGGCATCCGACGATCGCGCCCGGTACGTCGAACTCATCGACGAGTTTCACAACCTTCTCATCGTTGGTGCTGACAACGCCAAATTGGAAAGCCACTATCGGACGTTGATGAATCAGCTTGCCTACTCGCGCCTGGTGACCACTTCGCTGAGCCAGCCCGGCCGGCCGCTGCAGTCCAACCGCGAGCACCGTCAGGTATTCGAGCTGATCCTCGCCAAAGACGGGGATACTGCCGAACGCGTAATGCGCGAACACGTCCGCGCCAGCCGCCAGGCCCTTCTTGCTGGTCTTGACCAGGGGTCGACCGTTTCCCGGGGCCGGCGACACGCCGTCTAGTTGCCCCGAGAGAAGGCGTGCCGTCTGGTCCCGCTGGGGGCCGATCGGGGCGGTTACCTGGTCAGTGCGTTCGCTTTGTCCGGACGCCGTCCGAGCGTGTGTCGATGTCAGAGGTTCCGGCGTTCAGCGCCAGTTGGTGGTTCAGTCCAAACAACGTCGCCGTCAGGCCGTCGAGGACCTCGCCGGCGTCATCGACGAGTCGGCACATCACGACTACCGGCGAATGCCCTGCGGCTCTGCTCAGATCGACGGCACGTTCCCACACCCGCCCGCGCTCTGCGAATCCGCCGTCCGCGCAGCGGACCGGCAGGACGTGGCCCGGCCGGGTCAGGTCATCGGCGACGGTGCCGGGGTCTGCGAGCACTTGCATGGTTTGGGCTCGGTCCCGTGCGGAAATGCCTGTGCCGATGCCTGATGCGGCATCGACAGCCACGGTGAACGACGCACCGCTGTGCTCTGAGGCGAGAACCGGCTGATCCGGTATCCGCAATCTGTCCAGCAGCGAACTCGGCATCGCGGCGTGAACAACTCCAGACGAGTGACTGATGGCGAAGTGCAGTTGGGCTGTGGTGGCGGTGGCTGCCGGAAATGCGAGTAGCGCGCCGCCCTCATCGAGGAACACTGCGGGCAATCCTGCAGCAAACGCGTCCCTGACCTCGGCACAAAAACCGTCGGCCCAGTCGGCGTTTGCCGCGGACGGTGTGATTGTGCTGGTCATCGATCGCGCTCCTGGTCTGATTGTTCGTCGGTTGATGGTCAGAACTGCACGCCGGCCAACAGTGCTTGCCGGCTGGCGCGAACATGTTCGCGCATTACGCGTTCGGCGTTGGCACCGTCTTGGGCGACGATCAGCTTGAACACGTGGCGATGCTCGCAGTCGCACTGGGCAAGCCGACCGGGCTGGCTCAGTGAAGTGGTCACCAGGCGCGAGTAGGCGAGTTGGTTCATCAACGTCCGGTAGTGGCCCTGCAACTTGGCGTTGTCAGCCCCGGACATGAGCACGTTGTGAAACTCGTGGACCAGCTCGGCGTACCGAGCGCGATCATCATCGATCACTGCGCTGGCGGCTCGCTGGAGGTTGTTTTCCAGCTGATCGATTTCTGGTACCTTTCCGCGCTCGGCGAGCAACCGGGCGCCGGCGCCTTCGAGTAGTTCTTTCATCTCGAACAACTCGACAATTTCGCGCCGCGACGGGGTAGTGACGAAGGTGCCGACCCGAGGTCGAATCTCGACCAGACCTTCGGTCTGCAGCTGCTTGAACGTCTCGCGTACCGGGGTTCGGGAGACACCGAACTCCTCGGCGAGGGTCAGTTCGGAGATATTGACACCGGGTGGGATCTCGCCGGCGATGATGCGGCGACGTATCTCGGAAATCAGCCGGTCGGGCTTGGGACGACTCACGGGATATCGCAGGTAACGGTGTTGCTGCGGCAGATGTCGACAGGCACTGGACTTACCTCTTCCGGTGATGGTCTGGTGTGGATGCGCCAACGGGGCCGAACAGTTGCTATGGCGAGACCGCGGTCAGGACCGGGTTCGGCCATCTCGCCGGATGCGCTTGTGGTATGCAACAGAATGTAGCTGTCAACACAAATGCATGTCAATGTGATGTGAGATCCTAAATCAGTTTCCCTGCACATCGGTGTGTGTGTCCAACCGATCATGCAGCTAAAACCGCTGGAGCATGGCGCTTGTGGGGCGTTGTTTTGTGTGCAACGACGCATCGACCAGGTGTACGAGTACAAGCATATTGTGCCGGGACTGAATGTCTACTGGCATGCAAGAAGGTCAGTGCGGGGTGTTCGAACCCAGGTTTGGTGGAGCATCGTCAGAGACCCGCTGTGGCTGAGTCGCTCGACGAGCTCCTCAACGGTGCCCGCATCGAGCAGGACGTGTTCGACCTGCGCTCGGCGCGTTGGACGACGAGCAGTTGCACGCTACCGCCGCTGACTTCGCCGCTCAGCTTTGTCGGTTAGGTACGAATATCCTTATCGCACAACGATTTCTGTCCAACACATCGATGACAGCCTAGGAATGCCGAACATGCTGGTCCACCCGTGGGGCTGCATTGGATACCGCCGAATGGCGCAATCCTGACTCGAACGCGAGGCCTGGCATCCCAAAGCCCCGTGATGCCAGGAGAAGTGGGGATCACCATGACGTTGTCAGGTGCGGGCGTGATGGAAGCAGGCCGGGTGCTCGCGGGTGTCGACGGTGCCGTCCGCATCGACCAGATCCACGACGACGTTTTGTGAGTGTGCCGGTCGCCTCAGCCGGCTTCAGTCCGTGGCGTCGAGAATCTTGATCGCGAAGACGAGTGTGTCACCCTTCTGGATTCCGGCGCGGGGCTCACCATCGGGATACCCGTCGGCGGATGACATGGCGACGGCGACTGTGGAGCCGACCTTCTGTCCTGCGATGGCCTTCTTGAAGCCGGTCACGACGCCGTCAAGCGGGAACTGGACCGGCTCGCCGCGTTGGTAACTGCTGTCGAACACATTCCCGTCACGTCCGTTGACGCCTGTATAGCAAACGGAAACCGTTGCGGTGTCGCCGACGACAGGGCCGTCTCCGGGTTGCAGTGTGTGCACCTGGGTCTCAGTCACGGTGAACGGTGCGCCCACGGTGACGTTCGGCGCCGCGGTATCGGTAGATCCCGTGACGGCGACGTTGCCGGTGGCGCCGGCCAGTGTCCACTCGGGGTTGGCGCCGGTATTCGGCGCTGCCGTCGGACACGTACTGGCAATGGGTGCTGCCGTGCTGACGGGCGACGGAGCCGATTGAGACGCGGAAGACGTATGTGTCGCCGGCGTGCTTGCTGATCGGTTGTCCGCGTCGGAGCTGCATGCGGCGAGCGTCATGGCGATCGATGCGGCGCAGGCTGCGAACGCGACGGAACAAGACACACGGGAGGAGTTCACGGCCGTCACCGTACAGCCTCGTTGCCGGGCTGACGCCGGTCAGGTGGCCCCGGCGACGGCCGGCGGGAGTTCCGGGAAGACTCACCCGACGGCTGACCGAGCCCGGTACCGACCCCGTCGAAAAGTCTTGGACGGCACCGAACTCATTCTCAGCAAAGTCTCAGCCAGCACAGGCAACCTACAGGCGGGCGCCGGCACGGCGCATGAGCATCTGCGTCTCGAGGAAGAAGAATCCACGCAATGAGCGACTGGTCGAGGAATTCGTCACAAGGAAGCCACAGCGAGTGGCGGCCGAAACAGCCATCCAATCAAGATAACCCGGCCCAATGGAATCAGTCCGGGTATCACTACCCGTACAACTCGGCCGGCGTCACCGGAATGTACCCTCCGCCCTATGCTCCGAGCTCTGAGGCGAGTACTCCGTTCCAGGAGGCGCAACCACAGCAAAACCCGCAGCATCGGAAGCGCTCTCGAGTCGGCGTACTCGTCGTAGGCACGGCCGCGGTTGCCATGGTGGCAGGCGCTGCGACGGCGGTAGCCGTCGTCGACCATGCGGGACATGGTGTACCCACCGCCCAGGCGCCGGCCCCGGTGAACATCGGAAAGCCCGTGCCGGCCAACGGTTCCACACCCAGCCAGCCAGGAAGCACGGCGCCCACCGGATCGGTCGAACAGGTGTCGGCCAAGGTGTTGCCCAGCGTGGTGAAACTGCAGATCGAAAGCGGGCAAGGACGCGAGGAGGGGTCCGGTATCGTGCTCAGCGCTGATGGACTGATCCTCACCAACAACCATGTCGTGGCTGCTGTCGCACAAGATGCCGGTGGTCAGCAGCCCATGACTCCGCAAGACGGGCCGAGCACCCGAATTCCCGGTCTGCCGCGCGGAATGTTCCCGGGTGGACAGTTCCCCGGCGACGGTCAGTCCGGACCCGACACCCAGGACGATCCGTCTGACAGTCCGTTCACCAGGCCGTCCAGCCGGGTCGCCAGCGCTGCACAGGCGACCGTGACCTTGTCCGATGGCCGCACAGTACCGTTCACCGTCGTCGGAACCGATCCCGATGACGACATCGCAGTGGTTCGGGCACAGAACGTCTCCGGGCTCACTCCGATCACAATTGGTTCTTCGAAAGATCTGAAGGTGGGGCAGAACGTCGTCGCTGTCGGCTCACCGTTGGGCCTGCAGGGGACCGTTACGACCGGCATCATCAGTGCATTGGATCGCCCGGTCGCGACCGGCGATGAGCAGACCGGTCAGCATTCGGTGATCAGCGCCATTCAGACCGATGCGGCGATTAATCCGGGCAACTCCGGAGGCGCGCTGGTGGACATGAATGGCGATCTCATCGGGGTGAATTCCGCCATTGCTTCGCTGGGCAGCGATCAGGGCTCGCAGAGCGGTTCCATCGGACTCGGTTTCGCAATCCCGGTGGATCAAGCCAAACGTATTGCCGACGAGCTGGTTTCGACGGGAACGGTCCGGCACGCCTCCCTGGGCGTCCAGCTCACGTCTGGTAACAACACGTCCGGTGCGATGGTCGCCGGGGTCCTCGACGGTGGTCCGGCAGCCCAGGCCGGACTGCCCAACGGAGTGGTGATCACAAAGCTCGACAACCAGGTGATCGACGGTCCCGACGCTCTGGTCGCGGCGGTTCATTCCAAGGCACCCGGGGACAACATCACGTTGACCTACGATGACCAGTCGGGAGCTTCCCGCACCGTGCAGGTCACCCTTGGGCAGCTCCAGTCGTAACCGCGCACTCTTTACACAGGGGCCACGAATCCGTTGGGTTCGTGGCCCCTGTGGCTTGATCGGATCCTTCCCGCCGAGGAGTCATGGTGACCGCCGGAGAACCGCGACCAGGAAGTCGGAGTTTTCGGTGAACGGACGTAGATCCCACGAGGACAGCAGCAGATCGGGCATGAATCCGGCCGCGGCTGCGTCATCGAAAAACTGACCGAATTCGTAGTCGCGGCCCCCTCCGAAGCCGATCACGGCCCGACCGTCGCCGAGAAGGTGCGCACGAAGTCGGACCAGCACCTGAACGCGGGTACTCGGGGCGAGAAATGTCATGACGTTGCCGGCCGACACGACGACGTCGAACAGCTGTGTGATGCCACGTGCGGGCAGGTCGAGTTCGGCGAGGTCGCCGACGAGCCAGCGTGGCCCCGGGTGATCTTGCTCGGCAGCCTTGATGAGTGCCGGATCGACATCGACGCCGACTACGTCGTGGCCTGCCGCGGCGAGGTACCCGCCTACGCGGCCAGGACCGCAGCCAGCATCGAGTATCCGGGCGCCGCGTGCCACCATCGCGTCTATCAGGCGGGCTTCGCCGTCCAGATCCTGGCCAGCGCGCGCCATGGATCGAAAACGTTCGATGTACCACTGTGAATGGCCGGGGTCAGCCGCGACCTTTTGCATCCAGATGCTCTGCTCGACCACGACACCATTGTCGCAGCGGATCTACCGCGAGGACATGTGCGTTGATCGGATAGTTCAACGGCAGGTAGCAGCTGGCCGCAGGCACGATCCGGCGGAACTGTTGGCAGCACTGCGGGCGTCGGTGAGTTCCACTGCCTCACCACCGCTTCCCATAATTTCGCGCCTCGTCGAGATCGTCGTGCACGGGGAGGACTGTCGGGTGGCAAGCGGCGTTACTGTTGGCGGCATGTGGTCGCCGAGTCGCGCTGTCCGAGCTGTCCGGACTCGGTGCCGCTGAGTTGGGGCGGCGGGCCGGCTCAGGCGATTGAGCTCACCGCGCTTGCCGATTGGGTGGTTTGTTGACAGCCACAAATTCCTGTTCGGGCCGACCGGTGGTGCCGTAACGCAGTTGAACCTTGGCCTCGCCGGCGTTGGCCAACGTCGACAGATACCGTTGTGCCGTCGCCCGCGAAACCCCGATCTCCGTGGAGATCTCGGCAGACGACATCGGCTGACCCGATGCGCGAAGTGCCTGGAGTACAAGCTGTTTGGTAGGCGAGGTGGCGGCGGTCGGGGACTGCGGGGGCGTGATGCGGGGGCGCAGGGCATCCAGCGCCGAGTCGACGTCGCCGGCGCCAAGATTGGTTCCAGAAAGGATTCTGCGATAGCGCGCGTAGCCCGACAGGCGGGCTGCCAGGTCTGCCGGAGCGAATGGCTTCACGAGATAGCTCAGGGCGCCGGCCGCCAACGCTGCGCGGATCGTTCGGGCGTCGGTGGCGGCGCTCAAAACCATACTGTCGCACTGTAACCCGCGGACAAAGTCGATCCCCGATCCATCCGGCAGATAGACGTCCACCAAGGCAAGGTCGACGGGGGCTGCCTTGTGGGCAGCGGCGAGCGTTGTCACTGTTGTTGATACGGAGAACCCCGGTAGTGCGTTGACGATGCCCGCGTGCATGTTCGCCACTCGGAAATCGTCATCGACCACCAGCACCGTCAGTTCTGTGCCACCCATTGGGCTTCCTCCTCCACCATCACACCCGGCAGCCGGGCGATGAACTCTGCGCCGCACAACTCTGTGTCCGGATCCCCCGGGCTCGACAGCCGGATATCGCCACCCAATGCACGACTGATCTGGCGAGACAAGGCCATTCCGATGCCGCGCCCACCCGGTATTCCGGAATCCGGCTTCGTCGACTTGCCTTCGGTGAACACGTGCTCGACGAAATCGGAGGCCACCCCATCGCCGGTATCGGCCACGGTGATGTGCAGTGTTGAACCATCCTGCAGCAGTTCCACTTCCACCACCTTGTCCTCTTTTGCGCCGGTGCGGGCTGCGTAGATGGCGTTGTCCAGTAGATTGCCGAGTACCGACGTCACATCCACCGGCAGCGCGAGTCGGCCGGGTGCCCAGGTGTTCTCGCCGATCGTCAACGTAACGCCTGCTTCTCGGGCGCCGGCAGCTTTTGCCGCCAAGAAGGCCTGCAGGAACGCGTCACGGATGGCTTCGATGCCGGGCAGTGCCGAGCCCAGGGGGCCAGACCCGAGCAGTTCCTCCACATACTGAGCTGCCTCGTTGACATGGCCGCCGTGCAGCAGACCGTTGAGCAGATGCAGCCGATTGGCGAACTCGTGGCGCTGGGCCCGCAACACCGTGCTCATCAGCTGCACGGCATCGAGTTCGCGGGTCAACGATTCGACATCGGTGCGATCCCGCACGACCAGTACGGTGCCCAGTTCGCGGCTGTCACGCGTGACGGGTCGAGAGGACACCACCACGATCCGGTCGCCGACGGTGGCAATACTCGGCGTCGCGTCTGCCGCCCTGAACACCTCGAGCACCCGCGGGGTCAGGCCGATGTCTTCCACCGACCTGCCCGCCTCTTTGCCGATCTCGAGCAGTCTGGAGGCTTCGTCGTTGACGAACGTCGTCTTCCACGTGGAGTCGACGGCGAGCACGCCCTCGTCGATACCGTGCAGGACTGCGGCCTGGCTGCGGATCAACTCCGCCATCTCCGAAGGCTGCAGACCCATGGTGAGCCCCCGCCAGCGTCGGGCGAGGAGGACCGAACCGACGACACCGATCACGAGTGCCACGCCGACCAGAACAGCCGCGGTCCGCACATCAGTCCACAGTTGATGGTGCACGGCCGACGTCGAAATGCCTACGCTGACTTCGCCGGTGACACGGTCCGAATCCGGTGCCAGCACAGGTACTTTCGCCCGAACCGACGGTCCCAGCGTGCCAGACTCCCTCGTCACCACCTCGTGTCCGGCGAGTGCGGCGGTGGGGTCGGTACTGACATGTCGGCCAAGCTGGTCTCGGCTGGGGTGGGAGAGCCTGATGCCCTGATTGTTGGTGATCACCACGAACAGCACGCCGGTGCGTTGCTGGATCTCGGTGGCGAGTTGCTGCAGGGGCCCGTGCGCCAACTCGTCGGTGAGCGCCGGGCTTTGTGTCAACGGGGCAGCGTCGTAGCGAGCGACGTCGGCGCGTACCGCAGGGGCGAAGGCGATGGCGCGGGCCATGTCCAACGAGCGGTCTTCGTACTGGTCGGCAAGGCGCTGGTGACTCATGAAGGCGAGCAGACCGCCTGCGATACCCAGAGTGAGCGTTACTACGGCGACTTGCAGCAACAGCACCTGGGTAGCGAGCCGCACATCCATGTGCAGCCTTTTGGCCATGGGCCGAGCGTACGCGCTGTCGTGAGCACAATGAGCAAAATTAGCACGGTCACGTGCCCGCGGACTGATCACGTCGGATTGATTTCCTCGAGGCTCTGCCCAGCGGTGCGCGGTCCGATCGACGCGATCACAGCGATCGTGATGGCGAGCGCTACCAGGACGGCGGCGAACATCGCGGTGGCCCCGTAATTGTCGAGCAGCGGGACGAGAATGAAGGGGAGTGTCGCACTGGAGAGCCGCGACACCGAATACGCCCAACCGACTGCGGTTGCACGCACATCGCTGGGGAAGATCTCCGCCTGATACACGTGGTAGGCGTTCGAGAAGACGTTGCTCGATGCGGTGACCAGCAACCCGAATACGACGATGAGCGCGTGGACGGTTGCGGTCGAGAAGAGGACGCCGCAGACCGCCATGACGACGACCGTCGCCATGATCAGGTACTTGCGCTCGAACCGCTTGAGCAATGGAATCGAAATCAGTGAGCCGATCGGATAGCCGATGAACGACACCGCCGTGAACAGCAGCGATGAGGTGACGTCGTAGCCGCGGCTGACCAGCACCAGTGCCGCCAGCGTGCCGAACCCGTAGTAGCCGAATGGCTGGAACAGGTGAAAGATGCCGAGCATGACCAGCCGCTGTCGGTAGGGCGGCAGACGGAGCCGACGAGACGCAGGCACGGTCCGCTCCGGCTCCGAAACTGGGTCATCGCCGCCGTCACGGTCGGGCGTGGAGTCCGGCGTCGGGTCCGTACCGGCTTCGAACGCACGAAGCGCCGCGCGTGCATCGTCGATGCGACCGACCCCCGCCAACCACCGCGGTGACTCCGGCAGGCCGCGGCGCAGCACGATGATGAACAACGCGCCGATCGCGCCGATCACCAACAGGACCCGCCAGCCGTCGAAGCCGAACAGGCTGCGGTCGGCGAGCCATAGTGAGAGGAAACCCAGTGCCGGCACCGCGAGGAAGGAGCACGTGTAAGCCCAGGCGGCCAGGCGCCCTCGATGAGCCTTGGGGAGAACATCGGCGAGGTACGAATCGGCGATCGGATATTCTGCTCCCACGCCGATTCCCGCCATGAAGCGTGCCGCCACCAGCAGCCACGGGTTCGGCGCGAATGCGCCGACGACGCTCCATACGGAGAACCACGCCAGCGTGATCAGGAACGCTCGGCGGCGCCCGATTCGGTCAGCAATCCGACCGAAAGTGATTGCGCCGACGAACATTCCGAGGAATGACGAAGCGAGCAGCAGCTGCAGGGCACTGCCACCGAGACCGTACTGAGTCTTCAGCGTGGTGGCAATCGTGCTGGACAGAAAGATCTCGTAAACCTCGAAGAAGAGCCCGAGTCCGATAGCGATGACCGCTCTGCGGTGGATGGGGCCGACGGGGAGATCGTCGAGACGGCGCCCGATCTGGCGGGGTCCAATGTCCCGATCGGTGTGCACTGGCACAGTCGCGGCGGTCCGCCGGTCGGGGGTCTGGATTGCGGGCCGCGTCGTCATCTGTCACTCCTTGCGGGAAGCCTTGGTCTTCTGCGCTCATGACGCTACGGAGCTGTTCGCGTGTTGACTCGCTTGTGCGCGCAAGCCGCGCACTACTCGTTTTGTCGCCTTTTGCGCATTGCGCTCAAGTGTCTGCGCTTTGTCTGAATTGCGAATTGGTGCAAGACTATTCGCTCTCTGAGCCGATGCGAGCAATGCGAAAAAGATCCAAATCGGCTACTTGTGCGCGTTGCGCGCACAAGCGAGTCACGGCACCTGTGCGATTCGTAGATTTTGGCCCATCGGAATGTCGGGATCGTCCCGGCGTCGACACGCACCGAGGAGTCCACCATGTCGGTCGCACCCGAACCACTGGCGCCGAACGTGTTTCGTCCTGTGGCGTCAAACGGTGACCACTGTGTCGAGCGGATGGTGACGACGAGAGACGGCGTCTGTCTCGCGGTGTCCGATCACCGCTCTGAACGCGCCGACGCGCCGACAGTCATTCTGCTGCATGGTCTTCTACTCTCACAGGAGAGTTGGGAACTCCAGGTGTGCCACCTGAGGCGTCGGTATGGCGGCAGGATCCGTGTCATCACCTACGACCACCGTGGTCATGGTCGGTCGGCCGGCGCAGCAATGTCCACCTACGAGATCTCGCAACTCGCTGCCGATCTCGCAGAGGTCTTGGCCGCGATGCACATCACCGGTCCGCTCACTCTGGCGGGTCACTCGATGGGCGGTATGGCAGCGCTGGCGTACTTCGGTCTCCCGGAGTCGCAACGTCCTGTCGAGCCGGCCGGCCTGGTCCTCGTGGGGACTGCCGCAGGCAGTATTGCCGAGCGGGGGGTAGGTCGCCTGCTGGCAACACCTGCGACAGACGCGCTGTTCGGACTGGTGCACCGCATGCCGCAACGGGCAACGGACAAGGCCGTTCAGGCGCTCGTCCGGCCCCTTGGTGATGCGTTGAGCAGACTCGCCGGTGACCGCCCTGCGGCCGCCGCGGTCGGATCCGCTGTGGCCGCTGCCGCCATCCATACAGCTTCGTTGACGACAGCTGCCGGTTTCCTGCCGAGTCTGAAGCGCTACGACGTGTATCACGCTCTTGAATCCATTGCCGCCAAGACGTTTGTTGTCAGCGGCGGAGCCGATGTCCTGACTCCGGCATCGCATTCACATGACCTCGTCGCCGCGATCCCTGGCGCAATTCATCTGCACCGCCCGGCCGCCGGCCATATGTTGCTACAGGACGCCGCCGAGTGCGTCGGCGATGCGATTGGCCGCGCGATGGGGATGCGCCGCGGTTCTCGCCGTCATGCGCACGTGTCCCGTAACCGTTCTTCAGCAGCACAACTCGCGGTCGTGGTGTGAGTCCTTGCCGCCAGGTGTGAACGTGGCTGTGCCAAACATGCCGACAGTTCGCCAACGACTCCACGTTCGGCAGGGAAATCAGTAGGTCTCGAACGCCGGTAAGGTGTTCCAACTCGGCCATGTCGTTTCCCAAACACAGCTGATCTTGCCGTCGGTGAAGGCGGCGATCAACACCACCTCGATACGAGTAGGGCTTTCGCCTGGACGGCTGGTCGTGATCCATACCCGGCCTGCGACCTTGTCGGCCGTCTCCACCCAGGCCTGTTCGTCGTATTCCACGGAGTAGCGGATCGGCGTGGCGTAGACGGTCCTGTGGCTTGCGGCGAACGCATCGAAGTCTTGTGTGACGCCGTTGGAGAACATCACGAATGTCGGATGGTAGAAGCGTTCGATGGCTGTGGGGTCTTTGTTCTCCACCATCTGCTCGAACATCTGCCGCAGTACAGCCACGCTCATGGTTCGCCAGTGTTCATCTGCGCGCGGCCCACAGTCAAGGAGGGCCGCCATTTGGCCACCCTCCTTGATCGCGGACTGGTGCGCCGACTACCCGCTGTGGTGTCCGCCTTGCGGACCGGGAGCGGCCTTGCATGGCCTTGTCGGCCACCAGTTCGCCCGGCCGACGAGCGCCGCGACGGCCGGGACGGTGATCGTGCGCACCACGAACGTGTCGATCAACAGGCCCGTGCCGATGATGAAACCTATCTGCACCATGGTGGAAACGCTGCCGACCATCAGGCCGAACATCGAAGCCGCGAAGATGATTCCGGCCGAGGTGATGACACCGCCTGTGGAACGGATGGCACGGATGATCCCGGAGCGGATGCCGTTACGTGACTCTTCCCGTATGCGGCTGATCAACAGCAGGTTGTAATCCGCACCGACCGCGACCAACACGATGAACGCCATCGCCGGCACATTCCAGTAGAGCTGCTGGTGACAGATGAACTGGAAGAACGCGACTCCCAGACCCAACGCTGACAGGTACGAGATCACCACCGAAGCAATGAGATACAACGGTGCGACGATCGCACGGAGCAGCGCGACCAGGATCAGGAAGACGACGGCCAGCGTCAGGACGATGATCAGTCGCAAGTCATGGTTGTAGTTGCTGCGAATTGCGCTGTACATCGGAGTGGTCCCGACCATCGATATCGTCGCATCGGACAGTGTCGTGTTCGGCTGCGCGGCTCGTGCCGTGTCCAGGATCGTCCGGCCCTGATCCATCGCGGCGGTGCTGAAAGGGTCGAGCTTCGTCTCGACGAGGTAGCGCGCGGAGTGCCCGTCGGGTGAGATGAACAGCTGCGCAGCGTTCTTGAAATCGTTGGTCGTCAATATCTGCGGCGGAACGTACATACCGGCCATCGACGGCTGTGCTGCGTCGTGTTTGATCGACAGCAGCAGATTGGCCGCCTGATTCATTCCCAAGCCCATCTTCTTGGTCTGATCGACCAGGGTCTGGACGCCGTTCGCGAGTTGGTTGCTCCCGTCGGCCAGCGCATTGGCGCCCTGCTCCATTTGCACGATCTTCCGTTGCGCGGCTGCTGGGTCGGTGATCCCGACAGACCGCAATCTGGCGTTCGTGGATTGCATGAGCGTGCTCAACCCCTGGACTGTCGTCAGCACCTGCTGTGCCGACGCGTCGGGTTGACCGACGTCGCCGGCAGCCAGTTGTTGTAGCTTCGCACGGCCGTCGCTGCACGCGGGGTCGGCGTCGCACTGCGGGCTGCTGTTCAACGCGTTCAGTACTGGAGTGGCATCGTTGACAAGACTGTTGGCCGCTGTCTGGTTGCTTCCCACGTTGTTCGCATAGGTGCGAATGGTGTTCAACAGTTGCGTCGTGTGAGCATTCGTGAGCAGCTGCTGCACTTGACTGAGCGTCGTGGTCATCGCTGTCATGGACTGTCCGGCCTGATCGACCTGGTCACGAACGCTGCCAAGGGTGTTCGCCAGTTTGTGAGCGCCGCCGGCAAGGGTATCGAGATCGCTTGTCTTGCTGCTGATCTGCGACGACGCATCCTGAAGTTTGGAACCGACTTCACCGGCTTGATAACTGACCTTGGTTTGGTCGAGCGGCTTGCCCGTCGGCCGGGTGACACCCCGCACCGCCGCGATGTTGGGCAGCTGAACGACGCGCTGCGCCATCTGCTCCATATCGGCCAAGGTTTGAGGGGTCCGCAGGTCACGAGGCGACTGGATGTAGATGTACTCCGGCAGTAGAGCGCTCGTGGAGAAGTGCGCAGCCATCGCGGAGAATCCCTGATTGCTCTCCGCCGATGCCGGCAGCTGCATACGGTCGTTGTACGTCGGGTGCATGTAGAGCGCGCACGCGCCAAGCGCGATCAAAACTGTCAGGCTCACCACGAGGTGCGCCTTGGGGCGTCGGACGATGTGGATCGCCGAGCGCTGCCACAGTCGGCCGGTAAGAGGCGGCCGTGGTGCGATCCAGCCTCGCCGGCCGGTCAGCACGAGAACAGCGGGCAACATCGTGACAGCCGCGACGAACGCCACTGCGATCGAAATTGCCAGCGCCGGCCCCACACTCGTGAATGCGGGCAGACGGGTGAAGATCATGCCGAGAAACGTGACGGCCACCGTGGCAGCCGATGCGCCGATCACCTTGCCGATCGAGACAAGCGCGCGCTGCACAGCCCGATCGGAATCCATACCGGAGCGGATATATTCGTGATAGCGACTGATCAGGAAGACGGCGTAGTCCGTGCCGGCACCCGCGATCATCGCCGTCATCAACACAATCGTGAAAGACGAGACACTCAGCCCGATCTGTGTCAGTGCAGACACCAGACCTTGCGCCGCGGCAATCGATATCCCGATGGTGATCAGTGGCAGCAGCACAGTGACGGGCCGCCGGTAGATCACCAGCAGGATGAGCAGTACCAGCAATGCCGTGGCGATCTCGATCAGGTGCATGTCGTGGGCGGTCACGATCGACATGTCTCCGACGATGGCGGCCTGTCCAGTGACATGTGCTGTGAGTCCCGAGCCGGCGGTGGCTTTTTGGACGATCTGCGTGATCTCTTGGTAAGCCTGTGAAGATTGCGGCGAGCCGGGTGGTGCCTTGAGGGTGACCGCCAGGTAGAACGCCTTGTTGTCGCCGCTGACCATCAACTGGCGCAACGCGGGCGTGCTGATCATGTCCTCCACGCCGGACACGGCGTCGGTGCTTTCGCGCAACTTGTCGGCCAGCGTGCGGTAGGTGTCGTTGTCAGCGGGTTTCAGACCATGCTCGTCAGTGAGTATGACCACCAGGATGTTCTGGTTCGACTCGTGAAAATCCTTCGCCATCTGTTGGGTGGCTGCCATTGCCTGCGGCGGTAGCGGTTGCATGGTCTGGCGTTCAACAACCTTCGCCAGCGGGGTGACGGTCATCGACAACACGACGATCAGGGCGATCCAGGCGGCGATGACGAGCCAGGGTGCACGTACGACGATGCGACCCAACAGGGCGAAACCGTCGAAGCACTTCGCGGTCCTGGTGGTACTGGTCTGTTCTAACACGGTGAATTCCTCACGGTCGCTCGCGAATTGCCGCGCGCGCCAACGTGATACTTGCGCGCATGAGACGAAGTTACGGAGCCGTTCGCGAGGTGTCGCGCTTGTCGGCGATAGTCGGCGATACCTCCGATTACCGCGCTTTTTCGCATTGTGCTCGCTGGTTTCCCCAGCCCGTGGTGGCGGTGAGCGAGAAGTCGCTCAGAGCACTCGAAAGATCCCGCCACAGGTCGTCAAGAGTATTGGGACAGTTCGGCTGATACCCGAACACAGAGATGAAGACCCTTCCGTGCACTCTTCCGGAGAGCAACCCCAGCAGACCACCGGTGCGACCCAACGTCGCCTCGGTGATCCCGGGGTAGAAGGTCCGCATGGCGAAGTATTCCGCGTCAGTGCCGTCCGGCCGGTTGGCATTCGGGTTGAGTGCCCCCAGATTGGACGCCCCGCTGGTCGTTGCGCCGCCCAGGGCCACACCCGTCATCGCCCTGATGAGCCACCGCGGCAACAGCGGAGTCAGGGGCAGCAGCGCCCACCGCTCGTCGGGGATCTCGTGGCGGCGGATCAGGGCTTGCTTGATCGCGGCCCGGATCGCACGCAGATCCGTCGCAGCGGTCGCCGGGTCAACCGTGACCTCGACAGCCGTGATTGCATTGGCGCGGGTGTCGTCGTCGGCGCGTTCGTTGACCGGTAGTGCCAAAGTGACGAAGCCGTCTGCGGTGACGCGTCCCGCCCGCTCCGCGAGCCGGGCCGCCACACCCGCGAGCAGCGCGTTGCTGCTCGCTCCGAGTGACTGTGCGCACGCATCCCATTCGTCGGCATCGATGAAGATCGTTGCTTTCGGGGCGTCGACGCGTTCGTGGCACCGGACGAAGGGCGAACGCGGCGCGCTGGGTGTCGGGCTGTCAGACCCCCGTCGGGCGGCAAATCGTCCCGCGGCGAGGACGGCTCGTCCCATGGCGGGCAGATCGCGTGCGGTTTGGCGGGTGTCCTTGCGCAGGGCCCGCCACCGCCCGCGTGACCCGGCGGCAGGCCAGGCGATCGAGTCGCTACGGCCGGCGGCCGCAGCCGTCAACACCTCGCACAACCCGACACCATCGGTCAGGCAGTGAGACGTCACGAGGCTCACGCCGGTGCCGCCGTCGGTGAATGGCAGTGCGGCGAGGTGCCATCCGGGTCCGTGTTCGGCATCCAGGGGCGTGTTGGCTTGCTCGGTCAGCCAGTCGTCGAATTCTGCGCGCGGCCGCGGTGTCGCGACGATTTCCAGCTTGGGCTGGTCACTGGGTGTCACCCAGCGGTGCCGGCCGAACGGCAGTGGGGAGCGTTCGATGCGCCGCGACAGCCGCCCGCGCTGAAGATGGTGATGAAACCGGCGTAGCCCGTCGACGTCGACGGCGCGGTCATACACCCAGACGCACTGCAGCAGATTGGTCGCTCCGGTCGCTCGCTCGCCCAGAAACGCGGTCTGGTCGACGAGATCGAGGACGTTGCTCATCGTTCGGCTCCCATCGTGATCGCTTCCGAGCTCGTGGTAGCGGTGAGTGAGAAGTCGCTGAGGGCGTGTGAAAGGTTCCGCCACAGAGCATCATTCGAGTTCGAACGGCCCGGTTGATAGGCCAGTACCGAAACAAAGACCTGTCCTGGCGTTCTTCCCGACAGCAACACCAGCAATCCACCCAGTCGATGCATGGTTGCCTTGGTCACGCCTGGGCCGAGAGGTTTCATGACAAAAGAGTCGGCATCGGTGCCGTCGGGTCGGTAGGCGGCGGAGTTGACCACACCGAGGTTCGATGAGACGACGCTTGCCGCGCCGTTGGCAGAGACGCCCACGCAGCGCCTGACCAGCCACTGCGGCAACAGCGGAACCAGCGGCAACAATCCCCACCGCTCGTTGGTCACCTCGTCGGCGCAGATCAGCGCGTGCTTGGTTGCGTTGCGGATCGCGCGCAGGTCGGTGGTCGCGGTCGTCGGGTCGACGGTGATGTCGACGTTGGTGATGGCGTTGGCGCGGGTATCACCGGGGGTGCGCTCGTTGACGGGGATGGTCACGGCGACCGCACCGTCGGTGGTGACGCGTGCCGCTCCGTGGGCGAGGCGGGCGGCGAACGCCGCGAGCAGCGTATTGCTGGTTCCCCCGAGTGCGTGGGCCCGCGCGTCCCATTCGTCGGCGTCGACGAAGATCGTTGCCGTTGGGAGCGTGATGGGTTTGTCTCCACGCGCGGGCACGGCCCGCGACGCCGGGGCCTCAGCGTCGCCGCCGCGGCCGCGCCGGCTGAATTGTGCTGCGGCGATGATGGCTCTGCCGATGGCAGGGAGGTCGCGTGCGGTTTGGCGGGTGTCCTCGCGTAGGGCCCGCCACCGCCCGCGTGACCGGGCGGCAGGCCAAGTGATCGGGTCGTGCTGGCCGGCGGTGGCGGCCGCCAATGCTTCGCAGAGTCCGACGCCGTCGGTGAGGCAGTGAGACGTCACGAGGCTCACGCCGGTGCCGCCGTCGGTGAATGGCAGTGCGGCGAGGTGCCATCCGGGTCCGTGTTCGGCATCCAGGGGCGTGTTGGCTTGCTCGGTCAGCCAGGCGTCGAATTCTGCGCGCGGCCGCGGTGTCGCGACGATTTCCAGCTTGGGCTGGTCACTGGGTGTCACCCAGCGGTGCCGGCCGAACGGCAAGGGTGAGCGTTCGATGCGCCGCGACAGCCGCCCGCGCCGAAGGTGATGATGGAACCGGCGTAGCCCGTCGATGTCGATGGCGCGGTCATACACCCAGACGCACTGCAGCAGGTTGGTCGCTCCGGTCGCTCGCTCGCCGACGAACACCGTCTGGTCGAACAGGTCGAGGACGTTGTTCATTTTCCTGCTCCCACCGTGATCGCTTCCCGGCCCGTGGTGGCGGTGAGCGAGAATTCATCGAGAACGTGTGAAAGGTGCTGCCACAGATCGTTATTTGAGTCGATACGACCGGGTAGATGTGCCAGCACGGAGACGAAGACCCGGTGATGCACTCTGCCCGAGAGCAAGGCCAGCACTCCGCTGGTGCGATGCATGATCGAGTTGGTCATCCCCGGGTACAGCGACTTCATCGCGAAGTAGTCGGCGTCGGTGCCATCAGGGCGGTTGAGGGCCGGGGGAGCCGCCCCAAGATTGGATGAGACGACGTTGGACGCACCGCCGGTGGCCACACCCACCAACCGCCTCGTGAGCCCCGCAGACAGCAGGGGGACCAGCGGTAGCAGTGCCCACCGCTCGTCGGGCTCTGCCTCGGCACGGATCAGTGCGTGCTTGGTTGCGTTGCGGATCGCGCGCAGGTCGGTAGTCGCTCGCGTTGGGTCGACGGTGATATCGACGTTGGTGATGGCGTTGGCCCGGGTATCACCGGCGGTACGTTCGTTCACCGGTATCGACGGAGTGACCGAGCCGTCCGCGGTGACCCGCCCCACGCGCCGGGCCAGCCGGGCCGCCAGACCCGCGAGCAGAGTGTTGGCGGTTCCCCCGAGTGCGTGAGCGCGGGCGTCCCATTCCTCGATATCGACGAAAATCGTTGCTGTGGACAGAGTGACATGTTCGTCGGTTCCGGTGAACCGCGTGACCGGCGCGCCATCGCCGCTGCGGTGCTGTCGGACGAACTGGGCGGCTTCCAGGAGGGCTCGGCCGATGGCAGGCAGGTCACGTGCGGTTTGACTGGCGTCGTCGCGGACGGCCCGCCACCACCGGCGTGACCCGGCAGCCGGCCAGCTGATCTTGTCGGTGCAGCCAGAACTCGCGGCTGCCAACACCTCGCAGAGCCCGACGCCGTCGATGAGACAGTGGGAGCTGACTAGGCTCACCCCGGTGCCGCCGTCGGTGAACGGCAGCACCGCGAGGTGCCATCCGGGTCCGTGTTCGGCATCTAGCAGGGTGTTGGCCTGCTGATCGAGCCACGCGTCGAGCTCGCCCCGCGAGCGCGGCGTCGCCACGATCTCCAACGCGGGCCGATCGTTGTGGGCAACCCAGCGGTGCCGGCCGAACGGCAGCGGTGAGCGTTCGATACGGCGAGACAACAGGCCCTGCTGGAGATGACGATGGAACCGGCGCAGCCCGTCGACATCGATGGCGCGGTCATATACCCAGACGCACTGCAACACGCTGGTGACTCCGGCCGCCCGCTCGAAGCTGAAGTACGTCTGGTCGTACAGATCGAGTACGTTGCTCATTTCCCTTGGGTCCCTTCGCTTGTCGTACACATCCGAGTGAGACCGAAGTTACGGCTTCGCCGGTGCCGTGTCGCGCTTGTCAGCGATAGCCGGGATTAGCACCGATTTCCGCGGTTTCGCACGTTGTGCTCAACCAGCCCACGGTGCCGGCGAGGGAGAAGTCGCCTAGTGCCTTCGAAAGAGTCTCCTGCAATTCGTCATTCGTGTTGGAGCGGCCCGGCTGGTACGCAAGGACCGAAACGAAGACCTGCCCCCGCGTTGCACCCGAGTGCACCACCAGCACCCCGCCGAGCTGATCCATCAGCGTCCTCGTCACGCCCGGGTAGCGCGACAACAGGGCAATGCGCTCGGCGTCGGTGCCGTCCGGCTGGTTGACGGCTGCGGGGGCTTCGCCGAGGTTGGATGAGACGACGACGTTGTTCGCGCCGCCGGTGGCCACGCCGATCATTCGCTTGGTGAGCCGTTCCGGCAACAGCGGAACCAGCGGCAGCAGTTCTTTCCGTTCGTCGGGTGACTCCCGGTGCCGAATCAGAGCTTGCTTGGTTGCGGCCCGGATGTCGCGGAGGTCCGTTGCGGCGGGTGCAGGGTCGACCGTGATGTCGACCATCGCGACCGCGTTGGCGCGAGTGTCGTCAGCGGTGCGCTCGTTGACGGGCATGGCCACGGTGACCGAGCCGTCTGCGGCCACTCGTCCCATTCTCTCCGCGAGACGGCTCGCCAGCCCCGCGAGCAACGTGTTGCTGCTCCCGCCGAGCGACTTCGCGCGGGCGTCCCACTCGCCGGCATCGAGAAACACCGTTGCGGTTGGCAGAGAGACGATCTCGTCGGTACCGGCGACCGCAGGGCGGGGCCGAGCGGCTGGTTCGGTATTGCGACGATTCTGCCGAGCGATTCGCGCGGCGGTCACGGCGGCCCGGCGAATACCGGGGATGTCACGCAAGGTCTGGCGGACATCCTCGTGCAACGCCTGCCACCGCCGGCGGGATCCGGCAGCGGGCCAGTCAATCGCGTTGTCGTACCCGCACGCTGCCTCCACGATCGCGATGCACCCTCCGATGCCGTCGGTGAGGCAATGCGTGAGGACAAGGCTCACGCCGGTGCCGCCGTCGGTGAATGGCAGTGCGGCGAGGTGCCATCCGGGTCCGCGTTCGGCATCCAGTGGCGTGTTGGCCTGCTCGGTCAGCCAGGCGTCGAATTCTGCGCGCGGCCGTGGCGTCGCCACGACTTCCAGCTCGGGCTGGTCACTGGGTGTCACCCAGCGGTGCCGGCCGACCGGCAAGGGTGAGCGTTCGATGCGCCGCGACAGCCGCCCGTGCTGAAGATGGTGATGAAACCGGCGTAGCCCGTCGACGTCGACGGGGCGGTCATACACCCAGACGCACTGCCCGACACCGGCTGCCTGCCCGAGGCGAAAGAAGGTCTGGTCGACCAGATCGATCACGTTGCTCATTTTTCGACACTCTCTTTCCTGTCAAGCGAGAATTCCTTCAGCGCACGCGAAACATGGTTCTGCAGTTGATGATCCGAGTTGGCGTGATCCGGCTGGTACGCCACGACCGAGACAAACACCCGTCCCTGCGCTCTGCCCGAGAGCAGCGACAGCAGGCCACCGAGCTGGCGCATCGTCGCGGTGGTCATGCCGGAGCTACGCGACATCATCGCGAAGGAATCGGCGTCCGTGCCGTCTGGCCGGTTCGCGGCCGGATCGACTGCACCGACGTTGGACGCGCCCACGCTGGAGGCACTGTTGGTGGCTGCGCCGACCCATCGCTTGCCGAGCCGCTCAGGCACCAGAACAACAAGGGGCAGTAGTGTCCACCGTGCATCGGGTTCTTCCCGGGAGCGGATCAGCGCTTGCTTGATCGCGGCCCGGATCGCACGCAGGTCGGTTGTCGCCGGTGTCGGGTCGACCGGGATGTCGACATTCGTGATGGCGTTGGCGCGGTTGTCGCCGGCTGTGCGCTCGTTGATCGGCATCGTCAAGGTGACCGACCCGTCTGGGGCCACTCGTCCCAGTTCCTGGGCGAGGCGGGCCGCAAATGCTGCCAGGAGTGTGTTGCTGGTCCCGCCGAGTGAACATGCGCGGGCGTCCCACTCGTCGGCGTCGACGAAGATCATTGCCGTTGGGAGCGCGATGACTTCATCAATTTCGGTGGCTCGCGGTGATGTGGTCGTGGAAAACGTGCCATTGCCGTCGCGCCGGACAAATCGTGCTGCGGCGCCGATTGCGCGACCGACGGCGGGCATGTCGCGTACGGTTTGGCGAGCATCTTCGCGCAGGGCCTGCCAGCGGTGTCGCGACTGCGCAGCCGGCCAATCGATGGCGTTGTCGTCACCGGATGCCGCGGCTGCAACGGCTTCGGTGAGACCGACGCCGTCGGTGAGGCAATGTGACGCCACCAGGCTCACGCCGGTTCCGCCGTCGGTGAACGGCAACGCCGCAAGATGCCATCCGGGCCCGCGCTCGGCATCCAGCGCAGTGTCGGCCTGCTCGGCCAGCCAAGTGTGGAACTCCTCACGCGGCCGCGGTGATTCGACGATTTCCAGCTCGTCGTAGTCGGCGGAGGAAACCCAGCGGTGCCGTCCGAAAGGTAAGGGGGACAGCTCGACCCGGCGTGCCAACCGCCCGTGCCGAAGATGGCGATGGAACCGGCGCAGCCCGTCTACGTCGATCGGTCGGTCATAGGTCCAGACACATTGAATCAGGTTGGTGACACCGGCTGCCCGCTCCACACGGAAGATGGTCTGGTCGACCAGATCGAGGACGTTGTTCATGATCGTGATGCCCTTTGCTTGTCAGCTGCTCGCGGTGCACACAGCGCACCGCTCACTCGAATTCGCGTGATGGGCAAGCTGTTCGATCCAGTCCGCGGTGGTCTGTGCGACGTGGGCGAAGACCTGGCACAACATCGCGATATACCTGTGCACCGATTTTCGCGCGACCGCGTTGTCCGGGTACGAGACCGTCACCGTGGTCTTGGTGGTGTGCCGGTTGATCCACATGTTGATTTCGCCGTTGTTCAGGTTGTCGCCGTAGGTTCCGAAGTTGGTCTCGTCGAATAGCGAGGACACCGGGATCTTCCGAAAATCTATATAGGACACCATCATCGATGGCCGCACGGGGGGCTCGATCTCGCTCCCGGCTGCCGCCGCAAGTTCCAGCACTCGGTCGAGTGGCACGTCTGCGAGGTGTTTGGCGCCGTCGAAGGACCGCTGTGCAGCGCGCGCCGCCGCGGGAAATGACCCGTCGCTCGTCGGTACGGTGACCGGAAACAAACTCGCGAACCAGCCGACGGTCATTGCATCGACGCTCGGCGTCCGCGTGTCGTAAGGGGTGAAACCGTGATAGGTCTCGGTTCCGGCCAATTCCCGCTCGGCGAGCGCGGCGCACGCCAGGACACCGCCGACGAAACGCGCGCCCGCGGCACAGCATGCGGTGTCGAACGACTCGGTGGCCACATCGTCCAGCAGGTCGACGGTGACGAATCGGCCTACGTTATCGCCGGGCTTGTCGCCAAGCGGCAACGGGAAACTCGGCCAGGCGCCATTCGCGTCCCGCGCGAACTCGATCCAATCCCTGGCCTCGGGAGACGACATGGTCAAGCCGGCGAGCAAGTCATGCTGCCGACGGGCGAAATCGCGGTAGCTGCTGACAGGCGCAAGCGCGGACTGCGCATCCTCGATCCCGGTGGTGATCAGGTGGTGGTACATCAAGTGGATGTCGAAGAAGATCACGCCGGCAGAGATACCGTCGATGTGCAGATGGTCGATACTGGCGTAGAACGTGAAGTAGCCGGTGTGCTGGACGATACCGAATGTGAAGCAATCCCATTGAAGTGTTTCGGGCGTTGCCGCCAACGCGTGGTTGCGAACTTCCTCGGCAGTCATGTACCCGAATTCCACTGGAGCGAAATCGATCACCCTGGGATCCGCGATGGTCCGCCGCACGAATGCACCGTTGTCGAACTCGAACCAATCGTGGTAGGCGTCGTGCCGACGGACGTGTGCGTTGATCGCGGCCGTCATCGCCGGAATGTCACAGACACCAGGAATATCCCAGCCCACGACCATCAGGCGGGGGAGCTGCTTGCCTGAGGTCTTGCCGATGTACGCCTTCCGAAGGTGCTGTGCCCGCTGATAGGTCGGCGGCAGGGTGCTACGTTTCGCAGCGTGCGCCGCAGCGCGTGCGCCGTGTGACGCCATCCACGTGGTCACCGGACCATCCGAAGGCTGCCATCCGCTGATGTTGCCCAATGCGACCATTCCTGGCTCCTTGCCGTTCGGTTTTCGTCAACGCGATACGACAGAAATTAGGGTGGTACGGGCGCTGTGGCGCGCTTGTGTGCACTAGTCGCGAAGTAAGCGATTCACCCTGTTCTGCGCATTGTCGTCACCGCTTCCGGTCGGCCCCGGTCGATGAGCAGAACGCGGACAAGCCCAATGAATGCGGGCTTTTGCGGGTTGCATGCACAAACGCCCGAGTGGCACGGTGACGTTCGTAGCTTCTGTGTCGAACGTTCGCTCAGGGTGGTTTGATCCGCATGGTGATCGTTCCCGCCGCGCCGATCACAGTCGTGATCGGCGCGGCGATGGGTCAGTCTGTAGCAGCAGCGCCGGCACCGACGACGGTCTTGGCCCTTGAGTTTGCGACGATAGATCCCAGGATTTCTCCACTGCGCACTGCGATGTTGGACAGCAGCGAGGATGTCAGCCCATGGGTGTGCTCGGTATTGCCCTGGATGTACAGGTTGCCGGCGGTGGCCGGCACTGTTGACAGCCGGTAATCGCGCGACACCGCCGGCTGCCCGTCCTGGAGCACCACGTCCGTATACAGTTCGCCGAGAATGCGGTCGAGGCGGGCCGGCAGAAATCCCGTGGCGTAAATGACGGCATCGCATTCGATCTCGTCGACCGATTCCGTGGGGTGATGCAGGATTTGCACCGTCACACCGTTTTCGTGCTCGTCGGCGCGCTGCACGCTTGACGCGCCACGCAGGAACAGCCGTCGGTGACCGGCCACCCGCTCGGCATACTCGCGGGCGTAGAGCTCCTCGATGAGCACCAAATCGACAGCCGAGTAGTTCGTCGAGCGGTGGTAGTCGATGAGCTTGCGACGCACACCTGGTTGCGCGACGTAGAAATCGTCTACCGCGTCCGCGTCGAACACCCGGTTGGCAAACGGGCTGTCATCGGCCGGGCTGAAACCATACTTGGCGAAGACCCCGTGTACTTCGATGTCCGGGGATAGCGAGTGCAAATACGCACACACCTCGGCTGCGCTCTGCCCCGCCCCGACAACGACGTAACGGTTGTGTAGGTTCTCCGGCATCACCTCGAGGTCCTGGAGCAGTCCGTGATTATGGATCTGGCGAATGCTGCGGCGGATTCCCGACGGTAGTTGCGGCTCGAGCCCTCCGGCAATCACCACATTGCGAGCCCGTAGTACGCCCTCGTGTCTGCCGGTAACCATGACGTCAAAGGCCCCGTCGGCATCACGCAGTCCGACCACCCGTGAACCGTAGCGAACTGTCGTATCCACTTTGTCTGCGGCCCAGGTCAAATAGTCGTGGAACTCCAGGCGGGTGGGGAAGAACGTCTTGTAGTTGATGAATTCGGCGAGCCGACCCCGCTCGGTGAGGTAATTCAAGAAAGTGAACCCGCTCTGCGGGTTACGCTGGGTGACGAGATCTTTCAGGAACGAGATCTGCATGGTAGTGCCAGGGATCAACATACCGGTGTGCCAACCGAATTCCGGCTTCGCCTCGACAAACTCAGCACGGATCGGCCGTTCGGTGGGATGGCTGTCGTTGTATTCGCGGATGGCGATCGCCAGAGCCAGGTTGGACGGGCCGAAGCCTACGCCGAGGACATCGAGTACCTCGTCGGGGCCGTTGTTTCCGTGTCCATTGTTCCCGTTGTGCGGGAGAGTTCCGTTGGCCGACATCACACCCGACCCACCAGCTGGCCCATCGACCCCGGCACCGGTTCAGCCGGGTCGGAACCCAGCGCGACGATCCGGTTGTCGGCGTCCACGTGCACAACTCTGGGCTGATGTCCGGCGCGTTCGTCCTCGTCGAGCTGTAGGAACGACATGATGATCACCAGGTTCGATGGCGAGATCAAGTGTGCTGCAGCACCATTGATACCGATGACACCCGATCCGCGTGCTCCGGTAATGGCATAGGTGACCAATCGGGCGCCACTGGTGATGTCGACGACATGCACCTGTTCGCCCTCGATGATGTCAGCGGCTTCCATGAGATTCGCGTCAATCGTGATGGATCCAACGTAGTGCAGATCCGCCTGCGTCACCGTTGCCCGGTGAATCTTGCTTCCAAGCACTTGTCGCTGCATTGCCTACCCCATTCTTCTTGCAATCAGAAAGACACGGCTGTACCGCAACGCAGCTCAGTAAGTGCCTAGCGAAGGCTAACCTAAATCACAGGATCTGCAAGCGCTAGCATCTGCTGGCGGATAGATGTTGCCTCACGCCAAAGTGCTTGCGGCACTTTCGCTCGCACGACTTTTGCCGGATTTGGACCGGGTGGAAACCGCGCATGAGTAAGGGCAGCCTAAACTAAGATTTGCCAGGATCGTCACAGGGAAAGGGAGTTCGCGAATGAAGTTTCAAAAAGGAGCGTGGCGCCGGCTGATGATGCCGATCGTCGCCGCTGCCGTCGTCGCCGGATTGGTGTCCGCCTGCGGAGGCGAATCCACGTCGACGGCAACCGATACCACGGCCACGATCAGCCATAAGTTCGGCGAGACAAAGGTTCCGGCTAACCCCAGCCGGGTCGTCACCGTGGGCTGGACCGATCAGGATTTCGTCCTCCCGCTCGGGGTGGTACCTGTCAGCAGTCGTGAATTTGCGCAAAATTACAACGATTTGCCGTGGGTTCAGAAGGCAACCGATGGTAAGGGCGTACCGACATGGGGTGCCGACTCGATCGACTTCGAGGCCATCGCGGCGCAGAAGCCCGATCTGATCCTGGCGATTTACGAGACCATAGATCGGCAAACCTACGATCGGCTGTCGCAGATCGCTCCAACAGTCATCCAATCGTCGGACTATGCCGACGAGGAAACCCCCTGGAACGTCCAATTGCTAACCACCGGCAAGGCGCTCGGAAAGGAAGCCGAGGCAAAGGCACTGGTGGATCAGGTACAAGGACGCATCGATGAGGCTCGCACGAAGAACCCGGAATTCGATGGCAAGACCCTGGTGGTCGATTTCGGTCCGGCTGACGGCGGACACTACCTATTGGGCGCCAAAGACCCCCGCCGTTCGTTGTTCACCGCGCTGGGTTTCAACACCCAGGACGTGGTGGGTGACGTCAGTGAGGAGAAGCTGGGACTGCTCGACCGCGACGTGCTGTTCGTCAACGGTGCCACGAAGCAGGAACTCCTCAAATCGCCGGCATTCGCTCGCCTGAGCGTGGTGAGCCAGGATCGTACGCTCTATACCAATTTCGACTCCAAGCTCAGCGATGCACTGACCTACAGCGGTCCTGACTCGCTGCTCTACGCGCTCGATGTGGTGACGCCGCAGTTGGCCAACGCCCTCAACGGCCGGCCGGTCGCCGATCTGGCCAACGCCTGAGCCGACAACAGCATTCGAAGCCCCGCCGCCTCCAGCGGCGGGGCTTCCGCTTGTCTGACGGCTACCGGTGCTTCCGGCCAGTCAGTTCAGCGGCGATCAGCGGGCCCAGCCGCTCCAGGATGGCCGCGTCCATCAGCTCGGAATGGCGGCAGTCCAGCTCGACCACCCGCAACTCGCCGCCCACATGCTCACGCCAGCCCTGGGACGCCACGCCCGTCAGGTCCATCTCCAGAACGGTGGCGTCCACGAAGAAGACGTCTCCGGTATAGGTGCCGTAATTCGCGCCCATCGTGAATCGTTCGGCCGCCACGTAGTTCTCGACCACCAGGGCGATCTGCTCGTCGTCGAGCACAGTGATGGCATCGTCGGTGTCGCGTACCAGCTCCACGGCCTCGGCGACGGACATCCTGATTCCCGGGTCGACGCCGAAGCCCATCTCCCGTAACAACCCGGCCAGCACCGCGGGCCCATCGAACTGCGCATCCCCTTCGGCGGCATCCGTACGAGCGTCCAGCATGCCGACGAAGCTGACCTCGCGGCCTCGCCGGGTCAGCTCCTGCGCCATCAGCAGGGCTATCGAGCCGCCGAACGACCACCCGAGCAGCCGGATGGGCCCGTACGGAGCCACGGCGACGATGCTGTCGGCGTAGGACACCGCGAGTTCGGCGATGGTGTCGGGTAGCGGTGTCCCGCTGAACAAGGGCGACTGCAGGCCGTAAATCGGAATATCTTGTGGGAGATAGCGTTTGAGACCGGCAAATTGCCAGCTGAGTCCGCTGGCGGGATGCAGGCAGAACAGCGGTGCGGCTGTGCCCGAAGCTCGCAGTGCCAGCACCGGCGCGAGACTGTCCGATGATCCGCCACCGGTGCTGATTCGCTGATCGATCTCGGCGACCGTCGGTGCTGCCATCAGATCGGCTACCGGGACGTCCACGTCGAACTCGCGTCGCAGGGCGGCCGCCAGCCGGACCAGTAGCAGCGAGTGGCCGCCCATGACGAAGAAGTCGTCGTCGATGCCGGTGACCTCGACGCCCAGGACCGTGGAGAACAGGACGCACAACTGCCGCTGTCGGGCGGTCTCTGGCGGGCGCCCACCGACCGAGTTGGCACCGAGCTCCGGTTGCGGCAACGCCCGGCGGTCCAGCTTTCCGCTCGGGGTGAGTGGAAATGCCTCCAGTGCAACAAATGCCGACGGCACCATGTGGCCCGGCAACACCGCGGCCACATGCTCACGCAGCTCGGCAGCGTCAATCTCGACGGCCCTGGCGGGTAGGTAATAGGCCACCAGCCGGTCCTCGCGCACCACCACGCGGGCCGAGGAGACCAGCGGATGTCCGACTAGGACCGCCTCGATCTCGCCCGGCTCGATACGTACGCCGCGCAGCTTGATCTGGTCGTCGGAGCGGCCCAGGTACTCCAGCTGACGATCGGCACGCCACCGGACCACGTCGCCGGTACGGTACATCCGCTGACCGGGGGAGTGGGGGCACGCGACGAAACGTTCTGCGGTGAGCGCGGTTCGGTGCAGGTAGCCGTCGGCCAACTGCACTCCGGCCAGATACAGCTCGCCGGGAGAACCGGCAGGGACAGGGTTCAGATACTGGTCGAGGACGTACACCCGCACGTTCCAGCCCGGCACCCCGAGGGCCACCGGCCCGCCGTCGGCGGTCCAGCCCAACACGTCGACCGCAGCCTCGGTGGGTCCGTACAGATTGTGCAGTGGCACACCGACGAACCGCTCGGTGAACCGGGCTGCCAACTCATTGGGCAACGCCTCGCCGCCGACCGTCACGCGCGTCAAGGACGTGCACTGCGCCGAGCGCGGCTCGTCCAGGAACACCTCGAGCATCGACGGCACGAAGTCGATGGCCGTGATGTTCTCGGCGACAATGGTTTCGGCCAGATATCCCGGTTCACGGTGCCCACCGGGACGGGCCACCACCAGGGTGGCTCCGACGCTCAGCGGCCAGAACACCTCCCACACCGAGGTGTCGAAGCTGATCGGGGTCTTGACCAACATGCGGTCGTCCGTATCCAAGGGATACGAGTGCTGCAGCCAGCCGATCCGGTTGACGATCCCGGCGTGGGGCACTGTGACGCCTTTGGGGCGACCGGTGGAGCCGGACGTGTACAGCACGTACGCACTTGCGCGGGCGTCGACCACAGGTTGCCGCGCCGGTGACGGACGGTCCCGGGCCATCCGCACCACGGCCGGGTCATCGAGCACCGTAACGGGTTTCGCGTCGGCGATCATGTATGACAACCGGTCCGACGGGTATTCGGGGTCCAGGGGTAGGTACGCCGCGCCGGTTTTGGTCACCGCCAGCAGCGCCACGATCAGCTCCACCGATCGGGGCAGTGAGACGCCGACGATGCCGCCTGGATGTGTTCCCGACTCCAGCAATTGCGCCGCCAACCGGGCCGACCAGTCGTCCAGTTCGCCATAGCTGAGCCGGTGCCCCTCGAAGACCACGGCTACCGCGTCGGGGGTGCGTTGGGCCTGCCTGCTGACCAACGCGCCCAATGAGATCGGCTCCACCTCGCGGTCCGTGCGGTTGCAGCCCTCGAGCAGGGCCGCGGCCTCGCCGGACTCCAGGAGATCGATCGCGCCGATCCGCATGCCGGGATCGGTGGCGGCGCACTCGAAAATGCGGATTAGTCGTTGGGTGAGACTGTGCACCGTCGACTCGTCGAACAGGTCGGCGGCGTACTCGGCCATGACCGCCGCGGTGCCGTCGGCGCGCTGGTCGATCAGGGTGAACCCCAGGTCGAACATGGCCGCGGTCACCGCTGGTTCGCGCCACAGCGTCGGCATACCGAACATGTCGGTGTCTGACCCGTCACGCAGGTGATATCCGATGAACAGATTGAACAACGGGTTGCGTCCGGGCACGCGAGGCGGATTGAGCTCCTCGACGAGCCGGTCGAACGGCAGGTCCTGATGCGCGAACGCGGCCAGGTCCGTGGTCCGCACCCGCTTCAGCAGCTCGGCCAACGACGGGTTGCCTGCGAGGTCGGTCCGCAGCACCACGGTGTTGACGAAGAAGCCGATCACCTCGTTGAGCGCGGCATCATCGCGGCCGGCCACCGGCGTACCCACCACGATGTCGTCACCGGCGCCCAGCCGGTGGACCAGTGCGGCGGCCGCGGCATGCAGCACCATCAACATGCTGACCTGGTGTTCAGTGGCCAGAGTGCGCAGCGCGGCGACGGTTTCGGCCCGAAGCGACAGCTGCAGAGTACTACCGGCGCCGCTGGGCCGCGGTGGCCTGGGCCGGTCGGCGGGCAGTTCCATCTCGTCGGGGGCACCGGCCAGTGTGCTACGCCAGAACTGCCGCTGTTGCTCACCCACGCCGGCCAGCAGGTCGCGCTGCCACAGGGTGAAATCGGCGTACTGCACGGCCAGTTCGGGCAGGACCGCGCCGAAGCCGTCGCGGCGGGCCCGGTACGCGGTATCAAGATCGGCGAGGAATGGCGCGTCCGACCATTCGTCGGTGGCGATGTGGTGTAACAGCAGCGCCACCGTGTGATGTTCGGGGTCGGAGGTGAACACATATGCGCGCAGCGGGATCTCGGTGCTCAGGTCGAATCGGTAGCCAGCCGCCACCTGGACTTCGGCCTCGATGTCTGCCTCCGCGCAGCCGGTCACCGTCAGGTGCGGGCGGGTGCCGCGTGGCAGGATCCGCTGGTGATACACCCCGTCGTGTTCGTCGAACACCGTGCGCAGCGACTCGTGCCGGTCAACGACGTCGGTCAATGCATTGCCCAGCGCATCGAGGTCGAGCGCACCGTCGATCCGGAATACCAGCGGATAGTTGTAGGCTGCTCCGGTTTCCCCGAGCCGGTCGATCACCAGCAGTCGCTCCTGGGCGGGTGATGCAGGGATTCGGTCGGGCCGTTGGGCGGCAACGAGTTCTGGACGCTGCCTGGTCGCTGCCGCGTCGGTGAGTATCGGCGCGAGTGCCACAACCGTGCGGGCGTTGAACACGTCCGCGAGGGACAGCTCGGCACCCAGCTCGGCACGGAGCCGGCTGATCAGGCGAATGGTGAGCAGGGAGTGTCCGCCCAGGTCGAAGAAGTCGTCGTCGACACTGATGTCCTGCACTCCGAGGATCTCACCGAACACGGCACACAGGGTTTCCTCGAGCGGGGTCTGCGGGGGTCGACCGCCGACCCGGCGGGTCTGCGGCGCCACCTCCGGAAGCGCCCGGATGTTGAGCTTGCCGTTGTCGGTGAGCGGGAGCGCCGCCAACGTGGTCATCGCGGTCGGCACCATGTAGGACGGCAGAACCCCGCTCAGATGTGCCCGCAGTTCGCCGATCAGATCATCGTCGGCGGTCTGGTCGTTCGGCACCACATAGCCGACCAGGCGTTGCGCGCCGGCCGTGGTCGGATCCGCCCGGGCAATCACGGCGGCCTGAGCAACCTTGGGATGGGCGGCCAGTGCGGTTTCGATGTCGCCGAGTTCGACGCGATAGCCCCTGATCTTGACCTGATCATCGGTACGGCCGAGGAAGTCGAGGTTGCCGTCGGGTCGACGGACTACGAGATCTCCGGTCCGGTACATCCGGCCGGAGCCGAACGGATTGGCCACGAACCGGCCTGAACTCAGCGCCGGTTGGCGCAGGTATCCGCGGGCCAGGCCCGCGCCCGAGACATACAGCTCGCCGGGAACACCATCGGGTACCGGCCGCAGCCAGCTGTCGAGTATGTGCGCGTGCGTGTTCCAGATCGGTTTGCCGACCGTGGGGGTGGTGCTGTCATCGGTACCGCCGCCGAGGGTGTTGATGGTGTATTCGGTGGGACCGTACAGGTTGTAGCCGTACCAGGAATCGCTGTCGCGCAGCCGGTTCCACACCGCACTCGAGACGGCTTCGCCGCCGAGCAGTACCAGTACCGGTGGATGCCCGGTGTGATCGAGCAGCCCTTCCTCGAACAGCAGCGCCGCATAGGTGGGCGTCACGTTGATGACATCGATTTCATGCGCGTGGCAATAGCTCACCAGAGCGGTGGCATCGCGGCGCAAGACCTCGTCACAGATGTGCACCTCGTGGCCTTCTATGAGCCACAACAGTTCTTCCCAGGACATGTCGAAGGAGAACGACACGGTGTGAGCGATCTTCAACCGCCGCCCACCCGCCTTGGCGATGGCTGGGGCGAAGATCGCTTCCCGATGGTTGAGATGCATGTTGGTCAGGCCGCGTTGCGGCGTGACGACGCCCTTCGGTTTCCCGGTCGAGCCGGAGGTGTAGATCACGTACGCGGGCTCATCGGGACCGGGAGTGTAACCGTCCCAATCGGATCGGGCCGCGGCCACCATCGCGATGGTCTCGGGGTCATCGAGTACCGCCACGGGGCAGTGCTCAGGGGCCAGCCTTCCGATCCGCTCGGCGGTGCCCTGGGTGGCCAGCACACATACCGGACCGGCGTCGTCGAGCATGACGGCCAGCCGGTCGTCGGGATAGTCCAGCTCCAACGGCAGGTAGGCTCCGCCGGCTCGCAGTACCGCGAACAACGCCACCACTGCGTCGATGGAGCGTGGGATGGCCAGTGCCACTGTCGTTTCCGGGCCGATGCCGCGATCACGCAGCACCCAGGCCAGCCGGTTCACCGCCGCGGCCAGCTCGTCGTAGTCGATGCTGCGGTCGCCGCACACCAGCGCGGTCAGCTGCCCGGACGCCCCGGCCCGTTCGGCGAGCAGGTCGATGACCGTCGCGTCGGGTAGCCCATGATCGGTTTCCGCGTCGCGAGCATCCATCGCCTCCCGCTCGAAGGGCAGCTGCAGACGAACCGAGGCGAGCGCCGCCGCGTTGGGTCCGCCGTCGCCCAACTGCACCAGTACATGCTGCAGCCGGTCCAGAAGTGTTTGGGCGTAGCCTCTTTCGACCACATCCGGCCGGTACTCGAGCTTCATCCACAGCTTGCGCCCGGGTGAGGCGACCCATGTCAGCGGATAGTGCGAGGCGTCGACAGAGTCGTGCCCGACGATGCCGTGCTCGGACTCCATGTCGGTGAACGTGTCGTCATCGAGGAAGTTCTGCAGCACATAGAGGCTGTCGAACAGCGCCCCGGCACCAGTGAGGCCGTCGTGGCCGGCGGCCACGAGTGCCCGTTGGATGTCGCCGAGGCCCAGGTACTCGTGGTCCATCAGGGCGAGCCGGTCGGATTGAACGGCGCGCATGGTGTCGCCGATCGAACGCGCAGGGGCCAGCCGCACCCGGGTCGGCACGGTGTTGAGGAACAGTCCGATGACGGAGTCGATACCATCCAGGTCCGTGGGTCGGCCCGCCACAGTCGAACCGAAAACCACGTCGTCCGAGCCTGTTTCGTAGGCCAGCACCATGGCCAGCGCGGTGCTGATCAACGCGTTGAGGGTGACACCGGCCGAACGGGCGGTCCCCGACAGCGCCGCCGACTGCTCCTCGGTCAGCATGAACTCCAAGCGCAGCGCCAGGGTAGCTTCGACGCCGGCCGCGGCTGGTATCAGCAGGGTCGGGGCAGTCAGGCCGGCCAGCGCCGTCGCCCACCGGCCGGCTGACTCGGCGCGGTCCTGGTCGGACAGCCACCGCAGGTAGTCAGTGAAATCTGCGGTGGGAGCCGGAAATTCGATACTCTCGCCGCGGCGCCGTGCGGAGTATGCGGCGAACAGTTCGCGCAGCAATTGTTCGCGCGACCAGCCGTCCAGCAACAGGAAGTGGTAGCTGAAGATTAGCCGGTCGCCTGCTCGGGTACGGATCACGGTCATCCGCGCGAGCGGCGCCGTGGCCAGATCGAAAGTCTGCAACCGGTCGGCAGCCGTGAGTTCGGCCATACGCTCAGCGGCCTGGTCGGGCGTCAGCCCGCTCAGGTCGACCAGCCGTGGTTCGCACACCGCGTCCACCGCGATGGCGGCCACCGGCTGGGCCAGGTCATCGGCCCAGAAACCCGACTTCAGCACGGGATTGCGGGCCATCACCGCTGTGTAGGCGGCGCGTAACGCATCCAGATCGACCGGGTCTGCGAAGTCGAAGATGTTCTGCACGATGTACACCGCCTCGGTGGCATACCGGGACTGGAAGTACACCCCCTCCTGCAACGGGGACAACGGCCAGATGGTCTCGACCGGCTGAGGCATGGCCGCGGTGACCCGGTCGATCTCGCCTTGGGTCAGCGTGACCAGCGGCAGGTCCGACGGGGTCAGCGCAGCCGTCCCGGCGTGGGCGACGGCCACCCCGCCGAGTTCGCGCATCGCCGCGGTCCAGTACTCGCCGAGCTCGGCGACGGTGTCGGCGGTCAATTCACCCTCGGCGTAGGTCAGGGTGGCACGCAGCCGCGGACCGTCATCGGTGTCGTCGCAGATCGCGTTGATCTCCAACAGATATGGCGTACCCAGGTCGGCGTCAGGGCGGGTGCGCAGGGCATCCACTTCAGGCGCTGAGGCCCAGTCGTCGGCCGCGTCGGCGGGCCACCGGCCCAGGTAGTTGAACAGCAGCTGGGGTCCGGGCAGCCGGCCGAGGACCCCGGCTGTGCGTGGGTTGCAGTAACGCAGCTGACCGAATCCGAGCCCGCCATCAGGGGCGGATCGGAGTCGCTCCTTGACCTCCTTGAGCACGCCGAGCAGATCGGCAGCCGGGGCGGGTAACCGCACCGGCGCGATGGAGGTGAACCAGCCGACCGTGCGGGACAGGTCGAGGTCCTCACCCCAGCCGTCGCGGCCGTGCCGCTCCAGGTCGAGGACCAGATCGGCGTGGGCCGCCCCGCCGTGGGCGGCCCGCCACCGGGACACGGCCAGATGCAGTGCGGCCACCAGGGTTTCGGTTACATCGGCGTTGGCCGCAGCCGGCACGGTGGTCAGCAGCGGGAGCGTCTCGGCGGCGGTGAGTCGCACCTCGTGGTCACGCGTGGCACCCACGGTCAGCATCGTGGGGCCGGCTTGCGGGTCGAGTTCACCGCCCGGCGCCAGCACAGCGGTCCAGTGCTCGAACTCGGCCAGCCGCGCCGCTTGTTGGGCGTTCTCGTTGACCGCGCGGGCGTAGGTCCGGATGGACGTGGGCACCGGGGGCAACGCGACCCGCTGGCCGGCCAGCACCTGCCGGCAGGCCTCGGACTGGTCTTCGATGATGATCCGCCAGGACACTCCGTCGACGGCGAGGTGGTGCACGGCCAGGATCAACCGGCCCTGCCGCTCAGACCCGAGGTCGATCCACACCGCGACCACAATCACGCCATTGTCGGGATCGAGCCGGCCGACAGCCGCATCGGATTCTGCCGCGATGAGCTCGCGCAGCCCTTCGTCGCCGATGTTCTCCCCGGCCACGCGCGTGATGGAAACAGGCGCAGCGGCGGTGGTTTCCAGTGACCACAGCAACGGCGATGGACGGTGCAGCCGGATACTCAGCGCGTCATGTCGCGCGATGACGGCGTTCAGCGCGATTTCCAGCTGTGTGTGCATGACCCCGGCGGGGGTGCGCAACAGCTCGGTCTGGTTCAACCGTGACACCGAGCCGCCGAGTTCGGCCAGACGCTGCACGATCGGGGTGAGCATCACCTCGCCCAGATCCGGACCCGCGTCGTCGGCGACGGCTATGTTCGGTGCGTCGGCGGCGACGGTCTCGGCCAACGCCGCGGGGGTGCGGTGCACGAACACCTGCTGCGGGGTGATCCGGATGCCGTGCCGCCTGGCCCGGTTGACCAGCTGGATGGCCACGATGCTGTCGCCGCCCGCGGTGAAGAAGTCGTCGTCGCGCCCGACAGCGGTGCCGAGGATTTCGGTGCACAGCGCGGCCAGCTGTGCTGCGGTGTCGTGTGCTTCGACCGCGGCTGCCCTGGTGGTGGCGGGTGGCGGTGCGGTGACCGTTTCGGGTGCCGGCAGGGCCTTGCGGTCCAGCTTGCCGTTGACGGTCAGCGGCAGTGTGTCGAGCGTGATCAGCGCCGAGGGCACCATGTAGTCCGGCAGCCGCTGCGCGAGTTCGCCGTGCGCCGCGGCAATGTCGAGGTTGTCGCTGCTCACCAGGTAGCCGATCAGCCGGGCCCGACCGGTGTCGTCGTGGCGGATGTCGGCCGCGGCGTTCGCCACGCCCGGCAGCGCCGCCAGCGCCGACTCGACCTCGCCGAGTTCGATGCGATAACCCCGGATCTTGACCTGCTGATCGGAACGGCCGAGGTAGACCAGTTCACCGGTCTCGGTCCACATGGCCAGATCGCCGCTGCGGTACAGCCGTTCGCCGGCTGCGTCGAACGGGTTGGCCACGAACCGGGTCGAGGTCAGGCCGGGTCGTCCGATGTAGCCGCGCGCCACCTGCCCGCCGGCGATGTACATCTCGCCGACGACGCCGGCGGGTACCGGCTGCAGATTGTTGTCCAGCAGGTGAATTCGCAGCCCGGGGATCGGACCGCCGATCAGGCTGTCGGTCGCGGCAGTGTCGGCACGTTCCAATGCGCGGTGCGAGACGTGAACACAGGTTTCGGTGATGCCGTACATGTTCACCAGCCGTGGGCTGTCCACCTCGTGCCGCTGATACCACAGCGCCAGCCGGGTGAGATCCAGCGCCTCGCCGCCGAAGATCACGTAGCGAAGCGCGAGCTCGGGGCGGATGCGGTTGTCGGCCTCGATCAGCGGGTAGAACGCCGACGGGGTCTGGTTGAGCACCGTGACCCGTTCGCGCACCAGCAGATCGAGCATTCGCTCCGGGTCCCGGGCGGTCTCCGGCTCGACCACGACAAGGGTGCCCCCGTGCAACAGCGGTCCCCACAGTTCCCACACCGAGAAGTCGAACGCCGAGGAGTGGAACATCGTCCAGACGTCATCGGGCCCGAACTCGAAACGGGAAGCTGTCCCCGCGAACAATGCCGCGACGTTGCGATGGCTGACCGCGACACCCTTGGGGAGGCCGGTGGACCCGGACGTGTAGATGATGTAGGCCGCACCATCCGCTGAGCCGGTGGGCGCGCTTGTCGTCGCGGCATGACCGGCGGCGTCCGCCAGGATCACGCGTGGCACGTCGCCGACATCGAACCGGTCCGCCGCATCGGTCAGCAGGCACACCGGAGCTGAGTCGTCCAGGATGTGTCGCAGCCGCGCCGCCGGTGACGTGATGTCCACCGGCACGTAGGTGCCGCCGGCCTTGATTACCGCGAGCAACCCGACGATCAGGTCGGTCGAGCGGGGCAGCGCCACCGCGACCCGAGACTCGGCCCGCACACCCAGATCGATGAGCGTCGCGGCGACTGCCGACGCCCGGACATCGAGTTCCGCGTAGGTGAGTTGGTCGTCACCGCAGCGGACGGCGACGGTGTCCGGCCTGCGGCGCACCGCCGCGGCGAACATCTGATCGAGCCTGCGATCCGGTCCGGGCCGCGACTCGTCAACCACGACGAAGTTGTGCTCCGCGGCGGTCCGCAGGTCGATCGCGCTGACCCGTTTTTCGGGCTGCTCGGCGAACGCGGCGAGGACGAGCTCGACCCGCTCGGCGTATCGGTGTGCGGCGGCCTCGGTGATCATGGCGGCGTCGTATTTGATCTCGATGGTGAGTTCATCCTCCACGTATGCGACGAAAGAGACCGGGTAGTGCGGCGAATCGGTGCCGCTGAACCCCTGGAACGCGATGGCGCGTGGATCACCGTGTGCGGCAGACGATGTCGTCGGGAAGTTTTCGACGACGACCATGCTGTCGAAGAACTCGCGGACCCCGGCGAGTCGGGCCAGCTCGGTCAGGCCCAGCTGCTGGGCATCCAACAACGCAGCCTGCTGGTCCTGCAGGTCGGTCATGGCCGCAACGATGGCGCCGTGCGGCTGCCAGGACATAGGCACCGGGATGGTGTTGATCAGCAACCCGACGATGGACTCGGTACCCACCAGTTCGCCGCCGCGACCCGACACCGTCGAGCCGAACACCACGCGGTTGCGGTCGAGCAGCCGGCCCAGCAGTAGGCCCCACGCGCCGTGCAGCACGGTGCTGACCGTCAAGCCATGTTCCCGGGCGGCGGCTACCAGCGCGGCGGTCAACTTGGGGGACAGGCGGCGCACTGCGCTGCGGTGCTCACCGACGAGGTGGCCCTCGGTGCGGGGGACGAGCGTGGTCGGTTCGATCCCCGACAACGCCTCCGACCAGGCTTGCCGTGCCGCCACCCGATCGCCACCAGTGACGGCTTCTACGTGGTCACGCAGGGTCACGCCGACGGCCTGCGGGGAGGTTCCGATGCCCAGTGCGGCGTTGTAGTGCTCGACGACGTCACCGAAGATCACCGGGTAGGACCAGCCGTCGGCCACGATGTGATGCACAGTCTGGATCAGCCGGTGGTCATCGGTACCCGACCGTACCAGCGTGTAGCGCACCAGCGGCGCCCGCGACAGGTCGAAGGGCCGCGACAGTTGTTGGGCGGCAATCTCATTCGGTATTCCGTCGAGCACCTCGAAGTCGACTGTCGGCTCGGCCCAGATGACCTGGGCCAGCCGGCCGTCGGACAGCTCGCGGAAGCTGGCTCGCAATGCCTGATGGCGTCCCAGCACCCCAATGAGACTGGTACGCAACAGCTCTGGATCCACGGGCCCGGACAGCTGGGCGATCTGCTGCACACGGTAGGTGTCCACGGATGCGCCCGTTCCGTCGGAGGCCTCGGCTCCGCCGAACATGCTGTGGAAGTACATGCCCTCCTGCAGCGGCAGCAGCGGCAGCACCTCCTCGATCGGGCCGGTTTGCTCCCACTCATCGATATCGGCCTGCTCGACGGCGATCAGCCCGAAGTCCGAGGGGGTGTGCCCGGTGAGGGCGTGGCAGCGGGTCAGCGCGGTCAGGGCCTCGGACCACAGTGAGGCCAGCTCGCCGATGTCCTCGGTGTCGAGCAGCCCACTCGGCCAGGCGAGGTTCATGGTCAGCACCGTGCCGTCGGGCCGGTCCTCGGCCAGCGCGTTGATCTCCAGGGCCACCGCGGGATTGCTGGGGTCGACACCTTCGCTGAGTGCACCGATCTCGGCGACCGGCTGCCAGTCGTTGCCGTTGCCGGCACTGAACCGGCCCAGGTAGTTGAACAGGATCTGCGGTGCTTGGCCGGTCAGCGGGCGCGCCTCATCCAGGTGGCGCAGCACGCCGTAACCGAGGCCTCGGCTGGGTACGGTGCGCAGTTGCTCTTTGACCGCCTTGGCGGCCGTCGCCAATGCGGGCCCGGCGGCCAGCACCTCGTCCCACGCCAAGGCACCGGGGTCGACCCGCACCGGGTAGATCGCGGTGAACCAACCGACCGTCCTGGAGAGATCCAGATCGCCTGCCATCAGCTCCGATTCGCGGCCGTGCCCCTCCAGATTGAGCAGTGCCGCGCTGCCCTGTGCCCGACCGCGATCCCTGCGCCACTGGCCCAGTGCCACGGCCAGCGCGGTGAGCAGCACATCGTTGACACTGCCGTACATCGCGGCGGGAACCGAGGACAGCAGGGTCGAACTCACCTGGGGTGTCAGCGATATCTGATGGCTGCGCACGGTGGCGGCGATGTCGCGGGCGGGATCCAGCGGGCGGGTGCCCATGTCGGGATCCGGGGTGGCCAGCACATCCTTCCAGTAGTCGGCCTCGTCGAAGTCGGTCTGCGTGATGGCTTGCGACCAGGTCTGGAATGAGGTGGATACCGGATCTACGGCGACGGGTTTGCCTGCGCTCAGCTCGGTCCAGGCCCGGGTTAGATCGTCGGTGATGATGCGCCAGGACACCCCGTCGATCACGAGATGATGGATGACCAGCAGCAGTTGCCCTGTAGCACCTGGGTTTTCGTACCACACCGCGCGAACCATGACTCCGTTCTCGGGCGCCAGTTCTCGGGCGGCGGCGGTCTTGGCCTGCTCCACATCAGCCGACGTGAGCACACCAGCTCGAACCGTCAGCGTGATCGGATCGGCGGACTTCGGCACCGCCAGGGACCAACCATCGGCAGTGACCGACAACCGAGCCCGCAGCATGGCGTGCGCATCGACGACGCTGCGCACGACGGTCTCGATAGACTCTGCGGTGGCCGCGGCCGGGGTGGCCAGCACCATGGCCTGGTAGAAGTTGGCCAGCGGGGTGTCGGCCTGCTCGGTTTCGGCCAGCATCGGAGTGGCGGTGATCGCTCCAATTCCGCTGTCGGGCGCTGATTCCGATGTCGGAAACGTGGTTTCAGCGGCCGAAGCCAGGGCTGCGACGGTGCGGCGCCGGAACATGTCGCGTGGAGTGATGGCCAACCCGGCCTTGCGGGCGCGCCCACATACCGCGATCGATGAAATGCTGTCGCCTCCGAGCGCGAAGAAGTCGTCGTCCACGCCGACGCTGTCGAGCCCGAGCACCGCGGCGACGATGCCCAGCAGCGTGGCCTCCCGAGCGGTGCGCGGCGCCCGGCGTTCGCCACGGTGAGCGGCTACGGGTTCCGGCAGGGCGGCGACATCGAGCTTGCCGTTGATGGTCAGGGGCAGCGCGTCGACCACGCCATAGCGGGTTGGCACCATGTAGCCGGGCAGCAAGGCGGCCAGGTGATCGCGCAGGTCTGCGACAAAGCCTGCCTCATCTGCGGGAACTTCTTGCGGGATTACATAGGCGACAAGGGTTTTCACTGGCGGCGAAGCTCCGTCTGAGCGTGCCACTACGGCACAACGAGCCACGCCGGGCGCCTCGGCGAGCACCGACTCGACCTCGCCGAGTTCGACCCGGTATCCACGGATCTTCACCTGGTCGTCGGCGCGGCCGAGGTAGTCCAGGATTCCGGGCTCGACACTTCCGGTTCTGAGGCGAACCAGGTCTCCGGTGCGGTACATCCGGCCGCCGGGCACATAGGGGTCGGCGACCATCGCGGTGGCGGTCAGGCCGGCCCTGTTGTGATACCCGCGGGCCAGGCCGGTACCAGCGATATAGAGCTCGCCGGTGCCACCGTCGGGTACCGGCCGCAACGCGGAGTCCAGCACGTAGCCCCGCGTGTTCCAGATCGGCCGTCCCACGGTCGGGGTGGCACTGTCGTCGGTGCCGCCGCCGAGTGTATTGATGGTGTATTCCGTTGGGCCGTAGAGGTTGTAACCGGCCGAGCCGGGGTGGTCGCGCAGCGTCGCCCAGACGTTGTCGCTGACCGCCTCGCCGCCCAGCAGCACGAGTGGTGGAGTGTGAGCACCGTCGAGCAGTCCGGCATCGATCAAGTGATGGGCGTACGTCGGGGTGACATTGATGACGTCGATCCGGTGCCGGTGGCAGTAGGCGACCAGGGCCGGCGCGTCGCGGCGCAGTTCCTCGTCGCAGACATGCACTTGGTGCCCTTCGACGAGCCAGAACAGCTCTTCCCAAGACATGTCGAAGGAGAACGACACGGTATGGGCGATACGGAGTGGCTCAACCGATGCGGCCCGTCGCACCGTCGGGCCGAAGATGGCCTCGCGGTGGTTGAAGTACATGTTGGTCAGGCCGGCATACCCGGTGAGGACGCCCTTGGGACGCCCGGTCGATCCTGAGGTGTAGATCAGGTACGCCGGGTGCTGCAGCCGCAGCTCACCGGTCGCGAAATCGCCGAGTTCAGCAGCGGTCAGCGGTGTTGAGGCCGTAGCAGCCAGAACGGCAAGGCTTTCCGGATCGTCGAGCGCGATGATCGCGGTGCCCTGGTCGCGGGCGAAGTCGCTCAGCTCGGAACGTTCCGTGGTGGTCACCAGCAGCACCGGACCGGCGTCTTCGACAATGGTGCGCAGCCGTTCGATCGGCAGGTCGAGCTCCAGCGGCAAATAGGCCGCGCCGACCCGCAGCACCGCGAACAGTGCCACCACCATGTCGATCGAACGCGGAAGTGCCAGTGCCACGAAGGTTTCCGGGCGCGCACCACGGGCCCGCAGGTACCGGGCGAGCTGCGATACCCGATCGTCGAAGTCGCGGTAGGTCAACGACTGTGCGCCGAAGACCAATGCCACCTCATCGGGGATCTCGGCCGCACGGCGGGTCAGCAGTTCCGCGATGGTGACCGGCTCGACCGGCCGAGCCGTCGCCGACCAGCGGTGTTCCAGCTCGCCGCGGCGCCGCGCGCCCATCAACGCAATGCTGCCGATCAACGCGTCGGGGTGTTCGGCGACGGCGGACAGTACGCGCAGTAGCTGCTCGACCATCTCGGCCGCCGTGGCGTCGTCGACCACCCGGTACTCCAGTTTGACGGTCAGTTCACGGCCCGGGGTCAGCACCCAGGTCAGTGGGAAATGAGTGGTGTCGTGATAGCTGACCCCGACGATGCCGTTCCGTTCCTCTAGATCGGTGAACGTGTCGTCATCGAGGAAGTTCTGCAGTACCAGCAGCGAATCGAACAGCGGCCTGCCGGAATCACCTGCCGCACGCTGGATCTGGCCCAGTCCGAGGTGATCGTGGCGCATCATCGACACCCGTTGCTCGCCGATGGCGGCCATCGCCGCCGATATCGGGCGGCTCGGGGCCATGTCGACGCGGACCGGGACGGTGTTCAGGAACAGCCCGATGGTGTCATCGATGCCGACCAGTTCGCCCGGGCGTCCGGCGACGGTGGTGCCGATGACCACATCGTTGCTGCCGGCGTGGTAACCGGTCACCAGGGATACCGCGGCGGTGACCACTGCGTTGAGGGTGACGCCTTGTGCGGTGGCGCAACTCAGCAACCGCTCGGTGGTGTGCTCGGGCAGTGCCACCACGATGCGGCCCGGCTCGGCGGCGGGGGAGGCGTCGGGATGACCGGGCTCCACACCGCTGGCCAGCGTCGGCCCGCTCAGCCCGCCCAGCAGCTCCCGCCAGGCCTGGGCAGAGTCGGCCTCGCTCTTGGCGGCCACCCACTGTAGGTGACGTGCCACCATGTCGCCGTGCAGTTGGATCGCACCGCGTTGTCCGTCGGAGTCGTACAGCTCGAACAGCTCCCGCAGCACCAGTTCCCGCGACCAGCCGTCGAACAACAGGAAGTGGTAGGTGAGCAGCATCCGGTCACGGCCTTCGGGCAGCCGGATGACCGTCAACCTGAGCAGCGGCGGAGTCGTCACGTCGAACGGTATGGTGCGGTCGGTGTCGGCAATCCGTCGTGCCGCCGTGGCCAGGGCTGGGTCGGTCGGCGCATGGCCGGATAGGTCGACGACGGCGATGTCGGCGGGTGGATCGGTGATCACCACCTGAATCAGCGCGGTCGCGTCGGGGGCCGGTTCGTCCTCGACGTGCTCGACGGTGTGGAACCCGACCCGCAACTGCGGATGGCGGTGCAGCAGCGCCGTGAAAGCTCGTCCCATCGCATCCAGGTCGATACGCCGGTCGAATGCGAACGTGTTCTGCGCGATGTACGTGGGCCCGGCGTCGGCCAGCGTGCTCTGGTAGTAGACGCCCTGCTGCAGTGGGGACATCGCCCAGATGTCCTCGACCGCATCGCCTTCGGAGATCCGGTCGATGGTTTCCCGGGACAGCCGCACGGTACAGAACCGATCGATCGGCTCGCTGTTCTCCGGCTCGGTTTCCTCGGACAGCAGTGCCGCGAGTCCGATGGCTGTGCGGCCTCGGAACACGTCCTCGGTGGTGGCGCGGTAGCCGCCACGGGCGAGTCGACTGGTTACCCGGATCGCCGTGATGCTGTCACCGCCCATGGCGAAGAAATCGGCGTCGGCGCTGACGGTGTCGCGACCGAGCACCACCGACATGACGTCGACGATGGCGCGTTGCACGTCGTCTGCCGGCGCCAGCATCACGTCGTTGTCTTGGCCTTCGGCGCCTATCAGTGCCCGAAGTGCCGCGGTGTCGCGTTTGCCGTTGGGCAGCAGTGGCATCGACTCGAGAGACTGGATCGAGGTCGGAACCAGGTGGCGGGGGAGTTCGGCGGCGACGGCGCTCAGCAGGTGATCAGGTTCTCGATTGTCCGGCCCGAGTACCACGAATGCGGCCAGGCTCGAACCGGATCCGACCACCGCAACCTCACGCACGCCGGCTTGTCGGGCCAGTGTGGCCTCCACCTCGCCGGGTTCGACGCGATACCCGTTGACCTTGAGTTGGTCGTCGGCGCGTCCCGCGAATGTCACCCGGCCGTCGGGCAGCAGGGCGCCCAGGTCACCGGTGCGGTACAGCCGCAGGCCGTCCGCAGCGGCCACGAACCGCGTCGCGGTCTGCCCGGCGCGATGCAGATAGCCTCTGGCGGATTGCACACCGGTGACGTAGATTTCGCCGATCACCCCGGCCGGCAGATCTCGCAGCTGGTGGTCGAGTATCCGGATCCCGGTGCCGGGGACGGAACTGCCGAGCGTGATGGCTCCGACGCCCTGAACCCCGGCGAGCACATCACCGGTGACCTCGGAGGACCCGTAGGAGTTGACCACCTCAGCGGTCGGGGTGGCCTTCCGCAACGCTGCGAGGTGTTGCGCCTCGAGTGCTTCGCCGCTGACGATCCACCGACGCAATGCACCGACCTGGTCGGGGTGCTCGTCGGCCAATGCGGCGGCCAGCGACGGTACCGCAACCAACTGGGTGACGCCGTGGGCGGCGATCAGCTCGGCTAACCGGCCACCGTCGCGGGCGATCACGTCGTCGGCCAGCACGGTGCAGGCACCGGCGGCCAGACCGGCCAGCAGCTCGGTGGTGCCGTCGATGAACGACAGCGAGCTCTTGGCCACCCGCACGTCGGCTGGCCAGGCGGTGACGGCCCAGGCCAGTCGATTGGCCAGGGCCGCATGGGTTCCCAGCACAGCCTTCGGTTCTCCGGTGGAACCCGAGGTGTACAGCAGCGACACCGCGTCGGCGGGGCTCACCGGCACCGGGGTGAACGGTGCGCTGGCACCGTCGATCTCGGCAATCGGAACCACCACGGTGCCCTCCGGCACCGAATCGCGGAGAACATCGTGTCCGTCGACGTCGACGAGCACCGCCGCGGGACGGGCATGGTCGAGCATGAACGCGATGCGGGGGCGCGGATAGGACAGATCCACCGGCAGATAGGCCGCACCGGTGGCGATGATCGCCCACATCGCGGCGACCAGGTCGGCTGACCGGCGCGCACCCAGAGCCACCACGTCTCCGCGCCCGACCCCGGCAGCGGTCAGGCGGTGCGCCAATGCGGCTGCCCGGTCGTCGAGTTCGCCGAACGTCCAGGTCGTGTCATCACAGATCAGGGCCGTGGCGCCGCGGTGCTCCGCGATGGCGGCAGCGAGCAGGTCGGTGACGGTGCCTACCGTCGCGGCGGGGAGTTCTGGCGGCGGGGCAGTGAGGGTGATGCGATCTGCCGCAACCGTCGGATCGGCCGCGAGTGCGCGCAGCACCTCGGCGAAGGCCGAGACGGCGGTGTCGGCGAACACGTCCGAGACGTGTTCGCGGTCGTTGGTGACTGTCACCGTGATGGTGTCGCGCACGGTGATCATCAATGTCAGGGGATAGTGCGGAGCCTCGACGACCGCGATATCGCCGAGCGTGAGCGCTCCGCGGGAATGAGTTGTGGCACCGATGTTCTCGATCACCACCAGCGAGTCGAACAGTTCACCGATGCCGGACAGGCGATGCGCCTCGGTCAACGGCAAATGATGATGCTCAAGCAACTCGGACTCGATCTGGCCGAGCCGGGAAGCGACCTCGGCGACAGTGTCTCCCGCGGACCAGCGCACCCGCACCGGCACGGTGTTGACCAGCAGCCCGACCATGGTGTCGATACCTCGGACGGCGCCGCCGCGCCCGGAGACCACAGTGCCGAATACCACGTCTTCACGCCCGGTGAGCCGGCCCACGGTGACTCCCCACGCGGTGTGCAGGAGGCTACCCAGGGTCACCGACGCGGCATCGGCGGCAGCCGCCAGGTCGGTCCGCTGCGCCACGGTGACGGTGCGCGAGCCGAAACCGGCTGCCGATTCGGGGGCCCCGTCGGCGGCCGCAACCCGGGTGGGCTCATCGATGCCCTCGAGCACGACGGACCAGGCGGCCGCGTCAGCGTTCGAGTCGCGGGTGGCCAGCCAGTCGATGAAACGGGTGAATTGCGGTGCCGGACAGTCGAAGTCATCGCCAGCGTAGGCCGTCAGGAGATCATCGAGCACGAGCGGCACCGACCATCCGTCGGCGACGATGTGATGCACGGTCTGGATCATCGTGTGCACATCATCGGAGCGCCGGACCAGTGTGTAACGGGTCAGCGGGGCGGCGGCCAGGTTGAACCGCCGGTTGCGTTCCCACTCAGCCCGCTGCTCAATGACGGCCGCCGGGTCTGTGGTGTACCGGGCGTCGACCACGTCGAAGTCCGGTGGCACCACGTCGGCATGTACCGCAACCGGGGTGCCGTCCGACAGCGTGGTGAAAGCGGCCGAGAGCGCGCGATGGCGGGTCGCGACGGTTTCGGTGGCCCGTTGGAATCTCTCCATGTCCAGCGGGCCGGTGATGTCCACGATCTGTTGCACCACATATGGGTCGCGACTGCGGCTGAAGGTGGAGTGGAAGTAGATGCCCTCCTGCACCGGGGTGAGGGGAAGAATGTCCACCAGCCCGGGATAGCTGCGCTCGAGTTCCGCGACATCGGCCGCGCCGGCGCTGACCCGGCCGAAATCGGAGACGCTGTGCCCGCCGACGTAGGCGCTGGTCGCGATGGTGGTCAGTAGCTCGGTCCAGGTCCGGGCCAGGCCGTCCACCTCGGATTCGGCGACGGCGGCCGAGGGCCAGCTGAAGGTGGCGCGCAATACGGTTCCTTCAGCGGTGTTGACCGCCTCGGCGTTGACCTCGAGCAGCCGCGGTAGTGGCATGGCCGGATCTCGGCCCTCCAGCACCGCGACCTGATCGTCGGCGAAGGCCCACGGACGATCGGCGGCGTCGAACCGGCCGAGATAGTTGAACAACACCTGCGGCGCAACCGTCAATCCGTCGGCGGCCCTTAGATAGCGCAGGGCGCCGTAGCTGAATCCGTGCGACGGCACCGCTCGCAGCTGGTCCTTGATCGATCGTACCGCTGCGCCGAGCTGATCACCGTCAGAAAGAGCTGCCTGCCAATCGAATTCGTGATCAGAGAGGGCCACGGGGTAGAGTGTGGTGAACCATCCCACGGTGCCCGACAGGTCGGTATCGCCGACCAGTTGCCCCTCGCGACCGTGGCCCTCCATCTCGACCAACACGGTGTCCTGGTGGCGGCCGCGTCCTGCGAGCCAGTTGCGCAGCGCCAGGTACAACGCCGCTACCAAGGCGTCGTTGACATGTCCGTGGATACGGTCGGGTATCGCGGTGAGAATCGCCTCGGTGATGGCGACCGGCAGCTGGACGGTGAGCCGCGACTCGGAGGCCACAGTGTCGCGGACCGGGTCGAGTGTCCTTCTACCCCAAGGGGTTTCGGTATTGGCGCAGACCTGTCGCCAGTACGGGAGATCGTGGTCGAAAGTGCCGGCCTGCGCGGCGTCGGTGAGGCGTTGCGCCCAATCCCGCCACGAGACGTCACCAGCCGCAAGCTCGATGGGCCGACCCTCGGTGAGGTGCTGGTAGGCCGTGGCCAGATCCTCGGCAAGGATACGCAGCGAAACCCCGTCGATCACGATGTGGTGGGCGATGACCACCAAACGCCCAGCCGCCCCAGCTTCATTGCTCCTCGCGTCCGCCTCAGCTTGATTGCTCCTCACGTCCGCAGCAGGCCGGCGGACCCAACCGAACGCCACCACGATTCCACGGGCCGGATCCAGGGCGCTGACGAGGCGTTCGGCCGTGCGCTGTACCGCAGCGTCGAGATCGTCGGCGACATCTACCACCGTCAGCTCGACGGCGGGTGCCTTCTCGACGATCGTGAGCCGGCTGGCCGTACCGGACGTGGCAGCCCACAGCGCATGGTGTCGATTCAGTGTCGCTTGCAGGATCGAACGCAGCGACACCTCGTCCAAGTCGGCCGGGGTGACCAGTGACATGCCCTGATAGAAGCCGTTGAGCACCGAACCGTCGGCACCGGTTTCATCCAACCAACGCAGGATCGGGGTGGGCTCCGCGAGGCCGGTCGAGGCAATAATTCCAAACGTTGATCTGCCACTGTCGGTTTCGGCAAGCAAAGGAGCCAGCGATTCGGCGGTGCGATGACTGAACATATCGCGTGGGCGCAGCGAGTACCCCGCAGCGCGTACCCGGCTGACCACCCGGATCGCCACGATGCTGTCGCCGCCGAGGGCGAAGAAGTCCTCGTCGACGCCGACCGTCTCGAGATCGAGGGCATCGGCGAACGCCACACACAGGACCGTCTCACGAGGTGTGCGCGGTGCGGTGACGGTCCGCGACCGCGGCAGCTCGGGTGCGGGCAAGGCCCGGCGGTCTGTTTTGCCGTTGGCTGTCACTGGGACCCGATCCAGGGCGACGAAAACTGTGGGCACCATGTAGCCCGGTAGTCGAGTGTGAGCCCAGGCGACGATTTCGCGGTGCAGCGCTTCGTCATTGACCACACCATCGTCAGCCACCAGGTAGCCGACCAGTTGCTCGCCTCCGCCCTGGCGGTGCACATCGACTATCACCTGACGGACCGCCGGGTGGTCGGCCAGTTGGGATTCGATCTCCTCGAGCTCGATGCGCCGCCCGCCGATCTTGACCTGGTTGTCGGCCCGGCCCAGAAACTCCAGCGATCCGTCGGCGGTCCAGCGGGCCAGGTCGCCCGTGCGGTACATCCGAGAGCCGTTGCTGTCGAATGGGTTCGCCACGAACCGCGAAGCGGTCAATGATGCCGCGTTGACGTAACCCCGACCGAGAAGAAAGCCCGCCGCGTACAGCTCACCCCCGACGCCCGGCGGTACCGGACGCATATCGTCATCGAGCACATACAGCTGGGTGTGCGGGTTGGGCCGGCCGATCGAGGTGGCGATACGCTCGGCGGTGTCTCGGTAGATCACGTGGGAGACACCGATGGTGGCCTCTGCCGGACCGTAACCGTGGTAGAGCGTGGTGGTCAGCTGGCAGCGGAAACGGGCGAACAGTCCAGGGGTGAGCACCTCTCCGCCACACCACACGTGGTGCAGCGATTTCAGTGAACTCGGTGCGCCGGCAGCGGTGGCCAGTCGGTCCAGCTCCAGCAGGGTGTCGAGCATCGAGGACACCAGGTAGACGAAAGTGACTCGTTCGGTCCGGATCAGGTCCAGCAGGTATTCGGGGTCCTTCTCGCCATCAGGCGCAGCCACCACCACCCGTCCACCGCTGACCAGCGGCAGCAGTATCTCGTTGACTGAGATGTCAAAAGACAGCGGGGCTTTGAACAGCGAAGCGTCGTTGCGGCCGTCTTTTCCGAACAGCAGCACCTGGTCGCGCTGCCAAGTGAGCCGCTCGGCGATCGCGTCGTGGCGGATCATCGCGCCCTTGGGTTTTCCGGTCGATCCCGAGGTGAAGATGACATAGGCCAGCTGACTCGGGTGGACGTCGATATTGGGCAGCGCCACCGACTCCGAGGTGTAGTTCCAGTCCGACAGATTCACCGCCAATGTGGGGACGTCCCAATCGGGTTCGTACTCGCCGGCGGTGAATGCGGCGACGGCACCGGAATCGGCCAGCACCTGGCTGCGGCGGTGCAGGGGCCAGGTCGGGTCGAGTGGTACGAAGGCGGCTCCGGCCATCATCGCCGCCAGGACGCACACGACCATCTCCGCCGAGCGTGGGATGCCGATCGCCACCACGGATTCCGGCTGGGCATCGGTGGCCGATCGAACGGTGTGGGCCAGTTGAGCGACGTGCGTCGCGAGCTCACGGTAAGTGAGTCGGTGCACCCCGTCGACGACGGCGATATCATCCGGGGTGGCTGCGCACTGGGCGTAGAACAACGTGGGCACCGTCGACGGCCGTTCCGGCGTCGAGTAATTGTTCCACTGGCCCAGAAGGCCGGTCATGTCCAATACTTCCGTGGTCACGTGAGCAACCCCTTCATACCTAAAGTGCCGTGATCTGTCTGTGGTTCGCACACCGGGGTCAGTTGTGCTTGCTCCAGGCCTGCCAGAGCCGCGCATACCTGCCGTCGAGTGCGAGGAGTTCAGCGTGTGTGCCGTTTTCGACGATTCGCCCGTTGTCCATGACCGCGATCTGATCCGCCGTCGCGGCCTGGGTCAGCCGGTGAGCGACGATCAGGGTGGTTCGACCGGCGGTCGCGGCGGCGGCGGCATCCTCGAGTTCCACGGCATGAGCGCTACCGGCCTCAGCGGTCGCTTCGTCGAGCACCACCACCCGTGGATCGGCCAGTACCAGTCGGGCCATCGCGACGTGCTGGGCCTGCGCAGCTGTCAACGCCACACCGTGTTCGCCGACCAGGGTGTCCAGGCCATCCTCGAGGGCCTGCACCCATTCGCGGGCGCCGACGGTGTCCAGTGCGGCCCACACCTGCTCGGCGTCGGCATCGGGTGCCACCAGACGCAGATCGTCGATCAGCGGCCCGGAGAACACGTGAACGTCCTGGGTGATGGTGGCCACCCAGCGCCGTAGCTCCTCGCGGTCGATGTCGGATACCGCGACCCCGCCGATGCGGGCTGTACCCGACGTCGGGGTCAGCATGCCGGCGACGATCGCGGCCAACGTCGTCTTGCCCGCGCCGGTGGTACCGACCAGGGCACACCGGCTGCCCGCGGCGACACGTAACGAGACATTGTGCAGCACTTTGGGTCCCACGCGATAGGCGTACGAAACGTTGTTCAATTCGACGTCTGCGCCAGTGGGCGCATCCGCTGAGACGGCGCCGTTGCGATCCTCACCTGGCATCCGCAGGTCGATGATGCCCACCAGCCGGCCCAGACTGGCTGAGGCGGACTGGATCTCGTCGAAGTTGTACATCAGTTCACCGATCGGGTTGAACAACCGGTGGAACATCAGGGCAGCGGCGGTGACCTGTCCGACCGTGATGTCACCCGCGCGGACCAGCAGGAAACCGGCCACCAGGGTCGCGGTGAGGCCGATGAACTCGGCCCGGTTGACCCGGCCGACCAGGCGGGTGAAGAAAGCGAACACCGCGATCGAAATGTCGCGTGCCCGTGCCGACGCCCGGTCGATATCGGCCAGATGCCGATCGTGAATCTCATAGGCATCGATGGTCTTTGCGCCCTGAATCGACTCCACGGTCACTTGTGCCCGGCTCGCTATCGCCACCCGCTCCTGGGCGTACATCGGCGCTGAACGTGGTAGGTACCACCACAGGCCTGCGACATACGCGGGGATGGCCAGGGCTCCGGCCAGTCCCAGGCGCCAGTCGATACTGGCCATGCCGGCCAGCGTGACCACACCGAGGAACAAGCCGTTGAGGATCATCGGCAGCACCTGTGACACCGTGCGCGCAACCACCGCCACATCGGGCCCGACCCGCGACAGCAGATCGCCGCGTCCGCTTTCCTCGATCAAGGTGGCCGGCAGATTCAGTGCCCGGTGCAGCACCTGCTCACGTAGGTCCGCCAGCATTTGTTCGCCCAGCCGGGTGGTCAGGTAGGACGACAGCCCGGTGCCCAGCCCACCGACCGTCGCAGCCACCGCGATGACGGCCGCCAAGGTGACCAAGCCCCCAGCCGTGTCGCCCCGATCGGCCCGGTCCACCAGGGTGCCCAGCAGATAGATAGGCAGAACCGCGGCTCCGGCGGCCGTCAGGCCGACCACGATCACGGCGGGCAACTGAGCGCGGCGTCGGCGCAGATCGGCAAGCAGCCAGCTAGCGGACCGCTTGGCGGTGGCGACCGGAAGTACCGGCGGCGTGATGGGTTCGTCGGAGATCATCGTGTCACCAGGTCGCGGTAGTGATCATGGGCGTCCACCAGATCCCGGTGCGTGCCCTCGCTGTGCAGGTGCCCGCCGGTCACGAGTAGCACGCGGTCCGCGGCCGCGAGCAACGCCGGGCTGCTCGTGAACACGATTGTTGTGCGGCCGGCTACGGTGCGCAGCTGCCGAAGGCCGTCGGCGATGGCCTGCTCGGTGACCGCGTCGACGGCCGTGGTCGGGTCGTGCAATACCAGGACTTCGGGGTTCACCAGCAAGGCGCGGGCCAGGGTCCAGCGTTGTCGTTGGCCACCGGAGAGGCTGGAACCGCGTTCGGCCACGGGGTGGGCGAGGCCGTCGGGATGCAGGTCCACCACGTCGACGGCGCACGAGGCTCGCAGGACTTCTTGAATCCCCTGTACATCCGGGCCGGTCACCTTCAGATTGGATTCCAGCGTGCCGGTGAACAATGCGCTGAGATGGTGTTCGACCAGCAGGTGATTGCGGCGTTGACCCGCCGGAATCTCGGTGATGCGGCGTCCTCCGACGCGGACTGTGCCGGCCTGCTCGGAACGCTCGTAGCCAGAGAGCAGTTCGATCAGGGCGGTTGCGTCGCGGACGTCGGTGGTGAGAACCGCGACGAACTCGCCGGGCGCGACGTCGAAGGACAGATCGTCGAGGCTGGCGTGCGAGGCGTGCTGTACCGACAGAGCGCCGGGTGCGACACCGGGGTCGGCGGCCGGGGTCTCAGCGGGGGCGTGCCGGGTGGGCGCGTTGAGGACGTTGGCCACGCGGTTGGCCGATGCCCGGGCCTCGGCCACCCAGCTCGGCACGATGGCCAGCAGCGAGAACGGCTCGATGAGGAACTGTGCCAGGCCGATGACGGTGATCAGTTGGCCCACCGAAAGGTTGCCATGGATGGCGAAATATGCGGCCAGTACGGCGACGGCCATGGCGGTCAGGGCCCCGGCGGCAGCCGCGACGCCTTGGTGCACGCTCTGGATACGTGCGGCCCGCAACGTGGCAGACAGCGCCCGGCGGCTGGCCCGCCGGTAACGCGCAGCCGCATTGGCTTGGGCGCCGATGCCCTGCAGGGGGCGGTGGCCGCTGATCAGGTCGGTGGCCAGCGCTGTGGCGCGGCCGATCTCGGCCTGTTGGTCTTCCACCCGACGCGCGATCAGCGGTGCGGTTAGCTGCAGGCCGATCACCACGAGGGGTACGCCCACCAACACCATCAGGCCCAGCGGCAGGTAGATGGTGAGCAGCACGGCGCCGCACACAATGGTGCCCACCACTGCGGCGGCGATGCGCGGAATGTAGTCCAGCAGGTAAGAGACGTTGTCGGCGTCATCGGACGAGATCGAAAGCAGCTCCCCGACTTTGTATTCGGTTTCGACCCCGGCCGGATCGAGAATCTTGGTGCTGGTCTCGACCCGCAGCAGATGAGATTCGCGGGCGATGGCGAACATCAGCAACCGTGCACCATAGCGATAAAATACGGTGAGTACTAGGAAAAGCGCGGCAAGTACCGTAATCCAGCGAATTATCGCCGAGGTACTTCCGGTGGCCACGGCCCGGTCGACGATGATGCCGATCAGTACCGGTACCGAGACCTCGCATAGTTGGTGTAGCGCGATGAGGCCGGTACCTGATATGAGCCACTTGAGGTTTCGGGTCACCGTGCGTCCGAGGACGCCGGCTCCGGTCACGCCGATGACACTGCGTCAGACGCGGTCACCGAGTGTTCCATGTGCTCGCGCAACGAACGTGGCCGCATGTCGGTCCAGTTTTCTTCGACGAAGCGCAGTGCATCGTCACGTCCGGCACCGTCGGGAGCACCGAAGACCACAGCCCACCCGGTGGGGGTGTCGGCGAACACCGGCCACAGCGAGTGCTGGTCCTCGTCGTTGACGAGCACCAGAAAGCGGCCATCCTGGTCGTCAAAAGGATTGGTAGACAAGGTGTTCCTCCCGTACGTTCTCGGTCACCGTAGTATCGGAGGTGACTCGGTGGTGCCGTACCCTGTTGGCGTCGTCGGCGCTCACCCTGAATCCCCCCTACAGCCGCACGGCATGGTATCAAAGGTTAGGCTTACCAATATCCGAAGGAAACAGGTTTAGGGGAGGTTCGTGTGCGGGTCGTCATGTTCGGCTATCAGACGTGGGGACACCGCACGCTGGAAGCGCTACTGAAATCGCGCCACGAAGTGTGCCTGGTCGTCACACATCCCACGAGCGATCATGCTTACGAATCGATTTGGGCGGACTCCGTCGAGGATCTGGCTCGTAGCGCGGGTATCGAGGTATTCCTGGCCAAACGTCCGACTCGGGAACTGAACGACAGGGTCGCGGCCTTGGCACCCGATATCGGGGTGGCCAACAATTGGCGTACCCGGCTCCCACGGGAGCTGTTCGGAATTCCCACCCACGGCACGCTGAACCTGCACGATTCACTGCTACCCAAATTCACCGGTTTTTCGCCGGTCATTTGGTCGCTCATCAGCGGCGCCAGCCACACCGGGCTGACCGCCCATTTCATGGACGACGAACTCGACACCGGCGACGTCGTATTGCAGCGCGCGGTCGAGATCACCCCGGTCAGTACCGGCACCAGCCTGGTACTCGATACGCTCGACCTGGTCCCGGAGGTGCTCGACGAGGCGCTGGATCTCATCGAATCCGGCGCTGTGGCACCGGCGCCACAGGATCTGTCCCAGCGGACGTTCTTCCACAAGCGTTCCGATGCCGACAGTCTGGTGAACTGGTCGTGGCCGGCCGCCGACATCGAGCGCTTTGTTCGCGCTCTGTCGGATCCGTACCCCAACGCCTACACCTATTTTCGCGGTGAACGCCTCAGGCTGATCTCCGCCCACGTATCCCGCTGCACCTACGGCGGCACACCCGGACGGGTGTTCATCGAGGAAGACGGTGGCATGGTGATCGTCGCCGGGGCCGACGCGTATCGCGGTCAGTTACCGGGTCTGGTGCTCGACGTGGTCCGCACCGACGACGGTCGCGATCACCGCGCACTCGAGTACTTCGAGCACGGCGGCGGATATCTCACCGCGGCGCCCGAACTGATCACCGTCTGACGGTCCGGGTGTATTGAGATGCCCGGGGCACGATCAACGGCGTCCCGGTCTGCGGATCGTCGATGATCTGACACTGCAGCCCGTAGACCTCGTCTACCAACTCTTCGGTCATCACTGTGCCTGGAGCACCCTGGGCCACAATGTGTCCCGATTTCATTACGATGAGCTGATCGGCGTATCGACAGGCCTGATTGAGATCGTGCAAGACGGCCACCACTGTTCGGTTGTGCTCGCGGTTGAGCATCACGAACAGATCAAGCAGATCAACCTGGTGCGCAATGTCCAGATATGTGGTCGGTTCGTCGAGCAGAATCAGCGGGGTTTGTTGGGCCAGCACCATCGCCACCCAAACACGTTGGCGCTGACCGCCAGACAGCTCGTCGACCAGCCGGGCGGATAGTTCGGTGACCCCGGTGTACCGCATCGCGTCGGCAACGGCTCGGGCATCCTCGGCTGACCACTGACGCAGTACCTTCTGATGCGGAAAGCGGCCGCGGGCAACGAGATCGGCCACCGTGATGCCTTCTGGGGCGATCGAGCTCTGTGGTAGCAACCCGAGCCGCCGGGCTACATTCTTGGTGTGCAGCGATGCGATGTCGTGGCCGTCCAGGATCACCTGTCCCGCCGCAGGTTTGAGTAGCCGAGCGAATCCGCGCAGCAGCGTGGACTTTCCGCACGCGTTTGGGCCGACGATTGCCGTCACGCGGTCGGCGGGGATGTCAACAGACAGCTCCGTGATGATCGTCCGATCCTCGTAACCGATCGACACGGTGCTCGCTTGCAGCGTGACATCAGTCTGCACGACGCTCGAAGCCACAGTCGAATTCGCGATTGAGTTCACGGGGGTTCCGCCCTCTTTAGTCATGATCGGCGCCGCGCCTGGGTGAACAGCAGGTACACCAGATACATCCCGCCTACCGACACAGTTACCGCGCCCACCGGCAGCTCGTTGCCGGTGAACACGTGTTGGGCGGCGATATCGCTGGCCAACAGCAGCACTCCTCCCATTGTGGCGGCCGGCATCAGCGCCACGCCCGGACTTGCGGTGAGCCGGCGCGCGATCTGCGGCGCCGCCAGGGCCACGAACGAGATCGGGCCAGCCGCCGCACACGCCAGCGCCACGAGCGCCACCGCGGCCACCAGGTACGCCAAACGGGTCCGTTCCGGTGAGACTCCCAGGGCGCCGGCAGCGTCGTCACCCATCTGCAGCACGGGCAGCTGTGGACCCAGGCTTAGCAGGACCGCGGTGACGATCACCAGGCACACCGTCATCGGCACCACCTGAGCCCATGTCAGTCCGTTGAGGGTGCCCTGCTGCCACACTGCGGCCGTCACCGCGGTGTGGTGGTCCAGTTTGATCACCACCCATTGGTTCACGGAGTTGAGCACTGCACTCACTCCGATTCCGACCACGATCAGCCGGTAGCCCGCTAAGCCGTTGCGATAGGACAGTGCATACACCAGCACGGCGGTTATCAACCCGCCGGTCAACGCACCGGCGGCTACGGCGTAATAACCACCGCCGGTGGCGGCCAGCACCGCCAGCGCACCGGTGTACGCACCCGAGTTCACCCCGATGATGTCGGGACTGCCCAGGGGATTTCGGGTCAGTGCCTGGAATATCGCGCCGGACACACCGAGTGCGGCACCTACCAGCAGGGCCATGAGCATGCGTGGCATGCGCCAGTGCAGCACCACGACCCGGTCGAACGAGGAGTTCGTGCCGACCAGCACCCGCAACACGTCTGTCGCCGTGATCGAGTACTTGCCGATCCCGATGGCCAGCACAGCGGCTGTCGCGGCGCCGAGCAGCAACCCGGCCACCACCGCCACTGCCCGCCATGAGGCGCGCGCCGAGACCGTGCCGATTACGGGCAGGCCGAGGCGCACCACGCATTGCCGCTTTCCGAAATCGATCACGGTCATGTCCGGTCGCCTCTTGACTTACGGATCAGCCAGATCAGCACCGGCGCGCCCAGGAAGGCGGTGACGATCCCTGCCGGCAGTTCGGCCGGCCGAATCACCACGCGGCCAAGGATGTCGGCGCCGAGCATCAGGGTGGGGGCCGCGACAGTGGCGTAGGCCAAGATCCAGCGCCAATCCGGTCCGGTGAAGCGGCGCACCGCATGTGGAACCATCAGCCCGACGAATCCAATTGGCCCTGCGCCTGCCGTGGCCGCGCCGGCCAACAGAGTCACCGCTATCAAGCTGAGCGCCTGTGTGCGGGCCACGTTGCCGCCCATGCTCGTGGCCAGATCGTCGCCGAGCGCGGCGATGTTCAGCGAGCGCGACACCACGACACACAACACAACCCCGACGGCTATGAAGGGCGTGATCGCCACGGCCACCTGCAGCGGTCGTCCGTCCAGCGCCCCGGCGTCCCAGAACCGCATGTTGTCGAAGGCGCGGGGATTGCGCAGCCGGATGACGAAGCCGATACCGTCCATCACCGCGGCAATCGCCACACCGGCCAGCAGTACCCGAACGGGAGTCACCGGTGAGCGTCCAGTCATTCCGACCAGATAGACCATCACCATGGCGAACAGGGCACCCAGGAAGGCGAACCCGATGTAGGTCCAGATGCCGCTGAACCCCCAGAACGCAATCGCGGCCACGACGAACAGGGCCGCACCGGAGTTGATCCCGAGGATTTCCGAATCCGCGAGCGGGTTCCGTCCGACGGCCTGGATCAGCGCTCCGGACAGTCCGAGGGCCAGACCGACCAGAAGCCCCAGCACGGTGCGGGGGATGCGCAGGTCGTGCACGATCCACTGATCACCCACATCGTGGTAGTCGGTGACGGCGTGCCACACGGTTGAGAGCGCGACGTTCTCGGTGCCGATGGCGAGGCTGGCGACGCAGACTGCAGCCAGCAGTACGACAGCCACCGAAAGCCCTACCACGCGGCCGTTGCTGGTGATGCGCTTCCGCGGGACCGGGACCTGCGCGAGCGCCGAGCTCAAAGACCCACTCGTTCCAGGGCATCCTCAAATTCTTCGAACGCCACCTTGTCACCTTTTCCATCGGTCAGTGCGCGTTCATAGACCGGCAGCACGTCGTTTTCTACCGCGGCGAACCTGGCATCCCAGGTTTCAGAGTCGAACCGCCAGTAACCGGTGATGTCGTACTGATCGCGGTCGAAACCGAGACCCCGCAGATATTTGCGGACTGCCCGAGACTCCGCGGCCTCTCCGGCGAACCAGCAGTATCCCCGTCCGTCCGGCAGCGTCAGCTCGCGGACCAACGCACTCAATCGGCTTGGGGTGTGTCCGTTTCCAGTGCCGACGCTGGGGATGACGGATACTTGCGGATGTGCGGGCAGGTAGTCCAGGTCTGTGCGTTCGGCGACCTCGGCAATGACGGTGACCGGCACGGCGGCGCCGAGCTCCTCGATGATGCGTGCGGTGGCCGGTAACCCGGACAGGTCGGTGACCAGCAGCTGCCACTCGGTGGACGGCTCGGGCCGATACCAGAACCGGGCGTGGTCGAGTCCGATCCGGTCCCCGCTACGGGCTTGTTGCGCCCACGCGGTGCCCAGACCGCGTTCGTGGAGCAGAACGTCGAGATCGATGATGTCGCCGCGTTGGGACCGCACCGAGTAGTTGCGGCCCTCGGCATCGGAATCTGGTCCAGAGTCCGAAAAGTACACTCCCACGGCGGAATCGCCAGCCTGCTTCACATCTAACGCCGCTGGATCGTGGATACGCAGGGTGACCCGGACGAGTCGAGGATTCAGCACTTTCGTCTCGATGACGGACGCCTGCGAGTGACTCACAAGGCTTAGGTTAACCTAACCAAATTCTGTGTGAATCGATTGTGGACTGACCGAGTGTCGTGAGGAGCTGGTGTGCGACTGCCGTAACGCTTGCCCAGCCCAATGCAGACCATTGAGGCTGGCAGATACGGGCACGGTGGTGCAGTTCTCACACGCTGTCGATCGGTGAGACATTCGGGGTGTGGGGCGGTTTGTCCGGACGGGATCGGGAGCGCCTCTTGGCGGGAAGTAACCGCGGTTCTCATGACGGCGGTCGTTGCCGATGCATGTATTTACGCAGTTACTATGAGCGCGAAATGCTCTGCTGCACTGCAGATTTGACGTAACTGTGCAATCCGCAACCAAGGTCTGCGGTAGCCTGACCTAGGCTGCCGACTTACTGGCAGGCCTGTGGGTGTCGTTGGTGGCCCCGTTCACCACCGCTCGTGTGCAGTCCACGCGGTGGGTGAATCTCCTTCCCGGTCGTTCTCTCGGACCGGCCGCTTCATCCTCAAGATCAGTCGGTGCGTCGCCATCTCGTGCTGCTCAACCACACCGATACAGCTGCAATAACCGAACCGTACAACGGACGGAGGAAAGACCATGAGTACAAACCGAATTACCGAAGGTGCCGAGCGAGTCATCATCGAGAACATGCTCGATCACAACCGCGAAGCGCTCATCGAGACCGTGCGCGGCCTATCTGATGCTGACGCCCGCCGACAACTCGTTGCGTCACTGACGACACCGATTTCACTGATCAAGCATGCAGGTCACGGCGATATCCTTCGCGAACAGATCGTGTCAACCCGCTAGTTCGCGCTGCACGTCGTCTGTCGTCGTAATTTCGATCAGTGGGCCGAACAGCGCCATAGCGTCCAGTGCTCGCTGATGATCGGTATCAGTGACGCCTGCGCACGCATCGGCGACGACTTTGACGTGTATGCCGGCATCAGCTGCCGCCAGAGCGGTGGCCAATATGCAGCAGTCGGTGGACACGCCGGTCAACACCATCCCGTGTCCATCTGGAATGGCCGCTGCCAATTGCGGACCCCACTTACCAAAGGTCGTCATGGTGACAACTGGGCATGACCAGTCGGCGAAGTCAGCTGACAGGCGGTACAGCGGATCGTCGTCGGGCAGCAAGGCGAAGGGCCAACGACGGTAGTATCCGGCCCACATGCCGGCGGGTTCGACGGGCGAAATGAAGCGAGTGAGTACGACCCGGTCGTCAAACAGGGGCCTCAGCTGACAGATTCGGCGCGCAGCCTCGTCATAGCGGGGGACGAACCATTCGCTCTCTGGCAGTCGAAAGGCTTCTTGCATGTCGATGGCAACCAACGCGTACCCGTCAACCCTGTCAACCATGTGGTTTGCTCACTCACGTTGTGTAGTCCCGCGTAGCCAAACGGCGATCGGAATTAGCGGCAGACTACCATACTAGAACCGCCCTCCGGGCGGGAAAGCTGCATATCAAGCGATGTCGTGCGCGTTGCGCGCACTACTGTTCGCCGCTACTGGGTGAAGCAGGGTAGGGAAGCGGTAATTGTTGGGCCAGTTGACTTCTGATGACAAGTCCGGGAATCGGATGAAGCTTGGTCGCCCCTGCGGAGACCGGTGCCACGGCTCGCATCAGTTTCAGCCTGCATGTCTCACTTGACGCTTCTGGCATGCAAGAAGCGTCATTGTCGTTAGCTTTATGTGATCGCAACCGCCTGGCGGCACGCCCACGCCAACGCGCGAAAACCATTATCTGGCAAGATAACTCGACATCAGACCAAGCCCATGCCAATTTCCATGCAAAATCGAGGCTAGTACGCGCCGGGAATCCTCGTTCGTCGCTAGAACCGGCTGGCGGCGAATCGGGCGGCTTGGTCGACCATGCCGTTGGCGATGTAGGAGTTGTGTGCGCTGGTGGGCGGCGCGGGTGGTCCACCGTTGCAGACAGTGTCACCGGTCGCGCACAGATCGATGGTCTTGGGTACATACAGCGGGCCGATTGTGATCAGTGGTGCCCCGGCGTCACTGAGGAACTGGTTTGAGGGTTTGCCGAACAACGTCACGGCAGCGACGTGGTCGGCAATTTCCGGTGGCATCGGAGGCGGTACAAAGGCCGCAGGGACACCCGCCGGGATGTCGGCTGAGGTGGAGAACGCCGCCACGGCAGCACCCTGCGAGAATCCGCCAAGCACCATTTTGGTGGTGGGGCAGTCAGCGGCCATTGCCTGGATGTGGTTGGTAGCGTCCCTGATTCCGTCGATGACCGTGAGGGCGAACTGGATGCCGTCGGCGAAGTCGGCGCTGGCCTGGTAGTTCACCGGGTACACGCCGACCGATTTCGCGCCGGCCTTGGCGCGTAGAGAATCGACGAATGCCTGTCCGACAGCACCAACACCGGGCGGCTCACCAGTTCCGCGAGCGAACACCACTTCGGCGTCAGGGCATGGGTCCGCGTTGGCAATCGGTCCCGGGGCATTCATCAGCGCCAGTGCGATGAACACGACTACGAGCACGCTTGTGAATCTGCGGGTCCCCTTATCGTTGGGTGCCGCAGGGGCTTCGGTGCAATCGTTTGTGTGCATACAGAGAGCCCTTTGCGCCATGTCGGAGTGTCGATCGCCTGGTTTCGATGTTACGCAGGGGATAACACGGTAATGCCGTGCATGCCTCCACAGGATCGTGACCGCACGTGAGGAGGTGAGACCCATGGACGCTGTAACCCTATGGGTGCTTCCACTCGTGTTCGCGGTTTGGCGATCGAGGTAGGTATCTCCGGGAGCGTCTTCCCCGGCATCCCGGGCGGGCCGACAACACACTTGCGCAATGACGTGAACACGTATCGGCGGGCAAACTTGCACCCATCCCAGCCTCCACGACAAAGACGCGCTATATGCAAATTCGGCGACGTGTAAAGCGCACATCCGTCGATCACCCCAGGGGCGGCATATCCTGGTTCACAGGATCAGAAATCCGGCCCAGACGGCTGCCGCTATGACACCCCATAGCGACAGCCCACTATGAACGACGCCGCTTTGTGCGACGCCCGGACATCCGGGAGGCAGCGATGTTCGAAGAAGGTCAGCTTTATGCTCTGGTGACGCGCTCGGGAGATGACGTCACCGTTCATCTGGCCGCCGACCATCCGGGTGCTGTCGACCCGGAGTACCGGGTCCGCCGCAACGCCCTCGCTGCGCTGGCCATGGATTGGCAGCCTGGCACACCGCCACCAGTCGCGACCTATACCGACGCCGAACAGGAGGTCTGGCGCATCGTCTGCACCGAGCTCCGCAAGCTGCACCGGCACCGAGCCTGCGCCGTGTATCTACAGGGCCGGGAGCGACTCCAACTTCCCGAGGACCACATCCCACAGCTCGTTGAGGTCAACGAGATGCTCGGGCCCCTCACCGGCTTTCAATACGTACCAGCAGCCGGGCTTGTACCGCTGCGTGAGTTCTACGGATCCTTGGCTGACGAAATTTTCCACTCCACCCAGTACATTCGGCACCACTCCGTGCCTCTGTATACGCCAGAGCCCGACCTGATCCACGAGGTAGTCGGACACGGCAATTGTCTGGCTCATGATCGTTTCGCGGCTCTGTACCGGCTGGCCGGATACGCGGCTCGACGTGTGCAAACGGCTGAGGCACTGGAGTTCATCTCGAAGGTCTTCTGGTTCTCCTTGGAGTTCGGAGTGGTACGCGAGCATGGCGAAGTGCGCACCTATGGCGCCGGCCTGCTTTCCTCGTACGGGGAGATCCAGCAGATCGAAGATGCCGAACTACGGCCGCTGGACGTCGGCCGGATGGGTGTTCAGACATACGACATCACGCACTACCAGCCGGTGCTCTTCTGCGCCGAGGGATTCAACGAGATCGAAGACGTGATCGGCGCGTTTTTCTCCGATGTTGATGACGATATGGTGCAGCGCCTGGTGCATGACGCTTCCGCGCCAGCCTGAGCGCTCCGTCGAGACACTGATGGAGAAATCGTCAAGACCTGTGGATCGGGTGTTTGACCACCCGAAGCGGGCATGTTGACCCGAGTCTTCGGGAACCGGGTCAGCCGTTGCAGCGCAGGCCTTCGAGTAGGCGGCGCACGGCCGCGCCGATGTCTTGGCGGGCGTGAAGCGGATTTTCCGCTCCGGCTATCGCCGCCACCGCCTGGTTGCTGAGCCCCATGAGGAGTTGCGCGAGGGGCGCCACCGGCTGGGGCGCGAGCACGCCGTGTTCGAGGAGGAGAACCAGGCCGGCCTGGATGTTGGCGATGGTGTACTGGGCGTTGCGCTCCTGCCACTTTCGCCATCCGAGCACGGCGGGAGCGTCCACGACGCGGATGCGCTGAAGCGGCTCATCGACTGCGGTGTCGAGCACCGCCTCCCACCCGGCCATGAACACCGACCACGGATCCTCGCCGCGCTCGATGGCCGCACTCGCCGCAGCACGGACCTGCGAGCTGACCTGTAGGTCGGCGCGATCGAAGACCTCTTCAAACAGCGCTGCCTTGTCGGCGAAGTGGTGGTAGAGCGAGCCACGGGTCACGCCGCTGCGGCGGACGATCTCCTCGGTACCGGTTTGGTGATACCCACGCTCACCGAACAACTCAGTCGCCACTGAGATGAGCCGTTCGCGCGCATTCTGGGTTTCCTTGACCATAGCCATACAGTCTGTATGTTAGCACCATACAGACTGTATGGAGGTGTCATGAACGCCCAAGCCACCAATTCCGATCTGGTGTCCACTTGCCTTGGGACGCTGCATATTGCGCGCTTCGGTGCGGGCCCACCGGCCGTGTTATGGCATAGCCTCTGGGTCGATTCGCGTAGCTGGGGTCCGCTAGTTGACGCATTCGCCGGCCATCGTCAGGTGGTGACGATCGACGGACCCGGATATGGCCGCAGCAGACCAATTCACCGTGACTTCACTCTCGACGATTGCGTGCAAGCCGCTTGCGAGGTGATTGATCAACTCGGACTCACCGCGCCGGTGGATTGGGTGGGCAATGCGTGGGGCGGGCATGTCGGGATCACGCTGGCGGCTGCCCAGCCACACCGATTACGCAGCCTGGCGACCATCGCCGCACCGGTCGTTCCGGTCGGACGGACCCAGCGCTTGACGCAAACGTATCCACTTGCGTTGCTTTACCGACTGCTGGGCCCGCACCGTTTGCTCACCAAGGTGCTGTTCGACGCGCTACTCGGTTCCGATGCGATTGCGGCACAGCCTGATCGGGCCGCGGAGATGGTGGCTGCCTTCCGAGCGGCCGATCGCGAATCGATACGACGGACCATCCGATACATGCACCATTGGCGCCCGCTCACCGACAAACTCCCGGCCGTCACCGTTCCGACCGTGCTGATCACCGGCGACCTCGGCGATCAGCACTGGCGACCAGCCGACGCCCAGGCGGCCGCCGCGATGATGCCCGCCGCGCGCGCAGTGGCCGTGACCGGCTCGGGACACGTCGGCCCGCTGCTGCTCGACGTCGATCAAATCGCCAGTACCGTCATCGATTTCTGGAAATCGATCCCCTAGTGCCCGGCACTGTTCGGTATTACCGGCCACTGCCGAGCCGAAAGAGGTTGAGCTTGTAGCTGTTCACCATGGGCGGCACCAGTCGGGCCAGAAGCGGCATGCCGTATCGGTAGCGTAGCGGCCAGTTTTTGGCTATCTCCGGTTGCGGCTGGGCGAACGTGCGAGTCTCGATCAGCTGCAAACCCCAGTCCTCGAGGCAGCGGGGGTCGTCGCAGATCCATTGCATCCGAGCGGCCAACGATTTCATCGCCCCGTTGCGATGCTGGTTACGCATCATTACGGCCCCGCCGGTATCGAAGGCGATCAACGAGCCGTCAAAGTGACCGGCGAGTTGGGTGAGGACCGTGCGCACTTCGTCCTCTGGCAGATAGAGCAAGACCGCTTCGCTGACAAACAGGTACGGAGATGGCGCGGCGGCGATTGTGTCGAACCAATCGGTATCGAGAACCGAACCGGCCAACATCGTGTATCGGTCCTGGTCGGTAAAGAACCGGCGCCGGAGCGCGATCGAATCAGGCAAGTCGACGTCGAACCAATGCACCTCACCGTTGTCGAGCCGGTCGAAGCGGGTGTTCAAGCCTGTCCCGAGTTCGACAACCGTCGCCGCAGGGTGAGAGCGAAGAAAGTGCTGCACCCACCCATCGAAAATGGCGGTCCGAAGCACCGATCCGGGCAAGGATAGCCCTTTGAACCGGGTGAAGTCGTAGTCGATGGTTTCGACGAGCTGTACCGCTCGCCGATCGTTGAGCACGGGATGGCGTGACGTGGCATCAGAGGCTCGACCAAACAGCGGAATGAGCAATGTCTCCTGCACATCGCCGAGATCCGGCTTGATCTTGCTCACCCTCGTGCCCCCGATCCACAGGCCTTAGCATCGACAGGCGCAAGGCCCGCCCAACGAGATTAGGCTAACCTAACTGCTCGATTGAATACGTGGCTACGCCAGTGCACTAGGGCGCAGGTGCGGCGCCGTGTCTAGCCCTTCCAAACCACCTTGTCGGTTCCCCCGGCATCCCGATAGACAACGCTGTCGGGCGCCGTTCCGCCTCGCACGTCGAAGTAGATCCGACCAGATGTTTGGGCGCCCGGCGCGATCGGTTGGTTGGGAAGGCCGTCCGTCTGGTTTCCCTTCATATCCGCGTAGGTGGAGCTGTTGACAGCCCGCGCGTTGAAATCGGAAATGTTCGGGGTCGGAGAGCCGCTCACAGCTTGGGCCGTTACATCCGAGTACCACACGCCGTCGTTGTGACCGCTGGGCTGCAGGTTGCTCACCGTGTAGTCGATGGCGCCACCTGCACTGGGAATCTCTGCCGTTTGGCCGAACTGCAGTGTTTCCGGGTCGGCCACCGCCGGTATCGCCGAAACGATTCCGGCCGCCGCGATTCCAGCAGCAACTGCCGTCGTTTTCAATGCGATCTGCGAGAACGTCATGTGAAGATCCTTCCGTCATATTCCTGTTGTCCAGGAGTGATTGCCTTCTGGTTCGTTCAGGCGTATCCAAAGTCGGCCGTTTCAAACCTGTCCGGCGTAGCCGAAAGTCAAGTTGTTGACACGTGAGCGCTTTGCCGATGCCGTCGGCGTCAGGTGAGCGTTTACACGCGGGAGAGAGCTAGGGAACGGCACTGAGGCGATGAAGCCGACCACGATACGGACCGTGCGGAAGTAGGGTCTGCTCATGGACCTCGAGCCGGTCGAGCAGCGGATTCTGGGCAGCCTTCTGGAGAAACAGGTCACGGTTCCTGCGTCGTACCCCCTCACACTCTCCAGCCTTCGCACCGCCTGTAACCAGACCAGCAGCCGTGAGCCGGTGATGGACCTCGAGGAGCGGACGGTGGAACTGACGGCTCGCGCACTCAAGGACCGGGAACTGTTGCGCATCGTGTGGTCTGACACCGGACGGCGCACCCTGAAGTATCACCAGACTCTTTCGGAGATCCTCGATCTTGCTGACGACGAGCGCGCGGTGCTCACCGTGCTGCTCCTGCGTGGGCCGCAAGCCCCTGGTGAGTTGCGTACCCGGACCGAGCGGCTGTACCCGTTCGCCGACCGCGCCGCGGTCGAGGCGTGTCTGGAACGGATGCGCAAGCGGGACCAACCGCTGGTGCGGCGCCTCGATCGGCGGCCAGGTCAACAGGACTACCGATGGGTGCATGAGCTGGGACCGGTCGAGACGGGGGAGACGCCCACGCGGCCTGCCGTCGATCGTGAAGTTCCCATCGCGGACTCGCCAGAAGCGCGCGACGACCGAGTGCGGGCGACCTACGGTGTCGCGGCTTCTACTTACGCGCGTGAGCTGTCCGACGAGCTCCGCGGACTGCCATTCGAGCGCTGGCTACTCGACCGTGTGGCGGTGGCCGCCGGCGACTTACCGGTCATGGATGCGGGCTGCGGTCCCGGTCACGTGACGGCATACCTGGCCGCCGCTGGCGCTGACGTGCAGGGGCTCGATCTCAGCCCGGAGATGGTCGTCGAGGCACAACAGCGGCATCCCGACGTCGGTTACGAGGTAGGCGATCTGCGGCAGCTGATGCGTCCGGCGGCCGCCGTCGGCTGGGGAGCCGTACTCGGGTGGTACTCCCTCATCCACCTCGCAGCATCCGAACTGCCCAGTGCTATTGCTGCCCTGGCTCGGCCACTCGCATCCGGCGGGTTGCTTGTGCTTGGGTTGCACGCGGGTGACGACGTACGCCGGGTGACCAGCTGGCTCGACATCGAGGTGCCGGCACTGGACATCGTGCTGCACGACCCGGCCGCCGTCATCGCGGCGGTGGGAGCGGCAGCACTTACCGACGTCGAGTGGTATCTCCGCGGACCGTACGAATGGAACGGCGAGACCACCCAGCGGCTGTACGTCGTGGCCCGCCGGGCCTGACGCGAGGGTGAGGCGGTTGGGCGCGCCCGGATAGATTCACCCACCACGGGTACGCAGCATGTCTTGCTCTACGGTCGCAGGATATCGGCCGGGGAGACGGTTTTGACGAATGCGCGTGCCACGGCGGCAAGCTTGCTGTCGGCGGTGGCACGCGCGTCCGCCTGCAACTGGGTTAGTGCGATGTACTCGGCCTGGTAGGTGTCCGGCCAGTTCATGACAAATGTTGTCATGCCCGCACCTTCGCATGAGGTTGCATGGTTCAGGGCGGAACGAGGCAAAAATTTCGTGACGGTTTCAGTTGAGCAAAGGTCCTGCAGCCCACCCTCGATATGAAGGTCGACACCGTCTCGTTGGCTTTAGTGTTAGTTGCTGTGGTCGAACTGGGCAATTGTGTGAAGCGCTGGCGCACAGCGTTTCACATAACGATGTCGGCATTGATGGCTGCCACTCTCGGACTTGCCATCACGCCCGTGGCTCATGCGGCCGCGGCCGCGGCGACCTTATCGGTGACATCGACGTGGCAGACCGGTTTCATCGCCCGCTTCGTCATCACCAATGCGAGCGCGGTACCGCTCACCGATTGGAAGCTTGAATTCGACTTGCCGGCGGGCGAATCCATCTCGCACACGTGGAGCAGCACCCTCACGCAATATGGTACGCACTATGTTCTCGGCCCCGCGAATTGGAATCGCATCATCGCGCCGGGTGGTACAGCAACGGGTGGTCTGAGAGGTGTGCTGACCGGTCCCTACTCGCCACCGTTGAATTGTGTGCTCAACGGGCAATACCGTTGTACATAGCGGTGACTGCGCACCGAAGCTCGACCGCTCCGATTGCGTTGCCGTCTACTGGCCGGGCGGAAGGTCCACGGGCTTAGCGAAGACGCCGACCGCGAAAGTCGTCGGGTTCGCGTCTCCCTGAAGCGTCGTCACCATCGCGATCGGCTCAGGTGGCGAACAGTCTCGATGTCCGTTCCTCATGACGCATACCGCTGATTTCCAGGGCGGGTGTTGTGCTGGACAGGTCGTGTAGCGGGCGCTCGCACGCCTCCTTTGATAGCTGAACAGCCAGTTCGGCGGCATGGAGCTGGATGCGCTGGCTCTGCAGCGGGCCCAACCGGCCCAGCCGCACTGCGGCGCTGAGCAGTGCGGCCATCATCGATTGCATCGAACCGAGCACGGCCATGTGTTGGGGGATACCAAGCCGAGATTGCACCGCGCCGTCGACGACCGCCGCGTGACCCGGAAAGGTTCCATCGACCACCCCAGCGATATACGGGTCCTCGTCTACCATGCCGATATCGGTTGCAGTGGCTGCGAGTTGACGCCCGATCGATGTTGACGCGGTCCTGACGTTGCCGTAAAGCTTGTACGAGGCAGTCAGCTCATCGAGTTCGGCAAGATGGTGTGGGTGGTCTGACATTCGCCAGGCGTGAGCGGTTATCGTGGCATCCAAGGGGGCGTGGCCATGGATGAGGTAACCGAGCACGGTGGCCTCTAGGGTGTCGGCGTCCGCCTCGGGGTGGCCGGCCAGCCATTCCTCCAATCCGTGACTGTGCACCAACCGTCCTGCGGGAAAAGCGCTGTCGTGCAATTGCATCCACAGTGCCGCCCCGACATCCGGGTCAGTGGTGATGGCCGGCATGGTTATCCGCGGAGGTTCGGGACCAACCGTTGCGGGCCATTGCGACGTCGCCCACTTCGCCGACGAGGCCCATGTCGGCGAGCAGGTGCTGGGCCGCGTGGGCACTGGTGAACAGGGGTGCGGTCAGTCCGTCTTCGTCTACGTCGACCGGGGCGTGCTGGTTGCCGAGCACGTGACCGAACATCAGTAGAGCGCGACCGGTGTTGTCCGCGAATCGGACTCGGATGGCCGGTTCGGGAGGACGCCGTACCACAACGACGTTGACCCCATCGTCGCTGATCACCGCACCGTCGTTCAGGAAGCTGCCGCGGGGGAGCTGGATCAGCACCTCCAATCCAGAGTCGGTAGTGACACGTTGGCGGTGTTTACTGGCATCCCCCCAACCGATATCGGCGTGATGCACCTTGCGTCCGCTGAACTCTGGGTCGGTCGCGGTGCCGAGAATGGCGTCGGCATTCATCATCATAGGCACCTTTCAGTGCTGCAGGACCGCGTCGCGTACGGCGGCGTGGACAGTCTCTTGGGCATTTCGTAACGTCGGTGCGCGGTCTGCGGTGATACGAGCAAAAATTCCTGCACCACAGGGTAATTCGCCGACACCGCCCCGCACGTCCGGCAGGCCTGCGAGTGCCTTGCGGACCACGCTGGTCACAGCTGGGCGACCCGGGGTGAGCACCATCATGGTCGCGACATAGTCGCCGTCGAGAAACGGCGCGACCGACGGGGTGAACCGTTGTCGGTCACGTGCTATCACTTGCCCTTCACTGCGCACCGTAACGGCGAAGTCGCTGGAGGCGTAGCGGAACCGCTCGCCGTGGGCGATCCGGCCGGCGGCCACGGCTTCCCACCCGATATACGTCCCGGTCGGCGAAATATCGATGTCGAGCTTCTGGTCGAATACGGAATCTGACTGCGGTATCACCGTTTTGGGCAGGTACTCCAGGATGGCGTCGGAGCATACGGTGAACTGCAGCCGATGCCTGGCGCCCGGACCGTCCCCGGCGTACACCTGAGTGGCGGCCTGCGTGGTGAGCAAGAGATGGGATCCCGACGCGCACACCGCGGTGGTGCACAGGTTGTCGTCGGAGAAGGTCCCGCCGCTGGGGCTCTGAATACACAGCACCGCAGCGAGCGGGAACCTCTCATCGGAATGCAGGACGGTGGTGACCCGCTGCGGATACCGCTGCCGAAGCTTGCTGATGCGGGTACGCCCGGTGTCGTCGGTGCCGACGTGTACGGTCAGCTCACCGGGTGCGATCACGCGTGGCCCGGGACCAGCATGGCGCCGTCCAACAGGATCTCGGTCAATTCGGTCAGTCCCTGGCCGGAGCGCAGGTCGGTGAACACCGTCGGCTTGGTCGGCCGGGCGATGTCACAGTCGCGCCGCATTCCGTCGAGATCGGATCCCACCAGTTCAGCGAGGTCGATCTTGTTGACCACCAGCAGATCTGCTTGCAACAGACCGATACCCTTCTTACGCGGGATGTCATCACCGCCCGCCGTGTCGATGACGAAAATCCAATAGTCGACCAGGTCGGAGGTGAAGGTGGCTGCGAGATTGTCGCCGCCCGACTCGATGAGGATCAGGTCCAGGTCGTCGAATTCCGCGGCCAGTTCCCGCGCGGCGGCCAGGTTGGCCGACGGATCCTCCCGGATCGCGGTGTGCGGGCACGCCCCGGTCTCCACGGCCCGCACCCGACGCGGGTCGATGACACCGCTGCGCCGGACACGCTGGGCATCCTCGTCGGTCACCAGGTCGTTGGTGATCACCGCGACACCGAGACCTCGACGGATGAGTTCGGGAACCAGCGTCTCCACCAGTCGGGTCTTGCCGGACCCGACTGGACCGCCGATACCGATACGGATCACATCACTCACGTCGTATTCCTGTCTACTTCAGCGTGTAACGTCGGCCCAGCGGGACGGATGTCATCGGGGTGCTGGTGCACTCCTCGCCGTCCACGATCACGCGGTAGGTATCGGGTTCGATCGAGATGTCGGGCAGGTAGTTGTTGTGCAGTAGATCGGCCTTCGTCAGGGACCGGGCACCGCGGCAAGCGACCAGCGGGGTCTGCAGATCCAGCTTGTCCGCCAGTCCGCCGGCGATGGCGCCCTCGGCGACAAAGTTCACCGACACATCTGCCGGGGTGCGCCCGTAGGCCGCCCACTGCGGACGGTATCGCAGCGGCTCGCAGGTCATCAGCGAGGCATTGGCCTCACCCATCACCGACCAGGCCGGGAATCCGCCCTTGAACACCACCTCGGGGCGAATACCGAAGAACTTCGGCTCCCACAGCACGATGTCAGCCAGCTTGCCCGGTTCCAGTGAGCCGATCTCATGGTCGATACCGAAGAGCTTCGCCGGGTTGATGGTCAGCTTCGCGATGTAGCGGAGAATCCGAGCGTTGTCGGAGGGCAGCCCGCTGGTCACATCCTCGGGCAGGGGCCCGCGGGTGGCCCGCATATGGGATGCCAGTTGCCAAGTCCGCGCGATGCTTTCACCGATCCTGCCCATACCCTGGGAGTCCGAGCCCATCGCCGAGATGGCACCGAGATCGTGCAGCACATCCTCGGCTGCGATCGTCTCGCGGCGGATCCGGGACTCCGCGAAGGCTACATCCTCGCGGATGCGCGGGTTGAGATGGTGGCACACCATCACCATGTCCAGATGTTCGTCGAAGGTGTTGAGCGTGTACGGATTTGTCGGATTGGTCGACGACGGCAGGCAGTACGACTCACCGACCACCCGCATGATGTCGGGTGCGTGGCCGCCACCGGCGCCCTCGGCGTGGTAGGTGTGGATCGGCCGACCGTTGATGGCGGCCATGGTGTCCTCGAAGAACCCCGCCTCGTTGAGGGTATCGGAGTGGATCTGCACCTGCAGGTCCAGCTCGTCGCCGGCATCCAGGGAAGCGCGGATGGCTGCGGGCGTTGCGCCCCAGTCCTCGTGGATCTTGTAACCGATGGCGCCCGCGAGCCCCTGCTCGATCAGCGGTGCGGTGCTCGACGCGCTGCCGTTCGCGAGGAAACCGAAATTCATCGGGAATGCCTCGGCTGCCTTCAACATCCGGGCCAGGTTGGTCGGCCCCGAGGACGTGATACCCACCGTGACGGGACCGAGGCCGCCGCCGATCATCGTGGTGATGCCGCTGGAGATGGCTTCCTCGACCAGTCCTGCGCTGTCGAAATGAACGTGAACGTCGATCGCGCCGGCTGTGGCGATCATGCCCTCGCCGGAACGGATATCGGTGCCGGCGCCGATGACAAGTTCGGGATCGACACCGGCCATCGTGCGGGGGTTGCCGGCCTTTCCGATCCCGGCGATACGACCGTTGCGAATTCCGATGTCGGCCTTACGGATACCCAAGACCGCATCGATGATCAAGACGTTGGTGATGACGAAATCCAACGCACCTTCGGCATTGGTGACATCGCCGTGCACGGCCATACCCTCACGCATGGTCTTGCCGCCACCGAAGACGGCCTCATCGCCGTACACCGTGGCGTCGGCCTCAACCTTGGCCAACAACTCGGTGTCGGCCAAGCGGACCCGGTCGCCGACCGTGGGTCCGAACAGTTCGGCGTAGCGCTGACGGCTGATCCGGTGCGTCATTGTCACACCTCCGAATCGAGAAAGCCGTTGGCGTGCAGATTGGTCATGAGCTCTCCACTCGGTTCAGTCTTGGTCGGGCCGTTGGTCATGTCGTTCTGTCCGATGACGATCTGCTCGCCCGCGTATTGCGTCAATGAAACATTTTGTGCCTCACCGGGTTCGAAGCGCACTGCGGTTCCCGACGGGATGTCCAAACGCATTCCGAAGGCGGCGCGACGGTTGAAGCGCAGCGCCCGGTTGGCTTCGAAGAAATGAAAATGCGAACCCACCTGGATGGGCCGGTCGCCGGTGTTTTCGACCGTCACCGTTGCGGTCTCCCGGCCGGCGTTGAGCTCCAGATCACCTTCGGCAGCGAGGATTTCACCGGGAACGATGGCGAGTTCGGCGGCGGTCCTGGTGCCCGGCGTGATCGCGTCGTGCACGGTGACCAGCTTCTGTCCGTCCTCGAAGAATGCTTCGACCTGGACCGAGCCCAGCAGCGTACGCACGCCGGGCAGTACATCGTCGTCGGTCAGCAGGCTGGCACCGTGGGCCGCGGCCTCGGCAACCGTGGCGCCCGCTCGGGCCGACTCGGCTACTTCGTCAGCGATCAGCGCTCGGGCCTCGGCGTAGGTCAGGGCCAGGCCGGCAGCTCGACGTTTACGGGCCAGTTCGGCGGCTAGAAACAGCAGCAGCCGGTCTTCGTCCTTGGGTGTTAGATGCATGATGTCAGCCCGTCAAACCCGTTGCCCAGAGACATTTGTGCAGGTACGGGACGGGGTGGATCGACGGCGATCCTGGTGCGAAGGTGTCGGGTGAGTTTCGGCATGTGTCGTGGCCCCTGTCGTGTGACGGTGAACTCTCGACAGCGTAGAAACGGCCGCATCGCCCCGGCTATGGGAGGAATCTCCCATTTGACACCCACCCGGTTTCGTCACCGTCGCGACGTTGGAATACTCGCCAAATACGTCCTGTCAATGATGGTTTCGAGGTTGGTGGCATTTCCGAACATTGAGAGAACTGCCAATGGCATGCGAATTTTCTGGAAGCGGCATGGATTCGCAGTTCGAGGCATACAATCCGCGAGACCGCGGTCTGTGACAGACAGGGCGGACCAGTTCGAGTGAACTGCAGGAAGGGACTTCTGGCGATGGCAAGCACCTACGCCGCGATGCTCGACAGTGATAGCAGCATCGAAAGCCGAGCAAGCGAGGTGCTCGACGCCCTCGGCAAACGGGTGGCGTCGTCGGCCTCGGCGATCTGCCTGTGGGACCCGATTCAGCGCCGGCACCTGTCCATCGCAAACCATGGATACCCCGACGAGGTCATGGATCACTTCAACAACTGGTTTGTCGAGCACGACCCGCTGTTCGATGCGATGCGCAGGCGCAGCTTGGGGGCACTGCGGTGGCGCGATTTTCCGGCCTACCGCACGACGTACTCGGTGACCGGGGTTTTCGCGCCGGCTGGCTTCGACGAGGGACTGTCGGCTCGGTTGGTCACGGCTGAGGGCAGTTACGCCGGCACCATCCACGTCAACTGCGACGATCCGCGTTATCCGAGCGATGACGATGTGGACGAGATCAACACGCTGCGCCTGCAAATGGCCGAACATCTGGACCTCTCGGTGAGGCCGCGGATGGTGGCCGAACTGATGGGGCCGGAAGCTCAGGCCTGGGCGGTTGACAGGACCGGCCGTGCGCACTTGTTGCGGCTGGGGAGCCAGTGGGATTCGCCGATCGATCAGGCGCTTGTCCGTGAGATGGCGTCGACCGTGGTGGGGGGCGCGACGACGCGTTGGCATGACGGCACAGGCTGGCTGCATGTGCGGCGTATCGGAACCGCGCCCCGATTCCGGCAAGACAGCCTCCACGCGGTCATGTTGATCACTCGCGTCGCACTGCCTTACGGGATCACACCTCGCGAACTCGATGCACTTACCCTCGCTGCACGGGGCTTGACCAACAACCAGATCGCGGCCCAGCTGTTCATCAGCGTTCGCACTGCGGGACACCATCTGGAGAGTGCGACTGCCAAGCTCGGCGCCAGTAACCGGGCGTCGTGCGTGTCCCAGGCCATGGCCTGGGGACTGCTATCCGGCAGAATGCTGCGTGACCTTGACACTCGGGGCATGGCGGCAGGGTGAATTCGGGGTACGGGTGCCGTCGCCGCAGTAGGCTACGGCACTGCTCACTGTGCTGGGCGTACATCTATCGGTAGGTCGTCATCGACCAAGAATTCTGCAGATTCATTGGATTCGGGCGCGAGCTTCATCGGGTAGTCCCAAATGGGAGATTCCTCCCATAGCCGGGGGGATGCGGCCGTTTCTACGCTGTCGAGAGTTCACCGTCACACGACAGGGGCCACGACACATGCCGAAACTCACCCCACACCGCCCCAGCGCGGTCGTTCACCTGCAGGACTGTTCCTGGGCAACGGAGTCACGGGCTGGCTTCATGCATCTAACACCCAAGGATGAAGAGCCGCTGTTCACCGCTGAAAGTCTCGATTTGTACGAAATCATCTCGCGCCCAGCTGCTTCCCGGTGGATCAGCCGGTCCAACTCGCTGTGCGAAAAGGCCTCGACGCACGAAAAGGCTTTGCTGAGTGATCAGTCCGCGGAATGGATCGGCCGCTGATGGGTAATGTCGGACTGCTTTTCGTCGGAGTGGTGCTGCTTGTCAATGGGCTGACAGCGATCGGAGTCGTCGATCCGCGGGGAGCCGCGCCGCTGAATTTGTTCGTGGGATCCGCTCAGATTGTCGTGCCGACGCTGATACTTGCGCAGTCGGGGGGCGATCTCGCCATCGTGAACGCGGCCTGGCCGAGTTATCTGTTCGGGTTCACCTACCTGTGGTTCGGTCTGATTCAGATCTTCGGCATCGACGCGCGGGGATTCGGTTGGTACTGCTCGTTTGTCGCGGTGATCGTGACTTTCTTTGCGATCAAGAGCGTCGGCACGGACCCGGTGTTCGCCGTCATCTGGGCGACCTGGGCAATCATCTGGGCGTTGTTCTTCGTGATGCTCGGGCTTGGCGTAGCCAAGGCGGGGCGGGTCGACTTGGGGTATTTCACCGGTTGGTTCGTGATTCTGCTGGGTATCCCGACGTGCACCGTGCCGGGCCTCCTACTGCTTAACGGGGTGTGGACGACGTCGGTATCAGCGGGCTTCGGTGCGCTCGCGGTGTTGGTGCTCGCGACAGTGCTCTCAGTGGCACTGGCGCAGCGCAGCGCCCGCCGTAACTTGGCAGCTGATGCCCATTCTCATGAATCTGGGGCAGATTTACGCGTCTGAATTGCGTTGTGTCTCGTGACAAGGCTTCCCGCAGAGGCCGCAGTCACGAAAGTCATTGGGGCGGGTACATAGTGGATTTCATCGGGCATTGGTGATCCCATACTCAGGTACGCTGGCTTACTTTCTATGACCCAACGGTAGGTCTGTGCGGAGTTACGAAGACCGCAATTGCCCGCGCCGCTCAAGAGCTTCGGCTATAGTCCGGGCCGGGCGAGGGTTCGGCTATAACTCGACCCAGACCACCGGAAGACGTGAGAGGAAGCCCATGAGGACGATCGCATACCGCCGCACGGCAGTCGTCGGTCTAACCGCTGTCGCGCTGATCACTGTGGGCTGCAGCAATGGCACGAACGTCGACGCGTCAATGCCGCCTCAGGTCGGGTTGATCTCCACCTCCACATCTGAAACCCCGGTGCAGCCCGCCGAAGTGAAGCTCATCGGGGAGAGAGACGTCGAGGTGACGCTGACCGGCCCGATCGCTGCCAAGTACTCGTCGGCGACCACGAGCCAGAAGGACGCTCTGGGTAAGCCGCTGACGGGTGATCACAACGCGGGAACGCGGGAGAGTGGCGTGGTGTTCCAGCAGTTCCAGGGCGGCGTAATCGTCGCCAAGAACGACGAGGCGGGCACACCTGCGTATATCACCTGGGGCAAGATCCGGGAGGCCTGGAATGTCCAGCGCGATCCGGACGGCGTGCCTGCGGTCACCGGCAATAATGGCTCGGCAGGTCCGCTGGGCGTGCCCACCAGCGACGAGAATGCCGACGGCGATCTGCTCGTGTCGACGTTCGAGCACGGCAAGATCGCGTACAACACGAAGACCGGCCAGGTCGAGGTGACGGTCAACGGCAAGGTCGTTCCATCCGGGCTGTAGACAGTGGCGCCTACCTGCCCACTAGGTCGGTGCGGACACGATGCCTTTTTGCTGGACGGTGTCAGCACGCCGCCCTGGTGGTGAGCGCCGAGGCCGAAGGCTCTTCGGCGCGATGACACTGCACCATACTCATATCGTGAGTTCGAGTCGCGGACAACCTCTTTCGGCCCGAGACACACAGATCAGCATGCTGGTTTGCTCCTGCTGCTCGCCTTCACTCAAAATGGAGTCGCGATGTTCCGCGCGCCCAGAGACGATGGTAGTGAGGCATGTTCCACATGTACCTTCGCCACACGATGAGAAGACCGGGACACCGGCTTCCTCTGCGACCGCCAGAATCGAGCGTCCGACGGGAACGGTGACGGTAATACCGCTGTCGACGAACTCCACCTCGAATTCTTCATCTTCCCAGCTAGTTTCGACATCCTTTGGCGCAAAGCGCTCCACGTGGAGATTGTCGAGCGCGGATACCATCTGGGCTTCCACCGCCTTTAGCAGTGGCTCCGGCCCGCACGCATACACGTGAGCGCCGGGTGATTCTGCCACGGCGGTGGCGATATCGAGCAGCCCCACCTCATCCTGCGGCGCGATCGTGACCCGATCGCCAAAGCGGGCGAGTTCGTCGACGAAGGCCATCGACCTCCTGGTCCTGCCGCCGTACAGCAGTGTCCAGTCAGCACCTTCGGCGTTGGCCTGCGTAATCATCGGCAGGATCGGTGTGATCCCTATACCCCCCGCGATGAACAGGTACTTCGACGCCGATTCGAGTGCAAAGTTGTTCCGTGGTGCACTGACCTGCACGTGGTCACCTGTATGCAGTTTTCCGAAGATGAATTCGGATCCGCCGCGGCCGGCCGGCTCCCGCAACACCCCGACCCGCCACTGGGTGTGATCGCTGGGATCCGATGACAGCGAGTACTGCCGGATGAGGTCGCTGTCGAGAACGAGATCGATGTGAGATCCCGGTTCCCAAGAAGGTAATTCACCGCCGTCGGGCCGTTGCAGGATCAGCGAAATGACCCCTTCTGATTCGTCGCGGCGCTCCCGAATGATCAGTTGAATATGGGTCGGCACAATCGTCCTTCAATCGAACGTGGAAAGGTTGGGAGTTCAGCGGCGGCGTAGTGCGACGGGAAGCGCTTTCAGCTCGTGCAACAACGATGCGGGATCCCATCGCGCTTCACCGGCCAGCTCTACCGCGATGGAGTTGCCGGCAAGTTCGGCGAGCAGAACCTCGCTGAGTGCCTGAACGACACTGCGCCCGGCGCACACGTAGAAGCCGCCGCCGAAGCTGAACTGCTTGACACGATTCGCACGGTCCAGCCGATATGTAGCCGGATCGTCGAACACTTCCGGGTCGCGATTTCCGAGCAGCCACGCCATCTGGATGTTCGTGCCCCGCGGGATCAGTACGTCGTCGTATACGAAATCTTCTACTGCCCAGCGTGATAACGCTGTGATCGCCGAGTGAAGGCGGACTCCCTCTTGGTAGGCCGCGGTGGCGAAGCTCATCACCGGGCGGTCCGTCGCCTCGGGTTGCAAGCCCGCCTCCAGCAACGCATAGACCACCGAACTCAATATCGCCCCGAGGGTGTGAAACCCGTCGATGAGCGCCGCACCGAGGTGCACAAACGGGTCAGCAGGTCGGCCGAGATCATCCATTGTGGCGTACTCGGCCACCAGTTCGGTCAGCAGCGGGTATTCCCCGCCCGCGGCAGCCCGCGACATCGACGCGTTCAGCAGATCCATGTATTCGTGCGCCGAGGTGTTCGATCTGACGATGACGTCCCGGCTCGGCCTCAGGGTGAATGAGGCCTGCACCTGGCCGGCCAGGTGCACCAATTCGGTTGCTTCTTCGACCGTCAATCCGAGTACATGACTCCAGAACTGGGCCACTGCCGGACGGGCCACATCCTTAACGAAGTCGACCTGCTCCCGCGCTATCGCATCATCGAGCAGGGTCCGAACGATCTGGACGAAGGTGTCGTGAAAGCGACCCACGCTCTTCGGCGTGAACAACCTCATCAGAAGTTGCTTGCCCGGTTTGTGAACCGGGGGCTGCCAGGAGAAGGTGTTGGCACCGAACAGCCGATTGAGCCCGCTCTTGTCGACGTCACCGAAGCTTTCGAACATGACATCTATCGGCTGATGGGTGCTGCCGGGGTGCGCCCGCAGCGCGGCAAGATCGGCGTTGCTATACACCACGACGTCGCCCCAGGAGGTCCGCATTAGGCCTTTATATGGACGCGTGAAGAGGTCAGCCGTGACCCACCCGAAGTCGGTGCCGAAGTCAGGACGGTCGAACTCTTCCATGATGGGGAGGTCGTCGATTCCACGTTGAGTGATCGTTCCCACTGTTACTCCTCGTATGAGTTTCGGTCGGGCTGCGCGAACGCGTCTGTCACCCAGTCAGTTTGGTGGGCCCGGTCATGCAATTTTGTTCGACATCCCCTTCAGCACTCGGCATCCGCGGAAGATCACGAAGGAGCTGTTGCGTGTAGGGATGCTGCGGATTGTCGAGGACCTGCTGAGTCGTGCCTGCCTCCACCACCCTCCCGCGGGCGAGCACCACGACCCGCTGGGCGATGCTGCTGACAACCGCCAAGTTATGCGTGATGAACAACATCGACAGCCCACGGTCGACCTGGAGCCGCCGCAACCGCTCGACCACCATCGCCTGCACTGAAACATCGAGCGCCGAGGTGATTTCGTCGCACACCAGCACGTCCGGATTCACCAGCAGTGCCCGCGCGATCGCGACACGTTGCCGCTCACCTCCCGAGAGGTGACCCGGCATGCGGTCAGCGTAAGTCTCAGTAAGGGCTACTTCGCCGAGGACCTGCCGAATGCGGGTGTCACGCTCGGACCGGGACAGCTTATAGAACAACCTAAGCGGCTCTTCCAGACTCTGCGCCACGGTCGCCCGCGGATTCAGCGATGAATACGGATTTTGGAAGATGTATTGCATACGTCGACGCTGATCCATCGATCGTTTACCCGCATCCGGCATGACGCTCTCCGAATCGAGCGTCAGCGTTCCAGCCCAGTTTTTGTTGAGGCCGACTATGCATCGCGCCAAAGTCGTTTTTCCCGAACCGGATTCACCAACGATGGCGGTGCACTCGCCGGGCTTCAGTTCGAGATCGATATTGTGAAGTGCCTGAACCTTGCCGAACCACGCATCCAGGTTTTCGACTCGCATGATGGGCATGGCATCGCTGAGATGCACCGGAACTCGCGTACCCGCGAGCAGATCTCCGCTATCGCGCATCGCGTGGACACAGCTCGCCCAGTGCCCCTGCCGGATCGGTGTCGCAGCCGGAACTTCTTTTCGGCATTCGTCCGTGGCGACCTGACATCGGCTCGCGAACGAGCATCCTGCCGGCCACGCGCCCGGACGGGGCGGACTGCCAGCGATGCCTTGGAGTTTGGTCGGATTGTCCACGTCCGGAATCGCGTTCAGCAGGCCACGGGTGTACTGGTGCGCGGGCCGCCGAAAGACATCGTCAGTGTTGCCCATTTCGACGATGCGCCCGGCGTACATGACCGCGGTGTAGTCGGCGATGTTGGCGACTACAGCCAGGTCATGGCTGACGTAGATCGCACTCGATTTATAGCGGTCGGTCAGTTGACAGACCGTCTCCAAAACGCGCCGCTGCGTGGTCACGTCCAGACCTGTTGTGGGCTCGTCGAGGACCACCACCGAGGGCCGGCAGGCGAATGCCATCGCGATCGCGACACGCTGCTGCTGGCCCCCAGAAAGTTGATGCGGGTAGCTGCGCAGGATGCGGTCCTCCGGGGGCAGGCCGACCCCCTCGAGTAGTTCCCGAACCCTCACATCGATATCGCCTTCGACGCTGCCGGCATGGTTGGTCAGCGCTTCGCGTACCTGTGCGCCTACACGTATCGCGGGATTCAGGCCGCTGGTGGGATCCTGTGGGACGTAGGAGATAACGCGGCCGCGGACATCGCGTAGTTGACGGTCTTTGAGCCCGAGAATATTGACGCCGTCAATCACGGCCGACCCCGATACCACCTTCAACCCGGGCCGGGCCAAGCCGAGCAGACTCAACGACGCCGTGCTCTTTCCGGATCCTGACTCGCCAACCAGGGCAAGGATTTTGCCGGGCTCCAGGGTGACGGAGAAGTCGGCAACCACAGGGGTGTCGTGGTCCGCCAGCGCGATATTCACACCATTGACGACCAGCCGCAGCGGCGAGGGGGGTGTTGGGTTCGTTGAAGTCATTGCTGATCCTGGGGAAGTGAGGAGCTGAGCTCAAGTGATTCGGCACCACGTTCGCCCAGACTGACGCGCGCCAGGGCATCAGTGAACATGTTGGTGCCGACGGCCAGAAGGGCAAGCAAGACAGTGGGGACGACCACACCCCAGGGATTGATGCCCAGTCCGATGCGATTCTCGTTGATCATCACGCCCCAGGACGGCGCTGGCGGCCGCACCCCGAAACCGAGAAAGTTCAGGCCGGCGATCATGATGATCGAATAGCTCAGCCGCAGACCCGCTTCCACCGACAACGGCGTGATCAGGTTGGGCAGCACCTGCCCAATGAAAATGCGGTGCCGTTTGGCTCCCCAGAGCCGGACGACCTTGACATAGTCTTGTTCGCACACGTTCTGGGCGCAGGAGTACACCACCCGGGCCGTCTGCGGTGCTTGCGATATTGCGACCGCCAGGACGATCAGGATCTGCGATTGTCCGGAGATGCTCACCAGAACCAACGCGAAGACCAATTGCGGGATGACCAACAGGACATCGGCCGAGCGCATGAGAAGGAGTTCGGTCCAACCACCTTCGTACGCGGCGACGATGCCGACCGCAGAACCAACTAGCAGAATCACGGCGGTCGCCACCGCCGCCGAGACAAGCAGCTGCAGCCCACCGTCGAGCGTGCGATCCAGGACGCTGCGGCCAAGTTGGTCGGTGCCGAACAATCCGGCGGCACCGCCCGGTGTACTCATCGGCGGTGCAACAAAATTCGTTGTATCCGTGGTACTCACCAGGAGCGGACCGATGACAGCGGTCGCGACGGGGATTGCTGCCAGCAGCAGTCCCCAGCGGCCACGACGACTACGCGTCGCTGCGGCCACGGACCGCAGTATGCCGCCCTGTCGTCGTCCTTTTGAGCGTGCGGCGTTGGAGAAGATCATCGAGGGAACCTCCGCCTCGGGGTGGCGACGAGTACCAGAACATCGGCCAGGATGTTCACGCAGACGTAGAAGATCGCGAGAAGAACAACGACAAACTGCAACACCGGGATGTCCCGAGTGTTGATGGCATCGACCAACAATCTGCCAATTCCCGGGTAAGTGAAGACGGTCTCTACCATGACGATTCCGCCGGCGAGATAGAGCAGATTCAGCCCTACGACCTGAATGGTCGGCGCTAACGCGTTAGGTAGCGCGTGCCGGATCAATACCCGCCACGGCGCGGTGCCTTTCAGGACCGCGACCTCGCAATAGTCCGAGGCGAGTGCTTCGATGGTGGCCGCACGTACCATTCGGTACACGTACGGCGTCACGACGATCATCAACGTCAGGATCGGCAACACCATCTTTTCGGGTTGAGTCCATATCGGTGTGTCCGGCGGCACTGATGACAACGCGGGGAAAAACTTCAACGGTCCGACGGCCAAGGCCAGCAGAACAAGAACGCCGACCACAAACTCCGGCAACGAAGCGGCTACCAGCGATACCACTCCGAGTACGGTGTCCGCGAAGCCGTCGGGGCGGCGCGCCGTCCACATGCCGGCGGCCACTCCGACCACCGTGGAGAGCACGAGCACCACCGCGACCAGGGCTGCCGAGTTGAGAAGCTTCGGCTCCACGACCTGCCAGACCGGGCGGTGCTGCGTCAGGGAAGTACCGAAATCTCCATGCAGGAAACCCCATGACCAGTCGAAGAAGGCCTGCAGGGCCGGTTTGTCGAGCCCGAGCTGAGCTCGTAGTGCGGCCAGCCTTTCCGGTGTGGCGAGCTGACCGAGGATCGCCTGCGCGGCGTCACCCGGCAGGATCACAGTGGCCCAGTACACGATCACCGCAGCAACGATGACGGACAGAATTCCCAAGGGAATTCGCCGCGCGAGCAACTGCAGCACGGGGCGTGGTGGCTTGGGCTGGTCCCCGACGATAGCTGTCGCGGGCTCGATTGTCATTTCACTCACGACAAATCTCCTCTGATACAGCTGCTTTCGTCAGTCGACCCAGATGTTGGCCCAGAAGAGACCGTTGGGTCCGAGGCCGTTAGCGGTCGGCTCGATACCGTGCACCCGAGGAGAGCTGGCGTCGATCGTGGGGTAGTAGTAGGGGACGATGTTTCCACCGCGGTCGTACTCGATCCTCTGCATCTGGTGGGCAATGTCCTTCTGCTTGCCTGGATCAAGGGTCGAAACCGCCTCGGCGTACAAGGCGTTGTATTCCGGATCGTTTTGATGACTCTGGTTGAACGTCCCTCGGTCACCGTCCATCGCCATGCCGGCCACGATGAGGTAGGGAGTCGTCGGCCAGAAGTCTTGCCCCAGCTGTGTTTTCCCAAGAGACTTGTCGTAGTATTCGGTCACGCTCTGTTGCTGAACGTTGAGCTGGATACCAACGTCCTTGAGCTGCGTCGCCAAAACCTCTGCAGCTGGGACCATTCCGGGACCGAATGGCGCCACCGGCATATTGATGACCAGATTCTCGGCGCCGGCCTCCTTGAGCAGCGCCTTGGCCTGGTCCAGATCCCGCTCTCGCTGCGGGATCGAGCTGTCGTACAGCGGGTCGAGCTTGCCGACGATGTCATTGCCGATCTGGCCCTGTCCGCCGAACACCTGCTGCACCATCGCATTCCGGTCGATCGTCAGACGTACCGCCTGTCGGACACGGACATCATTGAACGGTGCGAGCAACCAATTGGTGGTGAACATGCCCAGTGAACCGGACGGCTTGCTATAGACCTGCTGTCCACTGTTCTTCAACACCGTGGCCGAGTTGTTGGACAGCTGGTTGACGACGTCGACCTGATCCGACTGCAGCGCGTTGACCGCAGAGCCCTCGTCGCCAATATTGGTGACGATGAACGTATCCACATACGGTCCCGGGCCGTCCCAGTATTCCGCGTTGCGCGTGAAGGTGCTGCCAGTTCCCGGCGTGAAGGACTGGTACTTGAACGGTCCCGTACCGTCGGGATCCTTGGGGTCGAAATCTCGGGGCACCATGATGGTGTAGTTCAGCGCTAGCGCCTCGCGCAGCACCGAATATGGCCGAGAGTATTTGACGATCAGGGTGGTTGGATCCGCGACCTTGGTCGCCGCGAAGTCGATCGGCCCGAGCGGAGCTGCAGAGAAGTACTTATTGTCGATGATCCGACGCAAGCTGTAGAGGACATCGTCAGCGGTATACGGTTTGCCCTTGTGCGTCTTGATATTCGGGTGGATCTTGATGGTCCACTCCAGGCCGGTGGCGTCCGGTTCGACCGACTGTGCCAGTGACATGACCAGCTGCCCGTTGTTATCGAGCCGCATCAAGCCGTCGTAGAGCGCGTAAGCCCGGGCCCAGTCCGCGGTGTTCGCCGGGTTCTGGCCGTCGAGGGTGTCTGCCGATCCGCCGCCGAGATAGCCGAGTGTCAGCGTGCCACCAGTCTTGGGCTGGCCACCGCCACCGCCGGCGCCGCTATTAGTGCCACCGCCCCCGCAGGCCGCCAAGGCGCCGCCGACGGCCAGCGCAGCGGCCCCGCCACCCGCGGCGCGGAGAAAGGAGCGTCGACTCCAGGTGCCCGACGCCGTCGGTAGGTAAAGCCCTGGCTGTGCGTGTTCTGCGGGATTCACCACTACTTCCTCCATCGATTCGACCTAAGCTACCGGGAGGAATCCCGCAGCCCTGACTGTTGTCGACAATGTACCATCGGGAAGCGGGATTTCGAAGGGAAATTTATATTTTTCTGACGAGCTGCCGAACCCTGGCGCAAGCCCCGAATCTTTCAGCCACCGCAGCGCCGGGACCGTTATTTTCTAGTGCGCAAACAGCTTTGGCCGACCAGCGGTCGGCTCGTATCGGCTTCTCGTCGCGGCGCGCGGCGCGAACCGCCGAGACTTCTACTCGCGACTCGCGAAGAGGGCGCCACCAGCGTCGACGGTGATGGTATGCGGACCAACCAGCTCTGGCATCTCGGGAAGGATCAGCACTGTGGGACCAGTCCGGTAGATCTCCCAAGCGGCGGCGGCCGCCACCGTCAAGATGGCATCTCGTTCAGTCAGTAGGAGAATGGCCGGGGCCGTACCAAGGCGCACGCATTCCAGAAAAGTGCTACTCGATGAGCTCGACCCCCGTGTCGCCCCCATTAGCAAGGCAGTCGCGGCCAAGCTGACGCCATGTTGTGGATGATTACGATCGATGATCGTGCCGGTCTGATCGTCGACGCCGCCCCAGAAACTGACGGGCTCACGAAGAGTGAGCAACGGGCCCGAGGCCGATCCGCCCAGGAGTAATTCGGCGTTGATCTGCTGTCTCGTCATCGAAGCGACCCATCCGTCACGGTGATCTCACCGCGGACGGCGCTGAGCAGGCAATCGGTGACGCTTGCGAGCATGACCGAGAAGCCCAGGTGTGCCGGCGCGTAGTACGCCCATTTCGCCGAGTTGGTCATCACGGCCCCCTCGGGCTGCATGATCACCGATTGCCCATAAGTGCAGGTATCGCGGACTATGGTCACTCCACTGGCCTCCAAAATCTGTTGCGCCCCTGGCTCGGCCGCCAACACCGATCGGCTGGTGGTGGCATACGTCGGAACCCGAACCTGTTGACCACGCAGTTGGGTTGCCATCTCGACTAACTGGGTCCGGGACAGATGCGGGGTGCCGATGCTCACGCCACCCAATGGTTCACCGCTCGATGCGGTAGTGAGTTCGCGGCGTGCCTGCCGCAGGTCGTCGAGAGTGACGGACTCCAGGCGAACGGGGTCTTGCCCGTGCAGTGCGGTGGCCAGGTCCGGCGCCTCGGGTGTGACACCCACGAGGTGGAACAGCGCGACACCGCCGCTGCTGGCTGCCGCCGCGCCGAAGTTCTTGCCCCAATCCTCGGTGATCTGTACCGAGCTCAAGCCCGAGAGGGCGGGGATGAGACTGCCCGTTCGACGTCCAATGTGGTGCCCCAGCAGTGAGGGAAGCAGATCGGAATCCGTTGCCTCCACCACGTCATCGCCGACCGTGAACACCATCTCGGCTCGCCGATTGGCCTCGACATGCAGGCCGCAGTAAGGAACTCGGCCGGTGATAGCCGCGCAGATATCGATCAGGTCCCCATAGCGGTTGGTGCGCAGGCCAATCATGCTGTTGCCGAAAACGATTGCATTCGACTCGGCCCATGCGACGTCTTCACCGAATGCCGGACGACCGGGCAGCTGATACGGAGCACAGGTGAATGTGGGTCTGCACCCCAGGCTCACGTATCCCGTCATGAGCTCGCGGGCTGCGGCGCCCACCGGCTCGGCACCGCGGAACAGGTCAGGCCGGGTCAGATCGAGACCACCGACGTTCAATGTGGTCGGAACGCTGACCTGAGCCCCACCCTCGACGAGTGTCCGGACGAAATCCAGACTCGACGGTCCGTGGTACAGGCAACTGTCAACATGTGCCGACTTCACAGTGAGCAGCCGCGGCGCGGCTTGCGTCCGGGCCGCCGCCATAACAATGCGCATTGCCAGCGCGGTGGCCGCCCCGTGACTCCCGGCTAACATTTCGGCCTCAAGCTCTGTTAACTCCACGGACATCGTTCGCGTCCTACTCTCCGGATAGCGCTCAGCAAGTCAGCTGCTTCCTGGCCGAGCTTGTGGATGTGCGAAACCGGTTTCGGCGCAGACCTTCTCGCACTCACCGCGTCACGATAGACGAGGCGCTCACTGAAAACTGTGAGTTGACGATACGTGTTTGCACCCTGCACAATTGTTGCACATTGTCGACAACACTCAAAAGGGGTTCGAAAATATGACTGGACAGCCGTGGCACGGGGTGGTGGTGGCCAGTGCGCTGCCGTTCAACGAAGATCTGTCGGTCGACTACGACAGCTTTGCTGAGCACGTGCGCTGGCTCGCGGCCAACGGCTGCTCCGGCATCACTCCGAACGGATCGCTCGGCGAATACCAGTGCTTGAACCCCGAGGAGCGAGCCAAGGTCGTAGAGGTTGCCGTTGAAGCGGCTCCCGAAGGCTTTTCGGTGGTGCCGGGCACCGGCGCGTACGGCGCACGGGAATCGGCGGCATGGGCGCAGCAAGCGAAAGACGCCGGTGCGCAGGCGATTCTGCAGCTTCCTCCGAACGCTTACCGCACCGACGAGACCATCGTCTATGACCACTTCAAGACAGTCGCCAAAGTTGGTATCCCAGTGGTGGCCTATAACAATCCGCACGACACCAAGACGGATCTGTCGCCGGAGCTCCTGGCGAGGATGCACGCCGACGGCTTGATCGTCGCTGTCAAGGAATTCAGTGGCGACGTCCGGCGGATCTACGAGATCGCCGAGCTGGCACCCGAACTCGACGTTTTGATCGGTACCGATGATGTCCTGCTCGAGTTGGCCATCGCTGGCGCCAAGGGCTGGATCGCCGGATACCCCAACGCCTTGCCGGCGGCCTGTGTGGAATTGTTCAACCTCGCGGTGGCAAAAGACATCGAGAAGGCCTTGCCGATGTACCGGGACCTGCACTCGCTGCTGAGGTGGGATTCGAAACCCGCGTTCGTCCAGGCGATCAAGCTGTCGATGGACATCGTGGGTCGCAAGGGCGGCCCTTGCCGGGCACCTCGCCTGCCGCTCTCGCCGGACGCGGACGCGGTGGTGCGCAAGGACACCGAAAAGGCCATCGCTGACGGGTACAAGTAACCGCCTGGGGATCGGCCGGCGGCCCGTGTGCCGCCCGCCGATCCCTGACGGGCCCAATGACTTGAGAAGACACGTTCGCCGTTGTCCTTCAACAGGAGCGCGTACCAGCGCAAGCGACTCGGTATACTGTCGACCAAATCCCGTTAAGGGGGGAAGGTTAGTGACGACGTTCGAGCCGCTCCAACACCAGAAAACGCCGAGTGCGGCGTTCATTCAGATTCGAGAAGCGATTCTCACCGGCGCATTGCCGCCAGGGACACAGTTGCGCGAGGCGCATATCGCCACCGAAATGAAGATCAGCCGGTCTCCGGTTCGAGAAGCACTTAGTCGACTCGAAGAGGAAGGGCTCGTCGAAAAAGTCGCCTTTCGTGGCGCATTCGTCGCTTCCGTCTCCCCGGTTACTGTCGCCGAGATCGCGCAGATCCGGGTCCTCGTCGAGCCGTATGTCGTTAATCTCGCTTTGGCCGGGTTGAGCGCTTCAGACTGGAAAATTCTAGAAGGACTGGTCGCCAAGCTCGATCGGGCCACGGACCAAAACAACAAGGCGGCGCAGATTGAGACCCATTTGGCGTTCCACCGTTTCTTTTACGAGCGGTGTGGCAACGCTCAATTGCTGGCGCTGTGGATGAGCTGGGAATCCAAACTGAAGTTGTTCCTCATCCTCGACCATGAAGCCTTCGCAGATATTCACGGGGTCGCCGCAGTGCACACCGAACTCTGCGAGATCTTCCGGTCCGGGGATCGGGATCGAATCCTCTCAGCGGTCGCCCACCATATCCATGACGCACCCGGAACCGAAGTGTCTGACGGGCACGCGGTTTCCTCCCCCGACGTCTAAGACGGCGGGGGAGGTGTCAGCACCCCGTCGATACGGCGTGGAATACGACTGTAACCGTCGCGCAACTCTTCGGGGAGTGCCGCTTCGGGGGCGTTCTGAAATGTGATCGGGCGCAGAAACCTACGGACCGCGGTCGCGCCGACAGAGGTATGTGAGGAATTGGTGGCCGGCCACGGACCGGCATGGGTTTGCGCCCAAGACACCGCCACGCGAATTGCGCTGTGCGCGACCAGTTCCGCTCCACCGTGCAAGCCGAAGACAATACCCAGAATGTCTGCGGGGACGCCGTAGGCGGTGGCGGCAGACACCAGGATGTCGTAGGAGAGCTTGGACGTGGCCGGGTGGGATTCGTGCGCTTTGACAATCACCGGACACCCCGCGGCCAAAGCTGAGGCGGTATCACCACCCACAACGGAGAACGCGAAGGGGTCGATAGTGGCTTCCAGGTAGCTGCCCTCATGCAGTACCTCACCAAAAAACCTCAACTGAAAAGCCGCCCGCGTCAGCTCGCCCTTCAGTTTCGCATCCGCGAAACCTGTTTCCAATGACGCGGTTTCGACGAGTTCAGTGCGGTGCTCCTCGACCGCCGAAGCCATTGCGTCGAGCAGTTCTGCGCGAGACTCGCGTGCCATGTCTGCCATTGCCAGCGCCACCGCCGCGGCCCGCCGAACCAGTTCGTGGACCGCCTTAGAAGCGGCGGGTTGGGCGACCGGGGGCAATGGCGGACATGGAGTTTAAGCCTCTGCGTTAGTCGTTGTAGGAGCGCCGCGGCGGGAACCGACTCAGTCGAGGGAGATCCCGATCTGCTTGACGCGGGTGAATTCTTCGACTCCCAAGGAGCCGCCTTCCTTCCCGTATCCGGACTGATTGAATCCACCGATGGGGAGATCTGGTGCGACGACCAGATGATTGTTGATCCACACGTTTCCGAAGTTGAGCGCGTTGACCACCCGCATGGCACGGCCCACGTCGCGGGTCCACACCGATCCCGCCAGTCCGAAGTCGACGGCGTTGGCCTTCTCAATAGCGTCAGCTTCGTCGGTGAAAGTCTGAATCGTGATCACCGGTGCGAAGATCTCCTGCTGGACGAGGTCGTCATCTTGCTGGAGCCCGACGATCAGGGTCGGTTCCAGGAAGAATCCGGGCAGCTCACCACGGCCGCCGCCGTAGACAACTTTCGCATGCGGAGGACGGTTGGCAATCAACGCTTCAGCACGGTCTCGCTGCTTGGCCGAGATCAGCGGCCCCAGATCCGTGGACTCGTCGGTGGTGTCACCAACCTTGATCTTCTTCAGTTGATCGATGATCGCGTCGACCCACTTGTCTACGACCGACTCGGCCACAATCATCCGCGAGGCCGCCATACATTCCTGACCGGCGTTGTAAAGTGCTGCACCTACCAGCTTTTCGGGAGCGGTGTCGAAATCGACATCATCGAACACGACGACGGGGGCGTTGCCTCCGAGTTCCAGCACCGTCTTGTTGGGTCGCGCGGCCGCCGCGGCGGCGATGTGGCGGCCCGTCACGGTGGAGCCGGTGAACGACACCAGGTTGACGCCGGGGTGGCCGGCCAGAGCACTGCCCACAGTCGAACCGAACCCGTTGACGATGTTGACGACGCCGGCAGGCAGATGTTTCTGCGCAAGTTCGGCGAAGGCAACCGCGGTGAGCGGAGTCAGCTCTGCAGGCTTGAGGACGACGGTGTTTCCTGCCGCGAGCGCAGGCATGATCTTCCATACGGCCTGCCACAGCGGATAGTTCCACGGGGTGATGCCGGCGACCACACCCAACGGCTCACGACGCACGAATGTGGTTGTGCCGGAGACATATTCGGTCGCTGCTTGAGCGTTCAGCTGGCGGGCTGCACCAGCGAAGTGACGTACCGAATCTGCGATATCGGGCAGCTCCTCCTCGCGGGCGGCAGTAATTGGCTTGCCCGCGTCGATCACTTCGATCGCAGTAAACTCCGCGAGCCGGTCAGTGAATTCCGCTGAGATTGCGTGCAAGATGTGCGAGCGTTCGCGAGGCGACAAGACAGCCCAGCCAGGTTGGGCACGACGTGCTGCATCCACCGCAGCGTCGACGTCAGCGACGCTCGCCGCGCGGAAGCTCGTGATGGTCTGTCCTGTTGCCGGGTTGACGACATCGATTGTCTCGTCACCCGAACCCTCGACCCACTTACCGTCGATGAGATTGGCGACCGTCGGCAGGTTCGGCGCGTTGAATGTCACGAGGGCTCCTTGAGGCTGGGGGACAAGGCCTGCTGCATCAACCAAGCCGTCCATCTGTTGCGCGTTGTCGACAATATGCCAAATTTGCACCGCATGGCAAGTCCGAAAATTGCTGTTTCCTCAGCGAATTACCGACGTTTGCAGCGCAGCGACAACGAAGGGGAGCTGCGAGGCCGCGCCTGCAGCACAGGGTTTTTCGGCGTCATTCGCCAGTTGTCGACACGTAAATCGATCCACGTTCGATCACCGGATCCAGCAGGCCGCTGCCAATCTCGTCAGCGGCCAGTGATATCGGCGCCGGGTCGCGGCGTTGGCCCGGATAACCGATGAGTGTCTTGACCTGGGGTGTCATGAAATATGCGCCGGCCACCACCGAAGACAACGGATCGAAGACTGCACGATCATCGCGCCACAGCTGCTTGAGGGTCTGCCACATCTCAGCCTTAGGCACTGCGGCGAGGCGGCCCACCGCGGCCATGACGGTGTCAAAAACATCCACGCGAGCCGAAAGGGCCAGTTGCAGAAATACCACATAGTCCTCGACGTCGCTGGGTTTGGGGTTCTGTCCGGTCGCCGGGATCAGTGAGTCGGCGATTCGAAGCAACACTTCCTGCTCTTTGTCGCTGAGTGGGCGCGGAGGTCGACTCCGATGTGGCGGCACCGAAAGTCGTTGTTGCAGAGCGCGTTCACCATCTAATGCAGTCATGATCAGGCCTTTCCGGATAGCTGTTCGACGACCTTGCGACCCACTCGCAGCGCCAGCGCGGTGATGGTGCTGGTCGGATTCGCCGATCCGGAGGTGACGAAGATGCTGCCATCGGCGATGAAGAGGTTCTGCACGTCATGGGACCTGCCGAAGGAATCGACGACGGATGTGGCCGGGTCGTCGCCCATTCGGGCCGTCCCGAGCAGGTGGCCAGGTTGGTCTACCCAGAGCTCCTGGGTGATGATTTTTGTCGCGCCTCCTGCTTTATGCAGCTCGACCAGCCTGTCCACGGTCCACCGGAGCAGCGCTCGCGTGTTATCACTGATGCGGTACTCGATCTTTGGTGCAGGCAGACCGTCGGAGTCGACGAGATCGGGCGACAACGTGACACGGTTGTGCTCCTCAGGAAGATCCTCGGTATTGGCCGCCCACAGGATCCCGTTTTGAGCCGACCGGGCGATGTCGTGCACGGCTGGCCCCCACACATCATCGAAGTCGAAGTCGCGATGGGCCTCTATCGCATTCAGCGGACCAGGGGTCGGCAACACCTGACACTTCGATCCGCGGAGGAATCCGCGGGACTTGTCGGTCTCGTAGAACTGCAGCGAATGGATCAGTTGACCGGCAGGTCCCTGCCAGCTGTCCAGCGGCTCGTCGTAGAAACCCAGCGCCGAGCAGTTCGGGTGCAGCATGAGGTTCCGTCCGACGAGGCCTGACGAGTTTGCCAAGCCGTCGGGATGAGTCTCGTCCGCGGACATCAGCAGGAGACGCGAGGTGCCAATTCCATTGGCGCACAGTATGACTACGCGGGCCGGCTGAAACACCACGCTTCCATTGCGGTCGATGTACTCGGCTCCGGTTGCCAACCCGTCGGCACCCGTACAGATTTTGCGCACCCGCGCACCGGTTATCACCTGCGCACCGAGTTGTACGGCTTGCGGCATGTAGATCAGATCGAACGATGCTTTGGCGCCTTGCGGGCATCCCCATTCACAGGTACCCCAACGCCCGCACTGTTCAAGGGTTTTGAATTTCTGACTGGCGATCGCGTTGGTACCGGGCCACCAATGCCAGCCCAGTTTGTTCGCTGATTCGGCGGCCTTGACACCGGCCTTGCCTAGAGGGTTGGGCGGCAATGGGTAGGCCAACCCGTCCGGGTAGGCAGTGTCGCCGCCAACACCCGCTACACCGATGAATGCGTCGACCTCATCGTGGTAAGGCTTGAGGTCGTCGTAACTGATGGGCCAGTCGTCGGCGACACCGTCGAGTGACTTGACCCGGAAGTCCGAGGGAACCAACCGTGGCCACTCTGCGCCGTAGTAGATCGAGCTGCCGCCCACTGCGTTGAACATGACCGGCCACATGTCTGATTCGGTGACATCGACCGGATAGTCGGAGGGCAGTTGTCGAACATTGGGGTCATGCGCCCAGTCGTGCTGAATGAGCAGTTCCCACTCCGGATGATTGGCGGGAAAGTCATTGGGATTTACCCAATCTCCCTGTTCCAAGCAGATGACGTCGAGCCCCGCTGCTGCAGCCGTGTGACTGACCACCGCCCCCGACGGACCGGCGCCGACGACCAGGACATCTACCGGTTTGACTATTGTCGACATTGTCCAATGGTACGAGCGACGGGGATGTCGCGTCAACGCAACGCCGGTTTAGCAGCAGCGTCCGTCCGACGCGATGGCGGCAATGCTGACACTCGGCTGCGGCGTGCGTCACCCAGGAGGCGAAGACTTAGCCGCCGACGTAAAGGTGGTGGCTACCGGGGCGAACCGCGGCCCATGCACGTCGTCGATGTCAGCGCTTCCGACGGCGATCCTGGATACGCGGGCTGTTCGCTGGACGGCTACAGCGGGGTAGGCGCTGCCGAGGTTGCCGCTCTACCCGAAACCTTGCCGAGCAGGATCGAGTGGATGCCCTGGCCGGTTTGCTAAGAACATCGTGTTCCTCAGCTTTGATGAGATGCGTCGCGCTGATGCGGCACTGCGCATCGTCCTTGATCTCTGAGCACTGCGCCGTCGTCGCATCGGATCAAAATGTCTGGTCTCAAATAGCCTGGCAGGCAGTAGTTTTGAAATTGCGAGAAGCCTGAGACGGTATTGCGGTTGGCGGTCTCGTCTGTTCGGACAGTTCAGTTCTGCCTACCCGGCCACCAGAAGAATTCGCGGATAGGGGGTTGCGTGCTCGACTGCCACAGACCCGATGTCGAATGGCAGCTCCACGTCTGCGTTCGCTGCCGCGAAACGTCACCGAGGTTACTGGTTAACCCGTCGTATTCGTTTCCGCCGTGTTCTTGGAAGCGCAGTGGTGAATATCTGCCATAATTCCGGCAAGAAGCCAGAGACTGGCTTGGGCGGCTATGCACGAGCCAGGGAGATTGCCTCATAGAGTGACAACCACCGCGCAGTTAGCTGCGCGATAGCTGGAATCCCCGAGGTGGCCGGGGGACGGTCTGAGGTCAACACAGCCAATCAATTGGAAACGCCTGCGGGCGCACGAGCGCGATAGGGAATTGATGAAGAAGAAGCTTGCGGCAGCGATCAGCGTCGCTGCCGCCGCTCTAGGCACCAGTGTCGCGCTCTGCTCGCCAGCGGCGGCTGACACGGATTGCCCGTACGACATGAGCACCGCAGCGGGGCAGCAAGCCTTGGTCGATGCAACTGTTGCTGCGTCCAACCAAGTCAGCAGCGACGAGGCGTCATACGGCCCGACGGGTGACCAGGCGCTGGCCGACCAAGACCGCCAAATTCAAACAGACAACAGCCGCCTGATACTCGCATGTTCAGGAAATTCATCACAGGCATCCTCACAGGCCCTAGCCAATTCCGACCAAATGGTCGCGAACGACCAAGCCGCTGCCGAACAGCAGGCCGCCGAACTCGCAGCCATGAACGCACCGGAGCCGGGAGTCCTTGCAAACGGTCAACCCGACTGCGGGTACTACCAGGCCCAGATCGACAGCATCCCGACGCCCGTCGAAATCGGGTTCCTGAAACTGCCAAGCACACTTGACCCGCAGAACGTGGTGCTCACTTGCGGGCTAGCAAACTCCGTCATCGGCGGGGCAGACCTCCTGACAGGCAACCTGCCGAGCGCGATCGAGAGCGGGCAGCAAGCCGGCCAGGCGTTCTGCAACAGCACTGCCCGCATAATCCCCTTCGTGACGCTGCCCCTACCTTGCTAGACGGCTCAAAACGAAACGGTGCTTGGGGGACAGCTTCGTCTTCAATCGAACCCGGAAAGCTGCTCGGGCGACCGGTAGACATATTGAATTACCTTGTCGTGCAAAGGATGTAGAGTAGTGTCGCCAAATAATCGAAGGCCTCAGTAGCGATCGAGTTCGATCAACCGCTCGTCGCTGATCCCGAAGTGATGGGCGATCTCGTGGAGCACGACGTGCCTGATCTCACCACGTAGACGATCCTCGTTGCCGGCAGCGAGCCGGGTGATCGGCCCGCGGTAGATGCTGATCTTGTCGGGAAGTACTCCGCCGTACTCATTGTTCCTTTGCGGCAGCGGTATGCCGCGGTATAGGCCGAGTAACCGTTGCCCGTTGGGAGGCTCGTCCTCGATGACGATCTCGACGTTGCTCATCGCCGCACGGAGTCTGGCCGGCAAGGATCTCAGCACGTCGTCGATCGCACCTTCGAACGGATCAGTGAGACTCGGCTCCGAGAGCGCATCCATCGCCACAATGGTGCCAGAATCGGTGCTGGGCTTCTTGTCAATGGACGCCAGCGGAGAGCTCTTTGGCGGCGTCTGCTCTTCGTTCGCAATTGGACCATTTGCCAGTCTGATTATCCGAGAACTCAGATCTCAGCGTTACATGTAACACCGTCGCATGACAGTGAGGGAAAGGTCGGCGAGTACCGACGACGGATGCGTGAGCGTGGCCTCCGGCCACTGCAGGTCTGGGTGCCTGATGTGCGGACCGAGGCTTTTGCGGCAGAGGCGCGCCGCCAGGCGATTCGTTGAACTACTGGTGGATGTCCGATCAGTTGTGTTTCGCCTCGTAGCGCAGCAGGACCGTGCCACCCGGGAAGGTGCGGTTCTCCAACAGTCGCAACGAGATCCATGACGGCAAGGGTGGGAAAAACGGGGTGCCGCCGCCTACGACGGTGGGCGCGACCACGATTCGGTATTCGTCCACGAGCCCGGCCTGCACGATTGGTGCCGCCAGCGTCGCGCCGGCCACCTCCAGGGTGCCGTCGGTTTCGGCTTTCAGCTTCGTCACCACCTCGACCGGGTCGCCGCGTTCCAGGCGGGAGTTCCAGTCGACGGACTCGAGGGTGCGCGAGAACACGACCTTGGGCATACCGCGCCAGATGCGAGCGAAGTCAACGATCAAAGGGGTGGCATCCGGAGCCTCGTCGGCAGTGGGCCAGTACGCGGACATCAGTTCGTAGAGCCGCCGGCCGTAGAACGACAGGGCGGTCTCACGCTCGAAGTCGTTCCAGTACTGGTGCAGTTCTTCGCTCGGATCGGTCCAGCCGATGTTGCCTTGTGCGTCGGCGATGTACCCGTCCACTGACACGTTGAAGCCATAGATTAGTTTGCCCATGCAGATCGGACTGTACCGGAGAGCAAAATTCATCGCGTTGCCACACGAAATATTGTTCAAATCCTCGTGGATGGGCGAGCGTCGGGCGGCCTCGTTCAGCACCAAACTTAGGACGGACCTTCAACCGCGGGCTATTGCGCCCACCTGGGACTGCGATCGCGAACGTCGCCCAGCACTCGCCCGCGAACTTGGCGGGCTTAATAAGTCGTGACTGGCGTCCGCGCTTAGCGAGGCAGGGGAGGCGGATTCGGTGAACGTCTTACAAAACGTCGCACATTGATGCTATGGCTGACACGATTACCTTCCGACCGGATGAAGACACATCAAAGGCACCGGAGGTCTTGACTAAAGATGGCACGGCTGTATCCGTAGCTGTTCGTGCTGCTCTCATCGATGCCGCACGCCGGAAGGCGCGCGCGGCGATTCGCGTCGAGGCGGAACGGCTCGCTCAAGACGAGTCCGACCGCGCTGAGGCGATGCAGGTGCTGCGCGATATGGAGACGCTGCGTGCGTGGTGAGGTCTTTCGGTTGGATGCCGCGCGGGGGAGCCGCGGTCACGAACAGTCCGGCTCGCGCTACGCCATAGTCGTTCAGTCGGATCTGCTGCCGCTGTCGACCTGGATCGTTGCGCTAACGTCCACGTCGGCTCGTGCCGCCAGCTTTCGTCCCGAGGTTGAAATCGGCGGCGTTAACACCAGGGTGCTTGCCGAGCAGGCTGCGGCGGTGGACCCTGGCCGGCTCGGCGGAAGCGTCGGGTTCCTCAATTTCGACGAGATGCGTCGTGTTGATGCGGCACTGCGCATCGTCTTTGATCTCTAAGCACAGCACCGTCATATCAAATGAAAATAATTGGAATGCAACGCGATACGGCGATATTTTACTCTTAACTCACCTGTTCGTTTTGCGACCGCATTCCTCCTTATGCATAGCACCGTGTCGGTCGAGACGAGGGTGGGAACGTCAAGCCGGTTGGGGGACCACTAGGACGGCTTGAATTGTGCCCAAGTGCTGCGTGAGTATGGCCCCGGTTTGATTTCGGTGCGACGCTGCTCCGTGGGCCGAGGTTGATACCACGGGCGGTGGCCTGGGGTGTGCATCCTGCCGTCGCGCGAAAATTGGTGCGCGGAAGGACAATTGGTGCGCGGAAGGACTGTGTCGCCGACTTAGCCTTGGATCATGGTTGAGGGGACAGCCGACGGATCACTACAACGGGCTTACGAAGCGATGGTTTCTGCCGATGTCGGCCCCTTCCTGCGGGCGCGGGGCTTCGACGTATCCGGCACCAGCTTTGAGCGGGAACGGGGACCGCTCTATGACACGATCAACTTTCAGGACGACTGGCATAACGGCACCATGTCGTGGCATGGATTCTTCGTCAACGTGGGCATCGGATCGGCTGAGATCGATACCGCGTGCCCCGGATACGAACGAATGGGATCGTGCTTCGTGGGAAAGTCGTGATGGTCACTGGGGGCCGCTCGTGGGATCGGCGCGTCAAGGGGCGAGGTTGTCGAGGGCTACTTACGGGAGTTGCCGGACGCCGCCAACCATCCGGTGTTCATGCCTACCGCGTTGTGTCGGTTCACACCACACTGCTGACGATCGCCATAACCAGCCCGCCCAGGGTCAGCACCCCGACCATCATCGCGGCGGCGATCGCCCGGCCCCGTCGGCGCCGGCGTATGTCGTAGATCGCTACCGCGATGCCGGCGAAGATCAACGCTGCATAGGCCGCCAGTCCCACCGTCAGCGCCGCCGCTGCGGCGGCGCTGGTCAGGGTCACGTTGTGCACGCCGTGAGCCTACGGCGCGAATGGAAGCATCGCGCCGTCTGACAGTTCCGACAAGTCACCGCCACGCGGGCGAGCGTGTTTGACGAACGCTCCGGTCAGCGAGGTCTCGATGTCCGTGATACCCGGCACCTGCGCGAGGGTGGAGAGTCGTACAGGGCGTCGACAGTCGGGCTGACAACCGTGGCTTGTAGGTCGGCCGGGCCGCTGACCGCCGCGACGAACATCGTGGGACCGTGGGTGGTGATGGCCTGGAGTTACTCTGTCCGAGATTGGAGGGCTGGGGTCCGGTAGCACGCGAGGCTTAGCCGCCGTTCGTTTGCTGAACACTGAAACGATCAGCAGCCACACCCTGTGTCTACAATTCGTCTACACTGGTTACATGGCAGCAGAAACCACAACTGTCCGCGTCCGCCGTCCCGATTCTGAGCGGCTGCAATCTCTGGCGAAGGCCCGTCAAACCGCCGTCGTCGACGTCGTGCACGCAGCCATCGACGCCTTGGAGAGACAGGAGTTCCTGCGGGGGCTCAACGGTGACTACCAGCGCCTGCGCAGCGACCCCGAACTATGGGAGCAATACCTGGCCGAGCGTCACGATTGGGACGCACTGGCTTGATCTGGCGGGGGGAGGTCTATCACGTCGATCTCGGCCAACCGGTCGGACACGAGCCAGCCTTTCGCCGCCCGGCGGTGGTGGTGTCGGTCGACATTCTCAACAACGGACCGGGCGGCCTCGTGGTCGTCGTCCCAATTACTACCGCTGGGTACGGCCTGCGAAGCCATGTTGAACTCGAGCCGGCGAGCGGCGGGCTGGGCCACATTTCCTACGCTCGCTGCGATCAGCTGCGAGTGGTCTCCGTTGAACGACTGGCATCTCGCCAGGGAATGATTAGTCCAGAACAGATGCAAGCCATTGACCAAGCACTGCGCTTCGTCCTAGATCTGTAGTGCCCTGCCTCGTTGTAGCGCCTATCCGGTCTAAGACGTACTTTGGCGGCTCGTTGCTGATCGAGGCAGGACAAAAACACTTGAGGCTCAAAGCAATACGGACCATTTTACTTATTTGATTTCTGCATAATCCATCCCGGGTCAGCTCAGAATAGGCGTGGCCCGGTGCGGTCGGCGAGCGCGCTGCTGAGCCCGGGGCATGGGCCGTCATGCCTCGCTCTTTGAGCTCGCTGGCGGCGATCATTCCGGCCAGGCCGGGCCCAACAATGATGACGTCAGTGTCCAGGGCGCTAACGTCATGGGCTAGCACCTCGGGCTCAGACGTTCACTCCAATGGCTCGGGTGTGAAGGTGACGTCGACTCCGCCTATGGTCATCGTCACCTGACCTTCGATCACCATCACTTGTGCCGAGACCCGTCGATCGACAGTCTGGGCCAGTTGCTGCACCGATGCGTGCGGTATCTGCACCACCGAGAGGTTTGGCAGCCCCGCCACTTTGGGGCCGACGGTGCGCCACCAGGTGGCCACGCCGGCGGCGAACGGGAAGAGCAGCACCTGGTCGGCCTGGCTGGCCGCCTTGCTCAAGGCGCGTTCGTCGGGCTGGCCGACGTTGATCCACTCCAGGATCCGGCCGGTGTAGTCGGCGAGCCGCAAGTCCGGTACGCCAGGGGTGGACAGGCCTGCCCCGAACGCCAACTCACCGTCGACGTCGCTGAGTCGGTGTGCGCGAAGCCCAAAAGCCAACAACCGCACCACCATCCGCTCATCGGTCTCACTGGGATGACGGGCCACGGTCAGCGCGTGATCGGCATAGTAACCGTGATCGACATCGGAGACGCCAAGTTCGACTTTGAATACTGTTGCAGAAAGGGCCACGTCATAGTGTCCACCCAGGTGGTGCGCCCTGAGCAGTCGGGCCGCTTTGAGTTGGTTAGTCCGCCGTGCGGGCCGAGAGAAACGCCAGCTGTCTGGGGCGGGTGGCTTCGCGAACCTCAGCACAGGCGTCTCCAGTCCAGCGTGGAAGGGCAACGACGCCAGGGCATGATCGACGCAGACCAGATGCAGGCCGTTGACCAAGCGCTGAGCTTTGTTCTCGATCTGTGACGCACGGGCAGGCGAGTGAGCAGACTTTCAAAACCTTTGTGACACAATGCAAAATGGAGCACTTTACTGGTGACCCTCAGTATTCGGTTTTGGCGTATTAGGTGGCCGCGTCGTGACGGGTAGTCGCATTTCCTAGCGAAGGCGGGGGAGGACTTGGTTACCGCTGGTCCGAATCTGCAGGTCGAGTTTCCCAGCGCCGCTGAAGGTGCCGAGGGTTTGCTGGATTCTGTGAGCGGCCCTGGAGAGCGAGCCTCCGCACGTGATGGCCTGCCCAACCAAAACTGGATTGCCCGTCAGCGGACGGTGCGCCTACCGTCGAGGCCGTGCCTGCAGCACGAAGTCCTATTTACGACATGGTGGCATTGATAGACCGCGGATGACTGTCGAGGACTCGAACTCGGCACGGGTGGAGCCGCACCGAAATCCGGCACGGGCATACGCCGTTCGTCCGACGCTACTCACTGCTGTTCAGTTTCGGACAACGGCGCTTCGATGCTGTCGGGCGTCGGGGTGGTGGCGGCCCAGGAGGCGAGGAAGCGCAGCGCTTGTTGGTTGGGGGTGTCGGGTTCGGCGGTGAAGACGCTCAGGCGCAGTCCAGGCTCGCCGGGTAGTTCGAAGCTCTGGTAGTTCAGTTCGATGTCGCCGACGATGTGGTGGCGCATGTGTTTGGTGCCTGTGGTGTGGCGCCGCACGTTGTGGGCAGCCCAACGGACGCGGAATTCGTCACTGCGGGTGGACAGTTCGCCGACCAGGTCTGATAGTGGCTTGTCGTAGGGGTTGCGTCCGGCGGCGGCGCGCAGGACCGCGACGACGTCGGTGGCGGCGCGGTCCCAGTCGACGAAGAAGTCGCGTGCACTCGGGTTGAGGAAGGTGTAGCGCGCGACGTTGGGTGGTTGCACGGTCTCGGCGTGCATCTCGCTGTAGAGTGCTGCACCGAGCTTGTTGGCCGCAACGATGTCGCCGCGTTCGTTGCGAATGTCGGCGGCGGCCTCGGTGATCGCGTCGAGCACTTGCTGCACAACGGGTTTGATCCGGACCCGCGACGACGCCGCACGTTTCACGGCACGTTCGGCGTTGTCGATGCGGGCCAGGTCGAACAGGTGGTCGCGTTCGGCGTCGTCGAGTTGCAGCGCGCGGGCGAGGGCGTCCAGAACACTGTCGGAGGCGCCCACCAGGTTGCCGCGTTCGAGGCGGATGTAGTAATCCGCCGATACCCCGGTGAGCATGGCGACTTCTTCACGGCGTAGCCCGGCCACACGCCGGTTACTGCCGAAGACTTCGAGTCCGGCCTGTTGGGGGGTGATACGGGCCCGTCGAGAGGACAGGAATTCGCGTATTTCGCGGCGGTGGTCCACGGTTCTCAGGTTAGGACGTGTGGAATCGGTGGTGGGGGTGTCTGGCAGTACCTGTCATCGCAGGCCCTCCCCGGCTAGCGCAACCCGCGGTTGACTCGATGGTGGAATTCAACAGAGCGGAGCGGCGATGAAGTACATCAAACTGCGGGAGCTGACGGTGTCGCGCATCGGTTTGGGGGCGATGGGTATGTCGCACGGCTACACCGGCGCCGGAAGCGACGACGCTGAATCGATCCGTGCCATCCACCGTGCACTCGATCTGGGGCTGACGTTCATCGACACCGCCGAGATCTACGGCCCCTACATCAACGAAGAACTCGTCGGCAAGGCGTTGAAGGGCCGCCGCGACCAAGTGGTGCTGGCCACCAAGTTCGGCCTGGTCTCCCACGCCGGCAGCGGCGCCTGGAACCTCGACAGCAGCCCCACCAACATCCGCACCGCGGTGGAGGGGTCGCTGCGCCGGTTGGGCACCGACCACATCGATTTGTGCTACCAGCACCGGGTCGACCCGAACACCCCGATCGAGGACACGGTGGGGGCGGTCGCTGAACTGATCGGGGAAGGCAAAGTCCGCCACATCGGTTTGTCCGCGGCCGCGGACACGACCATCCGCCGCGCCCACGCGACCCACCCGATCACCGCGTTGCAGTCGGAATACTCGCTGTGGACCCGCGATCTGGAGGCCGAGATTCTGCCCACCTTGCGGGAACTCGGGATCGGGCTGGTGCCGTTCTCCCCGCTGGGACGCGGCTTTTTGACTGGCGCCATCCGCTCACCCGAGCAGTTCGACGACACTGATTTCCGCAAGAACAACCCCCGCTTCACCGGGGAGAATTTCACCCACAACCTGCGTATCGCCGACGAAGTCAAGGCGGTGGCCGATCAGGCCGGGGCGACCCCAGCACAGGTGGCGCTGGCGTGGCTGCTCGCCCAAGGTGAGGATATCGCCCCCATTCCTGGCACCAAACGCGTTGCCCGCGTGGAGGAGAACATCGCCGCCGATGCGGTGGAGCTCAGCGCCGCACAACTGCAGGCCCTCGACGCCCTCACGCCCGCGGCCGGGGAGCGCTACAACCCCGAGCAGATGGCGATGTCCGAACGCTGAGCCCAGCCCGCCCAACGACTACTGATCGAAGGAACGTCCCATGCAGACCATCACCTTGAACAACGGCGTCGAGATGCCGATCCTGGGCTTCGGCGTCTACCAGGTACCCGAAGATAAGACCGAACACGTTGTCGCCCAGGCCCTGGACGCCGGATACCGGGCTATCGACACCGCCGCCTCTTACCAGAACGAGCAGGCCGTCGGACGCGCCCTGGCCAGTAGCGGCATCCCGCGGGAGGAACTGTTCGTCACCACCAAGCTGTGGATGGAACACGCCGGCGACACAGCCACCCCGGCCGCGTTCCAACGCTCCCTGGACCGGCTCGGACTGGACTACGTCGACCTCTATCTCATCCACCAGCCGTTCAACGACTACTACGGGGCGTGGCGAGCCATGGAGCAGCTGCTCGCGCAGGGCCGCGCCCGGGCGATCGGCGTGTCGAACTTCCTGCCCGACCGGCTCGTGGACCTGATCGTGCACAACGACATCGTTCCGGCGGTCAACCAGATCGAGACGCACGTGTTCTACCAACGTGGCGACGACCACCGGATCATGAACACCTACGGTGTGCGCCACGAATCCTGGGGACCGTTCGCCGAGGGCCGCAACAACATGTTCACCGACCCGATCTTGACCGCCATCGCCGCGGCGCACGGCAAATCCGTCGGCCAGGTCGTCCTGCGGTGGCTGATCCAGCGTGAGGTGATCGTGATCCCCAAATCCGTTCGCCCGGAGCGGATGCGGAAGAACCTCGCCGTCTTCGACTTCGAGCTCACCGCCGCGCAGATGGACCAAATCGCGGCGATGGACACGGCCACCAGCCTGTTCTTCGACCACCGCGACCCGGCGATCGTCGACCAGTTCTCCCAACGTCACATCGACGTCTGACCCCAGCGAGGAGACCCACTCGATGGACGCCCGAGGATCCGGGCATCGCCGCCGCACCTTCCTGCTGGGGGCCGCCGGCCTGGCCGCCGCGCCGGCGATCGCGGGCATCGCCACCGGCTGCGCCACCACACCGGAACCCCAGAAACCCGGAGGCGACACCAACGCCGCGGTGCGCGCGGCCACCACCGTCACCGGGAAGCGCACGCTCGGATCGTTGGAGGTGTCCGGCATCGGGCTGGGATGTCAAACCATGCCCGGCAAGCTCTACGGCCCGGTTACGAGTCGATCCGACATGGTTACGCTGATCCGCACCGCGCACGACCAAGGGGTCACCTTCTTCGACACCGCCGAGGCTTACGGACCGTTGGAATCCGAGCGCATCGTCGGGGAAGCACTACAGCCCGTGCGCGACCAGGTCGTCATCGCCTCCAAGTTCGGTTGGGACATCGACCCGGACACCGGGCAGCGTCGCGGTGGACCCAACAGCCGGCCCGAGCACATCCGCCGCGCAGTGGACGGGATGTTGCAGCGTCTGTGCACCGACCACATCGACCTGCTCTACCAACATCGCGTCGATCCCACGGTGCCCATCGAAGACGTCGCCGGCACCGTCAAAGACCTGATCGCTCAAGGCAAGGTGAAGCACTTCGGATTGTCCGAACCCGGCCTGCAGACGGCCCGCCGCGCCCATGCGGTCCAACCGCTCACCGCGATCCAGAACGAATACTCCATGTTGTGGCGCGGACCGGAAGCGCAGGTGTTAGGGCTGTGCGAGGAACTCGGTATCGGGTTTGTGCCCTGGGCACCGTTGGGTATGGGCTTCACCACCGGCACGATCACGCCCTACACCCAGTTCGCCGATGGCGACTTCCGCGCCACCGTGCCGCGGAACTCTCGGGACAACCTCGCGGCGAACATGCCTCTGGTGCAACTCATTCAACGGTGGGCCGTCCGCAAGGGCGCCACGCCGGCACAGATTTCGCTGGCCTGGCTGATGGCCCAACGCCGGTGGATCGTGCCCATCCCCAGCACCACCCGCACACCACACCTGCTGGAGAACCTCGGCGCCGACCACCTCAGCTTCACCGACGCCGAACTGCGCGAACTCAACACCGCGGTGGCGGCGATCCCCATCCACGGAGACCGACTGCTGCCGGCCAACTTGGCCCAGACCGGTGTCGAAGCACCCCCGAAGTGACACCTGGTGCTGAACCGACGCACACTCCTCATACGCTCCCTGACCGCGGGATCCGGGATTCTGCTGGCCGGATGTGCCTGCGGCGCGACAACCGACTCCGCACCGCCGCGGTCATCTTCAAAGACGCAGGAGAACAACATATCTCGCGTTGAACGCGTTCTGCTGGCGTACTTTTCGCGAGCCGGGGAGAACTACTACCACGGTGGGCGCACCGACCTCGACGTCGGCAACACCGAAGTCCTCGCCAACATCATCGCCGCGACCGTACCTGTGGACGTGTATCTTCATCGACCGCGTCGACCTCTCCGGAAAGACGGTGCACCCGTTCGTCACCTACGCAGTCAGCGGCCTCGGCGACACCGCCCTCGCCGCACACGCCTCCATCGGCGAGCCACTAGCCGTGCGTGGCGAGGACGCACATAACGCCCAACCCGACGTCGAGACATGGCTGCAGCAGATCGGCCTCACACCCACGTGAAGCTGGAGGCTCCTCAGATCTGAAGAGTGGGACCGGCGGGTGGGACCGCGTTCAGTCTGCGCGCTCCACAACCACCGTCAGTTCACCGGCGGCGTCGGCAAATACCGAGAGATCGCCGTCGAGTCGGCCGATCCGGGCGATACCGCGCCAGTACGGCGCATCGGTGCAGTAGAAGACGAGGTCGTTGCCCGGTGCGAAGTAGCCGATGTCGGCTGCCTTGGGTGCATCGCCGCTGGGCATCCCGTCCATCGTCAAGGGTTGTGGCAGCGGTCCGGTCTTCTCCTGCTGGTTGTGGTCGCGGACTCGCACCGTCACCGGGAGCCTGCTGAGCAGATCGGAGCCGGTGGGGTTGTGCCGGATGGTGCCGGCGATGGTGGTGCCGTTCACGCGGACTCGGATTGGGGTTTCCTCGACGGGAACTCCAGTGGGCTCCGCGGGCGTGTCGGTCGCGGCTGCGCGGGTGGGTTCGTCCCGCTCTGGTGAACATCCGGCGATCACCGACGGCATCAACATCGCGAGGATGATCGGAGTGAGAACTGCTGAGCGGAAGGTCATCTCGTCGCCTTTCGTGTGAGAGCCGGTGGGGCTAGCGCAGGTTCGTGCGGTAGAACTCGGTCAGGCGATCGAAGGGGATCAGGTCGACGCGGTCGTACAGGTCCACGTGGCCGGCGCCGGGCACCAGCACCAGCTCCTTCGGCTCCGCAGCGCGGCGGTAGGCGTCCTCGGCGAACTCCAGCGAATGTGCCTGATCACCGGCGACGAACATCAGCGGCCGCGGCGAGATCGTCTCGATCTCCTCGAGCGGGAAGTAGTTCAGGAACCGGGCATTGCTGGTGAGGTAGGGCCGCTGAGGCGGACGTCGGGCCGCCGGACGTCGAAGCCGTGCCGGTGTCGTCGCCGGAGGAGCAGCCGGCCGCTCCGAGCAGACCCGCGGCTGCCGCGCCGACGCCCGCCATCTGTATCACGCCGCGTCGGCTTAGTCGTAGGTCACGCATGGGTTTCCCCTCTCGATGTTGTTCAGGGTCAGTTGGTTTGGGCTGATGACTCGGGCCGGGCCAGCACGTGGAGGGCGGTGGCGGACGCCACCGCGAGAACCGTCACGATGACCGCCATCGGCACCGCCGTCTCCGTGCCACCGAGACCGGCCAGCGGGGCGATGACACCGGCCATGCACCACTGCAGAAAGCCCAGCAGCGCCGAGCCGGTGCCGGGGTGTCCGGGTACTGCGTCGGAGGCGAGCGCACCAGCGTTGGGTCCTACCAGGCCTTGGGCGGTCATGAGGATGAAGAATCCGACCAGCGCGACAGGTAGGGGCATGTGAAACCAGATCGCGCCCACCAGCAGCACGATGCCTGCGGCGGCGCTGGCGGCCAGGCCCGCTGCGACGACCTTGCGGGTGGACACCCGGTTGGCCAAGCGCGCGGCCGCCAGCGTCGCGACGGTGAGACCAACGGCGTTGAACGCGAAGTCGATCGAGTAGACCATCGGCGACAGCCCGTTCATCGACTGCAGCACGAACGCCGAAGTCGCCACGTAGGCGAAGATCATGCCCATCGACGAGCCGAACACCAGCAGATAGCCGACGAAAGATCGTTGGCGCAGTACCGCTTTGGTCGTACCCACGATGTGGCTGAGCCCGCCACCGTGCCGCTTGTCGGCGGGCAGCGTCTCCGGCACCCCGACCACGACAGCGACGAACATCAGCGCGGCCAGACCCGCGACCACCCAGAACGACACCCGCCAGTGCGAGAACTGCAGGATCACCCCGCCCAGCAGCGGACCCACGATCGGCGCGACCCCGCCGACACCGGCCACCAGGTTCATGGCCCGGACCAGCTCCGCGCCGCGGGTAAGGTCCACGACGATCGAGCGGGCGATCACCATCGCCCAGCCGCCGCTGAAGCCCTGCAAAAACCGCGCCAGCATCATCACCGCGATCGTCGGGCTGTATGCACACACCACCGACGCCGCGGCCAACACGGCCAACGACACCAGCAGTGGCATCCGCCGCCCTATCCGGTCCGAGGCAGGTCCACCGACGAGTTGCCCCAGCGCCATGCCGACGAAGAAGGTCGTCAGCGTCAGCTGCACCTGCGTGGCCGACGCGCCCAGATCCCGGCCCACCAGCGGGAACGCCGGCACGTACATGTCCGTGGCCAGCGGCGCGATCGCCGTGATCAGCACGATGGTGGCGAGCACGCTAGCGCTCAACGCGATCGGCCCGCGACTGGGCGCGTCACACGGTTGGGTAGTGGTCTGGGTCATCCCGATCCTCTCGATGTCGGCATCGACATCCATGCAAGCGCCCGGGAAAGCGGTGAAGAAGTCTCGCTCGAGAGGTGTACCGGCAAGGTATCCCTGGCGGGTCGATCCGCCGGTAGCGTCGGATCGGTGGACAACAGGGCCGAGGTGCGCGAGTTCCTGACCTCACGCCGAGCGAAACTCTGCCCCGCCGACGTCGGCCTGCCTGATGTCGGTCAGCGGCGGGTACCCGGGCTGCGTCGCGGTGAGGTCGCCACCCTGGCCGGGGTCAGCATCGAGTACTACGCCAAGCTCGAACGCGGCCAGATCGCCGGTGCGTCGTCCTCGGTCCTGGAGGCGATCGCCCAGGCGTTGCGGCTCGACGACACCGAGCGCGCCCACCTGTTCGACCTCGCCCGCACCGCCGACGGAATTCCCACCTCCGGCCGGTCACGGCGGCGGGCGGCGAAACCGAGCGTGTCCCGCCCCAGCCTGCACTGGGCGCTGGAAGCCATCACCGACGGCATCGCGTTCGTCCGCAACCCGCAGCAGGATCTGTTGGCCACCAACGCACTTGGCCGTGTCTTCTACTCGCCGCTGATCGGCGACGGGGGTCGTACCCCCAACCTGGCGCGGTTCCAGTTCCTCGACCCGGCGGCCCGGGACTTCTACCCGGATTGGGACCTATTCGCGCACATGTGCGTGTCGATCATGCGCGCCGAAGCCGGGCGCGATCCGCACGACCGCGGTCTGCAGGATCTCGTCGGCGAGCTGTCCACCCAGAGTGAGACGTTCCGCCGACTCTGGGGCACCCACGACGTCCGCACCCACGGCGCCGGAACGAAACGGTTCCACCACCCCGAAGTGGGCGAACTGACACTGGCCTACGAAGAGCTGGCTATTACCGCCGAACCCGGCCACGTGCTCATCGTCTACCCCGCCGAACCTGGGTCCCCCTCAGCGGAGAAGCTACGGCTACTGGCGTCGCTCGCAGCTGCGCTCACCTGACCTGCACATGCGACAACCCCCGAATTCCGCTTGGCACAACATGACTCACCACTGACTAATCGACACATCCCCGATAGAAGGAAACGATCAATGGCCCACGAACAGAGCGCCGGATGGACTGGCGGGCAGCGCGCCTTCGGCGACTTCGCTCCCGGGATGGTGCACTACACCGACCGGGTGCTGTTCGACGAAGTGTGGGAGCGACCGGGCCTGTCCAAACGGGACCGCAGCCTGATCACGGTCGCTGCGCTGACCGCCCTGGGCAAGATGGAACAGCTGCAGTTCCACCTCGGTTTCGCCCGCCAGAACGGGGTCACCGACGACGAACTCAAGGAAGCCCTCCTGCACCTCGCGTTCTACTCCGGCTGGCCCAACGGCATGGGCGCCACCACGGTGCTCAAGAACATCATCGAGAACCAGACGTAAGAAAAATCCATGGCAGAGAGGGATTTCGACCAAATCTTCCCCCTCGGGGAACCGAACGACGCCTACGCGCAGTACTTCACCGGGCAGAGCTACCTCGCTCCGCTCGCCTCTGGGAGCGTGCACGTGAGCAACGTGACCTTCGAGCCGTGCTGCCGCAACACCTGGCACATCCACCACGGCACCAACGGAGGCGGCGACCAGATCCTGATGTGCACGGCCGGCAGCGGCTGGTACCAGGCCCGAGGGACAGGACCCAATCAGCATGGAACCGGGAACGGTGGTCCGTGTCCCGGCCGGCACGAAGCACTGGCACGGCGCGAGGGCCGACTCGTGGTTCTCCCACGTCGCCTTCATCACGCCCGGCGAAGGCGTCAGCACCTAATCGCTCGAACCGGTCACAGACGACGAATACGGCCGGCTACCAACGAACGGAGAGAACGCATGAGCATCCTGACCGAGACCTACACCCTGTCCAACGGCGTCTCGATCCCCAAGCTGGGGCTGGGCACCTGGCTCATCGACGATGACAAAGCAGCCCAGACGGTCCGCGACGCCATCGAGATCGGCTATCGCAACATCGACACCGCCCAGGCGTACGGCAATGAACGCGGCGTCGGCGAGGGCGTCCGCACTTGCGGTGTCCCACGCGAGGAACTCTTCGTCTCCACCAAGCTCGCCGCGGAGATCAAGGACTACGACGCGGCGGTCGCCGCGATTGACGAGTCACTGGAGAAGCTCGGGCTCGACTACGTCGACCTGATGCTCATTCACTCGCCGCAGCCGTGGAACGACTTCCGTGGCGGCGACTACTCAGACGGCAACCGCCAGGCGTGGCGGGCGCTGGAAGCGGCGCACCAGGCGGGCAGGCTCCGCTCGATCGGGGTATCGAATTTCCTGCAAGCCGACCTGGACAACATCGTCGAGCACGGCAAGGTGATCCCGCACGTGAATCAGATCCTCGTCCACGCCGGTAACACCCCCGCCGAGCTGATCGCCTACTGCGAGGCGAAGAACATCCTGGTCGAGGCGTACTCGCCCATCGCGCACGGGGAGATTCTGAAAAACGAATACCTCGCGGCGATCGCCGCGAGGTATGGCGTGAGCGTGCCGCAGCTCTGCATCCGGTACACGATCCAGCTCGGCGCCGTATCGCTGCCGAAGACCGCAAACCCTGACCACATGCGCACTAACGCCGAGATCGACTTCACGATCACCGACGAGGACATGCAAACCCTGCGGGACTTGGACGAGCGCGACTACGGGCAGGCCAGCGTCTTTCCTGTCTACAGCGGCAAATAGCAACACCGACCGGGCGGCGGGGTGAGGACGCCCGCTACCCCCGCCGAGACCCTTCAATCGCGGCTGAATCTGACGCAGAATCAGCTACAACCGCTGGCTACCAATATGTTTCACGACTTTAGGGCATCCCCATGGTTACGTACGACTTCACCGGGAGGGTCGCCTTCGTCACCGGCGCCGCGGCTGGCATGGGTGCCGCCACTGCACGTGCGTTCGCCGAGGCGGGCGCGTCCGTCGCCGTCGCCGTCGCCGTCGCCGACCGCGACGCCGAGGCCGCAGCGCGGCTGGTCGCTGAACTGATCGACGCCGGTGCAGCGGCGACCGCGATCGGCTGCGATGTGTCCGACGAGTAGCAAGTCAAGAATGCCGTAGCCACAACAGTTTCCACCTACGGGCGCCTCGATATGGCCTTCAACAACGCCAGCATCATGCTGCCGCCCGTGGGTGCTGCGCAGGAAACTGCCGATGCCTTCGACCAGCTCGTCGCGGTCAACCTGCACGGGGTGTGGGCTTCGATGAAATACGAACTCGCGCAGATGCGCCTGCAGAGTTCAGGGACGATCGTCAACTGCTCTTCCCTTGGCGGGCTCGTCGGCGGGAGCGGACGCGCCACTTACCACGCCACCAAGCACGGCGTGATCGGGCAGACTGGGACGAGCTGAGGAGATCGCCGCGGCGGTGCTGTGGCTCTGCAGCGACGCATACTTGTCACTGCGGTATTGGTCAGCGAACAGATGCCGCAGTACTACTCATCAAACAATATTTCGGACTGGTCGTCTGGCTCGGAGACGGGCAGTGCAGAGTCTTCGATTTCGCGTAGACGTGCAGCCCAGCGCTGGTAGACATTTTGGCATGAGATGCCCAGTGTTTCAGCAATTTTCATCCAGGATAGGCCTGCGTGGCGTCCTTGTAATATGACGTGGGCGAGTTGTTCCTCGGCCGCTCGAACGCCGTCCTGCGCTTTATTGAGCGCGGTCGCTGCGGCCCTGAGGGATTCAAGGTGAATGTCGTAGGGGCGCACCGGGGGATCGAGGTCGAACAACGCATTGTCGGTCGAGTCGGCGCCGAGTTTGTCAGCGCTGTCGGGCCGGGCTTCTGGGGGTTCATCGGTATCCATGGCACGTCCAGCGGGTGTGGTTTGGTCGCGGGCAGCGGATGCATACTGCATCCAGGTGTTGCCGGCTTCGGCAGCGTGCTTCTGGGTGACTTGGTCGCTGTAGCCGAGCATTTCGGCGACCAGGGGAGGCGGTATCTGTGAAACGAGTTGGCGAAGGGCTGTATTACGTGAGCCCAGCAGGTTGATGCCGAGCCCTCGAAGTCGCTGCATGATCGACTGCGGGTCGAGGTGGAGGCCGGGCCGAATGCTGGGAAACAACCAGGGCGTAGGGAAGTGTTTCGGAGTCTCCGGTGAGCAGTTCTTTGAGCCAGGCCAGACGCTGGTCTTGAGTGCTTTTACTGGTAACCCGCCATATTCGATTTCGCCGTATTCCACCCAGTCGCAAGTGGCACGTCAAGGTCGGAGCATCTCCACAGGGCCGAGTTGGTGAGCATCTTCAGGTAGCTCAGGCGAAACGGCCGAGCCGTAGCTTGGCTTTGGTTGCTGTCCCGGCCCTTCTGTCTACCCAGCTACCTAGGTTTAGCGTTACATGTAACATATTGGAATGGCGGTGAGGGAAAGAGTCGGGGAGTACCGACGGCGGATGCGGGAGCGAGGCTTGCGGCCACTGCAGGTCTGGGTGCCTGACGTGCGCACTCAAAGTTTTGCGGCCGAGGCGCATCGTCAGGCTTCATTGGTCGCCAAAGCGGACGAAAGAACCGATGACCAGGAGTTCACTGAGGCCATATCGACGCCATGGGACGAGGAGTGAACAGAGGCGAGATCTGGACCGTAGCGGGAGGCGTCTATGCGACCAAACCGCGTCCCGCGGTGATTATTCAGGATGACCTCTTTGACGCCACGAGTTCAGTAACTGTTGCTCCCATGTCCAGCACGCTGTTGGATGCGCCGTTGATGCGCATCCGGATAGCCGGCGGAGACGACCGGCTATCCGGACTTGACCACGACAGCGACGTGATGATCGATAAGCTCACAACCGTCAAAAGGTCGAACGTTCACGCCCGAGTCGGGCGGCTGACAGCGGAGCAAGTCGTCGAGGTCGAGCGAGCGATGATGGCATTCCTCGGCCTTGCGCGATAGGCGAGAACCGTTCGACCGCAGTGCAATACGGCGTAGTTTGCTGGTAACCCGCCGCATTCGATTCCGCCGTATTCCTCGCATCTGACGGCTTACCCGACAGGCGCGGGTAGTCATGGGCATTCGCAACCCACCAACCGACCGTCCTCGTTTCGGCTACTTGCTTGAGGCGCATCTGGCCGCGCGGGCGAAGTTTGCTGCACAGCCAGAGCGTAATGTCGCCATTGACTGCTAGCATTGACTGCAGTGACAGCAATAGGCGAGGAGCAACTGGTGGCGACCTTGACGATTCGTGATTTCGATGAGGAGCTCAAATCTGCGCTGCGTGTCCGTGCTGCACAGCACGGACGCTCGATGGAGTCAGAGGTGCGGGAGATCTTGCGCACGGTATTGGAGCGTCCGGCAGGTGGTCCGGGGATGGGTACGCGGATTCGGCAGCGTTTCTCGGAGACTGGGGGTGTGAACCTTGATCTGCCTAGCCGCGCCGAACGCCCTCGAGCGGCGGTCTTTGACGAATGATCGTCCTGGATACCAACGTCATCTCGGAGCTTGTTCGTAAAGCTCCAGACCTGGGCGTCGTTGGTTGGCTCGACGGCTTGGACGCGTCCGACGTAATGCTGACGGCGGTGACGGCGGCTGAGCTGTTGTATGGCGTCGCCCGATTGCCGAACGGCCGATGCGGACGGGAGCTACGTGCGAAAGTCGACGGACTGCTGACAGAGGAATTCGGCGACAGGATTCTGCCGTTCGACGTGCTGGCCGCAACCCACTACGCAGATATCGTCGCCAGTCGGGAGCGTATCGGGCTCCAGATCAGCATGGCCGACGGGCAGATCGCCGCAATTTGCCGCAACTGGAACGCGGGACTTGCGACCCGCAACATTAGCGACTTTGTCGACACCGGCATCGAACTGATCAATCCGTGGGACTTGGGCACACCGTAGCGGCTCTGTCAATGTGCGTCGTACGCCGGCGCAGCGGAACTCCGACTAGACCGGACAGCGAAAGCTATTGGGGTGCAATTGAACACGGCGTACCTGACTTGACATAATGTAGCTTATCGGTACTAAAACTGCGCCGAGTTGTATTAAATGAAAGGACCCGCATCCTTTGACGATTCGGCCGTCAGGCCTAGTGGCAGACGCATGGTCGTGTGCTTGCCGTCGGTCGACACTCGGTCTCAATCACTTAATGAATGATTCGGACGTTAGGTGAAACGTTGCGAGCTTTGACGGCTGCCAGGCCGCAAGGATCCGGTGTGGGTTGTTTCAGACCTCCGCTTCGATGGCGCCCTACATCGACGCTATTGCGTCACAGTGACGAATTATCTTGTGTCGCTGATACGACTGAAAGCTGGATAACCGTGTCATGTCTGACGCCAGCCCCTCTGTGACGAACAACTCGTCGTTCGGCTCTAGTGGTCAGTGAGCCCGCGCGACCAACTCCCATATTCGGTGATTGGCCGCATAGTCGGTGGGATTGAGCCAGTCCCCCTGCTCCAGGCACACGACGTCGATGCCCGCTGACGCCAGCGTGTGCGACACGACTGCACCGGACGGCCCGGCACCAATTACCACTACCTGCACGGCGTCTCCCAGTCCGGCTCAATACCCTAATGTGTAACCGGTAGCATTCTATCTAACGCGTTCTGCGGCAACCCGACATCGCAGCCGCCCAATAAGGGTTCAGTGGATAAACCGGCTGCGACGGCCCGGCCGATGACTAGGTGAACAGCTCGCGGGTGTAGTCGTTGAGGAACAGTCCGAGCGGGTCCAACCGTCGGCGGGCATCATTGAACGCCGGCAACTCGGGGTACCGGTCGCGAATCAGTTGAGCATCGAGGTGATGCAGCTTCCCCCAGTGCATTCGGGGATTCATGTCATCAAGGGCGGCGGTGACCTCGCTCAGATGGCCGTCGAAGTCGGTGCGGGGACTGCCAGCGATGGATATGCCGACGGAATCGGCGCGGTAGGCCGGCGACAAGTAGGCGTCGTCGCCCTTCACCCAGCGCGGCTGTACAGGGAATACCTCCTCCGGTCGATGATGCCGGCAAATGTCGCGGATGCGCGTCATCGCAGTGAGAGCGTGCCCGGCGTCGACGAAGATCTCCGCTTCGAAATAGTTGCCCTCAAAGGGTCCGGGATGGATGACGTAGTTGCGGTCCACCCGACTCGCGGATGTGTCGCGAGCCGGCCCTGGACATTTGTTGATGCGCCGCCGGACAGAGCGGTCGGCGAGAGGTAGGTCGTCGGGCACCGCAAGGTTGTACAAGGCCGCGGACTCGTCGGCCGGCAGCCACCACAACGAGTAGTGGTGGTTGCCAGCAAGGTCGGCGGGCATGTCGGACACCAGCTCGTTCCAGGTCGGATAGGTCAGTTCTTCTTCGAGGTAGTACGCGTCAGTGACCTCGATCTCGATAGAGGTGATGACGCCGAGCAGGCCGAGGGAGAGTTGAGCGGCTCGAAGCAGATCAGGCTGGTCCTCGGCGATCTCCACGATGTCGCCCCGTCCGTCGACAAGCCGAACCCGACGGACCGTCGAAGACAGATTGCCCATCGTCACACCCGAGCCGTGAGTTCCCGTGGAGATCGCGCCGACCATCGTCTGAGCGTCGATATCTCCCTGGTTGATCAGCGACAGTCCGTGATCCCAGAGGGCGGGCCCGGCGGCAGAGATCCGCGTCCCAGCGTGAATCACCGCGCGCTTGCGCACTGTATCGACCGCTTCGATGCCGGAGATGCCGGTCATGTCGATCAGCATCGCGCTCGTCGCACACAGCGGTGACCATGAGTGCGAAGCGCCAACGGGGCGCACCGCCAACCCGTTGGCGATCGCGTATCGGACGCACTCGGCCACCTCGTGTTCCGAACGCGGATGTACGGTGACGGCCGGGACGGCGGCGGATTGACGCGACCAATTGACCCATGCCTGCTGGTATTCGTGTGGTGCCGGCGGAGCTGACTTACGCCTGCGGGACATGATCGTCATGGGTAACTTGCCCTTCGAGGAGGCGTTCGGAGCCCAACGGACACGCGAAGTGCGGCTGTCGCATTCAAGAAAGTGATGGGTAAGCGGTAATGTATTACAGATCACCAGCTGGTGCAATCATCGTGGAAATCGGTGCACATCTGACCGGCGCAGCCGAGGCGAAGGGACCCCATGACGGCCATTGATCAGCAGCATCGGCACCGGACGCGTTCGCGGGCAGCCGTGTTCAGCTTGTTCGGCGGGTTTGGGCTGGTCATCGCGACGTGGGCGGCGCACCTGCCGGCGATCAAAGCCGCGACCGGTGCATCGGCGTCAATGGTCGGCTTACTCCTGTTGATGCTCGGCGGCGGCGCATTACTCGGCATGCAACTCAGCGGTGTCCTGGTGGACCGCGTCGGTTCGGTGCCGGTGGCTCTGTGTGGCGTGACAGCCATGGCCGTGGCCCTCATCGGACCGCTCGCCGCACACTCTTGGGCGCTCGCGGCGATAGGGGCGGTGGCACTCGGGACCGCGACCGGGGTCGCCGAAGTGGGCATAAACGCTGTGGCGGTAGACGTCGAACGCGAGTATCGGCGCTCCATCATGGCGACGTTTCACGCCGTTTACTCGGTGGGCAACGTCTGCGGAGCCGGAATCGCCGTGGCCGGCTTCGCACTCGGAACCCGCACTGTCACGACGGCCGTGTTCGTGTCGGCGATCGCGCTGATTCTCGTCGGTAACGCAGCGGTATTGCTGCGTCACCGTCCCGCGCACGACATCGACACGGTCGACGGTGAACGCACCGACACGAGCACCGAGCGGCCCGCGCAGCGTGGCCGGATCGTCGTCCTGTGCATGCTGGCCTTCATCCTGATGCTCGCGGAGGGCGCGGGTATGGATTGGAGCAGCCTGCACGCGCAGGACCACCTTCAGGCTGGGCCGGCGGACGGTGCGCTGGCGCTCGGATCTTTCGTCAGCGCCATGACCGTGGGGCGATTCTCCGCCGATCACGTCGTCGAGCGGATCGGGGCCGTGTCGGTAGTGCGGTGGGGCTCGCTGGCCGCCATCGTCGGCCTGACGATCGTGATGACGTCGCCAGTGCTGGCGTTGACGTGCGTGGGCTGGGCGCTTCTCGGACTCGGCCTGTCCGGCGGCATGCCGCTGGCCGTCAGTGCCGCCGGCAATCTCGAGGGCGTGTCGGGCAAAGCGCTGTCGCGGGTCGTGGGCTGTGGCTATCTCGCAGTCCTCGCCGGTCCGGGCGTGATCGGCTGGCTTGCCGACCATATCTCTCTCAACGGTGCCCTGCTGCTACCGGCGATTGCCTTGACGCTGTGTGCGTTCGCCGCCGGCGCGGTCACCCGCAAGTAGGACCCGGTGCTCAAGACGCTGGCGCAGCCGGCCTGTCTCCATATAGAGTAACCGGTAACCGGTAATATTTTAGTCTTTCAGAATACGAGGAGCTGCCATGAAGGTCGTCGGTGCCGACGTCTTTGACTACCGCCTGAACTACGCCCACGGCGAATACGTGATGTCCGGCGGCCGCGCGGCCTTGTTCCAGGTCGGCACCCTGGTCCGATTGCGCACCGATGAGGGGCTGGAGGGCTGGGGCGAGATCACTCCACTCGGCAGCACCTATCTCCCTACGTCATCAGACTTGGTGCGCGCCGGACTTGCCGAGATCTTGCCCGCTCTGATCGGCCTTGACCCGACGAACATCTCGGCGGCGAATCGGGCGATGGACGCGGCCGTCCTCGGCCAGGGATACGCCAAGAGTGCGATCGACATCGCGTGTTGGGATCTCCTGGGCAAGTCGGCCGGTCTGCCGATCTCGGCGCTGCTGGGCGGGGTGTTGCAGGAGGACTTCCCCATCTACGAAGCGGTGCCGCTGGGCAGCCCGCAGAGCATGGCCGATTTCATCACAGCTCGCCGCGCGGCCGGCATCAATCGATTTCAACTCAAGGTCGGCAACCGGCCCGACGACGACGTAGCCCGCACGCGTGCGTGTGCCGAGGCCGGCGAGGGCAAGACAGTCATCATCGCCGACTCCAACGGCGGCTGGAACATCCTCGACGCGCAGCTCGCGATCCGCGGCATGGAGGATCTTCCCGTCTACGTCGAACAGCCCTGTCGCACAACCCAGGACAGCATCATCGCCCACCGCAACAGCAGCGTTCCATTGGTGCTCGACGAATCCATCACCAACGCAACTGAGCTGTTCGAAGCCAAAACCGTCGCCGGCGCCATGTCGGTCAACATCAAGATCAGCCGCGTCGGCGGGCTGACCAAGGCCGCCCGGATGCGCGACCTGATGCAGGACCTGAACATGATGGTCTCGGTCGAGGACATGTGGGGTGGCGACGTGATCACCGCCGCTGTCAGCCACATCGCCGCATCGACTCGGCCGGAGAGCCTGCTCAACATCTCGTTCTTCAACGACTGGACCGACGGTCATGTCGCCGGGTACGCACCCCGCTCGAGTAACGGCCGCGGCTCGGCGCCGTCCGGACCCGGACTCGGCATCGTCGTCGACACGGACAAGCTCGGTACGCCGATTTTCTCCATCAAGTAGGCCCACGGCGGTCTCCACCGACCAGCACAACGCGACGCAGAGGGCTATGAAATGACCGTCACGACAATCGATTTCACCATCGAGAACTTCATCGACGGGCTCTGGCGCCCGTCAACGGGACACCAGGCCGTGGAGGTGTTCAACCCCGCCGATGGGCAGGTCGTCGCCTCGTTCACCTCCTCGTCGAACGCCGACGTCGACGACGCGGTGGCCGCGGCGCGTGCCGCGCAACCAGCGTGGGCCGCACTGTCGGGGCGCCAGCGCTCGGAAGTCCTTCGAACGCTGGCCCAGCGCTTCGAGGCCAGTCTCCAGCGGTTCATCGACCTGGAGGTCCTCGATGCCGGCAAGCCGGTGACCGCGGCCAGCACCGCGGAACTACCCGACATCGTGGATGCCATTCACTACTTTGCCGGTGCCGCACGGTCGCTGACCGCGCAGTCGGGTGGCGAGTACGTCGCCGGCAAGACGTCCTTCGTGCGCCGCGAGCCGGTCGGTGTGGTCGCCGGCATCACGCCGTGGAATTACCCTCTGTGGCAGGCGGTTTGGAAGATAATACCCGCGTTGGCCGCGGGCAATACGGTGGTGATCAAGCCTGCGGAGAACACCCCGTTGGGCGCGACCGCGTTCGCTCACCTGGCCTCCGAGGTCCTGCCCGCCGGAGTGCTGAACATCGTGCATGGCTTCGGCGCTACCGCCGGCGAGTACCTGGCGGGCCATCCCGGAGTCGACCTCGTATCGTTCACGGGCTCCACCGCCACCGGTCGGGCCATCGCCCGCGCGGCGGCGGGCGGACCACACCGCACGATCCTCGAACTCGGGGGCAATGCTCCGGTCATCGTGTTCGACGATGCCGACATCGTCAAGACCGCCGAGGATGTGGTCGCCGCCGCGCTGTACAACGCCGGCCAGGAATGTATGGCGGCCAGCCGGCTGATCGTGCACGCGGACGTCGTCGAGGAGTTCACCCAGGCTCTCATCGATCACCTCGACCGAGTTGCGCTCGGGGATCCAACCGACCCGAAGACCACTCTGGGACCGTTGATTTCGGCCAAGCAAAGGGATCGGGTGGTGCGACTGATCGAGGAGCGCCCACCGCATGCCACGGTGCTCTTCGGCGGTCAACGCGTCGAAGCGGACGGCTTCTTCGTCGCCCCCACTCTCATCGGCGGCCTGCGACAGGACGACGACCTGATCCAACAGGAGATCTTCGGCCCGGTGCTGACCCTTCAGACCTTCACCGACGAAGACGAGGCTCTCGCCATGGCCAATACCGTCGAATTCGGGCTGGCCGGATCGGTCTGGACGCGCGACGTGGCCCGCGGTCTGCGTGTCGTCAACGGCCTCAACTTCGGAAACGTCTGGATCAACAGCCATCTCGTCGTGTCCGCCGACCTGCCCATCGGCGGCTTCAACCAGTCCGGCTACGGCAAAGAAGGCGGCGCTGCCGGGATCGAAGAGTTCACCCGCGTCAAGGCAATCGGCATCGACCTCGGACGCGACGACTGATCCCATCGTTACGCGAATTTTCGGCCACCGCCGCCGGAGCAACCCTCCCCCACATCTGACCTGATCCCCGCGAACGGAGTTCTCACATGTCCACCATCCGCGCTCTGCCCGACACCGTACAAACCCGCGCCTACATCGACGGCCGATTCGTCGATGCGTCCGACGACGCGACGTTCGACAATCTCTCGCCCGCTACCAACGGCCTATTGAACAAGGTCGCCGCGTGCAGCGCGGAGGACGTCGATACCGCAGTCTCCGCGGCGCGCCGTGCCTTTGACGCCGGAACATGGAGCAGGATCGCTCCAGCTGAGCGCAAGGCGGTACTGCTGCGCTTCGCCGACCTGATCGAAGCCCACGCCGCCGAGCTCGCCCAGATCGACTCGATCGACGCGGGCAAGCCGATCAGTGACTGCAACGACCTCGACATCCCAGACGTCGTGCTGACCATCCGCTGGTACGCGGAGGCGATCGACAAGGTATTCGGCAAGGTGTCGCCGACGGGAGCCGACAACGTCGGCCTGATCGTGCGCGAGCCTGCCGGGGTCGTCGGCATTGTGGTGCCCTGGAACTTCCCCTCCAACACGTTGTCCTGGAAGATCGGGCCGGCGCTGGCCGCGGGCAACTCGATCGTCGTCAAGCCCGCCGAGCTCTCACCCCTCTCGGCGCTGCGCTACGCCGAACTGGCCACTGCGGCAGGCATTCCCGCCGGTGTATTCAACGTCGTCCCCGGCCTTGGACACGTCGCCGGCAAGGCGCTGGGACTGCATCCGGACGTCGACGTCATCAGCTTCACCGGTTCGACCGAAGTCGGCCGGCTGTTCCTCAAGTACGCCGCGGAGAGCAACCTCAAGCAGGTCGCTCTTGAGATGGGCGGCAAGAGCCCACAAATCGTCTTCGCCGACATGCGTGACGAATTGTCCGACGTCGCCGAGGATCTCACCGGTGCAGCGTTTTGGAACGGCGGGCAGAACTGCTCAGCGGGATCACGGATCCTGGTGCAAAACTCGATAAAGGCGGAGTTCGTCGAAAAGCTGGTGGCACTCGCTCAAGCCCGCGTCGTCGGGGATCCCGGCGATCCGAAGACCGAGATCGGCCCATTGATCGAACCCGGCGCCAAGGAGCGCGTCCTGCGCTACATCGACGGCGCGAAATCCGACGGGGCCACGGTGTACGGCGGCGAGTCGATCCTGGAAGATACCGGTGGCAATTTTGTGGCCCCCGCGGTCATCGACGACGTCACCGCGCAGTCGGCTGTCGTCCGCGAGGAGATCTTCGGTCCAGTGGTGGCCGTAGTCGGCTTCGACACCGAAGAGGACGCCATCCGCCTGGCCAACGACACCGACTACGGCCTGGCCGCCAATGTGTGGACTCGCGACATCAATGCGGCGTTGCGAGTCGCCAAGGCCGTCCGAGCCGGCACGGTCGCCGTCAACGGGTTCAGCGAGGGCGACATCTCCACCCCGTTCGGCGGATTCGGCATCTCCGGTTTCGGGGGGCACGACAAGGGTATGGAAGCGTTCGACCAGTACAGCGAGCTGAAGACCATCTGGATCACACTGCACTGACGCCGCCTGTGATCTACACCAAGTAGAATATTACCGATCACCGGTGATACGCTAGTCGCACAAACCTCTCTCCTGCTACACCAGAAAGAACCCTCATGACTCAGAAGCCCTGGCATGGAATCGTTGTCGCCTCGACGCTGCCGTTCAAAAACGACATGTCCGTGGACTACGACCGCTTCCAGCAGCACGTTCGCTACCTCGCAGACAGCGGCGTGGACGGCATCACGCCGAATGGCTCACTCGGCGAGTATCAGGTCCTCACGCCTGAGGAACGTGCCCGCGTTGTCGAGGTGGCGGTAGAGGCCGCGCCGGAGGGTTTCAGCGTGATTCCCGGCGTGGGTGCCTACGGGTCGGCGGAGTCGCGCCACTGGACCGAACAGGCTCAGGCCGCCGGTGCGCACGCCGTACTGGCTTTGCCCCCCAACGCCTACCGCGCCGACAACGATGAGGTCATCGCGCACTACCGCGAGGTGGCGAAGGTCGGGCTGCCGGTCATTGCCTACAACAACCCGTTCGACACCCGGGTCGACCTGACCGCTGAACTCCTGTCACGTCTCGCCGAAATCGACAACGTGGTGGCCGTTAAGGAGTTCTCCGGCGACATCCGGCGCATCACCTCTATTCAGCGTCTCGCACCCCAGATCGACGTTCTCTCCGGTGCCGACGACAATGTGCTCGAAGCGACGCTGATGGGCGCCGTCGGCTGGATTGGCGGGTTCTCCAACGCCATACCCAAGCACTGCGCCAAGATCTACGAGTACGGCACCACCGGCCAGGTCGAGAAGGGCCGTGCGCTGTACAAGCATCTGCAGGCCGCGTTCTTCTGGGATACCACCCACCAGTTCGTCCAGGCCATCAAGTTGGCCCAGGATGTCGCCGGCGGCTACGGCGGACCGTGCCGCGCTCCGCGCGGCCCGTTGTCCGACGACATCCGCGCTCAGGTGATCAAGGACGTCGAGCAGGCGCTGGCCGTCGATCTCTGAGAGCCCCTGTGACGCAACGATGATGCCCGCTTCCCGTCCTGCCGCGGGGGCGGGCATCATCGCGTTCGACGTGCCACCAGATTTCCCGGTAGGACGGAGCGACCGTTGAAGGACATCACCGACTTCCTCGCCGGACACGACCCCTACGATCGTCTCGGAGACACCGACCTGCAACGTCTCGCCGCCACCGTCGAAGTCGAGTATTTCGCTTCCGGGACCACCATCGTCGAGGCCAAATCACCCACCCTTCATCGACTGTTCGTGGTTAGAGCCGGCGCGGTGGAGATCGTAGACGGCGGACTCGTCGTCGACGTCCTGGGACCCGGCGACACCTTCGGTCACATCTCGGTGTTCTCCGGCCAGCCGCCGCCACTGACCGTCCGCGCCACCGAAGACACCCTGTGCTATCTCCTCGACGATCCGCGCCAACACCTCGAACACCCCGAGCGGCTGTCGTTCTCGTACTACGGCACGCAGATTGCACGAGACCGGCTGATCTCCTCGGGCGGGACGTTCAGCCAATTGGAACGCCCCATCGGCGAGGTGATGCACCCCATCACCTGGTGTCAGCCCGGCGACGCCATCCGCGACGTCGCCCGCCGCATGACCGACGACCACCGCTCGTGTGCGGTCTTCCTGCGCGGCAACGACATCGGGATCGTGACCGACGACGATTTCCGGCGCCGTGTGGTCACCGGCGAAGTGCCCATCGACGCCCGCATCGACACCATCGCCTCGCTCCCAGCGCTGGTCATGCCGGCTGATCGCACCGTCGGTGCTGCCTACCTGTTCATCTTCGAACATGGCATCCACCACCTCATCGTCGTCGACGGTGCCACCGGGCACCCGATCGGAGTCGCCCGCATCGTTGACATGGTTGCCACCGAGGTGCGCCATCCGCTGGTCATCCGCACGTCCACCGGCGCCGCGACGGACCTGCCGCAATTGCGCACCGCCGCGCGCATGCTCAACCCCACCCTGCTTGAGCTTTGGGGCACCGGAGTACCCGCGCAACACTTCGGCGCCCTGCTGGCCGCCATGCTCGAAGCCATCTTCATCAAGGCGATCTCATTGACCGCCACTACCGCTCCACTGCCCGAATTGGAATGCGCCTGGATGCTTCTCGGCTCCGTGGGGCGACGTGAACCGCTACCCAACTCTGATGTCGATACCGCGTTGGCGTGGGTTCCGCGGGCGTCGGATCGCCCCCTGCCGGCTCGCGTCGAGGTCAGCGCCGCGACCGAACCGGTGATGCGTGCGCTCGAGGAATGCGGTCTGCGAACCTGCCCGCAAGGCCTGAACGCATCCTTCCCGCTGTTTAACCGATCGGCGGGCGAATGGCGCCAGGCGGCCGAGCATTGGCGCCAAAACCCAGATGATGCCGACAATCTCCTGATGGCGTCGACAATGCTCGACGCACGACCGGTGACCCGTGCGGCGCTGACTTGGCCGCTGCGTTCCGCGCTGACATCGGCTATCGGACGCGGTCAGTTCACCCGCGCCCTGACACAGCTTTCCATCGCCAGCCGGCCTCCACGCGGATTTGTTCGCGGGTTCGTCGCCGACCATTTCGGTGAGCAGAAGAACCGTCTCAACATCAAAAAGGCTGGTATGCGGCCGATCGTGTCGCTCGCTCAAGCACTTGCCCTGCAAACCGGTGACTTGACCGGGTCCACCACCGACCGGCTTGACCGAGCCCGCCAAGCGGGTCTACTCAACGTCGACGACGCCGAGTCCCTCAAGACCGCGTTCACGCTGTGCTATCAGCTCTCCATCGACTATCAGATGCAGGCGCTGCGGGACGGCCGCCCGATCGACGCCACGGTCGACCCGACGACCCTGGACACCCTGGAGCGCCGCCACCTGCGTGATGCGTTTCGTGTCATCGCCGCGGTCCAGGACAAGATCGCCTCCGATGGGCTCATGGACTGACCGGCGGCCCCAGTGCTTAAACGATTGCTACGCAACCTGAACTCGCGCCCTGACACCCGCACCGCTCGGTCCTGGCGTGAGGAGGAACTGTGGGTGGTCGACCTGGAAACGACCGGACTCAATCTTAGCCGCGACAAGATCGCCTCCTACGGTGCCGTCCCGGTGCGATCCGGGCGGATCCACGTGGCAGACGCGGTCTACGGATTGGTCGGCATCGCCGGGACGGTGCCACCGGCCTCGGTCCGCATCCACGGCATCCGCACCCAAGACCTGCAGACCGCACCGACACTGGAAGACGCTGTTCATCAACTGGATTCGCTTATCGGCAGCTGCCCTATCGTGGCGCACTGCGCGGTAATAGAACGGACTGACATCGCGACTCGAAAGCGGCCTAGCGGGCGTACCGCTGACCACCGCGATGCTCGTCGACCAATCCACCACCTGACCATCACAGAAAGGACACCCGATGGCCGCCGCCGTTTTCGCCGTCAATCCACGCACCGGAGAACCCCTGGACCCCGTCACCCAGGAGACAACCGCCCGGGAGGTTCGCACCCTCTGCGAGGAAGCGGCCGCAGCCGCAATCGAATTCGCCGAGCTGCCACGACAAAAGCGCGCCGACATGCTCGAACGCATCGCTGATGCGATCGACGCGCATCGCGACGAATTGATCGACGTCGCGTCACGTGAAACCGGATTCACCGCCGGCAAGCTGGGAGGCGAGGTTACCCGTGCGGCATACCAATTCCGATTCTTCGCCGAGGTTATTCGGGACGGCGCGTATCTGGAGGTCATGGTCGATCCCGCCGGCGACACGCCGATGGGGCCACGGCCGGACCTGCGGCGGTGGCTGATTCCCATCGGCCCAGTCGCGGTTTTTGGCTCAAGCAACTTCCCTTTCGCATTCTCAGTGTTGGGTGGGGACACTGCCTCGGCCCTGGCCGCCGGCAACCCCGTCATCGTCAAGGCGCACGGCTCGCATCCGGGGACATCGCAGCTGTCGTTCGCACTGATGGCGGACGCACTTCGGGCCAGCGGAGCACCCCCGGGAACACTGGGCATTGTCTACGGCACCGCGGCCGGCGCCGCGCTTGTCGCCGACCCTGCGATCAAGGCGGTCGGTTTCACCGGATCCCTGTCCGGCGGAAAGGCACTGATGGACATCATCAGCACCCGCGACGAGCCGATTCCGTTCTTCGGCGAATTGTCGAGCCTCAACCCGATGGTCGTCACCCCCGCTGCTGCTGCCGCGCGAGGCAGTGAAATCGGCGCCGGTCTCGTCGCGTCGATCACATTGGGCTCCGGACAGCTTTGCACCAAGCCCGGTTTCGTTCTCGTACCCGACAATGCCGACGGCACCGCGCTCGTCGACGCCGCTCGCAGCGAATTGACCACGGCTGTTGACCACGTTCTGCTCAACAAAGGAATCTTCACCAGCTATCGGCAGGCGACCGCTGACTACGCGAAGAAGTCAAACCTGACCACTTACACCGCGCCGGAGGGCGGCGGTCCGGGCTACCAGGTCACGCCGGCGCTGCTGGAAGTCTCCCTGGACGACCTTGACCGCACGATGGTCCGAGAAGTCTTCGGGCCGATCTCGGTCGTCGTGCGATATCAGCCCGACGACGTGCTCACCGCGGTCGCCAGATTGTCGGCCTTGTTGCCCAATTCGCTCACCGTCACCCTGCATACCACCGAATCAGACGACAACGCCGGCCTGCTCCGAGTGGCGACGGTGCACGCGGGCCGGGTGCTGTTCGGCGGCTTCCCCACCGGTGTCGCGGTGTCGTGGGCGCAAAACCACGGCGGGCCGTGGCCCTCCACCAACTCGGCGCACACATCCGTCGGTGCCACCGCGATCCGGCGTTTCCTGCGGCCGATTACCTACCAGAACGCCCCACAATCGGTACTGCCCGAAGAACTCCGTGACGATTACGATGCCATTCCGCGCCGCATCGACGGGATATTGCAATTGGCCGGCCGGCCGACCGACCGCACTGACTCGTGCACCGCACGGCCGACGCCGGGTTAGACCGGCGACGCAACGCCCCGACTCGTGCGGCCTACGTGCGACATTCTGGATGTCAGACGTAATATAGAACGTAGGATATCGATGGATGGGTTAGATATCGCGCCTGCCGAAAGGAACGTTGTCATGCTGAGCACAACAGCCAGCCTCAAACAGCCCAGCCTTCGCGACCAGGCGCTACGCGTTATCAAAGCGGGCATGGTGTCGGGTGAGCTCGCCCCCGGCGAGATCTACTCCGCGACCGCGCTGGCCAATCAGCTCGGGGTGTCTGCTAGTCCCGTGCGCGAAGCCATGCTCACCCTGGTGAACCAGGGATTGATGGAAGCGGTACGCAACCGCGGATTCCGGGTGCTGCCGCTCGATGACAACGATCGCCGCGAAATCTACGAGATGCGAACCCTCCTGGAGATCCCAGCCACCGCGGCGTTGGCCGGCCGGCAGGAGATCATCGACCAATACGAGGAGTTCCATCGCATCGCCGACGAGATCGTGACGTCGGCGCGCGCGGGCGACCTGATCAGTTACCTGGACGCCGATAGGCGTTTCCACCTCGGGTTGCTCGCGTTCAGTAACAACGAGCGCCTCGTCGCCGCGATCGACGGCCTGCGCGATAACACCCGCCAGTACGGGCTCAAGAGCTTATCCGAGAAGGGCGCCCTGGTCGCCTCCGCCGAGGAGCACCTGCCAATCCTCGACGCAATCGTCGCTGATTCCCCCGATAAGGTCCGCGAACTGATGCAGCGCCATCTCCGTCATATCCGCGGCGACTGGGCCGACCCGGGCTTCACGCAGCCATAACGTCGCGGCACTAGGCGAATACCCCGTTCAGAAAGTCGGTCTGTTCGCGAAGTGCCCGCTGGGCGACCGCGGTGCCCGGCGAGGCCATGTCGAAAACGTGAAATGTGCCGGCGTAACTATGGATATCTGTGCTGACACCCGCTGCGCACAACCGTTGGCCGTACTCGAGACCCTCGTCTTGTAATGGATCGACCTCGGCTGTGACCACGAGCGCCCGAGGCAAGCCCGTCAGGTCGATGGCCATGGCCGGGGACGCGTCGCCGGATATCGGCCCGCCCAGGCCCCGCAGGTAGTGCGCCCACATCGTGCGACTCTGGACGGCGTTCCAGGCCGGCATATCCGCGCCCTCGTCCATCGAGGCCGTCCGCAGGCGATGGTCGGTGACGGGGAACAGCAGCAGCTGACCGACCAACACGACGCTGGCGATATCCCTGCAGCGCAGCGCAACTGCGGCCGCCAGGCATCCCCCGGCGCTCTCCCCGCCGATGCAGATCAGACGTCGGTCGACGTTGAGCTCGTCGGCGTTGTCCGACACCCACTGCACGACTGCCGACATGTCGTCCAAGCCTGCGGGATAGGGATTCTCAGGCGCCAACGCATAGTCGACGCTGACGACAACGGACGAAGCGCGTTGCGCGTAGAGATGGCACCGCAGATGATCGGTCTCCAGACCGCCGAGGCAAAACGCCCCACCATGGGCGAATACCAATGCCCCCCCGGCGACGCGACCGGCCCCGGGGACGGTACAACCGCACCCGGGGTCTCGGTCGGCCGGGCGAACCCGATGAGATCGCGAACTCGGCGATACTGACCGCATCGGGATCCACGCCGGGCACGTCGCGCGGTGTCACCGACGCCACTTGCCGGGCATCAACACGGCGGGCCTCTTCGACATCGCCCAGATCGGGAACGTCCAACTGCATTGCGACCGTTTGCAGTTCGCTCAACAGCCTGGCGTGGTGCCGATTCACCGCACGAAGTTCCGGTGTCCTCAACTCAGGGCGGGTGCGCGGGGGCCGTCGTCCGGTTCTGTCTGCGACGTGGCCGCGTGCTCAGCGAGAATGCCCATCTTGCCGCGGCGGGTGAACCAGTACACCACGAACGCCAGGCCCAACATGATCGCCGGCGCCAGCACCCCACCCCACTGGAGGTACCAGTGGAATGGCTCTGCCGGGTTGTAGACATCCGGCCGCGGCCACGCGATATTGACGATCATCACGATTGCCCACAACGTTGCGGCCACTGCGACCGGGGTCCCGAATCTGCCGAGGCTGAAATACCCCTTCTCGGGCTGGGTCCAGCGACCTTGCAAGCGCTGCAGTGCATTCGGGCCAACAATGAGGAGGTAAGAGGTCAAGGCCAGGATGATGGTGGTGCCGGACACGACGAGGAAGATCTGCGGCTGCCCCATGTTGAAGACGAGTATCAAGATGGCGATGATCGCGACGCCGATGGTCGGCACCACAGGGACTTTTACTCGCTCGTTGACCTTCGAGACGAACCGCGAGCCGGGAAATGCGTTGTCGCGGGCCATGGCGAACATCAGGTTGACCGCGCCGGTCTGATTGGCCATGCCACAGACGAAGACGGCGAACGCACCGCAGAACAAGAAAAGATCGCCAACCGTATCCCCCAGTGTGCTTTTGACGACGTACGTCAACCCACCGGAGGCAATCTCGTCCGCGCCGAGATCTTTCACGGCCATCACCGAGAACAGGATCAGCAGAGCACCGAACACACCGGACGCCAGCAATGCGCGGATGATCGCCTTCGGCCCGTTCTTCCGAGGATTGATGGTCTCCTCACTGAGCGTGGTCGCCGAGTCGAACCCCCACATCACCAGCAGCCCGAGCATGAGGCACAGCAGCAGGGCGCCGAAGTATCCCGTGCTGTAATTGTTTTCGGTGCCGTTGGTCTCGAATACGACCGATGGCCCGCGCTTGGCGTGGAACAACAGCAACACGATCAGCACCAGCGACGCGACGAGTTCGATGGACACACCGATGTTGTTGACGAGAGCGCGCACCTTGGTACCGCAGAGCATGACCACGGTGGTCCCGACCAGCATGAGTGAACCGAGGATGACGGAATTGATGCTGGCGTCATTGGGTCCGGTGCCGTCGCCGTAGAGCCAGAAGACGTCCGAGATGCTGGGCAGAATCGCCTGCATGGTCAGCGCGACTGCCGCCGAAGACACCACCAACGCGAGAATCATCGCTGAGCCCGCCATCCACGCCACGCCAGTCTTGGCAATGTGCTTCGACCAGTTGTACACCGATCCCGTCAACGGGTATTTCACCGCCAGCTCAGCGAAAACCAGCGCGAACAGCAGCTGGCCGCCGATAGACACAATCCACGCCCAGAACGATGCCGGGCCACCGCTGGCGTATGTGAAACCGAACAGCAGAAACATGCCGGTGAGAATCGAAATGAATGCAAACCCCGTCGCGAACGTTGAGAACTGACCCAGTGAGCGAGTCAGCTCCTGCCGGTATCCCAGCTTCGCAAGAAGCTGATCGTCCTCGTGGTGGTCGTAGTCAGCCATTGGCGTGAGTGGTCCCTTCAGTAGTCAACGTGGGATCGGCGAGACCTAATCGTTCACCGGTAATATGTTACCGGTTACTATGCGCCCGGTCGATGGAGCTGTCAACAGATGCCCCAAGGCGATGGGGGCCAAGCGTGGACAATTTGGCCGCACGGAACACCGACGCGCGTTCGCCTCTGGACAACTCATCGGTGACATGTAGTCTGTCACATACCACCAGCGAACACATACGGAGAATGCTCATGAGCGACGCCACGGCCACCACCCGCCACTGGGAGAACTGGGGAGGAAACCAGGGCTTCGACTATGTCGCGAGCGTCACCGCAGCGACCGATGACGACGTGGTGTCAGCGGTCCGCGAGGCAGTACGTGGCAATCACGGGCTGCGCGTTGCCGGCAGCGGCCACTCGTTCACTCCGATCGTGCAGACCGACCACACGTTGCTGAACATCACGGCACTGTCCGGCGTCGTCGATGTCGATACATCGCGCCACCGGGCCACCGTGCGCGCCGGCACGGGTCTCGCCGATGTCGGCGCCCCGTTGTGGGACGCGGGAATGTCCCTTGCGAACCAGGGCGACGTTGACGCACAGACGATTTCGGGCGCGATTGCGACCGGAACCAAAGGCTCGGGACCCCTGTTCGGCAGCTTGTCGTCTACGGTCCGCGGGGTGCGTCTGGTCAATGGCGAAGGCGAGATCGTGACCATTACCGAGGACCAGCCCGACCTTCTGCACGCCGCTCAAGTTTCGGTCGGCATGCTCGGGGTCTTTCTGGACCTCACCCTGCAGTGCGTGCCCGCCTACAAGCTCCGTGAACAGAACGCCGTCCTGCCGTTCTCCGAAGTCGACGCGCGGTGGGACGAGTTCCTGTCCAGCTACCGGCATTTCTCGTTCTGGTGGCTCCCCACCGACGAGTCTTCGGCGATGTACGACCTCGGCGATCTGCCGAAGGACCATTGCGTGGTCAAACTGCTGACCGAGGAGCCCCCGACGGCCGCAGACATCGATGGCGAGCCGGGATCGCGGACAGGTCGGGCGCATCTCATCTATCCCGATGCGACGACAGACGCCCGTTTCCATGAACTCGAGTACATGGTGCCGGCCGAATACGGGCGCGCCGCGCTCGGCACGTTGCGCGATTTGATGCTGACCCGTCATACCGATCAGATCAGCCCGGTTCAGATTCGGTGGCAGCGGGCGGACGAGGCGTACCTGTCGGCGCAATACCACCGCGACACGGTGTCCGTGTCGGTGTCAGGCAAGCCCGGCACCACCTATGAACCGTTCCTGCGCGACCTCGACCGCGAGTTGCAGCAGTTCGATGCGCGACCGCACTGGGGCAAAATCCACTACCTCACCCGGGACCGCGCCGAACAGCTCTACCCGAAATACGAAGAATTCCAGGAGATCCGACGTCGGTTCGACCCGCACGGCATCTTCCTCAATCCCCACCTGCGCGAACTGTTCGGATGACGCGCCGCCCGCACGCATCAGAAGTCTGATGCGTGCGGACCAGCAAGAATCAGCGGTCGAAAATCGGTCACCCAGTCGTCGTGGAGACGACGTGGTTCGCTCACTCGCCAGTTCAGTCCGGCGGCGTCGAGGTCACGGGAGCTGACGCCGACTCGTGCGGTGGTGGCGATGACGTAGCTGTCCTCGCGCTCGACTCTCTCACGCCACTCCCGTACTTCTGCGGGCGTCAACCCCTGATAGTCCTTGGCGATCGCGAAGACCCCGTCCCAGCGCTTCGCGCGCGCGAGTGGGCCGCCAGAAGTTCCGACCGAGGCGGTCCAGATCGGCGGTCGCGGACGTTGGTAAGCGCCCGGCTTCAAGTGGGCATGCACGTTGTACGCGGGTCCCGCGTGGTCCACCGCGTCTCCGGCGAACATGGTGTCGATAATCCCGAGGCCCTCGTCAAGCAAGGCGGCGCGGGCGCGAAGTTCCGTCTCTTCGCCGAAATCCGCGAACTCCTCCTTTGACGGGGAGCCCAATCCGAAGCCAGCGATCAAGCGCCCCCGCGAAAGGTGATCGAGCGTGATGAGCTCCTTGGCGACCTTCCATGGGCGGCGCCGCGGGAGCGCGGTCACCATGGGTCCGATGGCAATCGTCGAAGTTGACGTCGCGATGGCCGACAAGAGCACAGCCGGATCCAGCACGTCGACACGTTCGTCGGCTTCGGTCTGCAGCGTGTCCCAGACGAAGAATCCGTCCCACCCTACGGCCTCGGCTTGTACCGCCAATTCCACAATGGCATTTGGGTTTCCGACGTTAGGCACATTGACTGCTTGCTTGAGATTGATGATCGTCTCCCCGCTATCGACCGTCGCCTCGGAGGGGATTGCGCCGCCGAGGATTGCTGGTTGCCGCGCTCGTCGGGTCTGCACTGCTCACTGTCGTCGCCACAGATTCGCTGAAATCCGCCAGGGTCCGCAAGGACTGACGGACCACCAGACGCCTTGTTGCAAATGGCCAAACACGCATTGCGACTGCTGCTCTAATGTTATATTTTACCTGTAACGGATAACATGTCAAAATTGCTGCTGTGTTGCTTCAAGAGGCTGGTTCACATATCAGCCCAGAGGGGATCACCACCATGACATCTCCCGTCGTCGCGCACGATCATGCCCAGATTCGCGACTGGCCCCGCCAGATCAAACGAGCAGTGCTCGGCGCCGCCGTCGGAAATATCCTCGAGTGGTACGACTACTTCGTTTATGGCACCTTGGCGGGCCTAGTCTTTCCGACGCTTTTTTTCCCCGAGGCTGACCGGTTGACGGGGACAGTCGCGTCATTCGCGACGTTCTTCGTGGGTTTTCTCGCGCGGCCCATCGGCGCCCTCATCTTCGGACATTTCGGCGACAAGCACGGCCGTAAGAACACTCTGCTGGTGTCACTATTGATCATGTGTGGCGGATCGCTCGCCATCGGGCTCCTACCGACCTATAACCATGTCGGCATATGGGCGCCAATCCTCCTGGTTGTGTTCCGGTTCGTCCAAGGAGTGGGTGTCGGTGGCGAGTGGGGTGGCGCGGTGACGCTCGCCGCAGAATGGGCACCCAACAACCGTCGCGGTCTAGTGACCAGCTTCGTGGAACTGGCTGCCCCCATCGCCACCCTCATCGCGGTCGCTGCCGTTTCGGTTTCGTCGGCGCTCTCCGGCGAGAACTTCGACGCGAGCAACTGGACTGCAGGCTGGCGTTGGCCCTTTTACGCCTCGATTGTCATCGCGGTAATCGGCTTCTACTTACGTATGAAGGTCGATGAGTCTCCGGAGTTCCTTGCTGCCAAGGAAACCCAGGCTAAGGACGTTGCGAAGGGTGCGGAGGCGAAGACGCCACTGATAGTCCTCTTGCGGACCCAGTGGCGAGAGGTCATCCTCTGCGCAATGTTGCGCGCCGCGGAGAACTCCTCCTACTACATCTTCACCACCTTCGCCGTCCCCCTGGCCGTGCTCTACGTTGGCATGAAAGAGCAAACGATTCTCAACACGATCACAATCGCCTCTGCGGTCAGCATCCCGGTGCTGCTCTACGCGGGACATCTGTCCGATCGACTCGGCCGCGCCAAGGTATACATGGGCAGCGCTGTCTTCATGATGTTCGCGACCATCGTTTTCTTCGGCGTATTGCAGTGGGGCGGAAGCGCGATCATCATCGCCGCCTTCTGCCTGTCGCTTGTGCCGTGGGCGGCTCATTACGGAGCACAGCCGGCATTGATCCTGGAGTCGTTCAATACGCTGCAGCGGTACTCTGGTGCGAGCCTCGGCTACCAGATCGCGTCGCCGTTATGGGGAGGCCTCTCTCCACTGATTGCCACCCTCCTGCTGTCAATCTCCGTTTGGCTCGTCGCGGGCTACCTCATCGCACTGTGCATTATGACCATCGTCGCCACCGCAATCCTGGTGCGGGTGGTGAAGCGCTCGTTCGGTGTGGCGGGCAGCCTCGACACGGGAAACATCGTGTAAATGGTGACGAAGTGCCGCAGGGTCCAGGCGTGTCCCCGATGGTGCAGCGCCGTCCGGCTCAGCGGTACAACGTCGATGCGCCAGAACGATTTCGGCGGAGCGTGAGCGCGAGACCATCTACCTGCCCGGCCATGCGCGCATGACGTGACCGGGCGCCGCGATGATTGTGCGGCGCCATGGTCGCCAAGGGCGAAAGGTAGCGAACTGGCCTGGCGAATCCGTTTGCGGGTACTGCTATCAGGCAGCCAAAAGAACAGTCGGAATCTGTGCATGCGGCCACGAGGGTGCGCTTCCCGGCATCGTCAACAATCGAGCCGCCACCAACCACAACGGTCAGACCGTCGCACATCCCAACTGGCCCTGGGTCTTTCGCGGATACCGACCCGGACCTTCCGGTAGGGCGCTACGAATCCGAACGCCACGGCTCCAGCTGACGAGGTCATCGCGACGATCTCGTCAGCACCAGCCGGATGTACGGCGCGCGTATCGCGCATTCAAAGGGCAGCTCGTCGACGTCGGACGCCGGGAGGAGATCACTGAAATCGCGGGGTAGCGTGCCTGTTCGGCTGAGTAGCGACGACGTCCCCAGTTCGTTGGCGAACGCTTCGGGGCAGTGCAGCGACTCAGCACGGGATTCGATTATGCGGTGCCGTCGGCGCCGCCGTCGTCAATCGCTGGCGTCGGAGGCCCTCCTTTCGAACTGCTCGGCGGGCCCGCCTTCGGCCGGACCCTGATCGCCGGCCAGACCGTGAAGGCTGGCCGAACCGCGACCGCCGGTCGGATTTGCATCGCCGGTCGTCGAAGTCGTGGTGGGGTTGGAGCCGCCGTCGGCGGGGCCTTCGCCCTCCGTGCTGCTGTCGGCGTCGTCGTCATCGCTGTAGTCATAGGCTGTTTCGAACTGCTCGGCGGCGCCTTCGCCGCCGGCGCTGCCGTCGTCATCACTGGGGTCGGAGGCCCTCCTTTCGAACTGCTCGGCGGGCCCGCCTTCGGCCGGACCCTGATCGCCGGCCAGACCGTGAAGGCTGGCCGAACCGCGACGGCTTGTCGGCGAAGTGGTGATGTCGTCGCTGATTCCCATGGGATACCTCCTTCATCGAGCTACGTCTGGACTGACGTAGAACAAATCCATCCGTCGGCGGTGAGCGGGTCGGTGACGCGTTGCACGTCGTGCGGTGAGGGCATGGTGTCGATGACTTTGGTGATGGCCACTTCGATGTCGGTGATCGACACAGGTGATTGCCCGGTGGCGGTGAGTTGCGCGGCGACCGGGCGGGCTTCATTGTCGCTGAGTTGGTGTCGCAGAAGCGCCAGCAGCGGGCACGTAATCGGTGCCGGGAACATCCTCGGGGTAGCCCGCGCAAGAAGCCGAGCACCCGGAGCCACAATCGCTGGAATTGACATCTCACACTCCCAGACCAGCCCGACCTAGTCTCCAACTCAATGTAGGCTTCAACCAGCGATTCCGCCCGCCGGAGTCTGCGGGCTAGGTCGCTGACCGTGAAGTTTGCCTCGGTCTCCCCGTCGATCTCGACCGTGATGGCCGTGTCAGGATTGTCGGGGGCCAAGTCAGGCTGTCACAGCCACCTGCCCTACTTGTACTTGCTCGGCACATTGTGCGAACCTGCCAGAGCCCGTGCAACGATCTTGAAGCGAGCATGCGTTCGCGGTTGACGTCTGCAGGACGTGGGGCCTCCCCAGGACCCGAGCGTTGCCGCTCCCCTACGTGCAACATGCACCCGTCGGTACCAGCAAACTACGCCGAGGTCAAAATCGGCGCCAATCTGCCGGCTCATTCTCCGAAAAGTCGCCGGATAGGCCAGCGATCTGAGATGGACATTGGCCCTCGCGCGTGCGGCAATGAGTCACGGTGACGCCTGGCTAGTCTAATTCCGTTATGCACCAAAGCATTCCGCCCGGTGTTGTTCCCGCACCTGGTATGGCGACCGCCACGCACCGTGCCTCGGTCGAAGTTCTACCGGCGCATATGTGGCTGGCTGTCGGCCCGGTGAGCCGGGGTGGCTATTCAACCGTCGCGCATCCATCTTCCGCGTGCCCGTTGGTATTTGACTTCAGGCATCGGCACCGAGCTCGTCAACTCGATCGCCGATGGTGGTGAGTCCGCAGTGTATGCAACGACGCATTCAAGCCGATCGATGTCGGTCTCGACGGTCACCGTGATGGCATACGTCGGATCGTCGCCGGTCAGGAACAGGGAGACCATGTGATCGTCGATCGTTACGAACTCCACCGGCGGCGATCTCCTTGTGCAGGGCCGGGTGTGACAGACAACTGCCCAACCCAGTTCGCGGCGGTATCCGCCGAGCAGGCCCGCCTCCGACAACATGCCGCGCACCATGCTCGGCTGGTCGGCATTTGGCATTTGGCGGTGGCTGCTGATGGTCTGTCCATTGTGTACCTTGCGGGTGTCCTGGCAGCGAATACATGGATGCCATCGCGGCGTTACGCTGATCCTCAGCCCCTCCAATCCGGTAGCTCAGGCGTGTGAGGTGCACTGGAGACGACGCCAAGGACGCCCGTGAAAATCTGGCCCGACATCGGCCGCTTGCACATGCTCGTCGAGTTCGAGCGCCTCGGTTCGCTTGCCGCAGTGGCGGAGTCACTCTCCTACAGCTCGTCGGCTGTGTCGCAGCAGATGACGACGCTTCAAAAGGAGGTAGGTGCTGAACTCGTGCGCAAGCGAGGAAAGGCACTCGAACTCACCGACCAAGGTCGGCTGATGGCGCAAATCGCTAAGCACGTCTTGCTTGAGCTCGAAACTGCACGCACCGCGATCGCTGCCTCCTCTGAGACGATACATGGCCAGCTACGGGTCGCCTGCTTGCAAACTGTGACGCAGGTGTTACTGCCCGAGACGATCGTTGATCTCCGTAAAAGGTTTCCCGACTTTTCAATCGAGCTTGTGCAGGGCGAGTCGCTCGAATCGCTGGAGAGCCTTGTCGGAGGCGCCGTGAGCGTCGCTATCGCAGAGCGCTTCGACACGTTTACCGACCGCGTACGAACCGACCTGACCAGTGTCGAGCTGTTCACTGAGCCGATGAGCCTCATCACGCGCGTCGGTGCTCTGCCCTTGCATGCCGCCGATGCCACCGACGAACAGTCCTGGCGGGAAGCGCTGTCCGCAGCCGACTGGGTCTTTGAACCGCTGTCGAGCCCGAGCGGACAGTGGGCCCTTGAATGGTGCCGCCGGCAGGGCTTCGAACCGAGGGTGCGCTATGAGTCGGGGGACCTCTTGTCGCATCTCCGTCTCATCGAACGGGGTCTCGCGTTCGGCTTCATCCCACACATCATCGCTGCGACCTTGCCTCGCGGGATCGCGATGCATCCGCTAGACGCAACGCAGACGCGCACGGTCTATCTCTCGACCTGGACCGCCACGGCCGACCACCCGGGCGTGATTGAACTGACCCGCGGGCTCGAGCGCGCCTACCGAGCCCACTCCAATCCACCCACCAACCCGGCCTAGAGATTTAGCAGAGCACTTCGCCGCCCACCCTCCCGAACCATGCTCGTCGACATCGCTGGAGATCCAACAACGCTGAGTAGCAATGCAATTCAACGGGCCCTACAATCCACGCGCATGAATCTTCGGCCGTGGCGCCACCGGCCGGGCCTGACAGACCTGTAGCAACATATTCCGAACATTCGGCCGTAAACGCCGCGGACGCCGGAGAGCCACATCGGACCGGAGAGCTTGATCAAGATTTACTTAAGAATCATATCCATAATTGTTCGCTTTTCATTCGGTGTGACGGCTGACACGATTCTCGGATCAGTCTGAACGGAACTCGCCGTGGAAGGCACCTCATGGACAACCAATCCCCCGCACCTCCGGCGCCGTACGAAGATGAGCTGTTGGGTCTATTGGATCGATTGATCAGCATTCCCTCGGTCAATCCGGGATTGGACCCCACCGGCACCGGAGAAGGCCAGATGGCCGATTTCCTGCAGGAATGGGCTAAGAACAATGGCCTCGAGTCCCGCCGAATCGGCGACGATCGACCCAGCATCATCCTGACCAACGCGACACAGCATCCCGGCGCGCCGACGATCCTGTTCGGCGGTCATCTCGACACCGTCGGTTTCGGCCAGATGTCCAACCCCCTCGCGCCGACTCGGGTCGGCGACCAGATCCACGGTCGCGGCGCCTATGACATGAAGTCCGGCATGGCCGCATCGCTCATCGCGATGCGGGAGCTCGCGGCAAACCACGACATCAACGTCGTCGTGGCGATGGTGGCCGACGAAGAATTCGGCAGCCGCGGAATGGAGCAAACCCTCCCCTTCCTCACCGCCGACTACGCCATTGTCGCCGAGATGACAGAACTGCAGATCGGCGTCGCTCACAAGGGCTTCGTCTGGCTTGACGTCCTGATCACGGGAAAGGCCGCACACGGCTCCCGCCCCGATCTCGGCGTGGATGCCATCATGAACGCCGGGCACGTACTGGTGGCGCTGCAGGCACTCGATGCATCGCTACGCTCCCGGCAACACCCGCTGCTTGGTTCACCGAACCTGCATGCCTCGCTGATCACTGGCGGCATCGAGGAATCCACGATCCCGGACGAGTGCCGCATCATCCTGGAGCGTCGGACGCTCCCCGGTGAAACCAGTGAGTCCGTTCTCGCCGAGGTCCAGCAGGCCGTCTTCGAATCGATCTCCGGGCTGCCCGGCGTCACGGCGGAGGTCACAGTCATCCAGCATCGCCACCCTTTCGAGATCGATCCGGCGAACCCGTTGGTGCAAGCTTTGACAGCTGCCGCCCATCAGCACGGAACGAAAGCGCCGACAGTCGGCGTGAGCTATTGGGCCGACTCCGCCCTCATCGCCGAGACCGGCGTCCCGACGGTGCTCTTCGGCCCGAGCGGCGAGGGCGCGCACGCTCAGGTGGAGTGGGTGAGCGCGGAGTCGATCGTGAAACTCGCCCAGATCTTCATCACGGCGGCTGCTTCCCTCGGAGCGTCCGCCCAATCGACCGACTCACGCGCTGCCCGGTAAGCGCTCAGGCCACACGAGAAAGTGAATCCATGACCCTCACCACCTACATCAACCCGGACGTCGACGTGACGGCGGCGCTCGCCGCGGCATCGGCTCTGCTGACCCCGGAAGCCGCCGAGCACGCGTGGGACACGATCACCTCGTGGCCGGAATACAGTCGGACACCGCTGATTTCGCGACCGGACGTGGCCAAGCGGGCCCGGGTCGGAGAGATCCTCGTGAAGGACGAGTCACTACGTTCGGAGCTTCGCAGCTTCAAGTCCCTCGGTGGGGCGTACGCCGTCCAACTCGCGTATCAGCGATGGCAGGCCCGGCGCGACGCGACACCTTTTGTAGCGAGCTGTGTAACGGACGGAAATCACGGTCTTTCCGTCGCATGGGGAGCTAAAAACCTTGGCGTCGAATGCATCGTCTACGTACCGGCCGCGGTCAGTCAGGCGCGGGCGGATGCGATCGCCGCCCAGGGAGCAACCGTCACGCGCATCGACATGAACTACGACGAAGTCACCGAGCTGCACACCAAGGACGCCGAGGCCAATGGCTGGGCAGTGATCACGGATACGGCGCCCCGAGCCGACACGCCGCTGGAGTCCGTGGTCGACGTGATGAACGGCTACAGCGTTCTCGCCAGAGAACTTGCCGACGAGCTGGCCGAGGCTCGCCCCACGCATGTGCTGATGCAAGCCGGCTGCGGCGGAATGGCCGGAGCCATCATGCCGGCGATGTTGCGTGTCGTACCGGAAGCGAAGTTCGTCGTCGTGGAGCCCGAGCGTGCGGCCTGCCTGCAGGCATCGGCCCGCGCCGGCGAGATCACCGTGGTGACCGGTGACCTCCACACCCGAATGATCGGCATGTCCGTGGGAGAGACGTCCCGGCCAACCTGGCCCATCATCCACGCGGGCACCACCGGATACGTCGCTTGCGGTGACGGCTACGTCGACGAGGCGATGCGGATGCTCGGCCGACCCGAAAATGGGTACACCGCAATCGAATCCGGAGAAACTGGGTGTGCCGGACTGGTCGCACTTCTCGAACTGTCCACCGATGACGAGGCCAGGCGGGCGCTGGGTCTCGACGAGTCGAGCCGGGTGGTCATCATCAACACCGAGGGTGCGACAGACGCGCAGAGCTACCGCGCGGTCATGGCCTAGCCGCCGTCCACCCGAGAACCCACACTGCTCGCCGAGCGCCCCGGTCTCGACGGCGGTCGCGCAGAAGCGTGCGCCCAAACCATCCGCGGCCTGGCCAACGAGGGCCAGTCACCGGTACCGACCTGAAAACAAGGAGGCCACCTCGATGTCTGCTGTCGAAGCTGGGGCGGAGCCCGGCGCGCGAAGGAAAATTCTGAAGATCCCGCACCCGTTCGTGATCTTGACGGGCGTGGTCGCCCTGATGGCGCTCCTCACCCATGTGATACCCGCAGGCGCCTACAAACGGGTGACCAACAGCCTGGGCGTCGAGGTCCTGGACCCTGGCAGCTTCCATCAGGTGGCGAGCACGCCGGTGACGCTCATGCAGTTCCTGACGTCGATCCCCCGCGGCCTCGTCGAGGCCGGTTGGATCGTCGCGCTGTGCTTCTTCGTCGGCGGCGCATTCGAGGTGATCAGCAGGATCGGCCTGATCCCGGCGATGGTGGAGAGCTTGGCGAACCGGTTTTCGAGCCGCAAGACCATGATCATCCCGGTGCTGATCCTGGTGTTCGCCACGATCGACGCCTTCATCGGCACCCCGGAGTTGATCGTCGTCTACGTACCGATCGTCTTGCCGCTGATGCTGAGGCTGGGTTTCGATTCCATCACCGGCGTTGCCGTCGTCCTCTGTGGTTCGGCAGCCGGTTTTTCGGCCGGTATCACCAATCCGTTCACCATCGCGATCGGCCAGAAACTATCCGGCTTGCCGCTCTACTCGGGGTGGGAGTTTCGCGTCGTCACGTTCTTCATCACGTGGGCGGTCGCTGTCGCGTACGTGTTGTTCTACGCTCGCCGGATCCTGAAGGACCCTACGAAGAGTCGCACCTATGAGGGAGACATCGAGAAGCGCCAGCGGTTGATCGTCGAGGCGGATCTCGACGAGGGCACCCGGCTCGGTCTGCGCCAGAAGATCGCGGGCGTGTTCTCACTGGTCGTCTTTGCGGTGATGGTCACCGGCATGGTCTCGTGGAACTGGGATCTACCCGAGATGTGTGCCGCGTTCCTCGTCATCGGGGTCGGCTCGGCGCTCATCGCGCGGATGGACGTCGACACCATGTGCGACACCCTGATGCTCGGTGCGCAGAACATGATGGTCGGTGCCCTGGTCATCGGAATATCCCGGGCTATCTCGGTGGTGATGACCGACGGACAGATCGTCGACACCGTCGTCCACGCGATGGCCAGCGGACTGGCGCAGCTGCCCCCTGGGATCACAATCTTCGGCGTCCTGATCGCGGTCACACTGCTCAACTTCCTGATCCCCTCGGGAAGCGGCAAGGCCGTCGTCCTGTTCCCGATCCTGGCGCCACTAGCCGACGTCATCGGCGTGACCAGGCAGACCATGGTCACCACGTTCCAGCTCGGCGACGGATTCACGCTGTACCTGTGGCCGACGGTCGGCTACTTCATGGCCGCGCTCGCTCTGGCGGGAGTCTCCTGGCCCAAGTGGGTGCGCTTCTACCTGCCCCTTGCTGCAATCTTCCTGACGCTGGCCATGGTGTACCTGCTTGTCGCACAGGCCATCCACTACGGTCCTTTCTGACCGGCAGATCGCTGGCGAGATGGGACCACCCAGCTTGCAGATCGGCCAACCAACGTTCCCAGGTTTAGGATGTGCGTCTCGGCGGTGGCAATTCGCAGGACCGGCCTCGAGTGGGGATACCCAGTATCGAGGGGCCGCGGAGGCTGCTTCGACAATCGGCAGCCTTGGAATCCACTGTGATAGCGAATGTTTCGCTGGGTTGGACATCAATGTCCCCGCCGCGACCATAGTGCCCGACCGAACGATTGCCCGTCATCTCGATCAGCTCGGCCCAGGTAAGTATTGGGCTGCCATCGTCGCCAAATGCTTGACTACAGCAGTGATTGCGGCGGTCTGAACCACATGACCCACGTTCACGCCCTGCCACCGGAATAAATTCGCGCCAGCGGAGGTTTGACGGCCACGTGCCCGAGTGCAACCTGGTAGCTGACTGGCCTAGCGCGGCGACCCGTCGCCACCCATCATCGGTAGTGGTCGAGGGGCGTCCGTGATGCGCCAGGGGCCGCTGGCTGGACGCTATCCGGCCGTCGCCGCCATGGTGACGCTCGCGCTCATTCCGTACCTGGCACTGTCCGCGGCGATCGACCCGTTGGTGCCGATCATCGCTGAGCAGCTGCACATGACCACTCAGGCGATGAGCCTGAGTTCCGGCTTGGGCAATGCCGCTTATGCGGTCGGTACCGTGCTGGCGGTTCAGTTCGCCCAGCACCTGCCGCAGCGCAGAATGCTGCTTGCCTATGCCGTCGTTCTGGTGATCGGTTCGGTGCTGGCGGCCGCCGCCCAGAACGCCGGAATGTTTGTCTGCGGCCACGTACTCCAAGGCCTGGCGACCAGCATGCTGCTCATCGCCGCCGCACCACCGCTGACGATCGGCTTCCCCAAATATCGACTGCGCCACACCGCCGTGATCATGAACATGTGTGTGTTCGGCGCGGTCGCGCTCGGCCCGTTCGTCGGTGGTGTACAAGCCGAGTCACACGCCTGGCGACCCTTGTTCTGGATCGTTGCGGGCATCGCACTGCTGGCACTGGTGATGGCCACGTTGACGTTCGACGACGCTCCGCCGGCCGACCTCGACGCACCACGAGATCTGTGGGCCATCGGGTTGGCCTCGGTGGGCTGCGCGGCGGCCTTCATCGGTGCCTCCCAACTCACAACGCACGGCTTCGGGGATGCGGCAGTGTCCGCACCGATGTTCGGCGGACTCGTATTGATCGTGATTCTGATCGTCTATCAATTCCGCGCCAGCCGGCCACTGCTGACGATCCGGACGATGCTGACCAGTTCGATCCCGGTGGCCGGTGTGGGCGTTGCACTGTTCGCGGCAGCCGCCTCGGTGGCGGCGACCGCATTGACTGCCGAGGTCTTCCTGCAGACATACACCCCGGTGCAGGTGGGGCTGATGTACCTCCCCGAGCTCGGTGGCGCGGTGGTTATGGCCTTCGTGTTCGGCTTCGTCATCTCCCGACGGTCAATGCATTACCTGCCACTCATCGGCATGGGCTTTCTCGCCGCCGGGATCGTCGTGTTCTGGTTCGCGCTGCCGTCCAGTCAGCCGCTGGTCCTGCTGGCGTCGGCGTTGACGGGACTGGCACTGGGTGCGACCGTGGCTCCTGCGCTCTTTGTTGCGGGCTTCTCGCTGCAGTCCAACAGCCTGCAGCGTGTCTTCGCGATCATCGAGCTACTACGAGCGGTGGCTGCATTCATGGTGGCGCCCATCTTCGCCCACTTTGCGGCGACGGTGTCGACCGATCTGGCGACAGGCACTGGCTATGCGCTATGGGTCGGATTAGGGCTGGCGATCGGCGGCGCAGTCTTCGGGGTGGCGGTCTACGTTCTGAGTGGCGCGCGACCCCAAGTACCCGATCTCAATCGCTTTCTCGATGGCGAAGCTCCCGCGTGGTATTCGCCACCGCTGCTGGCCAAGCTCAGGGGCGGGACCGCGGCGTCTCCGATCCCTGCTGAACCCGCCCCGCTCGGCAGCCCCTCACCAGTGCATGACGCGTCGGCGAGTGCCGGGCCCGTATTGTTCGCCTACGACGGTTCCGAGCTTGCTGGATTTGCCATCGAGCAGGCTGCCGCGCAGCTTCCGCCATGGCGCGATGCACTCGTGGTGTGCGTGTGGCAACCCGTCGACGTGGGGTTCACCCCGATCGGCTCACGGCATTTCGACGCTGATCAGGCGACTGAGGTTCGGCACGCCGCGGAGCGCACCGCGGCGCATGGTGCGTCGCTCGCAGACGATGCCGGATTTCTCGCCAGCAGCGTCGCCGTCGAGTCCTCCCCCACTTGGCGGGGCATCGTCGAGACCGCTCGTGAGCACAACGCAAGTCTGATCGTGATCGGTCCCCACCGGCGGAGCGGACTGCTGGGACACCTGCAAGGCAGCGTGGCCGGCGCAGTCATCGCACACGCCACGACGCCGGTTCTTGTGATTCCTGAGCAAGCGAACCGACAGAGTGACGACACGGGCAGGGTGGTCGCTGAAACAGGCGTTGCTGGCCTGTAGGCGAAGCGTCACTATGCGCTCCCGGCTGTGTATGCGTACAGCGCAACGATGCTGACGACAACCGAGACGTGCGCCCCTGACTCGGTGACGGCCACGCTGTGGTCGTGGGAAACGCCTTGGAGTGCAAACCCTTCGGTGGAATCAGCCGCACTGTTGATCTTTTCCTCGAGTGACCGGAGCGCAGCGCCGAGCGCCTGTGTCAACACGTCGTGAACGTTGCAACCGATTTCCGCCGCAACCGCGGACAAGCTGGCGTGATTCATGGTCAGTAGTGGTCAACGCCGTCGTAAGAGATCAGTCCCCCGATGTAGACCCAACCGTCCTCGCGCCATCTGGTCTTGATGGTCGAGCCCAGGCCTTGGATGATCGTGAGGTCGCGGCTGAGGTAGTCGGTGATACGTATCGCGGCAGCCCCCGTAGCCTCGTCTTCGTCCACCCCTAGTTCCGGTGCGAACGATCGGGATCGGATCGTGCCGGCCGATTCGTCGATCCAGGCCCACACGTAGCGTGGATAGCCGTCGGAGTAATCGTCGACGTCGGCATTGCAGACTTCTTCAGCTGAAGACAGTTGTTCGATCACGAACTCGGGTGTCCAGTCAGCTGACGCGCACACCACCGTGGATGCGCCCTCGTAGGCGACCTCGACCAGGCCTACCGGCAGCTGGAGGGTACGCACGGGTGTCTGCTGGTGGCGCAGCCACGCAGCAGCTCCGACGACGGGGTGTCCCGCGAACGGCACCTCGACGGCAGTGGTGAATATCTGGGCGCGCGCAGCGCCGGATCCCGGCTCGGGCCGATCGACGAAAATAGTCTCGCTGCAAGGCAACCGGCTGGCGATCGCCTGACGGTCGGATTCGGGAACAGTGCCGGCATCGATTACGCCCAGCGGATTCCCAAGTTTTCCCTCAGCGTTGGTGAATACACGTAACAGCATTACATCGATACTCATCAAGTGTCTCCTCGGTGTGTGTGATCTACTGCGCCGTGGACAGAGCGGATTGCCCGCACCGGCTGCGCCGGTAGCTGTTGAGGTTGCCTTCGTGGAACACCCAGTGTCCTGGCTCGGCGGAGCAGACAGTCGAGCAGAGCCGACCGACCGGTGTTGAGCGGCGGGGCATAGTTCCTCCCTGATTGTCATCAGGGACCGTCAGCGGTATTCCGCGGAGTTGGGCGAGCCCCATCGCCGCTTTCCATCATGCCGCCTAACAAGCAGATTCGCCAGAGATCGCCGCGACTCAGTCGCGGCCGAGTCGTCGGTGCGTGCCGGCTATCGGGTTTATCGCCTGCTGGCCCAGCCTGGCGACCTTGTCTTCTTCGTACTTCTCGAAGTTGCCCTCGCACCAATACCATTGCACCTGACCGGTTTCGGTTGTTTCCCAGGCCAGGATATGGGTGGCGACACGGTCGAGAAACCAGCGATCGTGCGCCGAAACGACCACACACCCGGCGAATTCGCCGATCGCATCCTCCAGTGACGAGAGCGTGTCGATGTCGAGGTCGTTGGTCGGCTCATCCAGCAACAGCACGTTGCCACCGACTTTCAGGGTCAGTGCGAGATTGAGCCTGTTGCGTTCGCCACCCGAGAACAGGCGGGCCGGCTTCTGTTGGCCGGGCCCCCTGAATCCGAAAGTAGCGAGGTATGCCCGCGAATTCACTTCACATCCGCCGATCTGCAGAACGTCGTGCCCACCGGACACCACTTCCCATGCCGAACTGGCAGGGTTGATGTGTGCGCGGTCTTGGTCTACGTAGGCGATGCGTACGCTCTCGCCGATTTTGACCGAGCCGGCGTCGGGCATCAGGTTGCCGCTGAGTATCTGGAACAGAGTCGTCTTACCGACCCCGTTGGGTCCTACGACTCCGACAATTCCGTTGCGCGGCAGGGTGAATGACAGGTCGGCGAACAGTTCGCGACCGTCAATAGACTTGCGTAGATGGTCTACCTCGATCACCGAGCTACCCAGCCGCGGACCAGGAGTGATGCGAATGCCGTCGAAGTCGGCATGACGCGGGCCCGCCGCAGACATCTGCTCGTAGCGGCGTAGACGGTCGCTACTATGTGTTTGACGGGCGGTGTGGTCGAAGCGCACCCAATCGAGTTCCCGCTGCAGCTGGCGCAGTTGTTTGGCATCCTTGCGGCCCTGTACCTGCAGTCGCGAGGTCTTTGCCGTCAGATAGGCGGCGTAGTTGCCCTGATAGAAGTCGACGCGACCGCGGTCAAGTTCGAGAATCCATTGCGCAACGTTGTCGAGGAAGTACCGGTCGTGAGTGACGGCCACGACGGTGCCCGGGTAGGCGGCGAGATGTCGCTCGAGCCAGTGGACGCTCTCGGCGTCGAGGTGATTCGTGGGTTCATCGAGCAACAGCAAGTCTGGGCGCGCGATCAGCAGGCGGCACAGTGCCACCCGGCGCCGTTGCCCGCCCGACAAGCATCGAACCGGCATGTCGGGCGGCGGGCACCGCAGCGCTTCCATCGCCTGTTCCAGCCGAGAATCGAGGTCCCATGCCCCTGACACATCCAATTGTTCTTGCAGCGCACCCAACTCCGCGATGAGCTCGTTGTCGAAATCCAGTGCAAGCCGGGCCGCGACGTCGTGGTAACGCGTCAACAGTGCCTCGATAGAGGCCACGGCGTCACGAACATTGCCTACGACCGTCTTGTCGTTGTCGAGAACGGGTTCTTGTGCCAGAAGACCGGTTGAGATTCCGGGCGCCGGGCGTGCATCGCCCTGAGCGGTCCGCTCGTGTCCGGCCAGCACTGCCAGTAGTGTCGATTTACCGGCGCCGTTGGGTCCGATGACGCCGACCTTCGCGCCCGGCGTCAACGAAAAGGTGACGTCGTCAAGAACGACCTTCTCTCCGCGCACGACACGGGCTTCATTCAGTTGATAGATCCATCGCATGGTCGGCCTCCACGGATCGTCGCATCTCCGCAGGAACCATTGGCGTGACCACATCGAGGTGGTGCGCAGTTGATGGCGAGTTCCACCGCCCGTTGCTGCATGTCATTCTAGCTGGCGGTGCAACGGTCAGTAGTTGTGACGGGCCAGCTGCGTTCCGCCATCGCGGCGATCGCCGTCGAGGCTGACTTGTGCGGGGACCATTTCGCTGGTGACCAAGCCGTGCTCAGCGGTGATGTCGTCGACGATGTCGAAGGATGCGGCGATGTTGTCGGGGGTGTCGATGATGATGGTGGTGACGGGGACGTGGCGAACAAGTTGGAACATCTTGTCGCCGTGGGGTTCATGGTCTCCGTGGAAGCCCCAGATGCCGCGGAGTACCGTGGCGCCGCGTGAGGATCGCTGGCGACGCAGTTCTTGCACGAGTGCTCGGTGGATGGGCTGGCCCCCGTGGGAGGTGGCCTCAGACGTATACACCATGAGCTTCTGCCACAACGGCAAGCCGTGCTCATCGGTCCCTGGTAACGCATGCGGTCGTTCGAAAAGCTGACCGTCGCGTTTGCAGATGCGAACGCGTTCGATGGTGATCAGCGGCCGGTGCAGCAGACCGCCCAGTTCGGGAATGATCTTGCCGATCTGTTCGCCGCTGCCCACGGCGATGATCATCACCGGCACATCGGCATTGCGGTCGAAGAAGCGTGCTCGAGCGCGGCGCCCATGACTGGTCCCGTCGACTCCGAGAAACACCGAGGCTCCGGCGAGCCTGCGTCGGTACATCAGATCGCACAACGCGACATACGCCGGTACGCCGTAAACGCGTTCTTTCCTGCCGACATAGATGGTGAGTTTGGTCGCTTCGTGTAATTCGTCGGTCAGCTCGATCGACCCGATGTCGTTTTGTAGCATGCGCGCACGCTCCAATGTGAGCAGCCCGCGCTTCTTCATGGCGATGAGTGGTTCGAGAACGCTGTTGATCACCGGTGCGGTGTCGACGGCCACCACTGCCACAGGCGGGTCTTCGGACATGGACAGTGACTGGTCGGTGCGCATGTGGTGGCGCAAACCGAATCCGGCGATGCCGCGTAGCACGATGCTGGAGGCGACCTGGTGGCGGCCGTAGAGGTCCAGCATCGCGTCGGCGAGGAACCGACCCTCGGTGCGTTGGCGTTCGCCGAAATAGGTGGTGAGTTTGAGGCAGTCGTCGGTCACAAGTGTTCTCCGATCAGTTGTCCGCACATCGCCGCCGCCAGGCCGCAGGCGATGCTTGCTACCACGTTGACGATGGCCAGCCGGTGTTGGTGTTCTTCGGTGAGCCTCTGGGTTTCGAGCATCCATGTCGAGAAGGTGGTGTACGCGCCGATGACTCCGGTGCCCACGAGAAACGTGATGTGTGGATCGGGGGCAAGACCACTGAGCCCGCCGAGTACGACGGCTCCCGTGAGGTTCACCGTCAGCGTGCCTGACGGAAACCGCCCGGCCGTGCGCGACATGACCTGGCGATCGACGACGAACCGTAAGACCGCCCCGAAGCCGCCCGCCAGAAGCAGTCCGCCCCACGACAGCGCTGTCATGCGCGCCCACGGCTCTGAACACGGCGAGTCAACACACTGGCCACGTGCACCGCGGCAAGGCCCACGCTGATGCTGACTGTCGCGTAGCCCGCTGCCAGGCGGTACTGCTGAGCTTCGATCATGTGGACGATCTCGACCTGCATGGTGGAAAACGTTGTCAGACCCCCACATACGCCAGTCCCGAGCAGCGGCCGTCGGTAACTCGACAACGGCAGCCGCTCCAGCAGGCGTGTGGTGAAGTATCCCACGAGGAGTGCCCCGGCAATGTTGACGATGAAGGTGGGCCAGGGCCATTGGCCTGGCGCCGCGGGCAGGACGGTGGCCACCACAGCCCGCAGGCCAGTGCCGACTGCCCCGCCGGCGAACACCGCTGCGAGTTCTCGATTGTCGTGACCGAACATTGATCTCCTTTGTCGTGTGGAGGGATATCGTGGAACCGATGGCGGTGGGGCTCGCCAGAACCGCTCGTCCACACCGGAGAGCCAACGGTCCCTGATCAGTGGTGAACGCTGGGCAGTCGACGGAGGTATGCAGATGGTGGTCCGGTTCTTGTCCTTGTCGGCTTTGGAAATTCTCGATTCTCGTGCCCAGCCCACCGTGTGGGTGCAGGCACAACTGGCCGCGGGTCCCCGTGTCTGCGCCGGGGTGCCCTCGGGTGCCTCTACCGGTAGCCACGAGGCGGTCGAACTGCGCGATCACACCGACCGCTACGACGGCCGGGGTGTCGAGCGGGCAGTGGCCAACGTGAACGGTCCGATCGCCGACATACTGATCGGCCCGGAATGGTCGTCGCTCGCCGAAATCGATCTGGCACTGCGAGAACTCGATGGCACGCCCGACAAATCGCGGTTGGGTGCGAACGCTATCGTAGGGGTGTCGATAGCAGCGGCGCGTGGCTTCGCGGCCGTCGCCGACCAACCGTTGTGGCGATGGCTGACTCCGGCCGGTGTCACGGCGCGCCTGCCGGTCCCCTATTTCAATGTCATCAATGGCGGGGTGCATGCACCGAATCCTCTTGACTTCCAAGAGTTCATGATCGCTCCGCAGGGAGCGCCGTCGCTGCCCGAGGCAGTGCGCGCCGGAGCTGAGATCTATGCACAGCTGCGGAATACGCTGAGCCAACGTGGTTTTGCCACGTCGCTGGGAGATGAGGGCGGCTTCGCCCCCGATGTCAGCGGCCCCGAGGACGCACTGGTGTTGCTCACCGAGGCCATCGATGCGGCGGGCTACCGATGCGGACGTGACGGTGTGACGATTGCTCTTGACCCCGCCGCGAGCGAATTCTACCGGGACGGGCGGTATCTGGTGGATGGTCAAGAGTTGTCCAGCCAGGAGATGATCGACCGCTACCGGACGATCATCGACGAGTTCCCGGTGTCCAGTATCGAAGACGGTTTGGCGGAAACCGATCATGAGGGTTGGCGCACCTTGACCGAATCCCTGGGTGAGTGTGTCCAACTCGTCGGTGATGACAACTTCGTCACGCGCGCCGACACCATAGCCGCCGGGGCGCGAAGCGGTATCGCCAACGCCGCATTGATCAAAGTCAATCAGGTCGGCACGGTATCGGAAACCCTTGATGCCCTGCATACCTGCCGGACCTGCGGCTACGGTGCCATGGTGTCGCACCGCTCCGGCGAGACCATTGATGCCTTCATCGCCGACCTCGCCGTGGGGTCCGGATTCGGCCAGATCAAGTCGGGAGCTCCGGCTCGCGGCGAGCGTTCCGCCAAGTACAACCGGCTGCTGGACATCGCCGCGCACAATACCGCGCTGCCATTCGGTCTGCTCAGTGGTGAGTGAAGCGGTCATATCGAGGCGTCCGGCGGCTACGAGGTGGCGATGACGACGGCCAGGACAGCGAGGACGGCCAGCAGCATGTAGGCCATGTAGGCGTCGAGGCGCCCGGACTGCAGCCTTTTGGCGGTGCGTGACAGCCACAGCACGGCGCGGATCATCGGCCGATAAAAGTACCGTTCGATGACGTCAACGACATCGACGTGATAGGCGAGCGAAGGCATCGATGTGGCCGACCCGGGCGCTGGAGAGCTGTTGACCAGTTCCGATCGGGTGAGCAGTACGGTGGCCAGGACGTGGCGCACCGGATTGGCGTAGGCAAACGATGTGTAGCCCACACCGCGGCCGACCCCCGGCGATGCCGACGACCAGGCCGGCGCGCGACGTACTCGAAACGGGTTGCGGCCGGACAGTATTGCCGCTGTCGCGGCGACCAGCACCGCCAGCGTTGGCAAGACGATCCACAGCCAGCTCGGCGACAACGCGGAGAAATCGGCGAACACGGGCTGCAAAACCCATGGGGCCGCATTAGCCCCGGCGGCCTGGCCGCCGACGATCGGTGCCAGCCCTGCGGCGATCATTCTGACGACCAATGGAGCGCCGGCAGCCACGCCCAGGCAACCAAAGACGAGGATCGCCACGGCCGTTCGATAGAGCCACTGACGGTCGAGTCGGCGGCCGGCGCCGTCGTACCCAGGCTCGTCCAGACGAGGCGGCCCGAATGCGGTGAGCGATACGACCCGGACGAACGTGACCGCTGCGATACCGATGGTCAATGCAACCAGCGCGCCAGCAACGGCGGTGACCAGCTGCATGGACAGGCTTGACACCCGGAACTGCTGCATCAGTGATTCGAGGGTGAACCATTCAGAGGCGAACCCTGCTGTCAGCGGCAGTCCGGCCAACGTGAATGCACCGATCACCAACGCTGTTCCAGCACATGGCAGTCGTTTGACGACTCCGCCGAGGCGATCCAGATCGGTAGTCCCGGTGGCCGATTCGATGGCAGTGGTGGCGACGAAGATGGTCGTCTTGCCCAGGGCATGGGCGATCACTTGCGCGGTTGCGGCAACCAATCCGGCGGCGGTCATCGCGGTGTTGCCGGCAGAGGCGCCGACCAGTGCTGCACCGTAGCCCGCAGTGATGACACCGGCGTTTTCGACGCTCGACCACGAAACCAGCACCGCGAGATCCGGATGGACGGCGGCATGGGCGATGCCGAGGATCGCGGTCAGTCCGCCGACCATCAAGACGGTGCAGGTGAGCCAGACCGGTGGCGGACCGAGAACTTGCAACGTGCGCCACATTCCGTAGAAGCCGACGTTGACCGCTGAGCCGGCCATGACCGCGCGCGCCGGGCCCGGTGCGGCAGGGTAGCCCCGTGGCATCCACAGGTGAGCCGGCACGAGCCCCACCTTGATGCCGAAACCGAGCAGCAGCATCGCATAGGCGGTTTGCCCGAGTGCACTGTGCGTATCGACGCCATGGGCGGTGAAGGCAAACGTGTGGGTTCGTCCCGCGATGAGCAGCGCACCCGTCAACAGCGCGGCGCCGCTGGCGCGGCCGAAGACGGCGGTCATTATCGATCCGGTATCGCGCCCGGGTCGCGTCCGGTCATAGCCGGACAGCAGATAGAAGGCCACGGTGAGCGCTTCCCAGCCGAACAGCAGAATGAACAGATTGTCGGCACTGACGATCAGCGCGACCGCAGCCAACGCCGCGGCAACCGCGGCAGCGAGGCGAGGCCGGTACTCATTACCGGAGCCGGCCGCAGCAATCAGAGCGGGAATCGCGGCGCCGAAGGCGATGATCAGAAACAGCCCTGACAGGGCGTCCACCCGAAGGGTGGCCGGGCCAAAGGCATCCAAGCCGTAGAGGGTGATGTGTTGGGGGTGACCCATCACGGCAGCCGCACCGGCGATGACCATCAGTCCCGCGGCGCCAATGGTCAACAGCCACGCCAAAGTTATGAGAACCTGCTTACCCGGTATCGGACCCCAGCCGACGGCCCAGCTGACCAATGCCGCTGCACCGAACACGATCAAGCCCGCGATGATCATGTCGTCGTCCTACTGCGTTGTTCAACGCGCCCAAGTGCCAACAGGATTGCATGCAGGAGGCTGAAAGGGGTTGCCGGCGAACCCGGAACCCAGATGTCCACCGGGACGATGTCACCGACGCCGGTGCCGCCGGTATATCCCCCGCCGATCAGGCCGCCGCTGATCGCGTCGGTTCCGGCCGCGATGACCACGGTGGGCGCCGGCATCGCCTGCAGGGTGCGGCGCAGTGGTTCGACCATCCCGGCAGTTCCGATGCCGGTGACGAGCAGGATGTCGGCATGACGGGGGCTGGCGGTGAAAAACAGTCCAAGGCGGTGAATGTCGTAGACCGGGTTGGTCAATGCCTGCACTTCCCACTCGTCGCTGCCGTCAGACCCCGCGTCGACGTGCCGCAGATGGACCGAACGCCGCAGCCGTCGGACCCGTCGTGCCAGCTGCACACGCAGGTGAGCCAACGCCTCTTCGGATTCATCGACCTGCCCGACGACAAGGCTTTCGCGGTCGACAACGCCCGTGTCGCTGCCGATGTCCCAGCCGAAGACCGCCGGATCCGCATCGATGCAACGGCCACACATAATGCACCGGCCGCGGTCCAGCCGCACTGCCGGATCGACGGTGATCGCTGCGGTCGGGCATGCCGCGGCAGCCCGCTCGACCCGTGCCAGGTCCTGTGGCGAGTCGACAGCCCGAACTACCTTCACCGCCCCCGCAAACGCGGTGAAGTATGGGTCTGGCCGGGCCGGCCAGCGGGTGGTCAGCACCCCGTTGCGTAATCCTCGTAGTACCCAGGGCATCTACATCGCCACCCCGGCGTACGAGAGCCCGAAACTGGCTTCGATGAACGGGAAGTCGGTGAAAACGTCGTGGCCGAAGACATCGTGGAACAGCAGCATGTTGTGCAGTGAGGCACTGCGTGCAAAGCAGCGGCCCACGATACCGTCTCGCGCGTCCAGCCCGTAGATGACTTCGCCCTGGGGTGCCTCAGCCCAACCGATCGTGTACCCATCGGCGTCAGTGGGCACCGGCGTGTGGATCGGACTGTCGGGCAGGTCGATCAGGCGATCACAGGCTTGCCGGATCAACAAACAGGATGAGTCGATCTCGTTGAAGCGCACCCGAAGTCGGGCTTGGGCGTCGCCGCGATCCTCCACAGCAAGCTGGATGCTTGGAAGTTCGGCGTAGCCGTCATAGACGCGGTGGCGAGCATCGTCGACGCAGCCCGAGCCGCGCCCCACCGGACCGAGCGCCCCGTGGGCGGCAGCAAGCTGCGGATCGAGGTGACCGGTTCCTCTCACCCGGTCCAGAAACGTGGAATCGCTCATGAGCGCCTTGCGATCTGAGCTGATGCGGGCGGCGATGGTGTGAAGTTGTCGGCTTATCTGGTCGGGGCTCAGCCCCACCGGGCCGACGATTCCCCCCGGGCACACCACGCCGCGGCCGAACCGGTTGCCGCACAACGCCGACACAAGACGCATCACTGTTTCCTTATGCCACGCGAACCGTGCGGTCGCGACTGACAGTCCGGCCGCTTCGCAGAGTCTCGCGACGACGTCGAGATGGTTGGCGACACGTTCCAACTCGGCGTGCACAACCCGCATGAGACCTGCCGTGCGCGGCGGGACCACGGTGGTGAGTGCTTCGACGGCGTGAGCATAGGCGAGTGCGTGGGCGACCGACGCGATACCTTCGACGCGCTCGGCGACCAGGATGCCGTCGGCCAGTGCCCGGCCCTCGAATTGTTTGGCGATGCCGCGATGTTTGTAATGCGGACGGATATTGAGGTGCGGGATGTTCTCCCCCGGTGTCTCGATCAGAAACTCGATCGACTCGAAAACCCCGGACCGCACCGGGCCGAGGGGCAGGCTGAACATGCCGCGTCCGACGACATCGACGGGACCGTGATGGTCGGTCGCGCGCGAATGGGGATGTTCCTGCAGGGCGATGTTGTCGAGCTGGCCGGGCCGCGGTGACGGCTGGCCGGGGTCGCGAGGTAACAGCAATGGATCCAGGCGCGGATGCCCGAGCGGCGTGACATCGGAAAGGTCGTGCAGTGCTCGCTCATACCAGAACGCCGCGGGCACGTGCGGGGTCAACGCGGGATACGACGTCTGGCCGGCGGCGTCAGGTGCCAGCGCGGTGCGCAGACACCTGACGGTGTCGGGGCCGACCAGCAAGGCGTGCAGGACCGCGAGGTCGTCTCGGTGGGCGCAGTACACCCCGGCGAACCGGTCGCCTGTCTCGACGCGCCCGGTGACCTGTTCATACCAGAGCGGCAGCAGCAGATCCGTCACCGTAGTGGGAGTCGTCAGGGTCACGGTGTCCCCCCAATGAGGGTTCCCGCGGCGTGCTGCAGCAGTGTCGACAGTGCGCTCGGTGGAGCCAGTCCCAACAACAGAAGTACGGCCACGCCGGCCATAACCGGGACAACCATCCACAGACTGGGCTCGCCCGCGCTCAACGCGCCGCCGTCGGGCTGCTGCGGTGCAGGCCTGGCCCGAAAGATGATGCGTGTTGTGGCCACCATCAATCCGAGGAAAGCCAATGTCACCAGACAGACGAGTCCGGCGGTTGCCACATAGCGGCTTTGACTGAATCCCCCTGCCACAATCTGGAATTCACTGCGGAACAGCGCAAACGGCGGCATCGCCGAGAGCGCCAGTATGGCGACGACGAACATCGGGCCCGACCACGGCAGCAGACGCAAGCCGTCGGCCATCCGGGTCAGGTCCTTGGTGCCGAACTTGTGCACGATCACACCCGCACCCATGAACGCATTACCTTTCGCCGCTGCATGCGCCAACACGTGCAGCAGGACACCTGTGGCCGCGACGGGTGCACCGAAGCTGATGCCGATCGCGAGAATTCCCATGTGTTCGACGCTGGAGTAGGCCAGCATTCGCTTGATGTCACGTTGTTCGAGTAGATACAGCGCCGCCAGCAGCAGCGAGAGCACACCGAAGACCAGCAGGACCCTCTGCGGAAAATGTGGTCCCAGGGTCACCACGCTGATCTGGTAGTACCGCAGCACGGCGTAAAAGCTCACCGCCAGAAGCGAACCCGACAACAGCGCCGACACCGGTGTGGGTGCTTCGGCGTGCGCGTCGGGCAGCCAGGTGTGCATGGGAAACAGGCCGACCTTAGTGCCGTAACCGACGACGGCCAACACGAACGCCAGCCGCACCGGAGTGGCGGGTAGGTGCGGTGCGGCGGCCATGAGCGGATCGAAGGCCAGATCGTAGGACTGGCCAAGGACTTGGGCGCCGGCGTAATACATGAAGATGGTGGCCAGCAGCGCGATCCCGAGCCCGGAGGACGCCAGCAGAACGTACTTCCAGGCAGCCTCGGTGGCGCCCTCGGTGGCATCCAGGGCCACCAACAGTGCCGAGATGACGGTGGTGATTTCCACAGCGATCCACAGCAGCGCCAGGCCATTGACCAGCGGTGCGCAGATCATCGACCACGCGAATGCGTTGAACCCCACGTAGAACCGGCGGCTGTGAGACGCGAAATGCGCGAGGCTGAGCTCACCGGAGCCATGCTGTTGCGGCGTCAGATATCCCACCGCGTAGATGGCGGTCGTTGCATACAGGAAACATGTCGCCAGCAAGAACACGACCGACAGCGCATCGGCACGCAAGTAACCCAATGCGGACTGAGTGGTCTCTGTTGTGGCTGAAACCAGGGCAAGGGCACCGACGAGGGCCGCGACCCCAGTCAGCGCGGTCAGCCAGCCGGCAACCCGGTGTGGAACAACCAAACAAGCGATGGTGGTCCCCAAGGGCACACACACCAGGAGAATCAGAATCGTCGACATTCGTCAGCCTCGCAACTGATCCAGGGTCTCGGTGGACAGCGATCGCGTCCGCCGATGATGAGTACGCATCAACACGCCGAACACCACCACGGCGACCAAAAGGTCGAACAGGAACGCCACTTCCAAGATCAGGGGCATCCCGGCGGCCACCACCAGACTGGCCAGTGACACACCGTTTTCAAGTGAGAAGAATCCAATCGCCTGGCTGACGACGTCGCGGCGCAGCACCATGAGAATGAACGCCACCAACACCACCGCAATCGATAGGCTCAGTGCCGTCGTCGGTAGGACATTGGAGTGGATGTCGAGAACACCGACGGCGAAGAATCCGAATGCCGCCACCACGATGGAGATCAGCACCTCGTTGGCCACCCCCAGCGCGCCGCTGCCGGCGATTTCCTCGTCCGCGTCGCGTAATAGCGACAGCACCAGTAGCGGTACCACCACCACTTTGAGCAACAGTGACAATCCGGCTAGCGCGTAGAGTTCGGGCACGCCGCGACCGAACGCGACAACCGCGGCCAACACACTGACCGCCAACGATTGGCCTGCATAGAGCCGCACCTGTGTCCGCAACAACCCCGCACGCAGCATTCCGAATTCGAGCAACAACACCACCAATGCCACGGTGTTGGCGATGCCGTCGAACACGGTGGGTACCGGGTGCCCCGCGGCGAGCTCGATCACCATCATCCACCACCCAGGTACAGAGTGAAGACTGCAAGAACCGCCAAAAGTAGTGCTGCCGAAACAAATTCAGTTATTTTGAACAAACGGAGTTTCGCGTAACTGTTGTCCAGCACCGCGATGACACACCCCAGCAGCAGTGCCTTGCCGACGATGGCCGGGATGGCCAGCGCGACTGCGACGGCGTCCGTTGTGGAGGCCAATCCCCACGGAGCGATGAACACGTTCAGAAAGATGACGAACAAGACGAACTGTTTGGTCGCCGACCCCCATTGCAGCATCGCCAGATCCGGGCCGGAGTGCTCGAACGAACGCCCCGCCTCGATCATGCCGAATTCGGTAGTGCCGGTGTGGGTTTCCACAGGGATCCGAGCTGTCTCGAATAAGATCACCATGAACAACGCGGCGGAGGCCAATAGGTGCGCCGGCCGCACGATCTGTTCGGGACCGCTTCTGACCGTGGCACCCAACACGTAGGGCAGGTCAGTGGTGGTGATCAGCGCAACCGTGAAGACCACCAGCAACATGACCGGCTCGGTGATCGCCGCGAAGGTTTTGGCTCGGCTCGACGACAGCTGTGCGTAGGCGTCGCCGGTTTCGGCTGCGGCTGCAGCCACCAAGAAACTCGCGAATGCCAGAATCAGGCCGCCGCCAAGGATGTCACCCATGTACCCCAGCGGCAACGGATAGCTGGTCAGTACGGGAATCAGCAGCGGAACAGTCAAATACGAGGCCAGCGATACGACCGGCGCCAGCCGAAACAACACGCTTGCCCGAGTCGGGACAATGGTCTCTTTACCGAAGAACTTCATCAGGTCGTAGTAAGGCTGCAGGACTCGCGGCCCACGCCGCCCCTGCAGGCGTGCTTCGGCCCACGCGATGAAACCGGTGACGCCCGGGGACGCCCCGGCCACCGTGAGAACCTGCAGGCCCTGAATCACCGGCAGCGGAAGGGTGGTCACGAAGAACCTCCGTCTGGCCGCCACATATTGCCGACATAACGACCAATCTCGCCGCGGTGGTATGCCAAGTCAGGCAGGAATCCACCGATCGGCGGACTCAGGCGTAGATGCTTGATCTCGGCCAGCGACACCCAGCCGGGATGCCGGCCCGGCTCGCCCACCAACGGCGTTGTGCGGTTGAAAAGTTCAGCCAGAAATACCAGTTCGACGATGCGGCGCCGGCGGATCGGATCATTGACCTCCAACACCAGTCCACAGCGATTGGGATGGACGTCCAAGCCGGTTTCTTCACGGACTTCGCGCCGCGCGCAGCTGCCCATGTTCTCGTGGCCACGGGGTCGCCCGCCGGGCAACACCCAGTCCCCACGGTCGGGTCGTTCGATCAGCAGCACCGTGTCATCGCGGACAACCACCACCGCGCAGCGCAAGTCGACCGGCGAATCGGCCTCTGGCGTGCTCATATGGTCCACCCGCACAGCCCGAGCGGAAGATTAGCGGCATACTCCACCTGCGACTCCTCATGTTCGCAGGGGTCATTAGCCGGTGGGCGGTTCGGAACCGTACAGCAGTTCCCGGCGGACTCCATCGCCGCCACAAGTTAATCAACGTCGCTTCAGGTTGGTCAAGCCAGCCGCGCCACACCATCGGCAATTCCCGGCTACTGTGGTCCACACGGCGATGGATCACCGCCGGAGGCGGCCGCCGCGCCGCCCGAACCGCCGACCGGCTGATGGCTCCTACCCCGCTTCGACGACGGGAGTGACCATGGCGATCGATATCGGCAATCTGCCGCGCACCACCGGCTTCGGGAGTTGACGGTGGCCCCTGTGATCCGGGTGTATCTGGCCCGGCATGGGCGTACGCGACTCAACGCCGAGGACCGTCTCCGCGGCCTCAGTGACCCGCCACTGGACGAGGTCGGTCGCGCCGAGGCGTCGCGGCTCGCCGTTGCCCTTGCCGGTACCCGGCCGGTGGCAGTGCTCAGCAGCCCCTTGCAGCGTGCTGTGGTTACCGCGCAGATCATCGGTGCCGCAACACATGCCCCGGTTTCCATCGACAATCGACTCAACGACCGCGACTACGGATCGCTGACCGGACACCTGCGCAGTGAGGTCATCGAACGCTACGGCAGTGTCGATGCCGCACCCGGAGTGGAACCGTTGAGCGAGTTGACGCAGCGCGCACGAACTGCTTTCGAGGCAGTCACGGCCGAATACGACACCGGCCCACTGGTACTGGTGTCTCACGACGCGTTCAATCGAGCGCTGTTGGGCACTATCGATCCCGAGCTGGTCAACGTCGCCCAGCGGACTGCGTGTTGGAACCAGCTGAGCCTGGTCGACGGCAGTTGGCACGTCGATGTCTATGACCAGAAGCCGGCAGAGTAGACCGGCGGCTCGCCCGGTGAACGCACATCGAAACCGTTGCGACGACAGCGATCACGATGCGGGCGTTTCACGACGAGTTCGTTGTGGTGGTGCTACCGTGAAGTGTGCTGCGGTGCATCGGTTCGCAGCTGGCGATGAGGCTCCGCCACGTTCGCGCTATCTAGCGCTGATGGCTTCTACCCCTACGGTGACTCGGATGTTCGCCGTCACCGTCGACGGGAGGAGCTGGTATGGACGTCATTGATTCCCCGGAATCACAAGTGGTTCGGGCCGCCGAGCGGATCGTTTACCGCGAGAAATGGCGGCTGTGCGAGGAGTGGGCCGCCCAGCTCCTCGCCCAGACACGATCGTTGAAATGGACACCGCTCTTCCCGGAGTCCGATGTCATCCAGGTTGTTGCGATTGACGGGGTGGTGGTGGGTCAGCTCCGATTCGGCGCCGGCCGGTGGATTGCGCTGACGGTCGGTGACGGGGTACGTGTGGCCGAGAGCTCGAGCTTCCGCGACGCCATCTTGGCGCTGGCATGTGCGGCTGTTCCGTGGTGACCACCGAAGGCGGTCCCCGATTCAACCGCCCTCAACCAGGAGACTCGCCAACCGTAACCGAGCGAATCGTGGCAGCGCCATGAACATCCGGCGGCTCCAGCTCGACGTCGACAAAGCCATCGCCCGTCCGGATCTGTTGGAGCTTGCCGAGGCCATCGATACCGTTCCCGGCGTCGAAGCAGCCAACATCACCGTTGCGGAGATCGATTTGGAGACAGTGGGTCTTGAAGTCACGGTGGAAGGGGATCACATCGATGTCGCGCGCCTCATCCGCGAGATCGAGAAGGCGGGCGCAGCCGTGCACAGCATTGACGAGCTGGTGATCGGCACCCGCATCGTCGAGCGGGTGCCGCGAACCCGATGAGGGGACTGCGCCGCAGACCACGCCTGCGACCGCACGGCAGGCTCATGTTCGCGATGGCGTTGGGCGTATCCGACGGAATCCTCAACGCGCTCACGCTGGCCTCGGCGACCGTGGTACACGGATCCGGTCTGACCATTGGTTTGGGCGCGCGCGTCGGAATAGTCGCGCTCGCCTCGGCGGTGCTGACCTTGTTTGTCGCTGAATACGCACAACTCCGTATGGAGCTGGTGCTCGCAGAGCGGCAGTTGATGTTCACGAAATCCGGGCGGTTGGCGGCAACCAGTCTGGGGCGCGCCGTCATCCGCGATTCCGCTTTGGTGGCGGTGCTGGCGGGCGCGTCCAGCTTCGCCGGTGCGGCCTTGCCGCTGGTTATCGGTGCGCTGTTACCAAGAGCGAGGTGGGTCGCGTTGATTGTGTCCGCGCTGGCTCTGGCGGTGCTGGGGATCCTATTGGCACGCAACGTCGGTGGACGTCAGAAGGTATGGGCGACCGGTCTTGTTGCGGCCGGTGTAGTGGTGACCGTCATCGGTATCCAGGTCGATCTGGTCTGACGGCGCGGCTGCCGCCGGCCTTTGTCGACGTCGAATCGCCCTATCCACACTCCTCGGTCGTCCGGTCTGAGGTTGTCGGATCGTTGTGCCGCGTTGTCCACCGTGCGTGGGAATGCGTTTGTGGCGCACGGCGCGGCTGGGTACGGGGCAGCGGCGGCAAGGCTGTCACCCCGTGCTGGCGGACGGTGGCGACCAGCTCGGCCGCGATGAGAGCGAGTCGTTGCTCGTCGGGATATTTGAGCGTGGAGGTCAGCTCGCCGAGCGTCACCCATGCCACGTCGCACACCTCGTGGTCACGAGTGGACAACTCGCCGTCGACATACCGCAACAAATAGTGGTGCACCTTTTTGTGGACGCGGTGATGATCCGCGGTGAACCAATACTCGGTGCGACCCAGCAATGTGAGCGGTACACCGTGTATACCGGTCTCTTCGGAGACCTCGCGTGCTGCGGCGTCCTCGATCCGCTCCCCCTGTTCCACATGACCTTTCGGCAGCGACCACAATGTGCGGCCGCGTCGATCAGAGCGTCCGATGATGGCTGCAACTTCGGATCCGACCGGCCCATCGAGCCCGGCGATCACCAAACCACCTGCCGAAGTCTCATGGACACTGGGCAATTGACCGGAGTGACTTCGGGGGCGCTGGCTCATCGCATGTCTCCTATCGGGTCGCGTTCGCTCGAAGGGCGACGTTGTCGTCTTCGTAGGCGCCTATCACGTCCTTCACGTCACCGGCCATCACAATGGTGCCGCGATCGATCCACAGTGCAGTAGTGCACAACTGGGCCAGAAACTCGTGGGAATGGCTGGCGAACACGACGATGCCCGATCGCTCGACCATGGCCTTGAGGCGCGCCAGCGCCTTCGTGAGGAATGACGCGTCGACTGCGCCTACGCCTTCATCGAGCAGCAGGATCTGCGGATCGATGCTGGTGAGCACTCCCAGTGCGAGCCGAACGCGCATTCCGGTGGAATAGGTGCGCAACGGCATCGACAAATACGGTCCCAGTTCGGTGAATTCGGCTATCTCGTCGACTTTGGCGCGCATTGACTTTCGCGTCTCACCGAGAAACAGGCCGCGGATGACGATGTTCTCATAGCCGGACATCTCGGGGTCCAGGCCGACGCCGAGATCGAAAACTGGTGCAACACGCCCGTTCACCATGGCAACACCGACCGTCGGTTCATACACCCCAGACAGGAGCCGCAGCAGTGTGGACTTGCCTGCACCATTGCGACCGACCAGTGCGACGCGGTCTCCGGCGGCAAGTGACAAGGTGATTCCCCGGAGCGCTTCGATCATGACGACTCGCGACGACGTACGCCCGATGGCGCCACCCGCGGAGCCGATGAAGGCGGCCTTCAACGAACGGGTCTTGGCATCGAACACCGGAAACTCCACCGATGCGTCCCGCACATGCACGCTGACCGCTGATTGCGGCTCTGCCGCTGCGGGCCGACGAAGGGGCCTCATCGCGAATTCTCTATGAGTCCGGCCGTGTTACCGAATACCCGCAGGAACGAGTCCACTCCGTAACTGGTCGGCTCGGGCTCGGCGACGATGAGTCGGAAGGTGCGCGCGCCGTCGTCGCAGCGTTCGGCGCGCAAGAACAGAGCGGTTGGATCGTCGCGGTCGTACAAGCTGTGCGCGAGGTCGTACAAATGGGTCACGAACACCACTTTGACGTTCGCGGCGGCGCACGCATCGATCACCCCGCGGGCGATTTGCGAGCCTTCCCGTTCGTTGGTCGAGGCGAACGATTCGTTACACAGCAGCAGTGACTGTGGTGTCATAGTGTCGGCGATCGTGCTCATCCGCGCCAGCTCCTCATCGAGTTTGCCGCTGGTCATCGTGTTGTCTTCCTCACGTTTGAAATGCGTGAACGTCGCACGCACGACATTGGCTTCGAAGGATTCCGCGGTGACGAACATGCCGGCTTGCATCAGCATTTGCGCGTTCCCCACGCTACGGAGGAAGGTTGATTTACCGCCCTCGTTGGCGCCGGTGGCCATAATCAGTTTGCTTCCATGGCCGTTGATATCGTTTCCGACAACAGGCTTGCCGGTCGTCAGACACAAGCCGACGTCGCGCAACCCGAGTGCACGCAATCGGCAGGTGGCCAACGGTGTCGGGGTTGGAAAGCACGTGGGGATACCCGATTTCTCGAGCCTTTCCGACAAATTGACACATCCCCGATAGAAGCCCAGTTCGATGCGCAACCGTTCGAAGAACCCTTTGACGTGGTCGGCCGACTGTGCGACCGTGTTCGCTGCATCGTTGATTGCCCTGCCGGCGAGATCGTTGAGCGCCTCTCCCCCGGCCTGGTCACGGGGATCTATCTCAAATCCATAGGGACCGTGGTAGTTTCCGGTGACCTTGTCCCACCAGCTACGTCGCGGAGTGCGGTGCAAGACATGATCTACACCCTTGTTGCCGAGGGCGAGATGAGCGCTCAGCAGAACACCCCGCGGCAACAAGAGCTCGGCGAGCTCGCGGTCGAGAAGGTTCAGATACTCGTCGGACAACTCCTCGCTGATCATCGACACGAACTGCCCGAAACCATCCGATTTGAAGCCGTCGCAGTCGTTGTCACACACAGCACGAAGCTGTCTGAGATTTTGGACAAGATATTCGAGTATCCGGACCGCGCTGCGCAGAATCGCTTCAGGATCCCGGAACAGCAGACCACCGAACAGGACTTTGCGGTGCACCTGCACCGCGTCGGACGCGATGGCGTACATCCTGTCGACCACCTCACGATGTGCCACACAGTCGGCCAGGACGTTCTGCCGGTACTCGATGACGACGGGGTCGATCAGGCTCAGCGGAATGATCTTTGCAGCGACCTCGTAGAGGAAGTCGTCGCCACCGGCCATCGCGCGGTAGAGGGTTCGAAGCTCGAGGTCGTCTTCGACCAGGGCGATGATCGGTGGCGGCAGTGTCGGTTCCAGCTTGTTGTCGCGGTCGGGATCGAGAAGTCGAACCTTCATCGCGTGATCCTCCTTTCCAGCACGTCACGGGACAGCCCGTACTTGTCGGCTAACGCCGCGGCATAGGCCAGGCCGTCGGCGGAGCGTCGGGTGAAGTGGAAAGTCCGCTGGGTCGGGTCGTCGGCAGCAACGTCACCAACCATGCTCACGCACGCCGCATCGAGGCTGGCGAGTTCGTCGATGAACGTCACATAGACTGCGACGCACCCCAGCTCGATGATCCTGCTCAGAACGGCGGTGCCGATACATGAGGCATCGTTGACGGTGGTGGACGAGAAACTCTCGTTCATCACTATCACACTGCGTGCAGTGGCCTGCGACAAAATATCGTGGATTCGTACGAGTTCGTTGTCGAGCTTCCCCCGCAACGTCGAAAGGCGTTCTTGCCGTTCAAAATGCGTGAAGACGGCGTCGGGAAGCATCAGCGTGGCTCGGGTAGCCGGGACGGGGCAGCCCAACGCTGCCAGGTGGAAGACCTGGCCAACTGTGCGGGCAAAGGTGGTCTTTCCGCCTTGATTGGGGCCCGTCACCACGAGCACACGCTCACCCTCACCGAGCCGGAAGTCGTTACCGACCACTGGGTCACCGGAGATCCTTTGCTTGTCGGCCAAGGCCACGTCGAAGGCGTCCTCGACATAGATGCTGCCGGAGCCTGCGGTGACCACCGGATAGCTGAACCGGAGGTGTTGTGCGGCGAAGCGCCTGACGTAGTCCAGGTAGGTCAAGTAGAACTTGACCTCGCGGTCGAACCGGGCGATCGTTGCGTCGATGAAATCGCTGTTGTCTGAGCAGAAGTCTCGGAGCTCGGCGAACTCGTCGGGATACAGCTTGGCGACACAGTCCAGGATCTGCTCTTCGACATGATTCATGTCGGGGAAATCCTTTCGCTGCACGTGATAATCGCGGCCGGTTTCGGTGCGGAACCGTTCGAACACCGCGGCGACGTCGGCGCTGTAGTCGCTTTGATGGTCGTATGTGTCGACATCGACCCGGGGACCTTCGATATGCACCGTGTAACGGACGTTGGTGAGCTGGGTACGAACGGTGCGGGTGTGGTCCACCAGAGAGCGAAATGTGGAGTCATCGACGTAGGTGGCGATGTAGTCACAGATTTGGCGCAGGCCGTCCGAACGAATCTCCATGTCTGCCATGGCATCACTGAGCGTCAGCAGGCCCATGCAATACGCTTCGGCAGCGTGAACCAACCAGCCTTGTTTCTGGAGGGGGTGCCAGACCTTGGCGGCAAAGGCCAGATGGTTGTGCACGGTGTCCATCGTTCTTACGAAAGTGTCTATAGCGCTGCGGTTTTGGTCAAGTTCCAGATCGCGGAACACATCTTGGCGATAGTGCACGTCTGCCACATCGCGCAGCGTGGCGTAGAAGTACGGCTCGAGGCGATCGTCGGGGTAGTTGCGCACGATCGTCCCGACAATGAGGTCCAAATGCAGATCGCCGCTACCGTCGGGCGCGGTGAGCTTGTCGAGGTCACGCATTGTGCCCCGGCGGAACAAAATGCTGGGAACGCGGGCCATACCCACTCACCTACCTTCTACCGTGCGTTCATCCACTCGGTAGAAGCCATCAGCCGGTGCGGCATTCGAAGGCGAGCTTCATCGCCTAGTCGCATGGTAGCGCGTGTCGGGTCACCGATGCCAACAACTGGCTATTTGCCGCCACGTCGTGGCGGCAAATAGCCGAGGAGCAACAGCGCTGGTGCGGCAGACTGCTAACGGCTCGCCAGCAGGCCGGGAGCTGGGGCAAAATGGGCGAAGGCGATGGAGCTCGCCGAAGCCGCGCAGGATGCTGATGGCTCCTACCCAGTTCGATCTGGTGAGGGAAGGCTGTCGTGAGTTCACCTTTCAATCCCATTGGGAACCCCGCACAACGGGACATTGCGTTCTGGCTGCCGCCGGGCGGCATGGACAACGGCGTATGGGCATCGGCGTGGGCCGAGCTGGCCGATCTCGACGAAGCTGACATTGCGCCCGTGCTCGCGGAATTGGCCGACGCCGACGTCGCCGGTTACGTGGCAACACCGGGGGGTACTCGGTCGCGGTATCGGCATCCCGTTGTTCACCGGCTGTGGGTGGACTCGTTGCGCTACCACCGCGCCGAGGATGTGTTGATGGCGTACTTACACAACCGATCTCGGCACCACTGACGGGCCGCCGTCGACACCGTCGAGGATCCGACACAGGCTCACCTCACCATGGACCCCGTTCTCGTCGTTCGCTGTTGGGAACGACGAGAACCGGCAGAGGGCTGCGCCGGATCAACGTGCGCGCCACAGCCCCGGTGACTATATGGCCGAGTGCCGCACCGATGCCGTCCTCGGGACGCCCGACCACGATTATCGATGCGTCGTACTGCGAGGCCGCCTCCAACAGCGCATGCGCGGGATCACCGTCGTCGCGCCGATGAAACGTCCATTGCACATCGAGACCCTCCAGCGCGCCCGCGACACGAACCTGATCGCTGGTGACGGCCGTCGTGGGTTCGCCACTGCCGTGCGTGGCCAGAGTGCCGTCGGAGACGCTGGTGACGTGCACGACGTGGACTTGGGTACCCAAGGCGGCGGCCAAGTCCCCGGCACGCTGAAGCGCCACCATGCTGGCTGGATGATGATCGAATCCGACAATCACACTCATGCGGCCTCCCCACGGTGTCCGTAGGAACCATCAGCCGTGACGGCAGTTCGGATGGGACACATACCCATCCCGGCGGGGATCCATCGCCCTCGCCCCTAAGAATATGCGATGAAGGCGCCTGCGTCATTGCTCGTTGGTCGTGGCGCGGATAGCCTGTAATCCTCACTGCGGTGGGGCTCGCATCTGCGGTCGCAGTACTGTGTCGTCGATCGCCAACGGTCCCTGGGAACTGAATCACGGCCGCCACCATGGCGTCTTGCAGATGGACCGGCCCACGCACCCAGGAGCCCCCCATGGTCACTACGTCCCACCCGCGGCGATCGTCAGAGCGCTCGACTCGCCCGGAGTTTTTCGCCACCCCGGCGCGCATCGCCATCGCCGGGGACTGGCACGCCGACACCGAGTACGGGGTCGCGGCCATCCGCCACGCGGCCCGGCGCAATGTCTCGGTTCTTGTACATCTCGGTGACTTCGGATTCAACTTCACCGACGAATACCTTGACGCGCTCGATCGCGCGTTACGCCGCCACGACATGGTGCTCGGTTTCGTCGACGGCAATCACGAGAACTTCGACCGACTGCTCGCCTGGCCGGTGTCACCGGACGGCCTCCGTTACCTGCGTGAGCGAGTCATTCACCTGCCGCGCGGATTGCGCTGGCAATGGGGGAATACTCGGTGCCTTGCGGTCGGCGGTGCCTACTCGATCGACAAGTTTCTGAGGACCCCGGGCAAGACGTGGTGGCCGCAAGAGATGATCACCCCGGAACAAGCCCGCGACATCGCCGCCGCCGGGCGGGCAGACGTGATGTTCTGCCACGACTGCCCAGCCGGCATCGTGGTGCCCGGTGCGGCCGCCGACCGGTACGGATGCCCGCCAGAGGAACTAGCCACCTCAGAGATGCACCGCGCCCTCCTACGCTCCATTGTTGACGCAGTGCGACCAGCCCGGTTGTGGCACGGTCATTTTCATCACCGCTACCGTGCCCTGCTCACTGGACCTGACTATCGGACCGTCATCGACGGCTTGGGGAAAAACGGCAACCCGATAGACAACAACATGGTCGCGGTCAACCTCGATGAACTCGGGCACCATCGGTTCAGCTTTACCGGAGACGAAAGCGCATCACCGTCAACTGCAGACCGCGCCAGTTGACACCGACCCGCGAGTACCCTTTGTGGCCAGGCGGGCCAGCGACCCGCGCCATCAGCAATCGTAGTAGAGGGCGAATTCGTAGGGGTGGGGTCGGATTTGGATGGGGAGGATTTCGTTTTCGCGTTTGTAGGTGATCCAGGTTTCGATGAGGTCTTCGGTGAAGACGCCGCCTTCGGTGAGGTAGTCGTGGTCTTCTTCGAGGCGGTCGATGACGGTGGCCAGGGAGGTGGGGGCTTGGGGGATGTTGGCGGCTTCGTCGGGGGGCAGTTCGTAGAGGTCTTTGTCGACGGGGGTCAGCGGTTCGATTTTCTTTTTGATGCCGTCGATGCCGGCCATGAGCATGGCGGCGAAGGCGAGGTAGGGGTTGCCGGAGCTGTCGGGGCAGCGGAATTCGAGGCGTTTGGCTTTGGGGTTGTTGCCGGTGATGGGGATGCGCACGCAGGCGGAGCGGTTGCGTTGGCTGTAGACCAGGTTGATGGGGGCTTCGTAGCCGGGGACGAGGCGTTTGTAGGAGTTGACGGTGGGGTTGGTGAAGGCCAGTAGGGATGGGGCGTGGTGCAGGATGCCGCCGATGTAGTGCCGGGCGAGGTCGGAGAGGCCGGCGTAGCCGGATTCGTCGTGGAAGAGGGGTTGGCCGTTTTTCCACAGGGATTGGTGGGCGTGCATGCCCGAGCCGTTGTCGCCGAAGAGGGGTTTGGGCATGAAGGTGACGGTTTTGCCGTGGGTCCAGGCGGTGTTTTTGATGATGTATTTGAAGAGTTGGACGTCGTCGGCGGCGTGTAGCAGGGTGTTGAACTTGTAGTTGATCTCGGCCTGCCCACCCGTCCCCACTTCGTGGTGGCCGCGTTCGAGGGTGAAGCCGGCGTTGATCAGGTTGGTGGCCATTTCGTCGCGCAGGTCGACGTAGCGGTCGTAGGGGGCGACGGGGAAGTAGCCGCCTTTGGGGCGGACTTTGTAGCCGCGGTTGGCGGTGCCGTCGGCTTCGAAGGGTTCGCCGGTGTTCCACCAGCCGGATTCGGAGTCGACTTCGTAGAAGGTGCCGTTCATGGTGGAGTCGAAGGCTACGGAGTCGAAGATGTAGAACTCGGCTTCGGCGCCGAAGAAGGCGGTGTCGGCGATGCCGGTGCTAGCCAGGTAGTTTTCGGCTTTGCGGGCGACGTTGCGGGGGTCGCGGGAGTAGGCCTCGCGGGTGAAGGGGTCGTGGACGAAGAAGCTCAGGTTGAGCGTCTTGGCGGCCCGGAACGGGTCGATGCGGGCGGTGTCGGGGTCGGGTAGCAGCATCATGTCGGATTCGTGGATCGACTGGAAACCGCGCACCGAGGACCCATCGAAAGCGAGCCCGTCTTCAAACACGCTCTCATCGAACGCCGACGCCGGAATCGAAAAATGCTGCATCATCCCGAGAACATCGCAAAACCGCACGTCCACGTACTCGATGGCTTCTGTGGATACGTAGTCCACCAGAGCCGTCGGATCGATCGGCGGAGTACTCATCGCACTCCCCCGTTGCTTTCAGGCCGAGTCGAGGCAAGCGCCCACCCCCGTACCAGGCAGCGTCTAAGCCTCAGTGCGGGACCGCGCGCGTCCCCAGCGACTTTGTGAATACGACCAACAGGCATGATTCCTCCACAATCGTGCGGGAGGAGCCATCAGCCCAGGACGGGCGGTTCAGATCCGTAGAACAGGATCTCGGCGGGGTCCATCGCCGCACACACCATATGCCAGCCACGGCTTCGACGCAGCGAGAATCGCCCCGACTGACGGAACACGATGTCGGGCTTTCCACTGCGCGCTCCAAGAGCCGCAGCAACCTGACTGGTTGCGCCCATAAACTAACCACAGTTATGTTCTTGATGTGCCAGATGACAGAGACCATCCGGTCGATACCGAAGCAGTCGAGAGGTGGTTGACGCCCGGCGTTGGTGCGGTCGGTGCGGCCAGTTTCTTCTCGGACACCGGTCACGAGGTGACAACGTCGGTGTTGCCGACCTTCTTGACGAGCACGCTCGGTGCACCCGCCAGCGCGTTGGGTCTCATTGACGGCATCAGCGACGCCCTCATCGGTGTGATGAAACTCGTGGGCGGGCCGCTGGCCAACGATCCTGAGTGGCGGGGGCGGGCGGCATCGGGCGGCTATATCGGAACCGCGCTCGCCACCGGGGCGATCGGGGCAACCGTCACAGTGTGGCAGGCCGGGGTGTTCCGCGCGCTTGCGTGGATGTCGCGCGGGCTACGATCCCCCGCGCGCGACGCGCTTTTGGCATCGCTGGCTCCAACGTCGATGCACGGCAGGGCTTTCGGGCTCGAGCGCGCCGGTGACAATCTGGGAGCAGTAGCCGGGCCGCTGCTGGCCGCAGGTTTGGTGGCATGGCTCGGCGTTCGCCCAGCCCTGTACCTTGCCGCGATACCCAGCCTTTTCGCCGCTGCGGCAATTCTCTTGGCGGCCAGGGAATCTCGTCGCCGAGTCGCTACAGGGCAAAGCCCTCGCCTGAGCCGTCGAATCGATATCGCGGCACTGCGTGAGGCGGGAATGCTACGTGCGCTGCTGCCAGTTGCACTGTTCGAATGTGGCAATCTTGCAACAACTCTGTTGATTTTGCGGGCCACTCAACTGTTGCAGTCGCCATATCGCAGCCTCACCGCGGCGACCTCGTTGGCGATCCTGATATACGCAGCCCATAACGTGATTGCGGCGGTTGGCTCACTGGTCGCCGGCCGATGGTACGACCGTGCCGGACCACGCTTGGTCTTCGCCACCGGCGCCACAGCCTACGTCGCCGGCTATGGGTTGTTTGCGATCGGCGGACATGCACCGTGGATGATCGCGGTGGCGTTCGCGGCAGCCGGCGCCGGGATCGGACTTGCCGAGCCGACGCAATCGGCGGTGGTGTCCCAACTCTTGCCGGACCACTTGCGCGGCAGCGGCTTCGGCGTTCTCGGCGCAGTTCAGGCCGCCGGTGATCTGATGGCCACCGTCGTAGCCGGAGTGCTCTACACCCTGGTGTCACCCGCGTGGGCGTTCAGCTACGCGGCGGTGTGGATGATCGGTGCCGTCCTGGCTTCAGGGTTATTGCGACCCACGCAGTACTGAACGCCGTCGACCCCTAAAGAGATAGCCATGTTCGAGGTGATGGCATGCTAGTCCCATGGCAGCGCTCGACGAGCCCGACAATGTCACTGTGTGGCTGCTGCTGGCGTATCGCATACCCCGCGAGCCAACCCGACTGCGCGCCACAGCCTGGCGTCGCCTCAAGGCTCTGGGGGCCGTCTACGTGCAAAATTCGGTAGCAGCACTTCCAGATTCCGCAATGAACGAGCGCGCGCTGCGCTCATTGCGCCGCGAAATCATCGACATGGGTGCAACGGCGCAGGTTATGCGGGCCGAAATACTGGCCGGCAGTAACGATCTTGTCGACCTGTATCGGACCGCACGCGACGAGGAATACGCCGAGATCGTCGACAAGTGCCAGGACTTTCTCACTGAGATTCGCAACGAGACCGCGGATGAGCACTTCACTTACGCGGAACTCGAAGAAAACGAAGAAGACCTCAACAAGCTCAATAGCTGGTTTGTAAAAATCCAGTCGCGTGACTGTCTCGGAGCGAAGGGCCGCGAGGCAGCCGAGGCCGCATTGCAAGAATGCGCCAGGGCCCTGGACGGATTCGCGAACGCCGTTTACGTTGTCGAGGATCAGCTCTAGCGATCATGACCACAGTCCAGTGCGGCGCGGCACCGGCCGAGTCATGAAGTATCCAGTGGCGGGTAAGTTGATACTGTTGCATTGCAGTCACTTTCGGCTGCACAGAGACTGCCGGACGCGTGTCGACCGTCGCGCTGTCGGCGCGGTGGTAGCGTCAGAGCTGTTCTGGCGAGGAGTCGGCAAAATGCCTATCACGGCGTGGCGAGTCACACGACGGACAACAGTATGCCTGTCAACGGTTGCGATGCTCGCGGCGATCGTCGGCTGCGATGCCGGATCGAGTCAGCCTGCCGCATCGGACGATGCGGTGACAACGTTGCCTGTGCCGGCGAATATTCCAGCTGTCCCCTTGCCCAGTGACATTCCGCCGGTGCCGTTGCCGAGTGCCGTCCCCGATGTGCAGATGCCAAGTGAACTCCCGAGGGTCGAGATTCCGGCAGACGTGCCTCGCGTCGAGTTACCCGCAGAGATCCCGCAGGTCCCGCTGCCCTCCGCGATCCCCCCGATCTCCTTTCCCTGAGTCGGCAATCTGTACCGCTATGAATCGTCGATGCCGCGAGATACGTCACCTTCGACATCGTCCGGCAGTCTGGGTGATCATGGTCCGGATACGGTGAGGAATCAAGGCGTGTTCGCATTGGCGTGGAAGTCGCTACTCGATACCGCCCAGCGGATCCCCGAGCAGGACTTTACGACGCCGTCGGGCTGCACAGGGTGGTTGGTTCGAGATCTTCTGTGTCATCTGGTGATTGACGCTCAAGACATTCTCATCACTCTGGCGACACCGAGCTCTGAAGAGCCGACGCGCGATGCAGCGACATATTGGGAGGTCTCCCATTCCCCACCGACCGGGCACGATCCTCTCGATGCGCTCGTGGTCCGATTAGCCGCCGCGTACGAGCGGCCCCGTTTGCTCAAGCATCATCTCGATGATGTGGGTTCTGCAGCCGGGCGGGCGGCCCGATATGCCGCCCCGCAGCTTCGGGTCAGCACTCGCGGAGAAGTCCTCACCGCCGCCGATTATCTGGATGCCTACGTCCTTGAGGCCACCCTGCACCACCTCGACCTGACCGCATACGTCCCTGACGTATCCGGGCCTCCAGCACAGACATTGGCGGCATCCCGGCAACTCTTCGAGAGGATCACCGGAGCAGCGTTTCCGGCGTGGATGTCGGACGGGGCCGTCCTGACAGTCGGAACGGGCCGGCGAGCCGCAACAGCATCCGAGCGGGATGCGCTCGGTTCTCTCAGAGACCGTCTGCCCTACGTTCTCGGATAGTGCGCCGCGGCGGCCCGCTCCGTCTGGACACTGCACCACAGCGGCCGTGGTTGATGGCTGTTTTGTCCAGTTGGCCGAGCGGCTCTGACGTGCACCTTCAGCGTAGGCGCGTAGCAGACTGCTGCCGCTGATTCATTCCTTGGCCAGCAAAAACGACGGTATTTCCATCCTCGTTTGTAGGCTCCAACATATGCCGTTCAACTCCGGTGACGTCTTCGCCGGCTACTCCATTCAGCGGCTCCTCGGTGCAGGTGGCATGGGAGAGGTCTACCTCGCCCAACATCCCCGGCTGCCCCGTCTGGACGCGCTCAAGGTTCTGTCGACGGACGCCACCCGCGACGATGAGTTCCGCGCCAGATTTACCCGAGAGGCTGAGCTGGCCGCGACGTTGTGGCATCCGCACATCGTCGGTGTACACGACCGTGGCGAGTTCGAAGGTCATCTGTGGATCTCGATGGACTATGTGGAGGGCACCGACGCCCGTCACATGCTTGAGCAGCAGTTCCCGTCAGGCCTGCCCTATCAGGATGTGGTGGAAATCGTGACGGCGGTGGCCGAAGCTCTCGACTTCGCGCACGAACGACGGCTGCTGCATCGCGACGTCAAACCGGCGAACATCCTGGTGACCACGCCGACGGCGAGCACCCGGCGTCGCGTCCTGCTCACCGACTTCGGCATCGCTCGCGAAGCTGACGACACCAATGGGCTCACCGAGACCAACATGGCTATCGGTACCGTCGCCTACGTTGCGCCCGAGCAGCTCATGGGCAAGATGCTCGACGGTCGGGCCGATCAGTACGCCCTGGCCGCGACGGCTTTTCATCTGTTGACCGGCGCGCCCCTGTTCGACGACGCCAATCGCATCGTGGTGGCCGGAAAACACCTCAACACACCACCGCCACTGCTGTCGGAGCGCCGTCCCGACCTCGCGCACCTCGATGCCGCCATGGCCAAGGCACTGGCGAAGAACCCTGATCAGCGCTACGTGCGGTGCATCGACTTCGCCCAGGCCCTCGGCGGGCGCCTGGACGTGGCGACCGCACCCGAGCCGGCCCCGGAGCGGACTTCACGTGAGCCGGCTGTCCACACCGCACCGCTGGAGCCCTCTGGCGAAAGCGATCGGGGCAGTCCCCCGCACACCAGACGACTGACCGTGCTCACGGTGCTCGGTACCGCCCGTGCGGTGCAGAAGCTGCCGGCCGGGCCCGACGGTGACGAAGTCTGGTCCTTCCGGGTGGAGCGATACGACTCGACAGGGGCGGCCCACACCGTTGTGCCGGTCGAACTGCGTGGCAACGCCATCACAGGCGAACTGTCCGACGGTGATGTAGTGGAGGCCAGCGGTTTCTGGGACGACCGGACACTGTTCGCCGACGCCGTAGTCAACCATTCGGGAGGTACGCGCGACCGCCGGCGACGCACGACATCCGGGGTGAAGCCAGGTAAGAGCTCTGCGTGGGCGTCCCGGCCGCTGCGCATCGTCGGGCTGGTGGTCGTGTTCGTAGTGGTGCTGGCCACGGCGGCCTACTTTGTCACCGGAGGCTTCGGGTTTTCATCGCACAGTGGACCGGGGCCGGTCGTGACGCCGGAACGGGCGACGGTGTTCTCCCCCGGCGGCTCACCCGATCACCCGGACGAGGCAGGCAACGCCATCGACGGCAATCCCGATACTGCGTGGCCCACCGACGTCTACCAAGATGCCGCCCCGTTCCCCACCTTCAAACAGGGCGTCGGTCTGATGCTGCAATTGCCTGCGCCCACCGCGTTGAGCGAAGTGACCCTCGATGTGCCCAGCACAGGAACAGAGGTGCAGATTCGAGCGGCCGACAGCACCGACCTGAACAGCCTGGCCGACACGACCGAGCTGACCCCCAACGTGTCGCTGCAGCCAGGACAGAACACCATCACCATCGACGATCAGAAGAAAACCTCCAATGTGCTGGTGTGGATTTCGAAACTCGGCACCGTCGGCGGACAGAGTCGCACGGCCATCTCCGACATCACGTTGAGGGCGGCTCGGCAGTGAAATCGGCACTCATGATTCTCCTTGTCGGCTGGTGTCGATGACGTCGGCGGACACCGCGATGGTGCGTCCGATCCGGCGCAGCAGGTCTGCCGCATTCACCATGGACGCGTGCGTGTCGGGCTCGAGTTCGGCGAGCGTATACGCCCGGGTGATTCCGGCGGCGCGCAACTCGATGTCGCGTAGTGAACTGCGGCCGGCAACCGCGACGACGGGTACGCCCATTTTTGTGGCAACCGCAGCGACTCCAATGGGAGCCTTGCCGTGCAGGCTCTGTGTATCCAGTGACCCCTCGCCCGTGATGACGATATCCGCCTGGATGAGCTTGCGCCGGAAGTCGATGAGGTCCAGTACGGTTTCGATGCCGGGCCGGGTTGTGGCGCCCAGGACCGACATGGCCCCGAATGCGGTCCCACCGGCCGCTCCCGCTCCCGGCGTACGGCTGTCGTCGCGACCGGTGGTGGTGCGGAGCAGATGGGCCCACCGCGTCATCGCGTCCTCCAGAAGCATCAGGTGCTCGGCTGTCGCGCCTTTTTGCGGTGCGTACACCGCTGTCGCACCGCTTGGACCGACCAACGGATTGTCCACGTCGCAGGCGAGCTGAAAATGCGCCGTACGGGCCGCTGGATGCAGATCGCTGAGATCGACCTTCGCGGCTTCGCGCAGTGCCGCGCCGCCGGGTCCGACCTCGTTGCCGTCGCCGTCGAGAATCCGTACCCCGAGGGCCTGCAACATCCCCGCACCACCATCGGTCGACGCGCTACCGCCGACCCCGACGATGATCTCACGTGCGCCCAGGTCGAGTGCGCGTCGGATCACAGTGCCTAGTCCGAATGTGCTGGCTCTCAAAGGATCCAGCACACCCGGTGGGAGCGTCACGAGGCCGACTGCCGCGGCCAGTTCCACCACCGCGACCGGCCCGCGGCGCGCGTAGAGAGCGGTACCGGGACGACCCGTCGGACCGGTAGTCTCTACCGCAACTGGCGTCCAGCCGGCGGCAACGACCGCCGCCACCGTGCCGTCTCCCCCGTCGGCCACCGGGGCCGTGGTGACCGACCAGGAAGGGTTACCCGCCGTGAGTCCGTCGGCGAGCGCTTCGGCCACCTCCGCTGCGGTCAATGAGCCCTTGAACTTGTCGGGCGCGACGAGCACGCGTGTCACGACGACCTAGTCCAGCTCCAGGAGGGCCGTCGGGGCGAGTACGGCGCTCATGACGAGCTCCTCGAACTCGGCGGCATTGTCGGTCTCGGTGCCCATGGCGTAATCCATGTCGACCGCGAGTTCTTCTTCCATGAACCGGAAATCGTAGTCACCTGAGAGCGCAAGCATGGTCGCGTCCCGTGTCCCAGGATGATTCGTCCAAGCGTTGCTCGACGGCGCCTTCCCGCGAGGGTTACTATCTGCATATGAATGCAGATAATGCTTCAGTGGGTTCCCTCGATGAGGAGCAGGCCGGTCTGATTGTCGAGGTGTTCCGAATGCTGGCCGATGTCACCAGGATTCAGGTTTTGTGGGCGCTCACCGGGGGTGAGTTGTCGGTCAACGATCTCGCATCGCGAGTGGGCAAACCGGCTCCTTCGGTGTCGCAGCACCTGGCCAAGCTCCGCATGGCGCGGCTAGTACGCACCCGTCGGTCGGGCACCACGATCTTCTACAGCCTGGAGAACGAGCATGTCCGCCAGCTGGTCGTCGATGCGGTGTTCAACGCCGAGCACGCCGGCCCGGGTGTTCCGCCACACCACCGCGACGATGCGCGGGTACGTGAACTGACCGTCGACCCCAATCCGCGGAAAGCTGCACGGCGATGAGTGGCTATCACCCGCATCACCACCATGAGCATGACCACGACCACGGGCACCCGAAAGGCATGCGCGGGCTGCTCCGGGAGATCTTCGCGCCACACTCCCACGATGCTGCGGACAGCATCGACGGCGCGCTGGAGTCCAGCGCGGCCGGAGTCCGGGCGGTCAAGATCAGTCTGTTGGCGCTGGGACTGACGGCGATCGCGCAGATCGTCATCGTCGCGCTTTCGGGATCGATCGCGTTGGCGGCCGACACCATCCACAATTTTTCCGACGCGTTGACCAGCGTGCCGCTGTGGATCGCTTTTGCGCTCAGCGCCAAGGCTGCTACCCGCCGATACACCTATGGCTTCGGCCGCGCCGAGGACATCGCGGGACTGTTCGTCGTCGCGATGATCGCCTTGTCTGCGTTGATCGCCGGCTGGGAAGCGATACGTAGGTTGATCGAGCCGCAGCAGATCGAGCATGTCGGTTGGGTCGCCCTCGCGGGGTTTGTGGGCTTCATCGGCAATGAATGGGTCGCCTTGTTGCGCATCCGAGTAGGGCGCAGGATCGGTTCAGCTGCGCTGGTCGCCGATGGGCTGCACGCCCGCACCGACGGCTTCACCTCCCTGGCGGTGCTGATCGGTGCCAGCGGCGTAGCGCTTGGATTCCCGCTCGCCGACCCCATCGTCGGACTGTTGATCACGGTCGCGATTCTGGTGGTACTGCGCACGGCCGTTCGCGATGTGTTCCGTCGTCTCATGGACGGTGTGGACCCCGCATTCATCGACACCGCCGAGACCGTCCTGGCCGCACATCCAGGAGTGCAAGCGGTGCGTAGTGTCCGCATGCGCTGGATCGGGCACCGTCTGCACGCCGACGCGGAACTCGATGTCGACCCCGACCTCAGCCTCACCGACGCCCACCGGATCGCCCACGACGCCGAGCATGACCTCATCCATGCGGTGCCCAAGTTGAGCACCGCGCTCATCCATGCCTATCCCGCTGAGCACGTGGTTCTCGGTACTTCGCGGACAGGCTACTGAGGTCGATCGATTACCCGAGAACCTCGGCGAGGCGAATCGCGAAGCTGTTTGCCGACACTCGGTCGATGAGCGCGAAACCGACTGCCAGTCCGTTGATTTCGCGGTCTGCGGCACCTGGAAAGAGCGACAGGGCTTCGATGACGAATCCCTGTGCGGTGAGGAGTTCACTGACGCGGCGGTCATCGTGTTCTCGGGGCAGCAGGATGGCGACGTGGAGACCGGCCTCGACGCCGAGTACGGAGAGCCCGGGGCAATGCGTGCCGAGTGCCGCAATGAGCACGTCGCGGCGATGCCGGTATTCGCGTGCGGCTCGGGCCAAATGCCGCTGTAGATCACCGGCGACGATCAGTTCCGCGAGCGCATCCCGGGTGATCACGGAGAGCGCGAGCCGACGCTCGCGCACGTAGGCCAGCACCGCATCGCGAAGCGGCCGCGGTGGTACCAGCCAGGCGGCACCCAGCCCGGGCGTGAGGATCTTCGATGCCGTCCCGATGTAGGCGACGCGCTCCCCCGCTCCCGGGACGGACCGAACCGCCGGGAGTGGTGCAACCCCATAGCGGAACTCGCCGTCATAGTCATCCTCGACGATGATCGAGCCGGTCCGCTCGGCCCAGGCGACCAATGTGGCGCGCCGGTTGACCGACAATCGGTGTCCGAGCGGGTACTGGTGCGCCGGCGTGCAGTACACCAGGCCGGCGGCGTCGCCCAGCTGATCGACGCAAAGGCCGTCGTCGTCGACCGGCACAAAGACGGGGCGCAGCCCAGCACCTACGAATTCCTCGTATGCGGCTGGATAGCAAGGGGACTCAAGATAGCACCGCGTGAGACCGCTCACGGCCGCGACCGCCTGAAAGGCTGCCCCGGAGCCGGGCACGTCGATCACCGTGCCGGCATCGATCCCGCGATTCGTGCGCAGGTGATCGGTCAATGCCGTGACGAACAGCTCGCTCGTGTCCTGCCACGGTGAGGAGGTCGTCGGGGTCCGAGCCGCCGCCATGCGCCAGGCGCGAGTCCAGGCGCGCATATCGATCAACCCGGTGTCAGGATAGCCTGGGCGGAGATCAACCGTTGAGCCACGTTGGGGCGCAGCACTATTGGTCGGCGACGCACGCCGCTTGCGGTCGGTGCCAGGGTGGTCGGACGGGCGACTGGAGAGACCGGCGGCGGCCGCGGCCGCCGCGCCGGACGTCGTCCGGGTACCCGACCCGGGCACCCCTTCGAGAAAACCGGCGGCGACCAGCTCATCGTAGGCAGCCGCCACCATGGTGCGTGAACATCCGAGTTCGTCGGCCAGCGTGCGAGTGGAGGGCAGCCAGTCACCGTCGGCGAGTTGCCCGTCGGCGATCAGGGTCACCATCTGGGTGGCGATCGACTTGGCGCTCAGATCGCTGGTGTCCAACGGGAGATGGACCAATCGGGTGTGCCGCGGCATCTCCACACAATACTGGCATCTGATATCCACCTTTTCTGGCCATTTCGATAATGCCGCAATCATGGTGTTGTTTAAGCATGGAGAAGCTCACCCGCAAACAAGGTCGACAGCCCACCGAGCGTGCCGCATTGGAGGAATTCCTCGATGGACAGTGGTGGGGAGTGCTGACCATAGGCAGCGTCGAACGACGTGACGGCAGAACGCGGCCCCTCGCGGTACCGACGCTGTTCGTCCGGCATGAGGACCGGATTCTCATGCACGGTTCGACTGGCGCCGGTGCGATGGGACCTGCCGAGACGGTAACGTCTGCAGCCTTCTGCGTGACGGCAATGGACGCGCTCGTGGTCGCACACAGCACGTTCGACTCGACGGTGCATTACCGCTCGGCGGTGCTCTACGGTGATCTGCAGGTCGCCCACCGCGAGGAACGAGCCATGCTCCTGGACCGCTTCAGCGATCTGCTGCTGCCCGGGCGCACGGCCGAAGTCCGTGGGATGACACCCAAAGAGATCGCCGCCACCAACGTTGTCGCGATGCCCATCACCGATGGAGACTGGGTGTACAAGGTCAACGACAGTCCGGTCAAGGAGCCCGACGAGGATACCGACGTGTGGGCGGGGACCGTCCCGTTCATCGTCAATTACGGAACTCCGCACCGGGCTTCGTGGTCATCGGCCGAATTGCCGGACTCCGTGCGGACGTTGGTCGCGGCGGGACGTGTGTCCGACCGGAATCACGACCCCTCACTCAACTGCTGACATTGTTGCAGTGAGCCTGGCAGTCCGATGGGAACATCGCGCTACCGCATGTCGCAACGCTCGCGATGCGCCGAGCCGGGGTAGACCAGCTGATTGTGGGTGTCGGCAGGCGGCGACAGCAACCGCACAGGTTCTCGTCTGCAAGATATAACCGTGGCGGTTGAGATGGCAGAGCCTTTGCGCCACCGCATCGCACAACTGTCACTGGTCGACGGGTGGGTGCCGATCGCGGTGCAGGTGCTGGCTGCGCTGCTTCTGCTGTACGTGGTGTGGGCGCACGCTGATCGCCGGGGCTGGCGGCGGCTGGCGATCGCCGCTCTGACCGGGATGCCGCTCGCGGTGTGGGCGCACCACTACATCTCCTCGATCGGGGTCTCCGGTGAGGCGGCGCCGCGCCGATTATGGCTGTGGATCGGCCTGATCGGCGTGGCTCTCAGCCTCATCTTCCTCACCTGGAGGCGTGCATCGTGGTGGCGGCGCGGTGCGTCGGTGCTGGTTGTGCCCCTGTGTGTGGTGTGCGCGGCGCTGTCGGTAAACACCTGGGTCGGCTACTTCCCGAAAGTGCGCACGGCGTGGAACCAACTCACCATTAGCCCGCTACCTGATCAGACCGACCGGGTGGGCGTCACCGCCATGCAATTGTCGAACGCAAAGCCGGACCGAGGCGTTGTGGTTCCGGTGCGGATCAACTCCAGCGCGTCTGGGTTCGCCCATCGTCGAGAATTCGTCTACCTGCCGCCGATATGGTTCGCGAGCAAGCCGCCGCCTCGATTACCCACGGTGATGATGATCGGGTCGGCGTTGAACACGCCGGCCGACTGGCTGCGGGTAGGTAATGCGGTCGCCACCATCGACGACTTCGCCACCCAGCACGAGGGCAGCGCGCCTGCGGTGGTCTTCGTGGACGCGACCGGAGCGTTCGACAACGACACCGAATGCGTCAACGGACCCCGCGGGAATGCCGCCGATCATCTGACCAAAGATGTCGTCCCATTCATGGCTTCGAATTTCGGTGTCAGCGCCGAGCGTGCGCACTGGGGCGTGGCTGGATGGTCGATGGGCGGCACGTGCGCGGTCGACTTGGCTGTGATGCACCCGGACCTGTTCAGCACGTTCGTCGACATCGCCGGTGACATCGGCCCCAACACCGGCAACCGGGAGCACAGCGTCGCCACGCTGTACGGCGGTGACGCCGACGCGTGGGCCGCGTTCGATCCCACCACGGTCATGAAGAAGCACGGCCGCTACACCGGCGTGACGGGATGGTTCGAGGTGCCCGGCTCGCCCGACGGCACGCCGCATGATCCCGCGTCGAATCCGGAGGGCCAGGACCTCGCCGCGCGTTCGCTGTCGGCTACTGCCGCGACACAGGGCATCACGTCGACGGTGGTGACGCGGTCCGGCAAACATGACTGGTTGTTCGCCTCCCAGGCGTTCGGTGATGCGTTGCCCTGGCTGGCGGCGCAACTCGGAACCCCTGCGGTACCGCGGGTTGCGATGCCGAATTCGACCACTGACGCGTCGGGACCGACCGGCATTCCTAGCCTGGCTCAACGTCATTGATCCAGCGGTTCGTCCCGGTCACGCAACCACCTCCGGAAAGTCTGCCGGATAGGTGCCGTCAATAACATTGACGGCAAACAGTTTTCGAATCGTTACCCGGTGTCCGAACCGTTATCGCTTCCACAGCTCAACCACACCGCCGGCACAGTAGCGGCAAAAATCCGGGCCATAGCTTTACTTCGCATCCGGCTAAGAAGCCGTAACACGAAGAAACGGAGCAAAGCTATGAGTTTCAAGCGAACCCTGGGTGTTTCGGCGCTGGCCGCCGGCATCGGAGTGGCTGGGCTGCTCGGAGTCGGCCTGGGTACGGCAAGCGCGGACCCGGGCTGGGGCTGCGACCGTCCCGGAGCCCCGCCGTGTGACAACCACCGCGACGACCGTGGGCCCGGCCGCGGACCTGCTGGTCCTGTCGACTGGCACAACCGTGGCATCGACCAGGGCCGCTACGATCACCAACCGTTCAACTGGAACGGACAGCAGGTGACACCGATGCAGGCAGGGGACGGCCACGGGTGGGGTTTCTGGTTCCTGAACAACTGGATTCCGATGTAAAGTCCACTGAAATCGATTGCGGGCCGCCCCTTTTGGGGCGGCCCGCCTGGCATCCCAGGGCCGTGACCGGTCCGGAAAGTTGGAGTTATCTGGCGTTGCCGCGCTCGTGGGTCGGGCGCGGCGCGAACGGATTGAACTTCGACAGACCCGGGATGTTCGACAGCATCCGGAAGACATCGTTTCCCGTGGCGACAAGCGCCTCCAACTGCGGCAGAAGCCGATCCATCGTGCGGAACATCGGGTCAGCCATCGCCAGATAACGCTCGGTGCGGTCGATCGTCGTATTCAGCCGTTCGGTTGCAACCGCCAGGTTCTCGATCAGATCGGGCAACTGCGCGGCAAGTTGAGCCGAGGCCGGTGGAATGCGCAGGGCGCTATTTGCGACAGCCTGCGCGGTCTCGACCGCCGACTGAGCAGTCTCCACCGCAGCCTGCGCGGCCGACTTGAGGTCACTCGGTTTGGGAAGCTTCGGACTGGTCATGTCGGTAACTGTGCCGCACCGCGACCTCGATGTCAGCAGGTTTGGTCCGGGGTGTCCTGGTCGCGGCAGATCCGATGATGCCCGTACGGGTTAGGCTATCGGCAGCCGCAGATCTTTTGAGTCTGAGCCAACCGCCAAAGATGCTGCCTGAGAGGTCAATCCGCGCTGCACAGTGTCACTTCCGGAATGAGGGTGCGATATGGAGCAGTTCCGCCGCGACGGCCTGGTTTTTGACGTCATCGACGACGGTCCCGCCGATGGCGCCGTCGTTGTTCTCCTACACGGATTCCCGCAACCTAACACCAGTTGGGCGGCCGTGATGGCTCGGCTGACCGCACGCGGATATCGCTGCCTGGCACCGAATCAACGGGGCTACTCCCCCGGCGCACGCCCTCCGCGCCGCCGCGACTACCGAATGGCCGAATTGGTCGACGATGCGCTGGCCCTCATCGATGCCAGCGGAGCCGATCGCATCCATCTCGTCGGACATGACTGGGGTGCGGCCGTTGGCTGGGGTGTTGCGACGCGGGAGCCGGCGCGACTGGCGTCATTTTCGGCGCTTTCGGTGCCGCATCCGGTGGCATTCCTGAGAGCGATACCGACCAGCCGCCAGGGACTGGCGTCCTGGTACATGTACGTCGCCCAACTTCCTCGGTTGCCTGAGCGGCTGCTGCTCGGTCGGGATGGTTCCGGTATCAGGATCACCGATGCCCTGCTCCGCAGCGGGCAGTCCGTCGCGCACGCGGAACGCGACACCGAAGCGATGCTCGAACCCGGCGTGCTGACCGCCGCACTCAACTGGTACCGCGCGATGCTGCTGTCCGATTCGCGCCAGGTCAAGCACCGGGTGCGGGTGCCGACGATGTACATCTGGAGCGACGGGGATACCGCGATCACCGCCAAACCGGCCCACGACACTGCGAAATATGTGAAAGGGCCGTACCGATTCGAGACCATTCGGGGAGCCTCGCACTGGCTCCCCGACGAAAAGCCCGACACCATGGCGGACCTGCTCCTGGAATGGTTTGCCGCGCACCCGGTCTGAAGTGCGCACCGATCATCTGTCGCGACTACAGCTGCCGGCGCTTGACCCGCATCAACCGATAGCCGCCGTAAAGCAGCAGCGCCACACCGAAATTCACGAAGTACGCGATGTCTGCGCCATGCCACGCCGTCGCCACCGCGCCATGGATCAGCGTCGTGTTCATGAACGGCATCGCCACCACATACGCGATGACGAAGGTGGCCAATGCGGCCACCGCATCGGAACGGTCAGTCTCTTCGACCGACGGGTCAAGCGTGTTGCGCCCCTGTATCCGCACTACCCAGTCCACCGTGACCACGGCCACGAATGCCGGAATCCAGTAGCTGACCAACAGCAGTACATCGGTGAACCGGCTGGCGGTGTCGGCGGCGTGCAGCCATAGGATCAAGAAGAAGGCCAGAGTCGTGACGATGACAGCGGATACGGGGCGCCGCACCCGCACCCCGATGGTCTGCAAGGCCAGAGACCCGCTGTAGTCGTTCATCACTCCTGAGCCGACCGCGGCGAGCGCGATGATCAACAGGGCCAGGCCGCCGAGCCACCCGCCACCCATCACGGTCCGCACGCCCTCGGCGGTCTGTTCACCGATCGCAGCGGCGCCCGCGATGCCGATACCCTGAACAAAGATGTACGCCGACGCGATTCCGGCGAATGTGTACCCGAAGACCTGCGTCCGGGGTGCGGTCGCGGGTAGGTACCGGCTGAAGTCGGCGGCATAGCTGGCCCACGAGATCGCCAGGCTCAACGCGATCGTCACCTCGAAGACGAAGGCGCCGACCAGTGCCGGACCGTGTACACCGGCAGGGGTGATGACGTCCTGACCACGGACCAACTTGATGGCGAATACCACGAACGTGACGAGCAGGACGATCGTGAGTACCGCCTGCAATCGGTGGATGAGCTCGTAACCGAAGAATCCGACCACGCCTTGGACGCCGAGCACTATGAGTACCGCGAGCCAGAACGGGATGCCTACCAAGACAGCCAGGGCCTCGCCGCCGAACAAACCGACCAGGGCGTCCCATGCGATCGACGATCCCCACTGCAGCACCCCGGGCACGACCACGAAGCCACCGAACGCCATTCTGGCGTTGGGCAACTGACCGGCGCCGGTGCGCGGCCCCCACGTCGACAAATAGGCCACCACCAGTGACCCCAGCACTGTTCCGATCACCATGGCCAGCATTCCCAGCCAGAATCCGAGACCCAGCGCGATGGCCAGTGTCCCGGTGAAGACGCCCGTCATGTTCACCTGGGGCGCGAACCACACGGTGAACAACCTGGCCGGACTGCCGTAACGCTGGTCTTGAGCAATCGGTGCGATACCGTGCGTTTCGACCACAAGGTCGCCGGCGCCCGTAGGGCGGCGACCGGTGAAGGCCGTGGAATTGAGCACGTTAGGTCGAGAAGGCATAGCCTATTTGATCACGTCGACTGCCGCCAACTCAGAGTCACCTGAAAAGGCCGACCAGGGGTCGGCGCGCCGTGGGCGCGATCTCGGCCCTTTCCAGGACGCTCGGTTTCAGCGGGGCGCCGGGCTCGTCGAGACGGAGTCACACGCGACGAACGATGAATGGTGGCTTGCCGTGGCCACATGCGCCCTGCGTTATCGGATTACACGTAATAACTGCCTTCAGACGAGGGATTCCATTGCACAACTGTCAGATTGTTGCGGGATCGCTTGTGAACGTCGGCTTGATCCGCAGTGGTTTATCCATGGCATCATGCGGCCACGCCGACCGGTTGGTGTCGTCGAGATTGACGTCAGGGCTGTGAATCTCTGCTTTTGACAGCCCTGGCATCAATCTCGACGGCCGGCGCCTCCGCAATGCGCACAGTACTGAGCGCGAACATGTTGAGCGGCTTAGTATCTGACCGATCACCGCGTCGATGGCCTATGCCTGTAAGGTCAAAGTTCATGGTTTTTCATCCCCTGTACCCGCTCGAGTGTCGCGACGCCGATTGCTCGTCGTGCCGGTGACAGACGACATGACCGAAACAGTGACCAGTACCCGCCCGTTCACCGATCTGACGAAGCTGGAGCCCGTCGGCCACGGAACGTACTCGGCTTCCGTCGATCCGATCTGGACCATCGGGCGCAAGGTGCACGGCGGCTGCATGATGGCACTGTGCGCGGCTGCAGCGTGCAGAGCACTCGGCGCAGAGACCGATCTACAGCCAATTGCCGTGAGCGCCAACTACCTTCACGCACCCGAGCCGGGCAGCGTCACCCTCGCCACTGCGGTGCGCAAGAGGGGACGCCAGGTCAGCGTCGTCGACGTCGAGCTGTCCCAAGGCGATCTGGTGGCGGTCTCCGCCGCAGTAACCCTTGGTCATCTGGATATCGCCGAGCCGCGCCACCAGGGGCCGCTGGCCTTGTCCGACATGCCTGACGAACCGTCCGCCGATGCTGTGCACGTCACCCCGGCCCACCCCATAGGGCAGATCGTGCATGTCGCACGGGGTTGCGATCTGCGGATCGACCCGTCGGCGGCGCTGTTCCTGACCGGACAGCAGGGTGAACCGGTCAACCGGATGTGGCTGCGGCCGTTCGCGCACGACGAGGCCGACCCTGACACGGCGCTGCTGTTCGCGCTGATGGCCGGTGACATCAGCGCGCCGGTGACGATGAACCGGGGCATGTCCGGCTGGACGCCGACCGTTCAGCTCACTACCTACCTGCGCCGCCGACCGGTACCAGGCTGGATGCGTGTCATGGCGAGCGCAACCGTCATCGGCGCGACCCTGTTTGAGGAGGACCATCTCGTCCTCGACGCGACAGGGCAAGTCATCGTCCAGAGCCGGCAGCTCGCAATGATCCCGAAGGGCAACTAACGCCGGGGCGCGGCTACCGGTCAGCATGCGGATCAGCGCGACGCTCTTGCACGCAGCCATTGCTGTTGCCGCCAAACGAAATCCGCGTCCACGACGGCACCGTGACCCGGCACCAACAGTGCGTCGGGACCCGCAGCGGAGAGCATCACATCCAGCGTCGACGGCCATGCCGTGATGTCCGAGTGCTCATCGATCACCGGATCACCGGACTCCTCGACGAGATCCCCGCAGAACGCCACGGTGCGTTCACCCGGAACGACGACGATGAGGTCGTGGTCGGTGTGCCCGCGCCCGGGGTGCGTCACCGTGACCGAACGACCGAGATCCAGTGTCGTATCGCGGGTCCGGTGGGGCGAGACACGCAAGGCACGAATCGCCCGATCCACCTCGGCCGGATCGGCGCCGTGGCTGATCGCGTCGGCGCGCAGGTCGGCTCGGCCGACCGCAAGGGTTTCGGCGACCTCCGGCGCGCAATGGATGCGTGCCGCGGGAAACTCGGCGATACCGAGTACGTGGTCGAAATGATTGTGAGTCAACACAATATCACCAACCGGCTGACCGGTGAGGGCACGAACGTCCGCGTCGACGGCCTGCGCCTCGGCCAGAGTCGTCCCAGAGTCGACCAACAGCGCACCGCGGTCCCCCGATACAAGGCCGACGGTCACATCCAGGAACGGGAGACGGACCCGCCACACGCCCTCCGCCAGTGGCTCCCAGTCAAAGTTCATTGACCGAGCGTCAGCGGCTGGGCGGCGCAATACTGCTCGAACACCTGCGGAGTCGGCGGCGCCGTGTACGGAGTAACGGGGCCCAGGCTCCACGCCGGCGGCACATCCTGCTTGCTCAACACCCACGCCGCCTGCCGGGCGGCACCGAGCGCGACATATTCGGCAGGCGGTGGGACGTGCACGGGTCGGCCCCAGATGGCTGGAGCGATCCGCCGCACCGCTTCCGAACGGGCGCCGCCACCGACGAGGATGATCCGGTCGACGTCGATGCCGTAACTGACGATCTTGTCGATGCAGTATGCCATCGACGCCAACAGTCCCTCCACGCCTGCGCGGGCGAGGTTGGCGGAGTTGAAGTTTCGCGTTGTCACACCGTGGAGCGCACCGCGGGCCTGCGGAAGGTTGGGCGACCGTTCGCCTTCGAGGTAGGGCACCAGGGTCAGACCGTCGGATCCAGGCGGTGCCGACAGGGCCAACTGGTCGAAGTCGTCGTAGCCCACCCGCAGCATGGCGGCGGTGGCGGCCAGCACAGGTGCCCCGTTGAGTGTGCAGACCAGCGGCAATTGCCTGCCCGTGGCGTCGGCGAAGCCGGCCACGATACCGTCGGGATCATGTGGCGCAGCATCGCCGACGGCGCTGACCACACCTGATGTGCCGAGCGAGACAACACAATCCCCCGGTCCTGCGCCCAGCCCCAGCGCGGCGGCGGCATTGTCGCCGGCGCCAGCGGCCAGTAACGCCCCACCGGGCAGCGTCCCCGCGATCTCGGCCGGAGCCAGCACGGTGGGTAGTTCGGGCCGTCGCCCGCGCATCGCCAATTCCAGCAGATCCACGCGGTAGCTATCGGTCTCTGCCGAGAAGTAGCCGGTACCGCTGGCGTCGCTGCGGTCGGTGCGCAAGTCGGCGATGTCGGTCGAGCTACTCAAGCGCCAGGTGAGCCAGTCGTGCGGCAGGCACACAGCGGCCGTGGCATCGGCGTGCGTCGGCTCGTTGTCGACCAACCACCGCAATTTGCTCGCAGTGATCGCCGCGACGGGTACCACACCCACGCGGTTCGCCCATTCCGCAGGCCCACCCAGCTCGTCGACAAGTTGGGCTGCGCTGGCGGATGAACGGGTGTCATTCCACAGCAAGGCATCTCGCACCACTGCACCGGACTGGTCCAGGCACACCATGCCGTGTTGCTGGGAGCCCACGGCCACTGCCTCGACATCGTCGAGTCCGCCGGCCGCGGTGATCGTCGTCTGCAGAGCTGCCCACCAGCGCTGTGGGTCTATCTCGGTTCCGCCGGGGTGCGGGGTAGATGCCGAGCGCAGTATCGCGCCGCTCCCCGCGTCGCAGACCACGACCTTGCACGATTGGGTGGATGAATCGATGCCGGCAACAAGAGCCACGCCCGCGAAGCTACACCGATGAGGCGGTTTCTGGTCCGTGCTTCGGGCACTGTTGCCAGACCCGCCGGCCAGCCGGTTTTGCGCGGTAGGTTTGCGGTACCGCCGCTGCGGAAACACCTAGGGCATGCTGATCAGACGAATTGCCCGGCCCATGCTGGCGACCACCTTCATCGCCCGCGGCGTCGATGCGCTGCGGAGCCCCAAACCGGCCGCGGACGCGGCCCGGCCCGTGGTGGGAGCCGTGCGCAAACTGCCGACTCCTGTAATGCCGGACTCGATGCCCAGCGCCGAGACCGTGGCCCAAGTCAATGCCGCGGTGCAGATCGGCGGAGGTTTGTTGCTCGCGACCGGCAGAATGCCCCGACTCGCCTCGGGATTGCTCGCGCTCAGTGTGATCCCAGGCGGCCTCGGCGCGCACGCGTTCTGGTCTGAGCCCGATCCTGAGAGACAGGCCGAGCAGCGGCGCGCGTTTCTTGCCGACATCAGCCTCATCGGTGGGCTCATCATCGCCGCGGCGGACACCGCCGGCAAACCTTCGCTGGTATGGCGCGGCCGAAGGGCGGCCCGTGCCGCCTCCGCCACAGTCGCCGCAGCATTGCCGCTCGGAGAATCGGCCGGGGAGTCATTGGCCGACAGTGTCATCGCCGAGAAGATCGGTCACGGCCTACAGGCCGGCGCCGAACGTGGCCGAGAAGTTGCCGAAGCGGCCCGCGAGCGTGCAGTCGATCTGGCCCAGGTGGCCCGCGAGCACGGTCCCGACCTTGCTCAGGCCGCCAGCGAGCGGGCAGCCACGGTAGCCGACCTTGCCCGTGAACGTGGCGCGGAACTGGGCGAGAAGGTCCGGACCCAGCTGAACGAGCGCCGCGGACGGTAACTTGGATGGCATGACAACGGGTGATTTCCAACCGAGCCAGTACGGCCAACCGGGGTTTCCCCCGGCGTACGGCGCCCAGCAGCCGGGCGGGCTGGCCGCGCGATTCTTCGCTCGCGTCATCGACGGTGTCCTGGTGGGCATCGCTTCGATCTTCCTGTCGTTTGTCACCGACTCGCTGTCGAGCTATTGGGTGACCGGGTTGTTCACGGGTCTACTGAGTTTCGTCTATTTCGTCGTGTTCGAGACCACCACCGGCTGGACGCCGGGCAAGCGGCTGCTCCGGCTGGCAGTCCACGGGCCCGGCGGTGCTCCCAAGCCCACCGCCGCACAGTCGGCAATCCGAAATGCGTTCACCCTGTTGCCGGTCATCCCACTGGTCGGTGGATTCCTCGGCGTGGTGGCCATCATCGTGATCGCGGTGACCATCAGCAGCAGCCCGACCAAGCAGGGTAAACATGACCAACTCGCCGGCGGCACACAGGTTGTCAAGGGCTGAGCCCGTCAGACCACCAGGCTGAGCAAGAGCACGAACAGCAGCCCGGTGACCGACAGCACGGTCTCCATCAGCGACCAAGTCTTGATGGTCTGGCCGACGCTGAGCCGGAAGTACTGGTTCACCAACCAGAAACCGGCGTCGTTGACGTGTGAGAAGAACAGTGAGCCCGCGCCGACCGCAAGGACGACGAGCGAGGTCTGACCCGTGCTCATCCCCTCGACTAGACCCAGCACCAGCGCTGAGGCGGTAATGGTCGCCACCGTTGCCGAGCCAGTGGCGAGCCGGATGAGAACTGCAAGGACCCACGCCAACAGGATCACCGAGATACTGACATTCTCGGCCCAACGCGCCAGCATCGTCCCGATGCCACTGTCGACGAGCACCTGCTTGAATCCTCCACCGGCCGCGACGATCAGGATGATTCCAGCGACCGGAGGCAAGCCCGACTCGACGCACTTGGTGATCGCTGCCCGCGACATCCCCGCGCCTCTGCCGAGCGTGACCATGCCGACAATCACGGCGATGAGCAGCGCTACCAGCGGCGTGCCCAGCAGATCGAAGGTGGCCCGCAGCCACTGATTCTTGTTGTCGATGAAGATGTCGCACAACGCTTTCCCCATCATCAGCACGACGGGGAGCAGAACGCTGAACATCGTGATACCGAACGACGGGCGTTGACCGGTTCCCGCGTCGGGCCGGTCACCTTCGAAGGTGTCGGGGGCCTCGACGACGACCCAGCGCCCGGCCAGCTTGCCGAACAGCGGACCGGCCACCACCACGGTTGGCACCGCTACCAGCACACCGAGCGCCAGTGTCACGCCGAGATCGGCATGCAGCAGATCGATCGCGGTGAGAGGGCCGGGGTGCGGGGGCACGAACCCGTGCATTGCCGACAAGCCGGCCAGCGCCGGGATGCCGACGGTGATGAGCGACAGTTGCGAGCGCCGTGCCACCAGATAGATCACCGGCATGAGCAACACCAGACCGATCTCAAAGAACATCGGCAGCCCGATGATGGCGCCCACCAAGGCCATCGCCCACGGCAACATCCTGGGTGAGGCGTGCCCGATGATGGTGTCGACGATCTCGTCGGCACCCCCGGAGTCGGCCAGCAGCTTGGCGAACATGGCGCCGAGCGCGATGAGGATACCGACACCGGCTGCAGTGGATCCGAATCCGTCGCTGAACGACTTGAGTACCGCGGTCAGGCTCTGGTTGACCGTGTCACCGGTGAACAGGCTGAGCACGAGTGGTACGACACCCACGGTCAAGGCGCCGAAGATAAGCGCAAGGAACGGATGCAGTTTCACCCACGAGATCAGCACGACGATGACGGCGATACCGACCAGGAACGCCACGACCAATTCCCAGCCCGGTGCGACCGGCTCGGGTAGCTTCGCGTCCTCGGCGAGGAGCGTCAGTGCGGGGCTCATCGGTCGTTCCCAGCCGGTGCAGAGGTGGTGGCGATGTAAGCGTCGACGATGGCATCGATGTTCTGGTCGACATCGATGACGATCCCTGCCTCATCGGTGCCCAGCGGCTCCAGGGTGTCGAACTGGGAGGTCAGCAAGGTCGCCGGCATGAAGTGCCCGGGACGGCTGGCCTGCCGCCGAGCGATCACTTCCGGGGTACCGGTGAGGTGCAGGAAGTGCACGTCCGGGCAGTGCCGACGTAACTGGTCACGGTACTTGCGCTTGAGTGCCGAGCAGCTCATGACGCCGCCGTCGTGGTGGTCGGCCAACCATTGGCCGATCGTTTCCAGCCACGGGTAGCGGTCATCGTCATCGAGTGGGTGGCCGGCCGACATCTTTGCGATGTTGGCGGGCGGGTGGAAGTCGTCGGCATCACCGAACGACACCCGCAGTCGCTGCGCCAGCGCAGCACCCACAGTCGATTTCCCTGAACCTGAAACGCCCATGACGACGATTGGTGATCCCATCCACTCCACCTCACGATTGTGTTTGATGTCACGTAGCATGCCTTAAAAATCATACGTTTGCAAGATCTTCTCAAAGATAATCAGTTTTTATTTCGTGGTGATCTATTTATGACACGATGTAAGCGTGTCCTCGCCATCAAACGTCGGTGCGTTGCATGGCAATCTGCTGACCGCGCTCGGTACCGGGATTGTCTCCGGCGAACTCGCCCCGGGCCAGGTCCTCACCCTTGACGCGGTCAGCGCCGAGCACGGCGTCTCGCGCAGTGTCGCGCGCGAGGCCATGCGGGTGCTGGAGTCAATGGGCATGATCGCATCACGGCGCCGGGTCGGCATCACCATCCAACCGGCGAGCAAATGGAATGTATTCGACCCCAGGCTGATTCGCTGGCGCCTGGAAGCCGGCGACCGAGCCGCCCAACTGGTGTCCCTGTCGGAACTGCGCCGAGGAATCGAGCCGGCCGCTGCGGCATTGGCCGCCCGCCGAGCCAATCCCGACCAGTGCCGCATCATGGCTGCTGCGGTGTCCGACATGGTGGTACATGGCCTCTCCGGTGATCTCGCGGCATACCTGCTGGCGGACAAGATGTTTCATCAGACCCTGCTGGAAGCCAGCGGCAACGAGATGTTCCGGGCACTCAACGACGTGGTGGCCGAGGTGCTGACCGGACGCACGCACCACGGGCTGATGCCGGTGCAGCCCAATCCGGCCGCGATCGAACTGCACGATGAGGTCGCCCGCGCGATCCGGCTGCGTGACGAGGATGGTGCCGAACGGGCGATGCGCGCAATCATCGACGAAGCGGTCACCGCGGTTGATCCCCATGACAAGCCCGGCGATTAACTGCCCACCCTGAGCTGTTCACCGTCGTTGGCGCGATCTTGCCGACTGCGCGTATCTGGGGTGAGGGTCAGCGCGGGCCGTACATGATGAAGCCGACGCCACCCAGACATATCAGTGCCCCGATGACGTCCCAGCGGTCCGGCCGGAAGCCGTCGGCAATGACGCCCCAGATCAACGACCCGGCGATGAACACGCCTCCGTAGGCGGCAAGAACCCGGCCGAAGTGGGAGTCAGGCTGGAACGCCGCCACGAATCCGTAGGCGCCCAATGACACCGCACCCGCGCCGATCCACAACCATCCCCGATGCTCACGCAAGCCTTGCCACACCAGCCAGGCACCGCCGATTTCGAGCAGTGCGGCCAATACGAACAGGACGATGGATTTGAGAACCATCACGCCACACCGAGGTAAGCCGCCCGAACAGCGTCGTCGGCCAACAGTTCTCGGGCAGGGCCGGTGCGGGTGACGTTGCCGGTTTCGAGAATGTAGGCCCGGTCCGACCGGCTCAGTGCCTGTTGGGCGTTCTGCTCCACGAGCAACACCGTGGTGCCCTGGTTGTTGATCTCGGAGATGATCCGGAAGATCTGCGAGATCACCATGGGGGCCAGACCCATCGACGGCTCGTCGAGCAACAGCACGCGGGGTCGTGCCATCAACGCCCGGCCGATCGCGAGCATCTGCTGCTCTCCGCCCGACAATGTGCCGCCCACCTGACTGCGCCGCTCAGCTAGCCTCGGAAAGGTCTCCAGCACCCAGTCCAGCCGCTCGTCATGCTCGGATTTGGCGGCGAACTTCCTTCCATAGCAACCCATTTCCAGATTCTCCAGGACCGACATGCCCGGGAACACCCCGCGGCCCTCCGGTGCCTGGATCAGGCCACTGACGACTCGGAGATGCGCCTTGACGCGAGAGATGTCCTGGCCCTCGAACCACACCGAACCCGAGGTCAGCGCGCGCAGACCCGAGATCGCGCGCATCATCGTGGTCTTGCCGGCGCCATTCGAGCCCAGTAGCGTCACCAGTTCACCCTCGTGTACCACCAGCGAAACCCCGTGCAGCGCCTGGATCCTGCCGTAGTGCACGACGACATCGCGGACCTCGAGCAGGACCCGGCGGTTGCCGGTGTCAGCCGAGCTCGTCATCAGGCACCCCCAGGTAGGCGGCGATCACCTTCGGGTCCTCCCGGATTACCGAGGGCAGGCCATCGGCGATCTTGCGGCCGAATTCCAGCACCACGATACGGTCGGTGACTCCCATCACCAGCCGCATATCGTGCTCAATGAGCAGCACGGTGTATCCGTCGTCGCGAATCTTGCGAATCAACTCGATGAGTGCGGCCTTCTCACTCGGGTTGAACCCCGCGGCGGGTTCGTCGAGACACAGCAGCTTCGGCTCGGTCGCCAGTGCGCGAGCGATCTCGAGCCGGCGCTGATCCCCGTACGGCAGGTTCTTGGCCTTCTCTTCACCGCGATGCGCGATCCCCACAAAATGTAAGAGCGCAGCGGCGCGCTCGATCGCAGAACGCTCTTCGCGGCGGTGCCTCGGTGTCCGGATCAGCGCGCCCGGCACCGAAGTCCGGTGGCGCGCGTCCGTGCCGACCACGACGTTCTCCAGGGCTGTCATCTCGCCGAACAGGCGGATGTTCTGAAACGTGCGGGCAATTCCACGTCGCGTGATCTGATGACGTTTGATCCGGCCCAATGGAACACCGTCGAACAGCACCGATCCCGAACTGGGCCGGTACACACCCGAGATGGCATTGAAGCAGGTGGTCTTGCCTGCGCCGTTGGGCCCGATCAGGCCGAGGATCTCGCCGCGGCGGATATCGAAGGTGACCTTGTCCAACGCGACCAGGCCGCCGAACTTGACCGTCAGATCCACAGTCCGCAACAGCACTTCGCCCTCGGCGGCATTGATTTCGCGGTGGACTCCGGACAGCTCCTCGATGGTCTCCGTCGTCCCGGTTATGTCCTCGGTCATGGCGCCGACCTTTCCACCGGGCCGGCACGCAACAATTGCCGTGCCGCGCCGCCGTAGGTGAGCAAGAATTGACGTGCCGGGAACAGGCCCTGCGGCCGGAAGATCATCAGTATCACCAGTGCCAGCCCGAAGAACAGATACTTCAGATCCCCCAGGTTGATGCCGAACACCTCGACACCCAACAGTCGGTTGGGCAGATACACGATGATGAACGCACCGAATATCACGCCGAGCTTGTTGCCCTGGCCACCGAGCACCACCGCGCACAGGAACAACATCGAGTTGATGATGTTGAACGTCGGGGGTGCGACAAACTGGACCTGCCCGGCGTACAACGCACCGGACAACCCGCCGATGGCTGCCCCGATGACGAACGCCCACAGCTTGAACCGGAAAGTGTTGACGCCCATCACCTCCGCGGCATCCTCGTCCTCGCGGATCGCGACCCAGGCCCGACCCACGCGACTGCGCTCCAGATTGCCGACGATCAGCAGGATCACCACGATCAACAATAGGCTCAGCCAGAACCACCAGGTGCCATAGTTGTCCTTGCCCATCGAGTTGCCATGGGAGAAAACACCGTTCGGCGGTTCCTGAGCTTCCCGGAACCGCGGGTAGGCGAGTTCGTTGAGACCGCGCGGGCCGTTGGTGACTCCAGCCAGGTTGTCGGCGAGCAGTCGGATGATCTCGCCGAAACCGAGGGTCACGATGGCAAGGTAGTCTCCGCGCAGCCGCAGCGTGGGAATTCCCAGCACCAGACCGGCCATGGCGGTGACGGCCATCGCCAGCGGCACACAGGCCAGCCACGCCCAGTGGCTGCCGAGAAGTCCGTTGGGCCCCACCTGATTCCACGGACTGCTGGGGCTGGTCAACAACGCCACCGTGTAGGCACCGACTGCATAAAAGCCGACGTAGCCGAGATCGAGCAGACCGGCTTGGCCGACAACGACATTCAGGCCGATGGCGATGACGGCGACCATCGCGAACTGTGCCATGGTGCCGCCGAAACTCACACCGGGGGTGTCGAGGAACTCCGGGGGGCTCAGCGGCAGCAGTGCCAGCAGCACGAAGACCGGTACGCCGACGATCCACTTCGCTTGGCGTGGCAGCGCCGACCACCGGTCGCGGATGGCATCACCCGGTGCCAAGAATGCCCGACTGATCGATCGATGCGAGGGTTCTTGCCGATTGGTCATGCCCGCGCCTTTCCGAGGCTCTCCCCCAGGATGCCGGTGGGCCGGAACAGCAGCACCAGCACCAGCAATGCGAACGCGACGACATCACGCCATTGAGTGCCCAGCACCGCCTGCCCGTAGTTCTCGATGATGCCGAGCAGCAAACCTCCCAGCAGCGCACCGCGCAGATTGCCGATACCGCCGAGCACGGCCGCCGAGAATGCCTTGATACCGAGAATGAACCCGCCCCAGTACACGATGCCCTGCGGCACCTTCAGGGTGTAAAGCAGTGCCGCGGCCCCCGCCAGCAGACCACCGATGAGGAACGTCGCCATGATGATCCGTTCCCGTGACACGCCCATCAATGTCGCGGTGGTCGGATCCTGGGCCACCGCCCGAATACCGCGACCGAACTTCGTCCGGTTGATCGCGATGTCGGTGAGCACCGCGAGGATCACCGCGGCGACGATGACCACCACCGTGACGTTCGAAACACTCGAGTTGAACACGTGAAACTGAGTCTTGGGCTGCACCAGGATGATCGGTGGCTGGGCATTGCTGCCGCCGTAGCCCCTCAACAGCTGCGGCAACACGAAATGCACCACTTCCTGCAGCACAAAGGACATGCCGATAGCCGTGATGAGGAAGGTCAATGGCCGCGCGTTGCGTCTTCGCAGCGGCCGGTAGGCGATCAGCTCCAACCCCACGGCCGCTGATCCTGAGACCAGCATCGCGAAGATCATCGCGATGCCCAGGTACATCACCGTCAACCCGATCCCCACGTTGTAGGCATTGCCGTTGGCGCTGAAGCCCAGTATCACGTCGAGGCAGAAGTAGGCACCGAACATGCCGAGCATGAATATCTCGGAGTGTGCGAAATTGATCAGGCGCAGTACGCCGAAAACGAGGGTGTACCCCACTGCGACCAATGCGTAGATCGAACCCCACGCCAGACCGTCGATAGTCAGCTGCCAGAACCCGTGCAGCAGGTTCTCGACATTGAAGTTGATGTCGGCGGCCGTGCATACGTAGCCCTCGACGCAATCCGGCGTCATCCGGGTGCGGCTCCTCTTCGCTTGGCGTTACCGACGAAGAACGCGTCCGGAACTGGTTGTTCCGGACGCGCTTCCGCTGTCAGATCGTCACTGAACCTTGTACACCCAAATCAGCGTGTTGGTGAGTTCACCGGTGTCGGTCCACTGATATTGACGGGCCACGCCAGGCGCGTTGTAAGTCCGCACGTACTCCAACATTGCGGGCCGGTCCTTGATGCCGGAATCGATGCCCTTGAGCAGGATGGTGGCCAGGTCATAGCCCTCCGTGCTGTAGGTACCCGGCTCCTGATGGAACTTGTCGTTGTACTCCTTGGCGAACGCCTCCGGCGCGGGGCTGCACGGGCAGCTCAGGATGGCATCCTTGGACGACTGGCCGGCCTGCTTGACGAACTCCGGATCCTTGGTGCCGTCGGCGCTGACGAACGTCGCTGTGACTCCGCCGTCGCGCAGCTGCTGCACGAACGGGGCTGCCTGCGAGTAGTAGCCGCTGTAGAAGATGGAGTCCGGATTGACACCCTTGATCTGGGTCACCGCGGCCGACAGGTCCTTGTCCTCTTTCTTCACCGAGATGTTGCAGCCCGAATCAGCCACGGGCCCAAGAGTTTCCCGCACCACGGTGGCAAGACCGATGCCGTAGGCCGACTGGTCGTCGACGACGCACACCTTCTTGTTGCCGAGGGTGTTCTTCAGGTAGTTGGCGATCGCGGTGCCCTGACTGCCGTCGTTGCCGAGGCCGCGGAAGAACGTGCGCCACCCGTTGTTGCTGAGATCGACGCGGGTCGCCGATGCGGTGGTCGCGACCAGGCCCGCCTGGTTGAACAGACCACCGGTGGCATCGGTCTCGCCGGAGAATGCGGGGCCGATCAGGCCGATGATCTCCTGGGTGTCGACAACCCGCGGCGCGATGCCGTTGGCCTTGTTGGGATCACCTTCGGTGTCGAACTTCTCAAGTGTCACCTGGCAGCCGGGGTTGGCCGCATTGTGCTTGTCGACCGCCAACTGCGCACCGTTGAGAATGTTGATGCCCAGGGCGGCATCCGGGCCGGTGAGCGCGCCCATCATGGCGAGCTTCACGGGCCCGCACGTGGCCTTGCCGTCACCGGCCGGATCGGCCGCCGCCGCGGTGTCAGGCGGCGTGATCTGGGCGCCGTTTTCATCGATCGGGAATTGCTCGACGATCGTCAGATCCGTCTGCGCCGCCTGTTGCTCGGGCGACGACTGCTTCTGACAGCCGGCCATGCCGAGCACAATCAGCCCGGCACTGCCGAGAACAAATGCTTTTCGTGCCATGCCACCGCGCACGCTCCACCTCCGGGTCAGTGTTGTCAGCGGCGCCGACGACCATGCCCGACCAGGCAGGTGCCGGTGCTTAGGGGTAGAACATAGCCAAAGCATCGCCACAGTGCGGGATGTTGACCGATGCCGGTCGCGTCGGCACTAGTCGAATGCGATCCTCCGCAACATCAGAAACCCGGAATTGACACCGCTAGCTGTCGTCGTCGGCGGTGTGTTCCGGTTCGTCGAGGGATTCCAGGACCACTTCGGCGACCCGTTTCATGGTGGTCCGGCGATCCATCGCAGCCCGCTGAATCCACTTGAACGCCTCGGGCTCGGTCATCTGGTGCTTGCTCTGCAGCAGGCCTTTGGCGCGCTCGACCAGCTTGCGAGTCTCCAACCGGTCCGACAGGTTGGCAACTTCGGATTCCAGTGCCGTGATCTCGCCGAAACGGCTGACCGCAACTTCGATAGCCGGGATGAGGTCGGTGACATTGAACGGTTTCACGAGGTAGGCCATGGCACCGGCGTCGCGGGCCCGCTCGACCAGCTCGCGCTGGCTGAACGCGGTGAGCACGACGATTGGGGCGATGCGCTTGCTGGCGATCTCGGCGGCGGCGTCGATCCCGTCGCGACGCGGCATCTTGACGTCCATGATCACCAGGTCCGGCCGCAGCTTCTCGGCGAGGTCGACAGCTTCCTGCCCGTCACCGGCCTCGCCGACCACGTCATAGCCCTCCTCGCGCAGCATCTCGGCGAGATCGAGCCGGATGAGTGCCTCGTCCTCGGCGATGAGGACGCGGTGGGGCTTGCCAGTGTGAGTCGGTGACCCGGTCATGGAGATATTGTGTCGCGGCAGCCGCTGGCGAGCGACCGCGGGGCCATCCTCTATGGTGGTAGGCCGCAGCATCCAACGGAGCGACGCCCTCGTATCCCAACTGGCAGAGGAAACGGATTCAAAACCCGTCCAGTGTGAGTTCGAATCTCACCGAGGGCACCAAAAACGCCAGGTAGAAGCAGGTTTTCCTGCCAGTGTGGCAGCAAGCTGAACCGTCCAGTAAGCAGGGCCCGCGCACTATGCGGCCCCTGAGAGCCCCAACGCGCAGCTCGCAAAAGTTTTTGACCGCGGCAAGCGCTGGCCGCCCGACGACGATGAATCCGGGGCTATGGGGCCGGCGCGTCCACCGGCGGGGCCGGCTCAGGGAGCCGCGGACCACCCTCGACCGGCGCGGTCCCGTACAGCGGGACGCTGGCAGCCCCGGGGTCGTCAAGGTTGCCGACCGGGCCGACCGGGATGTTGGTGCCCGCCGGCGGGGCGGTCCCCGGCAGCGGTTCGGACAGCTGCGGCGCCGGCATCCGGCCGAGCGCACCGTGCAGCATCGCGTGCGTGCCCTTTAGCCCGTCGACCCGGGCGAACGGGCCGGGTGCACCCGGCTGCAATTGGTACTGATTGGCGGCGCCGTCGCCGGGCACCCGGTACTGGGTCGGGTTGAGGAACTGGCCCGCCGACAGCAGGTCGGTATTGGGCGCCGATGCACCCGGGTCGCCGGAGGGTATGCGCTGGCCCAGCAGGAACTGGTCCATCGACAGTCCCGCCGCACCCAGTGGCCCGAGGCCCTGCACCTGTGGCGCGGCCGGATCCAGCGGGGCCGGCTCGGCTGGTGCGCCCGGATCGGGCGACGATGTGACGTCCGGAGCCGCCGCGGCGGCGGCCGGGTCCAGCGGAGTCGGATCACCTGCGTCGGCCACGGCTGTCGCAGCGGTAACGACGGGGAGCGCGCACAGCAGCGCCCCGCCGAGCACGCCGGCGACCCGCCGCCGCGCCGAGCGTCGATCGTTCGACTGTGAGGCCACGATCAGAACGTCTTGGTGATGCCGTAGTACGCGACGATGTCGTCGGCGTCGGTCCCCGAGCTGGTCAACACCGCATACGACCGCAGCGACGAGGCGCCGACGCAATTGTCGATCTTGATGTGGATGTCACGGACCGTGACGCGGGTCTTGTTTCCCTTGAACGACTTCTTGTCGACGACGACGTTGGTGACGGTGCCCGGGCGCGGCTCGACCTCGATCTGGCCTTGGATCGGCATGGTGAACACCGACCCCACCCGGCCGCTCGGGTCGCTGAGCGACGGATCGAAGGCGAAGTTGCCGGTGCCCAGACCGATGGATCCGTTGAGCTTGACCTTGTCCATTTCGATGCCGCAGCCGATCTGGTATCCGGTCTCCAGGGTGCCGCCCTTGACGTCGCTCATCCCCTCGCCGGTGAAGGTGGCGCCCACCAGCCACTCCCGCGACGACAGCGACGTGGTCAGTGGCGCGATCGGCAGCTGGGTCTCGTCCTTGGCGGTGACGGTGAGGGTGCGGCCGTCGGGGGTGTGCGCGATCCCCGGCGGACCGGAGATCACCGCACCGGTGTCCGGCGGCGGACCGGCGTCCGGTGCCGCGGCGTCAGGCGCCGGAGCGGTATCTGCGGCGGCCGGTGGGTCGGCAAGGGCGGGTGGGGCTGCGGCCACCGCGACGAGCAGGGCAGCGGCGGGGATGCCGAAGCGATGCAACATATCTGACGTTCCTTGTCTCGGGTGGGGTGGGCTAAACGGCCTTCGTCACACCGAGGTAGGTGATGACGTCGTCGGTGTTGTCGGTGGAGCTGGTCAGTGTGGCGTAGGACCGGATGAACGACTGCCCGGCGCAACCGTCGATCTTCACCCGGAACCCGGTAATGGATATGCGCGGTTTGGTGCCCTTGAACGACTTCTTACCGACCGGGACGATGTTGACCGTGCCGGGCTTGAGGTCGATCTTGATCTGCTGGTTCAGGCTGGCCGCGATGCCCGCGGGGAAAATGCCCTTCGAGTCCAGCGACGGCGTCGGGAACAGGTGGATCGGCGAGGAGATGAACGGCGTGATGCCGCCACTCGTGATCGACTCGATATCGTCCTGGATGATGCCGCAGCCGATCTGGTAGCCAGCCTCCAGGGTTCCGCCGCCCAACTCGGTGTTGCCGGTACCGGTGACTGCACCGACGAAGGTGCCGTCGACCAGGTATTCGCGCGAGGTCGGCGAGCCGGTCAGCGATGCCACCGGCTCCATCGACTCGTCGAGGCCGACGACGTTCAGTTGCCAGCCGTCGGGGGTCATCAGCTGGCCGGGTGGGCCGGAGGGCACCGGTCCGGCCGGTCCGCCCGGCGCCGGGGCGTTCGGTGCGGCATTGGCGGCCGGGACGACGTTTGCGTCGTTCGACGGATCGGCTGCCGCCGACCCGGCCAGCACCACCGGGACTACCAGCAATGCGGCCGCGGACACCGCGGCAAGTCGTTGCATCATGACGGTTCGATGCCTCTCGTTTGTTATCTCGTGTTATGTCGTGTTATGTCGGCGTGACTTGTCCGCCCAGAATCGTCAGCCAATCGGATTTCAGTTCGGTAAACGCTAGAACAACTCCCGACGGCGCACCGGCCACCGTCGGGAATATGGCTGTGAGATACCTGTCAATTCATTGAAATCTGCTGCTCAGCGGCATTATTCATACTCGCGCCGAGTCCGAATCACGCTGATTGGAACGGCGTCGAATTATTTAATTCCTGTTTACCGTACGGACACGTCATTTACCGATCATTGCGCTGACCCGCCCCAGGCCCGTCGGCGAAATCGACGCGCAGGCCGATGAAAGGAACTTTGCTGCCATGACTTTCTCGATCACTCGGGGCTTTCACGCCCTGCTAGTGGCCGTCTGCGTCGGCCTTTCGGCCGCTCCGATCGCCGCAGCCGACGCGGAAGACAACCTAGTGTCCACGGGCGCGGCGGCAGCTCCGCAATCCACTGACGCCGAAACCCCTGCCCAGCTGCCGGACGCCGCCGCACCCGTCGCCGACGACGGCGGTGCCGACCCGTCGGTAATGGCATGCAAATCATTCTCCGGCGCAATGAATTTCGCCGCCAGCAACTACGAGGACTTCGCCTACGACAGCGCGGGCAACGGCAACACCGTCAACTGGTCCGACCCGAACGTGCAGAGTTCGAACTTCACTGGGCGGACAGCGCTGCGGATGGCCGCCGGCACCGCGATGAATGCTGCCGACACCCCCGGCCTGGACCCGGCGATATCCGAGCCGATGCGGTCATGGTCGATGCGAGCGACCAAGCTGCTGATCATCATGGGCCTGCACGCCGGCGGCGAGCGGCTCAACAACACCGCGACCGATATGAACACCGACGCACGCAACGTTCAAATGGTCTGCGCTGCTGCGGGGACCGCTGTGTGACGCCGCGAGCCCAGCGCCTCGGCGGTGATCACCGCGTCGTTGATGCGATGGTGCTCAGAGGCCGGGGCGCCACGGACCATTACCGTGCCAGTGCCACTGGTCGCGGGGTTCGCCGTCGTAGTACCAGTCATCGTGACATCTACGGAAGTCCCAGTTGAAGCCCCATTCGGGATGCCAGAATTCACCCGGGCACCAGTGGTAGTCGGGTATTGGCGCTACCGGTGCAGCCTGTGCTACAGATCCACCGATACCGGCGAGTCCGATACCTGCTGCTAATATTGCGGCAATAGTTGTAATCCGCATTTTGGTCATCAATTCATGAGACCACGTGATTCCCGGCGGACACCTGACAAAAAACTTCGGGTCTACTGCCGTTGCTCGCTCAATTCCTTCGCGATACACCGACCATAATTTTCGCAACTGTAAAATTTGTAATTCCTATGTTCGGCGACAAGACTGGCCGAATTTTCGCGCAGCCTACAACTGGTCGAAGTGTGGGAGTCGGGTCACGCACGAATTGGCATACCCACATTGGACTCTAGCCAGTCGACGACAAAGATTCGCCGACGTCGTGCTACGGCATGAAGCGGGCGATTTGCGGCGGCTGCAGCGCGCGTACCGCGCGCGCCTGTCGGATACCTAGGGCGCCCCCGGTCGCGGTGAGCAGAACAATCCCGGCAAGCCCAGGCAGTACCGCGAACAGCAGGCCCGGTGTGTTGGCCACACGCAGGTAGTTGGGGTAGCCGGCACGGAACGTCTCAGGAACTGCGCCGATCACCGGCGTGGCCGGCTGCAAAGCCTGCACAGTGGGCACGGTGGCCTGCGGCGCGCTCGGTATAGCCGGTGACGCAGCGGGCACCCCACCACCTGCCGCGGCCGGCGGAACGACGACCGACAGGGACGGAAGCTCGACTGGGGCCGGCGGAACGACCACCGGGACCGACGGAACGACCACGGGGATCGACGGCGTAGCCAGCACCGGAGACTGCGCCTCGGATCCCGCTTCGGCAGGTACCGACAGTGTCCCGGGCAGCTGGGGGCGGACCACGATCTGGAGACTGCTCGGGGCGGTTGGCACGGGTGCGAGGCTCGGCGACCGGCCGATGCGCCCGCTCATGGTGGCTCCGCCGCCGATCGAAGAGATGTTTGACCGGATCTGCGGAACGCTCACCTGCCCCTCGGAAGCGGCGACCGACGTTTCCGAGGGGCCCACTCCCGTGCTCAAGGTCGAGGTTGTGTTCGCTGACTGCATCGACCGACTTGCGCCGACTCTGTCGGCACCGACAGACTTCTGACTAGCGGATTCACCGCTCACACTCGTCTTCTGCTTGACGGTAAGGCCAGATCTTCCGGTCTTCTGGTTGTCACCTTGGCCGAGCCGGCCAGTTGTCGTTGCGCCACCGTTCTGCCTACCGTCCGTGCCGGCACGGCGGTGTGAACCCTTTTTGTTGTCCTTGTTGTGACCGGGGATGCGGAGCACGTCGGCGCCGGGACCGAACAGATCAGCGTGCGCGACCGGAGTGCCGGAGACCCCGGGCCCACCGACCATGGCGCCGCAGGCAATTGCCGCACCGATCGCGGTGTTCCGTACCCATACCCGGTCCACGTTCACATTCCCTCAGAGGTCCACGACACTGGCGCCGCACTCGCTGGACGATGCCCCATTCTGACACATGAACATCACAAAAGAGTTTGCTGACGCTGGATCGGACCGTCGTCGCGCCGGAACAACCGCAGCAACCGGGCTCACGACGGCGTCGCCGGCGTGAGACGCTGTGCGAATGTCGACCGACTGACCGGTCGGCGACGATACGCTCTCAATCGTGGCAGTCAGCGAGTTTCGACGCTCGATATGCATGCCCGAGCTGGCGTTGAACGGTCAGCTGCCCGCGCGGACCGCGCACTACGCGGAGAGCCTGTCCAGTCGGTTGCGGGTGCTGACCATCGCAACGTGGATCGCCGCTTCGGTATCCGGCTTTTTCGGCCTGTTCCAGCTAATTGTCGGTGGGGCCATCTGGCGAGTCGGGTTTCTCAACCTCGGGTTCGCAGCCCTGTTCGTGGTGGTACCGCTGCTGTACCGATTTGGTGAGCTCGTCGCACCGTTGACCTTCTTCATCATCGCCTACGTCTCGGTGTCGTTGATGTGTTATCAGGTGGGCACGGGGTCCGGCCTACAGCTCTATTTCCTGGTGTCGGCCTCGTTGGTGGTGCTGGTGCTGGGTATTGAGCGCATCGGCCTCGCTGCCGTGCTCGTCGGGCTGGGCGTCATCGCATCGATCGCGCTGGCATTCTTGGCCCCGGTCGACCGTGGCCTCGGCCCGTCGTGGACGTTGCGCTTCGGCTTCGTGGTTACGGCGATTTCGTCGACCGTCATGGTCTTCGCCACGGTGTGGTTGGTGTTGCGCGAGAATGCCCGCGCCGAAGCGGCTATGGAAGCCGAATACCAGCGCTCCGAGCAACTGTTGGCCAACATCCTGCCGGCCACCGTCGCCGCCCGCCTCAAGGATCCGGCCCGCACGATCATCGCCGACAAATACGACGATGCGTCCATCCTGTTCGCCGACATCGCCGGCTACACCAGCCGCGCCAGCGACACTTCGCCTGCCGACCTGGTGCGCTTCCTCGACCGGCTCTACACCGACCTCGATGCGTTGGTGGACAAGCACGATCTGGAGAAGGTGAAGACCAGCGGCGACTCATACATGGTGGTCTCCGGTGTGCCCAACCCAAGGACCGACCACGTCGAGGCGTTGGCGTGCTTTGCGCTCGACATGGCCGACGCCGTCGCCGATCTCAAGGATCCGCAGGGCCGGGCCGTACCACTGCGTATCGGATTGGCGGCCGGCCCCGTCGTGGCCGGTGTGGTCGGTGCCCGCAAATTCTTCTACGACGTGTGGGGCGATGCCGTCAACATCGCATCTCGGATGGAGACCACCGACGTCGAAGGGCGAATTCAGGTGCCGCAGAACGTCTATGAGCGCATCAGCGACCGCTTCGTGCTCGAGGAACGCGGAGAGGTCGACATCAAGGGCAAGGGCGTAATGCGGACCTGGTACCTGGTCGGCCGCCGCGACGACGATGTGCGTGCGGCGGTCGAGACCAGCTAGTCCTTGCCGTCGTGCACCCCACGCAGGGTGTTCACTACGGCGGGGATCACATCTGCGATTCGGTGAGCTGCTCATCGTTCTTGTCCTGCTGGCTCAGCAGCCGGGCGTATCCGGCGCCCATTCCCAGGAGCGTCAGCCCTACGACGATGAACACCGCAACCCGGAAGATACCGTCGAGGGTGCCCAGGTCGAATAGGAAAAGCTTGGCCATCGCTGCAGCCACCAGCGCGAGTCCGCCACCGATGGGCAGTGATCGCTGCAGCCTCGGTCGGCTCGCGGCGTAGTGGAACAAACCGGCTGCCAACACGATCCAGCAGATGGTCGCCGCCATGTGCCCACCGAAGAACCCGGCACCGGTCCCGCCGACGAGCACCCCGACTGTCACGGTGAAGGTCGTCACCGCGTAGCCGATCACCGCCGCCGCGACCACCCACAGCAATCGAATCGAGTCGTCGTGTACCGGTCTGCCAACTCTCCACGACCACACGATCGTCACTGCGGCGGCGATCGCCAGGATGCTCGACGTCAACACCGACGCCGCGACACCCCCACTGAGTTCGGTTGCGTGCATGAGGGTTTCCGGTGGCGCGTAGCTCAGGAAGTACAGGCCACCGACCACCGCGAACCCGACCGCCGCCCACCTTCCGATGTCACTGCGCGGGGCGGTGATCGCAACCGCGACCGCCATCGCCAGTAGTACCGGACCGGCTACCGTGCCCTCGAAGGCCACGGTGACCGCGATCAGGGCCGCGACTGCCGAGAGCACCGACCACACCTGTCGCACCACAGCCGTGACGCCGGGCACCTGATTACCTATCGCGGCGATTCCGACCAGGGCTGCGGCCAGCACCCCGATCATCAGAGCGGCCACCGCCCGATCCACCGCGGCCGAAACACACAGCAGCGGGATGGTTCCCGCGGCCGTCGTGAGCGCCATCCCAGCCTTGTTGGCAGTCCAGCGCAACAACAGCACCCCCGAGGCAACGGCCAGCACCGCACCTATCGCGCAGGCCAACGCCAACCGCAGATCGTTGTGGTCGCCGAACGTCGCCCCCATCAACGCAACCAGAAGCGGCACCGTGCCCGCAGTAATCCGTGCGACGTGCAATGTCATCCAGTCGCGCCCCCACTGCACGGGCAGTGTGGCCGCCGACAACGCCAGCATGAATCCGATCAGAAGCAGCGTGACACCGTCGGTGACGACCGGTGCCAACACGATCAATGGCACCAGAACCAGAAGGCCCAGATGCTCGGAGTCCCACATGCGGGCCAACGTCAGCCCGGCACCGCCGATGACCGCGGCGATGGTCAGCCCCACGGGGGCCGAGACCCAGTGGTAGATCGCCGTCACGGCGATCACATCTATGTAGGCCGCGGCGATCCCGGTCGCGGCCAGTGCGATCGCGCCTATGCGCCCACCGGGCCGCGCCTGCTGCCACCAGGCCACCGCGATCAGTGCCACCGCCAGCACCGCGCCCGCTGCGACGCGGAATCCGGGCCGCAGAATGCCCGCCTGCGCGGCCAGTACCACGAGCAGCACGACACCGACAAGGGTGACGGCCACACCGGCGACAGCCAGGACCTTGCCGATCCAGCCTTCGGGGCGTTCGCGACGCGGAGGCGGAGCTGCGACCGGGGGCGGAGCGGGTACGGCCACCGGGGGTGCGACAGCGACGGGCGCTGCGACCTGTGGAGCCGCAGGGTAGGGGCCGGCAGCCCAGTGTGGAGCGACAGGTTGGTAGGCCAGCAGGCGGTCCAGCTGCGCCAGGTCCGCCGACACCCGGCCCGTGTAGGCGTTGATCGCAGAGATGTCCGCAGCCAACCGGGAGATGAGGGCACGATGCGGTTCGGTCATGCCTGTGATCGTCGCAGCAAACCCAGACCGTCCGGATGAGTAGGACTACTCGTCGAGCCCGTGCTCAATCGCGTACCGGGCCAGTTCGACCCGGTTGGCCACCTGCAATTTACGGAACGTCGCCTGGACGTGGTTCTCGACGGTCCGGTGGCTCAGCGACAGCCGCGTGGCAATCTGCTTGGCGGTCAACCCTTTTGCCACAAAGCGCAGCACCTCGGTCTCGCGTTCGGTGAGACTCGGTGTGGCCGCGTCCCGGTCCGGCCGCGCTGCCATGCGCCGATACTCCCCCAGCACCAGACCGGCCAGACCAGGTGTGAACACGGCCCGCCCCTGCGCGGTCGCCCGAACAGCTTCGCCCAGTTCGGCTTTCGATGCGCTCTTCACCAGGTAACCGGTGGCTCCCGCCTTCACCGCCTCAAGCACGTCGTCGCGCTCGTCGGACGCCGACAACACCAAGACCTTGGTATCCGGGGATACCGCCAACACTTCCGCGGTGGCCTGCGCGCCGGTGCCGTCAGTCAACCGCATGTCCATCACCACCACGTCGGGGCGGACAACTGCGGCGCGGCGCCGGGCCGCGGCGACCCCGTCGGCCGTCGCGACCACCTCGAAGCCGTCGTCGGCAAGATCACGGGCCACCGCATCCCGCCAGATCGGGTGGTCGTCCACCACCATCACCTTCGGTACAGACTCAACCATCACCGTCCCCCTCCTTGCGCGGCACCGTCAGTTCCCATTCCGTGCCGGCGCCCGCTGCAGTGGTCAACTGGGCCGTGCCACCCAGCCAATCCATCCGCCCCACAATCGATTTCGATATACCCAAGCGACCCTGCCGGACTGCCTCGGCCAGCCGGCCACCGGCGATGCCCACGCCGTCATCGCGGATACTGACCGTCACGGTCTCCCCCAGATCCTCGACGAGGACGAACGCCCGGGCGTTCGGCCCGGCGTGGGCGGCTACATTGTCGAGAGCATTGCCGGCCGCCGCGAACAATTCCCGGGCCACCGCATCTTCGAGCAGCACGGGCTGCGCAGGCAGACTGACCGAAACCCAATCGCTGGCCCGGCTGCGCAGCAGTGCACCGATATCGGTCAGTGTTCCCACGGCAACTTCGGTATCGGGCGCACTGACCAGCCGGCGCAGCGCCCGCTCTTGCTCCCCGGCAAGCTCTGCGAGCGCCGCGGTCTCACCACCGATTTCACGGCCCCGCCTGGACACCAGCGCCAACACCTGGATGGCCCCGTCGTGCACCCGGCGAGACAGCCGTTCCCGCTCCTCCAGGGCCGCGGCCATTCGGACCGCCCGCTCGAGTTCGGCGTGGGCACGCCGGGCGGTCTGAGCCGCCATGCCGACCGCGAACCCAACCGCCACCTCGATGACGATCGTGGCGTTGCGACCGAGGTTAGGGCTCACATACCCCTTCAATGTCGCTGCAGCCGCCACCACCGCCAGTCCGGTCGCCATGCCGCCAACCGGGCCAAACTGAAGAGCCGCCGAGATGGTGGCGTTCGTCGCCCACAGTGTGGTCGGCCACGATTGGTTGTCGGCCGCCCAGTGATCGGACGCGACAACCTCCGTCGACAACATCAGGGCCAGCACGATCACGATTTCGGTGATCACCCAGGCCGGCCGGCGACCAAACCCTTTTAGATAGGCGACTGCGCACGCGATACTCCAGAGCAGCAGCACAGCAAATAACAGCCAGGCCAGAATCGGCCGGCTCAGATCGTCGTTGATCGCGATCTGGAAGCCAGATGCGTAAATGCAGCTCAGCAGCCGGAAGCCCTGCGCCGCCCGCCACAGCGGGGTGACCGGATCCGAACGGCGCTGCACCTGCTCAGCATAAGGTCGGCGGCGCGACCGGTGTGGCACCAGCTCAGCGCGACTAGGGTCCGACCGCGACCGGACGAGTGGGATCGCTGACCCACTCTGACCACGATCCGGGGAACAGTGCAGCATCCACGCCGGCAGCCGCGAGCGCCGCGACTGTGACAGCTGCGGTGACACCCGAGCCGCAATAGGCGCCGATCTCGGTGATGTCGATCAGCCCTTGTTCAGTGAGCAACTCGCGGAGCTCGGAATGCGGCAGCACGGTGCCGTCGGCCGCGAGGACCCGGGTGCTGGGCAGATTCACCGCACCCGGGATGTGGCCGGCAGCCGCATCCATCGGTTCGACGTCGCCGCGGAACCGCTCCGGCGCACGGGCGTCGAGCAACACACCAGCATGGGCTCCCGCCTCGTCGGCGGTGATCGTGCGACGGCCTCCGTGGTACAGGTCATCGTGGGTGACGACGACATCGCCCGGCACGGGCTCGACCGGTCGGGTCTGCAAGGCGCCACCTGCGGCAGTCCACGCTGCAAGTCCGCCATCGAGGATGCGGACGTCGGCGATGCCGGCTGCGGTCAGCACCCACCAGGCCCGGCCGGACCCAGCCCGGTTCCAGTCGTCGTAAACCACGACGGGCACCCCGGTGCGCAGGCCCCAGCGGCGTGCTGAGGCCTCGAGGTTGCGGCCGGAAGGCAATGGATGGCGCCCCTTTCCGACGACACCGTGGTCGGTCAGCTCGTCATCGAGGGACACGTACACCGCGCTTGGCACGTGGCCGGCCAGATACGCGGCAGTGCCGTCGGGCTCAGGCAGTGTCCACCGCACGTCCAGGACCGTGACGGGATCCCCGGACTCGATGAGTCGTCGCAGTTCGGCGGCGGTGACGAAAACGTCTGTTCGTACTGCGCTCACCGCATCGAAGCTACATCACCTTCGATAAAAACGCTTTCGTGCGTTCATGTTTCGGGTTGGCCATCACCTCGCGGGGATTACCGCTCTCGACGATGACGCCACCGTCCATGAACACCAGCTTGTCGGCGACCTCACGGGCGAAGCCCATCTCATGGGTCACGACCACCATGGTCATCCCCTCGCTGGCGAGGTTCTTCATCACCGCCAGCACCTCTCCGACGAGCTCGGGATCCAACGCCGAGGTCGGCTCGTCGAAAAGCATCAGCTTGGGACTCATCGCCAAGGCGCGCGCGATGGCCACGCGCTGCTGCTGACCACCGGATAACTGCGCAGGGTATGCGTCGGCTTTCGCGGACAACCCGACCTGCCCCAGCAGATCCTTGGCCCGCGCCACCGCCTGATCTTTCTTGACCTTCTTGACGTGGATGGGCGCCTCGATGATGTTCCCCAGCACCGTCCGATGCGGGAACAGATTGAAGTGCTGGAACACCATGCCGACCTCGCGGCGCTGTTTGGCGGCTTCTTTGGGGCGCAGCTCGTGCAGCTTTCCACCGCGCTCCCGGTAACCCACCAGCTCACCGTCGATGTACAGACGACCCGCGTTCACCTGCTCCAGGTGGTTGATGCACCGCAGGAACGTCGACTTTCCCGAACCCGAAGGCCCGACCATGCAGAGCACCTCGCCGTGGCCGATATCGAGTGTCACGCCCTTGAGAACGTCCAGCGCACCGAAGCTCTTACACACACTCTGGGCGCGGACCATGGGTTCAGTCATGGATGTGGCTCTCCCATCTGTGCCTTGGCCAGTGTCTCGAGCTGTTTCGTCGTCAACTTCCGGGATGCGCCCCTGGCGTAGTGACGCTCCAGATAGAACTGGCCGACCATCAGCACACTCGTGACCGCCAGATACCAGGTGGACGCCACCAGCAGCAGCGGAATCGGCTGAAACAGCGCGACGCCGATGTCTTTCGACCGACCGTACAACTCGAAGCTGTACGGGACTGCGGTGACCAGCGAGGTGGTCTTGAGCATGCTGATGAACTCGTTACCGGTCGGCGGGATGATGACCCGCATCGCCTGTGGCAGAACAATTCGGTGCATCGTCATCCACCACGACATGCCGAGGGCAGTCGATGCCTCGGACTGCCCCTCCGGCACCGAACTGATGCCGGCCCGGATGATCTCGGCCATGTAAGCCGCCTCGTTGAGACCCAGTCCCAGGATCGCCAGCATGAAGAAATTCGGTTCGCTGAGACTGAATTTGAAGAGGGTCGGACCGAACGGGACGCCGAGCTGAATGTTCTTGTAGATCACCGGGACCAAGCCCCAGAGCACCAACTGCACGTACACCGGTGTGCCGCGGAATATCCATAGATAAAGCCACGACACCGACTTGAGCACCGGGTTCGGCGACAGCCGCATCACCGCCAAGGCGACCCCGAGGACCAGTGCGAGCACCATGGAGAAGATCGTCAGCTGCAGGGTGTTCCAGGCGGCCTGCGAAATCCGTTGATCAAACAGGTATTTCCCGTACGTATCCCACCGGTAGGCCTCGTTCGTGGCCGCGCCGTAGACGAACAGCGCGAGACCGCAGATGATGAGGACGGCCGTGATCCACCGCCACGGATGTCTCAGCGGGACAGCATCGATGGCGGGTGGCGGCGACGCGTCGGCCATCGCCGGCTCAGCTGGTCGCGCCGTTGATGACCGGCTTGTCGATCAGTCCGTTTTCGGCGCCCCAGTTGGCTGCCACCTGCTTGTACGCTCCGGTTTGAATAAGGTGCTCGAGCGCCTTCTGCAGCGACTCGGCCAGTGGCGAGCCCTTCTGGACGACCCAACCGTACGGGGCCGAATCGAAGATCTTGCCGACCTGTTCGAGTTTGCCGTCACTCTGCTTGACCGCGTAGGCCGTCACCGGTGAGTCCGCCGACATCGCGTCCGCCTGGCCCAGCAGGACCGCGTTGGTGGCTGCCGACTGATCATCGAACTTGAGGACGGCGATGGCGGGCTTACCCTCCTTGACACACTTGTCGCTGCGCGCGGGCAACTCCTTGGTGTCCTGCACGGTTGCGGTCTGGACCGCGATTCTCTTCCCGCACGCGTCGTCCGGGTTGATGCCCGCGCCGACCTTCTGCGCCCACGCCGAACCTGCCTCGAAATAGGTGACGAAGTCCACCTGCTCTTCACGCTCTTTCGAGTCGGTGAACGACGACATGCCGACGTTGTAACTGCCGCCCTGGACCGAAGGGATGATCTTGTCGAACGCCGACGGTCGGTACTCCGGCGCCAGCCCCAGTGTCGCAGCGATCGCGTTCATCAGATCGACATCGAAGCCGATGATCTTGCCGTTGGGATCCTTGAACTCGTTCGGCGCGTAGGTCGGGTCGGTGCCGACGATGAGCTTGCCGCTCGACTTGATCGCATCCGGCACCGTGTCGGCGATGGCATCGACCTTCTCAGCCGTTGCCGCAGTCGTCGCCGTGCCCGATGTGCCGCTGTCACTGTTATTTGCGCACCCCGAGAGCATCAGGGCGCCACTTGCCGCAATCACCCCTGCAACACGCCACATTTTCCCCCGACGGACGTGACATCCAGCTTTCACAGTTGCCTCTTCTCTCTGCCTAGGGCCGTTTTGGGTCTGTTGTTCCAAACCGGCGACATCAACGGGCCGTGGATCCAACGCGTAGTGCCGGTAACGAAACATTAACGACCGCAGTACGACACCACAGCCGTACTGTAAAATCCGGCTTAGGCGCTATTTGTTGTGTCAAACTGCCGGCATGGAAACCACTACTGCCCCAAGCCTCTTGCCTCATCTGTGGAAGGCAAGTCTGGCGACCGGCGTCCTCGCAGTCATCTTGGGCATTCTCGTGTTTGTCCGCCCGGGCGCGGCGATCATCGTGACCGCGGCCTTCTTCGGCGCGTACCTCTTGGTGACTGGTATCTGGCAGGTCGTACTCGCCTTCAGCCTGCGTTCCACGGCCGGTAGCCGTGTGCTGCTGTTCATCACCGGTGCCGCGTCGCTCGTTCTGGCGGTGCTGTGTTTCGTAAACCTGGACAACTCGATTCAGCTGCTGGCCATCTGGATCGGTGTCGGCTTTATCTTCCGCGGTGTGGCCACGGCGATGTCGGCGATCGGTGATCGGTCTCTGCCCGGCCGTATTTGGGAGATCATCATCGGCATTCTCAGCGTCATCGCCGGCATCATCATGTTCGTCGCGCCGCTCAATGGCCTCGTCGCCCTCACTCAGGTCACCGGCATCATCCTGATCGTGCTCGGCGTGGCCGAGGTCATTTCCGCCTTCGGCATCCGCAGCGACGCCAAGAAACTGAGGGCCGCTTTCAGCCCGGAACCTCGCCAGTGACGTAACACACTGTCCTGACCACGCCGGGACGCGGTCGTCGGAGGGCGATCGCTACTACACTTCGTAGTAGCTCGCCCGAGCGACCTCGGAAGTAGGGTCAGATGGATGCGTTGGATGTGTCTCGGTGGCAGTTCGGAATCACCACTGTCTACCACTTCATTTTTGTTCCGCTGACCATCGGGTTGGCACCGCTGATCGCCATCATGCAGACCGTATGGGTGATCACGGGGAACGACAGCTGGTACCGACTCACCCGATTCTTCGGCAAGCTCTTCCTGATCAACTTCGCGATCGGGGTGGCCACCGGAATCGTGCAGGAATTCCAATTCGGCATGAACTGGAGCGAGTACTCACGATTCGTGGGCGACATCTTCGGCGCTCCACTGGCCATGGAGGGGTTGGCCGCGTTCTTCTTCGAATCCACGTTCATCGGCCTGTGGATCTTCGGCTGGACGCGACTGCCCCGCCTGGTGCACCTCGCCTGCATCTGGATCGTCGCCATCGCGGTGAACATGTCGGCGTTCTTCATCATCTCGGCCAATTCGTTCATGCAGCATCCGGTCGGGGCCGTGTTCAACGCCGAAAAGGGGCGCGCCGAGCTGACCAGCATCGTCGCGCTGTTCACGAACAACACTGCGATCGCCGCGTTTTCGCATGCTGTCGCCGGAGCATTCCTGACCGCCGGGGTGTTCGTAGCGTGTGTGTCGGCCTGGTGGATGGTGCGCTCACACCGGGCGGGCGCCGCTGACCACAAGACCGCCGGAACGGCCGTCGATGATGCGGTGCACATGTACCGGCCCGCCACCATCCTCGGCTGCCTGGTCACACTCGTCGCCGCCATCGGACTCTTCTTCACCGGCGATGCCCAGGGCAAGCTGATGTTCCAGCAACAGCCGATGAAGATGGCCTCTGCAGAATCGTTGTGTCACAGCCAAACCGACCCGGATTTCTCGGTGCTCACCGTCGGGACCCACAACAACTGCGACAGCGTCGTGCACGCCATCGAGGTGCCTTTCGTCCTGCCGTTCCTGGCCGAGGGCAAGTTCACCGGCGTGCACCTGGACGGCGTGCAGGATCTGCAGCAGCAGTATGAGCAGAAGTTCGGGCCCGGTGACTACCGGCCCAACCTGTTCGTCACCTATTGGTCGTTCCGCGCGATGATCGGATTCCTCGCAGCCCCCGGCCTTTTCGCACTTGTCGCGCTGTGGCTGACCCGCGGCGGCCGGATTCCGAACCAGCGCTGGTTCTCCTGGTTCGCGCTGCTGACCATCCCGACACCGTTCCTGGCCAACAGCGCGGGCTGGGTGTTCACCGAGATGGGCCGCCAGCCCTGGGTCGTGGCGCCCAACCCAACCGGTGATCAGGATATTCGGCTGACCGTGGCCCAAGGCGTGTCACACAACTCGATGACCGTCGTGGTGCTGTCCCTGGTGACCTTCACGTTGCTCTACGCCGTGCTTGCGGTCATCTGGTTCTATCTGCTGCGCCGCTACATCGTCGCCGGGCCGCTGGAACACGACTCCGAACCGGCGCCGCCGGTACCGCCGGGTGCCGACGACGTCGCGCCGTTGTCGTTCGCCTACTGAGCCCAACGCACGAGTCGAGGAGCGATTCGATGGGATTACAAGAACTCTGGTTCATTCTGCTGGCCGTGCTGTTCCTCGGGTTCTTTGTGCTCGAGGGATTCGACTTCGGCGTCGGTATGCTGATGAGCTTCTTCGGCCGGGCTGCGGGCGCGAGGAGCACATCAGACACAGCGGACGCGAGGAGCAGATCAGACACTGCGGACGCGAGGAGCACATCAGATCCGGCGGACGCGAGGAGCACATCAAACCCCGCTCACGGCCGCACCGGAACCGACGCCGAACAGCACCGCCGTGCGGTACTCAACACGATCGGTCCGGTGTGGGACGGCAACGAGGTGTGGCTCATCACCGCGGGCGGTGCCATGTTCGCGGCGTTCCCCGAGATGTACGCCACTGTCTTCTCTGGTCTGTATCTGCCGCTGTTGGCGATCCTGTGCTCGATGATCGTGCGCGTCGTCGCCATCGAATGGCGCGGCAAGATCGATGATCCCGGCTGGCGCCGATGGGCGGACATAGCGATCGGCATCGGGTCGTGGGTGCCCGCGATTTTGTGGGGCGTCGCGTTCGCCGGGCTCGTGCACGGCCTGCCCGTCGACGCAGACGGACAGATGCACGCCGGAATCACCGACGTCCTGAACCCGTACACCCTGTTGGGTGGGCTGGCCACCGGCGCATTGTTCGCCTTGCACGGTGCGGTGTTCGTGGCGCTGAAGTCGAGCGGAGCCGTTCGTACCGACGCTTTCGGTTTCGCCGCCAAACTGGCGATTCCGGCGACGGTACTGGTCGCCGGCTTCGGACTGTGGACCCAGCTGAGCCACGGAAAGAACTGGACCTGGCTCGTGCTGGGCGTCGCGGTGGTTGCGCAGCTGGCCGCCGTCATCCGGGTGTTCAGCCGCAGCGGCGAGGGTTGGGCGTTCATCTACACCACGATTGTCGTTGCCGCCGTGGTGGTTCTGCTGTTCGGCGCGCTATACCCGAACCTGGTGCCGTCCACGCTCGACCCGCACTGGAGCCTGACCATCTACAACGCCTCGTCGTCGCCGTACACGCTGAAGGTCATGACGTGGGCGGCGCTCGCGTTCGCACCGCTTGTGATGCTGTACCAGGCGTGGACGTATTGGGTGTTCCGCAAGCGGATCTCGGCTGATCGGATTCCCGAGCCAATCGGACTCTCCCGGCGGTCGGACTGAATCTCTGGCGCGCCCTCGGCATCCGCGGCGGTACGGGATCCGGCACGGCCCTGCGCCGCTACCTCGTGGCCGCGGTGGCGTGTGGTGTGGTGATCGCCGGCAGCACCATCGCGTCGGCGGTGGTGCTGGCGCACCTGGTCGCCGGAATTGTCGTCGCCCCGAACTCCGGTGCGCGGTGGGGCTCGTCGCTCGTCGCACTGGGCGTGGTCTGGACCGTCCGGACCGTCGCGCAATGGTTGCAGGGCAGGCTCTCGCAGCGCGGTGCCACCGCGGTCATCGGCGAATTGTCCAGCCAGGTCCTACGTTCGGTGACAGCGCAGTCACCACGGCAACTGACGGCCGACCGGGCCGCGGCCGCCGCGGTGGTGACGCGCGGCCTCGACGGCCTGCGACCGTATTTCAGTGGCTATCTGCCGGCCGTGGTGCTCGCCGCTGTCCTTACTCCGGCGGCTCTGGTGGTGATGGCATGCTACGACCTCCAGGCCGCGGCGATCGTGATGATCGCGCTCCCACTCATCCCCGTGTTCATGGTGTTGATCGGGCTGCTCACGGCGGAAAGGTCGGCGGCCGCGCTGAGCGCGTTGACCACCCTGCAGAGCCGGCTTCTGGATCTGGTGGCCGGAATCCCCACTCTGCGCGCCCTCGGCAGGGCCGGAGGATCGGTCCAACGCATCGCCGAACTGTCTGCCGCACATCGGCGTTCGACGATGGCGACACTGCGGATCTCGTTCCTGTCGGCATTGGTCTTGGAACTTCTGGCCACGCTCGGGGTGGCTCTGGTGGCGGTCAGTGTCGGTCTACGGCTGGTATTCGGCGATATGACACTGGCAGCCGCCCTGACCGCGTTACTGCTCGCGCCCGAGGTCTTCTGGCCGCTGCGGCGGGTGGGTGCCGCATTCCATGCCGCGCAGGACGGTAAGACTGCCGCAGAGGCAGCCTTCGAGCTGTGTACACCGGCCACCCGGCCGAACGGTAGCCGGATCCCGGCGACGGCAGCACCCACGATCGAGGTCGACGGACTCGACCGCACGATCGAACCGGGGCGCGTCACCGTCCTGACCGGACCCAACGGCGCCGGGAAAAGCACGGTACTACAGGCGATTCTCGGCCTCACCGACACGCCGAGAGTGCTGGTGGACGGCATCGCGGCCACCGAACTCGATCTGAGCGCCTGGTGGCGGCAGATCGCGTGGCTGCCGCACCGCGCGGTGCTGATCCCCGGCACGGTTCGCGCCAACCTGGAGTTGCTCGGCCCGCTCCCGGACCTCGAGGGTGCCTGCCGTGCAGCAGGATTCGACGAGGTCTACGACAACCTGCCAGACGGGTTGGACACAGTCGTCGGCCGCGACGGGGTCGGCCTGTCCCTAGGGCAGCGGCAACGGCTCGGGCTGGCCCGCGTGCTCGGATCCCCGGCCCCGGTACTGCTACTGGACGAGCCCACCGCGCATCTCGACGCCGAGCTCGAGGCCCGGGTCCTGGCCACGATCGCGGCCAGGGCCCGGACCGGCGCAACGGTGGTCGTGGTCGGACACCGAGATCCGGTTCTGGCCATCGGCGATATCGTTCTCACGGTGAGTGATTCACGTGTTCGGTCCTGACCCGCTGCTGCGGTATTCCGTGCGACTGCTCCGTCCCCGGGTCGGACGGCTGGCGCTGGCAAGCATGCTCGGTGTCCTTTCCCTCGGCAGCGCGCTGGCGTTGGCCGGGATCTCAGCCTGGCTCATCACGCGGGCCTGGCAGATGCCCCCCGTGCTCGACTTGTCGGTGGCCGTCGTCGCAGTCCGCGCTCTGGGTATTTCCCGGGGGCTGCTCGGCTATTGTCAGCGACTGGCATCACACGACACTGCACTGCGGGCGGCGGCCAGCGCCCGCACCGGGCTGTACCGCCAACTTGCGGACGCCGCCGCAGATGACGTGATGCGCATGCCCAGTGGTGAACTGGTGGCCCGAATCGGTGGATCGGTCGACGATCTGGCCGAGGTACTGGTACGCGCACTGCTGCCGATCGTGGTGGCCGTGGTGCTGTCGGGTGCCGCGGTCGGCGTCATCGCGGTGATTTCCCCTTCCGCAGCAGCGGTGCTCGCCGTCTGCCTGCTGATCGCGGGTGCAGTTGCTCCGGCTGTGGCGGCCCGCTCCGCAGCCACGGCCGAAGCTGTTGCCGCACAACATCGCTCCCAGCGGGACACGGCAACGATGTTGGCTCTCGAATATGCCCCGGAGCTACGGGTCAGCGGACGCCTGGACGCAGTGATCGCCGAGTCCGAACGGCAGCACCACTCGTTGGGCCGCGCCGTCGACCGGGCCGCGGCCCCCGCCGCCGTGGCCGCTGCCATGCCCAGTGCCGCGATCGGTGTGAGCGTGCTGGGCGCTGTGATCGCAGCAATCGCGTTGGCACCGACAGTCGCGCCGACCACCTTGGCGATCCTGATGCTGCTGCCGCTCTCGGCATTCGAGGCGACCACCGCACTTCCGGAAGCCGCCTTGCAGCTGAGTCGGTCGAGGATCGCTGCACACCGGTTGCGGGAACTGACCGAGCCCGGGGAGAACACTCGGCGACGTCCCCCCGCCCGATCGGTGAATCTGGAACCGGGGGCGCGGCTGGCGGTCATCGGCCCGAGCGGTTCGGGCAAGACGACGCTGTTGATGGCGATCGCCGACCGCTACTCCGAGAAGCCGCAACGCGCAGCATTTTTCGCAGAGGACGCGCACCTGTTCGACACCACGGTGCGCGACAACCTGCTGGTGGCCCGGGGTGACGCCACTGACGACGAACTGCTGGCAGCTCTGTACCGCGTGGGTCTCGGAACATGGTTCGCGGCGCTTCCCGACGGGCTGTCCAGCGTCCTCGCGGGCGGAGCCGCTGCGGTGTCAGCCGGCCAGCGCAGGCGGTTGCTACTGGCCCGCGCGCTGATCTCCAGTTTCCCGATGGTGCTGCTCGACGAACCGACCGAGAATCTCGACGCGGCCGACGCCGAGCGCATCCTGACAGAACTGCTCGTCCCGGACGGCCTGTTTCCCGCGGACCGGACCGTCGTTGTGGCCACGCATCATCTGCCGGCCGATGTCGATTGCCCGACCATCCGCTGTCCCGAACTGCAGTACCTGCCCGGCGGGTAGCCTCACTCTCATGACCGATGCGCGCGACGGTGCCAACGAGTCGGACAAGCCCGTCGCACCGGGCGCACCACCGGCGCCACGGATACCGTACGGGCCTTACCCGGGCCCCTACCCACCCCCGTACGGCGCCTATCAACCTCCGCCGCCCTACGGGGGTGGCTATCCTCCGCCGTCGTACGGCGGCTATCCCGCGCCGCCCCCGGTTCAGGTTCCACACGGACTGGTCGGTCCCCGCAACGGTCTGGGTATCGCCGCACTGGTGACGGCCATCGTCGGGCTGGTACTGGTGTGGTCGGTCGTCGGGGGTATCGCGCTCGGACTTGCCGCGATAGTCATTGGATTCGCGGCGCGGGGTAGGTGCAAACGCGGTGAGGCCGACAACATGGGCATCGCCACCAGTGGCATCGTGCTCGGAGTCATCGCCGTGCTGGTCTCGATGGTCTTCATCTGGATCTGGATCAGCGTGGGACAGCGCTGGTACGACGAATTCGGCGGCCACGAATACATGGACTGCATGCGGCGGGCCGGCAGCGATCGCGCCGCTCAGCAACAGTGCGAGGACGCCTTCCGCGACCGGCTAGAAACCGGCCTCGGCGTCACCCCGAATTCGACGCGCTAGAGCCGCGTCACTTCGACGCCGGGAAGTATTTGACGATGCCTTCCTGCACGACGGTCGCCAACAGCTGTCCCGACTCGTCGAAGAAATGACCAGTACCCAGGCCACGGGACTCGGCGGCCACCGGCGAGGTAGTGGAATACAGCACCCATTGGTCGAACCTGATGGGACGGTGAAACCACACCGAGTGGTTCATCGTCACCGCGAAGATGCGGTCGAAGCCCCACGACAGCCCGTGCGTGGTGATGATCGAGTCGAGCACAGTGGTATCCGACGAGTACACCAGGGCCGCCGCGTGCAGTACCGGGTCGTCAGGCATGGTGCCCTCGGCCTTGAGCCACACCCGGTTGTGTGCGAGCCGCTCCCCTTTATCCCGCATCACCCACGCCGGATCGTTGGTGTAGCGCCACTCGATCGGCCGCAACGCGTTGACGAACAGCGGCACGGTCTCCTCGTAACCCCGCAGCAGCTCGTCGATCTTCGGCAAGGTGTCGGGGTGCGCAACATCAGGTGCGGCCACGCTGTGTTCTAGGCCGCGCCCGGCATTCATGTAGGAGAGCATCACCGTCGTCAGCAGTTGACCGCCCTGCATGACATCCACCCGGCGATTGGCGAAACGCTTCTCGTCGCGCAGTCGCACGACGTGGAACTCGAGATCCTTCTCGGGGTCACCGCCGGCGATGAAGTGGGCGTTGAGTGCACTTGGCTGTTGCTTGTGCTCGAGCGACCGTCCGCCGGCGACGAACGCCTGCGCGATCATCTGGCCGCCGAACGTCCGCACCGGGTTCTTACTCGGATGCGTCCCGACGAAAAGGTTGTCGTCGGCGCGCTTGAGGTCGAGAACCGCCAGCAGCTCCTCGAAATCCGAGTGCGACACTGCGCCGCTTTCCTCGCCTAGACGTCTTCCTCGCCGATGCGGTGCACGTGGATCAGGTTTGTGGAGCCTACTGTGCCAGGAGGGGCACCTGCGACGATGACCACCAGTTCGCCGCGTTTGTACCGACCGAGTTCCAGCAACGATTTGTCGACCTGCCGGATCATGTCGTCGGTGCTGGTCATCTGCGGGACGATGAACGTCTCGGTCCCCCAGGTCAGCGCCAGCTGGCTACGAACCTCGGGCAGCGCGGTGAACGCCAGGACCGGCAGCGGCGTATGCAGCCGCGCCAGTCGGCGGACCGTGTCCCCGGACTCGGTGAACGCGACCAGCGCCTTGGCGTCCAGCCGCTCACCGATGTCGCGCGCCGCGTACGAGATGACGCCGCGCTTGGTGCGCGGGACGTGCGTCAGCGGTGGCACGACGACAGAATTCTCCTCGACCGCATGGATGATGCGGGCCATTGTCCGCACCGTTTCCAGCGGGTACTTGCCCACCGAGGTCTCACCGGAGAGCATCACCGCGTCCGCACCGTCGAGCACCGCGTTGGCCACGTCGGATGCCTCGGCCCGAGTGGGCCGCGAACTGTCGATCATCGACTCCAGCATCTGGGTCGCGACGATGACGGGTTTGGCGTTCTCCCTTGCCATCTGGATCGCGCGCTTCTGCACGAGAGGCACTTCCTCCAGCGGCAGTTCCACACCCAGATCACCGCGGGCCACCATGATCGCGTCGAATGCCAGCACGATCGCCTCGAGGTTCTCGACGGCCTCGGGCTTTTCCAGCTTGGCGATCACCGGAACCCGACGGCCGGCGCGGTCCATCACCTCGTGCACCAGCTCGACATCGGCTGGCGAGCGCACAAACGACAGGGCGACCAGGTCGACGCCGAGCTGCAGCGCGAACTCCAAGTCTTTGATGTCTTTTTCCGACAGTGCCGGGGCCGAGACATTCATGCCGGGCAGCGACATACCTTTGTTGTTGCTGACCCGGCCACCCTCGGTGACCTTGCAGATGACGTCGTTGCCTTCGATGCTCTCGACGGTCAGACCGACGTTGCCGTCGTCGACAAGTACCCGATCCCCCGGTGCCGCGTCCTCGGCCAGTCGCTTGTAGGTAGTCGACACCCGGTCATGGGTTCCGGCGCAGTCGTCGACGGTGATCCGCACAGTCTCGCCGGTCGCCCAGACCGTCGGCCCATCGGCGAAGCGACCGAGGCGGATCTTCGGTCCTTGCAAGTCGGCGAGGATACCGACGGCCTGACCGGTGATGTCGGAGGCTGCCCGTACCCGACGGTAGGCGGCCTCGTGATCCGAATAGTCGCCGTGGCTGAAGTTCAGCCGAGCGACATCCATGCCAGCTTCCACCAGCAATCTGACGACGTCTTCAGTGCCGGTAGCCGGACCAAGGGTACAAACGATCTTCGCGCGTCTGTTCACGGATTCAGAGCATAGTCGTTAATCGATTCAGACGACGGCCAGCGGCAGAGCACCGGGACGCACCGGCGCGGGCAGGTCAGAGTCACCCATCAGATAGGCGTCCACCGCATGCGCTGCGCTGCGGCCTTCGGCGATGGCCCACACCACCAACGAGGCCCCGCGGTGTGCGTCACCACAGACGAATACCCCCGGTGCATCGGTCTGCCAGTCCGAACCGCACGACAACGCGCCGCGCCGGTTGAGCCGCAGGCCGACATCGTCGAGCAATGCCATGTGCTCGACACCCTCGAATCCGATCGCCAACAAGGCCAGGTCGCACGGAATCTCCAGTGATTCGCCGACCGGGGTGATCTGTCGTCGGCCTTCGGCGTCGCGGGTGACCCGCACCTCGGCGATCTCCAGCGCCCGCAGGTGCCCTTCCTCGTCGCCGACGAACCGCTGGACTGCCACCTCGAAGTGACGGGCTCCGCCCTCCGCGTGCGCCGGTGACGTTCGTAACACCAGCGGCCACGTCGGCCACGGGGAGAGAGAAATGTCACGCATTTCGGGCGGTTCGGGGTTGTAGTCCAACTGGGTCACCGACTTTGCCCCTTGCCGGTGCGCGGTGCCCAGACAGTCGGCACCGGTGTCGCCGCCACCGATGATGACCACATGCCGCCCGGCGGCCGATATCGGTGACGGTCCGTCGCCTTCACATTCCCGGTTGGCCGGCACCAAGTGGTCCATCGCCAGATGCACACCCGCAAGTCCGCGTCCGGGCACGTCGTAGTCGCGGGCCCGCAGGGCGCCGACGGCCAGCACGACCGCCTGGTACCGAGCCCGCAGCTGCTCGACGGTCAGGTCGACACCGACCTCGCACTCGGTGACGAACCGGGTTCCCTCGGCCCGCATCTGAGCCAGCCGCTGATTGAGGGTCGCCTTCTCCAGCTTGTACTCGGGGATGCCGTAGCGCAGCAGCCCACCGATCCGGTCGTCGCGTTCGTAGACAGTGACATCGTGGCCGGCCCGGGTGAGTTGTTGTGCCGCAGCCAATCCCGCGGGGCCGGAGCCCACCACCGCGACACTCTTGCCGGTAGTGACGGCGGCGGGCTGCGGCTGGACCGTGCCATCCATCCAGGCTTCGTCGGCGATGGTCTGCTCGATGCGTTTGATCGTGACGCTGCCGCCGGTCTGCTCCTCGGCGATCGACAAGACGCATGCTGCCTCACAAGGCGCCGGGCACAACCGCCCGGTGAATTCCGGGAAGTTGTTGGTGGCATGCAGCCGGTTGCTGGCCGCGTCCCAGCGGCCGCGCCGCACGAGGTCATTCCACTCCGGTATGAGGTTGCCGAGTGGGCACCCCGCAGTTCCTGAGTGGCAGAACGGGATACCGCAGTCCATGCAGCGTCGGGCCTGTTGGGACACCTCACCGGCGCGCTCGTGCGGATCCTGCTGTTCGTATACCTCACACCAGTCGCCGACGCGTTCGTCGACGGGGCGTTTGACGGCCTCGACCTTGGCTACTCGCAGGAACCCAGTTGGATCAGCCACGGCTGGCCTCCATGATCGCGTTGTCGACATCGCGGCCCTCGGCCTTGGCCATCCGGGTGGCCTGTAGCACGCGCTGATAGTCGGTGGGCATGATCTTGGTGAATTGGGTACTGCGCCTTGGCCAATCGGACAACACCGACTTGGCCACCGTGCTGTCGGTGTGTTCGGCGTGCCGGGCCACGACTGCGTGCAGCCAGGCGAGGTCCTCGGGTTCCAGGTTCTGCAGTTGCACCATCTCGGTGTTGACTTTCGCAGGATTCAGGCCGAGCACGTAGGTGATACCCCCGGACATGCCCGCTGCCATGTTGCGCCCGGTGGGGCCCAGCACCACTACGCGGCCTCCGGTCATGTATTCACAGGCGTGGTCGCCGACCCCTTCGACAACAGCCAGCGCGCCGGAGTTACGTGCGCAGAATCGCTCCCCGACCCGGCCGCGCAAGAAGACCTCACCGGAGGTGGCCCCGTAAAGCACGGTGTTGCCGGCGATCACGTTGTCCTCTGGTAGGAACAGCACGTCGTCGGGCGGCCGGACGATGACTCGGCCGCCGGAAAGTCCCTTGCCCACATAGTCGTTGGCGTCGCCGATGAGGTCGAGAGTGACGCCGCGCGGCAGGAAGGCGCCGACCGACTGCCCGGCGGATCCGGTCAGGGTGACATGGATGGTGTCGTCGGGTAACCCGGTGGCACCGTAACGGCGAGTCACTTCAGAACCCAGCAGGGTGCCGACAGTACGGTTGACGTTGCGGACCGGCAGTTCCAACCGGACTGGGTGGGCGTCTTCCAGAGCGCCCTCGGCAAGCTGGATCAGCGTGCGGTCCAGAGCCTGCTCCAGTCCGTGTTCTTGACCGCGCAAGCGGCGGCGCTGGGTCAGCTTGGCGCCGTGCGCGTCGGTGGGCAGCGCAAAGATCGGGCTCAGGTCCAGACCCCGGCTCTTCCAGTGCGCGACGCCCGGTACGGTGTCGAGCACCTCGGCGTGGCCGATCGCCTCGTCGATGCTGCGGAAGCCCAGTTCGGCCAAGTAACGGCGGATGTCTTCGGCGATGAAAGTGAAGAAGTTCTCCACGAACTCGGGCTTGCCGTTGAAGCGGGCTCGCAGTTCAGGATTCTGGGTCGCCACGCCGACCGGGCAGGTATCCAGGTGGCATACCCGCATCATGATGCAGCCCGCCACCACCAGCGGCGCGGTTGCGAAGCCGAACTCCTCGGCGCCGAGCAACGCCGCCACGATGACATCGCGTGCGGTGCGAAGGCCGCCGTCACACTGCACGGTAATGCGATCACGTAAACCATTGAGCACCAACGTCTGCTGTGCATCGGCCAGACCGATCTCCCACGGTGCCCCGGCATGCTTGAGCGAGGTGAGCGGCGCCGCGCCGGTACCGCCGTCATAGCCGGAGATCAGCACCACATCGGCGTGCGCCTTGGAGACGCCGGCCGCGACGGTACCGACCCCCACACTGCTGACCAGCTTGACGTGGATGCGCGCATCGGCGTTGGCATTCTTCAGGTCATGGATGAGCTGCGCGAGGTCCTCGATGGAGTAGATGTCGTGGTGCGGTGGCGGTGAGATCAGTCCGACACCAGGCGTGGAGTGCCTGGTCTTGGCGATCTCCGGGTACACCTTATATCCCGGAAGCTGGCCGCCCTCACCAGGTTTGGCGCCCTGAGCCATCTTGATCTGGATGTCCGTGGCATTGACCAGGTAGACGCTCGTGACGCCGAACCGGCCCGACGCGACCTGCTTGACCGCGCTGCGCCGGAGCGGATCGTAGAGCCGCTCGACATCTTCACCGCCCTCACCGCTGTTGGACCGGCCGCCGAGCTTGTTCATGGCGATGGCCATGGTCTCGTGCGCCTCGGCGGAGATCGAGCCGTAGCTCATCGCGCCGGTGTTGAATCTCGTGATGATCGATTCGACCGACTCGACTTCATCCAGAGGCACGCGCGCACGCAGCCCCTGCTTGAACTCGAAGAGGCCACGCAGCGTCCCACCGTCGCGCGACAGCCGGTCGACCTCCTCGGAATAGCGGGCAAATATGTCGCGCCGGCCGGTCCGGGTCGAATGCTGCAGCAAAAAAACCACTTCCGGAGTGAACAGATGCAGTTCGCCTTCCCGCCGGAACGCGTACTCGCCGCCGACCTCCAACCGGCGGTGCACACGTTCGGTCGGGTTCTCCGGGTAGGCGCAGCGATGACGCAGCTTGACTTCCTCGGCGAGCACATCCAGGCCGACACCTCCGAGCTGGCTGGTGGTGCCGGTGAAATACTCCTCCACCAGCTGGTGGTCGAGTCCGATCGCCTCGAAAACCTGTGCCGCGGTGTAGGAGCCAACGGTGGAAATACCCATCTTGCTCATCACCTTCACCACGCCCTTGCCAAGGGCCCTGACGTAGTTGTGCACCGCGGCCGCAGGCTCGATACCGGTCAGCTCACCTTCGCGGATCAGGTCCTCGATCGACTCGAACGCCAGATAGGGGTTGACCGCGGCCGCGCCGAACCCGATGAGCATCGCGATGTGGTGGACTTCGCGGGCGTCACCACTTTCCACCACCAGGGCCACCTTCGTGCGGTCCTTGGTACGGACCAGATGGTGATGTACCGCCGACACCGCGAGCAACGATGGGATCGGCGCGCGGGTGTGGTCGGAGTCACGGTCGGAAATCACCAGGGTCCGAGCGCCGTTGGCGATCGCCTCGCTTGCCCGCAGGCGTAGGTCCTCGATCGCGTCGGCCAGTCCTTCTCCGCCGCGTTCGACCTCGTAGAGACCGCGCAACACGGTCGAGCGCAGACCGGGATGTTCCCCGTCATCGTTGATGTGGACGATCTTGCTCAGCTCGTCGTTGTCGAGAACCGGCCACCGCAGCAGGATCTGACGGCAGGACGCGGCACCGGGCTCCAGCAGATTCTCCTCGGGCCCCATCACCCGGGACATGGAGGTGACCACTTCCTCGCGAATAGCATCCAGCGGCGGGTTGGTCACCTGCGCGAACAGTTCGACGAAGTAGTCATACAGCAGCCGGGACCGCGAGGAGAGCACGGCTGTCGGCGTATCGCTACCCATCGACCCGAGCGGCTCCCCGCCCGACGCCGCCATCGGAGTGAGCAGGATGCGCAGCTCTTCCTCGGTGTACCCGAAGGCGATCTGCCGCCGGACCACCGATTCGTGGTTCGGCTGCAGGCGAGTGCGATCAGGCAGGGCGGCAAGGTCCAGCAATCCTGCGTGCAGCCACTCACCGTACGGTTCGGCCTGGGCCAACTGGTCCTTGATCTCGTCGTCGGAGACGATGCGGCCCGCGATGGTGTCGACGAGGAACATCTTGCCGGGCCGCAACCGGCCCTTGGCGACGATCTCCCCCGACGGCACATCCAGCACGCCGCTTTCGCTGGCCAGGATGACGCGGTCGTCAACGGTGCGCCACCACCGGCCCGGTCGTAAGCCGTTGCGGTCCAACACCGCTCCCACCAACGACCCGTCGGTAAACGTCACGCAGGCCGGACCGTCCCACAGTTCCATGAGTGAGGAGTGGAACTGCCAGAACGGCCGTTCCGCGGGATCCATCGTGATGGCGTTCTCCCACGCCTCGGGAATCATCATCAGCACCGCATGCGGCAGGCTGCGGCCGCCGAGGTGGAGCAGTTCGAGTACCTCGTCGAACGAAGCGGAATCGGAGGCGTCGGCCGTGCCGATCGGTGACAACCGGCTCAGGTCACCGGAGATGTACGCAGTGGCGAGCTTCGCTTCGCGGGCGTACATGCGGTTGCGGTTACCGCGAACCGTATTGATCTCGCCGTTGTGCGCGACGAACCGGAACGGGTGAGCCAGCGGCCATGATGGGAAGGTATTGGTGGAGAACCGGCTGTGCACGATCGCGATGGCACTCCGACAGTATTCGTCGCGCAGATCCGGAAAGTATTGCGGCAGCTGCACTGTCGTCAGCATGCCCTTGTAGACCATCGTGCGGCTGGACAGGGACGAAAAGTAGACGTCCGAGCGCTCGGCACGCTTTTGCAGCGGGTAGACGCGCCGGTCCAGGTGGATTCCGCCGGGCCGGGCACCCTCAACTTCGGGCGCGGCGACGAACAACTGCGCCATGTACGGCATACAGCTCAGCGCCGTTATGCCGATACCGGCACCTTCGGGGTCGACCGGCACCGCGCGCCAGCCCAGAACTTCCAGGCCTTCCTCCGCGGCGATGGTTTCGACCCGCTCGCGCGCTACCTGTCGGGCCACGGGATCCTGCGGCAGAAAACAAATTCCGGCGGCGAACGTGCTGGTGCCGTCGGCGGCGGGCGCAGGCAGAGCGAAATCCACCCCGTGGCTCAACAGTTCGACCGGCAACTGCAGCAGGATGCCTGCGCCGTCGCCCGTGAACATCGGCGATCATCGCCACACCACAGGAATCGGCTTCGTTGGCAGGGTCGTACAAACCCTGAGCGTTCGGCAATACCGAGAAGAGCACGGGGATTGCATCTCCACAGTCCGGAACATCCTGGCTCCGGGACTGCACCGGCCCGAGCATGGGTGTATCAGTGCAGGTCAGCTATCCGCCGACGAATGTCGGGACCAACGGGAAGCCCGGGAGGTTTCGGACCACGGTCCAAATGATGGCAGTGATCAGGATCGTGACGATGGCAGGCACCGGAAAGAGTGGCTTGCCCAGGCGCCACCGCACCAGAATCCAGGCGGCCAGTAGCGGAAGCCCCACGAGAGCGAACGCATTGTCGACGACGGCTGCACCCAGGTCTGCGTGCAGCACATCGTGCGTCATCCGCAGACCGCCGCATGCCGGGCAGTTCCAGCCGGTGATCAGCTTGAACGGGCATGTCGGGAACAGGAATCCGGGGCGATGCGGATCGGCCACACCGGTATAGGTGACAGCCCCGGCCAGCACGACGCCGGCGCCGAACGCACCGTAGCGCCTCGCCCTGACGCTGAGTTCCGAGCTAGGTCCCATCGCGCAGCGGACGTCCGTTCGGGTCGCGGACCTTGTCGGTGAAGATGAGGATCGCATCGATGATGCCCCAGATCCAGGCGCCGATTCCGCACGTCAGGATGCCGACGACGAGTTGGATCACGCCCATGGTGGTGTCGCCGAGATAGATGCGGCCAATCCCCACGAGGCCGAACAAACCCAACAACTGCAGCAGCCCGGCGGTGGTCTTCGATTTGTCCGAGAACGGCTCCCCGGTCAGCGGATGACGTCCGTATGGAGCGGCCGGATCGACATACATCGGCGGCGGATAATAACCCTGGGGCTGCTGTCCGTAGCCAGGCGGCGGGTACCCGGGCGGGGGCGCATAGCCGGGCGGCGGCGGGTATCCGGCAGGCGGCGGGAACGGCGGTACCGAGCCTTCAGCACTGGCGCCGGGATCCGGGCGATCGGTCATGCTCTCAGCATGCCAGAACATGACCCAGCTGAGCCGCCATCATCTTCCGGCGTCGGTCAGCGCCGGCGTCGCCACCAACGACGGTGTTCGGGCGCTGATGCTGCCGGCGGGCTCGGGACAGCAGCGGCATCTTCTGACGCTTCGTCCTTGACCTCGGCTTCGGCCGGTTCGGCGGGCTCGTCTACTTCCGTCGGCTCCGAATCAGCCGAATCATCTTCTGCGACTTCCGATTCGGTACCCTCAGAGTCGGCTGTGTCCTCGTCCACCGACTGCTCGTCCGTCTCGGCCGCTTCGTCGACAGGCTCGGGCTCTTCGGCCGCGGGCTCGGACTCTGGCTGTTCAGTGTTGGCAGCAAGCTCGGCGGATTCGGCCTTTTCGCTTGCACTCTCGGCTGATTCGTCGGTCTCGGGTTCTTCAGTCGCTACCTCAGCGACCGAACCCTCTTCCGCGGTTGTATCCGCTTCAGTCTCGTCGTCTTCCGCCTCGGCCTCTTGCTCGCCCTGCTCGGTGACAGCGACGTCCTCGTCCTCGGCAACCACCGCATCTTCGGCTTCGAGCTCTTCGCTTGCAGCCTCCGGTGATTCCTCTTCAGGCTCGGCGCCTTCCGCAGCGTCTTCGGCGGGTGCGTCTTCGGCGGTATCAGTTTGCGGGACGATCGCCTTCAATTCGACCGCGGCGGCGGCATCGGCCCCGTCGTCCTCCGTCACCGCATCCGGATGCATGTCCTCGGAATGTTCATCGGAGACATCGTCGACAGTGTCGGAATCCCCGGCAGCCTTCGCGGCAGCCACCACACCCGTTGTGGCGGCCACACCGATCACTTCTTTGCCGAACTCGTCGATCACCGTTTCGGCGGTGTCGCCACGCCGGTGACCTGACAGCGTGGCTGGGTCCTCACGACCCTTCGGCGCCAACATGATGTAGACGACGGCGCCGATGAACACGAACGTGGAGGTGAAGGTGTTGATGCGGATACCCGCCAGGTGCGTGGCGGCGTCGCTGCGCATCAGCTCGACCCAGAATCGACCCACGCAGTACCCGGCGACATAGAGTGCGAACAACCGGCCGTGGCCGATCCGAAAACGGCGGTCCGCCCAGATCAGCAGCGCGAAAATCAGCAGGTTCCACAGCAGCTCGTAGAGGAAGGTGGGATGCACAACGGCCAGCACCGTGCCGTTGGAGACACCGTTGAGTTGATCGGGCAGGCCCGCGGCATTGCGCCGGTCGTAGATCTCCAGGCCCCACGGCAGCGTGGTGGCGCGGCCGTAAAGCTCCTGGTTGAAGTAGTTGCCGAACCGGCCGATCGCCTGGGCGAGCACGATTCCTGGTGCGATCGCGTCGGCGAACGCGGGCAACGGAATTCCGCGCCGGCGACACGCGATCCAGGCACCGACACCACCGAGCGCGACGGCACCCCAGATGCCGAGGCCGCCTTCCCAAACCTGGAAGGCTGCGGCCAGGCCTTTACCCTCGGGACCGAAGTAGGTACGCCAGTCCGTCATCACGTGGTACAGCCGGCCCCCGACCAGACCGAAGGGGACAGCCCACAGCGCGATGTCGTAGATGACACCCGGCTCACCGCCGCGCGCCGCCCACCGTCGGTCCCCGATGACAAGCGCGGCGACGATGCCGCCGATAATGCAGAGGGCATACGCGCGGATCGGTACCGGACCCAGATGCCAGACGCCCTGAGATGGGCTGGGCAGGTACGCGAGGACAGCTGTGGTCAAGCCGAGACCCTTTGCCGAACACCGGTGGCCAGTTCTTCGGTGAGTGTGCGCACGGCGTCGAGCCCGTTGCCTAGTGCCGAGACCAGTGCCGAGCCGACGATCACACCGTCCGCGAAAGACCCGATCTCCGCCGCCTGCCGGCCCGACCGCACGCCGAGGCCGACACCGACCGGGATATCGGAGACCTCGCGGACCCGGCTCACCAATTCGGGCGCGGCGCTGGAAACGGCGTCGCGGGCGCCGGTGACACCCATAGTCGAGGCGGCGTAGACGAACCCTCGGGACGCTTGCACGGTGGCGACCAGCCGCTGCGGGGTCGACGACGGCGCGACGAGGAAGATGCGATCCAGCTGGTGGGCATCGGAGGCCGCCAGCCAGTCGTCAGCCTCCTCCGGAATGAGGTCGGGGGTGATCAGACCGTAGCCGCCCGCTGCGGCCAGATCACGCGCGAACGTGTCAACTCCCTTGCGCAGCACAGGGTTCCAGTAGGTCATCACGACCGCCCGGCCGCCGGCATTGCTGATCGCCTCCACGGCGGCCAGGGTGTCGCGGACCCTGACTCCACCGGCCAGCGCGGTTTCGGTCGCGGCAGCGATGGTGGGGCCGTCCATCCCGGGATCCGAATACGGCACACCCACTTCGACCAAATCACAACCGGATTCGACCAGTGCGGTCATCGCTGCGATCGACGTCGGCACATCGGGAAATCCGGTTGGCAGGTAGCCGATAAGGGCCGCCCGTCCTTCTGCTCGGCACCCGTTGAACAGTTCCGCCAACCGGCTCATCGGGCGCCTCCCTCGTCGAGCAGGCCGAACCACTTGGCTGCTGTCTCCACATCCTTGTCACCACGGCCGGAGACATTGACCAGGATGATCGCCCCCGTGCCGAGTTCGTTCCCGAGTTTCAGCGCGCCCGCCACCGCGTGTGCCGACTCGATGGCGGGGATGATGCCCTCGGTCCGACACAACAACGAGAACGCATCCATCGCCTCGGTGTCGGTTATCGGCCGGTAATCGGCCCGCCCGATGTCCTTCAGAAACGCATGCTCCGGTCCGACACCCGGGTAGTCCAGACCAGCTGAGATGGAATGTGACTCGATGGTCTGACCATCCTCATCCTGCAGCAGGTAAGAGAACGAACCCTGGAACGCCCCCGGCGAACCGCCCGAGAAGGTCGCGGCGTGCCGCCCGGTTTCCACACCGTCGCCGGCCGCCTCGAAACCGACTAGTTTCACGCCGGGATCGTCGATGAACGCGTGGAAGATACCGATCGCGTTCGACCCGCCACCGACGCATGCGGTCACGGCGTCGGGCAGCCGTCCGGCCTGGTCCTGGATCTGCGCACGCGCCTCCAACCCGACGACGCGCTGGAAATCGCGCACCATGAGCGGGAACGGATGCGGGCCCGCAGCGGTCCCGAAGCAGTAGTACGTCTCGTCGGCATTGGTGACCCAATCCCGGAACGCCTCGTTGATAGCGTCCTTGAGCGTCTTCGACCCGGCCTCCACGGAGACCACCGTGGCGCCCAGCAGGCGCATCCGCGCGACGTTGAGGGACTGCCGCTGCGTGTCGACGGCGCCCATGTAGATCACGCACTCGAGGCCGAGAAGGGCGCACGCGGTGGCGGTCGCGACACCATGCTGGCCGGCACCGGTCTCGGCGATCACCCGGGTCTTGCCCATCTGACGGGCCAGCAACGCCTGCCCGAGGACATTGTTGATTTTGTGAGAACCGGTGTGGTTCAAGTCTTCCCGCTTGAGAAAGAGGCGGGCCCCACCGGCATGCTCGGAGAGCCGGGTGGCCTCGTAGAGCGGTGACGGCCGACCGGTGTAGTGCCGCTGCAGCCGGTCGAGCTCGTCGAGGAACGACTGCTCGCCGCGGGCCTTCTCGTAGGCCGCGGTCACTTCTTCGATCACCGCCATCAAGGCTTCCGGAACGAGTCGGCCACCGTAAGAACCGAAATGGCCGCGCGCGTCGGGATCATGGACAGTGGGTTCGGCCACGGCTGCGCTGGACCGCGGCAGCTCGGGACCGGCGATATCCGCCATCAGTGTGCCTCTTCGTGCCAGCGGCTCATTGACGATTCAACGAGCCGGTTTCGGGCAGGACGGGTGTGTCCCGGCGGTGACCAGATCGGCTACCGCACTTCGGGGGTCACCACTGGTGACCAGCCCTTCGCCTACGAGGACCGCATCTGCGCCCGCGCCGGCATACGCCAACAGGTCGGCCGTTCCGCGGACGCCGGACTCGGCGACCCGAATGACGTTGCTGGGCAACCCCGGTGCAATTCGTCCGAAGCAATCGCGGTCAACCTCGAGGGTCTTGAGGTCCCGTGCGTTGACCCCGATCACGCTGGCGCCGGCCTGCAACGCACGGTCGGCCTCCTCTTCGGTGTGCACCTCGACCAGAGCCGTCATTCCCAGAGACTCGGTGCGCTCCAACAGCGATTCCAGTATCGACTGTTCGAGCGCGGCGACGATGAGCAGCAGCATGTCGGCGCCGTGCGCGCGGGCTTCGTGAATTTGGTACGGCTTGACGATGAAGTCCTTGCGCAGCACGGGAATTGAGACCGCGGCGCGCACCGTGTCCAGATCGGCCAACGATCCGTTGAACCGGCGCTCCTCGGTCAACACGCTGATCACCCGGGCGCCGCCGTCCTCGTAGGCCCGGGCCAGCTGCGCCGGGTCGGCGATGTTGGCGAGCGCCCCGCGCGACGGGCTGGCCCGCTTCACCTCGGCGATGACGCCGATACCGGGCTCGCGCAACGCCGCCATCACGTCCAGCGGTGCGGGTGCATCCAGGGCGCGCGCCTTGATTTCGTCAAGACTTACGACGGCCTCGCGAGCGGCAACGTCGGCGCGGACTCCCTCGATGATGGAGTCGAGCACAGTGGCCGAACTCATCGCCGTCGATTCCTTTCCGGTACGCCCGGGACGATCCCGGTGGACCTCACTCGAAGGGTAGCCGCCGCCGTACCTTCTGCTGTCACCGACCCTTGTTGTCCGGATCGGTGTGCTCGCCCTTCTGCTCACCTGTCGGATCGTGTCCTTCGTCGAGCGCATCCCAGATCATTCGTTCCGACATCGAGGCGTCGCCCTCGTCGCTGTGTGCGGCGGCTCGACGGGCACTTGGCGCCGCATAGCGAGAGGCCACCGCGCGCGCCCCGGTCGCCGACCTCATGAGCAGTATCGCCGCGGCGAGCGAAGCCACCGCGGCGGCCAGCGTCAACATGGCTCCGCCGTAGTACTGCTGGGTACCGGTCAGTTGCGCCACCGGCACCAACGCCAGGTCCGCGGCGCGCACAGCGATGTCCTTGGCAACCCACAGGCTGATGCCCAGGTAGCCCATCCCGGCGCTGGCGACGGCGACGAGCAGCGCCAAGAGTCGCAGCAGCCAGCCCCGCAAGGCCAGCACGGCGACCGCGGCCGCCAACACCAGTAAGGCGAGCGGTATCAGCGCCGTGGACCACATGGCACCCGTCAGCACCGTGTTCTTGGGCTGCCCCAATCCGTCGAATGACGACACCTGCACCCAGGACATCCGCGACGCGCCCCACAGGGCCGCCGCGGCGGCCACGAGCAATACCTGTGCGATCCGCATCATGGTTCGGTGAGCGTGTCGGCGGCAGCAATCGCGTTGAGTACCGCTTTGGCCTTGTTCGCCGACTCGTTGTATTCGTAGGGACCATTGGAATCGGCAACGACTCCCCCGCCGGCCTGCACATAGGCGGTGCCGTTGCGCATCAGGGCCGTGCGGATGGCGATGGCGAAGTCAGCGTTGCCGGCGAAGTCGAGATACCCCAGCACACCACCGTAGAGGCCGCGTCGGGTCTTCTCGACTTCCTCGATCAGCTCCATGGCCCGCACTTTGGGGGCGCCGGAAAGGGTGCCCGCCGGGAAGCAGGCAGTCACCGCATCGAGTGCGGTTTTCCCGTCGGCGAGCTCGCCGGTCACGGTGGACACCAGGTGCATGACGTGGCTGTAGCGCTCGATGTGGCTGTAGTCCTCCACCCGCACGGTGCCGGGGCGGCACACCCGGCCCAGATCGTTACGCCCGAGATCGACCAGCATCAGGTGCTCAGCGCGTTCCTTGTCGTCGGCCAGCAACTCCTTCTCCAGAAGGAGGTCTTCCTCGTCGGTGGCCCCACGCCACCGGGTTCCGGCGATGGGGTGGGTGGTGGCGCGCCCGTCGGTGACCGTAACCAGCGCCTCGGGACTGGAACCCACGATTGAGAAGTCCAGTCCGCCTTCGGCATCAGGGACGTTGAGCAGATACATGTACGGGCTGGGGTTGGTGACCCGCAGCAGTCGATACACATCAAGAGGATCCGCACTGGTCGTCATTTCGAACCGCTGCGAGGGCACCACCTGAAACGCTTCGCCGGCTTCGATATCACCCACCAACTTCTCCACGATCGCCGAGTACTCCTCGAGCGTGCGCTGCGCCCGGTGCTGCGGTGCGGGGCGGCTGAACGTCGCCACCGCCGACGCCAACGGTTGCCCGAGCGCTGCCGTCATCACGTCCAGTCGCGCGACCGCATCGTCGTAGGCCCAGTCGACGCGGTCATCGGTGGCGTTCCAGTTGACCGCGTTCGCGATCAGCGTGATGGTTCCCTCGTGGTGGTCGACCGCGGCGATGTCGGTGGCCAGCAACAGCAGCATGTCGGGCAGGCCCAGATCGTCGACGGCGAGTTCCGGCAGCCGCTCCAGGCGCCGGACCATGTCGTAGGCGAAGAAGCCGACCAGTCCCGAAGACAGGGGCGGCAGTCCGGGCATCGCCGCGGTGGCCAGCAGATCGAGCGTCGTGCGGACCGCGTCGAGCGGATCGCCCCCGCTCGGGGCGTCCTGCGGCGTCGTCCCCAGCCACACCGCCTGGTCGTCGCGAACGGTCAGCGCTGACGGCGCACCTGCGCCGATGAACGACCAACGCGACCAGGAGCGGCCGTTCTCGGCCGATTCCAGCAGGAACGTTCCGGGCCGGTTGGCGGCCAGCTTGCGGTACGCCGACAGTGGCGTCTCGCTGTCCGCCAATACCTTGCGGGTCACCGGGACCACGCGGTGTTCGGCGGCTAGCGCCCGGAAGTCCTCACGCGATGTGGTGGAAGCAAGCGTGTGCACGCAGATGATCCTCCCAGACTGACCGCACACGCTCGGCGTAGCGTGGACGCCCATGACACCTCTTAGGCCGGGTGACATTGTTGCGGAGTTCGAGCTCCCTGACCAGACCGGCACGGTGCGAATCCTGACGAGTTTGCTGGCCAACGGTCCGGTGGTGCTGTTCTTCTATCCCGCTGCGATGACACCCGGCTGCACCAAGGAGGCCAGCCACTTCCGCGATCTGGCCGGTGAGTTCGCCGCCCTCGGTGCGTCCCGGGTCGGCATCAGCACCGACCCGGTCGTCAAACAAGCCAAGTTCGCCGACATTCAGCGCTTCGATTTCCCGTTGCTGTCCGACGCAGACGGAAAGGTGGCAAGCCACTTCGGTGTCAAACGCGGCCTGCTCGGCAAGCTGATGCCGGTCAGGAGGACCACGTTCGTCATCGACACCGACCGTGCGGTCCTCGACGTGATCTCCAGTGAGATCAACATGGACGCCCACGCCGACAAGGCACTGGAGGTGCTGAGGGCGCGTTGACTGCGCGCAGCACGGCTGTCATCGATGCGGCGAGCACCGAGTCGCTGCGCCCGCACGCCCAACCTGTCACACCGCCCCTGCGGTACTCCAGATAGCTGACCGCCGCCCGGCCGACAGACTGCTGCGTGAGGCTCAGCACCTCGACGTCGCGGCCGACGGCACTCAGCGCCGCTGTCAGCGCATCCAGTGGGCCGATCCCGTGATGTGTGCTGGTCCGGGTCTGCCCGTCGACGACGAGGGTGATCTCGGTAGTTTCGTCATGGCCGGTGTGCCAGTCCTTCAGTTCGACCGGGCCGCCGGGTTGCAGATAGGCCGCATCGAACAGTTCGAACAGTTCGGCGGCGGTGATCTCCGCACCGTGGGCGTCGGTGTGTGACTGAACGCGGCGGGCGAAGTCGATCTGCAAGCGGCGGGGCAGGTCCAGCCCGTACTCGGTGAGCAGCAGGTAGGCGATGCCACCTTTCCCCGACTGCGAGTTGACCCGGATCACCGCGTCGTAAGTGCGTCCGATGTCGGCCGGATCGATTGGCAGATACGGTACCCGCCAATCGATTTCACGCTCGGAGCGACCTTCGAGTGCGGCCCTGGCGCGATGTTCGGCCAACCCCTTCTTGATGGCGTCCTGGTGGGTACCCGAGAACGCGGTGTGCACCAGGTCACCGACGTACGGATGTCGTTCGGGGATCGGCATACGCGTGCAGTACGCGACGGTGCGGGCGATTTCGTCGATATCGGAGAAGTCGATCATCGGGTCGACGCCCTGAGCATGCAGATTCAGGGCCAGAGTCGCGATGTCGACATTGCCGGTGCGTTCCCCGTTGCCGAAGACACAGCCCTCGACGCGTTGCGCGCCGGCCAGGACCACGAGCTCGGCACAAGCGATGCCGGTGCCCCGGTCGTTGTGCGGATGCACCGACAGGATGACGCTGTCGCGGCGGGACAGGTTGCGGTGCACGTACTCGATCTGATCGGCGTACACGTTGGGCGTGGCCACCTCGACCGTCGCGGGCAGGTTCAGGATCACCGGCCGCTGCGGCGTGGCCCGCCACAGCTCGGTCACCGCGTCGCACAGCTGAAGGACGTAGTCAGGTTCGGTGAGGTTGAACACTTCCGGGCTGAACTCGAACCGGACGTTTGGCAGGTCACCGGCGAACTCGAGGACGTCCCGGGCACCCGAGAGGATCAGCTCACGCAATTCGGTGCGGTCCTTGCCCAGCACGGTGTTGCGCCACACCGGTGCCGTGGCCGTGTACATGTGGATGACGACCTCGTTGCGCAGGCCCCGCACCGAGTCCACGGTGCGCTCGATGAGGTCACGGCGGGCCGGCGTGAACACCACGATCCCAACATCGGGCGGGGCGATCTCGGATTCGGCCAGCAGCCGGACGAAGTCGAAATCGGTCTGCGACGCCGACGGGTAGCCGACTTCGATCTCCTTGTAGCCCATGGCCACCAGCAGCTCGAAGAAGCGGCGCTTGCGGGTCGGGTCCATCGGCTCGGCCAGCGCCTGGTTGCCGTCGCGCAGGTCCACCGGAACCCACAGGGGCGCCGCGCTGAACCTGGCGTCGGGCCAATGTCGTTGTGTGAGTGGGACGTCCACGCGGTCGAAGACGGATGCGTAGCGATAGGACGGCATTCCTGAGGGCGCCTGCCGATTCCAGGTTGGGGTTTGGATCATGCCGGGTGCTTTCTGCTCGGTCGGTTATGGGTCGACCGGCGCAACGACAGCCCCGCGGCAGGGGGCCGGTCGTTCAGGCCCTGCCGAGGCAGCTAAGGAGAAGCAGGCGCTTCATGATGGCTAGAATATACACAACTCCTCAGACAAGCAGAGAGGTTCCCGATTGACTTCCCAAGTCCGCCAGGTGACACGGCACCCGCTGGCTGCGCAGACGGCGCAGTTGCTGCTGATGCGGATCCGCGACGGTGAGTGGCCACTCGGTCACCGGCTCCCCGGGGAGACCACGCTGGCCGCACAACTCGGGGTGGGCCGCTCCACGCTGCGTGAAGCCATCCGCGAGCTAGCCGGCAAAGGCGTGCTGGACAGCCGGCAGGGCGCCGGGGTGTTCGTCACCGCACTGGACGTCACCGAGGACTGGGACACCGTGCTGCGCAGCGCGAACATTGCCTCGGTGATCGAAGCCCGCATCGCCATCGAGGCCGAGGGCGCCGCACTGGCCGCAACTCGCCGCACCCCGGCCGACCTACGCACGATCCGGCGCACCCTGGCTGCCCGCGGTGTGCAGGGCCAGTCGGTGCCCGAGCACGTCGACGCCGACATGGCATTTCACCGCGCGGTGATCGCCGCAGCGCACAACGACGTGCTGACCCAGTTGTTCGACGCGTTCCTGCCGCGGCTGCGGCTGGCGATGATCGACATGCTCAGGATCCGCCCGATCGCGTCCGAGCCGCACGACCACGCGCTACATCAGCAGCTTGCCGATGCCATCATCGCCCGCGACCCTGCGGCCGCGGCAGCCTCCAGCAGAACCCACCTGAGCGCACTGAAGGAATCCTTTTCATGACACCGGTTTTGGAAATCAGCGATGTCACATTCCGTCGCGACGGCAAGCAGATCATCGACGGGATCTCCCTGACGGTGCAGTCCGGGGAGCACTGGGCCCTGCTGGGACCGAACGGCGCCGGCAAGAGTACCCTGCTGGGATTCTGTGCGGCCGTGACGTTTCCGACCACGGGCACGGTCCGGGTGCTGGGCGGGCAGATGGGTCGGACCGACCTCGCGGTGCTGCGGCGATCCATCGGCCACGTGAACCCGCGGCACCGGCTGCAGTATCCGCTGACCGTGCGCGACGTCGTGCTCACGGGGATCACCGCCACCATCGACACCGCGGCCCGCTGGAGGCCCAGCCCTGAACAGGTGGCCCGCGCCCGGGAGCTCATCGACACCGTCGGGCTGACGGCGCGGGCCGACGCGACATGGCCGACGCTGTCGCAGGGTGAGCGGGGCCGCACACTGATCGCCCGTGCCCTGATCTCCGATCCTCGGCTGCTGCTTCTCGACGAGCCGACCACGGGCCTGGATGTCGCTGCTCGCGAACAGCTATTGGAAACCCTTGACACCCTGGATGATTCGCATCCGGACATGGCGTCGATCCTGGTGACACATCACTTGGAGGAGCTGCCGACGTCGACGACACACGCACTGCTGATCGCGCACGGGCGGACCGTCGCGAGTGGCCCGGCCCGGGAGACGGTGACCACCGATCACGTGACAACGGCGTTCGCCCATCCGGTCGAGGTTGGGTTCCACGACGGCCGCTGGACCGCACGAGCCAAAGCCGGACCCCGGATCCGCTAACCCGCAGGTGCCTCCCGGCGACGGCGGCGGGCTTCGCGGTGCCTGGTCACCGGCGTCGTATCGACGACACGTGTGACCATGGCGGCCAGAAAGCGTGACGGCTGCAGCTCGGGTGGCACCGTATCGTGGCGAATCGCTATGTCGGGAAGCGCCGCCAACGCCTCGTCCACCGCGGCGGTCTCGACATCAACGATCTCGAAAAGCGCGTCAGGCTCGGCCTTTTCGATGCTGTCCACCTCGTCGTCCTCGACCGGCGCCGCGGCGTCGTAGTCGATCATCACCAGCGCTACAGCATGGTAGGCATCGTCCTCGGTGCCGAGTTTGCCGAGCAGGTCGATCAGCCATTCGGCCTTGTCCGGCTCCGTGTTGAGAATGGTCGAACGCAGGCCGTAGACGAACCCGAGCGCGGCCATCGGGTGGCGCAGCCGCAAGTTCTTGGCGTCGCCGTAACTCTCCTCGACCCGGTTGGCGGCGTTCTTACCGAAGCTGGAATCCATCCGCTTGGTGCTGATGAGCAGTTCCGGACCGGTATCCCAGTCCGACATCACCACGTCGACCTGCTTCATGTAGTGCTTGCCGAGGATGCTGGCGCTGGATCCGGCGACGCCCTTCATAGACCGGCGAAGCCGATTTTCGATGAGTTGGCGTTCCTTGAGCGGCAGCGCCTCGAGCAGGTTGGCGATGGCGCTGGGCATGATCCTCGGCTCGCTGGGCCGCGGCCACACAGCATCAGGGTCGAACCCGGCCCGCCGCAGTTCGTACGCCAGCCACACATCCAGGGCCAGCGCCGGCACACCCGTGGTCGACGGCGCGTCGAGGTGAAGCGGGACACCCAGCAGCCTGCGCAGCACCCGGAAGTCGGGCCGGTAGACGAGTCCGTCTCCGCAGCGCACCCAGGGATTGGTGTGCTCACCACCGGGCGCGGCGTCGGCGACGATCCGGTCGAAGATGGCCCACGCGGTGGCTTTCGTCGACGGTTCAGCGGGCACGCCGCGACCTTACCGCCCGGCGGGTGGCCAACGAATACCGCGCTGCGCGAATGGATTCCAGGTCGGTCAGACCGAGTGCATCGTCGACCAGATGTACGGCGTCGAGCAACTGACCGTTGCTCAGCAGGGTCGCTGTCCGACGCCGCACAGCACGCAGATGCGGTGTGCGCGCGGCTATCAGCTCAGGCGCCGGCACCAACCAGCGATCCGCTTCGCGTGGTTCGATTTTGAGTATTCCGCCGCCGTAGGAGCGGCCGGTCATCTCGGCGTGCAACAGCGTCACCGAGTTCAGCGTCGCCAACGGCAACAGGTCACGCCCGAGCGCGGCCAAACCGTCCCGCAGATACACCCCGTGCACCGAGTTGAGGTGATGGGCCTTGGCCCGGTTGGTCACCAACCGCGGGGTGTCGGCGTTCATGCACGTCAACAAAAGGTCGGCGGGCGCCACGAGCGGCACCAGGTACCAGGGCTTCCGCACCCGGCACTTGTAGGCCAGGTGCACCCCGGCAGCGTGACCAGCGTCGAGGTAGCGCTGGGCAGCCGCCGACAATCGGCCCGCAGGCCGGAACAATTGAGTGGACTTGCCCTGCTCCCCCAGCTGAACAAGCTGATCAGCGGCGAGCGTGAGGCCACGGAGATGGGCACTGCCCGGCGGGGACAACGGCAGCAGATCGCTGCGGTGAAGCCCCAATTCCCCGACCCGCTGCGGGGACAGCGCGAAGAAGGCGTTGTTGCCGGTCACCATGCCCAGCGTGGTATCTCCCCACAACTCCAGGTACGCGAACCGCCCCGCAGTGTGTAACGCGTGCAGCGCATCGACGGGTGCGTTGCCGATCAGCCCGCTGACCCATTTATCGGCCGGGTCGCGCGGCGACCAGTTGCGTTGCACCAGTTCCGATGTCAGCGATGCGGCATTGTGCGCACGGTGAATGACGGCATGGCCGGACGGTCCCTGATCGAATCCGTCGGCCAGCAATAGCACGATGTCGGCCTCGGCCTCGGGGAACACCTGCTCGTCGAACATCACCAGCTCGACATGGGCGAACCGGTCGAAGAGAAACCTGCGTACGGCAGCCGCGTAGTTGACGCTCAGCAGCTCCGCGGGCAGCACCAGAGCCATCCGGCCGCCGGGGCGCAAGAACAGCGCGGAGTGCACGGTGAAGGCCGCCCAACTGGAGGCCAGCCCCGACAGCGCCACGCCGGCCTGCAGGGCGGCCCGGCGGGACTGGGCCCGCACGGGCCCGCGGAAATCCTGGTATCGGATATAGGGCGGATTGCCGATCACGGCGGTGTACTCCGGCCGCGGGGTGATACCGAAGAAATCGGCGGTGCGGATGTGTGCCGTGCCTCCGGCGTCGGCCACTCGACGCCGTGCTGCGGCAGCGCTGGCGGGATGGATCTCGACGCCATCGACCTGCGGGGCCGCACTTCCGAGGTCCTGCAGCCGGTGGGTGGCCGCGATCAGGAATGCCGCGTCGCCGGCCGAGGGCTCGAAGATCCGTTCTTCAGCGCAACGCACGGCCCACCGGGTGAGGTACCGGGTGATCTCGGCAGGTGTGAAGAATGCCCCACGCGCCTTACGTGCCGTGGCGGAATCGCCGTCGGCGTGGGCTGCGGTGTCGGTCACCACGTCATTGTTATCGAAGCCACCGACAAGCCGACGCACCGCAACGCCGGGATGCGTTCATGCCCTGCTAGATGCGCCGGTTGGCCCAGCCATCGTCGTTGTGCGCCAGTAGCCGCAATTCACGCTCCCAAGCGTTTGCACGCATCCGGTCTAGCAACCGCCGGACAAGATAGGCGATCAGCACGCTCAACGCCACTGCACCGAGCCACACACCGGCCGACTGCACAAATGCACTCAACCCGGCATCGGCCCTACTTCTAGGGGCAGCAACGACCTTGCCCTGATTGTCCGTTCGGCGATCGCACGCACCTGTGCGGCGTAGACATCGGCGCCCGACTGTGCGGCGGTCGGGACAACGAGAAGCGCAGTAGCCAGAACCGTCAGCACGGCAATCGCTTCCACCCGATCGGTCATGCGGGCCAGAGGATTACGTGCCAGCCCACGAAACACCCACAATCGGCCGAGTCCATCGGTGTCACCCTCCGCTGAATCGACCACCATGGCGCTCGATGCGCGCGTCACAGTGATGAGATGCTCGTATGCCGTATGCGACTTTGCTGCTTGGCGCCGCAGTCCTGCTCGCCATCACCTCGGCGGTGATGTGGTGGGCCAAGATCGAACATGCGGCCGCACCCTGGTGGGCGGTCACCCGCGCGCTCGGGCAGTTGGCGCTGATCAGTCTCGCGCTGCGCGGAATTTTGGCTCACCCTGCACTCGTGGCGCTGGCATTGGCGGTGATGGTCAGCGTGGCGGCGTGGACGGCGGCCCGCAGGCTGCGGGATCTGCATGGCGGCCCGATCGCGGTGGTGATGTCGACGGTGGCGGCGAGTGCACTGACCATCGGCGTGGCGTTCGGACTGCACATGCTGGCGCTGGAGAGCCGGTTCGTGATCGCGCTGGGCGGCATCGTCATCGGTTCGACGATGACCGCGACCACCTTGGCGGGTCGTAATTTTCAGCGGATGTCGGTGAAGTCGCGGGCCGAAATCGAAGGCTGGCTGTCTATCGGCGCGACGCCGAGCCAATCGGTGGTGCACATCGGCCGAGCTGCGGCCGGGGACGCCGTGCGCCCGGTCCTCGACCAGACCAGGACGACGGGGCTCGTCACACTCCCCGGTGCATTCGTGGGTGCGCTGATGGCGGGTGCTCTGCCGTTGGAAGCCGCACGGTTTCAGGTAGTGGTGCTGGTGTGTCTGATCACCGCCCAGACCGTTGCGGCCACCCTGCTCGTACGCATCCTGGGCCGATCACCCGTCCTCGCGGTCTGAGGCTGGCTAGCCCTCGGGCGGTAGCAGCAGATCGGCGTCGAAGCAGGTGTGATCGCCGGTGTGGCAGGCTCCGCCGACCTGGTCGACCTCCAGCAACACCGTGTCACCGTCGCAGTCCAGCCGCACCGAATGCACGCGCTGGGTGTGCCCGGAGGTGGCGCCCTTGATCCACTGCTCGCCTCGCGAACGCGAAAAATATGTCGCCTCACGGGTTTCCAGCGTGCGGGCCAATGCGTCGTCATCCATCCAGGCGACCATTAGCACGTCACCAGTGCCACGCTCCTGCACCACAGCGGCGAACAGACCGTCGGCGTTGCGCTTGAGCCGCGCGGCGATAGCCACATCGAGTCCACTCATCGCACAGTGATCCCTGCGGCCGCCATTGCCGCCTTGACCTCGGCGATGGTCAGCTCCCGGAAGTGAAAAACGCTCGCGGCCAGGACGGCATCGGCGCCTGCGACAACGGCCGGCGGGAAATGTTCCGCCGCGCCGGCGCCGCCGCTGGCGATCACGGGCACGGTGACCGCCGCACGCACAGCGCGCAGCATGTCCAGGTCGAAACCCGCTTTGGTGCCATCGCGGTCCATCGAATTCAGCAGGATCTCGCCGACACCGAGTTCGGCGCCACGGGTGGCCCACTCGATGGCGTCGATACCGGTGCCACGCCGCCCGCCGTGCGTCGTGACTTCCCAGCCCGACGGGGTGGGAGCCGCACCGGCCGGAACAGTGCGGGCATCGACACTGAGCACGATGCACTGCGAGCCGAATTGCCGGGCCAACTCGGCGAGGAGTTCGGGCCGAGCGATCGCGGCCGTGTTGACCGAAACCTTGTCCGCGCCGGCCCGCAGCAGCATGTCGACGTCTTCGACGGACCGCACGCCACCGCCGACCGTCAGCGGGATGAACACCTGCTCGGCGGTGCGCTTGACCACCTCCAGCATGGTGCTCCGGCCGGACGACGACGCCGTCACATCCAGGAAGGTCAGCTCGTCGGCACCCTCGGCGTCGTAGGCCGCAGCCAGTTCGACGGGATCCCCGGCGTCGCGGAGGTTTGCGAAGTTGACGCCTTTTACGACGCGACCGTCGTCGACGTCCAGGCACGGAATGACCCGGGTAGCAACGTCACTGGTCACAGGTAATCCTCCGGGTTGCCTGCAGATTTCACGATGTCCAGTATGCGGTCGTGCACACCGGGTGCCGCGGCCAGCGCCGATTTGGACTCGGCAGTCCATGGCTCACCGGCAAGATCGGTCACGACACCGCCGGCCGCGCGGACGAGTGCCACGCCGGCCGCGTGATCCCAGATGTGATGCCCGAAACTGATGGCGGCGCTCAGGATTCCGGCAGCCACATACGCCAGATCGATGCCGGTGGCGCCATGCATCCGCACACGCGAGCACTCACGGCTCAGATTCGCCAGCACCTGGGCCCGGTACCGCCCCGGGAACCGCCCTCGCGAGTCGATGTTGAACGACTGAATTCCCACGATGGAGTCGGCCAGTGTCGGAGAGCCGAGCGGAGGAAGCGCTTCGGCGTTGTCGTATACCGGTCCACCGGCGAGCGCCGAGTAACGCTGTCCCATGAAGGGCAGCCAGGTCAGGCCCGCGATCGGTTCGCCATTTGCCAACAGCCCCAGCAGAATTGCGGCCATCGGCGAACCCGCCGCGTAGTTGAAGGTGCCGTCGATCGGGTCGAGCACCCACACCAGGTCGGAATCGATCGGTTCACCGCCGAACTCCTCACCGTGTACCCCGATCCCGGTCGCTTCGGCCAACGCCCTGACCACCTGTCGCTCGATGGCCAGGTCGACCTCGGTGGCGAAGTCATTGCCCTGCTTACGGACCGCGGAATCGGCCCGGTGCCCGGCAATGAACGGAGCCGATGCCTCGTCGAGAATCTCGGCCGCAGTGGCGAGCAGCGCGGCCAGCCGGTTGGGGTCCACCGGCTCAGCCGCTGACCGCGGCCAGAGCCTCGGGCAGGGTGAATCGTCCGGCGTACAGTGCCTTTCCGACGATCGCGCCCTCGACACCACGCTCAGTCAGGGTGGCGATGGCCCGCAGATCGTCGAGGCTGGACACACCACCGGAGGCGATGACCGGCACCCCGCTGCGCTCAGCTACCGCGCCGAGCAGCTCCAGATTGGGCCCGGTCAGTGTGCCGTCCTTGGTGACGTCGGTGACCACGTAACGCGAACATCCCTCACGCTCGAGGCGTTGCAGCACGTCCCAGAGGTCGCCGCCGTCAGTTTCCCACCCTCGCCCTCGGAGCCGATGCGCACCGTCCACGATCTGCACATCCAGACCGACGGCCACCTTGTCGCCGTACTCAGCGATAGCCGCCGCGCACCACTGTGGATTCTCCAGCGCCGCGGTACCGATGTTGACTCGGGCGCAGCCGGTGTCCAGGGCGGCCTTCAGCGATTCGTCGTCACGGATGCCGCCGGAAAGTTCCACGTCGACATCCAGCTTGCCGACGACCTCGGCGAGCAACTCCCGATTACTCCCCCGGCCGAACGCCGCGTCGAGATCCACCAGATGGATCCACTGCGCGCCGTCCCGCTGCCAGGCCAGCGCGGCATCGAGCGCCGAGCCGTAGTCGGTCTCGCTGCCCGCCTTGCCCTGAACCAGCCGCACCGCCTTGCCCTCGACCACGTCGACGGCCGGCAATAAAATCAAAGTCACAGTCCCTCAACCCAATTCGCGAGCAGCGTCGCACCAGCGTCACCGCTCTTCTCCGGATGAAATTGTGTGGCCGCCAATGGCCCGTCCTCGACCGCCGCGATGAACCGAACATGGTGCGTCGCCCACGTGACCAGCGCGTCAGGATTGCCTGACCACTCCTGTGCGGCGTAGGAGTGCACGAAGTAGAACCGAGTGTCGGCGTCCAGCCCCCGGAACAGCCTACTTCCGGCGGCAGCCTCGACGACATTCCAGCCCATGTGCGGGATGACCGGCGCGTCGAGGCGGGTGACCGCACCGGGCCACTGACCACACCCGACGGACTCCACGCCGAACTCGACACCGCGAGCGAACATGATCTGCATGCCGACGCAGACCCCGAGCACTGGGTGGCCGTGCTGTAAACGATCCGCGATGATCTTCTCCCCGCCGATCGCCCGCAGTCCCTGCATGCACGCTTCGTAGGCGCCGACACCTGGCACCACCAGACCATCGGCGGCCGCCGCGGCACCCGGGTCTGCGGTCACCTCGACATCGGCGCCGACCCGCTGCAAGGCCCGTTGCGCCGAGCGCAGATTTCCCGAACCGTAGTCGAGAACAATGACTTTCTTCGTCACAAAGTGCCCTTTGTGGACGGCACCCCGGTGACACGTGAGTCGTATTCGACCGCTTGGCGCAGCGCCCGCGCGACGGCCTTGTACTCGGCTTCGGTGATGTGGTGTGGATCGCGACCATAGATGGTGCGCACGTGCAGGGCGATGCGGGCGTTGAACGCCAGCGACTCGAACACATGCCGGTTGATCACTGTGTGATACGGCGTGCTGGACCCGGCGATGGTGAACTCGACCATGTAGTCCGGCTCGCCGGTGTGCACGAAATAGGGACGGCCCGAGACGTCGACAGCGGCGTGCGCCAGCGTCTCGTCCATCGGGATGAACGCGTCACCGAATCGCCGGATGCCGGTCTTGTCGCCGAGCGCCTGACCGAGGGCCTGACCGAGCACGATCGCGGTGTCCTCCACGGTGTGGTGACCCTCGATCTCGATGTCTCCCTTGGCCTTCACCGTCAGGTCGAAGCTGGCGTGGGTGCCCAACGAGGTCAGCATGTGGTCGAAAAACGGTACCCCGGTGTCGATGTCGACCACACCGGTGCCATCGAGATCGATCTCGACGACGATCTCGGATTCCCTCGTCTTCCGTTCGACTTTCGCGCGACGGGTCACGATGCTCCTACCGTGCTGTTGAGTTCGGTCTTGGCAAGTTCCGCACTGGCGACCAAGAATGCGTTGTTCTCGTCGGCCAGGCCAATCGTGGTGCGCAGATATCCCGGGATGCCGACATCGCGGATCAGCACGCCGGCGTCGAGGTAGCGCTGCCACGTTGCGGGCGCATCAGCGAATTCTCCGAACAACACGAAGTTGGCATCACTGGGTATCACGCGGTAACCCAGGTGCGCCAGCTCAGCCGTCACTCGATCACGTTCTGCGGCAAGAGTTGCCACACTGCCCAAGGTATCGTCGGCGTGACGCAGCGCCGCTCGGGCTGCGGCTTGGGTCAGCACGGACAGATGGTAGGGCAACCGCACCAGCAACAGTGCATCGACCACTGCGGGCGCGGCCGCCAGATATCCCAGCCGACCGCCCGCGAACGCGAAGGCCTTACTCATCGTGCGGCTGACTACGAGCTTGGTCGGGTACTCGGCCAGCAGCGCGACAGCACTGGGCTGCGACGAGAACTCGCCGTAGGCCTCATCGAGGACCAACATCCCGCCAGGCATCGCATCCAACAGACGACGCAGATCCTCTAGCGGGACACTCTGTCCCGACGGGTTGTTCGGGCTCGTGACGAACACGACGTCGGGTCTGCGGTCCTCGATGGCTGCGACTGCCGCCTCGACATCCAGGCTAAAGTCATCCGCACGGGTCGCCCGCAACCATTCCGTCTGGGTGCCGTCCGAAATGATGGGGTGCATCGAATATGACGGCACAAATCCTATCGCGCTGCGGCCCGGTCCGCCGAACGCCTGCAGCAATTGCTGCAGGATCTCATTGGAACCATTTGCCGCCCAAAGATTTTCGGTGGTGAGCGGGACGCCGGTGGCCGACGTCAGGTAAGCGGCCAGATCAGCGCGCAGAGCCACCGCATCACGATCGGGATACCGGTGCAGTTCAGCTGCGGCATCGCGGACAGAGGCCGTGACGTCCTCTATGAGTGCCGGCGTCGGCGGATGCGGGTTCTCATTGGTGTTGAGCCGCACCGGAACCTGCAACTGAGGCGCCCCGTAGGGCGACTTACCCCGCAGATTGTCTCGCAGCGGCAGATCCGCCAGGGTCACGTCACGCATCATCAGTGCTCTCTGTTCTTCGCGCAAGCGCTCATCAGTACCCTCTGTTCTTCGCGCAAGCGCTCATCACCGCTCGAACCTCCGTCGTACCGCCTCACCGTGCGCGGGTAGATCTTCCGCCTTCGACAGCGTGATCACATGCCCGGAAACATCTTTCAGCGCGGCTTCGTCGTACTCCACCACGTGGATGCCACGCAGGAAGGTCTGCACCGACAGCCCGCTGGAGTGTCGAGCACAGCCCGCGGTGGGCAGCACGTGGTTGGACCCTGCGCAGTAGTCACCGAGGCTCACCGGCGACCAAGCGCCGACGAAGATCGCCCCGGCAGACCGGATCCGGTCTGCGACCCCTGCGGCGTCGACGGTCTGGATCTCCAGATGTTCGGCCGCATAGGCATTGACGGTGCGGATACCGGCGGGGATGTCGTCGACGAGCACGATGGCAGACTGCTGCCCGGACAGGGCCGCGGTCACGCGCTCGACATGCACTGTGGTGGCCAGCTGGGCGGTCAATTCACGGTCGGTGGCATCAGCCAGCGCGACACTGTCGGTGACCAGCACACTGGCGGCCATCTCGTCGTGTTCGGCCTGGCTGATCAGATCGGCGGCCACGTGCACCGGGTCGGCGGTGTGGTCGGCCAGGATGGCGATCTCAGTAGGCCCGGCTTCGGCGTCGATACCCACCTGCGACCGGCAGATCCGTTTGGCGGCGGTGACATAGATGTTGCCGGGCCCGGTGATCATGTCCACGGGTGCCAACTCGGCTCCATCGGTGTCGGTGCCGCCGTAGGCGAGCAGCGCAACGGCCTGAGCCCCGCCGACCGCCCACACTTCTTCCACACCGAGCAATGCCGCGGCAGCCAGGATGGTCGGATGCGGGAGCCCGCCGAACTGAGCCTGCGGGGGGCTCGCGATCACCAGGGAGTCCACCCCCGCGGTCTGCGCGGGCACCACGTTCATCACCACGCTGGACGGATAGACCGCGTTACCGCCCGGAACATAGAGGCCGACCCGCTCGACGGGCACCCAGCGTTCGGTGACGGTCGCGCCCGGCGCCAGGGTCGTGGTGGTGTCGGTGCGGCGCTGATCAGCGTGCACCGTGCGGGCGCGCTCGATCGACACCTCCAGCGCGGCCCGCACGTCCGGGGCCAACTCGGACAGCGCCTGCGCCAGCATTACGGCCGGGACACGCACGGTCGCGGGCCGGACTCCGTCGAACGATTCCCCGTACTCCAAGGCCGCCGCCGCACCTCTCTCGGCGATTGCGTCGACGATCGGGCGGACTCTGGGCACCACTGCGTCCACGTCGACGCCACCGCGCGGCAGGGCAGCGCGCAATTGCGCGGCGCTCATCTCGCGGTTACGCAGGTCGATACGGGACATCTGAAACTCGGCCATCTTTTCAATTGTCCCTGATCAGTCCAGTTGAATAAAAATCCGGGCAGCCGCACGTCGGCAGTGCCCTACGAAACCATCGTCACCAGCCACCGCAAAGCCAATACGCTCGCGGTGCTGCTCGCCCACGACGAGACGCAGGGGCTTGGTGTTCAGGCCGAGTTCGCCGGCGGTCATCAGTCCCAGCTGTCACAGCTGCAACGGCAGTCACGACTCTCAGATCATGGTGGTACTGCCCGCCTGTTAACGACAAAGTCGCTGAGATCGCCCCGCCAACCACATCAGCATCATCACTCTCACCCCAGCCGGTGTCGTCTTGCCACATATGTCCCGTAAACCCCACGGACCCCGGTGATCACGTGCCGCGTTGACTCCGCGTTGACTCATCAAAAATGTCCGTTTCGTTGATTCGTTGCCTCATGTGACAGTGCCCGGTTGCGGCGTGTCGTTGCGGTGGTGGGGTGGGGGTGGGTTAGCGCCGGGGGATGGGGTTGACGTTGACGGAGCGCACGGCGGTGACCAGGGCGATCGCGGTGCGGTATGTGCAGGCGAGTCGGGACGAGAAGTCCCGGATTCTCGATGAGTTGTGTGCCACGACGGGCTGGCATCGCGATCATGCCCGCAAGGCGTTGCGGGGTGCGCTGCGGCCGCGGGTGGTGCGGGCGCGGCGGCCCCGGCCCCCGACCTATGGCCCGGAAGTCATTGAGGCCCNGGTGTTGTGCTGGAAGGTGGTGGGGATGCCGGCCGGTAAGCGGTTGGCGGAGGTCTTGGGTGAGTTGGTGGTGGTACTGCGCCGGTGCGGGGAGTTGGTCATCGACGATGCCACGGCAGGGTTGTTGGCGGGGATGTCGGCGGCCACCATTGATCGTCGACTGGCTCCGGAACGGAAGAAACACCAGCTTAAGGGTCGTTGCCGGACGAAACCGGGCACGTTGCTCAAGAGTCAGATCCCGGTGCGCACTTGGGCGGCGTGGGACGATGCGGTGCCGGGGTTCGTCGAGATCGANCTGGTCAGCCATGACGGTGGGGTGGTCACCGGGGTGCATGCCTACACGTTGACGGTCACCGACATCGCCACCGGTTGGACCGAGACCCGCAGCGTGTTGGGCAAAGGCGAGAAACGGGTGATGGTCGCGTTGAGTGAGATCGCGGCGGGGATGCCGTTCCCGATCCGGGGGGTGGATTCGGACAATGGGTCGGAGTTCATCAACTTCACCCTGTTGGAGTGGTGCCGAACGCGGCATATCACCTTCACTCGGTCGCGGGTGGGCAACAAGAACGATGGTTGTCACGTCGAGCAGAAGAACTGGACCACGGTGCGGGTCCTGGTGGGCTATCACCGCTACGACACGGCCGCAGAGGTGGTGTTACTCAACAAGATCTGGGTATTGCAGTCGTTGTTGGGCAACTATTTCTCCCCGCAGCAGAAACTCAAGTCGAAGGTCCGTCGGGGTTCCAAGGTGACCAAGAGGTATCACAAGGCCGCCACCCCGTACCGTCGGGCCCAGGCCCATGCGGTGGTCACCGCCGAGGAGGTCAAACACCTGGCCGAGATCTACGCCGGGCTCAATCCCGCCGCCCTGCAACGTCACATTCAAGCGTTGTGCGCTGAGCTGCTCACGGTGACCACCAGCAAAGCCGGTCCCCGACCGATCGCCCGCCTGGGGCGGGCACCGGTGGCTGAGGCAACGAATATTTCCACCCCCAACGCCTGAACCCGGACACCACCAATTGAGGCAACGATCACCGCCGGGCATTGTCCAATTGAGGCAACGAATCCCCCCGCGGGCATATTGACATGAGGCAACAGGGTGCCCGGGCTGCGAGCGACAAAGTCGCTGATAGTCGGGCAAACCCAAATCTGGGACTGCCGCGGCTGGCGGTACTGCCGTGGCCAGTGGGATTGACGGGTTGGGTCAGCAGTGAATGGTGGTACTCATGAGGCGTTTTCCGCGACTTTGTCGCTAACAGCCGGGCAGCACCACTATGGTTTCGGGGCCGTGACGGTTGTGACACATGTGGCTCGGCCCTGAATCCGCGCCGAACTCAGATGTCCAATCCCAGGTCGAGCACCCGCACCGAGTGCGTGAGCGCACCCACTGCGAGATAGTCGACGCCGGTGCCGGCGTACTCCGCAGCGGTATCCAGCGTGAGGCCACCCGAGGATTCGAGCTTTGTCATCGACGACCGGGAGTCCCGTCGCTGCACGGCGATCTGGGTCTGCCAAACCGGGAAGTTATCCAGAAGAACCAGTTCCGCCCCGGCCGAGAGCACATCGTCGAGTTGCTCGAGGGAATCCACCTCGACCTCGCAGGGCAGCTCGGGCGCTGCGGCACGCACGGCCTGCAATGCGGCCAGCACCGACCCGGCCGCCGCCACATGATTGTCCTTGATCAACGCGGCGTCACCCAACCCCATCCGGTGGTTGACCCCGCCGCCGACGCGTACCGCATATTTCTGCAGCGCACGCAGGCCGGGCAGCGTCTTGCGGGTGTCGCGGATCTTGGCGTTCGTGCCGGCCACCGCATCTACCCAGGCGGCGGTCGCGGTGGCGATACCGGACAGGTGGCACACCAGGTTCAGCATCGTGCGCTCGGCGGTGAGCAGCAGTCGGGTCGGGGCCTCGACGGTCAGCACGGACGACTGGGCGTCCAGCCGGGCTCCATCGTCGACACGGTGGATCACCCGGTATCCGTCGGGCCCGATCACTTCGTCGAGTACCAGCACGGCGATGTCGACACCGGCGATGACCCCCGCCTCCCTGTTGACCACCGACGCGGTGGTCAACGACGACGCCGGCACGGTCGCCTGGGTGGTGACGTCGGGGCCGTAGCGCAGATCCTCCCGCAGCGCACCAGCGATCGTGGCCCTGGCCTCGATGAGTTCGGATTCCGAAAGTGCCATCAGCACACCGTTGTCGGTGTCGCGACGATGATGCCGTCGGCGCCGTGTCGAATGCTCAACGGATGCTCCTGAATCCGGTCGGATTCAGGGAAGTCGGCACGATGGTGGCAGCCTCGCGACTCGGTACGGGCGAGTGCCGAGGCAGCCACCGCCCGCGCCGCCATGGTGAGCGTCGCATCTTCAAAACTTCTGCGGCTCAGAGCTTCCCGTTGATGCGCTGTAGCCAGCACTTCGCCGAGGCTACCCAGCCCAGCGGCGTCGCGGACCACGGACGCATGCGTGGACATCGCGTGCTGGAGCAGGTCGCGGTCGACGATGTCGAGGCGACGGTCCCGCGGGGCCTGCGCGCGGACCGACCCGACTTGTGCCGCATGGTCGGCCGCGACACGTCCGGCGCGGCCTCCCACCACGAGCCCCTCGAGCAGACTGTTGGAGGCCAGCCGGTTGGCGCCGTGCATACCGGTGCGGGCCACTTCGCCGGCAGCGAACAAGCCGGGCAGTTCGGTGCGGCCGTGCACGTCGGTGGCCACGCCGCCACAACTGTAGTGCGCACCGGGCACCACCGGGATCGGCTCACGGGTCGGGTCGATTCCGGCCGCGGCGCACGATGCCGTGACAGTCGGAAACCTACGCCGGAAATCGTTGATGCTGCGAGCGTCGAGATATACGCACGGGTCACCGGTGGCGGTCAGACGGGTGTCGATGGCAGCTGCCACCACATCGCGGGGCGCCAGATCGCCCATCGGATGGACCCCGTCGGTCACCGAACGACCTTGTGAATCAACGAGAACAGCGCCTTCGCCACGGATCGCCTCAGTTACCAGCGGCAGCGAGCCGCCGGCGCGACCGGCGAACAGCATGGTCGGGTGGAACTGGACGAATTCGATGTCGGCCACCGCCACCCCGGCCCACAGTGCCAGGGCGATGCCGTCGCCTGTCGAACCCTCGGGATTGGTCGTGGCCGAATACAGATGCCCAAGACCGCCAGTGGCCAGGATCACCGACGGCGCGTGCAGGATGCCGATGCCGTCCTGGTTGTGCACGAGAACGCCTGTGACCACGGAACCGTCGTGAAGAACCTGCAGTGCAACGTGGTGACGCCGGATGTCCAGGCTGGTCGCCGCGACGTCGAGGGCGCGTTGCACTTCCGCGCCCGTGGCGTCACCGCCGGCGTGGATGATGCGGTACCGGGTATGCCCACCCTCGCGGGTCAGTGCCCATCGGCCGGGAGTGGTCTCGTCGAACCGCGCGCCATCGCCGACCAGGTCAGCCACGGCGCGGTAGCCGTCGGCGACGATCGAACGCACCGCGTCGTGATCGCACAAGCCACCCCCGGCGGCCAAGGTGTCGGCGACGTGCGCCTCGATCGAATCGTCGTTGCCGGGCATCACGACGGCTATGCCACCCTGGGCATAGCCGGTCGCGGTCTCACCGCTCTTGCTGAGCACCACGACCCGTCGGCCTCGTCGGTGCGCGGCGAGCGCCGCCACCAAGCCCGCAACCCCGGTGCCGATCACCACGACATCGGCGCGCTGTTGCCACAGCGTCGCCGTACCGCAGGCGAACTGGCGGCCGGCGACGCGAGCTGACAACGCGCTCACTCGCCGCCGCCGGGTTGGCCGATGGAAATCATCCGTTGCACACTGGCGCGGCCCAGCCGGGCGGTTTCGGGATCGACGTGCACCTCGTCGGCCCCGTCGATCAGGCACCTCAGCAGGGCGGCGGGCGTGATCATCTTCATGAACCGGCAGGACGCCCGATCGTTGACCGCCAGAAAGTCGATGTCCGGTGCGGCCCGACGTAACTGGTGCAGCATGCCGATCTCGGTGGCCACCAACACCTGGTGCGCCTGGGTTTCCCGCGCCGCGTCCAGCATGCCGCCGGTGGACAGGATCTTCACCCGTTCCTCGGGCACCGCACCTTCACCGGCGAGGTACAACGCCGAAGTGGCACAACCGCATTCGGGGTGCACGAACAGTTCGGCATCCGGATGCGAGCGCGCCTGGTCGGCAAGTTCGTCGCCGTTGATGCCGGCGTGTACGTGGCATTCACCGGCCCAGATGTGCATGTTGGTACGGCCGGTGACGCGCCGGACGTGCGCTCCGAGGAACTGGTCGGGGCAGAACAGCACTTCGCGGTCCGCGGGAATGGAAGCGACCACGTCGACAGCATTCGCGGACGTGCAGCAGATGTCGGTGAGCGCCTTCACCGCTGCGGTCGTGTTGACATACGACACGACGACGGCGTCGGGATACTCGTCCTTCCATGCCCGCAGTTGCTCGACGGTGATCGAATCAGCCAACGAACAGCCTGCACGCTGATCGGGAATCAGCACAGTCTTGGCCGGGCTGAGGATCTTGGCGGTCTCGGCCATGAAATGCACGCCGCAGAACACGATGGTGTCCTCGGGAGCATCGGCGGCGATGCGGGACAGCGCCAACGAGTCACCGACATGGTCGGCGACGTCCTGAATCTCAGGCAGCTGGTAGTTGTGCGCCAACAGCGTCGCGCCACGCTGATCGACGAGCCGACGAATCTCGGCGGCCCAGCGCTCGTCACCAACCACGCCGGCATAGCCATCGGGACCGGCCACGATCATGTCGGCCAACTCCCCCGCAGTCGTGCCATCGAGAACCGTCACGGCGGCCTCCTCAAATCCAATTCAGGTTTTCGACTTATAATCGAAAACATGTCATATATTAGCACCGAGCATGAAGTGCTCGCCGTCGTGTTCCAGGTTCGCGGCCTCGACTCCCGGCAACCGACGCTCAACGTGCTGCTATGGCAGCGTGCACGCGAACCCGAACGCGGCAAATGGTCCCTGCCCGGTGGCCGGTTGGGTGAGGACGAGGATCTGACCAGCTCGGTCCGACGTCAGCTTGCCGAGAAGGTGGACCTGCAACAATTGGCCCACCTGGAACAACTCGCGGTGTTCTCCGCACCGGGCCGTGTTCCCGGAGTCCGCACGATCGCATCGACGTTCCTGGGGCTGGTGCCCTCCCCCGCCATGCCGGAACTGCCTCCGGACACCCGATGGCACCCGGTCCACGACCTACCTCCGATGGCCTTCGACCACGCCCCGATGGTCGAACACGCGCGGGCCCGCCTGGTCGCCAAGATGTCTTACACCAATATCGGATTTGCCTTGGCACCAACGGAATTCGCCCTCTCGACATTGCGCGACGTGTACGGTGCTGCGCTCGGCTACCAGGTCGACACGACCAACCTGCAACGAGTCCTCGAACGCCGCAACGTCATCACCCGCACCGGTACCACCGCACGCTCCGGGCGCAGCGGAGGACGCCCGGCCGCGCTGTACCGCTTCACCGAATCGCACTACCGCGTGACCGACGAATTCGCCGCGCTACGCCCGCCTGGGTAACCCGGCTGGATTCTTAGACCCTTCTTAAGCAAGAATGCCGGGATGAACTTGGGCAGTACTGCCGACTTGACGGGCGCCGAGTGGATCGGTCGTGCCCCACACGAGGAGCTCGACCGCGCTGCCCGCCCTCAGCTGCCGGCCGACGATCCGTTCTACACACCGCCAGCCGGCTTCCAGCACGCCGCTCCCGGCACCGTACTGCGCAGCCGTGACGTGGAGCTGTCCTTTCTCGGGTTCATCCCGCAGCGTCTGCACGCCACACAACTGCTCTATCGGTCGACCGACCGCAACGGGGTTCCCGAAGCCGCAGTCACCACGGTGATCGTTCCGCCTGACGCCGAACCGGACTGCCCGCTGGTGTCCTACCAGTGCGCAATCGACGCCATCACCGCGCGCTGTTTCCCGTCGTACGCGCTGCGCCGCCACGCCAAGGCCACCGGATCCTTGGCCCAACTCGAACTCCTGCTGATCACCGCTGCGGTGGCCCAGGGTTGGGCGGTGTCGATCCCTGACCACGAAGGCATCCGGGGCATGTGGGGTGCGCCCTACGAGCCCGGCTATCGCGTTCTCGACGGGCTGCGGGCCGCGCTGGAATCCGAACACCTCGGTCTCTCGCCGGAGGCCCCCATAGGTCTGTGGGGTTACTCGGGGGGTGGGCTCGCCACCGCCTGGGCTGCGGAGACGTGTGAGTCCTACGCGCCCGAACTCAACGTCGTCGGCGCTGTCCTCGGCTCGCCAGTCGGCGATCTCGGAAATACTTTCCGCAAGCTCAACGGCACCATTTTCTCCGGCCTGCCCGCACTGGTCGTCGCCGCGCTCGCCGACATCTATCCAGAGCTCAACCGCGTCATCTCCGAACATGCCACCCGCGAAGGCCGCAAGCTGCTGGACCGGTTGCACGGGATGACCACTGTGGAAGCCGTCCTGCGCCTCATCGGCACCGACATGGACGATCTCGTGGACATGCCGCTGGAAGAGATCCTCGCCATGCCCGAGGTCAGTGACGTGTTCGATGACATCAAGCTCGGGACTGCCGCTCCGCGGCCGCCGGTGCTGATCGTCCAGGCCGTGCACGACGAAATCATCTCGGTCGACGACATCGACGCCCTCGCCGACGTGTACGCCACGGGTGGCGCCGACGTCACCTACCACCGCGACATGTTCTGCGACCATCTTCTGCTGCATCCCATGTCAGCCCCGATGGCGCTGCGCTGGCTGGTGGACCGGTTCGCCGAGCGCCCGCTCAGCGAGCACATGGTACGAACCAAATGGCCGACGCTGCTCAACCCCATGACCTACGTGGGCATGGCCCGGCTCGTCGGCGTCGGCATCAAGATGGTCACCGGCCAGACAGTGCGACACCGGCCGCTCTGAGCCGTCTCACGCTCCAGGTTGGCCTACCGTGGCCGGCAGCATCGGATAGGCGGTCGTCTCCTCGGGCGGCCACGCGCCCAGATCGTCACGAGCTGCGGAAACCGCCATCAAGGCATAGACCAACGCTGCGATGGCCGCCGGGAACAGGATCGTCGTGGCAATCTGCAGCGGGCCGTGCCCGAAGAACACCGGCGGAGCTTCTACGACATATTGCACGCGATGTTCGGGAGTGACCGGAGCTCCGAACAAGTCGATGGTGCCGTACCGCAGATGCGCCAGAGCAACGCCCACACCGGCGGCAGTCGCAGCCGACACCGCACACCCGACGGCCAGTGCTCCGGCGAGCACCGGACCGCGATGCTCGCGCCACTGCCACACCAGCACGGCCGCCACCACTGACAGCACCACCAGGAAACCGACGAACACAAACGCCGCGGTGAAGAAATTATCGGACTCGTTGCCGAGGTAGGCATGGATCCGATCGCCGCTGCGCGTCAACGCCACCACCCCGTGGATCGGCGGCGCCAACCACGCCCACAGCGCACCGACGACCGCGCCGGCCACCGCCAGCGCCACGATGACCGTCACCACTGCGCGCTGTCGTGAAACGCGCGGAACGAGAGCATCATCGGCCACAGCGACGACAACGATTGCGGGCTCTTCGGCGGGCATGCTCATCGGGCCCCTCGGCTCTTCGCGCAAGCGCTCATCGCTGCGTCTCCAGGTCCTTGGAGTCCACCACCCCGTGCCGCGAGCACTTCGCCCACCAACCATCTGGGCGCACCTGCACAATCATGCGGCGGCCACATCCGGCGCAGAACCGTGGCGGCTCAAGGCCCAACTGCGCGGCGGTCGGAACTGCTGCGCCAGCCACGGCGTTGACCTCGACTCCGGTGTAGACGTTGTACACACCGGCGCTGACAGGCGCGGGCAGCGCCGGCATCTCGCTAATCATCACCCACAGTTCTACAGGGTGGCGTTGAGAGCCTTGATCGGCATCTGCAGATCATCGAGCAGTTCCAGGTCCGCCTCGGCCGGACGGCCCAGCGTGGTCAGGTAGTTGCCGACGATGACGGCGTTGATGCCGCCCAGGATGCCCTGCTTGGCGCCGAGGTCACCCAGTGTGATCTCCCGACCGCCGGCGAAGCGCAGCATGGTGCGTGGCAACGCCAGCCGGAACGCCGCCACTGCCTTGAGTGCCTCAGAGGCGGGCAGTACCTCCAGGTCGCCGAAGGGGGTGCCCGGGCGCGGGTTGAGGAAGTTCAACGGCACCTCGTGCGGATCCAGCTCGGCCAAATTCGCCGCAAACTCGGCGCGTTGCTCCAGCGTCTCCCCCATGCCGAGGATGCCGCCGCAGCACACCTCCATGCCGGCCTCGCGGACCATGCGCAGGGTGTCCCAACGCTCTTCCCAGGTGTGAGTGGTCACGACGTTGGTGAAGAACGAGCGCGCGGTCTCCAGGTTGTGGTTGTAGCGGTGCACGCCCATCTCGGAGAGCCGTTGCACCTGGTCTTCGGACAGCATGCCCAGCGAGCAGGCGATCTGGATGTCGACCTCGTTGCGGATAGCCTCGATGCCGGCGGCCACCTGAGCCAGCAGCCGCTCGTCCGGGCCACGGACCGCCGCGACGATGCAGAACTCGGTCGCGCCGGTCTTCGCAGTCTGCTTGGCCGCCTCCACCAGGCTCGGGATATCCAGCCAGGCGCTGCGCACCGGAGAGGCGAAAAGCCCCGACTGAGAACAGAAATGGCAATCCTCAGGGCAGCCGCCGGTCTTGAGGCTGATGATCCCCTCGACCTCCACGTCGGGTCCGCACCACTTCATCCGGACCTCGTGCGCCAGAGCGAGAAGTTCCTCGAGGTGCTCATCGGACAGCTGCAACACCTGCAGCGTCTGGTCCTGATCGAGGCCCACGCCACGCTCCAGGACCTGTTCGCGGGCCACACCCAGCACATCCACGGTCGCCTGCGTCACGGTGGTTCCTCCTGAGGATCGTCGACTTACACACGCACACGTCGGCGGTGCGGACAGTTGAACACGTCGGCGGTGCCGGCAGTTGAACACCGTTCAGGTTAGGGTAGCGGCGTGCAACTCCACAAACCCGACGTGGTGGATGCGGCGACGGCCATCCTCGACAGCTACGGCATCGCGGACCTGACCATGCGGCGACTGGCCCGCGAGCTCAACGTCAGCCCGGGCGCGCTGTACTGGCATTTTGCCAACAAGCAGGAACTGCTCGGGGCCGTGGCAGACCGTATTCTGGAGCCCGCCGGCACCGATGCGGAGTCCTTCGCCTGGCGTGACCGGATCCACGAGATCTGCGCGGCCCTGCGTAACGCTCTGCTGTCGCACACCGACGGCGCCGAGCTGGTGTCGTCCAGCTTCGCGGCCGGTCAGTCGGCCCGCGCCGCGGCGATCGTCGCACAACTCACCGAGGCTGCCCGTGACGCCGGTGTGGCGGAGCAAGACGCCCAACCCGCAGCTCGCACCGTGATGTATTACGTTCTCGGATTCACCGTCGACGAGCAGTCCCGGCTGCAGTGGGATGCAGCCGGCGCGCTCACCGACGAGCAGTCGGTGTTGATGGCCGATACCGGCCGCGAGTTCACGTTCGGGCTGCAACTGCTCGTCGACGGACTCGGCGTGCACGGCGCTGACCTTGGCGCGCTGCAGCTGCACTTCGAATAGCACACGGCCACAGGCGATCTGGCCGCAGCAGAAGTGGATCGCAAGTCAGCCGATCAGATGCTCTGTCCTGTGGTCGCCGTTCCATCGCCGCAGACCCGTGATCTCGCCGGCGATCTCCCGCGGTCGGCCCGCGATCCGCAGCGCCGTGGCGAGCTTCGTCGGGGGGATCCGGCGGGCCAGTGTGACATGTGGAGTCCAGTGCCCTGGTTCGGTGTGCGGCATCGGACCCGGCCCCATCAGCGGTAGGCAGGACCGATAGACGTGGGCATGCACATCGAGGAGCTCCGGCGAAGGCAGCAACAGCCGACCGAGCACGTCGGCCGACCGCCCGAAGATCAGTGTGGCGCCTACGTGACATGGCAGCGGGAAGCGGTCGACGATCGGCAGTAAGACCGTCTCGACCGCCGGGTCGATGTGTTGGGCCACCGTCAGCGTCGCGTGTGGCCGGCTCGCCGGTGCCTGGCTGGGGATCCCAGCGTCACGCAGTCCGTCCCAGATAGCGCGGACCGCCGCCTCGGTATCGGCGTCGAACACGAACTCGACGGAATGCACCACGCTAATCGCTCTTCGCGCAAGCGGTCACAGGCTCTCGATCCACCCTCGGTCGAACGCGCTAGCGCTGATCACCTCGAACTCGTCGGCAGTCACGGTCCCAGCGCCGGCGGGCAGTACTGCGCGTAGCGGTGCCAGCCGTGCCAGCTCCGTAAGGTTGCCTTCCTCGGCCGGGCCGGGTTGCACGGGCCACGCGCCGATCACCAAACCCGCACATGGAATACCTTGCCCTGCAAGCGATTCAAGAGTCAGTTCGGTGTGGTTAAGGGTGCCGAGACCGGCCCGGACCACAATCAGCACGGGTGCGGACAGTTCGGCCGCGAGGTCGCGTAGTGTCACGCCGTCCGCGCCGATCCGCACCAGCAGCCCGCCTGCTCCCTCCACCAGGGTCAGCCGTCCGGGCGCGTCCACGGAACGCGTCGCCGTGACCAGTTCGGCGCGGGTGGGAAGCGTCAGTCCCGCCCGTTGTGCGGCCGCCTCGGGCGCCAGTGGTTCCGGATAGCGCCAGCCCCCGTGAAGCGCGGTGATGCCGGCAAGCCTGCGGACTTCGCCGAGGTCGTCGTCGCCGTCGGCGGTCCCGGTCTGCACTGGTTTGCACACGGCCACATCGCGCCCCGCGAGCCGGGCCGCGCACGCCAGTGCAGCGGTACCCACCGTTTTCCCGACGCCGGTGTCAGTGCCGGTGACGATGACGATGCTCATGGGCGTGCGGCCGCGAGCACCTCGGTCAGCACCCGCCGCGCCAGGTCCATCTCGTCGTCGGACAGCGAAGCCCGCGCGGTCAGCCGTAGGCGCGAGGTCCCGGCCGGGACGGTCGGGGGACGGAAGCAGCCCACCCGCACGCCCCGCTCCAGACAGGCGATGGCGGCAGCGAAAGCAACTTCAGGCTCGCCGAGAATCACAGACACCACGGCGGAGTCGGGGTCGCCCATCACACCCGAGATCCGGGCCAACTCGGCAGCGTGGGTCAACACTGCCTGGGCCCGCTGCGGCTCGGCGATCAGCACGCGTAGTGCCGCGTACGCGGCACCGACGGCGGCCGGCGCCAGCCCGGTGTCGAAGATGAACGGCCGGGCCGCGTCGATCAGGTGGGCCCGCACCGCCTCGGGCCCGAGGACCACACCCCCCTGGCTGCCCAGCGCCTTCGACAGAGTGGTCGTCATGACCACGTCGGGCGCTCCGGCCAGACCCACTTCGTGCAGTAGCCCCTGTCCGCCGGCACCTCGGACACCGAGACCGTGCGCCTCATCCACGATCAGCAGCGCGTCGTTGCGGCGGCACACTGCGTGCAGTTCGCGCAGCGGGGCCAGCACACCGTCGGCGCTGAACACCGACTCGGTCACCACGATTGCACGCTTTTCGGCGCGCCCGCCAAGCGCGGCCTCGACCGCGGATACGTCGCGATGCGGCGAAACCACCACCCGAGCGCGCGAGAGCCGGCACGCGTCGACCAGCGACGCATGGGTCAACGCATCGGATACCACCAGCGACCCGGGTCCGGACAGCGCCACGACAGCCCCGAGATTCGCGGTGTAACCCGACGAGAAGACCAGGGCGGACTCGGCACCGACGAACTCCGCGAGGGCGTTCTCGAACTCCTCATGGAGTTCGGTGTTGCCGGTCACCAGGCGCGATCCGCCGGCGCCGGCACCCCAGGTCCGCAATGCCTCGACACCGCCGTCGAGCACGTCAGGGTGCTGCGACAAACCCAGGTAGTCGTTGGAGGCCAGGTCGAGTTCGGCCCCGACCGGTGGGCGGACCCGTAATTCGCGTCGCAATCCAGCGGCCCGGCGCTGCTGTTCGACATCGGCCAGCCAGGACAACGGGGAAAGATCCGTGCGGGTCACCTTGATGCTCCTCGGTGGCGGTACCGACAAATTGAACACGTCGGCGGTGCCGACAAATTGAACACCGTTCAGGCTAGTGCACGCGCGACGCCGACCATCGCCGCGGTGATCTGTTCGATCTCATCGGGCGTGCAGATATACGGCGGCATCGCATAGACCAGGTTGCGGAATGGGCGCAGCCAGACCCGGTGCCGCAGCGCAGCCGCGGTCGCCACCCTCATATCAACCGGCTGCTTCATCTCCACCACACCGATCGCGCCGAGCACCCGCACATCGGCGACGCCGTCGAGGTCGCGAGCGGGAGCCAGGCCCTCTTGCAACCCTGCCTCGATGGTGCGCACCTGGGTGCGCCAGTCGCTGTCGATCAGCAGCTCCACCGCTGCCACACCGACCGCGCACGCCAGGGCATTCGCCATGAAGGTGGGCCCGTGCATGAGCGCACCCGGCTCCCCCGAGCTGATCGTCTGCGCGACCGCGGTCGTGCAGAGGGTGGCGGCCAGGGTGATGTAGCCGCCGGTCAGTGCCTTGCCGACGCACATGATGTCGGGGCTGACCCCGGCATGGTTCGCGGCGAACAACTCGCCGGTACGACCGAAACCGGTGGCGATCTCGTCGAAGATCAGCAGCACGCCATGGCGATCGCAGGCTGCGCGCAGATCCGACAGGTAGCGCGGATCGTGGAACCGCATACCGCCCGCACCCTGCACGACCGGCTCGACGATCACCGCAGCGATCTCATCGGCGCGCTCGGCGAGCTGCTGCTCGAACGCCTCGCTGTAGGCGGGGTCATAACCACTGGGTACCTGCGGTGCGAACTCCTGGGCGACCAACACGTCGGTCCACAGTGAGTGCATGCCGCCGTGGGGGTCGCACACGCTCATCGGGGTGAACGTGTCGCCGTGGTAGCCACCCCGCCACGTCATCAGGCGGTGCTTGCCGACACGCCCGACGCTGCGCCAGTACTGCAGCGCCATTTTCACAGCCACCTCTACCGAAACCGAACCCGAGTCGCTGAAGAAGACGGTGTCAAGGCCGGCCGGAGTCAGCTCTACCAGCAGCTGCGCCAAGCGCACCGCCGGCTCATGTGTGAGGCCGCCGAACATGACGTGGTTCATCGTGGTCATCTGGTGGGTGATCGCCCGGTCCAGGACGGGGTGCCCGTGGCCGTGCACCGCCGTCCACCAGGAGGCCATCGCGTCGAGTACTTCGATCGGCTCGCCGTCAGTGGGATCGATCACGGTCAACCAGGCGCCCTTGGCGCCGACGGCCACCACCGGCGCCAACGCTTCGGACCCGACGGGGCTGTACGGGTGCCAGACGTGTGCCGCGTCGATGGCACTGATCTGGGCTGGTGTCAGCTCAGCCACAGAGCGGCAGCCTATCGCTTTGCTCATCGACGACGTCGCTGGCATGTGAAATGTGAGCGTCACGGGGTTATTAGGTAAATTGTCCTCGACCATGATGACCCTCGCCCCAGCCCGGTCGGCGCCGAGCACCGACGATTCGCGCGCGACCCCCGCCGCCATGGGGACCCGGAAGTCGGGTTTCTACCGGCACGATCTGGACGGCCTGCGCGGTATCGCCATCGCGCTGGTCGCTGTTTTTCATGTCTGGTTCGGGCGTGTTTCCGGTGGTGTGGACGTTTTTCTGGCGTTGTCGGGGTTCTTTTTCGGCGGCAAGTTGTTGCGCACCGCCCTCACCCCTGGCGTGTCGCTGTGGCCTGTCCCCGAGGTGATCCGGCTGGTCCGTCGGCTGTTGCCAGCATTGGTCGTGGTGCTCGCGGCCGCAGCGGTGCTGACCATCCTGATCCAACCGGAGACCCGCTGGGAAACATTTGCCGACCAGAGCCTGGCAAGCTTGGGCTATTACCAGAACTGGGAGCTGGCCAGCACCGCAGCGAACTATCTGCGTGCAGGTGAAGCTGTCAGCCCACTGCAGCACATCTGGTCGATGTCGGTGCAAGGCCAGTTCTACATAGCGTTTCTTGCCCTGATCTTCGGATTTGCCTGGCTGTGCAGGAAGGTCTTCGGTCGACACCTGCGCACGGCATTCGTCGTACTGCTGAGCACGCTCACCGTCGCGTCCTTCGTGTACGCGATCATCGCGCACAACATCGACCAGGCGACCGCGTACTACAACAGCTTTGCGCGCGCCTGGGAGTTGCTGCTCGGGGCCCTCGTCGGCGCGGTCGTGCCCTTCGTCCGGTGGCCCATGTGGCTGCGCACCGTGGTCGCGACGGTTGCCCTGGCCGCGATCCTGTCCTGCGGCGCGTTCATCGACGGCGTCAAGGAATTCCCTGGCCCCTGGGCCCTGGTCCCGGTCGGGGCCACGATGCTGTTCATCCTCTCCGCGGCCAATCTGATGACGGGCACCGGATCGGATGACCGACTCCCGGCACCCAACCGGATGCTGGCAACCAAGCCGTTCGTCTCACTCGGCTCGATGGCCTACTCGCTGTACCTGTGGCACTGGCCCCTGCTGATCTTCTGGCTGTCCTACACCGGCCATACGCGGACCAGCTTCCTCGAGGGCGCGGTTGTGCTCCTGATCTCCGGGGTGCTGGCCTGGCTCACCACCCACTACGTCGAGGAGCCGCTGCGGTTGCAGAGGTCGACGAAGTCGGCCACGCCGGCGCCGGTCATCCCGCTACAGGCTCGGTTGAAACGCCCGACCATCGTGCTGGGCTCCGTGATCGCCCTGCTCGGTGTCGCCCTGACCGCCACGTCGTTCACTTGGCGGGAACACGTCACCGTGCAGCGGGCCAACGGCAAGGAACTGGCCGGGTTGTCGGCGCGGGACTATCCCGGTGCCCGAGCTCTGCTCAACCACGAGCGGGTGCCGAAGCTGCCCATGCGGCCGACGGTCCTGGAAGCCAAGGACGATCTGCCGGCCACCACGCTGGAAGGCTGCATCAGCGATTTCTCCAACGCCGATGTCATCACGTGCACCTACGGTGACAAGAATGCAACGCGCACCATCGCACTGGCCGGCGGATCGCACGCCGAGCACTGGATCACTGCACTCGATCTGCTCGGCCAGTCGCACCACTTCAAGGTCGTCACGTACCTGAAGATGGGCTGTCCGCTGACCACCGAGGAAGTTCCCCTAGTGATGGGCGACAACCGCCCGTATCCGAAGTGCCACCAATGGAATGACGAGGTCATGTCCCGGCTCATCACCGACCGGCCCGACTATGTGTTCACCACCTCGACCCGGCCCTGGAACATCAAACCAGGTGATGTAATGCCGAGCACCTATATCGGCATCTGGGACACGTTGTCCAAGAACAACATTCCCGTTCTCGCCATGCGGGACACACCCTGGCTGGTACGGGACGGTCAGCCGTTCTTTCCGGCCGACTGCCTCGCCAAAGGCGGCAACGCAGTCTCCTGCGGCGTGGAGCGGTCCAAGGTACTCTCCGACCGGAACCCGACACTGGATTTTGTCCAGCAGTTCCCGATTTTGAAGCCGCTCGATATGAGCAATGCGGTGTGCCGTAAGGACTATTGCCGTGCGGTGGAGGGAAATGTATTGCTGTACCACGACTCTCATCACATTTCTACGACGTATATGAGAACCATGACGGGTGAGCTCGGTCGTCAGATGGCAGCTACCACGGGTTGGTGGTGACAGTGACCTCCTCCTCTACCCAGCCGCCCCTGCCCCCGGCCCGCGCGACATCGACGGTCTGGCCCGGTGACCCCTATCCGCTGGGTTCGACGTATGACGGCGCCGGAACCAACTTCTCCCTGTACTCCGAGGTCGCCGAACGCGTCGAACTGTGCTTGCTCGCCAAAGACGGCACCGAGGAGCGGATCAACCTCGACGAGGTTGACGGATACGTGTGGCACGCCTATCTGCCGACCATCACCCCGGGCCAGCGGTACGGATACCGGGTTTACGGTCCGTGGGATCCGAGCGCCGGGCATCGGTGTGATCCCAGCAAGCTGTTGCTGGACCCGTACGGCAAATCGTTCCATGGCGACTTCGACTTCACCCAGGCGCTGTTCTCCTACGACCTGACCGCGGAGCCGCCCGGCACCGGGACTCCCCCGCAGGTGGATTCGCTGGGCCACACCATGACCAGCGTGGTGATCAATCCGTTCTTCCAGTGGGGGTCCGACCGCGCACCCAAGACTCCGTATCACGACACGGTGATCTACGAGGCGCACGTCAAGGGCATGACTCAGACCCACCACGGTATCCCCGAGGCGCTGCGTGGAACGTATGCAGGCCTGAGTCATCCGGTGATCATCGAGCACCTCAAATCCCTGCACGTCACGGCCATCGAACTGATGCCCGTGCATCAGTTCATGCACGATCAACGGCTGCTGGACCTGGGGTTGCGCAATTACTGGGGTTACAACACCGTGGGGTTTTTCGCGCCGCACTATCAGTACGCCGCCAACCGACACGCGGGCGGCGCTGTGGCCGAGTTCAAGACCATGGTCAAGGCGTTCCACGACGCGGGCATCGAGGTGATCCTCGACGTGGTCTACAACCACACCGCCGAAGGCAACCACCTGGGCCCGACCATCAACTTCCGCGGCATCGACAACGCCGGCTACTACCGTCTGATGGACGGCCAGCGTGAGCTCTACAAGGATTTCACCGGGACCGGCAACAGCCTCAACGCGCGTCATCCGCACACCCTGCAGCTCATCATGGATTCGCTGCGGTACTGGGTGCTGGAGATGCACGTCGACGGGTTCCGCTTCGACCTGGCCTCGACGCTGGCGCGCGAGTTCTACGACGTCGACCGGCTTTCGGCGTTCTTCGATCTGGTGCAGCAAGATCCGGTGGTCAGCCAGGTCAAGCTGATCGCCGAACCGTGGGACGTCGGCGAGGGCGGCTACCAGGTTGGAAATTTCCCAGGTTTATGGACAGAGTGGAACGGGAAATACCGCGACACTATGCGTGATTACTGGCGGGGAGAGTCCGCAACCCTGGGTGAGTTCGCGTCCCGGCTGACCGGTTCGTCGGACCTTTATGAGGCGACGGGCCGCCGGCCCGGCGCCAGCATCAACTTCGTCACCTGCCACGACGGCTTCACGCTGCGGGACCTGGTGTCCTACAACGAGAAACACAACGCGGCCAACGGCGAGGACAACCGCGACGGCGAAAGCCACAATCGGTCCTGGAACTGCGGCATCGAAGGACCGACCGACGACCCCGACATCCTGACGCTGCGCTCCAAGCAGATGCGCAACATTATGGGAACCCTGATGCTCTCGCAGGGCACCCCGATGATCGCGCACGGCGACGAGATCGGCCGCACCCAGCTGGGCAACAACAATGTGTACTGCCAGGATTCGGAGCTGTCCTGGATAGATTGGTCGTTGTGCGAGACCAACGCCGACCTGCTTGAGTTCACGCGCAAAATCGTCGAATTCCGCAAGCAGCACCCGGTCTTCAAACGCCGCAGGTTCTTCGAGGGCAAACCGATCCGCAGTGGGGATCAGGTGCGTGACATCGCGTGGCTGACTCCATCCGGAACCGAGATGACACCAGATGACTGGGGCACGGGCTTGGGCACGTGCGTGGCAGTTTTCCTCAACGGCGATGCCATCGAGGCGCCCGATGCTCGAGGCGAGCGCGTGGTCGACGATTCATTTCTGCTGTGCTTCAACGCCAATGACCACCCTCAGGATTTCGTCACGCCGGACGGCGACTACGCCAGCCAGTGGACTGCGGTGTTCGACACCGCCGATCCGACCGGCGCGTCAGATCTGGTCGTGGCCGCCGGAGAGAAGATCTCGCTGCAAGCCCGTTCGCTCGTCGTCCTGAAGAAGACGGCCTGAGCGGTGACGTTCCCCGTCCTGTCCACGTACCGACTCCAGATGCGTGGCGACTGCTTCACGTTCGACGATGCGTTGGCGCTGCTCGACTATCTCGACGAGCTCGGGGTGTCGCATCTATATCTATCGCCGATCCTCACCGCCGACACGGATTCGACTCACGGGTACGACGTCACCGATCCGACGGCGGTCTCACCGGCGCTGGGCGGGCCGGACGGGCTGCACCGGCTCTCTGTGGCCGCGCGCAAGAGGAAGATCGGCCTCATCGTTGATATCGTGCCCAACCACGTCGGCGTCTCCCATGCCGAGCAGAACCGGTGGTGGTGGGATGTCCTCGCCAACGGGCCCGACTCCCCCTACGCGCAGTTCTTCGATATCGACTGGGATCTCGACAACGGCCGGATCGGGTTGCCGATCCTGGGTTCCGACGAGGACGTCAAGCACCTGGAGGTCGACGGCGACGTTTTGCGGCTGGGCGATCTCGTGCTGCCGGTGGCCGCGGGCACTGGCGACGGCACCGGTGCGCAGGTGCACGACCGGCAGCATTACCGGCTCACCGGATGGCGCACCGGACAGTGCGGGTATCGCCGGTTCTTCTCGATCACATCGCTGGCCGCGCTGCGGCAGGAGGACCGTGCGGTGTTCGACGCCACCCACACCGAGGTCCGGCGGTGGTTTGACGAGTCGCTTGTCGACGGCGTGCGCATCGACCACCCGGACGGATTGTCCGATCCCGCAGGATATCTCGCCTGGCTGCGCGAACTGACCGGGCCGACGGCGTGGATCGTGGCGGAGAAGATCCTCGCCACCGACGAAAGCCTGGACTCCTCGCTGCCGGTGGACGGCACCACGGGTTACGACGCGCTGCGGGAGGTCGGCGGTCTGTTCGTCGAGCCTACGGGGGCAGCCGCCCTGACGAAACTGGCGGCGCAGGACGACGCGACCTCGGAGATCGAACTCAAGACCACCGCCGTCACCGACACTCTGGCCAGTGAGCTGGACCGGCTCTGCCGCGTCATCTCGGCTGCCACTGGCGTTCGCGACGTCCGTCTACCCGCAGCCGTCGCGGCGTTGGTCGGCAGGATCCCGGTGTACCGCTGCGACTATCCCGCACTGGCCGCTGTGCTGCCGGTCGCCCTCGGCGAAACAGTGGTGGCCACACCGGAATTAGCTGACGTGCTGGCCATCGTGGCCGCAGCGGTGTCGACCAGCCCTGAAGCGGCAGCCCGGTTCAACCAGCTGTGTGGCGCGGCGACCGCGAAGTCGGTCGAGGATTGCCTCTTCTACCGAGACGCACGCCTGGTGTCGCTCAACGAGGTCGGGGGCGACCCGGCGCTGTTCGGTGTCAGCGCAGCCGAATTCCATCAGCGGGCCGCAGCTCGGGTCCGCCACTGGCCGTTGGCGATGACCGCATTGACCACGCACGACACCAAACGTGGTGAGGATGTGCGCGCCCGCATCGGCGTGCTGTCGCAGGTGTCCTCGGAGTGGGCCGACCGGATCGGCGAGTGGTCAGCACTGGCCCCGCCGCCGGATGCGAGCACCGGGTTGTTCCTGTGGCAGAACATCTTCGGCGTCTGGCCGGCCGATGGCCTGGTGACCGACGAGTTACGCACCCGGCTGCACGTCTACGCCGAGAAGGCCATCAGGGAGGCGGGCATCCACACGTCCTGGCACGAGCAGGATCCCGATTTTGAGGCAGCCGTGCACAATTGGCTCGATCAGGTGCTCGACGGTCCGGTCGCAGCCGGGCTGACGAACCTGACGACGCGTCTGCATGCCCACACCCGCAACGACATTCTGGGCCAGAAGCTCATCCAGCTGACCGCACCGGGTGTACCCGACGTATACCAGGGCACCGAGTTCCCCGAGGACAGTCTGGTCGACCCGGACAATCGCCGGCCCGTCGACTACGCAGCGCGTCGTCGCGCACTGCGGGAGAACAGCGAAGACAAACTGCGCGTGACGAACGCGGCGTTACGGTTGCGCCGGGAACGACCGGAGAGCTTCCTGACCGGCAGCTACCGGCCGGTATCGGCCGACGGACCCGCCGCAGCGCACGTGGTGTCGTTCCAACGCGGTAGCGACGTGCTGGTGGCTGTGAGCCGCTGGACCGTTCGCCTCGCCGAAACCGGTTGGGCAGACACCACGCTCACGCTTCCCGACGGTGTCTGGGCCGACCGGCTCACCGGCACGCAGTACAGCGGGGCGATCCCCGCCAGCGGACTTTTCGCCGAACTGCCGGTCGCGCTGTTGGTGCGCAGCGATGACTGAATTCGCGGTCTGGGCCCCGAAGCCCGAACGCGTCCGGCTCGACGTAAACGGCACCCAGCACGAGATGGACCGCACCGAGGACGGCTGGTGGCGCACCGATGTCGACGCCCCTGCTGACGCCCGGTATGGATTCGTCCTTGGTGACGACCCGCAGGTGCTTCCGGATCCGCGCTCACCCCGCCAGCCCGACGGTGTGCACGAACGCTCCCGGCTGTGGCGCGCTCGACCGGACGCCTGGACCGATGCCGGCTGGACAGGCAAGTCCATCGCGGGCGGGGTGATCTACGAACTGCACATAGGCACGTTCACCCCGGCCGGGACTTTCGACGCAGCGATCGAAAAGCTCGACTATCTGGTGGGTCTCGGAGTCGACTTCGTTGAGCTGATGCCGGTCAACGCCTTCAACGGAACATATGGCTGGGGCTACGACGGCGTGCTCTGGTACGCGGTGCACGAACCCTACGGCGGTCCCGACGGCCTCGTCCGGCTCATCGACGCCTGCCATGCCCGCGGACTCGGTGTTCTCGTCGACGCGGTGTTCAACCACCTCGGCCCGTCCGGCAACTACCTCCCCCGGTTCGGCCCCTACCTGTCCGCCGGCCACAACCCGTGGGGCAGCTCGATCAACTTGTCCGGCAACGACGCAGACGAAGTACGTCGCTACATTCTCGACTGCGCCCTGCGGTGGATGCGGGAGTTCCACGCCGACGGCCTGCGGCTGGACGCCGTGCACGCGCTGATGGACAACACCGCGATCCACCTGCTGGAGGAACTGGCCACCGAAACGGACGCGCTGGCAGCAGAACTCGGCCGCCCGCTGTCACTGATCGCCGAGAGCGACCTCAACGACCCCCGTCTGATCACCCCGCGGGACCGTGGCGGCTACGGAATGACCGCACAGTGGGACGACGACATCCACCACGCCATCCACACCGCGGTCTCAGGCGAAAGGCAGGGCTACTACGCCGACTTCGGGTCACTGCAGACCTTGGCGAGCACACTCAAGAACGGCTACTTCCACGCCGGTACGTACTCGTCGTTTCGGCACCGCAGGCACGGCCGCCCGCTGGACACCACGACTATTCCCGCCACCCGGCTGCTGGCCTACACACTGACCCACGATCAGGTCGGCAACCGGGCTGTCGGAGACCGGCCGTCACAGCGGCTGGATACCGGGCAGCTCGCCGTAAAGGCCGCGCTTGCGCTCGGATCTCCCTATACTGCAATGCTTTTCATGGGCGAGGAGTGGGGCTCGTCGTCGCCGTTCCAATTCTTCAGCTCGCACCCGGAACCTGAACTGGCCCGTGCCACGGCCGAAGGCCGCAAGGCCGAGTTCGCCGAACACGGCTGGGATGCCGACGAGATTCCCGATCCTCAGGACCCCGCGACATTCAAGCGGTCCAAGTTGAACTGGGACGAGATCGACGAAGGCGACCACGGCCGGTTGCGGCGGCTGTACCACGATCTGATCGGCCTGCGCCACAGCGAGGCCGATCTCGCCGATCCCTGGCTGGACCATCTGCACATCCAGTTCGACGAGCGGCAGCGCTGGATCGTGTTGCTCCGTGGCACCCTCGCCATCGCCTGCAACCTGGGGGAAGCGGCCGCCAGCGTCCCGGTGACCGGGGACGTGGTGCTGGCGTGGGGCGAACCCGCGGTCGGTCCCGATGCCACGACGCTGGCCGGACATTCTTTCGCGATTTTGCGCACTGTCAAACCGCCGTCCACAACCGCAGAGCCTGTGGATAACGCGTTACCCCACTAGGCATCCTGGCGACGATGATGCGGACATGAGTCATCGTGAATTGCTGCCCATACCGCCGATCGAAACCGCCACCGACCCGATCCATTCCGCCGTCGACTTGCGCGAGCGTTGGCGCGCCCTCATGGGTGACCTCGGGTTCGGGCAACGGTTGTTGTGGGTCGGATTCGTCGGCGGCGACCGCCGGATGTATACGGCCATGAGCCAGGTGCCGGTGCGAGCCAGGCCCCAGCCGGGACTGGTCGAGTACATCGTCAGTCGGCTCCCGCGAGTTCTGACGGGGCTGGAAGACGGCACCACCGTTGCCATGCTGCTCACGCGGCCGGGGCGCGGCCCGGTGTCGAACCTCGACCGCGACTGGGCATCGCTGCTGACCGTGTCTGCCGCCGCATACGGTGTGCCGCTGGAACCGATCTTCCGCGCCAACGACGAGGCGGTGCTCGAGGTGAGGCCGACGCCAGCTAGGTCAGGTAGCGGTACGTCGGGGATCCGGGCTCGAGCAACTCGACGTGAATATCGGAGGCCTCCATCCGGGCCAGCAGACCTTCCAGGTCGGCCGCCGAGCTCAGCTGAACCCCACACAGCGCCTCGCCGGTCTCCCGGTTGTTGCGTTTGACGTACTCGAAGAGGGTGATGTCGTCACCCGGCCCGAGCACCTCGTCGAGGAAGCGCCGCAACGCGCCGGGCTCCTGTGGGAAATCCACCAGGAAGTAATGCTTGAGACCCAGGTGAACCAGCGATCGTTCCAGCACCTCGTTGTACCGGGAGACGTCGTTGTTGCCACCGGAAATCAGGCAGACCACGGTGGAGCCGGGCTCGATGTCAGCCTCCAGCAGGGCCGCCACCGACAGAGCACCGGCCGGCTCGGCAATGATGCCCTCGTTCTGGTACAGGTCGAGCATCGCGGTGCAGACCGCGCCCTCGTCGACGGTGGTGATCGACACCATGTCGCCGGCTGCCGCCAGCGCGGCGTAGGGTCGCGCACCCGCCCGGGCGACCGCGGCCCCGTCGACGAACTGGTCCACATGCTCGAGGGTGACCGGCTCGCCCGCCGCCAGCGCCGCGATCATCGACGCGGCACCAGCCGGCTCGGCACCGAGCACCGACGTGCTGGTGGTGCGCTCGGCCAGGTAGGTGGTGATGCCGGAGATGCAACCCCCGCCACCGACGGGCACGATCACCAGGTCGGGTTCGGCATCGAGCTGCTCAAGCAGTTCGGCGGCGATGGTGCCCTGCCCGGCCATGGTGCGCACGTCGTCGTACGGGGGTACGAGAGTGGCGCCTGTGCGTGCCACATCGTCGAGTGCCGCGGCGGCGGCCTGGTCGTAGGTCGCCCCGACAGCGATCAGCTCGATGAACTCGCGGCCGTGATACCGGATGCGGTCGCGCTTCTGCTTGGGAGTCTTGGCCGGCACGTACACCCGGCCGTGGATGCCCATCGACCGGCACGCCATCGCGAAGCCCTGAGCATGGTTTCCGGCCGAAGAGCACACCACGCCCGCGGCCTTCTCCTCCTCGGACAACTGGGCCATCAGATTGAAGGCACCACGCACCTTGTAGGACCGCACTGCCTGCAGATCTTCGCGCTTGAGGTACACCGTGGCACCGGTGGCCTCGGACAACCGCTCACAAATCTGCAGGGGGCTTTGCGTGACCACACCGGAAATTCGCCGGGCAGCCTCATCGATGTCGGCCGCACAAAGCGGCGCAGACGTACGGGAGCTCAGTTCGGCAGTCACTGGTCAATAGTGCCACCGGCCAGCGGTTTCACTTCACCGGGGTGAGCACGAACACCGGGATCTGCCGCTCGAGTCTTCTCCCGGTACTCGGCGTAGTCCGGGAAGGCCGCCATTGCACGGACCCAGCACCCGGCCTTCTCGTCCCCGAAAACCTCCTGCGCCTCGTAGTCGCCGGAATAGGCACGACTATGGCCAAACAGGCAGACAAGGGGTAAACCCATTCTCATGCGCCACACCCAACGGCGGATCCGGTCGATGGGGGCGCGCACTGTGGTGCTCGCCGCTCTGGTGGTGAGTGCGTGTTCAACCCAGCCCGGACCTCTCCCCGGCGGGAACACCGCGCGGATCACGATCAATGGCCAGCAGTCTTCGACCGCGTTTCCGATCGACTGCACGCAGCGAGCCTGGCTGTGGATCATCGAGTCGTCGGAGAAGGAACCGGGTTTCACGGCGATGGTCGAGACCGGAGCTGCCGTCACCCCGAGGGCGGTTCGACTCCGCGGCATCGACGGTTTCACCGGCAGCTGGGCAGAAGGACGGCCGGGCACCACCGAGGCCAGCATCGACGGATCGACGTTCACCATCACCGGCACGGCACGCGGCGCCAATGACGATCGTCCCACCAGACCGGCCGACGTTCAGTACCGGCTGGAAGCGCGCTGCTGAAGTCCTGCGGTCACTGACCTTCGAGCAGGCCGCGAAGAGTCTCGAGATCGGCGGTCACTGCGGCGATATCGGCGTCGAAGTCCTCATCGGCGACCCCCGGCCGCTGCCGCACGGTAAACACCACCTCGCACTGTGCTGCCCCGGGGCTGGCGGCGACCACACGCATGGGGTTGTAAACCTCCTCGCCGGACGGCAACCGCACCACATGGTCGAGCACGCCGAAAGTGTTGGGCGGGCTGAACTGCACGGTCACCTGCCCCATCGGGGAATCCGCCAGCCAGCCGTCGGCTGACGGCCGCAGCGAGCCTCCGGCCAAACCCGCGGCCCAGCGCGACAACTGGTGCGGGTCGGCGGCGAACGCATACACCGCGTCGGGCGCGGCATCGATCCAGACACTGATATGACGACTCCGCATGTTTCACAGCGTAGGCAGCCACACTGACACCCCGATAGGGTTCACGCGGTCGGTACGCCACCTCCAACATCATCGTGTTCGGCATCTGGCGTTGCCAAACCGGATTGATGGTCCAGGCCGTGGTGGCACTGTCCACTGCTAGATGCGTAATCGCCAGGGCGGTAAACGTTTTGGGCTGATCGTTCAGCGCGACGACGGGGTGTACCGTCGCACCTATGAGGACTGTCATCGCCGATCTGACTCCGGTCGAAGAGACGGCCTTGCTGACGCTGTATGCCCGAGCATTGGACAATCGCGCGGCGCACCCGATACTCGGGGATTCGCTGGCCGATTCGATCGTCGACGATATCGACTACGACTTTGCCGGGCTGGGTGTTCAGACCAGCGTGGTGTGCCAGGCGGCGCTGCGGGCCAAGATGCTCGACGACCGGGTCCGTACCTTCACCGCGGCACATCCAAACGCGGTCGTGGTCGATCTCGGGGCCGGTCTCGACAGCGGCCTGTACCGCGTCTCGCCGCCGGCGACCGTGGACTGGTACCACATCGACCTCGCGGGCATCAGCGCGCTGCGCGAGGGTCTCCTGCCTCCGGATCCGCGTTCACACATCGTGGCGGCATCGCTGGCCGCTCCGGATTGGGCAGCGACGATTCCGGCGGACCGGCCCACCATGCTCGTGGCCGACGGATTGCTCGCATTCCTCACCGAACCGGTGATCGCGGGGATCTTCCGCGGCATCACCGAGCACTTCCACACTGGCGAGATCGCCTTCAACGACTACGGTGGGATCGGCTGGTTCAGCCGCGCAGCGCTCAAGTTCTATCCCCAGAAGATGTTCAAAGACGTTGGTAGTCAATGGGGTTATCTCGGATTCAAAGACGCTCACCATCCGCAGACCTGGAATCCGCGGCTGCGCCTCGTCGAGGAGGCCAGCCTCACCCACGCCGACGAAGTCGACCTCTTCCCCGGATGGCTGCGAGTCGCCACCCGATTGATGGGAAAGACGAAGGCGACAGCGCGCAAGGGCCGGATCCTGCGTTACCGGTTCTAACGTACATCCGCCACGGGCAGGACGGCTAACCCAGACAGCCCGGACCCAGCAGCGCCTTGAGGTCACCCATCAATGCCGACGACGGCGTCACCCGCAGCGACTGATCCAACTCCAGGGTGGTGATCCGCTCACCGCTGATCAGCCGCAGATGCACCTGGGCCGTACCCGGATGATTGGCCAGCACTTGCTTGAGTGCACTGACCTTGTCGATGGTGCATTGCCGAGTCGGCAAGCTCACCGCAAGAGGCCGGTCGGCCTGGGCGCTGGTGAAGTCCGGCACCACGAGCTCGTGCGCGATGAGCGAGATCCGGTCGTCGCGCGCAGCAACTTTGGCCTTGACCAACACCACCACGTCGTCGGCGATCTCGCCGCCGAACAACGAATATGTCTGAGGGAAGAACAGCACCTCGATACCACCGGTGAGATCTTCCAATTGTGCTGATGCCCAAGGCAATCCGTTCTTATTGACGCGCCGGTTGACCGAAGCCAGGATGCCGCCGACCACTACCTGGGCGTCGTTGGCGACGTCGCCGTCGAGGATCGCCGGGATCTGGGTATCGACCTGGGCAGACAGTAGATGCGCGACGCCGTTGAGCGGATGGCCGGACACGTACAGGCCGAGCATCTCGCGTTCGAGCGCCAGCTTGTGCTTGTCATCCCACTCCTCGTCGGGGACTTTGATGGTGAACGCGGCATCTCCGGAATCGGCGGCGTCACCGCCACCGAACAGGTCGAACTGCCCCATCGCCTCGGCCTTCTTGGTACCGAGCACCGAATCGACGGCGTCGGTGTGCACGAGGAACAGGCCCTTGCGCGGATGGCCGAGAGAGTCGAACGCGCCGGCCTTGATCAGCGATTCTGTGACCTTCTTGTTGCAGGCCGCGATGTCGATCTTGTTGAGGTAGTCCGAGAAATCGGTGTACTTGCCCTTCTCGGCGCGGGTACTCACGAGCGACGCCACGACGTTCGCGCCGACGTTGCGCACCGCACCGAGCCCGAAGCGGATGTCGGCTCCCACCGAGGCGAAGTTCTGCACCGACTCGTTGACGTCGGGCGGCAACACCGTGATGCTGAGCCTGCGGCAGTCGGCGAGATACACCGCGGCTTTGTCCTTGTCGTCACCGACCGAGGTGAGCAGGCCCGCCATGTACTCGGCCGGGTAATTCGCCTTGAGATAGGCGGTCCAGTACGACACCAGGCCGTAGCCGGCCGCATGCGATTTGTTGAACGCGTAGCCGGCGAACGGAAGGATGGTGTCCCACAAGGCTTTCACCGCGCCCTCGGAGAAGCCGTTGGCGGTCATGCCCTCCTTGAAGCCCTTGTACTCGGCCTCTAGCACCTCAAGTTTCTTCTTACCCATGGCCTTTCGGAGCGCATCGGCTTTGCCCATCGAGTACGAGGCGACCTTCTGGGCGATGAACATGATCTGCTCTTGGTAGACGATCAGGCCGTAGGTCTCGGCGAGGATGTCTTTGAGCGGCTCCTCGAGTTCGGGGTGGATCGGTTTGATCGCCTGGCGCCCGTTCTTGCGGTCCGCGTAGTCGTTGTGGGCGTTCATGCCCATGGGGCCGGGCCGGTACAGGGCCAGCACCGCGACAATGTCGTTGAACCCGGTGGGCTGCATGCGGCGCAGCAGGTCGCGCATCGGACCACCGTCGAGCTGGAACACCCCTAAGGTGTCACCGCGGCCAAGCAGTTCGTAGGCGGCTGGGTCGTCGAATGGCAGCGTTTCGAGGTCGAGGTCGACACCGCGGTTGGCTTTGATGTTCTCGATGCAATCACCGATGATCGTCAGGTTCCGCAGGCCCAGAAAGTCCATCTTCAACAGGCCGATGGCCTCGCACGACGGGTAATCCCAGCCCGTGATGACCGCGCCGTCCTGGGGCCGCCTCCACAGCGGAATGGCGTCGATGAGCGGTTCGGAACTCATGATCACCGCGCACGCGTGCACACCGGCGTTGCGGACCAGGCCCTCAAGGCCCCGCGCCGTCTCGTAGATGGTGCGCACATCCGGATCGGTGTCGAGCAGGCCGCGGACCTCGGCTGCTTCCTTGTACCGCTCATGGCTCGGATCGGTGATACCCGACAGCGGGATGTCCTTGGCCATGATCGGCGGCGGCAGCGCCTTGGTGATCCGGTCGGCGATGGCGAAGCCCGGCTGACCGTAGTGGACACGCGCCGAGTCCTTCAGCGCCGCTTTGGTTTTGATGGTGCCAAAGGTGATGACCTGGGCGACCCGGTCACTGCCCCACTTGTTGGCCGCGTAGCGAAGCATCTCGCCGCGGCGACGGTCGTCGAAGTCGATATCGATGTCAGGGGCCGACGGACGTTCCGGGTTGAGGAACCGCTCGAACAGCAGGCCGTGTGGGATCGGATCGATATTGGTGATACCGAGCGCGTAGGCCACCAGGGATCCGGCGGCAGACCCGCGGCCCGGACCCACCCTGATGTCGACCGAGCGGGCGTAGTTGATCAGGTCGGCGACGATGAGAAAGTAGGAGGGGAAGCCCTTGTCGCAGATGACCTTGATCTCGTAGGCGGCGCGGTCGGAGTACTCGGCAGGCACGGCACCGCCACGGAACCGTCGCTGCAGCCCCGCGGTCACCTCGCGGGTCAGCCACGTCGCCTGATCATGGCCTTCGGGAACCGGGAACACCGGCATCCGGTCGGTCGGGGTCCACACGTCGGCATAGGACTGGACCCGCTCGCCGATGAGCACCGTGGAATCGCACGCGCCCGGCACCTGCGAGTCCCACAGCGCCCGCATCTCTTCGGCCGATTTGAGGTAGTAGCCGTCACCATCGAACTTGAAGCGGTTCGGGTCGGACAGCGTCTTGCCCGTTTGGATGCAGAGCAGCGCCTCGTGGTTCTGCGACGCCTCGCGCGTCACGTAGTGGCAGTCGTTGGTCGCCAGCGGTGGGATGGCGAGCTTCTGCCCGATCTCCAGGAGGCCCTCGCGGACGCGACGCTCGATGTCGAGGCCGTGGTCCATGAGCTCCAGGAAGAAGTTCTCCTTGCCGAAAATGTCGCGCCACTTGGCGGCCGCTTCGAGCGCCTCGTCCCGATGACCGAGCCGCAGCCGGGTCTGCACCTCCCCGGACGGGCACCCCGTGGTTGCGATGATGCCCTCGGCGTGCTCGGCGATGATCTCGGCGTCCATGCGCGACCATTTGCCGAGCTGACCTTCGAAGGACGCCAGCGACGAGAGCTTGAACAAGTTACGCAGACCGGTGGCGTTCTCGGCCATCATCGTCATGTGGGTGTAAGCACCGCTACCCGAGACGTCGTCGCCCTTCTGGCTCGGGTCACCCCATTGGACCCGCTTGGTGTCGAACCGCGACGCGGGAGCGATGTACGCCTCGACGCCGATGATCGGTTTGATGCCAGCTTTGGTCGCCGAGTTGTAGAACTCGCTGGCGCCGAACATGTTGCCGTGGTCGGTCATGCCGATCGCGGGCATGCCCAGCCGCTGCGCCTCGGCAAGCATCGGAGTGATCTTCGCAGCGCCGTCCAGCATCGAATACTCGGTGTGGTTGTGCAGGTGCACAAAGGACCCTGAAGACCCCGAAGATGAACCGCTCATAGGGTCGCCAGTCTATTGCCGCCCACCGACACATCCGAGCGTGTCGCCGAGCGTGTCCCCAGCCACAGCTCAGTGGGCCCGCTCATCTCAGTCCAGCAGCCCGGTGTTCGTTTCGGGCTGTCACAGTGACGACGATTCCGGTTCGATTCGATCGACAGACGAAGAAGGCCCCGGAGTCTTTCTCCCGATCGCCGCGACGGTCATGACGATCAGCGCCAGCCAGATCAGCGCGAACCCGATCCACCGGCCCAACGGCATCGGTTCATGTCCGATGAACACGCCCCACGCCATCTGCAGAGCCGGGTTGAGATAGAACAACAGCCCCAGGGTGACCAGCGGGAGTCGTTGCGCCGCCGCGGCGAACAGCAGCAGCGGGATCGCCGTGACCGGGCCGGCCAGCAACAACAGGGCCGCGTGCCTGGCGCCGCTGTTGAGGAAATGCCCCTGCCCGAGCACACCGAGAGTGATCAGGTATCCCGCGGCCAGCGGCAGCGCCAGTAGCGTCTCGACCGCCACACTGACTCGTGGATCGGCCGCCACCACCTTCTTGACCAGTCCGTAGACGGCGAACGACACGGCCAGCACGACGGCGATGTAGGGCGGCGCACCGACCTGCGCGGTCAGCACCGCGACCGCCGCCACGGCGATGGCCAGAGCCACCGCCTGCCAGCGGTTGATGCGTTCACGGAACACCACGACCCCGAGTGCGACGGTCACGAGTGGGTTGATGAAGTACCCGAGCGCGGCGTCGACGACGTGGCCGTTGGTGACCGCGTATATGTAGGTGCCCCAGTTGACGGAGATGAGCGCCGCCGCAGCCAGCAGTTGCAGCCAGGTGCGGGGGCTCAGCTGCCGCAGATCGCCGAGCCGACGCGTGACAGCCAGCACCAGGAGCAGGAACACCGCGCTCCAGACAATGCGGTGCGCCAGCACCTCGAGAGCTCCGGCCGGCAGGAGGAGCAGGAAGAAACCGGGGCACAGGCCCCACCAGATGTAGGCAGCTGCGCCGTAGAGCACTCCGGTCCGGCGAGCGTCACTCACGGTCAGTGCTGGCGGAGCACGTCGAGGGCGTGCTGCAGGTCTGCCGGATACGGACTGGTGATCTCGATGCGTCGGCCGTCGGCCGGGTGTGCAAAGGCCAGCGACCTGGCATGCAGCCACTGGCGTTCGAGCCCGAGCCGTTTCGCGAGTGTCGGATCGGCGCCGTAGGTCGGATCACCGCAGCACGGATGGTGCAGGGCGGCGAAATGGACCCGAATCTGATGGGTGCGGCCGGTTTCCAGTGCGATATCGACCAGGCTGGCCGCCTGGAAGGCCTCGATCGTGTCGTAGTGGGTGACGCTGTGGCGTCCGTCCTCGACCACCGCGAACTTCCAGTCATGACCCCGGTGCCTGCCGATCGGCGCGTCTATGGTCCCGCTCGAGGGGTCAGGGTGTCCCTGCACCAGGGCGTGATAACGCTTGTCGACGGTGCGCTGCTTGAACGCCCGCTTGAGCACGGTGTAGGCCCGCTCCGACAGCGCCACCACCATCACCCCCGAGGTGCCGACGTCCAGGCGTTGCACGATGCCCTGTCGCTCGTGGATACCCGACGTGCTGATCCGGAAGCCCGCGGCCGCCAACCCGCCCAGCACCGTCGGGCCGTGCCAGCCGACCGTGGCGTGCGCGGCGACACCCGGCGGCTTGTCCACCGCAACGACATCGTCGTCGGAGTAGAGGATGGTCATGCCCTCGATGTCGACGGGGGTGTTCTCCACCTGCGCGGGAGCCTCGGGCAGCCGCACCTCCAGCCAGGCTCCGGCGACCAGCTTGTCGGATTTGGCGGCCGGCGCTCCGTCGAGGTCGACACCACCGTCCTCGGCCAGCGCCGCCACGGCGGTCCGAGACAGCCCGAGTAGCCGCGCCAACCCTGCGTCGACCCGCATACCAGCCAGCCCCTCGGGGACCGGCATCGACCGCGTGGCCACTATGACGGATCGGCCTGGCGGCCGACCGGGCTCGACTCGTCGGCCGGGTCCTGCGCGTCCTGGTCGCCGGCTTTCTCGGGCTGTGCGGGGTCGGCCTCGGCAGTATCGGTCTTCCCCGATGCCGTCTTCGCCGTCGCCTCGTCCGGCTGACGCCGGCCGACGGTATCGAAGTCGAAGCCGAACAACGACAACGCCACCAGCAGGATCGCCCCGCCCACCACGGAAGGGTCGGCCACGTTGAACACCGGCCACCAACCGACGGAGAAGAAGTCGACCACGTGGCCGCGCAGCGGCCCTGGCGACCGGAAGAACCGGTCCACCAGGTTGCCCATAGCACCCCCGAGGATCATGCCCAGCCCGATCGCCCACCACGGCGAGACCAGGCGACGTCCCATCCAGATGATGCCGATGACGACCCCGGTGGCGATCAGCGTCAACAGCCACGTGTAGCTGGTCGCCATGGAGAACGCGGCACCAGAGTTGCGGACCAACGTCCAAGTCACCGTGTCCCCGATGATCGAGACCGGCTGGCCGGGCGTCAGCAGCCGCACCGCGAGCACTTTGGTCACGATGTCGAGGAACAGCACCACCCCGGCAACCGTCAGCAGCAGGGGCAGTCGGCGTCGGGGCGGGGCAGGGGACTCGGTATCCCCGGAAGCCTCGGTCACCGGCTCCGCCGGGGTGGGGGTTTCCTCAGTCACTCCCCCATCATCCCAAAGTGTCGATGCGCGACAATCTCAGCCGTGCACAAGCCCGTGACTCTGACCGTCATCACCACCGGCGGGACCATCGCCACGAGCACCGACAGCGCCGGGGTACGGCACCCGACCCGCACCGGCACCGACCTGACCGCAGGCCTCGACATCGCCACCGACATCGACATCGACATCATCGATCTGCTGGCCATGGACAGCGCCATGATGACACCGGCTGACTGGGACCGGATCCGGGCTGCGGCCGAGTCGGCGGCGAGCACTTCCGACGGTGTGGTGATCACCCACGGAACCGACACCATGGAGGAAACCGCGCTGTGGCTTGAGCTGACGTACGCCGGGGCCGTGCCGGTGGTCCTCACCGGCGCCCAGCGCAGTTCCGACGCGCCGGACGCGGACGGGCCCGCCAACTTACGCGATGCCCTTGCGGTGGCGGCCAGCCCAAAGACCCGTGACCTGGGCGTCCTGGTCACGTTCGCCGGCACGGTGTGGCAACCGCTCGGGCTACGGAAGGATTCCACCGTGAACCTCGCAGGGTTCGCGGGTACCGCGGTGGGCGCGGTCACCGCGGGGATGTTCGAGCCCGGAGTAGCCAAGGTGCGACCCCAGCTGGGCGGGCTGGTTGCCGCGACCGCGCCCCGGGTCGACATCGTCGCGGCTTACCCGGGCAGCGACGCTGCCGCCATGGATGCCTGCGTCGCCGCGGGGGCGCGCGGGATCGTGCTGGAAGCGATGGGCTCGGGCAACGCGGGAGAGCCGATCATCGACGGTGTGCGCAGGCACATCGCCGCCGGCGTGACGGTTGCCGTGTCCACCCGGGTACCTGACGGGCCGATCAGGCCCGACTACGGACCTGGTCAACGCCTCCTCGACGCAGGCGCGGTACTGGTACCGAGCCTGCGTCCCGGCCAGGCTCGGGTATTGCTGATGGCGGCCATCGCCTCCGGACAACCGGTGAGCGGCATCGTCGGCCAGTGGGGTTGACCGCTCAGGTTCAATGGATTGCATGCTGTACCGCTTAGCTGTCGCGGCCGGCGTACTGGCCTTGGCGGTCGCGCCGCCCGCAGGCGCCCAACCGCCACCCGGTGCCGACGACATCGACGGCTACCCCAACGCTCGAGGCACGTTCTCGTCGGCCGCGCCCGGCGACTTCTACTGGGTATTCTTCAAAACCCCTGACGGCAGACACTGTGGCATCGGCCCCAACGGCGGCCCTGTGGGCTGCGACGCCGTGCCGACCGACGCGCCGGCGGGAACCAACCAGACCGTAGTCAACAGCTGGGGGCCTGCGGACTACGAGCACTCCGACGACGCCAGATTCACGCGCGATGTCGACGTACTACCCGAAGGCCAACGGCTGGAGAACTGGGGAGCCAGTTGCGGCGTCGGATATCAGGGCGCGGTGACCTGCAAGACCTACGGCGAGCATGGTTTCATCCTGTCCGCCACCTACGGTGAGCTCTGGTAGTCCGGGTCAATTTGCTCCTCACGTCCGCCCTGCCAATTTGCTCCTCACGTCCGCCCGAGCCCCTCGAGGTAGTCGGCCCACGCCAAGCTGTCGACCGGGTTGGCCCGGGTGACCCCAGGTGTGTCCGCGGCGAAGGTGCGGGTCGGGCCTGGCCCCGACGCCCGCGTTTCGAACCGGACGGTCATCACACCGTGCCCGGCGCCCTGGATCCAACCGAAGCCGTGGTCGGGGTGTACCACGTCGTCGCCGATGCGCCATACCGTCGCGGCGACAGGGGCGGTGTCGTCGGACTGGTGGGTGTCCCAAACTTCCTGCGGCTGCTCCAGATCCGGGAACAACGACTCCTGCCGGGTATCCGACAAACCTGAAAATCCCACGCCGACCAGGCGAATCGGCCCGACCTCGACCGGGTCGAGAAGTAGTCGGCGCGCAGTACCGATGAGGGTGGCTGCCTCGGTGGTGGCGTAGGCCAGGGTCGCCGAGCGCGTCAGCGTGCTCATGTCCGACCTCTTGAGCTTGACCGTGACGGTACGAGCGCCGCGACCATCCTTCTCCAGGCGTTGGTGTGCGTGCTCGCCGATCGGGCCGATGGCGTCCTGCAACTGCCCGAGCGTGGTGAGGTCCTCGGGAAACGTCGACTCGGCGCTGATCTGCTTGGCCTCCGCACGCTCGGCCACCGGACGGTCATCGATGCCGCGGGCCAGCCGATGCAGGGCCGGCCCGACCGTCGCGCCGAGCACACTGGCCACCTCGGTGTCGGACAGCGCCGCGAACGCGCCGACGGTCTCGATGCCCAGCCGGTGCAGCTTCTCCTCGGCCACCGGGCCGATCCCCCACAGTCGCCGCACCGGCAACCCGTCGAGCAGCACCCTCTCCTCATCACGCCGTACCACCCGCACCCCGTCTGGTTTCGCTAGGCCCGACGCGATCTTGGCGATCTGCTTGCCCGAACCAGCACCGACCGACGACACCAGCCCGGTGCGCTCACGTACCTTGGCCCGCAGCTGCTGGCAGAACGCCTCCACCTCGGCCGCCGAAGCACCGGCAAGCTCGGCAGGTTCGCCGAAGGCTTCGTCGAACGACAGCTGTTCCAACACCGGGACCACGCTGCGGACGGTGTCGAGCGCCCGGCGGCTGGCGACTCTGTACACCGTGCCGCGTGGCGGAAGCACCACCGCGGGCGCCCCGACCAGCCTGCGTGCCTGGTGCATCGGCATCGCCGAACGGGCGCCGAAACGCCGCGCCTCGTAACTTGCGCCGGCCACCACGCCGCGCCCGCCCAGCCCGCCGACCAGCACGGGTCGCCCGCGCAGGGTCGGCCGGGTGAGCTGCTCCACGGACGCGAAGAAGGCATCCATGTCGAGATGCAGGACCCAGCGTCCGCCCGCCCGGACCCCGCTGCCTGCCATACCTGTCGATGCTATGGCGCTACCCTGACCGGCATGGCATCCGATGACGTCCCGATCCGTGACGAATCGATCCGCCTCGGCCAGTTCCTCAAGCTGGCCTCGCTGATCGACACGGGGGCCGACGCGAAAGCGGTGATCGCCGAAGGGCTCGTCACCGTCAACGGTGATGTCGAGGTCCGACGCGGCCGCCAACTGCGGCCCGGCGACACCGTATCGCTCGGCGGGCGCGCGGCGCGCGTCGTCCAGGGCTGACTCTCGTGTCGTTCGCCGAGTGTGAACTTGTGCGCCAAAAAGTGGAAAATCTCGCACACAAGTTCACACTCGACTGATCAAGGCGTTGTCAGTCGGGTCATCTCGACGGGATAGCCGCGGCCGACAGATCCGGTAAGGGTGTTGCCGGCCGTACTCACGCTGCCTCCTTGGGCGTCCCGGTCAGGGAATAGATCTTCATGCAGCTTGACGGACGGATCAGTTTCGATCTGGAAATCCAGTGCGAGAAGCTCTCTACCAATGAGGGTCTCGAAATCGTCCTTCCATCCCCCAGGTAACTCGGGAACCGTGAGGCGCAGCCGTACTCGGTCACCCACCTCAAGGCCACCCTGTCGACGGAACTCTTGGAGCTCACGAATGATGTCACGAGCCCAGCCCTCGGCCTCGAGCTCCTCGGTGACCGTGCCATCGAGCACCACCAGCCCGGCACCGTCGGGCAGTGCCGCAGTCGATTCGGGATCCGCCGCGACGAGCTTGGAGGTGTACTCCTCAGGCCGCAGCACCACCGGTCCGGCGGTCAGCGTGCCGTCAGGGTTAACCACACCCCCGCCCGACTTGACAGCCTTGATGGCCACCTGCACGTCCTTGCCGATACGCGGTCCGGCGACCCGGGCGTTGACGGCGAGTTCGAACTCACCGTAGGCGGCGATGTCGTCGGTCAGCTCGACAGCCTTGACGTTGAGCTCGTCGGCGATCAGGTCGGCGAACGGCGCGAGCGCCTCAGGATTATCCACAGCCACAGTCAGTTTCGGCAGCGGCAGGCGTACCCGCAGTTTCTTGGCCTTGCGCAGCGAGGAGCCCACCGAGCACACCTCACGCACCTGGTCCATCGCCGCGACCAGGTCGGGGTCCTTCGGCAGCAAACCGGCTTCCGGCCAATCGGTCAGGTGCACCGACCGCTCACCGGTCAGCCCACACCAGATCACCTCGGTGGCCAACGGCAGCAGCGGGGCGGCGAGCCGACTGGTCACCTCGAGCACGGTGTGCAGGGTGTCGATGGCGTCGGCATCCTCTTCCCAGAATCGCGAACGCGACCGGCGCACATACCAGTTCGTCAACGCCTCGGTGAACTGCCGCAGCTCGTCACACGCACCCGAGATGTCGCAGACATCCAGCGACGCGGTGAGATCGTCGCGCAACTGCGCCAGCTTGGCCAGGATGTAGCGATCCAGCACGTTCGCCGAATCGGTGCGCCATCTGCCCTTCTCAGGCGCATAAAGGGCCAGGAAGCTGTAGGCGTTCCACAGCGGCAGCAGCACCTGGCGCACGCCCTCACGGATGCCCTGTTCAGTGACGATGAGGTTGCCGCCGCGCAGGATCGGCGATGCCATCAGGAACCACCGCATGGCATCGGAACCGTCGCGGTCGAACACCTCGCTGACATCGGGGTAGTTGCGCAGTGACTTGCTCATCTTCTGGCCGTCGTTACCCAGCACGATCCCGTGTGCCACACAGGTTTTGAATGCCGGCTTGTCGAACAGCGCGGTGGCCAGCACGTGCATGGTGTAGAACCAGCCGCGGGTCTGGCCGATGTACTCGACGATGAAGTCGCCCGGGAAGTGAGCGTCCTCCCTGACCGTGCCGACACCGTCAAACCATTCCTGGTTCTCGAACGGATAGTGCACCTGGGCGTACGGCATCGAGCCGGAGTCGAACCACACGTCGAACACGTCCTCGATACGGCGCATCGTGGACTTACCGGTCGGGTCATCGGGATTCGGTCTCGTCAGCTCGTCGATGAACGGCCGGTGCAGATCGGTCGGCCGCACGCCGAAATCGCGCTCGAGCTCGTCGAGGCTACCGTAGACGTCGATCCGCGGGTACGAGGGATCGTCGGACTTCCACACCGGAATCGGTGTGCCCCAGTAGCGGTTTCGTGAGATCGACCAGTCCCGGGCGCCCTGCAGCCACTTGCCGAACTGGCCGTCCTTGACATGCTCCGGGTACCAGGTGATCTGCTGGTTCAGCTCGACCATCCGGTCGCGGAACTCGGTGACCCGGACGAACCAGGACGACACCGCACGGTAGATCAGCGGGTTCCGGCACCGCCAGCAGTGCGGATATGAGTGCTCGTACGTTTCGTGGCGCAACAGCACCGCGCCGTTCGGACGGGCTGCGCCGTCACTGTTCTTGAGGTCGCGGATGATCTGCGAATTCGCCTCGAACACATGCTGACCCGCGTAGTCCGGCACCGTTTCGTCGAAGCGCCCCTTGGAGTCGACGGGTGTGACGGCGACTATGTCGGCGGCATCGGCCGTGGCCTTGTCGTCCTCACCGTAGGCCGGAGCCATATGCACGATGCCGGTGCCGTCCTCGGTGCTGACGAAGTCAGCAGCCAGCACCCGAAAAGCGTTGGGCGAACCCATGAAGTACGGAAACGGCGGCAGGTAGTGCGTACCCAGCAGATCTCGGCCGGTATACGCGCCGAGCACCTCGGGCTCCTCACCGAGCTCGCGTGCGTAGGCGGCCAGCCGAGCCTCGGCCAGCACATAGCGCCGCCCGTCGGGGCCCTGCACCAGGACGTAGTCGATGTCGGGGTTGACGGCGACGGCCTGGTTGGACGGCAGCGTCCACGGCGTCGTCGTCCAGATCAACAGATGGGCACCCTTCAGCGCACCCTCGGTAACGGTGAATCCGACCGTCACGGCCGGATCCTGACGGCTCTGGTAGACGTCGTCGTCCATCCGCAACTCATGGCTGGACAGCGGGGTCTCGTCGTTCCAGCAGTACGGCAGGACCCGGTTGCCCTCGTAGGCCAACCCCTTGTCCCACAGCTGCTTGAACGCCCAGATCACGGACTCCATGAACGTCGGATCCAGGGTCTTGTAGTCGTTGTCGAAGTCGACCCAGCGGGCCTGGCGGGTGACGTAGGCCTGCCACTCGTCGGTGTACTTGAGCACCGAGGCGCGGCAGGCAGCGTTGAACTTCTCGATGCCCATCTCTTCGATCTGCGCCTTGTCGGTGATGCCGAGCTGGCGCTGCACCTCGAGTTCGGCGGGCAGCCCATGAGTGTCCCACCCGAACCGGCGCTCCACCTTGTAACCCCCCATCGTGCGATAGCGCGGCACGATGTCCTTGACGTAGCCGGTGAGCAGGTGGCCGTAGTGGGGCAGGCCGTTGGCGAATGGAGGTCCGTCGTAGAACACGTACTCCGGAGCGTCCTGACGACGGGCCACGCTGGCCCGGAAGGTATCGTCGCCGGCCCAGTAATCCAGCACCTCAAGTTCGCGCTCCGGGAAATTCGGTGCGGCGGGCTTGGGATAGGCGCTCACGTCTCGTCTCCTGTGCCTGTGTCGGGCCTCCGTCTCGGAGGTTCGACTCGTTCAAAGGCACGGGGACGACGTCGCGCAGGTACGCGAGCGCCGCGGTACCACCCCGCTTGCGTGTGGAAACCCACACGCCGCTCAACTATCGGGCGATGACGGGCCCACCCGTCCGGTTCTACTGGGCCGCGTTGTGAGACAAGCCCGCGCAGCCGTTCTTCCGGAAGCTCCCCGGTGATGGCCGGATCGACGCCGTTTCAAGCAGTCTAATGAGGGGCGCAAATCAGCTGCCCGACGAGCCGGCCGCGAGCTAGCCGGAGGTCACTTCGATCAACGCGAGCGGGAATTGCTCAGCCAACTCGGCCACCGTGGCACAGTCGAAACCGCGGCTGTCATACCGCCAGTCGAGCTGTAGCCCGGTCGCAGAATCGCTGTGCAGGTGCAACGCCAGCAAATATCCGGCGGGTGCTGCCGACCCAGGCCCGTCGCCGTCGTACCGGAAGTACACTTCCGCGCCGGCCGGGTGGTCGAGACGTTCGACAGGGACCGTGACCGTCGACAACAGGTCATGCCCCGACAGGCTCCGATGCGAACTGCACGCCACCGACGCTCGACGTGCCTGCGCACCGCCGACCTCGACATCGAGGACACCGTCGCCGATGGCGCGCGCGACGGCCCGACCCAAGGCAGCCAGCAGGATCTCCTCCACGCTGCTGTCCATGGCCACCCGCGCACCTGCCAGTTCGGCACTGAGGACCTCATCCAATGCGCTTGTCACCATCGCCATGTCGGACTCGACCGGCGCAGTAGCCGTGGGGTAGTCGGAGAACCAGCATGTCGTGCCCGACCGCAACACCGGAGCAACCATGCGGACCACGGTAGCCACACCGTCCCAAAATTGGGAGAGTAGTGCCAAAAGTCTGACAGTGATGTCAATAAGAAAATAGCTGCGAGCAAACCGATCCGTGCTGCCCGACGGCGGTGATCGAGGTTATCGTGTGGTGATGCCCCGCACCGATGAGAACGGCCGACAACTCAAGGCGCTGCTGGACTACCTGCTCGACGGCGAGATCGACGCCAAAGCCATCTATACCGCGCTCAGGATTTCCAGCAGCACCTACTATCGGCGCATCAAAGAGTCCGACTATCCCAATGCCGAGGAGCTCAGGCAGGTCGCGGACCGATTTGGGCTGAGCTACCCCGATCTCCAAATCAGGTTCGGTCTGATGAGTCGCCAGGAGGTCTGGCATTACCTGGAATCGGCACCTGTGACCGTCGCGCCGACTGATACCAGGACGCGGAATGCGCGTCCGGCAAAGTTATCCAAATTAGCGCCACGAACCGACGCGCCGCCGCTTTAGCCATACAATCAGCTACCTGTTAATTCTCGTCGAAGCGACTTGCCCATGTCAGTAGCCGTGCTCATAACGATCACCCTCGGGTGCATCGCATGGAGCTTGTGGATCCGGCGCGTCACCTGGTCGTGCCGGTGGGAGGTCGCCGCCACCCTCAACATCGCGCTGCAGGGCGCGGCGGTGGTGCTCATGTCTCCGCTGGCCTCGGAAACCATCGGCCGCCTGTTACACGATCTGACCGGTATGTGGAACGTCGAGGACTACATCGGTCACGACTGCTACATCGTGGCCGCGTCGGCGATCGTCTACAACGCGCTGGGCCGGTTGCAGGACGACGAAGCGATGCAGCACTCGTTCAAGCAGTACGTCGAGCGGCCCGCCACCCTGTGTATCCCGCTGCTGCTCGCCACGTTCTCGCTCGGCAACGGCGCAAAGGTCTATCGCTCCGACTTCTTCACGGTGCCAACGGACTTCTGGCTCAGCGCCTATTGGATCCTGCTGTGCGGCACGCTGACCTACCTGTTGCTCTACGGCGCGCGGGCAATGCTGGTGCTGCGCAGGGATCCGCGGTCCCGACGAATCGCCAACATCTATCTGATTGCGTCGGTCAGCGGCATCCTGGCTTGCGCGGTGCGCATCACGACTGCGTGCTTCTCCGCCCTGCAGCCGTGGGAGAACGGAAAACTCGTCTGGCTCTTCGCCTGCATGTGCGGTGCGGTCTTCGCGCTCGCCGCGGCGCATTCGTGGCGCATCAAGACGCGTTGGCGGGCGCACAGCCAGCGCTGAGTTTTGATCGTCGGCGGCTGCCGGTGCCCGCGGAACCCGGCCTTTCGACAACTAACTAGCCGGCGACCGGCTTGGGCAGCTCAAATGGAGCGGCACCGAGGTCGGCCACGGACTGGTAACCGCGCCGGCGAGCACTGGCGACATCCTTGCGGATGACGGCATTGAGGGTGACGAAAGCCGTCATGTCGAGCATCATCGGAGTGATCAGCCGGTTGTGCACGAAACCGATCGCAAGGCCACTGGCCGGGTCTGCCCAGCCGAAAGAGCCACCCATTCCGAGGTGGCCGAAACCGGGCATGATGCCGAACGGCACGGAGTGGTATCCGAGGTGGAAGGACACCGGCACAACCAGGTTGCGATCGCGCCGCACTGCTGCCGGCCCGCTGAGGCCTGCGACGGTTTCCGCGGACAGAAACTCGACGCCCTCGAACCGGCCGCCATTGGCGATCGCGCCGTACATCCGCGCCAGCCCCCGCGCGGTCGCGACACCGTTGGCGGCGGGGATCTCGCTGTCCAGGAACGGCGTATCCCCTCGGATCAGTGACATCACGCCTGGTACATACATGGACCCGAAAACGCCCGAGCGGTTCAACCGGGCCAATTTGGGTGCGAGGAAGTCGAAAACATGGTTGGGCCACAGCCGCTGTGGCGCCAGGATCTGCGCCGGGCGGGTCGGTGCGCCGTCGGGAGGCCGACCGAGATACAGACCGTCGGTACCTAGGGGTTCGGCCAGCTCGGTGCGGACCAGTTCTCGCATGCCCTGGCCCGTCACGGCACGCGCCAAACCGGACAACAGCCATCCGTAGGTAAGCGCGTGGTAGGCCGGTTTGTCGAACAGCATCGGATTCACCGGCGCGGACGCGATGCGCTCCTCCATCAACCGAGGATCCAGCAGCTCAGCCAGACTCACCCCGTTGAGCTGTGACAAGCCGGCGCGATGCGCCATGACCTGGCGGACCGTGATCCCGGCCTTGCCGTTGTCGCCGAACTCCGGCCAGTAGGCGCACACCGGCGTGTCATAGTCGAGCAGACCGCGGTCGACCAGGCGATGGATGACGGTCGATGCCATGCCTTTGGTCGCGGAGAACACCATCGCGCCGGTATCAGCCGTCCAGAACTCGGTGCCGGTGCGGTTGGAGAATCCGGTCCACACGTCGACGACAGGCTGGCCGCCCTGGACGACAGCCAGGGCGCCGCCGCCGAACCGGCGGCCCGGGAACAGCTGTGAGAAGGCTCGCACCGTGCAGGCGAAACTGGCGTCCGCAGCACCCTGGACGCCGTGCGGGAGCGCGACGGTGCGGTCCCGACAATCACTGTCCGACACAACATCGAATTTACCTGGAACCCCGGCTAACTACTGCCGCGTTACCGATCTGTTAACGCCACTCGGCCCTAACGTCATCGCATCGGCTTGTCATCGACCTTATAGTCGATATTCAGCGCACCGTTCTTGACGGCCTTGACGGTCGCGGTGACGCCATACTTGGTGCCATTGGCAGCGGTCAGCACGCAATGCTGAGTCGCACCCACTTTGCCCGCGATACCGTCGTCACATGTGACCGACTTGGCCTTGCACTTCGCCGCCGCCTCAAGCTTCTCCTTGGCCTCTGACTGCAGCTGAGCCTTGGAAAGCGTGGGCTGGCTACCGCTTTCCGCGTGACCGCTGCATCCGGTGAGCAACACACCGGCCACCGCGCCACCGGCGACAAGCCGGCGCAGCGTGGAGTTCACAGGTGACATTCGGTTCGACCCGCCTTTCGATTGCCATCGGCGGTGATCATTCCGCCGCATCGAGTATCTGCTGCGCCGCCAGGGCGGGTGTCAGTTCGCCGTCGCGCACCCGGCGCTCCACCTCCGCGCGGATCTCACGCACCCGCGGGTTGGACAGTAACCGGTCGAGCACGGTGTCGCGGACCATCGACCAGGTCCAATCGACCTGCTGCCGACGTCGCCGCTGGTCGAACTCCCCCGCCTCGGTGAGCACCTGTCGGTGTCTGAGCACCGCGTCCCACAATTCGACCAGGCCGCTACCCTCTAGTGCGCTCATGGTCAGAACCGGTGGGCGCCAAAGAGATTCACGAGGATAGAGCAATCGAACGGCTCCGGCGAGCTCACGAGCGGCCTGCTTGGCCTCGACAGCGTGCTCGCCGTCAGCCTTGTTCACCACCACGACGTCAGCCAGTTCCAAAACGCCCTTCTTGATGCCCTGCAACTGGTCGCCGGTACGGGCCAGGGTGAGGAACACGAAGGTGTCGACCATGTTGGCCACGACGACCTCGGACTGCCCCACCCCGACCGTCTCGATGAGGATGACGTCGTAGCCGGCAGCCTCAAGCAAAACGATCGTCTCGCGCGTGGCCTTGGCGACCCCGCCGAGCGTCCCCGACGTCGGCGAGGGCCGGACGTAGGCGTCGGGATGCACCGCCAGCCGGGCCATGCGGGTCTTGTCGCCCAGGATGGAGCCGCCGGTCCGCGTCGACGACGGATCCACCGCCAGCACCGCGACCCGGTGGCCGGCCTCGATGAGGTACATGCCGAGCGCTTCGATGGCGGTCGACTTACCGACGCCGGGCACGCCGGTGATACCGACGTGCATGGCCGTCCCCGCGTGCGGCATCAGCTCCAGTAGTAGCTGCTGAGCCTGCGCACGGTGGTCGGCCCTGGTCGATTCGACCAGGGTGATGGCCCGTGCCAGGGCGGCGCGGTCGCGATCCCTGATCGCGGCCGCGAGTTCGGTGACTGTAGCCATACGCCTAGCTCAGCTGGTAGCCGAGCCGATCGGCCAGCTTCTGCAGCAGGCCGATGGCCGCGTCGGCGATCACCGTTCCGGGTGGGAAGATGGCCGTCGCACCGGCCTCGTACAACTCATCGAAGTCGCCGGGCGGGATGACGCCGCCGACCACGATCATGATGTCCGGGCGTCCCACTTCGGCCAGCGCGTCCCGCAACGCAGGCACCAGGGTGAGGTGCCCGGCGGCCAGTGACGACACACCGACGACGTGCACATCGTTGTCGGCGGCCTGACGGGCCACCTCGTCGGGGGTCGAGAACAGCGAGCCCACGTCGACGTCGAAGCCGATGTCGGCGAACGCCGTGGCGATCACCTTCTGACCCCGGTCGTGACCGTCCTGCCCCATCTTGGCGACCAGGATGCGGGGACGGCGCCCGTCCGCCTCGGCGAACTCCTCGACCAATTCTGTTGCACGGCCTATTTGCGTCACGTTGCCACCACTTCCCACCTCATCCCGGTAGACCCCCGCGATGGTGCGAATCTCGGCCCTGTGCCGGCCGTACACCTTCTCCAGGGCGTCGGAGATCTCGCCGAGGGTGGCCTTGGCACGCGCGGCGTCGATGGCTAGGGCAAGCAGGTTGCTGCCCAGCCTGTTTTCGCCGGCGACGCCGGACTCACCTGCGGCGCGGGCGAGTTCGGCTAGGGCGGCCTGGGTGGCCGCCTCGTCGCGCTCGGCGCGCAGCCGCTCGAGTTTGGCGATCTGCTCAGCTCGAACGCGCGAGTTATCGACCTTGAGGACCTCGATCTCCTGATCGGTGCCAGTGCCGACGGCAACCTGATACTTGTTGACGCCGATCAGGGGCTGGGCCCCGGAGTCGATGCGGGCCTGCGTGCGAGCCGCGGCCTCCTCGATGCGCAGCTTCGGGATACCGTCGCTGATGGCCTGCGCCATGCCGCCGTGTTCGGCGACCTCCTTGATGTGAGCGCGGGCCTTCTCCGCGAGCTGGTAAGTCAGCCATTCCACGTAGTAGGAACCGCCCCACGGATCGATCGGCCGTCTGGTGCCCGACTCCTGCTGCAGCAGGAGCTGGGTGTTGCGGGCGATGCGGGCCGAGAAGTCGGTGGGCAGCGCCAGCGCCTCGTCGAGCGCGTTGGTGTGCAGCGACTGGGTGTGCCCCTGGGTCGCGGCCATCGCCTCGATGCAGGTTCTGGCCACATTGTTGAACACATCCTGCGCGGTGAGCGACCAGCCGGAGGTCTGCGAGTGGGCGCGCAGCGACAGCGATTTGTCGTTCTTGGCGCCGAACTCGGCCACCAGCTCGCTCCACAGCAGCCGGCCCGCGCGCAGCTTGGCCACTTCCATGAAGAAATTCATCCCGATGCCCCAGAAGAAGGACAGCCGCGGCGCGAACTTGTCGATGTCGAGACCGGCAGCCAGGCCGGCCTTGATGTACTCGACGCCGTCGGCCAGGGTGTAGGCCAACTCCAGATCGGCAGTGGCGCCGGCCTCCTGGATGTGGTAGCCCGAGATCGAAATACTGTTGAACTTGGGCATTTTCGCGCTGGTATAGCCGAAGATGTCGGAGATGATCCGCATGGACGGCTTCGGCGGGTAGATGTAGGTGTTGCGGACCATGAACTCTTTGAGGATGTCGTTCTGGATGGTCCCGGCAAGCTTCTCCGGGGGCACCCCCTGTTCCTCGGCGGCCACCACGTACAGCGCCAGAATCGGTAGCACCGCACCGTTCATCGTCATCGAGACGCTGACGCTCCCGAGGTCGATACCGTCGAATAGCTGGCGCATGTCGAGGATCGAGTCGATGGCTACCCCGGCCATGCCGACGTCGCCCTGTACCCGTGGGTGGTCCGAGTCGTAGCCGCGGTGCGTGGCCAGGTCGAACGCGACCGACAGGCCCTTCTGGCCGGCAGCGAGGTTGCGCCGGTAGAACGCGTTGGATTCGGCAGCCGTGGAGAATCCAGCGTACTGGCGGATGGTCCACGGCTGGTTGACGTACATCGTCGGGTAAGGCCCGCGGACGAACGGTGGCGCTCCCGGAAAGCTGTCGAGCGGATACCCGGCGGCGGCCACAGCGGCCCGGTCGGCGGCGATGTAGATGGGCTTGACGTCGATGCGCTCAGGGGTTGCCCAAGTCAACTGCTCGGGGGCGTAGCCATGGGCCGCGGCGGCCGCCGCGACGTACGCCTCGACGGCCTGCGGAGTGGCGGGCTCGCCCGTTTTCTCGCCGTGCAGCGGGACATCGGCGAAACTGCCGATTGCTGTTCTGGCAGTCATATCAGGCCCCCAGTTCGGTGAGCAGGTTCGACAAGGCTTCCACCGCATTGATTTTCGCGGTCAGATATCCGTCGGGTCTCGAGTCGGCTTCCGCCACGGCCTTTTCCCGACCAACCAGCAGGATCCTGCCGACGCCGGCATCGCGGGCGGCGGCCACCACCGCCGCGGACTCAGTGCCGTAGCGGGCATTGGTCCCGCACAACACCGCGACGCTGGGTGAACCGGCGTCGGCCACCGCCGAGGCAACACCCGCGGCGTCGACCGTGCCCGGGTTGATCGCTTCGATCCCGCCCGAGGCCAGCAGGTTGCTCGCGAACGTGGTCCGCAGGTTGTGCTCGGCCAGCGGGCCCAGCGGCAGCAGCAGCACCCGGGGACGGGCTCCGGTACTGGCCAGGAATGCATCGGAGCGGTCCCGCAGCTCTTCGAACCCGGCTGCGTAGCGCTCCCAGCCGCAAACTGAATCATCTTGCCGGAGAGGAGCTTCGGCGAGGTTCGGGAACTCATTGACGCCGGTGATGGCGGTCCGACGATGCGCGATGTCATCGGAACGCCGATGCGCCACCTCGGCGATCTCGCCGCGCAGGTAGTCCTGGGCCGCCACGAATCCGCCGCGGGCTTCTATCTGCTGGAAATGCGCCCAGGCCTGCTCAGCGAGCTGGGCGGTGAGATCCTCGACGAACCACGATCCACCCGCCGGGTCGAGCACCTGGCCCAGGTGTGACTCCTCGAGCAGCAGCAGCTGCGTGTTGCGCGCGATCCGGCGCGCGAAAGTGGTTGAAGTGCCGTCTAATCCGCCGGGAATGGCCACATCGAACGGGCGGACCGCGATGGTGTCGGCGCCGCCGATACCCGCGGAGAACGCGGCGAGCGTGGTGCGGAGCATGTTCACCCACGGATCGCGTTGGGTCATCATCGGCAGCGACGTCGTCGCGTGCACGGCGGCGGCGCCCGAGTCAGGGGCACCGATCACCTCGGCGACCCTGGCCCACAGCTGCCGGGCCGCCCGCAGCTTGGCGATGGTCATGAACTGATCGTCATCGGCCGCGTACCGGAAGCTGATCTGGCGTAAGGCATCTTCGGCCGCGATGTCACCGTCACCCAGGATGCGCAGATAAGCCACGCCTGCGGCGATCGACGCCGCCAGCTCCCAGGCCGCGCCGGCTCCGCGGTTGTGGAACGCCGGGCCGTCGACAGTGATGGCACGTACCCGGCCCGAATACCCGGACAGTTGTGCAGCGGTGATGACGACGTCGGCTTCGGGCGCACCATCGTGCCCGGAAAACCGTGCGGTCAGCGGGTCGGCGCCCAGATCGATGGACAGCCGGGCGCGCTGGTCGCCGTCGAGGTCCGCCAGCAGGGCCAGCACGGTCTCCGCGGTTGCGCGATAGTCGGCGCCCGTGGCCTCGAACACGATCGGCACCAGGTCCAGGAACACCCCGTCGAGCAGTTGCCGCACATCTGCCGCAGCAGTTCCGTCACTGCCCCCGATGCGCAGCGTGAGGGCACTGACGCCTTCGGTCAGCGCAAGCAGCACAGCCCCGTTGACGGTCTCCACCCCGGAGCCGGGCACGATCGGGAACGCTTCGGCAACCCGCCAACCGGTCTTGACGTCGCGGTGCGCGTCACCACCGCGCACGAACGGCCACTGACCGGGCAACGACGACTCGGGCGGCGCGGCGTCGGGACTCGTGTAGAGCGGTCGAATGGGGAACCCCTCGTAGGTGGCGGAGTCCAGCAGCCGCTCCGGCTCGGCCGGCAAGTCGGCGGCATTCCCGCGCCGCCCCTTGGTGAGAACGCCGGCAACCGCCTTGCGCCATTGATCACGGTCGGATTCGATTGCCCTGGACCCCTGTAACGACACCCGCATCTCCTGTTGCCTCAGCGTGTGATCAGCCACCTGTCCACCAGGCTAAATGATCGCTGCCACACTCCTGCCGCGGGCAGCACGACGAAGACGACGCCGCGAATGCGAGATATTCACGGGCGGCCCGTAATCTTGATGAACGTGAAACCCGTCGTCAGCACCCTGCGTACCGTGCGCACCGCGGTAGTGGCGACGGCACTGCAATTACCGCCCCGCCGCATCATCGGGATCCTGGCCGCAGTTGTCGTTCTCGTCGCAATCGCGCTTCTGGTGCCGTTGCCCACCGCGATGCAGCTGCGGGATCAGGCCGACTCCGTCGGACCGTGGTTTCCGCTTGCCTTCCTCGGCGCACACATCGTGGTGACGGTGTTTCCGTTTCCACGCACGGCCTTCACGCTGGCCGCCGGATTGCTGTTCGGTCCGGTGCTCGGGGTGGGGATCGCGGTCGCGGCCAGCACGGTAAGCGCGGTGATCGCGTTGCTCCTGGTCCGGGCAGCCGGCTGGCAACTGAATCGTCTCGTCTCTCATCCGAAGGTCGAGTCGGTCGACGCCCGGCTGCGTCAGCGCGGATGGCCGGTGATCATGTCGATGCGGCTGATCCCGGCCGTGCCGTTCTCGGTGCTCAACTACGCCGCCGGAGCGTCGGCCGTGCGGGTGGTGCCGTACACGCTCGCCACCCTGGTGGGGCTGCTTCCGGGCACGGCTGCCGTCGTGATCCTCGGAGACGCGCTGACCGGCAACATCAGTCCCTCGCTATTTCTGGTGTCGTTGGGCACGGCCGCCCTGGGTGTGGCCGGGCTCATCTTCGAGATGCGCAGTCACGGCGGTGAACGACGCCCGCTCCGCTCCGCGAGCGAGCGTGTCGGTACGCCGACACGCCGCACATAGCGGGATTCAACGGTCGCGCGTCACAGGCGGATTGCCACTTCCAGCGAAGTAAATGATTGTTTACAATTGTAAACATGGGTTCACCCGCCGATGACCGGACCGCGCGAGCACGCATTCGCGACGAGGCCCTGCGACTCTTCGCCAAACGCGGCACCGATGCCGTCACGATGCGCGATATCGCCGGCGCCGCCGGCGTGTCCCCTGCCCTAGTGGTGCGACATTACGGTTCGAAGGACGGCCTGGTGGCCGCGGTCGACGATCACGTAGTCGGCATTCTGGAGGGGCTGCTCAGCGAAACGACCGGCACCGCCGCCGATGACGTCCTGGGACCCTCCGCGGTGCCGACCCTGGTGGATGCCATGGCCACCCATCTGCCGCCTGACTCGCCCGTCCCCGCGTATCTGGGCCGGTTGCTTACGACAGGTGGCCCGCTCGGATCGGCATTGTTCGCCCGCCTGTACGGGATCAGCCGAACCGCCCTGGATGCCATGGTCGCCGGAGGCGTCGCCGACGCCGGAACGGATCCCGCGGTGCGCGCGGCAGTGCTCATGGCCAACGACCTGGCGGTACTGATCCTGCGACCGCACCTCACCGAGGTCCTGGGCGTCGACCCGCTGACGCATGGCGGGATGTCGCGTTGGGCAGCAGAAGTTCTCGCGATCTATCGGGATGGGCTGCAGTCCGAATCGAAAGGAGAAATACCATGACCGCCGACATGTTCGCCGACCTCGGCGCGCGCATCCTGCGCAATCGCCGGCTGGTGCGCGCCCCGATCTGGGTCTATCGCATGCGCGCGGGAGCTCTGCTGGGTTCACGGGTGCTGATGCTCGAACACATCGGTCGCACATCGGGCCGACGACGCTACGTCGTGTTGGAAGTCATCGACCACCCAGCCGCCGACATCTATACCGTCGCCTCCGGATTCGGCGCGAAAGCCCAGTGGTTCCGCAACATCGGTGCCAATCCCCACGTCCGGGTATGGGCGGGAAGCCGCGCGCCCAGGCCTGCCGTCGCACACGTGCTCGACCAACAGGGCACCGACCGCGTATTGAACGCTTACCGGTCGGGCCACCCCACGGCATGGGCGCAGTTCAAGCCGATCCTGGAAGAGACGCTCGGCCAACCGATCACCGACACCGGTACCCCGCTGCCCATGGTCGAGCTGCGTTTACAAGCCGGCTGAACCCGAGCGGCTCAGCCGGCACCACAACGGCTTTGGCGGCTCAGGCGCGATGCGATCCGCGAGGCAGGCCCTCCTGCGGATTGGGCGTGTCCAACGACCGTGGCGGCTGGGCCGGGGCCGGAGCACCTAGCGGCGGTGTCGTGGCGCGCGCTTCGGCCTCGGCCTTGGCGACAGCCTGAGCGATCGCAGGGTCGGTGTCGGTGGAGAACCAGTCGGCAACCTCTTCGCTGTCGTCCTCGGGCTTCGGCAGGTCATCCTCTACCGGGGTCGGGGTGTAGCGGAACACGCCGTCCTCGCCGGGCGCACCCAGCATCTTGGTGAATCCCTGCAGCGCCGAACCGAAATCGCTCGGCACGAGCCATACCTTGTTCGCTTCACCCTTGGCCATCTGCGGCAGGGTCTGCAAATACTGGTAGGCCAGCATCTCCGGCGTGGGCCGGCCGGCCTTGATCGCCGCGAACGTCTTCTCGATGGCCTTGGCCTGGCCCTGCGCCTGCAGGTACTGGGCGGCCCGCTCACCCTGCGCCCGCAGCATGCGGGACTGCCGATCGGCCTCGGCGGCCAGAATCGCGGCCTGCTTGGCGCCTTCCGCCGCCAGGATCTGGGACTGCTTCTGCCCCTCGGCCTGTTTGATCGACGATTCCCGCACACCCTCGGCCGTCAGAATCATGGCCCGTTTGTCGCGGTCGGCCTTCATCTGCTTCTCCATCGACTCCTGGATCGACGGTGGCGGGTCGATGCTGCGCAGCTCGACCCGGGCCACTCGCAGACCCCAGCGGCCGGTGGCCTCATCGAGCACACCCCGCAGCTGCGCGTTGATCGAATCACGCGACGTCAGCGTCTGCTCCAGCGTCATGCCGCCGACCACGTTGCGCAGCGTCGTGGTGGTCAGCTGCTCGACGCCGACGATGTAGTTGCTGATCTGATACACCGCGGCCTGCGGGTTGGTGACCTGGAAGTAGACGACCGTGTCGATGTTCAGCGTCAGGTTGTCCTCGGTGATCACGGGCTGCGGCGGGAACGACACCACCCGCTCACGCAAGTCCACGCGGGCGCGGATCCGGTCGATGAACGGCACCAACAGCGTCAGCTGGCCACTGACCGTGCGGCTGTACCGACCAAGCCGCTCGATGACCGCCGCCTCGGCCTGAGGAATCAGCGCGACGGACTTCGCCACCACGATGATCGCGAATATCACCAGTACCACCAGGAAGACCAACCCGGCTAGAGCACCGTCCATTGGTAGACCCCCTTCGTCGTTTTACAGTGACTTGAAGACAACCGCGGTCGCGCCGTCGATCCTGATAACGGTCACGTGGTCACCCGGCTCGAACACATCGTCGTCGTTGAGCGGTCGCGCCGTCCAGACTTCCCCGTCGAGCTTGACCTGTCCCTCGTGCCGCGCGACCCGGTCCAGCACCAGCGCGGATTGGCCTTCCAAGGCCTTGACCGGGTCAGGGAGACCGTGCCCGCTGAGCAACCGCCGGCGCAGCGCCGGCCGTACCAACACGAGCAGTAGAACCGAAACCACCAGGAATACCGCGCCGTCCGCCCACACCGGCCAGTCCACCAATGCGCTGGTGGCGGTGGCTGCCAGCGCTCCGCCGGCGAGCATGAGCAGGAACATATCGCCAGTCAGCGCCTCAACCCCGGCCAGCCCCAGCGCTACGATGAGCCAGATCAGCCACACAGGCATGCGTCCACCCTAGCGAATCCCGCCCATTCGGTGCCCGACTACTACACTGCCAGCATCATGTGGTGTCCAAGTGCAACATTGTCGGTGTGGGCCAACGCCTGGCTCGCCGGCGTCGCCGCGCCCGACGACGTCCTCGACGCGCTATCTCAATGGGCTCCAACGCATTCTGTGACCGCCTACGATTCCGCGGCCGCAGTGCGCACCAGTCTGCCCTGGCCGGAATTGGAGGATTCCGGCTCGGTATCGCTGCTGCAGACGTTGCGCACCGCCGCAGGGCGGTCGGTGCAGACTCCCACCATCACGGTCGCCCAGCCGGTCCCCGGTGACGTCCGCGGCCTGCCTGCAGGCACCCAGTTCCAGCGCGACGCCGTGACCGTCGGCGAGGCCGTCATCGTCAGCCACGACGAGTTACCGGGCGTCGGCCTGGTCCCCGAGTTCGAGTACTTCGAATTCGATGAAATCGAGGACGATTCGATATTCGACCCGGAGCCTCGGGCGCTGTCCTGGACGGTGTACTCGGTGCCGACGATGCCCCCGGCCGAACAGTTCGAGCTGGGCACGGCCGAGTACGAACTGCGTTCTGCTGTCCGCTCTGCTGCTGAGACGCTGGGCACACTGCGCTCCGGGACCGGGATGGCCACGGATGACCCGCGTGGCATGGTCCAACAGATCCTGGAGGCCACGCGACTGCACCGTATCCCCGACCACGCCCCGACCCGTGCCATCCGGGTCCTGGAAACCGCAGCGCACGTCGACGCGATCATCACGGTCAGCGCCGGGTTGACCCCGATCGGCCTGCAGACCTCCTCGGAAGTTCAGCTCGCCGGGGACACTCTGCGGCCCCTGACACAAGTGGTGCGGGCCGCGCGGTTAGCCGCGCTCGGCGCGATTCTGCAATCCGCCTGGCGCTGAACCTCGCGAAACGAATACGGTCTAGCGGGCGCTGCCGCAGCAGTGCGGCGAACAGGGCGCACCGTTGATGCTGAATCCGTAGCCAGGCACCGGATTCGGCCCCGGCACGCGCAACGGTTCGCCACCATCTCGCAGCTCGCCGATCAGCTCGGCGGCCAGCTTGGCGTATCGCGGATCGGCATTCGGCGTGGCGGCCCGGGCCAGCTCGATACCCACGGCCTCGGCCTGCAACCGCAGTTCGTGGTCGAGGTCCCACACCACTTCGATGTGGTCGGCGACGAAGCCGATGGGGCACACCACAACCGACTTGATGCCTTGCTGCTCCAGCTCCGAAAGGTGGTCGCCGACATCGGGTTCCAACCACGGCACCTGCGGTGGACCTGATCGTGACTGCCACACCAGGTCGTAGTCGTCGATGCCCGCGGCCGCCGCCACCAGACGCGCGGCATAGGCCACCTGCCGACTGTAGAGCCGCGGCCCGTGCCGTTCGTCGGCGGCGATCGGGATCGAATGCGCGGTGAACACCACCCGCGCACCACTGGGCAGCGTCGCCGCGGCGGCCGTAACCGCCTCGGAGTACATCTCCACCAGCAGCGGATGGTCGAAATACTGACGCAGCTTCACCAATTCGGGCGCGTCCTCCCCCACCGCGGCGCGTGCTCGGGCAATGTCCTCGACGTATTGCGTACAGCTCGAGTACCCGCCCCAAGCCGACGTGGTGAACACCGCGGCGCGGCGGACCCCGTCGTCCCGCATCGTCGCGACGGTGTCCTCGGCGTAGGGGGCCCAGTTGCGGTTTCCGAAATACACCGGCAGATCGGGTATTTCGGCCCGCAGCTGTTCGATCAGCGCGCGGTTGATCCCGTTGATCGGCGATATGCCGCCGAAATGCAGGTAGTGCTCGGCGACCTCATCGAGCCGCTCCGGCGGGATGTTGCGCCCGCGGGTGACGTTCTCCAGGAACGGCCGTACCTGTTCCGGTCCCTCGGGTCCGCCGAAGGACAGCAACAGCAGGGCATCAAAAAGCACAGCAATCCGCGATCTACAGCAGCTGGGTGTGGGCGCCACCGTCGGCGTATACGACGGTGCCGGTGGTGGCCGGCAGCCAGTCCGACAGCAGAGCACACACCGTCTTGGCGACCGGCGTCGGGTCTTTCATGTCCCAGCCGACCGGAGCACGCTGATTCCAGCCCTCTTCCAGCAGCCGCATCTGCTCACCGGCCTCGGCACCGAGCGCGCCGCCGACGATGGCGCTCATCGCGAGCGTCCGGATCGGACCGGCCGCAACGAGATTCGAGCGGACACCGATCTGCCCGGCCTCCCGCGCCACGAACCGGTTGACCGACTCGAGCGCACTCTTGGCGACCGTCATCCAGTTGTAGGCCGGCATCGCACGGGTCGGGTCGAAATCCATGCCGACGATGCTGCCGCCGGGATTCATGACCGGCAGTGTCGCTTTGGCCAGCGAGGCGTACGAGTAGGCCGAGATGTGGATGCCCTTGGCGATATCCTCGTACGGCGCGTCGAAGAACGGGTTGATGCCCATGCCCGACTGCGGCATGAAGCCGATCGAATGCACCACGCCGTCAAGCTTGTTGCCCTCGCCGATCACACCGGTGATTCGCTGGGCCAGGCTGTCGAGGTGCTCGGTGTTCTGCACGTCGAGTTCCAACAAGGGAGCCGGGTTGGGCAACCGGTCGGCGATGCGCTGGATCAGCTTCATCCGGTCGAAACCGGTCAGCACCAGCTCCGCCCCGGCTTCCTGGGCCACCTTGGCGATGTGGAACGCGATGGACGAATCGGTGATGATCCCGGTGACCAGGATCCGCTTGCCCTCGAGCAAACCTGCCATTTGTGCGACTCCTTCTTCGGCGAAAAGTTAGGCGAAAGTTCTGGTAGGCCAAGTCTTTTGGATCAGTGACCCATACCCATGCCGCCGTCGACGGGGATCACCGCACCGGCGATATAGCTCGCGTCCTCGGACGCCAGGAAGCTGACTGCGCCGGCGACCTCCTCGGCGGTGCCGACGCGCTTGGCGGGAATGAACTCGAGCGCTCCGGCCTGAATCCGCTCATCGAGCGCGCGGGTCATCTCGGTGTCGATGTAGCCGGGCGCGACGACATTCGCAGTGACGCCGGCCTTGGACAGTTCCCGGGAGATCGAACGAGCCATGCCGATCAGACCGGCCTTGGCAGCTGCATAGTTGGCCTGGTTGCCGATACCCCACATGCCCGAAACCGAACCGATGAAGATGATCCGGCCGAAGCGCTTGCGCTGCATGCTGCGCGATGCCCGCTGAGCCACCCGGAACGCCCCGGTGAGGTTCGCGTCGATGACGTCCGTGAACCGGTCTTCCGTCATTCGCATGAGGAATGCATCCTTGGAAATACCGGCATTTGAGACCAGCACCTCGACCGGGCCCTGGTGTTCCTCGACCTCTTTGAAGGCGCGGTCCACGGCGTCGTTGTCGGTGACATCGCACACGACTCCGAAGAGCCCGTCAGGCGCCCCGGATCCACGGTGGGTCACGGCCACCTTGTGCCCGTCGGCAGCCAGACGCTGCGCGATCGCCAGCCCGATGCCCCGGTTACCCCCGGTGACCAGGACAGAACGCGGTACGAACGCGGGACGGCCAGGGGTGGTTTCGGTGTCGGCTTCAGCGGCAACCTTGTCACTCATGCTGGTCAACTTAACGCGTCGGTCGCTGTTCGCTGAAATCGACACCAGGGCTGTTGCATGCCCGGTTGCACCCTCCCGATGCCGATCCCCTAGTTGGGCAGCCTGCGGTTGATGAACAGTCCGGCGAGTGCCGCAAGTGCAAGCACCAATGCACCGAGCCGCAACCAGCCCAGGCTGGCGTCGCCCTTGATGGTCTCGTAGCCGATCTGCTGTTGCAGCGACGTGAAGACCGCCTTGAGCTGCTCCAGGTTCGACGCGTTGAACGAGTCACCACCGGACAGCTGGGCGATCTTCTTCAGGGTCTCGTCGTCCACCGGCACGGGCTGGCGCTGATCGTTGATCTCGACATAGCCGTACGGCGTGCCGAACGACACCGTCGAGATCGGAATGCCCTGGTCCTTAGCGGTGCGGGCCGCCGTGTAGGCACCCTTGGGATTATCGGGATTCGACGGCACCGTTTCCTTACCGTCGGACATGAGCACGATCCGCGCCGGCGGCGGCTCGTCACCACCGCCGATCACCGCGCCCACCGTCGCGATCGCCTGCAGTGCGGTGAAGATGCCCTCGCCCGTGGCGGTCCGGTCAGCCAGCTGCAGCTTGTCCAGTGCGTTCTTCGTCGCCTCGCGGTTGGTGGTCGGCTGCACCAATACCGTGGCGGTGCCGGCGTAGGCGATGAGTCCCAGGTTGATCCCGGGCGTCAGCTGGTCGGCAAACTGCTTGGCGGCCTCCTGCGCCGCGACCAGTCGGCTGGGCTCGACATCGGTGGCCCGCATGGACTGCGAGACGTCGATCACCAGCATCACCACGGCACGGTTGCGTGGAATCCGCACGTCGTGGGTGGGGCCCGCCAGCGCGACGGTGAACAGCACCAACGCGGTCACCAGCAGGATCGCCGGCACATGGCGCCAGCGGGTCGGCCGCTTCGGTGCCACACTCTCCAGCAGCTCCATGTTCGCGAACCGCAGGATCCGCCGCTGCCGGGCGCGCTGGACGATGACATACAGCACCGCCAGGGCCGCCACCACGAACAGGAACAGGAACCACCACGGGTGCGCGAAGCCCGAAAGGCTCATCGGCCCGAGTATCGGTAATGTCATGTGCTACTTGTCATTTCAGTTTCGATGGTCGTCAGCCTGACTGTTCAACTGGGCCGTCTCCTCTTCGCGCAAGCGCTCATCGCAGTTATTTCCTCTTCGCGCAAGCGCTCATCGGCCCGCGAGGGCGCCGCGCCGCCGGTTCGCCACAAATCGCACCACATCGGCGATCCAGTCCCGGTCGGTGCGCAGGCTCAACAGCGGCGCGTCGCACCGGCGCAACGTCCGGGCCACTTCTTCGCGATGGGCAGCGGCCGCCCGTTCGAAATCGCTGCGCAACTGCGCGTCGATGGTGAACTCTCGAGTGACGCCGGTTTCAGCGTCCTGCAGGATGACTTCGCCGACGTCGGGCAGCTCCACATCACGAGGGTCGAGCACCTCAATACCGAGCACTTCGTGGCGGCCCGAGATGGCCCGCAATGGACGCATCCAGTTGATCGGCCCGAGGAAGTCGCTGATGATCACGGCCATGCCACGCCGGCGTTCCGGCCTGCGCAACGCATCGATGGCCGCGGCCAGGTCGCCGCGTACACCCGTGGGCGCCTTGGGCATCGTCGCAATCGCGCGCAACATCTCTTGCTCGTGCATGCGACCCGACAACGCCGGAACACGGCGGACCGATTCGCCGTTGGCGATGATTGCGCCGATCCGGTTGCCGCCGCCGCTGTTGAGGAACGTAATCGCCGCGGCCGCCGCGACCGCGAGGTCGCGCTTCTCACAGCCCGCGGTGCCGAAGTCGAGGCTGGCCGATACATCGACCACCAGCCAAGTCTCCAGCTCCCGGTCGGCGATCATCTGCCGGACGTGAGGCATCGTGGTGCGCGCCGTCACCGACCAGTCCATCCGGCGCACATCATCGCCGGGCTGGTAGATCCGCGACTCCCCCGGCTCTGATCCGGGGCCGGGAATCAGGCCGAGGTGATCGCCGTGCAGCACGCCGTCGAGCTTGCGGCGGACCGTCAGCTCGAGCTTGCGAAGCGCGGCCGACAGCGCGGGATCACGGATCTCGCCGCGCTGCAGCGACGGAAGGTCGACTGAGCGGCGAGCCGGACTGGTCACCGACTCGCGGCCGCGGCGGCAGCGGCCGCGGCAGGCACGACGGGCTGAACCGAATGACCTTGCTGCGGAAGGGCATTCACCTGAGGCAGTGCCACGGTCTGCAGAATGCGGTTGACCACACTCTCCGCGGAGATCTCGTCTGCCAGCGCGTCGTATGTCAGCACCAACCGGTGCCGCAGCACGTCGGGGATGATTTCGACGACGTCCTGCGGGACGACGTAATCGCGCCCGCGCACCAGCGCCAACGCACGGGAGGCCGCGATGATGCCCAACGAGGCACGCGGGGAGGCACCGTAAGCGATCCACGCCTTAGCGTCGGGCATGCCGAACTTCTCCGGCTCACGCGTCGCGGTGACGACCCGGACCACGTAGTCGACCAACGCGTGGTGCACGAAGGTGTTGGCGGCGACATCCTGCAACCGCAGCAGGTCCCCGGTGGCGAGGATCTGTTTGGGCTCCGGGGGTTTGACGCCCATCCGGTAGATGATCTCGCGTTCCTCCTCCGGCGACGGGTAGTCGACGTTGAGCTTGAACAGGAACCGGTCCCGCTGGGCCTCGGGCAGCTGGTAGACACCCTCTTGCTCGATCGGGTTCTGGGTGGCCATGACCAGGAACGGGTTGGGCAGCGGGAAGGTCTTGCCGCCGATGGAGATCTTCCGTTCGGCCATCACCTCGAGCAACGCCGACTGCACCTTGGCCGGGGCGCGGTTGATCTCGTCGGCGAGCAGGAAGTTGACGACGACGGGACCGAGCTCGATGTCGAAGTCTTCCTTGCCCTGCCGATAGATGCGGGTTCCGATGATGTCGGTGGGGACCAGGTCGGGGGTGAACTGGATACGGGCGAACGTACCGCCCACCACCTTGGCGAACGTCTCGACGGCCAGCGTCTTGGCGACACCGGGCACACCTTCGAGCAAAACATGGCCCTTGGCGAGCAGACCGACCAGCATGCGCTCGACCAGTTGATCCTGACCGACGATGATGCGCTTGACTTCGAAGATTGCCCGCTCCAAGGTGTGCACCTCGCCCTGCAGGCCGCTGTTGTTCGACGCCGCTGCGGTGTGCGCGCCGGGCTGCGGAGCAGCAGGCGCGGCCGGTGAGCCGGGGGAATAACCCGGCGCCGGGCTCGTGCCGTCATAACCTCCGGCGCCCTGCGGCGGTCCACTCGGTGACGTCATCAATTTCCTCCCACGGTGTTCGTCTGCAAACGCTGTAATACCGATAGCCGGGCAGCCGGGTGCCCAGGGTCAACTATTCCAGGCACTCCGGAATCCGTCGACGCTGGCTAGAAGAGTTCAGGTTCCCCTCAGGATTCGATGATGCGCGACAGATGGGGCGACATACCCGCTGTCCGCACGGGGCTGACCGTGACTTTGCCGGCACTGCCCGAGGCCTCCAGCATCTTGCCGCCCCCGAGATAGATGGTGACGTGCTGGCTACCGCCGGGCCCGTAGAAGATGAGATCGCCACGTTTGGCCTGTGACGGCGGAATCGCCCGCCCGGTGTTGTACTGATCCCCGGAATACTTCGGAATCTGGACACCCACGCCGGCATAGGCGTAGCGAGTCAGGCCTGAGCAGTCGAAGCCGACCTTTCCGGCGTCGTAGTCCACGCCGGGGCCAGGCCCGGTGAGCGTGCCGCCGCCCCACGAGTAGGGCACACCCATCTGGCTGCCGGCGCGCCGGATGACGTATTCGATGGCCTGCGGACCCCGTACCGCACCACTGGGAAGTGTCGATGCCGCCGTTTTCGGCATCAGACCGATACTCTGCAGGAACTGTTGGCCGAGGCTCTGCGTGGTCTGCAACGCGATCTGGCTGACCTGGAACGACGCATTGGCGATCGCCACCGGATCACCTGGGGCGCCGGAGCTCACCACTTTTGGCAGCGTGGGGTCCCAGCCGCCGCCATCGGGCGCGGCTGCGGCCGGCCCTGCACCCCCGATGGCGAGCGCGATTGCGACGGCCGTCGAAGCCAGGATCCCGACGGGGCGAAACGACTTGGAGCGCAATGCAATCCCTACGATTCAGTATTCGATGTAGCGGATGACGTACGGCGTCATGCCGCTGGTCCGAACGGGTGAGATCTTGACCGTCGACCCCGTGTACGGCGCTTCGAGCATCTGACCGTTACCGAGGTAGAGCGTCACGTGCTGGGCACCCCCGGGCCCGTAGAAGATGACATCGCCGCGACGCATCTGTGAAGCCGGGATCTTGCGCCCGGCGTTGTACTGCGAACCCGAGTAGTGCGGCAGCTTGATGCCGACGCCCGCGAACGCGTACAGAATCAAGCCCGAGCAGTCGAAACCGACGGTGCCCGCACCCGAATCGATGCCTCGGCTGGGGCCGGCGGCGTTTCCGCCGCCCCACGAGTACGGGACGCCGATCTGCGATCCCGCGCGCTGGATGACGTACTCGGAGGCCTGCCGCCCGTAGACCCGAGGGATGGCACCGTTCGTGTAGCCGGTCGGCGTGGGCAGCAGTCCCAATTTCTGCAGAAAACCGCGACCCATGTTCTGGGTCAATTGCGCGGACGTCGTCGAGATGCCGAGCAGGGTGTTGATGATCGCGATCGGGTCGCCGCTGACGAAGGCGCTCGGGATCGCGGGCAGCGTCGGATCCCACTGGCCGTCCCAGTTGGCGGGGCGCTGCCCGGCGGCGCCGGGGGCGCGGTCCCAGTTGCCCGGGTTCGCCTGGGGAGGTGTCGCGGCAGGCGCGGCCGGGGCCGACATGGGCTGCGCCTGGTCGAGCTTGGCCTGGGCCGCGGCCCGCTGCGCGGTGAGCTGCTGCAATTGGTCCCGTTGGGTGCCGAAGGTCTGCTGGGCGTTCTTGAGTGCCGCGACCGCGGAATCCTGGCTGGTCTGCGCATCCTGCGCGGCCTGATCCGCCTTCTGTTTTGCCAGCCGGGCCGTCGACTCCCGGTTCACCTGTTCGGTGCGAGCCCGCTGCAGGTCGGCCATCACCTGGTCGGCGCTGACGGCCAGGACCTGGCCGGTGGCGGCGGCGTCGATCATGTCTTGCGGGTCGGTTGCGGTCAGATACGAGCTGGACGGACCGTTGATATAGCTGGCTGCCGCGAACCGATCGAACCGCTTCTGCGCGGCGGCGATGGCGGCATTGGCGTCGGCGACGCCCTGCTGGCTGGCCGCCACTTCGCGGGTAGCCGCGTCGGCTGCGTCGCGCGCGTCCTCCACTTCGACGATCGCCTTGTTCACGCCTTCCTGCTGCGTCTGAATGGACGCTCCCAATTCCTGCAGCTTCTGGTTGGCGTTGGCCACGGCAGCAACCAAACTCGCGATATCCTCCGAGCCGCCCGGTTCAGCGATCGCCGCCGGGACGCCCCCCGCCATCGCCGTGGCGAGCAGCATCCCAATCGTCAGAGGTACGGCGCAGATGCGGCCGTACGCCTGACGCGTAGAGGCGCGAACGGAGCGTCTCATTCGACTCAAGTCTCCTAGGGCTCAACGACGGCGTACCGGCGGGTTTGCTCGGAGCCTTTGCACAGTAGTCACATGAAGCACAACTACAACAATGGGTACTGATTGCACCGTACGTCACATCTGAAGCCAAAGAAACTTTAGTCACAAATTACAGTTTTGTAATTGCGAATAGTGTGACCGTTTAGTGATATTCGGAGAATTTACGAACTAATGTTCGACGGATCCGAGGGCGCAGTTTCCGAGCTCACGGAGGCCGCCGACGACCTCGCTCGTTTGCCACGAACCTGCAGGACGCGGGTGATGACAGCGGCCGCCGCAACCCCTAGCGTCAACACGATCGTCAGGGTTGTCCACGGGAAGATCGGAGTCGTTATCTGATCGACGAAATTCCGTGCCGACTGCACCGGGTTACCGGTCTTTGCAACGTCTTGTCCGGCCTCCAAAGTGACCCGGTCTATCGACTGGCTATAAGTACCGGCAAATGACGGACTGATGGCAAGCACGGTCGACCCGGGATTGGCCTGACCAATCTCCGAGGCGATGTCCCGCAGCGGCGTGTCGATGAACGGGTCCTTGGGCACGACGACGACCTTGAGGTCGATGCCTTCCTGACGGGCGTCACTGACCACCTGCCGCAGCCCGGGGACGTCGGCGGCCGGCGCACTCACACCGTCATCGACAACGTCGGCCTGCACGACCGCCATGCACTTCGCCACGCCATCGGGTTGCGCCGGGGAGAGGCCCACCGTGTCGCACACCTCGACCGGAATGAAGGCAGGCAGAAACGGGATGACGTGCGGTCCAGTCACAGGGGCACGGTACGCCGTCTTGCCAAACCGCCGAGCAGCGACACGGATGTCACCGCTTCGACTGCCGGCCGTCACGCTGGAGTGACGATCGCTTTCGAGTGCCACTCCAGCGTGACAAACCCCGCCCCTCGTGACAAACCCCGCCCCCTCAGAGAGGGCAAAGCGGTGACGCCGCGTGAATAGAGCAGAACGCTCGGTCGAATCAGGGCATCTGGGGTAGCGCCACGGAAACAACAAGAGAAGAGTGTTACGCGCCCTCAAGCCTATTGCAGGACAAGCGTACTGTTAGAGTCAGCAGCGCCGTCGACACAGCCCGTCGCGGCGATGACTAGCCGGGAGTTGATGTGAGCAACGAGAATACGGAAAATTCGTCCCTTAACTCTTTTGGTGCCCGTGACACTCTGACTGTTGGGGACAACAGTTATGAGATTTATCGTTTGGACGCGGTACCCGGTACCGAGAAGCTGCCCTACAGCCTCAAGGTGCTCGCCGAGAATCTGTTGCGCACCGAGGACGGCGCCAACATCACCAAAGAACACATCGAGGCAATCGCCCACTGGGACCCCCAGGCCGACCCGAGCATCGAAATCCAGTTCACCCCGGCCCGGGTGATCATGCAGGACTTCACCGGCGTGCCATGCGTAGTGGACCTGGCCACCATGCGCGAAGCCGTCGCCGCGCTGGGCGGCGACCCGGAAAAGGTCAACCCACTCTCCCCCGCCGAGCTGGTCATCGACCACTCGGTCATCATCGACGTGTTCGGCCGCGCCGACGCCTTCGAACGCAACGTCGAGATCGAATACGCACGCAACGGCGAGCGCTACCAGTTCCTGCGTTGGGGCCAGGGCGCTTTCGACGACTTCAAAGTCGTCCCCCCCGGCACCGGCATCGTGCACCAAGTCAACATCGAATACCTCGCCCGCGTGATATTCGAACGCAACGGAGTCGCCTACCCCGACACCTGCGTCGGCACCGACAGCCACACCACCATGGTCAACGGCCTGGGCGTACTGGGCTGGGGCGTCGGCGGCATCGAAGCCGAAGCCGCCATGCTCGGCCAACCCGTCTCGATGCTCATCCCCCGCGTCGTCGGCTTCAAACTGACCGGCGAAATCAAACCCGGCGTCACCGCCACCGACGTCGTGCTCACCGTCACCGACATGCTCCGCCGCCACGGCGTCGTCGGCAAATTCGTCGAGTTCTACGGCAACGGCGTCGCCGAAGTCCCCCTAGCCAACCGCGCCACCCTGGGCAACATGAGCCCCGAATTCGGTTCCACCGCAGCGATCTTCCCGATCGACGACGTGACCATCGACTATCTGCGGCTGACCGGGCGCACCGAAGACCAACTCGCACTGGTCGAGGCCTACGCCAAGGCCCAGGGCATGTGGCACAACCCGGAGCACGAGCCGGCCTTCTCCGAATACCTGGAACTGGACCTCGGCGACGTGGTGCCCTCGATCGCCGGCCCGAAGCGGCCGCAGGACCGCATCGAGCTGTCCGACGCGAAGAACGCCTTCCGCAAGGACATCCACAACTACGTCGAGGAGAACCATCCCGCTCCGGAGACCAAGCTCGACGAGGCCGTCGAGGAGTCCTTCCCGGCCAGCGACCCGGTCTCGCTGTCGTTCGCCGACGACGATGCCGTCGACGTCCAGTCCGCCGCCAATGGCTCGGAGGGCCGGCCCAGCAAGCCGGTGAAGGTCCGCTCGGAGGAGCGCGGCGAGTTCGTGCTCGACCACGGCGCGGTGGCGATCGCCGCGATCACGTCGTGCACCAACACTTCCAACCCGTCGGTGATGCTCGGCGCGGCGCTGCTGGCCCGCAACGCTGTCGAGAAGGGCCTGGCCACCAAGCCGTGGGTCAAGACCTCGATGGCGCCGGGTTCGCAGGTGGTCAGCGACTACTACGACAAGGCCCAGTTGTGGCCGTACCTGGAGAAGCTGGGCTTCTACCTGGTGGGCTACGGCTGCACCACGTGCATCGGCAACAGCGGTCCGCTGCCCGACGAGATCTCCAAGGCCATCAACGACAATGACCTCACCGTCACTGCCGTGTTGTCGGGTAACCGCAACTTCGAGGGCCGCATCTCCCCCGACGTCAAGATGAACTACCTAGCCTCGCCACCGCTGGTCATCGCCTACGCGCTGGCCGGCACCATGGACTTCGACTTCGAAACCGACCCCCTGGGCAAGGATCAGAACGGCAACGACGTCTTCCTGCGGGACATCTGGCCCTCCCCTAAGGACATCTCCGACACCATTGCCTCGGCGATCAACGAGGAGATGTTCACGAAGAACTACGCCGACGTGTTCAAGGGCGACGAGCGCTGGCAGAATCTGCCGACTCCGGCCGGTAAGACGTTCGACTGGGACGCCAAGTCGACCTACGTGCGCAAGCCCCCGTACTTCGACGGGATGCCTGCTGAGCCGACGCCGGTGTCCGACATCACCGGCGCCAGAGTGCTTGCTCTGCTGGGTGATTCGGTCACCACCGACCACATCAGCCCCGCCGGATCCATCAAGTCGGGCACCCCGGCCGCGCAGTACCTGGAAGCCAACGGCGTGGAGCGCAAGGACTACAACTCCTACGGCTCGCGGCGCGGCAACCATGAGGTCATGATCCGCGGTACCTTCGCCAACATCCGGCTGCGCAACCAACTCCTCGACGACGTCTCTGGTGGCTACACCCGGGACTTCACCCAAAACGGCGGCCCGCAAGCCTTCATCTACGACGCCGCGCAGAACTACGCGAAGCAGGGCGTGCCGCTGGTTGTGCTGGGCGGCAAGGAGTATGGCTCCGGCTCGTCGCGGGACTGGGCGGCCAAAGGCACCAGCCTGCTGGGTGTGCGCGCGGTGATCACTGAATCCTTTGAGCGCATCCACCGGTCCAACCTGATCGGCATGGGCGTCATCCCGCTGCAGTTCCCCGCGGGTGAGTCGGCGGCCTCTCTCAAACTCGACGGCACCGAAGTGTTCGACATCGCCGGTATCGAAGCGCTCAACGAAGGCAAAACCCCGAAGGCCGTACACGTCACAGCCACCAAAGAAAACGGCTCCAAAGTCGAATTCGACGCAGTGGTCCGCATCGACACCCCCGGTGAGGCCGACTACTACCGCAACGGCGGCATCCTGCAGTACGTGCTGCGCAACATGCTGAAGTCGAAGTAGCCCTGGTCGGAACAACAGAACCGGCTAAGACACCCCGACACGTGCCTGCGCGAGGAGTGAACCAGTGCCCCGGGTGACCGACGACCATCTGGCAGCCCGACGACGCCAGATTCTCGACGGCGCCCGGCGCTGCTTCGCTCAGTACGGCTACGAGAGTGCGACCGTGCGGCGGCTCGAACAAACCATCGGGCTGTCGCGCGGCGCAATCTTTCACCACTTCAAGGACAAGGACACCTTATTCTTCGAACTGGCCCGCGAAGACGCCGAGCGAATGGCTGACGTAGCCGCACGCGAGGGCTTGATCCAGGTGATGCGCAACATGCTGGCCACGCCCGAGCAGTTCGACTGGCTGGCCACCCGGTTGGAGATCGCCCGAAAACTGCGCAACGACCCGACTTTTCACCAGGGCTGGGCGGAACGGTCAGCTGAGCTGACCGCTGCCACGACCGAACGATTGCGCCGGCAGAAGCAGGCCGGACGACTACGTGACGATGTTCCGAGCGCTGTCCTGCACATCTACCTCGATCTGGTACTCGACGGTCTGGTGGCGCGGCTGGCCTCCGGGGAGGATCCGAAGAATCTCAATGCGGTCCTCGACCTGGTGGAGGCATCGGTGCGGCAACAGCAGGCCACGACGTCGGCCGATCACTGAATCTGACAGCGCCGCAACGACTCTGGACTCAGACCCGGGCTCTGGTGCGATGATTGGGCCCGCCCCTGCTGCGCATGGTGGTGCCCGATTCACGCAGCAAGCTGTGTATCGAACCATAGGAACGACCTGTCGTCGCAACCAGCGAGCGGATGCTGGCGCCCCTCTCATAGGCGCTGCGCAACTCGGTCAGCAATTCGTCCCGGGTCTTGTTCGTTTCCTTCATCGACATCTCCCCGCTGTGGACGTCCCCGACGGTTACCCAGACTAGAAACAGCTCACACGTCGGCGGGCGAAATTGGCCAACGTCTTAGGATTTGGCGTCGATCCAGTCTTGGCGACGGCAAGAGCTCAGGCCAGTTCGATGAGGTCGCGGTATTCCGCCGACCAGAAATCCTCGGTGCCGTCGGGCAGCAGCACCACGCGCTGCGGGTCGAGCGCCTCCGCGGCGCCCGGATCGTGTGTCACCAACACCACCGCACCCTGATAACTGCGCAAAGCGTCGAGCACCTGTTCGCGCGATGCCGGGTCGAGGTTGTTGGTGGGCTCGTCGAGCAGCAGCACATTGGCGGTCGAGGCGACCAGGCCGGCCAGCGCCAGGCGGGTCTTCTCGCCGCCGGACAGGGTGCCCGCCGGCTGTTCGAGCTGCGGACCGGTGAACATGAAGGCGCCCAACAGACCTCGCAGGTCCTGCTCCCCCGTGTCGGGCGCCGCATGTCGAATGTTCTCCCACACCGTGGCGTGATCGTCCAGGGTGTCGTGTTCCTGCGCGAAGTAGCCGAGTTTGAGGCCATGGCCCGGCTCCAGAGCACCTGCGTCGGCCGTTTCCGCACCCGCCAGCAGACGCAGCAGTGTGGTCTTACCGGCGCCGTTGAGCCCGAGCACCACCACTCGCGATCCGCGGTCGATGGCCAGGTCGACACCGGTGAAGATCTCCAGCGAACCGTAGGTCTTGGTCAGCCCCTTGGCGACCAGCGGCGTCTTGCCGCACGGCGCCGGGCTCGGGAATTTGATCCGGGCCACCTTGTCGGCGACCCGTTCGGCGTCCAGCTCAGCGATCATCCGCTCGGCACGACGCAACATATTCTGCGCGGCAACGGCTTTGGTGGCCTTGGCGCCCATCTTGGCGGCCTGTGCGCGCAATGCGCCCGCCTTCTTCTCGGCGTTGGCACGTTCCCGACGGCGCCGCTGCTCATCGGTCGCGCGGGCATCGAGGTATTTCTGCCAGCCCATGTTGTAGACATCGGCCTCGCCACGCACCGCATCCAGGAACCACACCCGGTTGACGACATCGGCCAGCAGCTCGACGTTGTGACTGATGACCACCAGACCACCGGAATGGTTCTGCAGGAAGGTCCGCAGCCACCCGATCGAGTCGGCATCGAGGTGGTTGGTGGGCTCGTCCAACAGCAGGGTAGTCGCCGATCCCGAACCCGTATCGGAAGCCGCGAACAGGATGCGCGCGAGTTCGACCCGCCGCCGCTGACCACCTGACAGGGTGCGCAGTGGCTGGGTCAGGATGCGGTCGGGCAACGCCAGGCTCGCGCAGATACGACCCGCCTCGCTCTCGGCCGCATATCCGCCGAGCGCGGCGAAGCGCTCCTCCAGCTGACCGTATTTCCGCACGGCCTTGTCGCGGGCGGCGTCGTCGGCCACCTCGGCCATCAGCGCCTGCTGCTTCTCCAGCTGGGCCAGCAAGGTGTCCAGGCCGCGCGCCGAGAGCACCCGGTCGCGGGCCAGTATGTCGAGGTCACCTTCGCGCGGATCCTGTGGCAGGTAACCGATTTCGCCGGTACGGACAACCGTGCCGGCATACGGTTCGCCCTCACCCGCGAGGATCCGCATCGTGGTGGTCTTGCCGGCGCCGTTTCGGCCGACCAGACCTATCCGATCGCCGGGCTGGACCCGTAGCGCCGAGCCATCGATGGACAGCAGTGTGCGCGCGCCGGCGCGGACCTCCAGGTCCGTTGCGGTGATCACGCTGCTGTCTCCCTACTTGTCGGCTTACTTGTCGTCGCTGAAAACCGCGGGTCACCGCTCCGCGCGCACAGCCACCGCTTCCTCGAAGTTCGCGGTGAGCAGGCGCACGAAGAGTTGCCCGAGGCCTTCGGCCTGCATATGCCCCTCAAGGCTAGCGGCGTCCAGTCCACTCCAAAGTGTCCGCTGGGTCAACTCGATTCCCGGCCGGGAGAACGCCGCGATAACGGCTTGCAGAGCCTCCAGGCGGGGCACGAACCCCGCCGGCCTATGGTCAGCGGCTGCCCGACCAAGACGAACTGGTTGCGCCCTGTCGCGCACAGCACGCTATCGCGTTGCCCGTGAGACAAGAGCGAAGCGTCAGACCCAGGGCCTGTTAGACCTGCTGACCGTCGCCCTGCGCAGCGATCGCGGCATCGACGTCAAAATCCTTGACCTTCTGGACCAGCTCCTCGAGCGCGGCCGGCGGCAGGGCACCGGCCTGGTTGAACACCAGCTTGCCCTTCTTGAAGGCCATGAGCGTCGGAATGGACCGGATCTCGGCGGCGGCCGCCAGTGACTGCTCGGCCTCGGTGTCGACCTTGGCGAAGACCACGTCGGGGTGCTTCTCCGAGGCGGCCTTGAAGGTCGGCGCAAACGCACGGCACGGTCCGCACCATGATGCCCAGAAATCCACCAGCACGATCTCATTGTCGGCAATGGTGGCGTTGAACTGCTCTGCGGTGATGTCTTGCGTGCTCACGGTTGTCCTAACGTCGGGGCACGGTGGCCTGTTCCCAGCCTATGGTCAGTGCGAGCGGGCTAGTGTGATTTGGGCGTGATAGCCGCCGGAGACGTCGAGCCTGTCGTCACGCTTGCCTTCCTCGATCAGGCCGATGACCGACTGATCACCACCCAGCTCATCGCTTTGGCAGCGCTGCGCTACGTCTGGAAGATCGAACCTGTCGCGTCGATGACTGAGGACGAACTCATCAACTGGGTCGCCCCCAACGTCCAGCGTTACATCGACGGTGATCTCGGTTGAGTCTGGGCCTCTAACCGACTGAGCTGCCGCGCACGGTCACATCCACGTGCGCCAGTTCCATGAGGTGGCCCCAGGTGAACCCGGACCGTTGCCCCGGCACGGAACACCACGCCGTCCTGGCCCGTTCGTAGCGCTGCGAGTCCTGGGCGAGTGCACGCAGATCCTCGGTTGTGCGAATCCCGAGCCCGACGAGGACTTGCGCAGCCTCCGTGAGCGCCACCGCCCGCAGCGGGGCATTCTTCGCCGTGGAGGTGGGCCGGCGGTTGCCGATCTCCGATGCCCACTGTTGCGGGCCGCCGAGCGCGTCGATGTTGGCGAGAAGTTCCGGGACACCGTCGATTTCGGCGTCGCATCCCTGCCCGGCCCGGAAGCCACGGTACCGCTCGATCACTTTCTCGACGGTCACGTGCCGCGCACCGGTGACGTAGATCGCGTCAATGATGCACAGCGCCAACGAATGTGGATAACTCGCGGGCACAGGACCGGCTGCCGGACCGCCGAGATCGCGTTCGTGTACAGCCCCCGACTGCTCAATGTCAGTACTCATGTCAGCGCCTTCCGATCGTGCGGGGACTCTGTCGGTCCCCGTCTCGCCGAAAACTAACGAGGACAGCCGACAAGAAAGCCCGAGGATCGGGAGTTATCCACAGGCTCGGTCGACATTGGCGAGCAATTGCGCCTGGCGCTTCGGCCACCAGAAAAGCTCGGCCAACAACGCCGCTAGGTAGATCACCGAAGCCACAGCATTGCCCCACGAGCCGAATACGGCATCCCAAGCTGTCGTCCCGACCGCGACGACGAGAACCACCAGCAGTAACCACCGCAGCGATCGAGCCTGCGCCGCCGCGGCATGCATACCGCGGCGATAGTCGACGGCGGCGACCATAAGCCGGGCATCCTCGATGCGGTCACCGCCGCGCGCCGCAGTGACCACCGCGACCCGGTCGGCGCTGTCGAGTTGCTTGGCTGCTGGCCAGTACCGAGCCATCCGCAGCGGCATCCATATCCCGTAGAAGACGCCGATGATCACGAACACCGCGACGCCTGCCACCCAGAACCCGGAGTCCAACAAGGCTAGGACCGCCAGACACAACCCGACACTGCCTCCGATGACCACAGCGCGATAGAAAAAACCACCTCGCCACACGAAGGCCGGGATCGTCAGCACAACGTTACGGAAGAGGTATGACAGCGGGCCTAAACGGTGAAACCGAGCGCCCGCAGCTGTTCACGACCCTCGTCGGTGATCTTGTCGGGGCCCCACGGCGGGTTCCACACCCAGTTGATCCGGAGCTCATCCACGAGCCCGGCGCCAACCAGCGCGGTCCGCGACTGATCTTCGATCACGTCGGTCAACGGGCAGGCCGCCGATGTCAGTGTCATGTCGATCAGCGCGACAGTGCCACTGTCCTCTTTCTCGACGTTCAAGCCGTACACCAGGCCGAGGTCGACGACGTTGATCCCCAGCTCCGGATCGACGACGTCGCGCATGGCCTCCTCGACGTCTGCCAGCAGCTCGTCATTGGCCGTATCGGTCATGCCGTCTCCCTGTGCGAATCGTTGGCCTCGGCAAGCGCGGCCTTGAAGGCTGTCCAACCCAGCAACGCGCACTTGACCCGCGCCGGGTACTTGGCGACCCCGGCGAAAGCGATGCCGTCACCGATGACATCTTCGTCCCCCTCGACGTTGCCGCGGGAGGAAATCATCTCGGTGAACGCGGCGACTGTACCGAGCGCGTCGCCGACACTCTGTCCGATCACCTGATCGGTCAGCACCGAGGTGGACGCCTGGCTGATCGAGCAGCCCTGTCCGTCATATGAGATATCGGTGACGGTGTCGCCGTCGTCAGACAGCGTCACCCGCAGGGTCACCTCGTCTCCGCAGGTGGGGTTGACGTGATGTACCTCGGCTGCGAACGGTTCCCGCAGCCCCCGGTGATGGGGATGCTTGTAGTGGTCCAGGATGACGTCCTGGTACATCTGTTCCATTCTCATCATCGATCCCCGGTCGCTTCGCTCCTGCCTGCCGCACCGAAGAATTCCACGGCTCGTTTCACCCCGGCGACCAGCCGGTCCACTTCATCGAGCGTGTTGTACACCGCGAACGATGCGCGCGCGGTCGCGGCGATGCCGAATCGGCGATGCAACGGCCAGGCGCAGTGATGCCCGACCCGCACCGCCACGCCGTCGTCGTCGAGCACCTGCCCGACATCGTGGGCGTGGATGCCGTCAACGACGAAGCTCACAGGTGATCCACGGTGTTCCATGGACGTCGGTCCGATGATGCGAACGTTCGGCAGCCCCGCCAGTCCTTCCAGGGCGGCGGCAACCAGCTCGGCTTCGTGCGCCTCGACCGCGGGCATCCCGATCGCGGTCAGATACCGTGCGGCGGCCGCCAATCCGACCACCTGCGACGTCATCGGTGTGCCGGCCTCGAACCGCTGCGGCGCTGGGGCGTAGGTCGTCTTCTCCATGGTCACGGTCTCGATCATCGAGCCGCCGGTGATGAAGGGGGGCATCGAGTTCAGCAGCTCCGCCCGACCGTAGAGCACACCGATTCCGGTGGGCCCCAGCATCTTGTGACCGGAAAACGCGGCGAAGTCGACGTCGAGCGCGTGGAAATCGACCGGCTGGTGCGGCACCGACTGGCAGGCGTCCAGCACCGTCAGGGCCCCGACCGCCTTGGCGCGCGACACCAGCTCGTGCACGGGAGCAATCGCCCCCGTCACGTTCGAATGATGGCTGAACGCCACCACTTTCACACGCTCGTCGAGTTCCAGCGAATCCAGGTCGATACGGCCGTCCTCGGTGACCGAGTACCACTTCAGGGTGGCCCCGGTGCGCTGCGCCAGCTCTTGCCACGGAATCAGATTGGCGTGATGCTCCAGCTCCGTCGTGACGATCACGTCACCTGGTCCGACAGCCCGCTCGAACCGCTTGTCCCCCAGCACATACGCCACCAGGTTGAGCGATTCGGTGGCGTTCTTGGTGAAGACCAACTCGTCGGGGTCGGCGCCGACGAATGCCGCGATGTCGGCTCGGCCCTGCTCGTAAGCGTCGGTGGACTCCTCCATCAATTGATGCGCACCGCGGTGCACCGCCCCATTGGAGGTGGTCAGGAAGTTCCGTTCGGCATCCAGTACGGTCAGCGGCTTCTGCGAGGTCGCCCCGGAATCCAGGTAGGCCAACTGATTTCCACCACGCATGACCCGACTCAAGATCGGAAAATCGGCACGGATCCTGGACAGTTCGGCCAGATCCAGCGTCTGCGCTGCCGCGGTCACGATTTTGCTCCTCGCGTCCGCGTCACGATTTTGCTCCTCGCGTCCGCGTCACTATTTTGCTCCTCGCGTCCGCGCCATGTCAGGCTCCGACGGCTTGGGTGAAGCGCACGTATCCGTTCTCTTCGAGCTCGTCGGCCAGCTCGGGCCCACCGGATTCCACGATGCGTCCGCCGACGAACACGTGCACGAACTGCGGGTGGATGTAGCGCAGGATCCGGGTGTAGTGCGTGATGAGCAGAATGCCGCCGTGGGTCTCTTCCGAGTAACGGTTGACGCCCTCACTGACGACCCGCAGCGCGTCGACGTCCAGGCCCGAATCGGTCTCATCGAGGATTGCGATCTTGGGCTTGAGCAGGCTCAGCTGCAGAATCTCGTGGCGCTTCTTCTCACCACCTGAGAAGCCCTCGTTGACGCTGCGCTCGCCGAATGCCGGGTCGATCTCCAGGTCGCTCATCGCGGCCTTGACTTCCTTGACCCAGTGCCGCAGCTTCGGGGCCTCGCCGCGGACCGCGGTGGCCGCAGTGCGCAGGAAGTTCGACATCGACACGCCGGGTACCTCGATCGGATACTGCATCGCCAAAAAGAGGCCCGCTCGCGCTCTTTCGTCAATGGTCATCGCCAGCACGTCCTGGCCATCGAGGGTGATCGAACCGGAGGTCACGACGTACTTGGGATGGCCGGCGATGGCGTAGGACAGCGTGGACTTGCCGGATCCGTTGGGCCCCATCACCGCATGCGTCTCGCCCGACTTCACGGTGAGGTCGACGCCCTTGAGGATGGGAATCTCTTCGGCGGCATCCTTGGCCGCGACGCTGACGTGGAGGTTCTTGATTTCCAGAGTGCTCATGCGTGCGTGATTCCTTCGGTTTGCTCAAGTTCGTGTTCGATGGCCGCGGTGAGGCGCTCCCGGACCGCGGGGACGGAGATCTTCTGGATCAGCTCGCCGAAGAATCCGCGGACCACCAGGCGCCGGGCCTGATCCTCGGGGATACCGCGGGCCTGCAGGTAGAACAGCTGCTCATCGTCGAATCGGCCGGTAGCGCTGGCGTGCCCGGCGCCGATGATCTCGCCAGTCTCGATCTCCAGGTTGGGCACCGAGTCGGCGCGCGCGCCGTCGGTGAGCACCAGGTTGCGGTTCACCTCGTAGGTGTCGGTGCCGGTAGCCGCGGCGCGGATCAGCACGTCGCCGATCCAAACGGTATGGGTGTCGGGCTTTTTCGAAGACGGATCCCCTTGCAGCGCACCCTTATACGTGACGTGCGACCGGCAGTTCGGATGGGCGTGATCGACCAGCAGCCGCGATTCGAAGTACTGACCGTCGTCGGCGAAGTACAGGCCGAGCAGTTCGGCGTCCCCGCCGGGGCCGGTGAACCGCACCCGTCCGGTCAGCCGCGCGACGTCGCCGCCGAGGGTGACCGCGAAATGCCGCAGCACGGCGTCCTTGCCCAGCGTCGCGTGGTGCGTGCTGACGTGCACAGCGTCGTCATCCCAGTCGGCGATCGACACAACCTTCAGCTGCGCAGCGTCACCGACGACGAATTCGACGTTGTCGGCGTAGGTTCCGCCGCCACGCTGGTCGAGGACCACCACGGCTTCGCCGAGCTCCTCGACCCGCACCTGCAGGTGGCCGTAGGCCGTCGAACCCTCGCCGGGACCGTTGACGGTGATCTCGATCGGTTCGGCAACCTGGGCATTCCGCCCGACCGTAACGATCGTGGCGTGGCCGAACGACGAGAACGCCTGAGCCGCAACGCGGTCCGCGGGTACGCCGCCCTGCCCGAGCCGAGCGTCGCCACGCTCCACGGTCTCGACGGTGACGCCGGGATGCTCGGACACCTCGATCAGCGCACTGCCGGTCACTGGAGCGGACCCGTTGTGCAGGCCGCGAAGCCTCCTGAGCGGGGTGAACCGCCAGATCTCGTCGCGGCCGTGCGGTATCTCGAAGGCGTTGACGTCGAAGGACGTGAAGACCTCGCCCTTGTTGGCGGCAGCCAACGTCGAGCCGGAGCCGGCGGCAGCCAACGTCGAGCCTTCAACGGCCTCTGTCAGATTCCCCACTAGCCGACCGCGCCTTCCATCTGCAGCTCGATGAGCCGGTTGAGCTCAAGTGCGTATTCCATAGGCAGTTCCTTGGCGATCGGCTCGACGAAGCCGCGCACCACCATTGCCATTGCCTCGTCCTCGGTCATGCCGCGGCTCATCAGGTAGAACAGCTGATCCTCACTGACCTTCGACACCGTGGCCTCGTGGCCCATCGTGACGTCGTCCTCGCGGATGTCGACATACGGGTAGGTGTCCGAGCGGCTGATGGTATCGACCAGCAGCGCATCGCATTTCACGCTGGATCGCGATCCGTGGGCGCCCTTGTTGATCTGGACCAGACCCCGGTAGGAGGAGCGGCCACCACCGCGGGCCACCGACTTGGACACGATGTTGGACGACGTGTTCGGCGCCAGGTGCAGCATCTTGGCGCCGGTGTCCTGGTGCTGACCCTCGCCGGCGAACGCCACCGAAAGCACCTCACCCTTGGCGTGCTCGCCGGTCATCCAGACCGCCGGGTACTTCATGGTGACCTTGGAGCCGATGTTGCCGTCGATCCACTCCATGGTGGCGCCGGCTTCGGCCCGGGCCCGCTTGGTGACCAGGTTGTAGACGTTGTTCGACCAGTTCTGGATCGTGGTGTAGCGCACCCGGGCGCCGGGCTTGACGACGATCTCGACGACCGCCGAGTGCAGCGAATCCGACTTGTAGATGGGCGCAGTACATCCCTCGACGTAATGCACGTAAGAGCCCTCGTCGGCGATGATGAGGGTCCGCTCGAACTGGCCCATGTTCTCGGTGTTGATCCGGAAGTAGGCCTGCAGCGGGATGTCGACGTGCACGCCCGGAGGCACGTAGATGAACGAGCCACCCGACCACACCGCGGTGTTGAGCGCCGAGAACTTGTTGTCGCCTGCCGGGATCACGGTGCCGAAGTACTGCTTGAAGATCTCCGGGTACTCGCGTAGCCCCGAGTCAGTATCCAGGAAGATAACGCCTTGTGCCTCAAGGTCTTCGCGAATCTGGTGGTACACCACCTCCGACTCGTACTGGGCCGCCACACCTGCCACCAGCCGCTGCTTCTCAGCCTCTGGGATACCCAGGCGGTCGTAGGTGTTGCGAATGTCTTCGGGCAGTTCCTCCCAGGACGCGGCCTGCTTCTCGGTGGACCGCACGAAGTACTTGATGTTGTCGAAATCGATGCCGTCGAGGTTGGAACCCCAGTGCGGCATCGGCTTCTTGTCGAACGTGCGCAACGCCTTGAGCCGAGTCTCGAGCATCCATTCCGGCTCGTTCTTCTTCCCCGAGATGTCACGCACGACGGCCTCGGAAAGACCGCGTTGCGCGCTGGCACCCGCGGCATCGGAATCCGACCAGCCGTAGCCGTACTTCCCCAGCGACGCGATGGCTTCTTCCTGGGTCAGTGGCGTATCGGGCGTGATGGTCATGTCGCCGCTCCTTGATCGATAGTGGTGGCGGTCCGGGCGTGGGCTGCGCTCCGAACGTCGGACGAATGGTCGTGATCGAGTGGGACGTGGGTGGTACAGGCACAGTCACCGTTGACGATGGTGGCCAGCCGCTGCACGTGGGTTCCCAGGATTTCGGCGAACGCCTCGCGCTCCGTCTCACACAGTTCGGGGAATTCCTCGGCGACGTGGGACACCGGACAGTGGTGCTGGCAGATCTGCACACCGCGGACAGGCCCGCTGACCGGGTTGGTGGTGGTCGCGTAGCCGGCCTTGGTCATCGCCGCGGCCACCCGATCCGCGGTCTCCGCCACATTGCCGGAGCCCACGGTCACGCCCGCCAGGATGGTGTCTATACGACGCCGCGCAAAGGTCCGGACTGCATCCTTACCGCCGATCTCGCGTAGTTGCCGGATGGCTGCGACCGCCAGATCGTCGTAGGTGTGGCCGAGCTTGGCCCGCCCGGCCGATGTCAGCTGGTAGCGCTTGGCCGGCCGGCCGCGGCCGCTGTGCTGCCAGGGCGCGGCGGCACTGGCTTGGGCATCGCCGGCATCGATGAGGGCGTCGAGATGGCGGCGCACTCCCGCGGCCGAAATGCCGAGACGCTCACCGATCTGCCCGGCAGTGACCGGACCCTCGAGCAGCAGTTGGATGATGGCGCTGCGTGTCTGACCGTCGGATACGCCGGCAACGCCGACCGGAGCCGACGAACCGGCCCCAGCCTCGCGCGTCCCGCCCGAACGGATTTTCACAACACCATTGTGACGGAATTCAGCGAGCGGTTCTAGCAAGGGTAACCTTACGTGATCTGAGCCACCCCTACCCGGTCCGTTGCCTGCCCTGACCACTCAACATTGGCGGTTACGCTGCTCTGATGGCCAGCCGCCTGTCATCTGTCAGCTCGTCGATCGCCCGGTGGCACGGCGACGAACGTGCGGTCGGCTCGCCCCTCAACGACACCGAGGTCGTCGCACTGCGCCGGACCAGGCTGTTCGGCGCGACCGGCACCGTCCTGATGGCCATCGGGGCGCTAGGCGCCGGTGCCCGTCCGGTGGTGCAGGATCCGACGTTCGGGGTGCGGCTGCTCAATCTGCCGTCCCGCATCCAGACGGTGTCGCTGACGATGACCACGACCGGCGCGGTCATGATGGCGCTGGCCTGGCTGATGCTGGGCCGGTTCGCGCTCGGCCCGCGCCGCATGTCACGCAGCCAGCTCGACCGCACGCTGTTGCTGTGGATGCTGCCGCTGCTGATCGCGCCGCCGATGTACAGCAAGGACGTCTACTCCTACCTGGCCCAGAGCGAAATCGCGCTGCTCGGGCTCGATCCCTACCGCGTGGGCCCCGCCACCGGTCTGGGCCTCGACCACGTCTTCACGCTGTCCGTGCCCAGTCTGTGGCGAGAGACCCCGGCGCCCTACGGACCGCTGTTCCTCTGGATCGGACAGACCATCTCGGGAATGACCGGAGAAAACATCGTCGCGGCCGTGTTGTGCCACCGGCTGGTGGTGCTGGTCGGCGTCGGCCTCATCGTGTGGGCCACCCCCCGACTCGCACACCGATGCGGTGTCGCCGAGGTCAGCGCACTGTGGCTGGGCCCGTGTAACCCGCTGCTGTTCATGCACCTCGTCGCAGGTATCCACAACGAGGCACTGATGCTCGGCCTTATGCTCGCCGGCACCGAGTTCGCGCTGCGCGGCATCGATTCGAGCCGCCCACTGGTCCCCTCGCACACCTGGCCGCGCACCGCCGCCGACTGGGCCCGGTGGCAACCGATGGCGATGCTGCTCCTCGGCGCGGTGCTGATCACCATGTCTTCGCAGGTCAAACTCCCCTCGCTGCTGGCACTCGGGTTCGTTGCGATGGCGCTGGCGTGGCGTTGGGGCGGCACTGTGAAAGCATTCTTCCTCGCCAGCTTCTTCATGGGCTCGGTGTCTCTGGTGGTGATGGGCCTTATCGGATGGGCCAGCGGCCTGGGCTTCGGCTGGCTGTTCACCCTGGGCACGGCGAACGTGGTGCGCAGCTGGATGTCGCCCCCGACCCTGCTGGCGCTGGGCACCGGGCAGGTGGGCATCCTGCTTGGTCTTGGCGACCACACCACGGCGGTGCTGGCGCTGACTCGCGCGATCGGCGTCTCGATCATCGCCGTCGTCGTCACCTTGCTGCTGCTGGCGGTGATGCGCGGTCGCCTGCATCCGGTCGGCGGTCTCGGAGTTGCCCTGGGCGCCACCGTCCTGCTGTTCCCCGTGGTGCAGCCGTGGTACCTGCTGTGGGCGATCGTTCCGCTCGCCGCCTGGGCCACGCGCCCCGGCTTCCGCGGCGCCACCATCGTGCTGACACTCGTCGTGGGCATCTTCGGCCCCACGGCCAACGGCGACCGGTTTGCGCTGTTCCAGATTGTCATGGCGACGCTTGCGAGCGCGGTGATCGTGCTGATCCTGATCGGGCTGACGTGGCGCAGGCTGCCGTGGCGCGGGTCGCCCGAGCCGGCCACGGGGCCACCAGCGGCACCGGCCGCCACCTCCGACGCCTACGCTGAGTCCCCGTGAACTCGCGTTCCGGCTCTGAGGGCTCCCCGTCTGAAATACCCGTGCTCCTGCGCGGCGTCACCAAGCTGTACGGCTCGACGACGGCGGTGTCCGGCCTCGACCTGCAGGTCCACCGGGCCCAGGTACTGGCCCTGCTCGGCCCCAACGGCGCGGGCAAGACCACCACCGTCGAGATGTGTGAGGGCTTCATCCGGCCCGACGGCGGCACCGTCGAGATCCTCGGGCTGGATCCCGTCACCGACAACGCCCGGCTGCGCGAGCGGATCGGCGTGATGCTGCAGGGCGGCGGTGGTTACCCGGCCGCGCGCGCCAGTGAAATGCTCAACCTGGTGGCGTCGTATGCGGCCAACCCGCTGGATCCCGCCTGGCTGATGGACACCCTCGGGCTGACCGAATCCGCGCGCACCACCTACCGCCGGCTCTCGGGTGGGCAGCAGCAGCGGCTGGCCCTGGCGTGCGCGGTGGTCGGCCGTCCCGAACTGGTATTCCTCGACGAGCCGACCGCAGGTATGGACGCACACGCCCGAATCGTGGTGTGGGAGTTGATCGATGCCCTCCGTCGTGACGGTGTGACAGTGGTGCTCACGACGCATCAGCTGACCGAGGCGGAGGAACTCGCGGACAACATCGTGATCATCGACCACGGTGTGGTGGTGGCCACCGGCACACCCGCCGAACTGATGCGCAGTGGCGCAGAGAACCAACTCCGTTTCAGCGCGCCCCCCAAGCTCGACCTGTCCCTGCTCGTCGGGGCGCTACCGGAGAACTACAAGGCCATGGAGAGCGCACCGGGTGAATATCTGGTCGAGGGGCACATCGATCCGCAGGTGCTGGCCACCGTGACGGCCTGGTGTGCGCGGCTGGACGTGCTGGCCACCGACATGCGGGTGGAGCAACGCAGCCTGGAGGACGTGTTCCTGGACTTGACTGGACGCGAGCTACGGGGCTGACGAGCGCTTGCGCGAGGAACTAACGATACTGACGAGCGCTTGCGCGAGGAACTAACGATACGGACGAGCGCTTGCGCGAGGAACTAACGATACGGACGAGCGCTTGCGCGAGGAACTAACGATACGGACGAGCGCTTGCGCGAGGAACTAACGATATGGACGAGCGCTTGCGCGAGGAGCCAACGATATGACGGATAACGAGATGACGGCGGCCAACCGCTTCGAGCCCGGGACGTTCTCCCCCGACCCGCGACCGGCCAGTGTGCAGAAGATGCTGGGCGCGCAGTACGAGCTCGACCTCAAACTGTTGCTGCGCAACGGCGAGCAGTTGCTGCTCACCATGTTCATCCCGATCACGCTGCTGATCGGGATGACCCTGCTGCCGCTGGGGTCGTTCGGCGAGCATCGCGCCGCCACGTTCACCCCGCCGATCATGGCGTTGGCCCTGATCTCCACGGCCTTCACCGGGCAGGCCATCGCTGTTGCGTTCGATCGCCGCTACGGCGCACTCAAGCGGCTCGGCGCCACCGCGCTACCGGTGTGGGGCATCATCGCAGGCAAAGCGCTGGCCGTGATCACCGTCGTGTTCCTGCAGGCCATCCTGTTGGGTGCCATCGGTTTTGCGCTCGGATGGCGCCCGACGCCCGCGGGTCTGGCGCTGGGCGCGGTGATCATCGCGCTCGGCACGGCCAGTTTCACTGCGCTGGGGCTTCTGCTAGGCGGCACGCTCAAGGCCGAGATCGTGCTGGCGCTGGCGAATCTGCTGTGGTTCGTCTTCGCCGGCTTCGGAGCGCTGACGCTGGATGGCAGCCTGGTGCCTTCGACATTGCGGTGGGCGGCCCGGCTCACCCCGTCGGGTGCGCTGACCGAAGCGCTGACCCGAGCGATGTCCCTGTCGGTGGACTGGTTCGGCGTGATCGTGCTGGTGGTGTGGGGCGCTGTTGCCGCGGTGTGTGCGATGCGCTGGTTCCGGTTCACCTGATGAGCGCACCAGCCCCTACTACGAACTGTAGTTTCGGTTCATCTACGATCAGCCCGTGACCGTCGGACGCCTTCTTCTGCGACTGGTCGATCTGCTGCCCGAACCGAGCCTGCGGGCCCAGCGCATCATCGCGTTCCTGGTGATCCTGACCCAGGGCGGTATCGCGGTGACCGGCGCGATCGTGCGGGTGACGGCTTCCGGCTTGGGGTGCCCGACCTGGCCGCAGTGCTTCCCTGGAAGTTTCACCCCGGTTCCCCATGCCGAGGTCGCCGTGGTGCATCAGGTCGTCGAATTCGGCAACCGGATGATCACCTTCCTGGTGGTGTTGACCGCCGCGGCGGCCGTGCTGGCAGTCACCCGGGCCCGCCGCCGCCGCGAGGTCCTGATCTACGCCTGGCTGATGCCCGCGTCCACGGTGGTGCAGGCCATCATCGGCGGTATCACCGTCCGGACCGGCCTGCTGTGGTGGACCGTGGCCATCCACCTGCTGGCCTCGATGACCATGGTGTGGCTCTCCGTTCTTCTGTACGTCAAGGTCGGCCAGCCTGACGACGGAATTACAACCGAGCGGGTGACAAAGCCATTGCGGCAGCTGACCGCACTGAGCGCCGTCATTCTGGCCGCGATCCTGGTGACGGGCACCCTGGTCACCGGGGCAGGCCCGCACGCCGGGGACAAGAGCCTCGACCGCGTCGTGCCGCGCCTGCAGGTCGAGATCACCACCCTGGTGCATGCGCATTCATCGCTGCTGGTCGCGTATCTGTCGCTGCTCATCGGGCTGGGGTTTGGGCTCACCGCGGTGCATGCGCCGCGGCCGGTCATGATCCGGTTGGGCGTGCTGCTGATCCTGGTGTGCGGCCAGGGACTGGTGGGGATCGTGCAGTTCTACACGGGGGTGCCTGCGGCGCTGGTCGCTGTGCACGTCGCCGGGGCGGCCGCGTGCACGGCCGCGACCGCGGCGCTATGGGCGTCGATGCGAGAGCGGGCCGAGCCCGAGCCGCTCCAAGGCCGATTCGATGCCGAGCGCAAATTGCCGTTCGGCGTTAGCTCGGTTGACGGGGCTTAGCTGCCGAAAACCCAGGGACGGTTCGACGAGTTCGAGTTCCAGCAGTCGAGGATCGTCGGGACCTTTCCCCGTCGCTGCGCTCGCCCCGGCCCCGCCGATCACATCCACCCGGGCATAGAGCAGGTCGCCCGGGTCGATGTCGAACATCCGCGTCACCGCCGCGATCGCCATCCGCCCGACTTCCCAAACGTCGTCCTCGGGTTCGGCCGGGGACAGAGATTCGGTCGCGAAGGTTCCGGTCTCCTCGAACTCCGGCTCGCTACCGGCCGGCGGGAGTATCGGGCCCTTGGTGAACGCGTGGGATTCCTCGCCGTTGAGGAACACCAGGGCCGACTCGCCTGCCGCGATCCTGGCGTCATAGGGCTGCACCAGAACAGCCCGCCCGTGCGCGTGTAGGGCGGCGGCATGAGCCGCGGCGGCCGTGGCATCGATGAACCGTTGCGCGCCTCGCGAACCCGCACCGACCGCGGGTTTCACCACCACCTCGCCCGCTGGAACGGTGACTGTATGGCCGACCGGGAAATACCGCGTGGGAATCACCGGTACCCCCATCTCCGCCAGGTCGATCAAATAATGCTTGTCGGTGTTCCACGCCACCAGACTGGGCGAATTGATGAGGTTACGCACCGAACGGGTCCACGCCAGGAACTCACCGAGCCGGTCGACGTAGTCCCAGGTTGCCCGGAGCACCACCAGATCCGCATCCCGGGTCGCGGGGTCGTCCCAGGGCAGCCACCGTGCATGCAGGCCTCGTGTGCGCAACGCCGCGATGAGACCGTCGTCGTCACCGTCGCCGTCGGGCAGTGCCGGGCAACTGGCGAACACGATGCGCGGGTGGAAGATGTCCGGACGGGCGAGCTTCACACAATCCTCCATGGTCGGTACCGATCGGCGGGCCACTTCCAAGGGTGTCACGGGCCCTGGCTGCGCGTCGCGGAGCACGGGAACTGCCGGCACTTGGCAGGATGGTCTGCATGCGCGCGATCGAAGTCTCCGAGACCGGTGGACCCGAGGTCCTCAAGTTCATCGAACTGTCCGAGCCCACCCCTGGCCCCGGCGAGATACTGATCAAGGCTGAGGCGATCGGCGTCAACTTCATCGACACCTACTTCCGGTCCGGCCTCTATCCGCGCGAGTTGCCGTTCGTCGTCGGCACCGAGGTGTGTGGCACGGTCGCCGCAATCGGTGACGATGTCGCGGCGCTTGCCGTAGGCGACCGGGTGGTGACCGCCAACGCCACCGGCGCCTATGCCGAGTACTGCGTTGCCCCGGCAGATTTCAGTGCCTACGTGCCGGACAGCGTGGCTCCGGACGCGGTGGCTTCCGCATTGCTCAAGGGTATGACCGCGCACTACCTCATCAAGTCGACCTATCCGGTGCAGCCGTCGGATACCGTCCTGCTGCACGCGGGTGCCGGCGGCGTCGGGCTGATCCTCACGCAGTGGGCCACCAGCATCGGCACCCGGGTGATCACCACGGCGTCGACGCCGGAAAAGGCCCAATTGTCCCGGCAGGCCGGTGCTGTCGAGGTGCTCGACTACCCCGATGACCCGGCAGAATTCGCCGAGAAGATCCGCGACCTCACCGGCGGTCTTGGGGTCGCCGCGGTCTACGACGGCGTCGGTAAGTCCACATTCGACGCGAGCCTGGCCAGCCTGGCGGTGCGCGGCACGCTTGCTCTGTTCGGTGCGGCCAGCGGCCCGGTTCCACCGGTTGACCCGCAGCGCCTCAACTCGTCGGGATCGGTGTTCCTCACCCGGCCGACACTGGCGCACTACACCCGTACGCCCGACGAATTCTCGTGGCGGGCCGGAGAACTGATCAACGCGATCGCCAACGGGACCATCAATATCACCGTCGGTGGCCGCTACCCGCTGGCCGAAGCCGCCCAGGCGCACACGGACCTGCAGGGTCGTAAGACCGTCGGCTCGATCGTCCTGGTGCCCTAACCGAATACGCTCGGGGTTCTCGGCTCCAGGGATTGCCGGATCAGAACAGTGTCGGCAACGCGAGCGCCGAGTCCACGGCCAGTGCGCAGAACACTACCGCGAGGTAGTTGTTGGACTGCAGGAACAGCCGCAGCGGCTTGACGGGCTCGCCGCGCTTCACTCCGGAGTACAGCTGATGAGCCATCACCAGGAACCACGCGCCGGCAAGCACCGCGACCGACGCGTACAGCCAGCCGGTGGCCAGCGCCAGCACGAGCGTTGTCAACACGGTGAGCCAGGTGTAGATGACGATCTGCCTGGTCACCTGCAACTCGGTGGCCACTGCCGGCAGCATCGGCACCCCGGCCGCCTTGTAATCGTCCTTGTAGCGCATCGCTAGTGCCCAGGTGTGCGGCGGCGTCCAGAAGAAAATGACCAGGAACATCACCAACGCGGGCCACTGGATGGTTCCGGTGACCGCCGACCACCCGATCATCACCGGCATGCATCCGGCCGCACCACCCCACACCACGTTCTGCGAGGTGCGCCGCTTGAGCAGAAGGGTGTAGACGAAGACGTAGAACGCGATCGTCGCCAGGCCCAGCAGCCCCGACAGCAGGTTGGTGGTCCACCACAGCCAGGCGAACGACGCCACCGTGAGCACCAAGCCGAAGATCAGCGCATGGCGGGTGGGCACCGACGCCCGGGCCAACGGCCGGCGGGCGGTGCGCTTCATCACCTTGTCGATGTCGGCGTCGGCCACGCAGTTGAGCGTGTTGGCGCCTGCGGCGGCCATCATGCCGCCGATCAGCGTGTTCAGGATCAGCAGCGGGTCAACGACACCGCGATGCGCGAACAGCATCGCGGGGATAGCCGTCACCAGCAGCAGTTCGATGACACGCGGCTTGGTGAGTGCCAGATACGCCAGAAAAGTGGTGCGTATGCGGCTCGGCGCCCCACCGAGGGAACGGCGCTCGCGAATGCTCACGCAAATAACTCCTCGGGTGACAGCAAGCGACTTCTACTACGGACGATGGTAGACCGCGAGGCTGAGTGCCCGTCACCGCAGGGTCGATTCAGGTGAACGGCCGGGTGATCGCAGCCCAACCAGCCTGCATCGGATGAGCTCGCGGCACCAAGCCTCGATCCACCGATCGATTTCGGCGGACACGAGGGGCGTCGCGCCGCCTGAACTGGGATGATTGGTTCTCCTGAGGCAACAGTGGCCCGGTTCGAGACAAAGCACTTCCGGCCAGTCTGAACCTCGTTGCGCGAGTTCACGTTCGGCCATGCTCCCAACTCGAGTCGATGTCCGATGAGCCATCACCGGCGCCACCAACCTGAATTGGCGGACGCCTCACAATCCACCGCGAGGCCCATCCCGAACAAACCGGAAAGGCTGCCCAAAGCAGCGGTCCCATCACGCCTACAAAGTGAAAATCAAGATCCGGCACGACCGAATCTGGGCTATCTCAGTCCATCACGTGGACTCACGCTAAGGTGTCTCACGGAAGCCGTGCGCTCGACCGCGCACGGCTCGGCATAATCGATTCAGAACTTAGGAGCGACGTAGTGACCACCGTCGAAGAGATCTCCGCCCTCACCCGCCCGAACCACCCCAACGACTGGACGGACCTCGATTCGGTCGCCGTCGACACCGTCCGCGTGCTGGCCGCCGACGCGGTGCAGAAGGTGGGCAACGGCCACCCGGGTACCGCCATGAGTCTGGCTCCCCTGGCGTACACGCTGTTCCAGCGCCAGATGCGCCACGATCCCAGCGACACCCATTGGATCGGTCGCGACCGATTCGTGCTGTCCTGTGGGCACTCCAGCCTGACCTTGTACCTCCAGCTGTACCTCGGCGGTTTCGGCCTGGAACTGGCCGACATCGAGGCACTGCGCACCTGGGGTTCGCTGACCCCGGGACATCCCGAGTACCGCCACACCAAGGGTGTCGAGATCACCACCGGCCCGCTGGGCCAGGGCCTGGCCTCCGCGGTCGGGATGGCGATGGCCGCCCGCTACGAGCGCGGCCTGTTCGACCCGGACGCTGCCCCCGGTGAGAGCCCGTTCGACCATTACATCTATGTGATCGCCTCCGACGGTGACATCGAGGAGGGCGTCACCAGCGAGGCGTCGTCGCTGGCCGGCACGCAGCAGCTGGGCAACCTGATCGTGTTCTGGGACGACAACAAGATCTCCATCGAGCACGACACCCAGATCGCCCTGACCGAGGACACCCCGGCCCGCTACCGCGCCTACGGCTGGCATGTCCAGGAGGTCGAGGGCGGCGAGGACGTCGTAGCCATCGAAGTGGCCATCGCCGAAGCCAAGAAGGTCACGGACAAGCCGTCGTTCATCGCGGTGCGCACCGTCATCGGCTACCCGTCGCCCACCAAGATGAACACCGGCGACGTGCACGGTGCGGCGCTGGGCGCCGACGAGGTCGCGGCGACCAAGAAGGTCCTCGGTTTCGATCCCGACAAGTCCTTCGATGTGCGTGCCGATGTCATCGACCACACTCGCGAACTCGTGGCCCGCGGCAAACAGGCGCACGACGAGTGGCAGGTCTCCTTCGACGCCTGGGCCAAGCGGGAGCCGGAGCGCAAGGCGCTGCTGGACCGCCTGTTGGCCCGTGAGCTGCCCGAGGGCTGGGACGCCGACCTGCCGCACTGGGACACCGACTCCAAGCCGGTGGCCACTCGCGCCGCCTCCGGTGCGGTGCTGTCCGCCGTCGGGCCGAAGCTGCCCGAGCTGTGGGGCGGTTCGGCCGACCTTGCCGGCAGCAACAACACCATCATCAAGGGCGCCATGTCGTTCGGCCCGCCGTCGCAGTCGACCCATGACTGGACCATGAGCTGGTACGGCCGCAACTTGCACTTCGGCATCCGCGAGCATGGGATGGGCGCCATCCTGGCCGGCATCGTGCTGCACGGCCCGACCCGGGCCTACGGCGGTACATTCCTGCAGTTCGCCGATTACATGCGCCCCTCGGTGCGGTTGGCCGCTCTGATGGACATCGACCCGATCTACGTGTGGACGCACGATTCGATCGGGCTGGGCGAGGACGGCCCGACCCATCAGCCGATCGAGCACGTGGCGGCGCTGCGGGCCATCCCGAACCTGTCGGTGGTGCGCCCGGGTGACCCGAACGAGACCGCCTACGCATGGAAGGCCGTGCTGGAGCGCGGGGCCAACACCGGACCCGTGGGGTTGATCCTGACCCGGCAGGGTGTGCCGGTGCTGGAGGGCACCAGCGCTGAGGGCGTGGCCCGCGGCGGTTACGTGCTCGGCGGCGCCTCCGACGAGGACCCCGAGGTGGTCATTATTGCCACCGGCTCGGAACTGCAGCTGGCGGTCGCGGCCCAGAAGTCGTTGGCCGACAAGGGTGTTACGGCCAGCGTGGTGTCGATGCCGTGTGTGGAGTGGTTCGAGAGCCAGCCGCAGGAGTACCGCGACTCGGTACTGCCACCCAGCGTGTCGGCGAGGGTCGCGGTCGAGGCCGGTATCGCTCAGCCGTGGCACAAGCTGGTCGGCGACACCGGTGAGATCGTGTCCATCGAGCACTACGGCGCATCGGCTGACGACAAGACGTTGTTCCGCGAGTTCGGATTCACCCCCGAAGCCGTGGTGGCCGCAGCGGAACGATCCCTGAACAACTAGTAAAGAAGGCGAATCATGACTCAGAACCCGAATCTCGCGGCGCTGAGTGCCGCGGGCGTGTCCGTTTGGCTCGACGACCTGTCGCGTGAGCGGCTGCAATCAGGCAACCTCACTGACCTGATCAACACCCGCAGCGTCGTCGGCGTCACCACGAACCCGTCGATCTTCCAGGCTGCGCTGTCCAAGGGCACGGCCTACGACGCTCAGGTCTCCGAGCTCGCCCAGCGGGGCGCCGACGTGGACGCCACGATCCGCACCGTCACGACCGACGACGTACGCAACGCGTGCGACGTGATGGCCAAGACGTTCGAGGCGTCCGACGGAGTGGACGGCCGGGTGTCCATCGAGGTCGACCCGCGGCTGGCCCACGAAACCGACAAGACGATCCTGCAGGCGATCGAGCTGTTCAAGATCGTCGACCGGCCCAACGTGCTGATCAAGATCCCCGCGACGCTGGCCGGCCTGCCCGCCATCGCCGCGGTGATCGCCGAGGGCATCTCGGTGAACGTCACGCTGATCTTCTCGGTGGAGCGGCACCGGGCCGTCATGGACGCCTACCTGGAGGGTCTGGAGAAGGCTCGCGAAGCCGGTCACGACCTCTCCAAGATCCATTCCGTCGCATCGTTCTTCGTGTCCCGCGTGGACACCGAGATCGATGCCCGGCTGGAGAAGATCGGTTCCGCAGAGGCGCTGGCGCTGCGTGGGCAGGCCGGTGTCGCCAACGCTCGCCTGGCCTACGCCGCCTACGAGGAGGTGTTCGGCGGTAAGCGTTACGCGTCGCTGAAGGCTGACGGCGCACGGGTACAGCGGCCGCTGTGGGCCTCGACGGGCGTGAAGAACCCGGACTACTCGGACACGCTGTACGTGACCGAGCTGGTGGCCCCGAACACCGTGAACACCATGCCGGAGAAGACCATCGAGGCCGTCGCCGATCACGGTGTCGTCACCGGTGACACCATCTCCGGCACGGCCGCGGCCTCGCAGGAGACCTTCGACAAGCTCGCCGCGGTCGGCATCGATCTGGCCGACGTGTTCAAGCTTCTCGAGGCCGACGGCCTGGACAAGTTCGAGAAGTCATGGCAGGAACTGATCGATGCAACCCAGGGCCAGCTTGACGCTGCGAAGAAATGAGCGCTACGGAAACACCGATGATCTGGCGTAACCCGTTGCGGGACAAGCGTGACAAGCGCATGCCCCGCATCGCGGGTCCGTGTGCGGTCGTCATCTTCGGCGTCACTGGCGACCTGGCCCGTAAGAAGCTGATGCCGGCGATCTACGACCTGGCCAACCGCGGTCTTCTGCCACCCAGTTTCGCGCTGGTCGGGTTCGCCCGGCGCGACTGGGCGGACGAGGATTTCGGCAAGATCGTTTACGACGCCGTCAAGGCGCACGCCCGCACCCCGTTCCGTCAAGAGGTGTGGGACCGGCTGGCCGAGGGTTTCCGGTTCGTGCAGGGCACGTTCGACGACGAGGCGTCTTTCGAGCGCCTGAAGGACACCCTGCACAAGCTCGACGTGGAACGCGGCACCAGCGGTAATCATGCGTTCTACCTGTCGATCCCGCCGAACGCGTTCCCGCAGGTCTGCGAACAACTCTCCAAGTCTGGGCTGGCCGACAAACCGGAGGGCAGCTGGAGCCGGGTGGTCATCGAAAAGCCATTCGGCCATGACCTCAAGAGCGCCGAGGAACTCAACGGCGTGGTCAACAGCGTCTTCCCGGAGTCGTCGGTGTTCCGTATCGACCACTACCTCGGTAAGGAAACCGTTCAGAACATCCTGGCTCTGCGCTTCGCCAACGAGCTGTTCGAACCAGTGTGGAACTCGCACTATGTGGACAGCGTGCAGATCACCATGGCCGAGGACATCGGGCTCGGCGGGCGTGGCGGCTACTACGACGGTGTCGGCGCCGCCCGCGACGTCATCCAGAACCACCTGCTGCAGCTGTTGGCGCTCACGGCGTTGGAGGAGCCGGTGAACTTCTCCCCCGCCGAGCTGCAGTCCGAGAAGATCAAGGTGCTCGCGGCGACGCGGCTGGTGGAGCCGTTGGACGAGACGACCTCCCGCGGGCAGTATGTCGCCGGCTGGCAGGGCGGCGAGAAGGTCGTCGGTCTGTTGGACGAGGAGGGCTTCTCCAAGACGTCGACGACCGAGACGTTCGCAGCCATCACGCTGGAGGTGGATACCCGCCGCTGGGCCGGTGTGCCGTTCTATCTGCGCACCGGAAAGCGGTTGGGCCGCAGGGTCACCGAGATTGCACTGGTGTTCAAGCGGGCCCCGCACCTGCCGTTCGATGCCACCATGACCAATGAGCTCGGCGAGAACGCGCTGGTGATCCGGGTGCAACCTGACGAGGGCATCACGCTGCGGTTCGGGTCGAAGGTTCCCGGCCACATCATGGAGGTCCGTGATGTCAGCATGGACTTCTCCTACGGGTCGGCATTCGCCGAGGAGTCGCCGGAGGCCTATGAGCGGCTGATCCTTGATGTGCTGCTGGGTGAGCCGTCGCTGTTCCCAGTCAATGCCGAGGTCGAATTGTCTTGGAAGATCCTGGATCCCGCTCTCGACTACTGGGCCTCCCACGGCAAGCCGGACCCCTACGAAGCCGGTACCTGGGGCCCGGATTCTGCGTTCGAGATGCTGCAGCGAACCGGTCGGGAATGGAGGCGCCCGTGAGAAGGGCTCGCGTGAGGAACCGAGGACTCAAATGATCGTCGATCTACCCGACACTAATACCGGTGCGATCAACAAGAAGATCGTCGCGTTGCGCGAAGAGGGTGGCGCGATCACCCTCGGCCGGGTGCTGACACTGGTCATCGCACCCGATACCGAAGCGCTGCTTGAGGAATCGATCGAGGCGGCCAACGCGGCCAGCCGGGAGCACCCCTGCCGAGTCATCGTCGTCCTCCCCGGCGACCGGCTGACCACCGAAGCCCGGCTGGATGCCCAGCTACGGGTGGGCCGCGACGCCGGCGCCAACGAGGTGGTGGTGCTGCGGTTGTCCGGGCCGCTGGCCAACCATGCCAGCAGTGTGGTGATCCCGTTCCTGCTACCCGACACCCCGGTGGTGACGTGGTGGCCGGACCGCGCCCCGGAGGTTCCCGCACAGGATCCGCTGGGCAAGTTGGCCGTCCGCCGCATCACCGATGCCACCAACGGCGAGAATCCATTGGCCTCCATCAAGAGCAGGCTGGCCGGCTACTCCCCCGGCGACACCGATCTGGCGTGGAGCCGGGTGACCTACTGGCGGGCCCTGTTGGCCGCGACGCTGGACCAGGCACCCTTCGAGCCGATCACCTCCGTTTTGGTGTCCGGCCTGAAAGACGAACCGGCGCTTGACATCATGGCCGGATGGCTGGCCAGTCGCATCGATTGTCCGGTGACTCGCGCCGTGGGCGAGCTGAAGGTTCAGCTGACCCGGGCCAGTGAGACGATCACACTGACTCGGCCGCAGCAGGGAGTCACCGCCACGTTGACCCGCACCGGAGAGCCGGATGCCCGAATTCCGCTGGCCCGCAGGGAAACTCGCGATTGCCTGGCAGAGGATATGCGACGGCTCGACGCCGACGAGATCTATTTCGAAGCGCTGCAGGGCATCGACAAGGTCACGTATGTCTGAGCAGGTGATCGAGACGTACGTCGACGCCGACGAGTTGGCGGCCGCGGCGGGCGCTCGACTGGTCGGGGCGATCACGTCAGCGATCGCGAGCCGCGGCGAGGCGGCCATCGTGCTCACCGGCGGCACCGTCGGCATTGCGCTACTGCGCCATGTCGCCGGTGCTGAGATCGACTGGTCGAAGGTTCACCTGTTCTGGGGCGACGATCGCTTCGTGCCCGCCGACTCCGCCGACCGCAACGAAAAGCAGGCCCGCGAGGCGCTGTTGGAGTCCATCAACATCCCCGCGGGTAACGTGCATCACATGGCCGCCAGCGACGGCGAGTTCGGTGACGACATCGACAGCGCCGCAGCGGCATACGAGAAGGCGCTGCCCCCGGAATTCGACGTGCATCTGCTGGGGATGGGCGGCGAGGGACACGTCAACTCGTTGTTCCCGGACACCCCGGCCGTACGGGAGGCCACCCGGCTGGTCGTCGCCGTGACCGACTCGCCCAAGCCGCCGCCCCGGCGCATCACCCTTACCCTGCCCGCCGTGCACCGGGCCCGCGAGACATGGCTCGTGGTGGCCGGCGCGGAGAAGGCTGACGCGGTGGCCGCCGCGGTGGGCGGAGCCGATCCGGTCGACGTGCCCGCGGCGGGCGCAATCGGCCGGAAGCGGACGGTGTGGCTGCTCGACAGGCAGGCCGCCGCCAAGCTGCCTGCCTGAGTTCTGTGACGCGGATCTCCCCCGTAAAACTTGCCAGGTACACCTGGTAGTAATTTAGGCTTGCCTTACCTAATACGTGAGGCGGTTATGAGGACGATCCAGATAGCGGTAATCGGTGCAGGCCCGGCAGGAATCTATGCCGCAGACATCCTGACCAAGGAATACGAACACGCACGTGTCGACGTATTCGACCGTCTCCCAGCACCTTACGGTCTTGTCCGGTACGGGGTCGCTCCTGACCATCCGCGTATCAAGGAGATCATCAAAGCACTGCGCCGGGTGCTCTCGCGGGACGAGATCAGATTCATCGGCAACGTGCACTACGGCACCGATGTCACGCTGCCCGAACTGCGCCGTCACTACGATGCGGTGATCTTCTCTACCGGTGCGCGCGCGGATCGTAGCCTCGACATCCCCGGTATCGAACTCCCCGGAAGCTACGGCGCGGCCGACTTCGTGTCCTGGTACGACGGACATCCTGACGTGCCACGGAGTTGGCCGCTCACCGCGAAAAATGTCGCGGTGCTCGGCGCGGGCAACGTCGCCCTGGACATCGCCCGCATGCTCGCGAAGCCCGCCGACGAACAACTCACGACCGAGATCGCCGGCAACGTGTACCAGGGCCTGGCGGCCAACGAGGCGACCGATGTGCACGTGTTCGCCCGCCGGGGACCGGCGCAGATCAAGTTCAGCCCCATGGAATTTCGTGAGCTGTCGCACTCGCCGAACGTCGATGTCATCGTGCATCCGGAGGGTTTCGAGATCGACGAGGCCAGCCAGCAGGCCATCAACAGCACCAAGTCGACCAAACTCGTCGTCGACACCATGATGAAGTATCTGGAGCGCGAATCCACCGGTGCGGCGAACCGCATTCACATCCACCTGTGCCAGGCGCCGGTCGCGGTGCTGGGCACAGATCGGGTCGAGGGACTGCGCACCGAACGCACCGAGCTGATCGGGGACGGAACCGTACGCGGCACCGGCGAATTCACCGATTGGCCGGTCGAGGCCGTGTATCGCGCGGTGGGCTATCTCTCCACGCATCTGGCGGACCTACCGTTCGATCATCACGCCGGAGTCATCCCGCACGACGCCGGCCGCGTGCTCGACATCGACGGCACGCTCATCGATGCGACCTACGTGACCGGCTGGATCAAGCGGGGTCCCGTCGGGCTCATCGGACACACGAAGTCCGATGCCGCCGAAACCGTCAACAGCCTGCTCAGCGACCTGCCCGGGCTGCGTATGCCCGAGATCACCGATCCCGACGCGATATTCACGCACCTGTCCGCCAAGGACGTCGACTACACCACCTGGGAAGAGTGGGAACGCCTTGATGCGCACGAGGTCTCGCTGGGCGAGGTGCAGGGCCGCGAGCGCGTCAAGGTGGTTCCGCGTGAGGACATGATCCAGGCCGGGCGTCACGTACTGGTCCGTGACTAGCTTCACGGCCTGACCGTTCACGCTTCCTCGGCAGTGTGCCCGGGGCACCGGTCGCCCTGCGCGTCGGCCAGCGCCTCGCCGTACCCCGCCAGGTAGTCGGACAGAACCGGCTCGGGGGTGCGCTCACACCTCAATTGCCAGCGGTACGAACAGTATTTCGCCACACCGGTTCAGACGCACGAGCATCCGGTTCGGTTCCGTTGCCGGCCGTCGCGGCAACGGGATCAACCGCTGTTCCGCAACGCGGTGGCCAACCCACTCATCGTGAGCAGGATGCCACGCTGGACCCGCTCATCGGTGTCCCCGGAACGGTAGCGCCGCAACAGCTCGACCTGCAGATGGTTGAGCGGCTCGAGATACGGGAATCGGTTGAATACCGACCGGGCCAGGGCCGGGTTGTCGGCCAGTAGATCGTTCTGACCCGTGATCAACCGGTGCATGCGGATGGTGCGCTCGTGTTCGGCGACGATCTTGTCGAATACCCGAGCTCGCAGGTCCTCATCGTCGACCAGCTCTGAATACCGCGCCGCCAAACCCATATCCGACTTCGCGAGCACCTGAGCCATGTTCGACAGCACGGTCGCGAAGAACGGCCAACGTTCGTAGAGGTCCTGCAGTACCGCCAGCCGAGCATCCTCGTTTTCCGGACCTTCCGCCGACAAGTATTCCTCGAACGCCGTCCCGGTCCCGTACCAGCCGGGCAGCATGACCCGCGACTGGCTCCAGGCCAGCACCCACGGGATGGCGCGCAGATCGGCGATCGAGGTGGTCGGCTTGCGGGAGGTGGGGCGGCTACCGATATTGAGCGCGCCGATCTCGCTCACCGGTGTGGATGCTTTGAAATAGTCGACGAAACCCGGTGTGTCGTGCACCAATTCGGCATACGCACGTTGAGCACGGGCAGCGAGATCGTCCAGTACCGCGTATGCCGGGCCGGCCTCGTCGCCGAGCCCTTCGACGTCGAGCAGCGTGGATTCCAGGGTCGCGGCCAGCAGGGTCTCGAGATTGCGGTGTGCGATCCGGGGTTCGGCATACTTGGCCGCGATCACCTCACCCTGCTCGGTGATGCGCAGCGACCCCTTCACCGCACCGGGCGGCTGCGCCAGGATGGCGTCATAGCTGGGACCCCCACCGCGGCCGACGGTGCCGCCGCGACCATGGAAGAGCCTCAACCGGATTCCGGTTTTACGCGCCGATTCGACCAGATCCAGCTCAGCCCGGTACAACGCCCAGTTGGCCGCCAGATAGCCGCCGTCCTTGTTGGAGTCCGAGTAGCCGAGCATCACTTCCTGCTGCCGGCCGCGTGCGGTGACGATCTCGCCGTACACCGGCAGGTCCAGGGCGTCCTCCAGGATGGCCGACCCGCGCTGCAGGTCGTCGATGGTCTCGAACAGCGGCACGATGCCCACCGGGCAGTAACCGGTCGAAACATCCAGCAGCCCAGCCTCTTTCAGGAGCACCGAGGCCTCCAGCAGATCGGAGACCGACTGACACATCGAGATGATGTAGTTGGGTACCGCCTGCGGCCCGAGCACCTTGACCGCACGCGCCGCGGCGGCGACAATGCCGAGTTCCTTGTGCGCCAGCTCCGAGAGCTGTGCGCCCTCTCCGATGAGCGGCCGCCTGGTGGCCAGCTCAGCGGTCAGCAGTTCGATCCGCTGCGGTTCAGGCAACGAGGCATAGTCAGGGTGCACTCCGGCCCAGGCCAGCAGCTCGGCGACGACCTCCTCGTGCACCTCCGAGTTCTGCCGCATGTCCAGGCCGCACAGATGGAAGCCGAAGACCCGCACGGATTCCCGCAACCGGGCCAGCCGATCGTCGGCCACTACCGCGCTGCCGTGCCCGCGCAGAGAGGCGTCGACGGTATCGAGGTCGGTGAGCAACTCTGCCGGCGACGCATACGCGGTCAGCCCCAGGTCGAGCATGTGTTCGGGCTGCTCGTCGAGGATCGCAGCGGCCGTCGCGGTGAGCCGCGCATGGATCACCCGCAGCGCCCGGCGGTACGGTTCGTCCGCGCGGGCCGGTTCGGTGCAGGTATCGGCGAGGGCTGTCAGCGCGGGGCTGACACGGACCAGCCGCGCCGACATCGACAGCTCTTCCTCCAGCGCGGTGAGCTCGGTGAAGTAGCGTGCCAGCGCCATGTGGGCGGCGCGGCCGGTGGCCATCCGGACAACCTCTGGTGTCACGTTGGGGTTGCCGTCGCGGTCACCGCCGATCCACGACCCGGGCCGCAGGATCGGATCCTGCAACAACCCGGCATCGGGCCAACGAGCCTGCAACGCGGCTCTTACCTGAGCGTTGACCTGGGGTATGACCTCAAAGAAGGCCGACGGGTAGTAGCGCAGGCCGGTTTCGATCTCGTCGGAGATCTTCAGCCGTGACAACCGCACCAGGGCGGTCTGCCACAGCGTGAGGATGTGCCGCCGCAATTCGACCTCGATGTCGCGGTCGTCGGCGGTGTGAGTGTGGCCGTGCAGCCTCAGCCGCATCAGCTCAGTGATCCGGTGCTGGGTGTCGAAGACGGTCCGGCGCCGGGTTTCGGTGGGATGTGCGGTGATGACCGGTGAGACCAGCGCGCCGGTAAGCGCATCGGCGACAGCAGCGGAGTCGAGTTCAGCGGAATCCAGCTTGAGGTAAGTGGCAGCCAGGCTGCTGTCCTGCGGCGGTTCCCCGGCCGCCACATGCACCGCGCGGCGCCGCTCCCGGTGGATGTCCTCCGCCACGTTAGCCAGCAACGCGAAATGGGTGAACGCCCGGATCACCGGGATGGCCTGGTGGACATCGATTCCGGCGAACAGCCCGGCCAACTCGGCGCGGTCGATCTCGGAGCGGCGGACCCGGAACGATTCCACCCGCGCCCGCTCTACGAGGTCGAACACCGCCTCGCCGTTCTGTTCGCGCACAGTGTCACCGAGGATGGAGCCGAGCAGCCTGATGTCCTCACGCATCGGCTCAGTGGCCTCCCGACCTACCTGGGTGCGGTACACCGAGCCGATGGGCAACAGGGTGGTATCGGAAGCATCCGTCATGGGTTCCAGTATCGACGTGGTTCGGAACGTGGCGCATGCCGGGTGGGCGCCGCCTACGGTGTCGTAGGCGGCAGTACCCTACCGCCAGAGCACGACGTCCTATGTCAGCTGTACTTGATCTCCAGTGCGACGCCGATGATGGACACCAGCCAGATGCCGGTGACGAACAGCGTCAGCCGGTCGAGGTTCTTCTCGACCACTGTGGAACCGGACAAGCTGGACTGGACGCCACCACCGAAGAGGGTCGACAGACCGCCGCCCTTGGCACGGTGCAGCAGGACCAACAGCACGACCAGCACACTGGTCACGACCAGGATGATCTGCAGCGCCAATTGCATGGCCGCCAGAATACCTGGTCAGGCTGCCGGTCCCGACCCCGGGGTTACGGCAGCGGCCCACCTGCGGCGATGGCCGACAGCGTGGCGAACTGCTCGCCGTCCAGCGACGCTCCACCGACCAGGGCACCGTCGATATCGGGCTGAGCAACGATCTCACCGGCGTTCTTGGCGTTGACCGAGCCGCCGTAGAGCACCCGGATGTCCGCGGCGAGCTCGGGCGACGATAGGTTGCCAAGTTCGTCGCGGATGGCCTTGCAGACCTCCTGCGCGTCGGCTGCACTGGCCACCCGGCCGGTGCCGATGGCCCACACGGGCTCGTAGGCAATAACGACCTGGCCGACCTGCTCCTTCGACAGCCCGGCCAGGGAGCCGCGCAGCGAGTTCACGTTGAACTCGACGTGGTCGCCGGCCTCACGCACCTCGAGCTGCTCACCGATGCAGACGATCGGGGTGACGCCGTGCTTCAACGCCGCGGCGGTCTTGGCGGCCACCAGCGCATCATCCTCGTGGTGATACGTCCGCCGCTCCGAGTGCCCCACCACGACGTAGCTGCAGCCCAGCTTGGCCAGGAACGCGCCGCTGATATCGCCGGTGTAGGCACCGGAATCGTGCTGCGACAGGTCCTGCGCGCCGTACGTCAGCCGCAGTTTGTCCCCGTCGACGAGCGTCTGCACACTGCGCAGATCGGTGAACGGCGGGATGACGGTGACGTCGACTTTGTCAAAGTACTTATCCGGCAAGGCGAATGCGATCTTCTGCACCAGGGCGATGGCCTCAAAGTGATTGAGGTTCATCTTCCAGTTGCCGGCGATGAGCGGCGTACGGGCCACGGGTCTCCTCGTTGATCGTGAGTGGGACGAACTACTGCAAAATTTCGATACCGGGCAGATCTTTGCCCTCAAGGTATTCCAGAGATGCACCGCCGCCGGTGGAAATGTGCGAGAAACCATCCTCGGGCAGGCCCAGCTGACGCACGGCCGCGGCCGAATCACCGCCGCCGACGACGCTGAAGGCACCCTTGGCCGTGGCCCCGATGATGGCTTCGGCCACGCCCTTGGTGCCGGCCGAGAATGCCGGGAACTCGAACACACCCATCGGGCCGTTCCAGAACACCGTCTTGGCATTCGACAGCAGCGCGGCGAATCGCTTCACCGACTCCGGGCCGATGTCGAGGCCCATCTTCCCGTCCGGGATGCGGTCCGAAGCGACCGTCTCGGGCTCGGCGTCGGCGGCGAACTTGTCGGCGACAACAATGTCGACCGGAAGATGGATGACATCGCCGTAGGTGTCGAGCAGCCGCTTGCAGGTGTCGATCATCTCCTCCTGCAGCAGCGACGTTCCCACCGAAACACCTTGTGCAGCAAGGAAGGTGAAACACATACCGCCGCCGATGATGAGGCTGTCGGCCTTCGCCGCCAGGTTCTCGATGACAGCCAGCTTGTCGGACACCTTGGAGCCGCCCAGCACCACGGCATAGGGACGTTCGGTCGAGTTGGTCAGCTGCTCGAGCACCTTGACCTCGGCCGCCACCAACGTGCCCGCGTAGTGCGGCAGCAGCGTTGCCACGTCATACACCGAAGCCTGCTTGCGGTGCACCACGCCGAAGCCGTCGGAAACGAATGCACCGGGCGATCCGTCGGGGCTTTGGACGAGCGCCGCCAGCTCCCGGGCCAGCGCCAGTCGCTCAGTGTCGTCCTTGCTGGTCTCCCGTGGGTCGAACCGAATGTTCTCCAGCAGCAGCACGTCGCCGTCGGTCAGCCCCTCGGCCCGGGCGAGCGCGTCGGTACCCACCACATCACCGGCCAACTGGACGTGCCGGCCAAGTCTCTCCCCCAACGCCGCGGCAACCGGGGCCAGTGAGAACTTGGGATCCGGCCCACCCTTGGGACGACCCAGGTGTGCCGTGACGACGACCTTGGCTCCCGCCTCGGCGAGTGCCTTCAGCGTCGGGACAGAGGCGATGATGCGGCCCGGATCGGTGATGTTGCCCTGGTCATCGAGGGGGACGTTCAGATCGGAGCGGACCAACACGCCCCGACCCTCGACACCCTCGGCCAACAGATCCTCGAGAGTCTTGACAGCCATCGGGTTAGAGCGACTTGCCGACCAGTGCGACCAGATCGGCGAGGCGGTTGGAGTAGCCCCACTCGTTGTCGTACCAGGAGACGACCTTGGCCTGGTTGTCGATGACCTTGGTCAGGCCCGAGTCGAACAGCGAGCTGTGCGGGTCGGTGACGATGTCGCTCGACACGATCGGCGCGTCGTAGTACTTCATGATGCCCTTCAACGGCCCCGCGGCAGCGGCCTTCATCGCGGCGTTGATCTCGTCGACGGTGGCGGCCTTGGCCAGCTCGGCCGTCAGATCAGTCACCGAACCCGTGGGGACCGGCACGCGCATGGCGTAGCCGTCCAGCTTGCCCTTGAGCTCAGGCAGCACCAAGCCGATGGCCTTGGCGGCACCGGTGGAGGTCGGCACGATGTTCAGCGCGGCGGCACGGGCGCGGCGCAGATCCCTGTGCGGGCCGTCCTGCAGGTTCTGGTCCTGGGTGTAGGCGTGGATGGTGGTCATCAGGCCCCTGACGATGCCGAACTCGTCGTTGAGGACCTTGGCCAGCGGGCCCAGGCAGTTGGTGGTGCACGACGCGTTGGAGATGATGTTCTGACTGCCGTCGTACTTGTCGTCGTTGACGCCCATCACGATGGTGATGTCCTCATCGGTGGCCGGCGCGGAGATGACGACCTTCTTAGCCCCCGCATCGAGGTGGCCCTTGGCCTTGGCGGCGTTGGTGAAGATGCCGGTGGACTCGACGACGACGTCGACACCAAGGTCACCCCACGGCAGAGCTGCCGGGCCTTCCTTGACCTCCAGCGACTTGATCTTCTTGTCGCCGATGACGATGGTGTCGTCGCCCTCCAGGCTGACATCCTGCGGCAACCGGCCCAGGATGGAGTCGAACTTCAGCAGGTGCGCCAGGGTGGCGTTGTCGGTGAGGTCATTGACCGCCACGATTTCGATGTCGGTGTTCTGACCTTCGGCCTGCTGCGCCGCAACGGCCCGGTAAAAGTTGCGGCCAATGCGGCCGAAGCCGTTGACGCCTACCCGGATGGTCACGTGATTTCTCCTATGTCGCCAGTGGACTGCTCGCGCAACAGCCTAGTGGTGCCACTCTCGGCGTGTGCGATCTGGTCAGTGCAGGACTACGCGACGCAGGACTGCGCGACGCCGTGACGGGTGACGTCTAACTCAGGCGTCGTCGAGGAGATCGGGGGTGACCGCCGACTCTGTGTCGGGGATGCCGTCCTGCTTAGCCTTGCGGTCGGCCATCGACAGTAGTCGCCGAATCCGGCCTGCCACAGCATCTTTCGTCATCGGCGGGTCAGCGAGCCGGCCGAGCTCCTCGAGCGAAGCCTGTCGATGCTCTACCCGCAGCTTGCCCGCTGCCGCAAGGTGGTCGGGCACCCCCTCGCCGAGGATGTGTAACGCGCGCTCCACCCGCGCCGCGGCGGCCACAGCGGCACGTGCCGACCGGCGCAGGTTCGCATCGTCGAAATTCGCCAACCGGTTGGCCGTGGCCCGAACCTCCCGCCGCATCCGGCGTTCCTCCCAGGTGAGCCGGGTGTCCTGGGCGCCCATCCGGGTCAGCAGATCGCCGATGGCCTCGCCGTCGCGAACCACCACGCGGTCGCTGCCGCGTACTTCACGAGCCTTGGCATTGACACCCAGCCGCCGCGCGGCGCCCACCAGGGCCAATGCTGCCTCAGGTCCCGGGCAACTGACCTCAAGCGCCGATGAGCGACCGGGTTCGGTCAGTGAGCCGTGCGCTAGGAACGCTCCCCGCCAGGCGGCTTCGGCATCGGCCACGCTGCCGCCGACCACCTGAGCGGGCAACCCCCGCACCGGGCGACCGCGCAGATCGAGCAGGCCTGTCTGCCTCGCCAACGCTTCGCCATCTGCGGCCACCCGTACCACGTAGCGGGTGTTCTTCCGGATACCGCTGGCCGACAGCACGTGCACCACTGCGTTGTAGCCGTAGAGGTCGTGGATGTCCTTGCGAAGCCGGCGCGCGATGATGCCGAGATCGACCTCGGCCTCCACCACGACGCGCCCCGCGACGATGTGCAACCCGCCGGCGAACCTCAGCAGCGAGGCGACCTCGGCGCGGCGGGCACTCACCGAATTGACCACCAGCCGACTCAGCTCGTCCTTCACCTCGGCTGTCATCGCCACGGATCGTCCCCTCTCGATCTGTTCGGTGCCGGTTCCTGCCGCAGGACATCGACCGGCCCGGCGGTGGGCGTGGGAAGAGTCGGATCCTGCACGATGCTGCCGTCAGGTGTGCTGGCACGCAGGCCGACGCTTTCCAGGGCCGCGGCCAACCTCGCCGGGTCATGTAAAGGTGTACCAGGTCGGCAGACGTCAGCAAACTCAACGCGGGCGTCGAGGATCTTGGCCGTTCGGCTGAGCTGCTCACGCTCACGCTGACTCGGCACGCTGGTGGCGTCGACGATGATGTCATGCACCGTGAAGCCCGGCGCATGCTGGGCCAGTACGTGAATGTGCCGCTCCACCGAGAAGCCCGCCGTCTCGCCAGGCTCGGCCACCAGATTCAGCACCAACGCACGCCGGGCCGTCGTCGCGTCGAGTGCCGCCGCCAACTGAGGCACCAGCACATGCGGAATGACGCTGGTGAACCACGACCCCGGGCCGAGCACCACCAGGTCGGCAGCCATGATCGCGTCGATGGCCTGCCGGGTGGCGGGCGGGTCACCCGGCAGCAACCGCACCCGGCGCACCTGCCCGACGGTGGTCGCGATGGCCACCTGACCGCGGATCACCCGGCTCATCCGAGAATCGGATTCCAGCCCGGCCACGTCGGCTTCGATCCGGAGCGCGATGGGGCACATCGGCAGCACCCGGCCCTTGACCCCGAGAATCCGGCCGAGTTCGTCGAGGGCGGCCACCGGATCGGCCAGGACCTCGTTGAGCCCGGCCAGTATCAGGTTGCCGATGGGGTGCCCGGCAAGGGCTCCGCCGCCACCGAACCGATGCTGGATGATGGTTGCCCACAGCCGACCGTGCGGACTGTCGGACGCCAACGCTGCCAATGCCATTCGAAGATCGCCTGGCGGAACCACGTCCAGCTCGGAGCGCAGCCGGCCCGACGAGCCGCCGTCGTCGGCCACCGTGACCACCGCAGTCACGTGTGGTGTGAGCCGCCGGGCCGCCGACAACGTCGCATATAGGCCGTGTCCACCGCCCAGGGCGACGATGCGGGGCGGGCTCATTCGCGACCCAGATCCCGGTGCAGCACCCGCACGGTGAGTTTGTCGCCGCCCGCCAACCGCTGCGCCAGGGCTTCGGCAATCGCCACGCTGCGATGTTTGCCGCCGGTGCACCCGATGGCCACGGTCATATAGCGCTTCCCCTCCCTGCGGTATCCGTCGATCACGACGTCCAACAGCCGATGGTAGGTCTCCAGAAACTCGCGAGCTCCGGGCTGACCGAGGACGTAGTCCCGCACCGCCGCATGCTGACCGGTGTGCGGGCGCAGCTCGTCCACCCAGTGCGGATTGGGCAGGAACCGCACATCCATCACCGTGTCGGCGTCCATCGGCAACCCGTACTTGTAGCCGAACGACTCTACTGTCACGTTGGTGTCGGACACCGCCTCGCTGCCGAACGCCCGCTCGATGCTCGCCCGCAGCGCGGGCACCGGCAGAGTCGAGGTGTCGATCACCAGGTCGGCCACCGCGCGGACCGGGGCCAGCATCGCCCGCTCCGCCGCGATCCCCTCGGCCAGGGTCTGATTGCCCTGCAACGGGTGACTGCGCCGGTTCTGCTCGTAGCGGCGCACCAGGATGGTGTCGGACGCCTCCAGGAACAGCACCCGCGGTGTGATGTTCCGCGTGGCAAGCTCGTTGCGCACCGAGTCCAGGTCGCCGGTGAATCCCCGCGAGCGCGCATCCATCACCACCGCCAGCTGGGTGATCCGCGACCCCGCTGCAAGGCCGAACTCGACCATCCGGGCAATCAGCTCGGGCGGCAGGTTGTCGGCGACATACCAGCCGAGGTCCTCGAGCACCTTGGCCGCGGTGCCGCGTCCCGCCCCGGACAAGCCGGTGACCAGGACCACGTCGATACCGGAATCGCCGACCGCCTCGGTGGAGTCGAGAGGGTCCCGATGTGGCTGTTCTGTCACGCGCGATCCGCCTGCCGCTCGCTGTTATCCATGTCCGCCCCTGTCATCGCGCTGCCCCTCGGTTGATCATCCTGGATAACGGCTGCCGGTGCGCCGGAATCCTGTCCCCTGAGCGCCTCACGGACAGCCCGTGCCGTCGCGACGCCGATCCCCGGCACTGCGGTGATCTCCTCCACCGTCGCATCTTTCAGCCGCGCCACCGATCCGAAATGCGCCACTAGTGCCTTGCGCCGATTCTCTCCCAACCCACGTACCGCATCGAGGGCCGACGCCGTCATCCGCTTGGACCGCTTGCTGCGGTGGTAGCTGATGGCGAAACGGTGCGCCTCGTCGCGCACCCGCTGCAAGAGATACAGCCCCTCGCTGGTGCGCGAAAGAATAATCGGCTCCGGCGCAGATCCTTCTTCCGAGGGCACCCACACCTCCTCCAACCGCTTGGCCAACCCGATCACCGCGACGTCGTGGACGCCGAGTTCCTCGAGCACCGCGGCCGCGGCGTTGACCTGGGGGGCGCCGCCGTCGACGACGAACAGGTTGGGCGGATAGGCGAAGCGGCGCGGCCGTTGCTCGGCCGCCGCCGTCGCATCCGGCTTGGTGTCGGCAAGATGACGGTGGAAACGCCGTCGGGTGACCTCGGCGATGGAAGCGACGTCGTCGGAGCGTCCATCCCCGGCAGCCTCCCGGATTGCGTAGTGGCGATAGTCACTCTTGCGTGGCAGCCCGTCCTCGAACACCACGAGCGACGCCACCACGTCCGTGCCTTGGACATGGCTGATGTCGATGCACTCGATCCGCAGTGGCGCGTCCGCCAACCCCAGAGATTCCTGAATGCTCTGCAGAGCTTCGGATCTGGCGTTGAAATCCCCGGCTCGCTTGAGCTTGTGCTGGGCCAGCGCCTCCTGCGCATTGCGTTGCACGGTCTCGGCCAACGCCCGTTTGTCGCCGCGCACCGGCACCCGCAACGCCACCCGTGAGCCGCGCAACCCCGACAGCCAGACAGTCAGTTGGGCGGCGTTGGGCGGCAACACGGGCACCAGCACTTGCCGGGGCACCGGATTGGTCGCTTCGTCGGCGGCCCCGCCCAGTTCGGCCTGATCACCGTAGAACTGGGTGAGAAACTGCTCGACCAACTGCTCCTGCCCGGACTGCTCCGGGTCCCCCGATTTCTCCACGATCCAGCCGCGCTGACCCCGCACCCGGCCGCCACGGACGTGGAACACCTGGACGGCGGCCTGCAGATCGTCGTCGGCGAAGGCCACCACGTCGGCGTCGGTACCGTCGCCGAACACCACCGCCTGCCGCTCCAGCGCCCGTTTGAGCGCAGAGATGTTGTCCCGCAAGCGCGCCGCCCGCTCGAAATCCAGATCCTCGGCGGCGGCGACCATCTGCTGTTCCAGATCGCGGGCCAGCCGGTCGGTGCGGCCGGCCAGGAAGTCACAGAAGTCCAGGACGATCTGCCGATGCTCCTCGGCGGTGACCCTGCCCACACACGGGGCCGAGCACTTGTCGATGTAGCCGAGCAGGCACGGACGGTCGATCTGGTTGTGCCGCTTGAACACTCCGGCCGAACAGGTGCGGGCCGGGAACACCCGGGTGAGCAGGTCGAGGGTTTCGCGGATGGCCCACGCATGCGAATACGGACCGAAGTAGCGCACACCCTTGCGGCGCGGCCCGCGGTACACCATCAACCGCGGATACTCCTCGTTGAGCGTCACCGCCAGCACCGGATAGGACTTGTCGTCGCGATAGCGGATGTTGAAGCGAGGATCGAACTCCTTGATCCAGTTGTACTCGAGCTGCAGCGCCTCGACTTCGGTGTTCACCACGGTCCACTCGACGCTGCCCGCGGTCATCACCATCTGCCTGGTGCGCGGCGCGAGGCTCGCGATGTCGGTGAAGTACGACGTCAGCCGGCCGCGCAGGCTCTTGGCCTTACCGACATAGATGACCCGCCCGTGGGGATCGCGAAACCGGTAGACACCCGGTTCAACTGGGATCGATCCGGGCGCCGGGCGGTACGTCGCTGGATCGGGCACGGATTCCAGGTTACTGCCGCGATCAGACAGATCTCCGCTACCGTCTAGAGGTGCGGATGCTGGCGTCCACGCGATTGGTCATCGCCCTGCTCACTGGCGTCGTGTTGGTTCTCGGCGGATGCGCCGGCGACGGTCAGCGCCGTTCCACTGTCGCAGCCATGCCCTGCACCGTGGCCTCCAACGGCACACCGGTACCCAAGACTCCGGCAGCTCCCGCGCCGACCACTCCGGCAAACCTGGCTACCGCTCCTGAAGTCTCCACGGGCTACCGCCGCGACATGACCGCCGTCCACACCGCCAGCTACGCGGTGGCCACCGCGAATCCCCTGGCCAGCGAGGCGGCCTGCAAGGTGCTGCGCAACGGCGGCACCGCCGCGGACGCCCTGGTGACCGCGCAGGCCGTGCTGGGCCTCGTGGAACCGCAGTCGTCCGGCATCGGCGGTGGCGGCTTCCTGCTGTACTACGACGCCGCGTCGGGAGCCGTGCGAGCTTTCGACGGGCGGGAAACGGCGCCCGCCGCAGCCACCGAGAACTACCTGCGCTGGGTGTCCGACACCGACCGCACCGAGCCCCGCCCCGACACCAGGGCCTCGGGCCGCTCGATCGGCGTGCCCGGCGTCGTGCGCCTGCTCGACGACGTCCACCGCGTCTTCGGGAAGAAGCCCTGGCGGGAGCTGTTCGATCCCGCGGTGCAGATGGCCGACGACGGCTTCGACGTCAGTCCGCGGATGGCCGAGGCCATCGCCGAAGCAGCACCCCAGCTGCGCATCGACCCCACCGCCGCGGCATATCTGCTGGAACCGGACGGCGCCCCAAAACCGGTGGCCACCAGGCTGACCAATCCCGCATACGCCAAGACGTTGGGCGCCATCGCATCCGGTGGCGCCCACGCGTTCTACACCGGCGACGTCGCCCGGGCCATCGTGGCTGCAGCGACCGACACTGCGGGCGGCCGCACGCCGAGCCTGATGACCGAACAGGACCTGGCCGGTTACACCGCCAAGGAGCGCTCACCGCTGTGCACGAGCTACCGCGGCCGGGAGATTTGTGGCATGCCGCCGCCGTCGTCGGGCGGAATGGCTGTGGCCGCGACGTTGGGGATCCTCGAGCATTTCCCGATGAGCGCATACCGACCCACCGACGTCGACCTCAACGGCGGACACCCCACCGTCATGGGCGTACATCTGATTTCCGAGGCCGAACGACTGGCGTATGCGGACCGGGACCGCTACGTCGCCGACACCGATTTCGTGCCGCTGCCCGGCGGCAACCCGGACACCCTGCTCGGCGGCGCCTATCTGACGGGACGTGCGGCGCTCATCTCACCCCAGCACACCATGGGTACCGCACAACCCGGTGACTTCGGTGCTCCACAAGCCACCGCGGCACCGGCTCGAGAGCACGGCACCAGCCAGATCAGCATCGTCGACAGGTACGGCAACGCGGCGTCACTGACGACCACGATCGAATCGTCGTTCGGCTCGTTCCACATGGTGGACGGTTTCCTGCTGAACAACCAGCTCACCGACTTCGCCGCAGACCCAGTCAGTCCGGAAGGTATCCCCGTGGCCAACCGGGTGCAGCCGGGGAAGCGGCCGCGCAGCTCCATGGCGCCGACGCTGGTGTTCGACGAGACCGGTGTGCAGCGCGGGCCACTCTACGCGGTGCTGGGCTCCCCGGGCGGCTCGGTGATCATCCAGTTCGTTGCGAAAACCGTTGTCGGCATTATGGATTGGGGCCTAGATCCGCAGCAGGCGGTGTCCATGGTCGATTTCGGTGCCGATAACACTCCCGAGACCAACGTCGGTGGCGAGCATCCCGCCGTGGACACCTCCGGCCCACCGGGTGCTCAGGGCGATCACGATCCCCTGGTGGCCGGGCTACGCAAGCTCGGCCACCGCGTCAACATCGCCGACCAATCAAGCGGGCTCTCGGTGATCATGCGCGCACAACCGGGTTGGGTGGGCGGCGTGGACCCGCGCCGGGAAGGACTCGTGATGGGCGATGCCAGCTGAGTCACGGCTACGTCGCGCATTCACCGAGATTCACGTCAGGGACAGATTCGAGGGCTCAGATGTCCCTGAGGTGAATCTCGGCGCGGGACACCGCCGACGAACCCGGGCGGGAACTGAATTCAGCCGGCAGCCGGAAGGTACTTGTCGGTCAACACCCGCACCTGATCCATGGCTTCGACAGCCCGGCCCTTGTCGATGGCTTGGATCGCCATCACGGGGATGTATTCGTCGTCGGGCAGGTCGACGCGGGCCCACCGTGCCCCTTGCGGAAACGACACGTCGACAACGTCGGCCCAAGGAATGAGCCGGTAGGAGATCAGATTCCGCACCGCCAGGCCCTGCGCGCCGACTCGCAGTCGCGGCCGCGTGAACATCAACACCGCTCCGGCGAGGATGACACCCAACAGTCCCATGGCGACCTGGTCGGCCGTCTGGAAGTACACGCCGGTGGATCCCATTTTCAGCAGAGCCCCGACGCCGACGTGCACCACGACGAGAATGACCGCAACAGCATAGGCGAACATCGGTGTGCGATAAGGCTTTATCTCGATATCCCAGCCCACGTGAGTCATCGGCTCGGTCACGACAGCGCGCGCAGTTCCCGCAGGGTCAGCGCAGTGGACAGCGCCGCAGCGGCGGCCTGCGCACCCTTGTCCTCGGCAGAACCGGGCAGCCCGGCCCGATCGAGTGCCTGCTGTTCGTCGTTTGTGGTCAGTACACCGTTGGCCACAGGCGTCGACGCATCGAGCGACACCCGGGTAAGCCCCTGGGTGACGGCGTCACATACATAGTCGAAATGCGGTGTCTGACCACGGATCACCACACCCAATGCGATGACGGCGTCATGAGTCGTGGCCAATGCCTGTGCCACCACAGGGATTTCGATCGCACCCAGCACTCGCACCACAGTCGGATCAACGACACCGGCCTCGGCGGCCACCTTACGGGCACCGTCGAGCAGGGCGTCACAGATCGTGGTGTGCCACGTGCTGGCCACGATGGCCAGACTCACCGTCGAGGCATCGACCTGCGGCAGATCGGGAACGCCCGCGCCCCCGCTCATATGTCGTCTCCGACGACGCTGCTCATTTGTGGTCTCCGACGACGCTACTCATTGGGCCTCACCGGAATCCACAACCTCACCGGATCCGGTCGCACTCGGCGGACGCCTGTCCCCCAGCATGTACACCGCCTCGTCATAGTCGTCCATGCTCACCGCTTCGTCGTAGTCGTCGAGCCCGACCAGGTCGTGGCCCATCCGATCGCGCTTGGTCATCAGGTAGCGGATGTTCTCGGCGTTGGCGCGCACCGGCAGCGGCACACGCTCGACGATGTGGAGCCCGTAGCCGTCCAGCCCGACGCGTTTGGCCGGATTGTTGGTCAGCAGCCGCATCGACCGGATACCGAGATCCACCAGGATCTGTGCGCCGATGCCGTAATCCCGGGCGTCGGCGGGCAGGCCGAGCTTGAGATTGGCGTCCACGGTGTCCACACCGGCGTCCTGCAGCTGATAGGCCTGCAGCTTGTGCATCAACCCGATGCCACGGCCCTCGTGTCCACGCATGTAGAGCACCACGCCACGACCCTCTCGGGCCACCATCGCCATGGCCGCGTCCAGCTGCGGACCGCAGTCGCAGCGCCGCGACCCGAACACGTCACCGGTCAGGCATTCCGAGTGCACCCGCACCAGCACGTCCTCGCCGTCGCTGTTCGGTCCGGCGATCTCCCCGCGGACCAGTGCGACATGCTCGACGTCCTCGTAGATGCTCTTGTAGCCGACCGCACGGAATTCGCCGTGCCGCGTCGGAATACGGGCCTCGGCGATGCGCTCGATGTGCTTCTCGTGCTTGCGGCGCCACTCGATCAGGTCTGCGATGGAGATCAGCGCCAGGTCGTGGTCGTCGGCGAACACCCGCAGCTCGTCGGTGCGCGCCATGTCGCCCTCGTCCTTCTGGCTGACGATCTCGCAGATCGCACCGGCGGGCTGTAGTCCGGCCAGCCGGGCCAGGTCTACCGCGGCCTCGGTGTGCCCGGGCCGGCGCAACACGCCACCGTCCTTGGCCCGCAACGGCACCACATGACCGGGCTTACTGAAGTCGTCGACGATGGCGGCCGGATCGGCAAGGGCGCGCATGGTGGTCGCCCGGTCCGACGCCGAAATACCAGTTCCAACACCCTTTTTGGCGTCGACGGTCACGGTGTACGCGGTGCCGTGCTTGTCCTGGTTGACCGCGTACATCGGCAGCAGGCCAAGGCGGTCGCAGATCTCGCCGTCGAGCGGCACACACAGGTAGCCCGAGGTGTACCGCACCATGAACGCCACCAGTTCCGGGGTGGCTTTCTCGGCGGCGAAGATCAGATCGCCCTCGTTCTCCCGGTCCTCGTCGTCGATCACCACCACCGCTTTACCCGCGGCGATATCGGCAATCGCCCTCTCGACGGAGTCGAGCCTGGTCATCTTCGCCACCTTGCCTGTTCCAATACCACTTCCGGCACGGAACCCATCGTCATCGTGTCCAGTATGAACCACCGGAGTCCAGCGGTTATTGGCAGCTGTTACTGCCCGGTGCCACCCATCAGCCGCTCAACATATTTCGCAATGATGTCCACCTCGAGGTTCACCCGCGTGCCGACTGCGGCTGCGCCTAGCGTGGTGAGCTCGCGGGTGGTAGGAATCAACGACACCTCGAACCAGTCGTCATCCACGGCGGACACCGTGAGCGAAATCCCGTCGACGGTGATGGAACCCTTTTCGACCACGTACCGCGACAGCACTCGCGGCAGCGCGATCCGCACCACCTCCCAATGCTCGGACGGGGTACGTGAAATCACCTCACCGGTGCCGTCGACATGGCCTTGGACGATATGACCACCCAATCGGCTGTTGACCGCGGCCGCCCGCTCCAGGTTGACCTGGCTGCCCACACCGACACCGCCGAGGCTCGACCGATTGAGGGTCTCCCCCATCACGTCGGCGGTAAAAGCACCGTCGGGCAGCACGTCTACGACGGTCAGGCACACACCGTTCACCGCGATCGAATCACCGTGGCCGGCATCGGCGGTGACGACAGGCCCGCGGATGGTCAATCGCGCGGCGTCGGTCAGCTCTTGCTTGTCGACCAATACGCCCAGCTCTTCAACGATTCCGGTGAACACGGCACCCAGGGTATTGGAAACCGCCCGCGGTCGGAGACAGCAGCCCGTCACCGTGAGCCTCTACGATGCAGTCATGCAGACGCGCCCACGCTTCGCTGTCCAATCCCTGCTGGCAATCCTTTTCGCCGCGGTCGCGCTGATCGCAGGATGTTCGTCCTCGGATAAATCCGCGGGCAACGGTGAACCCCTGCCGGACGCAGCCACTCTGCTCCAGGAGTCCACCGCCACCACCAAGGCGCAGCAGAGCGTTCACCTGCAATTGACGACGCAGGGCACCGTCGACGGGCTGCCGATCCAGAAGCTCGACGGCGACCTGACCAATACCCCCGCGGTGGCCGCCCAGGGCACTGCCGACGTGACGGTCGCGGGCCAGAAGATCAGCGATGCCAAGTTCGCGGTCGTCGACAACGATCTGTGGGCCGCGCTGACCCCAGGTGACCCTCTGTCCAACTGGGGTCCCGCAGCCAACATCTACGACATCGCGGCCATCCTGAGCCCCGACAAAGGCCTGGCCAACATCCTGGCCAACTTCACCGATCCCAAGGCCGACGGCCGCGAGACCATCGACGGCGTCGACACCGTGCGGCTCACCGGTCAGGTCGCCGCCGACGCGGTCAACGCGATCGCCCCGTCCATCAAGGCCACCGCACCCGTCCCGGCCGTCGCCTGGGTCAAGTCCGATGGCGACCACGCCCTGATGCAAGCCAAGCTCACACCCAGCGAGGGCAACAGCATCACCATGACGTTGTCCGACTGGGGCAAGCAAGTCACCATCGCCAAGCCCGCGGGCTGATGCCGATGCCCCGGACATCGAGCCGCGGAATCGCGATCGGCGCCGGTAGCCTCGCGGTTCTCCTGGGAGCCCTCGACACCTACGTCGTGGTGACGGTCATGACCGACATCATGAAAGACGTCGGGATCGCGATCAACCAGATCCAGCGGGTCACGCCCATCATCACGTGGTACCTGCTGGGTTACATCGCAGCCATGCCGCTGTTGGGCCGGGCCTCTGACCGTTTCGGCCGCAAATGGGTGCTGCAGGCCAGCCTGGCCGGTTTCGCAGTCGGCTCTGTTGTCACCGCACTGTCCAACGATCTGACGATGCTCATCGTCGGCCGCGCCATCCAGGGCACTGCCAGCGGTGCGCTGCTACCGGTCACGCTGGCGCTGGCGGCCGACCTGTGGTCGGCCCGTAACCGCGCTTCGGTGCTGGGTGGCATCGGCGCGGCGCAGGAGTTGGGCAGCGTGCTGGGCCCGCTCTACGGCATCGCGGTGGTGTGGGCCCTGAACACGTGGCGCGACGTGTTCTGGATCAACGTGCCGCTGACCCTGGTGGCCATGGTGCTGATCCAGATCAGTCTGCCGTCGCGCGAAGACCGGGAGAAGCCCGAGAAGGTCGACGTGGTCGGCGGTCTGTTGCTGGCGGTCGCCCTGGGTCTGGCCACCTGGGGCCTGTACAACCCGGCGCCTGACGGCAAGCACGTATTGCCGGCCAACGGTCCGATCCTCCTGGTGGGTGCGCTGATCGCGGCCATCGCGTTTTTTGTCTGGGAGAAGTACTCAAAGACGCGGCTCATCGAGCCGGCCGGGGTGCATTTCCGCCCGTTCCTGGCAGCGTTGGGCGCCTCACTGTGCGCCGGCGCAGCGCTGATGGTCACCCTGGTCAACGTCGAACTGTTCGGGCAGGGTGTGCTGGGCATGGACCAGAACGCGGCAGCCGCGCTGCTGCTGCGCTTCCTGGCGGCCCTGCCGATCGGCGCGCTGCTCGGCGGCTGGATCGCGACCAAGGTGGGCGACCGTGCGGTGGCCTTCTGCGGTCTACTCATCGCCGCCGGTGGCTTCTGGCTGGTCTCGCAGTGGCATATCGATGTGTTGTCGGCGCGCCACGATCTCGGGCTGTTCACCCTGCCGGCGTTCGACACGGACCTGGCCATCACCGGTATAGGCCTCGGCCTGGTGATCGGCCCGCTGACCTCGGCGACGCTGCGCGTGGTGCCGGCGGCGCAGCACGGTATCGCGTCGGCGGCCGTGGTGGTGGCCCGGATGATCGGCATGCTCATCGGCATCGCGGCCCTGAGCGCATGGGGCCTGTACCGGTTCAACCAGCACTTGGCGAGCCTGCCGCACCCCGAGTCCACGGGCTCACTCGCAGCCAGGCTTGCCGCCACTGCGGCGCGTTATCGCGAGGCCTACGTGCTGCAGTACGCCGAGATCTTCAGCATCACAGCTGTCGTATGCATCGTCGGCGCCCTGCTCGGCCTGCTCATCGCCGGACGGCATGAACACGCCGACGAGGTTCCAGAGGTTCCAACAGAGTCCGACGACGCCGCGACCGAGCTGATCATCGCACCGACCCATGTGACCAACGGGTCTGCCAATCACCCGGGCCGGCACAGCAGTCAGTAGGTCAGCAACGTTCGATGCCGGGCCGGATGCGCGGTGGTTCATTGCCGGCCACCGCGCGCTGGACGGGCCACGCCGGTAGTACACCGCGCAGCTGCGCGCACACCAGGGCCTTGACCGATCGCTGGGATATTCGTGGGTTCAGCGGGGACGTACTGAGCCAGTCCTGTAGAGCCGTCACGCTCGTGTTCCTTTGCTCAAGTTCATCGGGTGCACGTTCGTCGGCGAAAGCGCTTTGGTACGAGTGTACCGAGACCGACCGACAACAGGCCGTTCCAGAACGCTCCTGCACCCGGTGAAATCGACTCCTGGCCAGAGTGCCACTCGGTAGTCTCCAGCCATGGCCGAGGCGTCGACATGCTGATAGCAGCGCTGCGTGACCTGCAGTGGCGACGCCGACGGTTCGCCATCGCGGTCGTCGGCACCGGCCTGGTCTTCGCCATGACCCTGGTACTCACCGGCCTCGCCAATGGCTTCCGGGTCGAAGCCCAGCGCACCGTTGACGCGCTGGGTCTGGACGCGTTCATGATCAAGGCGGGTGCGGCCGGCCCGTTCCTGGGCTCGGCACCTATTCCGATGGCCGAAGTTCAACGCGCCGAACGCCTTGCGGGTGTCACGGCCGCGGTGCCGCTTGTGTACGGCAGCTCGACGATCCCCGACGGCACATCGCCGCGCAACGTGAACGTGTTCGGTGTGCCGGAGCAGGGCCCGGGTGCGCCTGCGGTGGTCTCGGGCCGCTCCCCCATGGCACCCGACGAGGTTGCCGTCTCGACGACCATGGGCCGCGGCGTCGGCGCCGATGTCGACATCGGCGCCCGGAGACTCCACGTCGTCGGCCTTGTCGACGATTCCACGGCCCTGGCCGGTCAGGCCAACGTCTACCTCACCGTCACCGGCGCGCAGCAGCTGCTGTTCTCTGGTCAACCACTGATCTCGTCGATCGGGTTGCGCGGCAACCCCACCGGGGCCCTCGACGGCTACCGGGTGGTCGACCGCGGCGGCGCGGTGGACGACATGGTGCGGCCGCTGCGGGGTGCCAACCAGGCGATGACCCTGATGGCGGGGCTGTTGTGGGCCGTCGCCGCGATGATCGTCGGCTCAGTGGTCTATCTGTCTGCTCTCGAACGCACCCGCGATTTCGCGGTCTTCAAGGCGGTCGGGGTGTCCACCCAGTCGATCCTCGCCGGGCTCGCAATGCAGGCCGTCCTGGTCGCGGTGCTGGCGGCCCTGCTCGGCAGCGTTCTGTCGATCGTGCTGGGCCCGCTGTTTCCGATGCGCTGTGACGTGCCGACAGTGGCGTTCACCGCGTTGCCACTCATCGCCGTGGTGATCGGTCTGCTGGCCAGCATCGCCGGGCTGCGCCGTGCCGTCGGGGTCGATCCCGCGCTCGCGTTCGGAGGGCCCTGATCGTGGCCGATCTGCGCATCAAGGATCTCGTCGTCGAATACTCCAGTGGTGATTACGCCGTCCGGCCCATCGACGGCCTCGACCTCGAGGTCGAGGCGGGGTCGCTGGCAATTCTGTTGGGCCCCAGCGGATGTGGCAAGACCACGCTGTTGTCCTGCCTCGGCGGCATCCTCAAACCGGCAGCCGGGCGCATCGAATTCGGCGACGTCGACGTGACGGCACTGACCAACCGGGAGCTCTCGGCCTATCGGCGCGACACCGTCGGCATCGTCTTCCAGGCGTTCAATCTCGTGCCCAGCCTGACCGCGCTGGAGAACGTGATGGTGCCCATGCACGCGGCCGGGATGTTCCGGCAGGACGCGCGCCGGCGCGCCGAGGAGCTGCTCACCCGCGTCGGCCTCGAACACCGGATGCGCCACCGCCCAGGCGATCTGAGCGGCGGGCAGCAACAGCGCGTCGCGGTGGCGCGGGCCATCGCCCTCGACCCACCGCTCGTCCTGGCCGACGAGCCTACGGCGCACCTCGACTTCATTCAGGTCGAGGAGGTACTGCGGCTGATCCGTGAACTCGCCGAGGACGAGCGCGTCGTGGTCGTCGCCACGCACGACACCCGCATCCTGCCGCTGGCCGACCAGGTGGTCGAGTTGGTGCCGCACACCACCGAGGCCCACGAGGGGCCTGAGACCCTGCGGTTGCAGGCCGGCGACGTGTTGTTCGCCCAGGGCACGATGGGTGACCTGATCTACGTGGTGACCGCAGGTGAGATTTCGCTCTCCCGCGAATTGGCAACCGGCGGGGAGGCAATGGTCAGGATCTCCACACCTGGCGACTACTTCGGCGAGATGGGTCCGCTGTTCGGGCTGCCACGGTCGGCCACCGCGCGAGCCCGCACCGACGCCACCGTCGTGGGCTACACCGTGCAGGCATTCCGGGAACGGCTCGGCCCTGCCGGTGTGCGTAACCTCATCGAGCACCGATCGCTGGACGACGAATAGACCCGACGCTCTCAGCCGGGTACGAGGCTGAGCAGCACGTCGGGGCCGATCGGCTCGATCCCGTCGAAGCGCCACCGCTGGGCATGGACGATGCTGAGCACACCGACATCGTCGACCGCGGTGATCGGGCCGCCCAACAGGATCGGTGCTACATAGGCGACGATGCGGTTGACCACACCGGCGCGCAGGAACGCACCCGCCAACGTCGGACCGCCCTCGAGCAGCACATCGGTGCGGTCGGCGAGGAACTTGATCACCTCGTGCGGATCATGCGTGCGGATCACCATCGTGCGCGAATCATCGTTGAGCACTTTGGCTTCCGGAGAAACCTCGCGATAGCCGACCACGACGCGTAGCGGCTGATGCTCGGCGAGGCTGCCGTCGGCCAGGCGCGCCGTGAGCGCCGGATCGTCGGCGAACACTGTGCCGGTGCCGACCACGATGGCATCGATCACCGCGCGCCTGCGGTGCACGTCGGCGCGAGCCGCCGGGCTGGTGATCCACTGGCTGGATCCGTCGGCAGCGGCGCTACGGCCGTCCACGCTGGTGGCGAACTTCCAGGTGACGTGCGGCAGGCCGGTGCGCTGCTTGTGCAGCCATTCCCGCAGCGGACCACGCGAGACGTCATCGGCCAGCACTTCGGGCACCACCTCGATGCCCGCCTCGGTCAGCCGCGCCGCGCCGCCGGCCGCCACCTTGTTGGGATCGGAGACGGCATACACCACCTTCGAAACACCCGCTGCCACAAGCGCATCCACACACGGCGGGGTGCGGCCGTGGTGATTGCACGGCTCCAGGGTGACCACCGCGGTGCCGCCAAGCGCACGCTGCCCGGCCCGGCGCAACGCCATCACCTCGGCGTGCGGCCCGCCGGGCGGCTGGGTGGCACCGACCCCGGCCACCTGACCGTCGCGGTCGATGATGACCGCGCCGACAGGCGGATTGGGATAGGTGGTGCCCTTGACCCCGTTCGCTTGCTCGATTGCCAGACGCATCATTGTGTCGGTCGACGGTGCGCTCATCGCACCCTCAGGGCCGCGGCGAACATCGCGTCGGTGCCGTGCCGGTGCGGCCACAGCTGCACGTACGGCCCGGCGCCGAGGTCGTCCGCCGGGGCGAACAGCTCTCGGGTGTCCAGCGCGGTCACCGGATGCCGTCGGACCGCGTCGGCCACCACACCGATCGTCTCGGCCAGGTGCGGGGAACAAGTCGCATAGAGCACGACCCCGCCCGGTCGAGTCAGCTTGATCGCCGCGGCCAGCAGCTCCTTCTGCAGTTTCGCCAGGCCGGGCACGTCGCCGGGTGCGCGACGCCAGCGGGCCTCCGGGCGGCGCCGCAGCGCACCGAGGCCCGTGCAGGGCGCATCGACGAGCACCCGGTCGAAGCCTGGTGTGAGGCCCGACTCGCGGCCGTCCACCCTGCGCACGTCGACATCGAGGCCGCGGGTGTTGTCCTCGACCAGGTCAGCGCGGCGCTCCCCCGGCTCGACGGCGGTGATGCTGGCGCCCGAGGCCGCCCCCATCGCGGCCAGCAGCGCGGTCTTGCCACCTGGTCCGGCGCACAGATCCAGCCACCGCCCCGTGTCGGGTCCGTCGAGCTCGGCCAGCGTCAGTGCCCGGGCCACCAACTGGCTACCCTCGTCCTGAACCTGTGCGGCGCCGTCGCGGATGGCGCTGAGCCGACCGGGATCGCCGCCGGGCAGATACACCGCGTACGGCGAATACTTGCCGACGGTGCCGCCGGACTGTTCGGCGAGTTCGTCGGCCGTCAACGCGCCGGGCCGGGCCGCCAGATGCACCAGTGGACGCTCGTCGTCGCTGGTCAGCAAGGCGTCGAGTTCACTGGCTCGCGCACCGAGCGCGTCGGTGAACGCCTGGGCGATCCACCGCGGGTGGGCGTGCACGAACGCCGAGTGGCCGACCGGGTCGGTGGCCGCCGCCGGGGCCAGCTCGTCGGCCCAGGCCTGCTCATCGCGCGAGGCGATGGTGCGCATCACTCCGTTGACGAAACCGGCTCTGGCCGTGTCGAATTCGATGCCAGCCTGGTCGACGGTGGTGGATACCGCGGCGTGCGGCTCGACCCGGGTACGCAGCAGCTGGTAGGCGCCCAGCCGCAGCAGATCGAGCAATACGGGGTCGATGCGATCGGTGGGCCGCCCGGCTGCCCTTTCGATCACCGCGTCGAGCAGTCCGCGGGCGCGGCAGGCGCCGTAGGTCAGTTCAGTGGCGAAAGCCGCGTCGCGGCCCTCGATTTTGCGTTCGGTCAGCAATGCGGGCAGCGCCAGGTTGGCGTAGGAGTCGCGTTCGGACACCGCGCGCAACACATCGAACGCCGCCCGCCGTGCCGGGTCCAGCGGGGTGCGCCGCGGCTGCCGCTTGCGTTGGGGTGGCCGTTTGTCGGGGCGGGTCATGAGGCCCGCACCGACTCGTCGAGCCGGGCGCCCCGCGCCCAGTCAGCGGCGTTCATGAGTTTCTTGCCCGGCGGCTGGATCTGGCCCAGCCGCACCGGCTGAGAACCCGTGCCCACCACCACATCCTTGCGGTGCACCTCGATCACGCCCGGCGCCAACGGATCTGCATCCTCGACCACCGTCACCGGCCCGACCTTGACTCGCTGGTCGCCAATCGTCGTCCAGGCGCCCGGGTTGGGTGTGACCGCGCGGATGTGGCGGTCGACGACATGGGCGGGCAGATCCCAGCGCACCTTGGCCGACTCCACGGTGATCTTCGGCGCGACGGTGATGCCGTCAGTCGGTTGCGGCACCGCGGCCAGCGAGCCGTCGGCGATCCCGTCGATCGTGGCCTCCAGCAGCGCCGCACCCGAAACGGCAAGGCGGCCAAGCAGATCGCCCGCGGTGTCGGAGCTGCCGACAGCCTCGGTGACCACGCCGTAGACGGGGCCCGAATCCAACGCCGGTTCGATGAGGAACGTGGTCGCGCCGGTCACGGTGTCGCCCGCCCCGATCGCTGCCTGCACCGGTGCCGCACCGCGCCACGCCGGCAGCAGCGAGAAATGCAGATTGACCCAGCCCCGCGCCGGGACCGCCAGCAGACGCCGGCTCAGCAGAGCACCGTAGGCCACTACGGCGCAGCAGTCTGGGGCCAGTTCGGTCAGCTCGGCGACGAATTCGTCATCGTTGGGCCGCGCCGGCCGCAGCAACGGGATATCGTGCTCCAGCGCCAGCTTCGCCACCGGCGACGGCGCGGGCTTTCCCCGGCGGCCCGCGGCGGCGTCCGGGCGGGTGAGCACGGCGATGACCTCGTGGCGCGGCGAGTCGATGAATCGGCGCAGCGACGGCAGCGCGGGTTCGGGGGTTCCGGCAAAGACGAGTCGCACTGCGCCAGTGTAGTGGCGGCCCGAAGGCTACTTCGGCGTCTGGTAGTACTCGCGTTCGGAGACCCCGGCGAGCGGCGCCACGTACATCCAGGGGATGGTGCCGACCAAGCGGTTCAATGTGGCCACCGCGTCGTTGTAGTACTGGCGGGCAAAGGCCAGCTTGTTCTCTGTATCGGTCAGGTTCTTCTGCAGGTCCAGAAAGTTGTTCGACGAGTTGAGCTGCGGGTAGGACGTGCCCAGCGCCAACACGCCTGCCAGGGCGCTGTCCAGATTCTGCTCGGCCGCGCTGCGCTGGGCGACCGACTTGCCTCCGGTCGCCGAGGTCAGGGCGGCCCGCGCAGCGCTCACCCGGTCAAGGATCGCCTGCTCATGCACGGCGAAGCTCTGCACGGTGTGCACCAGGGCCGGGATAAGCGCGGCACGACGGGTCAGTTCGACGTCGATCCCGCTGAGCGCCTCGGACACGGCGATATCCGCTGTACGAATCTTGTTGTAGCCCACCACAAAACCGAACAACACGAGCACAGCGAGCACCAGCACCGCGACCAGCACCACCGTCACCATGAACCTCCGCCTCCGCCTCCACCACCGCCGCCTCCACCACCGCTGGACCCTCCGCCGCTCGAGGACGACGACGACGATGACTGCGATGCGGTGTAGGCACCGATCGATGACGACAGCGCCGAATCGAAACTGTCGAAGCCTGATCCGCCGGATCCGTCGGCGACACCCCAACTGCTATTCGACGACGCGTGGTACCAATCCGGTTGCGGGGCAACCGTACCCGTGACGTCCTGATACTTCTTGGCCCACAGTGCCGCGGTCCCAGCAGCCACCGCGAAAGGGATGTAGGCGGTGTAGAGATCCTTGCGCGCAGCGAAATCGAACCGGGTCTCGGCCGAATCCGTGGACAACAGCCGATGGAATCCGCCCACCCGCGACCAGAGTTCACGTCCCGCGGGGGTGCGCCGGGTGCCCACCCCGGCGCGCCACGAGCGTGCCGTGAGGACGAAGAACACTGCGAACGGCAGACCCCACATGGTCGCGGTGGCGCCGAACCACACCAGGAATCCGCACAGCGCCGCGACCAATGCCACGGCGTTGGCGACGCGTAGCCACAGTTCCGCGCGCTGCCTGACCAAAAGCCCACTGTCGAAGGCCCACCTACGTACGGCGGTGGCCAGGTCGGTCTTGGCCTTGTTGAGTTTCTCGCCGGAGCTCACCGACTTTTTGGCACGGAACTCGGCGCCGGTGTAGTTGACCTTGAGCGCGGACGCCACTGCGGACCCGACGGGGTCGACGTTGGCCCACGCCGCGTGGTTGACCAGGCCGCGGATCATCCATTGGTCGGCGTTGACCTGCCGCAACTCAACCAGGCCGCGCTCGGCGAGATAGAACAGCGTCGCCGTCAGCGCGCTCTTGGGAACCGCTTCGGTGCGAATGTATTCGGCCTGTACGGGCCCGATCCCTTCCGGTGGTGCGTACTGCAGCGGGAAGCCGGGCGGCGGCTCATCGGTGCGGCGCGTCCAGAAGAACCCGGCCAGGCCGAGCGCCACCGTCAGTGCTGCCACCCAGATCACCCCGGATACGGACCGGCCCAGCACCCGGTCCCAGGTGTACGGCCACGGCAGGGTGACCTGCGGCGGAGTGGGCACGTCGACACCGGCGCGCAGCGTGACCGGGGTGTGCGGATCGAGGTCGGCAGCGGTGAGCCGAACGGTGTCACCCGAGGTGGTCAGCGCCTCGCAGGCACGGCCGACGCCGTAGCCGACGCTGCACTGCGCGCCGGTGGCCGCGGCCGGCAGCGTGAGCCTGACCGTGACGCGGTCGATCCGGTTGTTCCAGGCGGGGGCGACGACATTCCAGTAGAACGCGGACGCGGAATTCGGCTCACCGACGGATCCTGCGAATCGTCGGTCGGCGCCGATGCGCCCAGGGTCCAGCACACCGTCGATGGTGTAGCGGATCTCGAACACGTGGCTGCCGTAGTCCAGGGTGCGGTCCGGATCGCCGATCTTGGCCACCGCGAACCGACCGCCGTCCTCGTCGAGCAGCCGATACTCCGCCGGTGCCCCATCGAGCCGGATCGAGGTGACGGTCGGTGGCTGACGCAGCCGGGGGTTGTTCGGGTTGGCCACATCCCAATACCGGAAGAGTCCGTGGCGTCCGCTCGGGAAATTCGCCGTGATGGTCTCGACGGCGGTGAGCTGCCCGTCGGCGCCGATTGAAAGATCCGCCGCGTAGTCGGTGATGACCACCGGGTCGTCAGTTGCGGCCGCGCCACCGCCGCTGGGCCAGAACGTCGGCCACAGCAGTCCAAACACGATGAGCGCCAACGTGAGCGACCAGGCCAGAACCCGACGCATTACGCCTCCCGTCCGGCGCACCGATGTGCTGGCGCGATGTCCCGCCTACCCTATGTGCATCGGGTCGATTTGGATACGCACCCTACCATTTAGCACTTTGACCTGCATTAATAGACGGTTTCGGCTTGGTGGGCGGACCTTCTACCCTTCCGCTACCCATCCGTGTTCGCTTTGCTCCTGCCCGATCGGTTAGCCACCCGGCCCCCGGCGAGTCCCTGCGCACATCACGCATTTTCACGCATTCTGCTATTCTCGAATTGTTCGGCCTAGCCCGCCGGAATTGCGCCACGGTAAGCGCCGAATTCAGCACGCAGGTATTCAAATTACCTGAGAACGCTACCCCCTAGAGCGTTGGCTATCCAATCGATCACGCCAACATTCGAAGGGTTTAAAGATTATGCGGAAGAATCAACCTGCACAACAGGTTTCAAAGCGCCAGCTCATTTCCACCAAACAAGCCGCCGAACAGCTCAACGTCTCCCCCAACACGGTCAGAGCATTGATTGCCAACGGTCGGTTCGCCGGCTACAAAGGAGGCCGCTTGGTCAAGGTGGACGCAAACGAGGTTGAACGCTACATCGACCGAATCGCGACCAAATAGGCGCGCATTACCGAAGGTCTGAGCCACTCCGATTACCTTTGGGGCATCTACGAAGCTTTTCATGATAAGCATTCGCTAACGCTTCACGAACCTTCTTCTCGAATTCCTTGCGACCCTCCTCTGTCGCAATATAAGCAAGGAATCTATGGCTTGTCGGGTCAGCTTCAATAGCCTCCGCTGTGCGTGGTCTCGATTCACTCTGGGGCCAGTTCGCTAGCTCAACTTGGTGCACAAGCCTTGGAAGTTCAAGGATGAATAGATGTGCTGCATCACGAAGGACGTTGTAGCGGCGCCCACGTTCAGCGGTAAATACGTTCCCAATTTCCAACAACAATTCGGTTCGTTCCGTATTATTCGTATAGATGTAGGAATTCAACGTCTCCACGGCGTCCGAAATATTATCGGCTGCGAGGGATAGCGTCGGAGTATATGTACGTATGTGGATAGCGTCCAGTAGATCTTGCAACGGATTGCCGGTGCCCGCCATCCACTTTTGTAGACCCGAATCGGATTCATCGCCGATCCACTTAAGCCCTTGTTCTAGCCGCTGAAGCCTCACGTATTGATCAAGTACGCGCCACGCACTTTGCAGTTGGGCCCATTCTTTCTCAGTATCATGGCCAATTGGCTCCATTACATCGTTTATCGCAACCCTCAGTTTCCCTGCCGCAACTCTCATATACTCAACTTTATCGCCAAGCTGTAGGCCGTATTCGTCATCAAATTCCACAGACTCGCCGCGAACATGCTTCAAGTACTGTTCAACAGAACCGGATACTTCATCGTAAGCGTTTTTACATCACGGGCTTGCATTTGCACCAGTCTGAATCGCTCATTAGACGCAAACTTCAAGGAAAGATCGCGGAATGTATACCAAGCATTTTGGGATAATCTATTAACTCGATCAAGCGTCGCTTACTCTTCACGCTGAGCGGTCATGGTCGCTAATGCGACCAAAGCAAATGGAACACCAATAAGAAACCCAGTCAACCCCGCCCAGATGTTTGTTACGAAACCTAGATTCTGCGACCAATCATCTGGCGCGAAATCAGTGAATGCGCCAAATGCTACTGATATGAATCCCGCAACAACCATTCCTACTAGCAGGCGTTGCACCCAAAGGCCGTAGCTAAGGAATGACTTACTGATCGGCCACTCCTTGACATTGCTCATTTTCGAAATCCGATCGAGGCTAAAGCGCGCAAGGCCCACCCCTTCAGTTTGAACCATTTCAAGCCCAGCCGATATCGACGGGTACCCTTCAAAGGCGGGCGCACCGCTGACGCCAACTTCACTTCCGATTCATCAATTGCGAGGAAAGCGCCAGTCTCTGTATGAATAAGTTCAGGAGACGCGACCGTCAAGGTATTCACAGTGATGCCAGATGCATCAATTGGTTCACCTTCACCCGAATGATCGTGCGCGAATACACCGCTTCCCCTATCGGCATATGAGAAATCTTCGTAAAACTGGCCCGCACCCGCTTGATTATGGGACAGCCAGTAGAACTGCATCGCGCCAGCTTCCCGAAGGTTGTAATGCTGCACATACCCATGTCGCAATCGTATTGCGACCCACAAATGCTCTCCCCCATAACCAATACCGCGCTTAGGGAACTTATCTTTTCCAAGCCTGATTTTCAGCATATTGAATGTCAGCCGCTTTGTGTTGTAATGCATCCGTGGATTGGTGACAGTAATCGAGTACGAAAACACGGCACGGTCACGAATCTCAATAATCACCCAGGCTCCCGCAAGGCGGTAGGTTCTCGTCTCGTTGCCGCCACGTTGACCGACGAATTGCGCCACACCGAACAGTGATTCGACGTACTCGACTGAGCTTCCGCAAGCCAGTTGATCCAAGAGCTTCGCTTGTGCCCTGCGACGGCCCAACCACACAGCCAGCGGGTTCAACACAAATTTGATCGCCGCCCACGCAATACCTGCAAGGACCGTCACGCCGACGGTTGCGCTAACAACGCTGTCCCAGTGCGACCAATCCAAGGCCTTCAACCACTCCACCAACCACGACACGCAACGAATCATCGCAGCGCGTAGCGCCAACATAGTGAACCGCCCCGAGTTTGATGCACGTGATTATTGGTGTGCAGCCTCTGATTGGGCTGTGCGTTGCGTGTGGGGTACTCAGTGCCCAAACTTGCAAACCAATCCCGCACAGCCTCAGTTGACATGTCTTTGACGGCTACGTGTTCGAATGCCGGAACGATCAGCTTGTCCCACTTGTCCTGATACAGATCGCGGCTTGTGTCTTTGAGCTTGCGCTGTGCGATCACCTTGGAACCGTATTCGATGAACCCCAGGGCCTTAGCTTTCTTTTCGTTCTCGCGTTCCTCGACAGTGCGCCACCGTTCGCCGGTTCCCTCGCAGCGATCAATGTAGATCTTCTCATTCAAAAGCCAAGCCTCAGCGCTCATCTTGTCGGTAAAGATGCGCGGTGCGTAGTGCCTGCGACCATCCGGCCCGTTGAAACTTGCCTGAAAGCTAGGCCGTTTCGTCGGTTGCTTTTTGATCGAGCCCCACGCTCTGTGACCTTTTTTCGCCATGTTGACCTTCTCCAATCCAGTTGTGACCCTTGTGAACTGAATTGAGCAAACGAATCGTGAGGGATTCAACGCTGGCGCAGAGCTTTTCATACTGAGGGCGAAAATTGCCCCCGACCTGTATGTTTGCTGAAACCTACCCCTTAGCTACCCATCCAGCCTGCGCGAAACCGCTTTTCTCGCGCAACCTGAGTGCACTCCTTGGCAGGCGAAACTGATTGTGCCCCAACGGATATGCAGGTCAGAGTTTGTTTGCTGGATCAGCCGATGTGCAACGAGTCGATTTGGACGCGGGATGGTTCCTGCTCGCGTCGCGCGCTGAGCACGGCCGTCGCGCGGCGCAGCGCGGCCGACAGCGCCAGCCCATCGTCGCGTGGCACGCGGACCAGCATGCGGGTCACGTCGGCATCCGGGTCGACTCCAGGCGGTCGCCGCGCACCCGGGGGCAACTCGACCGGCCCGAGCAGTTCGGCCGAATCGGGCAGTTGTGCGGAGTCCAACAGCGCGGTCACCGCCGGCCCGGTGCCGTCGACCGCGGCCATGTGCACCGCGGGCGGCAGCCCCACCTCACTGCGGGCATCGAGTTCGGCATCGGCCTGGCCGACGGGGTCCCAGCGGATCAGGGCCTGCACGGTGGGTATCGTCGCCTCGGCCACCACCGCGACCGCGCCACCGTCGCTGCGTGGGCGCACAAGGGCAGCAGCCGCCATCCACCGCCGCAGGGTGTCTTCGGCGGCACGCAGGTCCTGCCGGCCCAGCAGCGCCCAGCCGTCGAGCAACAGCGCGGCGCCGTAGCCCCCTTCGGCGACCGGTTCGGCGCCCGGCGTCGAGACCACCAGCGCCGGCCCGCCACCGACAGCGGCCACCACGTCGTCACCACTGGAGGTGATCACGCTGACGCCCGGGAACGCCCGTCCGAGTTCCTCGGCGGTGCGGCGGGCACCGACGACGACGGCGCGTACCGCGTCCGAACCGCAGCGCGCACACCGCAGTGCCGGTTCAGGTCGCCCGCACCACCGGCATTCGGCGGCCGCACTGTCGCGATCGGGCAGGGCCATCGGGCCTGTGCAGTGCCGGCACCGGGCGATCGTGCGGCAGCGCGCACAAGCCAGCGCCGGAACATAGCCGCGGCGGGGCACTTGAACCAGTACGGGGCGCTCCGCCTGCAATGCCGAACGAGCGGCCTGCAGCGCCATCGACGGCAGCCGTGCGGTCCGTGCGGCTGGATCGCGTTCCTGGGCGTACCCGCTGTCTTCGATGGCCACGATCCGAGCCGCGGCCGACCGCACCACCGGCCGGGCGGCCACCAGGTCGTGAGCCCACCGGGTACGCACCAGGGCCTGAGCTTCCGCGGTGCGGGCGTAGCCGCCGATCATCGCTGCACAACGCAATTGGTGCGCGCGCAGCATCGCCACCTCGCGAGCGTGCGGGTAGGGTGCGCGCGGCTCGGCGAGGTTGTCATCGCCGTCGTCCCACACCAGTACCAGGCCGAGATCGCGGACCGGGGCGAACACCGCACTACGGGTGCCGATCACCAGCCGGGCGTCCCCGCGCAGCACCGATAGCCAGCGTCGGTACCGCTGCGCCGGGCCCAGCCCGGCCGACAACGCCGCCACGCGCGACGCCGGAACATGTTCGACCGCCGCCGCGTACAGCGCGTCGACGTCGCGCTGGTCGGGCATGACCGCCAGCACGCCCTGTCCGGCGCCGACCGCCACCGCCGCGGCTTCGGCCAGCCGCCGCGGCCAGTGTTCCCCGGGCAGCGCCTGCCACACGGCGCGGGCGGCCCGCCGGTCCTGCAATGCCATCAGGAACTGCTCGCCGCGCCCGTAACGCGCCCAGCCACCGGTGTCGACGGCAGCCTCCGGCAGCGGATCTGGTTCGGCCGGTATCTGTTTTTCCACGGTGGCGTGGCGTGGCGGGACTGCCAGGCGCAGGACATCCGCACGCGTACCCGCGTAACGCGCCGCTACGGCGTCGACGAGCCGCCGGATCTCGGCGGTGAGCACTGTTTCCGGCGAGACCACGCGGTCCAGCCAGCCCAACTTGCCGGTGTGATCGGTGTCCGAGCGCCGCTCCAGCACGAACGCGTCGACCAGCCGGCCGTTGAACCGCACCCGCACCCGCACCCCGGGCTGCGCATCGTCGGACTGCTCGGCCGCGACCAGATAGTCGAACTCACGGTCCAGGTGTGGCACTGACAGCATCGGCAGCACCCGCGCGATGGGCTCGTGCTCGGCGGCCTGCCGCGTCGTCGTCACGACGCCGATGTACCAGAACGCCCTGACATCCCGGCGAACAACCCGTAGCAGGCTCCGACCACCGCGGCGGCGGTCCACAGCCATGCTGCGCACCGGTGTGCGTACGGTGACGGAGTGTCTGTTGCTGACGAGAAACCGGCGGTCGATGCCATCCTGCAGAAGGTACTGCAGCTGGTGCCGTTCAAACTCTCCACCGCCAACGGCGTCGACGAGGCCCGACGGCAGTTCAGCGCACTGCCACGCCGCAATGTCCACCCCGAGGTCACGACCGAGGACCGCACGATCGAGGGCCCGGCAGGCCCGATCCCGGTGCGGGTGTACCGGCCGCCGACGGCCGACGGGGTGACGCTGCCGGTGGTGGTGTTCATCCACGGCGGCGGCTGGTCAGTGGGCGATCTGGACACCTACGACGGCACGGCCCGCGAGCACGCGGTAGGCGCGGACGCAGTGGTGGTGTCGGTGGCTTACCGGCTGGCGCCCGAACATCCCTACCCGGCCGCCGTCGACGACGCCTGGGCCGCGACCCGGTGGGTGGCCGAGCACGCCGCCGAACTGGATGCCGACCCAGACCGGCTGGCCGTCGCCGGGGATTCGGCAGGCGGCAACCTCAGTGCGGTCGTGGCGCAGCTGGCGCGGGATGCGGGCGGCCCGGCGATCCGGTTCCAGCTGCTCTGGTACCCGGCCACCACCGGCGATACTTCGCTGCCGTCGTTCACGGAGAACGCCGAGGCGCCGGTCCTCGACCTCGCCGCGGTCAAGGGATTCACCAAGTGGTACGTCAGCAAGGACGTCGACTTGGCTCAGCCCCCGGCCACCCTGCTGCCGGCGCGAGCCGAGAACCTGGCCGATCTACCGCCGGCCTACATCGCCACCGCGGGTTACGACCCGTTGCGCGACGACGGTGCCCGCTACGCCGAGCTGCTCCGGGCGGCCGGCGTGCCCGTCGAGTTGCACAACGCCGAGACGCTGGTACACGGCTACCTCGGATACGTGGGGGTGGTGCCCGCCGCGACCGAGGCCTCCGACCGGGCGATGGCAGCGCTGCGAGCGGCGCTGCACGACTGACTACGCACGGGATTCGGCAAGTCGACCGGCCGCGATGCCGGGCCCGTTTACTCTGGGGGCGAGCTGAGGAGGCACTGTTGAGCGATCACGAAGTGAAGATGATCATCCTGTCGACGGACGACCTAGATGAATCGATCCGGTTCTACAGCGAAACCCTGGGTATGGCATTGAAGTTCCGCGATGGCGCCCACTTCGCAGCCCTGGACGGCGGGCCGGTCACCGTGGCTCTCGCGACCGCGGTGGATCACCCGATACCCGGGAAGGTCGTGGTCGGTATCAAGACCGCCGATGTCGACGCCGCGGCGAAAGCTGTTGAGGACAGCGGCGGCGGCATCGTGACAGGCCCTTACGACGACGCTCACGAACGCCGCGCCGTGGTCTACGACAACAAGGGCAACGGTCTGGTGTTCTACAGCCCGCTCTCGCGCTAAGAAGCGCGGGCGGCGATTGTCCAGCCGCTCACTGCTTTTCGATGCACGCCCATCTCAAGTTCGATGCGTCGCTGCGGCTGTGTCAGTACCCCTGAGGCGTACTGACACAGCCGCAGCTTCGATCTCGTCGACTATCGATTCACCAGGCAGTCATCGGCGTCAGTGACCGCCGGACCGCTGGTTCGACTGGGTCTGCCCGCCGTACTGGTTGTGCCCACCGCCATACTGGTCCTGCTCATTGGGACGCTGTTCCTGCCCGGCCGGACGCTGCGGCACGGTCTGCGTGGACGTCTCGGTCTCGGTTTGTGTGGCGGTCGCAGTAGCTGTGTCGGTCTGCGTGACGGTATCGGTAGCCGGCGCCTGCCCCTCACCGCCCGCGTGATGGCGACCGTCCCCGCCGCTGCCGCCTGACGAGCCACTGCTGTCATCGGCGGTGGTCGCCGTCGTGGTCGGTGTCGTCGTGGTGGTCGAGGTCTTCTCCGGGCTTGAGCCGTGTGAGCCGCACGCCACCGCGAACGTACCCGCCAGCGCAGCCATGCCGAGAGCGAGCGCTGCCCGCCGACGCCAGGTCGTCGCCGGCTGAGATTCGATCGTCATTCGCATAGGGTCCTTCCGATTGGGTAAGTAGCAACCGGAACATCCTGGTTAATTGCGATGGGAAAGCACTGGGCTGCATCTGTGTTGACGCTGTGTGGCCCAGCACACAGCAAAGAATCTGGGCGCGAAAGAGACCGCGTCACCCAATGGCGCGAGCAGACACGCAGGCCCCCGAACACCGGCGTGTCGGAGGCCTGCGTGTCTGCTCGGCAGAAGAAACTAGACCGACGCCTTCAGGTCGTCGACCTTGTCGAGCTGCTCCCAGGGCAGCTCGATGTCGGTGCGACCGAAGTGTCCGTAGGCTGCTGTCTGCGCATAGATCGGGCGAAGCAGATCCAGGTCGCGGATGATCGCGCCGGGCCGGAGGTCGAACACACTGCTGATGGCCTTCTCGATGCGCGCGGGATCCACGGTCTCGGTGCCGAAGGTCTCGACGAACAGCCCGACCGGAGCGGCCTTGCCGATCGCGTAGGCCACCTGGACCTCGACGCGCTCCGCCAGGCCCGCGGCGACGACATTCTTGGCCACCCATCGCATCGCGTACGCGGCCGAGCGGTCCACCTTCGACGGATCCTTGCCGGAGAACGCGCCGCCACCGTGACGGGCCCAGCCGCCATAGGTGTCGACGATGATCTTGCGGCCGGTCAGACCGGCGTCGCCCATCGGGCCGCCGAGGACGAACTTGCCGGTCGGGTTGACCAGCAGCCGGTAGTCGGAGGTGTCGAGCGACTCGTGCCCGAGGTCGTTGAGAACGGTGTTGACGACCTTCTCGCGGATGTCGGGGGTCAGCGTGGAGTCCAAGTCGATGCCGTCGGCATGTTGGGTCGACAGCACCACGGTGTCGAGCCGGACCGGTGTCGTGCCGTCGTACTGGATGGTGACCTGGGTCTTGCCGTCGGGACGCAGGTAGTCGAGCACACCGTTCTTGCGGACCTCGGTCAGCCGGCGGGCCAGTCGGTGGGCCAGCGCGATGGGCAGCGGCATGAGCTCAGGGGTGTCCTTGATGGCGTAACCGAACATCAGGCCCTGATCGCCCGCGCCCTGGGCGTCCAGCGGATCCTGCTCGCCCTCGACGCGGGTCTCGTAGGCGGTGTCGACGCCCTGGGCGATGTCCGGGGACTGCGAACCGATGGCGACGTTGACGCCGCACGAGGCGCCGTCGAAACCCTTGGTGGACGAGTCGTAGCCGATCTCCAGAATGCGGTCGCGCACAATCTTGGGGATGTCGGCGTAGGCCGTGGTGGTGACCTCGCCGGCGACATGCACCTGACCGGTGGTGACCATTGTCTCCACCGCGACCCGCGACTTCGGATCCTGCTCCAGCAGCGCGTCGAGCACAGAGTCGCTGATCGCGTCACAGATCTTGTCGGGATGCCCTTCGGTTACCGACTCACTGGTAAACAGGCGACCTTCGCTCACGGTCTGCTTCCTTTCCGTTCAAAACACAAAACTTAGTTAGGCAAATTATATCTCTGCCCAGTTTGCAACCCAAGCGTCTGGGACGCTGTCGCGCAAGACTTACCCGCACCGAGAATCCGACGTCCCCTCAGGCGGCGCGGTTGCGCAGGAAAGCCGCAATCGAGTCCACGATACGGGTCGCCATCAGCGTTTTCGATCCGTGTTCCAGGGCGGCTTCGGTACCATCTGAGCCCAGCAACCATCCATCGTTGTGGTCCACTTCGAACGCCCGGTTCTCTCCCACCGCGTTGACAACGAGCAGGTCACAGCCCTTGCGTTGCAGTTTGGCCCTGGCATGGAACAGCACGTCACCATTGGCGTCACCGGTCTCGGCGGCGAACCCGACGATCGCGCGCATGTTTGGCAATTGCCCGTCAGCCCGGGCCCGGACCGCACCCGCGAGCACATCGTCGTTGCGGACCAGATCGATCGAGCTCGGCTCCGTTTTGCCCTTCTTGATCTTGCTGGTAGCCACATGGGCGGGCCGGAAATCGGCCACCGCGGCCGCCATCACCAGGACGTTCACGCCCGAGGCGTACTTGGACACCGCGTCGCGCAGCTGAGTCGCTGAACCGATGTGCACCACGTCTACGCCGGCCGGGTCGATCAGCCCCGCGGTATTGCCGGCGATGAGCGTCACCTCGGCACCGCGCTGGGCCATCACCCGCGCCATGGCGTAGCCCTGCTTCCCCGAACTGCGGTTACCGATGAAGCGCACCGGGTCGAGAGGTTCTCGGGTACCGCCTGCGGTCACCAGGGCCTTGACGCCGGACAGGTCATAGGGCAGGGCGTCGCCGCGATCGAGCAGCAACTGGGCCAGGGTGGTGATCTCCTCGGCCTCGGGCAGGCGGCCCGCGCCGCTGTCCGATCCGGTCAGCCGACCCGACGCCGGCTCCAGCACCACAGCGCCTCGCCGGCGCAGCGTCGCGACATTGTCGACGGTCGCCGGATGAAACCACATCTCGGTGTGCATGGCAGGCGCGAACAGCACCGGACATCGCGCGGTCAGCAGGGTGGCGGTCAACAAATCGTCGGCCCGGCCCGCGACGGCGCGGGCCAACAGATCTGCGGTGGCCGGCGCGACGACGACCAGATCGGCCTCCTGACCGATCCGCACGTGTGGGACCTCGTGCACGTCTTCGAACACACCGGTGTGCACCGGATTACCCGACAACGCCTCGAAAGTGGCAGCGCCGACGAACCGCAGCGCCGACTCAGTCGGAGCCACTCGCACGGAGTGGCCGGCCTCAGTCAGCTGTCGGACCACCGTGCATGCCTTGTACGCGGCGATACCGCCGGCGACCCCGACAACGATTCGCTTGCGCGCACTCACGAGCCGGCCCGTGCCTGGTTATTCGCCCTCGGTGTGCTCGAGCAGATCCTCGTGGATCTCCCGCATCGCGATGGACAGCGGCTTCTCCTGCAGGCCTGGCTCGACCAGCGGGCCGACATATTCGAGAATGCCGTCGCCGAGTTGGTTGTAGTAATCGTTGATCTGACGTGCGCGCTTGGCGGCGTAGATCACCAGGGCGTACTTGCTCGACGCGCGGTCCAGCAACTCGTCGATGGGCGGGTTTGTGATGCCCAGCGGCGTGTCATAAGCGCTGACGGCGGATGAATCGGTGCCCAAGCCGCCCACAGCGGTCAGCTGCGCATCGGCATGCGGGGTGCTCACGAAAAGGTCTCCTGGCGGTTATACGTGAATGCTTCTGGATTAGTGGCGGGTAACTCCCGGGCCCGGTCGATTCGGGCATGAGGCCCAGGTCAGTTCTGGCCCACCAGCAAGGATACCAATTCGGCGCATGCCGAATCCAACCGGCGGTTCACCACGACCTGGTCAAAGTCACCCTGAGCGGCCATTTCGGCCCGAGCTGTCTGCAGGCGCCTGGCCATCACCTCGGGGGTCTCGGTGCCCCGCCCGGACAATCGGCTCACCAGTTCGTCCCAGCTGGGCGGCGCGAGGAAGACCGTGATGACCTCGGGCATGGCCTGTTTGACGGCCTTGGCACCGGCCAGATCGACCTCGATCAGCACCGGATGCCCCGCCCGGGTGGCGTCCCGCACCGGTTGCCCGGGGGTACCCGATCGATGCAGGCCACCGTGGATCTCGGCCCATTCCAGCAGAGCTCCGGTCTCGATCAACTCCTGGAATCGCTCGGGGCTGACGAAGAAGTAGTCGACTCCGTCCACCTCACCGGGCCGCGGGGCCCTCGTCGTGACGGAGACGGAGAAATACAGGTCGGGAAGCCGTTCCCGTAGGCAACGGACCACGGTGGACTTCCCGACGGCAGAGGGACCGGACAACACCACGACACGGGCTGTGCCAGCGGACTCATCGCCCACGTGATGTCCGGTCCCTCGGCCGGCGCTCAATCTGTGCGCCTCAGGACTGATCGAACTTCTCCAGCAGGGCCTTGCGCTGCCGGTCGCCGAGGCCGCGCAACCGGCGGGTCGGAGCGATCTCCAGTTCGGTCATGATCTCCTGTGCCTTGACCTTGCCAACCTTGGGCAGGGCCTCCAGCAGCGCGGAAACCTTCATCTTGCCCAAGACCTCGTCGGTCTCAGCGTCGGTGAGCACCTGCTTGAGGTTGGTGCCGCCGCGCTTGAGCCGTTCCTTCAGTTCGGCTCGCGCTCGACGTGCGGCAGCAGCCTTCTCCAACGCTGCCGCGCGCTGTTCGTCGGTCAACTGGGGAAGGGCCACGGTTCCTCCGTCTCCTGGCGATTTCTCTTCGGCCATCACTTGTGTTGTTCGGCTGGAATGCGAACCAGCCAGCGACGACGACCGTACCCACGCGGGCTGACGAAAGCTAACCCCACCCCCTGGTTACAGAACTAAAAGCCCAGCGTGTAGTGCGCCGTGGTGATACGCCGAAATCGGGTCCAATGCAGCCGAGTGCGCTCTCGGTTACGTCGGCGGATGCGAATATCTTTGCGCATCAAAGGTTTTCGCGCGTGCTGCAGCCGATCTGGTACAAGCATGCCGCCGTCACGACAAGCGGCGATCACCGGACGCAGCGCGAAACCGAGAAAATTTTCGCTGGTCACGGCGTGTCGGGCGTGTCGGGGAAGCCGCGTGACAACCACGACAACCCACCGCCCATGTGATGCCTAACGCCCGCCTAGCCCCGACAAAGCTAATACACAGCATAGCTAAATAACGTCGGCGATGTCGGGTACAACACTCCATTCGGAGGGAAGCTGGACATGGATATCAAGCGTCTGACCTGCGCATCGGCCGTGACTGTCGCGGTCAGCGCGGCGGCCCTGACCTTGGGTACAGGGGTCGCCGCCGCCCAACCGGGTCCGCCGCCGTGCAATTTCGGAAACTGCCAGGGCCCCGGCGGGCCTGACCACGGGCCCGGCGGTCCTGATCGGGGACCAGGCGGACCCGACCGCGGCCCTGGTGGGCCCGATCGTGGCCCTGGCGGACCCGGGAACTGGCAGGGTGGGCCCGGGGGTCCGGGCGGGCCTGATCGTGGCCCGGGAGGCTGGCAGGGCGGTGACGACCACGGCGGCGATCACCGGTGGGATCCGCCACCACCTCCACCGCCGAATCTCGGCTGGCGTGGGATCGACCAGGGCCGCTGGGACCACCAACCGTTCAACTACAACGGCAGCTGGGTGACCCCGGTGTTCGACCAGGGGTACAACGCCTGGGGCTTCTGGCTGTTCGGCATCTGGATCCCGCTGTGATCGGGTGACAGGACCATCGCCGGTTGGCGGCGGGTCGTCGAATACGGCGGCCCGCCGTCCGCACGGCGGGTTCTGTTGCGACGCACGAGGTACCGCGTCAGGTCAGATAAGCGACCGCGTCGCGCATCCGCTCGGCGGCCGCCCGCAACTCTTCGACCGCGGGGCCCGCGCGCAGCACCTCACGTGACACCGCGGGCAACAACTGTTGTGCGCCCCCGAGGCCGCCGAGCGACTCCGCACGGCCGCCCTGCGCCCCGACCCCCGGTACCAGCACGGGACCGCGCAAGCTGCTCAGGTCTGGCGGCTCGGTCACGGTGGCACCCACGACGACACCCAACGAACCACCGGCGATCCGGTTCGCCTCGGACACCGCGTCGACGATCGATTGCGCCACAGTGCGGTCGGTGTGATCCCCGACCAGCGCACGCTGCACGCCCGCACCCTCCGGGTTGGACGTGGCGGCGAGAACGAACACACCGCGACCGTTTGCCACCGCAGTGTCCAGCAACGGCTGCAGCGAACCGAACCCCAGATATGGCGAGGCGGTCACCGCATCGGCGGCCAACGGCGAGTCACCCGCCCAGGCCGCCGCGTATGCAGCCATCGTGGAGCCGATGTCGCCGCGTTTGGCATCGGCCAGCACGAGCACCCCGGCTTCGCGCAGCGCCGCCATGGTGTCCTCCAAGACAGCGAAACCTGCCGCACCGTAAGCCTCGAAGAAGGCCACCTGCGGTTTGACGATCGCGAAGTCGGTGAACGCCGTCATGCAGATGTCGCAGAACCTCCGCAGCCCCTCGACGTCGGCATCCAGACCCCAAGCCCGCAACAACTCGGGATGCGGATCGATGCCGGGGCACAGCGGGCCCCGTCGCGCAACCGCCGCGGTCAGCCGTTCGCCGAATCCGGCCATGGCTAGCCCGTTTCCAGGGCGCTGTGCAGCTCCTGCAGGCTCATCACGCCGATATCACCGCGGATGCCTGCCTCGATGCCCTGCACGGCCGCTGAGGCGCCCTGCACCGTGGTAACGCACGGAATGTTCATCGACACCGCGGCCGAACGGATCTCATAACCGTCGACACGCGGCCCGGAGTTGCCGTACGGCGTGTTGATCACCATGTTGACCTCGCCGGCCTTGATCACGTCGACCGCCGAAGGCAGCGGGTGGTCTCCGCGCGGCTCCTCGAAGTGCTTGCGGACCTCGTCACACGGAATACCGTTGCGGCGCAGCGTCTCTGCCGTACCTTCGGTGGCCAGTACGCGGAATCCAAGATCGGCGAGGCGTTTCACCGGGAACACCAGCGAGCGCTTGTCCCGGTTGGCCACCGATACGAACACGGTGCCCTGCGCTGGGAGCGACCCGTACGCCGCCGTCTGGCTTTTGGCGAACGCAGTGCCGAAGTCATGGTCGATCCCCATGACCTCGCCGGTCGACTTCATCTCCGGTCCGAGCAGCGAATCGATCTGTGCGCCATCGGCTCTGCGGAACCGGTGGAACGGCAGCACGGCCTCCTTGACCGCCACCGGGGCGTTGCGCGCGATGGTCGCACCGTCACCGGTACGCGCCAGGATGCCTTCCTCACGCAGCTCGGCGATGGTGGCGCCCAGCATCACCCGTGCGCAGGCCTTGGCCAATGGCACCGCGGTGGCCTTGGACACGAACGGCACCGTGCGGCTCGCCCGCGGATTGGCCTCCAGTACGTAGAGCACATCGTCCTTGAGTGCGTACTGGACGTTGAGCAGCCCGACCACGCCGATGCCGTGCGCGATGGCCTCGGTGGCGCGACGCACGGCTTCGATGTCGCTGCGGCCCAGCGTCACCGGCGGCAGCGCACAGGCCGAGTCGCCGGAGTGGATACCGGCCTCCTCGATGTGCTCCATGACACCGCCCAGGTACACCTCGGTGCCGTCGCACAGCGCGTCGACGTCGATCTCGATGGCGTCTTCCAGGAACCGGTCCACCAGCACCGGATGTTCCGGCGACAGTTGCGTGGCACGGGTGATGTAGCCCTGCAGGGTCTCTTCGTCGTAGACGATCTCCATGCCGCGCCCGCCGAGCACGTAGGACGGCCGTACCAGCACCGGATAACCGATGTCGGCGGCGATTCGGCGGGCCTGCTCGAAGCTGGTGGCGGTGCCGAACCGGGGTGCGGGCAGCCCGGCGGTGGTCAGCACCTCACCGAAGGCGCCACGGTCCTCGGCCAGGTCGATGGCCTTGGGGCTGGTGCCCACGATCGGGACACCGGCCTTCTCCAACCGTTCGGCCAGCCCGAGCGGGGTCTGCCCGCCAAGCTGCACGATGACCCCCACGACACCCGGTCCGCCTGCGCCGGAAGCTTGTTCGGCGTAGTAGACCTCCAGCACGTCCTCGAACGTCAGCGGTTCGAAGTACAACCGGTCAGCGGTGTCGTAGTCGGTGGACACCGTCTCGGGGTTGCAGTTGACCATCACGGTCTCGAACCCGGCCGCGCTGAGCGTGGTGGCGGCATGCACACAGCTGTAATCGAATTCGATGCCCTGCCCGATCCGGTTGGGGCCGGAACCCAGGATCAGCACCTTGGGCTTCTCGGTCTGCGGCGCGACCTCGGTCTCGGCGGCCGGGTCGAGTTCGTAGCTGCTGTAGTGGTACGGCGTCTTGGCGTCGAACTCGGCCGCGCACGTGTCGACGGTCTTGTACACCGGGTGGACGCCCAGGCGTTCCCGCAGCGTGCGGACACCGCTTTCGCCGGCCAGTTCCGGTCGCAGCGCCGCGATCTGACGGTCTGAAAGCCCACTGTGCTTGGCCCGCCGCAGCAGCGCCTCGTCCAGCACCGGGGCATCGACGAGTTCAGCGCGCAGCGCAACCAGTGAGGCGATCTGATCGACGAACCACGGGTCGACGCCTGAGGCCTCCGCGACGTCTTCGACACTGGCGCCCAGCCGCAGGGCATGCTCGATGTCGTAGAGCCGGCCGTCGGTCGGCGTGCGCAGGTTGGTGAGCAGCTCCTCGACCGTGAGATCCGAGTCGGGCGAGGTCCAGAACCCGGCGCGGCTGGTCTCCAGCGAGCGCATCACTTTGCCGAGCGCTTCGATGAAGTTGCGGCCCAACGACATCGCCTCGCCCACCGACTTCATGGTGGTGGTCAGCGTGGGATCGGCACCCGGAAACTTCTCGAACGCGAACCGCGGAGCCTTGACGACGACGTAGTCCAGGGTGGGCTCGAAACAGGCCGGGGTTTCCTTGGTGATGTCGTTGAGGATCTCGTCGAGCGTGTACCCGATGGCCAGCTTGGCGGCGATCTTAGCGATCGGGAAGCCGGTGGCCTTGGACGCCAAGGCACTGGACCGCGATACGCGCGGGTTCATCTCGATGACGATCAGCCGGCCGTCACGGGGGTCGACCGCGAACTGGATGTTGCAGCCACCGGTGTCGACGCCGACCTCGCGCAGGATCGCGATGCCGAGATCACGCATGACCTGGTATTCGCGGTCGGTGAGCGTCATCGCCGGGGCCACGGTCACCGAGTCACCGGTGTGCACGCCCATCGGGTCGAAGTTCTCGATCGAGCACACCACCACGACGTTGTCGTGGCCGTCACGCATCAGCTCGAGCTCGTATTCCTTCCACCCGTAGATGGACTCCTCGATCAACACATTCGCGCTGGGCGAGGCGGCCAGGCCGTCCCCGGCCATCCGCTCGACGTCCTCGACGGTCCCGGCCATGCCCGAACCGAGCCCGCCCATGGTGAACGACGGCCGCACCACGACCGGCAGCCCGAGTTCGGCGACAGTCTCGCGGACCTCGTCCATGGTGAAACACACCCGGCTACGGGCAGATTCGCCACCGACCTTGGCAACGATGTCCTTGAACCGCTGCCGGTCCTCACCACGCTGGATGGCCTCGAAGTCGGCGCCGATCAGCTCGACGCCATATTTCTCGAGCACCCCGTTCTCGTGCAGGGCGACCGCGGTGTTGAGCGCGGTCTGACCGCCGAGGGTGGCCAGCAGCGCGTCGATCTTGTTGCCGCGCTCGGCCTGCTGGGCGATCACCTTCTCGACGAACGACGGGGTGATCGGCTCGACATAGGTGTGGTCGGCGTACTCGGGATCGGTCATGATCGTCGCCGGGTTGGAGTTGACCAGGCTGACCTGCAGACCCTCGGATCGCAGCACCCGGCACGCCTGAGTGCCCGAATAGTCGAACTCGCAGGCCTGTCCGATGACGATCGGCCCTGAGCCGATTACCAGGACATGGTTGAGATCAGAGCGACGTGGCATTATTCGGCCTCCGGCCTATCTCGGCGCGAACGTGCGCATTTGCAGGTGGAAATGCGGCGTGTGGTGCAACAGACGCGCACGCTCGCGGTGCAAGGGGTCATTTCGTCCGCCCCGACAGCAGATCGACAAACTGGTCGAACAGGTAGTTGGCATCGTGCGGGCCCGCCGCGGCCTCGGGGTGGTACTGCACCGAGAACGCGCGCCCGTCCGACAGCCGGATACCTTCCACCACACCGTCGTTGGCGCAGGTGTGGCTGACTTCGGCCTTGCCGAACGGGGTGTCGAAGACCTCGCCGGCTTCACCCTCGAGGGCGAAACCGTGGTTCTGTGCGGTGATCGCCACGCGCCCGGTGATGTGGTCGATCACCGGGATATTGATGCCGCGGTGGCCGAACACCATCTTGTAGGTGCACCGGCCCAGCGCCCGGCCCAGGATCTGGTTGCCGAAGCAGATGCCGAACAACGGGATTCCCGCAGCGAGCACCTCGCGAGTGACCCCGACGATGTGATCCGCGGTCGCCGGATCTCCCGGGCCGTTGGACAAGAAGACGCCGTCGGGTTTGAGGTCGGCGATCGCGTCGAAGGTCACCGACGACGGCAGCACGTGGCTGCGGATGCCACGGCGGGCAAAGTTGCGTGGGGTGTTGGTCTTGATGCCCAGGTCGATGGCGGCCACCGTGAACCGGTGTCCGCCTTCAGGCGCTCCATCTGGTTCAACGACGTAGGCGCTACGGGTGCTGACCTCGCCGGCCAGGTCGGCGCCCAGCATCGAAGGCTGGCTGCGGACCCGGGCGAGTAGCTCATCGGCATCGGCCAAGGCGTCCCCGGAGAACACACCGGCCTTCATCGACCCGCGGGTACGCAGGTGACGCACCACCGCGCGGGTATCGATACCGGCGATACCGACGATGCCCTGGCGCACCAGCTCATCGTCGAGGGTGCCGGTGGCCCGCCAGTTCGATGCCCGCGGCGACGGGTCGCGCACCGCGTACCCGGCCACCCAGATCTTGTCCCCGCGGCTTTCGCCGTCCTCGGTGTTCCAACCGGTATTGCCGATCTGCGGTGCCGTGGCGATCACGATCTGCCCGTGGTAGCTGGGATCGGTCAGTGTTTCCTGATAACCGGACATACCGGTGGAGAACACGGCCTCCCCCAGCGTCTGGCCGACAGCCCCGAATCGGGTTCCGGTGAAGATGCGGCCGTCCTCCAGCACCAGCACCGCGGTGCCGCCGGATGATCCGCTGTGCTTCTCATTACTGTTCGTCATGCCTTCTCCTCAAGCCAGCGGTCGTACTCTGCGCGGTTGTCGGCGCGGAATCCGGTGTCGATCTCGGTGCCCGACGGCAACTTCCACCGAATGGCCAAAATCCCATCATGGGTGAGCGCCTTGCCGGCGATGCCTCGCTCGGCACGGATCGCGGTGATCGACTCGTTCGGGATCCAGATGGGGCCGGCCCCGCTGCGCTGCAACATGATTCCCTCGGGATAGCGCGTCAGCACAGCCTTGGCCCGGAACCCGAGATCGCCGGCGGCGACTTTGTCGTTCCAGTGTGGCGCCAGCGTGGTGCCCACATAGAGCCCCTTGGTCGCCGAAACCGTTGCCGCACTGACGGTGTCAGGCAGCGTGGGCAGAGTGCCGATCAACTCGGCCTGGCGTTGCGCCCGGTGCAACCAACCCCGCATCATCTGGCGGATCAGGAACGCGATCAGCAGGGCGACCAGTGCCGCCATCACCACAGAGGCGACCAACGTGGGAGTGTTCACCGTCTCGACTTTCCGTCGAGTGCCGTGATCCGGCCGCGCAACAGCGTGGCAGTGACCATGGCGGGCAGTTCCATCTGTTCGAACGGCGTGTTGTCCGAACGGCTGGCCAGATCCGTTCCCGCCACTGTCCACGTCGCGTCCGGGTCGATCACCGTGAGGTTGGCCGGTTCACCGACCTCGATCGGGCGGCCCTGATCGGGCAGGCCGACGATGGCCGCCGGAGCCTCGCTCATCACCTTGGCCACCCCGCGCCAGGTCAGCAGTCCGGGGCGCAGCATGGTCTCGACGATCACCGACAGCGCGGTCTGCAGTCCGAGCATGCCCGGCCGGGCATAGGAGAATTCGCAACACTTCTCGTGCTCGGCGTGCGGCGCGTGGTCGGTGGCCACGCAGTCGATGACACCGTCGGCCAGAGCCTGCCGCAATGCCTGCGCGTCGGCGGCCTCGCGCAGCGGCGGGTTCACCCGGTTGCGGCCGTCATAGCTGGCCAGCCGGGAGTCATCGAGCAGCAGGTGATGCGGCGTAACCTCCGCGGTGATCGAGATACCCTGCGCCTTGGCCCATTTCAGTAACTCGACGGTGCCAGCAGTGGACGCGTGGCAGATGTGCACCCGGGCCTTGGCATCGCGGGCCAGGATGGCATCCCGTGCGACGATGGATTCTTCGGCCGAGCGCGGCCAGCCGGCCAGGCCGAGCCGGGCGGCGTTGGGGCCCTCGTGTGCGACGGCGCCGACCGTAAGCCGCGGTTCCTCGGCGTGCTGGGCAATGAGCACTCCCAGTCCCGACGCATATTCCAGTGCGCGGCGCATCACCAGCGGATCGTGCACGCACACACCATCGTCGGAGAACATCCGCACCTGGGCGACCCCGGCGGCCATCAGACCCATTTCTGTGAGCTGCTTGCCGTCCAGGCCCACCGTGACCGCACCGACCGGGTGCACATCGACCAGCCCAACCTGCTGGCCCCGAGCCCACACGTGGTCGGTGACCACGGCGGTATCGGCCACCGGATCGGTGTTGGCCATCGCGAACACCGCGGTGTATCCGCCCAATGCCGCAGCGGCAGAACCTGTTTCGATGTCCTCGGCGTACTCGCGACCCGGCTCACGCAGGTGGGTGTGCAGGTCGACGAATCCCGGCAGCAACACCTGGCCTGCGGCCTCGATCACCTCGGCGTCGGGGGCGGCCAGTTCCGCGCCGATCTCCATGATCTGCCCGTCGGCGACCAGAACGTCGACGGGCTCACCCTCGCCATAGAGCCGGACTCCGCGGATCAGCACCTGTGGGTTGCCCTGCGGGTTCTTGCTCATACGCTGATCGCCTCCTGGTCCGCGCCAACCAGCAGATGGAACAGCACCGCCATCCGCACGTGGACACCGTTGGAAACCTGTTGCAGTATTGCCGATTGCGACGAGTCGGCCACCGGGAAAGCGATCTCCATGCCGCGCAGCATCGGGCCCGGGTGCAGCACCACCGCATGGCCGGGCAGCATGGCCTGACGCTTCTCGGACAGTCCGTAGCGCACCGAGTACTCCCGTGCGGACGGAAAGAACCCGCCGTTCATCCGTTCGGCCTGCACCCGCAGCATCAGCACGGCGTCGGCGGCGGGCAGCTCGGCGTCGAGGTCGTTCGAGACCGTGACCGGCCAGCCGGACACACCGACCGGCAGCAGCGTCGGCGGTGCCACCAGCACCACCTCAGCGCCCAGGGCGGCTAGCAGCGACACATTCGACCGTGCCACCCGGCTGTGCAGCACGTCGCCGACGATCACCACGCGCTTGCCGTCGATGGAGCCGAGCCGCTGACGGATGGTCAGGGCGTCGAGCAGGGCCTGGGTGGGATGTTCGTGAGTGCCGTCCCCGGCGTTGATGATGCTGGGGCCTCCCCCGCCGTCCTCAGCAGTCCACTCGGCGAGTTGCTGGGCCGCACCGGAGGCCGGGTGGCGGATGATCAGCGCGTCAGCACCGGCGGCCCGCAGCGTCAGCGCGGTGTCACGCAGCGACTCCCCTTTGGCCACAGACGATCCCGAGGAGCTGACGTTGATCACGTCGGCGCTCATCCACTTGCCGGCCACCTCGAAGGACACGCGGGTGCGGGTCGAGTTCTCATAGAACATCGTGATGATGGTGCGACCGCGCAGCGTCGGCAGCTTCTTGACCTCACGCCCCAGCAGTGCCTCGCGGAACCGGTCGGCGTCGTCGAGAATCGCCGTAGCGTCCTCCCGAGTCAGCTCGGCCGCCGATAGGAGATGGCGCGTCGTCATCGCAGTTGTCTCCTCTTCGCGCGAGCGCTCATCGGGCAATCACCACGCCGTCACGGTCATCATGCTCAGCCAACAGAACGTGCACACTTTCGTTGCGCGCAGTCGGCACGTTCTTGCCGACATAGTCGGCGCGGATGGGCAGCTCGCGGTGCCCGCGATCGACCAGCACGGCGAGCTGAACGACGCTCGGTCGGCCAATGTCGCGCAGCGCATCGAGCGCCGAGCGCACCGATCGGCCGGAGAAAAGGACGTCGTCGACGAGAATGACGACTGCGCCGTCGATACCGCCGGCGGGGATCGACGTCGACGCCAGCGGGCGCGGCGGTTTGAAGTTGAGATCGTCGCGGTAGAGCGTGATGTCCAGCGCGCCGTGTGGCAGCGTCACGCCCGCGAACTCATTGATCTTGTCGGCCAACCGGGTGGCCAATATCACGCCGCGGGTGGGGATTCCGAGAAGTACGACGCGGCCCCGCTCGGCGGGATCGTCCAACGCAGTTTTCTCGATGATCTGATGCGCGATCCGGGAAATGGTTCGGCCAACGTCCGCCGCAGACATCAATTCCCGGTCGGCACTTGAAGAGCCCATAAGGTGACCCTGACCTCCTTCTCCGCCTCTCGGGACGGATCGTTAAAGGACGTCGAACTGCCGCGTAGCTTAGCAGGCAACAGCGACGGTGCCGCTATCCGGTAACAGCGGCGTCCTTTTCCAGCGCGGCACCCTTCGTCTCGGGCAGCAGTGCCGTGCAGACGATGCTGACCACTACGAAGAAGGCGATCATCAGGCCCACCGCCCAGCTGCCGAGGCTCGCTACCAGCGCGCCGGCCACCAGCGGTGGGATGGCGCCACCGACGATGCCCGCGAGATTGAACGCCATGCCGGCGCCGGTGTAGCGGTAGCGAGTGGCGAAGATCTCTGGCAGGAAAGACCCGATGGGTCCGTAGGACAGCCCGAAGATGCAGAAGATGCCGGCGATCGCGACCGCGAAGCCTACCGGGGAGCCGGAGTCGATCAACGGCATCACGACGAACGCCCACGGCAGGGCGAGCGCGAATCCGACAAGGATGATGCGGCGTCGACCGTACCGGTCGCACAGCATCGCCGAGATCGCCGAGAAGACCATCAGAGCCACACCGGCGAGCACACCGACACCGAGAATCAGGCTGCGGGGATGCCCGATGCGGGTGCTGGCATAGCTCATCAGGTAGGTGCCACCCAGGAAGCTCATGGTGAAGATGCCGACCATGCAGCCCGCCGCGAGTGCCACCTGTTTGCTCTGGGTGCGGAACAGCTCGTTGAACGGCGCTTTCGGCACGCCACCGGCGACCTGCTCGCGAGCGAACACCGGTGTCTCGTCGATACTCAGCCGCACGTACAGCGCCACGATGAGCAGTACCGCGCTGAACAGGAACGGCAGCCGCCAGCCCCAGTCGAGGAACACCGCGCTCTTCTCCCCGACGGTGACGCTGACGATGAACACCACCAAGTTGCTCACGGCCAGGCCCGCGCCGGCACCGAGCTGGGTGAACATTCCGTAGGTGCCACGTTTCCCGACGGGCGCGTATTCGGCGCTCAGCAGTGCCGAACCCGCCCACTCGCCGCCGACGGCGAACCCTTGCAGCAGCCGCAACATCAGCAGGATGATCGGTGCGGCGACGCCGATGGTCGCGGCACTGGGCACCAACCCGACGCATACCGTCGACAAGCCCATGATCAGCAGCGTCGCAACCAGAGTCTTCTTGCGCCCCAGCCGATCTCCGAAATGTCCGAACACCGCGGCCCCGATCGGACGGGACAGGAACGCGACCGCGAAGGTGCCCAATGACGAGATGGTCGCCATCGTGGACCCCATGTTCGGGAAGAACACGTGGGGAAAGATCAGGGCGGCCGCGGTCCCGTAGATGTAGAAGTCGTAGAACTCGATCGCTGTGCCGATGAAACTGGCGAAGGCCACTCTGTTCATCGGGTTGGGTGCGGGGCTGGCGACGGGTCCTGATTCGCCGTCGATCTGGTCCTGCTGGGTCATCTGCCTCTTCTCACGCCGCGTTGTTCGCATGGAAGTATCGCGCAACCCGCCGTCATTCTTGTCGGAAATGCGCGGCGGGACCGTCGAGCCGGGTCGTGGCGGGCCCGCTAACGTGACGCGGGTGAACCTCGACGGCAATCAAGCATCCATCCGGGAGGCCATCGACGCCGGCCTGCTCGCCGGCGCGGTGACACTGGTGTGGCAGGCGGGAAAAGTTCTGCAGGTCAACGAGCTGGGCTATCGCGACGTCCAGGCGCGACTGCCGATGCAACGCGACGCCATCTTCCGGATCGCATCGATGTCCAAGCCCGTGACCGTCGCCGCCGCGATGACGCTGGTCGAAGAGGGCAAGCTGCGCCTCGACGAGCCGGTCACCGGCTGGCTGCCCGAACTGGCCGACATGCGGGTGCTGACCGAACCGAGCGGGCCGCTGGATCGCACGGAACCAGCGCGCAGGCCCATCACGTTCGACGATCTGATGACCCACCGCAGCGGCCTGGCCTACGTGTTCTCGGTGACTGGCCCGCTGAGCCGGGAGTACGGCAAGCTGTCCCTGCGCCAAGACCAGGACCGGTGGCTGGCCGCCCTTGCGGCGTTGCCGCTGGCCCATCAGCCCGGAGCCCGGCTCACCTACAGCCATGGCACCGATGTGTTGGGCATCGCTCTGTCGCGGATTGAAGGCAAACCGCTGTCACAGGTACTGGCTGAACGCATCTTGACGCCGCTGGGCATGACCGACACGGCGTTCTCGGTGACCCCCGCGGGGCGACGCCGGGCCGCCACGATGTACCAGCTCGACATTACGGCCGCCGACGGCCCGGTGCTGCGGGATGACGTGATGGGGCCGGCGCCGATCGTGGACCCGCCGTTCTGCGCCGGCGGTTCGGGCCTGTTCTCGACCGTCGACGACTACCTCACCTTTGCCCGCATGCTGCTGGCCGGCGGGACCGTAGACGGGGTACGGGTGCTCTCGGAGGAGTCGGTCACGTTGATGCGCACCGACCGGCTGACCGCCGAGCAGAAGCAGCATCGCTTTCTGGGATCGCCATTCTGGGTGGGCCGCGGGTTCGGGCTCAACTTGTCGGTGGTCACAGATCCGGCCACATCGCGGCAGTTGTTCGGGCCGGGTGGGCTGGGCACATTGAGCTGGCCGGGCGCATACGGCACATGGTGGCAGGCCGACCCGTCGGCGGACCTGATCCTGCTGTACCTGATCCAAAATCATCCGAAGATGTCGGTCGACGCGGCGGCCGTGGCCGGCAACACCTCACTGGCCCGGCTACAGTCCGCCCAGCCCCGGTTCGTCCGTCGCACCTATCAGGCGCTCGATCGCTGAAAACCATTGTTCAGCAACGTTTTATCCGGGCCCGTTTGACTGGGTCGGTAGGCTCTGGGCCATGGACCAGCCGACTGTGCTCATCAGCGGCGCCGGGGTTGCGGGCCTGGCACTCGCCCATTGGCTGACCGAATTCGGTTACCGCGTCGTCGCCGTCGAATCCGCGCCCACGATCCGCCCCGGAGGACAGACCGTGGACCTGCGCGGAGCGGGTCGCGAGGTGGTCACGCGGATGGGCCTGATGACATCGATGCTGTCGCGCACCGTCGACCAGCGCGGTATCGCCTGGGTGCACGCGGACGGCGGCGCCGGGCCGAGATGCCGGTGACGGCGTTCCACGGCAACGGTGTGGTCTCCGCGGTGGAGATCCTGCGCGGCGATCTGGTCGACGTGCTGTACGAGGCCACCCGGGACCGCGCACAGTACCGGTTCTCCACCCGCATCACCGCGATCGACGGCACGGTGGCCACGCTCAGTGACGGGACCCAGGTTGCCGCCGATCTCATCGTCGGTGCCGACGGCCCGCATTCCAACGTGCGCCGCCTGGTGTTCGGACCGGAGGAGCAGTTCGGCAAATACCTTGGCGGCTACCACGCGTGGTTCACCGCACCCGACACGGCTGGTCTCGACGGGTGGTATCTGATGTACCAGGAGCCCGGACACAACGCGTCGATGCGCCCGTCGCACGACCCAACGTTGTGCAAGGCCGGGCTCGCCTTCCGATCCGAACCGATCGACTACGATCGCCGCGATACCACCGAGCAGTTGGCGCTGCTGTCAAGGCAATTCAGTGGGGCCGGCTGGCATTGCCCAGCCTTGCTGGAGGCCGCGCGGGCCGCCGAGGACTTCTATCTCGATGCCTTCCTACAGATCCACATGCCCGCAGTGTCACGGGGGCGGGTGACGTTGGTCGGCGACGCCGGCTATTGCGCCTCGCCGCTGTCGGGGATGGGCACCACGCTCGCGCTGGCCGGGGCTTACGTGCTGGCTGGCGAACTCGGCGCGGCGAACAACCTGGATCCCGACCAGATCCCCGCGGCACTGGCCAGCTACGAGGCCGTGATGCGGCCACTGATCACCCGCTGTCAGGATCTGCCCAACGGCATCGAGGGCTACCTTCCCAAGTCGGAGAAGGACATCGCACTGACCGCCCAAGTGATGAAATGGATGCAGCGCTGGCCTTTTCGGCCGTTTGCCGAACGCAAATGGTTTACCGCAGGCGACACCATCGCCTTGCCGGAGTACCCGGTAGGGCGCTGACCGGATCAGCCCACACGCGACAACGCATGACGCGCGTAGGCCCGGACATCGGCGTCACCGTCGTCGAGCGCACCTGTGAGCGCATCGCGTGCCGCCGTTTCGGTGTCAGCCCACCGGCTGAGGCTGAGCACGGCCGCCTTGCGGACGTCGAGATGCCGGTCGGCCAACGCCTGAGACAGTGAGGGCACCGCGACGGCAGGCTGCGCACCGGCCAACGCCCGCGCCGCGCCCTGCCGCACCTGCCAGGCCGACTCCCCCAGTGCGCGTTGCACATCGGGTACATCGGCGTCGTCGCAGCCGACCTCACCCAGCGACGCCAGCGCGGCCGCGCGGACCAATGGGTCGGGGTCGCCGAGCAACTCGCGCACCGTGCCGGCCCCCGAGCGCAGTGTCGCCAGCCCGTTGGCGGCCGCGATCCGCACCTCTCGGTTCGCGTCGCGCGCGGCCTCGGCCACACCTTCGTCATCGTCGACGGATACCAGAGCCCGCACCGCCTCGATCCGCACCCGGTGATCCGGGTCGGTCAGGGCATTGCGATAGGCGCCGCCGGTACCGACGCGCCGCGAACTGAGCAGATACACGGTGACCGCGCGCACCACCGGATCCGGGGATTGCAACCGCCCGGCGAACTCTCCCGGTTCAGGCAGCACCTCGACCAATTCCCGTACACCGTCGGCAGTTTCCCGCCGTACCGCAGCGTCCCGATCGCCCAGCGCGGCGACCAGTGCCGCCTGGTAACCATCAGGCAACTGCTCAACCAGCGTGGCGACCGCGGTGCGCCGCACCCCTGCATCCGGGTCGGCCAGATAATCGGTGAGGTCGGCCAGCGACGGTTCCTGCAAGGCCAGCACGGCGGCGATCCGCGGTGACGGCGGCGGCACCGGAGCATCGGTGCGTACCCGCGACCGCTGTGCGGCCGGTGCCCGTCCACCGTGCGGGTCAGGCTGCGCGACCGGGGTGACGGGATCCTCGGACGGCAGATGCTCCAGACCCGGAACCGGCACGAAATACGGGGCCACCGGCCGCTTGACGAACCGCATCGCACCGTCGTCGTCCTTGTACAGATTGAGGTGGTAATGCCACCCCTCGTCGTCACGATCGGGTAGGTCGGCGCGCTCGTGGTAGAGCCCCCAGCGGGATTCGGTGCGAGTCAGCGACGAGCGGGCCGCCATCTCCGCGCAGTCGCGGATGAACGACACCTCGGCGGCGCGCATCAGTTCATGCGGGGTGCGGGCGCCGATTCCGGCGACCTCACCGGCCATCCGCTCGAAAGTCTGCACCGCGATCGACAGCTTGGTCGCGGTCTTCGGCGGTGCCACATAGTCGTTGACGAACCGCCGCAGCTTGTATTCCACTTGAGGCTGGGGCGGGCCGTCCGGTTGACGCAGGGGCCGATAGATCAGCTCGTGTGCCCCGGCCAGCTGGTCGGCTGGAAGTTGTTGCGGCAGATCGACATCGGTGCGGGTCGAGGCGGCATGCTCACCCGCGAGATCGCCGTAGACGAACGCGCCGATCATGTAGTTGTGCGGTACGCAGGCCAGGTCGCCTGCCGCGTACAGCCCGGGCACCGTGGTGCGGGCATGCTCGTCGACCCATACCCCGGACGCCGAATGCCCACTGCACAAACCGATCTCGGAGATGTGCATCTCGATGTCATGGCTGCGGTAATCGTGTCCGCGGTTGGCGTGGAAGGTTCCGCGGGTCGGCCGTTCGGTGGTGTGCAGGATGTTTTCTATCGCGGTCAGCGTCTCGTCCGGCAGATGGCTGAGCTTGAGATAGATCGGACCACGCGCCGATTCGATCTCTTGCTTCACCTCGGCCATCATCTGGCCCGACCAATAGTCGGAGTCGACGAACCGCTCACCGAGGGCGTTGACCTGATAGCCGCCGAACGGGTTGGCCACGTAGGCACAGGCCGGGCCGTTGTAGTCCTTGATCAGCGGATTGACCTGGAAACATTCGATACCCGAGAGCTCGGCGCCGGCGTGATAGGCCATCGCGTACCCATCGCCGGCGTTGGTGGGGTTCTCGTAGGTGCCGTACAGGTAGCCCGACGCCGGCAGGCCCAGCCGCCCGCAGGCCCCGGTCGCGAGGATCACGGCTTTGGCCGCGACGGTGACGAATTCCCCGGTGCGGGTGTTGAATGCGGCGGCTCCGACGGCCCTGCCGGTATCCGGATCGGTCAATACCCGCACCGGCATTAACCGGTTCTCAATGCGGATCTTCTCCCGCATCGAACGTTGCCGCAGCACGCGGTACAGCGCCTTCTTGACGTCCTTGCCTTCGGGCATCGGCAACACATAGGACCCCGAGCGGTGCACCCGGCGCACCGCGTACTCGCCGTGCTCGTCCTTCTCGAACTTGACCCCGTAGCGCTCGAGCCGCTGCACCATGGCGAAACCCCGGGTCGCGGTCTGATAGATGGTGCGCTGGTTGACGATTCCGTCGTTGGCCCGGGTGATCTCGGCGACATAATCCTCAGGTACGGCCTTGCCGGGAATGACGGCATTGTTCACCCCGTCCATACCCATGGCCAGCGCTCCGGAGTGCCGCACGTGGGCCTTTTCCAGCAGCAGCACCTGCGCGCCGTTCTCGGCCGCCGTCAGCGCTGCCATCGTGCCCGCGGTGCCACCTCCGATCACCAGGACGTCGCAGTCCAGCCGCAGCGCATCGGCGATGTCCGGGATGGCAGTCGGTTCGGTCATGATTGCTCCAGTGCGGCAATGATCTCGGCGCGTAACGCCGGGCGTCCAATGTGGTCGGTACGGGGCTCGGGCACGTCGAGCAGCGCACGCAACGGCTGCCCCGCGCGGCCTAGCACCGCGACCCGGTCCCCCAGCGTCAACGCCTCATCGACGTCGTGGGTGACGAAGACAACCGTGGTCGGGTGCGCCCGCCAGGTGTCGATGAGCAGCCGCTGCATGGCGGCGCGAGTCTGGGTGTCCAGCGCGGCGAACGGCTCGTCCATCATCACCGCGCGGGGTGCACCGGCCAGGCCGCGGGCCAACTGAACCCGTTGGCGCATACCGCCCGAGAGACTCTTGGGCAGGAAGTCGGCGAAGCCGCTCAGCCCGACCTCGGTGATCCAGCGCTCGGCACGATCGCGTCTGTCATTGCGCGGCTCGCCGCAGCGGTCATTGCGCGGCCCGCTGCGGCGGCTATTGCGCGGCTCGCCGCGGAGTTGCAGCGCCAGTTCGATATTGGAGCGCACGGTGCGCCAAGGCAGCAGCGCGCTGTCCTGGAACACCATGCCCCGGTCCCGCGAGGTGGTGGTGACCGGTTCGTCGTCGGCGAGCACCCGGCCCGCATCAGGACGCAGCAGGCCGGTCAACGCGCGCAGCAAGGTCGACTTGCCGCAGCCCGACGGTCCGGTGAGCACCAGGATCTCACCGGGCTGCACGGTCAGGCTCAGCCCGTCGATCACTGGGGTCCCGGTGTAGGACAACGTGATTTCGTCGAGCTCCAGTCGCATGCCGGCAGTCGCCGCGGGAGCGCTCACCGCAACGACGCTCTTCGCGCGAGCACTCATCGGGCCGACTCCTCGGCACGGGGCAGCCACCGGGTGGCCCGACGGCCGATCAGTTCCACCGCGGAGGCCGTACCGAAGCCCAGGACGCCGATGGTGATGATGCCGACAAACACGTCGGGGTAGTTCAACACGGTGTAGGCCTGCCACGTGCGGTAGCCGACACCGAGCCGGCCCGAGATCATCTCGGCCGAGATCACACAGATCCACGCGACGCCCATGCCCACCGAGAGCCCCCCGAACAGGCCGGGCAGGATGCCGGGCAACACGACGAGGCGTAATACGTCCAAACGCCCGCCGCCGAGGGTGCGCACCGAGTCTTCCCAGATGGTCGGCAGAGCGCGCACGGCGTGGCGGACACTGACCATGATCGGGAAGTACGCGGCCAGGAACGTGATGAACACGATGCCGGCCTCGTCGCTGGGGAACAGCAGGATGGCCACCGGAACCATGGCAATAGCCGGGATCGGCCGGGCCAGTTCGGTCAGCGGCCCGAGGACGTCGGCGAACAGGGTCGAGCGGCCGAGCAGGATGCCGGTGATCACCCCGACGACCGCAGCCAGCCCGAATCCGGTGAGAATCCGGATCAGTGACTGGGCGAGGTCCAGCCAGTACTCGGGGGTGCCGAGGCGGTGCACCAGCGCGGCGGCGATGTCGGTGACCGTGGGCAGAGTGTCGAAACGCAGCCCGGCGCGCACGTGGTTGGCGGTCAGGACCTGCCACAACCCGATGGCGGCGAGCACCGACCCCAGCCGCACCAAGCGGTATCGCCACGGCGATGCGGTGCGGCGGTTGGTGATCAGTGCGATGGTGACCGCCGCTGTGGCGGCGCCCGAGGCGGGAACGGCGTCGGTGGTGGTCATACCGCACCCGCCAAAGCCTGCTGGTAGTCGACGACGGTGGTGCCCGGGTGGGCGTGGGTATAGCGCTGGGCGCCCGCCGGGGTGCCGAATGGCAGGTAGTTGGCACCGTCCTGGACCCACACCGACTTGTCGGCGAACCACCGGGTGCCCAGTTCGGCATCGGGGACGTAGGCGGCCCGAACTTTCACGCCGCGGGCCTCGGCGTCGCGGACGGCTTTGAGCAGGCAGGTCGGCGTCGCCGCGGCGACGGTGCTGTCAGAACCGTCGAGCCACAGCTCGCTCGCCGTCGCCGGGTTGTCGACCGGAGCATTGCACAGCGTGTCGGTGCCGCCGAGCACCGAAGGATTGACGGTCGACTTCAGTGCGGCCTCGTAGTCCTTGCCCCGCTCGGCGAATGCGGCCCGCAGCGGAGCATCTTGTACGAACCCCGTGACGTCGAGGTCCGCGAAGGTATCGATCGATTTCAGGTACGGCACATCGCCTTTGAGCGCCTCGATTAGGGACGGCTTGAGTGTGGTATCGAACGAGGTGCCACCCGGCCCGTTGTAGAGATAGACCACTTCCTGCGGTAATCCGCTGCCGTCGGCCACGATCCGGGCTGCCTCCAGCGGTTTGGTGTTGAGGAAGTCGGTCGCGTCGAGCTGGGCCTGCAGGAAGGCATCGAGCACCTCGGGATGCTCGGCGGCGTACGCACGTCGCACTACCACGCCGTGCAGGGTCGGATAGTTCAACTCGGCACCGTCGTAGAGCAGCCGCGCCTTACCTTGCTGCACCAGTAGGCCGGGCCATGCGACGAACTGCGAAAGCGCTTGTACCTGACCGGATTCCAGAGACGATGCACCGACCTGCGGCTGCTGGTTGAGCACCTCGACTCCGGTCTTGGGATCGACGCCTGCCTTGCCGAGCGCCTGAACAAGCATGCCGTGACCGGCCGATCCGACGCTGGCCGAGATCTTCTTACCGGCCAAGTCAGCCAAGGTCTGGGCAGGCGAATTCGGCGCCACCACAACCATGTTCAGTGCACCCCTGGGGTTGTACCCGGTGACCGAGACGATCTCGGTCTTGGCGCGCGCGTTGGCCTGCGTCTTCGATCCGTTGATCAGCATCGGGTAGTCACCCATCGAGCCGATATCGATCTTCTCGGCCACCATCTGCGCCGTGATCGGCGCACCGGTGTCGTAGTCCTGCCAGGTGACGTTGTATTTGGTGCCGGTGCGGGTGGTGATATCGGCCAACCGTCGCTCCAGGTAGCCCTGAGCGCGTAGCAGCGTTCCGGCAGTGACGGTGTTGATGGTCTTGGACTGGTAGCCGACGACCACGTCGACGGTGTTGGCGGACTTCGTTGCCGAGTCCAGCGAGCAACCGGCCATGGCGAGCGTGAATCCCACGGCCAGGGCGATCAGGGCTGTCTTCACTTCGGGTCCTCTAACGGATCAGGTAGGGCATGTTGACATGGACGGCGCCGGTGGGACAGCGAGCGGCACACGGCCCGCAGTACCAGCACTCGTCGACGTGCATGTAGGCCTTGCCGTTGGCGGGGTTGATCGCCAAGGCGTCCAGGGGGCACACATCGACGCACAAGGTGCAGCCTTCGATACACAGGGACTCGTCGATCGTCACGGGGACATCGGCGCGCTGATTGACCAACGTCATGCGTCGCTCCTAACAAGGTTGCCGCGCATGGTGATTCGGTCACCACGCATGCGGATGTATTCGAGGTCGACTGGCCTGCCGTCGTCCAGACTGGTGAGGCGCTCGGCCATCAGCAACGCCGATCCGGCGGGCACCTGCAGAGTGGCCGCCGAATGCGGATCGGCCGAAACCGCCTCCAGCGCAAAGGTTGCCCCGCCCAATCGGTGTCCGCTGACCTGCTCGATGAGCGCGAACACGTCGTTGGTCTCCAGCGGATGCCCGATGACCTGCTCGCCGATGTCGGGAACCAAATAGGTCAGATCCAGTGACACGGGTAGGTCGCCGAGATGACGGAGCCGTTCGATGTAGACCACCTGTGCGCCGGGCTCCAACGCGAGCTTGCGCGTCACACCCGGCGGGCCGGCCAGATGCAGCACCGCCCGGACCTCGTTGCGGACCTCGCCGTAGTCCTTGAACGTTTCCTTGAGTCCGACAAGCGCGTCGAGGCCGTGGTCGTACTTGCGGACCGCCACATGGGTGCCGACCTTGGTGCCGCGGTCGATCAAACCTTCGTTCTTGAGCACGGAAAGTGCTTCGCGAATGGCATTGCGGGAAACAAAGAACTCCGCCGCCAGCTCGGCCTCGGTGGGCAGCCCGTCTGCGTAGACCCCATCGTAAATCTGATGACGCAGCACGTCGGCCACCTGACGGGCCTGGTCGGCGCGGGGACGCCGGATCGGCAACGGACCGGGATGCGCTTCGGGCTTCGACACGCAAACACGGTAAGGGCGCCGCGAGGGGCGCCGCGGCGCGCCGGATTCGGTGGTGGTGCGGGTTAACTGATTGCGCCGCCTGCACGGGGCCTACACCAGGTCAAACCGGGTGCGGATACGGGTATTACGCCATCTGCCGCAGGTCGCGAACTTACAATCGCGCTGATCGAAACGACATCGTGAGTTGCGAAACGGTCTATGGGAGGGAACCGTGAAGACACTGCAGCGCGCCGCGGCGATCGCCGCTGCAGCATTCGTTCCGATGGCATTCACCGCGGCGCTCACGCCCGCGGTGAGCCGCGCAGACTGCGACAACGGCTCGTGGTGGAATCCCGTGACAAACAGTTGCCAGGCGCCGCTGGTGCCGAACTGCGACAACGGCTGGTGGGATCCCGCGGCCAACGCCTGTCGGCCCGCGATCGGCACCACGCCGCTGGCATGCGACAACGGCTGGTGGTGGGATCCGGTCGCGAATGTGTGCCGACCCCCGGTGCTGCCTCCGCCCTAGGACTGGCCGTAACGGGTCGAGGCTTCCCTCACATGCGCGAGCGTGCGCAGAATGCTGACGTATTGCGGTGTGTTGGCCAGCAGACGCGCACGCTCGCGGTGTGAAGGTGCAGCTATGTGAAGATTGCGGCTAGTTGTCCTGGGTGCCCACACTGCGGACGGCCTGGGCGGCCGCCCGGATCTGCGGGGTCACCAGCATCACCTGGCCGAGCACACCATTGACGAACCCCGGTGACTCATCGGTGGACAGCTCCTTGGCCAGCTCGACCGCCTCATCGACGGCGACCGGTTCGGGCACGTCCTCGGCGTGCAGCAGCTCCCAGACCGCCACCCGCAGGATCGCCCGGTCCACGGCGGGCAGCCGATCCAGAGTCCAGCCCTGCAGGTGCGCGGAGATCAAGTCGTCAACGTGGGCGGCGTGTTCGGTCACCCCGCGCGCCACCGTCACCGTGTACGGATTAAGCGCGGATATCTCCGGGTCGTCTTCGGCCAGCGCGATGCGGCCATCGGCCACCGTCTCCGGCGTCAGGCCGCGCGCCTCGGCCTCGAACAGCACGTCCACCGCACGCTTGCGGGCCTGATGACGGCCCCGGTCACCGCGGCGGTCAGCCATTCCCGTCGCTCCGCTCGCCCTGGTCAGCCATTGACGCGCCCCAAGTAGCTGCCGTCACGCGTGTCGACCTTGAGCTTGTCACCGGTGTTGATGAACAGCGGCACCTGGATCTCGGCTCCGGTTTCCATCGTGGCGGGCTTGGTGCCTGCGCTGGAGCGGTCACCCTGTAGGCCGGGCTCGGTGTGGCTGACTTCGAGCTCAACCGACACCGGCAGCTCCAGGTACAGCGGGGCGCTCTCGTGGAACGCGATCTGCACCGGCATGCTCTCCAGCAGGAAGTCGGCGTTGCGGCCGACCAGTGCCTCGGGCAGTGGGTGCTGCTCGAAATCCTCGGAGTCCATGAACACGAAGTCGTTGCCATCGCGGTACAGGTAAGTGGCATCGCGCCGGTCGACGGTGGCGGTCTCCACCTTGACCCCGGCGTTATAGGTCTTGTCGACCACCTTGCCGGACACCACGTTCTTCAGCTTGGTCCGCACGAAGGCGGGGCCCTTACCCGGTTTGACGTGCTGGAATTCGACGATCTGCCACAGCTGGCCGTCGATCTGCAGGACGAGCCCATTCTTGAAGTCGGCAGTCGATGCCATGGTCGGGGTAGCTCCTAGCTTTCAGTTCACAGGATGGCCAGTTCCTTGGGGAACCGGGTAAGTAGTTCGGGTGCCGTCCCGCCGACGACCAGGGTGTCCTCGATCCGGACACCGCCGCGATCGGGCAAGTAGACACCTGGCTCAACGGTCACCGCAGAGCCAGCAAGCAGTGTACCGGCGGCCGTGGCGTTGATTCCCGGCGCTTCATGGATCTGCAGGCCTACGCCATGTCCGAGGCCGTGACCGAAGTTCTCGGCGTACCCCGCCTCCGCGATGACCTGCCGCGACGCGGCGTCGACAGCGCTCAGCGACACTCCCGGTGCCAGCGCCGCGCTACCGGCCCGCTGGGCGGCCGCCACCAGGTCATAGATGTCGTGCTGCCATTGCGCGGCCCGGTCCAACACGAAGGTGCGGGTCGTGTCGGAGTGGTAGCCGGCCACCAGCGCGCCGAAGTCGATCTTGACGAAATCACCGGCGGCCAGGACCGCGTCGGTCGGCCGGTGATGCGGTATCGCCGAGTTGGCCCCCGTCGCGACAATCGTCTCGAAAGACGGGCCGTCCGCTCCGTGGTCGAGCATCAGTGCCTCCAGTTCGTTGCGCACCTGACGCTCGGTGCGGCCCGGCCGCAGCCCGCCCCGGTTCACCAGATCACCCAGCGCGGCGTCAGCGGCCTCGCAGGCGAGCCGTAGGAGTGCGATCTCGCCGGCGTCCTTGACCTCCCGCAGCGCTTCGACGATGCCCGGCGCACGGATAAGTTCGACATCATCACCGGCGGCGTCGGCCAGCGCGCTGTACGCGTCGACAGTCACCACGTGGCTCTCGAAGCCCAGCCGGCGCACACCACCGGCACCCGCCCGGCGGGCCAGGCACGGCGCACACGCCCGCTCAATGATCACCTCGGCGTCCGGGGACTGGTGGGCGGCTTGGGTGCGGTAGCGCCCATCGGTGGCCAGCACCGGGGTTTCATCATCGACACGCACCAGCAGCGCGGCGTTGGAGCCCGTAAACCCTGACAGATAGCGCACATTGACCAGGTCTGTCACCAGCAAGGCGGGCAGATCGGCTGCCTCAAGCCGGCGCCGAAGCCGGTCCCTGCGCTGGGAAATAGTCACGGTCTGTGACGCTACTCGCTACGCTGTGGCCTCATGAGCAAGTGGTTACTGCGCGGGGTTGTGTTCGCAACCGCGATGGTCGTCGTGCGCTTGCTCCAAGGTGCGCTGATCAACGCTTCGCCGGGAAACGCGATCTGGTTCAGTGTGACGCTGGTGGCAGTTTTCACGATCGCAGTGGTCATCTGGGGCTTCATCGACGGCCGCGCCGACGCGCGGCACAGCCCTGACCCTGACCGTCGCGCCGACCTGGCCATGATCTGGCTGCTGGCCGGGCTTTTCGCAGGCGTCGTCAGCGGTGCGGTGTCCTGGATCATCAGCCTGTTCTACAAGAGCATCTATGTCGGGGGCCTGCTGAACGAGATCACCACGTTCGCTGCGTTCACTGCGCTGCTGATGTTCCTGGCGGCGGTCGCCGGTGTCACACTCGGCCGCTGGCTGGTCGACCGCAAGGCACCGCCGGTCACCAGGCACGGTCACGCCGGCGATGAGCGCGCCGACACCGACGTGTTCGCCGCGGTGAATGCCGGAGCGCCGGCGGACGACACCGAGAAGACCGGTGCCGTCGAGACGCCCGAGCAGCACGAGAAGTAGAGCTCGTCGCCAAGTGGCGTGGAACCTCAGTTCTTAGGGTCTCGCGCCACTTCCGCGTATGCCGCTGCGAGCAGCGCCGGATCCGGACCTTCCAACCGCCCAGGCTTGCCCAGCCCGTCGAGCACGACGAAGCGCAGCACGCCGGCCCGGTTCTTCTTGTCACCGGCCATGTACTCGAGCAGCTGCGGCAGTGCATCGCCGTCGTAGGCAACCGGCAGGCCCAACGTCGTCAGCACCGAGCGGTGGCGATCGGCAGTCACATCGTCGAGCCGGCCGGCCAGCCGGCCGAGTTCGGCGGCGAACACCATGCCCACCGACACCGCTGCGCCGTGGCGCCACTTGTACTGTTCGCGCCGTTCGATGGCGTGCGCGAGGGTGTGGCCATAGTTCAGGATCTCGCGCAGCTGCGATTCCTTCTCATCGGCGGCCACCACCTCGGCCTTGACGGCGATCGCGCGGCGGATCAGTTCTGGTAATACCGTCCCGGTCGGATCCAACGCCGCCTCGGGGTCGGCTTCGATCAAATCGAGGATCACCGGATCGGCGATGAAGCCGGCCTTCACAATCTCGGCCATGCCGGCCACGATCTCGTTGCGGGGCAAGGTTTCCAGCGTGGCGAGGTCGACCAGGACGGCGCTCGGCTGGTGGAACGAGCCGACCAGGTTCTTGCCGGCGTCGGTGTTGATACCTGTCTTGCCGCCAACCGCGGCATCGACCATGCCGAGCAGCGTAGTGGGCACGTGCACGATGTCCACGCCACGCAGCCAAGTGGCCGCCGCGAAGCCCGCGACGTCAGTGGCAGCTCCCCCGCCGAGGCTGACAATCGCATCCTTGCGGCCGATTCCGATGCGGCCCAACACTTCCCAGATGAACCCGACGACCGGCAGTTCCTTGCCCCCCTCAGCATCCGGGATCTCGATGCGGTGTGCGTCGATTCCCTTGTCCGCGAGGTGAGTTCGAATGGCTTCCGCCGTCTCGGTCATCGTCGGCTGATGCAGGATGGCCACCTTGTGGCGGCCCTCGAGGGTATGGCCCAGCTCGCCGAGCAACCCGGTGCCGATGATCACCGGGTAAGGGGGGTCGACGAGAACGTCGACGGTGACAGGCTCAGTCATGGTGTCGCTCCGCGTTGCGTGCGGCCAAGGCCGCGGGGGTGGGTGTGGCAGTCGAATCGGTGTGAACGGCTGCGGCGCCGGCCGAGTCCTTGTCCGCGGAGCTCGGCGAGGCCGGTCCGCGTTGCCGCCGCCGATGGCGTCGGCGCCTTGGTTTGGCTGCCAGCGGTTTGGCCGCCACTTGTTTGGGCGGCTGAGGATTGTCCAGGCGCGAGACGATGGTGCGCACGACCGCGCCCGGGTTACGCCTGTTGGTGTTGATACGTATGGTCGAGACGCGACGGTAGATGGGCACCCGCTGCGACATCAGCGCACGGTACTTCTCAGCCCGGTCACCGCCGGCCAGCAGCGGACGGTTGCTGTTGCCACCGGTTCGGCGCACGCCTTCGGACGCACTGATCTCCAAGTAGATCACCATGTGCCCGGCCAGGGCGTCGCACACCCCCGCGGTGGTGATCGCGCCGCCGCCGAGCGACAGCACGCCGTCATGGGTGGCCAGGGCTCCGCGGATCACCTCTTCTTCGATGCGGCGGAACTCCTCCTCACCGTCGCTGGCGAAGATGTCGGCAATAGCGCGCCCGGTGGTCTCCTCGATCACCGCATCGGTGTCGAGCATGGTCACATCGAGAGCCTTGGCCAACCGCCGCCCGATCGTCGACTTCCCTGAGCCCGGTAGGCCGATCAATACCGCCCTGGGCGCCATCAGCCCAGGGCCTGCGCCGCCGGTTCGCGCTCAGCGTCGTCCGGACTTGCTCCTCGCATGCGGACGGCACGCAGGTAAGCGTCGATATTGGCGCGGGTCTCGGCCAGCGAATCCCCGCCGAACTTCTCCAGCGCGGCGCGGGCCAGCACGAGCGCCACCATGGTCTCCACGACCACACCGGCGGCCGGCACCGCACATACGTCGGAGCGCTGGTGGATCGCGACGGCTTCCTCGCCGGTCGCCATGTCGACGGTGGCCAGTGCCCGCGGCACGGTGGAGATCGGCTTCATCGCGGCGCGCACGCGCAACGCCTGGCCGTTGGTCATGCCGCCTTCCAGGCCACCGGCCCGGTTGGTCGACCGCAGCACGCCGTCCGGGCCCGGGTACATCTCGTCGTGCGCGACGCTGCCCCGGCGGCGCGCCGTTTCGAAACCGTCGCCGATCTCGACACCCTTGATCGCCTGAATACCCATCACCGCGCCGGCCAGTTGGCTGTCGAGCCGGTTCTCACCGCTGGTGAACGAGCCCAGCCCGATCGGCAGCCCGGTCACGACCACCTCGACGACCCCCCCAAGGGTGTCGCCGTCCTTCTTGGCGGCCTCGATCTCGGCGATCATGGCGGCCTCGGCGTCCTTGTCGAACGCCCGGACGGGGCTGTCGTCGATGGCCTCGAGGTCCTGGGGCTGCGGCGGCGGACCGGTATAGGGCGCCGATGCCCCGATGGAGATGACGTGCGAGACGACCTCGACGCCGAGCGCTTCCCGCAGGAATGCGCGGGCAATGGTGCCGGCGGCCACCCGAGCGGCGGTCTCGCGGGCGCTGGCCCGTTCGAGCACCGGGCGGGCATCGTCGAAGCCGTACTTGAGCATGCCTGCGTAGTCGGCATGGCCGGGCCGCGGCCGGGTCAGCGGCGCGTTGCGCGCCACGTCCAGGTCGGTCTCGTCCACCGGGTCGGGGGCCATCACGGTCTCCCACTTGGGCCACTCGGTGTTGCCGATCTCGATGGCGATCGGGCCGCCGAGGGTCAACCCGTGCCGGACCCCGGCCAGCATGGTCACCTGGTCCTGCTCGAACTTCATCCGAGCGCCGCGGCCGTAGCCGAGACGACGGCGCTTGAGCTGCACCCCGATGTCCTCCGAGGTGACCGGCACACCGGCCACCATGCCCTCGACCATGGCCACCAGGGCGCGGCCATGCGATTCACCAGCTGTGGTCCAACGCAACACGCTTGTCATTCTCCCACGTCGCGTTTTGCCCGCGGAAATCCCTGTTCGAGCGTCGATGGTGTCGTATCTCGGGTGCTTCCGATCGTCTTGATTGTAGAAACCGCAAATACCATGGAGAAGGGCTCATGAAATACGTACTGATGTTCGTCGAAACTGAGCAGTTCACCCGCGATATGGCGGCGATGAGCGACGCCGAGCGCCAACGCGCCTACGAGCGGGTCGACGAATGGTTCGCCGGCAACGCTGGCAAGTTGCGCGGGGGCAGCAAGCTCAAGGCCGCGGAGACCGCGACGACGGTGCGCCGCGCCCTCAAGCTCACCGCCAACCCCGCCGAACAGGCGGTCCTGCAACAGCGGATCGCCTGCGTCCCTCGAGAGGATCTCTATGATGACCGACATCTCCCGACTACGTAGCGAACTGATCGCCCGTGTGCTCGGCGACCAGGGGACAGCACCAAAAGACCTGCGACAGAGTGCATTCGACAACACCGGCCTCGACGATCCGGTACGGACCCTGGTCGACAAGGTGGCCCACCGCTCCGCCGCCGTGACCGACGACGACATCGCGGCAGCCCGGTCGGCGGGCCTGAGCGAGGACCAGATCTTTGAAATCGTGGTCTGCGCGGCGGTGGGCCAGGCCGACCGGCAATACACCAACGCCCTTGGCGCACTTGCCCGAGTGGCCGGCGGGAAAGGGGATCGGCGATGAGGCTCGGCATCCTCGACAACGGGCATGGACTGGGAACCAAGGCGCTGCTGGCGATGATCCAGCTGGTCTCGCGTCAACCGGTGGTCGACGCCGTCAAGCTCGCGCTGTATCGCAAGGACTTCTACGGCGCCGGGGATCTCACCCACGAGGCCATGCGCGGGCCGTCGGAATGGTCGATCGGCGACCGGGAACTGATGGCGGCCTACGTCGCCGCGGCCGATGCGTCGCCATTCTGCGTCGCCGCGCACTCCGCGACCTCCGGGCAGTGGTACGGCGATCCGTGCAAGGTCACCGCCACTCTGGCCGATCTGGACACCGCACCGGTCGAGGAGCCCTTGCGGGCGACGCTTCGCCTGCTCGGCAAGCTGTCCCGTGAAGACGCCGTCTCCGAGGACGACATCCGCAGCGTGCTGTCCGCCGGTGTCTCCCCCGCTCAGGTCCAGGACGCGCTGGCAGTGGGCTTCGCGTTCAACATCACCGCGCGGTTGGCCAACGCCTTCGACTTCGACCCCGCGACCCCCGCCGCGATGGAGGCCGGCGCCAAGCATCTGCTCAAGCGCGGCTACCGCTGACTGCCGTCGACGCCGAATGTGAACTTGTTGGCGAACATTCGCCGAAATCTCGCCAACAAGTTCACGTTCGGCAGGCTTAGATCAGCACCAGCCCGATTGCCGCCGCACTGGCCGCGCACATCGACGGTCCGTGCGGCACGGTCGGAATGCCGCGCAACGCCGCGCCACCCGCGATCACGGCAGTGATTAGTGGCGCGGCCAGCGCCGCGAGTACCCATACGTCGGGCCCGAACGCGCCGGTCAGCGCGCCCACGCCGACGGAGAGCTTCACGTCACCGCCGCCGAGCGCGGCCGGCGCTATCAGATGCACCAGCAGATAAACCGCCGCCAGCGCTGCACCGCCCGCGAGCGCCGCGGCGCCATGGCCGAAAAGCATTGCGCCAACCAGGATCAGCACACCACCGGGCATTGTCAGCCAGTTCGGCAGCCGCCGCTGCCTGAAGTCGTAGGCGCTGAGTGTCACTAGCCAGATGACCGTAACCGCGACAGCCCACACCTCCATCCACCGAGGCTAACTGCCCCGCAGAGGCTGGGATGACGCTGTTTCAGCCGAACAAGGCCGTCCTCATCGCATCCTTCGGGGCAGTCATCCCCGTGAACAGTTCCACCTGGGTGACAGCCTGATTCAGCAGCATGTGCAGGCCGCTGACCACTTCACCGCCGGCGGCCTGCACCGCAGCGGCGAGCGGCGTCGGCCATGGGTCGTAAATGGCGTCGAGCAGCCGCGGCACCGCAGCGAGCACCGGAGCGTACGGTGCGGCGGCCGCGGCGGGGATCGTGCTCACCGCAACCGCGGAATCGGCGACCACGGCAACGAGTTCGGCGTCATCGAGATCGCACCAACTGCTCGCGACGCCACGCCCGGCGGCCAGTTCAACCAGCGGCGCGGCCTTGTCCGCATTGCGGGCGACGATCGTGATGCGCCGCGCGCCGAGTTCAGCCAGCCCGAGCACCGCGGCCGGGGCGGTGCCACCGGAGCCGATGACGATCGCCGCGCCCTCGACGGAGCCGAGTGCGCCCGTCACGCCGTCAATATCAGTGTTGTCCGCGCGCCAGCCACCGGAAGTGCGAGCCAGCGTGTTGGCTGAACCGATCAGCCGGGCCCGCTCGGTGTGCTCGTCGGCGAACTGCAGCGCGGCGAACTTACCGGGCATGGTGACCGATAGCCCGACCCACTCCGGCCCGAGCCCGGACACCAGTGCCGGTAGCTGCTCGGCTGTGCACTCGATGCGCTCGTAGGTCCAAGCCGCCAGGCCCAGCGCCCGATAGGCGGCCAGGTGCAGTTGCGGAGACCTCGAGTGGGCGATCGGAGAGCCGAGGACCGCGGCCTTGCGGACCCTATTTTCCACGACGGAGGGCAGCCTATCGCGCACTGTCGAGGACGCCGTTGTGTCGCGCCAGTTCGATGTTCGCTAGGTGCTGGTTGTAGTCGCGGGTGAAAAGCGTCGTGCCTTGCATGTCGATGGTCACGAAGTACAGCCAGTCCCCCGGCGCGGGCCGCTCGGCGGCATCCAGCGCGTCGGCGCCCGGCGAGCAGATCGGAGTCTCCGGAAGTCCTTCGCGGACATAGGAGTTCCACGGTGTGGCCTTGGCCCGGTCAGCATCGGTGGTGGCCACTTCCTGGCGGTCCAGCGAGTAGTTGACCGTCGAATCGAACTCCAGCTTGCGGTGCTCGGCCAGCCGGTTGTAGATCACTCGCGCGACCTTTGAGAAATCCTGCGGCTTGGCTTCCCGCTGTACGAGCGAGCCGACCGTGAGGATCTGGTACGGCGACATGTTCAAGGCAGTGGCGGTGTCCAGCAGGCCGCCCTGCGTGTAAACCGAAGCGCTGGAGGAGATCAGCGTCGACAAGATGGACTGGGCCGGTGCGGCCGGGTCGATGTTCCAGGTGCCCGGCGCGATCAATCCTTCCAGCCGGCGATGGTCATTGCCCATCGCCGCAACCGGTCCGGCGGCCCACTGCGGAACCCCTAGTGCGGCCACGGGCGTCGATCCGGCGGCCGAGCGAAGGTCGTCGACCGCAACGCACCGCTCGATATCGTCGAGTTTCACGCACGACGCCTTCGAGATCAGGCTGAAGATGCCGTCGGTGACAGCGTTGGTCTTGACGTCGGTGATGTCGTCGAGCTGACGTCCCTCTGGGATGGTGAGCTTGCCCACTCGGTTATTCGGATCGACCAGCCGCGCGACAGCATTGGCCGCGGGGATCTCGGTGCGCAACTTGTAGTAGCCGGGCTGGATCGACGTGATCTCAGAGTTGCCCTGGGCCGCGTCGACGAACGCCTTGACCGTGGCCACCACCTTGTGGTCATACAACGTCTTGGCGATCGCGGTGGTGGAGTCGCCGTCGTGGACCTGGATGACCAGATCGGATACGCCGTCACCGGCATAGTCGTTGCCGCCGCCGGAGAAACTGTGCCACAGCCTGGAACCGAGGAACACCGCAGCGATCGCCACGATGACGAGCAGCAGCAGCGACGCGGCCCGCGTGACCCGGCGACGGCGGTTCTTGCGGACCTGACGCATGCGTTCGGAGCGGCTCATACCGCGCCGTGGTGGTCCCACCGCGACGGGTTGCGCCCGCTCGCCACCCCACTCGTCAGCCATCCGTGCCCTCTCCGCGGCTCTCGTCGCGCACGGCCAGGGCCGCCCGCCGCTGATCCAACCAGCTCTGCAGAATGCCCACTGCAGCAACCTGGTCGATCACCGCTTTCTGTCCCTTCGCGCGAACCCCGGCGTCGCGCAACGACCGTTGTGCGGAGACGGTGGTGAGTCGTTCGTCGGCCAGCCGTACCGGCGTCGGCGTGATCCGGCGCGCCAGCTGTTCGGCGAGATCGATCGCATCGTGCGCCGATGTACCGACCCGATCAGCCAGCGTGCGCGGCAACCCGACGATCACTTCGACGGCCTCGTACTCGCCGACAATGCCGACCAGCCGACGCAGATGCTTCCCGCCGGCCCGGTCACGCTGATCCCGCAACACCGTTTCCACCGGCGTCGCGAGAATACCGTCCGGGTCACTGGTAGCCACGCCGATGCGGACGGTGCCCACGTCGATGCCGATGCGTCGGCCGCGGCCGGGGTCGTCGGCGCCCGGGCGATCCGGTCGAGCGGAGCGAGGGGAAGACTGCTCGTCGCTGCTCGGCACCGGGCTAGCTCCGGCCGATCTCGGCACGCAGCGCGGCCAATGCCGCGTCGATACCCGCCGCCCCCTTGCCGGAACCTTGTGCCATGTCAGCTTTACCACCGCCGCGACCGTTCACCGGGGCCGCGAGTTGCTTCACCAGCTCGTTGGCCCGCAACCCGAGGTCCTGGGCACCGGGATTGACCGACACCACGAACGGCACCGCCTCGTCCTCGCCCTCGGCGATCAAGGCGATGACGGCGGGATCGCTGCCGAGCTTGCTCTTGATGTCCCCGACAAGGCTGCGCAGATCGGTCGCCGAGATCCCGGCAGCCATCCGCTGCGCCACCACCCGAACCTTGCCGATGGTCTCCGCCCCCGCCGCAGCATTGGCGGCGGCCGCCCTGGCGTTGGCCAGACGTGCCTTATCGAGCTCCTTCTCGGCGGCCCTGAGCCGCTCCACCAGGTTGGCGACGCGCGCGGGCACCTCCTCCGACGGCACCTTGAGCGTCGACGCCAGCCCCGCCATCAGTGCCCGCTCCTTGGCCAGATGCCGGAACGATTCCAGTCCGACATACGCCTCGACCCGGCGCACCCCGGAACCGACCGAGGATTCACCCAGAATGGTGACCGGGCCGATCTGCGCCGAGTTGTGCACGTGGGTACCGCCACACAGTTCCAGCGAGAACGGTCCGCCAATCTCGACCACCCGAACCTCGTCGGGATAGTTCTCGCCGAACAACGCCATCGCACCCATGGCCTTGGCCTTGGACAGCTCGGTGCTGAAGGTGTGCACCTCGTAGTCGGCTTCGACGGCCTCGTTGGTGACTTCCTCTATCTGTGAGCGCTGCCCCTCGGTGAGCGCACCCTGCCAGTTGAAGTCGAACCGCAGGTAGCCCGGCCGGTTCAGAGAGCCGGCCTGAACAGCGTTGGGCCCCAACACCTGTCGCAGTGCCGCGTGCACCATGTGGGTGCCGGAGTGGCCCTGGGTGGCGCCGTGCCGCCACTTGGGGTCGACGGTCGCGACGACGGTGTCGCCTTCGACGAACTCACCGGATTCCACGTTGACGCGATGCGCCCACAAGGTCTTGGCGATCTTCTGCACATCGGTGACCGCCGCCCGCGCGGTTTCCGAGCTACCGGTCCCCGCGATGGCGCCTTCGTCGGCGATCTGTCCACCGGACTCGGCGTAGAACGGGGTGCGGTCCAAAATCAGCTCGACACGATCGGCGTCCAGCCCCTCGTGCCCGACCACCGGGACCCGCTTACCATCCACGAAGATACCGAGAATCCTTGCCTCGGAGGTCAATTCGTCGAATCCGGTGAACTCGGTAGGGCCCGCGTCGACCAGCTCACGATAGGCGGTCAGGTCGGTGTGGGCCTGCTTGCGCGCGGCGGCGTCGGCCTTGGCGCGCGCCCGCTGCTCGGCCATCAGCGTGCGGAAGCCCGCCTCGTCGACCCTGAGGCCCGCCTCGGCGGCCATTTCCAGAGTGAGATCGATAGGGAAGCCGTAGGTGTCGTGCAGGGTGAACGCGTCGTTGCCGGACAACGTGGATGCTCCCGCGCGCCTCGTCGCCGCGGCGGCTTCGTCGAACAGTCGCGAGCCCGAAGCCAGGGTGCGGTTGAACGCGGTCTCCTCGGCGACCGCGATCCGGTTGATGCGGTCGAAATCGGTGACCAATTCCGGGTAGGACGGCCCCATCTCATCGCGCACCGTCGCCATCAGCTGGCTCATGATGGGCTGTTCGACGCCGAGCAATTTCGCGGCACGGATGATGCGGCGAAGCAGCCGTCGCAGCACGTAACCGCGGCCCTCGTTGCCGGGGCTGACCCCGTCGCCGATGATGATGGCCGCGGTGCGGCTGTGGTCGGCGATGATGCGGTAACGGACATCGTCCTCGTGGTTGCCGACGCCGTAACCGCGCGGCGCGATGGACGCGACCAGGTCGATCACCGGGCGCACCAGATCGGTCTCGTAGACGTTGTCCACACCCTGCAGCAGGCAGGCGATGCGCTCGACGCCCATACCCGTATCGATGTTCTTGCGCGGCAACGGCCCGAGGATCTCGAAGTCGTTCTTCGAGGTGCCTTCACCGCGCTCGTTCTGCATGAACACGAGGTTCCAGATCTCGATGTAGCGGTCCTCGTTGGCCTCCGGCCCGCCCTCGATGCCGTATTCGGGGCCGCGGTCGTAGTAGATCTCCGAACACGGACCGCACGGGCCGGGGATGCCCATCGACCAGTAGTTGTCGGCCATGCCGCGGCGCTGGATGCGCTCAGGGGGCAGACCGGCCACTTCCTGCCACAGGCCGATAGCCTCGTCATCGTCGAGATAGACGGTGGCCCAGAGTCTTTCGGGATCGAACCCGTAGCCGCCCTCGGAGACCGGGTTGGTCAGCAGGGTCCAGGCCAATTCGATGGCACCCTTTTTGAAGTAGTCGCCGAAGGAGAAGTTGCCGGCCATCTGGAAGAAGGTGTTGTGCCGGGTGGTGATGCCGACCTCATCGATGTCGGGTGTCCGGATGCACTTCTGCACACTGGTGGCGCGGTCCCACGGCGGCGTGCGGGCACCGAGGAAGTACGGCACGAACTGCACCATGCCCGCGTTGACGAACAGCAGGTTGGGGTCGTCGAGGATCACCGATGCGCTGGGCACCTCGGTATGGCCCGCTTTCACGAAATGATCGAGGAAGCGCTTCCTGATCTCGTGTGTCTGCACGTCGCTTCTGCCCTCGTGTTAGTAGATGGTGGCGGTGGTACCGCTCGGTGTGCACTGCCAATAATTCGACCGCCTCACATTACCGGTCAGCGCGGTCGCCCTGAACAGCGTTGGTCAGGCCGCCAAAAAACTCAGTCGCACGGACCGTTGCGGGTTGTCCCGGTTGAGGTCGACCAGTACGACACTCTGCCAAGTGCCCAGCAACGGGCGCCCGTCCTGCACCGGCACCATGACCGACGGCGACACCAGGGCAGGCAGAACGTGATCGGCGCCGTGGCCGAACGATCCGTGCGCGTGCCGATAGCGGTCATCGCGGGGCAGCAGCCGCTCCAGCGTGTCGATCAGGTCGTCGTCGGAGCCGGCTCCGGTTTCGATGATCGCCACCCCGGCTGTGGCGTGCGGGACGAAGATGTTGCACAGCCCGTCACCGTGGCCGTCGCAGAACTTCCGGACGGTGTCCGTCAGGTCGACGATGCGGCGGCGGGAGGTGTCGACATCGATCACATCGCTGTCCATCCGACCAGCCTACGGGCAGTCCCACCACCCCATTGCCAGCCACGTCGCAGCGGGCGCCTGCTGGTTCCCGGCGGACAACCCCGAACGCAATCGGGACGACCCGCGACACGCCGTCGCGCGCATCACTTTCGGCCGATGCGTGTGGCAGTCCGGGCGAGTGCATATGGTTCGGGATGTGAATGGTGGCGCCGCGCAGATCGTGACGGTCGACAACTTCGCGCGCGCGGAGTCCGATCTGTACTTCGGCCGGGTGTGCTCGATCGCTGGCGGAACCGGGAAGTGGAACATTCACCGCACGGTGATGGATGTGCACCACCAGACTGTCATCCGCGCCAACCGCGACACCCTCTACTCGGCGGTGGTGCTCGACCTCGATGCCGGCCCGGCCACGGTGACCCTGCCCGATCCGGGCGAGCGGTTCCTGTCCGCGATCGTCATCGACGAAGACCAGTACACCTCACCGGCCACGTACGGCCCGGCCACCCTCACGCTGACCCGCGAACAGCTGGACACCCGGTACGCGATGGTGGGTGTGCGGATCCTCGTGAACCCGACGAAGCCGGGCGACCTGGACGAGGTCCACGCCCTGCAGGACGCGCTGCACATCGAGCAGGACTCCGCGGGCTCCTTCGAGGCACCCGCCTGGGACAAGGCCAGCCAGGACGCGACCCGGAAGGCGCTGATCGAACTGGCCGGGCACGTTCCCGACGCCCGGCGCATGTTCGGCGCCCGCCACGAGGTAGACCCGATGCGGCACCTCATCGGCACCGCGTCCGGGTGGGGCGGCAACCGCGAGGCCGACGCCACCTACATCACGGTCACCCCGAAGCTCAACGACGGCACCACCCCGCACAGCCTGACGGTGCGCGACGTTCCCGTCAACGGGTTCTGGTCGATCGCCGTTTACAACGCCGACGGCTACTTCGAGCCGAACGACCTCGACTCGTACGGGCCGAACAGCTTCACCGCGGTGGCGAACGCCGACGGTTCAGTCACGGTGAACTTCGGCGGGGATCCGGCCGCGGTGAACTACGTCCCGATCACCCCGGGCTGGAACTACTGGGTGCGCCTGTACCGGCCCCGGCCCGAGATCCTCGACGGCACATGGACGTTCCCGGAGGCGCAGCCCGTCGTGGGGTGATCGGATACTTCTCGCGGCCGGAGCACCACTGACGTTCATAGCGACTTGTTCAGCGCCGAGATAAGTTCTCGGTTGGCGCGGAACCGCCAATTGCATTGAGACCGCACAACGGCGCCTAGCGCTTACGCCGGACGATGGCCCGCAGCTTGTCGAGCCGAGTGGTGATCTCGCGTTCGACCCCGCGGCCGGTCGGCTGGTAGTAGTCAACCATGACCAGATCGTCGGGCGGATATTGTTGTGGCACAACGCCATCGGGATGGTCGTGCGGATACCGGTAGCCGACGGCGTGGCCGAGCTTGGCGGCGCCCGAGTAGTGGCCGTCGCGCAGATGTGGTGGCACCGGCCCGGCCTTACCCGAGCGGATGTCACCCATCGCCGCCGCCAGCGCTGTCGTCACTGCGTTGGACTTGGGCGCGGTCGCGAGATGGACGGTCGCGTGTGCGAGCGTCAACTGGGCCTCGGGCATGCCGATCAGCTGCACGGTCTGCGCGGCGGCCACCGCGACCTGCAGGGCGCTGGGATCGGCCATGCCGATGTCCTCGCTGGCGAGGATCATCAATCGCCGGGCGATGAACCGCGGGTCCTCCCCCGCCACCAGCATCCGCGCCAGGTAGTGCAGCGCCGCGTCGACGTCGGAGCCGCGCATCGATTTGATGAAGGCACTGACCACGTCATAGTGCTGATCGCCGTCGCGGTCATAGCGCACGGCGGCCTTGTCCAGCGACTGTTCGATGATCTCAAAGGAAACGACGCCACCAGGTGCCCCGGCTGTCTCCGAGGCGACTTCCAACGCCGTCAACGCACGGCGAGCGTCACCGGCCGAGAGTTGAACCAGCAGGTCGACCGCCTCGTCGGTGACCTCGACCGCACCGCCCAGGCCTCGCGGATCGGTGATCGCGCGGCGCAGCACGGCCTCGATGTCCTGCGCGGTCAACGGCTGCAACTGCAGAATCAGCGAGCGCGACAGCAGCGGGGCCACCACGGAGAACGACGGGTTCTCGGTCGTCGCAGCGACGAGTAGCACCACCCGGTTTTCGACGGCTGCCAGCAGCGCGTCCTGCTGGGTCTTGGAGAAGCGGTGCACCTCATCGATGAACAGCACGGTCTGACCGCCGTGGACGGCCGAGCGCCGAGCGGTGTCGATCACCGCACGGACCTCTTTGACCCCGGCCGACAGCGCCGAGAGTGCCTCGAAGCGGCGGCCGGTGGCCTGTGAGATGAGCGACGCCAGTGTGGTCTTACCGGTGCCGGGCGGGCCGTAGAGGATCACCGATGCCGCGCCGGAGCCCTCCACCAGGCGACGCAGCGGCGAACCGGCCCGCAGCAGATGCTGCTGCCCGACGACCTCATCGAGGCTGGCCGGACGCATCCGCACCGCAAGCGGGCCCGTGTCGGGCGCGACCAGGGAGCCGCGATCGCCGGGCCCTGAGTCGCCGGGCACATCGAACAAGCTGTCGGACACGTGTTCTGCTTACCACGCCGGGCCGACCGGCTACTCCGGCGCGGTCACGAAATCGATCAGCTCCTCCACCCGGCCGATCAGCGCGGGTTCCAGATCATTCCAGTCGCGCACCTGGCCACGGATCCGCTGCCAGGCCCGCGCGGTGTCGGCCTGGGTGGCATGGGGCCAGCGCAGCGCCTGGCAGATGCCCTTCTTCCAGTCCGTGCCGCGGGGAATCTCGGGCCACGCCGTCATGCCCAGCCGAACAGGTTTCACGGCCTGCCAGATATCGATGAACGGATGGCCGACCACCAGCGTGTGCTCACCGCCGGGGCCCCGCCGTACCGCCTCGGCGATGCGCGCCTCTTTCGAACCGGTGACCAGGTGATCGACCAGCACCCCGAGTCGCCGGCCGGGACCGGGCGAGAATTCCTCGACGATGCCGGCCAGATCGTCGACGCCGCCGAGATACTCGACCACCACGCCTTCGATGCGCAGGTCGGCGCCCCATACCTGCTCGACGAGCTCGGCATCATGGCGTCCTTCGACGTAGATGCGGCTGGCCAGCGCCACCCGGGCCTTGGCGCCTGCGACGGCGACCGAGCCCGACGCCGTGCGGGCCGGTGCCGCCGTCCGTTTCGGGACGGTCAGAATCACGGGCTTGCCATCGATCAGGAATCCGGGGCCCATCGGAAAGGCGCGCACCTTGCCCCTGCGGTCCTCGAGTTCGACGCGACCACCCTCGATGCGCACCACGGCACCCACGTAACCGCTCTGGGCGTCCTCGACCACCAGGCCTTTCTCGGCCGGCTGTTCGGTGGACCGGATGCGCTTCGGGATGTGCGGGTTTCGGGACAGGACGTCGGAACCGTAGCGATCAGTCACGCGGCGATACTAGAAACGTCCCCGAGGTTAATGGAGTTGCGACATACCGTCGTGACCTTGCCGTTAGACCGTGCGCGTGCCCAGCCCCCTTGCGCGAGCAGACAGCAAGGTACCGAAAACTCGGCGTGTCGCGGACTGACGCGTCTGCTCGCGGTGGTGCCGAATGGGCCAGATTCAGCTCGCGCTGGTTCAATCAGCAGGAGATAGCTGACGAAAGGATGGGGCCGCCCGCATGTGGAGCACGGTGCTGGTGATGGCCCTCGTGGCCGCAACCGACCCGCTGCGCATCGGGGTGATCGCTTACATGGTGTCGCGCGCACACCCCGTCCGGTTGCTAATACCGTTCTTCGCGGGCGGTTTCGCCACCAATGTGGCCGTGGCGGTGGCCGTGGTGTTCGTGTTCAGGGAGAGCGCGCTCGGCGACAGATCGGTTCATCCGGGTATCGAGATCACGATCGGTGTGGTGGCGGGGCTCATCGCCGTGTTGTCGGCGACCGGTCTGCTGGAGCGATTGTTCCATCGGGTACGCGGCAAGCGGGTGGCGGTGACGGCCGCCGTCGGTGACCACGCAGATCCTGCAACAGGCCAACCGCACTCCGAACCCGTGGAGCCGCCGACGCTGGACTCCCTGCCCGTGGTCTCGAAACTGCCCGAGAGCATCAAGGCCGCCCTGCGCGGCGAGGCGGCCTGGGCAGCCGGCCTGCTCGGCCTGAGCAACGGCATCCCCTCGCCGTACTACGTGGGTGCCATGGCGGCGGTACTCACCTCGGGTGCGACGGTCGGTCAACAGCTGGGCGCGTTGGTGATCTTCAACCTGGTCGCGTTCTCAGGCGCGCTGATCCCGATTCTGAGCTTCTGGATCGCGCCCGACGCCACCCGCTCGGTCGTCGAGTACTTGTACGCCTGGATGAAGATTCACCACCGCCTGGTGGTGACGGTCATCGCCGGTGCGGTCGGGGCGTTCTTCGTCGGGTTGGGAATCAGCCACCTGTGATCACACGCTGACGCTGGGATCCAGCTGCAAACTTCGGCCCGAGAGTAGCGTTCGGCACATGGCGGACTGGGCAGACGTGGTGCGGCTGGCCGCAATTGACGTGGCTGAGCTGACCGAGCTGATCACCGAATCATGGCTGACACAGGCACCCAAAACTCTGGCAAAGAATTTTCTGGCGGACGGGCCTGTGTAGTTCGAAACCTCATTCCGGCGTGCCGATCCGGGTCATCAGTTCGCCAGGTGGCACGGGATACCCTTTCTCGCAACGCGTCTCGACGGCTGCATCAGCACTGGACACCAGCGGGCGCCTGCACCCCGCTGCCTCGGATGTGTGGTGTGATGGCGTAGAGGGGGATCGCGTTTGACGAACGACCGTACGCCACTGTTTGTCGTGAAGCCGGTGCCGCGCGTCCGACGATTCGGTCTGCGGGGCACCCTCGTGGTGCTGGGTCTGGGCGCGATCATCTGCTATGGCGTGCCCGTCGCTGTCTATGCCTGGGTGGCGCAGCGACCCGTGGATTGGCCGACATTTTGGGAACATGCCGCCCAGCCTTACGCGACGCTGGCCGCAGGCATCGGCGCGATCACCGCCGGTGTGCTGGCCTACTACAACGGCCACTACACCCGAGCCGACGACCGCCGGCGCCACGGCGTCGAACAAGCACGCCATCGTGAAGAACGCGATCAGGAAATCCGCCGCGACCTGCACGCCCGATTCACCACCGCGGCAACTCAACTCGACAGCGCGACGCAGATGACCCGCCAGGCTGGTGTTCTGCGCTCGTGGCGCTCGCCGACGACTGGTATGCGCTCGATCCGGAAAGTCGTCACATCCAAGCGTGCGTCGACGTTCTTTGCTCCTACCTCAGTAAACCACCGGCCCCACCAGTCGATTGGGACGAGCACACCGTAGGCGTCGAGGAGGACGCGCTCGCTGCGGACAACGAGAACCGATCCCGCCGGACACGCGCGACGTACCCCGACGACGAGCGGGTGATCCGCGAAACCATTTGCACCGCGCTGCGTCAGCATCTCCTCCACGATGCTGTCCCGAACTGGTCGCATTGCACGCTCAACTTCGCCGGCGCTCGATTTCACAACCTCAACCTGTCGGGCGTCAAAATCACCTCAGCCGACTTCACTGGCGCTGTCTTCACGGGGACAACCCTGTTCGAGGGCGCCGTGTTTGTCGCAGAGGTTGCCGACGCGATCAAGTTTGACCACACCAGATTCGTCGCTGCAGGTCGGTCGAGCCGTACTAGCTTCTGTCGCACGGGATTCGATGCCAATAGCGTCGACGGCATCAGCTTCGCCCACGCCCGGTTCTCCGCGGATCGCGGCGGCAGCATCGACTTCGACACGTTCTCGATCCACTCGTTCTGGGAGGCGGGGGTCTCGTTTCAGGGTGCGCACTTCTGCGCCGCCGACTTCGCCCGTATCAACTTTCGCGATGGCTTGATCACCACTGACCGGACGAAAAACCGCTTCCGACACCGTGATCGAGGGTCGGAGGGTATTTCATTCGAATCCGCCATTTTCACCGCCGAACGTGGCGGCCTCATCGCCTTCGAGCGCATCGATTTCAGCGCTCGAGCAGCCAACATTTCCTTCGCCGGCAGCCGCTTCGCAGCCGTCACCCCCAACAGCGGCATCGTATTCCTCGGCGTCGGATGGAACACCGACAACGACGGGATCATCGACTTCATGACGGCCAGCTTCGAAGGTGACGGAGCTATCGCGTTTCTTGACCCGCCGAGGTGGGTGGGCGTGAGATTCCCGTGGGACGCTGATCCCGCGACGATGCCACCCGTCGTGTCACCGAGGCAATGGCCGCCGGCCAGCCGTTAGGGACTGAGCTGACTGCGTTCCGGTGCGCTTAGGCTCAGACGAGCTCGAACAGCAGCTTTTCTCTGTCCATCTCGGTCATGCGTTGTCGGGTTTCTCCGGTTTGGCGTCTATTCCGGATTCCTTACGCTGCTGTGCGGTGATCGGTGCCGGCGCGGCGGTCAGCGGGTCCACGCCGCCACCCGACTTGGGAAACGCGATGACCTCGCGGATCGAGTCGACGCCGGCGAGCAGTGCCGTGATGCGGTCCCAGCCGAACGCGATGCCGCCGTGAGGTGGCGCACCGAAGGTGAACGCGTCCAACAGGAATCCGAATTTGTCCTGCGCTTCATCGTGGCTGATGCCCATCATCGCGAACACCCGCTCTTGAAGGTCGCGACGGTGGATACGGATCGAGCCGCCGCCGATCTCGTTACCGTTGCAGACGATGTCGTAGGCATCGGACAACGCGTTGCCGGGATCGGTGTCGAACGTGCCCTCCGATTCAGGCTTCGGCGCGGTGAAGGCATGGTGCACCGCCGTCCAGGCGCCCGAACCCACCGCGACGTCGCCCGAGGCCGTCGCCTCGTCGGAGGTCTCGAACATCGGAAAGTCCACCACCCAGGTGAACGCCCAGGCGGTCGGGTCGATGAGGTCGAGTCGCTTGGCGATCTCGACCCGGGTGGCGCCGAGCAGTGCCCGGGCGCCCTTGGCCGGACCCGCGGCGAAGAAGATGCAGTCGCCGGGATTGGCGCCGACGTGCGCGGTCAGCCCGTCCCGCTCGGCGTCGGTGAGATTCTTGGCGACCGGCCCGCCCAAGGTGCCGTCCTCGGCCACCAGGACGTAAGCCAGTCCCTTGTGACCGCGTTGCTTGGCGAATTCCTGCCAGCCGTCCAGTGTGCGCCGAGGCTGCGAGGCGCCGCCGGGCATGACCACAGCGCCCACGTACGGCGCCTGGAACACCCGGAACGTGGTGTCTTTGAAGTACTCGGTGCACTCGACAAGTTCCACGCCGAACCGCAGGTCGGGCTTGTCCGAGCCGAACCGGCGCATGGCCTCGGCGTGGCTGATCCGCGGTAGCGGCAGGGGCAGGTCGTAGCCGATCGTGGACCACACCGCGCGCAGGACTTCTTCGGAGATGGCGATGACGTCGTCGGCCTCGACGAAGCTCATCTCCATGTCGAGCTGGGTGAACTCGGGTTGACGGTCCGCGCGGAAGTCCTCGTCGCGGTAACACCGGGCGATCTGGTAGTACCGCTCCATCCCCGCGACCATAAGCAACTGCTTGAACAGCTGCGGGCTCTGCGGCAGCGCGTAGAACGAGCCGGGCTGCAGCCGCGCGGGTACCAGGAAGTCACGGGCCCCCTCCGGCGTCGAGCGCGTCAGCGTCGGGGTCTCGATCTCCACGAAGTCGTGCTCGGCCAGCACACCACGGGCAGCCGCATTCACCTTCGAGCGCAACCGAATTGCGTGACCCGGGCCTTCACGGCGCAGATCAAGGTAGCGGTAGCGCAGCCGGGCCTCCTCGCCCGCGGTCTCGTCGAGCTGGAACGGTAGCGGCGCGCTCTCCCCCAGCACGGTCAACGATGTGGCGTTGACCTCGATCTGACCAGTCGAGATCTCGGCGTTCTCATTGCCCTCCGGCCGGACCTCGACGACGCCGGTGACGGCGATACAGAACTCGGCGCGCAGCCGGTGCGCGGCGGCGAGCACGTCACCTTCGCGGAACACCACCTGCGACGCGCCCGACGCGTCCCGCAGGTCGATGAAGATCACGCCGCCGTGGTCGCGGCGACGCGCGACCCAACCCGCCAACGTCACCGTCTGACCGGCATCGGCGGGCCGCAACGAACCGGCGGCATGAGTGCGCAGCACGAAAAACTCCCTGTGGGTCGAGGGGAAGAGGTGTGGAACGAGTGACAAGTGTAGAGGGAGCCGCACAGCCACTAAGTTGGCGATCGTGAACGTGTCTGTTGCTGTCATCGGTCCCGGCGCCATCGGCTCGGCCGTCGCGGCCCATCTGCACACCGCCGGGCACCAGGTGTCGGTCTACGGCCGCACGCCCCGCGACTCGATCGAAGTCAGACCCGACGGCTCGGCGCCTGTCATCGTGCCTGGCCCGGTGCGTACCGATCCCGACGCGGTATCAGGCGCGGTGGACGTGGTGTTCCTGGCGGTCAAGGACACCCAGAACGCCGAGGCCGCGAAATGGCTGGCCCGGCTGTGCGATGCGAACACTGTGGTGTGTGCGTTGCAGAACGGTGTGGAGCAGGTCGAGCGCGTGGGCCGGTACTGCCCTGCCGGCACTGTGGTGCCCGCGGCGATCTGGGTCTCCGCGGAGACGACGCCGCAGGGCTGGGTGCGGCTGCGCAATCCGCTTCGTTTGGTCTTGCCCGACAATGCCGCCGCAGCCACCATCGCCGCCCTGTTCCCGGACGGCACCGTCGAATTGGATTCCGAATTCGTCAACGCGACGTGGCACAAACTGCTGGTCAACGCTGCGGTCGGACTCATGGTGCTGTCCGGCCGACGCTCGGGCATGTTCCGTCGCGACGACGTCGCTGCCCTGACCCGGGAGTACCTCGCCGAATGCCTTGCCGTCGCCCGGGCCGAGGGCGCGACCCTGTCCGACGCCGTGATCAATGACGTGGTCGACATGCTCGCCAAATCCCCGCCGGACGTCACCACGTCGATGTTGACCGATCGACAGGCGGACCGACCGCTGGAGTGGGACATCCGTAATGGCGTGATCCGCCGCAAGGCCGCCATCCATGGCCTGGCCACCCCGATCAGCAACTTGTTGGTGCCCCTACTAGCGGCGGCCAGCGACGGACCTGGCTGACCTAGTACAGGCCCGCCCAGGCCGCGCGTCGGACCGCGTCGGGATCAGCGACCATCTCGTCACGTCCGGACCGGATCACCCGTGTCAGTCGGCGCACGGTGTCGTATTGCGGCCAGTCCTGAAAGACCTGGTCCTCCTCGCGTGCGGGAAATATCTCGTCCTCCTCGCGTGCGGGGCACCCCCCGGTGGCGAAATCCAGCCAGGTGCGTTGCATGCGCCGCCCCACCGACGGCTGGATGCGGCGCCCGAGCGGATGCAATTTGCGGCCCAGATATGAGCCGTAGCTGTGTTGGATGTGGACGATCTCGCTGCCGTGGGCCGCGCCGAGCCCCAGTACCTTGAGCGTCCAGGTGGTGTGATCGAACCGGTAGGCGTGCGTCGGCGCATGCGCGCTGTAAGCGTCGGCGAAAGCCCACGTCGGAGCACCGAACATGACATCGGAGCCGATCGCGATCAACGCCTTGCGGCGCGGAAAGTCCGGGTAGGCCGCGAGCACGCCGGGTCCGGCGGACGGATCAGTGCGCGCGAAGAAAGCCTGGATGGCCGCTTCGGTGGTGGGCAGCATCGGCGGCTTGCCCCACGCGAACATCGAGGCCTCGTGGCTGTTGGTGCCGATGATCAACGGCACGTGGCCGACGGCCCCGGCTCGGGCCGCCTCGATCGGATGCTGCGGCAGCAGGTCGACACCGTAGGTCAATCCATAGGCCAATGTCGGTGTGTGTTGCGCACTTTCCAGCTGCAGCTGCCCGGCGGCGCGGCGCAACTGCCGTTGCGGCAGGGTCTTGACCACTTCGGCGCCGACACCGAGGGCGGCCAGAAAGCGGCGCGCCTGCCGGGCTCGGGTCTCACGATCGGCGATCAGCGGCAGCGCCGGGCTCTGGGCAATCGCGCGGGCGAACAATCCCGTGGCGGCCGGGCTGGCCAACAATGCCAGTACCGACGTAGCACCGGCAGATTCGCCGAACACCGTCACCTGCCCGGGGTCACCACCGAACGCAGCGATGTTGTCCCGCACCCAGGCCAGTGCGGCGAGTTGATCCCGCACGCACAGGTTGTCGTCGAAACCGGGACCGAGGTCGCTGAGCTCGAAACCGCCGAACACCCCCAGCCGGTAGGTGACATTGACCACCACCACATTGCCGTTGGCAGCCAACCGCGACCCGTTGTAGAGCTGCAATTGACCCGCGCCGTACACAAACGCGCCGCCGGGAATCCACACCATGACCGGCAATGAACCCGTCGTATCCGGGGACCACACGGTGACGGTCAGGCACGCTTCGTCACGGATCTTGGGGTCGTCACGACCGCCCCCGACGAATGAACGGCCTTGCGGCGGCAACGGCCCGTGGTCGACGGCGTCGTGCACACCGGTCCACGGTGACAGCGGTTGCGGCGCCAGAAACCGTCGCGCACCGACGGGTTGCCGGGCGTAAGCGACACCCCGCCACACCCCGACACCGTCCTCGACGGTGCCGCGGAGCCGCCCCAGCGAAGTATGGGCGATGGTCGAATGTTCCGCGACGACGGACACGTCTGAATCCTAGTGTGGCAAGCTGGACACGCTGTCGAGTACGACCTACCGGCGAATGGCGATGGAGCGACGCGATGACCTTCAACGAGGGTATGCAGATCGACACGAGCACCACGTCGACCGGCGGCGGAGGCCGCGGCCCCGGTCGTGGACTGGCCATCGGCGGTGGCCTCGGCGGCCTGCTGGTGGTCGTGGTCGCGCTGTTCCTCGGTATCGATCCCGGCACGATCATGCCGGAGCAACAGCAAATCGACGCCGGGGGCGCCCAGGCTCAAGGTATCGACCTGAGTCACTGCAAGACCGGCGCCGACGCCAACAAGTACGTGGAGTGCCGCGTGGTGGCCACCGGTAACTCGGTGGACGGGGTCTGGTCGCAACTGCTCAAGGGCTACACCCGGCCGCACATGAAGCTGTTCAAGGATCAGGTGAACACCGGGTGCGGTCCGGCCACCACAGCGGTCGGCCCGTTCTACTGCCCCGTGGACCAGACTGCCTACTTCGACACCGGGTTCTTCCAGGTACTCGTCGACCAATTCGGTTCCAGCGGCGGGCCATTGGCACAGGAATACGTGGTGGCCCACGAGTACGGGCATCACGTGCAGAATCTGCTGGGTGTGTTGGGCCGAGCCCAGCAGGACCCGCAAGGCGCGACCGGTGCAGGCGTGCGCACTGAACTTCAGGCCGACTGCTACGCCGGCGTGTGGGCGCACTACGCGTCGATCACCAAACAGGAGAGCACAGGGGTGCCGTACCTGGAACCGTTGAGCGACAAGGACATCGCCGATGCTCTGTCGGCCGCCCAGTCGGTCGGTGACGACCGGATCCAGAAGGCGGCGACCGGCCGGGTCAACCCGGAGACGTGGACTCATGGCTCTTCGGCGGAGCGGCAAAAGTGGTTCACCGTCGGCTACCAGACCGGCGACCCCAAGAAGTGCGACACGTTCGCCGCAGCCAACCTTGGTTAGGGCACAGACCGAGGTAGACACCGTCGCGGAGCGCTACCTCCAGAGATACGCACAGCTGGATCCCTGCGCGGCAACCGAATTGGGCATCAAAGGCCACGATGCCGAGATCACCGACTACTCTCCCGACGGCGTGGCCGCGCGCGCCGAAGCGGCCCGGTCCGCACTGCGGGAACTCGCTGGGACCACCCCGGTCGACGATGTCGACGTGGTGACCGTCGCGGCCCTGACCGAACGACTCGGCGTGATCATCGAACTGCACGACGCCGGGCTGGATCTGGGTGAGCTGAACGTGATCGCCTCGCCGTTGCAGGCCATGCGCGACGTGTTCGATCTGATGGCCGTCGACACCGTGGACGACTGGTCGTTGATCTCGCGGCGCCTGGCCCAGGTTCCGGATCGCGTCGACGGTTACGCCCTCGCCCTGCGGACCGCGGCAGGCAACGGACATGCCCCGGCCGGCCGCCAAGTCACCCGCGGTATCGATCAGGCCACACGGATCGGGCAGTTGTTCATCGACATGGTCTCCCGGGCCGTCCCGGAAAACCCGGTGCTGCACCGTGAGTTACGCGCCCGGGCCGAGGCAGCCGCCGCGGCGTACCGACGGCTGGCGACCACGCTGCGAGACGATGTCGCCCCGCATGCCCGCCGGCAGGACGCCTGTGGCCGCGATGCCTACCGGCTGCTCTCCCGCTCGTTTCTCGGCGCCGAAGTCGACCTCGACGAAACCTACACGTGGGGCATCGAGCTTCTGGAAGCGATTGTGGCCGAACAGGTGTCGATCGCACAGCAGCTCTACCCCGGCGCCACCGTGGCCGAGACCCTGCGCCGCCTCGACGACGAGCCGCGCTATGTGCTCACCGGCACCGATGCGCTGCAGGCCTGGATGCAGGATCTGTCCGATCGCGCGGTGGACTCGTTGGCCGGCACGCACTTCGACATCGCCGAGCCGCTGCGCAGGCTGGAGTGCCGGATCGCGCCGACCCAGACCGGCGGCATCTACTACACCGGCCCGTCGGAGGATTTCAGCAGGCCGGGCCGGATGTGGTGGTCGGTGCCACCCGGTGTCGAGCAGTTCCACACCTGGCAAGAGACCACTACCGTCTTCCACGAAGGTGTTCCTGGGCACCATCTGCAGATCGGCCGGGCCGTGGTGTTGGCCGACCAGCTCAATCGATGGCGCCGGCTGGGGTGCTGGGTGTCGGGACACGGTGAGGGCTGGGCCCTATACGCCGAACGGTTGATGGCCGAGCTGGGCTGGCTCAGCGACGCCGGCAACCGCATGGGCATGCTTGACGCGCAACGGTTTCGGGCCGCCCGGGTGGTAATCGACATCGGAGTCCACTGCGGCATGAAAGCACCCGACGGAGCAGTCTGGGATGCCGAGCGGGCGTGGAACTTCCTCACCTCACATTCGGCCATGGCCCCGGAGAATCTGCAGTTCGAGCTGGACCGGTACCTGGGCTGGCCGGGGCAGGCCCCGTCGTACGCCATCGGCCAACGGATCTGGCAACAGCTGCGCGACGACGCGCTACAAGCCGGGGCGTCGTTGAAACAGTTTCACAGCCGCGCGCTGGATCTCGGCGGTCTGCCGCTCGATGTGCTGCGGTCGGCGTTGTCGACGACATGACCCATTCCGGCATCGAGCCCGACTCGGCAGGCGCGGTGGCCGACGGGTTACGTCAAGGTGTCCGGCGACTCGTGGTCGCGCCGCGGCATGCGCAGCAAAGGCAGCACCTTCACCGTGGCGTCACTGGCGCTCCAGCACCTGCGCGACATCGTGCATCACGCGTACGACGTGGACCGCTGACCGCACCCACAAAGCCGGAGCCGGTCATCAGGGCACCGGTGCGACGTTGTCGATTGCGGTTTTCGCTTGCGCGGTGGGACCGGCGAAGCAGCGGGGCGCAGCGCGTCGCGACGACGCTCTAGTGCCCGTCGAGGGCTGTCAACTCGGCGCCGAGGCTGAGGTCGGGTAACCAGCCGCCCCACTCCGCGAATATGTGCTGGAACGTATCCTTACCTCACCGCGGGACGGCCACTGAGACTTCTCGATCGGGTGAGGGGAACTGATGCCGCGAGCCCGCACGCGGGTTCGCGGCTCTACGGATGCGATTCGACCCGCAAACAGGATGACCAGCGACGCGTCCCACGTGTTCACCTACTCTAGCCACCTGCGATGCGCCTGGGGAACCTCAGCAGGCTCCCCAGGTGGGGAACTCCGGCTACTGAAAAACCAACCTCGTGTGTTTCACTGGTCAGGTGGTTTCGCGACGAGGACGCCAGTTCAGCAGGCGGGCGGTACTGCTCGGCGGCGCTGCCGGTGTCCTGGGGCTGACGAGTTCGCTGGCATCGCGGCCAGCGGGTGCCGACGAACCCCCCTTCTTCCCGTCGACAGCACTCGACCAGCCGAATCTGCCCAACTTGAGATTTCAGGGCTTCCATTCGCCGCGGAACATCCGTCCCTTTATCGACGAGCTGCCGATCCTGCCGCGCCGGCAGCTCGGCGGTCGGATCGTCGCCGCGGAGGCCTTGCACGAATTTCACAGTGATATGCCGCCGGCCCCGAGTTGGGGATACGACGGCGTGAGCCACCTCGGTCCCATCATCGAGGTGCAACGTGGCGAAGTCGCGAAGACCACGTTCGTCAACGATCTCGGCCCTCACATCCTCTCCGACTACATCGACCCCTCGTTACACGGAGTCAGCGCCGATGACGCGACCCGCCCGCCGATAGTCGTGCACCTGCACGGCGCACCGAACTCACCTGTCGATGATGGCTATCCGACCGCCGTGATCCGCCCGGGCGAAAGCATCGACTACCAATTCAACAACGAACTGGAATCCGCCACGCTGTGGTATCACGACCATGCCATGGGGATCACCCGGCTGAACGTCTATGCCGGCCTCGCGGCACCGTACTGGGTCCGCGATGAATTCGACACCGGCAAGGAGGACAATCCGCTAGGCCTGCCGGCAGGTGACTACGAGGTGCCCCTGATCGTCTCCGACAAGGTGTTCACCCGCGACGGACGGCTGCGCTACGACAGCATCCGCACCCAGCTTCTCCGAAATCATTGGGGCGGCGGTCTTGCCGGAGACGTGATGGTCGTGAACGGCAAGGCGTGGCCGAATCTGAATGTGGACCGAGGGGTTTATCGGATCCGGCTCACGTCGGCTTCGTCGGTGAGCGACTACCGGATCGCGTTCTCGAACAACATGCCGTTCTGGGTCATCGGCAGTGACGGCGGGTTGCTCGACCAGCCCGTCGAAGTCCTCGCACTCGACGTCGTCTCGGCCGAACGCTACGACCTGCTGGTCGACTTCAGCGGCTTCGAACCCGGTGACGCCGTCGAAATGATCAACATCGCGCAGATCGCATGGATCGGCCAGCTCGGTGGTAGTGCGCAGGTGCGAAACATCATGAGGTTCAGTGCCACCGAGAAGGTCGGACAGTACACGGAGATCCCGAGGGATCTGCGTGGCGGCCGGCGGCAGCCGAAGCGGCTGCCGGCCTTGGCGGCCGCGACCGAGCCCCCTGTCACCCACACGTTGAACGTCAACCTCAACCGCGAGGGTGAGTGGCTCGCCAGGATAAACATGAACATCGACAACCTGGCATTCGACAGCAGCTGCGTGGATATCGCCCGCCAAGGCGGCGTAGAGCAGTGGAACTTGGTGAACGCCGATGTCACGCTGCAAACTCACGCGATCCACGTTCATCTCGCGCAGTTCCGGGTCATCGGACGGCAGAATTTCGATCGTCGCCAGTTCGCCCACGACCTGGACAGCCCGGGACATATCGGTGATGGCCGGTGGGCGCCGTCAGCCGAGGACTACGTGCACGGTCCTATGGAGGAGCCCGCTCCGTATGAGCGGGGCTGGAAGGACACCGTGCGATGCCCCCGCGGTCAGATCACGCGAGTTCTCATTCGCTGGCCGACCGCCGACGAACTCGGCTTCGACCCGGACGCTCCGTTCGAGGCTCCCGACGGAACTCCGCTGCAGGGTTACGTGTGGCACTGCCACATGCTCGATCACGAGGACAACGAGATGATGCGACGGATTCGGTTCGTCGCTCCGACGCTGCCCGACAGCGACCTGCCCACCTGCGACATGTCCGACTCTGACATGCCGATGTCCGGGCACGGCCATCACATGGGCTAAGAAACGTCACCCCGGAAAACGTGCGCGGCCACCGGGGTGAGTTCGAGTCACAGGCTCGGAGCAGGTGACGTAGGGTGACCGTGTCGCGCGCCACACTAGGTAGGGGAAATCACATGTACATGCCCGTTCGATCGAGCGCCGTGAAGGGACTCGCGATAGCTGGCGTCGGAGCCGCTGCAATCGCCACCACTGCACCCGCGGTGGTGACCGCCACACTTCCAACGCTGACTCGAGACGTTCAGCTGGCCGCCAGCCCCGCGCCCGGGGCAATCCTGGGCACCGTCCTGTCAAACCAGTTGGGGAACTTCCAGCTGCAATGGCCCTACGTCCGGGAGGGTGTCGTGGACGCACCCACTGCGGTGCTAGTCGCGCCGCTGACCTTCCTCGGCGCAGTCCAATCGGGGGCCTCCCCGCTGGTGATCATCGGCGTTACGGGCGGATCGATCACCCAACCGGTGAGCGACGCCTGGGACGGCATCATCACCACCGACCTCGACCAGATCCTGCCGAGAGCCCAGAACTCGCTGCTGTCGACGATCGTCGCCGGGTTCAATGTCGGCGAATCGGTGACCGGAGGATTGCCGGCCTACCTCGAGGCTCTCGTCACCGGGCGCAACCAGGTCTTCAACGCCGTCAGCCAGCCGCTGTCGGACTATCCGGATCAACAGCCACCCCTGCCGGACACGCTGCCCGAAGTCGTTGCCGTGGAATCGGTCAATGTGCTCAGCGGGGTGGTGTTCGGCGGCGGTGAACTGGTCGCGCTGGGTATCCTCCAGGCGCCCAACGACTTCTACCAGACTCTGGCGGAAGGTGGCAGCCTCGGCGACGCGGTCGGGGCGAGTGCCGCCAGGGTGGAACAACGGGTCGGCCAGGGCGTCGATGTCGCAACCGCATCGATAGAGAACGCGGTGGTAAACATCCGCAACGCGAAACATGGCATCTTCCCCACGGCGGATGACGTCGAGGCCGAGGTCAGCTCGTCGGACTCGGAAAGCAACACCCCGACAACCAACAACGCCTCAGCCAAGAATATGGGAACCAACAGTGTCGCCAGCGTGCCCACAGGCGTGCTGACCCCCCCGAAGCTGGCGATCACACCGCCGTCGGCGCCCCGCTCCGGCTCCACGACGGTCGTACGCCCGTCGTTCAAGGCCGTCGTCGGATCGATCGGTACACCGCCACGTGGCGGAAACACCGCACCGGAGAAGGCGATGAAGAGCCCGGTCGGCCAGTTGAGCAGCACGGTGTCGGGTGTCGGAGCCCAGGTCAAGAAGGTCACCGACGGCCTCGCCAAGGCTGTCACGCCGCGCGACAAGGCTAAGACCTCCGCAGACTAAAACAGGGTGGGATGCGCCGGTGCGGTGGTTTCGGGGACGGCACCGGCGCTCGCCGTAAGCGGTCGCCCCGCCAGCCCGTACCGGGCGAGCAGCGGCGCCACCCTGATACGAAGCGCGTTGCGGTAGTCCTGCGGCAAGTAGGCCCCGCGCCGGTACAACCGCTGGTATTCGCCGACGAGTTCGGGATACGAGCGGTGAAGCCACTGAAGGAACCAGCCGCGTGTCGATCCCCTCAGATGCAGCCCGAACACCGTGGCCCCCGTCGCGCCCGCCGCCGCGATCCGGCCGAGCAGCATGTCGAGATGTTCGACCGAATCGGTCAGGTACGGCAGCACCGGCGCGACCATGACGTGGCAGTCCAGCCCCGCCTCGCGCACCGCCGAGATCAGCGCCAGCCGCGCCTGCGGCGACGGTGTACCGGGTTCGACATCACGATGCAGATCCGGATCACCCACCGCCAGCGAGATGGCTACGCTCGCCCCCGGCCCGTTGTGCGCGGCGTCAGCGACGAGCGGCAGGTCGCGGCGCAAGAGCGTTCCCTTCGTCAAGATCGAGAAGGGCGTTCCGGAATCAGACAGCGCGCGAAGGATTCCCGGCATCAGCACGTATCGGCCTTCGGCCCGCTGATACGGGTCGGTGTTGGTGCCGAGTGCGACGGTCTCCCTGGTCCAGGACCTGCGGTGCAGTTCGCGTCGCAGCACCTCGGCGACGTTGGTCTTGACGACAACCTGGGTGTCGAAATCGACGCCGCAGTCGAACTCCAGGTACTCATGGGTTGGGCGGGCGAAGCAATACCGACAGGCGTGTGAACAACCCCGGTAGCCGTTGACGGTATAGCGAAACGGCAATGCCGACGACGCGGGAATCTTGTTCAGCGCCGACTTGCACACGACTTCGTGAAAGGTGATGCCGTCGAACTGCGGAGTCCGCACACTGCGGACGAACCCGAGACGCTGCAGCCCGGGCAGTGCGCCGTCGTCGACCCGCAACCCCTGCCCATCCCAGCGCATGCTTCTATCGAACAATTGTTCGAGTAGAATGTCAAGAACACGTCGCCAGCTATCTCACCCCGGCGGTCTATGCGCTATCCGGCGACCATCTCGTCGGATGCCGCATCCGGCCAGTTCACCACTGCCCGAGCTGGCACCGCGGGCTGTAGGGATGGTCGTTCTGAATGGCCACCTGACCGTCGACGGAGATCTCGCAGTGCGCTTGGGGTGCCTCACGCCCGCCGTGCGTGGTACTGCTGACCGTGAAGATCGCCCACTGCGGGTCAGCCAGCGTGGTATCGAACACCCAGGGGTTGTCCGGTCCCACGTTCACCTGGGCCTTCTGCAGATACTTGTACGGATCGGCGTTGTAGACGTCTTTGCTCGGCGGCTGGGTAGCCAGGTAGTAGAGATCGAAATCGTAGGGAGCACCCGACGTCAGCGTGTAACGGACCTCGTGTTCGGCGGCCGGATCGGCATTCGCCACCGAAGTACCGACAGTCTGCCCAACCGTAATAGATGCAGCCGCTACCACCAACGCGGCACCGACCCGGCTCGTCACGTTTCGCATGTTCCTCATATCGAGGCACGCTACCGGGTTGTTACAGATGTGACAGGCTCGCAAAAGAGCATTTGGTGCAAGCCACGAGGCGAGACGTCAGGGCGTGAGTCGGGAAAGCAGCTCTGCGACGACGGCATCGGCTGCGATGTCGACCTGTTCACCGGTCGAGAGGTCTTTCAATCCGATGGTTCCTGCGTCGAGGTCTCGATCACCGGCCACCAGCGCGTACTTGGCGCCAGACCGGTCCGCCGCCTTCATCGCACCCTTGAGTCCGCGGTCGCCGTAGGCCAGGTCGACCCGCACGCCGTCGGCCCGTAACCGCGCAGCCAGCTTGACGAGCTCGAGCTTGGCGGCCTCGCCGACCGGCACCCCGAACACCTGCACCCCGCTGTTGGCACCGGCCGCCGTCTTCCCCTCGGCCTGCAACGCCAGCAGTGTGCGGTCGACACCGAGGCCGAATCCGATACCCGACACATCCTGACCGCCGAGGCGACGCATCAGTCCGTCGTAGCGCCCACCGCCGCCGATGCCCGACTGCGCACCCAGCCCATCGTGTACGAACTCGAACGTCGTCTTGGTGTAGTAGTCCAGGCCACGCACCATGCGCGGGTTGATCACATAAGGAATCCCGAGCGCGTCCAGGTGTGCCTGCACGGTTTCGAAGTGCTGCTTGGCGGTATCGGACAAGTGGTCGAGCATCAGGGGCGCATCGGCGGTCATCGCCCGCACCTCGGGCCGCTTGTCGTCGAGCACGCGCAGCGGATTGATCTCCGCGCGCCGCCGGGTCTCCTCGTCGAGATCGAGCTTGAACAGGAATGCCTGCAGGAGTTCGCGGTAGGCCGGGCGGCAGGTGTCATCGCCCAGCGATGTGAGCTCGAGCCGGAAGCCGTCGAGCCCCAGCGAACGGAAACCGAAGTCGGCGATCGCGATCACTTCGGCGTCGAGTGCCGGATCGTCGACGCCGATGGCCTCGACCCCCACCTGTTGCAGCTGGCGATAGCGTCCTGCCTGCGGCCGCTCGTATCGGAAAAACGGCCCCGAGTAGCACAGCTTGACCGGCAGTGCCCCGCGGTCCAGCCGATGCTGGATGACCGCACGGATCACCCCGGCGGTGCCCTCGGGACGCAAGGTCACCGAACGCTCGCCGCGGTCGGCAAAGGTGTACATCTCCTTGGAGACCACGTCGGTGGACTCCCCCACGCCGCGGGCGAACAACGCGGTGTCCTCGAAGATCGGCAGCTCGATGTCGCCGTAGCCGGCACGGCGGGCCGCGGTCAACAGGCCGTCTCGGACGGCGACGAACTGGGCCGACTCCGGCGGCAGATAGTCGGGGATGCCCTTGGGCGCCTGGAATGCAGATGTCACAGAGTCAAACCTTCGAGAAATGGATTGGTGCGGCGTTCGTGCCCGATCGTCGAGCGCGGACCGTGTCCCGGTAGTACCACGGTGTCGTCGTCGAGCACCAACAGTTTTGTCACGATCGAACCGAGCAGGTCCCGACCGCTGCCGCCGGGCAGGTCGGTGCGCCCGACCGAGGACCGAAACAGCGTATCGCCCGTGAAAACGACATCCGTCAGGCCATTGGTCAGCCGGAAGACCACCGAGCCTCGGGTATGCCCGGGCGTGTGGTCGACGGCCACGGTGATGCCGCCCAGCTCCACTTTGTCGCCGTCGTGGTCCAGCTCGACGAGTTGACGCGGCTCGGAGAACAGCATCCCGAACGCCAGCTGGGCCAGGCGCGGCCCGAATCCCTTGATCGGATCGGTGAGCATGAACCGGTCCTCGGGGTGGATATAGGCCGGACAGGCGTAGGTGTCGGCCACCTTCTGCGCCGACCAGATGTGGTCGATATGGCCGTGAGTGAGCAGGACCGCGGCCGGGGTGAGCCGGTTTTCGTCGAGAATGCGGCGCAGCGGCCCCAGCGCCCGCTGACCTGGATCGACGACGATCGCGTCGGCGCCGGGCCGTTCCGCCACGACGTAGCAGTTGCACGCCAGCATCCCGGCTGGGAATCCGGTGAGGAACACGGTTGCCAGTTTCCCACGTCGGTTCGGCACCTCCTGTTCACGCGGGTCGGAAGGCTCGGATTCAGCATCACCTGGCAGACTCGATGCCGATCGAAACGCCCACCAGGAGGACGACTGCGGTGCCCACCAACGAACAACGACGAGCGACGGCCAAGCGCAAGCTGGAACGCCAACTGGAGCGTCGCGCAGCCCAGGAGCGCAAGCGCCGTCTCCTGACTATCGTCGGCGCGGTTGTGGCTGTCATCGTGGTGATCGGCGCGGGCGTCGGCATCTTCGTCTTCAACCGGGATTCGGGGAGCACCACGGCCTCCGCCGCCACCAGTACCCCGTCCACCGAGGCGCAGCCCTCGGCCGACGGCCAGCTGCCGGCGTTCGTGGCCCCGGCCAACCTCGGTGCGGACTGCCAGTACCCGGCAACCGGCGAGGCCAGCAAGAAGGTCAACCCGCCGCGCACCGGCAAGGTGCCCACCGACCCCGCGACGGTCAGTGTGAGCATGACGACCAACCAGGGCAACATCGGCCTGCAGCTGGACAACGCCAAAGCACCGTGCACCGTCAACAACTTCGCCAGCCTGGCCCAGCAGGGCTACTTCAACGACACGCCCTGCCACCGGCTGACCACCGGCGGCCTGTCGGTCCTGCAATGCGGCGACCCCACCGGTAAGGGCACCGGCGGCCCCGGCTACCAGTTCGCCGACGAATACCCGGCCAATCAGTACCAGCCGGACAACCCGGCGCTGCAGCAGCCGGTGGTTTACCCGCGCGGCACTTTGGCCATGGCCAATGCCGGCCCGGGTACCAACGGCAGCCAGTTCTTCCTGGTCTACAAGGACTCACAGCTGCCCCCGAACTACACCGCGTTCGGCACCATCGACGCGACCGGCCTGGCAACCCTCGACAAGATCGCCGCGGGCGGCGTGTCCGGTGGTGGCCAGGACGGCAAGCCGGCCATCGGCGTCGAGCTGAAGTCCGTGGCGCTGGACTGACCCGTGACGATCCCGCCGCCGGGGGGCGGATACCAGCCTGGATATCCGCCACCGGTCGGGTATCCCGCCCCGCCGCCGACCAACGGCCTGGCGATCGCCGCCCTGATATGCGGTTTCTTGTTCGCGCCCCTCGGCATCGTCTTCGGGCACATCTCGCTGTCGCAGATCCGGCGCACCGGCGAGCAGGGCCGCGGGCTGGCGATCACCGGTTTGGTGGTCGGCTACCTGATGACGGCGCTCGCGCTGCTGGCGGTGGTACTCGTGGTGGCGGCCAGTCTCTTCACCGTTAGCTTCCTGCACGACCTCAAAGTGCCCATCGACAGCAGCGCCACGCCGTACCCGACCGCTCAACCATCGGTATCCCCACCGCCCACCGGGACGTCGCCGTCCCCGGCAACACCGTCGGCGCGGGCGAACGCGGGCTCCAACTGCCAATACCCTGCTTCCGACACGCCTGCCAAGCCGGTCACGCCACCGCGTACCGGGAAGGTGCCCACTGACCCTGCCACCGTCAGTGCCAGTGTCACCACGAACCAGGGCAACATCGGCCTGGACCTCGACAACGGTCGCGCACCGTGCACGGTCAACAACTTCGCCAGCCTGGCCCAGCAGGGCTACTTCGACGACACCCCGTGCCACCGACTGACCACCGGCGGCATCTATGTCCTGCAGTGCGGTGACCCGACCGGTGAGGGCACGGGTGGGCCGGGCTACACGTTCGCTGATGAATACCCGGTCGACCAATACCCACCCGACGACCCCGCACTGCAGCAGCCGATCACCTATCCGCGAGGCACCCTTGCCATGGCCAATGCCGGCCCGGGCACCAACGGCAGCCAGTTCTTCCTGGTGTACCAGGATTCGCAGCTGCCCCCGAACTACACGATGTTCGGCACCATCGACGCGACCGGGTTGGCAACCCTCGACAAGATCGCCGCGGCGGGCGTGTCCGGCGGCGGCCAGGACGGCCCACCGGCCAACCCGGTGACGATCACCTCGGCGCGGCTGGATTGACGCCGACGAGTGCCTGCTCGATCAGGCCGCGCTGGTGACCCGATACACGTCGTAGACACCCTCGACGTTGCGCACCACGCTCAGCAGATGACCGAGGTGCTTCGGATCGCCCATCTCGAAGGTGAACCGGCTGATGGCCACCCGGTCGTTGGAGGTGGTGACCGATGCCGAGAGGATGTTGACCTTCTCGTCGGCCAGCACCCGAGTGACGTCCGAGAGCAGGCGGTGCCGGTCGAGCGCCTCGACCTGGATCGCCACCAGGAACACCGACGACGGTGACGGCGCCCATTGCACGTCGATGATGCGTTCCGACTGTTCTTGCAGCGAGGCCGCATTCGTGCAATCGGTGCGGTGGACGCTGACGCCCCCACCCCGGGTGACGAAGCCCATGATGGTGTCGCCGGGCACCGGGGTACAACACTTGGCCAGCTTGGTCAGCACACCGGGCGCTCCCGGTACGGCCACGCCGGTGTCGTCGGTGGTGCGCTGCCGGACCGGCATGGTCGCCGGGGTCGACCGCTCGGCGAGTTCGTCCTCGGCCGCGTCGTCGCCGCCGAACTGGGCGAGCAACCGCTGCACCACATGCCGCGCCGAGACGTGCCCCTCACCGACCGCGGTGTAGAGCGCCGACACGTCGGTGTAGCGCAGCTCACGGGCCAACGCACCCATGGTCTCGCCAGTCATCAAACGCTGCAACGGAAGTCCGTTGCGACGGACCTCGCGGGCGATGGTGTCCTTGCCGGACTCCAGGGCCTCCTCGCGGCGCTCCTTGGCGAACCACTGCCGGATCTTGGCCTTGGCCCGGGGCGACACCACAAAGGTCTGCCAGTCCCGCGACGGGCCGGCATTGGATGCCTTCGAAGTAAAAATTTCGACCACTTCGCCGTTTTCGAGCTTGCGTTCCAGCGCCACCAGGCGGCCGTTGACGCGGGCCCCGATACAACGGTGGCCGACCTCGGTATGCACCGCGTAGGCGAAGTCCACCGGGGTGGACCCGGTCGGCAGCGTGACCACGTCACCCTTGGGCGTGAACACGAAGATCTCCTGCACCGCAAGGTCGTAACGCAGCGATTCCAAGAATTCGCCGGGGTCGGCGGCCTCCCGCTGCCAGTCCAGCAGCTGGCGCATCCAGGCCATGTCGTCGATCTCGGTCGAGGTGTGCGGATGCGGAACCCCGTTGCGGCCCTTGGCTTCCTTGTAGCGCCAGTGCGCGGCGATACCGTACTCGGCGGTGCGGTGCATGTCGCGGGTGCGGATCTGCACCTCCAGCGGCTTGCCCTCCGGCCCGACGACGGTGGTGTGCAACGACTGGTATACGCCGTAGCGCGGTTGGGCGATGTAGTCCTTGAAACGCCCCGCCATCGGCTGCCACAGCGAGTGCACGACGCCCACGGCGGCGTAACAATCACGGATCTCATCGCAGAGGATCCGCACACCGACCAAATCGTGGATGTCATCGAAGTCGCGGCCCTTGACGATCATCTTCTGGTAGATCGACCAGTAGTGCTTGGGCCTGCCCTCGACCGTAGCGTTGATCTTCATGGCCGACAACGCGACGCCGATCTCGGCGCGCACCTTGGCCAGATAAGTGTCCCGTGACGGTGCCCGGTCGGCGACCAGGCGCACGATCTCCTCGTACTTCTTGGGATGCAGGATCGCGAACGACAGATCCTCCAGCTCCCATTTGACCGTCGCCATCCCGAGCCGATGAGCAAGCGGCGCAATGACTTCCAGTGTCTCGCGGGCTTTGTGGGCCTGCTTCTCGGGTGGCAGGAATCGCATGGTGCGCATGTTGTGCAGGCGGTCGGCCACCTTGATCACCAGCACCCGCGGATCACGGGCCATCGCGATGATCATCTTGCGAATAGTCTCGCCCTCGGCCGCCGAGCCCAGCACCACCTTGTCCAGCTTGGTCACGCCGTCTACCAAATGGCCGACCTCACTGCCGAATTCGGCGGTCAGCGCCTCCAGTGTGTAGCCGGTGTCCTCGACGGTGTCATGCAGCAGCGCCGCCACCAGCGTCGTGGTGTCCATCCCGAGCTCGGCCAGGATATTGGCGACCGCCAGCGGATGGGTGATGTAAGGGTCACCGGATTTGCGCATCTGGTCGGCATGTCGCTTGTCGGCGACGTCGTAGGCGCGCTGCAGCAGCTGCAGATCGGCCTTCGGATATATCTCCCGGTGCACCGCCACCAGCGGTTCGAGCACCGGGTTCACGGCGCTGCGCTGCGCCGTCATCCGTCGAGCCAGCCGGGCGCGCACGCGACGCGACGCGCTGGTCTTGGCGACGTCGGCCGGGGTCGGATCGGGTGGAGACTGCACGGCTTGACCGGTACCGGGATTGTCGGCCATCGCCGTCACCTCCTGCTGTTCATCCCCACCTGTTCATCCAGAGTTCGAGGATATCCCTCACACCGTGTGCAGGCTGCTAACGGGCAGAGGGGCGACCGCACCGCGACCACGCAGTTCGGTCAACTCCAGTACGACCGCGGCGCCGGTTACCACGGCACCACTCGCAGTAAGGAGCTTCACCGCCGCAGCCAGCGTTCCGCCAGTGGCCAGCACATCGTCGATGATGACAACGTTGCGCCCGGCGATATCAATCCCCTCGGCCGGGATCTCCAGGGTCGCTGTGCCGTATTCCAGCTGGTAGGTCGCGCTGCGTACGGGCGGCGGCAACTTTCCGCCCTTGCGGACCGCGAGCACGCCGGTGCCCAGGCGGGTCGCGACGGCCGCCCCCAGCAGGAAACCACGCGCATCCAGGCCAGCCACCAGATCCGCGCCCGCGGCGCTGGCGGCCAGCGCGTCGGTGACCGCGCAGAGCCCGTCAGCGTCGGCCAGCAACGGAGTCAGATCCTTGAATTGCACGCCCGGCTCCGGGAAGTCGGCGACCTCGCGGGTCAGCGAGGCGACGAGCCGGGAGATGTCGGTGACGGCGTGCCGCTCGGTCACTTCGACAACTTCCAACGGTCCATGTTCCAGCCGGCACCCCAGCGGGTCGGATTGCTGCTCACGGCATACATCTTGGTCGATGTCAGCACCGTGCGCTGCTGGCGGTACAGCGGCAGCGTCGGCATGTCGCCCCATAGGATCGGCCCACCTTCCCCGACCAAGCGAGTCAGCTCCTTGGGATCCGACGTCACGGCCAGCGCGTCGATGATGCCGTCGATGCGTTCGTTGTTGTAGCCGGAGAGGTTGTTGCCGTTGCCACCATGCAGGGTATAGGCGTCGATCGCCGAGGACCCCGACGAACCACTTCCTGTCGCTCCGCCGGTACTGGCCAATAGCACGTCGAATTCGTTGTTACGCAACGCCACCGGACCGGCCGATTCTGATCCGGCGTCCTGCACCGTGATGCCGGCGGGCGCGCACGACTTGGCGATTGCACCCACCGTCGCGGCCAGCCGGGCGTTGGGCGTCTGGTACCCGATGCGGACAGTCAGCGGCTGGTTGTGGATCTCGGCGCGGGCGGCGTCGGGATCGGCGACGGTGAACTGGCCGGCAGCCGCAGCGCCCTCGGCCGCACCGAAAGCATCGTCAGCGGCCGGGCTGAGCCGCGAGTTGGCGATGGGCATAGCGACGTTGCGGGCGATGACGTCGCGGGGTGTGCACAGTGCCAATGCCCGCCGGGCCTGGGTGGCCGCCAGCGGCCCGCCCGGCGCGAAAATCAGCTGCTCGATGCCGGCCGACGGGGTGTCAGTGCTGACGTAGTCGTCCGGGAGATTGAGCACACCCGAGGACCCCGTGGCAATGTCGACGACATCGAAGTCCCCTTGGTTGACCCGCTCCTGGATATCGGCGCCGCGCGGCCACACCGTGATCTTCTCCGTGATGGGCTTGGTGCCCCACCACTTGTCGTTGGCCACCAGTGTCACGGCGCCATCCTTGGACACCGAGTCCAGCCGGTACGGGCCCGAGGACGGGAAGTGCTTGAGATCGACGCCCGGCTTGAGGTCCCACGTGGTGTTCCAGGCCTGGGCGATACGGTCCACCGTGGGCCCGTCAGCGGTCTGCAATGCGGTGGTGACTCCGCTCTCCACGAGGCCCAGCTCGTCGGCGATGACATGCGACGGCATCAGTGAGGTTGCGGTGAACAGCTGCCCGTAGTCGACGAACGGACGATCCTGGGCGAACGACACCCGGGCCTTCTTCTGGCCGGATGTGCAATCCACAGCCGAGATGTCGCGGTAACCGGCCTCGCTGGCCGTGTCGAAGCCGGCGAATCGACCCGACTGCGCGGCCCACGCGAGCACCAGATCGTCACAGGTGACCGGCTTGCCGTCGGAGTACACCGCCTTGTCGTCGATCACGTAGTCGAGCACCAGCGGCGCACGGCCCACCACAGACACCGACCCGAAGTCGTGATCAGCGACGACCTGACCGTCTGGTCCGTGGTAGGAAAAACCGGTCAAGGCGCGCGCGAAGGCCTGCGGCCCGGCCGACGCCGCACCGGCGACGGTGTTCGTGTTGTAGGTGGGCAGGGTGCCGTCGACCGCATAGTCGATCGCATCGGCCGAACTCCCCCCGCACGCCGACACTCCGAGGACGGCCAGCAGCGTCACCACAGCCGCGCAGAGCAGTCGCGTTCCTCGCGTCCGCAGTACCTGATTCGCTCCTCGCGTCCGCGGAACCCGCCCGGCGGCCCCCCAGTGCGCCATCGGGACTACCGCCGGGTGTTCCGCTTGCCCGACGGACGACCGGTTTTCGCCGTGGGCCGCGCTCCCGGCGCAGGCTTGGCCGGAGCCCGCGAGCTCACGACCGCGGAGACGGTCTGCTCCGCATCGTCGGCGTCGTCCACGTCGTCGGTTTCGACGTCGTGTGCGGCCGTCTTGGCATTTGGCTCCTTGTCCGCCTTCGCGGCGCCGGGGTGGCGGCGGTTGAGCACCTTCTTGGTGTGCCTGCGCACCAATTCGGTGCGCTCACGCAGCGACACCAGCAGCGGCGTGGCGAAGAAGATCGAGGAGTAGGTACCAACGATCACGCCGACCAGCTGCACCAGGGCCAGGTCCATCAGCGTTCCGACACCGAGCAGCCACACCGCGACCACGATCAGGGCCAGGATCGGCAGTACCGAAATCAAGCTGGTGTTGATCGAGCGCATGAACGTCTGGTTGACCGCAAGGTTGGCCTGTTCGGCGAACGTGCGCCGCGTGGTGTGTTCGAAGCCGTGGGTGTTCTCCTCGACCTTGTCGAACACGATCACGGTGTCGTAAAGCGAGAAGCCCATGATGGTCAGCAGGCCGATGACGGTCGCCGGGGTCACCTCGAACCCGACCACCGAGTACACGCCCGCGGTGACCAGCAGGTCGAAGACCAGCGACGCCAGCGCCGAGAGCGCCATGTACTTCTCGTAGCGCCAGGTGATGTAGACGGTCGCCAGCACCAGGAAGACGATCAGCGCGATCACGGCTTTCTGCGTGATCTGGCCGCCCCAGGTTTCCGACACCGCCGAGTCGCTGATCGCCTGCTTGCTGGGTTTGCCGTCCTCACCCTTCGGGTGAAAAGCGTCGAACAGCGCCGTGCGCAGCTTCTCGGTGTCCGCGTTGGTCAGGGTCTCGGACCGGATCTGAACGGTCGCCGAAGAGCCGTTGCCGACCACAACCACCGATTCGGGACTGTGGCCCAGCGTCTTGCTGAACACGTCCTCGACCTGCTGGGTGCTGATCGTGCCGGACTCGCCGGCCGACGGCATCGAGACCTTGGTTCCGCCCTCGAAATCGATGCCGAAGGTGAATCCGCGCACCACGATGCTGATGATCGCGATCGCGACGATGACGCCGCTGACGGCGTACCAGAGCCTGCGCCGGCCGACGACCTCGAAAGCGCCGGTCCCGGTGTAGAGCCGCACGAAGAATCCATGCTTGGGCAACGCCGTCGACGTCGCCTCGATGCTGGGAGCCTCGACGGCCTCCGTGCTGTCGACGTCGATGTCGGTGTCGGTTGAGTGCTTCGCCGCCATCTGTCTACCCCCGTCCCGCCGTTGCGTGCGCGGCTTCTCGACGTTCCCGGGCGATCTGTTGCACCGCACCGAGACCGTTGAGTGCTGGATTGGCCATCGTCGGCGACTTCGACGCCAGGTACACCAGCGGCCAGGTCACCAGGAACACCACCACGAGGTCGAGCAGCGTGGTCAACCCGAGGGTGAACGCGAAGCCCTTCACCTGACCGATCGCCAGCACATACAGCACCAGGGCGGCCAGGAAGGTCACCGCGTTGCCCGACACGATGGTCTTTCTGGCTCGCGCCCAACCGCGCGGAACCGCCGACCGGAACGAACGACCCTCTCGGATCTCATCTTTGATGCGTTCGAAGAACACCACGAACGAGTCGGCTGTGGTCCCGATACCGATGATCAAACCGGCGATGCCTGCCAGGTCCAGCGTGTATCCGATGTATCTGCCGAGCAACACCAGGATCGCGAAAACCATTGCGCCGGAAGCCACCAGCGAAAGCGCCACCAGCAGTCCCAGCACCCGGTAGTACAGCAGCGAGTACAGCAGCACGGCCGCCAGGCCGATCGCGCCGGCGATCAAGCCGGCCCGCAGCGAGGATAGACCCAGTGTCGCCGAGACGGTTTCGGCTTCCGACGATTCGAAGGACAGCGGCAGGGAGCCGTATTTCAGGACGTTGGCGAGTTCTCTGGCCGAGTCTGCGGTGAATTTTCCGGTGATCTGGGTGCGGCCACCAGGGATCGCTTCCCGGATCTCCGGGGCGCTGACCACCCGTGAATCGAGGGTGAATGCCGTCTGGGTGCCGACATTGGCTGCGGTGAAGTCCGCCCAGGTCTTGGCGCCGCCGCTCTTGAACTCCACGTCGACGACGTACTGGCCCTGCTGCTGATCCAGGCCCGAGGTGGCGTTCTGGATTTCCTCGCCGCTCATGATCGACTTGTTGAGCAGGTAGACGGTCTGCCCGTCGGTGGAGCAGGTGACCAGCGGCAGGTTCGGATCATCGTTGCCCGCGAGCACGTCATCCTCACCACAGCGGGTGGCCTGGAACTGCAGCGCCAGAATCTGTATCGACGGATTGGTGCTCTGCCGCAACTGCTTCTCGTCGGCGATGCGCTGGGCCAGATCGCCCTTCGCATCCGCGGGCGCCGGAGCCGGTGACTGGGCGGGAGGTGCAGGAGCGGGTGTGGGCTCCCCCGGCGTCGGCGCAGGCTCCTGCGGATACGGCCGCGGCTGCGGTGCCGGCTGCTCACCATCGGTGGGAGAAACAGGCTCCGGTGCTGGCGGTTCTCCGGGCTCACCGACAGGAGCAGGCGCCTCACCGGGCACGGCTCCCTGCGGGGGCTCGCCAGGAAGCGCTCCCGGCGCTCCGGGCACCGGTGGAGCACCTGGTACTCCCGGAACCGGTGGCGCACCTGGCGCCCCGGCCGGCGGCTGAGCCTGTTTGGGCTGTGCCGGCATGGCGTGGATGACCGGCCGGATGTAGAGCCGGGCGGTCTGGCCCAGGTTGCGCGCCTCATTGCCGTCGTTGCCGGGCACCGTGATCACCAGGTTGTTGCCGTCGATGACCACCTCGGATCCAGACACACCGAGACCGTCGACGCGGGCGCTGATGATCTGCTGGGCCTGCGACAGCGCTTCCCGGGTCGGCGCCGAGCCGTCGGGCGTGCGTGCGGTCAGGGTAACCCGGGTACCGCCCTGCAGGTCGATACCGAGTTTGGTCTTGGCCTGTTTGTCACCGGTGAGGAACACCAATAGATAGACGCCGATGAGCAGGACCAGGAAGAGCGTCAGGTAGCGGGCAGGGTGCACCGGCGCCGAAGACGATGCCACGTTTCTTGGGTCTCCTTGAGATCAGTTCGTCAGCACCGCAAAGGGTACGTGCTGGTCCTGAGTGGACAGCTGTCAGTCTTTCGTGCGTCCGTCGCTGTCGATGACGGCGGTGCTCTCGGTCAGCTCGATCACCGTCGGCGCCTCAGGCCCGGCGTTGCCCACCGCAGCATCGGCGTCGTCCGCGATGACGTCGCGGACCGCCAGCTTCATCCAGGTGGTGATGACGCCCGGGGCGATCTCCAGGTCGACGTTGTCATCGGTGATCCCGGTGATCGTGGCCTGCATACCCGACGTGGTGTGAACCCGGTCGCCGACCTTCAGCGAGTTGTGCAGATCGATGGTTTTCTGCATTGCCTTCTTCTGACGCCGCGACGCAAAGAACATAAAAGCGCCCATGATGACCAGCAGAGGGAGAAAAATGGCTATATCCATAGCGGCACTGTCTTTCGTGATCGAGTCGTGTGATCTTGGTTCCGGACCGGCAGGTCACGGCACCTCGTAAGGGACCAGTCTGCCATTGCGGTCACGCGCCGAGGCGGGCCCCGTCGCCCCGGCGACGCTTAGCGGTGCTAAGTTCCGGTGGTCGTGGGGCCGGGTGACAGCCGTTCAGCATCGGCCGAAACCGACAGTCGGGCACCCGGACGACTACCCTCGGACACGCTCCAATCCGTCCGCGCCGCCATCGGAGTTCGCAGGAGTCAGTGTTGAGCCATCCAGAGCAGAGCCGTCATCTCGCCACCACTATTCCGGGCCCCAAATCGCAGGCCCTCATCGATCGAAAAGCCGCGGCGGTGAGCCGCGGCGTGGGCACCATAATGCCCGTCTACGCCACGCGGGCCGGTGGCGGCATCGTCGAGGACGTCGACGGTAACCGGCTCATCGACCTGGGCTCCGGAATATCAGTGACCACCGTCGGCAATGCGGCACCCCTCGTGGTCGACGCCGTGGCCGCCCAGGCCGCCGACTTCACCCACACGTGCTTCATGGTGACGCCCTACGAGGGGTACGTCGCCGTCTGCGAACAGCTCAACCGATTGGCTCCGGTCGCGGGCGACAAACGCTCCGCACTGTTCAATTCCGGTTCCGAAGCGGTCGAGAACTCTGTGAAGATCGCGCGCTCCTACACCCACAAACCTGCCGTCGTGGCGTTCGATCACGCCTACCACGGCCGCACCAACCTCACCATGGCGCTGACGGCCAAAGTCATGCCCTACAAGAACGGCTTCGGCCCGTTCGCCCCAGAGATCTACCGCGCCCCGGTGTCCTATCCGTTCCGCGACGCCGAGTTCGGCAAGGAGCTGGCCACCGACGGCGAACTGGCCGCCAAGCGGGCGATCGATGTGATCGACAATCAGATCGGCGCCGACAATCTCGCGGCGGTGCTCATCGAACCGATTCAGGGCGAGGGTGGATTCATCGTCCCCGCCGACGGTTTCCTGCCTGCGCTGCTGGCCTGGTGTCGGGCGAATGACGTGGTGTTCATCGCCGACGAGGTGCAGACCGGATTCGCCCGTACCGGCGCCATGTTCGCCTGCGAACACGAAGGGATCGACCCCGATCTGATCGTCACCGCCAAGGGCATTGCCGACGGCATGCCGCTGTCGGCTGTGACCGGTCGCGCCGAAATCATGGACTCGCCGCACGTATCCGGGCTGGGCGGTACCTACGGCGGCAATCCTGTCGCCTGCGCCGCGGCGCTCGCCACGATCGAGACCATCGAGCTTGACGGCCTGGTGGCCCGGGCCCAGCAGATCGAAACCCTGATGAAAGACCGGCTGGGACGGTGGCAGACCGAGGACGACCGCATCGGCGACGTGCGGGGTCGCGGCGCGATGATCGCCATGGAACTGGTCAGGGCCGGCACCACTGAACCCGATGCCGAACTGACCAAGGCGTTGTGCGCGGGCGCGCACGCCGCCGGGGTGATCGTGCTGTCCTGCGGCACCTACGGCAACGTGCTGCGCTTCCTGCCTCCGCTGACCATCAGCGACGGTCTGCTCGTCGAAGCTCTCGATATTCTCGAACTGATCCTGCGCGATCTTTAGTGCGCATGGGTGTGTCGCCTGCCGAACAGGCCGCCCCAGCCTCGGTGCTCACGCGCGGCCGCAGTGTCGGAAGCCGGTACCTCGACGGCCTGTGCGCTGGTCGGAACGGACTCGGCCACGACAGGCCGCCGTGCATACGCGACATCGCGGACACTACGAATCGACAAGCGGCCCAGCGCGAGGGCGCCCAGGAATACGATCACCGCACCCAGGCCGGAGAAGTAGGCCAGCTCCAATGCGATGCGCTTGGCGTCCGTGACGGCGACCGGGATACCCGCATCGCCGATGCTCAACAGGCCCGCCAGCGCGCGGCCGACGATGAACCATGCCCCGGCTATGACGGCCAGCCAACCGCCGAGCATCGCAGTCGCGCGGTTACCCGACGTCAATAGCAATAGCCCACCTAGTACGGCGACGGCTCCCGGCAACACCTCCAGCCAGCCGCGACCCACCGTCCACACCCAGCCTTGGTCGGGCGTGAAGGCGAAGTCGAGGTACGGGCCGATGAACGGGATCAGTGCACCCCAGGCTCCGAACACGACCAGGAGCAGACCGCTGGCCGCACCCCGACTGCGCGGCATCCGCATCAGACTTCCGCGGGTATCGAATTCGCTCATGTTGCCTCCTTTGACGAAGCAGTGGGTACCCACACGGCATCCGGAGATAACGCGCCAAGGGTGGCGGCATACGACTGGATCACGCCGCCGTGGCAGAACGTCGATCACCCGCGGTCTGTGCGGGTCGATCGGATAAGCCGAAAGACACAGTCTGGGCAATTCAGTGACGCGGCTCACAATGAAGCAGAATTTCGAGGCCACGGCGGATGTTCCCAAGATTCCCAGCGAATTGACAGGCTCTGAGCTGGCAGTATGGAAATAAGTTTAGTTCTACTAACGTAGTAATTGATTGAGCGCAACGTCGCGCCACTTGATACATAGCTAACTTCCAAAGAGGAATACCGATGACGACTGACACCTATGAGGGGCGGCTCGAGCGCCGTGTCGCTGACCTGGTCAGCACAGATCCGCAGTTCGCCGCCGCCGCACCCAGCGAGGCCGTGAGCGCTGCCGCCGACGCCGAGGGCCTGAAACTGCCCAAGATCGTGCAGACCGTCCTGCAGGGCTACGCCGACCGCCCCGCCATCGGTGAGCGCGCCGTCGAGTTCGTCACCGATCCACAGACCGGCAGAACCAGCGCCCAGCTCCTCCCCCGCTTCGACACCATCACCTACGGCGAGGTGTGGGAACGGGTGCGGGCATTGGCCAGCGCACTGCACCAAGCCGGTGTGGCACCTGGTGACCGGGTCAACATCCTCGGCTTCGCCAGCGCCGACTACACCGTCATCGACACCGCGCTGGGGCAGCTCGGAGCCGTCTCGGTGCCGCTGCAGACCAGCTCGTCCGTGTCGGCCCTGGCGCCGATCGTCATCGAGACCGAGCCCCGCGTAATCGCGGCGAGCGTCGACCACCTCAACGACGCCGTCGAGCTCGCGCTCACTGCGCACGCGCCGGCCAAACTGGTCGTCTTCGACCACCACCTCGAGGTCGACGACCACCGCGACGCCGTAGCTGCCGCGACAGCGCGGCTCACCGACGCGGGCCACCCCATCGTCGTCGAAACACTGGCCGACCTGCTGGCGCAGGGCAAGAACCTGCCACAGGCACCCGCCCCTGAATCCTCCGATGAAGACCTGGCCCTTCTCATCTACACCTCGGGCAGCACCGGCGCGCCGAAGGGCGCGATCTACCGGCAGAGCGCGGTCGCCAAATTTTGGCGCCGCAACTCCAAGGCCTGGTTCAGCCCGACAGCGGCCTCGATCAACCTCTGCTTCATGCCCATGAGTCACGTCATGGGCCGCGGCATCCTCTACGCGTCGCTGACCTCCGGCGGCACCGCCTACTTCGCGGCCCGCAGCGACCTGTCGACACTGCTGGAAGATCTGGCGTTGGTTCGGCCCACCGAGCTGAACTTCGTGCCGCGGGTCTGGGAGATGATCTTCAACGAGTTCCAGAGCAGGGTGGATCGCCGGCTCGACGGTGCGTCCGACCACGCCGCCGTCGAATCCGAAGTGATGACCGACATGCGCCAGAATCTGCTTGGCGGACGGTTCATTTCGGCCATGACCGGTTCTGCGCCGATCTCGGCCGAACTGAAAGCGTGGCTGGAGGACCTTCTGGGGATCCACCTGCTGGAGGGCTACGGATCGACCGAGGCAGGCATGGTGCTGTTCGACGGTGTGGTGCAGCGGCAGGCGGTCATCGACTACAAGTTGGTCGACGTCCCGGACCTAGGGTATTTCAGCACCGATAAGCCGCATCCGCGCGGCGAACTGCTGGTGAAGACCCAGAACCTGTTCCCCGGCTACTACAAGCGACCCGAGGTCACCGCGAGTGTGTTCGACGAGGACGGCTTCTATCGCACCGGTGACATCGTCGCCGAGGTCGGTCCCGATCAGCTGACCTACGTCGACCGGCGCAACAACGTGCTCAAGCTCGCACAGGGCGAGTTCGTCACCGTCGCCAAGCTGGAAGCGGTATTCGGCAACAGTCCGCTGGTGCAACAGATCTACATCTATGGCAACAGCGCCCGGCCGTACCTGCTGGCCGTGGTGGTGCCGACACAGGAGGCCCAGTCGCGGTACCAGCCCGCCGAATTGAAGACCGCGATCGCCGAATCGCTGCAGGACGTGGCCAAGACCTCCGGTCTGCAGTCCTATGAGATTCCTCGCGACTTCCTCGTGGAGACAACACCTTTCACGCTGGAGAACGGCCTGCTGACCGGCATCCGCAAGCTCGCGTGGCCGAAGCTGAAGGCGCACTACGGCGAACGGCTCGAGCAGCTCTACGTCGATCTGGCCGAGAGTCAGGCCAACGAGTTGCGCGAGCTACGGCAGAACGGCGCGCAGGCTTCGGTCCTGGAGACTGTCAGCCGTGCCGCCGGGGCCCTGCTCGGCGCCTCGACCGCCGATCTGCAACCGGATGCCCACTTCACCGATCTGGGTGGAGATTCGTTGTCGGCATTGACTTTCGGAAATCTGCTGCGCGAGATCTTCGAGGTCGACGTGCCGGTGAGTGTGATCGTCAGCCCTGCCAACGATCTGACGGCGATCGCGGCCTACATCGAGGCCGAGCGCGCCCCCGGCGCCAAGCGGCCGACCTTCACGTCAGTGCACGGCCGTGACGCGACCGAAGTACGTGCCGCCGATCTCACCTTGGACAAGTTCATCGACGCCGAAACCCTGGCCACCGCACCGTCACTGCCCAAGGCCGGTTCCGAGGTCCGCACGGTGCTGCTGACCGGTGCCACCGGCTTCCTGGGCCGTTACCTGGCCCTGGAGTGGCTGGAGCGGATGGACCTGGTCGACGGCAAGGTCGTCGCCCTCGTCCGAGCCCGTTCGAACGAGGACGCCCGGGCCCGCCTCGATGCCATCTTCGATACCGGCGACGCGAAACTGCTTGCGCACTACCAGGAATTGGCCGCCGATCACCTGGAGGTTGTCGCAGGTGACAAGGGCGAGGCCGACCTCGGCCTGGACCGCGAGACCTGGCAGGGCCTGGCCGACACCGTCGATCTGATCGTCGACCCGGCTGCATTGGTCAACCACGTGCTGCCCTACAGCGAATTGTTCGGGCCGAACGCCGTGGGCACCGCCGAGCTGATCCGGCTCGCAATGACCACCAAGATCAAGCCGTACACCTACGTGTCGACCATCGGCGTGGGCGACCAGATCACGCCGGGCAAGTTCGTCGAAGAAGCCGATGTCCGCGAGATGAGTGCCGTCCGCCGCATCGACGACTCGTATGCCAACGGCTACGGCAACAGCAAGTGGGCCGGCGAGGTCCTGCTGCGCGAGGCCAACGACCTGTGCGGGCTGCCCGTCGCGGTGTTCCGCTGCGACATGATCCTGGCCGACACGACGTACTCGGGCCAGCTGAACCTGCCCGACATGTTCACCCGGATGATGTTCAGCCTCGTCGCCAGCGGTATCGCCCCGGGCTCCTTCTACCAGCTGGGCGCCGACGGCGAACGGCAGCGGGCGCACTACGACGGTCTGCCGGTCGAGTTCATCGCCGAGTCGATCTCGACGCTGGGCGCGCAGGCAGTCGAGAGCTTCGAGACCTACCACGTGATGAACCCGTACGACGACGGCCTCGGGATGGACGAGTTCGTCGACTGGCTCATCGAGGCGGGCTACCGGATCGAGCGCATCGCCGACTACGGCCAGTGGTTGCAGCGGTTCGAAAGCACCCTGCGGGCACTGCCGGACAGGCAGCGTCAGGCGTCGTTGCTGCCGCTGCTGCACAACTACCAGAAGCCGGAGCGTCCGATGCTGGGTGCGCTCGCGCCGACCGATCGGTTCCGCGAAGCCGTGCAGGAAGCCAAGATCGGTCCCGACAAGGACATCCCGCACGTGTCGGCTCCGGTCATCGTGCAGTACATCACCAACCTGAAGCAGCTCGGGCTGCTGTAACACGCTTCCTCACAAGGGAAGGTCCCCTGATCGGCCGCGATCCCACCAGGAACGCGGCCGATCAGTCTCTCCGCGAGCAGACACTGCGGCACCCGACACGCCGTTGTTCCGGTGCCGCCGCGTCTGCTCGGCAGGGGAAGACGCACCCGACGGTATCGATCCCGTCCTCGTCGAACGCAGGCGTTAGAACGCCAAGCCGATCGCCACGAGCACCACCGCTATCAGCGGGAAGATGCCTTGCGTGATCGCGGCGCGAGCCTTATCCGGTGAGGTGGTAAGCAGAACCAGCGCCGCGGCGAGCATCGAGCCGACCCCGGCGAACACCAGGGTCACACCGACAGCGTTGTGCCCCAAGGCGATTCCCACGATACCGACCATGGTGACGATCGCCAGGAACAGGTTGTAGAAGCCCTGGTTGAATGCCAGTTCCTTGGTGATCTCAGCGGTTTCCGCAGTGGTACCGAAGGTCGCGCGGGTGCGCGGGGAGGTCCAGGTGAGCGATTCCATCACGAAGATGTAGACGTGCAGAACCGCAGCGAGGGCGGCGAAAACCGAACCGGCGACGACCATGACGACTATTCAAACAGCCCGGCCTGACCCAGACCGGTGATCGGCGGTTGCATGCCGAGGTGAGTCCAGGCCAGTGGTGTTGCGACCCGACCCCGTGGGGTGCGGGCCACCATCCCGGCCCGAACCAGAAACGGTTCGCACACCTCCTCGACCGTGGTGGCTTCCTCCCCGACCGCTACGGCCAACGTGGACACGCCCACCGGTCCCCCGCCGAAGCTGCGGGTGAGCGCGGACAGCACGGCCCGGTCCAACCGGTCCAGCCCCAACTCGTCGACGTCGTAGACCTCCAGAGCGGCTTTGGCGATGTCGCGTGTGATGACGCCGTCGGCACGCACCTCGGCGTAGTCACGAACCCGACGCAGCAGCCGGTTGGCGATCCGGGGTGTGCCCCGCGAGCGGCGAGCGATCTCCGCCCCGGCCTCGGCGCCGAGGGTGATGCCGAGGATGCCGGCCGAGCGAGCCAGCACACGCTCCAACTCGACCGGTTCGTAGAAATCCATGTGCGCGGTGAACCCGAAGCGATCGCGCAGCGGGCCGGTCAGCGCGCCGGACCGCGTCGTCGCACCGACCAGGGTGAAAGGAGCCACTTCCAATGGAATCGACGTGGCCCCAGGGCCTTTGCCGACCACCACGTCGACGCGGAAATCCTCCATCGCCAGGTACAGCATCTCCTCGGCCGGGCGCGCGATGCGGTGAATTTCGTCGATGAACAACACATCGTGCTCGACGAGGTTGGACAGCATGGCCGCCAGGTCGCCCGCCCGCTCCAAAGCAGGGCCTGAGGTGATCCGCAGCGAGGAGCCGAGCTCGGCGGCGATGATCATCGCCAACGACGTCTTGCCCAGACCCGGAGGACCGGACAACAGGATGTGATCCGGTGTGCCACCGCGGTTTTTGGCGCCTTCGAGCACCAACTGTAACTGTTCCCGCACCCGAGGCTGACCGATGAACTCACGCAGCGAGCGGGGCCGCAGACTGGCGTCGATGTCGCCCTCGCCGACGGTGAGCGCGGGTGTCACCTCACGATCATCGGGCTCCTCGGTGTCGTCGAACCGGCCCATCTACGTCTGCTCTTCGCGCCAGCGGCTCATCACCGCTACTTCTTACCAAGCATGGACAGCGCCGCCCGCAGTGCGGTCGACGTGCTCGCTTCGGGGTCGTTGGCAAGCACCTTGTCGGTGGCTTCCTCAGCTTGTTTGGCCGCAAAGCCAAGGCCGACAAGCGCTTCCACCACTGGCCCGCGTACCGCGTGGCCGACGGCCACACCCGCGGCCCCGGCCGTCACCACGCCGATCTTGTCGCGCAGTTCCAGCACCATCCGTTCGGCGCCCCGCTTACCGATGCCAGGCACCCTGGTCAGGGCGGTCACGTCGCCGTCGGCGAGGGCCTGGCGTAGCGCCTGCGGGTCGTACACGGCCAGTGTCGCCAGGGCGATCTTCGGACCGACGCCGGACACTCCGAGCAGCGTCAGGAACAAATCCCGAGCCTCTCCGTCGGCGAACCCGTAGAGCGTCATGGAGTCTTCGCGCACGATCATCGCGGTGATCAGCCGCGACTCGGCACCGCGGCGCAGGTTCGCCAGGGTGGCGGGTGTCGCCATCACCTTGTAGCCGACACCGGCGGCCTCGATGACGGCGTGATCGAGAGCGATGTCGATGACCTCGCCGCGGACCGACGCAATCATGCCCTGGCCGCCTTGAGCTTGGCCTGATACTTGCGGCGTTGCTCAGCAGCGAGCGCCTCAGCTGCGGCCATCCGGGCGAGCATCGGCGCCCGCCAGCAGTGGCAGATGGCCAGCGCGAGCGCGTCGGCCGCATCGGCGGGAGTCGGTTTAGCTTGCAGCGCAAGGATTCTCGTCACCATTTCGGTGACCTGAGCCTTGCCGGCCCGACCGTTTCCGGTGACTGCGGCCTTCACCTCGGACGGGGTGTGGAAATACACGTCGATCTTTCGGCGGGCAGCCGCCAGCGCGATCACGCCGCCGGCCTGGGCGGTCCCCATTACGGTCGATACGTTCTGCTGAGCGAAGACACGCTCGATGGCGATCACGTCGGGCCGATGAGTGTCCATCCAATACTCGACGGTGTCGCTGATGGTCAGCAGCCGCTGCTGCAGCGGGGCGTCGGCCGGCGTGCGAACCACGTCCACATCAAGCGCGATGACCTGGCGGCCTTTCCCGTTCTCGATCACCGACAGCCCGCAACGCGTCAACCCGGGATCGACTCCCATCACCCGCACGCGAACCCTTTCGTCAGAACATCTGTTCGAGAGCCTAGCGTGGTCCACCGACACCGCGCGGCAGGGACACGCGCGGCAGACTGTAGGCGCACCCGAAGAAGGCTGGAGGAAGCATCATGCGCGTCGTCATCGCAGGTGGACACGGAAAGATCGCCCTACTTCTGGAACGACTGCTGGCCGAGCGCGGCGATTCGGTCACCGGGCTGATCCGTAATCCCGCCCAGACAGCCGATCTGGAGGCCGCCGGCGCCCGGGCCGTCGTGCTGGACCTGGAACGCGCCTCGGTCGATGACGTCGCCGACGCGGTGCGCGGTGCCGACGCGGTGGTGTTCGCTGCGGGTGCCGGACCGGGCAGCGGCGCGGCCCGCAAGCAGACCGTCGACCGCGACGCGGCGATCCTGCTAGCCGACGCCGCCGAGGAGGCCGGGGTGACGCGGTACGTGATGGTCTCGGCGTTGTCCGCCGATGATCGGTCTCTCGACGACAGCTATGACGAGGTGTTCCGGGCCTACATGCGGGCCAAGGCCGATGCCGACGCAAATGTGCGGGCCCGCTCGGGACTGCTGACCACCATCGTGCGGCCGGGCGGGCTCACCGATGAGGCCGGCACAGGCAACGTGCGGATCGCTGAATCCACAGGGCGCGGCACCATTCCGCGGGCCGATGTCGCCGCGGTGCTGCTGGCAGTGCTGGACGCACCACAAACAGCCGGTCACACGTTCGAGGTGATCTCCGGTGAGACACCTGTCGCCGCGGCGGTAGAGGGATGTCGAACCCCGGCTAGCTAGTCCTCGTCGAGGGCCGCGGCAACATCGTCGGGGATGTCGACGTTGGTGTAGACCTCTTGCACGTCGTCGCTGTCCTCCAACGCGTCGACCAGCTTGAGCACCTTGCGTGCACCCTCAAGATCGACCGGAACCGTCACCGACGGCTGGAAGCTGGCCTCGGCCGAGTCGTAGTCGATACCGGCATCCTGCAGTGCGGTCCGTACCGCAACCAGGTCGCTGGGCTCGGAGATGATCTCGAACGCATCGCCCAGGTCGTTGACCTCTTCGGCGCCCGCTTCGAGCACGGCCAGCAGCACGTCGTCCTCGGTCAGGCCGTTCTTCTCCAGCGTCACCACGCCCTTGCGGGCGAACAGGTAGGCCACCGAGCCCGGATCGGCCATGTTGCCGCCATTGCGCGTCATCGCGACCCTGACCTCACCGGCGGCCCGGTTGCGGTTGTCGCTCAGGCACTCGATGAGCACCGCAACACCGTTGGGGCCGTAGCCCTCGTACGTGATGGTCTGCCAGTCGGCGCCGCCGGCTTCTTCACCCGCACCACGCTTGCGGGCCCGCTCGATGTTGTCGTTGGGCACCGAGGTCTTCTTGGCCTTCTGAATGGCGTCATACAGCGTCGGGTTTCCACCCGGGTCACCACCGCCGGTGCGCGCCGCCACCTCGATGTTCTTGATCAGCTTGGCGAATTCTTTACCACGGCGCGCGTCTTTAACGGCCTTCTGATGCTTTGTGGTGGCCCACTTGGAATGGCCGCTCATGCAGGTACGCCCTCTTTCTGGTGAAACTTCGGCTGCCCAGTCTACGTGGGCCGGTGCTGGGTCGCGCGCTGGCTTGGCCTGCGTAGATTTCGTCCGATCGGCAGACGTCAGTTCCGCAATATGCCGCGCCGGGCGCGTTACCGTACGCGAATGCCGGGCGGTTCATTCCATCCCCCACCGGGCTGGCCAGTTCCTCCCGGCTGGGAGCCGTCTGTGGGCTGGGAGCCTGATCCCTCCTGGCCGCCGGCGCCGCACGGCTGGCAATTCTGGACGAACACACCCCCGCCACACCCTCCTGCTCAGCCTGCGGCCCTCCGCCGGCGCCCCGCGCTGCTGTGGGCGCTCGGCGCAGTGGCGACGGTCGCGGCTGTCGTCGTCGGCGTTGTCACGGTCAACCACTTCAACCGACGTAACGGACCCGAGGTGATCGTGCTGAGGCCTGTTGACGCACAGGGAAACGTCCAGACCGGTTGGAGGCTGAATGTCGAGGATCGCGGCAACGATCCCATCGATTGCTCGCTCGGTTTGCCGTCACGTTACGACGTGGGCGGCTCGGTGCGATCATGCGGTGGGACAGCCGATTCCGGCGACGCCTGCTGGCCGGCAGCAGACAACGATCATGTGCTGTGCGTGCGTGATCCGTTCACCAACGTGGTCGATCTGATCCCCGCCAGTGGATTGAGCACGGCCCGCAAGCCAGCGAGGCATAGCTACATACCGTTTGCCTTAGTACTCGACGACGGAACCCGGTGCCGTGCCCGGATCGGCGGCGCGTGGGGCCATTTCGCTCAACAACCCGACTGGGTGGCCTACTACGGCTGCGGTACCAACGATGCGGACTTCACTGCAGTGTGGGGACCGCGGGACGACGGCGGCGACAGCGACGGTATCAGCCGAGACCACCGCAGATGGTCGGTGACAGTCGGCACCGAAGACGGCCCGCTGACCACCCATCGGGTGACCCAGGTGTACTACGTCGGCCTCGCCGGAGAAAACCCACCCGTCTCCAAGTGACGGCCGCCCGTCGGAGCCCGACGGACACGCATGCGCGGATAACGCCTGCTCGGGCCTATCCCGGCGTAGTGGCCGGGTGGCTACTTCTTCAGCGGGGCGCTCAGGTCGTAGACCGTGTCCGAGCCCACCTTGGTCGCGGTGAAGTTCGCCTTCACCCAGTCGGTGATCTCAGTGTGCGAGTTGTTGCCGAAGAAGCCTCCACCGTGGTCCTTGGTCTCCGGGAGGATGTAGTAGGTGATCTGCCGTTCGGCAACATAGGCTTGGAACTGTTCCAGCGTCGGCACCGGATCGGTACCAATGAAGCCACCGATCGCCATTACCGCAGTGTTGGTGGACAATTCGAGATTAGCCGCTGCCGAGGAGTGATTGACCGCCGCCGACCACTTGGTAGTGGTGCCCCGCAGCATCGCGTCCACTCCGGGATTGTCGGTGAACCAGCCGTGCCCGTGGTTGCCGTCGGGATCAGCCGGTCCGACGCTCGGGCCGCCGCCGGTGTGCGGCTGACCGAGAGTGGCCACCGTGTACGCCGTCGTCCCGGCGAACCCGCCGATCAGTGCCGCCGACAGTGCGGCGACCGCGAGGCCGCGGCTGCCCGCGCGCAACCCCCACAGCAGAACCACCGTGGCCAGCACGGCCACCGCCAGAATGGCCCACCGCAGCGGCGGCAGCCAGGACGCATTGCGGCCCAGGATCCAGAAGCTCCACACCCCGGTCGCCAGAAGCATTGCCGCCAAACCGATCTGCCCCAACCAGCCGTCGCGGCGGCGCCACATCTCGTGGATGCCGATGGCGAACATGGCCGCCACGGCCGGGGCCACCGACAGGCAGTAGTACGGATGCACGTTGGTCTTCATGAAGCTCAGCACCAGACCGTCGATCACCAGCCAGGTGCCGAACAAGATGGCCCCGGCCCGCACGATGTCGGTGCGCGGCGCCCGGCCGCGCGACACCAGCACCAGCACCACCGCCAACAGCGCCGCGGGGATCAGCCAGCCGATCTCGAAACCGAACTCACCGGTGAACAGCCGTGGCAGACCCTGGACCTGGTTGCCCCACCCACCGAAACCACCGTGGTGCTGAGCGGCAGCGGCGCCCGGGACGTTCGCCGGATCGGGCGCCAGGTGGGCGCCTGGCTTCATGCCGTAGTGGTTGTGGCCCAATACGCGGCCGAACCCGTTGTAGCCCAGCACCAGGTTCATGAAGTTGTTGTCGGTCGAACCGGCGAGGTACGGCCGCGAGGACGCCGGCCAGAGCAGCGTGAGCAGCACGAACCAGCCCGACGACACAAGGAACGCAACCAGCGAGCCCAACAAGTGCAGCAGCCGGCGGCGGATCGTGACGGGCGCTGCGATCAGGTAGACCAGCCCGACGGCCGGCATGACCATCAGCCCCTCGAGCATCTTGGCCAGGAAGGCGAACCCGAGCGCGACACCGGCGAGCGCCATCCAGCGTGCGCCATGGCTTCCCAGGGCCCGCACCGCGCAGTAAGCAGCAGCCGTCATCAACAGCACCATCACCGCGTCGGGGTTGTTGAACCGGAACATCAGCGCCGTCACCGGCATGAGAGCCAGCGCGGCGCCGGCCAGCAGAGCAGCGCGCGGTCCGCTGATCCGGCGCACTGCTCCGTAGAGCAGGCCGACCGCGGCGACGGCCATCAATGCTTCCGGGACGAGCATGCTCGCGCTGCTGAAGCCGAAGACCTGACCCGACAGCGCCATCACCCACTGCGAAACCGGGGGCTTGTCCACGGTGATGAAATTGTTGGAATCCAGCGACCCGAACAGCAGGGCTTCCCAGTTCTTGGAGCCGGCCTGCGCCGCGGCGGCGTAGAACTCGTTGCCCATCCCGTTGATGGTGATGTTCCACACGTAGACCACCGCGGTGACCAGCAATAGCGCGGGGAACGCGAAACGCTCCAGCCTCGCCACGTCCAATCGGCGGCGGGAACCCGGTTCGGCGTCATTGGTCGATTCGGGCGCATCGTCAAGCGTCGTCGTCACACGCTCCATTAAGACCCGCCCCGATTTGCCGAACCTATGTATCCGCCGGGGACTTCCTGTGTCTCGACATAGGCCCAGGTCAGCGGTTTGTAAGGACGGTCACAACGAGTCGACGAACAGCTTGTGGATGCGCCGGTCGCCGGTCATCTCCGGATGAAACGACGTCGCGAGCACCGGTCCCTGACGCACCGCCACGATGTGGTCGGCAGCCCGGGCCAACACCTGCACGTCAGGTCCTACCCGCTCCACCCACGGCGCCCGGATGAACACGGCATGTACCGGAGTGTCGAGACCCTCGAAGTCGATTTCGCCTTCGAAGGAGTCCACCTGTCGGCCGAATGCGTTGCGGCGCACAGTCATGTCGATGGCTTTCAGCGGCACTGCGGCGCGCCCCTCGACTCCGGCGTCGGCGATCTCGGTGGCTAGCAGGATCATCCCGGCGCAGGACCCGTAGCAGGGCAGACCGTCGGCAATGCGCGCCCGTAACGGTTCCAGCAGATCGAATTCCCGCAGCAGATGACTCATCGCGGTGGATTCCCCGCCGGGGATCACCAAGGCGTCAACCGCTTCCAGTTCGGACAGTCGACGAACCGTACTCGCCTCTGCCCCGGCCGCACGCAGGGCAGCCAGGTGTTCTCGGGTGTCGCCCTGAAGGGCCAGCACCCCCACATGCTTGGTCATTTTTCTTCCGAAGGCGTGAAATCCCGTTGGTAGCGGGTCAGCCCCTCTTGCATCACGGCCGCCACCATCTCGCCGGACCTGTTGAAGATCTTGCCCTGGGTCAAGGAACGCCCGCCGCACGCCGACGGCGACGATTGGTCGTAGAGCAGCCATTCGTCGGCCCGGAACGGCCGCATGAACCACATGGCGTGGTCCAGGGAGGCCACCATCAGATGCTTGCGCACACCGAGGTGGTTGACCTGTGCCGAGCCCAGCAGCGTGAGGTCGCTCATGTAGGCCAGCGCGCAGATGTGCAGCACATGGTCGTCGGGCAGCGGGTCGCGGTGACGGAACCACACCTGCTGCTGAGAGGCCTTGCCGGGCACCTTGTGCACCTGGTCGCGCGGCACGATGCGGACATCCCACTCGGCGAACTGCGCGAACCCGGCGTCGTCGAACGCTCCACCGGACCGAAAGCCGGGCAGATCATCCGGCGGTGGCGCCTCCGGCATAGCGTCCTGGTGCTCGATGCCGGTCTGGCGGGTCTGAAACGAGGCCGACATCGAGAAGATCGTCTCGCCGTGCTGGACGGCGAGGACCCGCCGGGTGCAGAACGAGCCGCCGTCGCGCACCCGCTCGACCAGGTAGACCGTGGGCGTGGTGGCATCGCCGGGGCGCAGGAAATAGCCGTGCAGCGAATGCACCTGGAAGCGCGGGTCGACGGTGCGCACCGCGGAGACCAGCGACTGTCCCGCTACATGACCGCCGAACGTGCGCTGCAGGAAACCCGACTCCGGGCTGAACACGCCACCGCGATAGATATTGACCTCGAGCTGCTCCAGATCGAGGATCTCTTCAATCGCCATTTACCAGCCGCGCTCGGCGAGCCGATGCGGCTGGGCGATGTCTTCCACGTTGATGCCGACCATGGCCTCCCCCAGCCCGCGCGACACCTTGGCCAGCACATCGGGGTCGTCGTAGAACGTGGTGGCTTTCACGATCGCCGCGGCCCGCTGAGCCGGGTTGCCCGACTTGAAGATGCCTGAGCCCACGAACACGCCCTCGGCGCCCAGCTGCATCATCATCGCCGCGTCGGCCGGAGTGGCGATACCGCCGGCGGTGAACAGCGTGACCGGCAGCTTTCCGGCCCGGGCCACCTCGACGACCAGGTCATACGGTGCCTGCAACTCCTTGGCGGCGACGTAGAGCTCGTCCTCGCTCAGCGACGTCAGCCCACGGATCTCCCCGCCGATCTTGCGCATATGGGTCGTCGCGTTGGACACATCCCCGGTGCCGGCCTCGCCCTTGGAGCGGATCATCGCCGCACCCTCGGTGATCCGGCGCAGCGCCTCACCCAGATTGGTCGCGCCACACACGAACGGCACAGTGAACTTCCACTTGTCGATGTGGTTGGTGTAATCGGCCGGGGTGAGCACCTCGGACTCGTCGATGTAGTCCACACCCAACGCCTGCAGGATCTGCGCCTCGACGAAATGCCCGATCCGCGCCTTGGCCATCACGGGAATCGTCACCGCCTCGATAATGCCTTCGATCATGTCGGGGTCACTCATGCGCGACACGCCACCCTGGGCACGAATGTCGGCAGGCACTCGCTCCAGTGCCATGACGGCCACCGCACCCGCGGCCTCGGCGATCTTCGCCTGCTCGGGAGTGACGACGTCCATGATGACGCCGCCCTTGAGCATCTCAGCCATGCCACGCTTGACGCGCGCGGTACCGGTCTGACTCGTTGCACCGTTCTGCACCGCCCCAGCAATCCCCCGATCGCTGCGCTCTTGCCCGCCGATTTCCACTGCTATCTCCTCCAATTGCTACTGATTCAGTCTATCGAGCTGCCAAATCCATCGAATCCGCATCAGCGGATGGTTTGCAGCTCACGATGCGGGGGTGTCCGCGTACTCGTCTGCTCGTCGGACAAGCGATTGGCCAGGTCAACGGCCTGCCCCAACAGTTCACCCAACTGCAGCGGGTACACGGCCTCCCCGCCGGCGACCAGCTCGGCGATCATTGTTGCATCGCACCAACGGTGACCGTGGATGTAATGACGTTCCAACGTGGTCCGGCCCGAGGCCGAGGGTTCGAACCGCGGTGTCCGGTGAATGAAGAAGTATTCCTCGCTGCGGATCACCGATGCATTGAAATCGATCACCGCGTCGCGGCGCCATACCGGCCCGATCAAGGCCGCCGGATCCACCTGCAGGCCGGTCTCCTCGGTCAGTTCCCGCGCAGCCGCATCCGGCAGTTTCTCGTCCTGCTGGACCGCGCCGCCGACCGTGAACCACCAGCGCGGCGCCGGATTGTCCGGTGCATCGATTGCCGGATCGCTGCCACGCAGGAGCAGTACCGCACCCGACTCGTCGAGCAGCACCACGCGCGCCGACATGCGCCGACTGACCGGGCCGGCCGCGACGCTCGACGCATCTGCGCGCTCGGCAATCTCGAAATAGCTCGGCAGCGCCGCGGTCCCGCCCAGCCGAAGCGTGCGCACGGCCGGACGCTCACGCAGCGCGAGGGTGTCGCGCACGGCGTCATTGTGGAAACGGCGCGCCAACAGCACTCGCGCCTCGGCGTCGGCCAGCTCGGCGACGAGCGCCACCGGCAGCGATGCCGGGTCGACGGTTGCCAACGCGGCCGATAGATCGTTCTCGGCCATTTCGCGCGCTGATCGCGGTGCCCGCTCCGCGGCGTCGGCCAGCGCGGCCAGTCGTCTGCCTTGCGGGCTGCCCGCATACGCATCGACGGCGACGGCGCGGGCCACCACCGCGCGCCGCGCCAGCGCACTGTCAAGTGCCTGCCACGACAAGTCGTAGCGCACGTGCAACCGGTCCAGCCGGTTGGCGGTCTGAAACGCCCACATCCCCACCAGCAACAGCACCACGACCAGCAGGATCAGGACGCCGACGACGATCTCCCCGGTCATGAAGCTGAACCTCCGGCCGCGGCACCCTTGACCGCGGTCCCGGCGACCCGCACCTTCGTCCCAGCGCCCGCGACGGTTTCGTAGACTCTCATGATCTCGCCGGCCACGACCGACCAGTCGTAGCGGCGGACCCGCTCGGTGGCGGCAGCGATGTAACGGGCTCGGGCCGCGTCGTCATCGAGGACGTCGATCAAGCCTTCGGCAAGAGCGTCTGCATCGTCCACCGGGACGAGTCGACCCACGCGGCCATCGTCGAGGACACGCCGGAAGGCGTCCAGATCGCTTGCCACCACGGCGGTGCCTGCGGCCATCGCCTCGACCAGGACGATGCCGAAGCTCTCTCCGCCGAGATTCGGTGCGCAGTACACGTCGGCACTGCGCATCGCGGCCGCTTTGATGGTGTCATCGACCTGGCCGAGGAACCGTAAATGTGACGCGAGATCGCCGGCCTGCTCCCGCAACGCGTTCTCGTCACCGCGCCCGACGATGAGGATCTCGATGTCGGCGAACCGCTCGACGAGTTTCGGCAGGGCACCGAGCAACACGGCCATGCCCTTGCGGGGCTCGTCGAATCGGCCGAGGAACAGCACCGTGCGACCCGGCCGCGGATAGCCGTCGAGCGGTGAGGCCCCGGCGAACGACGCCACGTCGACACCGTTGGGGATCTCCACCGCGTCCGAACCGAGCGCCTCCATCTGCCAGCGCCGCGCCAGGTCGGACACGGCGATGCGGCCGACGATCTTCTCGTGCAGGGGTCGGAGGATCCCCTGGAACACCGACAGGGTCAGCGATTTCGTCGTCGAAGTGTGAAACGTCGCGACGATCGGCCCCTCGGCGATGTTCAGCGCCAGCATCGACAGGCTCGGCGCATTGGGTTCGTGCAGGTGCAGCACGTCGAAGTCACCGTGCCGCAGCCACTTCTTGACCATCCGGTGAGTCGCCGGCCCGAATCGCAGCCGTGCGACCGAGCCGTTGTACGGGATCGGCACAGCCTTGCCGCCAGACACCACGTACTCGGGCAGCGCGGCGTGGGCGTCAGCAGAAGTCGGGGCGAGAACGCTGACCTCGTTGCCGGCCGCACGCATCACCTCGGCAAGCTGCAGCACATGGGATTGCACGCCGCCGGGTACGTCGAACGAGTACGGGCAGACCATCCCGATTCGCATCGCTCAGCTCCGTCGCTTCTTCGCGCAAGCGCTCATCAGGTGCCTAACCGGGCGCGGCGCTCGTCCGAAAGGTCCGCCAGCCACTGAGGCTGCATCATGTGCCAGTCGGCGGGGTGCGCGGCGATGTTCTTGGCGAACTGATCGGCCAGCGCCTGGGTGATGATCCCGACGTCACCAGACGATGTGTCGAGCGGATCGAAGATCTCGACCACACAGTCGTCGCCGTCGTAGTAGACGTGCGTCGGGTGCAGCGGGGCACCGGTCTCGATGGCAAGCTTGGCCGATCCGGCCGGCATCCGGGTGGGTTCGCCGAAGAAGTCGACCTCGACACCGCTGCGAGTCAGATCCCGCTCGGCCATCAGGCATACGATCCTGTTGTCGCGCAAGCGCTCTGAAAGCAGCTCGAAGGGCGGCCGTTCCCCGCCGGACAGTGGGAATACCTCGAAGCCGAGGCTCTCGCGGTACTCGATGAAGCGCCGGTACAGCGATTCGGGCTTGAGCCGTTCGGCGACCGTGGCGAAGGTGCCGTACCGGCTCACCAGCCAGACACCGCCCATGTCCCAGTTCCCGCTGTGCGGAAGCGCAAGAATGCCACCGCGGCCGGCGTCGTGCGTGACCTTGAGCCTGTCCGCGCCGATGACCACTTCGTCGAGGCGCCGGGCGACGGCGGGCAGATCCATCGACGGCAGGCGAAAGGCTTCCCGCCAGTATCGCGCATAGGACGCCAGCGATTCCCGCATGAGGTCGCCGGACACCTCGGCGGGCGGCACCCCGATGACGCGGGCCAGGTTCTTGCGCAGTTGGTCGGGCCCGCCACCGAGCGACGCATACCACGCCCCGACGTCGAACATGTTGCGGGCCATCGACTCCGGCATGGCGCGCACCAGTTGCCAGCCGGCCGCGTAGCCCATATCGGTCATCCGCCCGCTGAACGGCATCCGGCTGGTGATCGTCACCGCTCGCTCTGCTCGTTCGACTCGGCGGGGTGGGCCGGGTGCAGCGGTTCCATGGCGCCGGGCGAGGTACGCACCGCGTGCAGCCGCTGCGCCACGGTGACCACACTGGCCACCGCGAGGACCCACATCGCGACATCCACCAGCCAGGGCACGTGCAGGAACGACACCCCGGACAGGCCCGCGCCCAGCAGCACGATCACCAAGCGCTCGGGGCGCTCGATGATGCCGCCGTCACCGCGCAGGCCGCTGGCCTCTGCCCGTGCCTTGATGTAGGAGATCACCTGGGAGGTGATCAGGCAGATCAGCGTCGCGACCACCAGCGACGGCCTGTCTGAACCGAAAGCCGCCCACCACAACAGACCGGCGAACACCGCGCCGTCGGCGATCCGATCGCAGGTTGCGTCGAGCACCGCGCCGAACCGGCTTCCGCCGCCTCGTTCGCGGGCCATCGCGCCGTCCAGCATGTCCGCGAGCACGAAGACGGCCACAGTGAACGCACCCCACCACAGCTGCCCGATCGGGAACAGCGTCAGCGCGGCGGTCACCGAGCCTGCGGTGCCGACGATGGTGACCATATCGGGGGTCAGGCCCGCACGCAGCGCCGCCTTGGCCACCGGACGGGACACCTTGACGTAGGCGGCCCGACTCATCAGGAACAGGTTGCTCACCGGTCCACTCCCGCCGGGCCCGACTGCTTGGCCCATTCCGTGGCCAGCAGCACCCGGGTTTCGCGCAGCAGCTGTGGAATCACCTTGGCGCCGCCGACGATCGTGATGAAGTTGGCGTCACCGCCCCAGCGCGGCACCACGTGCATGTGCAGGTGGTCGGCCAGCGAACCGCCCGCCGACGTGCCGAGGTTGAGCCCGACGTTGAAGCCGTGCGGCCGGGAGACGGCCTTGATCACGCGAATCGCCTTCTGGGTGAACGTCATGAGCTCGGCGCTCTCCTCGGCGGTGAGGTCCTCCAGCTCCGACACCCGCCGGTACGGCACCACCATCAAGTGCCCCGGGTTGTACGGGTACAGGTTCAGCACCGCGTATACCTGTTGCCCGCGGGCCACCATCAGACCGTCCTCGTCGGACAGTTCCGGGATGTCGGTGAACGGTTCCGACGACCCGGCCGACCCGACCTTGTTGTCGTTCTTGACCGCATCGGCGATGTAGCTCATCCGGTACGGGGTCCACAGTCGCTGCAGATGGTCGGGGTCGCCGACACCGTGGTCGACGATGGTCCGCTCGTCGGGATCGGTCACGTCGGGGCTACCTGGCTCTTCGCGCAAGCGCTCATCGCCGTTACCGCGTTGACCAATTCGGCTGTCGGAACGGCATTCTCACGCCGCTCGACCCATTCGGCGATGGCGTCGAATGCTTGCTCGCGGGGCACGCCGTTGATCTGGGTACGGTCCCCGAACCGGAACGAGACGGCGCCGGCCTCGACATCCTTGTCACCCGCCAGGAGCATGAACGGCACCTTCTGGTTGGTGTGGTTGACGATCTTCTTGGCCATCCGGTCGTCACTGGCATCCACCTCGACGCGGATACCACGCGACTTCAGCTGGGCGGCAACGTCGTACAGGTAATCCAGGTGCGCATCGGCCACCGGGATGCCGACCACCTGAACCGGGGCCAGCCACGCCGGGAACGCTCCCGCGTAATGCTCGGTGAGCACCCCGAAGAACCGCTCGATCGAACCGAACAGCGCCCGGTGGATCAACACGGGCCGCTGCCGGCTGCCGTCGGCGGCGGTGTACTCCAGCTCGAACCGGTCGGGCATGTTGAAGTCCAGTTGGATCGTCGACATCTGCCAGTTGCGCCCGAGCGCATCCTTGACCTGCACCGAGATCTTGGGCCCGTAGAACGCCGCGCCGCCCGGGTCGGGCACCAGGTCCAGGCCGGACGCCTCGGCCACCTCACGCAGGGTGTTGGTGGCCTCCTCCCAGATCTCGTCGGAGCCGACGTACTTCTCCGGGTCCTTGGTGGACAGCTCCAGGTAGAAGTCGTCGAGGCCGTAGTCACGCAACAGGTCCAGCACGAACTGCAACAGCCGGGTGAGCTCGTCACGCATCTGCTCACGCGTGGTGTAGATGTGCGCGTCGTCCTGGGTCATGCCACGCACCCGGGTCAGGCCGTGGATGACGCCGGACTTCTCGTAGCGGTAGACGCTGCCGAACTCGAAGAGCCGCAACGGAAGTTCCCGATAAGAGCGGCCCCGCGACCGGAAGATCAGGTGGTGCATGGGGCAGTTCATGGGCTTGAGGTAGTAGTCCTGCCCCGGCTTACGAACCGAACCGTCTTCGTTGAACTCCGCGTCGATGTGCATCGGCGGGAACATGCCGTCGGCGTACCACTCCAGGTGCCCCGAGGTGATGTAGAGGTTCTCCTTGGTGATGTGCGGGGTGTTGACGAACTCGTAGCCCGCCTCAAGGTGCTTGCGGCGCGAGTAGTCCTCGAGTTCGCGACGCACCACGCCGCCCTTCGGATGGAAAACCGGTAGGCCCGAACCCAACTCGTCGGGGAAGCTGAACAGGTCGAGCTCCACGCCGAGCTTGCGGTGATCGCGGCGCTGGGCCTCCTCGATGAGCTCGAGATGCTTGTCGAGGGCTTCCTGCGATTCCCACGCGGTGCCGTAGATGCGCTGCAGGCTCGCATTGTTCTGGTTGCCGCGCCAGTAAGCCGCTGAGCTGCGGGTCAGCTTGAATGCCGGGATGTGTCTGGTGGTCGGGATGTGCGGACCGCGACACAGATCGCCCCAAACCCGTTCTTTGGTGCGGGGATTGAGGTTGTCGTACGCGGTGAGCTCGTCGCCGCCCACTTCCATCACTTCGTCCAGGTTGTCTGCGGCACCAGATTTGTCGTCGACCAGCTCCAGCTTGTAGGGCTGGCCGGCGAGTTCCCGACGGGCTTCGTCCTTGGACGTGTAGACCCGCCGATCGAACAGCTGACCGTCCTTGACGATCTTCTGCATCCGCTTCTCGAGCTTTTCCAGATCCTCGGGCGTGAACGGCTGCGGGACGTCGAAGTCGTAGTAGAAGCCGTCGACGATGGGCGGCCCGATCCCGAGCTTGGCCTCGGGGAAGAGATCCTGCACGGCCTGCGCGAGCACGTGCGCACACGAGTGTCGGATCACGCTGCGGCCGTCGTCGGTATCGGCGGCGACCGGGGTCACCTCGACATCAGCATCGGGGATCCAGGACAGGTCACGCAGCCGGCCGTCGGCGTCGCGCACCACCACGATGGCATCGACGGCACCGCGCTGCGGCAGCCCCGCCTCGCGGACCGCCGCCCCGGCGGTAGTCCCGGCAGCGACCCGGATCGGGGCTGCGGGGGCGGAGCTGGCGGCGGCGCTCATCGGGGACTCTCCTAGGGTTGCGGGGCGCAATACGATCGCGACCATGCTATCGGTGGGGCGGCCCACGCCCCGAGCCCGCTGGGGTCAAGGCTGCCCAGGTTTGAGCCGCACAAACAGCGCGTCGGCCTCCATGGGCACGTCGTCGCCGTCGCAGAGCCGTTCGACCACGAAGATCTTGCTGTCCTCAATGCCCTCGATACCAGCGTTCACCTGCAGTTCTTTCTCGATCGGCAGGATCCTGCGCTGGCGCGGATACGCGTGAGCCTCGCGGCGGTGACGTGGGTCCGGCGGGTTGAAGCCTCTCCGCCGCGACGCGCGACGGAACGGCCGCCGTGTCGGGTTGCACGACGTGACACCTTCGGGGCGGAACTGTGACTGCGGCCTCACGGTGACTGGGCGAAGCGGCGACGCGATCAATCGATGAAGCAGAACGTCTAACCGTCGCACCGCGGCCGTTCACTTGTCGGCCTCCCATTGCCGGTTTGCTGTGCATGTCCAGCTGCCAGACTGCCCGCCATGACCGGCGTCGCGCAGAACGTACCCACGCACGAACACAGCCGCACCGGCCTGTCGGCCGACGCCCTGCGCCGCGGCATCGTTGACCATCTCCGCTACTCGATCGGCCGGCCGGCTGCCGCGCTGCGGCCCGAGCACTACTACCGCGCCCTGGCCCTGGCCGTGCGGGACCGTATGCAGGACAACCGGGTCACGTCGACGCAGACATCCCTCGACCTCGGCCGCAAGGTCACGTGCTACCTCTCTGCCGAGTTCCTGATGGGCCCGCAGCTGGGTGCCAACCTACTCAACCTGCAGATCGAGTCGGCTGCGCGCACCGCACTTGCCGAGCTTGGGCAGGATCTCGACGAGGTGCTGGCCTGCGAGGAGGAACCCGGCCTCGGCAACGGCGGTCTGGGCAGGCTTGCCGCGTGCTACCTCGACTCGCTGGCGACGCTTGAACGTCCGGCGATCGGCTACGGCATCCGCTACGAGTTCGGCATCTTCGACCAGGAGATCCACGACGGCTGGCAGTTCGAGAAGACCGACAACTGGCTCGACGACGGAAACCCTTGGGAGATAGCCAAACCCGATGTGAGCTACGAGGTGAACTGGGGCGGCTACGCCGAGCACTACGCCGACCAGGCCGGCCACAACCGGGCGCGCTGGGTGCCGGGGCGGGTGATCAAAGGCGTCGCCTACGACACCCCCATCCAGGGTTATGGCGTGAAAACGTGCAACGTGCTGACGTTGTGGAGCGCCCGGGCCGTCAAGTCGTTCGCACTGGAGGCGTTCAACACTGGCGACTATTACAAGGCCGTCGAGGACGAGGTCACCTCCGAGACCGTGACCAAGGTGCTCTACCCGAACGACGAGCCCGATGTCGGCAAACGGCTGCGCCTGCTGCAGCAGTACTTCTTCGTGTCGTGCTCGCTGCAGCACGTCCTACACATTCTCGATGACCTCGCCGATGTCTCGGTACGCGAGCTTCCCGAACGGTTCGCCTTGCAGCTCAACGACACTCACCCCGCTATCGGGGTAGCCGAGCTGATGCGGCTGCTGATCGATGAGCGGCAGCTGAGCTGGGATGAGGCGTGGGACATCACGGTCGCCTCGTTCGGTTACACCAATCACACCCTGCTGCCGGAGGCGCTGGAGACCTGGCCGCTGGCCATGTTCGGCGAATCCCTGCCGCGGCACCTGGAGATCATCTACGAGATCAACCGCCGCTTCCTCGACGAGGTCGCCGCCAAGTTCCCCGATGACACCGACCGGCTGCGCCGGATGTCGCTGATCAGCGAGGACAACGGCAAGAGTGTGCGGATGGCGCATCTTGCCACCGTCGGCAGCCACGCCGTCAACGGTGTCGCGGCGCTGCATTCGGAACTGCTGAAATCGAGTGTGCTCAAAGACTTCTACGAGCTGTGGCCCGAGCGGTTCTCCAACAAGACCAACGGTGTCACCCCACGCCGCTTTCTGGCACTGTCCAATCCCGGGCTCCGTAGCCTGCTGGACGACACCATCGGCGATGGCTGGCTGAGGGATCTGACCAAGCTGCGCGAACTGGAGACCTACGCCAACGATCCGACCTTCCGCGCCCAGTGGCGAGCAATCAAGCGGGACAACAAGGCTCGGTTGGCTGCCTATGTCGCTTCCACCACCGGGGTAGAACTGAACCCCGACTGGCTGTTCGACATCCAGGTCAAACGCATTCACGAGTACAAGCGCCAACACCTCAACGTGCTGAACATCGTCACGCAGTACCATCGCCTCAAGCAGAATCCCGGACCGGACAGCGTCCCGCGCGCATTCATCTTCGGCGGCAAAGCCGCACCCGGCTACTTCCTGGCCAAGCGAATCATCAAGCTGATCAATGCGGTCGGCGAGACCGTGAACAACGATCCAGACGTCAACCGGTTCCTCAAGGTCGCCTTCGTCCCGAACTTCAACGTGCAGAACGCCGAATTCATCTATCCCGCCGCCGATCTGTCCGAACAAATCTCAACGGCCGGCAAGGAGGCTTCGGGCACCGGCAACATGAAGTTCATGATCAACGGCGCGCTGACCATCGGCACGCTCGACGGCGCCAACGTCGAGATACGCGACGAGGTCGGGGCGGAGAACTTCTTCCTGTTCGGCCTGACCGTCGACGAGGTCGAGCGGATCAAGCGCAACGGCTACCGACCGACGGACTATGTGGCGGGCAATCCCGAGCTCGCGGCGGCGCTCGACCTGATCGCCGACGGCACCTTCTCCCACGGTGACACCGAAGTGTTCCGCCCACTGGTCGACAGCCTGCGCCACAACGACCCCTTCTTGGTGCTGGCCGACTACACCTCCTATGTCGAGCGCCAAGAGCGGGTCAGCACCGCGTGGCGCGACACCGAGGCCTGGACCTACAAGTCGATCCTGAACACCGCACGCAGCGGCAAGTTCTCGTCAGACCGGGCAATTACCGAGTACTGCGACGACATCTGGGGCGTCGACCCGGTCAGCGTCACGCGGTAGCCCCCAACGTCACGCTCACTAGCTCCCCCAGCGTCACTAGCTCCCCCAGCGGTGGCATTGGCGCCCGAGCGTCACGCTGGAGTGGCATTGGCGCCCGAGCGTCACGCTGGAGTGACACCAAGCGTGCCGCCGGTCTCAGCGCGGCGACGATACCCACGATCCGAACGACCTGAACATCGCGCAGACCAGATAACGCATTTCCGCGATCGTGAATCGTCTGCGTGGTTTTCGTGAATTTTCCGCACTGGCTTCACATTCGCGAACCTCGCAGCGCCTCGGAGCCCGGAGTGTAACCTGCACGGCGTCAGCACCACAGACGGGAGTTCCACCATGCGCCTTTCCACCCGCAACCAACTTGCCGGCACGATCGTCGAGGTCAACCTCGGCACTGTGATGGCCACGGTGAAAGTCCGCCTGGACGGCGGTGATCAGATCGTCACATCATCGATCACCCGCGACGCCGCGGTGGATCTGGGACTCAAGGAGGGGCAGCCGGCCACGGTGTTCATCAAGTCCACCGAGGTCGCCATCGGCGTCGAATGACGCCGCGACTACTTGTTCCCGAAGCCGGCCTTGCGTAGCGCATCAGCCAAAGAACCTGACGGCTGGTTCGAGCGCCGGGAGTCGTTGCCGCGACCGCGGGCCTGATTGCCGCGGGCCTGATTGCCACGAGCCTGGTTGCCGCTATCGCGACGGCTGTTTCCACCGCCGCGGTTCTGGTTGCCGCCACGGTTGTCGCCGCCACGCTCGGGTCGCTCGCCCCGATCCCGTTCGGGGCTGTCGTTCAGGCGCAGAGTCAGGCTGATCCGCTGCCGGTCGACGTCGACATCGAGCACCTTGACCCGCACCACCTGACCGGACTTCACCACCTCGTGTGGATCGGAGATGAAGCGATCGGCCATCGCTGAGACGTGTACCAACCCGTCCTGGTGCACACCCACGTCGACGAACGCCCCGAAGGCCGCGACGTTGGTCACCACCCCTTCCAAGACCATGCCGGCCTTGAGGTCGCCGACCTTTTCCACCCCGGCGGCGAAGGTGGCCGTGGAGAACGCAGGCCGCGGGTCACGGCCGGGCTTTTCCAGCTCGCCGAGGATGTCGGTGACCGTGGGGATACCGAAGCGGTCGTCGGCGAAGTCGGCGGGCTTGAGCGACCGCAGTGAGCGTTCATCACCGATCAGCTCGGCCAGGGTTACCCCGGAGCGGTCCAGGATCCGACGGACCACGGGGTAGGACTCCGGGTGCACGCCGGACGCGTCCAATGGATCTTCTCCGTCGCGGATTCGCAGGAACCCCGCACATTGCTCAAAAGCTTTGGGGCCCAGACGGGGAACTTCGAGCAGCGCCTTGCGACTGCGAAACGCCCCTGCACTCTCCCGGTGGGCGACGATGGCACTGGCCAGCGATTCGGTGACCCCGGACACCCGCGCCAGCAGCGGGGCGGAAGCGGTGTTGAGGTCGACGCCCACCGCGTTGACCGCGTCCTCGACGACCGCGTCGAGGCTGCGCGCCAGCAAACCAGGCGTCACGTCGTGCTGGTACTGCCCGACACCAATGGACTTCGGATCGATCTTCACCAGCTCGGCCAGCGGATCCTGCAGTCGGCGCGCGATCGATACCGCGCCACGCAGCGTCACGTCGAGATCGGGCAGCTCGTGCGCGGCATAGGCCGACGCCGAGTAGACCGACGCGCCGGCCTCGCTCACCATGGCCTTGGTAGGCGCGGGTGCGCCGGCCGAGCGGATGTCGGCGATGAGTTCGGTGGCCAACGCGTCGGTTTCGCGTGACGCAGTGCCGTTGCCGACGGCGATCAGCTCGACGCCATGGCGTGCGACGAGTGCGGCCAGGATGGCCTTGGCCTGATCCCACTGCTTCTGTGGCTGGTGCGGGTAGATGGCGCAGGTATCGACCACCTTGCCGGTGCCATCCACCACCGCAACCTTGACGCCGGTGCGGAAACCGGGGTCGAGGCCCAACGTCGTGCGGGTGCCCGCCGGGGCCGCCAGCAGCAGGTCCTTGAGGTTGCGGGCGAACACCGTCACTGCCTCGTCCTCGGCTCGCTGGCGCAACCGCATCCGGGCGTCGACCGACGCGGAGATCATCAGCTTGGCCCGCCAGGCCAGCCGGACAGTAGTCGCCAACCAAGGTGTCGCCGGGGCCTTCGCGGCCAGGTCGATGCCAAGAGACTGGGCGATCATGGCCTGGTAGATCTCGTCGTCGCCGGCGTCGAAGGTCAGCGCCAGCGCCTCTTCTTTCTCGCCGCGCAGCACGGCCAGCACGCGGTGCGACGGCATGTTCTCCAGCGGCTCGGAGAACTCGAAGTAATCACGGAACTTCTGGGCCGCAGCGCTTTTCGCAGCCTCGTCGGACCACGGAGCGGTGCGCAGTGCCCCATCGGCCCAGAACTTCTCCCTGGTGGCACCGACCAACTCGGCATCCTCGGAGGCCCGCTCGATGAGGATGTGGCGGGCGCCGTCGAGTGCGGCCGCAGCGTCGGCGACGTTCTCGTTGAGGAACTCGCCGGCCACCGCGTCGGGAACCAGGCTCGGGTCGGCGAGCAACCGGTCGGCCAGCGGCTCCAGACCCGCCTCCTTGGCGATCTGCGCCTTGGTGCGTCGCTTGGGCTTGTAGGGCAGGTATACGTCTTCTACGCGCGCCTTGGTGTCGGCCGCCATCAGCGCGGCACGCAGCTCGTCGGTCAGCTTGCCCTGCTCCTCGATGGAGGCCAGCACCGCGTCGCGACGTTGATCGAGTTCGCGCAGGTAAGTCAGGCGCTCCTCGAGGGTGCGCAGTTGGCCGTCGTCGAGGCTTCCGGTGACTTCTTTTCGGTACCGCGCGATGAACGGAACCGTCGCACCCTCGTCCAGCAGCGCAACGGCCGCGGCCACCTGGCGCTCACCCACGGTGAGTTCTTCGGCAATGCGGGCGGTTACCGACTTGACGACGCCGACGCGAGGAGCAGTTTTTTCGGACGGCGGAACGCTCTGAGTCACGTCGGAGGACCCTACCGAACCCTGCCGACAACGCCCGGTGGGGACGCCACGTGTGTCTGGCCGTGAGACGGCGCCCAAATCAACTCTTGACGTGACCCAGACCACAGCGCAGACATTTACGGCGAGTTCAGCTCCTGCCGAGGCGATGTGCAGCAGTTCGTTCTCCCTTGTCGCGCAATTAGGCACCAACGGGGCCGATCGTGCCGATCAAGCCCGGCCGCAAAGCCTGGCCGACACTTTCCGGTCCGCGGCCAGCCCGCAGGACCGGCGAAAGGCCGACAGCCGCTTCCACATCGGACTCGCCGTGGCCGCCCAGTCGAATCGGCTCACCACCGCCACCGTGCAGGTGCAGGGCGAGATGGCGCCTCTGCTGTGGGCGTCGGATCCGGCGGAACAACTCCTTCGAGTTCGAACAGGCCGAACACGACCACGCCGCTCAGGCGGCGGCGCTGGAGCATTGCCTGCACGAAACCGAAGCGGTGATCAACGGCCACCTCGGCCTGGTGATGGGTGGGTCGGGTTCCTGATTTCGCCAACCAGTCTGGTGGTGTTCGCCGTGAACGCAGCCATCTCCGGACGACGACCAGTCGCGCCGCATGGACGGTGGCACATGAACCCGACTGCGTGAGATTCGATCACCGGTAGGTGTCGGGCACCGGGGCGTGTTCAGACGCGACTACCGCCAAACGGACACCGCTTCGTCGTGACGTCGGGTCACCGCACCGCAGAATAGCGTACATAGACGATCGTTCAAGGCAGTGGTTCAAGACAGGACGCGGATAAGCTTTCGGTAGCCGAACAACATCCTCGGAAACTGGAGAGTGTGCTATGCGGGTGCCAGCAGACGAACGAAAAGAACAGCTGATTTCAGCGACCGTTGAACTGATGCGTCGCGAGGGTGTTCAGTCGGTGACCATCCGGGCAATAGCCAAGGAGGCCAACGCCAACTTGGCTGCAGCACATTACTGCTTCAGCAACAAGGACGAGCTCATGGAGGCGGCCGCCGAGGCGTGGTTTAAGAACCTGAGCCGGTTTTCCAAAGACGCCTCGATCGAGCTGGGACTCCGTACGGCCGTGGAACAAGTCGCCGAAGGCTACTGGCGAGCGCTGGAAGAGGAACCGAGGAGCCTCCTTGCTGAGTTCGAGCTCATCTTCTGGGCAACGCGCAACGTCGCCGCCAGCCCGCTGGCTACGAAAATCTATCCCGCCTACGAAGAGGAACTTGGACGGATCTTCTCTTCCGCGGCCGGTAACAACGGTGAGGAGTGCCTCATAGGCTTCCCGGGGCTTGTAAGAGCCTTCTTGATGGTTTACGACGGGGCAGCCATTCAATACTTGACCGATCCGACGGCCGCCGATGATTACCGAGCCTTGTTCTTCATGATGGTTGACGCACTGCTGATCAAAGCCGGCGTATAAGTTTCGTGGCCCACACGATGTCCACATAGGCAAAATCCACCGGGTCACCCCGAAGGCCGACACTCCCGCCCCGAGTAGTAGCTGGCCGAATTGCACGCCTGTGTCCGAATGCAACTCACGTTCCGACGCCTTGACGTTGACGTGCACACCGAGTCCATTGTCCCGCGGCTAACTTTCCCGTCGTTGCGGACACCGGCGCAACCCAGCTCCTCGACAAGGTGTCGCGGCGAGTTGGCCGTCCACCGCAACCGAGTCTCCGGGATCCACACTCATCCAGCTTGACCAATGCGCAGGTCGCCATAGGGTCGCGCGCGATGGATAGCCATCACTATCGTTCGTCTTAAACAGTTGACTTAGACCGATGTCTATGTCACAGTTGTGCCGGTCGTCACAGGTGACTGACGTCACACCGGATTTCTCGGAGAGGGTCCGCCTCCTCAGCCACGACAGAGGCTCGGACTCGGTGACGACATAGCCATCCCTGGCGGCGCCGACTTATCAGCGCCTTCAATACCGGGGTCAAAAGGCTGAAGACACAACTTTATCGACTGCGATGCGCGCAGCCTGGACCCAGGATTGGAGTTAAACCATTGAGTACCATCGACAAAGACGTTGACGAGCCGCCGGCTAAACTTGCCGAGAACGGCGGGCCCAGAGTCAACTGGCTCGTCCTCATCGTTGCTGCAGCTATCATCCTAACCTTCTCCATCTGGGCGATAGCGACTCCCCGCAACGCGGAGGACACCATGAAAACGGTGATGTCCTGGCTTGCGGCAAACGTCGGCTGGATCTATGTCCTCACGGTCACGGTCGTCATTGGATACATCCTGTGGGTCGCACTGTCCAAGGTTGGCTCCATCCGGCTGGGCCCCGACCACTCCCGCCCGCAATACCGACTTTTCACGTGGGTGGCCCAGTTGTTTGCTGCTGGCGTGGGAATCGACATGCTGTTCTTCTCGGTGACCGGACCCATCACCCAGTACATGAATCCCCCCACCGGCGAAGGCCAGACACCAGCCGCCGCCCAGGACGCGGTGGTGTGGACCATGTTCCACTACGGGATAGCCGGCTGGGCCATGTACGCGCTTCTGGGCATGGCCATGGGGTATTTCGCCTACCGGAAGGGCCAGCCGCTGTCAATCCGGTCCGCCATATACCCGTTGCTGGGCAGACGGGTCCACGGCCGCGCCGGTGACACGGTCGATATCGTCGTCTTGGTCGGAACGGTCGTCGGGGTTGCCACGGCACTGGGTATCGGAGTGGTGCTGCTGAATGTCGGCTTCTCCATCATGTTCGGCTTGGAACAGGGTCTAGCTCTGCAGATCGCACTGGTGGTTGTCGCCGTCGTGGTGACCATTGGCGCTTGCACCTCGGGCGTCGACAAAGGCATCCGCTGGATCGCGGAGCTGAACATCTGGGCCACGGCGGCCACGCTGCTCTACATCTTGGTGACTGGCCAGACCTCGTTCCTGCTCAACGCCCTGCTGGAGAACATCGGCCGCTTTATCTTTACGCTGCCCGCCCGCACATTGCAGACCTTCGCCTACGAGCCGGGCGGTTCAGACTGGATGGGCGCCTGGACTCTGTTCTTCTGGGCCTTCTGGCTGGCCTGGGGACCTTTCGTAGCCCTGTTCCTGGCACGTATTTCACGTGGTCGGACATTGCGTGAGTTCGTGATCGCTGCGATCACTGTCCCGGTGCTGTGCGACTTCTTAGTCGTGAGCATCTTCGGCAACAGCGCCATGCACGAGGTCCTGGGAGGGAACAAAGAGTTCGCTCAACTGGCCATTGATAACCCCCAACAGGGCTGGTACGCGTTGCTCGGGATGTTCCCCGGAGCGGCCTTTCTGATCGGGCTGGCCACGTTGGCGGGCGTGCTGTTCTACATCACCAGCGCCAACTCCGGTGCCATGATGATGTCCAACTTCTCCTCTACCATTCCCGATCCGTCTCAGGACGGGCCAAAATGGCTGCGAGTCTTCTGGGCCTTGGTCACCGGGCTGCTGGTCATCGCGATGCTGGTGGCGGGTGGCGTGACCACCATGGAGTACGCCACGCTCATCTTCGCCCTTCCCGTGACGATTATCGCGTGGCTGGTCATGGCGTCCTTCACGAAAGCGCTGCGGGTGGAGCGCGCCCAACTTGAAGGCCGGGTGCTGCGCCGCCCGTCAATGGCCGTAACCAACGGTCATGCGCCCGACCACACCTGGCGCCACAGACTTCGCGCGATGTGGTCCTATCCCTCCAAAAAGCAGGCAGCACAGTTCATGGAAGACACTGTTCATCCCGCACTGACCGAACTTGTTGGGGAGTTCACGGAGCAGGGCCACCAAGCCACCCTTGAAATCGAGCCGAACGCTCCGACAGATATTCCTAGCTACACGTTGGTCGTCAACATCCCGGACCACAGCAACTTCCTCTATCAGGTCCAGGCTGTGGAAACTCCCGTTCCCGTATTCGGGGGGCGCATGTTCCCTGAAACCGACGGCTACTACCGGGTGGAGGCCTTCACCCAGACCGGCTCCGAAGGCTACGACCTCATGGGCGTAACACACGACCAAGTGATCGAGGACGTCCTGGCCCGCTACGAGAGTCACCTGGGGTTCCTCACCTACTTGGAACAAGCAAAACCACAGGTCCGCGAACAAACCCGCCGGCCCAAGGAACTGAGTGAACCTACGCATTAGTCAACAGCGCGTGGGGTTTTGAGATCGACTCAGTCCCGTGTGCGACCAACGTGCAGATTCCGTATCCGGAATGTGCGTATCAAAGATCAACAGTTCGGCTAAAGCGGTCGGACTATTCACACCACGAATTGGAGTAACCATGACGGAAATCACAACTATCGGAACCCTGAGCAAGGCCGGGGCCATCCACAAGGTGGAGAAGGCTTACGAAGGCTTGCCGAGCATGGACGAGGCCGGTGTCGTCGCCGCTATCGGTGATGCCCTCCACAACCCCGAAGGATCGGTCATGTGCGCCGGGTTCTTCGAGCTGAAGAAGTCCGAGCCCCTGGTCTACACCTACACCTACGACGAGATGAAGATCGTCGTCAAGGGCGAGTTCATCCTCACCGACCAGGACACCGGCGAGGTCACGCACGCCAAGGAGCGCGACGTGCTGTTCTTCCCCAAGGGAACCACCGTGAAGTTCGAGACCCCTGAGTACGGGCTCGGATTCTTCGCCGGCGACCGCACCTTCGCCCCCTAGGGCCCTGGTCTGGGTTCGCTGGGAAGGGTAGACAGCCCAGCGAACCCAGACATTGGTCTATACATCGATATTTCGCCACGGGAACGGTTCAAGCCGACCGGTTGTGAAATGTCTAGGGATGCGATCCACTGCCCTGTTATCTCTGCCTCTTTTCGTCTTGTCAGTGGGTACCTGGAATTCACGTCTGCCACCGAGAAATAGCTCGGTGCACAGGCACCGGCCGTTAACAGAAAGCGGAATCGCTCAGTTACCGGCTTGATATACGGCCTCACTCACACCGTTGGACACCAACGTCCCACGAAAATCTGGAAGAGGAAATTCTCATGATATTAAGAGCCGGAATTATGGGCGGTGGCCCCAACGGCCTGCCACAACTGCGGGTATTCGAATCAGCGCGTCAAGAGGGGATTGCGATCCCCGAAATAATGTGCTTCGAGAACGGAGCGAAACCAGGAGGTTGGAGGGGTGGCTATGCGGGTATCCGCAGACAAGCGAAGAGGACAGCTGATTTCAGCGACCCTGGAACTAATGCGACGCGAAGGTGTTCAGTCAGTGACCATGCGGGCCATCGCCAAGGAGGCCAAGGCACCCTTGGCGACCGCACACTATTGCTTCGCTGACAAGAGCGAGCTCATGGACGCAGCAGCCGGCGCTTGGTTGAAGAACTTGAACAGATTTTCTCACGATATTTCAGTTCACCTAGGACTTCGCAAGGCCGTGGAACAAGTGGCCGAAGAGTACTGGCGTTCGTTAGCCGAAGAGCCCGCAAGCCTCCTCGCCGAGATCGAACTCATCCTGTGGGCAACGCGTAATGCTTCCGTAAGCCCGCTGGCCGCGAAGATTTATCCTGCCTACGTCGTGGAGCTGGGAAATATCTTCTCCGCCGCAGCCAAAAACAACGGTGACAAGTGTCTGATGGACATGACAACACTCGTGCGGTCTTTCCTGATGATCTACAACGGAGCGGCCATCCAATACATGACCAACCCGAACGCGACCGATCACCGGGCCATGCTTTTCATTCTGGTTGATGCACTTCTGATCAAGGCTGGCGTCTGAACCCTCACACTCCTGTCTTCACTTCTCTCAAATTATTTACTGGAGCTTTCCGTAGTGCAGACTCCCCCGAAGAAACGGATGTAGAAATGACAAAACCTACCCCGCCCTTGCCACTGGCGACGGGGAAAGCAATCGATTCCTGGCCGTCGAAGTCCATGGAGACCTTTGGTGACGAATGGCCCAGGATGCGCTGCAGATTCATCAACGCTGATCCTGTCGGTGCTTGGGATGATTTCATACTCTCGGAATGGGAGCTGGAGCGCTGCGGCTGGGAGGACTTCCACCCGCACACCGAGACGGCTTTCGTTGTGGAAGGTGAACTTCACATCGAGTGCGATGGCGAGTCCGTCATTCTGGGACCTGGCGACTCGGCGCGCGTCAATCCAGGACGCACAGGCCGATACTGGGCGCCCGTCTACGCGCGGATGCTTACCACTTACGGACCCAACCCCGACGGCATGGAATCGCACTCCTTCCGATACTTCGAAATCTGATTTCGGTATCTCCACCCAGCCGCGCAAGCCCAGACGTCTAACGCTCTCCAGATCATTTGATTCGGCGAGAACCCAACCGGACTCGACTCAAACTCAAGCACCAACACCTGGACCGGTCCTTTCATCACGCCGCGCGAGTGAGGCGCGTTATTTGGAGGGCTCCGGCTGACATTCGTTAGGAGCTGGTATGCGCCTGCCACAGCAGTTGCCTGGACCCAATGGCGACCATTGGGATTGGCAAATCCGTGCACGCTGTCGGGGTGTTGATTCATCAGTGTTTTTTGCCCCGGAGGGCGAGCGCGGTCGTGCCCGGTGGGCGCGTGAAAAACGCGCCAAAGAACTGTGCCGGGACTGTCCGGTACTTGCGCAGTGCCGCGCCCACGCGCTGACCATCGCTGAGCCATTCGGCGTATGGGGCGGGTTGTCGGAGACGGAACGGGCGCGCATGTTGACCAGAGGTAGGTATGGTCGCAGCGAACTCTCGCACTGCGTCAACTCTGGTAATGCACGTTGATCTGTCGATGATCCGTATGGGGTTCAGCGCCGGCTGAGGAGCCTGCGATACGCACCACCCCGGGGCACGTTGCGGTGTCCCGTCCCACAGCATGCGCCCGGCGGCCGCAGATGCACTGTGTCTCCGTATTCCGGGCTCACCCAAGGGTTTTCAACCCAGCAAACCCGCGTCGTCAGCTTTCGGGCCGCTGAGCCGAGTAGGGCTGACCGTTAGTTCATGTTCCAGGGGTCGCCGTAGGTGGTGACGCTGTCACCGGTGGAGGCGATCAGACGGGCGAACGGACGCAGCAGCACACCACCGGCGGCGCCAGTCACGGTGCCATGGGCGTTGGAGACCGCCACCCCGCCGGCCGGGCCCTTGACGTCCACCGAGAAGGTCGCGACCTCCTGGATACCCGGGCCGTTACCCAGGTCAGCCGAGATCGACACACCGGGGAACAGGTTAGGCGTGATCACCTGCCCGAGTGGGTTGAAGCCGGCTGAGAGCGGGTTGATGTTGACGTCGTCGAGCAGGATGTTCGGGGTGGTGTAACTGAAGTTGATGCCCACACCCAGGGACCACGGGAAGCCGATCTGATAGCCCAGTTCCAGCGTGCCCGCGAAGTCATCGGCACCGGGGCCCTCGACGTGGTACTTGGCCCGACCGGAATGGAACCACTCACGAGTCAGCCGGTTACGGTCCAGGGGAAACACCCCATTGAGGAAGGTGTCCCACTGCTGAACCGTCAAGGTCCGATCCTGGCCATCAACCAGACTCAGCTCATTATCCAGACCTGCATGCGCGGTCCCGGCGCCGGTGAATAGCGCTGCCATGGCGACGATCATCGCGAACATCGTCCGAACTATCACTGTCATGGTCTCCCTGGCTCTGATATCGATATGGCGCACCACGACTGCGGCGAACCGGGTCAGAGTGTGACAACGCACCCCTAAGAAGACGCTGAACCCGCCTCTGGTCTGGATTGCCCACCGATGGAATGCAGTCTGGTTTGGCGCGCGCTCGCGAGGACTGTGCCCGGACAGCGGAGTTGACCCAGATCGCAAAGTAGACAACAGGGTTCACGGAGGATAGATCAGTATCGTATAGCGGCTGGCTAGGTCCCGCGGCGCTGATCACCTACCAGCAGATCCCCTACCGAACCCGGTCTCCGTCAAGACAGCAAGTGAACGCTACGAATGCACGCGCCTGGGCCACGGGGCATCGTGACGCCTTGTGTCCCGGTCGGTTCCGACAACAACGACCCGTGGCGCATTGTCATCGACTCGTTCACCCGGTCGCGATGAACGCCCTCATACCGTGCCAGCGAGGTTCGGCGACGGCCGGAAGTTCCTCTGCACCAACGATCAATGTGCAGCGCCGCCGTAGCTAGGCATACGGCCACCGCACCCAGTAGCGCACCGGCCACCACATCGCTCAACCAATGGACACCGAGGTAAATCCGGCTCAGTGCGACGAGGCAGACCGCGACCCCTCCGATGCCCGCCAGCAAGGGCTGCAAGATTCGGCTACGGCCGCCGATCATCACTGCGGCGATGCCGAACAGCGCCGCCGCCGCGGTGACGTGACCGGAGGGAAATGAGTAGCCCTGTTCAACGGTCTCTCGCAGTATCAGCGGCGGCCTGGGCCGGCCTACCAACAACTTGATCAGGGCTCCGGCCGCGGCTGCACCGCTAACGGTGCCAATGACGGTCAGCGCCGTCAGCGCCGATCGGCGCCGCCACCCGATCCCAGCAGCGACGACACCGGTGACCACGATCGTTGCCGCCGGGCCAAACAGACTCGTGATGCCCAGCATCACTATGTCCAGGACGGGGCTGCGGTGGGCGACGATCCAATCGGTGACAACATAGTCGACGTCGGTGAGCCAGTCGTTGCGACCGACTTGGACCGCAATTGCGCAGAACGCCAGCACCAATCCCATGATCCGTATCGTCGTCGCGCGCCACGGCGGTGTCCGATACCGGAAACTTGCCGCAACCATCACCCCCGCACAGAGCAGCGTGAACAGCGTGCTGGCCGCCGGCACGTTGTCCACGATCCATGTTTCGATCGCCGTCAGCACGGCGCGTTGGCTCTCGCGCACAATCCCAGTGTCGGCGCGAGCCGCTGAGCACACCCTGAACGGTGCGGCCACATGCGGGCGTCGCCCAGTCCCCCCAAGTACGGCCGCTGTGCTCAGCATCGGCGGTGTGGTGAACGGCCGGTGTTCCCCAGAGTCCTCGTCACCAGGCGATGGCAATGTCATCGCTCTGCCACCCCTTCAGCGTGCCCTATGGCGCGCCAACGCCGGCCTAAGTCGCCATTCAGCGTCCTCTCAGGTACAGAGCCATAGTGTGGCCACCGCCCAAGGTGCACTAAAGGTTGCCTTACCTAATTCAAAGGAGCGTGGTGGTCGCCTACCTGGCAGACGGAAGCGTGTCGATCGCGGCACAGTTGGTAGGCAGTGGCCTCATCGGGCTGCGGGAAGGCCTCGAAACCGGAATCGTCGTCATGATTCTGGTCGCTTTTCTCGTCAAGAGCGATCGGCGGGATGCACTCAAGTGGGTGATGCTCGGCGTGAGTGCCGCCGTGGCTATGATCGCTGCGATATTCCTGGGGATTCACTACGGCACGTCGACGGTCACGGGGGTCGCGGCCGAGTTTGTCGCAGGCCTAGCGTCGTTGGTGGCCGTCGTCATCGTCACTTGGATGGTGCTGTGGATGCGGACCGCCTCCCGCACCATTTCGGGCGAACTCAAAGCCGGTATGGCGACCGCGGTCGCAGGTGGTCCCGTAGCGATCGTGAGCTTGTCATTCCTCGCGGTCGGCAGGGAAGGAGTCGAGACCGCACTGTTGATGGTGGGCTACGCCGAAAATGCATCGGGCGATATCTGGCCGCTCCTGGGTCTCCTCATCGGAATCGCCGCGGCGGTGGCACTGACCATCCTGCTGTATGTCGGCGCGCTTCGGATCAATTTCGCGGCATTCTTCCGGGGCACGGCAATACTGCTGATTGTGGTGGCTGCCGGGATCCTCGGCTATGGCGTGCGGGCCCTGCAAACCGCCAATTGGCTCCCAGGTGCCAGCTCCACCGCCTTCGACATCTCCGGCTGGTTTGATCTGTCGAGCTGGTATGGCGCTGTGCTGCAAGGCATTTTCAATTTTCGACCAGACCCTACGGTGCTGCAATTCAGCGCATGGGTGGCCTACCTCGTGGTGGTCTTGGCGTTATTCCTCCGGCCACTGGAGAAGCGACAGCACCCACAAGCGGACACCACGACGAACGCTTCGACAGCACAACACTGACAACAATGCTCCGAGGCTACGGTCGCGAGCACAAGAATGAGAGCACGACGACGACGGCGAGCGGCATCGAATCACCGGCCGAATACGCTGAATTGGCAGAACAGGTGCATTTACAGCTGTTCCGCCTGGTGCCAATACTATTCGCGTGACCCGCGGCCACACGCAGCGTCCCCGATGGTAGGTACGTGCGTGGAGCGCAGGCCTTGACCGCTGACGGTGGCGCCGTTGGTTCCTCAGCGTGGGTACAGGTCGGTGCTGGCACGGTAAATACGTGACCGATACCCCAGAACCTCTCGCTGCGGAAGAGCCGGCGTCCACGACGGACGGTGGCGCCGCCGATAAAACCGCCGCCGCTACACGCCAACCTGTTTGGAGTCGACTGAACAGAATCAGTCGTGTTGCCGCGCTCATCCTCGGCGCGGTCGGTGCGGTGCTCGCCTCTGCGTTGATATTCGCTGCCGGAGTCTGGGTAGGTGTCGAGAATGCTGATCACGAAGGACATCACGACCAGACGGAAACATCGGAGTACAACATTGATGAACACGAGACATCGGACGAATCAGACGGCGGCACACGCAACGAGGGCGACCGGCAGAGCGATGACCGCTCGCACGATGAGGGCGAACACAATCAGGATCAGCCGCGGCACGAACAACATGAGGCCCCGTCCGCACCCCCAGGCGCCCCACAAGCACCTTCGCCTACTCCGCGGCAGTGAAATCTACTACCAGCCAACCGATCATCCGTCCGTGATCCACGAAGACGGTCCACAACAGTCAGATTGGCCGTTCTCACAGCAGCGGGCGCCCGAGACGTATTGACCAACTCCCGCCTAGGGCATGAGGCCCGGCTCCTTTGGAGAGTCGTCGCCGCGTTTCTTCGCGACCGCGTTCGATGGGCTTGACGCCAAACCCCCCAATTTGCCCGATCATTGGATACCGCTCAACAGCTGACCCCGGGCGGGCAGAATGAGCAGATGGTGAGAAGCCGCACGTTGCTATTGGACGCGGTTCGTCGGCGGCGGGGTTTATGGGGCGGGATCGCCGTGCGGTCAGCTGTGGTCTCGGCGATGGTGGTGCTGGCCGGCCTGGTGGTTGTGGGGTCAGTCTCGGCAGTGCTGCTGTACCGGTTGATGTGCGCGGATGTCGATGACGCTGCCACTGCCCGGGCCCAGGCCGTTGCCGACGTTCTTCGCGAAGAACCGCCCGATGAGCTGGAATCCGTGCTGCTGGCGACCGATCAGCGAATCGTAGCCGTTCAGATCGCCGACCGTTCCGGCACAGTGGTGCGACGTTCGGACGCGGCACCAAAGGCTCCGCTTATTCCCTTGCAGGACAAGGACTCTCGTCGCGGCATCCTATCCCCAACCGATGACGATGTGCGAGTCAGCACGACAACCGTGTCTTCACCCGACGGAAGCCAGTACACGGTTCTGGTCGGCGGTGGCATCGAACCGATCGAATTGATGATGTCCACCGTTGCGCAGATGTTGGCGATCACCGCTCCAATCGTCTCGATCGTGGCCGCGGTGGTGACGTACCTGCTGGTGCGGCGTTCCTTGCGTTCAGTGGAGACGATTCGTTCCCGGGTTGCCGAGATCAGTACGTCCGATCTGGCAGAGCGGGTTCCCGTGCCGGGTAAGTCCGATGAGATATCGGCGCTCGCGGTGACGATGAACGAGATGCTGTCGCGAATCGAAGCCGGCCATTCTGCGCAGAGACGGTTTGTCGGTGATGCCTCCCACGAGCTGCGAAGCCCGTTGGCGACGGTTGTGTCCGCGCTTGAGATCGGGGTGACCCACCCCGAGGTGTTGGACCGCACGTTGGTGAAATCGGCGTTGCTACCCGAGGCGCGCCGCATGCAGTCGCTCGTCGAGGACCTTCTGTTGCTTGCGCGGGCCGATGAACACGGACTCCCGATGCGCCGCACGGAGGTGGATCTCGACGATGTGGCCACAGCCGAGGTCCAGCGACTCAAACGCGAAACTCAACTCCGAATCGTGGCCGATTTGTCGGCGGTCAAAGTCCCCGCGGATGCTTACGGTGTGGTGCGAGTGCTGCGCAATCTGGCCGACAACGCCGCCCGGCATGCGAGCAGCGAAGTGCGCATCGTAGTGCGCGCCGACGGGGACAGCGCGTGGCTGCAGGTATGTGATGACGGCCCAGGCATCCCTGTGGAGCAGCGAGACAAGGTATTCGAGCGGTTTGTGCGCCTGGACGCTAACCGGTCCCGCCGGGGCGGAGGTACCGGACTCGGCTTAGCGATTGTCGCCGAGATTGTTGCCGCCCATCATGGTGCGGTGGCTATCGATGATCGTGCGGGCGGTGGGACAGTGGTGACTGTTCAGTTACCACTGGCAAACTCGCCTGATTCGAGCCGGTAACCCACGCCCCGCAGAGTACTAATCATGTGAGTGCCGAGCTTGCGCCGCAGATACCCCACATACACTTCCACAACATTGTCGGGGCCGTCATAGTGTGTGTCCCAAACATTCTGCAGGATATCGACTTTCGTGACGACCGTGTCTTTGTTGCGTAAGAGGTACTCCAGCAGACCATATTCGCGGGGTGTCAGCGACACCGACGTGCCAGCCCGCGTGACAACACGGCGCGCCGGATCGAGCGACACCTCACCGGCGGTGAGTACCACGGGCCGTTCGGGCGCGCCGCGACGGACCAGGGCCCGCAGTCGGGCAGTGAGCACGATGAACGAGAACGGCTTGGTCAGATAATCGTCGGCGCCCAGATCAAAAGCATCGGTTTGGTCATAGTCACCGTCCTTGGCGGTCAGCATCAGCACCGGTGTCCACGTCTGCGCCGAGCGCATCCTGCGCAATACCTCATACCCGTTGAGACCCGGCAGCATGATATCGAGGACGATCACGTCGAAATGCCCATTGGTGGCGTGCCACAACCCATCAACACCAGTGGCTGCGGACTCCACGACAAAACCTTCAGCCCGCAGGCCAGCCGTGATCGTCTCAGTCAAACTGGGCTCATCCTCGACAACCAGGACTCTCACGAGTGCAGTTTCTCACGGTACGGACCTCCATACACCGGCTCCGCCACCGCCGCGAACGGCATGAGGGCACCGATGATCGGGGTCACCGCTTCTCGCTTGGCACTCACGTCATCACACCTTTCCGCTGAAATCTGGTCTTCTCCGGGCGAATCGACCTCTGTTGGGCTACCACTCCCCCGGAATGCCCCAGGCTGGCACCTCTCAGCTGTGAAGACGCTGAGCGCCGGCCGGCTTCCTGCTATCGGTTTCGAGCACGTCAGCGGTGGAGTCGTGTCGGTTCAGGAGCTTGTCGTGAAAGTGCCAGAGTTGAGGCGATAGCCGACGCCGCGCAGCGTCTCGATGGTGTTGGTGCCGAACGGGATGTCGATCTTGCGACGCAGGTATCCGATGTAGATTTCGACGGTATTGTTGCGTGCGGTGCGCTCGGGAGTCCAGACACTCTGCAGGATATCGGCTTTGGTGACAGCCATATCCCGGTGGCGCATCAGAAATTCGAGCAGGCCGAACTCGCGTGCCGTTAGGTCGATGACTGTTGATCCGCGTTCGACTACCCTGCGAGCGGGATCTAATGACAGGGTGCCTGCGGTCAGCACCACCGGGCGCTCGGGCGCGCCCCGGCGGATCAGCGCATGCAGTCGTGCCACTAGAACGGCAAACGAGAACGGTTTCGTCAGATAGTCGTCGGCGCCCAAGTTGAAAGCCTTGACCTGTTCGCATTCAGCGTCTTTGGCGGTCAGCATGAGCACCGGTGTCCACACCTGCCGCGCCCGCATGTGTTGGAGAACTTCGTAGCCGCTCAGACGCGGCAGCATAACGTCGAGCACGACCGCGTCGAACATATGCTCTGTTGCCTGGCGCAACCCGTCGTCACCAGTCGCGACGTGTACCACCGCGAACCCTTCAGCGCGCAAGCCCCTCACGAGGGTGCCGGCCAGGCGCAGTTCGTCCTCGACGACCAAGATGTTCATTCCATAGGCTCCCGGTCCAAGAGTGTGTCTCTATCTTGACGCAGGGATACGACGCACACCAGAGTGGCAACCGCATGCTGTGAGCACGCTGAGTGTGCCAATCACACGGTGACTGAACCGAGAGATCCATGGCGACAGGTGATCAGACTCGTTGCGACTCAGGTGATGTGAAAACGCCCGACACTGTAGATGATCGGCCTACCCACGACGAGATGTCGCGGTCGGTGTATCGCCCCGACCCCGTATGCCCGTGTTCCTCACGATCCGATCGTCACAGAGTGTCGGGCTCAGCTCAGCGAGGTGAGCAGGCTGCTGAGTGATTGCGTCTCGGTTGCGGGGTCCGGTTGGGCCGCACGCAACGCCTGCAGGACGCTGTCGATCTGCCCGTCGAGAGCTGTCCATGTGGCTTCGTCCATCGGCTGCAGTGTGCTTTGACGTTCATCCCAGGCGGTTTCGAGGTCTTTGACCCGTACTGTTGCACCGGTTTGATCGCCGGCCTGCACTTTGGTCAGCGCGTCTTGAGTGATGGTGCGGAACGTTGCGACATCGGTTGGCGGGAAGTGCGTGCTGGCCTGCCCTGGCGATAGTGTCGCGACCGCGGCGGAGGCGCCCGCCTCTTCCTCGCTGGCAGCGGCTGTTTGGTGCGGCTGCCCGGCCGCCCATACCAGCAGCGCACCGGTGAGTACAGCGACCACGGCGTAGTAGCCGAGCATGGCAGGCTCACGCACCGGACGGTTGACCACCGCAGGGGTCGGCGCTGCCGCGGCGATAACATCGGCTCGGCTTCGCGTCAGATACAGGACGGTAGCGGCGATTGCGGCCATAAAGATCACGCTGGTTACCGCGGTGCCCAATCCGAGCCCGTGTTCTGTTGTCGGAGTGGCGAACCAATCACCCAAGTTGGCACCCAAGGGGCGGGTGAGAATATAGGCGAGCCAGAACGACAGGACACTGTTGGCGCCGCACCGCCAGCCGATGACGATGGTGCCGATAAGGGCCGCGGGCAGCAGCACCGAGATGCCAGGTCCCCAGCCGGTCAACTGCAGCACCCAATCACCGACCGCGGTGCCCAGCGCAAATGTGATCAGGACTGCAAGCCAATAGAACAGCTCTCGGGGCACGGTGACAATGCTGTGAATGGACAACGTCCGTTCCCGCGCGAACCACACGGCGAAGACCACAGCGAGTGCGAACGCGAAGACGCTCGTACTCACCGCAAGAGGCACGCCCATGCTGTCGGTGAGTATGTCGGTGTAGAGCGTGCCGGTGACACTGAGCACCACGACCGTCAGCCAATAGACAAAGGGCACATACCGATCGAGCCGCAACTGCCACACCAGAACAACGGCAAGAACCACCGTGAAGATCAGCGCGGTAACGATCAAACCGACACCGAGGGTCATGTTGATCCAGTCCGCGAAGCTCTCGCCCACAGTGGTGCAGAGGATCTTGATCACCCAGAACCACACGGTGATTTCGGGGACCTTACTCAGCATCACACGCGTGGTCCCACCAGCCTCATTTCTTGATGTCTCGGTCACGATTCGCAAGCTACCGATCGGTCGCTGAATCCATGCTGAGGACCGTTTCGCGACCTGACCACCGAACTCGCTGGCCTGCACACCGCCGTCGAAGCCCTCGCCGAAGTCGTCAAACGCCGCGAACAACTCCGCAAGAGCACCAAACCAACTCAGCGATGAACCATTCCACCCGACAACTGCTCCATGTTGTCCAGCAGCAGTACATGGGCATCGCGATAGCGCTCAGATCCACTGCCCGCCTTCTTCAGTGAGTTGAGAGCCTCGTAGTGGTTACCGATGCTCGAGCGCACACCGATACAAGTCGCCAGCTGCATTAGGCATTTCGTCTTCCAAATGTTCAGCGGCGCCGAAGAACTCATTCGCCTTAGCCAGACGCCCCTAGGTAACCGCCGAATCGCAATCGCGCTGCCCCGCCATCAGGATCTCGTCGCTGCCGGCGCCCTGCCCCCGGCTACGGTCAACCCTTGCCTGGCGACGTTGCTCATCGGCGGTCAACCGAGACAATGTCCGAATCTGTCCCGCCGCATGGTGTTCGGCGTTGAGGCGGTACGTATTGGTCCTGCCCACTCGATCGTGGAAGCACGTCGCCGTCTAGCGTCGGCGTCACGGTGGCGAACGGTCGGTTCAGCTGCGTCGCAGACACCTCCGTACCTCAATTAAAAGTTGGAGTATCACAGCTACAGTTGGAGATGGAGTGGAGTAACCCTGAGGCGGGAAGACGTAACCCTCCTCATCGACATACTGCTGAAGCTGATGCGTCGCCCTGACCTACGGCGCAACTCCGAATAGCCGTCACCTCGGACGAAGCGATCGAGAGAGCACGAAAGTGTCCTGCAGAAAGCGAGGTTTTGTTCTTGTACGAATCTCAGGGTGTCACATCGCCGTCAGGCATGTTGACGGCCGCTGAGAGAAAAACCTTCTGACCAGGGTTTTTGGTGGTCCCGGCTGGTATCGAACCAGCGACCTTCCGCGTGTGAGGCGGACGCTCTCCCACTGAGCTACGAGACCGGACTAACGACGTCGAAGACTAGCACGAGCCCCCGGCGTAACCAGAATCGCCACTATCGCCTGCCGGGTCAGCTGTTAACCAAACGTCCTAACGACTGCCGGCGCTTCGCTACGGCGCTCCTGGTTCTCCTCCGGGCATTTCAACCGCTTGTCGCGCGCGGCTTGGCTGTTGCTGGACGCGATACGTCGTGCCGAGCGAACGTCGGAGCTGCACCATGGCCGCCGAAACACCGCCGACATCGAGAGCGAGACAATCGGCACATCGTGACGGCCCAGGGATTTTCAAGTTTCCGACGAAGGCGTTCCACCTGTTCTGAAACACTGATTTTGGGCGCCCGTTCCCCTCCCGTAATGGGGATTTGTGTCTGCGCGCCCCAGTGCACTAATGTTCTGCATCGCGACGGGCGACGATCTCGCCCGTGGCGCGCGGATGTAGCGCAGTTGGTAGCGCATCACCTTGCCAAGGTGAGGGTCGCGGGTTCGAATCCCGTCATCCGCTCGAAGGTGCAGTGGCATCAACCCCAGCGGTGGAGTGGCCGAGTGGCGAGGCAACGGCCTGCAAAGCCGTGCACGCGGGTTCGATTCCCGTCTCCACCTCGAACAGTTTCAACTTGCGCGATTAGCTCAGCGGGAGAGCGCTTCCCTGACACGGAAGAGGTCACTGGTTCAATCCCAGTATCGCGCACCACAGTTTTACCAGCGTTAACCCGTAGTGCACCGCCTCGGGACCGCAATGGGATATCAGCGAGACCAACGTGACTGTCGGACCGTCAGAGCCCGAATTCGACGCGGTACTTTCGTTCGCGGTGAGTAGCGCGACTATGTGCGGGTCGTCGCCTCCTAACTCACCAAGTGCGGCGTCAAAGTGTTCTTCGATGAGCAAAACGAGGTCGCCTTGTGGGGTAAGGACCTCGGCGAAGAGTTGCAGCGGATATATATGACAGCCTCAAGCATGGTCGTGATGTTCGTCTCGGCTGACTACGCCGCCAAGTCTTGGCCGATTCACGAGCGACGCTCAGCACTTAGCCGAGCAATCAACGAGCGTCGCGAGTACGTCCTTCCCGTCCGCTTCGACGACACCGAGTTACCCGGGCTAAGCCCGAGCGTGAGCTACCTGTCATTGAATGGACGCTCGTCAGCGAAGCTTGCCGAAGACATCATCGAAAAACTTGTGCAGCTGGGCGGCAAGGTCCAGCCCGCAAAACCCGAGTTTCGGGCAAGCAGCGCAAACGGCGGCAGCGACACGTGCCGCGTCATCGTCCACGATGAAAGGGGTGCTCCCGTCCCTAGGGCATCAGTCCGCTTTATCGCCCAGAACGGTGTCCACGCGGGCCGAAACGGGCGCCGACGGAGTAGCGGAACTGCCTGCCGCAGAGCCCGGGCGTCCACAGTGCAATAGGACGCATCCCCGGGTTTGCGCCAACCATAGAACCGATCGGCGACAACCATGACGGCGAGGGCGTACCGAGACGGACCTACATGTACGTCACCAATGGTTCAGTCAATGGCAGCGCAGCCCAGCCAGCCTTCTTCACGGTCGGCAACCGATGGTGCTTGAGGACAGTAACGACGGTCATCAAGTGCGCGCCATGTGTGTTGGGCGCCCTGTCGACCGACGCGATCGAGCAATTCATCCTGCATACCGTGGGCGCGCCGACGTAGACCTCCGTCCATGCGCATGCGATGCTAATTTTCTGACGCGTTGTCGACATGATGTCGACGACGTGTCGTCAAAGCCATGGAGTCGCAACATGTCGCCGAGCACAGCCGTCGCACCCGAGCTCGACCGATCGTTGTCGGTTGCCATGCGCGAAGGCTCGAGAGCCGAGCACGATGCCGTAGAGCAATCGTCATTCATGGCCGAGCTGCTGGGCGGGCGAGTCAACGTTCAGGGCTACGGTGACTATCTGCTGCGGTTGCGTGCGGTGTATCGCACGTTGGAAACCGTTGTGCGGGCCCACAACAACGATCCGTTGGTCGCGGTGGTGTACGACCCGGCGTTGGAGCGGCTCGCCGCACTCGACGACGATCTCGACTACTGGTTACCTGGCGCTCCGCGTGAGGTGGACTCCCCTGCCACGCAGGAGTACTGCGCCCGGATCGCCGATGCGGATTGGGGCGGGGTGCTGGTGGCCCACCACTACACCCGTTACTTGGGCGACCTCTCCGGCGGGCAGGCAATCAGCCGGATCCTCGATCGCACATTCCGTCTGGCAGGCACAGGCTTGGCATTCTATGCATTCTCGATGCGCACCAAGCCGTACAAGGACGCCTACCGGACGCGCCTCGACAGACTCGGCCTCAGCGACGACGGTATCGACCGGGTGGTCGACGAGGTGAAGGTGGCTTTCGGCCTGAACCAGGCGATGTTCGACGAGCTCACCGCCAATCTCGACGCCTACCGCCGGTAGATACCGGACCAGAGATACGACTGGCTCAGGAGTGCGTCCCAGCGGGCGAATCGTCACGGGCGTGGGGATCCCCGGCGAGTTCGCGCAACACCAGATCGGTTGTATCCCAGTCCATGCACTTGTCCGTGACCGACTGCCCGTAGGTCAGCGGGCAGGCCTCGGGCGACTGGGCACCGGCGACGAGGAAGCTCTCCAACATCACGCCGCTGACCGGTAGGCCGTTGCGGACGAGTTGTGCCACCTCGCCGGCAACTACCGCCTGACGCACATGATCCTTACCGGAATTGGCATGGCTGCAATCGATCACGACCCGGCCGGGCAGCCCCGCAGCGGTGAGCTTCGCGGCCGCGGCGGTCACGGACTCAGCTCCGTAGTTCGGGCCGTCGGTCCCGCCGCGCAGGATGACGTGGCAGTCCTCGTTGCCTTCCGTGGTCACCACGGCACCACGTCCCATGTCGTCCATACCGAAGAAGACATGCTCGGCGGCAGCAGATTTCACTCCGTCAACGGCCACCTGAATGTTGCCGTCGGTGCCGTTCTTGAACCCGACCGGCATCGACAATCCCGACGCCAGCTGGCGGTGCACCTGGGATTCGGTGGTGCGGGCGCCGATCGCACCCCACGCCACCGCATCGGCGATGTACTGCGGACTGGTGGGCTCGAGGAATTCGCATCCGACGGGCAATCCGATGTCGATGATGTCCAGCAGCAGCTTGCGCGCAATCCGCAGACCGCGGGTCACGTCGAAGGTGCCGTCCATGTCCGGATCGTTGATCAGGCCCTTCCAGCCGACCGTGGTGCGCGGCTTCTCGAAATAGACGCGCATCACGATCTTGAGCCGGTCTTTGAGCTCGTCGGCCACCTTGACCAGCCTGCTCGCGTAGTCCAGCGCCGCAGCCGGATCGTGTACCGAACACGGACCCACAACAACCAGCAGCCGGTCGTCACGGCCTGCGAGGATGTCGGCGATCTCATCGCGGGCACGGGCCACTTCCTCGGCCCGGCGGGCGCCCAGCGGAAACTCGGCGAGCACATCGTGCGGGCTGGGTATCGCGCTGAAGCGGCGGATCCGCCGGTCCGATGTGGCGGGCGGCGTCGCGATCTGCGCCAAAGTCATTATTCGGGTGCCTTCCTGATGGTGGGCACCTGTTGAAATATCCGGCGCCCTTGAACGACGAAAGGTAGTGACCTGATGGTCACTACCTGGGCTCCGGGTGGATGCGTGCTTACCGCTGCGCTTTATCGGCTCCGCCCGGAGCCTCAATAAAGCGCCGATAGCCGACGCATACACCGATGTTCACGTCGGCCAGGCTACACGACTACAGCAATCCGTCGCCAACCGTGTCATACGTACCGGTTACGCCCTGCCAGCGCACCGGTGACCATCTGCGCCGCATAAACCACGAGCACCATGACCCACGGAATAGTCCACCCAGCGGTCAAATCGTGCAGCAGACCGAACAGGAACGGGCCCGTCGCGGCGATCAGATAGCCCAGGCCCTGCACCATGCCGGACAACGCGGCAGTGTCCTCGGCATTGCGGGCCCGCAGCGCAATCACGGTGAGCCCCAACGAGAACACGCTCATGCCGATCCCGACCAGCACGCTCCACAGCAGGGGCGAGAATGCCGGATCGACCAACAGACCGACCATGCCGACGAAGCCGAGCACACCCAGTCCGACGATCCATCCGCTCTGGTTCTTCTGCCGTGCGGCCAGCGGCGGAACGATCAGGCTGATCGGCACAGCCAGCACCGACAACAGGCCCAGCAGCAGGCCGGCGTCACTCTTGGTCACGCCATTGTCGATGAACACCTCGGGCAGCCAGCCCATCACGATGTAGGCCATGAACGCCTGGCAGCCGAAGAACAACGTCACAGTCCAGGCCAGAGGGCTGCGCAGGAGCCGGCGACCGCGGTTGTCGCCGGTCGGGGCGGCGGCGCGCGCGCCCCGGATGGCACGCGAGGCGGGGACCCAGAGCAGCAACGCCAGCAGCGCCAACAGCACCCAGCTGCCCACCGCCGCTCGCCAACCGCCCAGCATCGGTTCCAGCGGCGGGGTGATTGCCGAGCCCAGCGCCCCGCCACCTTGCAGGGCCGCGGTGTAGACGCCGGTCATGAGACCGATCCGGGCCGGGAAGCACCCTTTGATGACGACCGGGATGAGCACGTTGACCAGGGCGATTCCGGCGCTGGCCACCAGCGTGCCGCCGATCACCACATACTGGCCGTCCAGCACGCGCACCACCAGGCCGGCGCTCAGGATGACCAACGCCACCGAGATCGCGTTGCCCAGTCCGACCCGGCGGGCCAGCCAAGGTGCGGCCATACCGGCAGCGGCGAAGCACAGCACGGGCAGCGTGGTCAGGGCGCCGGCCCAGACGGCCGAGGCACCCAGTGCTTCACGCATGTCCCCCAGCAGCGGGCCGACGCTGGTGACGGCGGGCCTCAGGTTGAGTGCGGTGAGCACCACGGCCATAACCAGCAGGGCCCCGCCTGCCGCCATCGCAGCAGGCCGGAGTTCCACGGCGCCGTCAAGCTCAAGTTCGAGATCGTGCTCATAGGTATGGGGCGGATTGCTCTGCACGTTCTGAGTCACTCAGCTATGGTTACATACATCCCATGATTGGATGAAAGGGTTTTCCCGTGCCGCTTGTCACAACCAGGCGCACCGGCCTAGTGGACCAGGTGATCGAGCAGCTGCGCGCATCGGTCAGCTCCGGAGAATGGCCGGTCGACTCGAAGATCCCCACCGAGCCCGAACTCGTCGAGGCACTCGGCGTCGGCCGCAACACCGTCCGCGAAGCGATCCGAGCCCTGGCACACAGCGGAATCCTCGAGGTCCGCCAGGGTGACGGCACCTACGTGCGCGCCACCAGTGAGGTGTCCGGCGCCCTGCGCCGGCTGTGCGGATCCGAGCTGCGTGACGTCCTGCAAGTGCGGCGCTGCCTCGAGGTCGAAGGCGCCCGGCTGGCGGCTACCGCCCGCACCGAGCAGGATCTGGCCGAGCTGCGCGCGCTACTGGACCGGCGCGACGCCGCGTCCGACGACGAGTTCGCGCACGTGGACACCGAATTCCATCTCGCCGTGGTGCGCGCCTCGCACAACACCGTGCTGATCGAGCTCTATCGCGGGCTCACTGAAACAATCATGGCCAGTGTCGCCACCACGAGCGACACACCGCACACCCGGTCGATCCCGCACGACGGCCTGGTCGAGGCCATCGCCGGAGGCGAGGTCGACCGCGCCGGGAACGAAGCCAGCGGCTTCCTCGACGAGCTACTGGCGCGCGTGCCCGTTCAGGACTGCTGAGCGGCCCGCGCTTCGGCCCATTGCCACACATCGGTCAGAACGGCGTCTCGCCGGTCTCCGAATGAATGATCGGCAACCGCAACAGCAAACGCGCGCCACCAAGCGGACTGGCCTCCAACGACGCTGTCCCACCGTGTAATTCGGCCTGCTGAGCCACTAGCGCCAGTCCCAGGCCCGAACCCGAGCGCGACGCCGTCGTCCCGCGGGCGAAGCGCTCGAACACCTCGGCGCGTTCGGCCTCGGGCACCCCGGATCCGTTGTCGTCGACCACGATCTGCACATCGTCGGCCGAACGTACTGCACTGAGCCGGATCTCGGTGGCGCCGCCGTGTTTGACGGCGTTGGCGATGGCGTTGTCGATCACCAGCCGCAGCCCGGCGGGCATGCCCTGCATCAGCACGGTAGGTGATGGCATCAGGGTCGCGCGCAATCCCGGGTAGACCCGCAGGGCGTCATGTGCTGCACGGTCGAGCAATTCGGTGACATCGACGGGTACGAAGTCCTCGACCGTGGTCAACTCCCCTTGCGCAAGCCGTTCGAGCGCCGTGAGGGTGGCCTCGATGCGGCTCTGCGTGCGCATCAAGTCGCCGATCACTTCCTGGCGCTGCTCGGGAGTCATATCCAGGGTGGACAGCACTTCCAGGTTGGTACGCATGGCCGTCAGCGGGGTCCGCAATTCGTGCGACGCGACAGCGGCGAAATCCCGGGCGGATTCGAGCGCGGCCTTGGTGCGCTGCTGTTCATCGCCGATGCGGTCGAGCATGCCCTCCACCGCCTCCGCGATCTCGACCGCTTCCCGCACCCCTCGCACCTGGACCTCGTCCGGCTTGGACTGGGCGCTGATGGCCCGGGCCTGCTGCGCCAACAGCCGGAACGGGTTGATCATCACCAGCGAGATCACCCACCCCACCACGACGGTGCCTCCGATGACACCCGCGCAGATCAGGATCACCCGCAGATGCAGCTCGTCGATACGACGCTGGGTTTCGGCGAGCGGAGCACCCAGGGCGATCGACGCCGGACCCGCGGTAAACGTGCGCACCCGGTATTCCACGCCATCGATCGTGGTATTGGCGTAGCCATTCTCCAACTGCGGCAACACGATATCGCTGGGCACCGAGACCGTGATCCCACCGATGTGGGCTGTGCGCACCAGTCCCCCGCCATCGGGTACGGACTTGGCGTCTCCGACCTTTCGGGGGCTGTTCAGCAGCGTGCTCAGATCACCCAGGCTGCTCAGCGAATCCAATCGGCGGTCCAGCTGGCTGTACTGGTCGTTGGTCACGCCGATCCACACCCAGGCGCCGAGCGTGAGGACGAGGACCACGACGGAAAGCGCCGCGACGATCACGATGCTGCGCAGCGACAACACCCGCGACACCGGCCGAAGGATCGGCCGGAGCAGTTGGATCACGCGGTCTTCGAAGTTCATCGGCGCTTATCTTGCCCGATCGTCGGCGCGCCGCGCCCAGAGCAGCATGCGTCAACCCAGGGTTGACGCCTTGGGTACGTCAACTTAGAGTTGACGCTATGGACGAGCCCGTCAAGATCACCAACCCCGTCCGCCTCGACGACCTCATTCATGCCATCAAGCAGGTGCATTCGGAACCTCTCGAACAGCTCACCGATGCCGTGATCGCCGCCGACGCCCTGGGCGAGATCTCCGATCACCTCATCGGACACTTCGTCGACCAAGCCCGGCGTTCCGGTGCTTCATGGACCGAGATCGGCAGCTGCATGGGCGTCACCAAGCAGGCCGCCCAGAAGCGGTTCGTGCCCAAGGTGCCCGACTTCGATCCGTCCGCGCTCGACCCCAACGCGGGATTCGGCCGGTTCACCCCGCGGGCCCGCAGTGTCGTGGTGGCCGCGCAGAACACCGCCCATGCAGCCGGTAACGCCGAGATCATCGCCGACCACCTGCTGCTCGCGCTGTTCAGCCAACCCGAGGGAGTGGCCGCCAAACTGCTCGTCGGCCAGGGCATCGACGCCGACATTGTCCGCAGCGCTGTCTCCCTGCCGCCACCCGCAGGCGAGCTTCCCGCGCTGATCCCGTTCGCCCCCACCGCAAAAAAGGCCCTCGAGCTGACGTTTCGCCAGGCACTTCGACTGGGCCACAACTACATCGGCACCGAACACATCTTGTTAGCGCTGTTCGAGGCGGAGCCCGACGACGGTGCGCTGCACCGGCTCGGCGTCGACCCACAGCGGTTGGAAGCCGATCTGACCACGGCACTGGAGCCCTACACCCGGCCAGAGCGGGAATGAAAGAGGGCAAGGATTCGTAGCACTGAGCGTGAAGCTCAACGACGCCGCGCGCGCACTCATCGGATCCGGTGCCGACGCCACCCTCGTCACGCTCAACCCGGACGGCAGCCCGCAGGTCACCCTGGTGTGGATGGCGCTGCAGTCCACTCCCGAGGGCGACGAGCTGGTGACCGCACACCTGGCCGAACACAAGAAAGTCCGCAACATCCGCCGTGATCCGCGGGTCGCGGTGACGATCCTCGACCCGGGACACGTCGGCCAGGTGATGCGTCCGTACCTGGCCGTCAACGGGACGGCCCGCGTCGTCGAGGGCGGCGCGCCCGAACTGCTCGAGGAGCTGGCCCAGACGCTGGCCGCACCGGACATCGCATTCCCGCCGCCGGATGCCCCGGATGGGTGGCTCACCCGGATCCGCATCGACAAGGTCGGCGGCGTGGGCCCCTGGGCTTCCTGACCGGACACGCCGATCGGCGAGGTCGGCCGGACGCTGCGGGTCAACTACGACGCGCGCCGCTACCGTAAACGAGATGACACCCGCCACCGTCGTCGTCGAGCAGGCCCGCCGCGCTGATCTGCCCGAGCTGGCAGCCGTCGCGGCCGCCACGTTCCCGTTGGCCTGTCCCCCGTCGTCGACACCGGACAACATCGCCGCGTTTATCGCCGAGCACCTCTCCGAACAACGGTTCGGCGAATACCTGGGCGATCCGGAACGAATACTGCTCGTCGCCCGGGATGATTCCGCACCCGCGAGGAGTGGAGACACCGGGGCAATTGTCGGGTACGCCATGCTGATTCGCGGCGTACCCGATGACGAGGATGTACAACGCGCCGTTGCGGTGCGTCCGGCGATCGAACTGTCCAAGATTTATGTGTTGCCCGACCGGCACGGTGCCGGTGCAGCCACCACGCTCATGACCGAGGCATTGCAGCGGGCAGCCACGCTCGGGTTCAGCTCGGTGTGGCTGGGTGTCAACCAGAAAAATCAACGTGCCCAACGCTTTTACGCCAAGCACGGCTTTACTGTCAGCGGTACCAAGAGGTTTCGGTTGGGCGCGGATATCGAGAACGATTACGTGATGGTACGGCTCGTTTCCTGATGTCGAGCGGGCCGCGGAATCACCTCAAACCCCGTGAGACAGCACGATTCTACGACTGCTCGCCGAGAGAAGCTTGGGCGGCGGCGGTCAGCGCCAGCAGGCGGGAGGTGGCCCGCAGGTACTTCTTGCGGAACCCGCCGTCAAGCATCTCCGCGCTGAAGATGGTGTCCAGCTTGGTCCCCGAGGCCAGCACCGGAATGCCGGCGTCGTAGAGCCTGTCGGTCAACGCCACCAGACGCAGCGCCACGCTCTGATCGTCGATCGGGTGCACACCGGTGATGAACACCTCGGTGACGCCTTCGATCAGCGCCTGGTAGCGCGACGGATGCATGGTGGCCAGGTGCGCGCACAGCGCGTCGAAGCCGTCGAGTGTGGCCCCGGGCGTCACCGTGGCGCGGTCCTCCACCTGATCGTCGGTCAGCGGCTCGGGGGCCGGTGGCAGATCCCGGTGACGGTAGTCGGGCCCCTCGATGCGCACTGTGGTGAAGATCTGGGCCAGCGTGTTGATCTCCCGCAGGAAGTCCTGCGCCGCGAACCGGCCCTCGCCGAGCTGCTCGGGCAGTGTGTTGGAGGTCGCCGCGATCGACACACCACGTTCGACGAGTGCCGAGAGCAGCCGCGAGATCAGTGTGGTGTTGCCCGGATCGTCGAGCTCGAACTCGTCGATGCACACCACCACGTAGTCCGCCAGCAGGTCGATGCACTCGTTGTAACCGAACACGCCGGCCAACTGGGTTAGCTCACCGAACGTGGCGAACGCCGTCGGCGCATTCCCCGCGGCTGACAACGTGTAGTACGTCGATGCCAGCAGGTGGGTCTTACCGACACCGAACCCACCGTCCAAATACAGCCCCACGCCTGGCAGCACCGCACGCTTGCCGAACAGCTTCTTCTTCCCGGCCCGCCGCACCGCCGCCTGCTCGCAGAACTGCCGGCACGACTGCACGGCCGCGGCCTGTGACGGTTCCGCCGGATCGGGCCGGTAACTGTCGAAGCTGACGTCGGCGAACGTCGGCGGTGGGATCAACTGCGCAACCAAACGCTCCGGCGTGACCGTGGGATGCCGATCGGCAAGGTGGGCGACGATGCTGGACCCCTGCATGCAAGCAGCGTAGCGACGTGCTCCAATTCTGCTCATGCCCGATGACACCGCTGGGACACAGCTCACAGTGCTCGGCCCTCTCGACACCGCCGACGACAGCCGGGTGCGTGAGCTCTACGCCTACCCCGATGACCTGCAGCGTTGCTGGGTGCGCGGCAACATGATCTCTAGTCTGGACGGCGGCGCCACGTCGGACGGAAAATCGGGTGGGCTGGCCGGACCGGGTGACCGTGCCCTGTTCAACATCATGCGCGAGGCCGCCGACGTCATTCTGATGGGCGCGGCTACGGTACGCATCGAGAACTATTCAGGCGCCCAGCTCTCCGCCGCGCAACGCGAGGCCCGACGGTGGCGCGGCCAGGCGGAGATACCCCCGATCGCCGTCGTCACCGCATCGGCCAACCTCGACCACGATTCGAAGTTCTTCACCCGCGCTGAAGTGGCACCACTGATCCTGACGTGCACCAACACGATTGCCGATGCACGCCATCGGCTCGGCGCAATCGCGGAGGTGATCGACACGTCAGGCTCCGACCCGGGCCGGGTCGACTTGGCGGTGGCGCTGCGGATCCTCGCTGAGCGCAAACTGTTTCGAGTCCTGACCGAAGGCGGTCCGCAAGTGCTGAGCACACTGATCGAGGACCATCTGCTGGACGAACTGTGTCTGACGGTCGCGCCATTGCTCGTCGGTGGGGTCGCGCGCCGCATCGCCACCGGGCCCGGTCAGGTGCACGCTCAGATGCGTCCGGCCCATCTGCTCACCGACCGTGAGGGCTACTTGTACACGCGTTACGTCCGCGGCCGATGACAGACTTATCGCTACTGTGGTCACCATGCGTCATCAGCTGGTGAGGGCCCTGTGTGTGTCGACCGTCGCGGTGTCGACACTGCTCACCGGGTGCGCCCCCATCCTTGCCGCGGACCCGGAGTACGCCACCGGTACCGGCGCTCACCCACAGGGACAACCCGAAACCACCACACCCCGACCGGCGGGCCCGCCGCCGATGGAAGCTCCGAAAAACGATCCGCTGCAATGGCAGGACTGCACCGCACGACTGTTCGGCAACGCCGCGACCCCGCCGGTACCTGGGGTCAAGCTGGACTGCGCCACCTACGATGCCGACCTCGACCCGATCGAAGGCGCCAGTGGATCGCTGAACATCGGTGTGGTGCGGGCGAGCTCAGCGCAGACACCGGCCAACGCGGCCCCATTGGTGATGACCACGGGGTCCGACATCCCGTCCTCGGTCCAGTTGCCGGCGTGGTTGTCGCGGTCGGGAGCCGACGTCCTGGCGGCCCATCCGATCGTCGCCGTCGACCGCCGCGGCATGGGCTTGTCCGAGGCGGTGGACTGCCGCGATGCGTACGACCGTCAGGAAATGCACGACCAGGCCCAGTTCGAGTCCGGCAACGACCCTGTCGCCAATCTGGGTGCGGTGACCCAGACCGCCACCACCAACTGCACCGACACCATCGCCCCCGGCGACTCGGCGTACAACAACGCCCACGCCGCCGAGGATCTCGAACGGTTGCGCAGTACCTGGGATGTCCCGACCCTGGCGCTGCTCGGCATCGGCAATGGTGCACAGGTCGCGCTGGCCTACGCCGGCTCGCACCCGAACAAGGTGTCACGGCTGCTCCTCGATTCACCCCTGCCGTTGGCCATCGGCGCCGAGGCCGCCGCCGAGCAGCGGGTCAAGGGCCAGCAGGCGGCGCTCGACGCATTCGCCGCGCAGTGTGTCGCCACCAACTGCCCGCTCGGACCGGACCCCAAAGGGGCGGTCGACGCGCTGCTGGCCGATGCGCGCTCGGGCCGCGGGCCCGGCGGCGCATCGGTGGCCGCCGTGGCCGACGCCGTCAGCACCGCACTGGGGTTCCCGCGCACTGACCGCGTTGGCTCCACCAACGATCTGGCAGCCGCGCTGGCCGCCGCGCGGTCCGGCGACCCAACCCTGCTCAATGATCTGATCACGCAAGCACAGTCGCTGCGGCAGACCGACGGCCAGTTCATCAACAGCTGCGGCGACGCCCTCAACCGGCCTACGCCTGACCGGGTACGCGAACTCGTCGTTCAGTGGGGCAAGCTCTACCCCGAGTTCGGCGCTGTCGGCGCCCTGGATTTGGTGAAATGCCTGAACTGGCCCAGCAGTTCGGCACCCGCGGATCCCAAGGACCTCAGCATCCCGGTGCTGATCCTCGGTGTGCAGAACGACCCCATCGTCGGTAGTGAGGGCGTCTCGGCCGTTGCCGCCAGCATCATCAACGCCGGCGCCATCAACCGGCGGGTCATGTGGCAGGGCATCGGCCATGGCGCCAGCATCTACACCCCCTGTGCGCTGCAACCGATCACGCTGTATCTCGACACTGGCAAGGTGCCGGACACCGACACGTTCTGTCCTGCCTGACAGCTCGCCCTCCGGTCACCGGTGTACGGTTCGGTCGTGACGGCAGTCGATTCCATCCGTAACGGCATTCTGGGGGCATTCGGTCCCCGCACCTCCCCGCCCAGCACCGCGACGGTACTGCGCTCGGTCTTGTGGCCGCTGGCGATCATGTCGATCATTCACCGCAGCTACGTGCTGTCCACCAACGGCTACATCACCGACGACTTCGGTCCGGTGTACCGCGCGGTGTCGAATTTTCGGCGGCACTGGGCCATCTACAACGAACATTTCAACTTCGTCGACCCGCACTACCTGTACCCACCGGGCGGCACTCTGCTGCTTGCCCCGTTCGGATTCCTGCCGGAGTTCGCGTCACGCTTCTGGTTCGTCGCGTTCAATTCGATAGCCGTCATCATCGCGGCCTGTCTTCTGGTACGGCTGTTCAAATTCTCTCTGACCTCGGTGGCACTGCCGGCACTCCTGCTGGCCATGTTCTGCACCGAATCAGTGACCAACACACTGGTTTTCACCAATATCAACGGCTGCATCCTGCTGGCCGAGGTGCTGTTCTTCCGCTGGCTGTTGGACGGCAAGCAGAACCATCAGTGGTTGGCGGGCGCAGCAATCGGGATGACGCTGGTGGTCAAACCACTGCTCGGAGTCCTGCTGTTGCTGCCGCTCCTGAACCGTCAGTGGCGTGCATTGGTCACGGCATTCGCGGTGCCGATCGTGTTCAACGCGGTGGCCTGGCCCCTGTCAGCCGACCCGATGGGCTTCGTGCACAACACGCTTCCCTACATCATGCAGACCCGCGACTACTTCAACTCCGCGATCGTGGGCAACGGCATCTACTACGGGCTGCCGATGTGGCTGATCGTCGCGCTGCGGGTCGCGTTCGTGGCGCTCGCCGTAGTCAGCCTGTGGCTGCTGTACCGCTACTATCGCGAACGCGATCAACTGTTTTGGATGCTGACCTCCTCGGGCGTGCTGTTGATCACCTCGTGGCTCGTGCTGTCGCTCGCCCAGGGCTATTACTCGATGACGCTGTTCCCGTTCCTGATGACGGTGGTGTTGCCGAACTCGGTGATCCGAAACTGGCCTGCGTGGCTGGGCGTCTACGGGTTCATGACCATGGATCGCTGGTTGATGTGGCGCTGGCCGACGACCGGCCGCTTCCTGGAGTACATGAAGATCACCTATGGCTGGTCGCTGATCCTGATCGTGGTGTTCTGCGTGCTGTACTTCCGCTACCTGGACGCCAAGGCCGACGATCGGCTCGACGACGGCATCGACCCGGTATGGCTGAACCGGCCGCGGGAAGCCGTCTCGGCGTGAGCTGAACTGCATGGCCGCGGCACATCCCGGATCTCCGCGGATCTGGCGCGTATCTATGCGCACCACGTAATTTGGGGATATGACGAACCCGGGCCCCGAACTGGAACTGACCGATGACCAGTGGCGCGAGAAGCTCACTGCGGCAGAGTTCGCGGTGCTGCGACGGGCAGGTACCGAACGCCCCTTCACCGGGGAATACACCGACACGAAGACCGAAGGGGTCTACGAGTGCCGAGCCTGCGGTGCCGAGCTGTTCCGCAGCACCGAGAAGTTCGAATCCCATTGCGGTTGGCCATCTTTCTTCGACCCGGCCAATTCAGACGCGGTGATCCTGCGCTCCGACGATTCCCTCGGTATGCGCCGGGTCGAAGTGTTGTGCTCCCGCTGCCACAGCCACCTCGGTCACGTCTTCGAAGGCGAGGGTTATCCCACCCCGACCGACCAGCGGTTCTGCATAAACTCGATCTCGCTTCGCCTGGTACCGGCCGAGCGCTGAGAGACGCCGTCGGGCATGGCTGCTCCGCAGCCCACCGACTCGCAGTTGCGACGGTGGCGACAATACCTAGCCAATGAACGCGCCGAAGCCGCCGTGTACCGGGATCTGGCACAGCGCCGCGAGGGTGCCGAACGTGACATCCTGCTGGAGCTGGCCGCCGCGGAGGGCAGGCACGAGCGGCACTGGTTGACTTTGCTCGGCGACCAGGTGGGCCATCCTCACCGTCCCGACGTGCGGACCCGCGCACTGGGCTTCCTGGCCCGGCACCTCGGTTCCGTCTTCACGCTGGCGCTCGCGCAACGCGCCGAGGCACGTTCGGCCTACGAGACCGACACCGACGCCACACCGACGATGGCCGCCGACGAACGCATCCACATGGAGGTGGTACGCGCACTCGCCAGCCGGGGCCGTGACCAACTGTCGGGGAGCTTCCGCGCCGCGGTGTTCGGCGCCAACGACGGGCTCGTCAGCAACCTGGCGCTGGTGCTGGGCATCAGCGCTACCGGGGTGTCCAATCAAACGATTCTGGCGACAGGTCTGGCCGGGTTGATCGCGGGAGCGCTGTCGATGGGCGCTGGCGAATATGTATCGGTCAACTCACAACTCGAACTGCTCGAGGCCTCGACACCGAGCGCCACCGCCGGTACCGCGGTGCGGGCGCTCGATGTCGAGGCCAATGAGCTGGAGCTGGTGTACCGGGCCCGCGGGATGAGCCAACGGGAGGCCGCCGACCGCGCCGCCGAGGTCTTCGCGAGCCTGCGGTCCGGTGCGCTGGGTGACTCACCGCTCGGCGAGGTGTCCACCGAGAAGCACGAAGCCGTGGGAACCGGACTGCGGGCCGCGACGTCGAGCTTCTTGTTCTTCGCGTCCGGCGCGCTGATCCCGGTGCTGCCCTACCTGTTCGGACTTACCGGCATCGTCGCCGTGGTGGTGTCGGCGGTCCTGGTCGGGTTGGCGCTCCTGACGACGGGCATGACCGTGGGCCTGCTCTCCGGCGGTCCACCGCTGCGACGTGCGATGCGCCAACTGCTGATCGGCTACGGCGCCGCCACCGTCACTTACCTGCTGGGTCTGTTGTTCGGCACCGCAGCGGGTTGATCTTCCCGACACTGCAAGCTCGATTGCTTGACAGGGCGGATCGAAACGTCCAGCGTGGTCAGCCCATCCTGGTGGCGTGCACCTCCCAGAACGGCATGTGCACGCGGCCGTTGATCAGCCACGGTTCTATGATCCGCAGCCGTTCCAGCAAAGGTTCCATGCCCTCGGCCATATCGGGGTTACGGGCGGCCATCATCTCGAAGGTCTCGACGCTGACGTTGCCCTGATAGGTGGTGGGGCCGAGGTAAGTGATGTCCCAGCCCGCGTCCGGCAGTACCGCGCGGAAATCGTCGGCGGTGAGGGACCGCGGCATACGGAAACCGTTGACGTTGTGGTCGCCGAACTCGAACATGAACAACCGAGCCCCGGGTTTGGTGGCGCGATGCAGCGCGCGGACATAGGACTTCTGCAGTTCCCGCTCGCCGGTGAACACATGGAAGAACGCGGAGTCGACGACGGTGTCGAATCGGCCCTCCAGGCCGTCGAGTTTGGTGGCATCGGCAACCTGGAAGTCGACCGTTACCCCGGCCTTCGCGGCGTTCTCCCTCGCCCGTTCAATCGCACTGGGCGACGCGTCGATACCCGTGGCAGACAAGCCTTTTGACGCGTAGTGGATGGCGTGGTGGCCAGGGCCGGTACCGGGATCGAGCACTTCCCCCTTGACGGCGCCGACCGCGACGAGCTGCTGCACAACCGGTTGCGGGCCGCCGATGTCCCACGGGGTCGCGGCCGGTAATCCGTGCGATGTCCGCTCGTCGCGATACATCTCTTCGAAATGACGCGTGGTGTCTTCTGGAGCAGTCATATCCGCGAGGGTAGGCCTACCCGTGAAATACCCAGGTCAAGCCGCCAGGCGGGTGTTACTGCACGGCACCATCTGTCACGCTGGAGTGACTTTCGGGCTCGACAGTCACTCCAGCGTGACAAACCGAGTCAGACGACCCGCCAGGCGAGTGTTACGGCAGCTTGGCGACGAGTTCCTCGACAGCGACCCGTGGTCCGGTGAAGAACGGGGTCTCCTCACGGGTGTGCCGCCGGGCATCGGTGGCGCGCAGATCCCGCATCAGGTCCACGATGCGATCCAACTCGGGCGCCTCGAACGCCAGGATCCACTCGTAGTCGCCCAGGGCGAAGGCCGGAACGGTGTTGGCGCGCACGTCCTTGTACCCGCGGGCGGCCATGCCGTGTTCGGAAAGCATCCGGCGGCGCTCCTCGTCGGGCAGCAGGTACCACTCGTAGGACCTCACGAACGGGTACACGCAGATGTACGCGCCGGGATCTTCACCCGCGATGAACGACGGAACGTGGCTCTTGTTGAACTCGGCAGGCCGGTGCAGCGCGGCACTGCTCCACACGGGGTCACTGACCCGGCCCAGCGCCGTGGTGCGGCGGAAGTCGGCATAGGTGGCCTGCAACGCTTCGATCTTCTCGGCGTGGGTCCAGATCATGAAGTCGGCGTCGGCGCGCAACCCGGCCACGTCGTACAGGCCGCGGACCACGACACCGCGGTCCTCCTGGGCCTTGAAGAAGGACGCGGCCTCGTCGATGACATCGGCGCGATCCTCCCCCAGTTCACCCGGATTCACCGAAAACACGGAGAACATCAGGTAGCGCAGGGTGGAGTTCAGTGCGTCGAAATCAAGCTTGGCCATAGGCCTATCGTGCCACGCCGGGTTTCAGCAATGTGTCGGCAGCACGGGTGGCCGACGCCACACATGCCGGCACCCCGATGCCGTCGAGATAGCCCCCGGCCACCGACAGAGTCGGCGGTAACCCAGCACGGAGCTCAGCCACAAGATCAGGGTGTCCCGGGCCATACTGCGGCATCGCGTCGATCCACCGCTGCACGTGGCTGTCGACCGGTTCAACGGTCACCCCGAACAGGGTGTTGAGGTCGCGCGCGGCCCACGCCAGCAGGTCCTCGTCGCCGGTGTCGCGGGCCAGGGTGTCACCGTAGCGGCCGAACGAGAGCCGCACGAGTTCGACGTTGCCACGACGCCCCCATTTGCGGGACGACAAGGTGACGGCCTTTGCGTTGACGGGGTTCCTGAGCTCTTCACCCTGATTGGCGCCGGCCACCAGTACCCCGGACTGCTGCGGCAGCGGTGTCCCGCCCGGCAGCGCCAGGGCCACGACCGCCGCCGAGGCGACGCGGATACGACGAGCCGCATCCGCGGTCCTGGGTGCGATGTGCTCGATAAGCTTCGGCAGCCGCGGCGCCGGGACGGCCAGGATCACCGCGTCGGCGCGCCACCGGGTGCCCTCGTCGTCGAGCACCTCCCAGCCCTCTGCTCCCCGATCGACACGCTCGGCGCCCACCTGAACCCAGCGGGCCGCCGACCGGCGGTGCAGTTCGTCCAGCAGCACGGAGTAACCGCCGTCCAACGCCCCGAACACCGAGTCACCGGCCGGGGGTGGCAGCGCCGCGCGCACAGCATCGGTCAGGCTCGGCGCACCCCGGTCAAGTGCCGTGGCCAGCGGCGGGACGGCCGACCGCAACCCGATGGTGGCCGCCGACCCGGCGTACACACCGGCCAGCAGCGGGTCGACCGAGCGGGTCACCACCTGCGCTCCGAACCGGTCCCCGACGAGTTCGGCGACGCTGGGATCAGCACCGCGGCGCCAGCGCAATGGTCGGGTCCGCTCATCCAAGATTTGCGCCACGGTTGTGTCGTCGACGAGCCCCAGCAGCGACGACGCCTCAGCGGGAATACCCTGCAGCGTGCCCAGCGGCATCGGGTGGAGCCGCCCGTCGCTGTAGATCAGGGGACGTACTCCGGTGGTGGCGATCTGGCGCCGTGCCAGCCCCAGTTCAGCCAGCAAGGCCGGCATCTCAGGCCGGCGGACCACGAACGCCTCGGCGCCAACATCGAGCGGCTGTCCGCCGACACGCTCGGTGCGCAGGATTCCACCCAGCCGGTCAGCCGGGTCCAGCAGTGTGATGTCGGCGTCGGGACCGGCGGCCATCCTCAAGCGGTAAGCCGCGACCAGACCCGAAATCCCGCCGCCAACAATGCAATATGCCGCTCTCACAGCGCGTGGACCAGCGCCACTGCCTCGGTGATGACGCCGGGATCGGTTGCAGGCAACACCCCGTGGCCCAGATTGAAGATATGCCCGGCGGCCCCGGCGGCGACCGCCTGACGCCCATCCTCGACCACCCGGCGCACCGCGGCTTCGGCTACCGGCCAACCGGCCAGCAACACCACTGGATCGAGGTTGCCCTGCAGAGCGGTGCCCGGCCTGACCCTGGCGGCCGCGTCGGCGAGCGACGTACGCCAGTCGACCCCCACCACGGCAGCCGTGGCCGGTTCCACCGCCTCGGACATGGCGCCGAGCAGCTCTGACGTGCCCACACCGAAGTGGGTCATCGGTACTCCGGCCGCGGCCAGGGTTGCGAACACCCGGGCGCTGTGCGGCAGCACGTGGCTGCGGTAGTCGACCAGTGACAGCGTCCCGGCCCAGGAGTCGAACACTTGCAGGGCGTCCACCCCCGCGTCCACCTGTGCTTGCAGGAATGCGATGGTCAGATCGGTCAACACCGTCATCAACGCGTGCCAGGTTTCGGGCTCGCCGTGCATCATCGCTTTGGTGCGCTCGTGATGGCGGCTCGGGCCACCCTCGACAAGGTAGGACGCCAGCGTGAACGGGGCACCCGCGAACCCGATCAAGGGCACCTCGCCCAGCGCCGACACCAGCAGTGACACCGCCTCGACGACCGGTGAGACCTGCTGTGGCTCAAGCGGCTTCAATCCCTGCACATCGGCGATCGTGCGGATCGGGTGCTCTATGACCGGTCCCACGTCGGGCACGATGTCCAGACCGACGCCGGCCGCCTTGAGCGGCACCACGATGTCGGAGAACAAAATGGCAGCGTCGACGCCGTGGCGCCGGACGGGCTGCAGGGTGATCTCGCAGACCAGTTCGGGGTCGAAGCAGGCGTCCAGCATGCGGTGCTGGGCCCGCAACGCCCGATACTCGGGCAGGGACCGGCCGGCCTGCCGCATGAACCACACCGGCACACGGTGCGGGGTGCGGCCGCTGGCGGCAGCCAGGTAGGGCGACTTGGGCAGCTCGCGGCGGGTATTCATCGGCTCCTATGGTGCCACGGAGCCAGTTATACGATTCTCACACCGCCGCGCCGGCATCAATACGGCGCGCCTGCGCACCGTCCTGGCCCGATGGGCTAGCGTCAAATGATGTGACGTCTGCCGAACCGGCACAGTTCCGGACGGCGGTGGCGGCCATGAATGCCACCTCCGTACGCCCGGAAATTGAGCTGGGCCCGATCCGCCCGCCACAGCGGCTGGCGCCCTACAGCTATGCGCTGGGCGCCGAGGTCAAGCATCCCGAAACCGCGATCGTCCCGGAGCGGTCCGAAGGCGACGCCTTCGGCCGGCTGATCCTGCTGCACGACCCCGAAGGCGCCGAGGCGTGGGACGGCACCATGCGGCTCGTGGCGTACATCCAGGCCGATCTGGATTCCAGCGAGGCCATCGACCCGCTGCTGCCTGAAGTGGCGTGGAGTTGGCTGGTCGACGCCCTGGATACCCGCGCCGAGCATGTCACGGCGCTCGGCGGCACGGTCACTGCCACCACTTCAGTGCGGTACGGCGACATCTCCGGTCCCCCGCGTGCCCACCAGCTGGAGCTGCGGGCCTCGTGGACGGCCACCAACCTGGAGCTGGGACCACACGTGGAGGCGTTCTGTGAAGTCCTCGAGCACGCGGCGGGGCTACCCCCAGCCGGCGTCACGGACCTGAGTTCCCACGCGCGCGTGAGATGACAGACGGAGAATCAGACCTTATCGAGGCGGCAGAGTCCGAGGCCACTCCTCTGCTCACGCCGGCCGACGGCGTGCCGGAAGTGTGCGTCACCTCTGAGGAGATTTCCTCGGCGGCAACGCTTCTCGCGCGCGGCTCGGGCCGGTTCGCCATCGACGCCGAGCGCGCCTCGGGATTTCGCTATTCCAATCGCGCCTACCTGGTGCAGATCCGCCGGGCCGGGGCGGGCACGGTGCTGATCGATCCGGTGAACCACGGTGGCTCCCCGATCGACGCGCTGGCTCCCGTGGCACACCTGCTCGAGGCCGATGAGTGGGTGTTGCACGCCGCCGACCAGGATCTGCCGTGCCTCGCCGAGATCGGGTTGCGCCCGGCCCAGCTCTACGACACCGAACTGGCGGGCCGGCTTGCGGGGTTCGAACGGGTCAATCTGGCGGCCATGGTGCAGCGACTGCTGGGCCTGCAGTTGATGAAGGGCCACGGTGCGGCCGACTGGTCGAAGCGGCCGCTTCCCGACGACTGGTTGAACTACGCCGCACTTGACGTCGAGGTGCTGTTGGAGCTGCGGGACGCGATCGCGGCAGTGCTCGAAGAGCAGGGTAAGACAGACTGGGCCACACAGGAATTCGAGTACCTGCGAACCTATGTCGCGCAGCCCACCCGCCGCGAGCGCTGGCGCCGCACGTCAGGAATCCACAAGGTACGCAACCCGCGGGCCTTGGCTGCCGTCCGGGAACTGTGGACCACGCGCGACAACATCGCCCGCGGCCGTGATATCGCTCCCGGCCGCATCCTGCCCGACTCTGCGATCGTCAGTGCCGCCACCGCCGATCCGAAGACCGTCGACGAGCTGACTGTGCTGCCGGTCTTCGGCGGATCCAAACAACGCCGCAGCGCGCAGGTCTGGCTCGACGCACTGGAGCGCGCCCGGCAGAACCCTGATCCGCCGTCGGCGGCCGAGCCGCAAAACGGCCCGCCACCGGCGGTCCGCTGGGGCAGGCGCAAACCAGAGGCCGCGGCCCGGTTGGAAGCCGCGCGGGCAGGCCTGGCCGAACTGTCCGCGCGGGTTTCGGTACCCGCGGAGAACCTCATCACTCCCGAGGTGGTGCGCCGGCTGTGCTGGGATTGGCAACCGGTGCCCGACGTCGCGACGGCGGTCGAGGAATTCCTGATCGAGACCCAGGTGCGGCCTTGGCAGCGAGAGCTGACGGTGCCGATCCTCACCACCGCGCTGACCATCGAAAGCTGAATCCGGGCAGCACCTCTCGCGAATTGGTCGCCACTGTCAAACGCGCGCGGCGTCGTCAGAACCTGGCCTGACCAGCGGGCCGCAAGACGGTGACCCGCACGGGTCCGCTTGGGGATCAGTCGACCTGTTCGGACACTTCGCGTTCGGCGACCGAGGTGCCGATGGCCGCCACCCAACCGGTGATCTGCCGAGCGATGTGCTGATCCGTCAGCCCCACGTCGGAGAGCACTTCGTCGCGCGAGGCGTGCGCCAGGAACTCCTGCGGCAGCCCGACGTCGCGGCACGGTATGTCGATCTCGTTGTGCCGCAATGCCGCCGAGACCGACGACCCGACGCCGCCGTGCACGCCGTTGTCCTCGACGGTGACCACCAGCTTGTGCGTGCGTGCCAGGTCGCCGAGCGCGTCGGGCACCGGCAGCACCCACCGGGGGTCTACTACCGTCACGCCGATGCCCTGGTTGCGCAGCCGTTCGGCCACCGCAAGAGCCATCAACGCAAACGAGCCGACGGCCACCAACAGGACGTCATCGGTAAGGCCGGGCGCCGGGACCGCCAGTATATCGATACCACCGCGCCGCTCAATCGCTGAAATATCTTCGTCCACATCGCCTTTGGGGAAGCGGATCGCAGTCGGCCCGTCGGCGATGGCGAGTGCCTCGCCGAGTTCCTCACGCAGCCGCGACTCGTCACGCGGAGCGGCCACCCGGATACCGGGCACGATACCGAGGACCGACAGGTCCCACATCCCGTTGTGGCTGGCACCGTCGGGACCAGTGACACCGGCGCGGTCCAGCACCAAGGTCACAGGCAGCTTGTGCAATGCAACATCCATGAGCAGCTGGTCGAATGCCCGATTGAGGAAGGTCGAGTAGATCGCCACCACGGGATGCAGACCGCCCATCGCCAGGCCGGCGGCCGAGGTCATCGCGTGCTGTTCGGCGATACCCACGTCGAAGAACCGGTCCGGGTAGCGCTCACGGAACGCGCTCAGCCCCGTCGGCCCGGGCATCGCCGCTGTGATCGCCACAATGTCGCGGCGCTTGGCGGCAATCTTGATCAGCTCCTCGGAGAACACCGAGGTCCAGCCGATTCCAGAGGCCTTGGTGGCCAACCCGGTCTCGGGATCGATCACACCGCACGAGTGCATCTGATCGGCCTCGTCGTTCTCCGCGGGTGGATAACCCATGCCCTTGCGAGTGACCACGTGCACGATCACCGGTGCGTTGAAGCCCCGGGCATACCGCAGCGCGTTCTCCACAGCGTGTTCGTCATGACCGTCGATGGGGCCGATGTACTTGATGCCCAGATCGGTGAACATCACCTGCGGTGAGATCGCATCCTTGATGCCGGCCTTGATGCTGTGCATGCACTGATAGCAGAACTCGCCGACGACGGGCAGCCCCCGGACAGCCTTGCGGCCCTCCTCGAGGATCCGCTCGTAGCCGGGCTGCAGCCGCAGGCCGGCCAGGTGATCGGCGAATCCGCCGATGGTCGGTGCATAACTGCGACCGTTGTCGTTGACGATAATGACCACCGGGCGCCCCGCGGTGGCGATGTTGTTCAAGGCCTCCCAGCACATGCCGCCGGTCAGCGCGCCGTCACCCACGACGGCCACGACGTGACGGTTGCGGTGCCCGTTCAACTCGAACGCCTTGGCCAGGCCGTCGGCGTAGGACAGCGCCGAACTGGCGTGACTGGACTCCACCCAGTCGTGCTCACTCTCACTGCGGGCCGGATAGCCCGAGAGGCCGCCCTTCATCCGTAGCGAGTCGAAGTCCTGGCTGCGCCCGGTCAACACCTTGTGCACGTAGGCCTGATGGCCAGTGTCGAAGATGATCGGATCGTACGGTGAATCGAACACCCGGTGCAGCGCCAGCGTCAGCTCGACCACACCAAGGTTGGGGCCAAGATGCCCGCCGGTTGCAGCGACCTTGTGGATCAGGAATTGCCGGATCTCCTGCGCGAGGTCAGTTAGCTGTGACTGCGACAGGTGCTGCAGATCAGCGGGACCGCGGACCTGTTCAAGCATTCGTTCAGTGTACGCACGGAACCTGGTTCAGCCCTCGCGTGGCGGATAGATGTCGGGCACACCGTCGTGGTCGGTATCGGCGGTCTCCAGCTGCTCGATTCGCCGGTACGCCGCGTTACGCGCGACCAGCACCAGCGCGGCCAGCAGACCTGCGATAACCGATCCCATCAGCACCGCGATCTTGACGTCGTCGTCGGCGACGCTACCGTGGGCGAACGCGAGTTCCCCGATGAGCAGCGACACGGTGAAGCCGATACCTGCCAGTAATGCCACACCGAGAACATCCCGCCAGGCCAGTCCCTCGTCCAGGCTGGCATGGGTGAATCGGGCCAGCAGATATGTGGTGCCGAACACCCCGATGGGTTTGCCGAGGACCAACCCGGCGATGACGCCCAATGTCACCGGATGCGTCAGTGCCAGGCCGAGGCCAGACCACCCGCCGACCGTCACACCCGCGGCGAAGAAAGCGAACAGCGGTACGGCGATACCGGCCGACAGCGGCCGCATACTGTGCTCGAACTGCTCGGCGGCGGCGTGGCGACCCAGGACCGGAACGGTGAACCCGAGCAGCACCCCGGCCACGGTGGCATGCACCCCGCTGGCGTGCACCAGCATCCAGGCGGCCAGCGCCAAGGGCAGCAGAATCCACCACCGCCGTATACCACGCTGCACTGCCAGGCCGAACAGGCTGATCGGGATGAGCGCGGCCGCCAGTGGACCGGGCGCCAGGTGATCGGTGTAGAAGGCGGCGATGACGATGATGGCCAGCAGATCGTCGACGACCGCCAGGGTCAGCAGGAAGATCCTCAGTGCTGACGGTAGATGGCTGGACAGCACCGCGAGCACCGCAAGTGCGAAGGCGATGTCGGTCGCGATCGGGACCGCCCAACCGCCGAGGTTCTCCGAATGTCCGGTGCCCAGGTTGATCGCGACGAAGATCGCCGCAGGCGTGATCATGCCACCCACGGCAGCGGCAACCGGCAGGGCGGCGCGGGCCGGGTCGCGCAGGTCGCCGGCGACGAACTCGCGTTTGAGTTCCACCCCGACGACGAAGAAGAAGATCGCAAGCAGACCATCCGCCGCCCACGCGGCCACGCTGAGGTTGAGGTGCAGAGACCCCGGCCCGATCACCAGCGCCGACAACCGGTGATAAGTCTGCGCCCACGGAGAGTTGGCCCAGATCAGCGCGGTGCCCGCGGCCACGAGCAGCAGAATGCCGCCGACGGTCTCTTTGCGCAGGATTTCGAATATCCGGCTGGCCTCGGCCCACGATCCGCTGCGGGTCAGCAGCCGGTGAGCAGCTCTGTCACGTCCACTATTCATCAGGGCGGGCTCCATAGGTCAGCAACAACTAGCGCCGACCAGGCTTCCCGGCACACCGTGACTCAAAATTAGCAGCAAGACCATCTACCGATACACCGGAGCACACCTGGGTCGTATGGTGCCAGGGTGCGTGCCGAGGACATAGCTGAGGAGTTTCCGGTTGTCGCAGCGGACGCCGACATCCTGGATGCCGCCCGCATGCTGGCCCAACACCGCCTGCCCGGGATCATGGTGACCGATGCCGCAGGACTTCCCTACGCGGTGTTGCCCGCCTCGGAAGTCGTTAGGTTCATCATTCCCCAATATGTCCAAGACGACCCGGCCCTCGCCGGCGTGCTCGACGAATCCATGGCTGACCGGATCGCCGAGAAGCTGCGTGGCAAGAGCGTGCGCGAAGTGTTGCCCAAACATCTGCTCGACGTCCCGTCCGCACGAGCAGACGACACCATCATCGAGGTAGCCGCATTGATGGCGCGACTACGCAGCCCACTGGTTGCGGTGCTCAAAGACCGGAGACTGCATGGGGTGGTCACCGCATCCCGACTACTCGAAGCGGCGCTGAGGCCCTGACGTCGATGGCTCTACTCGCAATCGCCGTTTTTGTGCTCGCCTACGCGTTGATTGCCAGCGATCGGATCAACAAGACGACGGTTGCGCTCGGCGGCGCGGCGATTGTGCTGGCATTCGGCGTGGTGGAGTCCCAGGACGCATTCTTCTCGCGGGAAACCGGCATCGACTGGGACGTCATCTTCTTGCTGTTCGGCATGATGGTCATCGTCAGCGTGCTGCGCCAGACCGGCATATTCGAGTACGTGGCGATCTGGGCGGCCAAGCGAGCCAAGGGTTCCCCGCTGCGGATCATGATCCTGCTCGTATTGGTGACCGCGATGGCGTCGGCGCTGCTGGACAACGTGACAACCGTTCTGTTGATCGCGCCGGTCACGCTCCTAATCTGCGACCGGCTGGCCATCAAGGCCGTTCCGTTCCTGATGGCCGAGGTGTTCGCTTCCAATATCGGAGGCGCTGCGACGCTGGTGGGCGACCCGCCAAACATCATCATCGGCAGCCGCGGAAATCTGACCTTCAACGATTTCCTGCTGCACATGACGCCGATCGTGATCATTGTCGTCGCCGCTTTCATCGCTCTACTGCCACGCCTTTTCCGTGGATCATTCGAGGTTGATGCAGACCGGGTGGCCGACGTAATGGCGTTGCAAGAACGTGAGGCCATTCGCGACTCTCGCCTGTTGATCAAATGCGGTGTCGTCCTCGGCTTGGTGTTCGCGACATTCATCCTGCATTCCGCCATTCACGTCGCCCCGTCTGTGGTGGCGCTGATTGGCGCAGGCGTTCTGATCGTGATCTCGGGGTTGGAACGATCCGACTACTTGTCAGGCGTGGAGTGGGAGACGCTGCTTTTCTTCGCGGGCTTGTTCGTGATGATCGGCGCGTTGGTCAAAACAGGTACCGTCGACGCACTGGCGCGGGCAGCGACCCAGGCGACCGGCGGCAACGCGCTTCTGACCGTGATGCTCATCCTCGGCGTCTCAGCACCGGTTTCCGGTGTTATCGACAACATTCCATACGTCGCAACCATGGCCCCTATCGTCTACGAGCTCGTTGCGTCAATGCCCGACCTGACACATCCTGACGCGCTGTGGTGGGCCTTGGCGCTGGGCGCTGATTTCGGCGGCAACCTCACAGCCATCGGTGCCAGCGCCAATGTTGTGATGCTCGGAATCGCCCGCCGCGCAGGCACTCCCATCTCATTCTGGGAGTTCACGAGAAAAGGCGCCGTGGTAACGGTGATTTCGGTCGCGCTCTCCGGCCTGTATTTGTGGATGCGCTACTTCGTATTCGGGTGAGCAGACGCGGCGGTCCCCGACACGCCGCAGCTCCGGTACCCCAGTGTCTGCTCGGCATGGTCAGCGAGCACGGTCAGCGGCTCAGGACGGCAACACACTCGACATGGTGGGTGAGCGGGAACGAGTCGAACACCCGCAACTCCTCCACCGCATAGCCATGCTTGCGATACAGACTTACATCGCGCGCGAATGACGCTGCCTCACAACCGATATGGATGACACGCGGCACTTCGGCAGCCGCCACCTGATCGATCACCTCGCGGCCCGCGCCGGTACGCGGCGGGTCGAGCACCGCCACGTCGGCACGGGCTCGCTGTGTCGACAACGCGCGCCGCACCGAGTCGGTCACCACCGACACCCAGGGCAGGTCGGCCAGTGCAGCCCGAGCCGATCTCGATGAACCGCGCGACGTGTCCACAGTGAGGACATGTCCACTCTCCCCCACCTGTTCGGCCAGCGCGGCAGCGAAAACCCCTGCGCCGCCGTACAGATCCCACGCCGTCATACCGGGCTGCAGCTGCGCCCAGCCGGCGACCAGCTCGCTGTAGAGCGCCGAGGCATCACGATGGGCCTGCCAGAACGCCGTCACCGGCACCCGCCACACCCGGCCTCCGACGCGTTGCGTGGCTTCGTAGTCGCCTTCGATCACCCGGGTCGTGTGCTTTCGGCCGTCCTTGGCCTTGGAAGCCTTGGACTGCTCAGCGGAGGCGCGCGACGCGACCACATGGCGAACACCGTCGGAATCGAGCGCCACGTGCAGTTGCGATCCTGTAGGCCAATGCGATCCGGCCAAACCGTCGAGCAGCCCGGCCGGCAACTGGGCACAGTTCAGGTCGGTGACGAGCTCCGTGCTGTGGTAGCGGTGGAATCCGGCGGTGCCGTCAGCCGCAGTATCCAGCCGGACCCTGGTGCGCCACCCGGTGGCGCCGACCGCTCCGACGGGTTCGGCGCTGACCGAGGCATCGTCGGGCCAGTCGTATCCGCCCAGCCGCACCAGCTGATTGGCCACCACCGCGCCCTTGAGTCGCCTCGCCGCCTCGGGTTCGGCGAATGCCAGATCGCAACAGCCCGCACCACCGACACCGGCGATCAGGCACAGCGAGTCGATCCGATCGGGCGAGGCTTCGATGACCTCGGAAGCTTCTGCGTGCCAATAGGATCCACGCTCATCGGTAACCCGTGCCCGCACCGTCTCACCCGGTAACGCGTAACGCACGAAAACCACCCGACCCTCGTGACGCGCCACGCAGCTGCCGCCATTGGCCGCCGCACCCGTGGTCAGGATCAGCTCGGTCACTCCAGGAATCCTCTGCGGGCATCGCCGGGAGCACTGCCCGGAGTCAGCGTGATCTTCACCCGTTCGGATGAATTGAGCTGCCAGGGAACCGATGTCACCATCACGTTCGGCATAAACAACAGCCGACCCTTGAGCCGCAGCGCACTCTGGTTGTGCAACACCTGTTCCCACCAATGTCCGACGACGTACTCGGGTATGAACACCGTGACGACGGTGCGCGGCGACTCCTTGGTGACCCGCCTGACGTAGTCCAGTACGGGTCGGGTGATCTCGCGGTATGGCGACGCGATGACCTTGAGCGGCACGCTGATATCGCTGTCCTCCCATTGATGGACCAATGCCCGTGTCTCAGCGTCGTCGACGCTGACGGTGATCGCTTCGAGCACGTCGGGACGGGTGGCCCTCGCATAGGCCAGCGCCCGCTTGGTCGGCAGATGCAGTTTGGACACCAGGACCACGGCATGGTTGCGGCTCGGCAGCACGATGTCACCTGACTCGGCCTCGTCCTGGGCCTGAAGTTCACGGGCCACCGTGTCGTAGTGCTTATGGATCAGTTTCATGACCACGAACAGCGCGCTCATCGCCAGGATCGCGATCCACGCACCGGCCAGGAACTTGGTCAGCACGACGATCACCAGCACCGTGCCGGTAGCGGTGAGTCCGATCGCGTTGATCACTCGCGAGCGCATCATGTGCAGGCGCGTCGCCCGATCGGTCTCGGTGCGCAACAGCCGGGTCCAGTGCCGCACCATGCCGATCTGGCTGAACGTGAACGACACAAACACACCGACGATGTAAAGCTGGATCAGCGCGGTCACCTCGGCCCGGAACGCCACCACGAACGCTATCGCGGCGAAGGCCAGGAACAGGATGCCGTTCGAAAAGGCAAGCCGGTCACCGCGGGTGTGCAGCTGGCGGGGCAGGAAAGAATCTTGGGCCAGGATCGAGCCGAGCACCGGGAAACCGTTGAATGCGGTGTTGGCCGCGAGCATCAGGATCAGCGCGGTCACACCTGCAATCAGATACAGGCCGATCGGGAAGTTGTGGAAGACCGCTTCGGCCAACTGCGCGACGAGGGTCTTCTGGTGGTAGTCGGCGGGCGCACCGACCAACTGCTCTGCGGGACGTTCGGCGATCTTCACCCCGGTGGCTTTGGCCAGCACGATAATGCCCATGAGCAGGCTCACCGAGATGACACCGAGGAGCAGCAGCGTGGTGGCCGCGTTGCGCGACTTGGGTTTCTGGAACGCAGGCACACCGTTGCTGATGGCCTCGACACCGGTCAGCGCCGCCGAACCCGACGAGAACGCCCGCGCCACCAGAAAAATCAGCGCGAACCCGAGTATTTCGCCGTGCTCGGGATTCATCTCGAAGCCGGCCGATTCGGCTTGCAGCGGGCGGTCCAGCACATAGATCTGGAACAGTCCCCAGCCCAACATGATGTACATGCCGATCATGAATGCATAGGTCGGGATGGCGAACGCGATCCCGGACTCCCGGATGCCGCGCAGATTCATCGATGCCAGCAGGAGAATCGCGATGACGGCGATGATCACCTTGTGCTGTGCGACGAACGGTACCGCCGAGCCGATGTTCGACATCGCCGACGACATCGACACGGCCACAGTCAGCACGTAGTCGACCATGAGCGCACTGGCAACCGTCAGTCCCGCGGTGTGACCCAGGTTGGTGGTGACCACCTCGTAGTCACCACCACCGGACGGGTAGGCATGCACGTTCTGGCGGTAACTGGCGATCACGATGAGCATGACGCCGCCCACGGCCAGGCCGATCCACGGCGTCAGTGAATACGCGCCGAGCCCGGCCACCGACAGCACCAGGAAGACTTCCTCGGGTGCGTAGGCCACCGATGACAACGCGTCAGAGGCGAACACCGGCAGCGCGATCCGCTTGGGCAACAGGGTGTGGGAGAGTCTGTCGCTGCGGAACGGCCGCCCCAGAACGAGCCGACGAGCTGCGGTCGAAACCTTGGACACGAGTGCCAAGGGTAGGCCCACGACCCGAGAGCGGTAGCGTTCCCACTGCGCGGGTTTAGTTACAGCTTGCATGTCAGCCATCGGAGAGGACCGTCGCGTGCGTGTAGTGGTCATGGGATGCGGCCGGGTGGGCGCATCTCTCGCGGACAGCCTGGCCAGAATCGGGCACGAAGTCGCCGTCATCGACCAAGACAGCACCGCATTCCAACGGTTGTCCCCGGAGTTCCCCGGCGAGCGGGTGCTCGGCGTCGGGTTCGACCGCGATGTGCTGTTGCGGGCCGGCATAGAGACGGCCGGGGCGTTCGCGGCGGTGTCTTCCGGCGACAACTCCAACATCATCGCGGCCCGACTGGCCCGCGAGACCTTCGGCGTCGAACGCGTCGTCGCCCGCATCTACGACGCCAAGCGCGCCGCGGTCTACGAGCGGCTCGGAATCCCGACCGTGGCCACCGTGCCGTGGACCACCGACCGCCTGCTCGATCTGGTCACGCGCGAGAGCGAGACCACCAAGTGGCGCGATCCCTCCGGCAGCGTCGGAGTCGCCGAACTGGCGCTGCACGAGGGCTGGGCGGGGCAGAAGGTCACCGCGCTGGAGACCGCAACGAGCGGCCGGGTGGCGTTTATTTTGCGGTTCGGCACCGGTTACCTGCCCGACGCGAAAACTGTCATCCAGGCCGGCGATCAGGTGTACCTCGCCGCGGTGTCCGGCCGGATCGCAGAAGCGCTGGCCATCGCGGCACTGCCGCCCAGTGCAGACGCGGACTCGTAATGAAACGGGCCAACCACGATCGTAAGGAGGGGCGCCAATGAAGGTCGCCATCGCCGGCGCCGGCGCCGTCGGCCGCTCCATCGCCCGCGAGCTGCTGGAGAACAACCACGACGTGACGTTGTTGGAGCGCAACCTCGATCACATCGACGTCGACGCCATTCCGGCGGCACACTGGTGCGTGGGCGATGCCTGTGAGATCACTATGTTGGAGTCGGTTCAGCTGGAACAGTTCGACGTGGTGATCGCGGCCACCGGTGACGACAAGGTCAATGTGGTGGTCAGCCTGCTGGCCAAGACCGAGTTCGCGGTACCGCGCGTGGTGGCCCGGGTCAACGACCCCCGCAATGAGTGGCTGTTCGACGAGAACTGGGGTGTAGACGTCGCGGTGTCGACTCCGCGGATGCTGGCCTCACTGGTCGAAGAAGCAGTCGCCGTCGGCGACCTGGTACGGCTCATGGAATTCCGCAAGGGCCAGGCCAACCTGGTAGAGATCACGCTCCCCCAAGACACACCCTGGGGCGGAAAGCCGGTGAAACGTCTGGACCTCCCGCGCGACGCCGCGTTGGTCACGATTCTGCGTGGCCCGCGGGTGATCGTGCCCGAATCCGACGAGCCTCTGGAAGGTGGCGACGAGCTGTTGTTCGTGACGGTCACCGAGGTCGAGGAGGAGCTACGCGCACTGCTGCTGGACCCGGCCGCGCGCTAGACGGCAAACCGCTCAGTCGACGCGTTCGGCGCCCTGGTACGCGTGGAGAGCATTGCGCGCGACGCGGATGGCCAGATAGGTCACAAGTGCAGCGACGGCCGTCAGCGGCCAGCCCATAGCGATTCGGGCGATACCCAGCCAGCCGGTCTGGTCGGACTGATACAGGTGCTGCTGCACCAGAAACCGCGACGCGAACACCAACACCCAGACGACGGTGGCGATGTCGAAGGCCATGACGGCCTTACGCACATCACGCCAGGCGCGGTCGCGGGTGTTGACCCAGCCCCAGATGTAACCGACCATCGGCCGCCGGACGAGCACTGATACGCCGAACACGACGGCCCAGAGCAACGACGTCCAGATGCCAAGCAGGAAAAAGCCTTTCGCCTCGCCCACCACATAGGCGATTAGCGCACTGATGCCAACGCCGAAGAAGCCGGAGACTGCTGGCTGAACCGAGTCACGCCGGATCAGCCGCCAGATGAGAATCAGGGTAGCCACGACGAGCGCTGCGGCGATCGCGGGCATCAGGCCGAACAACGTGGATACCGGGACGAACACCACCACGGGCAGCGACGAGTAGATCAGGCTGCTGATTCCGCCCATCTGGTCCAGGACTGCGCGACCCCGGGCAACCGTCAGCTCAGGCTCACTCGTCGATGGTGCGGGAGCGCTGTCGTCGCTCAAGCTCACTTCTGAATTTCGTAGAGCGGGTTGTAGATCGCTTTGGTGCCGTTCTCCAGCTGGCCGACGCGGCCATGCACCCGCAGGGTCCGGCCTGGTTCGATACCGGGGATACGGCGCTGGCCCAGCCAGACCAGCGTCACCGTGTCCGAGCCGTCGAACAGCTCGGCTTTCACGCCACCGGGACAGCCCTTCCCGTTGCATTCGACGGTGCGGAGAGTCCCGACCATGGTCACCTCCTGCCCGCGGTGGCAATCGATTGCCTTCATCGCGCCGGTACTGACCGCTTCCTCACTGAGCTCTTGAACGTCGAGTTGCTCCGGGTCCTCCGTCAGGCGTCGTGTGAGCCGGCGCAGATACCCTTCGGCCGTAGCCATGGCCTCTCCTGACCTTTCGTGGATCCTCTGTGAATCCACCCAACCAACGCCACCGTAGACCTCTTATTGCGCGAATGCCACGCGGGGCACGGGCTGGCGCGCCGGTTCTCCGAAACGCCAGGCAGGATCGTGTGATGAGCGTCATTCTGCGAGGTGTCACCACGGTTCTGCTACCCGGAACCGGGTCCGATGACGACTATGTCTACCGGGCGTTTTCCGCCGCGTTACACGAGGTCGGCGCAGTGGTGTCGACACCAGTTCCGCAGCCCGACCGGCTCGTGGACGGCTATCGTGACGCCCTCGACGACGCCGCCCGGTCCGGTCCGATCGCCGTCGGCGGGGTATCGATCGGCGCGGTGGTGGCGACAGCATGGGCACTGGCCAACCCTGCCCGAACCGTGGCCGTCCTGGCCGCACTGCCGCCGTGGACAGGATCTCCCGACAACGCCCCTGCCGCATTACTGGCACGCCAGTCAGCTCAACTGTTGCGCCGGGACGGGCTTGCCGCCACGGTGGCTCGGATGCGTGCGTCCAGCCCACCCTGGCTGGCTGACGAGCTGACTCGGTCCTGGGTCGGACAGTGGCCGACGCTGCCCGATGCGATGGACGAGGCCGCGGGCCACCCCGCACCCACATGCTCCGACCTGGAGCACCTGGCCGCGCCGCTGGGCGTGGTGGTCGCCACCGACGATCCCGTGCACCCGGCCGAGGTGGGCTTCGAATGGATCTCAGCGGCGCCGCGGGCGGCGCTGCGCACGGTCACTCTCGAAGCGATGGGCGCCGACACGGGCGTCCTGGGTGCGGCATGCTTGGCCGCCCTGCAAGAGGCGTGAAGGGCCGAGCTACCCGGCTGTGCCGGTTCCCACCCAGACCTACCCGGCTGTGCCCATTCCCACCCAGACTTACCCGCCCGTGATGGTGCGGAACTGCTGCATGGCCGATCCTTGAGCGCTGCGCCGCGCCACCGGCTCCGGCACCTGTTCCTGGGGCGGAGGCTCCTGCTGTCCAGCCGCAGCCTGAGCAGCGGCTCGCAGTTGGGCCGCCATCGGCTCGGGCAGTTCGATCGCGAGAGGGGTGCGCACCGGCAGCGGTGTCTCGCCGCGGCGAATCACGGTGTCCGCCAATGACGTCCGGGCCTCATCGGCGAGCGCGCCGATGGTGTCCGGAGCACCGTTGACCACGCACCGCACCATCCACCGGTAGCCGTCGATGCCGATGAAGCGCACCACACCGCCGTTGCCCACGCCAACCACCTCGCGGCCCCACGGGCCGTCCTCGACAGCGACCGACGCGGCGTCCTTGCGCAACGAGTCGGTCAGTTCGGCGGCCACTTCGCGCCACAGCCCGGGACTCTTCGGAGCCGCGTAGGCCGCGATGGTGAACCTGCCGTTGGGTGTCACCACCCACACCGCGTTCGGCGCCCCAGCCTCGTTGAGTTCGACCTGAACCTGGCCACCGTCGGGCATCGGGATGAGCACCGACCCCAGGTCGAGCCGGCCCTCGGCCGCCACCGAGGCGTCATCGAAGTCCTCGACGTCGAATGGACCCACGAAGTCGTCGCCGCCGCCGGCCTCGGCCACGGCATCGGCAGCCGAATCCAGCGCCGCATCGCCCGCAGTCTGGTCTTTGTCACGTTTTCCGAATGCCATCACAAACTCGCATGTCCGCCGGAGGAACCGTGGCCACCTGCGCCACGGGAAGTGTCGGCCAGGCCGGCCTCGTCGAACGAGGTCACCTCGACCAGTTCGGGAAGTTCTACCCTCTGCACCAGCAGCTGAGCAATCCGGTCGCCGCGATTGACCACGATAGGAGTCTCAGGGTCGAGGTTGATCAGCGAAACCTTGATCTCACCGCGGTAGCCGGCATCGATGGTGCCCGGAGTATTCACGATCGAAAGTCCCACGCGCGCAGCCAAACCCGAACGGGGATGAACCAACCCCACCATGCCGCGCGGGATGGCCACGGCAACACCGGTGGGCACCAGTGCCCGCTGCCCGGGAGCCAGTCGGACATCCTGCGCGCTGTAGAGATCGACGCCCGCGTCGCCGTCGTGCGCCCGGGCGGGCATCGGGAGATCGCGGTCCAAGCGGACCACCGCCAGAGAGTTGGACACGACGTCACAGATTACTCTGAGCCGCGTGTCAGACACGCGCGCAACCACCCAAACCGTGCGCTATCGCGAACGGTTGTGGGTGCCGTGGTGGTGGACCCTGCCGGCAGCAGTGCTGGCAGTGCTCGTCGCCCTCGAGGTCAACCAGGCAGTTTCCGCACTTCCCAATTGGGTGTCGTTCGTGGTGCTGTTCGGCGTGGCGGGTGCGGTACTCAGCTGGTTCAGCAAGGTCGAACTGCGTGTGATGGGCCAGCCGGGCGGCGCCACAGAACTGTGGATCGGCGGCGCACACCTGCCGACGAGCGTCATCGCACGCACCGCGGAAGTGCCGCGCTCGGCCAAGACGGCGGCATTGGGTCGCCAATTGGACCCGGCCGCCTATGTCGTGCACCGGGCCTGGGTCGGCCCGATGGTGCTGGTGGTACTCGACGACCCGGACGACCCCACCCCGTACTGGCTGATCAGTACCCGGCATCCGGATCGTGTGCTGGCGGCTCTGCAGGACTGAACGCCCCGGTCAGGCGGCGCAGTCCGTGCAGATCATCCTGCCGTCCTTCTCGCTCGCGAGCCGACTACGGTGGTGCACCAGGAAGCAGCTCGAACAGGTGAACTCGTCGGCCTGCTTCGGGACCACACGCACCGACAGCTCTTCGCCGGACAGATCCGCACCCGGCAGTTCGAACGATTCGGCGGACTCAGATTCGTCGACATCGACGACGGCCGATTGCGCCTCGTTACGCCGGGCCTTCAGCTCCTCAAGTGAGTCCTCGGAAACCTCGTCGGTCTCGGTACGCCGCGGCGCGTCGTAATCGGTAGCCATAGCCCTATCCCCTCCCTAAACCTTGCAGCAGAGGTTTGTACCAGCGTCGAACGCTTTACCCAAACGATTCGTGCCCTTATTGCCACATGTTCCACTGTGATTTACATCACACCAAAGCCGTGCCTCCGTCCCTGCGCAGGACGACCTTGGCTTTAGAGTGCAGGGGTGGTTGCACAAATCACCGACGGCACCGCGTTCGATCGACACGGCCGCCCCTTCCGTCGGCGTAACACCCTCCCCGCCATCGTGCTGTTTGCCATCCTGGCAGTGGTGTCGCTGGTCGCGTGGATCATCGCGCTCAATCAGCCCGGCGACGTGCGCGAAGTCACGGCGTGCAATCCCCCACCGCCGGCCACCGATCCCGCGACACCCAAGCTGGGTGAGCAGGTGGCCAGATCGGCGATGATCGACATCGCTCCCGCACCCCTCGCCGACACCAAGATCCGGGTGCTCAACGCCAGCGGGCAGGGCGGCCAGGCGGGTGAGATTGCCGGAGAGCTACGCGATCTGGGCTTCGCTCAGCCAGACGCCGCCAACGATCCGATCTATAACCACACCCGCCTGGAATGCCAGGGCCAGATCCGGTTCGGCCAGTCGGGCCGGACGGCCGCTGCGGCGGTCTGGCTGGTGGCGCCGTGCACCGAACTGTTCCAGGACGAAAGGCAGGACGCCACAGTCGATCTGGCGTTGGGCACCGAGTTCGGCGAACTGGCCAGCAGCGACGACATCAACGCTGTGCTGGCCAGCCTGCGTCCCGACGCCACCGGGCCCGCCGATTCGACGCTACTGTCAAAAATCCATACCGGCGCCTGCTAGGGCGTCGCGCAGCGCGGTGGCGACACCTGGCGCCGCGGCACCCACCTGACCCGCACCCGAATTGGTCGGCAACCACACCGTGGCGCCGGCTTCCGCCGCGATCAACGCCCCAGCCGCCCAATCCCACACGTGCACGCCCTCTTCGTAGTAGGCATCGAGCTGACCGGCGGCCACCATGCACAGGTCCAGTGCGCAGGAGCCGAGTCGACGTATGTCCCGCACCGCGGGCAGAAGCTGCGCCAGCACCGCGGCCTGCCGGCGCCGCCGCTCCGGGAGGTAGCCGAAGCCGGTACCCACCAACGCCATGCCCAGTTCGTCGACGGCAGTACACCGAAGCGGCGTGCTGACCCCATCGCGCAGGACTGCGGCACCTCCACCGAGGGCTGCCGAGTACACCGTTTCGGTAGCGACGTTGGCCACGGCACCCGCCACTGATCGCCCGTCCAGCTGAGCCGCGACGGACACCGCGTAAGCCGCGATGCCGTAGACGAAGTTCACCGTGCCGTCAATCGGGTCGATCACCCAGCGCAGCCCGTCGCTGCCGCCGCGGCCGCCCTCTTCTTCACCGAGCACTTCGTCCCCGGGGCGAAGCACGGCAAGCCGCTCACGCAACCACCGTTCGGTCTCGGTGTCGACGATCGTCACGGGATCGGTCGGCGAGCTCTTGGAGCGCACGGTGCGCACGTCGCCGTCCGCTTGGTCGGCGCTGTCCGGGCCCCGCTCTCCGAATACCTCGACGCGACGGCGTCGGACGAATTCGGCGGCCTCGGTCGCCAGCTGTTCGGCTACGCCCCGAAGGACTACCGGATCGATGTTGTTGTCGGTCACACACCTATCGCAACATCTTTCGACGAAAAAGTCGCTCGCGGGATAGCAGACCGCCCGCGAGAGCGCTGGTGAACAACTAGGGTGAGGCGCGTCGCCTTTTGCCGGCCCGTCCTGCTGCACATCGGCCTGCAACGTCTGTCCCGCAGAGGAGCACTTATGACCGTATCCGATACTCCCCCCGTCGAACCGGCCATCGACACGCCGCAGCGCCGCGGTTTCGGCGTCGACGTGGGCGGTAGCGGAGTCAAGGGCGGCATCGTGGATCTCGACACTGGCCAATTGATCGGCGAGCGGTTCAAGCTCGACACCCCGCAGCCTTCGACACCGGAAGCGGTCGCCAAGACCGTCGCCGCGGTGGTCCGGGAATTCGGCTGGACCGGCAGCCTCGGGGTCACCTACCCCGGTGTGGTCACCAACGGCGTCGTTCGCACCGCGGCCAACGTCGACAAGGGCTGGATCGGGGTCAATGCCGCAGAGGTCATCAGCGCCGAGCTCGGCGGCCAGCACGTCACGGTGCTCAACGACGCCGACGCGGCCGGCCTCGCCGAAGAACAGTACGGTGCGGGCAAGGACAAGACCGGCGTGATCGTGCTGCTGACCTTCGGCACCGGTATCGGCTCTGCGGTAATCCACAACGGTGTGCTGTTGCCCAACACCGAGTTTGGCCACCTGGAAGTCGGTGGCAAGGAAGCCGAGCACCGGGCCGCCTCGTCGGTCAAGGAGCGCAAGGACTGGAGCTACCGACGCTGGACCGAAGAGGTCACCGAGGTGCTGACCGTCATCGAAAACGCCATCTGGCCGGATCTGTTCATCGCCGGCGGCGGCATCAGCCGCAAGGCCGACAAGTGGATACCGCTGCTGAAGAACCGCACCCCGGTGGTTGCTGCGACACTGCAGAACAGCGCGGGAATCGTCGGCGCCGCGATGGCCGCAGTCGCGGATGTCACAGCTACCGGCCGGTAGCTGTGCGTTCCACGGTCGGTTACCGGCAGTTCACCATGCCAAAATTTGCCGCTCGGCACGGTGTACCCACACACTGTCGTTACAATGGTCGTCGGCGGCCGCGTACCGAATAGCGGCGAATATCCCAGCCGATACCAACGCCAACATTCGACAGCCGACGCTTTCGGTGGTGTATGCCCATGCCCACCGGATTACGCAAGACCGAAAGGGTGTACGTGGCAGCGACAAAGGCAAGCCCGGCGACCGACGAGCCGGTGAAGCGCACCGCTACCAAGACCCCCGCCAAGAAGGCCCCGGCCAAGCGGGCGGCGAAAGCTCCTGCGGCCAAGGCCGCTGCCAAGAAGGCCCCGGCCAAGCAGGCAGCGAAGGGTGCCGCGACCAAGCCCGAGGACATCACCGACGACCTCGAGACCACCGACGATCTCGAAGCTGAGCCCGGCGACGACCTCGATGTCGAGGACACGGATCTGGAACTCGACGACCTTGACACTGACGAAGATACGGTCGAGGACGAAGACGACGAGGAATCCGACGAGGCCGACGGGGAAGAGGCCGCCGCCGCGCCTGCAGCCAAGCCCGCTCAGACCGCCGCCACCGAAGACGAGGTGGAAGAGCCTTCGGAGAAGGACAAGGCATCCGGGGACTTCGTCTGGGACGAGGAGGAGTCCGAGGCACTGCGGCAGGCCCGCAAAGATGCCGAGCTGACAGCCTCGGCTGACTCGGTGCGTGCCTACCTCAAGCAGATCGGCAAGGTGGCACTGCTCAACGCCGAAGAAGAGGTCGAGCTGGCCAAGCGCATCGAGGCCGGCCTGTTCGCCACCCAGAAGATGTCTGAGTTCGCCGAGAAGGGTGAGAAGCTCACCACCCAGGTGCGCCGCGACTACCAGTGGATCTGTCGCGACGGCGACCGCGCCAAAAACCACCTGCTGGAGGCGAACCTGCGTCTGGTGGTCTCGCTGGCCAAGCGCTACACCGGTCGCGGCATGGCTTTCCTCGACCTGATCCAGGAAGGCAACCTCGGCCTGATCCGTGCGGTCGAGAAGTTCGACTACACCAAGGGCTACAAGTTCTCCACCTACGCCACCTGGTGGATCCGCCAGGCCATCACCCGTGCCATGGCCGACCAAGCCCGCACCATCCGTATCCCGGTGCACATGGTCGAGGTGATCAACAAGCTCGGCCGGATCCAGCGCGAGCTTCTGCAGGACCTGGGCCGCGAACCCACGCCCGAAGAGCTGGCCAAGGAAATGGACATCACGCCGGAGAAGGTGCTGGAGATCCAGCAGTACGCGCGTGAGCCGATCTCGCTGGACCAGACCATCGGTGACGAAGGTGATTCGCAGCTCGGTGATTTCATCGAGGACTCCGAAGCCGTGGTGGCCGTCGACGCCGTCTCGTTCACCCTGCTGCAGGATCAGCTGCAGTCCGTATTGGAGACGCTTTCCGAGCGTGAGGCCGGTGTGGTCCGGCTGCGATTCGGCCTCACCGACGGCCAGCCGCGCACGCTCGACGAGATCGGCCAGGTCTACGGCGTGACGCGCGAGCGTATCCGCCAGATCGAGTCGAAGACGATGAGCAAGCTGCGCCACCCCAGCCGTTCCCAGGTATTGCGCGACTACCTGGACTGAACGACGTCGACACCACGGCGGATCGGAGCTATTCCGATCCGCCGTTGTCGTTTTTGAGCCGCTTCCTCAATCACCTTGTCGCCCCGGGGCTTCGCACGACCATCAACCTAGATTGATAACCCAGATTGATAAATTTAGGTTGGCAATATGGCGGAGCCCGCGACCACTGAACACGTGGCCGCCGCGCTGTTCGGCGGCATCGCGCTGATAACCCGTCGGGTCCGGCAATTGCGGGCGCCCGGGGATTTGACCCTGCCCGAACGGGCCGCGCTCGAGCGCCTGGACCGCGGCGGCCCCACATCGGCGGCCGATCTGGCCCGGATCGAGCAGATCAGCCCCCAGGCGATGGGCGTCACCCTCGGCACGCTGCAGTCCCGAGGCTTCGTGCGACGCACGCCCGATCCGCGCGACGCCCGTCGGCAGATCATGTCGCTCACCGCGCAGGGGTCCGAAATCCTGCAGCACAAGCGCGATGCCCGGGTCCGCCATTTCGCCCAGATCCTCACCGAGCAGTTCTCGGCCGACGAGTTGCAGACCCTCGCGGCAGCACTACCGCTGCTCGAACGACTGGGCGAACACATCTGAGGCCACGCCTGCTGCGCGGTCGTCAGTAGATCACCAAACCAGAAAGGACACGATCCACATGGAGTTGGGAATTCACTACATCGACTTCCTGCCGGGTGCACCCGAGAAGTTGGGCCCGACGCTGGCCCAGACCGCCGTCGCAGCCGAACAGGCCGGCGCCACCATGTTCACCCTGGCCGACCACTTCTTCCAGATGGAGCAACTCGGCAATGCCCACGACCCGTTCCTCGAGGGCTACACCTCGATGGGTTTCCTTGCCGCGCATACGAAGACGATCACGCTGAGCATGCTCGTCACGGGCGTCACCTACCGGTATCCCGGCATTCTCGCGAAGACCATCACGACTCTCGACATACTTTCCCAAGGCCGTACAACGCTGTCGATCGGCGCCGCCTGGTACGACCGGGAGCATCACGCGCTTGGCGTGCCCTACCCGCCTCTGCGGGAGCGATTCGAGATGGTCGAGGAGACCCTGCAGATCTGCGCACAGATGTGGAGCGACAACGACGGCCCGTACCGCGGGAAGCACTACACCCTGGCCGAGACGATCTGCGAGCCCCAGCCGATCCGGCGCCCGCCGGTACTCATCGGCGGTGACGGCGAGAAGAAGACCTTGCGCCTGGTGGCCCAGTACGCCGACATCTGGAACAGCACCAAGGGCGCATCACTCAAGCACAAAAGCGAAGTGCTGCAGCGGCATTGCGACGACGTCGGACGCGATTGCCGCGAGATCCGCAAAACCCTAGGCCTCGGTCCGGACACCGACCCGTTCGCCGACCCGGCCGAGTTCATGCGTGCCATGGAGTCCTACGCCGAGTTGGGCGTCGAGATGGTCAACATCCCGGTGTTCCCGGGCAACCCCGACCCGGTCGGATTTGTGAACCGGCTCGGCGACGAGGTCGTACCCAAGCTGGCGCTACTGAGCTGACCGCGCTGCCCTTCCGGCGGCGCGCTGAGCTGCTCGTTGAGCATTTGTTGAGGAATGCGTCTGCACTGTTGAGCCGCCGTTGATGCCCGTCCGGATACTCGTTGGCAACTGTCCGCCCGCCCGAAGGGGAATCGCCATGCAGCGCCGAGTATCCACCTACGTCTACGCCGACGACCCGATCCTGCAGGCCGGCGTGATCAGCCAATTGCGCATGCGTCCCGAGATCGACGTCGTCGAATCCGGCAATCTCGACGGTGTCGAGGTAGGAATCGCGGTGGCCGACACACTCGATGACGAGACCATCCGCATCCTCCGCTCGTTGAAGAAGGCCGGCGTCGCACACACTGTTCTGGTGATGAGCGCCATCGACGACAGCACTGTCGTGACCGCCGCAGAGGTCGGTGTCAGCGGGCTGCTCCGGCGCGGTGAGGCGACACCGGACCTGCTGGTGCGCACCATCCACAAGGTGGCTGCCGGCGACGGCGTCATCCCCTCGGATCTGCTCGGCCACCTGCTGGGGCAGGTGGGCCAGCTGCAACGCCAGGTGCTGTCGCCGCGCGGGCTGAGCTTCACCGGGTTGTCCGACCGGGAGGTTCAGGTGCTGCGATTGATCGCCGACGGCCATGACACCAACGAGATCGCCCGACAGTTGTGCTACAGCCAGCGCACCGTGAAGAACGTCCTGCACGACGTCACCACCCGCCTGCAGTTACGCAATCGCTCACATGCTGTTGCCTATGCGGTACGCGAAGGGCTCATCTGATTCTTGCCCTGCGCACGGATGGTGCCCTCACACCGTGATCTGCTGTGCCGCAGGGCAGTTGGCGTGAGCTTGGTGGTGTCGCCGGTCGACGCGCTCGGCCCGGCCATCAACACTTCATCAAGGAAACCCCGACACCTTGTGGTTTTGGCCACGGCGCGAGCCGGCTACATGGCAACCAGGTCAGCCTGCAGGCGAGCGTGCTCGCGGCGCATCAGCTCGGCCGAGCTGTGATCGCCCAGCGATTTATGCAATTCGGCGAGCACCACCCAGGCTGTGTCCTGGTACGGCTCTAGCTGCACCGAGCGTTGCGCCATCGCCAGTGCCTGCTCGAACTCGTCGAGGCTCTGGTGATCAGCTGCCAGCGCCGCGGCGGCGGCCGCGGCCGCACGCTGCAACCGGTCACGTTCAGTGTCGAGGTACGACGAGCCCGAGATTTCCGGCAGCAACTCGCCGGTGTAGAGGCTCATCGCCTCGTGCCGTGCGGCCATCCGGCCGTGCAGATCGCCCCGCGCCGACGCGGCAGTGGCTCGGTCCAGCGCATCGGTGAAATCGCATACATCGACCGTGGACCGCTCGTCCAACTCCAACCGATACGACTCGCCGTGTCGACCGATGACCAGATCAGTCTGACCAAACATCGTCCGTACGCTCGAGACCGCCACTTGCAATCGATGGCAGGCGACCGCATGGTCGACGCCCGGCCACAGGATGTCCTCCAGGAGTTCTCGGTGGTGGTCATGCCTCGGCGCTGCCGACAGGATCTGCAGAACCCACCGCGCTTGGGGTCGCAACTGGCCCAGCGCCATGACCTCACCGTCGATCGCGATGCGGTATTCGCCGAAGCAGGTGATCGCCACCGGCGGCAGACTCGCCTCGACCACCTCGACGGCCGTGGCCATCGCACCGCGTGGGGCGCAGGTGTCGCCGCGACACAGCAGCGGCACCCCGCAGGCCTCGGCCAGCGGGCCGGTCTCGACTGTCTCGGGCACAGTCTGAATCGACGCCGCCTGCAGCAGACCGAGCGCAATCGCGTACGCACCGCGTGCCCGCAACATCTGGCTGATTGTCACCAGTTCCCGGGCCACCGGCACTGTCGGGGCGCGCACCGTCGACACCAATCGACACCACAGCTGCAGCACCGGGGCACCGAGTTCCCCGAACAGCGTGTGTGCAGTATCCAGTTCGTCGGTTCCGTCCTGACCCACCTGGTTCTTGGCCAGCCCGACCGCGAAGAGCAGCAGACCCGCACCCCAGCGGTCTCCCACCTGCTCGGCCGCGGCGATGATGTCCGAGCAACTCTCCAAGCGCCACAACGCGTCCCGTGACACGATCAATGAAATCTGCTCCAAGCCGTGGCAGAGCCGGGAAATCCAGGGCAGTCCCTCATTTTCGGCCGCCACCGCTATGGTGCTGAACCGCGAGGACAGGTCCGGCGCGGCACCGTCGAAGAGGTCGAGGGCGGCCACCACCAGGTCGGCACCGACCGCGGCCAGCGCATCGACAGGTCCCTCGGTCGAAACCATCCCGTCGATCGACTCCAGAATCCCCCGGGCCGTGCTGAGCTCACCCGCGGCGACCGCGGCAATCCCGCACATCAACTGCTCGCGGGCATCGACATACCTTTGCCTGCCGGCGACATCGGGCAAGCGGAGCAGGGCTTGCCGCAACGCTCCGCTCCAGTGATGCGCCAGCGTCGCCGGGCACCGGCCCGCAGGCTCGGCGGACAGCCAGGCCGAGACCACATCGACCTCATCACAACACATCTGCTGATAATTCAGCTCGTCGCAAAGAGTCCGGGCGTGCCGATACGCCTCGACCGCCCGGGCCAGCTCACCCGCCCTAACCAGTCGTCGGGCATGAGCCAACGCCAGCCACGGATCGTGCTGCCAGGTGCTGACCGGCAGGAGGTGGGCATCGTCAAGCGCGGTGGCATCGACGTGCTGCCCACCGGTGTACTGCACCAACCGCGACACCGCGGACCAGTCCCCAGCCTTGGCAAAAACTCTTGCTGCCGAACGGATCTCGCCGAGCGATTCCAGAACACTCGCGCTCTTGCGATAGCAGTCCCTGGCAGCGGCGGCGCCGTACTGCTCGACCAGAGCCAACTCCAGGTGAGATTGCAGCACTTCGTGATAACGGAAGTAGATACCGCCGTCGTCGGTGAAGGTGAACAGCTGGGCGCTTTCCAGCTCCTCGAGGATGCGATGGCTTCCGTTGATCCCGAGCAAGGCATCGCAGGCCATGCCGGACAACCGTCCGAGAGTGCAAGTCCGCAGCAGGAAGTCCCTGCGCTCCGCGGGCAGTTCGGCCAGGACCTTGCAAGTCAGGTACGACCGCACCAGTTTTGACCGCCCGCCGAGATCGGCGACAGCTTGATGGCGTTCGGCTGCAGTGCGCCCTACGGTGGCGAGGTGGAACAGCTGCAGCCCGGCGGCCCACCCACCGGTGCGGCGGGTCAGCGTGGCCGCAGCCTCCGGACGCAACGGCTCGTGGTACACCGAGGCAAACAATTCCTCGACCTCCCAGGAGCGGAAACGCAAGTCGTCACTTGCCGTTTCAGAGATCGACCCCGACACCCGGATCCGGGAGATGTTGATCTCGGGCATCCGGCGCGATCCGCAGATCAGTTGAAGCCCGCGCGGTCGCAGCGAGATGAACTGCTCCAATGCCCGTTCCGCGGGAGTGTCGGCGATCTCGTGAACGTCGTCGAGGATGAGCACACCGCACACGGTGGCCCCCCTATCCAGAGCAGCCAGCAGTTCAGCCATCGAACCGGCATCATTAGTGTCGGCCACGACCGACAGCGCGGCGGCCAGGTGCGCGACCATCCGACTCTCGGTCGAATCATCAGAGGTAATCCGGTACCACCCCACCGGCCGGGTCGATGCGGCGGCCACGTGCGCCAACAGTGTCGTCTTCCCAGAGCCGGCGGGTGCGACGACGAGGTCGACATCTGTTTGCGGGCCGGACAGCAGCGGCGCTTCCAACCGGGTCCGGACCAGACCTGAAACCTCGGGCATCCGCAGCTTTTCCTGTAGTACAACGCGTTCAGTCACGATTGCCCATCCATCGGTCCGAACAATCGGCGCTTGCCGCCGGATCGAGTTTCATCTTTACCGGTGATCCTCGCTCCCGTTTCCCGTGCCTCACCTGCAGCGAGCATATGACCGGGCCCGGGCCGAGCGATCGAGTAATGCACTACTCGAATTTCGTGCGGAGGCATTGCCGGGGCCGCTGCCCTTGGGGCCGGCCGGCTCGGCACCGAATCGTCCAGGTTGCGTCAAATCTGCTGGGCTGCGGTGCGCGGCCGACGACGGCTGGACTGCTGGCCTGACTATGAAATATGTTATGAGCCAATGACATCCGGCAACATCACCGCCTGCGACAGGCGCTTACGATGGACATCGGCGATGAGACGTTGGTGGCCAAAGGCATGGAGGCCGCATATCGCCGTCGACATGGCAGCGGCCACAATACTTTTCGAGGAACGCGGCGAAGTGGCGATACCCCGACATATCACCGCGCTCCCCCGGCACTGACGTGATTTCGAAGTGCTCCAGTGGAGTGCCTGCACCCAGCCGTGGCACCACAGGCGTGACCTTCACATCCGACTTCGGGCCGCGAGGCATGAAGCCGGGAGCCACGCTGTGGCCCGACAACGACCCCGCGACAGCTTCACGGTGCGGGTACTGCGCCGGCCTGGCCCGCGGGCGCCGCGGGTGATCTGCCGGTGCGGGTTCCGGCTACGCTGACGGCATGTCGCAGCCGCGTATCAACATCAGCTCCGGATCCGAGTTCGAGGACATCGTCGGATACTCCCGCGCCGTCCGGATCGGCGGTCACGTCGCGATCTCCGGCACCACCGGCGCCGGGGACGACGTCGCCGCCCAGACCCGCGACGCACTGGCCCGCATCGAACAGGCCCTGCGCGACGCCGGAGCCAGCCTCGCCGACGTGGTGCGCACCCGGGTGTTCGTCACTGACATCAGCCGATGGCGAGATGTCGCGGCAGCCCACGCCGAGGTATTCGGAAACATCCGTCCGGTCACGACGATGGTCGAGGTTTCGGCGCTCATCGCACCGGAACTACTCGTCGAGATCGAGACCGACGCCTACATCGCCGGAAGTGGCGAAAAGCTGCCGTCGGAGGCCGGCAGGTAGGCAGCGGTGGCCGTCACAGCCGCGGCGGGCAGTGGCCCGTACAGATGTGGGAACAGCATGGCTTCGGGATCGGACGGAACGCCGGGCTCCCAGCGCACCGGCGCTGTCAGCTCTGCGGCGTCGATATAGAGCAGCACCAGGTCGGTACGGCCGGCATAGAGCCGGTTGGCGGGCAGATGTACCTGCTCAGGGGCCGAGAGATGAACGAAGCCCTGGGCGTCCAACGAAGGCGGCCGGTGCTCGCCGGACGCTTGGGCGCCCTGCCACTCCCGGGCACTGCACAGGTGGACCAGCACGGCCGGCGACGGATGCATGCCGCCAGCTTGCCGGTCGAGCAATTCACAGCCAAGTGAGACACGACACACCGGTAAACCCCTAGGGAACAACGCCGGAACCGAAAACGTCTGAGACAGTAGAGACACGCAACCCGGCGCCATTGCCGGGATGCGCAGAGCAGAAGACGGAGGAGCCATGAACGCAACTCTGACCACCCCGGAGCTAACCAGAGCCCATCGTTGCGACCGCTGCGGTGCTGCCGCACGAGTGCGCGCGACCCTGCCGTCGGGCAGCGAGCTTCTCTTCTGCCAGCATCACGCCAACGAGCACGAGGCCAAGCTGGTAGAGCTGGCCGCCGTCATCGAAGTGAGCCCGGTCGAGGCATAAGCACAGCTGAGCAACACCCGCCTAGGCAGGAGCACGCCTCGTCCGTAATGCTGGTCTGGACATGACCGGCCAGCCGCTTCCAGTACCTCCGTCACGCCATCACATCTGGCATATCGCACGGCGCACGTTGTCCAAGAGCTGGGACGACTCGATTTTCTCTGAATCGGCCCAGGCTGCTTTCTGGTGTGCGCTGTCATTGCCACCGTTGCTGTTGGGGATGCTGGGCAGCCTGGCATACATCGCGCCGCTGTTCGGGCCCGATACGTTGCCCGCGATCCTGGATCAGCTGATCAACACAGCGAACAGCTTCTTCTCGAAGAACGTCGTCAACGAGATCATCGAGCCGACGATTCGTGACATCGCGTCCAGCGCACGCGGCGAGGTCGTGTCGTTGGGGTTCGTGATCTCGTTGTGGGCGGGATCTTCGGCGGTCTCGGCATTCGTCGACTCGGTCGTCGAGGCCCACGACCAGACGCCGCTGCGACACCCCGTGCGCCAGCGGTTCTACGCCCTGGGCCTCTACGTGGTGATGCTGATCGGCGCGATCGCCACGGCGCCGTTCATCGCGCTGGGACCGCGCACCATCGGCGAGCACATCCCCGCCAGCTGGGACAACGGGCTGCGCTATGGATACTTCCCCGCATTGTTCCTGGCTGTGGTGGCCGGCGTGACGCTGTTGTACCGGGTCTCGTTGCCCAAGCCGCTGCCGACCCATCGATTGCTGCTCGGTTCGGTGCTGGCCACTGTGGTGTTCATGGTGGCGACAGTCGGGCTGCGCTTCTACCTGAACTGGATCACCCAAACCGGCTACACCTACGGCGCACTGGCCACCCCGATCGCATTCCTGCTGTTCGCGTTCTTCCTGGGCTTCGCCGTGATGCTGGGCGCCGAACTCAACGCCGCCATCCAAGAGGAATGGCCCGCGGCGGATACCCACGCCCAACGACTACGGGACTGGCTGGGGGACAAAGCGCTCAACGGAAACGGCTCGGCGGCCAGGGCATCGGCCGCCGACACCGAAGAGCCGACTACTTCTTGAGCGATTCGTAGATTCGTTTGCAGTCGGGGCAGACGGGCGAACCCGGCTTGGCAGCCTTGGTCACCGGGAATACCTCGCCGCACAGCGCGACGACGTGGGTGCCCATCACAGCACTCTCGGCGATCTTGTCCTTCTTGACGTAATGAAAATACTTCGGGGTGTCGCTGTCGGTGCCGTCGTCGACGCGTTCATCTGCGTCGGTGCGTTCAATCGTCTGGGTCTGCATCTTTGTATTGTGCTCCTCACGTCCGCGGCTCCTATTGTGCTCCTCACGTCCGCGGCTCCTATCGTGCCCATCACCGCCGCTCCAGGAAATCCGCCTGCGACGGCGCCGCCAAGGTGTGGAACAGTAGAGGTATGAAACAAAGCCACGAGCTGAGTTTCGACGACGATTTCGATGGTGAAGGTCGCCCGGTTCTCATCACCCGCGCTGCAGTGGCCTACGAGGAACAACACCGCGCCCGGGTACGCAAGTACCTGACGTTGATGGCGTTCCGGATCCCGGCGTTGCTCCTGGCCGCCCTCGCTTACAACCTGTGGGGCAACGGCCTGATCTCGTTGGCGATCATCCTGGTTTCAGTACCACTGCCGTGGATGGCTGTGCTGATCGCCAACGACCGCCCGCCTCGTCGCGCCGAAGAGCCCCGCCGCTACAAACATGGCGGGGAACGCGTGCAGCTCTTCCCGATCGCGCAAAGGCCTGCGCTGGAGCCCGACGGACCGGTCTCACCGCAACCGGATGAGGACCAGCCGCCGGGCAACGTTCCTGGCTGAGACACTTCTTTAGCTATTCTCAGGATAATCTCAGGTCATCGCCGAAAAACTGCAGGTCAACAGGCATGAAATCGGCAATCAACGGGAACTCTTGGTGGGCTCACCGCGTTATACGTGGTGACAGTTCGAGCCGATCAGGAGGCCGTCATGGCAAATGCCACCACAAGCCGCGTTGACACCGATCTGGACGCCCAGAGCCCGGCTGCAGACCTCGTGCGCGTGTACTTGAACGGCATCGGCAAAACGGCGTTGCTCAATGCTGCCGATGAAGTAGAGCTCGCGAAACGTATTGAGGCCGGGTTGTATGCCCAGCACCTGCTGGACACCAAGAAGCGCCTCGGCGAAACGCGCAAACGTGAGCTGGGAATCGTCGTCCGGGACGGGGAGGCTGCCCGGCGACATCTGTTGGAAGCCAACCTGCGCCTGGTCGTGTCGCTGGCGAAGCGTTACACGGGCCGCGGCATGCCGCTGCTGGACCTGATCCAGGAGGGCAACCTTGGGCTCATCCGAGCAATGGAGAAGTTCGACTACACCAAGGGCTTCAAGTTCTCCACTTACGCCACCTGGTGGATCCGGCAGGCCATCACCCGCGGTATGGCCGATCAGAGCCGCACCATCCGTTTGCCCGTCCACCTGGTCGAGCAGGTCAACAAGCTGGCCCGGATCAAGCGGGAGATGCATCAGAACCTCGGCCGCGAGGCCACCGACGAGGAGCTGGCCGAGGAATCGGGTATCCCGGTGGAGAAGATCAACGATCTGCTGGAGCACAGTCGCGATCCGGTGAGCCTGGATATGCCGGTGGGCACCGACGAAGAAGCGCCGCTCGGCGACTTCATTGAAGATTCCGAAGCCATGTCGGCGGAGAACGCGGTGATCTCCGAACTCCTGCACACCGACATCCGCTATGTGCTGGCCACGCTCGATGAGCGTGAGCAGCAGGTGATCCGGCTGCGGTTCGGCCTCGACGACGGCCAGCCGCGCACGCTCGACCAGATCGGCAAATTGTTCGGACTGTCCCGCGAGCGGGTCCGCCAGATCGAACGCGAGGTCATGTCCAAACTCCGCAACGGCGAGCGGGCCGACAGGCTCCGCTCGTACGCAAGCTAAACGTGCCCCTGGATGTGCCCGTCGGATTCGCCGGCGGGCACATCGCGTTTCGCGCGCTGTGCCCGCGGGGAGGCATCACCACAACGGTGAGCGGTACGACCACGTTGGCCACGTCTTCAAGCCACCTGAACGGTAGACTGAGCGATGAAGTTTGGGCTGGGAAGGCGCGAATGAACGATCTTATCGATACCACCGAGATGTATCTGCGGACCATCTACGACCTCGAAGAAGAAGGCGTGGTGCCTCTGCGCGCCCGCATTGCCGAGCGACTTGACCAGAGTGGACCCACTGTCAGCCAGACGGTGTCGCGAATGGAGCGGGACGGGCTGTTGCACGTCGCCGGTGACCGGCACCTGGAACTCACCGACAAAGGCCGCGCCCTCGCGGTCGCGGTGATGCGTAAGCACCGGCTGGCCGAGCGGCTTCTCGTCGACATCATCGGGCTCCCCTGGGAAGACGTGCACGCCGAGGCGTGCCGGTGGGAACACGTGATGAGTGAAGACGTCGAGCGACGGCTGATGCACGTGCTGGACAACCCCACCACCTCGCCGTTTGGCAACCCCATCCCGGGATTGTCCGAGCTCGGGGTCGGGGCCACCGGATTCGACTCTGGCGACGTAAGCCTGGTCCGCCTGACCGAACTTCCAGTCGGCTTGCCGGTGGCGGTCGTGGTGCGCCAGCTGACGGAGCACGTCCAGGGTGACACCGAGTTGATCGGCCGACTCAAGGACGCCGGCGTCGTGCCGAACGCCCGGGTCACCGTCGAGGCCAACGACCACGGCGGAGTCATGATCCTGATCCCCGGCCACCAGCAGGTCGAGCTGCCCCATCACATGGCGCACGCCGTCAAGGTCGAGAAGGTCTGATCTCACCCGAGCGGGCCGCACGTCACGCCCCGGCCCGTCGATTGTGTCCACCGAAAGCCCGCCGCGACGGCAATTGCACGCCAAGTCGATCAGCCTGCCGATAACCACTCAGGGCCAGCTCACGGATCTGGTCTGGGCGCATACCCGACTGCAGTGCGGTATCGAGCATGCCCGCCATCCGATGATCCGGCTGACAATCCAACGCGGCGTCTAGTGATACCCCCGTCAACGGGCCGTCGCCCCTCACGTAGGCCGAGAAGGCCAGAAGTGCGAGCGCCTCGGCCCGCCACGGCGGCGGCAACGCGCGAGCTAGTTCGGCCCACAGCGCCTCCGCTGCCCCGGCGCTGTCCCCCACCGCCAGCGCATACAACGTGTCGCGTACCCGTGGGTCGGTCAAAGCCACGGCGATTCGGGCGATCTCTCCATCGCTGGGCGGCTTCCCGTCGGCGAACCGGGTCGCCGTGGCTATCGCCGCTTCAATATCGCCACGTATCAGGGCGCGGCTACGCGCGGCCGGAGTCTTCGGCAGATCATCGATCACCCGAGCCAACCGCTCGCCGCGGACCGGGTCGGCATCGATGATCTGCTGTAGTTCCTCGCGTCGCCGATAGAGCCTGCGTCCGTCGAGCACCGCGGCTACAGCCAACGGCGACGCGGACGGATCCTCGACAGTGCCGTGGCTGCCGCAACCGTCGGCGCAGTGCCAGTGACCGTCGGCAGCCACTCGATCAACCACGTGTGCGGCGAGTAGATCAATGCCGCACGCCGCGAGCCCGTCGGCCAGCATCGCCGCGAGCGCACGGAATTCGTCGTTGCACTGTTGGCAGTCGGCGGCGTTCTCATCGACAAAGACCGCAATGGCCGAATGCGGCTCGGCTGCCGCGGCCACCGAGACCAGGTGATCGATCCGGCCCGTCATGTCCGGCGACAGATCGACGCGCAAAACGCATCCCAGCGCACCATCGTCGACGGTGACCAAAACCAGAGACTGCTCGGGCACGAAGCCGAGGACCGCGGGCAGCGCCGCGATCAGGGTGCCGGGCCGGCCGAGGCCGAACTGCGCGGTATTCGGTGAATCCGATGAAAATGTCATGGTCAGACCGTCGCAGCAGCCACCGTCAGCACTCACCCGCCGCGGTACCCGATCACCGCACCCTGTGGATGAAACTCGCTTTGGGGATGACGGTCGGAGCATTTGTTCATACTCAATTTGGCGCGGTCGGCGTGCGAGATCACAACAATCGGCGTAAACACTTCCCATGGGTTCGATGCAGGAGTACGACCTCGTCGTTATCGGTTCAGGTCCCGGCGGTCAACGTGCCGCGATCGCCGCCGCAAAGCTCGGTAAGACCGTCGCCGTCATCGAGCGCGGACGAATGCTCGGCGGGGTCTGTGTCAACACCGGCACCATCCCGTCCAAGACGCTGCGGGAGGCGGTCGTCTACCTGACCGGGATGAGCCAGCGCGAGCTGTACGGCGCCAGTTACCGCGTCAAGGACAAGATCACGCCGGCCGATCTGCTGGCGCGCACTCAGCACGTCATCGGCAAGGAGATCGACGTGGTGCGTTCGCAGCTCATGCGTAACCGCATAGAGCTCTACACCGGGCGCGGCCGCTTCGCCGACGACCACACCATCCTGGTCGAGGATCCGAACCGGGCCGAGCTGGTCTCGGTCCGGGGCCGCTACATCGTCCTGGCCACCGGCACCAAGCCTGCCCGCCCGGTCGGCGTCGAGTTCGACGAACAGCGCGTGCTGGATTCCGACGGCATCCTCGACCTCAAATCACTGCCCACCTCGATGGTGGTGGTCGGCGCCGGTGTCATCGGCATCGAGTACGCATCGATGTTCGCCGCGCTGGGCACCAAGGTGACCGTGGTCGAAAAGCGCGACTCCATGCTGGATTTCTGCGATCCGGAGATCGTGGAGGCGCTCAAGTTCCACCTGCGTGACCTGGCTGTGACGTTCCGGTTCGGTGAGGAGGTGACCGCTGTCGACGTCGGCGCCGCCGGGACCGTCACGACCCTGGCCAGCGGCAAGCAAATCCCAGCCGAAACGGTGATGTATTCGGCGGGCCGCCAAGGCCAGACCGATCATCTCGACCTGTCCAAAGCAGGACTGGAGTCCGACAACCGAGGCCGGATCTTCGTCGACGACAACTTCTGTACCAAAGTCGACCACATCTATGCGGTCGGGGATGTCATCGGCTTCCCCGCCTTGGCCGCGACCTCGATGGAGCAGGGCCGACTCGCGGCCTACCACGCGTTCGGCGAGCCCACCAAGGGCATGATGCAGCTGCAACCCATCGGTATCTACTCGATCCCCGAGGTGTCCTACGTCGGCGCCACCGAGGTCGATCTGACCAGGGACTCGATTCCCTACGAGGTCGGGGTCTCGCGCTACCGCGAGCTGGCCCGCGGACAGATCGCCGGCGACTCCTACGGCATGCTCAAACTGCTCGTGTCCACCGAGGACCTACGTCTGCTGGGCGTTCATCTCTTCGGCACCAGCGCCACCGAGATGGTGCACATCGGCCAGGCCGTCATGGGGTGCGGTGGCACCGTGGAGTACCTCGTTGACGCGGTGTTCAACTACCCGACGTTCTCCGAGGCCTACAAGGTCGCCGCCCTCGACGTGATGAACAAACTGCGCGCGCTCAACCAGTTCCGCGCTTAACAGTCGCTGTCGTAGGTCGATGGGGCGGAATCGCCCGCCCCGCCGGCCTCCGCGCGAGCCAGCAGTTCCAGGACCGAGTTGTCGAACCGGGGCGAAAAAGACAGATCGTCGTCGCAGCCACCGCCGTCTGGACCGCCGATCAAGCCGATCACAGTCGACCCCACCACCCATGGTGCGCCGCTGAAACCGTCGGTCAGGCCGATACACGGAAGCGACGGGTAACCGTCGTCCGACAACCCGGTGACCCCTCGGCAGCCGAGCGGATCGCCGCCCGACCCCATCGGATAACCGGTCACCATGACCGACGTGCCCGCGGGCGGTGTGGACCCCAGAGTGAGTCCGCCACCGGCCGACGACTGCACCGATCCGGTGTCGGCTGCGGCGTCGTGACGCACCCGCGCAATGGCGAAATCGGCATGCGGGTCTTGCGATGCGACCCACCGGGGATCCAGGTACACCGTGGTGATCCGCCAAATGTCGTCGTTCCCGTCGTGGAATCCCGGAATGAATGTCGCGCCTATGCTGTCGGCGACACAGTGCGCGGCTGTGAGAATCAGATCACTGGTACTGCTGTCGAGTACCGCGGCGCTGCAGGTATGCACCGAATCCGCGGTTCCACCACCCAGAAACACCGCGCCCACCCGCGGATTGGGTGCGACAGGGGCCGCACCCTCGACGGCATCGGCTTCCGGGGTGACCTTGGCAACCGAGCCGGCCGATGTCGACGCGGAAGGTGTTGTTACGGAACCGGCCCGGCCCGCCGGCGCGCCGCAGGATGCGACGACGATGACCGTGGCCGCCGTGACCGCCAGCATCCGAACCCTGACCGCCTGCATGACCACCGATCCTGCCCGATATCCGTCGCTCAAGCCGGAATGACGGCTTGGCGGTGCCTGTTCGAATTTCACATGAGGGGCATGACACGCCCACACGATGGGAATGCGCGACACTATATGGCACCGCACGGGGCCCCGGACCCGATCTGGACCGGGGCCTGCAGCGACAAGGAGACGGAGAGATGGCCGACAGTAGCGACCACCCTGAGCACCACTACCAGCCCGATCAGAGCGGGATGTACGAGCTGGAGTTCCCGGCACCGCAGTTGTCGGCGTCCGACGGACGCGGCCCGGTGATGATCCACGCGCTGGAAGGATTCTCCGATGCCGGCCACGCGATCCGGCTGGCGGCCGAGCATCTGAAGAACAGCCTCGATACCGAGCTGGTCGCCTCGTTCGCCATCGACGAACTGCTCGACTACCGGTCGCGCCGGCCACTGATGACGTTCAAGACCGACCATTTCACCGGCTACGAAGACCCCGAACTCAACCTCTACGCCCTGCACGACAGTGTCGGCACGCCGTTCCTGCTGCTGGCCGGCATGGAACCGGACCTGCGCTGGGAGCGATTCATCACCGCGGTCCGGTTGCTCGCCGAGCGGCTCGGTGTCCGTCAGACGATCGGTCTCGGCACTATCCCGATGGCGGTGCCGCACACCCGTCCCATCACGTTGACCGCGCACGCCAACAACAAGGAGTTGATCGCCGAGCACACTCCATGGGTCGGCGAGGTGCAGGTGCCTGCCAGTGTGTCCAATCTCCTGGAATTCCGGATGGCCCAGCACGGTCACGAGGTGGTCGGGTTCACCGTCCACGTTCCGCATTACCTGGCCCAGACCGAGTATCCGCCCGCAGCCGAGGCGCTGCTGGCCGAGGTGGCGAGAACGGGTTCGCTGCAATTGCCGCTGGCCGCTCTGTCCGAGGCCGGCGCCGAGGTGTACGGAAAGATCAACGAGCAGGTTGAGGCGAGCACCGAGGTCGCCCAAGTGGTGACAGCGCTGGAGCGACAGTACGATGCTTTCGTTGCTGCACAGGAGAATCGATCTCTACTGGCGCGGGACGACGAACTGCCCAGCGGTGACGAGTTGGGTGCCGAGTTCGAACGTTTCCTCGCCCAGCAGGCCGGTGACAAGTTCAAAGACGACAAGTACAAAGACGACAGATATCGGAGCGACCGGTACACGGACGGCCCGGACGATGTAGACCCGAACCACCCCTAGGAGCCCGCAGCAGGGCCGACAGCGAGGTTGGCGAACATGACGGAACGAAAGCCCAATCTGCGGTCGGTGCGGGAGGTCACGCCGGCACTGGAGTTCCGCACGGTTCACGGGTATCGCCGTGCGTACCGGGTGGCTGGGTCTGGTCCGGCGATCCTGCTCATTCACGGCATCGGTGACAACTCGACCACCTGGCATACCGTGCAGACCGCGCTCGCACAGCGGTTCACCGTCATCGCGCCGGATCTGCTCGGGCACGGCCGCTCGGACAAACCCCGCGCGGACTATTCAGTCGCCGCCTACGCCAACGGTATGCGGGACCTGCTCAGCGTCCTCGATATCGACCGGGTCACCGTCGTCGGCCACTCGCTCGGCGGTGGGGTGGCGATGCAATTCGCCTACCAGTTCCCGCAGTTGGTCGACCGCCTAGTTCTCGTCGGCTCCGGCGGGGTGACCAAGGACGTCAATGTCGCACTGCGTATCGCCGCACTGCCGTTGGGTAGCGAGGCGCTGGCCTTGTTGCGATTGCCACTCGTCCTGCCCACGCTGCAAATCATCGGCCGCGCCGCGGGAACGTTGTTCGGCTCCACCGGTATCGGACGCGACATCCCCGACATGTTGCGTATTCTGGCCGATCTGCCTGAGCCCACCGCTTCATCCGCGTTCGCCCGCACGCTACGCGCCGTAGTGGACTGGCGGGGCCAGGTCGTCACCATGCTGGACCGCTGTTACTTGACCGAATCCGTTCCTGTACAACTCATCTGGGGCGCATTGGACTCGGTGATCCCGGTCAGTCACGCTCAGATGGCACATGCGGCAATGCCCGGTTCCCGGTTGGAAATCTTCGAGGGATCCGGGCATTTTCCATTCCATGACGATCCCGACCGTTTCGTCGAGACAGTGGAACGGTTCATCGACTCCACCGAACCTGCTGTCTACGACCAGGAAATGCTGCGAAATCTGTTGCGCACCGGGATCAGTGAGGCCGCCATCTCGGGACCCCTCGACACCCAAGTCGCTGTGCTCGACGCCATGGAAGCCGACGAACGCAGCGCCACCTAGCCCTGTCCGGAGACACGTCGCCGGTGACCGTAACCACGTAACATCAGCTTATGGCCATTGATGTGACCGTACTGCGCGTGTTCACCGATCCGGACGGCAAGTTCGGCAATCCGCTCGGCGTGATCGACAACAGCACTGTGGACCCCGCCGACCGCCAGCGGATTGCCACCGAATTAGGTTACAGCGAAACGATTTTCATCGATGTTCCACCGCCGGGCGGCAACTCGGCCCACGCCCGGATCTACACGCCGACAGCGGAACTGGCATTCGCCGGACACCCGACCGTGGGAGCCTCGTGGTGGCTACGCGACATCGGGAAGCCGGTCAAGACTCTGCAGGTGCCGGCCGGGATCGTGCAGGTTGAATACGATGACGAACTGGCCGCGGTGAACGCCCGCTCGGAGTGGGCTCCGGAATTCATCATTCATGATCTGACCTCCATCGACGAGCTGATGGCCGCGCAGCCCGACGACTTCTCCGACGACGTCGAGAACTACCTGTGGACATGGATCGACCGGGATCAGGGTGTGCTGCGTTCGCGGATGTTTGCCCCGCATCTGGGCATCCCAGAGGATGAAGCCACCGGGGCGGCCGCCGTGCGGATGACCGACTATCTCAGCTGCGATCTGACGATCATCCAGGGCAAGGGTTCGGTGATCTACACGCGGTGGAGCCCCGAAGGCTGGGTTCGGGTGGCAGGCAGTGTCGCCAACGACGGCACCACCCAACTGGACTAGGGAACGATCAGTCAGATCGGTGTGCGCGTAGCGCCTCAATCTCCCGTTCGAAATCTTCGGCCGAGGTGAACGACCGGTACACCGAGGCGAATCGCAGGTAGGCCACCTCGTCAAGTTCCCGCAGAGGTCCCAGGATCGCCAGGCCGACCTCATGGCTGGGAATCTCCGGCGTACCTAGGCCCCGCACAGCGTCCTCGACCTGTTGGGCCAGCAAGTTGAGCGCATCGTCGTCCACCTGTCGGCCCTGGCAGGCGCGCCGTACGCCACGCACCACCTTCTCCCGGCTGAACGGTTCGGTAACACCGCTGCGTTTGACCACGGCCAGCACCGCGGTCTCCACCGTGGTGAACCGGCGACCACATTCAGGGCACGATCGCCTGCGCCGGATAGCCTGCCCCTCATCGGCCTCCCGGGAATCGACCACCCGCGAATCGGGATGACGGCAGAAGGGACAGTGCATCACCGCTCCTTCGTCGTTCCGCCAGACCACAAGCTCGAGTGCTCTTGAGCCTACCCGCGCCGCCGGCGGGACCTTCCACGCCGGGGCCAACGGCACGGATGTCACCGAGCATGTCGCGAGCACTGTTGCACAGCAGCCTGTTTCAGCACTCATGGCACAGTTCAGCCGACTGGTGCGATGAGGGTCTGGCCAGCCTCGACAGCGACCGACTTGAGCTGGTTCAGGTCGCGGATCTGCTCCACGACCTGGGCCACCGGCGCATCGGGTGCCACTCGCCGGGCCACCTGCTGCAGAGATTCGCCGGTGTGTACTTGAACCACAGCCAGCTCACCGGGTGTCGGCGCCGAGGCCCCGACCACGCCGCCCAGCTGCGCCACCAGGCCCAGCCACACGGTGATCGCGGCGGCCATCAACGCCAACAGGACCGTGGTGATCGGTGTGATCGGCTTGCGGCGATGCGATGCCCGCGACATCAGCACCCCGGTGCCGCGATAACGCAGTGCCGCTCCGCCCGAACGCATCGGAGTGGGGCGGTGTACCGACCTGGGCCGGCGGACAGGACGCACGTCATGCTGCGGCGGCAGCGGACGGGGCCGACTCGCCAACACAGATGCGCGGGTCTCTGCGGGGATGTGGAGGATGGCCATCTGACTGCCTTTCAGGGCGGACTGGTTCGCTTCTGTGTTCGAATGTACTCGCTCAGGTGTTCGACTAATAGAACGTGTGATCGAACTGTTGCCAAACGATAGACGGGGGTACCGACAAGTCCTCGTCGGCAAGCTCCGCGGGCGCAGGCGACAACACGCCTCGAACACATGTTTGATCAATGGCGGTTCAGCGACTAGATTCGTCGCCATGAGCGACGAGAGCACCGACAGCCCGGCCGACAACGACGGCGCCGGTCGGCGCCGCACCCCCGACGCCAGCCTCACCGAGCGGCAACGGACCATCCTCGAGGTGATCCGCGCGTCGGTCACCAGTCGCGGCTACCCCCCGAGCATCCGGGAGATCGGCGATGCGGTCGGCTTGACCTCGACATCCTCGGTCGCACATCAGTTGCGCACGCTGGAGCGCAAAGGCTACCTACGGCGCGACCCCAACCGGCCACGCGCGGTCGACGTCCGCGCCGCAGACGATCCGGCGGTCACCCCGCTGGTGGCCACTGACGTGGCGGGATCGGATGCCTTGCCGGAGCCCACGTTCGTACCCGTGTTGGGTCGTATCGCCGCGGGCGGTCCGATCCTGGCCGAACAAGCCGTCGAGGACGTGTTCCCCCTGCCCCGTGAACTTGTCGGCGAAGGCTCGCTGTTCCTGCTCAAAGTGGTCGGTGACTCAATGGTCGACGCTGCGATTTGCGACGGCGACTGGGTGGTGGTGCGCCAGCAGAACGTCGCCGACAACGGCGACATCGTCGCGGCGATGATCGACGGCGAAGCGACCGTCAAGACGTTCAAGCGGACCCGCGGCCAGGTGTGGCTCATGCCGCACAACCCCGCCTACGATCCGATCCCGGGCAACGACGCGGCCATCCTCGGCAAGGTCGTCACCGTCATCCGCAAGATCTAGGACCGGATTCGTGCGGGCTCAGTCGGCCCGCACGAATCCGTTCGTCCGAGCAAATTCTTCACTGGCGAACCAGATTTCGGCGACCGCGTCGTCGTATTCGCGGCTGTCGGGCGACCAGTACAGGCCTGACTTCGTGTCGGCCTTGATCGGGTAGCCCTGGGGCGCCCGCTGCAGATCGTCCAACGGCAGGTGCAGCGCTGTGGCGCTGACCACCGGCTCATCCAGTTCGATCGCCGCGTGGCGTCCGCTGTGCGTTTCGGGATCCGGATCGATTTGGGGTGTCAGCGTCAGGATGGGCGTCGGCGCGGTATCGACATTGTCGGAATCGAAGTCGGGCTCACCGGCGGAGTACGTAGGTCCGTACAGTTGCTCGCCGGCGGCACCCACGCCATCGGCGTCATCCTGCTCATCGAGGTCATCCTCGTGATGGTCATAGTCATCGTCGCTGACTAGCTCGACGGCCTGCTCCGCCGGTTCGTCGTCATCGACGTCACCGACCGGGTCGACCCGAGTGGACTGAACCCACTGACCGACCGGCATCGCGATATCGGTGGGATCGTCGTACGGCGAAGCCGCAGGCGTGTACGCCGAAGCGGATTCGTGAGGTCCGGCGAACCGCGCCGCACCGGCGTCGCCGCTCTCGTAGGCAGCCGGCTCGAACAGGTTCGACTCGTCGACGTTTTGTTCCCCTGCATTGGTAGCGCCATAGTCCTGCAGGTCGTGGTCATGCGCTTCGTAATGACCCTGTTGGTAACCGGTCTGCTCGTACTGTCCCTGGGCGTGCGGCTCCTCCTCGTATCGGTCGTCGTCGCGCCCCTCGTCGTAACCGGCCTCGTCGTAATGGTCATCGCCCTCGAACGCGTCGTGGTCGAAGTCGTCGTCGACACGGCCCCGACCGCGACGCCACAGCGCGGCACCGACGATCAGGCCTGCTACCAGCACAACCGGGATCACCGCCAGCAGCCACCACCAATTCCAATGCCACGCGAACGGCTTGCCCGGCTCGGAGTGGGAGCCCTGCGGCGCTCCGTGGATCTGGGAAGTGTCCAGGCCGGGAATCTCGAGACCCGCCAGCGACGATGCGAGGTTGGGCGGCTCGGTGGTGAAGGTGTTGTCCGAGCGGTCCCAGGAGATTGCTCCCCCGCTGAATTTCTGCGTGACGACGTTGTCGTTCTCGGTCTGATCCGACATCGGTGCACCCAGGTCACCGTGGCCGCCGCCGAGCTTCTGCCAGGCCGCGTTCATCGCGCCGCGCACGATCACCGCACCGTAATCGGGAGTCAGGAAGATGACGGGCTTGTCGGCCGCCGCGAACGAAACGGTCCGACTGTTCTGCCCGAAACCGCCGTCGGCTTCGCTGCTGGTCGGGAAACCCAGATCACCCTCGGGGCCGCCGACGCTCTCGTACTTCTCGAGTAGCTGACCACTGATCGCGTTGGCTCCGGTGGCCGGGCTATAGAAGATCTTGCCGTGCGCGTAGTTCTGTCCGATCCCGTCGCCGCCGATCGGGTACTGGTCGCCGTCTTTGGCGCCCAGCGGTCCCATATCGCCCCCTGCGGCCCGATGCGCCGCGCTGATGGCCGTGGTCGGATCGTCCGGAACCGTGAGACCGCCTAGTTGACCTGCCAAATCCGGGGGATCTGTGGTGAACGCCTTGGTCTTCGGATTCCAGGACAACTCACCACCGGTGAACTTCTGCGAGACGATGTCCCCGCGGTAAGCCTCGTCCTCCGAGGGCACTCCCAGAACACCGGCGGACCCCCCCAGCTTGTCCCAACCGGCATTGATTGGTCCCCGGACCACGTGCGCGCCGGTCGCCGGAGTCCAGAAGATCACCGGCTTGTCGGAAGCACTGAACGTGGAATTGCGACTGTCCGGCGCCCGTCCGGCGCCCTCATCGATCGTGGGGAATCCGAGATCACTGCCAGCAGGACCGCCGAGCGACTCGTATTTGTCCAGGATGGCGCCCATGACGTAGTGCGCCCCGGTCGCGGGAGTGAAAAAGATCTTCCCAGTGGCGAAGTCTTGTCCGAATCCCGAGCCGACGGCATAGACGTCACCGCTTTGCGTCCCCAGCGGTCCACCGTCGCCACCGCTGGCATCCCAGGCCGCAGAGATGGCGGCGCCGGCGTCGGATTCGGGGCTCGCGGCCGCCACTGGCGCCAACAGACCGGCGACGGCCAGCGCCAACAGACCGGTCGTCACCCGCCGAACGGTCCCGTTCAGCCTTGCTCCCGGTCGCGTCATGCATCCTCCCCGCTGTTCGGCAAAATCGCGCAGAATGTATCTCGCCCGACAACTCTGCTTCAGTGGACGACGATAACCAAGGAACATGGCCGATCACGGATCAAAAACTCCGTGATTTATCCGCTCTGCGGGCTCGATACCGGCGATTCGGAAGATTCTCGCAGGGTCAGACGCCCAAGCTACGGCCGATGATTTCCTTCATGATCTCGGTGGTGCCACCGTAGATCGTCTGAACCCTGGCATCCAGGTACGCACGCGCGATCGGATATTCACGCATGTATCCGTAGCCTCCGTGAAGCTGCAGACACCGGTCAATGAGGCTGATCTGCTTCTCGGTCGAATACCACTTGGCCATCGCGGCCTGCTCCACGGTGAGCTTCTCGTCGAGGTGCAGTCGGACGAATTCGTCGACCATCATCCGCACCACGGTGGCCTCCGTGGCCAGTTCGGCCAGCACGAAACGGCTGTTCTGGAAACTGCCGATCGGCCTGCCGAACGCCTTGCGCTCCTTGGTGTACTGCAGTGTCTGCTCCAGTACCGTCTCCATGGCCGCCGCGGCCATGATCGCGATCGAGATGCGTTCCTGCGGCAGGTTCTGCATCAGGTAGACGAACCCCTGCCCCTCCTCGCCGAGCAGGTTCTCCACCGGCACTTTGACGTCGGTGAACGACAGCTCGGCGGTGTCCTGGGCCTCCAGACCGATCTTGTCGAGGTGCCGGCCCCGCTCGAAACCCTCCATGCCGCGCTCGACGACTATCAGGGAGAAGCCCAGTGCACCCTTCTCCGGGGCGGTCTGCGCCACGACGATCACCAGATCGGAGTGGATGCCGTTGGTGATGAACGTCTTGGACCCGTTGAGGACGTAGTGGTCACCATCGCGCACCGCACGGGTCTTGATGCCCTGCAGGTCGCTACCGGTACCTGGCTCGGTCATCGCGATCGCCGTGATCAATTCCCCGGTACAGAACTTCGGCAGCCAACGCTGCTTCTGTTCCTCGTTGGCCAGCCGCAGTAGGTAGGGGGCGACCACGTCGTTGTGCAGCCCGAAGCCGATGCCGCTGTAGCGGCCGGCTACCGTCTCCTCCGTCATGATCGTGTTGTAGCGGAAGTCCGGGTTTCCACCGCCGCCGTACTCCTCAGGTACGGCCATCCCGAGAAAACCCTGTTTGCCGGCCTCCAGCCAGACGCCCCGGTCGACGATCTTGTCCTTTTCCCACTGGTCGTGATACGGCGCGACATGCCGTTCTAGGAACGCTCGATACGATTCGCGGAAAAGTTGGTGTTCGGGTTCGAACAGCGTGCGCTCGTACTTCACGACACCACCCATGGTGTGACCTCCGGTACTGGGTTTTCGAACTTGGGCCCAACTTATACCAACCGGATGGTCGGCCACACTGAGGTGGGCGGGTCGTGCCGTCAGCTGTCGGGTCACACCCGTGTTCTCACCAGCCTCGCGTACCGGGGCGCGTTCACCGGGCAAGCTGATATTCGGGGATGCCGGCGCGTGATTCGACGCGGCAGTTCGCTCGATTTCTGTGTGCCCCGTTGCGTCACGATGTAAAGATCCCGTAAGCGCTGATGTCGGCGTCAGCGGAAGGAGAGACGGCCGGATGCGGATCTCAGCTCGTTCCATGACGCGTTCCCTGCTGGTGGCTGGCCTGGCGATGTCCGGTTCTGCGGTCATCGGGGTAACGACGACGCTGGCGGCCGAGGTCGCACTGAATGCCGCGGTGACGCCATTGGTGGTCCCGGGTACCGGGACACCGGACCCGAAGGATTCCGACAATTACATGGGCAATGCTGTCGCCTACTACGTGGAGCCGGGCGGTACCTGCGGGACGGACGGATGCACGACGCCGGTGCCGGTGCCCTACATCGCCCAGTTCTGGCCGTTTCCATTCCCTGGCTGGGGCGGTCTGCAAGGCGCGAAGTGGAACGTCTCGGTGGCCAGCGGTGTGACCAGCTTGACCAGCCAGCTCGTAGGGCCCAACAATCCGACCGACGACCATCCAGTCATCGTCTTCGGCTATTCGCAGGGCGCCACTGTTGCCGGCATCGTCAAGGGTCAGTTGGCCGATCTACCTGCCGACCAGAAGGACGACCTGACGTTCGTCCTGATCGGCGACCCGAACCGGCCGAATGGCGGGCTGTTCGAACGGCTCGCGATGCTCGGCACGGTGCCGGTGCTGGACGCGACGTTCGGCCAACCAACCCCCACCGACACCGGCATCACGACCTACGACATCGCACTGCAGTACGACGGTGTCTCGGATGCCCCGTCGTGGGTGCTCAACCCACTGGCCATGGCCAACGCGCTCGCCGGGTTCGGGTACGTCCACGGCACCTATCTGGCACCCGATGGAACCGACCCGGCGTCGGCAACGCCCTACGGCTACACACCTGAACAGGTACAGGCCGCAGTCGCCAACGCAAAGGCCGACTGCAGTGAGGCGACCCACTGCCAGAAAGAGGGCGACACCTACTACATCACGCTGCCGGCGAAATACCTCCCGATCATGCAGCCAGCGCTCGATCTCGGCGCGGCGACCGGCACGTCAGAGATCGTAGTGCCGGTCGTCAACCTGATCTCCCCGACTGTGCAGACACTCATCGAAACCGGTTACGACAGAAGCAATTACGGAACTCCGACGCCGTTTTCGCTGGTCCCGAAGATCAACCCCGTCACGCTGGCCGGTGACCTCATCAACGATATCCCCGAAGGCATTACCGCCGCGAGCCAACCCGGGCTCGCCCCGCTACCCGGATGGACCGACCCCACCCAAACCGTGATCACGACGCCGACCACAACCGATACGTCACCTGCCCCGATCGCGACCGCCAGCACACCGGAGGTCCGAAAAGTAACCGCCACAAGCGATCTCAAGCCGCCGCCGCGGCTCAGCGCCATCGCCAAGCCGCCGTCGGCCACCCAAACGGATCGGCCGGCGCTGCGGAAGACGTTGGGAGTCAACGAACATCCGGTCCGTGACCTGGCGAAGTCACTCGACAGCACAGTGCGCAAGTCGCTCGGTCAGGCCGGCGCCAAGGTCACCCATAAGGACGACGGCGGCACCAAGGTAGCCAAGCCCGCGGCCTGATCCGCGAGTCGACTCTCAGAACGTCGCGAACTCGCGCAGGCTCGCCGCCAATGGGATCGGCACACGCGCTTTGACCCTGGTGCCGTCGGTGCCGTGTTCAGTGGCGTCGATGCGGCCCTCGGCGTGCAGTTTGGCCACCAGGTCGCCACGCTCGTACGGGATGGTCACGTCGACCATGGTGTCTGTCGGCTCGACCAACTCCCCCATCCGCTGCCGCAGGCGGTCCAACCCGTCGCCGGAGTGTGCCGAGACGAACACCGCGTCGGGCAACGCACGGCGCAGCTGGGCCAACGCCAAGTCCCCTGTGGCATCGATCTTGTTGACCACCAGTAGTTCCGGCGCCCGACGCCCGTCGTGCTCGGCGATCACGTCGCTGATCACCTGCCGCACCGCGCTGATCTGGGCCAGTGGGTTGGCATCGGAGCCGTCGACCACATGCACGAGCAGGTCGGCATCCACGACCTCTTCGAGGGTGGACCGGAACGCCTCCACCAATTGAGTGGGCAGGTGCCGCACGAACCCGACGGTGTCGGTCAGCACGAACGGCCGTCCGTCGTCGAATTCTCCACGGCGCGAGGTGGGTTCGAGGGTGGCGAACAACGCGTTCTCTACCAGCACCCCGGCCCCGGTCAACGCGTTGAGCAGACTCGACTTGCCCGCGTTGGTGTAGCCGACGATCGCCACCGACGCGACGTCGGAGGTCAGCCGGCGACTGCGCTGGGTGTCACGGACCTTCTTCATATCGCGAATCTCACGGCGCAGCTTGGACATGCGCTCGCGGATCCGCCGGCGATCGGTCTCGATCTTGGTCTCGCCCGGACCGCGGGTGCCGACGCCGCCGCCGGCCCCACCAGCACGGCCGCCGGCCTGCCGGGACATCGACTCACCCCAGCCGCGCAGCCGCGGGAGCATGTACTCCATCTGGGCCAGCGACACCTGCGCCTTGCCCTCGCGGCTGGTCGCGTGCTGGGCGAAGATGTCGAGGATCAGCGCGGTGCGGTCGATGACCTTGACCTTGACCACCTTTTCCAGCGAGTTCAGCTGGGCCGGCGACAGTTCGCCGTCGCAGATCACGGTGTCGGCTCCGGTCGCCAGCACCACCTCGCGCAACTCGGCGGCCTTACCGGAACCGATATAAGTGGACGGATCGGGCTTGTCGCGACGCTGGATGAGCCCTTCGAGGACCTCTGAGCCCGCGGTCTCGGCCAGCGCCGCCAACTCGGCCAGGCTGGCGTCGGCATCGGCCGAGGTGCCGTCGGTCCAGACGCCGACGAGCACGACTCGTTCCAGCCGTAGCTGTCGGTATTCGACCTCGGAGACGTCGGTCAGTTCTGTGGACAGCCCGGCGACGCGGCGGAGTGAGGCGCGATCCTGAAGGGCGAGTTCACCGGTGCTGGGTGTCTGTGGGTACGTCATATGTGCTTCCAGATTGTCACGCCGACCACCCGGTGCGCACCCCAATTACGCGTGCGCAGTGTTCCACCAGGCCTCGGACAGTTCTCCGCGCGCCACCAGGACCGATGGACCCCGCAGGTAGCTGGTGGATTCGGTGACGGTCACACTCACTTCCCCGCCGGGTATGCGTACCTGCAGGGTCCCGGTGTCGGTACCCTCATGCGCCAGCGCGGCCACAGTTGCGGCGACGGTTCCGGTGCCGCACGATCGCGTCTCGCCGACGCCGCGTTCGTGTACCCGCATATTCACTACGCCATCGACCGGCGCGGTCAATATCTCGACGTTGACACCGTGGGGGAACAGCGCGGAGTCGAACGACACCGGCGCGCCCACGTCGAGGGCAACCAGATCCGCCTGATCGATCCCCACGCAGGCCAAGTGGGGATTACCGACATCGACGGCCAGGCCGGAGAAGCTGCGGCCGCCGACCACGGCCGAGCCGGCGCCGAACCGGTTGGCCTTGCCCATCTCGACGGTGACCTCGGCTGTGTCGGCATCGGCGTGGTGCAGCACCACCGGGCGTGGCCCCGCCAGCGAGCCGACGACGAACTCGTCGGCGGTCTCTAGGCCCGAGGCCTTCAGGTAGTGCGCGAACACGCGGACCCCGTTGCCACACATCTGCGCGATGGACCCGTCGGCATTGCGGTAGTCCATGTACCAGTCGTCGGCCGCGACGCCGTCGGGCAACCGGTCGAACACGCCGGCAGCCAGGGCTGCGCCGGCCGTGGTCACCCGCAGTACGCCGTCGGCTCCCAGGCCGCGTCGGCGGTCGCACAGCGCGGCCACGGCGTCGGGCTGCAGCGACAGGCGCGCGTCGAGGTCGGGCAGCACCACGAAATCGTTCTGGGTGCCGTGCCCTTTTACAAACCGAAGCCCCTTCACGGAGCTCACGCCGCCGAAGATCACCTGATCAGGATACGTGCCGCCAGATCCGCTCGGCGTGCTCGACCGTCGCATCGGAAGCTCCGTCCAGCCACGCCACCCGGTGATCCCTGCGGAACCAGGACCGCTGCCGGCGCACATAGCGGCGGGTGCCGATGAACGTCGGTTCCTGAGCGGCCAAGCCGTCGCCGCCGGCGTCGAGGTCGGCCAGCACCTGGGCGTACCCCAGCGCCCGCGCGGCCGTCACTCCGTCGCGCAAACCGCGCTCGCGCAGCGCACGCACCTCGTCCACCAGACCTTCGGCGAACATCTTGCCGGTACGCTGCGCCAGCCGCTGGTCGAGGACCTCGGTGACCCAGTCCAATCCGATGATCGCGGTGTCCCAGCGGGGTGTCCCGATGCGCGGCGCGGACGCCGCGAACGGCTGCCCGGTCAGCTCCACCACCTCCAGCGCCCGCACGATCCGTCTGCCGTCGGTGGGCAGGATCGAAGCCCCCGCCGCAGGATCGACCTCGGTCAGCTCAGCGTGCAGGGCCGCCACCCCGATCTCGGCCAGCCGCTCCTCCCACCGTGCCCGCACCGCGGGGTCAGTGGCCTGAAACGCCCACTCGTCCAGCAGCGACTGGATGTAGAGCATCGAACCGCCGACGATGACGGGCACCGCGCCACGCGCCGCAATGGCTTCCACGTCGGCCGCCGCAGCCTGCTGGTAGCGGGCCACGGTGGCGGTCTCGGTGACCCCGAGCACGTCGAGTTGGTGATGAGGGATGCCGCGACGTTCGGCGACCGTCAGTTTGGCGGTGCCGATGTCCATACCGCGGTAGAGCTGCATGGCGTCGGCATTCACGATCTCACCGCCGAGCCGTTCGGCCAGGGCCAGCGCCAGCGCGGACTTACCGGTGCCGGTGGGCCCGATGACCGCTATCGGCCTCACGGGTGCCACACCCCGACGAAGTACCCGACGCCGTAGGGCGCGCCGCGATAGAGCTCACGCGCCCCGGAGGGAGCGGGTTCGGTGAGCCCGGCCAGCACCTGATAGGCGACCCGGCCCACGATCGACTCGGGGAGCCTGGTCAGGGCCGCGGCGTCACCGCCGGCCAGCGCCTCGTCGAGGGCCAGCTGCACTGCACCGGAGTCCGGGTCGTAGCCACCGGGCGCCGCCGCGGTGAGAGTGTGCGCGCCGTCGGCGACGACCAGCACGCCGACCGGGTCTGCCGATTCATCGATCAGCGCCCGTAACCGGCGCCCGCGGGCCAGTGCCGCGTCCACCGGGTGCGCATCCGCGTACACCCGCACCTCGGCGCGTACCTCGGGATTGACCTGCGCCCGGATCCAGCCGGCGACGAGCGCGCACAGCGGCAGTTCGGTCGGGGTATGCGGGGCGCCGGGTGCCAGCGCGACCGGTGCGTCCACGCCGTATCCGGCGAACGTTCCGGCCTGGTCAGGGCCGATCACCGCGTCGGTGTCCCCGATACCGACGACGACCCACCGGGCTGGCAGTGTGTGGGCTGCCGCTACGACGGCCGCGCGGAGGTCGATCAGTTCATCGGCGGCCGCACCCATCAGCTCGGGTACCAGGATCGGTGCCGACGGGACGATCGCGATGGCGCTCAGCACCACCCCAACCTAGTGCGCAGCCACCGCCGCCGCGGCCGGCAGGCCCGGCCATCAGTCCTCGTTATCCCATGCTCACAGGCACCGACCGCGAGTTTGTCAGCCCATTGACCCGAAAGGCATGGGCATGGCACAAGCCGACCTGCTTGAATAGCGATGAACACTGACAGCTATTGGGCGCCGCGTCGCGCGGCAGATGCGCGGGTCGACCGCGGGGAAGTACAGGGAGCCGATATGACAACCAGCGAGCCCGGCGGGCAGACCCCCAAACCCACTCCGAAACCCAGCCCCCGGCCCGGGTTGCCACGTCCCGTTCCTCACCCCACCACGACCGCCCCGGTTGTTCCCGTGGCGCCGGCAAGCGATCCTCACCGGTTCGGCCGGGTTGATCCCGACGGCACGGTGTGGCTCATCAGCGGGTCCGGTGAACGGATCATCGGGTCCTGGCAGGCCGGCGACAACGAGTCGGCGTTCGCACATTTCGGTCGCCGCTTCGATGATCTGCACACTGAGGTCGCGCTGCTTGAGCACCGGCTGTCTTCGGGCACCGGGGATGCCCGCAAGATCAAGTCGGCCGCCGCGGTACTGGCCGAAACCCTGCCCACCGCAGCAGTTCTCGGGGATGTCGACGCATTGAGTTCACGGCTCGCCGCAATTCTCGACCAGGCCGACTCCGCCGCGGCGACCGAGCGTGCACAGCGCGACGAGCAGCGCGCCGCGCAGACCGCCCGCAAGGAGGCACTGGCTGCTGAGGCCGAGGAGCTGGCCGCCGATGCCACGCAGTGGAAGGCCGCCGGTGACAGGCTGCGGGAGATCCTCGACGAGTGGCGCTCCATCACAGGGCTGGACCGCAAGGTCGACGATGCGCTGTGGAAGCGTTATTCGGCCGCACGGGAAACGTTCAACCGCCGCCGTGGCGCGCATTTCGCCGAGCTCGACCGCGGCCGCGCCGGCGCCCGGCAAGCCAAGGAAGCGCTGTGTGAGAAGGCCGAGCAGCTTGCCGACTCCACGGACTGGGGTGCCACGGGCGCCGCATTCCGCAACCTGCTGAACCAGTGGAAAGCCGTCGGGCGCGCGGCCAAGGACGTCGACGACGCGTTGTGGCAGCGGTTCAAGTCTGCCCAGGACGCGTTCTTCTCCGCTCGCAACGCCGCGCACGCCGAACGCGACGCCGAGTTCGAGGCCAACGCCTCGGCTAAGGAAGCGCTACTGGCCGAGGCCGAGAAACTCGAGACCGGCGATCTGGACGCCGCCCGGGCCGCGCTGCGTGCGATCGGTGACAAGTGGGACGCGATCGGCAAGGCGCCTCGCGAACGCAGCGCGGAGCTCGAGCGCCGGTTGCGGGTAGTCGAGAAGAAGATCCGCGATGCCCCGACCGGTGGCGTCGATCCGGAAGCTCAAGCGCGTGCCGATCAGTTCCGTAGCCGCGCCGAGCAGTTCGAGAAGCAGGCACAAAAGGCAGAGGCGGCGGGCCGGACCAAGGATGCCGAGGCGGCCCGGGCCAGCGCCGAGCAGTGGCGCCAGTGGGCCGACGCGGCCGCGGAGTCGCTCGGCAAACGCCGATAGGGCGGGGGTTCGGCCAACCCCGTCAGGTCAGGCGTCCGGGTTGTCGGGGTCGGTCGGCTTGAAGTCATCCAGCAGGTCGCGCTGGTGTCGTTTCGCGGCGGCGCGGCGACGCTCTTCCTCAGCGGCCAGCTGAACCGCGGTCCGCGACCACACCACCCGGGCCCAGTGAAAGGTCAGCAGGATCACGGCGATCCACGCGATGATCAGGCCGATACCCGGGCCGGGATGGTGCACGGCCGTCTGCCGCGACCACACCGCCAACATGCCGGTCGCACTGGCCACCGCCGATCCGGCGAGTGCGACCCAGGCCAGTGCCCAACGCCGCGTCAACAGCGCCAGCGTTGAGAAACCGACCGCAAAGACGAGTGCCAGCCAGGTGAACACCCGCGATGGCAATGAGATTCCGTCGGCGACGGCCGTGGCGTCACCGACCAGAACGTCGAAACCCTTGCTGTGCCCGGTGTGCGGCAGAACGAACGACAGCAGCACGACGAACACCAGGGTCGCCACCACCAAAGCCCGGCTGCCAGGATCGAATTCCCGGGCCATCTTGCGTTCGACGGCGTCGAGATCACCCTTGAACTGGTCGAAGTGCTCGTCGGTCAACAGCTGCATCCTCCCGATGATGGTTGGGCAGGCGGGGCCCCGATACGGGGCAGTCCCAGGCCTACGCCGGTGCGTGGCCGCTGCCCGGCCGCATGGGCGTCTCCCGCGCGGGTGCGCCGGTGCTGTGTCACAGGCGCGTCGGCAATCAGATGATGCGGGGCGGCCGCGGTGACGGTGGTGGTCACGATGTCGCCGGGCCGGATCTCCGCGGGCGCAATGCCGTCGGGTGTGAAGTGCACCAGCCGGCCGTCCCTGGCCCGCCCTGACATGCGCGCGGTCGCGGCGTCTTTGCGGCCTTCACCGGTGGCGACCAACAGCTCGACGATGCGTCCCACCTGAGCCTCGTTTTCCTGCAGGGAAATCCGCTCCTGGAGTTCTACGAGACGCTGATAACGCTCAGTCACAACGGCTTTCGGTAATTGATCGGCCATGGTTGCGGCCGGGGTGCCGGGCCGGATCGAATACTGGAAAGTGAACGCCGACGCGAACCGGGCCCGCTCGACCACGTCGAGGGTGGCCTGGAAGTCCTCTTCGGACTCCCCCGGAAACCCGACGATGATGTCGGTGGTGATCGCGGCGTGCGGGATTGCGGAACGCACCTTGTCGATGATGCCGAGGTAGCGCTCGGCCCGGTAGGACCGCCTCATGGCCCGCAGGATGCGGTCCGAGCCCGACTGCAACGGCATGTGCAACGTCGGGCACACATTCGGGGTCTGGGCCATCGCCTCGATGACATCGTCGGTGAACTCGGCCGGATGCGGCGAGGTGAACCGGACCCGCTCAAGACCGTCGATGTTTCCGCAGGCCCGCAGCAGTTTCGAGAACGCGCCGCGATCGCGGGGCAGGTCCGGGTCAGCAAACGACACGCCGTAGGCGTTGACATTCTGGCCGAGCAGCGTGATCTCGAGCACACCCTGGTCGACCAATGTCTGCACCTCGCTCAGGATGTCGCCCGGTCGACGGTCGACCTCCTTGCCGCGAAGCGCCGGCACGATGCAGAACGTGCAAGTGTTGTTGCACCCGACGGAAATGGAAACCCATGCGGCATAAGCGGATTCCCGCGCTGCCGGCAAGGTCGACGGAAACTCCTTGAGCGCGTCGACGATCTCGACCTGGGCTTCGCGATTGTGCCGGGCACGTTCCAGCAGGGTCGGCAGCGAACCGATGTTGTGGGTGCCGAAGACCACATCGACCCACGGGGCTTTCTTCAGCACCGCGTCGCGGTCCTTCTGCGCCAGGCAGCCGCCCACGGCGATCTGCATGTTCGGATCGGACTGCTTGCGCGGGGCCAGATGGCTCAGGTTTCCGTACAGCTTGTTGTCGGCGTTCTCCCGCACGGCGCACGTGTTGAACACGACGATGTCGGCGTCGGCGTCGTCGGCGGCACGCCGGTAACCAGCGGATTCGAGCAGACCGGACAGCCGTTCCGAATCGTGCACATTCATCTGGCAGCCGTACGTGCGGACCTGGTAGGTACGCACGCCGGACTCCCCCTCGTGGGGGGTCTGAGCGCCGTGCGCCACCGTGGAAGTCACGACGAACATGTTACGGGGGCGCTGATACGCCCCAAGCTGAGCGTTCCCTGGGTAGGGTCTGCACCCATGGCCACCGCGACTTCGGTCCCGATGATCTCGATACAGGGCGTCAACAAGCATTTCGGCTCCCTGCACGTACTGAAGGACATCAACCTCGACGTCGGCCGCGGTCAGGTGGTGGTGGTGCTGGGACCATCAGGCTCGGGCAAATCGACGTTGTGCCGCACCATCAATCGACTGGAAACCATCGATACGGGCACCATCACCGTCGACGGTCAGCTACTGCCGAACGAGGGCCGCCGGCTCGCGCAGTTGCGCTCCGACGTCGGAATGGTGTTCCAGTCGTTCAACCTGTTCGCACACAAGACGATCCTGGAGAACGTAACGCTCGGCCCGACCAAGGTGCGCAAGACTTCCAAGGCGAAAGCCCGCGAGTCGGCGATGGCATTGCTGGAACGCGTCGGGGTGGCCAATCAGGCCGACAAATATCCAGCGCAGCTCTCCGGCGGCCAGCAGCAGCGGGTGGCGATCGCACGCTCGCTGGCGATGCATCCGAAGGTCATGCTGTTCGACGAGCCGACCAGCGCGCTGGATCCGGAGATGATCAACGAGGTGCTCGCGGTGATGACGGCACTGGCGCAGGAGGGCATGACGATGGTCGTCGTGACCCACGAGATGGGTTTCGCCCGCCGGGCGTCAGACCGGGTGGTGTTCATGGCCGACGGCGCGATCGTCGAGGACTCCGAACCCACCGCATTTTTCGACAATCCGCGATCGGATCGGGCGAAAGACTTTCTCGGCAAGATCCTCCACCACTAACGCCTCGGCGAAAGGAACCATCCCTCATGCCTATCAAGCCCATGCGCCTGGCCAGTGCCATCGCATTAGCCATAGCCCTTCCCCTTGCCGCTACCGCATGCGGTGGTGGTGGAGGAGGGGACAACAACAAGATCGTCATCGGAACCAAGTACGACCAGCCCGGACTCGGTCAGAAAAAGCCGGACGGCACCATGGTCGGCTTCGACGTCGACGTGGCCAAGTACATCGCCAAGGAACTCGGCTACAACGAAGACCAGATCGAGTGGAAGGAATCCCCGTCCCCGCAGCGGGAGACGCTCATCGAGAACGACCAGGTGAAGTTCATCGTGGCGACCTACTCGATCACCGACGATCGCAAGAAGAAGGTCGACTTCGCCGGTCCCTACCTGATCACCGGACAGAGCCTGCTGGTGCGCGCGGACAACACCGACATCACCGGTTCGTCGTCACTGGAGAACAACAAGAAACTGTGCTCGGTGGCGGGCTCCACCCCCGCCCAGAACATCAAGAAGGAATATCCGAAGGTCCAGTTGCAGCAGTTCGACACGTATTCCGCTTGTATCGATGCGCTCAAGAACGGTGCTGTCGACGCGGTGACCACGGATGAGGTCATCCTGGCCGGCTTCGCCGCCCAGAGCCCGGGCGCGTTCAAGGTTGTCGGCGACACGTTCACCACAGAGAAGTACGGGGTGGGCCTGAAGAAGGGCGACAGCGAACTGCGCACCAAGATCAACGACGCGATCGAGAAGATGGAATCCAGCGGCGCCTGGAAGGAAGCGTTCGAGAAGAATCTCGGCCCGGCCGGCATCAAGACGCCCGAACCGCCGGCCATCGACCGCTCCTGAGGTTCGGCCCCGACCGTGGAGATCTTCACTCAGTACCGCGACGAGGTGTTCGCGGCATTCTGGACGACGATCCAACTGACGGTGTACTCCGCGGTCGGAGCGCTGGTTCTGGGTACCGTACTGGCGGCGATGCGGTTGGCGCCGACTCCGGTGATGAACTGGATCGGGGCCACCTATGTGAACCTGGTCCGCAACACGCCGCTGACGTTGATCATCCTGTTCTGTTCGTTCGGCGTGGGGCAGACGCTGGGCATCAGGCTGGTGGACGCCAACTCGCCAACGGCCATCGTCGACAGTAATTTCCGATTGGCGGTACTCGGATTGACCGCCTACACGGCGTCTTTCGTGTGTGAGACGGTGCGCTCAGGGGTGAACACCATACCGTTGGGCCAGGCCGAGGCAGCCCGGTCACTCGGGCTGACTTTCGGCCAAAACCTGCGAATCATCCTGCTCCCCCAGGCTTTCCGAGCCGTCATCATTCCGCTGGGCTCGGTGCTGATCGCATTGACGAAGAACACCACTATCGCCTCGGCTATCGGAGTCGCCGAGGCCGCGCTGCTGATGAAGGAGATGATCGAGAACACCGCCGCGCTGCTGGCGGTGGGCACCATCTTCGCGGTCGGATTCCTTGTCCTGACATTGCCGTTGGGATTGTTCTTCGGGTGGCTGGGTAAGCGACTCGCGGTGGTGCGGTAATGAGTACCGCATCAGTGCTATTCGACGCTCCCGGGCCACGGGCCAAGGTGCGCAACTGGATTCTCACGGCACTGACCGTGGTGACCGTCGGCTGCCTGCTGGCATTCGTGATCGAGCGAATGTCGGCGAAAGACCAGTTGCAGCCGGAGAAGTGGAAACCGTTCCTGACCGCCGACCTGTGGCGTACCTTCGTGCTGCCCGGCGTGGAGGGCACGCTGACCGCGGCCGCGGTATCGATCGTCTTCGCCGGTGCACTGGGCCTGCTCCTGGGCGTGGGTCGGCTGGCGCCGATCGCTCCGATCCGCTGGTTGAGTTCGGTGATCGTGGAGTTCTTCCGCGCCATCCCGGTGCTGATCATGATGATCTTCGCGTACTTCCTCTATGCGAAGTTCGACGTGTTCCCTTCCAAGTATCTTGCGCTGGCCGGGGTTATCACGGGGCTGAGCCTGTACAACGGCGCAGTTATCGCCGAGATCGTCCGCGCCGGCATTCACTCGTTGCCTCGGGGGCAACGCGAGGCAGGATTGTCACTGGGGCTGACGTGGGGTCAGTCGATGCGGTTCATCCTGCTTCCGCAGGCCATAACCGCGATGCTTCCCGTGCTGATATCGCAGTTGGTGGTCGTCCTGAAGGACACCGCGATCGGCTACCAGATCACCTTCGTGGAGATGGTGCGTCAGGGCACCAATATCGGTTCAGCGTACGGTAACTATCTGCCCGCGCTGGTTGTCATAGCGATCCTGATGATCAGTGTGAACATCACACTGTCGGCACTAGCCACGCAACTGGAACACCGGTTGCGCCGATCCAGCCGAGGGCCTGCCCCGCTCGAAGCCGAAGCCATCGAGCAGGAAGGCGCACCCGGCGCGCGGGTGCTACAAGCACAGCAAGACCAGCCCCGCGGCTAGGCTGTGCCCGGCGGCGATGCCACACGTGCTGTTCTCCGCGTGATTCCCTTTGTCCAAGAAGAGTTTTCGCTCCTCGCGTCGCCGTGCTCAAGTGGGAAGCGGGATCACGCGGTCCATGCCTTTCTGCGCGCCGGCCGCACCGCGCAGAAATTCCCGCGATAGCTCGGTGCAGCCGCTAGTGTGTGCCTACACAGTTTGGCGAGGGGGTCGGTGATGTCCGATCAGGACAGCGATCACCTCTCTGCACTGACCCACCATCAACGCAATCGTGCCGTGCTGGTGGTGGTGTTGCTCCTGCTGTTCGTCTTCTCCTACAGCGAAGACATCGTGTTCGCGGTGCTCGAGGCCACCGACCACCACCACCTCACGGGCTGGATCATCGGTCTGGTCGGACTCGACGTAGCCGTGCTTGCTGTCGTCAGCCAGCTCAAACGCTTTATCGCCCGCGCCGACGGCGAGCCTCCGCGACTGTGGCGGTGGTGGTGGAGCTTGTTCGGTGCTGTCGTCGTCCTCGATGTGTTCTTATGCCTTCTGCCGGAAAGCCATCCGCTGTGGGTCGACCTCATTTCGTCGATCGCATTCGCCACCGTCATGGGCCTGCTGATGGCCGTGTCACTCAACGCCGATCCGCTGACGTTGGTCAGCAGCACCCACCGGTCGACGTTACCCACCGATTGGGCACGCGTGCGCTCCATCGTCCCGTTGATGGTCGGCACGTTCGCGTGCTTCCTCGCCGCCACAGCGTTCGACGACTACTTCGATCTCGACACCGTGCGCAGTCTCGATCCTGAGCTGCAGGCCGAGGTAGCCGCGATGCCGCTGAACGAGCGGCTCGGCGCGCTCGGCACGCTGTGCGAGGGGGCGGTGAGCCCGGCGTTCTTCCAGCAGGTAGTCGCGGTGATCCCACTCCTGCTGCTCACCCTCGGCGTCGAGTTCAACTTCTTCCGCCGTGCGCTGGTCGAGCCCGCTCAACGGGCCGCCGCTGCCGCGACCGTCACTGTCATGTCGATAAGTCTCGTGCTGGCGCTGTCCACACTGCCGTGGGAAGGGTCGGGGTGCGGCCACGTCCTCGCCTATTGGCATGAGTATCTGACCTTCGTCGTATCTGTCCAGGGTGCTGTCACCGGCCTCGCAACGCTGATCTGGTTCCTGGTGGCCAGTCGCCCCGACCAACGAATAACCGTAGGAATCAACAATGTCTGAGCCGGCCGTATCCTTGCGCTCCGATCGGGCGGTGTTCGGAGTCGTCTTCCTGATGTTCTTTGCGTTCTCCTACAGCGAGCCGCTGATCTCCGGTGTGTACCCGATCGTGGGCAACGGCGACACGGGATGGCGGATCGCCGTCATCGCCGTCGATGCGCTGGTGCTGGGCGTGGTCGGGGTCATGAAACGCGAAATCACCCGCACCGACGGCGACACGCCACGACTGTGGAGATGGTGGTCGACCGGGGTCGCCATCCTTCTGAGCATCGACGTATTGCGGCTGGTGTCACACCAATCCGTTCAGATCGATCTGCTGATCGCGACCATCTACGCCGCGGCGATGGGTTTCACCACGGCGGCGTCGCTCAACGCCGATCCATTCACGCTACTCAGCACCGCCCGTCAGGTGGCTCTGCCAACCGACTGGGCGCGGGCGCGGGCCATCGTGCCGCTGGTACTGGGAACGTGGGCCTGCTATTTGGCCGCAAGCGCTTTCATCGACGTGTTCGACGTCGACACGGTGCGAACGCTCGACGCGAAGACGGCTGCGGAGATTGCCACCATGCCCGCGGCAGATGAGATCGCGCTGCTTTCTCAGCTGTGCGAAGGAGCGATCAGTCCGACTTTCTTCCATCAGGTGGTCGGGGTGCTTCCGGTGCTCGTGCTGGCACTCGGCGTCGAATTCAACTACTTCCGCCGAACGTTGACCGACGCAGGCCAGCGCGCCGCGACAGCCGCCACCGTGACAGTGATGGCGGCCGGCCTGGCGCTCGCACTCTCGACGCTGCCGTGGGATGGCAAGGGCTGCGGCGATGTCCTGTCCGCGTGGCACGAGTACGTGGCGTTTCTCTTGGCGGTTCAGGGCGTCTTCACAGGATTGGTCACCCTGGTATGGCTGCTGGTTACGAGCACGCCCGACATCGCCTCCAATGCTGACTCGATGTCCAGCGAGTCGGAGCAACAGAACTAGCCCCCGCTATACCCGGCGACGCTCCAGCTCACTGGCCAGCTCGACGCTGACCACGTCGAACGCCATGGACTGGCTGTAGCCACGACGAGCCAACATACCGACCAATCGGCGCGTCACCTTCACATCGTCGTCATCGCTCAGCCGCTCGCGACGAAGTTTGTCGCGAACCAATTGTTCGGCCCGTTGGCGTTCGGCAGCGGGGTCCAGATCGGCCAGTGCCGCAGAGATGACGTCGCCGTCGACCCCCTTCTTACGAAGCTCGACAGCCAAGGCGCGCTTGCCTTTTCCAGAATTGGCATGCCGGGTCCGAACCCATTGCTCGGCGAAGTCCTCGTCGTCGACCAACCCGACTTCGGCCAGCCGGTCGAGAACCCTGGCGCTCACGTCATCGGGATAGCCCCGCTTGGCGAGCTGAGCCTCCAACTCCGCCCGGGTGCGTGCCCGCACGGTGAGCAGACGCAGGCACAGGTCACGTGCCTGCTCCTCGCGCTTGCGGGGATCCTGCGTCTGCCCCTCGCGAGTGTCGGCCGCCTCAGAAGTCGACCGGGGCGGGCAGGACATCATCAGCTTCAGCGGTCACGACGGCACCGATACCGAGTTTCTCCTTGATCTTCTTCTCGATCTCGTTGGCGACATCGACATTCTCCAGCAGGAATTTGCGGGCATTCTCCTTGCCTTGGCCCAGCTGCTCACCGTCGTAGGTGAACCAGGACCCGGACTTACGGATGAAGCCGTGCTCGACACCCATGTCGATGAGTGAGCCTTCGCGGCTGATGCCGTGGCCGTAGAGGATGTCGAACTCGGCCTGCTTGAACGGCGGCGAAACCTTGTTCTTGACAATCTTGACGCGCGTGCGGTTACCGACCGCGTCGGTGCCGTCCTTGAGCGTCTCGATACGCCGGACATCCAGGCGGACAGAGGCATAGAACTTCAAAGCCTTTCCACCCGTTGTTGTTTCGGGACTCCCGAACATCACGCCGATCTTCTCGCGGAGCTGGTTGATGAAGATCGCGGTGGTGCCCGAGTTGTTCAGAGCGCCGGTCATCTTTCGCAGCGCCTGGCTCATCAGGCGGGCCTGCAGGCCGACGTGGCTGTCACCCATCTCGCCTTCGATTTCGGCGCGTGGCACCAGCGCGGCTACCGAGTCGATCACGAGGATGTCCAGCGCCCCGGAACGCACCAGCATGTCGGCGATCTCCAACGCCTGCTCACCGGTATCGGGCTGGGAGACCAGCAGTGAGTCGGTATCCACCCCGAGCTTCTTGGCGTACTCGGGATCCAGCGCGTGCTCGGCGTCGATAAACGCCGCGATACCACCGGCAGCCTGGGCATTGGCCACCGCATGCAACGCCACTGTCGTCTTACCCGAGGATTCCGGGCCGTAGATCTCGACGACACGGCCGCGCGGCAGGCCGCCGATGCCGAGCGCCACGTCGAGCGCGATGGATCCGGTGGGAATGACCGAGATGGGCTGACGGACCTCGTCGCCGAGGCGCATCACCGAGCCTTTGCCAAAGCTCTTGTCGATCTGGGCCATCGCCAGTTCGAGGGCCTTTTCGCGGTCAGGGGCCTGCTGCGCCATGGTGGTGCCTCTCCAAGTAGTCGTGTTGACCGGTGTTCCGATCGGTTGGCCGTGACGCTAGGCCAAGGCACCGACAAGTCAGCTCGGTCCAACTGCACCCCACATTAGCGAACAAATGTTCGATCTCAAGTGGACACGCCGTGCTCGCGGTGATTGAGGCATATCGTGGGAACACCTGGCCTGAACGGGGCAGCGATGCACGAGTTGGCGATAACCCAGAGCGTTGTCGATGCGGTGTGCGAGCACGCCGACGGTCGTCGGGTCCACAGTGTGCGACTCGAAGTCGGGGCGCTCTGTGCCGTCGTCCCGGACTCCATGCTGTTCTGCTTCGACCTGGTCACCCAGGGCACGGTGGCCGACGGCGCCCGCCTGGACCTCGATATACGGCCCGGCACGGCACATTGCCGCGGTTGCGGGACTGATTTCGAACTCCCCGACCTGATCCTGCTGTGCCGGTGCGGGAGCGCCGATGTCGAGGTGACCGCCGGCCGGGATCTGCGAATTCTCTCGATGGAAGTGAGCTGACATGTGCGCGACCTGCGGCTGCGGTGACGATGGCCACGCCGGCCCGGTGATCACCCTCCCCGGCCAGGACCACCCCCACGACCCCCATCAGCACGAAGAACACCACGGACACGACCACCACCACCACCACGACCGGCATGCGGAAACCACCTCGACGGAGACCGTCACCCTCGAACAGAAGGTGCTTGCCAAAAACGACCTCATCGCCGATGAGAATCGCCGGTGGCTGCGGCGGCGCGGCATCCTGGCCCTCAACATGACGAGTTCTCCGGGCGCGGGCAAAACGACACTGCTCGAGCGCACAATCCGCGAATTCGGGTCCCACCGGCCCATGGCGGTGATCGAAGGAGACCAGGAGACGCTGCTCGATGCCGACCGGATCAGTGCCGCGGGTGCCCGCTCGGTTCAGATCAACACCGGAGCGGGCTGTCATCTGGATGCGGCCATGGTTCACAGTGCCCTCGACGCACTCGACCCCGATCCCGATTCGGTGCTGTTCATCGAGAACGTCGGAAACCTGGTCTGTCCGGCCTTGTTCGACCTAGGTGAAGGCAGCAAGATCGTCGTCGTCTCGGTGACCGAGGGGGCTGACAAACCGCTGAAATATCCGCACATGTTCGCGGCCGCCGACCTGGTCGTCATCAACAAGATCGACTTACTCCCCTACGTCGACTTCGATATGCAAACCTGTTGCAAGCGTGCACGATCGGTCAATCCCGGGGTGGCCATCCTGCCGGTTTCGGCGACGCGGGGGGACGGACTCGAGCCGTGGTATGCCTGGATCGACGCGCGGGCAAACGTCACGTTGCCAGCAACGGCCGTTGACAATACAAACCTGCGAGAGTAATCCAGAATTCAGCGCGGCAGAAGTTTCGGTGCGCGTTCAGACCAGATATTGGGACTCCCAGCCCGAGTTCCCAGGAAGCTGTGACATATGCCAACAGAGGCAGCAGTCAAAGCGGAAGAGGCGCTGATCCATGTGTTGTGGATCAACGCGGGTTTAAGTTGTGACGGTGACTCGGTGGCGTTGACTGCAGCCACTCAACCGAGCATCGAAGAAATTGCTCTCGGGGCCCTTCCCGGGCTACCCAAGATCGCTGTCCATTGGCCACTGATCGACTTCGAATGTGGCCCGGCCGGCGGTGCCGATGACTTCCTCGAATGGTTCTTCAAGGCCGACAGAGGCGAACTCGACCCCTTCGTCCTGGTTGTCGAGGGGTCCATCCCCAACGAGCAGATCAAGAGCGAGGGGTACTGGTGCGGGTTCGGCAACGATCCGGCCACCAATCAGCCGATGACCACCAGCGAATGGCTGGATCGGCTCACCCCCAAGGCCACGGCCGTCGTCGCGGTGGGCACCTGCGCCACCTACGGCGGCATCCATGCGATGGCCGGCAATCCGACCGGCGCCATGGGGGTTCCCGACTACCTCGGCTGGGACTGGAAGAGCAAGGCCGGTATCCCGATCGTCTGTGTGCCGGGCTGCCCCATCCAACCGGACAACCTCGCCGAGACCCTGACCTACCTGCTGTACATGGCCACCGACCAGGCGCCGATGATCCCGTTGGATGAAGCACTACGCCCCAAGTGGCTGTTCGGCAACACCGTGCACGAAGGTTGTGACCGCGCCGGCTACTACGAGCAGGGCGACTTTGCGACTGAGTACGGATCGCCGAAATGCATTGTGAAACTGGGCTGTTGGGGTCCCGTGGTCAAGTGCAACGTGCCCAAGCGCGGCTGGATCAACGGGATCGGCGGTTGCCCCAACGTCGGCGGTATCTGCATCGGCTGCACCATGCCGGGCTTCCCGGACAAGTTCATGCCGTTCATGGACGAACCGCCCGGCGGCAAGGTCTCGACGACCGCGTCCGGGCTATACGGATCGGTGATCCGTAGCCTGCGCCACGTCACCGGACGCACCGTGGACAAGGAGCCCAAGTGGCGCCATCGCGGTACGACGCTGGAAACCGGAGCAGCCCGCACCTGGTAGACGCCCGGCGGGCCATCTCGCCCCGCTTCGCCGGTCAACCACCGGAACCGTTGGCATTCCAGGCTTTATCTGCCTATTTGAAAGAGAAATTCGATGACAACCATCATCCCCGAGCCGTCACACGTGAAGCGCGAACCGGGTCAATTGGTGGAGATGGCATGGGATCCGATCACGCGCATCGTCGGCAGCCTCGGCATCTACACCAAGATCGACTTCGAGAACCGTGAAGTCGTCGAATGTCACAGCACCTCGTCGATCTTCCGCGGTTACTCGATCTTCATGAAGGGCAAGGATCCTCGCGACGCACACTTCATCACCAGTCGTATCTGCGGTATCTGCGGCGACAACCACGCCACCTGCTCGTGCTACTGCCAGAACATGGCCTACGGGGTCAAACCGCCGCATCTCGGCGAGTGGCTGGTGAACCTCGGTGAAGCCGCGGAATATATGTTTGACCACAACATTTTCCAGGAGAATCTGGTCGGGGTGGACTACTGCGAGAAGATGGTCTCCGAAACCAATCCCGGCGTCCTGGCCAAGGCCGAGAACACCGCCGCACCGCACGCAGAGGCGCACGGACACCGCACCATCGCCGACATCATGCGTGCGCTCAATCCGTTCACCGGCGAGTTCTACCGAGAAGCCCTGCAGGTCAGCAGGTGGACGCGAGAGATGTTCTGCCTCATGGAGGGTCGCCACGTGCACCCGTCGACGCTGTACCCCGGCGGCATCGGCACGACCGCCACAGTGCAGCTGATGACCGACTACATGACCCGGCTGATGCGTTACGTCGAGTTCATGAAAAAGGTCGTGCCGATGCACGACGACCTGTTCGACTTCTTCTATGAAGCCCTGCCCGGCTACGACCAGGTGGGCCTGCGCCGCACTCTGCTGGGGTGCTGGGGTTCCTTCCAGGATCCCGAGGTCTGCAACTTCGCATACAAGGACATGGAACGTTGGGGCAACGCCATGTTCGTCACGCCCGGTGTGGTGGTCGACGGGAAACTCGTCACCCATTCACTGGTGGACATCAACCTCGGCATCCGGATCCTGTTGGGTCACAGCTACTACGAGGACTGGACCGATCAGGAGATGTTCGTCAAGACCGATCCGCTGGGCAACCCGGTCGACCGGCGTCATCCCTGGAACCAGCACACCAACCCCAGGCCGCAGAAGCGCGACTTCGACGAGAACTACAGCTGGGTGATGTCGCCGCGGTGGTACGACGGCAAGGACTACCTGGCGCTGGACACCGGCGGTGGACCCCTGGCCAGACTGTGGGCGACCGCGCTGGCCGGGCTGGTCGACATCGACTACGTCAAGGCCACCGGCAACAGTGTGAAGATCAACCTGCCGAAGACCGCGTTGAAAGGCCCGGTCGAGCTCGAGTGGAAGATTCCGGACAAGGGCAGCAACACCATCGAACGCAACCGCGCCCGCACCTACTTCCAGGCCTACGCCGCGGCATGCGCGCTGCATTTCGCCGAAAAGGCACTCGGCGAGATCCGGGCCGGCCGCACCAAGACGTGGGAACACTTCGAGGTTCCCGACGAGGCCATCGGCTGCGGCTTCACCGAAGCGGTACGAGGCGTGCTGAGCCATCACATGGTCATCCGGGACGGCAAGATCGCCAACTATCATCCCTACCCCCCGACGCCGTGGAACGCCAACCCGCGGGACAGCTACGGCACCCCCGGGCCGTACGAGGATGCGGTGCAGGGACAGCCCATCTTCGAGGAGAACGACCGCGAACACTTCAAGGGCATAGATGTCATGCGCACCGTACGTAGTTTCGACCCGTGTCTGCCCTGCGGGGTGCACATGTACCTGGGCGACGGAAAGTCATTGGAGCTCATGCATTCTCCTACCCAATCCGCAACCGGGGAATGACATATGCCGCCCACTGCGACGCCAGTCCCGGACAATCCCGACGATGCAGCACGCTGGCGTACGGCAGGGGAACGCATCCAGACACTGCTCGATGCCAGCGCCGCGAACGGCGTTGCCGCGCTGGAGCGTGCCGAGCAATTGGTTCGCGAGGTAACCGATCTCTACGGAGCCGGTCTGCAGCGGTTGCTGCACATCGCCACGGCTGCGGATCCGCACCTGGCAGAGGTGATCGCCGCTGACGATCTGGTGGCGAGCCTGTTGCTGGTGCACGGGTTACATCCGCATCCCGTGCAGCGCCGCATCGCCGACGCGCTCGATTCGGTGCGCCCGTATCTCGGATCTCACGGCGGCGACGTCGATCTGCTCGAAGTCGACGGCGAAGTGGTCCGACTGCGCTTCGCGGGGAGCTGCAAGAGCTGTCCGTCCTCGGCGGCCACCCTCGAGCTGGCGATCGAAGATGCGATCAAGGCCGCCGCCCCGGAGATCTCGTCGATCGAGGTGGTGCCCGAAGAAGGTGCTCAACAGCTCATATCTGCGCAGTCACTGATGGCGCGAGTGCACACCAACGGGCATGCCGGTTGGCAGCCCGTACCCGAGCTCGATGAGTTGACTCCGGGCGAAGTGGGCGGCTTCGCCGTCGCAGACACCCGCGTGTTGGTGTGCCGGATCGGTGCGGAGTTCTTCGCCTACCGAGATCGCTGTCCTGACTGCAACCGGCCGATGGCCGGAGCGACGCTCACCGACGCTGTGCTGCATTGCCCGCAGTGTGGGGGTGGCTTCGACGTCGTGCATGCCGGGTTGGCAACCACAGGCACAGCCGATCACCACTTGGAGCCGATTCCGGTGCTGCGCCGCTCCGGTGTGCTTTCGATGGCCATCGCCCAGGAGATCGCATCGTGACCGCCTTTGACGTGCTGGCCCGGATCCGCGCCGGTCGCGGCTCACCGGCACAGCCTGGCGCGCGGTGCGAAATGTGTTCGGAGACCATCGCCGATGAGCATCAGCATGTGGTGAATGTCGATGGCCGCCAATTGATGTGTGTCTGTCGCGGCTGCTATCTGCTGTTCACCGACACCCGGGCCGAACTGCGCTACCGTGCTGTCCCCGACCGCTATCTGGTGTTTCCCGATTGTGCCGTGAGCCGGCGGAACTGGGAAGCCCTGCAGATTCCCGTCGGTCTCGCTTTCTTCTTCCGTAACTCGACGTTGGGGCGCGTGGTCGCGTTCTACCCGGGCCCGGCGGGCGCCACCGAATCCGAACTCGACCTGGACTCCTGGAACACCGTGAGGGTCGCCGAGCCGAGAGTCGATCTGGTCGACGACGACACCGAGGCGGTGTTGATCCGCATTCCGGACGATGAGACATGCCCTCCGACATGTTATTTGGTACCCATCGATGCATGCTATGAGTTCGTCGGCCGATTGCGGATGCTGTGGCGCGGATTCGACGGCGGTCAGGACGTCCGCCACTACATCGATGAGTTCTTCATCGCGCTCGACGCTCGCAGCCGGGCGGTGGCGCGATGACCGGCCCGGCGGTGCCGGCGACCGAAGTCACCTTCGCCGTACTCGACATCTCCCCCGAACCGTTTGCGGTGACTCCGATTCTGACTGCACGAATCGGTGTGGCGGCGATCGGTGACGATCCCGTCCATGCCATCGCGTTGCGCGCTCAGATTCGCATCGAACCGGCACGGCGCGGCTACACCGACGACGAGGCCGAGGGACTGCTCGACTTGTTCGGCCCACGCGAACGCTGGAGCACCACGCAGCGCACGTTCCTATGGCAACACAGCAACGCCGTAGTGCCGGGATTCACCGACACGACGCAGCTCGGGATGGCACTGGAATGCACCTACGACTTCGAGGTGGCGGCATCAAAGTACCTGCACGCGTTGCGCGGCGGCACGGTGCCGCTCCAGTTCTTGTTCAGCGGCACCGTATTCAGCCAGGGTTCACGCGGTTTCGCCGTTACCCAGGTGCCGTGGAACCGTGAGGACCGATTCGACATGCCGGTCACTGTGTGGCGCGAGCTGATCGCGCAGCACTTCCCGCACACCGGATGGCTGCGTCTGGACCGCGACACTCTCGATGCCCTGGCCGCCTTCAAGTCTCGACGTGGACTGCTCTCTTTCGACGAGGCGATCACCGCCCTGATGTCCACGCGGGAAACATCATGAGCAACACCTGGGAACATGTCAGGGCCGTGGCCGACGCCGTGCTCTACGAGGGCTATCTGCTGTACCCATATCGGGCGGATTCACAGAAGAACCAGTCGCGCTGGCAGTTCGGTGTGCTGGGCCCTACCGACGCCGCACGCACCGGGATCGGTGAGGACAACCGCCTGTCGGCGCAGCTGCTCATCCGTCCGCAGGGCCGGCCGAGGATCTCGATCGTCGTTCGCTTCCTTCAACTTCAGCGTCGCACCGCCGAACGTCGCCGTGCTCAACGCTTCGAAGCCGTCGATGAACTGGTCACCACCGGACACTCCTGGCTGAGCTGGGACGAGGCGGTCGAGCGGGAGATCAGCTTCGGTCCGTTCGATACCGTCGACCTCGGCTCCGGGTACACGTGTGGCATCTCAGTGCCACCGGGCACCGACGTCGAACCGGTCGACGGCGGCAGGCTGGTCCGTTCGCGGCGGGAACTGTGCGGCGAACTGAATCTTGCCCTCGAATCCGACGACGAGCTATTGCGATTGACGCTCACGGTGGGCAACACAGCCCCACCCGCGTCCGGCAAGGACGACGCCATTGCCGTGTCTTTGATCGGCACACACGCCGTGGTCGAGGTCGCCGACGGAGAATTCGTCTCTCTGCTGGACCCGCCCGCAGACGCGGGCGCCGCGGCTTCCCGGTGCCATCACCACCGTTGCTTCCCGGTTCTCGCGGGACCGCCCGACGAGAACCGGCTCATGCTGGTGTCACCGATCATCCTCTACGACCATCCTGAGATCGCCGAACAGAGCACGGGCGCACTGTACGACTCGACCGAAATCGACGAGATCCTCACACTGCGGATCATGACGATGACCGACGACGAGAAGGCACATGCCCGCGCCACCGATCCACGCGCGGCAGCCATCATCGACCGGTGCGATTCGATGTCGCCCGAAGCAATGCTGAATCTTCATGGCGTGTTGCGTAATCCGCATGCATCCGGAGCACCGTCGGGACTGATCCCGGAAATCCCCGACGGAATCCAGTGGTGGGATCCGCTGGCCGACAACGCGGTCGACCCTGCCGTCGACGCTGTCCTGGTCAACGGGGTTCCGGTGAGTCGCGGCAGTCGTGTCCGGCTGCACCCTTCACGCCGGGCCGACGCCCAGGATCTGTTCTTCGTCAACAGGATCGCGCGGGTGGCCTCGGTCCACGAGGACGTCGACGGTGAGCATCATCTCGGCGTCGTGCTCGATGACGATCCGGCGGCAGACCTCCACGAGTGGTACGGCCGCTACCTGTACTTCTCACCCGATGAAGTCGAACCGCTGGTGCAATGAAATGAGAGGAGCCACAATGGCAGTCGTGGGTTGGGTCGCCGTCTTGGTGGTGGCGGCAGTCGTGATCGCCGGAGCATTGGTCGGCCTGAGGTCGATTCCCGATGCGCGGCGGTATCTGAAGATGCGTCGCATGTAGCCGGTGCGATCACGTCCGGAGTACTGATCGCCGGTATCGGCAACATCTTCCTCGGAGACGATGGATTCGGCCCCGAGGTGCTGAAGCATGTCCCACAACGGCCGGATGCCGCTGGAATTCGCCTGCGCGACTACGGCATTGGCGGCATGCATCTCGCATACGACCTGCTCGACGACTGGGATGCGCTGATCCTGGTCGATGCGCTGCCGTGCCAGGGCTCACCCGGAACACTGCACGTGTTCGAGGCCGATCTCGCAAGCCTGTCCGGCACCGCCGGTCTGGATGCCCACGCGATGGATCCGGCAGCGGTGTTCGCCGGCCTCACCGCACTCGGCGGCACAGCGCCCTACACCGTAGTGATCGGCTGCGAAGTCGAGACTGTCGCCGACGGCATCGGCCTGTCAGATGCCGTCACCGCCGCAATCCCCGGCGCGGTTGCGGCGATCGAGGCCGCCACTGCGCGACTGTCGAACCGGGAGGGCTGAATCATGTGTCTGGGAATCCCGGGGCAGGTAGTGCGAATGCTGGAAGGGTACGGTGGCCAACTCGCTCTGGTAGACGTCGCGGGCGAGCATCGTAAAGTCAACGTCGGCATGCTGGCCGACGAGACGTTCGGCCCCGGCGACTGGGTGATCATCCACATGGGCTTCGCCGTCGAAAAGACCGATGCGGCGGGCGCCGACGCGGCCATGCAGGGACTGGAACTCATGGGCCGTGGTCGCGACTCGGGGGCGCCACCATGAGCATGCGGCAACGGCTTGAAATAAGTGTCCACGGCGTGGTTCAGGGTGTGGGCTTCCGACCGTTCGTGTACACGACCGCCGCAGCGCTTGGCCTGACCGGGTGTGTACGCAACGACAGCTCGGGTGCGGTCATCGAGATCGAGGGCGAGCCCGCCGCGATCGGCGCATTTCTGAATCGTCTGCGCGACAGTCCCCCACCGCTGGCGGTCGTCGAGTCGATCGAGACCGCGAGCCTGCCGGTCGCCGGCGGAACGGGGTTCGTCATCGCCGACACCTCGCGGTCCGACGGTGGCCGCACGCTGGTGTCGCCGGATGTCGCGATGTGCACCCAATGTGCCGCCGAGCAGCGGGATCCAGCCGACCGCCGATATCGGCACGCCTTCGTCAACTGCACCAACTGCGGTCCCCGCTTCACCATCATCGCGTCACTGCCCTATGACCGTGTAGCGACGACGATGGCCGAATTCGACATGTGCGCCGACTGCGCTCACGAGTACTCCGACCCTGCCGACCGACGCTTTCACGCCCAGCCGGTGTGCTGCCCCAACTGCGGCCCGACCCTGACGTTTCACGCCGGGGGCAGCACGGCCACAGGCGAATCCGGATTGCAGGCTGCCCGTCGCCTGCTGCGCAACGGTGGCATCCTCGGCGTCAAGGGAATCGGTGGGTACCACCTGGCCTGCGACACAGGCGATCACCATGCCGTCACTGAACTGCGGCACCGTAAGCGCCGTGGCGACAAACCTTTTGCGGTGATGGTTCCCGACCTTGCCAGCGCACAAGAGATCGTCGACGTCGACGACGCCGCCGCGCGGCTGCTGTGCGGGCCGGCCCGCCCGATCGTGCTCCTGCCCCGGCGCCCAAGTGCCGTGGTCGCGGAATCCGTCGCGCCGCGCAATCCCGATCTCGGTGTGATGCTCGCCTACAGCCCGCTGCACACCCTGCTCTTCGGCCTACCCGGCGACCAACCGGGGCCCCACGTGCTGGTCATGACATCGGCCAACCTCAGTGGCGAACCGATCTGCTTCACCGATGACGATGCACTGGGGCGGCTTTCGTCGCTGGCCGACGGTTGGCTGACCCACGACAGGGCGATCCTGGTGCCCTGTGACGACTCGGTGATCCGCCTCGTCGACGGCATCGAACTGCCGATCCGGCGCTCGCGCGGTTACGCTCCACTGCCCGTTGCCCTGCCCGTATCGGTACCGGCCACCCTCGCGGTGGGGGCGGATCTGAAAAACACCCTCGCCGTCGCCGAACACCGCTACGCCTGGCTGAGCGCACACATCGGCGACATGGACGATCTGGCCACGCTCTCCGCTTTCGGGAACGCCGTCGAGCACCTCGAGGCGTTGACCAACGTCAAACCCGAAATCCTTGTCGCCGACGCTCATCCCGCATATCGTTCGGCCGCCTGGGCTCACCGCAACGCCGATGGCCGACCGGTGCGGACCGTGCAACACCACCACGCCCACATCGCAGCCGTGCTGGCCGAAAACGGCCTGGACGGTCCGGTGCTCGGATTCGCCTTCGACGGAACCGGTTACGGCCCTGACGGTGCGGTGTGGGGCGGGGAACTGCTCGAAGCGGACTACAAGAGTTTCCAGCGGCTCGCACAGCTGCGGTACGTGCCGATGCCCGGCGGCGACATCAGCGTACGACGGCCCTATCGAATGGCCCTGGCACATCTGCGGGCAGCCGGAATCGAGTGGGACGCTGAGCTTCCGCCGGTGCGAGCCTGCCCGGCCGCTGAGCTGAGGGTGCTCGAGCACCAGTTGCGCACGCACACCGGATGCACACCGACCTCGAGCATGGGCCGGCTCTTCGACGCCGTCTCGGCGGTGATCGGTGTGCGGCAAGTGGTGGACTACGAAGCGCAGGCCGCCATCGAGCTGGAAGGACTGTCGCGAAACGTCGACCCCGGCACAACCCGGTACGCATTCGCCGTCGACACCGGTCGACATCCTATGGTGTTCGACCCCGGGCCGGTGTTCGAGGCGATGCTCGATGACATGCGCTGCGGCGTACCGGTCGGGGTGATCGGCGCGCGGTTCCATCACGCGGTGGCCGGACTGATCGTCGAGCTGGCCGTCGCTTGCGCGATCCCAGGCCAACCCGTTGCCCTGTCCGGGGGCGTGTTCCAGAATGCGCTGCTGCTGCATCTGACGCTGATGAGTCTGCGCGCCAAGGGGTTTCAGGTCATCACCCACCGCCACGTGCCGCCGAACGACGGTGGCATCGCGTTGGGTCAGCTCTTGGTCGGAAATGCGGGTTGAGCGATGAGCATCGTCGGATTGCATACCCTGCCTGCTGGATCACGGCTGTTCGCCCGTTACGCGTATCCGCCCAACGAGCTGGGGTACTGCGGGCCGGGTGAGTCCGGCGTGCTGTTGCACGGGGACGACGCGGCCGCGCTGGCGCGCCATGCCAGGGCATTCGACGGCGCCTGGCCATACCTGAGCACAATGGCGCGCGCCACGGGAACCGACCCGCTGGACGCCGACGTGGTCGGCGGATACTGGGTCGGCGGCCCGCAGCTGCACTGCGTCGACCCCGCCGACCTGCTCGCTACTCTGCGTGCAGCGTTTTCAGGGCAGGCCACCGGGCTACTGGACGACGTCGGATCCTCGTCGACCGTCCTGGCACACCACAGCTTTCACGTCTTCGTCGTCTACCCGTGGGTGCGCTTCCTCGATCGGGAGCCCACCACGGCACTGCGGGTGTTGCAGAACTGCCGGATACGTTGGGGCACCGTCACAGCCGTCGACGGTGAGTATGCCGTGATCGACACCTGTCCCCTCGTCCTGGACGACGGCGTGTTAGCACTGGGGTCCGCGCGTCCAGAGCGGGTGCGCTGGAGCCGAGACGGCGCGTCGTTCATCACCACACCCGAACCCGGCACGCTCGTCTCTGCTCATTGGGACTGGGTGTGCGACACCCTGACCGGCACGGGGCGCGCGGCGCTGACCGAGGCCACCGCCACAACCCTGGACATGGTAAACGCCGTCCGAAAGGTAGGTCACTCATGACCGTCACTGCACAACCGTTCGTCGACAGCCAGCTCTCTGCCGACCTCGCGGCCGCCGCCCTGGATGTCGCTCGCAGATTTCACGACGGCGCCACCCTGTGGGTCATTGCGCCGCAATGGGAACCACACGCGCACCACGTGGCCGTCGAATTCGTCCACCCGGTCATCATGGGCAAACGTGCACTGCCGTCGGTCGCCCTCGTCGATCCGGACCCGGTCGCGGCGGCCAGGGTGGCCAGCCAGCCCGGCGACCTGCTCTTGGCCGTCGCATCCGCCAACGAACCCGCGGTCATCGATGCCATGCGACGGGCACCCGCGTGGGGCGTCACCACCGTGTGGATCGGGTCGGGCCCTCGGCCGTCGGCCGGCGCCGCCCATCACATCCTGTGGATCGAGTCCGATGACCCCATGGTGCCCGCGACCGGCCGTTTCGTCTTGATGTATCACTTGCTGTGGGAGCTCACCCACGTGTGCTTCGAACACCCGGGACTGCTCAAAAGTCCCGACGGCGAGTGCACCGACGAAGTGTGCGTGACATGCAGTGACGACGGCCAAATCGCGGAAGTGATTCTGGCACCGCAAGACTCGAACAGTCCGGCGCTCGTCCGTACCTGCGATGGCGAACAGTGGGTCGATGTCGCACTGCTCGGCGAGGTGGCACCCGACGACCTGATCCTCGTGCACGCCGGCACCGGGATCACCACGCTGGGAACGGAGCAGGCCTCATGACCACGAACGAATCCGAAAGCACCGGGTTCCTCTACCCGTTCATCGAGTCCGAAGAGACCGATGCCAGGGCGTTGCTCGAGGATCTCGCGTCCTCGGCACGCGCCAAGGCCGCCGAAAGTGCTCGGCTGCAACAGGAATCCCTACAGGAATACGATCCCGGACTGGTGCAGGCCGGCCAGGCCATGGCCGACAGATTCGCCCGCGGCGGCAGGCTGTACACGCTGGGCAACGGGGGCAGCTCCACCGATGCCGCCACCCTGGCCACGTTGTTCAGCCGCCCGGCGCGCGGCCGGCCGGTGTCGGCGTGGTCGCTGGCCGCCGACGAAGCCGTCGTCACCGCCCTGGGCAACGACGTCGGATTCGAACTGATCTTCAAACGCCAGATCATCGCCCATGCCCGCGACCGAGATGTCGCTATCGCACTGTCGACATCGGGCAACTCCGAGGACCTCATGACAGCGATCACCGAGGCCAAGCAACGCGGACTGCTCACCATCGGATTCGCCGGCCACGACGGCGGTCGGATGAGTACCGCCGAGGATCTCGACTTCTGTTTCACCGTCCACAGTCAGAGTATTCACCGCATACAGGAAAGCCACGCCATGCTCGGCTACCGGCTCTGGTCGGTCGCCCAGGAACAGCTGGCCCGGATCCGGGAGCGCGCATCATGACCACTACGGCGGCAACGCAACGCGAGGACCGGGTGCTGGAACGGATCGACAAGTTCCGTCAGAGGCGGCCACGGCTCCTCGACGACGTGGTCACCCTGGCCCACGGCGCGGGCGGGAAAGCTTCTGCGGCACTGGTCGACGCGGTGTTCGTGGAGGCATTCCGCAACTCCGAACTCGAGCAGCTCGGTGACGCAGCGGTGCTGACAACTCCGTCCGGTGATCGCCTCGCATTTTCTACCGACTCGTATGTGGTTGCACCGCACCGCTTCCCAGGCGGCTCCATCGGACACGTGGCGGTGCACGGGACCATAAACGACCTCGCTGTCTCCGGAGCCCGGCCGTACTGGATATCGGCAGGATTCGTGATCGAGGAGGGCTTCCCGATCAGCGAGTTGCGCGAGATCGTCGCCGACATGGCCGAAGCCGCCGCTCACGCGGGAGTACAGATCGTCACAGGCGACACCAAGGTGGTCGGAAAGGGTGCGGCCGACGGCATGTACATCTGCACCGCAGGTGTCGGTGTGATTCCGCACGGCCGGCGGCTGTCGCGCGAATGCGTACAACCCGGCGACAAGGTGCTGTTGTCCGGCACGATCGGCGAACACGGGATGGCAGTCATGCTCGCCCGCGGTGACCTCGCCATCGACGCCGACATCGCCTCGGACACCGCACCCGTCCACGAACTGGTCGAAGCATTGTTGGAGGCGGCGCCGTCGACACGATGGATGCGGGACGCGACCCGCGGCGGTGTCGGCACCGTGTGCAACGAACTCGTCAAGGACCGTCCGTTCGCGGTGGTTCTCGACGAGGACCGCCTCCCGATCGAACCGCAGGTGCTCGGCGCCTGCGATCTGCTCGGCATCGACCCGCTGTACGTAGCCAACGAGGGCAAGTTCCTCGCGGTCGTCGCCCCCGACGAAGCGGACGCGGCCGTAGCCGCCCTCCGCGCGCATCCTCAGGGCGTGCGCGCCGCCGTGGTGGGTGAGATCGTCCCCGAACCACACGGGATCGTTGCGTTACGAACATCATTCGGTGGCAGCCGGATTGTCGACATGCTCGTCGGCGACCCGCTGCCACGCATCTGCTGAGAACAACAGAGATAGGAGCTTCCACGATGTGTCTTGGAATTCCCGGTCAGGTGGTCGATTTCGTCGACACCGAAGCTCATCTGGCCAAGGTCGACGTCAACGGGGTACGCCGCATCATCAGTGTCCGACTGCTCGCCGACGACAACCTGCAGGTCGGCGACTGGGTGCTGGTCCATGTCGGGTTCGCCATGGCCAAGATCGACGAACGCGAAGCGGCCCTGACGCTGGATCAGGTGCAGAAGATGGGCGAGAACTATCAACAGGAGATCGACGCGTTCAACGACTCCGAAATCGCTTGAGAGGCTTGACATGAAGTTCGTCGACGAATTCCGCGATCCAGCTGCCGCACGGGCCCTGGTCAAATCGATCACCGAACTGGCCGGCGGCGATGAGTTCAAATTCATGGAGGTGTGCGGCGGCCACACCCACACGATCTACCGGCACGGCATCGAACACCTGCTCCCCGAAACCATCGAGTTGGTGCACGGCCCCGGCTGCCCGGTCTGCGTGATCCCGATGGGTCGGGTGGACGACGCGATGTGGCTCGCCGAGCAGCCCGGCATCATCTTCACCACCTTCGGCGACATGATGCGCGTACCCGGTTCACGCGGAAACCTGATCGAAGCCAAGGCCCGCGGAGCCGACGTGCGATTCGTCTACTCACCGCTGGACGCGCTCAAGATCGCCCGTGACAATCCCGATCGGCACGTCGTGTTCTTCGCGGTCGGCTTCGAAACCACGGCGCCGTCCACGGCCGTCACGTTGGTCCGGGCCCGCACACTGGGCGTGCGCAACTTCAGCGTCTTCTGCAACCACGTCACGATCGTGCCGCCCATCAAGGCCATCCTCGAATCGCCCGACCTGCGGCTGTCCGGGTTCCTCGGGCCCGGACATGTCTCCACCGTGGTCGGGTTGCGGCCGTACCGATTCGTCCCCGCCGTGTACGGCAAGCCCATCGTGGTCGCCGGGTTCGAACCACTCGACATCCTGGCCTCGGTGCACATGCTGTTGCAGCAGATCCGCGACGGCCGTTGCGAAGTGGAGAACCAGTACACGCGCGTGGTGCGACCCGAAGGCAACACCCAGGCGCTGAAGTTGATGGCCGAGACATTCGAATTGCGACCCCATTTCGAATGGCGCGGACTCGGATTCATCTCCCAGAGCGCGCTGAAGGTTCACCGCGACTACGCCGAGTACGACGCCGAGCTGGTATTCGACATGCCGGGGGTACGGGTGGCCGACCCCAAGGCCTGCCAATGCGGTGAGGTCCTCAAGGGTGTCATCAAGCCTTGGGAATGCAAGGTGTTCGGAACGGCCTGCACACCTGAGACACCGATCGGAACGTGCATGGTGTCGCCGGAAGGTGCGTGCGCCGCGTACTACAACTTCGGCCGACTACACCGCGAGACCGCACAGTTGCTGATTCAGCGCTGAGTCAGCGGCGCCAGTGCGGGAAGTTGTCGAGATCCCGCAGTGTCATGACGAACCCGACCGCGCCGACGGCGATGGCCAGGAAGTACCCGACCGCGGACTGCCATCCACCCAACGTCGACGCGACCAGCCAGCACAACAGAACCGCGGTGATCACGAGCAGCACACCGTAGAGCGGTGTGCGTTGTGGATGCTCACCTAGTCGCATAACTCCGGTATACCCGCATAGGTGAGCTACGTCACACATCGCTACCACTCATCGCGTGGGACGTCGAAGTCGGCGCACAGGGCGCGCCACACGTCACGCGGTTCCACACCCGCCTCGATGGCTTGAGCAGCCGTGTGCCCCATACCGCTCAGCACATGGTCGACGAGGATGGACCGCCCCCGCATGGTGCCGAACCGGCCGTCCACCAGCTCATGGAATTCCGTCAGCCGCACGTGCCCAACCTACCCAGCGGGCGTCAGGGCGTCGTGGCACACCCGTACCGGATCCGCCACACCGACCACCGACGCCCCGCCCTGCTGCGCGGCCCGGCGATACGCCGGTGAGCCGAGCACCTCGCCGACGGCCGTTGTCAGCGCCTCGGCTGTCAACGGCCGCACCAACTGGGCACTGCCCTGGCGCACAAGGCGATTGGCGATCTCCCACTGATCCCCACCGCCGGGTACCAGGACCATCGGCACGCCGGCCAGCAGGGTCTTTGACACCATGCCATGCCCACCACCGCAGATCACCACATCGGCGTGGGCGAGCAGTTCGTCCTGTCGCCCCAGCCCGACCACAGCCCATGGCGGTACCTCGACATCGGCGCCGCCCAGCCGGGACACCACCAGCCGAGACCCCTGAGGCAGGGTCTCCCCGGGCCGCAACGATTCCAATGCCAGTTCGGCCAACCCCTGGGTCCCGGTGGTCGCGGTGGACGGCGCCACGACCACGACCGGGCCCGGCCCCGGCGGCACCGCCAGCACCGCGTCCGTCGGCTCGAAATGCAGCGGCCCCACCACGACGGCCTCCGCCGGCCAGTCCGGGCGCGGCACCTCGAGCGCAGGCAGGGTCGCGATCAATCTGCGCAGCGGTCCTGGGTCGGTCGCCGGCAGACCGATGGCCACCCTGGTCTCCGAGCGCTGCGCCAGCCCGGCCCGCCAGGACCGCGCCGTCAGTGCGCGCATCACGGAGTCGCGTATTCGGCCACGCAGTCCGACGCCTGGCGCCAGGCCGCTCCCCACGGGCGGCAGACCTTTCGACGGTAGATACAGCGGATGGGGGCTGAGTTCCACCCACGGTACCGCGAGCAGTTCGGCGGCCAGCCCGCCGCAGGCCGTGATCACGTCGGAAACCACCAGGTCAGGGCCAAGTTCCCGGAACCGAGGGACGTTGAGCACCGCCATCCGGGCCGCGCGCCGGTGGATCTTTGCCCCGGCGTCGGTGTCGTCGTCGTACGCGGTGGGGTCAAGTCCGTCGAGTTCGACCGCCTCGACACCTGCGGCCCGCGCCGTCTCCAGCCATTCCACCCCGGTCAGCAGGGTCGGCGCGTCTCCTGCGGCCAGGAACTTCAAACACAACGCCAAGGCCGGGAAGGCGTGCCCGGGATCGGGCCCGGCAACCACCGCTACGCGCATCCGGGTTACCCTGCCACAGCCCAAGAGAACTAGGCTTCGGCCATGACTGACCGATCAACCGCTGCGGTGCAGACACCGCTGACGGGAGGAGCACACGAGGGCCCCGCCGGCACGGTCGAGATCTTCCTCAACGCACTCCAGGACGAGGATTTCGCCACCGCCGAGAACTCGCTGGCCCAGAACCTGGTGTATCAGAACGTTGGCTTGCCGACGATCTACGGGCGCAACCGGACGGTCAAATTGTTCCGTTCCATGCAGGGCCGCGTCGGTTTCGAGGTGAAGATCCACCGTATCGCCGCGGACGGTGCCTCGGTGCTCACCGAACGCACCGACGCCCTGACCTTCGGACCGTTGCGACTGCAGTTCTGGGTGTGCGGCGTATTCGAGGTACACGAAGGCCGGATCACGCTGTGGCGGGACTACTTCGACTTCCTGGACACGGCCAAGGCGACTGTCCGTGGTCTGGCTGGGATATTCATTCCGTCGCTGCGCGCATCGCTATAGGAGACACAGATCATGGGCAAGACGACCGAACGCACCCGGCCGAACCTCATCCAGTTCCTGAAGTACTGCTGCGGACGCCGGCTACCGGATTCGATGCTCGACTGGGTACGCGAAGACCTGACCGGCAAGGGCGCCACGCGCCGGATGATGCTGCGCGTGCTCGTGCCCGCGTTGCTGATCCTGGCTCCATTCTGGCTGATCGACACGACGCTGTACGTACACCTGAGCATGACGGTGCCGATCCTGATCCCGTTCATCTACTTTTCGCACGCATTGAACAAGATCTGGCGCCGCCACATGCTGCGGGTGCACGGTCTTGACCCCAACCTGATCGACAAGATCGCGCGCGAGAAGAATGCGCATATCCACGACGCCTATATCGAGAAATACGGTCCCCGATCGGGGCCGCCCAGCAGCTCCGCAGTGTGAGCGCCCCTGCCCGGCACCTCAGGCCTGACGCAGCCGACCAAGTTCGTCGAACGCCTGCGCCCACCCGCTGAGCCGGTCGGTGGCGTCGGTCAGCTCATTGCGGTAGCGCTGTTGGGACAACGGTGCCGTCGGCGCCCGTCCATTGTTCACTGCGGAGACGAGTTGCGCTGCGGCAGTGACCATTTCGTTGTACTGACGGACACCGTCGTGGAGTTGCGCGGTGAACGCGTTGATGGCGGGCACCAGGTGCTGGCGGGCCTGCGGCGCATTGCTGATGGTCCGTTCCATCGACACCACCTCGGTCGCGGTGGCCGCCATGGTGCGGGCGGTCTGGTTGGCCACCGCAGTCAGCTCGCGCAGCTCGTCGGCGGGCAGCATGTGGCCGCGTTCCATCACCCCGAGCAGGGAAAACATGCCGCGCTCGGAGGCCAACAGGGTTGACATCGGCTGGCGCGCGGCCGAACCCCACGGCGGCAGCCGTCGGCCGGCAACCGGGCGTTCGGCAGGCAACGGCTCCGAGCGCAGCCAGCGGTAGCGCAGCCACAGCAAGGTCGCGGGGAACGCCGCGCCCGCGGCGATCACACCGGTGATGATCAGAACCCAGACCGGGGTGCTCCACGTCGCAAGCACCGCCGTCAGCAGGACCCAGAACCCGCAGGCAAGCGTGAAAAACACGCCGACACGCCGTGTCCACCGCCGCTTGCGCAACAGTTTCGCCCGCGGATCAGCGGCAGCACTGAGCTTTTCGGCCAACGCGCCGGACAGGTCGGCAGCGGTGTCGATACCTCGCTGCACCAACGACCACCAGGCGTCCACTCGACCGGTCTTGACAGCCATGATCACACCGCCCGCACGTTATTGGCCGAGCGGATTTTCGGGTGTCGCCGGCGCCGGATTGGTGGCAGGCGTCGCAGCGTTGCCGCCGGCGGGCAAGGTATCGCCGCGCATCGACGCGCGGATTTGCTCCAGTCGGGAGTGTCCGGCCATCTGCACGCTGGCCTGCTGCACCTCGAGCATGCGGCCCTGCACCGAATTCTGGGCAAGCTCCGCCGAGCCGATCGCGTTGGCGTAGCGCCGCTCGATCTTGTCGCGGACCTCGTCGAGGCTGGGGGTGTTGCCAGGCGCGGCGAGATCGCTCATCGACCGCAGCGACGCACTGACCTGTTCCTGCATCTTGGCCTGCTCAAGCTGCGACAGCAGCTTGGTACGTTCGGCGATCTTCTGCTGCAGCATCATCGCGTTCTGCTCGACGGCCTTCTTCGCCTGACCGGCGGCCTGCAAAGCCTGGTCGTGCAGGGTCTTGAGATCCTCGACGCCCTGCTCGGCGGTCACGAGCTGCGCGGCGAAGGCCTCGGCGGCATTGTTGTAATCCGTGGCCTTGGCGGTGTCACCCGCGGCAGTCGCCTGGTCGGACAGCGTCAGAGCCTGCCGGACGTTGACCTGAAGCTTCTCGATGTCGGCCAGCTGGCGGTTGAGCCGCATCTCCAGCTGACGCTGGTTGCCGATCACCTGGGCGGCCTGCTGGGTCAGCGCCTGGTGCTGGCGCTGCGCGTCCTCGATGGCCTGCTGAATCTGCACCTTCGGATCGGCATATTCGTCGACCTTGGAGCTGAACAGCGCCATCAGGTACTTCCATGCCTTGGTGAACGGATTAGCCATGGGTTCGTTCCGCCTTTGTTGATTCGGGCCCGGCTGCCCGGGCCAGGGTGACCCGTTGTCGGTCGGGTCATCGTGCGTCAGGTGCCAACTTATCGGGTTCTAGCGGACCGCCACAGTCCCCACGGGCGTTTCGTGCGGGTGCGTGCCCGGTCAGGCAACCGCCATTACTGCCGGCTGCGGGATCACCACCTTGGTCGCCGCGTCGATATGCGCCATCTGGGACTGTTCGCGGTGAGCCATGCGCTCCCCGGCGTCTGTCAGCACACGCGAGAGCCGCACATCGAGGGCGTCGCAGATGGAGCTGAGCAATTCGCTGGAAGCCTCCTTGCGGCCGCGTTCCACCTCCGACAGATACCCGAGGCTGACCCTGGCGGCATCCGAGACCTCGCGCAAGGTGCGGCCCTGTTCGGTGCGGGCGTCACGCAGCACGTCACCGATTACTTCACGCAGCAATTCCGTCATCGCGCCCTCCTTCGGGTACCTAGTTGACGGTCGTCACTTGCCAAACGCTGTGACCCACCGGGATGGTTCCCGCCGCACCAAACTCACTGCTGCTCGACGAGCCGGCGCAACCGGGCGATCGCCTCGTTGACCGCGGCCACCCGGATATCCCAGCGAGACCCGGACAGCCTGAGCTCAACCACCTCGGTATCGACCGGCCCGGCAAGACCCAAGAACACTGTTCCCGGCGCGTGGCCGCCGTGCGGTTCGGGGCCGGCCACCCCCGTCAGGCCCACGCCCCACGTGGCGGCGCACCGTTGCCTCGCGCCGACCGCCAGTGCCCGCGCGGTGGGTGCCGCAACGGGTCCGACAGCATCGAGCACCTGCGGCGCCACGCCGGCCAGCCAGATCTTGGTGTTCTCGGTATAGGTGACGAGACCGCCGTGCAGCACGGCGCTGGCGCCGGGCACACCGGCCAGCGTGGCTGCGAGCAGTCCGCCGGTCAGTGATTCGGCGGTGGCCACGCTCTGGCCGTTCACCGTCAAGTCGGCGATGAGCGTGCGTGCATCGTCAGTTACGAGTGGATCGTCCACGTGAGTTCCTGATCGCCGAAACCACATAGTCAGCGCCGGTGACCACGGTCAGCACCACCGCCGCCCACATTGTCACCCACGCCACCGTCAGCCATATCGCCGGCCAGTTGTGCAGCGGCAGCACGAACAACCCGATCGCCACGGCCTGCACCAGCGTCTTGAGCTTGCCGCCGCGGCTGGCCGGGATGACACCATGCCGCAGCACCATGAAACGCAGGATCGTGATTCCGATCTCGCGCACTAGGATCACGCCGGTGACCCACCACGGTAAGTCGCCCAGCAGCGACAGACCGACCAACGCCGAACCGATCAGGGCCTTGTCGGCGATCGGATCGGCCAGGGTTCCGAACTCGGTGACCACGCCGTAGCTGCGCGCCAGTGCCCCGTCGAACCGATCAGTGATCACCGCGACCACAAACACCGCGAAAGCGGCCACCCGCCAGACCGTTTCATGACCGTCACCGACGAACAGCAGTAGTAGGAAGACCGGCACCAATGCCAGCCGGGCTCCGGTGAGGATGTTGGGGAGACTGGCCACCAGGGCATGCGGCACCACCGGATCGGTAGAAGGTGGGCCCGGCACCGCAACAGAATATCGGTTGGCGAAACCGATATTCTTCCAGCTGTGAACGAAGCCAGCGCGCGACCGGCGGCCAGCCCCGTGGTGCGCCGGGCCCGCACCTCCGATGTCCCGCGGATCAAGGACCTCGTGGACATCTACGCAGGCAAGATTCTCCTCGAAAAGAATCTGGTCACGCTGTACGAGGCAGTCCAGGAGTTCTGGGTGGTGGAGGTCGACGGTGAGCTGGTCGGCTGCGGCGCGCTGCACGTGTTGTGGGCAGATCTCGGGGAAGTGCGCACCGTCGCGGTGCATCCCAAGGTCCGCGGAACCGGAGTCGGACACGTTCTGCTCGAGCAGTTGCTCAACGCGGCGCGGGATCTGCACCTACAACGGATCTTCGTGCTGACCTTCGAGGTGGACTTTTTCGGCCGCCACGGCTTCCAGGAGATCGACGGCACCCCGGTGACCGCGGAGGTGTACGACGAGATGCGTCGCTCATACGACACCGGTGTTGCCGAGTTCCTCGACCTCTCCTACGTCAAACCGAACACCCTCGGTAACACCCGAATGCTGTTGACGCTGTGAAGCGACGCTGACCGACACTGCACGAAAAGTGTCGGCCGGACTGCCTCTAGGCCGGTTGTCCTCACACCGGTTTGTCCTTTACCCCGATTGTCACGCTGGAGTGGCCGTCGGGGGCGAGCGCCACTCCAGCGTGACAAACCGGTGCGGTGCGCGGGGCCGCGCAACCGCTCAGAACTCCTCGTCCTCCTCGGGTTCGGCGCCGTTGGCGTCGGCTCCGCCGCGGATGAGCGCCAGCGTGCCGGCCAGTTCGTCGGGCTTGACCAATACCTCGCGGGCCTTCGAGCCCTCGGACGGCCCGACGATCTGACGGGTTTCCATCAGGTCCATCAGGCGGCCTGCCTTCGCGAAGCCGACGCGCAGCTTGCGTTGCAGCATCGAGGTGGACCCGAACTGCGAGGACACCACGAGCTCGACAGCCTGCAGGAAGACGTCGAGGTCGTCGCCGATGTCGGGGTCGACATCCTTGCGTTCTCCTGCCTTGACCGCGGTGACGCCGTCGACGAACTCCGGCTCGGCCTGAGCCTTGGTGGCCTCGACGACGGCGTGGATCTCCTCATCGGTGATGAACGCGCCCTGCATACGCAGCGGTTTGTTGGCGCCCATCGGCAGGAACAGGCCGTCACCCATACCGATGAGCTTTTCCGCGCCCGGCTGGTCCAGGATGACGCGGCTGTCGGTCAGCGACGACGTCGCGAACGCCAACCGGGACGGCACATTGGTCTTGATCAGGCCAGTCACCACGTCGACCGACGGTCGCTGGGTGGCGAGCACCAGATGGATGCCTGCGGCACGGGCCTTCTGCGTGATGCGCACGATGGCGTCCTCGACGTCGCGCGGCGCGGTCATCATCAGGTCGGCGAGCTCGTCGACGATCGCAAGGATGTACGGGTAGGGCTTGTACACGCGCTCACTGCCCAGCGGCGTGCTGATCTCGCCGGTGCGCACCTTCTCGTTGAACACGTCGATGTGGCGCACCCGGGACGCCTTCATGTCCTGGTAGCGCTGCTCCATCTCCTCGACCAGCCAGGACAACGCCGCCGCGGCCTTCTTCGGCTCGGTGATGATCGGCGTGATCAGGTGCGGAATACCTTCGTAGGGCGTGAGTTCCACCATCTTGGGGTCGATCAGGATCATCCTGACCTCGTCCGGGGTGGCCCGCGCGAGCAGCGAGACCAGCATCGAGTTGACGAAGCTGGACTTGCCCGAACCGGTCGAGCCGGCCACCAGCAGGTGCGGCATCTTGGCCAGGTTGGCCGAGACGAAGTCACCCTCGATGTCCTTGCCCAGCCCGATCACCAACGGGTGGTGGTCCCGACGTGTCGACGACGCGGTGAGCACGTCGGACAACCGCACCATCTCGCGGTCGGTGTTGGGTACCTCGATGCCGACCGCCGACTTGCCCGGGATCGGTGCCAGCATCCGGACGCTCTCGGTGGCCACGGCGTAGGCGATGTTGCGGTGCAGCGCCGTGATTTTCTCGACCTTGACGCCCGGCCCGAGTTCCACCTCGTAGCGCGTGACGGTCGGGCCGCGGGTGCAGCCGGTGACGGCCGCGTCGACCTTGAACTGTTCGAGAACCGACGAGATGGCGTCGGTCATCTGATCGTTGGCCGCTGTGCGCAGCTTCGGCGGATCACCCGCGATCAACAGATCCAGCGACGGCAACGTGTACGGGCCCTCGACCACCCGGTCGACCACAAGAGTGTCGTCGGCTTTCTTGGCCGGCTTCGGCTCGGCGGCCTTCTTGCGGCGGGGTTTGACGGCCGGCTCGGGAACCGTTGGCGCTTCGGCCTCTTCGGCCAGCGGGTAGTTCTCCATCGGTGTGCCGGTCAGCGCCTTGGGCGCCTCGATGGCGGCGGCGGGCCAGGTCTTGGCCTGATCCGGGGTGTACACCGGGTCGTCGTAGTAGCCGTCGGAGAAGTCATCGTCGGACTCCGCATCGGCATACTCGTCGTCGTAGTACTCGTCATACTCGTCGTCGTCATCGAATGCGCGGGTCCGGAACATCGCCCGCAATGTCGCAGGTACTTCGCGGATCGTCGTGCCGGTGATCAGAAGTACGCCGAACAGCACACCGATGAAGAGCAACGGCGCGGCGATCCATACGGTCAGTCCGTCGGAGATCGGCCCCCCGATGGCGAATCCGACGAATCCGGCCGCCAGCCGGCGTCCGGCGGGATCCTCCGGAGACCCCGCCCACAAGTGCCAAAGACCCAGGGCCGGCAGTGCGATCATGGCCGAGCCCAGCATCATCCGCGGGCGAGAATCAGGGTCGGGTTCGGTGCGCATCAGCACGACGGCGACGACGGCCAGCACGATCGGGACGAGCACGACGGGCTCACCGACGACGGTCCGCAATGCGGTGTCTATCCAGGCGCCGACCGGACGGGCCGCGTCGAACCAAGAACTGGCCGCGACCACCACGGCGACACCCAGAAGTGCCAGTGCCAGCCCGTCACGGCGATGTCCCGGTTCGATCTCGCGCGCCCGGCCGACCGAGCGTGCGGTCGAACCCGCACCTTTGGCCAGCATCAGCCACCCGGCTCGCGCGCCACGCCCGAGTTTCTGTCCGGCGACGGCCACCGGAGACACCTGAGAGCGACGAGCCGGCTTCCGCTGCGCTGAAGCCGGGCGGGGTGACGCCTGACGCCCGGATCGTGAGCCGGGCTTTGACCTGCTCGAACGGGCTCCAGATCGCGCCGCGGTCTTGTTAGCCATGCGTGTCAGCCTAGTCGCAGTGGCCTCATATTCACCATCTGCCACACAGGTCACAGATAGGCCAAACTTCGTCACCGTCGCCTGGGTCGATGGGGCGTGACAACACCGCGACAACAAGGCTGCGACCCAGACCGCATCGCATGAGTAGGCTGGACACCTGTCCGGCCATGTCACCGAGGAGTCTGCGCCCATGCCAGTTGTCGTCGTCGCCACCATGAAGGCCAAGCCCGAGTTCGTCGACACCGTGCGGGACGCCTGCAAGCAGGCCATCGAGGCGGTGCACAACGAGCCGGGGTGTGAGCTGTACTCGCTGCACGAGGCCGATGGCACCTTCGTCTTCGTCGAGCAGTGGGCCGACGCCGACGCACTGAAAACACACAGCACGGCCCCCGCGATCGGAACCCTGTTCGGCGCGGTCGGTGAACTCCTCGACGGTGCGCCCGACATCAAGATCCTGCAGCCGGTCGTCGCTGGCGACCCGGCCAAGGGCCAGCTGCGGCCCTGATGACCGTGGGTCGATCCATGTCACAGGTGTGACACTTCCGGAGGACGCGGGTAGCGTCAACAAGCGATGAGCCGCATAGATCCCGTAGCTCAAACTGCTTTAGGCCCAATGGCGTTGGCCGCCACTGAGCAGTACGAGGGTCCACGGCGGCTGGTCGACGACGATCTGGCGGAGTCATTTTTGCCGACGTCCCTGCGTGCCATGACCCGATTGATGCGCTGGCGCATACCCCGCGAATGGTCCATCCGCGCCGCGGAACGGTCCCAGCCCGGTCTGTGGGCAAACCTGTCCTGCCGCAAGCGATTCATCGATGAGTTGCTCGACGCCGCACTGCCCGACATCGACGCCGTGGTGATCCTCGGTGCCGGTCTGGACACCCGGGCCTATCGACTGGCGCGACACAGCGCCGTACCGGTGTTCGAGGTGGACCTTCCGGTCAACATCGACCGCAAACGCGCCGCAGTGCGCCGGGCGCTCGGCGCGGTTCCGAATTCGGTGCGACTGATACCCGTCGACTTCGAGCACGACGACCTCGCTACCCAACTCGCCAAGTACGGCCACCGCACGTCGGACCGCACGTTCTTCGTGTGGGAGGGCGTGACGCAGTACCTCACCGAGGCCGGTGTGCGGGCCACGTTCGACTACCTGAGCACCGCCGTACCCGGCAGTCGGTTGGTGTTCACCTGTGTCCGTGCCGATTTCATCGACGGCACCCACAGCTACGGCGCTGAATCGCTGTATCGCAGGTTCTGCGTTCGCCGGCAGATCTGGCGGTTCGGGCTGAACCCCGACGATATCGCGCCGTTCGTCGAGCCGTACGGCTGGCAGCTGATCGAGCAGGCCGGCCCGGACTATCTGATCGAGCACTACGTCAACCCCGCTGGCCGCAAACTCGGTGCGTCGCAAGTGGAATGGACGGCCTACGCGCTGCGACAGTAACCGGCCGCGCTCGCTCAGCCCGCCTTCGCCGGCACGGCGGGCTCCAACACCAATGCCTGCCGCCGCTGATGCACGGTCAGATACCGCAATCCGTCCGGACCTGCCGCGAACTGCCTGCGGGACCGCTTCGGCAGCCACACGACATCCCCCGGCCGCAACTCGACGCCGCCAAGCTCGGTGATAAGCCGACCGGATCCGCCCAGCACGTGGATGAGCACGTCGAGATCGGGACCCGCGTGCGCATCGATGCCCGCGCCGGGAGCCAACACGATGATGTTGGAATCGAGCCCGCGGTCATGCATCTGCAGCTTCCACACCGCACCGGTCATGTCGGTGGCGTCAGAGTTCGCGGCGTTGGTGTTGGTCAGCACGCGCGGTAATGGGTTCGCCGCCAATTTGGTGATTCTGATGCGCCAGACCTGCGGGCCCGACTGGACGTACTCCCAGTCGTAGCTCCCGGGGTGGTCTACCTCGAACTCGTTGTGCAGGTGCCGGGGGTCATGGTTGTTGACCAGGATGAGCGCGGCACCTATCGGCAGGCTGGCGTACGCGGCGAAGATCGCGGGATGCTTGTCCGGCTTGGGCAACCCCCGGACGTCGAGTTCGTGCTCGGTCATGGGTTAAAGTTTATACAGATCAGCATTGTGAAAACCAGGAGGACTGCGATGAGTCGACGCGCCGACGTCCTCGAGATCCTCCGTTCGGCTGCTGCACCCATGACCATCATCGAGCTGGCCGATGCGCTCGACGTGCACCCCAACACCGCCCGGTTCCACCTGGAAGCACTCCTGGATGCGGGTCAGGTGGAGCGGGTGGACGCCGATCACCGCGGACCGGGCCGCCCACCCCAGTTGTTCCGGGCGGTCCGCCGCATGGATCCCGGTGGTCCGACCCGCTACCGCGTGCTCGCCGACATCCTCACCCAGGGCCTGGCGGCAGAGCAGGATCCCGGCGCACGGGCTCTCGACATCGGTCGGGCGTGGGGACGCGGGGTCCCCCAACCGAACTCGGATACCCCGGCGGGCGCCCTGGTGGGGTTGCTCGACGAATTCGGCTTCGCCCCTGAACGATCCGTGAACGATGAGGTTCGGTTACGGCACTGCCCATTCCTCGCGCTCGCCGAAACCCGCGCGTCAGTGGTGTGTCCGATCCATCTGGGCCTCATGCAGGGCGCTCTGGAAAGCTGGCAGTCACCGATCAGCGTGGACCGGCTGGACGCATTCGTCGAACCAGACGTCTGCCTGGTTCACCTCACCACCGAAGGAGACACCCGATGAACACCGCCGCGGCCGTGGCAGTCGCCGTCACTTACTGCTGGATCGGCATGGTGCTGGCGATCTCGTTCCTGGAGGCTCCGCTGAAGTTCCGCGCGCCGGGCGTCACCCTGCAGATCGGGCTCGGCATTGGACGGCTGGTGTTCCGCGCTCTCAACGCAACCGAAACAGTCTTTGCAGCAATCGTCATCATCGCTCTCGCGATCGATCGACCGTCGGCCGCGGCCACCGCCGCATTCGTGATCGCTATCGCCTCGCTTGCGGTGCAGCTGCTGGCGGTGCGCCCCAAGCTGACGCAGCGCTCCGACGTCGTACTCGCCGCCATCCCGGGTCAAGCGCCGATCGGGCGTTCACGCGTGCACTACGTCTACGTCGCGCTGGAGGCCGTCAAGATCGTCGGCCTGCTCACCGGCGGAATTCTGCTCCTGGCGGGCTAGATCTCGATCACGGTCGGCACGATCATCGGCTGGCGACGATAGGTTTCGCCCACCCACTTGCCGACCGTGCGACGTACCGCCTGCGCGATCCTGGTTGGATCGGTGATGTTATCGGCGGCAAGGCTTTCCAGTTCGCGCTCGACCTTCTGCGCAACCGATTCCAGCGCCTTGGGGTCCTCGGAGAAGCCGCGGGAATAAAGATGCGCCGGCCCCGCGGGACGCCCGGTCTCCCGATGCACGACGACCGTCACAGCCACGAAACCCGATGAGAGGATGAGTCGTTCACCGAGCGTCGCGTCGCCCACATCGCCGGTGATGAGCCCGTCGACGAACATCTTGCCGACCGTCACCGCCCCGGATATCGATGCCCTGCCGGCCACCAGATCCACACTGACGCCGTTTTCGGCGATCACGATGTTCTCCGGCGGCACCCCGGTACGTGCGGCCAGCGCCGCGTTGGCACGCAGATGCCGCCAGGTGCCGTGCACCGGCATCACGTTGCGCGGGCGCACACCGTTGTATAGGAACAGCAACTCGCCCGCATAGGCGTGCCCGGAAACATGAACGCGCGCTTGGGCATTGGTGACCACCCTGGCCCCGATCTTGGCCAGCGCATCGATCACGCCGTAAACGGCCTCCTCATTGCCAGGAATGAGCGACGACGACAGGATGATCAGGTCGCCCGCGGTCAACGTAATGCTGCGGTGCTCACCGCGCGACATTCGCGAGAGTGCGGCCATCGGCTCGCCCTGGGTTCCGGTGGTGATCAGCACCACCTTCTCCGCCGGCATCATCTCCGCCGCAGCGATGTCGAGGATGTCGGAGTCTTCGACCCGCAGGTATCCCAGGTCACGGGCGATGCCCATGTTGCGCACCATGGATCGGCCGACGAACGACACCTTGCGGCCCAGAGCCACTGCCGCATCGATGATCTGCTGCACCCGGTCGACATTCGAAGCGAAGCACGCGACGATCACCCGGCCGTCGGCACCGCGGATCAACCGGTGCAGCGTCGGGCCCACCTCACTCTCCGACGGGCTGACACCCGGCTGTTCGGAGTTGGTGGAATCGCACAGGAACAGGTCGACCCCGGAGTCCCCCAGCCGCGACATACCCGGCAGGTCCGTGGGACGACCGTCGAGTGGCATCTGGTCGAGTTTGATGTCGCCAGTGTGCAGCACCGTGCCCGCGCCGGTGTGGATGGCGACCGCCAGACACCCGGGAATGGAATGGTTGACGGCGAAGTACTCACATTCGAAAACGCCGTGCGTGCTGCTCTGCCGTTCGGCAACCTCCACGAGCACGGGTTTGATCCGGTGTTCGCGGCATTTCTCGCGCACCAGGGCGATGGTGAACTTCGAGCCAACCACCGGAATGTCGGGCCGCAGCTTGAGTAGGAACGGGATAGCGCCGATGTGGTCCTCGTGCGCATGGGTGACGACGAGCGCTTCCACATCGTCGAGCCGATGCTCGATGTGCCGCAGGTCGGGCAGGATCAGGTCGACACCCGGCTCGTCATGACCCGGGAACAACACCCCGCAGTCGATGATGAGCAGCCGGCCCAAGTGCTCGAAAACGGTCATGTTGCGCCCGATTTCGCTGATACCGCCCAGCGCGGTGACTCGAAGCCCACCAGGGGCCAGCGGCTCGGGCGGTGCGAGATCGGTGCTCAACGGCCCGCCCTACCTGAGCACCGCTGCGGCACGCATATCGGCAGCCAGCGCCTCGATCTCGTCCGGCGCGGCCGGGATCTGCGGCAGCCGGGGTTCACCGACATCGATGCCCTGCAACCGCAAACCTGCTTTGGACATCGTCACACCCCCCAGCCGAGACTGCGCAGCGGCCAGCGGGGCCAGCGCGACGTTGATCTTGCGGGCGGTGGCGACGTCACCGGAATTGAACGCGGACAACATGTCCCGCAGCTGCCCCGCGGCCAAATGACCCCAGACACTGACGAAACCGACGGCACCCATGGCCAGCCACGGGAGGTTGAGCGCGTCGTCGCCCGAGTAGTACGCCAGTCCCGTCTCGGCGATGATCTGCGCCCCGCCGGGCAGGTCACCCTTGGCATCCTTGACACCCACGATGTTCGGGTGTTCGGCGAGCTTACGGATGGTGTCCCACTCGATCGGAATCGAGGACCGCGGTGGAATGTCGTAGAGCAGGACCGGCAGATCGGTGGCATTAGCAACCGCGGTGAAGTGCGCGAGCAGCCCCGCTTGAGGCGGCCGAGAGTAGTACGGCGTGACGACCAGCAGCCCGTGCGCGCCGGCTTCGGCGCTGGCCTTGGCCAGGTGCACGCTGTGTGCGGTGTCATAGCTACCGGCACCCGCGATGATGCGGGCCCGGTCACCAACCGCGTCGAGCACGGCACGCAGCAGTGCCAGCTTCTCGTCGTCGGTGGTCGTCGGCGATTCACCGGTGGTCCCCGCCACCACCAGACCGTCACAACCGGCGTCGACCAGGTGAACGGCCAGCTCGGTTGCGGTATCGAGGTCAAGCGAGCCGTCGGGCTTGAACGGCGTCACCATTGCGGTCAGCACGGTGCCCAACTGGGCGGTGACGTCAATTCCGCTGGTGCTCACGCGCCAAGATTACCCGCTCCCCCTCACGCTTCCGCCGCGATGTCGTCCGGCCACTCCGTCAAGCCTCCGTGGCCATTCCAGACGGGCCACTCCGTCAAGCCTCCGTGGCCATTCCAGACGGGCCACTCCGTCAAGCCTCCGTGGCCAAAGGCGACGTTGCCACCTCCGTACCGTCCGCAAGCGCCGCGATCTCGAAATCCGCGAACACCGCGGGCGCCACATCGACGAGTTCACGCAGGCAGGCGATGGCGAGCCGGCGGATCTCCACGTCGGCGTGCTCACTGGCCCGCATCGCGATGAAATGCCGCCAGGCCCGGTAGTTGCCGGTGACCACGATGCGGGTTTCGGTCGCGTTGGGCAGCACGGCGCGCGCGGCTTGCCGGGCCTGCTTACGGCGTAGGACCGCATTGGGCTGGTCGGCGAATTTGGCCTCCAGCCGGTTCAGCAGCTCGATGTAGGCAACCCGGCTGGCGTCGGCGGCCGCGGTGAAGATCTCCACCAGTTCCGGGTCGTCCTCCACGCCGGGTGGGATGACCACCTCGGCGTCGTGTTCGGGGACGTACCGCTGCGAGAGCTGCGAGTAGGAGAAGTGCCGGTGTCGGACCAGTTCGTGGGTGCAGGATCGGGAGATCCCGGTGATGTAGAAGGACACCGATGCGTGCTCCAGCACCGAGAAGTGGCCGACGTCGATGATGTGCCCGATGTAGGCCTCATTGGTGGCGGTCTTCGGATTGGGTTTTGACCAGCTCTGATAGCAGGCCCGGCCGGCGAACTCGGTGAGCGCCTGACCGCCCTCGGCTTCGGTCTGCCACGGCACGTCCGGCGGCACCAGGAACTCGGTCTTGGCGATCAGTTGCACGCGCAGCGGGGCGGTTTCGGCCACCTGATCACCCTACTGTCGCCACTTCGAAAGGCTCGCAAATGCTCGGCCGACTGGGCAGACGACAAGGGCGACGATCTGATCGCATTGATCGCCGGGGCATTTGCTGCGCTGGCGGCCGGTTCGTGACGCCTCCCTACAATTGGCGGATGCCTGGAGCCGAGTTCGCCCGTCATCAGTACGCCGGCTCGCCGTGCTGATCGGTATCGCGGCAGCACTGCTGGCCTGCTTGGGTTATGGGACAGCGTCGGTCCTGCAGTCCTATGCCGCGAGCAGATCCGGATCAGGCCATGCCGCCACCTCAGAGGGCGGACCCACGCTGCGATCGACGATCACTGCCATGCTCGCACCAATCTTCATCGCGGGAATGGCTCTTGATTTGCTCGGCTTCGTGGGCAGCCTGATCTCGGCCCGCCTGATCCCACTGTTCTTGTCCCAGACCGTCATCAGCGCCAACCTGGTCGTCACCGCAATTCTCAGCATCTTCGTGTTGCACGTGCGGCTGCACCGGCGCGACTGGATCGCCATCGCCATAGTGCTTGTGGCCCTGTGCATCCTGGGCGCCACCGCCGGACATCTGGGCGAAGGCGATCCGGGGGATGCCATGCACTGGGGTGTGCTCGTGGTGTCCGCCGTCATCCTGGCGGCAGGTGCCGCTCTGGTCCGGTTGCTCGGTCGCAATGCGGCAGTACCCGCCGGCCTCATCGCGGGCGTGCTCTACGGTGCGATGGCTGTCGCGGTGCGGGTGGTCCACGGGCTAGAGCCGCTAAACATTCGGGCGCTGCTGGCCGACCCGGCTTTATGGGCGATTGTCGTCGCTGGTCTCGGTGGCTTCTATCTGTTCACCGTTGCGCTGCAAGTCGGTTCGGTCAACGGTGTCGCCGCCGCTCTGGTCGTCGGCGAGACCGTGGTGCCGGGCGTCGTCGGCGTGCTCGTGCTGGGTGATACCGCGCGGCCAGGCTACGGCTGGCTGGTGGCACTCGCGTTTGCCGCGGCCGTGATCGGCGCTGTCGCCGTTGCGGTCTTCGGCGCGGCTGAGTACGAGCGGACGGCGTCTGTCGCAGAGAGCGGCTGAGGAGAATTCGTGCCGTCGAGACCATGTCCCCCGATCGGTGGACCAGCAGTTCATCCCGTAGCAGTCCGATCGGCGGACAGACTCAGGACTGTCGATGAGCGAGGCTTGACGGCATCGAACGCACCGACAGAAAGGAACCAAATGAGCTATCACGTCATGGATCTGGTGTGCGAGCGGGCCAACGAGCGCGACTGGGAATTGATCTTCGACAGTGGGCCGAACGGTGACTTGCGCACCATCGTCTGGGAACACCGGTGCCCCGAAGGAGCCGGACAGCCACCCGAGTTGGAGATCACGTTCAACGTCGACGGCCGGATCGTCCAGACCGAGAAGCGCCTGGACGGCAAGTGGCTCCAGCGGTCGACGCCACCCCTCGAGTTCGCGTCGACCGAGATCCACCTGGAGACATTGAGCATGATCTGACCCAGCCACCGATCACTCGCACCTTCCGGCGCGACCCCCAGATAGCCGGGTTCGCCGACCACTGGCAGGCTGACCGACTACCGAGCCAGCACCTGCATATCGGGTGCGAGCACATCGGTCAGCTGTGACCACGGCACCGTGACTACGGGTAGCCCGTGGGCGAATTGGTAATCCTCGAAATGAATTTCCAATCCGTCCACGGTAGGGATCCAATTGTGGAAGTTGTCCGCGACCGGCGCATTGCCCGGTTCGTCCGCCATCGGCCTACTTCCGCCATACACCGTCGGGAAGAGCAGTTTCGTTTGCTCGGAGAGCCGGTTCAATCCAGCCTGCGAGTCGGTGAAGAGGTTGTCGAGGGTTATGGGACGGCCGTTGCGACTGTCGATGACGATGGTGGTGACGTAGTCCAACGGATGTGCAGCATGCTGGTGGAAGTACATTCCGGTCAACACCTGCGAGATCGCCGTCGGCCGAAAGCTCACCGCGGGTTTGGTTTCGAACGTCGCGTCATCGTGGATGACCTCGTCGCGATCGAGCATGCCACCCATGGTCTTTCCGGACGCCACGCTTGCCGCGTTGAATGCCGCCGCCACCGCGCCGTCTCCCCCGGACAACTGCCCAACGTCGATTTTCCAGCCATCGCCGGGGTCGATGGACGTCGACGAGACCGTGTAGATCGCGCCGTTACTGGTCCCGCTGTCGGCGACCGCAGTTCCGGTCCCGCCGAAGACAGTCATCAACACAACAGCGAAGGCGACAACGATTCCCCTGCTCGACATCGTTCGATTATTGTCCGAGCCAGAGGACGCCTCACACATAACGGACCGGAACGGTGATCGCTACCCGGTAAGACTGCGACGCAACGCCGTGACCAGATCACCGCGCTGTCCGACTGTCACATCGTCGGCCCCGAGCCATGACGCCATCGTCCGCAGCTCTTCCGCCAACGCGTGCGCCACCCGCGACCTGTCTTGCCCGTCTTCCGTGAACGCGCCTACGACATGCAGGGCACCGTCCGTCCGCTTGAGATCCACCCGCGCTACCAGTTGCCCATCGAGCAGAAAAGGCCATACGTAGTAACCGAATTGACGTTTGGAGGCCGGCGTATAGATTTCGATGCGGTAGTGAAAATCGAATAGCCGCTCGACGCGGGGCCGGAAGAAGATCAGCGGATCAAAAGGACACAGCAGGGCCGTACCCCGGTCCCGCCGTGGCACGATCTGCCCCGACCGCAAGAAGGCCGCCCCGCTCCATCCCTCCACATCGACGGGCTCCAGTTCCCCGTCGGCCACGAGCTTGGCGATGGCCGGCCTTACCTGTTTGGCACCCAGCCGGAAATAGTCCCTGATGTCGGCTTCCGTGCCGATGCCGAGTGCCGCCGACGCACGCAGCGCCAGCTCTCGGATCGCTTCGTCGTCACCGATCTCGCGAGACACCACCTCGGGTGGCAGCACATTCTCGGTGAGGTCGTAGTGGCGGGCGAACCCGACGCGCGTCGCCGTCGTGAATACCCCCGAGGCGAACAGTGCCTCGGCCACCCATTTGGTGTCACTGCGTCCCCACCACGGACCCTTGCGCCCGCGCGGCTCGGCCTCTAGGTAAGCCTCGATCTGACCGGCGGTGGACGGACCCAACTCGGTTACGGCCGCCACGATGTCGTCGGCGAGTTTGGCGTTCTTCCGCACGATCTCGGTGCCCCATCTGCCGTGGGTGTATTCGCGCATCCGCCACCGCAGCAACGGCCAGTCGTCGACGGCCATCAGAGCGGCCTCGTGCGCCCAGTACTCCACCAACAGCCGCGGGGAGCGCGCCGAATGCGACCACGCGGCACGGTCGACGATCTCCCGGTCATACGGGCCAAGCCGGCTGAACACCGGCGCATAGTGCGCGCGCACCGCGACCGACACCGAGTCCAGCTGCAGCACTTGAATCCGGGAGATCAAGCGGCGCAGATGTGTGCGCGTGACCGCGCCACGAGGTTTGGCTTCATGCAGCCCCTGCGCCGCGACGGCGATACGGCGGGCCTGCGCGGTGGTAAGAGTGGCCACCTCACCATCGTTCCCCAAGCCACCGACAGAAAGCCGTGCACGCATGAAATGCGCCCGACGGCCACGACACTCCGCGACAGAGCCAGTGCTCACCGCCGATAGCTGCAGAACCGGTACCGCAGGCCTGAACTGCTGGTCAACCACTCTCCCACCGTGCATGCCCACGTGTCGTCGAGCGGTGGCGCCAGCGCGTCACCGTCGGTGGGTACCAAGTCGACGTCGATCTCGGTGACCTCGCATCGGTCGGCCAACGGCAGCGTCATCGCGTAGATCTGGGCACCGCCGATGACCCAGCCCCCGATGTTCTCCGGTAGCGCCGTGACCACATCGGCCCCGTCGGCGACGAATCCGGCGTCGCGGGTGATCACGACATTGCGCCTACCGGGCAATGGGCGCACCTTGGTCGGCAGCGATTCCCAGGTCAACCGGCCCATCAGCACCGTCTGACCCATGGTGAGTTCTTTGAACCGGGCCTGGTCCTCGGGTAGTCGCCAGGGGATGCCGTTGTCACGACCGACGATGCCGGTGCGCGACTGCGCCCAGATCAGCCCGAGGCGCCCCGTCACTGTTCGGTCCTGCAAGCAGACCTCATACCGCGACGGGGGCCTTGATCGCCGGGTGCGGGTCATAATTCAGGATCGCGATGTCTTCGTAGGTGTAATCGAAGATCGAATCACGGGGTGCCAGAACCAGTTCCGGGTACGGACGGGGTTCGCGGCTCAGCTGCAACGAGACCTGTTCGACGTGGTTGTCGTAGATGTGGCAGTCCCCGCCGGTCCAGACGAACTCACCGACGCCCAGCCCGGCCTGCGCGGCCATCATGTGGGTCAGCAGCGCGTAACTGGCGATGTTGAACGGCACCCCGAGGAACAGGTCCGCACTGCGCTGGTAGAGCTGGCAACTCAGCCGCCCCTCGGCGACGTAGAACTGGAAGAACGCGTGGCAGGGCGGCAGAGCCATCTGAGGGATCTCGCCCACGTTCCATGCCGAGACGATGTTGCGCCGGGAGTCCGGATCCCGCTTGAGCAGCTCAAGGGAGTTGCTGATCTGATCGATGTGCTCACCCGACGGCGCGGGCCACGACCGCCACTGCACACCGTAGATGGGGCCGAGATCGCCTGTGTCAGAAGCCCATTCATTCCAAATGGTGACACCGCGCTCCTGCAGCCACCGTACGTTGGAGTCCCCGCGCAGAAACCACAGCAGCTCGTAGACGACTGACTTGGTGTGCACCTTCTTGGTGGTGATCAGTGGGAATCCCGCGGCGAGGTCGTACCGCATCTGGTGGCCGAACAGGCTGCGGGTTCCGGTGCCGGTGCGGTCGGACTTCGGCGTTCCGGTCTGCAGCACCAGCCGCAGCAGATCCTCGTACGGCGTCGCGATAGACACGCACTCAGCTTACGGGCAGTGGTCAGGGGGTAGAACGGAGCCATGCCGACGATCAAGGACACCATAACCATGCCCGACGGCACCTGTGCCGTGACGCTCGCGACCCCAGACGGCCATGGCCCCTGGCCGGGCGTGGTCATGTATCCCGACGCCGGCGGAGCCCGAGCGACCTTCGACGAGATGGCCGCGAAGTTGGCCGGCTACGGCTACGTCGTGCTGGTGCCGGATGTGTACTACCGCGACGCAGGCTGGAAACCGTTCGACATGGCGACGGCGTTCAGCGACACCAGAGAGCGCAACCGGCTGTTCTCGATGATGAAGAAAGTGACCCCGGATGTCATGGCGGCCGATGCGGCAGCGTTCTTCGACTACCTGGAAAGCCGCCCGGAGGTCACCGGGTCGAAGTTCGGCATCACCGGCTACTGCATGGGTGGTCGGACGTCATTGGTGGTGGCAGGCCGGGTGCCTGATCGGGTCGCGGCGGCCATGTCTTTCCACGGCGGCGGGCTGGCTTCGGACGACCCCGGCAGCCCTCATCTGCTGGCCGACAAGATTCACGCCGCGGTATACGTTGGCGGAGCAGCGGGCGACGCGTCGTTCACTCCCAAACAGGCTGAAACCCTGAACAAGGCACTGACCGCCGCGGGCGTCGAGCACATCATCGAAACCTACGCCGGCACACACGGATTCGCGGTACCCGACAATGCGCCCTACAACCAGGCCGCCGACGAGCGGCACTGGGAAGCCATGGAGAGCTTCTTCGGCTCGCGGCTCGGCTGACCTGCCGCGTGGCGTCACCCGTAGCGACGACCCCGACCATGTGCCCGCGCGCCGAGACTTCCACTACTGATCGTCGCGGTGTAGGAACAACCTGACCGCCCGGAGCACACCACGGCCGGCGTACACGCCCGCGGCCACCGACACGACGATCATGGCGATGAACATCGTCAGCCAGTTGGCCCTGCTGTGGCTCACGTTCCACCAAACGATGGTGAACAACACCGCGCAGACAAATACGACGATGTCCCGCCAGTTGCCGCGGTAGGACATCGCCGCCTCACGAATCTCACGACTTCGATCCCCCGCCGTGATCAGCTCGCCGATCCGCTGATCGATGCTGGCCTTGAGTCGCGTCCGCAATTCGGCGTCCTCGGCCGGAAGCCGTTCCAACAGGTCCATGTCCTTGGCGATGAGCCCACGCACGTCCGGTGGCTTCAGGTTGCCTGCGATCAGGCCGAGCATGGCGCCCCCGGCGATCGGAGCGGCGCCAAGAGCTAGTTCGGCAATCCCCGGCATACCTGTCCTCCGTCACATGGTCGCGCTACGAGATGGCTGCAATCTTGTCGAAAATACCCGCAGGGGCGTCAATTCATGAGCTGCGCGGCAACTGTCGCACCGAGCTCCCAGCACGCCTCCAGATCGGATTTGCTCGGCTTGCCGGACACCACGACGTCCGCTGCGGCCTTCACCCAGCCCAACCCCGTCGTGATGTTGACGACTGCCCGCTCAGCACCCTCGGTGCCTTCGTTGCCGTGCAGGTACAGGCCGTACGGTCGGCCGCGTGTCGCATCCAGGCACGGGTAATAACAGACGTCGAAAGCGTGCTTGAGCGCACCGCTTATGTAGCCGAGGTTGGCCGGGCTGCCGAGCAGGTAACCGTCGGCAGCGAGCACATCGGCCGGCGAGACGGTGAGCGCGGGGCGGCGCACGACCTCGACGCCCTCGATCTCCGGGTCCGTGGCCCCGGCGAGCACCGCCTCGAACATCTCCTGGCAGTGCGGCGACGGCGTGTGGTGGACGATGAGCAACGTGGGCATCTTACGCACGCTCCTGCATCTGGACGGCGGTGCGCATGGCGTCACGCGCCCGGCTGCGGTCACCCGCGTAGTCGTAGGCCCGCGCCAGCCGGTACCAGCGCACCCAGTTGTCGGGATCGGCCTCCAACTCGTCTTTCACAGTGACGAACAGGGCGTCCGCGGCGTCCCGTTCAACCCGCCCCGACGGGCGGTGCGGCAAGCAACTGACATCTAAATCCATACCTAGCTCCCGAGCCAGCCGGGCGAGCCGCTGATGGGCGAACCCAGCACGCAGCGTGGTGACCAACACCCACGCACCAATTAGTGGAAATACCAGCAGCGCCAGCCCGAGTCCGATCGCCGCGGGCTTACCGGAGCCGACGAAGAAGACCGCGGTGCGGCCCAGCATGAGGAAGTACACGATCAGCGCCAGGCACATGAAGCCGATCAACAATTGAATGCGCAGCGACCGCGCGCCGTCTGTCACGAGAGGTCGAGGAGCGACTCAATGCCGATGGTGAGCCCGGGCCGCTTCCGCACATTCCGCACCGCTAGCAGCACGCCGGGGACGAACGACGCGCGGTCCAGGCTGTCGTGCCGGATGGTCAGGGTCTCCCCCACCGTCCCGAACAACACCTCCTGGTGGGCCACCAGACCGGCCAGCCGAACGGAATGCACAGGCACGCCGTTGACCTCGGCACCACGGGCACCCTCAAGTCCGGTGCTGGTGGCGTCCGGGTTGGGCGGCAACCCTTTTCGCGCCTCGGCGATAAGTTCAGCAGTACGTGCCGCCGTGCCTGAAGGCGCGTCAGCCTTGTACGGATGGTGCAACTCGATGATCTCGACCGAGTCGAAGTACTTTGCGGCCTGCTTCGCGAACTGCATGCACAGCACTGCGCCGATGGCGAAGTTCGGCGCGATGAGCACCGCCACTTGGGGCTTGTCCTTCAGCCATGCCTGCACCTGGGCCAGCCGCTCCGCGGTGAAGCCGGTAGTGCCGACGACGGCGTGAATTCCGTTGTCGATCAAGAACTTCAGATTGTCCATCACCACGTCGGGATGGGTGAAGTCGATGACCACATCGGTGTGGGAATCGGTGAACAGACTCAGTGAATCACCAACGTCCACCCCGGCCGAGAACGTCAGATCCTCGGCGTGCTCGACCCCGTACACCATCGCCGCGCCGACTTTTCCCTTTGCACCCAGAACCCCAACTCGCATGGGTTGCAGCCTACTGCCCTGCACCATGCCGGTATTGGCGCTCGCCATGAAACAACTTTGGTCAATGCGGCCCCGTTGGCATCGCTGGTCACATTTCATGGGTTCTTGTCAGTGGTCGAAAGTATGTTCGAACTATGGAAGGGCTGGTCGCCGCCAAACTCGCGGCGTTACGCGCGGCGGTCGACGGGGTGCGCGACCTGCCGTGGGGGTCACTGTCGACGGCGGACCTGCTGGACGTCTGCTCGGGGATCCAGGATGCTCGCAACCTGTTGCCGACCGTCGAGCATGCCGCGATCACCGCCCTGTCCGACCAGAGCACCCCCGCCAAGATCGGGGCGAAGTCCTGGCCCGAAGTATTGCGGATCCGGTTACGCATTTCGCAGAAGGAGGCCCGCCGGCGATGTCGAGATGCCATCACCCTGGGCCCCCGCACCACCCTGACCGGTCAACCCATGCCGCCGCGGCGGGAAGCGATCGCCGCCGCCCAGGCCGCGGGTTGGCTGACCCCAGACCACATCGAGGAGTTGGAGAAATTTTTCACCGACTGCCCCGTCTGGGTCGACACCGAGCGGCGACAGAAATTTGAAGGAAAGCTGGTGGCCGTCGCCGCAGCCAACTGCCCCGACGTGTTGCACCGGGCTGTCGCCGAAGCCTTGTATCTGCTCAACCAGGACGGCGCCGAACCCGTCGACCAGTGCGCGCGGCAGCGGGGCATCGTCCTCGGCCCGCAACAACCCGACGGCACCCGCACCATCCGAGGCCGCATCACCCCCGAACTCGGCGCCACCCTCGGCGCGGTCATCGGAAAATGGGGTGCGCCGGGCATGTGCAACCCCGACGACCAAACCCCGTGCGTGAGTGGCACACCCACCCAAGAACAGATCGACACCGACATCCGCACCAGCAGTCAACGCACCCACGACGCGCTACTCACCCTCGGCCGCCACGCCCTGATGTCCGGGGAACTCGGTCAACACAACGGACTACCGGTATCGATCGTGATCACCACCACCCTGCACGAACTCGAAGCCGGCGCCGGGATCGCAGTCACCACCACCGGGTCGAAACTACCCATCCCCGACCTCATCCGCCTGGCCGCCCACGCCCATCACTACCTCGCCGTGTTCGACACACACACGAACGTGCCGTTGTATTTGGGGCGCAGTAAACGTATCGCGTCGCCGGGACAACGGTTGGTGCTCTTCGCCCGCGATCGTGGCTGCACCCGCCCCGGCTGCACCGCATCCGGTGACCGCTGCCAAGCCCATCACGCCAACCAGGATTTCGCCCGAGGCGGACTCACCGACATCACCGACCTCACGTTGGGGTGCGGGCCGCATCAACGCCTCGTCGGCCCCGGCAAATGGACCACCCGCATCAACACCCACGGCCGCTGCGAATGGACCCCACCCCCACTACTAGACACCGGCCAGTCCCGCATCAACACCTATCACCACCCCCAGCAATACTTCACCGAAGACAATGGTGACGACGAAACTGACTGTCCATCAACGTGATTGACCGAGCTGGATATGAGCGTCGGCCCGGTCGTTACGGTGGGGTATGCGTTCACTCCCTGCCGCGCTCACCGCCGCCCTGGCTCTTGCTGGTTGCTCGGGCACCGTAGATGCGGATAACCCGATAACCCCTGAGGGCCGAACTTTCGTGTCGATATCCGTCGACGGTGAGCAGATTCCCGGAGGTGGGCCTTTGACGGTCAATTTCGACGAGAACCGGATCAGCACGTTCGCAGGCTGCAACCACGGCTCGGGCACCGCGGATCTATCAGGTGGACGGGTCGTCACCCAGTTGGCCAGCACCATGATGGCCTGCCCGCCACCACTCGGGGATGCCGATGCCTGGGTGTCGAAGTTCTTCCAAGCCAGTCCTTCGTGGTCGCTTACCGGCGATACGCTCACGCTCAAGACCACAACCGCCACTGTGACCATGAAGGATAAGAAAGTGGTCGACCCGGACCGCCCGCTGACTGGCACGGTATGGCTGGTGCAGAGTCTGGTCTCGCCCCAGGCGATTTCGACGTCCATCGCATTGGAACGGGCGCGGCCGACACTGACGATCAACGCCGACGGCGCGGTCACGGGCTGGACCGGCTGCAACCACGTCACGGGCCATGCCGACCTTGCCAACGCACCCGGTGATATTGCGTTCGGACCACTGACGGGTCAGGGAAACCCGTGTCCGGCAGAGGTGGGCGAAATCCAGCAAGCTGTGCTCAATGTGTTGGGCGGACATGTCCGCAGCTCAATCAACGCCGATGAACTGCGCCTCACCCGCGACGACGGCTACGGACTGATCTTGCGATCACAGGGGTGACGCACCGCGCAGATGCTCGAAGATCAATGACGTCTGGGTCCCGGCGACATCGGCATCGGCATTGAGGTTCTCGACCACGAACGCCCGCAGGTCGTCGGTATCGCGCGCAGCGACGTGCAGGATGAAATCGTCGCCACCGGCCAGGAAGTAGACGTCCATCACCTGTGGCCGCTTGCGGATCTGCGCGATGAAGCTTCGGATCTTCCCCCGGGCATTCGACTGCAGACTGACCGAGATCATCGCCTGCAGCCCCAGACCCACGGCGGCCGGATCGATATCGGTGTAGAAGCCCCGGATGACCCCGACCTCCTGAAGGCGCCGAACCCTCCCGTGACAAGTCGACGCAGCGATCCCGACGGCGTCGGCCAAAGCACTGTTGGAGATCCGCGCGTCGGCGTGCAGAGCCAGCAAAATCCGCCGGTCGACTTCATCGATACCAGGCTGCCGAACATCCTTCGGCGAGTGGACCGAACCCCGTGCCGTACTCGCCGATCCTTCACTCACACATGTACTCTAACGAATCCTTATCGGAGATATTGCTCACACTTCGAATTTTCTTCACACTTGTTTTAGACACCAACTTTGAAGGAGCGATCATGCTCGTCGGTATCCCGACCGAGATCAAGAACAACGAGTACCGCGTCGCGGCCACCCCGGCCGGCGTTGCCGAACTGACTCGCCGCGGCCACGACGTGATCATTCAGGCGGGCGCCGGCGAGGGCTCGGCCATCTCGGACAACGACTTCAAGGCCGCCGGCGCGGAGATCGTCACGACCGCTGACCAGGTCTGGGCCGATGCCGAGCTGCTGCTCAAGGTCAAGGAACCTATCGAAGCTGAGTACGCCCGTATGCGCATGGACCAGATCCTGTTCACCTACCTGCATTTGGCCGCCTCGCGGCCGTGCACCGACGCACTGCTCGCCTCGGGCATCACCTCGATCGCCTATGAGACCGTACAGACGGCCGACGGCGCATTGCCGCTGCTGGCTCCGATGAGCGAGGTCGCCGGCCGGCTCTCGGCTCAAGTCGGTGCTTATCACCTGATGCGTAGCCACAGCGGCCGCGGTGTGCTCATGGGCGGCGTCCCCGGCGTCGCACCAGCGGAGGTCGTCGTCATCGGCGGCGGCGTCGCCGGCTACAACGCTGCCCGCATCGCCAAGGGCATGGGCGCCCACGTCACGGTGTTCGACCTCAACATCACCACGCTGCGCAAGATCGACAACGAGTGTGGAAACGGCATCGAGACCCGCTACTCGTCGAGCCTCGAACTCGAGGAAGCCGTCAAGCGCGCAGATCTGGTGATCGGCGCGGTCCTCATCCCGGGCGCCAAGGCCCCCAAGTTGATCACCAATTCGACTGTCGCTCACATGAAATCGGGCGCGGTCCTGGTCGACATCGCCATCGACCAGGGCGGCTGCTTCGAGGACTCGCACCCAACCACCCACGACGACCCGACCTTCGCCGTGCACGACACCGTGTTCTACTGCGTGGCCAACATGCCCGGCGCGGTGCCCCGCACCTCGACCTTCGCGCTGACCAACGCCACCATGCCGTACGTGCTGAAACTGGCCGACAAGGGTTGGAAGGCGGCGTGCGCGAGTGACGCCGCGCTGGCCAAGGGCCTGTCGACCCATGAGGGCGCCCTCCTGTCCGAGCAGGTCGCCGCGGATCTCGGCTTGCCCTACACCGACCCGGCAACTCTGCTGTAAGAACATGAAGCCCGTCGCTCGGCTGGCATCTCATGCTGGCCGGGCGATGACTTTTGAGTCCACCTCTCCAGCTGGCGACCCTGCTTGACACGTGTCAAGTACCCTGGGATGCATGCTGTTGGGTGAAGTGTTACCGAATGTTCCGACGACCACCGACGAAGCTCTGGAGGTCTTCGATGCCGCCGAGGCGGTCGACCCGGCCTTCATGATCGGCACCTGGCACGGCGACGAAATCCCGACCGGTCATCCGATGGACGGCCTTCTGGCCGCCAGCGGCTGGTGGGGCAAGCGGTTCATCGACGCGGAGACCGTCCACCCGCTGCTGTTTCCCACCAAGGACAACACGGGCCTGTGGGCACTCAACCCGGCGTTGGCATTCGGCGGTCTCGGCGTCACGTCCAAGTTGTCGTTGTCGTTGCCGGTGTCGAGGGCGATCGCCGCGTTGCGTCCGGTCTTGCAAACCCGCTCGGCCAAGGCGCGGCTCCGCACCACGCGGTATCGCGACACCGACACCGCGACGATGATCTACGACCAGTTGCCCATCAACGATGTGTTCCGCAAGCTCTCCGACGTTGCGGTGATCGGGGCGATGGATCTGCGAGGATCACAGCCGTACTTCTTCGTTCTGCACCGCGACAACTCACTGCCACTCGTCTAGAACCCCGCAGCGGTACGGCCAACCCACGGTCAACACTGAAATTGATTCTGCCGCAGAAGAATTCTGCACCTGATAACTCAGAGCAATGACGGCACCAACAGTGCCGTCAGCTCGCCGATGAGCGGTCGCAGGTTGGCGGCCTTCGGATCGTCAGCCCGCGATCGCGTCATCACCGCGAGTAGCAGCCGCTGGCCGTCCGGACCGTAGGCGATGCCGACGTCGTTGGTGCTGCCGTAATCACCGCTACCGGTCTTGTCGGCGCTGGTCCAGTCGGCCGGGAGCCCAGCCCGCATGCTCGACGTCTCATTGCCGCGCATCCAGTCCTCGAGCTGCTGACGCTGCGGCGGGCTCAACACGTCTCCGGCCAGCAGCGCGCGGTATCCACCTCCCAGGGCCGCGGGTGTCGACGTATCCCGAAGATCACCGGGGATGGCCGTGTTCAGCGCGGTTTCCCAGCGGTCCAGGCGGGTGCGGTTGTCGCCGATGCTGCGGGCGAACGCCGTGATACCCGGCGGCCCGTCGATCATCTTGAGCAGCAAGTTCCCCGCGGTGTTGTCACTGTGCTGCAGGGCAGCCTGGCACAGTTCGCCGATCGTCATATCGGCGCCCGCCCGTCGCTCGGTCACGGGCGAGTTGGCGACGATCGCACTCGGGTCGATGAAGATCCGGGTGTCGAGCGCCAGCTGCGCACGATCGACCTGTTGCAGCACACGTCCGACGGCGTAACCCTTGAACGTCGAACACATCGCGAACGTCTCGTCGGCCCGGTGGGCGACCGTGCGATTCGAATCCACGTTGGCGGCGAAGATGCCGATCAACACATTGTTGCGCTGTTCAAGGCCGGCGATCTGATCATCGAGTGGAGTCGCCGACGCCGTCGGTGCTCCGATGCCGGCCAGAGTTACTGCCGCCAACGATCCGATGAGTACCTTGCGCCGCGAGAGCCCAGTCATCGAGTCCAGACTACCCGCATGTGTGTCAACCGGCGATAGCCTGAAGCCTTTGCGGCAGAGCCATTTCCGACGGGCCGAGCACCGCCGCGCCGTATTCCCGGGTCAGCAGCTGGCGCGCGACGGCATTGACCTCGTCTAGCGTCACTGCCTCGATCTGGGCCAATGTGTGCTCCAGATTTCGGTGTTCGCCGTAGTTGAGTTCGCTGCGGCCGATCCGGTGCATGCGTGACGCCGAATCTTCCAGCCCGAGCACCAGGCCGCCCCGCAACGATCCCTTGGCGATACGGCATTCGTCCGGGGTAATACCGTCGCGCGCAACAGTTTCCAACACATCGGTGGTTACCCGGACCACTTCGTCGAACCGCTCGGGCTGACATCCGGCGTATACCGAGAACGCGCCGCTGTCGGAGAAGGTGTCCACCGTCGAATACACCGAGTAGGCCAGTCCCCTGGTTTCCCGAATCTGTTGGAACAGACGGGAACTCAGACCACCACCGAGTGCAGTGTTGAGTACCGAAAGCGCCCACCGATGCTCCCAGTGGCGGCCAGGGGTGCGCACCCCTATCGAAAGATGAGTCTGCTCACCGTCGCGTTCGATCACTTCCAGGACAGGATGCCCGATGACCCGACCCGAACCCTTGCGGGGCGGAATCGCCGTACGCCCGGCCACCAGCTTCGGCCCGAAATACTCCCGGACCAATGCCACCACCACGTCATGGTCGACGTTCCCGGCGACCGCCACCACCATTCGGTCTGGCGTATACCGCCGAACGTGAAATGAATGCAGCTGCGCCCGAGTCATTTCCGAGATCGACTCGACGCTCCCGATCACCGGTCGTCCCACCGGGTGATCGCCGAACATCGCCGACAGGAACACATCGCCCAGAGTGTCCTCGGGGTCGTCGTCGCGCATGGCGATTTCCTCGAGCACCACGTCGCGCTCGACCTCGACATCCTCGACGGCACACCGTCCGCGCAACACCACGTCCGCAACGAGGTCGACCGCCAGTTCCAGGTCGGTGTCGAGGACGTGCGCGTAGTAGCAGGTGTGCTCGCGGGCTGTGAACGCGTTCAGCTCACCACCAACGGCGTCGACGGCCTGTGCGATGTCCACCGCACTGCGCGACGGCGTCGATTTGAACAGCAGGTGTTCCAGGAAGTGGGCGGCACCCGCGACGCTACGACCTTCGTCGCGAGAACCGACGCCCACCCATACCCCGACCGATGCGGAACGCACCGACGGGACGTACTCCGTGACCACCCGCAGTCCGCCGGGCAGGATGGTCCGGCGGACCTGCGAGGTATCCAGTTTCGACGCCTTGCGATCAGGCTTCGGCGGGCGCGGCATCGGCAGGTGCAGCCGACTCTGCGGCCTCTGCTGCCGGTTCTTCTTCGGCCACCAGGATCAGCGAGATCTTGCCGCGGTTGTCGATATCGGCGATCTCCACCTGCAGCTTGTCGCCGACCTTGACCACATCCTCAACCTTGGCGATGCGCTTACCGCGGCCCAGCTTGGAGATGTGCACCAGACCGTCGCGGCCCGGCAGCAGTGAGACGAACGCACCGAAATCGGTGGTCTTGACCACGGTGCCGAGGAACCGCTCGCCGATCTTCGGCAGCTGCGGGTTGGCGATCGCGTTGATCTTGTCGATCGCGGCCTGCGCGGACGGACCGTCCGCCGCGCCGACGAACACCGTGCCGTCGTCCTCGATGGAGATCTGGGCGCCGGTCTCCTCGGTGATCGAGTTGATCATCTTGCCCTTGGGCCCGATCACCTCGCCGATCTTGTCGACCGGCACCTTGATGGTGGTGATGCGCGGTGCGTACGGGCTCATCTCGTCGGGTGCGTCGATGGCCTCGGCCATCACCTCGAGGATGGTCAGCCGCGCGTCCTTGGCCTGGGACAGGGCCCCGGCCAGCACCTTCGACGGGATGCCGTCGAGCTTGGTGTCGAGCTGCAGCGCGGTGACGAAGTCCTTGGTGCCGGCAACCTTGAAGTCCATGTCGCCGAAGGCATCCTCGGCACCGAGGATGTCGGTCAACGCGACGTAGCGGGTCTCACCGTTGACGTCGTCGGACACCAGGCCCATCGCGATGCCCGCGACCGGAGCCTTCAATGGCACACCCGCGTTGAACAGCGACAGCGTTGAGGCGCACACCGAACCCATCGAGGTGGAGCCGTTGGAGCCCAGCGCCTCGGACACCTGCCGGATCGCGTAGGGGAACTCCTCCACACTGGGCAGCACGGGTACCAGCGCCCGCTCGGCGAGCGCACCGTGGCCGATCTCGCGGCGCTTGGGCGAGCCGACGCGACCGGTTTCACCGGTCGAGTACGGCGGGAAGTTGTAGTGGTGCATGTAGCGCTTGGTGGTCTCGGGCCCCAGCGAGTCGATCTGCTGAGCCATCTTGACCATGTCCAGCGTGGTGACACCCATGATCTGGGTCTCGCCGCGTTCGAACAGCGCGCTGCCATGCGCCCGGGGCACCACGGCAACCTCGGCGCTCAGGGCGCGGATATCGGTGATGCCGCGGCCGTCGATGCGGAAGTGATCGGTCAGGATGCGCTGGCGCACAAGCTTTTTGGTCAGCGACCGGAACGCGGCACCGATTTCCTTCTCGCGGCCGGCGAAGTTCCCAGAGGCCCCGGCCAGGCGCTCCAGTACGTCAACCTTGATCTCGTCGGTGCGCTCGTTGCGCTCATTCTTGCCGGCGATGGTCAGCGCCTCCGACAGAGCCTCGGTGGCCACCGAGGCGACCGAGTCGTAGACGTCCTCGGCGTAGTCGGGGAAGACCGGGTAGTCGCCGGTCTCCTTGGCGGCAGCCTCGGCCAGCTCCTGCTGGGCGGCGCACAGCACCTTGATGAACGGCTTGGCAGCCTCGAGTCCCTCGGCGACGACAGCCTCGGTCGGCGCCTGCGCACCACCGGCCACCAGCTCGATGACTTTCTCGGTGGCCTCGGCCTCGACCATCATGATCGCCACATCGGCGCTATCGCCGTCTCCGACGATTCGCCCGGCGACGACCATGTCGAACACGGCCTTCTCCAGCTGCTCGCCGGTCGGGAATGCAACCCACTGACCATCGATGAGGGCAACGCGAGTACCGCCGACCGGGCCGGAGAACGGCAGGCCAGCCAGCTGGGTGGACGCCGAAGCCGCGTTGATCGCCAGCACGTCGTACAGATCCTTGGGGTCCAGGCTCAGCACGGTCACCACAACCTGGATCTCGTTGCGCAGGCCGTCGACGAATGACGGACGCAGCGGACGGTCGATCAGGCGGCAGGTCAGGATCGCATCCGTGGACGGACGGCCTTCGCGGCGGAAGAACGAGCCGGGGATACGGCCCGCGGCGTACATGCGCTCCTCGACGTCGACCGTCAGCGGGAAGAAGTCGAAGTGGTCCTTGGGGTTCTTGCTGGCAGTGGTGGCGCTCAGCAGCATCGTCTCGTCGTCGAGATATGCGACGACCGAGCCGGCGGCCTGCTTTGCCAGCCGTCCGGTCTCGAAACGGATCGTGCGGGTGCCGAACGACCCGTTGTCGATGACGGCGGTGGATTCGAACACACCGTCTTCAAGTTCAACTGCAGACATTTAGTCCGGTGGCCTCTCTGATTCACTCAGTCGTTGTTTCGCGTCGTCACGCCGGTGAACACCACAGACCTCGATACGGCTACGGCCGTCGATCGAAGCGGCCGGATATACCCCAATTCTGGAGTTCCCGGCGGCCACTACCGAAGACCGCCCGATCGGGCGGGTCCTATGTGACTCGCAGGAACGGCGCCCGCCGATATGCAGGTACCGCACCCATGTTCGAAATGGCTGTCGAACGCACTCATGGTACACGGCAGCAACAGCCCGATCGTCATCACGGCGCTGCTTACGCCGCGTCCTCCGCACATACGGTGAACTGCTGTTCTGGGCCGCCCGTGAACACGGGCTGAGGGCCATAGACAGAACGACGGCCGCCCCGAAGAAGGCGGCCGCCGTTCTGATGCCATATACGCTGCGTCAGCGACGCAGCCCAAGGCGCTCGATCAGCGAGCGGTAGCGCTCGACGTCAACCTGCGCAACGTACTTGAGCAGCCGGCGACGCCGACCCACGAGCAGCAACAGTCCGCGCCGCGAGTGGTGGTCGTGCTTGTGCTCCTTGAGGTGTTCGGTCAGGTCCGAGATCCGCTTGGTCAGCAACGCAACCTGAGCCTCCGGCGAACCGGTGTCGGTCTCGTGCAGGCCGTAAGAGCCCAGGATTTCTTTTTTCTGCTCGGCGGTAAGCGCCACGAAACAACTCCATCAAATCGGTCCGCGAACATATTCTCGACACAGCCACCGCGGCCTGCAGCGTGTGCCGGATCGCCGGAAAGCTTAGCAGTGGGCCGCGGCGAGCCGCGAATTCAGCTTCCGCGGCGAGCCGCGAATCCAGCTCCAGCGGCGAGCCGCGAATTCAGCTTCCGCGGCGAGCCGCGAATCCAGCTCCAGCGGCGAGCCGCGTCCAGCTTGAGGGGCGAGCCGCGAATTCAGCTTGAGTGCGCAGAAAGAATCGATCGGGCACAGTCGGTGTCGGTCCTCATCTCCATCACCAGGTCGTCGACCGAATTGAACTTCTCCTGGCCGCGGATGCGGGCCACGAAGTCGACTGCCACGTGCTGGCCGTACAAATCGGCATTGGTGTCGAGGACGAACGCCTCTACGGTGCGCGTGCGGCCGGAGAATGTCGGATTGGTACCGACCGACACGGCTGCCTGGTACCGCTCCCCGGGAATGACCGTGCCCATCATCGGCCCGTGGCCCAGCACCGTGAACCACGCCGCATATACGCCGTCGGCCGGAATCGCCGAGTACATCGGCGGGGCCACGTTGGCGGTGGGGAATCCCAACACCCGGCCGCGGCCCTCGCCACGCACCACGACACCCTCGACACGATGTGGCCGGCCCAGCGCCTCCGCCGCCGCTACCACGTCACCGGCATCGACACAGGACCGGATGTAGGTGGACGAGAAGGTGACGCGCTCGTCGCGGTGCTCGGGGTCGAGGGGTTCGGTCACCAACGACATGGCCTCGACCGCGAAACCGAAGCGTTCACCGGCGTCGCGCAGCATGTCGACATTGCCTGCGGCCTTCTTGCCGAAGGTGAAGTTCTTCCCCACGACCACCTCGACCACATGCAGGTGCTCCACCAGCAGCTCGTGGATGTAGCGCTCGGGGGTGAGCTTCATGAAGTCCGAGGTGAACGGCATCACCAGAAACACGTCGACCCCGAGCTCTTCGATGAGTTCGGCGCGTCTGGCCAGCGTGGTGAGCTGCGCCGGATGACTGCCCGGGAACACCACTTCCATCGGATGGGGGTCGAAGGTCATCAGTACCACCGGTATCCCGCGGGATCTGCCCGCTTTCACCGCATGACTGATCAGCTCGGCATGTCCACGGTGCACACCGTCGAACACCCCGATGGTCACCACACATCTGCCCCAGTCCGTGGGGATCTCGTCCTGCCCACGCCAGCGCTGCACAGCAGTTAGCCTACGGCCCGCCCGCGCCAGGATCTGCTCTAGTGCCCGGATGAGGTGATGATTGCCTAAACTTCCTCACTGTGAGTCCTTCCGGTAACCATCGCGACCTCTCGACGGTTGCCCAGGACTATCTGAAGGTCATCTGGACGGCGCAGGAATGGTCACGCGAGAAGGTCAGCACGAAGCTGCTGGCCGAGCGGATGAGCGTATCGGCCTCCACGGCCTCCGAATCCATCCGCAAGCTCGCCGATCAAGGCCTGGTCGACCACGAGAAGTACGGTGCGGTGACGCTGACCGAGGCCGGCCGCCAGGCCGCCCTCGCGATGGTGCGCCGGCACCGGCTGATGGAAACCTTTCTCGTCCAAGAGCTCGGCTACGGCTGGGACGAGGTGCACGACGAAGCCGAAGTCCTAGAGCATGCCGTGAGCGACCGGATGCTCGACCGCATCGACGCCAAGCTCGGCTTCCCGACCCGGGACCCGCACGGCGACCCGATCCCGGCCGCCGACGGTCAAGTGCCGACGCCGCCGGCCCGTCAACTCTCGGTCTGTCAGAACGGCGACGCAGGCACGGTGGCACGAATCTCCGACGCCGATCCTGAGATGCTGCGGTACTTCGACAGCGTCGGCATCAGCCTCGACTCGCGGTTGCGGGTGCTGGCCCGACGGGATTTCGCGGGCATGATCTCGGTGGCGATAGAGCAGCCGGGCACTGCATGCGATTCTGCTACCGAAGTCACGGTCGATCTGGGTAGCCCTGCGGCAGAAGCGATCTGGGTCGTCGCCTGATCTCCCCGGTAGCCCGACCGCTCCGAATCGCAAAGTCCGCGGTCTACAGGGTCGCCGGCCGCAACACCACTACCGACTTGGTTCGCAACGAACCGTCCTGCAGCAATGCGATGACCTGGCCGTCAGGTGAAGTTGCCGCGTAAACACCGTCGATCCCGGCGGGTTTCAACGACCTGCCATGCCTGGTGTCCTCGGTTTCATCCGCGCTCAGATCACGGCGCGGAAACCCGATCAGGCAGGCCTCGTCGAGTGAGTAACTCAGCCGCGCCTGTTCGGCGAGATCGTCGAGAGTGCGCGCCTCGTCGAGGCCGTAGCGACCGACTTTGGTCCGCCGTAACGCCGTCAGGTGGCCCCCGACGCCGAGTGCCGAGCCGACGTCGCGCGCCAGCGCCCGGATGTAGGTGCCCGACGAACAGTCCACCTCGACGTCCACGTCGACGAAGTCGTCGATGCGCCTGACGGCGACCACATCGAATCGGTCGATCCGCACCGGGCGTGCGGCCAACTCGACGACCTGGCCTTCCCTGGCCAGCTTGTAGGCCCGCTGACCGTCGACCTTGATCGCGCTCACCGCCGACGGCACCTGCTGGATCTCGCCGCGGAGCGCCGCCACTGCGTCGGCGACGCATATATCGGTGACGTGCGAAGCCGAGACAGTCTGCAGCACTTCACCTTCGGCGTCTTCAGTGCTGGTGGTCCGGCCCAGCCGGATGGTCGCGCTGTACGACTTGTCGGTGGCGGTCAGCAGACCCAGGATCTTGGTGGCCCGCTCGATACCGATCACCAGCACTCCGGTGGCCATGGGATCGAGGGTGCCGGCATGGCCGACCTTGCGGGTACCGAACAGCCGACGGCATCGGCCGACCACGTCGTGGCTGGTCATGCCAGCCGGCTTGTCGACGATCACCAATCCCGGGCTCGGGTTTGGATTGTTCCTCGCGTGCGCAGGCATATTCACAGCACGATCGCCGTCAGCGTCACACCGTCACGCACCGACCAACGACCTTCGAGCAGGTTGAGCGGTGGACCGTGCTCGGCGGCCGGATCGATGAGGATTTCCGACCAGAAGCCGCCGGTGGTACCGGAATCATCAACGTCGAAGGTGATGTGCGCATCCTCGAAGCCCAACCAGCGGTGCGTCAACGGAAACCACGCCTTGTAGGTTGCCTCCTTGGCGCAGAACAGGATTCGATCCCAGTGCAGACCATCTGGCAGGCCGCCCAGCTCGGTGCGTTCGGCCGGCACCGTGATCGCGTCGAGCACCCCGTCCGGCAGGACGTCATGGGGCTCGGCGTCAATCCCGACCGACCGGACCTCGACAGTACGGCCCACGACTGCGCCGCGAAATCCCCTGCAGTGCGTCAGGCTACCGACCACGCCATCGGGCCAACATGGTTCGCCTTTGTCCCCCTTGAGGATCGGGACAGGTCCGATGCCCAGCTCCCCCAGTGCCTGACGCGCGCAGTAACGCACTGTGACGAACTCGTTGCGGCGCTTGGCCACTGACCGCGCGATGAGTGGTTCTTCTTCTGGCAGCGGTGACAGCCCCGGTGGATCGTCGTACAACTCGGCAGACGCCACCGCGTCCGGGAGCACCTGGGTGAGCAGCATGCCGCTCATGCTCTCCTCGATTGAATCCGGTCCCGCACCTGCTCGGCATGGGCTCGCATCTCCGGGGTGATCTCGAAATGACCGCCGAACTCGTTGAGATAGCCGGGTGCGTATTTCGGATCGGGCAGGATCTGCCGCAGCCACCGGTAAGGCTTGCGCCGGCGCCACTCCCGCGGGTAGCCGACCGACACCTCTTCGAAGCGCACGTCGTCGTACCAGGTGGTGCGGGGAATATGTAGATGCCCGTAGACCGAGCAGATGGCGTTGTACCGGATGTGCCAGTCTTTGGTCGCGGTGGTCCCGCACCACAACGAGAACTCGGGATAGAACATCGCGTCGCAGGGTTCCCGCACCAGCGGGAAGTGGTTGACCAGAACGGTCGGCGTGATCCAGTCGAGGTCTTCGAGCTTCTCGCGAGTCTGCTTGACCCGGTCACGGCACCACGCGTCGCGGGTCGCGTACGGCTCACACGACAGCAGGAACTCGTCGGTACCCACCACGTTGCGTTCTCGCGCCACAGCCAAGCCCTCGGCCTTGGTCGCCGTACCGGCGGGCAAAAACGTGTAGTCGTATAGCAGAAACATCGGCACGATGGTGGCCGGGCCACCTTGCTCGGTCCAGACCGGGAAGGGATGTTCGGGGGTGACGATGCCCATCTGGTCACACATGTCGACCAGATAGTCGTAGCGGGACCGGCCGAAGATTTGCATCGGGTCTTTGTTGGTGGTCCACAGCTCATGGTTCCCGGGCACCCAGATCACCTTCGCGAAACGTTTCCGCAGCAGGTCCAGGGTCCAGCGGATCTCGTCAGTACGCTCCCCCACGTCGCCTGCCACGATCAGCCAGTCATCCGGCGTGGACGGATAGAGCGACTCCGTGACGGGCTTATTTCCGGTGTGGCCGGTGTGTAGGTCGCTGATTGCCCACAGAATCGGCTGCCGGTCCCTCGACTCCTGGTCCATCACCACGGTTGCATCACCACAACGGATCAGCCTAACCGCGTGCCGGATGCCATCCCGACACCCCGGACTGGAACAGGTTCTCGTCAACTCTGCAGCGGGCCCACGCGCTGGCGCCGTACCACAAGTTCTGATCCGTAGCCTGGTGCGGTGACGCGATTCCGCCGGCATGCCGGCCAGGCAGTCAGTCGCCTGCTCGGCCTGCCACCCCCCGAAACGTCCTACACCGTGCGGCGTGGGTTGCGCGTGCCGATGCGCGACGGCATCGAGTTGGTCGCCGACCACTACTCGCCGGACACCGCCGCGCCTGCGGGTACCCTGCTGGTCCGCGGGCCCTACGGCCGTGGGCTCCCGTTCTCGGCGGTGTTCGCGCACGTCTATGCCGCCCGCGGCTATCACGTGGTGTTGCAGAGCGTGCGCGGGACCTTCGGCTCGGGCGGCGAGTTCACACCGATGGTCCACGAGATGGCCGACGGCGCCGACACCGTGGTGTGGCTGCGCGAGCAACCCTGGTTCACCGGCTCGTTCGCCACGGTCGGCCTGTCCTATCTCGGTTTCACGCAGTGGGCTCTGCTGGCCGACCCACCACCGGAGATGAAGGCGGCGGTCATCACCGTCGGTCCCCACGATTTCAGCGAGTCGGCATGGGGCACGGGCTCATTCACCCTCAACGACTTCCTGGGCTGGAGTGCGATGGTGGCCCGCCAGGAGGAGCCGGGTCTGGTGCAGGCACTGACCCGTCAGGTGCGGGGCCCCGCAGAGCTTGCCCGCGCGACTGCGGGGCTGCCGATGGGCGCGGCCGGCCGCGAGCTGCTCGGCAGCGGCGCCCCCTGGTTCGAATCGTGGCTGGAGCATCCCGACCGCGAGGATCCTTTCTGGGACGCACTGCGATTCACCGAGGCACTCGACCGCGCGGCGGTCCCGGTCCTGCTGCTCAGCGGCTGGCAGGACCTGTTCCTGGACCAGACCCTGCAGCAATACCGACAACTGCGCGGGCGCGGGGTGCCGGTGGCGCTGACTGTCGGGCCGTGGACCCACTCACAATTGCTGACCAAGGGCCTGCGGACCGTCGTCGGCGAATCGCTGGACTGGCTGGGCACTCATCTGACGGCGCGTGATGAGACTCGCCACGCCAGCGTTCGCACCTACATCAACGGGTCCGGCTGGGTGGACCTGCCCGACTGGCCACCGGCGATGCCGGAGCACGAGCTGTTCCTGCAGCCCACAGGCCGGCTGTCGGACCGTCCGCCGATGTCGAGCGCGCTGCCTGACCGGTCTAGGACATTCGTGTACGACCCTGCCAACCCCACCCCGACTGTCGGCGGTCGGCGGTCGGTTGCTGGCGCGCGAAGCCGGGTATCGCGACGACACGCGGCTGGCCCGGCGCGCCGATGTGCTGGCCTACACCGGTGACCCGCTGCCCGCCGATCTGTACATGGTCGGCACCGCGGTGGCCGAACTGCAGCACAGCTGCGACAACCCGAACCACGACGTGTTCGTCCGGATCAGCGAGGTGGACGCCAAGGGCCGCTCGCGCAACGTAACCGACGCGTTCGTCCGACGTACCGGGGAGTCCGGTCTCATCCGAATCGAATTCGACGCTGTTGCACACCGATTCGCGGCGGGATCGCGGATTCGGTTGCTGGTGGCAGGCGGGTCGCATCCACGGTTTGCGCGCAATCTCGGCACCGGCGAGCCACCGATCTCCGGTTGCCGGCTGCTCCGGGCCACCCACACCGTGCATCACGGCCAAAACGGTGTGTCCCGGCTCGTGCTTCCCGCCGGCCCGCGTCCGCCGTCAGCCGACTGAGGCGCGCACGCGCTCGGCGATGCTCTGCAGTACAGCATCGTCGTGTACGGCCGCTGCCGCGCTGCGCGAGCCGACTTCGACCATCAGCTCCACCCAGCTCTTGCAGCCCGCGAATTCGGGTGTGCGGACCAGCTCGAGGGGTTCGGTGAGCGCACGGGCCTGGACCACCAATACCGTCAGCCGGTGCTTCGGGCGGAAATCCAAGCGGTCGGTCCGTACCGACTCGGCGGTCCAAATGTGCAGATCGTCGATCGCATCGATCGCCTCAGGTTGGTTGACCTCCACGGCCGCAACTACTTTCGCTGCAGCACGGATGGTCACAGCAGTGTCGGTGCTATCCGCAGCGGCGGCTTCGAGCAGGTCGCGGTGTTCGGGGCGCACCCGCTCTGCGTGGCTGTGCGCGATCGTCGGGAATAGCAGGAACTCGGGCGCGGCGACCGAGAACCGCTTCTCACCGATGCCGCCCTTGCGCAGCAGCACAGTCTGGCGCCCGTCGAGCAACGCATGCACTGCCGCGCTCCACTCCTTGAGCGCCGGTGCATTCACCTGGCCGCCAGCCTCGCCTGTACCTCCGGGCGACGAAGTGGCGGAACGGTTTTGGGTGGCTGACGCCGCGGCGCCAGGCCGTCCAGCAGCCGTGTGGTGACCGCGGTGACGTCGGCGACGGCCGCTTCGAACGCGTCGATGTTGGCTCCGGTCGGTCGCGTGATGCCGCTGACCTTGCGGACGTACTGGCGGGCAGCGGCCTCGATTTCCTCGGCTGTGGCGGCCGGTTGCAGGCCACGCAGTTCGGTGATGTTGCGACACATGAGTCCCACGATAGGCGCATGGGGCCGGGCTGATCTCACACCACCGACCGGGCCCGCGCCCTAGAGCAGTAGGGGCGGCATGGTCATCAGTCGGTCAAGACTTCTTCGACGGATCCCAAGCTCCCCGATGGTCGTCGCTCAGGCCGTGCCCGCCACCAGCCAGCGGCCCGAGAAGGCCCGCCAGCCGACGAACACCAACCGCAGCACCATGAAAGTGCTCAGTCCGGCCCAGATACCAAGCAGGCCCCAGCGGAAGATCAGCGACAGCCAGACCAGAGGCAGAAAGCCGGCCAGCGCACTGATCAGCGTGGCATTGCGCATGAATTTGGCGTCGCCGGCACCGAGCAGAACTCCGTCGATGGCGAAAACAATTCCGGCGATAGGCAATTGGGCCACGAGGAACCACCACGGCACGCCGATCTCGTCGAGGACCGACCGATCGTCGGTGAACAATGCGGGCAGCACGTGGGCCCCGATCCCGAACACCGCCGCCAGTACCGCACCGGCCGCAGTCGAGAACAATGTCACGCGCCAGGCCACCACTTTGGCGTGGTCGAGTTGCCCCGCGCCCAGAGCGGCACCCACCAACGACTGCGCCGCGATCGCCAGTGAATCGAGCACCAGCGCAAGGAAACTCCACAGCTGCAGCACCACCTGGTGAGCGGCCACGGCGGCCGCGCCGAATCGGGCCGCGACTGCTCCCGCCGACACAAAACATGCCTGAAACGCCATGGTGCGCAGCAACAAGTCCCGGCCCAGCACCACCTGGGCGCGAAGCACCGACGGGTGCAACCGCAGCGGCACCCGCTCTGAAAGCAACGCCCGGACGAACAGGATCGCCGCCACCCACTGCCCCACCAGGTTCGCGACGGCTGAGCCGGCCAACTCCAACCGTGGCATCCCCAGCCAGCCGTAGACGAGCAGCGGACACAACACCGCCGACACCGAAAACCCGGCGATCACGTAGCGCAATGGCCGGACGGTGTCCTGCACACCGCGCATCCAACCGTTGCCCGCCATCGAGATCAGGATCGCGGGCGCGCCGAGGACCGCGATCCGCAGCCACGGCAGCGCCGCCTGCGCGATCGCTCCGCCACCGGCGATCACCGTCAGCAACGGAGCCGCGACAACCTGCACGACCGCGCAGAGCACCAATCCGATCGACACGGCCAGCCAGGTGGCTTGAACACCCTCACCGACCGCGGCCGCCCGGTCCCCGGCTCCGAAGAATCGAGCCGATCGCGCCGTGGTTCCGTAGGACAGGAAGGTCAGACTGGAGCCAGCCAGATTGAGGACCAGACCGCCGATGGCCAAGCCGGCCAGGCTGACTGCGCCCAACCGCCCGACGATCGCGGTGTCGAACAGCAGATAGAGCGGTTCGGCCGCCAGCACTCCGAGCGCCGGGAACGCCAACGCAGCGATGCGCCGACTCGTCGCGGGCGCAACGGGCAGGTCGCCTTCCGGCTCAACCAAGAGCAGCCTGCAGTGCCTGGATCACGTCGTCGACAGGGCCCGTGGCCGAGTATCCGGCCGCATGGGGGTGACCGCCACCGCCGAACGAGCTGGCGACCTCGGCGAGGTTGACCGACTTGGCTCGCATCGACACCGACCAGTGCTGCGGTTCGATCTCCTTGAACACCGCGGCGACCTCGGCCTGCTGCGTGGTGCGAACGATGTCGACGATGCTCTCGACTTCCTCGGGCCGGGCACCTGACCACTCGGAGTGCGAGACAACGACGTATACCAGGCCGCGACCGTCGAGGGCCTCCGGACACAGCCGCGCCGAGGACAGCACGCGCGACAGCATCGGCAGCCAAGCGAACGGATGGGTGTCGAGCAGCGCACGGCTGATCGAGGCGTTGTCCACGCCCAGCTCGACGAGTCGTGCGGCGAGCCGGTGTGCCCGCGCGCTGGCCCAGCGGAACGATCCGGTGTCGGTGGTCAGACCTGCGTACAGGCAATGGGCGACCTGCCGGTCGATCGGCTTGTCCCACGCGTCGAGGATCTCGGCCACCAGCATGGTGGTGGAGTCCGCTGTTGGGTCGACGTAGTTGGCGGTTCCGAACAGCTGATTGGAAGCGTGATGGTCGATGACCAGCACCTCCCGCCCGCCCTCGGCGAGACCGCTCAACGCGCCGAGCCTGTTGATACTCGGGATGTCCACGGTGACAACCAGATCGGCATCCTCACGGACACCCTCCGGTACCACCAGCAGGTGGCCACCGGGCAGCGTCTGCAAGGATTCGGGCAATGTCTCGGGAGCCGCGAACGCGACCTGGACGTGTTTGCCCGCCGCGTCGAGGACTCGAGCCAGCGCCAGCCCCGCGCCGATGGTGTCGGCATCGGGATAGATGTGGCACACCACACTGACGCTCGACGCGACCGACAACAACTCGACAGCCCCGTGCGCGTCGACGCGCACACCGGGGGCGACGATGTCAGTCGCCATATGTTCGGTCTTGGAATCCGTAACTGTCACCGGCGTCCTCTATGTCTGCCCCGTTGGCAGGCCCGTTCACATCCTCCGCCCCGCTCACACGGTACGGGTCGGCGTCGCCGGCATGCTTGGCGCCCTCCCGAACTCTTGCCAAATCCTCATCCGCGGCCCGCGCGGCGGCCAGCAGCTCCTCCATGCGGTGCGCCGCATCGGGCACGGTGTCGCGGACGAACGCCAGGGTCGGGGTGAACCGCACCCCGGTCCCGGCGCCCACCTTGGTCCGCAACACGCCCTTGGCCTTCTCCAAGGCGGCCGCCGCGCCGGCGTAATCCGGCGCGTCGTCCAGCGTCTGACCTATCACCGTGTAGTACAGCGTGGCGTCATGCAGATCACCCGACACTTTCGCATCGGTGATCGTGACACCGGCCAGCCGCGGATCCTTGATCTCGTACTCGATGGTCGAGGCGACGATCGTGGAGATCCGCTTGGCGAGCCTCTTCGCGCGGGCAGGATCAGCCACAATGCTCCTCACGCAAGCGTTCGTCGACCATGTCTTACGTACGCGCCTTCTCGACCAGCTCGTACGTCTCGATGACGTCGCCTTCCTTGATGTCGGAGTAGGTCAGCGTCAGACCGCACTCGTAGCCTTCGCGGACCTCGGTGGCATCGTCCTTCTCCCGCTTGAGCGAGGAAACCGTGAGGTTCTCGGCGACCACGACGTTGTCGCGCAGCAACCGGGCCTTGGCGTTGCGGCGCATGATCCCGGACTGCACGAGGCAGCCGGCGATGTTGCCGATCCTGGACGACCGGAAGATCGCCCGGATCTCGGCGCGGCCGAGCTCCTTCTCCTCGTAGACAGGCTTGAGCATGCCCTTGAGCGCACTCTCGATGTCGTCGATGGCCTGGTAGATCACCGAGTAGTAGCGGATCTCCACGCCTTCGCGGTTGGCCAGCTCGGTTGCCTTGCCCTCGGCACGGACGTTGAACCCGATGATGATCGCGTCCGATGCCGACGCCAGGTTGACGTTGGTCTCGGTGACACCACCGACGCCACGGTCGATGACGCGCAGCTCCACCTCGTCGTCGACCTGAATACCCATGAGGGCTTCCTCGAGGGCCTCGACGGTACCCGAGTTGTCGCCCTTGAGGATCAGGTTCAGCTGGCTGGTTTCCTTCAGCGCCGAATCGAGATCTTCCAGGCTGATCCGCTTGCGAGACCGGGCGGCCAGCGCATTGCGCTTGCGCGCGTTGCGACGATCGGCGATCTGGCGGGCAATACGGTCCTCGTCGACGACCAGCAGGTTGTCACCTGCGCCGGGCACCGACGTGAAACCGACGACCTGCACCGGCCGGGACGGCAGTGCCTCTTCGATGTCGTCGCCGTGCTCGTCGACCATCCGGCGGACACGCCCATAGGCGTCGCCCGCGACGATCGAGTCGCCGACCCGCAGGGTGCCGCGCTGGATGAGCACGGTGGCCACGGGCCCACGGCCACGGTCCAGGTGCGCCTCGATGGCCACACCCTGGGCTTCCATGTCGGGGTTCGCCCGCAGGTCCAGGGCAGCGTCGGCGGTCAGCAGCACCGCTTCGAGCAGCTGGTCGATGTTGGTGCCCTGCCGTGCCGAGATGTCGACGAACATGGTGTCGCCGCCGTAATCCTCGGCCACCAGGTTGTACTCGGTGAGCTGGGCCCGGATCTTCTGCGGGTCAGCGCCTTCCTTGTCGATCTTGTTGACCGCAACCACGATCGGCACATCGGCGGCCTGCGCGTGGTTGATCGCCTCGACCGTCTGCGGCATGACGCCGTCGTCGGCGGCGACCACAAGGATCGCGATGTCGGTGGCCTTCGCACCACGAGCGCGCATGGCGGTGAACGCCTCGTGACCCGGGGTGTCGATGAAGGTGATGGGCCGGACGTTGCCGTCCAGATCCACCTCGACCTGGTAAGCGCCGATGTGCTGCGTGATGCCACCGGCCTCGCCCTCGCGGACGTTGGCCTTACGGATGGTGTCGAGCAGTCGCGTCTTGCCGTGGTCGACGTGGCCCATGACGGTAACGACCGGCGGACGAATCTGCAGGTCTTCCTCGCCGCCTTCGTCCTCGCCGTAGGTGAGGTCGAACGATTCGAGCAGCTCGCGGTCCTCGTCCTCAGGCGAGACCACCTGCACGACGTAGTTCATCTCGCTGCCGAGCAGCTCCAGGGTCTCGTCTCCGACCGACTGGGTCGCGGTGACCATCTCACCGAGGTTGAACAGTGCCTGCACCAGCGATGCCGGGTTGGCGTTGATCTTGTCGGCGAAATCGCTCAGCGACGCGCCGCGGGCCAGCCGGATGGTCTCGCCGTTGCCGTGCGGCAACCGCACGCCACCGACGACCGGCGCCTGCATCGAGTCGTATTCCTGCCGCTTCTGCCGCTTCGACTTGCGGCCACGCTTGGGCGCGCCGCCGGGACGACCGAAGGCACCTGCAGCGCCGCCGCGCTGGCCGGGACGGCCACCGCCGCCACCACCACCGCCGCCGGGACGACCCCGGAAACCGCCGGCGGCCGCTCCGCCGCCGGCATTACCGCCACCACCACCGGCGCCGCCGCCGCGGTAGTTACCGCCGCCGCCACCACCCGGGCGACTACCCTGACCTGCGCCCGGACGGGGACCACCACCGGGTCGCGGACCGGGGCGTGGTCCGCCACGGCCGGGGGCGCCGGCCGCGGGACGCGGAGGCATGTTGCCGGGTGTGGGCCGGGGGCTGCCGGGGCGCGGTTGCGGCCGCGGAATAGGCCGCTCCACGGGCTGCTGCGACGAGAACGGGTTGTTGCCAACACGCGGCGTGCGCGGGGCCGGCTTAGGTGCGTTGGACGGTCCGGGACGTGGGCCAGGTGTTGCGCCCGGCGCCGGACGCGGGGCCGTGGGCGGCGCGCTGGGCGCGACGGCCGCGGGCTGAGTCGGCGCAGCGGGCGGTTGCGGGGCTGCGGGCTTGGGTGCCGACGGCCGGGCCGGCACTGCCGGGGCTGGGCTCTCCGGAGCCACTGCCGCAGGAGCGGGCCGGGCCGGGGCCGGGGTCGGCCTGGCTGCCGCGGCGGGCGCAGGAGCCGGTGCGCCAGGCGTGGCGGCCGGGCGCGCCGGACCGGGCGCGGGCACACCGTTGCCCTGGCGGCCGCGAGCCTTCTCGCCGGGCTTGGCGCTGGGCCTTGCCTCAGGCTTGGTCTCGGTCTTCGAACCGAACGATTCGCGCAAACGACGCGCGACCGGCGGCTCCACTGTGGAAGACGCCGACTTGACGAACTCGCCTTGCTCCTTGAGCTTGGCTAAAAGTTCCTTACTTGTGACACCGAGTTCCTTCGCCAACTCGTGTACACGGGCCTTACCTGCCACTACTTCTCCTCATCTGGAGGCGACAGCGGTGGTAGGCGCCGCGCCTCGGGTTAGCTATGACGCATGGTCATCGGGGCTTCACGGTGTGCTCATGTTCTTCGCTACCTGTTCTTCTGACCGGGTGGACGAGCCGACGACTGTTCGACGAACTCGACCACCGCTGAGGTGTCCGGTGAACCGGCGATGCGCAACGCTCGTACGAATGCTCGCCGCCGGACTGCCACCTGCACGCACTGCTGGTCGGGATGCAACCACGCACCTCGCCCGGGCAGGCTTGCCGCTGTGTCAACGGTCACGGCACACTGGCCATTCCCGTCGGTCACCGCGACTACACGAAACAATTCGACGGCCAACTCTCGCTTCCGACACCCGACGCACGTCCGCACCGGTCCGGCAGGACTGCCGGGGTTGCGTCGATGCGTGGAGGTCGGAGACTCGCGCTGGATCACGGCTGAGTCTACCGCCCCGCGGGCTGTGCTCCGAACCGCCGGTCGGCGTTAGCGTTCCGGCACCACACGCGAGGCCGTGTCGGAGTCCGGTTGTGCGGCAGCATCGCTACGAATGTCGATCCGCCATCCCGTCAATCGGGCCGCCAACCTGGCATTCTGGCCTTCCTTGCCGATGGCCAACGACAGCTGGAAGTCCGGCACCACCACCCGCGCCGCGCGTGCCGCCTCGTCGATCACCGACACCGACACGACCTTCGCCGGCGACAGCGCGTGGGCGACGAATCGGGCGGGGTCTTCGTCGAAGTCGATGATGTCGATCTTCTCGCCGGACAACTCGCTCATCACGTTACGGACCCGCTGGCCCATCGGCCCGATGCACGCACCCTTGGCGTTGAGCCCGGGCACCCGCGAGGCGACGGCGATCTTGGACCGGTGACCGGCCTCGCGGGCCACAGCCACGATCTCGACCGATCCATCGGCGATCTCGGGCACCTCCAACGAGAACAGCTTCCGAACCAGGTTCGGGTGAGTGCGTGACAACGTGATCAGCGGTTCGCGGGCGCCACGGGTGACCCCGACGACGTAGCAGCGGAGCCGGTCGCCGTGTTCGTAACGCTCCCCCGGCACCTGCTCGGCCGCAGGGATGACCCCTTCGGACCCCTTGGTCTCGGTGCCTATGCGCACGACCACCAGCCCACGGGCATTGGCCCGCGCGTCACGCTGGATGACGCCCGCCACGATGTCGCCCTCATGCGCCGCGAACTCGCCGTAAGTCTTCTCGTTCTCCGCGTCGCGCAGCCGCTGCAGGATCACCTGACGGGCGGTTGTTGCCGCGATCCGGCCGAAACCCTCTGGTGTGTCATCCCACTCATGGAGGACGTTGCCGTCCGCATCGGTCTGGCGGGCCATGACCTTGACCGCGCCGGTTTTCCGGTCGATGTCGATATAGGCGTCGGGCTCATGCCCCTCGGTATGCCGGTACGCGGTTAACAGGGCTGATTTGATGGTATCCACGACCACGTCGACCGTGATGCCTTTGTCGGCTTCGATGGCATGCAGCGCCGTCATGTCGATGTTCATGCCCCAGCCCCCTTCCCGGTCTCTCCGACCAACTCCAACTCGCGTTGGCTTGGTGGCGAGAACTCCACTTGGACAACAGCTTTGACAATGTCGGCCGGATTGATCCGACGCACGGCGAAATCGCGCCCGTCCCTGACCACGATCTCGACCGCCTCGGAGTCGGTGCGCCCCACCCTGCCGGTCAGCTGCGAATCGTCGGCCAACGTCAACTCCGCCTTGCGGCCGCGGGCCCGACGGAAGTGCTTCTCCTCGGTCAGCGGGCGGTCCACCCCGGGCGACGTGACCTCCAGCACATACGGCGTGTCGCCAGTCCGCGCGAGCTGATCGAGCAACTCCGAAGCCGTCCTGGAGAGCGCCGCGAGTGATTCGAGATCAAGACCGGTGTCCCCGTCGGCGACCACAGTGATCCGGGGCGGACGCGTGGCAGCGTCGACGACGACCTGGTCGATTTCGTATCCGGCGCGCGCAAACTCGCCGTCCAGCAGCTCGATCACCTGCTTCTGCGACGGCAAATCCGCAGACCGCAACTTCGGATCCGGTGCCACGGCGAGCTCCTCATCTTGAGTTGTTCGGACACGATTCCCAAGCCAAGTCCTGGCAGGCCCCTGGAATCGACTTTCCACGATACGCCAGGGGCAAGGCAGCAACCGGCAGACCAAGTCGGGCATCCGGAATGTCGCCGGTGCCACCCGCGCCTTGCCAGCGTGCTGCGGCCGTGCCGAGCAATGGCAGGATGTTGCACGTGCCGAGTGCCCTACCGAAAATCAGCCGGCGGCGGGCTTTGCTCTCGGCCGCCGCTCTGGCCCTGCTGGGCACCGCCGCCGCAGGCTGCGGGCAACCCCCACCACCGCCGGATCTCGCCGACCTGGCGGCGCAGCTGGACCGGGCCCGCGCGGACAGCAAGCTGGCCTCCGACGCGGCCGGCGCTCAGCCGTCGCAGTCGGCGCAGGTGCGAGCGTTGACGGTGGTGGCCGCCGAACGTTCGGCGCATGCCCAGGCGCTCACCGACGAGTTGGTCCGGATGGCCGGCACCAAGGCGCCGACCGCGCAACCGTCGACCTCGCCGGCCACATCGACGGCGGCGGGCAGCCCCGCATCCGCACCGACCGTGGCCGACGTGATCAGCGCTCTCAAACAGTCCGCGCAGGATGCGGCGCAACTGGCCTCCCGACTCTCCGGCTACCGCGCCGGTCTCATCGGTTCCATCGCGGCGTCGTGCACGGCCGCCTACACCGTCGCACTCGGCGGTGCGCAATGACGACCACCGAACCGCTACCTTCGGAACCCGCGCGCCCGGCCGATGCCGCCGACCGGGCCCTGTTCGACGCCATAGCCGCCGAGCACAGCATCATCTACGGCTACGGCATAGTTTCGGCGCATTCGACACCCGACGACAACGCGCTGGTAGCTGCCGCCATGGCCGAACACCGAGACCGTCGCGAAGCCGCGATCACCATGCTCACCGCCCGATCGGTGTCCCCGCCGCTGCCCGCGGCCGGATATCAGCTTCCGATGCCGGTGGCCAACCCCACCGACGCGGCGAACCTCGCCGTGCGCATGGAGCAGGACGCCGCAGTGGCCTGGCGCGCGGTGCTCGAGCAGGCCACCAGTGACGAGGACCGGGCCTTTGCGGTGACCGCATTGACCCAAGCGGCGGTCACCGCGGCGAAATGGCGTGCGCAGCTGGGCACCTGGCCGGTCACCGTCGCTTTCCCGGGCGGCGCCGAGTCCAGCTGACCCGGCGCCTCCTAGCCCGGCGAACAGTCACGCAGGTCCCCGACACGCCGCTGTACGGGTACCGCCGTGTCTGTTCGCCCTAACTGGCCAGCGCCGCCGAGATCTCCGTGACGGCGTCGTCCACCGCGATCTCACGGTTCTCGCCGGTCAACCGGTTGCGGAGTTCGACGGTTCCGTCGGCCCAGCCGCGGCCGACCACGACGATCCACGGCATGCCGAGCAGCTCGGCGTCCTTGAACTTCACGCCGGGCGACGCCTTGCGGTCGTCGAAGAGCACCTCGTGGCCGAGCCGGTCCAGGCCGGCGACCAGCTCGGTGGCGCCCGTGCGCGCCGCCTCGTCCTTGTTGGCCACCACCACGTGCACGTCGAACGGCGCTACTGATACCGGCCAGCGCAGCCCGAGCTCGTCGTGCTGTTGTTCGGCGATCACCGCGACCATCCGCGATACCCCGACGCCATAGGAGCCCATGGTCAACCGGACCGGCTTGCCGTCCTCACCCAGTACATCAGCGGTGAATGCATCGGTGTACTTGCGGCCGAGCTGGAAGATGTGACCGATCTCGATGCCGCGCGCCGAGGTCAACACACCTGCACCGTCTGGTGACGGGTCGCCGTCCCGGACCTCGGCGGCCTCGATGGTGCCGTCGGCGGTGAAGTCACGGCCCATGACCAGACCGACGACGTGCTTGTTGGGGGCGTCGGCGCCGGTGATCCACGCCGTGCCGTCCACGATCCTGGGGTCGACGAGATAGCGAACCCCGTTCGCCAGCAACGCTTTCGGCCCCACGTATCCCTTGACCAAGAAAGGGTTCTTGGCGAAGTCGGCATCGTCGAGCAGGGCGAACTCGGCTGGCTCGAGTGCGGCACCCAGCCGCTTCTCGTCGACCTCACGGTCACCGGGCACGCCGACCGCGAGCAACTCCCAGTCGCCGCCCGGCTCGCGGGTCTTGAGCAGGATGTTCTTGAGGGTGTCGGCTGCGGTGACCGCTCGGTCCGAGAACTGTTCCAGGCCGGCCGAATTGGCCCAGTCCACCAGTGTCGCGATGGTCGGGGTGTTCGGAGTTTCATGCACCACGGCCGCTGGTTGCCCCTCGATCGGCAGTGGCGCCGGCGCCCGGGTCACGACCGCTTCGACGTTGGCGGCGTAGCCGGATTCCACGCACCGCACGAAGGTGTCCTCACCGACCTCGCTTTCGGCTAGGAACTCCTCCGAGGCACTGCCGCCCATAGCTCCCGAGACTGCCGACACAATCACGTAGTGCACACCCGCGCGTTCGAAGATCTTCTGGTAGGCCGCGCGGTGCGCGTGGTATGCGTTCTTGAGGCCGTCGTCGTCGATGTCGAACGAGTACGAGTCCTTCATGACGAACTCGCGGCCCCGCAGAATGCCTGCACGCGGACGCGCCTCGTCGCGGTACTTGGTCTGGATTTGGTACAGCAGGACCGGGAAGTCCTTGTAGGAGGAGTACTCTCCCTTGACCGTCAGCGTGAAGATCTCTTCGTGCGTGGGGCCGAGCAGATAATCGTTGCCTCGACGGTCCTGCAACCGGAAAAGGTTGTCGCCGTACTCGGTCCACCGGTTGGTGGTGTCGTACGGACCTCGTGGCAGCAGGGCGGGCAGGAGGATCTCCTGGCCGCCGATCGCGTTCATCTCGTCGCGGACGATCTTCTCGATCCGGCGCAGAACCCGGAGCCCCAGTGGCAGCCAGCTATAGATGCCTGGGCCGACCGGACGGACATATCCGGCCCGGATCAGCAGCTTGTGGCTGGGCACCTCGGCGTCGGCGGGGTCGTCGCGAAGCGTGCGCAGGAACAGCTCTGACATACGGGTGATCACAGCGGGCTAGCTTACTGAAGGCCCAACCCACGCCGAGCGTCGTCCCGAGCAGCCGAACCACCGTGCTGTGGGCCGGTGCCGGGGTGCGGACCGGGCCAGCCGACGACGCCGGCGCCGAACCGAGCGCTACAACCCCCGGCACGCAGCGTCACTTGGCGGTAGATTATGTGCATAGTGCATGATTTTTGAACTGCATATTATGCGCTTTTCACATGTGATTGAAGGTGTGGCGCCATGCGAATCGCCATCAGCGGAGCAGGTATCGCCGGACCCGCCGTCGCGCACTGGTTGCGCCGGACGGGACACGTTCCAACACTGATCGACCATTCCCCGCATCTGCGAACCGGCGGCTACGTCGTCGATTTCTGGGGCATCGGCTATCGCGTCGCGCAGCTGATGGGCATCGAATCCGCAGTCCGCGCGGCCGGCTATCAGGCCCGGACGGTGCGCGGAGTTCGACCCGACGGGTCGCTGCTGGCCAGCATCGACGTGGGCGCATTCGTCGAGGCGGTCGCCGACCGCTACACCACCATCGCGCGGTCTGATCTGTCCGCGATCATCTTCGCCACCATCGCCGACGACGTCGAAACCATCTTCGGTGATTCCATCACCGCCATCGACGATCGGGCCGATGGCGTGACGGTGAGCTTCGACCAGCACCCGGCACGCGAATTCGACCTGGTGCTCGGTGCCGACGGCCTGCACTCCGGGGTACGCCGGATCGCGTTCGGGCAGCGCAGTCCCGAGTACTACCTGGGTTGCATGGTGGCCGCGTTCACCGCCACGGGATATCGGCCGCGCGACGAACTGAGCTACGTCCTGTACAACACCGTCGGCGCGCAGGTCGGACGCTTCGCCCTGCGCGATGACCGAACGCTGTTCCTATTCGTCTACCGGACACCGGCACCGGAGACCCCCGAACCCGTCGAGGTGGCGAAAGCGGCGCTGCGCGACCGATTCGCCGACGGCGGGTGGGAATGCCGACGGATCCTGGAACGGCTCGACGACACCGACGACCTCTACTTCGACAGCGTCAGCCAAATCCGGCAGGACAGCTGGTCCAGCGGCCGGGTCGCGCTGCTCGGTGACGCCGCCGCTGCGGTGTCGCTGATGGCCGGCGAGGGCACCGGCCTGGCGATGCTCGAAGCGTATGTGCTGGCCGGGGAGCTGCACCGGGCCGACGGCGACTACCGGCTAGCGCTGCCCGCTTACGAACAACGCCTGCGGCGGTTCGTCGAGGGAAAGCAGAGAGGCGCGACGAAATTCATCTCGTTCTTTGCCGCACAGTCACGGCTGGGACTGGGCCTGCGCAACGCCGGTGTGCGCGCACTGAGCATCAGAGCGCTGGCCAAGCTGGTCTCCGCGCGCAGTTTCCGCGATGATTTCGACCTACCCGACTACGGCATGTGAGCGATTCCCGAGAACCGATGAACGAAACCCACCGACGCGCCCCGGCGCCCACCGCCGTCTCCGGGCACTACCTCACCGAACTCGAGCAGGCCACCCGGGGACTGTTCGCCGCCAACGTCTCGGTGCTGGATCGCAGCGGCAAGCACATCGGGCTGACGTCGTTGCGCGCACTGCAGGCGCTGGATTGTCGCGGACCCAGCATGGTCGCCCAGCTGGCCACCGACCTGCACCTACTGCCCTCGACGGCCAGCCGGCTCAGCGACCGCCTGGCCGACGCCGGGTTGATCACCCGCGGCGTCTCACCGACCAACCGACGAGCGACGCAGCTGGAACTCACCGACGCGGGGCGCGCGGTGCTCGACGAACTGACTCGGCTGCGTATCGAGGTCTTCGCCGAGGTGGTGGCCCACATGACCGAGCAGGATCGGACCGCCCTGGTGCGTGGTACCGCGGCATTCACCCGGGCCCACCGCGCACTGACCGCAACTACCGCATCGTCGGCGGGCTCGCGCTGAGTCGGCGCCATCTCAGACCCGGTTACGGAAGGTCTCGTCGAACAGGTCCAGCACCGCCTGCCAGGCGCGCGCCGCGTGCGTCGGGTGATAGGCGACGCCCGGCACGGTGGCCATGGTGTGAGTGGTCCCCCCGGTGGGTGACCCGTCCGGGTTTGTCGGTTGCGCCCAGAAGGCGTGCTGGGCTCCGCCGTAGATATTCACCCGCCAGTCGACCCCGACGTCCTGGAGCACTCGGCTGAACGCCAGCACCCGATCGGGGGTGCAAAGCGGGTCTTCGGAGCCGGTGCAGAGCAGGAAGACGCCGGTCACGTCGGCCCAGTCGGCCGCAGTGATGTCCGGCAGGCTGGGATGGACGGCCGCGACGGCGTGGAACGGCACCCCCGCCCCGACGAGTTCGAGGACGATCCGGGCGCCGGCGCCGTAGCCGAGTGCGGCGAGCCGGTCCGGGTCGACACCGGGCACCGCCAGCAGGACATCGAGCGCGGCGCGGCCGATCGCGGCCATCCGCTGGGGATCGGCGATCAGCGGCAGGACCCGGGCCAGCATCGCGTCGGGTCGGCCGCTGAACAGCTGGCCGCCGTGATAGTCCATCGCCAAGGCCAGATAGCCGTGCGTAGCCAGATCGTCGGCACGACGCCGCTGATAGTCGTCGAGGCCGATCCCGTCGTGTCCGATGAGCACGGCCGGCCATGGCCCCTCGCCGTGCGGCCGTGCCAGGTGGGCAACCATGGTCAGGCCGTCCACGGCGTAGGTGACTTCCTGGGTTGCACTCATCGCCTCGGACGCTATCGGGCGGTCCGCAGTCCCGTCGCCGTGATTCGCTCTCGGCCGAAGTTGGCTGCCTCGGCCCTCCTCACCCACCTGCGGCGGGTGCGTCGTCGACGCGGCTACAGCTCCCCGGCGTCCAGCGCTTCCTTGACGTCCTGCGCATGTGCCACCTGCTCGGCGGTGTAGCCGATGAACAGTGCAGCGCCGCCGACCAGGACCGCCACCGCGGCCACCCACAGCAGGCCGTAGGTGTAGCCGGCGTCCAGCGCGGCGAGCTGCGCAGGGTTCATGTTCTTCACCGGGCCGGTGGTGCCGCCCAGGTACAGCGTGCGCGACGTGATGACGGCCTGAATCACCGACAGCACCAGCGGGCCACCGAGGCTCTGCAGCATCAGCGCGATCGCCGAGGCGGGGCCGATCCGGTCGAAGCCCACACCGGCGATCGCCGCGAGGGTCAGCGGCACCACGATCATGCCGATGCCGATGCCGCCGACCGTGATGGGAACCACCAGGTTCGGGAAGTAGGGGATGCCCGCGTGCAGCGTCGAGCCGTACAGCATCGCGCCCAACACCAGGATTCCGCCGGCGATGACCAACACCCGCGGCGAGAAGAACCGCACGGCCTGCGAGGAGACTCCGAGCCCGATGCCCATCCCGATCACGAACGGAATGAAGCCGATGCCCGCGTGCAGCGCGGTGTAGCCGAGGATGTCCTGCACGTACAGGCCGATCAGCACGGTCAGGGTGAACAGCACACCGCCGGCCAGGAAGATCGCCGCGAAGGTGGCGAGCCGGTTGCGCTCGTGGAACAGATCGAACGGGACGACGGGGTTCTCCGCGGTGCGTTCGGCAATGAGGAAGGCGAGACCGAAGACCGCGGCGGCCGCACCCGAACCGAGCGTGACGGGCGACAGCCAGCCGCGCTCGGGGCCCTGCGTGAAGGCGAACACCGCGGCCGTGCAGGCCAGCGTGGCCAGGAGCGCACCTGCTGCGTCCAGCTTCATCCGCTCGCGGTGCGTCTCCCGCAGCGCGGTGCGGGCCAGGTAGAGCATCACCAGCCCGATGGGCACGTTGACAATGAAGGCCCAGCGCCAGGACACCTCGGTGAGAGCTCCGCCGACCACCAGACCCATCACCGACCCGATGGCGGTCATCGCCCCGAACACCGCGGTGGCCAGGTTTCGGGCCGGCCCCTTGGGGAACGTGGTGGCGACCAGGGCCAGACCGGTGGGCGAGGCGATGGCGGCGCCGATACCCTGCAGCAGCCGGGCGGTCACCATCGTGGCTTCGTTCCACGCGCTGCCACACAGGATCGAGGCAATGGTGAACAGCGCAACACCCACGATGAAGGTGCGTTTACGGCCGATGGTGTCGCCGAGCCGGCCACCCAGCAGCATCAGACCGCCGAACGTGAGCACGTAGGCCGTGATGACCCAGCTGCGTCCGGCGTCGGACAGGCTCAGCTCGTCCTGGATCTTCGGCAACGCAACGATCGCGACGGTGCTATCCATGGTGGCAAGCAACTGCATGCCCGCAATGGCGATGACCGCCGACAGGAAACCCCAGGACGGGATCCAGGCCGGGAGCCGCGAAGCGGCCCCTTCGCGCTGGCCGCCGTCGCTGTCTGCCGCCTGGTACATCGGCAAAACCCGGTCCTCCCCGGCGTCGCGGTCCATTGCTGCGCGCTCTGCGTCATTGAGAGCCGTCATAGAGAATTACCTTACAGTAATCTTAAGAATCCTTTAGCCCGCGAACCCGGCCACAGCCCCTATGACGATGATCGCGGGAGGCCGGATGCCCTCTTCGCGGATCTTCTCCGGCGCGTCCCCAAGTGTGGCCCGCAACGTCCGCTGAGCCACCGTACTGCCGTGCTGCACGACCAGAACCGGCGTATCCGCAGGTCGGCCACCATCGAGCAGGGCCTTGGCGAACAACTCGATGCGTTCGACGGCCATCAGCAGCACGATGGTGCCGCTCATCTGAGCCAGTGCATTCCAATTCACTAACGATTCTGGGTGCCCAGGCGCAACGTGGCCGCTGACCACCACAAATTCGTGGGTGAGACCGCGATGGGTGACCGGAACGCCGGTCAACGCAGGAACTGCTATGGCACTGGTCACACCCGGCACGACGGTGACCGGAATCCCGGCTTCGGTGCAGGCCAGCACCTCCTCATAGCCTCGCGCGAACACGAACGGGTCGCCGCCTTTGAGTCGCACCACGAACTTGCCTGCCCTGGCCCGGTCGATGAGCACTTGATTGATCGCGTCCTGTGCCATTGCCCGTCCGTAGGGGATCTTGGCGGCGTCGATCACCTCAACGTGCGGCCCGAGCTCGGCGAGCAGATCCTGCGGCGCCAGTCGGTCGGCGACGACGACGTCGGCGCGGGCCAGCAGCCGCCGCCCCCGCACGGTGATGAGTTCGGGGTCCCCGGGGCCACCGCCCACAAGAGCTACCCCGTTGGGCGCCTCCCCCGTCATCTCCGCGGTGATGAGACCGCGTTGCAGCGCCTCGTGGATGGCTGACCGGATGGCCGCGGAACGGCGGTGCTCTCCACCGGCGAGCACACCCACCGACAGTCCGTCGTAGTCGAAGGTCGCCGGGGTGACGGCCGAACCCTCGCGGGCGATGTCGGCGCGCACGCAGAAGATGCGGCGTCGCTGGGCCTCGTCGGCGACAGCCGCATTGACATCGCCATCGTCGGTGGCCGCAATCACATACCAGGCCCCGTCCAAATCGCCGGGCCGGAAATCCCGCAGCGCGAGGGTGATCCCAGGCTCATCCTGAGCCAGCGCTTCCACCGCGGGAGTGGCGGCGCGGGCGACGACGTGCACGTCGGCGCCGTTGGCGATCAGCAGTGGCAGTCGGCGCTGGGCAACGGTTCCGGCGCCGACGACAACCACCTTCTTACCGGACAAACGCAGGCCGACGAGATAGGCGTTCTCTGTCATTTTGGCTCCTCGCGTCTGCATCACCCGCCGAGCTTAGAGCCTGCCGCCGCCGCCACGAACCGGGTGATGGCCTCCGGGTGAGCGGCAGGGTGGGTGTGCAGGTAGCCCGCGTGCACCCCGCCCCGGACCGCTCCGTCGGTGACTGGCCGCCGCTGTGCGTCGGTGAACGTCCAGGCCGGAGCCCGAGTGTCAGTGAAAGTAGCTGCGGTGCGATGGAATTCGTGTCCGGTGACGCGATAGCCCGCGGCGTGCAGCGAGGAATCTACAACCGCGACGGCGTCGCGGTATCCGAGGGTCAGCCGTTCGGTGAACCGCGCCGAGCCGGGCAGCACCCCACACATCGGCGTCCCATCGAGATCGTCGAGCAGATAGGTCAGACCGGCACATTCGGCATGTACCGGCGCGCCACAGCCAGCGAGATCGCGGATCTGCTCGCGCACAACGTCGTTGGCGGATAACTCGGCGGTGAACTGCTCGGGGAAGCCGCCCGGCAGTATCAGCGCATCGGTGCCGGGCGGCAACGGGTCGGTCAGCGGATCGAACTCGACGACGACCGCACCGGCCGCACGCAGGAGCTCACCGTGCTCGGCGTATCCGAAGCTGAAGGCCTTGCCCGCCGCGAGCGCGACCGTGATCTCGGCCACCGGCCGGGCAACGACCGGGGACCACGGCTCGGCAGCCACGTGCGCCGCGGCGACGGAACGCACCGCTGCGAGGTCAACATGACTGGCCACCAGCGCGGTCATCGCGGCCACCGCCGCGATCGCCCGACGGCCGTGCTCGACGGCCGTGACGAGACCTAGATGCCTTGACGGAACCGATAGTTCGTCGTTGCGCGGAATCACACCGAACACCGGCACCCCGGCTTGCTCACAGGCCTGTCGCAGCACCTGCTCGTGCCGGGCCGAGCCGACCCGGTTGAGGATCACCCCGGCAATGTGCACATCGGGGTCGAAGGTCGCGAAGCCGTGCAGCAGTGCGGCCACGCTGTGACTCTGCCCACGCGCATCGACCACCAGCACCACGGGAGCGCCCAGCAGACCGGCAACCTGTGCGGTGGAGCCCCGGGGCGTGCCGTGCATCCGATCATCGATACGCCCGTCGAAGAGTCCCATCACCCCTTCGACGACGGCGATGTCAGCACAGTAACTGCCGTGCCGGTACAGCGGACCGATCAGCTCGGCACCGACCAGCACCGGATCGAGGTTGCGTCCCGGCCGACCGGCGGCCAGGGCGTGGTAGCCCGGGTCGATGAAATCCGGGCCGACCTTGAACGGCGCCACCGTGTCGCCGGCACGGCCCAGCGCGCCGATCAGACCTGTTGCCACCGTTGTCTTCCCGCTGCCTGAGGCCGGTGCGGCGATAACCACTCCCGGCGTCGTGGTGCTGGTGCTGGTGCTGGCGCTCACCCCAGCACCGCGAGCGTGCGCGTCTGTTGCCCGACACGCCGTCTCACACCGGCATTCCCCGCACGCTCAGCACCGGCGAGCGTGCGCCGCCGCCGTCCCGCTACCACTCGATACCCTTCTGGCCCTTGCGGCCGGCATCCATGGGGTGCTTGATCTTGGTCATCTCGGTGACCAGGTCAGCGGCGTCGACCAGTTCCTGCGGCGCGTCGCGACCAGTGATCACCACATGCTGCGTGCCCGGGCGCGCGGTAAGAGTCGCAACGACATCGGAGACATCCACCCAACCCCACTTGAGCGGGTAGGTGAACTCGTCGAGCACGTAGAAGTCGTGTTGCTCGGCAGCCAGCCGACGGGTGATCTCGGCCCACCCGTCCGCGGCGGCCGCAGCGTGGTCGACATCGGTGCCGTGCTTGCGGGTCCATGACCAACCCGAGCCCATCTTGTGCCACTCCACCGGTCCACCGGTGCCGTGTTCATCATGCAGCCGGCCAAGCTCACGGAACACGGCCTCCTCCCCCACTTTCCACTTCGCACTCTTGACGAACTGGAACACCGCAACCCGGAACCCCTGGTTCCACGCCCGCAGTGCCATACCGAAGGCAGCGGTGGATTTCCCCTTACCCGGCCCGGTGTGCACAGCCAGCAGGGGTGCGTTGCGACGGGCTTTGGTGGTCAGCCCATCATCGGGAACGGTCAGCGGCTGGCCCTGAGGCATGGGGCGGTCCCTCTCTGCGCAGCTACGCCGCGTCGGCCCGGGCCGTGACGAGCCGGGTCAGGCTGTCGGCGTGCAGCTGTTCTAGTCGCACGGCAGGAGCGCCCAGTTGATCGGCCAGTTGCTCCGCCAAACCCAGGCGCACAAAAGATGTTTCGCAGTCCACCACGACAGCCGCAGCTCCTTCGGCGACCAGGAGCGCGGCGGCGGCGCGGGTACGGCCCAGCGGGTCGGGACCGCCGGTGGCCCGACCGTCGGTGAGCAGTACCACCAGCGGACGCCGCGCCCGGTCCCGGGCCCGCTCTCGCACCACCACGTCGCGGGCCGCCAACAAGCCTTGTGCCAGTGGGGTTTTCCCGCCGGTGTCGAAACGCGCCAAGCGTCGGCTGGCTATGTGCACCGAGGACGTCGGCGGCAATAGCACCCGCGCATCCTGCTGACGGAACGTGATCACTGCGACCTTGTCCCGGCGCTGATAAGCATCGCGCAGCAAGGACAGTGTCGCGCCACCCACGGCCGACATACGGTCGCGCGCGGCCATCGACCCGGAAGCATCGACGACGAAGATCACCAGGTTGCCTTCGCGGCCCTCGCGGATCGCGCGCCGCACGTCATCGGGCGTCGGGCGGGCCCGGCCTGGCTGCCGCTGCCGACCGGCTGCAGCCAACAGCGTGCCGAACACGTGCAGGCCCTGCCCGGCACCGGGTTCGGCTGTGGCCGCGATCGGCGTCCCGGTGCGATTGCGTGCCCGCGACCGCCGGCCCGGCGCACCCTCGCCGACTCCGGGCACCACCAGCGCCTTGGTGCGGAACACCGCCGCGGGCGGCGCGCTGGGACGGTTCGGCACGGCCTTCGAATTACCTTGTGAGGGCTGACTTTCCGGAGAGGTTCCGGAGCAGCCACCGCCACCGGGCGGATCGGGATCGAACTCGGGATCGTCGTCCACGCTCGGCGGCGACGCGGCCTCGGCCGCCTGCGTCATCGCCTCGTCCAGACGTTCGGGATCCAACCCCGGGTCGTCGAACGGATCGCGGCGACGCCGATGCGGTAATGCCAATTCGGCGGCCACCCGGACGTCTTCTTCCTCGACCGTCGTTGCCCCACGCCACGCGGCATGCGCCACCGCGGTGCGGGCCACCACCAAATCGGCTCGCATACCGTCGACGTCGAACGCCGCGCACAGTGCGGCGATCCGACGTAATTCGTTGTCGGGCAACACAACTGAATTTACCGCGATCCGCGCCTCGGCGATTTTCCTGGACACCTGCGCGTCGGCATCGGCGTAACGACGCACGAACGCCTCGGGATCGGCCTCGAACTCCATCCGGGCCCGGATCACCTCGACCCGTACCTCGACGTCACGCGAGGCCGCGACGTCGACCGTCAGCCCAAACCGGTCCAGCAGCTGCGGCCGCAGTTCACCCTCCTCGGGGTTCATCGTCCCGATCAGCACGAACCGGGCCTCGTGGGAGTGCGAGATGCCGTCGCGCTCAACGTGCACCCGGCCCATCGCGGCGGCGTCGAGCAGCACGTCGACGAGATGGTCGTGCAACAGATTGACCTCGTCGACGTAGAGCACCCCGCCATGGGCCCTGGCCAACAGACCCGGCGAGAATGCGTGTTCGCCGTCACGGAGCACCTTTTGGAGATCCAGCGAACCGACCACCCGATCCTCGGTCGCGCCGATCGGCAGCTCGACGAGCCTCGCATCGTCATCGACCGCAGACAGCACCGTCGCCAGGGCGCGTACCGCGGTCGACTTGGCGGTGCCCTTCTCGCCGCGGATCAACACCCCGCCGATCTCGGGCCGCACCGCGCACAACACCAAGGCAAGACGTAGTCGGTCCTGCCCGACGATCGCGCTGAACGGATAGGTGTGCTGGGTCATGAAGCGCTCGTCAGTCATATCGGCTCCTCGCGCAAGCGCTCGTCGCTACGGACCCCGGGGCGCACCATCGGCACGTGCGGGATACCGTCATCGAGATATTCGTCCCCATCACGCACAAAGCCGTGGCGGGAGTACATCTCCTCGAGGTAGGTCTGGGCGTCGATATGGCACGGATAGTCGCCGACCTCGGCCAAGGCGGCCTGCATCAGCCGGGTGGCATGCCCCTGGCCGCGCGCATCGCGCTTGGTGCACACCCGCCCGATCCGAAAGGCCTTCTCCCCTCCGGGATGTTCCTCCATCAGCCGCAGCGTGGAGATCACCTCGCCGTAGGGGCCTTCGAGCCAGAAATGCCGGGTTTCCGCGAGGAGGTCACGACCGTCCAGCTCGGGGTATGGGCATGCCTGCTCCACCACGAAAACCTCGATCCGCAGCTTGAGCAACTCGTAAAGCGTTGCGGCGTCGAGGTCCTTGGCCCAGCTGCGACGAGGAGCGACGGTCATATGCCCACCCCCGTTACGCGTCGGCCGGGGTGTCGAGCTGCAACGCCCGGGTACCCCACGCCCACACCTCCTCATACAGCTTCGGCTCGCTGGACAGTTTGGTGCCCAGCGACGGCACCATCTCCTTGAGCTTGGGTGTCCAGCCCTGATAGCGGTCGGCAAAGCACCGTTCGAGCACGTTGAGCATGGCGGGCACCGCGGTGGACGCCCCGGGAGACGCACCCAGGAGGCCGGCGATGCTGCCGTCGGACGCGGAGAGCACAGTGGTGCCGAATTCGAGCACACCACCGGCGCCGTTACGCCGAATCACCTGCACGCGCTGTCCGGCGACATCCAGCTCCCAATCGGAATCGACTGCGCTGGGCGCGAATTCGCGCAGTGTGTCGACCCGGTCAGCCTCGCTCAGCAACAGCTGGCCGACGAGGTAGTTCACGAGACCGATCTCGGTGAGCCCGACCCCGAGCATTGACATGATGTTGTTGGGCTTGACCGACAACGGCAGGTCGGTGACCTTGCCCTGCTTGAGGAACTTGGGTGACCATCCCGCGAACGGGCCGAACAGCAGCCACGACTTACCGTTGATCACGCGGGTGTCCAGGTGCGGCACCGACATCGGCGGGGCACCCAGCGGCGGTAGCCCGTACACCTTGGCCTGATGATCTGCGGTCAACGCCGGGTTGTCGGTACGCAGGAATGCCCCCCCGACTGGGAACCCGCCGAACCCTTTGGCCTCCGGGATGCCGGATTTCTGCAGCAGCGGCAGCGCCCCGCCCCCGGCGCCGACGAACACGAACTTGGCGTTGATCTTGCGCTTGGTGCCGGTGCGACGGTTGACAACCTTGAGCGTCCAGCTGCCGTCGGATTCCTTGTGCAGATCGCGCACCTCGTGTCCGAACAGCGTGTCCATACCGCGCTGAGCGGCGAAACCGATCAGCTGACGCGACAGTGAGCCGAAGTCGACGTCGGTGCCGGTCTGGGTCCAATTCAACGCCACAGGGTCGGAGAAGTCGCGGCCCTTGGCCATGAGCGGCAGCCGACGAGAGAACTCATCCTTGTCGTCGATGAACTCCATCGAGGCGAACAGCGGATTGCCCACCAGCGCGTCGTAGCGACGCTTGAGGTAGTCGACGTTCTGCGCGCCGTGCACGAAGCCGACATGCGGGATCGGATTGAGGAAACTGCGGACATCGGGCAACACGCCGTTCTCGGCCGCGTAGGCCCAGAACTGCCGCGACACCTGGAACTGCTCGTTGATGTTGACGGCCTTGGTGATGTCGATGGTGCCGCCGGTGCTCTCCGGGGTGTAGTTGAGCTCGCACAGCGCGGAGTGCCCGGTGCCCGCGTTGTTCCATGGGTCGCTGCTCTCGGCGGCGGCGGCATCTAGGCGCTCGATGAGGGTGATGGACCAGTCCGGTTCCAGCAGCCGGATCAACGCACCCAACGTGGCGCTCATGATCCCCGCACCCACCAGGACGACGTCGGTCTTCTCGGTCCCAGCTACCTCTGCGTCAGACACCTGAATCGCTCGTCCTTCATGTTGCAATGTTGCAGCGCACGTCACCGTCGACGGCTGTTTCTCCTGCCAAGATTATCGTGACCCGACCGATCGGTGAGCGGGCGTACCAGTGCTGTCGGTCACCCCAGCAGCCGCTACCGCCAGTAAGGTGAACCCGTGACGTCACGGGAGCCCACCTGGGTGCCGGATGTACTACCCGGCTTCTGGCAGCACACGATCACGCTCGGGCCGGATCCCGACGGCGAGGGCGATCTGGTTGCCACGCTGGTGCGCCGAGGTGACGGCGGTGCTGCCGGTGGCGCCGGGCATTCGGTCCTGGCCCTGCACGGCTACACCGACTACTTCTTCCACACCGAGCTCGCCGACTGGTTCGCCGAGCGTGGATTCGCCTTTTACGCGATCGATCTACACAAGTGCGGCCGGTCCCGGCACGAGGGCCAGACCCCGCACTTCACAACCGACCTGAGCCGCTACGACATCGAACTGACCCGAGCGTTGGAGATCATCGCCGCCGACACCGGCGGTGCCCGAGTCTGCCTGTGCGGCCACTCCGCCGGTGGCCTGATCGTGACGCTGTTCCTCGACCGACTGCGCCATCGCGGCGGAATGGCCGACCACAACGTCGGTGGCCTGATCCTCAACAGCCCGTTCTTCGACCTACACGGCCCGGCAATCCTGCGGACCGCACCGACCTCGGCCGCGCTGATCGCGCTCGCCCGGCTGCGCAAGCTGAGTGTGGCGCGCAAACCCACCGAAGGTGGTTACGGCACGAGCCTGCACCGCGACTACGGCGGTGAGTTCGATTACAACCTCGACTGGAAGCCGTTGGGTGGCTTCCCCATCACATTTGGGTGGATCAACGCGATCCGGCGCGGCCAGGCCCGGCTGCACCGCGGGCTGGATGTCGGGGTACCCAGTCTGATCCTGCGGTCAGACCACAGCGTCACCGAAACCCCCGACCCCGCAGTCATCCAGCGCGGCGACGCCGTGCTCGACGTCAGCCAGATCGCGCGGTGGGCCGGGTGCGTCGGCAACCGCAGCACGATCGTCCCGATCACCGACGCCAAGCACGACGTCTTCCTGTCGCTGGCCGAACCGCGGGCCGCCGCCTACCGCGAGCTCAACCGGTGGCTGGTCAGCTACCTGGATCCACAATCGCAGTCGAGCGCAATACCTTCCGGATAGAGGTTGACGTGGAACACTACGACCTGACGATCATCGGCACCGGTTCGGGCAACAGCGTTCTCGACGAGCGCTACGCCGGGAAGAAGGTGGCGATCTGCGAGCAGGGCACCTTCGGCGGAACCTGCCTCAACGTCGGCTGCATCCCGACGAAGATGTTCGTCTACGCCGCCGAAGTAGCCGACACGATCCGCGACAGCGCGAAGTACGGCATCGACTCCCACATCGACAAGGTGCGCTGGCCCGACATCGTGTCACGGGTGTTCGGCCGCATCGATCCGATCGCGGCCGACGGCGAACGGTACCGCCGCTCCGATGAGAACATCACGGTGTACCCCGGACACACCCGATTCGGCCCGAAACTGCCCGACGGTCGCTACACCCTGCGCACTGAGGACGGCGATGAGTTCAGCTCTGATCAGGTGGTCATCGCCGCGGGGTCCCGCATCCGGATCCCACCCGCCATCGCGCAGTGCGGCGTCACGTACTACACCAGCGACGACATCATGCGGATTCCCACGCTGCCCGAGCATCTGGTGATCGTCGGTGGCGGGTTCGTGGCAGCCGAGTTCGCCCACATCTTCTCCGCACTGGGAGTGCGGGTCACCATCGTGGTGCGCGGCGCCGAGCTGCTGGCACATACCGACGAGACCATCTGCCACCGGTTCACCGCGCTGGCCGCCGAGAAATGGGATCTGCGGACCCACGAGAACATCATCGGCTCCCACCAGAACGGCGATCAGATCGTTCTGGAACTCGACGACGGCGAGACCGTGCCCGCCGACGTGCTGCTCGTGGCCACCGGGCGGGTCCCCAACGGGGACCAGCTCGACGCCGAACTGGCCGGCGTGGAAGTGGACGAGGACGGGCGGGTGATCGTCGATGACTTCCAACGCACAACGGCACGTGGAATTTTCGCGCTCGGTGACGTGTCGTCGGAATACCAGCTCAAGCATGTCGCCAATCACGAGGCCCGGGTGGTCAGGGAGAACCTGCTGCGCAACTGGGACGACACGGGCAACCTCGTGCGCAGCGACCACCGGTTCGTGCCGTCGGCGGTGTTCACCAATCCGCAGATCGCCACGGTAGGCCTGACCGAGGCGGAAGCCCGCGATGCCGGCTACGACCTCGTGATCAAGGTGCAAAACTACGGCGACACCGCGTACGGCTGGGCTATGGAGGACACCACCGGCATCGCCAAGCTCATCGGCGAACGCACCACCGGGAAGATCCTCGGCGCACACATCATGGGCTATCAGGCGTCGTCGATCATCCAGCCGCTGATCCAGGCGATGAGCTTCGGCCAGACCGCCGCCGACGTAGCCCGCGGGCAGTACTGGATCCATCCGGCGCTGCCCGAGGTGATCGAGAACGCGCTGCTGGGGCTCGCCGACTAGGTCTGCGTGCTCCAGCGTTCCTCGATCCGGCCGAACCGCCAGATGGCCAGGGCGGCGATCCAGCTGACCACGAAGATGCCGACGATGGCAAAGCCCGCGAATTCCAGGTCGGCCGAGCCGATCACCGCGAGCGGACCCGAGGTGATGCCGAGACGATCCACCAGCAGACCGGCCAGCACGATGACCCCGATGACCAGCGCGACGATCACCGAGAGCACCGTGACCGTCAGGTTGTAATAGACCTTGCGGACCGGCTGCAGAAACGCCCAGCCGTAGGCCCGCGTCATGAAGATGCCGTCAAGGGTGTCGAACAGACTCATGCCCGCGGCGAACAGCACCGGCAGCACCAGCACCGCGTACCACGGCAAGGTGAATGCAGCCGTCCCGGCCGCCAGTACCAACAACGCCACCTGGCTGGCCGTGTCGAATCCCAGCCCCATCAGGAACCCGACCGGGTACAGATGCCACGGCTTGTTCACCCGCCCCATCACCCGGCCGAGCAGGCGGGCCATAAAGCCCCGACGGCTGAGCTGGCGTTCGAGCTCCTGCTCGTCGAGCTCGCCGGTGCGCATCGCCCGGAACACCTTGGCGATCCCCACTGCGGCAATCAGATTCGTCAACCCGATCAGGATCAGGAACGTTCCAGCCACCAGCGAACCGATCAGGCCAAGGGTCTGCAACATCGGCGAGCCCTCGTCCTGAACCGGGCCGACCAGTGCCCGCACACCCAGCGCGAGCAACAACGCCAGGCCGAACACCACACTCGAATGTCCCAGCGAGAACCAGAAACCCGCAGACAGTGACCGAGTGCCCTCCCCGACCAGTTTGCGGGTGGTGTTGTCGATGACGGCGATGTGGTCGGCATCGAAGGCGTGCCGCACACCAAGCAGATAGGCGGTGACGCCGAGGCCCACACCGAAGACCCCGGCCGATCCGAGCGTGATGTGTTGCGGCGCCACGCCGATTACCAGCACACCCCAGCCGATGATGTGTAACAGTGCCACGAATCCGCCTGTGGTGGCGATCGACACCCAGTCGGCGCGGTCGAAGCGGGTGGCGGTGGTGCTCTCGGTCAACGTGCCGATGCTCATCGACCGAGCGTAGAACTCATCTTTTCATCTGTCTAGATAAACAGATAATCTCATCCGTGCCGGGCGCCGAGCCAGTGCAGCAGATCGTGGACGACCTCGTCCTCCAGACGGTAACTGACCATTCGCCCCACCCGGACCGAGCTCACCCAGCCCTGATCGCGGAGCACCCGAAGGGCCTGCGAGACGGCATTCTCCGAGCGTCCCAGCGCGCCGGCCAGGTCTCCGACGCAGATGCCGGGCGCCTTGTGCAGACACAACAGGATCTCGAGTCGGTGCGGATCGGACAGCAGGTCGAAACGCCGCGCCCAGCCCGCGGTGTCGACGTCGGCCAACGCTGAGGTTGCCCGCTCGATCTGCACCTGGCTTTCGGGCTGGTCCACGCTTCGAATGTAGCCCAGCGCGGTCAGTCCAAGAAGCCCTGCAACAGCGCGGCGGACCCAGCGACGTGGGCCAGCATCGCCTGCCAGGATCGCTATGACGATGGCCTCGTGCTGTTCGTCGGAGTGCGCGATGTTGCGCGCCAGCAGCGGGATCCGGTCGAGCAACGCATTGCCCAACCGGACCGGACGCAGCAGAGTATCGGCCGTCACCTCGGGGGCGGAGGCGGCCGGTTGCTGCGAGTCCGGCTCGGCTGTCATGGCGAGCTACCAGGGTGTGACATAGGCCGAGCTGATGCCACCGTCGACCAGGAACGTCGAACCCGTGATGAACGATGCGTCATCGCTGGCAAGGAACGCGACTGCGGCCGCCACCTCCTCGGGTTCGGCGAACCGGCCCAGCGGGATGTGCACCAGGCGCCGCGCCGCGCGCTCGGGGTCTTTGGCGAACAGCTCCTGCAATAGCGGAGTGTTCACCGGCCCGGGGCACAGCGCGTTGACCCGGATGCCGCTGCGCGCGTACTGCACACCGAGCTCGCGCGACATCGCCAACACCCCGCCCTTGGACGCGGTGTAGGAGATCTGTGATGTCGCCGAGCCCAGCACCGCGACGAACGACGCGGTGTTGATGATCGACCCCTTGCCCGCAGGCACCATGTGCCGCAGTGCGGCCCGGCACGACAAATACACGCTCTTGAGGTTGACGTCCTGCACCCGCTGCCACGCCGGCAGTTCGGTGTTCTCAATGAGGTCGTCGTCCGGCGGCGAGATCCCGGCATTGTTGAACGCGATGTCGACGCTGCCGAATGTCGAAGCGGCCGTGTCGAAGAGATTGTCCACGGCAGCCTGATCGGCGACGTCGACGGCGACGAACAGACCTTCGAGTTCGTCGGCAGCGGCCTTGCCTGTGCTGGGGTCGATGTCACCCACCACAATCATGGCGCCCTCGGCGTGCAGCCGCTTGCCGGTGGCAAGCCCGATGCCGCTGGCACCGCCCGTGATGACGGCTACCTTGCCGGCCAGTCGTTGGGTCAGATCCATTACCGGGACTCCTCTGTTCGATCTTCTATGGCGAAAAAGACGTTCTTGGTCTCGGTGAAAGACAGGGGCGCATCCGGTCCCAGCTCACGGCCAAGACCGGACTGCTTGAAGCCGCCGAAGGGCGTGTTGTACCGGACCGACGAATGCGAGTTGACGCTCAGATTGCCCGACTCGACCGCGCGGGATACCCGCAGGGCACGTGACAGGTTGTCGGTCCAGATGGAGCCCGACAGCCCGTAGGGGGTGTCGTTGGCGAGCTCGACGGCTTCGGCTTCGTCGTTGAACGGCAGTACCGTGACCACCGGGCCGAAGATCTCGTCAGTCACCGCACGGTCGGTACGCTGCGGGGTGAGAACCGTTGGTGGGAACCAGAATCCGAGGCCATTCGGAGCGGAACCCCGAAATGCGACGGGAGCGTCATCAGGTACGTAAGAGGCCACCGACTCCCAGTGCGGACGCGACACCAATGGCCCCATCTCCGTGGCACGCACCGTCGGGTCACCGAGCCCACCGCCGTTGCGCAGCCTTGGCGCGGGCCACCGCGTCGTCGACCGCCGCCTCGCCGAGTAGTTCGACGGTGCGCAGGACCTCCTCGGTGGCCGGATTGATGACTTGGCTGACGCTCATGAAACCCTCTCTGTCGCATAGGATCTGGCGGATTCCACCAGGCCACTGAACAGTCGGACGTCATCGAGGCGTTCCTCGGGATGCCATTGCACCGCCAGCACGAACACGTCACCCGGGAGCTCGATGGCTTCGACAACACCATCGCTGGTGTCGCGAGCACCGACCACCAGACCCTCACCGAGCCGGTCGATGGCCTGGTGGTGATAGCACTGCACGTCGGAGCGACCCCCGATCAGCGCGGCGAGCCGAGTACCCGGCACCGTCTGCACCGACGACGTACTGAACACCGCATTGCCCCGCTGATGCCGGGTATGGCCGAGCCCGTCGGGCAGATGCTGGTGCAGCGTGCCACCGAGGGCGACGTTGAGCACCTGCGCACCGCGGCAGATCCCGAGCAGCGGTAGCCCGCGCCTCAGCGCGGCGCGCACGAGGGCGAAATCCCATTCGTCGCGGTGGCCCACAGGTTCGTCGGTCGACGGATGACGCGGCCGACCGTACCGAGCCGGGTCGACGTCACGCCCGCCGGTGATCACCAACCCGTCGAGCCCGTCGAGGACCCGCTCGGCGATCTGACCGCCGTCGGGTTGCGGCGGCAGCAGCACCACGGTGCCACCACCCCGGTTCACTCCTTCGACGTAGGCGGCGGGCAGGAAACTGGCGTTCACATCCCACACGCCGGTCTGCGCCCGCTGCAGGTAGGTGGTCATCCCGACCACCGGACGAGCCTGCCCGTCAGCGCCGTCCAAAACCCGCACCCTTTCTGTCCGACGATTACTTCCGACAATCCGACCATTGCAATCGCGACGGACCGGGCGATCTTCTCCCAAATATGCACGATCTCACCCTCGACGCATTCGGTTCAGCGAATCCTGGCTCGCGAGTTCGCCGGACCTGACCAGATTTGACGGAAGCGGGTGCGTACGCGCCCAACCTGAGTACATGCCCGATAGGCATCAGCCTGAACTGGGAGAACCGGCTGGGACACGCAGCAGATGAGACACCGGCGCCCAATGCTTGTAGGGTCGAATTGATGTGTGGAGCCACCGGCGAGGTGCGTCTCGATGGCCGGTCACCCGATATTGCAGCGGTGTCGGCCATGACAGAGGCGATGGCGCCCAGGGGTCCGGACGCGGCCGGAGTGTGGTCGCAAGGCCGGGTCGCCCTGGGCCACCGCAGACTGAAAATCATTGACCTGACCGAATCTGCCGCCCAGCCGATGGTCGACTCCGAACTGGGGTTGACCGTTTGCTGGAACGGCTGCATCTACAACTATCGAGAACTGCGCCGTGAATTGTCCGGGCACGGCTACCGGTTCTTCTCGCACGGCGACACCGAGGTGCTGCTCAAGGCGTATCACCACTGGGGTGACCGCTTCGTCGAGCATCTCAAGGGCATGTTCGCGTTCGCGATCGCCGAGCGCGAGACCGGCCGGGTCCTGCTGGGGCGCGACCGACTCGGCATCAAACCGCTGTATCTAACCCAGGATCCGCACCGAATCCGGTTTGCGTCGACGCTGCCGGCACTGCTTGCAGGTGGCGAGGTCGACACCCGGATCGACCCGGTCGCGCTGCACCACTACCTGACGTTCCATTCTGTGGTGCCGCAGCCACGCACAATCTTGCGCGGGGTGAGCAAGGTGCCACCCGCGTCGGTGGTCGCCATCGAGCCCGACGGCGCCGTCCGCACCACGACGTACTGGTCGCCGGATTTCAGCCGCCACGCCGACCGCGCCGACTGGTCGGAACGGGATTGGGAGGACGCGGTACTGGAATCGCTGCGGCTGGCGGTCGAACGCCGCTTGGTCGCCGATGTTCCGGTGGGCTGCTTGCTCTCCGGCGGTGTCGACTCCAGCCTGATCGTCGGGCTGCTAGCCGAGGCCGGCCAGCAGGGCCTGGCCACCTTCTCGATCGGCTTCGAGTCGGTCGGCGGCGTGGCCGGCGACGAATTCAAGTACTCCGACATCATCGCCGAGCGGTTCGGCACCGCGCACCATCAGATCCGGATCGGCACCGACCGGATGCTGCCCGCCCTCGGCGATGCCATCGATGCGATGAGCGAACCGATGGTCAGTCACGACTGTGTGGCGTTCTTTCTGCTCAGCCAAGAGGTGGCCAAGCACGTCAAGGTGGTGCAATCCGGGCAGGGCGCAGACGAGGTTTTCGCCGGCTACCACTGGTATCCGCCCATGGCCGAGTCGAGCGCCGCCACGCTCGACGGAGCGGTGGCCGGCTATCGCGGGGCGTTTTTCGACCGGGACAGCGCCGGAGTGAACACACTGATCAGCGACGCGTATCGGGCCGCGACCGCGGATCCCAGTGGGGCTTTCGTCACGGACCACTTCGCCGTTCCCGGGGCACAGACCGGGGTGGACCGCGCGCTGCGCCTGGACACCACGGTGATGCTGGTCGACGATCCGGTCAAACGCGTCGACAACATGACGATGGCGTGGGGCCTGGAGGGCCGGGTCCCGTTCCTCGACCACGAACTGGTGGAACTCGCCGCGACCTGCCCGCCCGAGCTGAAGACCTCTCACGGCGGCAAGGGTGTGCTCAAACAGGCTGCGCGACGGGTGATCCCGGCAGAAGTGATCGACCGGCCGAAGGGTTACTTCCCGGTGCCTGCACTGACCCATCTGGAAGGCCCGTACCTCGACATGGTCCGCGATGCGCTCTACGCACCGGAAGCAAAGGAACGCGGGCTGTTTCGGCCGGAGGCCGTCGACCGGCTGCTGGCCGATCCGAACGGCCGGCTCACGCCGCTGCGCGGCAACGAGCTGTGGCAAATCGCGCTGCTGGAGTTGTGGCTTCAGCGCCACGGCATCACGGGGGCGGCGGCATGACCAGCGTCGACCCTGACGCTGGCAATCGCGCCGCGGGGCATCCGGAGAGTGATCACACCGAGGCCATCACCCTCGGACTGCACGACGCCTCTCCGCAGCACCTCGTCGACGCCATGGCCGACGATGTGGTACTCGAATTAGGTTGGGGCCGGCTGATTTTCGGGCAAACCTTCGCCGATCCCGAAAAGCTCGCCGAAGTGCTGGGTCAGGAAATCCCGGGTCGCCGTGACATCTGCATCTACGCCCGCGAGTCACACGTGCTGGTTGCCCGCTCGCCCGCCGAGCTGTTCATCGACCCGAGCCACACCTACCGGTTGCGGTTCAGCGAAGACGCGGCGGCACCGGAACCGATCGGCTTCAGCATCAGAACGCTGCGGGTCCGCGACGACGCCGACGAGATGAACCGGGTATATGTGCGCTGCGGCATGGTGCCTGCACCGGTGGAGGTCATCTGGGACAACCACATCCGCAGTTCGGCAGTGTATCTGGTGGCGGTTCGCGACAGCGACGGCTCGGTGATCGGCACCGTGACCGGCGTGGACCACCAGAAGCTGTTCGGCGATCCGGAAAACGGATCGAGCCTGTGGTCGCTCGCCGTCGATCCGACCGCCGGGCTACCCGGGGTGGGCGAGGCACTGACCCGCACCCTGGCCGGCATCTTCCGCGACCGGGGCCGAGCCTATATCGACCTGTCCGTGGCCCATGACAACTCCGCGGCGATCGGGCTGTACGAGAAGCTCGGGTTCCAGCGGGTGCCGGTGCTGGCCGTCAAACGCAAGAACGCCATCAACGAGCCACTGTTCACCCTTCCCCCGGAAACCGTCGACGACCTGAATCCGTACGCGCGCATCATCGCCGACGAGGCGATGCGTCGTGGGATCTGGGTCGAGGTGCTCGACGCCGGCGCGGGCGAGATGCGCCTGTCGCACGGCGGGCGCAGCGTCGTCACCCGGGAGTCGTTGTCGGAGTTCACCTCCGCGGTGGCAATGGCGCGCTGCGACGACAAGCGCCAAACCCGGCGTATCGTCTGCGAGGCCGGTATCACGGTGCCCAACGGTCGGCTGGCCACGTTCGGCGACGCTGATCACGAGTTTCTGGCCGAGGTCGGCGATGTCGTAGTCAAGCCCACCCGCGGCGAACAGGGCAAGGGCATCACGGTCGGGGTCGGCAGCGACGCCGAGTTGGACGCTGCGCTGGAGCGGGCTCGTGAGCAGCACCCCGAGGTACTCATCGAACAACGCGCTCCCGGCGACGATCTACGCTTGGTGGTGATCGACGGCAAGGTGGTGGCGGCCGCGATCCGAAAACCGGCTGAGATCACCGGGACTGGAGCACACACCGTCCGCGAGCTCATCGAGGCGCAGAGCCGCCGCCGAGCCGCCGCGACCGGTGGAGAATCCCGCATTCCGATGGACGACATCACGTCGGCCACGGTGGCCGAGGCGGGGTGGACGTTAGACGACGTGCTGCCCGAGGGCGAGCATCTGCGGGTGCGCCGCACGGCGAACCTGCATCAGGGCGGCACCATCCACGATGTCACCGCGGAGGTGAATCCCGAGCTGTGCCGCGTAGCCGTGACGGCAGCCGACGCCATCGGCATCCCGGTCACCGGCATCGACCTGTTGGTGCCCGACATCACCGGCCGCGAGTACGTGTTCATCGAAGCCAACGAGCGTCCGGGGCTGGCCAACCACGAACCACAGCCCACCGCAGCAGCTTTCATCGATTACCTGTTCCCCGGGCAACCCGGACTGCCGCAGGCCTGGATGCCGTCGCAGACGCCCTGACCGCGCGCGGCCGGCTACCAGGTGCTGGTGCGCATCACGATCTCGGCGGCCAGCTGCGCGGTCGACTCCTGCGCGTTGCGCCTGCCGAGCATCTCCACCAGACGGAAGTCGCCGTAGACGTAGCGCTGGCTGGCCTTGGCCACCGCGCGCGCGGCCGGCGTGCTGACCAGAGCGGTGGTGTTCATCTCCACCGCGGGGCAGTCCTCATCGCGGATCACCCCGGTGAGGTCGGCAACGCGTGGGTGCCCGCGGTCCACCACGACCAGGCTGGTGAATCGGTCCAACCGGGTCGCTGCCAGTTCCCAGGCCAGCTCGCCACCGAGCCGATCCCCCACCAGCACCGCCCACTTGACATCGAGTGAGTCGAGAATGCCGACCACGGATTTGGTGGTCAGTCGTGGATCTGGCGGGATGATGACGGTTCGGAGCGCCGCAGTATGCAACCGTTGGCATACCGCGCCGTACGCCGCGGGACCATGATGGCCGGCTCCGAGCAGCACGACCGCCGAGCCCTTCTCAGGCCCGTCCACGTCGACGGGCACCGAGAAGCCGTCGAGCGTCGTCACGCTGGTCAACATTGGGACAACCTACCGCTCGACGCTGGCATGCGGGTGGGAATCAGCCGGTCCTTAACGCCGACGTAAACGGTTCTGGCAGAGCGGATATGTCAACGGGCCTCGATGCGCTGCACCTGGTGGTCGAACGCCTCGAGAAAGGTCTGCGGCAACGTGGCTTTGACGGGTATGGCCGGGTTGTGGGTCGGGAACGTGACCCCGAACACCGACCAGGACCCGATGTTCTCGAACGCGAAGTAGGCACTGCTCTCCGCCCCGGCCAGCTGCATGGTCTGTTGGTAGACCAGCTCCGACGGCCGCTGTGTCGGCAGCTTGGTGGTGGTGATCAGGATGCCTTCGTCGGCCGGGTCGAAGAAGGTGTGGAATTGCGCGCACCGCTGCGCGGTCGCGTCGAGCTGGTTAAGCGGCAGCGGTGAGCTCAGCACGGTGATGACCATGCGCGCACCGTCGTAGGACACCACGTACTTGCCCGCGCTACCTGGGCCTCTCTCGGCCGAGCGGGCGATGACCCGGGTGAGCCCGTCGGAGCAGCCTTGCGGATTCGACAGCATGGCCGGCGGCGCACCTGCGCCATCGGGCTCGCCGGGCTTCTCGACGATGCGGTCGTACTGCACTCCGGCCGGGAAATCTTCTGCGGTGAGCAGGACCTTCTCCAGGGTGGCGCCGGGCCAGGTCGGGGTGCCCGACACTACGGATGCACAACCGGTGAGCAGCAGCACTGCCAGCAATGGCACACCTATGCGGACCCTGGTCATGGGCTCAGGCTACTCACTCGGCCGTGCAGCACCGTGCTCATGGTGGGTCGGCGCGGCGGACCGTGAGCCAGCAGGTCCATGATGGCGTCGGTGTCTAGGTGCGCCGCGAGCAGATCGGCCATCAGGTCCAGCTGTGCGTCACGCCGCGCGGCGACGTCGATGTCGTCGGCAACGACGAATCCAGTGCGCCCCGCGGCCTCGGCGGCCTCGGTGAGCCAGGCTCGGCGTACCGCGTCGTTGTCGAGGAGACCGTGCCAGTGCGTGCCGTAGACGGCATCGTGCCGGATGCCTACACCGAGCCAATCCTGTTCCTCGGCACCGACCAGCCTGCCGTGATGGATCTCGTAGCCGTACAGTGGAGTTTCCCAGTGCCGCAACGTCTTTTCCGGTTCGAATACGATGTCGGCGGCCAGCAGTCCGAGACCCTCGACAGTGCCCTCACCCGACTCTACGGAGTCGTCGATCCGGCGGCACAGCATCTGAAACCCGCCACACACTCCCAGCACGGCCCGGCCCTGCAGGGCGTGCGTGCGGATCGCCTCGGCGAGGCCTCGCTCGGTCAACCAGGCCAGATCACTGACGGTGGCCTTGCTGCCGGGGATCACGATGGCGTCGACACCGCTCAGGTTCGCCGCGTCGGCCACCCACCGCACGTCGACCCCGGGTTCGCACGCCAGCGCCTCGATGTCGGTGGAGTTGGAAATGCGCGGCAGCCGGATAGCCGCGACCGTCAAGGTCTGTGCGCCGCGCGGCGGCTGCGGCGAGCCGACCAGCCCGCCCGCCAACACCGATGCCGAATCCTCGGTGTCCAGCCAGATTCCGTCGTGAAACGGGATGATGCCGTATGTCGGCCTGCCGGTCAGCTCCTGCAGCTGTCGCAGACCGGGTTCCAGGAGTGCTGGGTCACCTCGAAACTTGTTGACGATGAATCCTGCGATGAGCGCTTGGTCGGCGGGTTCGAGGACCGCGACGGTGCCATGCAGATGTGCCAGCAGTCCGCCGCGGTCGATGTCGCCGACCAATACCACCGCCAGCTGTGCGGCGCGCGCCAAGCCCATGTTCGCCAAATCCGTTGCCCGCAGGTTGACCTCGGCGGGCGAGCCGGCACCTTCACAGATCACGACATCGAATTCGGTTCGTAGGGAGGACAGTTCGTCGGCCACCACTGCCGCGAGCCGGTCCCGGTGGGCGAAATAGTCGCTCGCGGCCACTGATCCGGCCACGCGGCCGCGTACCACCAATTGGGAGGTGCGGTCAGATCCGGGTTTGAGCAGGATCGGGTTGAACCGGGTGTGCGGTGCCAGCCCCGCAGCGCGGGCCTGCATGGCCTGAGCCCGGCCGATCTCGCCGCCGTCGACGGTGACCGCCGAGTTGTTGGACATGTTCTGCGCCTTGAACGGCGCCACCCGCACGCCCCTGCGCGCCAACAAACGACACAGACCGGCGACCACCATCGATTTTCCGGCGTCCGAGGTGGTGCCGGCGACCAGCAGTGCGCCGCTCACCGGTCCTGCGCGAACTTTTCCCACGCGAGCAATAGCTCCTATGTCAAGCCGCTGCTGATTGTGGCGGCTGACTGGGGGTTTGGTGGTCGGGGTGGCCGGCGTCGCGGCGGAGGGCTTGGTAGACGCGGCGGGCGATGCGGCGTTTGACGCAGCGCCGGGCGGCGGCTTTGGTTTTCCCGGCATCGACCAGCTTGTGGTAGTAGATCTGCCCGGCGCTGCCGGTCATGCGGATCTGGGTGACGGCGATGCGGTGGAGGGCAGTGTTGAGTTGACGGTTACCGGCGCGGCTGAGCCGCATCTGCCCGGCGCTGGCCCCCGACCACGCCGGGATGGGCGCGACTCCGGCGTGACAGGCGAACGCCGCCTCACTGGTGAACCGGGTGACGCCGGCGGCTTCGCCGACGATCTTGGCCGCAGTCAGCTCCGCGCAGCCGGGGATCTCCAGCAGCGCCGGGGCGGACCGGTGCGCGCTGGCCGCCAAACGCTTGGCTAAGGCGTTGATCTCGCTGGTGAGTCGGATGATGTCGGTCAGCTCTGCGCGGGCAATTTCGGCGACCAGACCCGGCAGCTCCGTCAGCCAGGCCATGAGCGTCTGCTGCTGCTTGACGGCACTGAGTGAGCCCACCGCGGCGGCCCGCTCGGGATCGAGGTCATGGGCATGCCAGAGCAACCGGTTGATCGCCGAGGTACGTTGTGCTACAAGGACATCACGGCGATCGGTCAACAGTTTGAACTCCCGCGACGTCTCGTCATGAGACGCCACCGGCAGGTCGGGTTCCCGCAGCACCGCCCGGGCCACCGCGAGCGCATCGATCGGATCGGACTTGCCCCTCACCCGCGCGGACTTGCGGGTCTGGGCCATCAGCTTGGTGGGCACCCGGACCACTTTTTGCCCGGCGCCCAGCAGGTCACGTTCCAGGCGCGCGGACATGTTGCGGCAGTCCTCGATGCCCCAGATCAGCTCGGTGCCGAACTGCTCGCGCGCCCACGTGATGGCCGTGTGGTGCCCGGCGGTGGTGGCCTTGACGGTCTTCTCGCCGAGCTTGCGTCCAACCTCGTTGACCGCGACAAAGGTGTGGCTGCGCTTGTGTACATCGGCTCCAACAACAACCATGGTGGTTGCCTCCTTCAGTCATGAAGAGGGGGTGTATTGAGGTTGGGCCGGGCGGCGGACACTTCTCAGTCGGGGCGATGCCACGCTCCTATCAAGTCACGCCGTCCGGTCCTTCTCATCTGGTGCCGGCACTACTGCTCAACGCCAACCCCCCAAAAAAGGGGCGGCAGACGCGAAATGAGCCAGACACCAGATGATCCGGAACCAACCACCGCACGCGGGGTCTGTCACCTCGACACACCGCAACACAGCACCCTCACAATGACACTGAGACGTGAAAGTCCCCGAAACGCCGAGGTTTCGGGGACTTTCACGTCTGCTCGCGGGTACTGCTAGCCCGTGTAGGTGGCGGGGTCCGGTCGGAACCGCGTGCCGTCGTCGAGGCCGTTGAGGGTTGTCACCTCGTCGTCGGTGAGGGCGAAGTCGAACACGTCGCGGTTGGAGGCAATCCGCTCCGGCTTGGTCGACCGGGAGATCACGATGTTGCCCAGTTGGATGCTCCAGCGGATCAACACCTGGGCCGCGGTCTTGCCATGGGTCTGAGCGATGGCGGTGACGGCGGAGTTGTCCAGAAGGTTGCCGACCCCGAGCGGGCTGTAGGCCTCGGTGGTGATGTTGTTCGCGGCATTGGCTGCGCGCCAAACGCTCTGATTGAGCAGCGGGTGCAGTTCGATCTGGTTCACTGCCGGCGTGTAGAAGGTCAGGCCGATGATGGTGGACAGATCCTCCGGACTGAAGTTTGCAACTCCCACGGAGCGGGAGAGGCCATCGTCCTTGATCTTTATCAGGGCTCCCCAGCTGTCGACGTACTTGCTGGTGTCGCCGGCGGGCCAGTGAATGAGGTAGAGGTCGACGTAATCGAGGCCGAGCCGTTCGAGGCTGGCGCGGGCCGCGTTCTGCGAAGACTGGTAGCCCTGATCGGGCGTGGCCAGCTTGGTGGTGACGTAGATGTCTTCGCGCGGGATGCCTGATGCGGCGATCGCGCGACCTACGCCGGCCTCGTTCCCGTAGGCGGTGGCGGTGTCGATCAACCGGTAGCCCGCTTGCAGCGCGGCCGAAACCGCCTGTTCGGCTTCGGAATCCGACAGCGCTCCGACACCGAGACCGACAACCGGAATCGCATGGCCGTCATTGAGCGCGACGGTGGGAATCGCTGCCCCGTCGGATGGGGTCATGTTACCTACCCTGTGAAGTTGAAGGTTCGAGGATCGGGACCCAACCGCGTTCCGTTCTCGAGTGACGCGATGGACGCCATGTCCTGCTCGCTCAGCTCGAAACCAAACACGTCGAAATTGCTCGCAATCCGTTCGGGGTTCACCGACTTGGGGATGACGATATTACCCAGCTGGATGTGCCACCTGATCAGAACCTGCGCCGGTGTTTTCCCATGTTGTGCGGCGATGCCGGTGATCGTCGGGTCGATCAGCAGCGAGCCCTGACCCAGCGGGCTCCACGCCTCGGTGGCGATCCCGTACTGGGCATGAACTTCGCGCAGTGCGTGCTGCGGCAACAGGGGATGCAGTTCGATCTGGTTGACCGCGGGCACGATGCCGGTGGCGTCGATCAGAATCTTCAGGTGCTCCGGTTCGAAGTTGCTGACGCCGATCGACCGGACGCGGCCCCGATCCCGCAGGTGGGCGAATGCCTTGAAGGTGTCGACATAGGCATTCTTGGCGGGCACCGGCCAGTGGATCAGGTAAAGGTCCAGGTAATCCACTGCGAGCCGGTTCAGACTGGCGTCGAATGCGGCGAGTGTGGCGTCGTACCCATGGTCGCCGTTCCACAGTTTCGTGACGAGGAAAACCTCCTCGCGCGGCACCCCCGCACCTGCCAGCGCCAGACCCGTCTCAACCTCGTTCTGGTAGGCAGCTGCAGTATCGATATGGCGGTAGCCGGCCTGAAGGGCGGCTGTCACGGCTCGTTCGGTGTCGTCTGGCGGGGTTTGCCAGACACCCAAGCCGACCTGAGGTATCGAATTGCCGTCGTTGAGAGTGACGCGCGGATTCACAGAGGGAACTGCCATGCATGAAAGTCTGCCAGGTCGGGGCAACGCTAAGCAGGTCCTGCTCCGGCATCGCACCCGAGGATCCGGTCATCTCGCCGCTGCTCACCGAAGACCTGTCGGGACTGCCTCCTGCGCTGGTCTTCACTGCGGGGTTCGATCCGCTGCGCGACGAGGGTAACCGCTACGCGGCGGCGGTAGCGCCACGGCAACCACGGCGATGATCTCTGCCGTGCGGGCACATCTCAGCCACGCCTGAGGTCGACACCCGAAGTGCCCTGGAAGGTCGCCGGTACGCTTAACGCCGTGGCCAAACCCAAGAAGACCGCCAAATACGACTTGAAGGCAGCGGATCGCAAACGAAACCTGCTGATCCAGATCGGTCTGACCGCCGTTGTGGTGGTGTTCGCCGCGGTGCTGGTGTTCTACATCGTCATGAACGGGAACAAGAAGCCCGCCACGGGTGAGGCCAAGGCCATCCGAGTGGCGTCGAGCAGCGTGATCACCAAAGAAGGCACCAGCGAACCCAAGGTGGTGCTGTCGTTCTACGAGGACTTCCTCTGCCCGGCCTGCGGCGCCTTCGAGCGTGCCTTCGGTCCGACCATCAACAAGATGATCGACACCGGCGCAGCGGCTGCCGACTACCACATGGTGGCCATCTTGGACCGCGCCGGCGACGGGTACTCGTCGCGCGCCGGCAATGCGGCCTACTGCGTTGCCGACGAGTCCATCGAGGCGTTCCGGCGTTTCCACTCCGCGCTCTACACCAAAGAGCTGCAGCCGCAGGAAGGCGGCGGCATCTACCCGGACAACGCTCGGCTGATCGAGCTTGCCCGCCAGGCCGGTGCAGTCGGCAAGGCGCCGGACTGCATCACCAAGGGCACTTACGTTGACATGGTGAAGGGCATGGCCGCGGCAGCGGGCATCAACTCAACACCGACCATCCGGATCAACGGCGAGGACTACCAGCCCAGCACGCCCGATGCGATGGTCGCCAAGGTTAAGGAAATCGTCGGTGACGTGCCGGGGCTGACCGTCGTCACCCCGCAGGCCCCGGCGCCTGCGGCTCCCGCCGCAGGTGCGCCGGCCGCACCGCAGGCGCCCGCGGTTCCGGCGGTGCCCGGGTCATGACCGTGACCACGCAGTCGCAGACCGAATCCGGGCGATCCGCCGGACGGCCGGGCGTCGAGGTCTCCACGGCCAGTGCCCTATGGGTGCTGATAGCCGGGGTGGTCGGCCTGGCCGCCGCGCTGACCCTGACGTACGAGAAGATCGAAATACTGATCAACCCGAAGTACGTCCCGTCCTGCAGCATCAATCCGGTGCTGTCCTGCGGCTCCGTGATGGTTACCCGGCAGGCGTCGGTGTTCGGCTTTCCCAATCCGATGATCGGTATCGTCGCGTTCACCGTCGTCCTGGTCACGGGGATCCTGGCAGTCGCGAAGGTGCGTCTACCGCGGTGGTACTGGGGCGGTCTGGCCGTCGGCACCCTGCTCGGTGCCGTTTTCGTGCACTGGCTGATCTTCCAGAGCCTGTACCGCATCGGCGCGCTGTGCCCGTATTGCATGGGGGTCTGGGCGGTGACCATTCCGCTGCTGGTGGTGGTCTCCTCGATCGTTCTGGAGCCGTTGCACGACAACGCGGTCTTGCGGGTCGTCCACCAGTGGCGCTGGTCGCTTGTGGCGTTGTGGTTCGCCGCGGTGATCCTGTTGATCATGGCGAGGTTCTGGAACTACTGGTCGACGCTGCTGTAACGGCGCCGGTGTGCACCCGGGTGACAATGGTGAAGCTAGGGTTACCCGCGTGATTTCCAAACTCCTGGTGGCCAACCGCGGCGAGATCGCGATTCGTGCGTTTCGTGCGGCGACCGAGATGAACATTGCCACGGTAGCGGTTTATCCGTATGAGGACCGCAATTCGTTGCATCGACTCAAGGCGGACGAGTCGTATCAGATCGGGGAGACCGGCCATCCGGTTCGGGCTTATCTGTCGGTGGACGAGATCATCCGGGTCGCCCGCCACGCGGGGGCCGACGCGGTGTATCCGGGCTACGGGTTCCTGTCGGAGAATCCAGAGCTGGCTTCGGCGTGTGCGGAGGCGGGGATCACGTTCGTCGGCCCGTCGGCTGAGGTGCTGGAGTTGACGGGTAACAAGGCCCGCGCGATCGCCGCGGCGCGGATGGCGGGGTTGCCGGTGTTGGCGTCCTCGGAGCCGTCGGCGTCGGTGGAGGAGTTGGTTGCGGCGGCCGCGGGTATGCAGTTCCCGTTGTTCGTCAAGGCCGTCTCCGGTGGTGGTGGTCGTGGTATGCGCCGGGTGAGTGATCTGGCCGCGTTGCCCGAAGCCATCGAGGCTGCCAGCCGTGAGGCCGAGTCTGCGTTCGGTGATCCGATGGTCTATCTGGAGCAGGCGGTGATCAATCCCCGCCACATCGAGGTGCAGATCCTCGCCGACACGCAGGGCAACGTGATCCATCTTTTCGAGCGCGACTGCAGTGTGCAGCGGCGTCACCAGAAGGTGATCGAACTGGCGCCGGCGCCGAACCTGGACCCTGCGGTGCGGGAGCGGATTTGTGCTGATGCGGTGGCGTTGGCGCGGCAGATCGGCTATTCGTGTGCGGGCACCATCGAATTCCTGCTCGATGAGCGCGGGCATCACGTGTTCATCGAGTGCAATCCGCGGATTCAGGTGGAGCACACGGTGACCGAGGAGATCACCGATGTGGACCTGGTGGCCTCCCAATTGCGGATTGCGGCCGGGGAATCGCTGGAAGATCTTGGGCTGAGTCAGGATTCGGTGCGTATTCGCGGGGCGGCGTTGCAGTGCCGGATCACCACGGAGGATCCGGCCAACGGGTTCCGTCCGGACACCGGTCGGATCACGGCGTATCGGTCGCCGGGTGGTGCGGGTGTCCGCCTGGACGGTGGTACCCACACCGGTGCGGATATCGGGGCGCATTTCGATTCGATGCTGGTCAAGCTGACGTGTCGGGGCCGGGATTTCGCGACAGCGGTGGTGCGTGCTCGGCGTGCCCTGGCAGAGTTCCGGATTCGTGGCGTGTCGACGAATATCCCGTTTTTGATGGCGGTGCTCGACGATCCGGATTTCCGGGCCGGTCGGGTCAACACGTCGTTCATCGATGAGCGTCCGCAGCTTCTCACGGCGCACACCCCGGCTGACCGGGGCACCAAGATCCTCAACTATCTGGCCGACGTGACGGTCAACAAGCCGCATGGGCAGCGGCCGTCGACGGTGTACCCGAACGACAAGCTTCCGGTGCTGGACTTGGCGGCGGTTCCGCCGTCGGGGTCCAAGCAGCGGCTGACCGATTTGGGGCCCGAGGGGTTCGCGCGCTGGATGCGCGACAGCCCGGCGCTGGGGGTGACCGATACGACGTTCCGGGATGCACATCAGTCCTTGCTGGCGACCCGGTTGCGTACGTCGGGGTTGTTGAGGGTGGCACCGTATGTGGCCCGGATGATGCCGCAGCTGCTTTCGATCGAGTGCTGGGGTGGTGCGACTTACGATGTGGCGCTTCGCTTTTTGAAAGAGGATCCGTGGCAGCGGTTGGCTGCTCTGCGCGAGGCCGTGCCCAACATCTGTTTGCAGATGCTGCTGCGGGGCCGTAACACCGTCGGCTACACGCCGTATCCGGAGTTGGTGACGTCGGCGTTCGTCGAAGAGGCCGCCGCGACCGGCATGGACATCTTCCGGATCTTCGACGCGCTCAACAATGTGGACTCGATGCGCCCGGCGATCGATGCGGTGCGTGAAACCGGTACGGCCGTCGCCGAAGTCGCGATGTCCTACACCGGTGATCTGTCGGATCCGGGGGAGAACCTCTACACCCTGGACTATTACCTGAGGCTCGCCGAGCAGATCGTCGATGCCGGGGCACATGTGCTGGCTATCAAGGACATGGCGGGGTTGTTGCGTCCGCAGGCTGCCGCGGCGCTGGTGTCGGCGTTGCGGTCGCGGTTCGATCTGCCGGTGCATGTGCACACCCACGACACCCCGGGTGGTCAGCTGGCGACGTATCTGGCGGCCTGGCAGGCGGGTGCGTCCGCGGTGGACGGCGCAGCCGCCCCGTTGGCGGGGACCACGAGCCAGCCGGCGCTGTCGGCGATCGTTGCCGCGACCGCGCATACCCCCTACGACACCGGTCTGTCGCTGAGTGCGGTGTGCGATCTGGAGCCGTACTGGGAAGCGTTGCGAAAGGTGTACGCACCGTTCGAGTCCGGCCTGCCGGGGCCGACCGGGCGGGTGTATCACCACGAGATTCCGGGCGGGCAGTTGAGCAATCTGCGCCAGCAGGCTATCGCGCTGGGGCTGGGCGATCGCTTCGAGGATGTCGAAAACGCCTATGCCGGCGCTGACCGCGTGCTGGGCCGGCTGATCAAGGTCACTCCGTCGAGCAAGGTCGTCGGGGACTTGGCGCTGGCCCTGGTCGGTGCGGGTGTGACGGCCGACGAATTCGCCGCGGACCCGGCGAAGTACGACATCCCCGACAGTGTGATCGGTTTCCTGCGTGGCGAACTCGGTGATCCTGCCGGCGGTTGGCCGGAACCGTTGCGCACCAAGGCGTTGGCCGGGCGGGGGCCGGCCAAGCCCGAGCAGCAGCTCTCTGCCGCCGACGAAGCCCTGCTGGCCACGCCGGGGCCGATACGTCAGGCTGCCCTGAATCGTCTGCTGTTCCCCGGGCCCACACGGGAATTCGAGGAGCATCGCGAAGAGTACGGCGACACCTCCCGGCTGAGCGCCAACCAGTTCTTCTACGGGCTGCGCCAAGGGGAAGAGCATCGCGTGCAATTGGGACGCGGCGTGGAACTGCTCATCGGTCTCGAAGCCATCTCAGATGCCGACGAACGTGGGATGCGTACGGTGTTGTGCATTCTCAACGGGCAGTTGCGTCCGGTCCTGGTGCGCGACCGCAGCATTGCCAGCGACGTTCCGGCCGCAGAGAAGGCCGACCGCACCAATCCGGACCACGTGGCGGCCCCGTTTGCCGGTGTGGTGACCGTCAACGTCACTGCCGGCGATGCCGTGGAGGCCGGAGCGACCATCGCCACCATCGAGGCCATGAAGATGGAGGCCGCGATCACCGCGCCCAAGGCCGGAACCGTCTCCCGCGTCGCCGTCGCGCCGACTGCCCAGGTGGAGGGCGGCGACCTCCTGGTGGTGGTCGGTTCGGCGGGTAGGAGCGAAGCGACCGGGGGATCAACCTGACCCGCATCGTCTCCGGCCGCTACGGCGGGCGCCGCATCGCGGTGCCCGCCCGGGGCACCCGGCCGACTACGGACCGCGTGCGTGAGTCGTTGTTCAACGTGTTGGCAGCCCGTCTCGATCTCGCCGGCGTCGCCGTGCTCGACCTCTATGCGGGCTCGGGTGCCCTTGGGCTGGAAGCACTTTCGCGCGGCGCGGCATCAGCGTTGTTTGTCGAGTCAGATCGTCGGGCCGCCGCGGTCATTGCCGACAACATCGCTGCGCTGGGAGCGGCCGGAGCAACCGTGCGGTGCGCGCCGGTGACCGGCGTGCTGGCCGGTGCCGCGGCACGTCCGGTCGACCTGGTATTCGCCGACCCGCCTTACGAGGTTGCGGTCGCCGAGATGGAGGCGCTGGTGACCGCGTTGGTTGAGGGCGATTGGGTGCGACCGGGCGCCGTGATGGTCGTCGAGCGCGCGGCGTCGGGGCCTTTGGTGCGCTGGCCTGACGGCTGGGAGCCGTGGCGGGAGCGACGCTACGGAGACACCCGCGTGGAGTTCGCCGAATTCGCGTAGCGTGCTGCGTCATGAGTGGCGCCGTATGCCCAGGATCCTTCGACCCCGTCACCCTCGGCCACATCGACATCTTCGAACGTGCCGCAGCGCAGTTCGACGAGGTGGTCGTCGCGGTTCTGGTGAACCCCAGCAAGAAAGGGATGTTCGACCTCGACGAGCGCATCGCCATGATCGTCGAATCGACCGCGCACCTGCCGAACCTACGGGTCGAATCCGGGCAGGGCCTCGTGGTGGACTTCGTGAAATCGCGCGGGCTGACAGCCATCGTGAAAGGACTGCGAACCGGCACCGACTTCGAGTACGAGCTGCAGATGGCGCAGATGAACAAGCATGTGGCCGGGGTCGACACGTTCTTCGTCGCCACCACCCCGCAGTACTCGTTCGTGTCGTCATCGCTGGCCAAGGAGGTCGCCTCGCTCGGCGGCGATGTCTCGGAGTTGCTGCCTGGACCGGTCAACCGCCGGCTGCAGGCCAAACTGGCCGCGCGGTGAGTTCAGGGCGGGTCTACGGGGTGTTAGCAACGCCCGACAACCTGCTGGCGGCAGCGACACACCGACAATGCTCCGCAGTCACAGGGGTAACACCAGGCACACTGGTAACTAACAACGACGCCTGGAGGGTATAGCCGTGTACCGAGTTTTTGAAGCGCTCGACGAGCTGGGCGCTATCGTCGAAGAAGCGCGTGGCGTCCCCATGACCGCGGGCTGCGTGGTTCCACGCGGCGACGTCCTTGAGCTGATCGACGACATCAAGGACGCTATTCCCGGCGAACTCGACGACGCACAGGATGTGCTCGACGCACGGGATTCGCTGCTACGGGAGGCCAAAGAACACTCCGAGTCCGTGATGGCGAAGGTCAACGCCGACGCCGACGGCATGATCAACCATGCCAGATCCGAAGCGGACCGGCTGTTGGCCGACGCCAAGTCGCAGGCCGACAGGATGGTTGCTGAAGCTCGCCAGCACAGCGAACGAATGGTCGGCGAGGCGCGCGAGGAAGCCGCGCGGGTGAGCGCTGCGGCTAAGCGGGAATATGAGGCGAGCACCGGACGGGCCAAGGCCGAGGCCGATCGACTCATCGAAAGCGGCAACCTGTCCTACGAGAAGGCCGTCCAGGAGGGCATCAAGGAGCAGCAGCGGCTGGTGTCGCAGACGGAGATCGTCTCGACGGCAACCGCGGAGGCAAACCGCTTGGTCGATGCGGCACATGCCGAGGCTGACCGGCTGCGCGGCGAGTGCGACATCTACGTCGACAGCAAACTGGCTGAGTTCGAGGAGTTCCTCAACGGAACGCTGCGCTCGGTCGGCCGTGGCCGCCACCAGCTACGCACTGCAGCCGGGACGCACGACTACGCCACGCATTGATCCCCGTGGGCGGCCTAGGCGTTATTTTTAGCTGACAGGGGTCGCCGTAGGATTGCTGCATGGCGTCGCACGCAAACGTGGGGAGGCACCGCAATTCCCGGTCGCCGCTGGTCATCAACATCTCCCGACTTGGCCGGCGACCCGGCTCGATGATGACTCACCGCGAAACCGTGCCGAGCCCGGTTCGCATCGGTGTGGAACTCGTCGCTATCGAAGCGGGCGCACCACTTGAGCTGGACCTGCGGCTGGAATCCGTCTCAGAAGGTGTGCTGGTGACCGGAACGGTCGCTGCACCGACGGCAGGCGAGTGCGCCAGGTGCCTGATGCCGATCACCGGCGACATCGAGATCGACCTCACCGAACTGTTCGCCTACCCCGACAGCGCCACCGACGAGACCACGGAATCCGACGAGATGGGCCGGGTCATCGACGATTCCGTCGACCTTGAACAGCCCATCATCGACGCAGTCGGCCTGGGGCTGCCATTCTCCCCGCTGTGCAGGCCGGATTGCGTAGGACTGTGCCAGCAATGCGGCGTCCCGTTGGCTACCGCCGAACCCGGACACCACCACGAACAGCTCGATCCGCGGTGGGCGAAGTTGGCCGCGATGCTGCCGCCGGATGAGGATCAGCACCGCGCATGAGTTGTCAGCGAGAAGCGGAGCGCACCGCGCATGAGTTGTCAGCGAGAACATGAGTTGTCAGCGAGAAGCGGAGCGCACCGCGTATGAGGGGCCAGCGAGAAGCGGAGCGGATCGCGCATGAGTGAAGCGCATGCACAGCTGCTGGAGGCACTCGGGGTCGTGCTTCCCAGCGAATTGCTGACCATTGCGCTGACCCATCGCAGCTACTCATACGAACATGGCGGGCTACCCACCAACGAGCGGCTGGAATTCCTCGGCGATGCCGTGCTCGGGCTCACCATCACCGAGGAGCTGTATCACCGCCACCCGGACCGATCCGAAGGCGACCTGGCCAAGCTGCGGGCCAGCATCGTCAACACCCAGGCGCTGGCCGACGTCGGCCGTGGGCTCAGCGACGGCGGCCTCGGTGCCCATCTGTTTCTGGGCAAAGGGGAGGAGAACTCCGGTGGCGCTGACAAGTCGAGCATTCTCGCCGACGGTGTTGAATCCTTGCTCGGGGCAATCTATTTGGAGCACGGCCTCGATATCGTCCGAGAGGTGATCCTGCGGCTGTTCAGTGAACTGCTTGACACCGCACCGACTTTGGGTGCGGGTTTGGACTGGAAGAGCAGCCTGCAGGAGCTGACGGCTGCGCGGGCCTTGGGTGTGCCTGTCTACCTGGTCACCTCGACCGGTCCCGATCACGACAAGGAGTTCACCGCGACCGTGGTGGTCGGTGAGATCGAGTACGGCAGGGGAGTGGGCCGCACCAAGAAAGAAGCCGAACTCAAAGCTGCCGCGGCAGCCTGGCAGGCGCTCGACGATGGGTGATCGGTGCCCGAACTCCCCGAGGTAGAGGTCGTTCGGCGGGGGCTGCAGGAGCATGTCGCGGGCAAGACCATCACCGCGGTGCGGGTGCATCATCCGCGTGCGGTGCGCCGGCACGAGGCCGGCCCCGCCGATCTGACCGCCCGACTGCTCGATGTGCAGGTCACCGGTACGGGACGGCGCGGAAAGTACTTGTGGCTGACGCTTTCTGACGGGTCGGCGTTGGTCGTGCACCTCGGCATGAGTGGTCAAATGCTGTTGGGTCCCATCGCCGATAACCGGCATCTGCGGATCGCCGCCCTGCTCGACGACGGCACCGCGCTGAGTTTCGTGGACCAGCGGACGTTCGGAGGCTGGCAGTTGACCGACCTGGTCGAGGTCGACGGCTCTGAGGTGCCGCAGCCCGTCGCGCACATCGCCCGCGACCCGCTCGACCCCCGCTTCGATCGAGACGCCGTCGTTACGGTGTTGCGGCACAAGCATTCCGAGGTCAAGCGCCAACTGCTGGACCAGACTGTGGTGTCGGGCATCGGCAACATCTATGCCGACGAGGCGTTGTGGCGGACGAAGCTTCACGGGGCGCGGTTGTCGGCGTCGCTGCCGCGGACCCGGCTCGGCGAGTTGCTCGACGCGGCCGCCGCGGTGATGGGCGAAGCGCTGGCCCAGGGTGGCACGTCGTTCGATTCGCTCTATGTCAACGTCAACGGGCAATCCGGGTACTTTGCACGATCATTGGACGCCTACGGCCGGGAAGGGCAACCCTGCCGCCGGTGCGGCGCGGTGATGCACCGGGACAAGTTCATGAACCGATCGTCGTTCTACTGCCCGAAATGCCAGCCTCGCCCGCGAATTCGGGCGTAGGTCGGCGGTGATCAGCTCAGGACAGCCCGGGCAGGGAGGACAGACCGAGCGCATCGGTGGTGCACAGCTTCCAGTCACCGCTTTCCTTGCGGAAGTAGATGGTGCTGGTGTTGCCATTGACTTCGACCTTGGCCGTGGCCCGGTCGCCGTCGATCTTGATATCGCTGACCGTGGCTGATCCTGACGGGGCCTTGATCGTGGGCTTGGGCACGTTGATGCCGTACTTTTCCAAGCCGCTGCTGTCGATAGCGTCGAGAATCTTGCGGTCGCCCGCGCAGACGTACTTCTTCATGTCCGACATGCTGTTGCCGGAATTGCTGATGTTCTTGAGCAGTTGCCCGATTGCGCGCTCGTCACCAGAGGGCATCATCACGACGATCACGATGCCGATGATCACCACCAGAGCCAGCGCGGCCGCGGCGATCCCACCGAGGATCAGCACTTTGTGGTTGCTTCCGGCGGGCTGCGGCGGCATGCCGTAGCCGTAGGGCGGCTGGCCGTAGACGGGTGGGCCGTACTGGGGCACGCCGTACGGTGGGGCGCCGAATTGCGGCGGGCCGGGGTACTGCTGCGGACTCCCGTACTGCTGGGGCGGGCCGTACTGCTGAGGCGGCGGCTGCTGTGCCCACGGATCGGGCGGTCCAGACGGAAATGTCATCGTGCTCCTCGGCAGAACGGCGGTACGTCGAGTTTATCGTCCGCATCCCGCATCCCGTGGGTGCTGAGTCAGGCCGTCTCGCGGACGTGAGGAGCAAGACGTGAGGAGCAAAAGAGTGAAGGGGCCTTCCTGCGGGAACAGCCGATCGTCGCGGCGTGTAGAAATACCGCATGACCGAACTGTGGGTGGAACGCACCGGCGTGCGCCGCTACACCGGGCGCAGCTCCCGGGGGGCTGAGGTGTTGGTCGGCAGCGAGGACGTCGAGGGTGTGTTCACCCCCGGCGAGCTGATGAAGATCGCCTTGGCGGCGTGCAGCGGGATGAGTAGTGATGGTCCGCTACGGCGCCGGCTCGGCGACGACTACGACGCAACCATCCGGGTCTCCGGGCCGCCTGACCGCGAGCAGGAGCGGTACCCGCTGCTCGCTGAGAAGCTCGAGGTGGACCTGTCCGGTCTCTCCGAGACCGAGGTGGCCAGGCTGTTGACGGTTGTCGAGCGGGCCATCGACCAGGTCTGCACTGTCGGCCGAACGTTGAAATCGGGCACCGAGGTGACCTTCGAGATTGTGGACAAGGTCACCACGGCGTGACCCGGCCGGAAGACCAGGTGCGGCTCAACGCTTGGGTGCACGGCCAGGTCCAGGGGGTGGGGTTCCGCTGGTGGACGCGCGCGCGAGCGCTGGAACTGGGCCTGACGGGGTTTGCCTCCAACCGGCCCGACGGCCGCGTCCACGTGGTGGTGCAAGGCCCGCGCGAGGGCTGTGAGCGACTCCTTGACCTACTGCAGAGCGGTCAGACTCCAGGTGTTGTGGACAACGTCGTCGTCGACTGGTCTGACGCGGGCACACCGATGACGGGCTTTCGCGAGCGGTAGCCGACTCGGCGGTAGGGTAAGTCGACGTGCACCTCAAGAGTCTGACGCTGAAGGGCTTCAAGTCCTTCGCTTCGCCGACGACTCTGCGCTTCGAGCCGGGCATCACCTGCGTCGTCGGCCCCAACGGGTCGGGTAAATCCAACGTCGTCGACGCCCTCACCTGGGTGATGGGCGAGCAGGGAGCCAAAACACTGCGCGGCGGCAAGATGGAAGACGTCATCTTCGCCGGCACCAGCTCACGGGCACCGCTGGGCCGCGCCGAGGTCACCCTGACCATCGACAACTCCGACAACGCGCTGCCGATCGAGTACTCCGAGGTGTCTATCACCCGCAGGATGTTTCGTGATGGTGCCGGTGAATACGAGATCAACGGCAGCAGTTGCCGGCTCATGGACGTTCAGGAGCTGCTCAGCGACTCCGGCATCGGCCGGGAAATGCACGTGATCGTCGGGCAGGGCAAGCTCGCGGAGATCCTGGAATCGCGGCCGGAGGATCGGCGTGCCTTCATCGAGGAAGCCGCCGGGGTGCTCAAGCACCGCAAACGCAAGGAAAAAGCGGTCCGCAAGCTCGACTCGATGGCCGCAAACCTGGCCCGGCTCACCGATCTGACCACCGAACTGCGCCGCCAGCTCAAGCCGCTGGGTCGCCAAGCCGAGATGGCCCGCCGCGCCGCAACCATCCAGGCCGATCTGCGCGACGCGCGGCTGCGGCTGGCAGCCGACGACTTGGTGACGCGGCGTGCCGAGTTCGAGAACACGAACCAGGCCGAGACGACGCTGCGCCGCGAGCATGAGATCGTCGCCGCGCGGCTGGAGGCGGCGACCGTCGAGCACGACGCCCACGAAACGGCCGTCGCCGAACTGACACGACGCGCCGAGGCCGCGCAGCAGACCTGGTTCCGTGCGTCGGCACTGGCCGAGCGAGTCAGCGCAACCGTGCGCATCGCCACCGACCGGGCCCAGTTGCTCGAGGCCGAGCCAGAGGTGTCTTCGGGGCGTGACCCCGAGGAACTGGAGGCTGAGGCCGAAGAGGTCGCCGAGCTCGAAATGGAGTTGCTCGGCGAACTGGAGATCTCGCGCATCGCCCTGGAGACCGCGCGGGCCGAGCTCGCCGACCGGGAACGCGTGGCCGCCGAGGCCGAGCGCGCCCATCTGGCCGCGGCCCGTGCCGAGGCCGACCGGCGTGAAGGACTGGCCCGGCTGGCCGGTCAGGTCGATACCACGCGCACGCGGGTCGAGTCGATCGACGAAGGCCTCGTGCGGCTTTCGGTCAACATCGAAGAGGCTGCCGCCCGGGTACAGCAGACCACGGCCGAGTTCGAAACCGTGCAGGGCCGCATCGGTCAACTCGACGCCGGAGAAGTGGGCTTGGACGATCACCACGATCGCACCACGACCGCGCTGCGCCTGGTCGACGAACGGGTCGCCGAACTACAAGCCGCCGAGCGCAGTGCCGAACGTCAGGTGGCCTCGTTGCTGGCCCGTATCGAGGCACTCTCGGTCGGGCTCGATCGTCGCGACGGTGCTGCCTGGTTGCAGAAAAACCGGAGCGGCTCAGGTCTTTTCGGTTCGATAGGCGAGTTCCTCAAAGTACGCGGCGGGTATGAGGTCGCTGTGGCGGCGGTGCTCGGGGCTGCTGCGGATGCCCTCGCCGCCGAAGACTTCGGTGCCGCGGCGTCTGCGGTTGCCGCACTCAAGGAATCCGACGGCGGCCGGGCTGCTCTGCTGATCGGTGACTGGCCCGCGAACGGCTCGGAGCCGGCGGTACCGCTACCCGACGGCGCGATCTGGGCAGCCGACGTGGTGACCGTTCCCGATCGGCTGCGGGGTGCGATCACCGCGATGCTGTCGGGCGTGGCCGTGGTGTCCGACATGCCGGCCGGGCTGCGCCTGGTCTCGGGGCGGCCCGAGTTGCGTGCGGTCACCGCCGACGGCGACCTGGTCGGTGCCGGTTGGGTGAGCGGGGGGTCTGACCGCAAGCCCAGCACGTTGGAGATCGCCGCGGAGATCGACAAGGCTCGCAATGAGCTCGAAGCAGCCGAGCGACAGACGGCAGAGCTGGCGGCCGCCCTCTCCGGCGCGTTGACCGAGCAGTCGTCGCGCCAGATGGCGGCCGAAGAGGCGCTGGCTGCCCTCAATGAGTCCGATACCGCGATCTCGGCGATCTACGAGCAGCTGGGCCGGCTCGGTCAGGACGCCCGTGCCGCCGAGGACGAGTGGCGGCGGTTGATCAAACAGCGCGACGAGCTGGAAGCCGGACGCACCAAGACAGTTGAAGAGTTGGTCGAACTCGAGGCTCGGTTGCGCGGGGCCGAACAAGTCCCGATGTTCGAGGCAGAACCGGTGGACCGGCAGGAGTCGGTGGTTGCCGCCGAGGCAGCTCGATCGGTCGAGGTGGAGGCCAGACTGGCCGTTCGTACGGCCGAGGAACGCGCGAATGCTGTTCGTGGACGAGCGGATTCACTGCGGCGCGCGGCCGCCGCCGAACGCGAAGCCAGGTTGCGGGCGCTGCGGGCGCGCGAGGCGCGCGAACATGCCGCCAAGGTCGCCGCGGCCGTCGCCGAGTCGGGACGTCTTGTGGCCCAACAGTTGAGCACCGTGGTGGCGGTGGCCTCCCGAGCCCGCGACGAGCTGGCCACCGAGCGTCAGATCCGCGCCTCCGCCCTTGCCAAAGCACGCGAAGAGGTCAGCGAGCTCGGCGCCAAGATCAACCAGTTGACCGATGCGCTGCACCGTGACGAAGTGGCGAAGGCCCAAGCCTCCCTTCGCATCGAACAGTTGGAAGCACAGGTGCTCGAGCAGTTCGGGATGCCGACGGCCGATCTGGTCGCCGAGTACGGACCACACGTGCCGCTACCGCCCACCGAGCTGGAGCTGGCCGAATACGAGCAGGCCCGGGAACGCGGCGAACAGGTCACGGCACCGGCGCCCATGCCGTTCGACCGTCCCACCCAGGAGCGCCGGGCCAAGAAGGCCGAGCGCGAGCTGACCGAGTTGGGGCGAGTAAACCCGTTGGCGTTGGAGGAGTTCGCCGCGCTGGAAGAGCGCTACAACTTCCTGTCCACGCAGCTTGAGGACGTCAAGGCGGCCCGGCAGGACCTTCTCGATGTCATCTCCGACGTCGACACCCGCATCCTGCAGGTGTTCACCGAGGCCTACGCCGATGTGGAGCGCGAATTCGAGCAGGTGTTCTCCACGCTCTTCCCCGGCGGGGAAGGCCGGCTGCTGCTGACCAATCCCGACGACATGCTCACCACCGGCATCGAGGTCGAGGCTCGCCCGCCGGGTAAGAAGATCAAGCGGCTTTCGCTGCTCTCCGGTGGCGAGAAGTCGCTGACCGCCGTGGCGATGCTGGTGGCGATCTTCCGGGCTCGCCCGTCGCCCTTCTACGTGATGGACGAGGTTGAGGCCGCCCTCGACGACGTCAACCTGCGCAGGCTGATCAGTCTGTTCGAGCAGCTACGGGAGCGTTCGCAGCTCATCGTGATCACCCATCAGAAGCCCACCATGGAGGTCGCCGACGCGCTCTACGGGGTGACCATGCGCGGTGACGGCATTACCACGGTGATCTCCCAGCGGATGCGCGGTCAGGAGCTGGTCGCCAACTCCGGTTGACCGCCGAGGCTTGCTCGGCCGTGGCCTTGGCGGGGCCGATCGTCCGTCGGCGACACCCCTGAGACAATGGCTTCCGTGTCGGAAGGTCTCTGGATCGCGATAGCGGTCATTGCTGTTCTGCTGGTTACCGCGCTTGTCGTCGGGCTGGTCCGCTACCGCCGCAGGCGGATCAGCCTGTCCGGTCCGGACGAAGCCAAACCGATCGACCGGTCAGGCGGGTATTCGGCTTCCTCCGGCATAACGTTCAGCCAGTCGCCGACGGCCCCACCGGAGCCCCCCAAAGTGCGACGCATCGACACCAGTGGGCTTCCCTCGGTCGGTGACGATGCCACGATCCCGCGGGACGCGCCGAAGCGTCCCATCTCCGACGTGCGGCTGCCTGAACCGCCCGTCAAGGAGGCGCCACCTGCGCCTGAGGCCGCCGTACCTGTGGAGGAGGCCGCACCCGCGCCTGAGGCCGCCCCACCGGTTCAGGATGGAGCACCGGCGCCCACCGCACCGGTAGTACCAGTCGAGCCGGTGGCCCCCGTTGAGCCGGAGGCCCCCCCTGCCGAGCCGGAGGCCCCCGCTGCACCGGAAGCCCCTGCCGAGTCGCAGGTACCGGCCGAACCGGAGGCGCCCGCCGCACCTGCGCTCGAGGAAATCGCGCCCACGGACGGGCGCTTGGACCGCCTGCGCGGTCGGCTGTCGAAGTCGCAGAACGCGCTGGGTCGCAGCATGCTCGGTTTGCTCGGCGGCGGCGACCTGGACGAGGACTCCTGGGAGGAGGTCGAGGACACGCTGCTGATCGCCGACCTCGGGCCGGTGGTGACCGAATCCATTGTTGCCGCGCTGCGTTCGCAGATGGCCAGCAAGGGCGTGCGCACCGAGGCCGAGGCGCGAGCGGTGCTGCGCGAGGTTCTCATGTCCGAGCTGCGGCCCGAGCTGGACCGCTCGATTCGTGCCTTACCGCACGCCGACAAGCCGTCGGTGCTGCTGGTGGTCGGGGTCAACGGCACCGGCAAGACCACTACGGTCGGCAAGTTGGCACGTGTTCTCGTAGCCGACGGCCGGCGGGTGGTGCTGGGGGCGGCCGACACGTTCCGGGCGGCCGCTGCCGATCAGCTGCAGACCTGGGCGGTGCGCGTGGGTGCCGACGTGGTGCGCGGTGCAGAGGGTGCCGACCCCGCGTCGGTGGCGTTCGACGCCGTCGACGAGGGCATCTCCACGGGCGCCGACGTCGTGGTCGTCGACACGGCTGGTCGGCTGCACACCAAGACCGGCCTCATGGACGAGCTGGGCAAGGTCAAGCGGGTGGTGGAAAAGCGTGCCGCCGTGGACGAGGTGTTGCTCGTGCTGGACGCGACCATCGGGCAGAACAGCCTGCCACAGGCCAAGGTGTTCGCCGAGGTTGTTGACATCACCGGCGTGGTGCTGACCAAGCTCGACGGGACGGCCAAGGGCGGCATCGTCTTCCGCGTGCAGCAGGAGCTCGGCGTGCCGGTCAAGCTCGTCGGTCTCGGCGAGGGACCCGACGACCTGGCTCCGTTCGAGCCCGCCGCATTCGTCGACGCCCTGCTCGGCTGAGGTCTACAGCGGAAAACGCACGGTGTAACACCGGCGAAACGCGACCCGTCTATCCGTTCACGCCAGCGAAACATGACGGCGCTGTAGCTGAAACATCCACTCAGCATTGTCTTGGACCAGGTCAACGGTTCGTAAACCCTTGCGGCCGTGACGTGGTGAAGGAGGAAACTGCGAGTGGAGCAATTCCCGTTGATGGGCGCACCGGATACCGGTGATACAGCGTGGATGTTGGCCAGTGCGGCGCTGGTGCTGTTGATGACGCCGGGCTTGGCCTTCTTCTATGGCGGTATGGTGCGCGCCAAAGGTGTGCTCAACATGATCATGATGAGCATCGGCGCCATGGGCGTCGTGACCGTGTTGTGGGTGCTGTACGGCTACTCGGTTGCCTTCGGCGACAACACTGCCGGTGTGATCGGTGACCCGGCCCAGTTCTTCGGTCTCAAGGGCCTGATCGGAACGAATGGAACGGCCGATGCGCCCATCGCACTTGCCGGCACCATTCCTGCCACCGTGTTCGTTAGCTTTCAGCTGATGTTCGCGATCATCACCGTTGCACTGATCTCCGGCGCTGTCGCCGACCGCGTGAAATTCGGCGGATGGCTGTTGTTCGCAGGATTGTGGGTCACGGTCGTGTACTTCCCGGTGGCGCATTGGGTGTTCGACTTCGACGTCAAGGATCCCAAGACCGACGCGATCATTCACCACGGTGGCTGGATCGCCAACCAGCTCAAGGCAATCGACTTCGCCGGCGGCACCGCGGTGCACATCAACGCTGGTACCGCAGGCCTGGTCCTCGCGATCATCCTGGGCAAGCGCCTCGGCTGGCCGGGCATCCCGATGCGCCCGCACAATCTGCCGTTCGTGATGCTCGGCGCCGGCCTGCTGTGGTTCGGTTGGTACGGCTTCAACGCCGGATCCGCGGTGTCGGCCAACGGGGCCGCCGGTGCGACCTTCATCACCACCACCGTGGCGACCGCGGCAGCGATGCTGGCGTGGCTGCTCACCGAACGCATCCGCGACGGCCACGCGACATCGCTGGGCGCTGCTTCTGGCATCGTGGCCGGACTGGTCGCGATCACTCCGTCGTGCTCGTCGGTGAATGTGTTGGGCGCACTCGTGATCGGCGCAGCCGCGGGTGTGCTGTGCGCGCTGGCGGTCGGCCTGAAGTTCAAATTCGGGTTCGACGATTCTCTCGACGTCGTGGGTGTCCACCTCGTTGGCGGTATCGTCGGCACGCTGCTCGTCGGCCTGGTGGCCACCAAGGAAGCACCTGCCGGCGTCGCCGGACTGTTCTACGGCGGCGGGTTCGACCAGCTGTGGCGACAGGCGGTCGGGGCCGGTGCGGTTCTACTCTATTCGGCGGTGGGTACCGCTATCTTGGCGTTGATTGTCAAATACACCGTGGGCCTGCGCCTGGACAAAGAAGAGGAGGCGTCCGGCATTGACGAGGCCGAACATGCGGAAAGCGCGTACGACTTCGTCGCAGTCGGAACCGGATCTGTTCTTGGTCGTCGCGGCGGGGAGGGATAAGGAAATATGAAGCTAATCACTGCGATCGTCAAACCGTTCACTCTGGAAGACGTCAAGACGGGTCTTGAACAGACCGGCATTCTCGGAATGACGGTCAGTGAGGTCCAGGGATACGGCCGCCAGAAGGGACACACCGAGGTCTACCGGGGCGCCGAGTACTCGGTCGACTTCGTACCCAAGGTGCGGGTGGAGGTGGTCGTCGAGGATTCCGCGGTGGACAAGGTCGTCGACGTCATCGTGCAGGCTGCCCGTACCGGCAAAATCGGCGACGGCAAAGTGTGGGTCAGCCCTGTCGACACCGTCGTTCGCGTTCGCACCGGGGAGAGAGGCGCCGACGCCCTATAGCCGCGGTCGGTCGAGGGCGTAATCGACCGGGTCCCCCGGCCAGGCACCGGCTGAGCGTTTGTAGGTAATTGGCCGGGGGAGGGGAGTCGAAAATGTCTGAGCAGCAACCGGACTCGTTGCGGCCGGCCACCGATCTGGCGGCGGCTACCGCGCAGTTATTGTCGGGTTCGCACCAACTGGAAGCGGCGGCACTGCGGAACGCTTTGCTCGATCTACACGAATTCTGGCTCGCCGCAAAGGCAACCGAGATCGGTATCACGGCCGACAGTGGGTTCGCGATCGTGGCGTCCGGTGGGCTCGGCCGCGGTGAGATGCTGCCGTACTCCGATTTGGATCTGATGCTGCTGCACAACAACATGCCGACCGAAGTGATCAGCGAGGTCGCTGAGAAGTTGTGGTATCCGTTGTGGGACGCCAACATTCGTATTGACCACAGCGTGCGCACGGTGCCGGAGGCATTGCAGGTCGCCAATGACGACATCGCGGTCGGCCTGGCGATGCTCGAGGTGCGACACATCGCCGGTGACGCCGATCTGTCCTCGCTACTGGTCGGCGGCGCCCGCAGACAGTGGCGGATCGGTATCGCGTCGCGATTCGACAAACTCGTCGAGAGTGCGCAGGCCCGGTGGCAGCGCAGTGGCCAGATCGCCCACCGTGCCGAGCCTGATCTCAAGTCCGGCCGCGGCGGACTGCGCGATGTCCAGCTGCTCAACGCCCTGGCCATCGCGCAGTTGGCCGACGTGTATCCGAGCCCGGCTCTGGCATCCCCGACCGGAACCCTGGGTGATGCACACCTGGCGCTACTCAACGTTCGCACCGAACTGCACCGGGTGTCCGGGCGTGGCCGGGAACTGCTGTTGGCCCAGCACGCTGATGAGATCGGTGCGGCACTGCGCATCGGGGACCGGTTCGACCTCGCCCGGGTGCTGTCTGATGCCGCACGTACGGTCAGCTACTACGTCGACGCGGGTATTCGCACCGCCGCGAACGCGTTACCCCGCCGTGGGTTCGCCGCGTTGCGGCGACCGGTGCGCCGCCCGCTCGACGAAGGCGTCATCGAATACGCCGGAGAGGTAATCCTTGCCCGCGACGCGCGGCCGGAACGTGACCCCGGCCTGATCCTGCGGGTCGCCGCCGCATCGGCCACCACCGGTTTGCCGATGGCCACGTCGACCCTGGGTCGGCTGGTGGAGAGGGCACCCGAGCTGCGCACGCCATGGCCCCGTCAAGCTCTCAAGGATCTGCTGGTACTGCTCGCGTCCGGCGCCGCCGCGGTGGCCACCATCGAGGCCCTGGACCGGACCGGCTTGTGGGGCCGGCTGTTTCCCGAATGGGGCGCGGTGCGCGACCTGCCGCCCCGCGACGTCGTGCACATCTGGACCGTCGACCGGCACTTGGTCGAAACCGTTGCGCAGGCAAGCGCTTTCACCACCCGCGTATCCCGCCCCGACCTGCTGCTGCTCGGGGCCCTGTGCCACGACATAGGCAAGGGACGCGGCGCCGATCACAGCGTGATCGGTGCGGAGCTGGCCACGCAGATCGGTACGCGACTGGGTCTGTGGCCATCGGACGTCGACGTCCTATCGAAAATGGTGCGCTACCACCTGCTGCTGCCCAACACGGCCACACGGCGTGACCTGCAGGACCCCAAGACCATCGACGCCGTCGCCGAAGTACTCGGTGGTGACCTGGTGTTGCTGGAGCTGCTCGCCACCTTGGCCGAGGCCGACTCACTGGCCACCGGCCCCGGGGTCTGGGGTGAGTGGAAGGCTTCGCTCATCGGCGATCTGGTGCGGCGTTGCCGGCTGGTGATGGTCGGTGACCCGCTGCCGCAACCGGATCCGATCGAGCCGCGGTTCGTGCAGTTGGCCGCGGATGGCGGCGTGCATGTCGAGCTGGCTGAGGGCGACGGGCAGCACATCTACAACGTCACGATGATCGCCCCGGACCGGCGCGGTCTGCTGTCGAAGGCCGCCGCGGTCTTGGCGTTGAATTCTCTGCGGGTGCACTCGGCCTCGGTGAACAGCCATGACGGGTCGGCGATCAACACCTTCGTCGTGTCACCGCTGTTCGGCTCACCCCCCGCCGCCGGGCTGCTGCGTCAACAGTTCATCCTGGCCCTCGACGGCGAGCTCGATGTGCTCGGCACGCTGCTGACCCGCGAGCGCGAGGCAGCCCAGTATCCGACCACGCGAGCCGGGGAGATCCTGGCCTCCGTTCCGGCCAATCATGTGCCGGCACCACCACGGATCCTGTGGTCGGACGACAGCGCATCGGGGGCGATGGTCGTGCAGATCCGCAGCATCGACCGGCCCGGGCTGCTGGCCCGGTTGACCGCGGTGTTCGAGCGCGACGGTGTCGACATCGCCTGGGCGAAGGTGACGACGCTGGGATCGTCGGTGCTCGACGCCTTCGGCATCACCGTGCCGGGCACCGGCGGCGACGGCTTCGGCCGCGCCGCGCTGCGCGAGGAGCTGGAACGCGACCTGTACGCGATCCTGCCCACGCCGCCACCGGCCAATCCCGCCGAGCAGGCGAGCTGAGCCGCCGGACCCCGGATAAGACGAGGTCGGTCGACACGCGACACTCTCTGACGCGGCCGCCCGTTAGGCTTACGACGTGTTTGAGAGCCTGTCTGACCGGTTGACCGGTGCCCTGCAGGGGCTACGCGGCAAGGGGCGGTTGACCGACGCCGATATCGATGCCACCGCCCGGGAAATCCGGCTGGCCCTGCTGGAGGCCGACGTCTCGCTACCGGTGGTGCGCGCGTTCGTCGCGCGCATCAAGGAGCGGGCCAAGGGCGCCGAGGTGTCTGCCGCGCTGAACCCGGCCCAACAGGTCGTCAAGATCGTCAACGAGGAACTGATCGGCATCCTCGGCGGTGAAACCCGGCAGCTGGCATTCGCGAAGACTCCGCCCACGGTGATCATGCTGGCTGGTCTGCAGGGCGCCGGTAAGACCACCCTTGCCGGCAAGCTGGCGAAATGGCTTAAGGGACAAGGGCATACGCCTTTGCTCGTGGCCTGTGACCTGCAGCGTCCCGGTGCCGTGCACCAGCTGGAGATCGTCGGTGAGCGGGCCGGGGTCGCAGTGTTCGCGCCTCATCCCGGCACTTCGGTGGAGGGGCTGGAAAGTGCGGGCCATGGCGACCCGGTCGGGGTCGCCGGCGCTGGTCTGGCCGAGGCCAAGGCCAAGCACTTCGATGTGGTCATCGTCGACACCGCCGGACGCCTCGGCATCGACGAGGAACTGATGGGGCAGGCGGCCGCCATCCGCCAGGCCGTCAACCCCGACGAAGTCCTGTTCGTGCTCGACGCCATGATCGGCCAGGACGCCGTCGCCACCGCCGAGGCGTTCCGCGAGGGCGTCGGCTTCACCGGTGTCGTGCTGACCAAGCTCGACGGTGACGCCCGCGGTGGTGCAGCGCTGTCGGTGCGCGAGGTCACCGGCACGCCGATTCTCTTCGCGTCGGCCGGTGAGAAGCTCGAAGACTTCGACATCTTCCACCCGGACCGGATGGCGTCGCGCATCCTCGGCATGGGTGACGTGCTCACCTTGATCGAGCAGGCCGAACAGGTCTTCGATCAGCAAAAGGCCGAGGAGGCCGCGGCCAAGATCGGCTCGGGGGAGCTGACGCTGGAGGACTTCCTCGAGCAGATGCTCGCCATCCGCAAGATGGGCCCGATCGGCAACCTGCTCGGCATGCTTCCCGGCGCCGGCCAGATGAAGGACGCGCTGGCCGCCGTCGACGACAAGCAACTCGACCGGGTCCAGGCCATCATCCGCGGTATGACGCCCGCCGAGCGGGCCGACCCGAAAATCATCAACGCCTCGCGGCGGTTGCGCATCGCCAACGGTTCGGGAGTCACGGTTTCGGAGGTCAACCAACTCGTCGACCGGTTCTTCGAGGCACGCAAGATGATGTCCTCGATGGCCGGCCAGATGGGCCTGCCGTTCGCCCGCAAGAGCGCCACGCGTAAGGCCGCCAAGGGCAAGAACAAGCAAGCCGGGAAGGGCCGCAAATCAGGGAAGGGTCCGACGCCGCCGAAGGTGCGCAATCCGCTTGGTGGACCGGGCATGCCCGCCGGGTTCCCCGACCTGTCCAACATGCCCAAGGGGCTGGACGAGTTACCGCCGGGTCTGGCTGATTTCGATCTGTCGAAGCTGAAGTTCCCGGGCCAGAAATAGCCGCGTGACGGTCTTGCACGTTCGCGGTCGGGGACTCCCCGACGGCGAAGCCGTGCAATGGTGGATCGACCGCGGTGTGCTGCATGCCGACCCGGTCGCCGGCGCCCAGACGGTGTTTGACGGCGGCTGGATCCTGCCCGGCCTGGTCGATGCCCACTGCCACGTCGGCCTCGGACCGCATGGGCCGGTCGAATTCGACGAAGCGGTCACTCAGGCAGAAACCGAACGCGGGGTCGGGGCGCTGCTGCTGCGCGACGCCGGGTCGCCGGTGGACACCCGCAGCATGGACGACCGCGAGGATCTGCCCAGGATCATCCGAGCCGGCCGACACCTGGCCCGGCCGAAGCGGTATTCGCCGGGTCTGCCGATCGACGTCGAGGACGAATCGGAGCTGCCGGACGTGGTGGCCGAGCAGGCGCGCTGGGGCGACGGCTGGGTCAAGCTCGTCGGCGACTGGATCGACCGTGGCGTGGGCGATTTGGCGCCGCTGTGGTCCGACGAGATCCTCAAGGCCGCGATCAAGGCTGCTCATGCCAACGGGGCCCGCGTCACCGCCCACGTGTTCGGTGAGGACGCGCTGCCCGGGCTGGTCAACGCAGGGATCGACTGCATCGAACACGGCACCGGCATCACCGACGAGATCATCGAACTGATGCTGGCCAACGGCACCGCACTCGTACCGACCCTGATCAATATCGAGAACTTCCCGGGGATTGCCGACGCCGCGACGAAATATCCGGTCTACGCGGCACATATGCGGGAGTTGTACGCGACGTGCCGAGCGCGTATCGGTGCCGCACACGACGCAGGCGTGCCGATTTTCGCGGGCACCGACGCCGGAGGCATGATCGTCCACGGCCGGATCGCCGACGAGATCGAGGCGCTCAAAACCGTGGGGCTGAGCCCGACCGATGCCCTCGGTGCGGCATGTTGGGACGCGCGGGCTTGGCTGGGTCGCCCGGCGCTTGCCGACGGTGCCCCGGCCGACCTGGTCTGTTACGCCGACGATCCCCGAGCCGGTGGTGTCGACCACCCGGATCTGGTGATCCTCCGCGGCCGGGTGTACTGACGCCGTCACCGCAGAGTCAATGGGTCAATACACGTCGCGTACGTAGCGGTGGTTCTTGACGAGGTCGTTGACGTAGGCATGCGCGGCTTCGGCGTCCATGGCGCCGCAGCGGCCGACGATGTCGTGCAGCGTCGCATCGACATCCTTGGCCATGTGCTTCTCATCGCCGCACACGTAGAGATGTGCGCCGTCGGAAAGCCAGCCGAACAGCTCGTCTGCATTCTCCTGCATACGTTGCTGGACATAGACTTTCGCGTTCTGGTCGCGCGAGAAGGCGAGATCCAGCCGGGTCAATGTGCCGGATCCGACGAAGCTCTCCAGTTCGTCACCGTAGAGGAAGTCGGTGGCGCGGCGCCGGTCTCCGAAGAACAGCCAGGACGGTCCAGGAGCGTCGATCGCCCGGCGTTCCTGCAGGAAGGCGCGAAACGGCGCGATACCGGTGCCCGGCCCGATCATGATGATCGGCACATCAGCGGCGGGCAGGCGGAACGTGTGATTGGGGCGCAGGTGCACATGCGCCGTGGCGGTGCGGTCGGCCAGGAACGTCGAGGCGACACCGCTGTGGCAGCGGTCACCGGCGGTGTAGCGCACGGACGCGACGGTGAGATGGACTTGGTCGGGATGCACCAGCGGGCTGGATGCGATCGAATAGTCGCGGGGCTGCAGCGGCCGCAGCGTGTCGACGACGTCGTCGACGGTCAGGGCCGCGAGCCTGATCAGGTCGAGAACGTCCCTGTTCATGGTCTCGTTGGCTAGGGCTGTGGCAATGTCGGGGTCGCCAGTGCGGGAGGCGACGAGCGCCAGCAGGGCCCGCGACGGCGTGCGGATCTCGAAATGGTCGGTGAGCAGTACTCCGAGCGGTTCCGGGCGATCGAGCACCCGATGATCAGGGCTCACGTCGAGTGCGCTCAGGATGTCCGTGACGAGGGCGGGGTCGTTGCTCGCGTGCACAGCGATGGAATCGCCTGCGTGGTAGGTGATTCCGGAATCGCTGAGGTCCAGTTCGTAATGGCGGACCTCTTTGTCGGACGCGGGGGAGGTGAGTAGCCGATTGACCGCGACGCGGACCGCGACGGGATCGTGGTGTTCCCGGCCGGCCAGTGTGGGCGTGCCGGCCGGGATAGCCGGTGCGGCGCTGCTGTTCACCGTGTCGGCGAGCAGCTGTTTGACCAGATCAGTTGTCCACGCCGCGGCCTGCTGCCGGTACGGGCCGTCGACGTCGACGCGGTCGGCGAGGCGCGTGGCGCCGAGGGCTTCGAGCCGCTCATCGAGTAATTTTCCTGCGTTGCAAAAGAATTCGTAGCCACTGTCCCCGAGGGCGAGCACCGCGAAGCTCAGGTGGTCGAGCCGGTCGGTGGCGTTGCTGATGGTCTCCCAGAACAACGTGGCCGTGTCGGGGAACTCGCCGTCGCCGAATGTAGAGGTGGCGACGACGAAATGGGTTGCTGCCTGAAGCTCGGCCAGATCGACTTGGTTGAGTTCAACCGCGGTGGCCGCGACCCCGGCGGCCGTGACGGCTTCGGCGAACGACGTGGCGGCATCCTCGGCATTGCCCATGTCGGTGCCGTAGGCGACGATCAGGGAAAGATCGCGGTGTCCGGTCACGGTGGCCCCCTAGGTTGCACGTGGGACGATGTCCCGCACTAGTTAGGGTTACCTTACTTCTATGTCGACGGCAGTAGGGACGTCCCTTCCGGCGTCAGCCGTACTGACCGAACCCCCAGTCCAGCAGCTGTATCGCCTGGCCGTACAGATCGCCGGTGCCGTACATCTGCACGACGATCAGCCGGTGGTTGCCGCGTTGTGCGGCGCCGACATAGGTCTTGCGAGCCAGATCCGTGTACCCGGTCTTGCCGGCCAGATCGCCCGGGTAGCGGGTGAGCAACTCGTTCTGGTTGGTCAGCGTCCTGCCCGGGAATTGCGCCGTCGTCTGCCGCATGATCTGGGCGATCAGCGGATAGGTCAGCGCCGTCCGGTAGATCACCGCGAGGTCGTGCGGTGTGGTGAGCGATTCCCAACCCGGTCCGTCCAGGCCAGACGGTGAGCCTGCGTGGGTGTTGCGCGCACCCAGGCTTGCCGCCTTACGGTTCATCGCGGCCACCGCGACGCGCTGCCCGCCGAGCATGTCGGCCAGCATGTTCGCGGCGTCATTGCCCGACACCATGAGCAGCCCCTCCAGCAGCTGCTGGGTGGTGTATGCCTGCCCAGGCTTGAGCCCGACGCACGAGCATTCCACCTTGGTGTGCGAGTTGTTGGCCCTGGCGAAGTTGTCCGGCCGTAGGTTGTCCAGAACCACCATGGCCAGCAGCGGTTTGATGGTGCTGGCCGGGGCATAGGAGCCATTGGGATCCTTGGCTGCCAGCACGCGGCCCGTGTCGAGGTCTGCGACCAGCCACGCCTTGGCGGGACCATTCGCGAACGCCTGTGCGCCAGCGGGTTCCACGGATGGCTCGGCAGCGGCCACAGGCACCGCCAGCACCGTGCTGAAAGCGAGCGTGGTCGCCACGAGCAGTCTGCGCACGAGCGCCGACCCTACGGTTTGCAGGACTCGTTCGGCGCGCGCTCAGGTCTCTGTCGGGTATCGACGCCGAATCGGCTTCACAGCGAGCCGATACTGGCGGCGTGATCCTGCAGGAAACCCCAGTCCAGCAGGGCAGCGGCCTGATCCCAGTACGTCGGGCCGCCTTCTTTGACCAACCCGTGCATCATCGAGATGACCAGCCGACGACCATCACGCTGAGCTGCCGCGACAAACGTCTTGCGCGCGATGTCGGTGAATCCTGTCTTGCCGCCGATCGCGCCGGGATACCGACGCAGTAGCTCGTTCTGGTTCTGCAACACCCTGTCGCCGGACTTGGTGGGGAACACCGTCGACGGCATGGCCGTGATCTGGGCGAACACAGGGTTGGCCATGGCGCCGCGGAAGATCACCGCCATGTCGTGCGGGGTGGACCAGAACGGCATGCCGGGGGCGTCCAGGCCCGACGGTGTCACCACATTGGTGTCGTGCGCACCGAGCTGGGCGGCCTTGGCGTTCATCTTGGCTACCGCCGCGTCCGAGCCGCCGAGCATGTGGGCCAAGGTATTTGCGGCATCGTTGCCCGAGTCCAGCAGCGCGGCCTCCAGCAGTTGGCGTGCGGTGTAGGTCTGGCCCGGGGTGACGCCGGCGCAGGTGCACTCGGCCTGCGAATCGGCCTCGTCGGCGACGATGGTGCTGTCCAGCGGGAGTTCGTCGAGCACGACCTGGGCGAGCAGCGTCTTGATGGTGCTCGCCGGTGCGTAACGGGTGTTCTCGTTACGGGCCGCCAACACCTCACCGGTATCCAGGTCGGCGATCACCCAGCCGTCCGCGGGCCCATCAGGGATCGGCGCCGAGCCGATCTGCTGCACACCCATATCGGCTCTGGCGGCGGGCGGCTCGACCGAACTCACGACCGTGCTCAAAGCCGCCAACAGGACTGCGAGCGCGCAGATCAACCTCCCCATGGCCGGCCAGCCTAACCGTGTTGAATCGGGACAGGTCGAGCCTGGCCGAGATTTCGTCGAGGCCGATGCTTCGGCAAGATCGTCTGAGCCGGCTCCGGCGACGCCTACTCTGAGTCGTCTCCGGTGACAGAGATTTGGGCGAGCCGGACGCGCTCTGGCACAATGTTCGGCTGTCCGCCGTGCGACTCGTTCAATGCGCTGCGCGGTGGTCACACACGTAAGGCAAAACCGGACCCGGGCAACCCGCCCTGATCGCTGAATTGCAGCGTGGCAACCATCTAGGAGTTCCATCATGGCTGTCAAGATCAAGCTCACCCGGCTTGGCAAGATCCGCAACCCCCAGTACCGCATCGCTGTCGCCGACGCGCGCACCCGCCGCGATGGCCGCTCGATCGAGGTGATCGGCCGCTACCACCCGAAGGAAGAGCCGAGCCTGATCGAGATCGATTCGGAGCGCGCGCAGTACTGGCTGGGCGTTGGCGCACAACCCACCGAGCCGGTGCTGGCCCTGCTGAAGATCACCGGTGACTGGCAGAAGTTCAAGGGTCTGCCGGGCGCCGAAGGCACGCTGAAGGTCACGGAGCCCAAGCCGTCCAAGCTGGATCTGTTCAACGCCGCGCTCGCCGAGTCGGAGAGCGGGGCTACCACTCAGGCCGTCACGCTGAAGAAGAAGAAGTCCAAGGCGGACGAGGCCGCCGCTGAGGCTCCGGCCGCGGCCGACGAGGCTGCCGCCGACGAGTCTGCCGCCGGCGAGAGCTGAGCGCCGAAGTGAGTTCTGTTGTGGTCGACGCCGTCGAGCACTTGGTCCGCGGGATCGTGGACAACCCTGACGACGTGCGGGTCGATATGGTGACCAGCCGCCGCGGACGCACCGTCGAGGTGCACGTCCACCCGGACGACCTGGGCAAGGTCATCGGCCGCGGCGGCCGGACCGCCACCGCGCTGCGTACCTTGGTCGCCGGTATCGGCGGGCGCGGTATCCGCGTCGACGTGGTGGACACCGACCAGTAGGGCGTCGGCTCCAATATGGATCTGGTTGTCGGACGGGTCGTCAAAGCGCACGGGGTCACCGGCGAGATCGTCGTCGAGGTCCGCACCGACGACCCGGACGCCCGCTTTGCACCCGGTATGGAGCTGCGGGGCAGGGCCAAAGGCGGTGCCGAGCGACCCTTTGCCGTCGAATCCGTGCGTGAGCATGGGGGCCGGTTGCTGGTCAGGCTGGTCGGAGTGGCCGATCGCAATGCCGCAGACGAACTGCGCGGCACCGTTTTCGTCGTCGACACCGCCGATCTGCCCGCCATCGACGATCCCGACGAGTTCTACGATCACGAGCTCGAAGGTCTGCGGATGGTGTGTGTCGACGGCACGCCGGTCGGCAAGGTCTCGGAGGTTCTGCACACCGCAGCGGGGGAGTTGCTCGCAGTAACAGACGCCGACGGCCGCGAGGTGCTGGTGCCGTTCGTCAGCGCCATCGTCACCTCGGTCTCCCGCGAAGACGCAACCATCGTCATCGACCCGCCCGACGGCCTGCTCGACCTGAGCTGACGGGAGCGTCACTGTGCGCATTGACGTCGTGACCATCTTTCCGGCGTACCTCGATCCGATCCGGCAGTCGCTACCGGGCAAGGCCATCGATGCCGGCATCGTCACGCTGGCCGTGCACGACCTGCGGACATGGACTCACGATGTGCACCGGTCGGTCGACGATTCTCCGTACGGCGGTGGACCGGGCATGGTGATGAAGGCCCCGGTATGGGGTGAGGCGCTCGACGAAATATGCACGGAAGAAACACTTTTGGTGGTGCCCACCCCCGCCGGCCGGCTGTTCACCCAGGCGGTGGCCGAGCGCTGGAGCGCCGAGCGGCACCTGGTGTTTGCGTGCGGCCGATATGAGGGTATCGACCAGCGGGTCCCCGACGACGCGGCCCGTCGGATGCGTGTCGAAGAGGTGTCGATCGGTGACTACGTGCTCACCGGTGGCGAGTCCGCGGCGTTGGTGATGATCGAGGCGGTGGTCCGCCTGCTGCCCGAGGTGCTCGGCAATCCCGAATCCCACCAACAGGATTCGCATTCAGACGGACTGCTCGAAGGGCCCAGCTACACTCGTCCGCCGAGCTGGCGGGATTTAGAGGTGCCTCCGGTGCTGCTGTCGGGTGATCACGCGAAGGTGGCCGCCTGGCGTCGGGAACAAGCGCTGCTGCGTACGCGGGAACGCCGGCCCGACCTCCTCGACAACTCCCCGCGAGCAGACGTGTAGGTTCCCCGACACGCCGGTTTTCAGGGACCTCCGCGTCTGCTCGCGCGGTGGAGGTGCCTCAGATGCGCCCGCCGGGGAACATCACCTTGACCGCGTCGGTGATGGTCTTACGCGCGGTGGCGTCGTCGGTGGGTTGCATCGAGCCGATCACCATGATGAACCGGCGGTCAGCGCCGATCACCCCGGTGGACAGGTGCACCCAGTTGCCGCCGTTCCAGCAGCACATCCAGCCCTGCTTGACGGCCACGGGCTCGGCGTACAACCCGTCAGGGATACCGAAACGCTGTGGGTAGCCGTCGATACCATTCGCGGTGGACCGGGCCAGGTTGGACAGGATCGTGTTGGCCTGCTCCTGCGGCAGCCCGCCGCTGCCGTTCATCAGCATGTCGTAGTAGCGCGCCAGGTCGTCGGCCGTGCTCATGGTGTTCCACCAATGGCCGTCGTACGGCGTCGTGGTCGACTTCAACCCGTAGCGCGCCACGACGCGGGTGATGACCGCGCTGCCGCCGCTCTGGTTCCAGAAGTTCTCTGCGGCACTGTCGTCAGAGGATCGCAGCATCACGTCGAGGGCCTGACGGTCGGCGGGGCTCACCGTGGTCTGTCCCTTGGACTCCTGCAGTAGCAGGTCATCGGCGATGAAGAGTTTGGCCACCGATGCGATCGGGATGGGCGTCGAGTTCCCGTTGGAGACCACTTGACCGGTGCTGCGATCGAGTACCAGCGCCGTGATAGTGGCTCCGGCTTTCGACGCGGATGAGGTGGCGAGGCTTGCCCGGTTCTGCAGACCGTCGAACGTTGCGGCGGGTCCGTCTGGAGGTGACTCAGGCAGCGGTGCTGCGGTGCCCTGCGGCACGACCACGGTGAACTGCGGCGCGGTGGGCACCGGTGGTGGTGTTCCATACACCCTGGCCTCGCAGCCGGCGACGGTGACCACCCCGATCACGACGGCCGCGGTCACGGTCATCATTCTCGACGGCCGCCGTTGCATGCCTCTCCTTAGACCCGGTAACTGGAACCCAGACATCCGAGCCGAGCGACAGATGCGCATCGGTCGTCGGCAACCGCACGTGCGGACGGTTCAGACTAGCTGGTCCCCGGCGGAATCGCGTAGCTTGTCGGTTGCGGTAATTCCGGTGGTTGCGGTGCGGCCCGACCGCCGGATTTCACCGGACCGGTGCTCATCTGGCACAATTGAGCAGTTGTCTGCTGCAGCCTAGGGCTGGGCGCTGCCTGCCCGCTGCCAGATACGCCCCGATACACCCGAAAACCAGCTTCGGCTGCGCGAGTCCGCGCATCGGCCCGGAGCCGCTAACAACAAGGAAGTGTCACCGATGAACACGCTGGACTTCGTCGATCAGGCGTCGCTGCGCGACGACATCCCGACCTTCAGCCCCGGCGACACCGTCAACGTGCACGTGAAGGTGATCGAGGGCTCGAAGGAGCGCATCCAGGTCTTCAAGGGTGTCGTGATCCGTCGCCAGGGCGGCGGAGTCCGCGAGACCTTCACCGTGCGTAAGGAGAGCTACGGCGTCGGCGTCGAGCGGACCTTCCCGGTGCATTCGCCCAACATCGATCACATCGATGTCGTGACCCGCGGTGACGTGCGTCGCGCCAAGCTGTACTACCTGCGCGAGCTGCGCGGCAAGAAGGCGAAGATCAAGGAAAAGCGCTGAGCGCGTTGTCCTGCCCGGCGTGGTCCGGCGGCCACACGCCGCTACTGTGGACGCCGTGACCGGACCCGCCGACTCAGCCGACTCGTCATCGGACGACACCGTCAACACCGATTCCGAGAAGCCCAAGCCGGATCCCGGCGCCGCTGAAGTCACTGAAGAAGATCCCAAACCCAAGCGGTCCTCACTGCGTGAGGGTGCCATCCTGGTGACCATCGCGATTGTCCTGTACTACGTGATGCTCACCTTCGTCGCCAGGCCGTACCTGATTCCGTCGGAGTCGATGGAACCGACGCTGCACGGCTGCAGCGGTTGTGTCGGCGACCGGATCATGGTCGACAAGGTCACTTACCGGTTCTCTCATCCGGGCCCCGGTGACGTGGTGGTGTTCAAAGGCCCGCCGTCGTGGAACGTCGGCTACAAGTCGATCCGCTCGGACAACACCGCGGTGCGCTGGGTGCAGAATGCGCTCTCCTTCATCGGCTTCGTACCGCCCGACGAGAATGACCTGGTCAAGCGGGTAATCGCGGTCGGTGGTCAGACGGTTGAATGCCGCGCAGATACGGGCCTGACTGTCGACGGCAAGCGACTCCACGAGCCATACCTGGACGCGGTCACCATGAACGCCGATCCGGCGGTGTACCCGTGCCTCGGCAACGAGTTCGGTCCGGTGACCGTGCCGCAGGGCCGGTTGTGGGTGATGGGCGACAACCGCACCCATTCGGCCGATTCGCGGATCCATTGCACGAATGTGCCCGCTGACGTGCAACGCGGCGTGCATTGCACCGGGGATCCGATAGCCGGCACAGTACCGGTGGACAATGTGATCGGAAAGGCTCGATTCATCGCCTGGCCGCCGGGCCGCTGGGGTGGCGTCAGCAGCGTGAATCCGCAGACCGCCTCGTAGGACTCGTAGGAGCTGTCCCAGTGCCGGCATCGTGGCCACCTCGAACGGTGATCCGGAAGGCCTCGGGCCTGCGGACCCTGGAGTCCGCGCTGTACCGGAACGGGCTGGGACCCGTTGCGGGTGTGGACGAGGTGGGGCGTGGCGCCTGTGCGGGCCCGTTGGTCGTGGCTGCATGTGTGCTCGGGCCGAACCGGTTGGAGAGCCTGGCGGACCTGGACGATTCCAAGAAACTCGGCGAGAAGGAACGGGAACGCTTGTTTCCGCTGATCCGCCGCTATGCGCTGGCCTATCACGTGGTGTTCATCCCCTCGGCAGAGGTGGACCGCCGCGGCGTGCACGTCGCCAACATCGAAGGCATGCGGCGCGCGGTGGCCGGGTTGTCGATGCGGCCTGGTTATGTGTTGTGCGATGGATTCCGGGTACCCGGCCTGGCGGTGCCGTCCCTTCCGGTGATCGGTGGTGACGGAGCCGCCGCGTGTATTGCCGCCGCCAGCGTGCTGGCGAAGGTCAGCCGCGACCGGCTGATGGTGCAGATGGAACGCGAGCATCCGGGCTACGGGTTCGCCGACCACAAGGGTTACAGCACACCTGCGCACACCGCGGCGTTGGCGGAGCTGGGGCCGTGTGTGCAGCACCGCTACTCGTATGTGAACGTGCGGCGGGCCGCAGAGACGGCTGGGGTGCGGCGGGCCGCAGCGACGGCTGGGGTGCGGCGGGCAGAGTTTGGGGGGATCGGTGCGACGTGACGGGCTCGGGTGGGGAATGATGGAACGCAACCTAGACGAAGGACAGCAGAGTTTATGAGTGCCGAGGATCTCGAGAAGTACGAAACCGAGATGGAGCTCTCGCTGTACCGCGAATACAAGGACATCGTCGGGCAGTTCAGCTACGTGGTGGAGACCGAACGGCGGTTCTACCTGGCCAACAGTGTCGAGCTGGTGCCGCGCAATGCCGATGGCGAGGTCTATTTCGAACTGAGGTTGGCCGACGCGTGGGTGTGGGATATGTACCGGCCGGCCCGGTTCGTCAAGCAGGTACGGGTCATCACCTTCAAGGACGTCAACATCGAAGAGGTCGAAAAGCCTGAGCTGCGGCTGCCGGAGTAGCCGACGCGGTCAGGCCGATTCGGTGTGTAGGTGTTGATCGAAGAACGCGAATACGCGGTCCCAGGCGTCGGCAGTGGCCGCCTCGTTGTACCCGAATCCAGTGACCCGCAGGAGCCGTTGACCGGGCAGCTGATTGGCGAAGGCGTGTCCGGCTTCGGGGTACACCTTGATGTCGGACGTGATGTTCTTGGCGGCGACGATCCTGCGTAGCCGTGCCGGCGCGCCGATGCCCAGCGGATCGCGCCGACCGAAGCTTGCCACGATCGGGCACGACGCGTCGAGGGTCTCGTTGAGCCGCCGCGGCAGGGGAGTGCCGTAGAACGGTGCCGACGCGGCGAAGCCCTTGGGGCCCATGAGAAGTGCGAATTGTCCGCCCATGCAGAAGCCGGCGATGCCGACTGTTCCGGTGCATTCCGGCAGGGACCGTAGGTGGTCCCGCGCCGCGAGGATGTCATCGAGCGTTCGGCCACGTTGGCTCAGCAGGTCACGCATCACCCGCGTGATACACCGGGCCCGGCCGCCGCGGGCGTACAGGTTGGGGGTCAGAGCGAGGTAGCCGGCCGCGGCGATGCGTTCCGATATCGACTCGTTGTCGGGTGCGTAGCCGATGCCGTCGTGAACCACCACGACACCCGGCCATGGCCCGCCGCCTTCCGGCCTGTCCAGTAGCGCGTCGATGGGGCCGGCGGGGGTGTCGAGACTGATCGTCGTCACCCTTGCCAACCTAATCGCGTGGTTCAGGTCCCGCAGAACGTGCGGTAGGCGCCGAAGTCGGCCGGTGCGGGTGCTGCGTGGCGCTGCAAGCCTGGCCGCTCGTCATACGGCGCCGACAGCGCTACCAGCAGGTCGTCCAGCGGGGTCAGTTCGCCACTGGTAGCCGCGGCCAGCGCCTCCTCGACCAAATGGTTGCGGGGGATGTAGATGGGGTTGACGCGGTCCATCGCTTCAGGCAGTGGGTCGAGCGCCCGCCAGCGCGTCAACCAATCGTCGAACCCGTCGGGCCCGGCGAACAACTCCTGCGTCGGTCCGATGTTGCCCCGTCCCGCTCCGGCGAGGCTGCGGAAGAACGACGTGTAGTCGACGCGGCCGGACTTCAACAGCGTGAGCAGATCGTCGACCAGGCCGGTGGCCTGCTCGTGCGAAACATCTTCCGGCAAACCGAGTTTGGCCCGCATTCCGGCCAACCACGCATTCTGGAATCGGATGCGGAACCCGGCGAGCGCGTCGGTCGCCAGTGCCGCTGCCCGGTCGCCGTCCTCGGCGATCAACGGCAGCAGGGTTTCGGCGAACCGGGCGAGGTTCCATTGGGCCACCGCGGGCTGGTTGCCGTAGGCGTAGCGCCCGCCGTGATCGATCGAGCTGAATACGGTCGCCGGGTCGTAGGCCTCCATGAAGGCACACGGGCCGTAGTCGATGGTCTCGCCCGAGATGGTCATATTGTCGGTGTTCATCACACCGTGGACGAAGCCGACCAGCATCCACCGTGCCACCAGCTCGGCCTGCACCGCGATGACCGCTTCGAACAAGGCCAGATACGGGTTGTCGGCTGTTGCCGCGGCGGGGTGGTGGCGGGCGATGGCGTGGTCGGCCAGACGCCGCAGCACGCCGGGGTCGCCCATGGCCCGGCCGTAGGCGGAGGCGTACTGGAAGCTGCCCACCCGCAGATGACTGGCTGCGACCCGGGCCAGCACGGCCCCCGGCTGGCGGGTTTCGCGCAGCACATCCCGTCCGGTCGATGTCACGGCCAGCGACCGTGTGGTCGGGATGCCCAGTGCATGCATGGCCTCGCTGACGACGTACTCGCGCAGCATGGGCCCGACCACAGCCAGGCCGTCACCGCCCCGCGCGAACGGTGTGCGTCCAGAACCCTTGAGATGCAGGTCGCGGAGCTGCCCATCGGAGTCGACGAGTTCTCCGAGCAGCAACGCGCGGCCGTCGCCAAGCCGCGGTACATAGCCGCCGAACTGATGGCCCGCGTAGGCCTGGGCCACCGGGCGAGCACCTTCGGGAACCGCGGCGCCCAGCAATAGTTCGATGCCGTCGGTGCTGTGCAGCCACGCGGGGTCCAGGCCTAGTTCGGTGGCCAGCGCTTCGTTGAGTACCAGCAGCCGGGGCGAGGGCGCGGCTTCGGCCTGCCACTCGACGGCCAGTTCAGGCAGCTCGCGGGCGAACCGGTTGTCGAGCACGACAGCCGGTTTCACGCTCGTCACAGGTCGCCCAGATCGTCCGGGACGTCAACGGCGTAGCGCTGAAGGACGTCAAGGGGCACGACGTCGAGCGTGCGTTCATGGGTCGCGGCCAGCACGACGGGGGCGGCGCAGCCGTCATGATGGGCACGTAACCAGTTGACCGCAGTGACACACCAGCGGTCCCCAGGTGTCAGGCCGGGGAACCGGAAATGTGGCGCCGGCGTCGACAAGTCGTTTCCGATCGACCGCTGATGGTCGAGGAATTCGGCGGTCACCACCGCGCAGATGGTGTGTCTGCCCACGTCGGCCTCGCCGGTCGAACAGCAGCCGTCGCGGTGGAAGCCGGTGAGGGGATCGGTGCCGCACTCGTCCAGCGGGCCGCCCAGCACGTTGTGATCAGCCATCGCACCAGTATCGCCCGTCGTTCCCGTTCTCCGTCGCAGGCCGGGAATCAGGACAGCGAAACGATACGTTCGCCGGTCAGCGACGCGCCGCTGTTCACGAATGGCGACCAGAATCGCACCAGAGCCCGCAGGCAGGAGTTGATGTCATCGTCGATGTGCAGGATTCCCTAAGCGATGTCCACGACGACCCCAGCTCAGCGTGGCCATCTCCGCGGCTGTCGCGGTCGGCCCGATCGCCGACGACCTGGTCGCCAAGATCGCCGAGCGCACCGCCACCATCAAGACCGGCGACGGCACCAAGGATTCCGACATGGGTCCGCTGGTCACCAAGGCGCACCGCGACAAGGTGGCCTCCTACATCGACGCCGGTGAGGCCGACGGTGCCAAGGTCGTGGTGGACGGCCGCGCCGTGCTGGACGGGGCTGGCCACAGGGATCCAGCCGGGTTCTGGCTGGGCCTCACCCTGCCGGACAACGTCACCCCCGAGATGAGCGTCAACACCGACGAGATCTTCGGTCCCGTCCTGTCGATCGTACGCGTCGAAACCTATGACGAGGCACTTGAACTCATCAACAGCAACCTGTACGGCAACGGCACCGCGATCTTCACCGACGACGGCGGCGCCGCGCGGCGCTTCCAGAACGAGGTCGAGGTGGGCACGGTCGGCATCAACGTACCGATCCCGGTTCCCATGGCGTACTTCAGCTTCGGTGGCTGGAAGGCCTCGCTGTTCGGTGACAGCCACGCTCACGGCACCGAGGGTGTGCACTTCTTCACCCGCACCAAGGCCATCACCACCCGCTGGCTCGACCCCAGCCACGGCGGCATCAACTTGGGCTTCCCCCAGAACGGGGTAATCCCGGATTGCTGTGTGGCCCATCCGGACAACCCTTCGCCGGACAGGCCATGCAACTGGAGAAGGAACGGCAATCGACCCCCAGCTGCTGCGAGCGTAAGTGAGAGACTTGACCATGACTTTGACCGACGAGTCCACCCTGTTGCCCAACGGATTGACCGTGGAGGCGGCCCGCGCCGAGGCGGCGCGTACCTACGAACTCGACCGTGCGCACGTGTTCCACTCCTGGTCCGCGCAGGCCGAGATCACCCCAATGACGATCACCGCATCGCAGGGATCGTATGTCTGGGACGGCGACGGTAACCGATTGCTGGATTTCTCCTGCCAGCTGGTCAACACCAACATCGGTCATCAGCACCCCAAAGTCGTTGCCGCCATTGCCGAACAGGCCGCCAAGCTGTGCACCGTGGCCCCGCAGTACGCCAATGACGCGCGCTCGGAGGCAGCGCGGCTGATCGTCGAGCGCACACCGGGCGATCTGAACAAGATCTTCTTCACCAACGGCGGCGCCGACGCCATCGAGCACGCGGTGCGCATGGCCCGGTTGCACACCGGACGGCACAAGGTGCTCACTCGGTACCGCTCCTACCACGGTGGTACCGAGACCGCGATCAACATGACCGGCGACCCGCGCCGGTGGCCCAACGACCACGGCAACGCCGGCATCGTGCACTTCTTCGGACCGTTCCTCTACCGCTCGCGATTCCACGCCGCCACCGAGGCCGAGGAAGCCGAGCGCGCGCTGGAGCACCTCGAGGAGACCATCCGTATGGAGGGTCCGTCGACCATCGCCGCCATCGTCTTGGAATCCATCCCGGGTACCGCGGGCATCATGATCCCGCCGCCGGGATACATCGCCGGCGTCCGTGACATCTGCGACCGCTACGGCATCATGTATATCGCCGACGAGGTGATGGCAGGCTTCGGACGCAGCGGAAAGTGGTTCTCCATCAACCATTTCGACGTGGTACCAGACCTGCTCACCTTCGCCAAGGGCGTCAACTCCGGGTACGTACCGCTCGGCGGCGTCGCGATCAGCCCGGCGATCGCCGAGACCTTCGCCCACCGCGCCTACCCCGGCGGACTGACCTACTCGGGTCATCCGCTGGCCACCGCGGCCGCCATCGCCACCATCAATGCGATGGAGGAGGAAAGCATGGTCGACAACGCCGCAGCCATCGGCGCCGAGGTGATCGCGCCCGGCCTGGCCGAGCTGGCCGCCAAGCACCGCAGCATCGGTGAGGTCCGCGGTGCCGGTGTGTTCTGGGCCGTCGAGCTCGTCGCCGACCGGCAGACCCGTGAACCGCTGGCACCCTACGGCGGTTCCAGCCCGGCGATGAACGCGGTGATCGCGGCGTGCAAGACCAACGGCCTGCTGCCGTTCGCCAACTTCAACCGGATCCACGTCGTGCCGCCGTGCAATGTCACGGCCGACGAGACGCGCAAGGGCCTGGCGATCCTCGACAAGGCGTTCGACGTCGCCGACGAATACACCCGCTGACTTCCCGTCCGACACCCGGCCGCGCGTTGTCGCACTGGCCGTCCAGGGTGGCCATCGCCCTATCCTTGGGCTGTCAGGCCAGGACCGGGTGTCCGATTGTGACGCCTGTGGATGTGTTGAAGTGCCATATCCGAGCCGGCTTGGCACACTTATCCCCGTGCGTTCACATGCCCAGTGCTGGCTTACCGATATGGATGGCGTCCTCGTGCACGAAGACGCTGCGATTCCCGGCGCCGTCGAGTTTCTGCAGACGTTGGCCGACAAGGAACGACCGTTCCTGGTTCTGACCAACAACTCGGTCTTCACGCCGCGAGATCTGGCGGCCCGGCTGCTGCACTCGGGCTTGTCGATACCCGAGTCCGCCATCTGGACGTCCGCGTTGGCGACGGCAGCGTTCCTCGACGATCAATTGCCCGGTGGGTCCGCCTACGTCATCGGCGAGGCCGGGCTCACCACCGCGCTGCACGAGGTCGGCTACACCCTCACAGATACCGATCCCGACTTCGTGGTGCTGGGCGAAACCCGCACCTATTCGTTCGAGGCGATCACTAAGGCGATCCGGCTGGTCATCGGTGGCGCCCGGTTCATCGCCACCAACCCCGATGTCACCGGCCCGTCTGCGGAAGGCCCGCTGCCGGCGACGGGGTCGGTGGCAGCGATGATCACCAAGGCGACCGGCCGCGAGCCCTACTTCGTCGGCAAGCCCAATCCGATGATGTTCCGCAGCGCGCTCAACCGGATCGAGGCGCATTCGGAGAACACCGTGATGGTGGGGGACCGGATGGATACCGACGTGGTGGCCGGTATCGAGGCCGGGCTCGACACCATTCTGGTGTTGACCGGTTCCACCCAGGTGGACGATATCCAGCGTTATCCATTCCGGCCCAGTCGTGTGCTGCCGTCGATCGCCGAGGCGATCAGCCTTATCTGAACCGGTCCGCCGCGGCCGGGCCACATCGCGTTCAGGAGGTCGGGGTGGCTGAGCCCATCGACGAGTATTTCACCGCCACCGTTTCGGGCTGGCCCGATATCGAGGCCACCGAGACCGGTTGCGGGCTGACAGTGCCGAATGCGTTGGCGCTCTTCGATGCTCAGCTGGCCAGCCGGCACCTTGACCTGGCGGCCCGCTGGTTGCGGTCGCAGGGCAAGGGGTTTTACACCATCGGCTCGTCCGGGCATGAAGGCAACGCCGCCGTCGCCGCCGCACTACGGCCCACCGACCCGGCCCTGCTGCACTACCGGTCAGGCGGTTTCTATCTGGCCCGGGCCGCGCAGGTGGGCGGATCGGATCCGGTGCGCGATGTGCTGCTCGGCCTGGTTGCGGCGACTGAGGAGCCGATCTCGGGCGGACGGCACAAGGTGTTCGGCCGCTACGACTTGAACATCATTCCGCAGACCTCCACCATCGCCTCGCACCTGCCGCGCGCGGTCGGGGTGGCGTTCTCGATCGCCCGGGCCCGCAAGCTCGGCGTGGCCTGTCCGTGGCCGGAGGATGCGGTGACGGTGTGCAGTTTCGGTGACGCGTCGGCCAACCACTCGACCGCCGTCGGTGCGATCAACGCTGCGCTGCACGCGTCCTATCGAGGACTGCCGATGCCGCTGCTGTTCGTGTGCGAGGACAACGGAATTGGGATCAGCACACCGACGCCGCGCGGCTGGGTGGAACACACCTACGGGCACCGCGAAGGACTGCAATACTTCGCCGCCGACGGTTGCGACCTGGCCGACGCATACGGCACCGCGGCCGCCGCTGCCGACTGGGTGCGCAGCCAACGCCGGCCGGCCTTTCTGCACCTGAGCACCGTGCGGCTGATGGGGCATGCCGGCTCCGATTACGAGCCCGGGTATCGTCGGCCCGCTGCGATCAGCGCGGACTTCGACCGAGACCCGGTGCTGAGGACGGCCGAACTCCTTGTGGCGCAGGGGATCCTGACACCGGATCAGGTGCTGGAGCGGTACGAGACCACGCGCACCGAGGTGGTCGAACTGGCCGGGGAGCTCGCCGAATATCCTCAGCTCGATTCCGTGGACGCGGTGACCCGGCCGCTGGCCGATGTCATCGAGGCGGCGCGCGCGGTGTCGGTCACGCCGCCAGGAGGCGAGCCGAATCTGACTGTGGCCCTTGCTATCAACCGCGCGCTGCACGATGTGCTGGCAGCCCATCCCGAGGCCCTCGTGTTTGGCGAGGACGTCGCACGCAAAGGCGGGGTGTACGGAGTGACGCGCGGTCTGCAGGCCGCCGCGGGCCCGGCCCGAGTGTTCGACACCCTGTTGGACGAACAGACCATTCTTGGGCTGGCTCTCGGCGCGGGGATATCTGGCCTGCTGCCGATCCCGGAGATTCAGTACCTGGCTTATCTGCACAACGCGGCTGATCAGATCCGCGGTGAGGGTGCCACGCTGCAGTTCTTCTCCAATCGGCAGTACCGCAATCCGATGGTGGTGCGTATCGCGGGCTACGGCTATCAGAAGGGGTTCGGCGGGCACTTCCACAACGACAACTCAGTTGCCGCGATCCGCGATATCCCCGGTGTGGTGATCGCGTCGCCGGCGCGCCCCGACGACGCCGCGGCCATGCTGCACACGTGCGTTGGTATCGCGAAAACCAGTGGGGCGGTTTGCGTTTACCTTGAGCCCATCGCGCTGTATCACACTCGGGACCTGTACGCCGACGGCGACGGCGAATGGTTGTCCGACTATCCGGCGCAACCGGTCGGGCTCGGCCGGGCCCGCACCTACGGCGAGGGAACCGACCTGACGATGCTCACCTTCGGCAACGGGCTGAGAATGAGCCTGCGCGTCGCCCGGCGCCTGGCCGGCCTCGGCGTGAACGCCCGCGTGGTCGACCTGCGCTGGCTGGCCCCGCTGCCTATCGAGGACATGCTCGCCGAATCCGACGCGACAGGTCGCGTGCTCATCGTCGACGAGACCCGCCGGACCGGCGGCGTCGGGGAGGGCGTGCTGGCCGAGCTGCTGGCTCACGGTTATTCCGGGCAGGTGGCGCGAGTAACCAGCAGCGACAGCTTCATCCCGCTGGGCGACGCCGCGCTGCAGGTACTGCTCTCCGAGGACACCATCGAGGCCGCGGCGGTGACTCTCGCCGGACGCTAGCGGCCCGGCCTGTGGACGAAGTGCGGATTGGGGATAACCGGCCGCGGGTGAGTGAGTTTTGTCGGACCCGGGTCGCACGGTGTGGGCATGACTTCAATGACTCGGACCGAGATCGGCGCGCTGGGTGAGCAATTAGCCGTTGAGCATCTGACAACTGCCGGGCTGCGGGTCTTGGTTCGCAATTGGCGGTGTCGATACGGCGAACTCGATGTGATCGTTGAGGATCCGGTCAGGCGCGCCGTGGTGTTCGTCGAGGTGAAGACCCGCACCGGGGATGGTTTCGGCGGACTGGCCGAGGCGGTGACGGCACAGAAGGTCCGCCGTATCCGCCGCCTGGCCGCGTTGTGGCTTGCCGAACAGGACGTCCGATGGGCAGAGGTCCGTATTGACGTGATCGGTGTGCGCATCGGCCGGCACCGAGAACCGGAGATCGTGCATCTGCAGGGGGTGGGTTGAAATGGGTTTGGGTAGAGCTTATTCGGTGGCAGTGCGCGGTCTGGACGGCGTGATCGTGGAGATCGAGGCTGATATCACCTCCGGTCTACCCGGCGTGCATTTGGTCGGGCTACCCGATGCCGCTTTGCAGGAGTCGCGCGACCGAGTGCGCGCGGCCATCACCAATTGTGGCCACAGCTGGCCGATGTCACGACTTACCTTGGCGCTCTCGCCGGCCACGTTGCGCAAGGTCGGCTCGGCCTATGACTTAGCCTTGGCCAGCGCGGTGCTCTCGGCGCACACCAAGACCGCCTGGGCGCGGTTGGAGAAGACGGTGCTGCTGGGAGAGCTGGCACTCGACGGCAGGGTACGTCCGATTCACGGTGTCTTGCCCGCGGTGCTCGCAGCCAAGCAGGAGGGGTGGCCGACAGTGGTGGTGCCTGTCGACAACCTCGCAGAGGCCAGCCTGGTCGATGGAGTCGAGCTGTGGGGTGCGCACAGCCTGGGTCAGTTGACGGCATGGTTCGAGAACAAGGCTGAATTGGAGAGTCGGGTCACCGCGGGGAAACGAGTTGTTGAACCAGCCGCTGACCTGGCCGACATCGTCGGTCAAGCGCAAGCCCGCTATGCCGTCGAGGTCGCCGCGGCAGGCGCACACCATTTGATGCTCACCGGACCGCCAGGCATCGGTAAAACCATGTTGGCACAACGGCTTCCCGGTCTGCTGCCGGCGCTGTCGCACGGCGAATCACTTGAGGTGACCGCGGTTCATTCCGTCGCCGGGTTGCTGGCCGGTGACACCCCGCTGATCACGCAGCCGCCGTTCGTCGCGCCGCACCACACGTCGAGTGTCGCTGCCCTCGTCGGCGGTGGCAGTGGATTGGCGCGCCCCGGTGCCGTCAGCCGCGCCCACCGCGGTGTGCTGTTCCTCGACGAATTCGCCGAGATGGGCAGCAGCGCACTCGAAGCATTGCGAACACCGTTGGAGGACGGCGAGATCAGGCTGGCCCGGCGTGACGGGGTCGCTTGTTATCCGGCCCGCTTCCAGCTGGTCTTGGCCGCCAACCCATGTCCTTGCGCACCGCCCAACCCCGCCGACTGTATCTGCTCGGCACAGGCCCGGCTGCGATATCGGGGCAAGCTGTCCGGGCCTCTGGTGGACCGGGTGGATCTGCGGGTCGAGCTTCACCCCGTCAGCGCAGGTGCCTTCGTACCGGACGCAGGGGAGTCCAGCGCCACGGTGCGCCAACGGGTTGCGGCTGCGCGGCTCGCCGCGGAGGAACGGTGGCGGCCCCACGGTATCCGGACCAACGCCGAGGTAAGCGGGCCACTGCTGCGGCGGGAGTTCAGGTTGTCCAGGGCCACGATGGCGCCACTGCAGAACTCGCTGGACCGTGGCGTGATCAGCATGCGAGGCGCGGACCGGTGTTTGCGGGTGGCGTGGACGTTGGCCGATCTGGCCGGGCGCACTTCGCCCGCGGCCGCAGAGGTGTCCACCGCATTGAGTTTCCGCCAATCCGGAGGTGTGCGATGACCGAGGAAGAACGGCTGGCCTGGGCGTATCTGTCACGTGTGGCCGAACCGCCCTGTCCTGAGCTGGCCGCGTTGGTGATGAAGTGTGGCCCGGTCGAGGCGGCTGAGAAGGTGAAAATGGGAGATGTCGGTACGAACCTGGCGCGCAGGACCGAGGCGCGCCGCGAGCTGGATTGTGCCGCAGCCGATCTCGATATTCTGGATCGAATGGGTGGCCGGCTGGTCACACCCAATGACAGCGAATGGCCGCTGTTGTCGTTCGTGGCGTTCGGCGGAATGGACGACCGTCCGAACGGGCATCCGCCGTTGGTGTTGTGGGCGGCCGGACCGGTACGTCTCGACGACGCTGCCGCGCGGGCCGCGGCCGTCGTCGGTACCCGCGCCGCCACCGCCTACGGTGAGCACGTATCGGCAGAGCTGGCGGCAGGTCTGGTGGCACGGGACTTCGTGGTCGTCTCGGGCGGCGCCTACGGCATCGACGGAGCGGCGCATCGCGCCGCGCTGGCCTGTGAGGGGATCACCGTCGCGGTGGTGGCCGGCGGCATCGACAATCCTTATCCGGCCGGGCACAGCGCACTGTTCCGGCGGATTCGTGAGGACTGTCTGCTCATCAGCGAGTACCCGCCTGGTACTGCGCCGGGGCGGTTGCGCTTCCTCACCCGCAATCGCCTGGTGGCCGCGCTGTCGCAGGCGACCGTGGTCGTCGAGGCCGGTCTGCGCAGCGGCGCTGCCAATACCGCGTCGTGGGCCAAAGCTCTCGGGAGGCCGGTGTGTGCGGTACCGGGGCCGGTGACCTCGGCGACCTCCGCCGGCTGTCACGCGCTGCTGCAGGGTGACGTCCGACTGGTGACCCGCGCTGCCGATGTTGTCGAATTGGCCGGCCACATCGGCGAATTTGCCGCTGACGAGCCCCACCCGGTCGGGCCGCTTGACGCGCTCGGCCCGGATGAGAAACGGGTGTACGACGCGCTGCCCGCGCGTCGTGGTCACACTGTCGACGAAATCGCGGTGGCCGCCGGTATTCCGGCACACGAGGTACTGGGCCCGCTGACCATGCTTGAGATCGCCGGGTTGGCGTCCGCGGAGGCCGGTTGTTGGCGCAGGCGCAGACGGCGTTAGAACACTCCGGCGATGAGCGGTTGTATGTTCGGATCGTGAGGAGATGCCCTCTATGCCGCCTGTGTCAGCGCGCGAAGGGACCGCACGGCCACGGAGATGGCAGCCAGCGTCGGCCGCTGGTCGAGGCATATGTCGGCGATGGTCTTTTGGGTGCGAGCTGACAGGTGCGTGATATCGGCTCGCCATTGTTCGAAGATTGCTGCTGGTCCGTCGCCGCGGATCGTTGGCCGCGTTGCCGCAACCTTTCGTGTCAGTGCGCTCAGAACGGCGTAAAGATCCTCACGCTGAGCCGTGCGTGACAACCGGTCCCAGTGGCCGTGTCGGGGCAGCAGACTGACCCGTGTCAGGAGGTAGTCGACGCGAAACTGGTCGGAGACGTAGTGGTAGAGGTCAGCCACGTCGCCGGCGGCTACCTGCTGTTGATCGGCGATCTCGATGATGTCGAGTAGGACGTAGGAGTCGAGATATCCGGCTGCGATCCGTGCGAGCTCTGGGGTCGCTCCCATGGCTTCGAACGCGCTGACATTGCGCCGGAATCGATGTGCTTCTTCGCCGCACAGTCGGTCGGGCTCGCGGGGGAGCAGTTCGGTGATCTTGCTTTTGGTGTCGGTGATGATCGGGCCGAGTTGCAGACCGCTTGCGTGGCGGTTGAGGAACCACCGGGCGCCGCGATCGAGCAACCGCTGGCTCTCATGGCGTACCGAGGCCAGCAACAGGGTGGCGGCCTCACCGTTGTCGGCAGCTTTGAGCGTGGCGGTCAGGTCGCGGTGACCCAACACTTCGATGGCCGCCACATAGGCCTTCACTACGAGACTCACTGGTGCGCCGGTGTCCTCGGCTGCCCGGTATACGGCGGTGATTCCGGCACGGTTGACGACATCGTTGACGGTCGAGTTGATGACGATCTCGCGGTGTAGGGGATGAGCCGCGATGGCGGTGGGAAGCGCGGTTTGCAGCTGTGGTGGGAAGTATTCACGCAGGGTGGTACTGAACCACGGGTCGTCGGTGAAACTGGTGTGCGCGAGCGTGTCTTTGAGTGCGTTTTTGGAACTGGCCATAAGGATGGCCAATTCCGGGCCCGCGAGTCCCTGTCCGGCGGCTTCGCGGGCTGCCAGTTCTGATTCGTCCGGCATGACGCTGCCGGCCAGATCGAGGTGTCCTGATTCAACGAGTGCCCTGATCAGCCGCCGGTGCGCCGGCAGGTTCTCGACCGCTCGGTGCGCTTCCATGGCCAGCAGCACGTTTTGGTCGTAGTTGTGGCTGAGGACGGCATGCGCGACGTCGTCGGTCATGGAGTCCAGCAGGGCTGCTCGCTCGGTCTCTTGCCGAGCGAGCTCCTCGTGCCCGGAGGCCAACGCGATTTTGATGTTGACTTCATGGTCACTGGTGTCGACTCCGGCAGAGTTGTCGACGGCGTCGGTGTTGAGGCGCACGCCGGCTCGGGCTGCCTGCACGCGTGCGGCCTGGGTGAGGCCGAGGTTGCCGCCTTCGCCGATCGCCTTGACGCGCAGCGTATTCGCGTCGATCCGGACAGCGTCGTTGGTGCGGTCACCGGCCTGGGCGTGCGTTTCGCTGGATGCCTTGACATAGGTGCCGATGCCACCGTTCCACAACAGGTCGACGGGGCTGGCGAGGATGGCACGGATCAGCTCGTTCGGCGTCATCGTCCGGATGTGCGCATCCAGGCCCAGGACCGCAGCGACGGATTCGCTGATGGTCACCGATTTGGCAGTCCTGCTCACGACCATGCCGCCGGCGCTGATCAGTGTGGGATCGTAGTCGTCCCACGAGGATCGGGGCAGGGCAGCCAGGCGACGCCGCTCGGCCAGCGACACCGCCGGATCGGGGTCTGGATCCAAAAAGATGTGGCGGTGATCGAATGCCGCCACCAGCCGGGTGTGCTCGGACAGCAGCAGGCCGTTACCGAAGACGTCGCCGCTCATGTCGCCGATTCCGGCAACCGTGAAATCATCGGTGTGGGTGTTGATCCCGGCTTCCCGCAGATGTCGCTCAACCGATACCCAGGCGCCACGCGCGGTGATACCCATGGCTTTGTGGTCGTAACCTTGTGATCCGCCTGAGGCGAACGCGTCGCCCAGCCAGAAGCCATAGCTGTGTGCGATGGCGTTGGCCTCGTCGGAAAAGGTGGCAGTGCCCTTGTCCGCAGCCACAACCAGGTAGGGATCGTCGTCGTCGTGCCGGACCACGCCGGGCGGGGCAACAATGCCGTCGGCGCCTCGATTGTCGGTGATGTCGAGCAGGCCGGCGATGAATTCCCGGTAGGCGCTGAGGCCTTCGTGAAGCCAAGCTTCCCTTTTGGTCGGATCGACCGCCCGTTTCGGTAGATACGCGCCTTTGGCCCCGGTCGGAACGATTACCGAATTCTTGGCGACCTGGGCCTTGGTGAGGGCGAGGGCTTCGGTGCGGAAATCTTCGCGCCGGTCGCTCCAGCGGATGCCGCCGCGAGCGACTTTCCCGAACCTCATGTGCACACCCTCGATGATCGGGCTGTACACCCAGATCTCGGCGGTGGGCGCGGGCTGCGGGGCGAAGGGCAGGAGAGCCGGTTCGACCTTGAAGCTCAGTCGTTGCCGGGGTGTGCCGTTCTCGTCTTGATAAGCGCTGGTGCGAACCGTCGTTTCGATGATGCTCAGCATCGACCGAAGAATCCGCTCTTCGTCGAGGCTCGCCACCGTATCGAGCTGCTCGACGAATTGTTCGGCCAACTGCGCCTGGGCGGTCTCTCGTTGAGCGCATGCCGCGCCGTCATGACGATGCGGGTCGAACCGCTCTTCGAAGATCTGCACCGCCAGTGAGGCAAGCCGCGGGTGGGCGGCGACGACCTCACATATGTAGGGCAGCGAGAATGCCGTCTGGGTCTGACGGAGATACGCGGCAATAGCGCGCAACCACACCACTTTTCGCCAGGACAGGCCGGCGGTGAGAACGAGACTGTTGAGCCGGTCGGACTCGGTCTGTCCGGTCCACACGGCATGCACCGCCTCCACGAAGCACACTTGCCGGTCGGATCTCTCGGCGAGCAGAGCGTCCCACGTCCACGGCGCCGGCAGTCGCACGCCGAGATCGATCTCACGCGTCGCATCGGGGCCGGTGTCGACGACATTGATCCGTTCGTCGACGACCTCGAGCCCGAATGCGGTGAAGGGTGGCAGCAGTATCGACAGGGAACGGTCTTCGCGGCTGAAGATCTTGATGCGTGCATCGCGGTCGCCGCATCCCGGCTCGCGATAGAACTCGACACCGACCAGCGTTTCGGGAGCCTGTGTGGGGGCGGTCATGATGGGCTGCTACTCCTAGAATCTGACAAGGGACGGAACGTCTGCGAGGGCGCAGTTGGGTACCTGATCTGCCACGCGGAGCAGGAAATTGAGCTTTTCGATTCGCTCACCCGAGCGGGGTGCCCCGTTCTTCTGAAAGGGGACACCCAGTCCCACCGAGAGGTCCATCACGACATCGTCGATGACGCCGCCGGAACGGCCCGACGGGATCGCGTACAGGTCGTGATCACGGGCATAGCGGTAGCAATCCAACGCCTCGGAGATCGTGCCCACCTGATTGGGTTTGAGGATGAAGCCGTCGACGGCACGCAGTTCCACGGCCCTTTCGAGCCGGTCCCGGTTGGTCACGATGAGGTCATCGCCGAGGATGACGGAGCGCTTGATCGCGGTGACGGCCTTGGGATATCCGTCCCAGTCGTCTTCGTCGAGGAGATCTTCGACAAAGACGAGAGGAAAGTCCTCGGACAGCTCGCGGGTGAATTCGATCAGCTCTTCAGAACCGACCCGGTGTCCGTTGAGCTCATAGGTGTGGCGCTTCTTGTCATACATTTCGCTCGAGGCGCAGTCCAGTGCGAAGGCCATGACATCGGAGCAACCGGCACGTCCGACCGCCTCGGTGAGGATCTCGAGCACAACCCGCGGGTCGGCCGATGGTGCGGCATAGCCATAGGAGGAGGCCACCTGGGGCTTGTGGCCGAGACGCTCGGTGAGGACATCTTCGAGCACAGTGAACACCCGGATGCTCTTCTCGATGGCGTCCTGGATGGACGTGGCTCGGTAGGGCATGACGATGAATTCGTTGAAGGGCTGGACGAGGTCGCCGTAGCGGCCGCCGTTGATCATGTTGAAGCTCGGCACAGGGACCGTCGATACGGGATCCAGGCCGAGCATGTCGGCGACGAAGTTGTATGTGGATGTGCCCGCGGCCGCGGATGCGGCCCGCAGCAGCGCGATCGACGTTGAATAGATGGCGTTGCCACCAAGGCGGTGCTTGTCGGGTGTGCCGTCGAGATCGATCATGCGCTGATCCAGGGTGCGCAGATCGAGTGTGGCGCCGACGATCGCAGGCGCGATGCATTCGGTGACGGCGCTGACGGCGCGATGCACACTCAGACCGTTGAATTCGGCGGGATCGTTGTCACGAAGTACACAGGCTTCATGGGCGCCAACGGAACTGCCGGTCGGCGCCGCACCCCGGCCGGTATGGCCAGTGTCCGTGGTGACTTCGACCTCGACCAGTGGACGTGCTTTGCAATCGAGGAGTTGGCGTGCGGTGACAGAGGTGATTTTCATCGAGGTCTCTCCGAGTCTTTGAGTCACGCCGAGGGCGCGGGAATGTAGAGAATGTTCAAGTCGCACAGGTTGGTGCCGGTGTTGCCGGTGACAACGGCGTCGCCGATGGCGGCCAGTGCTTCGTGTGTCGCGTGGCCGCGAAGCGCGGCGTGGAGGTTGATTCCGGCGTCGGCGGCACGACCGAGGGTGGTCGAGTCGCACAGCCCACCTGCGGCCGCGGTGGTGCCGTCGGTGCCTTCGGAGTCGATGGAGATCATCGCCGCGCCTTGTGTTTTGGCGGCGGTGATGGCGAAGCTGGCGGTCAGTTCATGGCCCGGACCGCCGTGGCCGGTGATGGTGGCGTTGTCGAGGATCTCCGTGGTGGTTTCGCCGGCGGCGATCAGAACACACGGCGGCGCGATCGGATTGCCGCGGGCCTGCACTTCCCTGGCGATCGAGCCGAATAATGTCCCGGCATCACGGCTTTCGCCTTCCAGAAAGGATGTGACGATCATCGCGGGCAAGCCCATCTGTTCGGCTGCTTCTTTGGCGTAGGTGCACGAATCGGGCAGGGTGTTGAGTAGGAAATAGGTGTTGTGCGGGAACGACTTCGGGGTTTCTCCGTCGTCGCCGACCGTGGACAGGTAGTCGACGACCGAGCGGGGTAATCGGTCAGCGAGGTTGTAGTTCTCGATGACTTTGCGAGCATCTGCCAAGGTCGTCCGGTCGGGGCCGATGGGTGTCGACGCGTATTGAGCGAACGGCTGACCGATGTCGCCGGTAGGGGGATTGCCCACCGCGTCGGAGATTCCCAACCCGATCAGTTCCGCGCCTGAGGCGGCGATGCGTTTGGCCAGCATTCCGCCGTTGGTCTGGGAGATGTGGCGTCGGATCGCGTTGATCTCATAGATTCCGGCGCCGCTCTTGAGCAGGACGTCGGTGGCGTCCATCTCGTCCTGGAGAGTGATGCCGTCGATCGGACAGCTCATCAGCGCTGAGGACCCACCTGACACGACTGCGATGAAGAGATCGTCGGGGCCGGCCGAGTCGGCGAGCTCCAAGATTTCCACGGATGCGCGATAACCTGCTTCATTGGGTACCGGGTGGCCACCGACGTGTACGTCGGTCCGGTTGAAGCGATCTGACTCCTCGGGGACTTTGACGATTGCGATGCCCCGAGTCAGCCGGTCGCCCAGAATTTCGTCGATGGCCATGGCCATGTGGTTGCATGCCTTGCCGGCGCCGACCAGGTAGACATTGCGCTTGGTGGACAGATCCCAGGTACGCGTACCGATCGTCAGGATGTCGCCGTCGAGACGGGTGATGCCCTTGATCCGGTGGTAGGCGTCGAGCCGCGCCAACACTCGATCAGCGATGGTGAGAACGATGCTGCGGGATTCCTTGTCGCCCACGCTCAGCAGGCTGTCGCGATTCCTGAATTTGCTCATGACTGGACTCCCTCGGCAGTCCCGAGCATGGCGGTGAGGCGAGCGGTTTCGGCTTGTGCCAAGTCTTCTTGCTTGCGCAGTCGGTCGTTGTGCACCGACTTGGCCAGCACGCCGGCGGCGATAACCATGAGCGCCGCGATGACGTAGAAGCCGGCGTATTGGTTGCCGGTCCAATCGCTCATCAGGCCAATGAGATACGGGCTGACGAAGCCGGCGAGATTACCGCACGAGTTGATCATCGCGATACCGACCACTGCCGTGGCACCGGTCAGGAAGTAGGTCTGCAGCGACCAGAACGGACCGAAGAGTGCATAGACAGTGGCGATGATCACGGCCAGAAAGACGACGGCGACAAGAGAGTCCGCGACGAAGCCGATGGTGACAAGGGCGAGCGCACACAGCAGTGTGGGGATGATCGTGTGCCAGCGACGTTCGCGGCGGCGATCCGAACTACGACCCCACAGCACCATGGCAACTGCCCCGAGTACATAGGTGGCCGCGGTCAGCAGGCCCACGCTGGTGGCGGTGAAGTGCTTGCCGATGCGCTCGATGATCAGCGGAGTCCAGAACCCCAATCCGTATTCGCCCATCTCGATGGCGAAATAGACCACGATGAGAGCCCAGATCTTCGGATTGAGCAGGGTGTCACGCGACAGGTAGCGGTCGCTCTTGGCGGGCTTGAGCGAGGCTTCGGCGTCCAGCGACGTCTGCAGCCATTTCTTCTCGGAAGCATTGAGCCAGTGCACATCCCGCGCATGGTCGGGCAGGATGAAGAAGCAGACGATTCCACCGATGATGGACGGGATGCCTTCGAGGATGAAGATCCAGCGCCAGCTCGGCATGTCGAGCCAGTACACGTGGTCGATGATCCAGCCCGAGATGGGAGCGCCGATCATGTACGAGATCGGAATGGCCAGCATGAAAACCGATACCGCTTTGGCGGCGTCGCGGCCCAAATACCAGCGCGAGAGGTACAAGATCACGCCGGGGAAGAAACCGGCTTCGGCGGCACCGAGAAGGAATCGGGCGATGTAGAGCTGTTCGACATTGTGGACGAAGCCCGTCAGCACGATGACGATGCCCCACGTGACCAGGATGCGAGCGATCCATTTGCGGGCACCGAACCGGTCGAGCAGGATGTTCGACGGCACCTCAAAGATGAAGTAGGCCACGAAGAATATGCCGGCGACGAGGCCGAACGCGGCATCGGAGATCTTGAGGTCGGTATTCATCGTCAACGCGGCGTAGCCGAGGTTGGACCGGCCGATATAGGCCAGGATGTAGAAGACGATCAGGATGGGTAGCAGGCGGCGAGTCACCTTCCGATGGGTGCTGTCACCGACGGGCCCGCGCCAGCTCTCCTCAGAACCGGGCGCGCGCACGCGTGAGTTGCTCATGACGAATTTCCTTGTCGGGTTGGATGGGATGCTTGATTGCGGTCGGGCGACGGAGGACGCCGTCAGTCCACGTACGGTGTGTCCCAGAGCTGCAGCGAAGTGCCCAGACCCTTGGACTGCGCGGTGCGGTAGACGTCGTGGCCCCATCCGAGGTCGAAGACCGACATGCCGCAGGCGATGAAGGCGATTCGTTCGTCGTCGCTCGTGCGCTGAGGCGCATCGCCTCGAATCACCGAGCCCAGATCCGTGAAGTCCTGCAGTGCAGGAAGTTTCCCGTCGTCTATCAAGCGGTAAATCGGTCCGCCGATCACCCCGTTGTACGCGGCGAGCTTGTCTGGGGAGGCCACGGCTTCCTCGACGTAGGCCTCATGCAAGGGCACGTGGTCGAGAATGATGCGGGTGTTGGTCCAGAAGGATTCATCGGCGCTCATCGGGCCAGACACGAGGATCGTCGCGCCCTCGGCGAACCAGGAGTCTTGCACCTCAAGTGGTTTGACCCGCGAAGCGGCCACGGTGACGACATCAGCGCCCTGCAGCACTGTTCTCAGATCCGTCTCGACGACCGCTTCCACGCCGAGCTCACGATGAGCCCACGCGGCGAGTCGTTGGGCGGCGGCCGCGACGATGTCGAAGCACACCACCTTCTGCAAGTTGGGCAGCTGAGTGGCGATGGCTCGCAGGCACGCTTGGTTGATGGGGCCGCACCCCAGTACGGCGACGGTTCGGGATGTCTTGCGGGCCAGTTGCCGGGTGGCCACGGCCGGCACTGCGCCGGTCCGCGCGGAGCTGATCAAGTTGGCCGACATCAGGCACAGGGGCTCGCCGGTGTCCTTGTCGTTGAGCATGAGCGTCAGCACCGAGCGGGGCAGGCCCTTGGCGGGGTTGGAATGGTTGGAGCCGTACCACTTGTTGCCGCAGACATCGAACCGGCCGCCCAGATAGCCGGGCATCGCAACGAAACGCCGGTCTGGGCCGGCGACCGGCATATTGGGGAACGGGCTGGACTCCGGGAAGACGATGCCCATCCCGTGGCTGTTGTGGTTGGGCCCGCCCATGAGGTAATCCCCGGCTGACAACAGCTCAAAGACCTCTTGGCAGACATCCACGCAGCGGGCGGCATCCAATGCGCCGGCGTCGATACAGTCCGGCTCGGACAGGAACAAAAAATCGGTGCGTTTACCCATGGGCTCTCCTCGGCTGAAGCGGCCGCATCGCCCGTGCGGGGCGTCTGGCCAGCGATTTCACATCCCGAGGACTCCCTGGACCTCGATTGCAATCAATGGTGTGACCGAGACCACCCATCGGTCTAGCAATAGATTTGCTGTTATATTCATCGGAAAATCCGAATGATTTGAGGAGCGGCGATGCTCAACCTTCATCGCATGCGATTGCTCGTCGAACTTCACCGTCGGGGCACCATCGCTGAGGTCGCCCGCGCGTTGTCCTATAGCCCGTCGAGCGTGAGCCAGCAGTTGGGGCAGTTGGAGTCCGAAGCCGGTGTGCAGCTGCTCGAACCGGTGGGTCGAAACGTGCAGCTGACCTCGGCCGCGGAAATCCTCGTGCGGCACGCGATCGACATCCTCGAACGGGTCGATCGAGCCGAAGCAGCCTTGGCTGCAACACGATCCGACATCGTCGGAGACATCAGAGTGGCGACATTCCAGACGGCCGCCATCGCGCTCATCCCAGAGGTTCTCGACATCGTGGCGCAACGCCACCCCGCATTGACGCTCTACCTCAGCGAGATTGAGCCCGACTTCGGAACGGCTGCCTTGCTCGCCCGGGAATTCGATCTCGTCCTCGGTGAGCAATACCCTGGCCACGAACGACCACCTGCGGCGGGAATCGAGCGGCGGCCGCTGTTCCACGACCCGCTGCGGCTCTATATCTCAGCTGACTTGTGCCCGAACGCCAGTAGACATCTTGCCGACTTCGCCGATGTCCCGTGGGTGCTGGAACCCAAAGACAAACCGGCCCGCGTGTGGGCGGAAACAACCTGCCGCGCAGCCGGATTCGAACCACTCGTTCGATTCGAGTCGGCCGATCTGCTCGTCCATTCCCAGCTTGCAGAAACCGGTCACGCCGCGGCGCTGCTCCCAGACCTCGTCTGGGATGCGCGCCCTGCTACGGCGCAGTTCGTCACGCTCCCTGGAAATCCCAAGCGCCAGGTCTACACCGCGGTGCGTGCCGGCGCCGAGAACCAACCCGTCCTCGTTGAGCTCCGTCGTGTGCTCGAGACCGTGGTCCAGCGGCGGCGTGACACCACGACCTGACGCCGCGAACCGCACAACACTCGTAGACCCCAACGGCGCTGACCGGCTCCGTATAGTCGGTGAGGTCGGCTAACCATTGGCCGCGACTGATTTTTGGAGGCAGTATGGCGGGACGTCCGGTCCACACGTTTGCGGTGGTACGTCGCGAGCAGGTGACGCCGCACATGGTCAGGGTGGTGCTCGGTGACGCCGGTTCGGGCACCGGGTTCGACACCTTCTCGCCGAACGAATTCACCGATGCCTACGTCAAAATCGTCGTCGTCCCTGACAGTGTGGATGTCGCCGCCTTGCCTCGGCCGCTGACCCTCGACAGTTTCGCCGATCTGCCCGTAAAACTGCGGCCAGTTGTCCGGACCTACACCGTTCGGCACGTCGATCCCCGGCGTCGCGAGATCGCCATCGACTTTGTCGTGCACGGAGATCAGGGCGTCGCCGCCCCATGGGCGGCCGCGGTCGTCCCGGGCCAACCCGCCTACCTGATGGGCCCGGCTGGTGCCTACACACCGGATCCGGACGCGGATTGGCACCTGCTGGCCGGCGACGAAGCCGCGCTCCCGGCGATCAGTGTGGCCTTGGAATCCCTCCCCGACAACGCGGTCGGTAAGGCTTTCATCGAGGTCGCGGGCCCCGATGACGAGGTGGCTCTGCCCGCACCTGCTGGCGTCGAGGTGAGCTGGATCCACCGCGGCGGACGGGCCGATCTGGTCGGTGATGACCGGGCTGGTGACAATGCGCCGTTGGTCGCCGCTGTCAAGGCCGCCCAGTGGCTGCCAGGCCAAGTCCAGGTGTTCATCCACGGTGAGGCCCAGACGGTCATGCACAACCTACGGCCCTACATCCGCAAGGAACGTGGCGTCGCCGCCAAATGGGCCGCGTCGATCTCGGGTTACTGGCGCCGCGGCCGCACCGAGGAAACGTTCCGGCAGTGGAAGGCCGAGCTGGCCAAAGCCGAGTCCGTCACCGCTGGCTGACGAAGAACTGGCAGGGTAGCCGTCATGGCATTCGGCGACTACCAACTCGAGATCTACCTCCAGGGCCTTGCTGGTGTTTTGCCGGGGCTGCCGATGGACTGTGCGGGACTGGAAGCCAAGGCGCAGGCCGCCATGCCGCCATCGGTGTGGTCCTATGTCGCCGGTGGGGCCGGTGACGAACGCACCCAACGGGTCAACCGCACAGCGTTCGATCGGTGGGGCCTGATGCCGCGCATGTTCAATGCGCACAAGGACCGCGACCTGAGCATCGAACTGTTCGGCCTCAGGCTGCCGTCACCGGTGTTCATGGCCCCGATCGGGGTGCTCGGCATCAGCAGTCAGGACGGCCACGGCGACCTCGCCGCGGCCCGCGCAGCCGCGAAAACCGGTGTGCCGTTGATGCTTTCGACCCTGTCCGAGGACCCGATGGAAGATGTCGCCGCTGAATTCGGCGACACCCCGGGCTTTTTCCAGCTCTACACTCCAACTGACAAGGAGTTGGCGGCCAGTCTGGTGCAGCGCGCCGAGGCCGCAGGGTTCAAGGCCATCGTCGTCACGCTCGACACGTGGGTGCCGGGATGGCGCCCGCGCGACCTGGCTACATCGAACTTTCCGCAACTGCGTGGGAAGTGCCTGGCCAACTACACCAGTGACCCCGTGTTCCGCGCGGGGCTGGCCCAGCCGCCCGAACAGAACCCGCAGGCCACAGTGTTGCGCTGGGTGAGTGTGTTCGGGAATCCACTGACCTGGGACGACCTGCCGTGGTTGAGGTCGTTGACCACACTGCCGCTCATCGTCAAGGGCATCTGCCACCCGGACGACGCCCGGCGGGCCAAGGACGGGGGAGTCGACGCCGTCTACTGTTCCAACCATGGTGGACGCCAGGCCAACGGTGGTCTCCCCGCGATCGACTGTTTGCCAGGGGTGGTCGAGGCCGCCGACGGGCTGCCGGTGTTGTTCGACTCGGGTATCCGCAACGGCGCCGACATCGTCAAGGCGCTTGCCCTCGGTGCCACCGCGGTCGGTGTCGGCCGGCCTTACGTGTACGGGCTGGCGCTCGGTGGCGCGGACGGCGTCGTGCACGTTTTGCGTTCGCTGCTCGCCGAAGCCGATCTGATCATGGGCGTCGACGGGTATCCCACACTGGCCGATCTCACGCCCGACGCGCTGCGCCGAGTTTGACTAACACCGACCTCTCATCGCCGCGGGAGGCGGAGGCGACGAATGCTGGATCCAAATTATTCATTCATGTTGAATTTCCCCTCATGACTGTAGGAACAGTCCGCGAGTGGGCCGCTCATCTGGGGCCCGAGCGGCGTCGGCCGCAAGTGCTCGATGCTGCGCTGACGGTCGTCATGGAGCAGGGAGTGGCTGCCGTCACGATCAGGCCGTCGCCAAGCAGCTCAAAGTGACTCGCCCGGTGGTGTACTCGTGCTTTCCCGACCGGGTCGAGCTGATCCGCGCGTTGCTCGAACGCGAGCTGGGGTTGCTGCTCAGCGACGCGATTGAGGCGCTGCCGAACAGCAAGGCCGACCCCGACCCTGCCGTGGCCGAACACTTTCGTAACGCCGTCCTCGTGTCGTCACCACCGTGCGAGGGCTCGCAGGCCGCTACGAGATGAAGCCGTGATGATGCCAGGCGGCGCGTCGGGTGCGTGACTGTCGGGCGTCTGCCACGGTGGGACCGTGGACACCGGCGGGCACGAGCGCAGCGACCCGGAGCTCGGGACTGCACTCGATGAGTTCGACGAGTACCTCGCGCTGCAGCGAGGCCGGTCCGAACACACCCGGCGGGCCTACCTTGGCGATCTGCGGTCGCTGTTCGACTACACGGGCGGCGGGCTGGAGACCCTGACCCTGCCGACCCTGCGGTCCTGGCTGGCCGCTCAGGCCGGCGCGGGGGCGGCGCGCACCACGCTGGCCCGCCGCACGTCGTCGGTCAAAACGTTCACCTCCTGGGCCTGCCGGCGCGGACTCATGGCCAGTGATCCGGCCGCGCGGCTGCAGACCCCTAGATCGCGTCGCACCCTACCGGCGGTACTGCGCCAGGATCAGGCCCTCGATGCCATGGCTGCGCTGAATTCAGGTGCACAGCAAGGAGATCCGTTAGCACTGCGGGATCGGTTGATCGTCGAGATGCTCTACGCCACCGGTATCCGGGTCAGCGAGTTGTGCGGGCTGGACATCGATGACATCGACCACCCGCGGCGGGTCGTGCGGGTTCTGGGCAAGGGCAACAAGCAGCGCACCGTACCGTTCGGTGAACCTGCCCAGCGGGCGTTGACCGCATGGCTCTCCGACGGGCGGCCCGCACTGGCCACAGCTGACTCTGGTCCGGCGCTGCTACTCGGGGCTCGCGGTGGACGACTCGACCCGCGTCAGGCCCGCACCGTGGTGCACCAGACCATGGCAGCGGTCGATGGCGCGCCCGACATCGGTCCGCACGGCCTGCGGCACAGCGCGGCCACTCACCTGCTGGAGGGCGGCGCCGATCTGCGTGTCGTCCAGGAGCTGCTCGGCCACTCCACGCTGGCGACCACGCAGCTCTACACCCATGTCACCGTGGCACGGTTGCGCGCGGTGCACGATCAAGCGCATCCGCGGGCCTGACGCGCCGAGAGGAAGGTGCGCGGGCCGACCCGCACGAAGCGGTCACGCCCGGTCGGTAGGCCGCTCCGATCGAGGCGGTGAGTGTGCGCAAACTGCTGACAATCGTCGGCGCGCCGGGCAGCAGACACGCACGCTCGCGTCAGGGGGCGAGCGGTTTGAGTCGAATTGGGGATTCCGCAAGCAGCCCCAGCGGATCGACGTAATCGGCTCGCGCTGCCGGACCCCACATCGCACCCCAATGCAGGCATGCGGCAACCGGACACCCGGGATGGCCCGCGGCCAGCTCGCCGAGCAGCTGCCCGGAGGTCACGAGTTGTCCCACCCGCACCGCGGCCTGCACCGGCTCGTAACTGGTGTGCAGCCCACCCGGATGCGCGATGGACACCACGGGACGCCCGGCGAGCATTCCGGCGAAGATCACTGTGCCCGCGCCGGCGGCGTAGATGGATTGCCCAACCGTCCCGGCCAGATCGACGCCCCGGTGGCCGCGGTTCCAGTTCGGCGCCGGCGCGTCGAATCCACGAGTGACCGTCGGCCGCGGCGTCACGGGCCACTGCAGCCGCCCGTCGTCGGCTCGTGCGGTAACCGGCCAGGTCAGCGCCGCGACCGTCAGGACGACAGCCAGCGTCTTCATCCGATCAGTTCAGCGCGATGGCGCTCCGGGGGAAAGTCTGAAGTCGCGGGGCTGTGGATAACCTCGAGACGGGGCACGGCGTGACGGTGGACGCAGTCCGCGCGTGGACAAAGCACGCCGCATCGGCGTGTAAACTTCTACCCGCAGCTCGCCGAGCGGGCTGACTTCGCGTGTTCGCGCCACGATCACCCAGTGGGGATCGTAACCGGATGTCGGCGGTCCTGACCTGGGATTCCAGGGCGGGTCCGGCAACCAGCGGACACCAGGGCCCGGCATCACCGATACCGGGCGACAACCGACAATAAAAGGACATCGGCTCACTATGGCTGTTGTAACCATGAAGCAGCTGCTCGACAGCGGCACCCACTTCGGGCATCAGACGCGGCGCTGGAACCCCAAGATGAAGCGGTTCATCTTCACCGACCGCAACGGCATCTACATCATCGACCTGCAGCAGACGCTGACCTACATCGACAAGGCGTACGAGTTCGTCAAGGAAACCGTCGCCCACGGTGGCAGCGTGCTGTTCGTCGGCACCAAGAAGCAGGCGCAGGAATCCATCGCCGATGAGGCCACCCGCGTCGGCATGCCGTACGTGAACCAGCGCTGGCTGGGCGGCATGCTCACCAACTTCTCCACCGTGCACAAGCGCCTGCAGCGCCTCAAGGAGCTCGAGGCCATGGAGCAGACCGGTGGCTTCGAGGGTCGTACCAAGAAGGAAATCCTCATGCTCACGCGTGAGAAGAACAAGCTTGAGCGCAGCCTCGGCGGTATCCGCGACATGCAGAAGGTGCCGTCGGCGATCTGGGTCGTCGACACCAACAAGGAGCACCTGGCGGTCAACGAGGCCATCAAGCTGGGCATCCCGGTCATCGCGATCCTCGACACCAACTGCGACCCCGACCAGGTCAACTACCCGATCCCGGGCAACGACGACGCGATCCGCTCAGCAGCGCTGCTGACCAAGGTGATCGCCTCCGCGGTTGCCGAGGGTCTGCAGGCCCGCGCCGGCCAGGGTGGGGCCAAGCAGGACGCCGAAGGTGCCGAGCCGCTCGCCGAGTGGGAGCAGGAGTTGCTCGCCGGGGCGGCCGCGACACCTGCCGAGGGCGGTGCCGAAGGTGCTCCCGCATCTGAATCATCCACTGACGCTTCCTGATTTTTTTCAGTCCAAGGAGGACTGCTCACATGGCTAATTACACCGCTGCCGACGTCAAGCGGCTTCGGGAGCTGACCGGCGCCGGCATGCTCGACTCCAAGAACGCGCTGGTCGAGTCCGAGGGCGATTTCGACAAGGCCGTCGAGCTGCTGCGCATCAAGGGTGCCAAGGATGTCGGCAAGCGCGCCGAGCGCGCGACGGCCGAGGGCCTCGTCGCCGCCAAGGACGGCGCCCTGATCGAGCTCAACTCCGAGACCGACTTCGTCGCCAAGAACGCCGAGTTCCAGGCGTTGGCCGATCTGGTCGTCGCGGCTGCCGCCGCCTCGAAGGCCGCCGATGTCGAGGCGCTCAAGGCCGCACCGGCCGGCGACACGACCGTCGAACAGGCCATCGCGGACCTGTCGGCCAAGATCGGCGAGAAGCTCGAGCTGCGCCGGGTCGCCTACTTCGACGGCGCCGTCGAGCCCTACCTGCACAAGCGTGCGGCCGACCTGCCGCCCGCCGTCGGTGTGCTGGTGGAGTTCGAATCCGGTGACAACGGAAAAGGCACAGAGGCCGCCCATGCGGCTGCGCTGCAGATCGCTGCGCTGAAGGCCCGCTACCTCACCCGTGAGGACGTGCCGGAGGACCTGGTGGCCAACGAGCGCCGCATCGCCGAGGAGACCGCTCGCAACGAGGGCAAGCCCGAGCAGGCGCTGCCCAAGATCGTCGAGGGCCGCGTCACGGGCTTCTACAAGGACGTCGTGCTGCTGGATCAGCCGTCGGTGTCCGACAGCAAGAAGACCGTCAAGGCTCTGCTCGACGAGGCCGGTGTGACCGTGACCCGGTTCGCCCGCTTCGAGGTAGGCCAGGCCTAGCTGACAATCACGCTCATGGGCTGGCGGTACCACTTGGTACCGCCAGCCCATGAGTCGTATTAGCACCTTTGGCGACGACGCCCTCGGCGAACATGACGCCGTCGGACTCGTCGACGAGTTGCGGGCCGGTCGGCATGATGTTGCATCCAGGATGCGAAGCCTCGCAAACACACCCGAAAAGCCGTGAGATAGCGGCCATTACGAGCCACCGAGGTCCGCCAGGCAGGCTCGCCGACGAGTTCGTCGCGCTAATCGACGGCGCGTGCGAGTAGGTGTTTGAGCTCGTGGAGTTCCTCGGCACTGAGATTGGCCAGCGCTGCCACGTCCGCGGCGTGGACCACGTCCTCGGCTTGTTTGAGCAAGGCCGCACCGTCGGGTGACAGTTCGGCAGGTAGGGCACGTCCGGAGGGCACGCTGGCGGGTCTCCGCACCACGCCCCGGTCTTGCAGGCCGCGCAGCACGTTGTTCATCGCCTGCGGCGAGACGTTGATATGGCGGGCCAGCTCGGCGTTGGACTGCCCGGGGGCCGTCGACAGCACCCGCAAACAGACGAATTCGGGCAAGGTCAATCCCAGCGGTTGGAGCCGTGCGGCCACGATCGGCTGCAGCACTGCAGTGACGCGGTAGATCAGGAAACCGAGCGGCTGGTCGGCCAGGATGTCACCCATGTCAACCATCTTGACACATATCAACGTGGTTGATATACCGGACCTATGATCACACCTCAGGAAGCACAGCAAGTATTCGAGTCCGCCTACCGCGGCGACGCTCCCGAGTTCACCGGCGCCCGGCCACCGTGGAGTATCGGTGAGCCGCAACCGGAAATCGCGGCACTGATCGCCGAGGGCAAATTCCACGGAGATGTTCTCGACGCCGGCTGCGGAGAGGCGGCAACCGCGCTCTACCTCGCCGAACAGGGCTTCACCACCGTCGGACTGGACCAGTCGCCGACCGCCATCGACCTGGCTCGGTCCGAGGCCGCCAAGCGGGGACTGGCCAACGCCAGCTTCGACGTCGCCGACATCAGCTCGTTCACGGGCTATGACGGCCGGTTCGGCACCATCGTCGACAGCACGCTGTTCCATTCGATGCCCGTCGAGCTGCGCGAGGGCTACCAACAGTCGATCGTGCGCGCCGCCGCACCCTGAGCGTCGTACTTCGTGCTCGTATTCGACAAGGCGTCCATGGGCGACACCGGCCCGGCCCACCCCGTCACCGAGGACGAGCTGCGCGAGGTGGTCGGCAAGTACTGGGTGATCGACGGCGTCCGCCCGGCCCGCATCCACGCCAACGTGCCGGCGGCGTTCGCCAGCTTCGCCGATTTCGCCGGCACCGACATCCGCGACGAAGGCGGTGACCGCAAGTCTGTGGCCGCCTGGCTCTTGCAGGCGCACCTGGCCCAACCGGTCGGCCGGCGACACGCGGGCCCGGGCGTTCCCTGTCGCTTCGCTGGTCTGGGGACAACCCGGGCTTCGCTCGCTGCCCGCGATAGGGCAGGATGGGGTTGCCGTCCTGGGGTATCCCCGGATGGCTCTCTGATGCGAGGAGTGCCGAGGAAACCGATGGCGGATCCGAATATCGCCGGCCAGGCCGCAGCACCAATTCGCCCCCTCTATACGCGGGTTCTGCTCAAGCTCGGTGGTGAGATGTTCGGTGGCGGCCAGGTGGGCCTTGACCCCGATGTCGTGCACCAGGTGGCCCGTCAGATTGCTGAAGTGGTCCGGGCCGGCGCCCAGGTCGCGGTCGTCATCGGTGGGGGTAACTTCTTCCGCGGCGCCCAGCTGCAGCAGCGCGGTATGGAGCGCACCCGGTCGGACTACATGGGCATGCTCGGCACTGTGATGAACAGCCTTGCCCTGCAGGACTTCCTGGAGAAGGAAGGCATCGACACCCGCGTGCAGACGGCCATCACGATGGGTCAGGTCGCGGAGCAATACATCCCGCTGCGTGCCGTGCGGCACCTGGAGAAGGGCCGTGTGGTCATCTTCGGTGCCGGCATGGGTCTGCCGTACTTCTCCACCGACACCACCGCCGCCCAGCGCGCGCTGGAGATCGGCGCTGAAGTGGTGCTGATGGCCAAGGCGGTCGACGGTGTCTACACCGACGATCCGCGCACCAACCCGGACGCCGAGCTCATCACCGCCATCAGCCATCGTGAGATCATCGACCGCGGTCTCAAGGTCGCCGATGCGACGGCGTTCAGCCTCTGCATGGACAACGGAATGCCGATTCTCGTGTTCAACCTCCTCACCGACGGCAATATTGCTCGAGCGGTCGCGGGTGAGAAGATCGGAACACTGGTCACCACCTGAGGGTGCGACAGGGACGGGAGAACCCAAAGTGATCGACGAGACTCTCTTCGATGCCGAAGAGAAGATGGAAAAGGCTGTCACCGTGGCCCGCGACGACTTGGCGTCGATCCGCACGGGTCGGGCCAACCCCGGCATGTTCTCCCGGATCAACATCGAGTACTACGGTGCGATGACCCCGATCACGCAGCTGTCGAGCATCAACGTGCCCGAGGCGCGGCTCGTCGTCATCAAGCCCTACGAGACATCTCAGCTCAAGCCGATCGAAGACGCCATCCGCAACTCCGACCTCGGCGTCAACCCCGGCAACGACGGCAACGTCATCCGCATCTCCATCCCTCAGCTGACCGAAGAGCGCCGTCGGGATCTGGTCAAACAGGCCAAGTCGAAGGGCGAGGATGCCAAGGTGTCGGTGCGCAACATCCGGCGTAAGGCGATGGAAGAGCTCGGCCGCATCAAGAAGGACGGCGAGGCCGGTGAGGACGAGGTAGCGCGCGCCGAAAAGGATCTCGACAAGTCGACGCACACCTACACCGCTCAGATCGACGACCTGGTCAAGCACAAAGAAGGCGAACTGCTGGAGGTCTAGTGACCAATCAGCAGACAAGTTCAGTGGCAAACACACCGGCTTCCGAGCCGACGAACGAGGCCGTGAAAAAGACGGGACGCGCCGGGCGCAACTTGCCGGCAGCGATCGCCGTCGGGGTCGGCCTCGGCGGCTCGGTCATCGCCATACTGCTGTTCGCGCCCAAGGTCTGGGTCGGCGTCGTGGCAGCGGCTATGGCGGTGGCCACCCACGAGGTGGTGCGCCGCCTGCGGGAGGGCGGCTACTCGGTGCCGGTCGTGCCGCTGCTGATCGGCGGGCAGGCCATGGTCTGGCTGACCTGGCCGTTCGGCCCGGCTGGTGCGCTGGGCGGATTCGGCGGCACGGTGGTGCTGTGCCTGATCTGGCGACTGCTTTCCGGCGGCCTGTCCGCAGCGCCGGTCAACTACACCCGTGACGTCTCGGTGACCATCTTCCTGGCCGCCTGGATACCGTTGTTCAGCGCGTTCGGCGTGCTGCTGATCTACCCGCCCGACGGCGCGGGCCGGGTGTTCTGCTTGATGCTCGGTGTGGTGGCCTCTGATGTGGGCGGCTACACGGCCGGGGTGCTATTCGGTAAGCACCCCATGGTGCCGGCGATCAGCCCGAAGAAGTCCTGGGAGGGCTTGGCCGGTTCACTGGTGCTCGGTGTCGTCGTATCGGTGCTGGCCGTGCGGTTCCTGCTCGACAAGCCGGCCTGGGTGGGTGTGCCGCTCGGCATAATGCTCGTCATCACCGGCACGCTGGGCGATCTGGTCGAATCCCAGATCAAACGCGACCTGGGGATCAAAGACATGGGCACGTTGCTGCCAGGCCACGGAGGCCTGATGGACCGCATCGACTCAGTGCTGCCCTCAGCGGTCGCCACCTGGATCGTGCTGACGCTGCTCGCCTGAACCCCGGGTCGCTTCGCCCCTGCCCGCCGAACCGGAAACACCAGTACGGCCATGGTGCTGACGGCCTGCGGTGCTCGTCCAATCAAATTCGGCCGCGTTGAGATGAGATACTGACAAAACATCATGTCCGGATCCCTGCCCCTAGTTTTCGATGCCCCGCGACGCGCCATGCCGCCGCGGCATCTCGCCGACCTCGACGAGGAGGGTCGTGCCACCGCGGTCGCCGAGCTGGGACTGCCGAAATTCCGGGCCAAACAGCTGGCCAACCAGTACTACGGCCGGCTCATCGCCGACCCTCAGCAGATGACCGATCTGCCCGCCGCCGTGCGCGATCAGGTGGCCGAGGCGCTGTTCCCGACTCTCATCGACCCGGTGAAGCAGATCCAGTGCGACGCCGGCGAGACCCGTAAGACGCTGTGGCGCGCGGGTGACGGCACGACGTTCGAGTCGGTGCTGATGCGTTATCCGCAGCGCAACACCGTGTGCATCTCGTCACAGGCCGGCTGCGGAATGGCCTGCCCGTTCTGCGCGACGGGGCAGGGCGGCCTCAAGCGCAACCTCTCGACCGCCGAGATCCTCGAACAGGTGCGTGCCGCGTCGTCGGCCATGCGCGACGAACACTTCGGTGACACCGCCGGCGGTGGCCGCCTGTCCAACATCGTGTTCATGGGCATGGGGGAGCCGCTGGCCAACTACAACCGGGTGCTGGCCGCCGTGCGGCGCATCATCGCACCGCCGCCCAACGGTTTCGGCATTAGCGCGCGGTCGGTGACCGTGTCGACCGTCGGGCTTGCGCCGGCCATCCGGAAGCTGGCCGACGAGCGCCTGGGCGTCACGCTGGCGGTGTCCCTGCACACTCCTGACGACGAGTTGCGTGACACGTTGGTGCCGGTGAACAACCGGTGGAGTGTCGACGAAGTTCTTGAGGCCGCACGCTATTACGCCGATGTCACCGGTCGGCGGGTCTCCATCGAGTACGCGCTGATCCGTGATGTCAATGATCAGCCTTGGCGCGCAGATCTCCTGGGTCAGAAGCTGCACAGCAAGCTCGGTCCTTTGGTGCACGTGAACCTCATCCCGCTCAATCCCACGCCAGGCAGTAAGTGGGACGCCAGCCCCAAGCCGGTCGAGCGGGAATTCGTCAAACGCGTTCAGGCCAAAGGCGTGTCGTGCACGGTGCGCGATACCCGCGGTCGGGAGATCGCGGCTGCCTGCGGTCAGCTCGCCGCCGAGGGCTGAACTACTGTTTGTCACGCTGGAGTGGCTCTCGGCCGCGAGAGCCACTCCAGCGTGACAAAGTGGGGTAGGTCAGGAGTGCGACGTGAAAGCCGATGTGAGAGCGGGGCGTCTGCGGCGCAACACTAGTTCGCGTCGGGAAGCTTGATTCCGACGGCCTGGCGCAGCTGCGCGAGGAACTCATCATCATCGTCGTCGCTGCGCACGATGTAGTGTGACACCGCCAGCCGGGTCACGATCGCGGCCTTGACCGCGGCATTAGGGCCGGACAGCAGCTTCTGCAGGCGGTTCCGCATCACCGGAATGACCTGTGCCATTTGCGTGATCACGACCTCGGGTTCGATGTCGACCAACCGCACCCCCGAATAGGACTGCTGGTAGGAGACGATGAATCGCAAAGCTGCGTCTAGCTTTTCGGATCCGCGCAGCCCGACGATGGCGCGCCCGACGCCGGAATCGAACATGTCCCGCTCGAATTGTCCGAAGGCGTCGAGTAACTCCTGTTTATCGGCAAACCAGCGGTACAGCGTTGGACGCGATACCCCGGCCTGCAGAGCAACCTCGGACAAGCTGAGCTTGCTCTGCCCACTGCGGGCGAGCACCTTGGCCGTTGCCGCCAGGATCCGGTGGCGCGTCGAAGTGTCCTCGACATCCCGCTGAGCGGGCACTGGTTCATTCACATTCAAGCCTTGGTCGACAATGGTTTCCCAAATCGTAGGGCCATCACAGCGATTTCCTCGGTAATGCCACAGTATCCGGATGCAAGTGTGCATCGTGTGCAGTGTCAGGCCGAGGCCTCGTGGGCCGGCCGGTACTGTGCGTCGACCACGCGAGGACCGAATGCTATTGCGCCGCTGGAACTTTGCATGGTGGAGATCGACCGGATGTGCCACCCGCTGAGCCGCTCGGGTGAGCACCGCCGCGTCGCTGGCGCCGAGGCCCAAATGATCTGTGGCAGTGCTGGATTGCTTACGCACGCGGTCCGCTACCCAGCTCGGCCCGCTGCTGCAAATGACAGCCCGGAGATGTCAGCCGTGCACCCCGGGCTATCGGGCCTCAGACGGTGACTTGCTGAAACTTGCCGAGGACGGTCACGCCGCAGTCGGAGACGACGAATCCGCGGGCACGGTCGTGATCTTTGTCGACACCAATCTGGATCCCCGGGGGTATCACGACGCCCTTGTCGAGGATGGCGTTACGCACCACGGAACCCGCCCCGATGACTGTGTTGTCCATGATCACCGAGCGTTCGACGCTGGCGTATTCCTCGACGCGTACCCCGGGGGACAGCACCGACTCACGTACCAGTGCACCCGAGACGATGACGCCGTTGGAGACGACGCTGTTGATGGCGCGGCCCACGCGGCCGTCGTCCTCGTGGACGAATTTCGCTGGGGGGTGGGGTGGAATGTGAGTGAGGATCGGCCATTTGCTGTTGTACAGGTTGAAGACCGGCACAACGGCGCACAGGTCCATGTGGGCGTCGTAATAGGAGTCCAGGGTTCCGACGTCGCGCCAGTAGCCGGTATCGGTGGGTGCGGCGCCGGGTACCTCGTTGCTCTGGAAGTCGTAGACCTGAGCGAGGCCCCGCTCGACCATCATCGGCATGATGTTGCCGCCCATGTCGTGCTTGCTGGCGGCGTCGTTGGCATCAGCGCGCAACGCCTCGAGTAGCACGTCGGTGGAGAAGAGATAATTGCCCATGGAGACGAAGGTTTCGTCGGGGGCGCCGGGCAACCCCGGCGGGTCGGACGGCTTCTCCAGGAATGCCTCGACTGTGCGGCCGTCGGCGGCAGTCTTGATGACGCCGAAGGCACTGGCTTCGCTGCGGGGCACGCGAATGCCGGCGACGGTGGCGCCTGCCCCGGTGTCGAGGTGCTGGGCGATCATCTGGCGCGGGTCCATGCGGTAGACGTGGTCAGCGCCGAAAACGATGACCAGGTCCGGTTTTTCGTCGTAGATGAGGTTCAGCGACTGGTAGATCGCGTTGGCCGAACCCGTGTACCACTGCGGGCCGAGGCGTTGTTGGGCGGGCACCGGGGTCACGTAGTTGCCGAGCATGCTGCTCATCCGCCAGGTCGTGGTGATGTGGCGGTCGAGGCTGTGGCTCTTGTACTGGGTGAGGACCGCGATGCGGAGTATCCCGGCGTTGACCAAGTTCGACAAGGCGAAGTCGATCAATCGGTACAGTCCGCCGAACGGAACCGCCGGTTTGGCCCGGTCGAGGGTCAGTGGTGAGAGGCGTTTGCCTTCACCGCCGGCCAGGACGATGCCGAGAACTTTTGGATCGGCCATCTTCAGTACTCCTCTAGCGAGCAATAGAGCGCACATCAGCGCGGGTTTCAGGTTCGATCGCCAATTCGTCTGGACACTGAATCGTAAATGCGTCAACTCCGCACATGTGCGGTCTCCGCGAAATCAACACGATGGGATCCGTGGGACTGGCACGCCGAACGCATGTATTTGTCGGGCGCATCGGCGATTCACGCCTGCACACGTACGCCACCGTGACGGGGAAGACTGCGCGCGTGGATGATTCGGATCAGAAAACATGAAAGTCAACAGAACGCAACGGAAAACCAACACGCATTATCCTTCTGGTACGAAATCGCCGATCAAGAGGTGGCATTGCTCTGCGAACGCACTGCACCGAGTTCTAGTTTTAGCTTCCATGAAGCCTCTAGTGATTCGCAGCGCCGTCGTGGCTGCCCTGGGTGGCCTGATTTTTGGGTTCGACACCGCGGTCATCTCCGGTGCGGAGGAACAGATCCAGCACGTCTTCGCCCTCAGCGATGCCAAGTTGGGATTCACCGTGACCACCGCGCTCATCGGAACGATCGTCGGAGCACTGACTGCGGGACGGCCCGCTGACCGATACGGCCGCAAGAAAGTGCTCTACGCGATCGGCATCTTCTACGTGCTGGGCGCACTCGGCTCGGCGCTGGCCCCGAATGTCGAGATGCTGATGGCCTTCCGGTTCCTCGGTGGGCTCGGCGTCGGCGCTGCCAGCGTATGCGCCCCGATCTACACCGCCGAAGTGGCCCCGGCGGCCCACCGCGGCCGATTGGTGGGTCTGGTGCAGTTCAACATCGTGCTTGGCATCCTGCTCGCCTACGCGTCCAACGCGATCGTTCGCGCTCTTGCCGATGGCGAGCACGCCTGGCGCTGGATGCTCGGCGTGATGGTGATCCCCGCCGTGGTCTTCCTGCTGCTGTTGCCGACGGTCCCAGAAACTCCGCGCTGGCTCGCGACCGCCGGCCGCTGGGACGAGGCCACTGCCACCTGCAACCGTCTGTGCTCGACACCGGAGGAGGCCGGCTTCGAAATGGCCGAGATCCGCTCGTCGTTGGCAGCGGCCGAGAACGCGCCGTCGGTGCCGTTCTTCACCCCCGGGCACCGCAAAGTCATCCTGCTGGCGGTCGCGATCGCGTTCTTCAACCAGATGTCGGGCATCAACGCCATCCTGTACTACGCACCGCGCGTCATGCAGCAGGCGGGCGCCAGCACCAGCGCCGCGTACTGGATGAGCGTGGGCGTCGGAGCGATGAATCTTATTGCGACCATGGCCGCATTGACCGTGATCGACAAGATCGGTCGCCGCAAGCTGATGATCGTCGGCTCGATCGGGTACCTCATCTCGCTAGGGTTCCTTGCCGGGGTGATGTTCTTCTACGAGGACGCCCGCGGCGGCGTGTTCACCACCACGTCGTCGGTGCTCGTGCTCGCGGGCCTGATGGTGTTCATCGCGGCGCACGCATTCGGGCAGGGCTCGGTGATCTGGGTGTTCATCTCCGAGATCTTCCCCAACCGGATCCGGGGGCGCGGCCAGTCGCTCGGCAGTTTGACGCACTGGGTGTTCGCCGCGATCACGTCGTTCGCATTCCCGCCGATCATCGGGGCGTTCGGCGGAGGAGTCGCGTTCAGCATCTTCTTCGTTGCGATGCTCGGCCAATTGGTCTGGGTGTTGAAGGTCATGCCCGAAACCAAGGGCGTGCCGCTGGAGGAGATGGAGGCCAAACTCGGCCTCACGCATGAACCGGGCGGTCCGCTCGCGGCGACGGGCCACTGATGGCCGGCCGCGTGCTCAGCCTCGGTGAGGCGTTGATCGACGTCGTCATCCGGCCCGGGTCCACCGAGGAACATGTCGGCGGTAGCCCGCTCAACGTCGCGGTAGGTATCGCCACGCTCGGGCATCCGGCGAGCATTTGTGCGCACTGGGGCACGGATGCCCGAGGGGAGCTGCTGCGTCAACGCGCGGAGTCGGCGGGACTGGACATCGTCGCCGGAACCGACTCGGCGGAAAAGACACCGGTGGCGTTCGCTCATGTCGACGAACATGGGCACGCTACTTATGATTTCGACCTGACGTGGGAAGTGCCGCCGATACCCGACGTTTCCTCGTTCGGGCATCTGCACACTGGCAGCATCGCGGCCACGCTCGAACCCGGAGGTTCGGCCGTCGTCGATGTCGCCAAGCGGATGAAGGGGCCCTGCACCGTCTCCTATGACCCGAATATCCGGCCGGCGCTGATGAAATCACCCGACGCGGTCATGGACCGCGTCGAACAGATGGTCGCGCTGTCAGATGTGGTCAAGGCCAGCGACGAAGACTTGGTCTGGCTGTATCCCGGGACGCCCGTCGAAGACATCATGCGCAGGTGGGTGAAGATCGGTCCGTCCATGGTCGTGATCACCCGCGGACCGTGGGGTGCCTACGCGTTGCTCGCCGGCAATCGGGACATGCTGCATCTTGATCAGCTGGCCGTCGAGGTGGGCGACTCCGTCGGTGCCGGAGACTCATTCATGGCGGGGTTGATCTCGGGGCTGATGGATGCCGATCTCCTCGGCTCGTCTGAAGCGCGCCAACGGCTTCTCGCCGTCAATTGGTCCGATGTCCAGCCCGCTCTGCACCGAGCCGTCATCACGAGTGCGTTGACCGTCAGTCGCTTCGGTGCCTACGCGCCGACGATGGCCGAGGTGCGGGCGGTTCAGGCGGCCGATCCGATGTTGCGCTGAACCTGCAGGACGCTGCACCGACGCGTACACTGCGGTGATCCCCGACCGGCTGCCAGGGCGTTCGTCCTGCCATGGTTCCAACGGCGCATCCTCGAACTCGCCGCCGCGTTGTCCGACGATTTCGACGGAGCGGTCGCCACCTGATGGCGAGTCCCCGTCTCCACCACCGCCTGGTGGTTCAGGTCAGCGGATCCAGCCGCGGCGGCGGAGCCACCAATCGCGACCGACCAGGGCCACGAGCAGTACCGCAAATCCGATGAGGAAGACGTCCTCGACGTGGCCGACGTGGTTCCCGCGGAGCATCACCAGCAGGAAAGCCGCGGAGAGCAGGCCGCCGATGTGGATGACCTTGATGTTCTCCTTGGACCAGCCCCATGCAGCCGAAGGCACGTCTTCGACGTCGACGCCGTTGTATCGGTCCACTTCGGTGCTGGCCACGGTTGCTCCTCACAGTCGGGCAGAGACTGCAGACATTCTGGCATACGACGCTACGTCGTATGTCGACTGACGCCGGATTCTCCGAGTCGGCCGAGCAGATCACGCGGGAACTCGCACCCGGATCCGGGGACATCTCGATCCGCCGTGCGACGCCCGCGCCTGCCGGGCATGGCTCCTAATCTGCCGGGTCAGTCCGCCGGATCGAACCGGAACACCGTCAATCGGCCTGCCAGCGCCTCGAATTCGTCAGGTGTGCCGTCGACGACCAGGCCGCTGCGCTTGGCGAAACCGACGCCGACGGGCACCTTCACAGCGAATGTGCGCAGGATGGGGCGGGATTGTTCGGGGCTGAGTTCGACGATGCGGACCCGGCGGGACCGTCTGCCCTTGCTGAGGGTTCCGGCGCCCGCGGCCCGAGCGTTGGCCGCCCAGTCCGAACCCGGGTAGCCGGCGACGGTGTAGAGGCCGCCGGCGTGCGTGAATGGGGTCATCGGGGTGCTGCGGGGTTGCCCGCTACGGCGGCCCGGCACGGTCAGCACCATGGCGGGCCCGGTCGGGATGCCTAGGCGCTGCACCGCCATCATCACCTTGTTCATGGGCTTGAGCCAGCGCGGCGGGACTGGATCGGACATGGTTCCTCCTCTAGTCGGTGACGAAACGTTCACGGTTGTCTGCAGCCCAGCGGACGAACGGTGTCGCGGGACGGCCGAGAATCTTGTCCACGTCGTGAGTGACCAGTGCCGGCCTGCCGACGGTGTCGGCCAGCAGCGCCAGATACGCGTCGGCGAACGCCGCGGGGAAGCCGACCACGCGGAACCGCTCGCGTACCGCGTCGGGCGGCACCTCCTGGTAGCGCAACGGCCGGCCCAGGGCCGCGCCGAGGGCGGCCACCAGCTCGGTGTTGGTCAGCGCCTGCGGTCCGGTCAGCGGAATACGTTGTCCGACAAGGTCATCGGTGAGCAGCGCGACGGCGGCCACGGCCGCGATATCGGCGTCGGCGATCACCGCGATCGACGCGTCGGCGTACGGGCCGGTCACGACATCACCGGCACCGAGCTGTGGCGCCCACATACCGGCGAAATTGGAGGCGAAGATCGTCGGCCGCAGGCTCACCCACTCCAGGCCCGACGCCACCGCCAGCTGTTCGCACTCGCGGTTGCGGTCACCGCGCACTCGGGACGGCTGGCGGGCGTCGTCGTCATCGGCGTTGATCGCCGACAGCGCAACCAGCCGGCGCGCCCCGGCCGAGCGGGCCTGCTCGACCGTCGCTGCAAGGTCGGCGCCGAGCGCGCGGGAGTTGAGGAAGACCGCGTCGGCCCCGACCAGCCCTGCCGCGGCGGTCGGCACCGCCTCGACCGTGGAGGGAAAGCCCGCGGTCTCCGGGTGCCGGGTGACGGCGCGTACCCGCGCGCCGGCAGTGACGAGTTCGGAAACGAGTGGACGTCCGACGTTGCCCGTGGCGCCCGTGACGAGAATGGTGGTGTTCATGCGATCAAGGACGGGACGACCGTCGGAAAAGTTACAGCGGGATCGCGTAACTTTTCAGGCTGCGATTTCGTCGTAACGGCATGAACGATTCCCTGGTCGAGGCGGCGTGGCGGGACCACCGCCCGTACCTGGTCAACCTGGCCTACCAGATGCTCGGTGACATCGGTGAGGCCGAAGACGTTGCGCAGGAAGCGTTTCTGCGGCTGGCGCGCACCGACGCCGCTGAGCTCGACGACGTCCGAGCCTGGCTGACCGTGGTGGCCGGGCGGCTGTGCCTGGACCAGGTGCGCTCGGCGCGGGCCCGCCGTGAGCAGCCCGGGACGGTGGAGACCACCGTGTCGTCGGAGCCCGATCCGGCCGACCGCGCGACCCTCGACGACCAGGTGCGGACCGCGTTGTTCGAAGTCCTCAACCGGCTCAGCCCGGGGGAGCGGGTCGCGTTCGTGCTGCACGACGTGTTCGCGGTGCCGTTCGACGAGATCGCCGAAACGGTCGGCAGGCCGGTCGGAACCTGCCGACAGCTCGCCCGGCGGGCCAGGATCAAGTTCGGGGACGTCACACCGCACCGGGTCGACGAACACGCGGAGGCCGGCGGTGTCACCGCGGACGAGCACCGCGTCGTTCTCGAGAAGTTCATCGCCGCCTGCGCCTCCGGCGACGTCGAGGCGCTCGGTGCCGTGCTCGATCCCAGCGTGTGGGGAGTGGGCACCATCCTGGCCGATCCCGCCCCGCCCCAACAGGTCAACCACGGCCGCGACGCGGTCGCCACCAATCTGCTGCTCTACCTCGGGCCGGGCGTGACCCTGGTCGGCGGGGCCGCCGGCGAACCGGTGCTGCTGGCCTACGCCCGCCGCCGGCTCTTCGCCGTCGTCGTACTGACCATTCGCGACGGCCTGATCCTCAAGATCGATGCGACGGCCGATCCGTCTGCGCGAAACCAGTAGTGCGCGGTTGGGGGCGCCGCCCGCAGCGCGGCACAATGTAGCGGTGACGGAAAAGCTGCGGGTGCTGGTTCTCGGCAGTACCGGGTCCATCGGCACCCAGGCGCTGGAGGTCATCGCCGCCAATCCAGACCGCTTCGAAGTGGTGGGGTTGGCCGCGGGCGGCGGTAACCCGGAGCTGCTCGCGACGCAGCGCGCCGAAACCGGCGTCAGCAGCATCGCCGTCGCCGATCCGGCCGCCGCGGCGCGGGTCGGTGACGTCACCTACACCGGGCCGGACGCCGTCACCCGGCTGGTCGAGAACACCGAAGCCGACGTCGTGCTCAATGCCCTGGTCGGAGCGCTCGGCCTGGAACCCACCCTGGCCGCGCTGACCACTGGCGCGCGGCTGGCGCTGGCGAACAAGGAATCACTGGTGGCAGGCGGGCCGCTGGTATTGCAGGCCGCCGCTCCGGGGCAGATCGTCCCGGTCGACTCCGAGCACTCGGCGATGGCGCAGTGTCTGCGCGGGGGAACCGCCGACGAGGTCGCCAAAATCGTCCTCACAGCCTCCGGCGGGCCCTTCCTGGGCGCCTCAGCCGCGGACCTCGAGGTTGTCACCCCCGAACAGGCCGGCAAGCATCCCACCTGGTCGATGGGACCGATGAACACGCTGAACTCAGCGACCCTGGTGAACAAGGGCCTTGAGCTCATCGAGACCCACCTGCTGTTCGGCATCGACTACGACCGCATCGAGGTGGTGGTGCATCCGCAGTCGATCGTGCACTCGATGGCCACCTTCACCGACGGATCCACCCTGGCCCAAGCCAGCCCGCCGGACATGAAACTGCCGATCGCGCTGGCCCTCGGATGGCCGGCCCGGGTTCCTGCGGCTGCGGCTGCCTGCGATTTCACCACGGCTTCGACCTGGGAATTCCTGCCGCTGGACAACGAGGTATTCCCCGCAGTGGAGCTGGCGCGGTATGCCGGGCAGCGAGGTGGCTGCTTGACCGCGGTCTACAACGCCGCGAACGAAGAGGCAGCTGCGGCATTCCTGGAAGGCCGCATCCGGTTCCCGGCGATCGTGCACACAGTCGGTGACGTGTTGCACGCTGCCGACCAGTGGGCCGCCGAACCCGCTACCGTGGAAGACGTACTCGACGCGCAACGCTGGGCCAGGGGTCAGGCGCAGCGGGCTGTCGAGCGGGAATCCGTCAGAAGAGGTCTCGTCACCAAATGATGTTTGCACTCGGTATAGCGGCGTTCGCGCTGGCCATTCTGGTCTCGGTGGCCCTGCACGAATGCGGGCACATGTGGGTCGCGCGGGCCACGGGGATGAAGGTCCGGCGCTATTTCGTCGGCTTCGGCCCGACCCTGTGGTCGACCAAGCGACCCAATTCGCTGGGCGAGACGGAGTACGGCGTCAAGGCCATCCCACTCGGCGGCTTTTGCGACATCGCCGGCATGACCTCAATGGAAGAGATCGCACCAGAGGATCGGCCGTACGCGATGTACCGGCAGAAGGTGTGGAAGCGCGTCGCCGTGCTGTTCGCCGGGCCCGCCATGAACTTCATCATCGGGCTCGTGCTGATCTACGCCATCGCGGTGATCTGGGGCCTGCCCAACCTGCACGCTCCCACCGGCGCGGTGGTCGGCGACACCGGCTGTCTGACAAGCGAAGTCAGCAAGGGGCAACAGGGTCCCTGCATCGGCCCGAGCCCGGCCGCGCAAGCAGGCATCAAGCCCGGCGACACCGTGGTCAAGGTCGGCGACAAGGACGTGAAGACTTTCGCCGAGATGGCCGCCGCGGTGCGCAAGGCCACCGGCCCGACGCAGATCACCGTGGAGCGCGACGGTAAGCCGATCACCACCACGGTCGACGTCGCCCAGACCCAACGGTTTATCGCCAAGGACGGCTCCAGCGAGGCGACCCCGGCTCAGGTCGGGGCGATCGGGGTGAGCGCGGCCCAATTCGGCCCCACGCAGTACAACGCGCTGACGGCGGTGCCCGCGACATTCACGTTCACCGGCGACCTGACCGTCGAGCTGGGCAAGTCGCTGGTGAAGATCCCGACCAAGGTCGGCGCGCTGGTGCACTCCATCGGCGGCGGGCAGCGCGACCCGGAAACCCCGATCAGCGTCGTCGGCGCGAGCATCATCGGCGGTGAGACCGTCGAGGCCGGCCTCTGGGTGGCGTTCTGGTTCTTCCTGGCGCAGCTGAACTTCGTGCTCGGCGCGGTGAATCTGGTGCCGCTGCTGCCGTTCGACGGCGGTCATATCGCGGTCGCCACGTACGAGAAGCTTCGTAACATGATCCGTGCGGCGCGCGGCAAAGTGGCGGCCGGTCCGGTCAACTACCTCAAACTGATGCCCGCCACGTACGTGGTGCTCGCGGTCGTGGTCGGCTACATGCTGTTGACCGTGACCGCGGACCTGGTCAACCCGCTCAGCATCTTCCAGTAGGAGAAGCCCTGTGACATCGATCGGTCTGGGTATGCCGGCACCACCACCGCCCACGCTGGCACCCCGACGCAAGACCCGCCAGCTGATGGTGGGCAACGTCGGCATCGGGAGTGACCACCCGATCGCCGTGCAGTCCATGTGCACCACCAAGACCCATGACGTCAACTCGACACTGCAGCAGATCGCCGAGCTGACCGCGTCGGGTTGCGACATCGTGCGGGTGGCCTGTCCTCGGCAGGAGGATGCCGACGCGCTCGCCGAGATCGCGCGGCACAGTCAGATCCCGGTGATCGCGGATATCCACTTTCAGCCCAAGTACATTTTCGCCGCGATCGACGCGGGATGCGCGGCAGTGCGCGTCAACCCGGGCAACATCAAGGAGTTCGATGGCCGGGTCAAGGAGGTCGCCAAGGCGGCGGGGGACGCGGGGATCCCGATCCGGATCGGCGTCAACGCCGGCTCGCTCGACCCGCGATTACTGAAAAAGTACGGCAAGGCCACCCCGGAGGCGCTGGTCGAGTCCGCGCTGTGGGAGGCGTCGCTGTTCGAGGAGCACGGCTACGGCGACATCAAGATCTCGGTCAAACACAACGACCCGGTGATCATGGTGGAGGCCTACCGCCAGTTGGCCGCCCAGTGCGATTACCCGCTGCACCTCGGGGTCACCGAGGCGGGCCCGGCGTTCCAAGGCACCATCAAGAGCGCGGTGGCCTTCGGGGCGTTGCTCAGCGAGGGTATCGGCGACACCATCCGGGTGTCGTTGTCGGCGCCGCCGGCCGAGGAGGTCAAGGTCGGCAATCAGATCCTCGAGTCGCTGAACCTGCGGCCGCGGGGCCTGGAGATCGTGTCGTGCCCGTCGTGTGGGCGGGCGCAGGTCGACGTGTACACGCTGGCCAATGCGGTGAGCGCGGGCCTGGACGGGCTCGAGGTCCCGCTGCGGGTGGCCGTGATGGGTTGTGTGGTCAACGGTCCTGGTGAGGCGCGCGAGGCCGACCTGGGCGTGGCGTCCGGCAACGGCAAGGGTCAGATCTTCGTCAAGGGTGAGGTCATCAAGACCGTCCCGGAGGCCCAGATCGTCGAGACGCTGATCGAAGAGGCGATGCGACTGGCTGAACAACAGGGTTCAGGTGACGCGAGCGGTTCCCCGGTGGTGACCGTAAGCTGAGTGTGATCTTGTGAGTAAGGTCACCACCGCCCCGGGTTGAGCAGAGAGAATCGCCGATGTCGGCTCCGCCACTTTTCCGTCTTGTCGATGAACGACGGGTATCGGTGGTGCGTGACGCTGCTGCGGTGCTGCAGGTGCTTGACGAGGATCCGGTCGGGTCGTGCATGGTGGCCTCGCGCGTCGCCGAGCACGGGATCGAACCCGGTGCGATTGGCGGCGAGCTGTGGACGCGTCGTCGCGTCAGCGAAGCACTGTGTTACGCCGGTCCCAACCTGATCCCGTTGCGGGGCAGCCTCGAGGATCTGAAGGCGTTCTCCGACAAGGCGATGAGCGTGCCGCGGCGCTGCTCATCGCTGGTCGGCCACGCCCAGCTGGTGCTGCCGATGTGGCAGCGGCTGGAAACGGTCTGGGGCACGGCCCGCGACGTGCGTGAGCAGCAGCCGTTGATGGCTCTGACAGCCATGCCGCAGTGCCAGATCGACCCGGCGGTGCGGCCCGTACGGATGGAAGAGCTCGACGCCTATCTCGTGGCGGCGGTCGACATGTTCATCGGCGAGGTTGGTATCGACCCACGGATGGGTGACGGCGGCCGCGGGTACCGCCGCCGCATCGCCGGACTGATCGCCGCGGGGCGCGCGTGGGCCCGGTTCGAACGCGGCGAGGTGGTGTTCAAGGCCGAAATCGGTTCCCAGTCACCAGCCGTCGGGCAGATCCAGGGTGTCTGGGTGCGCCCGGACTGGCGCGGGCACGGCCTGGGCACCGCGGGGACGGCTGCGTTGGCGGCTGCGGTGGTCGCCTCGGGTCGTATCGCGAGCCTCTACGTCAACGACTACAACACGGTCGCGCGGGCCACCTATGCACGGATCGGCTTCGATCAGGTCGGCGTCTTCGCGACCGTGCTGATGGACTGAAAGCCGTCACAACCACACTTCACGCGCGTCTCGTTCTGATCACGGTGCGCCTCCAACCATTCCCGTCCGCACGTTCATAACATCAGCCTCAATGGCAACGCGAACATCATCAGTAACACGGACGGCAAGCTTGTTGACCGCGGCGATGGTCGTGGCGGCCGTCGCGCTCAGCGGGTGTACGCCGCGGCCGGACGGCCCGGAGCCGGCCGCCGAAAAGTTCTTTGCGGCCCTGGCCACCGGCGATGCCGGAGCTGCATCGGCGTTGTCGGACAAGCCGGCCGAGGCCAAGACCGCACTGACCGAGGCTTGGGCTGGACTGCAGGCCACCCGGCTCGACGCGCAGATCCTGGGATCGAAGTACGCGCAAGACACCGGCAGCGTCACCTACCGGTACACCTGGCATCTGCCGAAGAACCGCACCTGGACCTACGACGGTCAGCTCAACATGGTGCGCGACGAAGGACGTTGGGAAGTCCGTTGGAGCGCGACGGGTTTGCACCCGCGGCTGGGTGAACACCAGACCTTCGCGCTGCGTGCCGACCAGCCCCGCCGCGCGTCGGTCAACGAACGAGGCGGCACCGACGTACTGGTTCCGGGCTACCTGTACCACTATGGGCTGGATGCACGGGCGGCCGGTGTGGCGCTGATGTCGACGTCCAAGGCGGTTGCCGACGCGCTGCGCCCGTTCGATCCGACGATGGATGCCCAGCAGCTGGCCGAGCAGGCCAGCTCGTCGGCCCAGCCGCTGAGCTTGATCACGCTCCGGCAGTCCGATCATGACCATGTGGGCCCGGCCATCGACGCGCTGCCCGGAGTCGTGGTCACGCCGCAGGACGAGATGTTGCCCACTGATGAGACGTTCGCGCCCGCGGTCGTCAACGAGATCAAGAAGGCAGTGGTCGACGACCTTGACGGGCAGGCCGGCTGGCGGGTCGTCACCGTCAACCAGAACGGCGTCGACGTCGACGTCCTCAACGAGGTGCCCGGCAACCCGGCGCCGTCGGTCACCATCAGCCTCGACCGGGCCGTGCAGAACGCCGCCCAGAACGCCGTGAACACCACCGGGCGCAAGGCGATGATCGTCGCGATCAAACCGTCCACCGGGGAGATCCTGGCCGTCGCGCAGAACGGCGCCGCCGACGTCGACGGACCGATCGCGACCACAGGCCTGTTTCCGCCAGGTTCGACCTTCAAGATCATCACCGCGGGCGGTGCGATCGAACGCGATATGGCCAACCCGAACACGCTGCTGGGGTGCCCCGGCACGCTGGAGATCGGCCACCGAATCGTCACCAACTACGACGCGTTCGACCTCGGCGTGGTGCCGATGTCGCGGGCCTTCGCCAATTCCTGCAACACCACGTTCGCCGAGCTGGCGAGCAAGATGCCGCCACGGGCACTGAACGAGGCGGCCGCGCAATACGGCATCGGCCCCGACTACCACGTCGACGGCATCACCACGGTCTCCGGCTCGGTGCCGCCGACTGTCAGCCTCGCCGAACGCACGGAGGATGGGTTCGGTCAGGGCAAGGTGCTGGTCAGCCCCTTCGGAATGGCGCTGGCCGCCGCGACCGTGGCCGCGGGCAAGACGCCGGTGCCGCAGCTGATCGAGGGGCACCAGACAACCATCGACGGCGCCGGCACGCCGATCACGCAGAAGATGGTCGACGGCTTGCGGCCGATGATGCAGTTGGTGGTGACCAACGGCACGGCCAAGGACATCAACGGATTCGGCGATGTGCGCGGCAAGACCGGTGAAGCCGAGTACGACGGCGGCTCACACGCATGGTTCGCCGGCTACCGCGGGGATCTGGCGTTCGCGGCGCTGATCGTGGGCGGTGGTAGCTCGGAGTATGCGGTGCGGATGTGCAAGACGATGTTCCAGGGATTGCCGCCGGACTACCTGGCGTGATCTGCGGTACCTGCGGTAGCGCCAATCCCGGTAGCCTGGACAGGTCATGACCGGGATCAATGAGCAATCGGTGGAGCTGCGTGTCTCGGACGCGGACCGCAATGGCACGTTGCGGCGGCTGCACAACGCCGTCGCGCTCGGTTTGATCGCGATCGACGAATTCGAGGAGCGTTCGGCTCTGGTGTCGCGGGCGCGGCTGCAGGCTGACCTCGACGCGCTGGTGGGGGATCTGCCCGGGCCGGGAGCGGTCGTGACGTCGGCGGCCGACCGGGTCGAGCTGCGCGGCGTCATGGGTTCGCTCAAACGGCACGGCGAGTGGACCGTGCCGACGCGTCTGGCGCTGGTGCGGCGCATGGGTTCGGTCGAACTGGATCTCACCCGGGCTCGGTTCGCCGGACCGATGGTGGTCGTCGAGCTCGACTTGAAGTTCGGCTCACTGGAGATGCGGTTGCCCGAGGGGGCGAGTGCGTCGATCGACGACGTAGAGGTGATCGTCGGCAGTGCCGCCGATCATCGGCGCGACGCACCCGCCGACGGAACCCCGCACGTCATCCTCACCGGCCGCGTGATGTGCGGCTCGGTCGACATCCGTGGCCCACGCAAGAGCTGGTTCGGTCGCGGCACGCACAGCTAGCGCGGGCCGAGCACCGCCGACCTCAGGACGCCCTCCTGCCGGACGGGTCCACTGGTCGCCCGGCGAGTACGGCCGCTCGGTACCCTGACCGGTATGTCTGTACGTTCTGCCTTGCGCCCCGGCGTGCTCTCACCGACCCTGCCGGTGCCCAAGTCGATTCCGCGTCCTGAGTACGCATGGAAGCCGACAGTCCAGGAGGGGAGCGAACCCTGGGTGCAGACGCCCGAGGTGATCGAGAAGATGCGGGTCGCCGGTCGTATCGCGGCCCAGGCCCTGGCCGAGGCGGGCAAGGCCGTCGCTCCCGGCGTGACCACCGACGAACTCGACCGGATCGCCCACGAGTACATGATCGACCACGGTGCTTACCCGTCGACGTTGGGCTACAAGGCATTTCCCAAGTCCTGCTGCACGTCGCTGAACGAGATCATCTGCCACGGCATCCCGGATTCGACCGTGATCGAGGACGGTGACATCGTCAACATCGACGTCACCGCCTATATCGACGGGGTGCATGGGGACACCAACGCGACGTTCCTGGCCGGCGACGTCTCCGAAGAACATCGGCTGCTTGTCGAGCGCACTCATGAGGCCACCATGCGGGCCATCAAGGCCGTCAAACCGGGCCGCGCGCTGTCGATCGTCGGGCGCGTGATCGAGTCATACGCAAACCGGTTCGGCTACAACGTGGTTCGCGATTTCACGGGGCACGGCATCGGCACCACGTTCCACAACGGTCTGGTGGTGCTGCACTACGACCAGCCGGCCGTGCAGTCTGTGCTCGAACCGGGCATGACCTTCACCATCGAACCCATGATCAACCTCGGTGGCCTGGACTACGAGATCTGGGACGACACCTGGACCGTGGCTACCAAGGACGGTAAGTGGACCGCGCAGTTCGAGCACACTCTGGTAGTCACCGAGGACGGTGCCGACATTCTCACCTTGCCGTGACGCTTCTCCCGCGAGCAGACACTGAGGTCCCCTTTTCCTCGGCGTGTCGGGGACTTTCACGTCTCAGTGTCATTGTGAGGGTGCTGTGTTGCGGTGTGTCGAGGTGACAGACCCCGCGTGCGGTGGTTGGTTCCGGATCATCTGGTGTCTGGCTCATTTCGCGTCTGCCGCCCCTTTTTTGGGGGGTTGGCGTTGAGCAGTAGTGCCGGCACCAGATGAGAAGGACCGGACGGCGTGACTTGATAGGAGCGTGGCATCGCCCCGACTGAGAAGTGTCCGCCGCCCGGCCCAACCTCAATACACCCCCTCTTCATGACTGAAGGAGGCAACCACCATGGTTGTTGTTGGAGCCGATGTACACAAGCGCAGCCACACCTTTGTCGCGGTCAACGAGGTTGGACGCAAGCTCGGCGAGAAGACCGTCAAGGCCACCACCGCCGGGCACCACACGGCCATCACGTGGGCGCGCGAGCAGTTCGGCACCGAGCTGATCTGGGGCATCGAGGACTGCCGCAACATGTCCGCGCGCCTGGAACGTGACCTGCTGGGCGCCGGGCAAAAAGTGGTCCGGGTGCCCACCAAGCTGATGGCCCAGACCCGCAAGTCCGCGCGGGTGAGGGGCAAGTCCGATCCGATCGATGCGCTCGCGGTGGCCCGGGCGGTGCTGCGGGANCCCGNCCTGCCGGTGGCGTCTCATGACGAGACGTCGCGGGAGTTCAAACTGTTGACCGATCGCCGTGATGTCCTTGTAGCACAACGTACCTCGGCGATCAACCGGTTGCTCTGGCATGCCCATGACCTCGATCCCGAGCGGGCCGCCGCGGTGGGCTCACTCAGTGCCGTCAAGCAGCAGCAGACGCTCATGGCCTGGCTGACGGAGCTGCCGGGTCTGGTCGCCGAAATTGCCCGCGCAGAGCTGACCGACATCATCCGACTCACCAGCGAGATCAACGCCTTAGCCAAGCGTTTGGCGGCCAGCGCGCACCGGTCCGCCCCGGCGCTGCTGGAGATCCCCGGCTGCGCGGAGCTGACTGCGGCCAAGATCGTCGGCGAAGCCGCCGGCGTCACCCGGTTCACCAGTGAGGCGGCGTTCGCCTGTCACGCCGGAGTCGCGCCCATCCCGGCGTGGTCGGGGGCCAGCGCCGGGCAGATGCGGCTCAGCCGCGCCGGTAACCGTCAACTCAACACTGCCCTCCACCGCATCGCCGTCACCCAGATCCGCATGACCGGCAGCGCCGGGCAGATCTACTACCACAAGCTGGTCGATGCCGGGAAAACCAAAGCCGCCGCCCGGCGCTGCGTCAAACGCCGCATCGCCCGCCGCGTCTACCAAGCCCTCCGCCGCGACGCCGGCCACCCCGACCACCAAACCCCCAGTCAGCCGCCACAATCAGCAGCGGCTTGACATAGGAGCTATTGCTCGCCATCTTTCCAGAACTGGATTCTCGATCTGTAGGTCTCGCGCCGCTATCCCGTCGGACAGGTCCCGGCCGCCTCGCGCAGCACCGCAGCCGAAGGCGCATCGACGGGTAATCCGTAACCACGCAGTACCGCGACGAATGCCACGGCGTACTGGCACCAGAACGCGTGGTTGGGCGGCATCCAATGGGCCGGTTCCTGGTCGCTCTTGTCCTGGTTGGCCCGTCCCTGCACAGCCAGCAGGTTGGCCGGGTCGTTGGCGAACCGCAACCGCATGTCGTCGGTCCAGTCGCGGGCGCCCAGATCCCAGGCCAGTGCCAACGGCACGATGTGGTCGATCTGGACCGAGGCACCGACCTGGTTGCCACGGACGAAAGCCACGACGGAGTTGGTGTAGGGATCGTGGAGGGTACCGGTCGCGACAGCGGTGGGGCACCGCTTGATCGCGACGTACGTCTTGTCGGCGAGATCGCGGTTGAGGATGTCGTTGCGGGTGTCGCAGCCGTTGTGCCCACCGGGCGCACCGTTGTCGTCGTCCCAGGCCTCGCCGAACGCCGCGCGGCGATAGTCGTTGCCGCGCAGCCGAACCGGAATCTCAGGGATTCCGCCCAGCACATCGATTCCTGCCGCGAGGGTCGGCGTGCCGGCTTCTGCGACGAACCGGCTGGATCTCTGCGCAGACTGCGTCACCTGAACGGCGACGATGACCGTCAATGCCACCGCGACCGCCAGCCACGCCAGCCGGTTCATGATTTGTCCAGGTACTCGACCCGGTCAGTCTCCACGAACTGGGCCGCCAGCAGGCCCATCCCGGCGTTGTTCGGGTCTTGCTCATAGAACGATTCGCAGTATTCCCGGGCATCGGTGATCACCTCCAGATGCTCGCGCAGCGACAGGAAGCGCAGATTGATGGTCCGCCCGGACTGGTTGAGCCCTAAGACATCTCCTTCACGACGTTCGTCGAGGTCGAGATCGGCGAGGGCGAAACCGTCGAGTGTGGCCGCGACGGCCTTGATCCGCTCCCCCGCTTTGGAGGATTCCGGCAGCCGGGTGGCCAGTAGGCACAGGCTCGGGTGCTGGCCGCGGCCTATCCGGCCGCGGAGCTGATGCAGCTGACTGATGCCGAACCGGTCGGCGTCCATCACCACCATCACCGTGGCGTTGGGCACGTCGACACCGACCTCGATCACAGTGGTGCACACCAGGACGTCGAGTTCGCCGGCCCGGAAAGCCGACATCACCGCATCTTTCTCGTCGCCGGGCAGCCGACCGTGCATGAGACCCAGGCGCAGCCCCGACAGTGGACCGCGCTGCAGCCCGTCGAACAGATCGATAACGGTGACCGGGGGCGGACCAGCCTGCCTGCCGTCTTTTGACTCCTTGGTGTCCTTGTCGGATTCGTCGATGCGTGACGCCACCACATAGGCCTGGCGACCGGCGGCGACCTCCTCGCGGATCCGCGCCCACGCGCGATCCAGCCATGCCGGCTTCTGTGACACGAAAATGGTGTTGCTGGTGATGGGTTGACGACCGCGGGGCAGTTCACGCAGTGTCGACGTTTCCAGATCGCCGTACACGGTGAGCGCGACGGTGCGCGGGATCGGGGTGGCCGTCATCACCAGCAGGTGCGGGGTATAACCCTCACGGGCCTTGGCGCGCAACGTGTCCCGCTGTTCCACGCCGAACCGGTGCTGTTCGTCGACCACCACCATGCCGAGGTTCGCGAATTCCACCGCGTCCTGCAGCAAGGCATGGGTGCCGATCACGATGCCGGCCGCGCCGGAGACGACCTCCTCGCGCACCTGTCGCTTCTGCGCCGCCGACATCGATCCGGTCAGCAACGCCACCCGGGTACCGTGCTCGGCGCCGCCGAGCTCGCCAGCCATCGCCAGCGGCCCCAGTGCCTCGCGCACGGACCGGGCATGTTGGGCGGCAAGCACTTCCGTGGGAGCCAGCAGTGCGCACTGATAGCCGGCATCGACCATCTGCAGCATCGCCAACAGCGACACGATGGTCTTGCCGGAGCCGACCTCACCCTGCAGCATCCGGTTCATCGGGCGGGTCGAGGCCAGTTCGGCCGACACCACGTCGAGCACCTCACGCTGGCCCACCGTCAGCTCGAACGGCAGCGTCCGCAACAACTCGGCGGCGAGTCCATCATCGGTCCACGGCGCCTGCATACCCGACTCGCTCAATTCGCCGTGGCGCCGGGCCACCAGGCCCCATTGCAGCCCGATCGCCTCGTCATAGGTCAGCCGTTCGGCGGCCCGGTCGCGCTGCGTCGCGTTCTCGGCCAGGTGAATGGCCCGCAGCGCCTCGTCTTCGGACATCAGATTCCGTTGTCGGACAAAAGATTCCGGCAGGGGGTCGGGTACCGGGTCGAGGACGTCGAGCACCTGGCGCACGCAGGAGTAGATATCCCAGCTCTGCACCTTGGCGCACGCCGGATAGATCGGGAAGAACTCTCGCTCGAAGGCGGCCAGCATGTCATCGCCGCTGGCCCCGGAAGCCGTCGCGATGGTTTTCAACGACTTGGTACCGAACTGCTTACCCGACGGTGAGTCGAGCACCAGGAACGCCGGATGGTCCAGCTGCAGGGTGTTGCGGAAGTACTTGACCTCACCGGAGAGCATCAGCCTGGTGTCGACCGGAAGCTTGTCCATCATCCACCCCGCATTGAAAAACGTTGCGGTGACGGCCGGCCGGTGCTTGCCGAGCGTGACACGCAGCCACTTGCGGGTCTTCTGCCGCCCGGTCTTCTTGTCGAAGACCGGCTTCATGGTCCCTTCTTTGGTCTCGGTGACGACCTCGATGAAGGTGACGTGTTCACCCTCTTCCAGATCGAGGGCCTCACCTTCACCGCGGACCGTCATACCGTCGCTGTACTTGCGGGGATAGTGCCGGAGCAGATCGTTGACGGTACGGATACCGAAGTGCTCCTCGAGCGGCTTGGCCGACTTGGCTCCGATCACCAGGTCGAGCCGGTCGGAGAGGCCGGCCACTACTCGACTCCGATCAGCAGGGCATCGCCGCGGTGTCCGGTGTGGTAGGTCACCAACTCGGCCCCGAGATGCTTGCTGTGCACGTGCTCCTGCAGTGCTCGGCCCACGTCGCAGGTGACTCCGTCGCCGGTCAACACTGTGATGAGCTCACCGCCGGCCATCAGTAGCAGATCGATGAGCCCGGCGGCCGCGGCCGTGATGTCTGGGCCGACGATCAGCACTTCGTCGCCGGCAATGCCGAGTCCGTCTCCGGGCTTGCAGGTACCGGCCCAGGTCAGGGCCTCCTCAGTGGCTACCCGCACGGCGCCGTGCCGCATCCCCGCGGCCGCGCGGGCCATGGCGTAACCGTCGTCGACGGCCTGACGAGCACCGTCGTGGACAGCCAGCGCAACTAGCCCCTGCACCATGGAGGCGGTCGGCACCGGCACCACGTCGATACCCCAGCCAATGGCTGCTGTACAGCCCGCAACAAGCTCCTCGGCAGCGACGTACCCGTTGGGCAGCACCATCACCTGTGCGGCCCCGGTGTCGACGAGAGCCCGCAGCAGCTGCTTGGCGCTGATCGGCTCAGCGTCCCGGGACCGCAATATCGCCGCCCCCTCACCGGCGAACAGCTCGGCACCACCGTCACCGTCGACCACCGCCAGCACCGCCCGCTCCCGCGACCAGCCAGCGGCGGGGATCGCCCCGACACCGCCCAGCAGTGCCGTGATCTGGATACGGCTGAGCGTCCCGACCGCCAACCCCGCCTCGACGGCCGCTCCGGCATCGTCGACGTGGACGTGGACCGAGTACTCGGTACCTCCGAAAGTGGCGATGGTCACCGACTCGCCCAATTGCTCCAGCCCGGCGCGCAGCTCTTCGACGGCGCCGGAGCCGCATCCGCTGAGCAGATACATCACCTCGAACTGTGGCGGGGCCGCGGTGGCGGTGACGGTGCGAGTCGGTTGAGCCGATGGTTGATACGCCGGCCGGTGCGGCGCGCATCCCGCGATCGTGGACGTCATCGCGTCCAGCAGGACCAGCAGACCGCGGCCACCGGAATCGACCACGCCGGCCTCGGCAAGCACGTCGAGCTGATGTGGCGTCCGGTCCAGCGCCGCGGCGGCGGCTTCTGCTGCGGCCACGCTGACCGCGGCGATATCGGCTCCGTCGGCGGCGCAGTGCTCGGCGGCGCCCGCGGCCGCCTGCAGAACCGAGACGATGGTGCCCGAGACCGGCTCGTCCATGGATGCGACCACGAGTGCGACGGCGTGTCGCAGGGCCGCGCCAAACAGCACACCGTCGATATCGGCCAGATCCCCGGCGCGCTGTACCGCGGCGGACGCAATCACCTCGGCAACCGCCGACAAGATCTGCGAGAGGATCACCCCGGAGTTTCCGCGTGCTCCCTGCAGCGCGCCCGCAGCCAGCGCGGCTGCCACCTGCGCAACGTCGCCGGCCGGTTCCGCATCCACTTGCACCCACGCCGAACGCATCGTGAACAGCATGTTTGTGCCGGTATCGGCGTCGGGCACCGGGAACACATTGAGCCGGTTGATCTCGTCTGTGTGCGCAATCAGGTCTTCGACGGCAGTGTGCGCCCACGCCCGCAGAGCGGAGGCATCGAGCCGGCGAGCAGCCATCGAACCCCCTCCAATCCCGAGCCGTTCCAGCCGAGAACAGGCACCGCGCGGCGTGGCCGCTGTGCGCGTCAGCCTAGCCAGTGCCAGCGACAATGCTGATCAGAGCACCGGGCCCTGTGCACAACCTGACATGCTGTTGATCGACGATTTTGGCGATACCCTGGCCGGCCGGTATTCTGATCGGGTTGTCGGGTCGAGCCGCGTTGATTTGCGGTGACCAGGCCCAGACCCCCAAGTACTGATTTCGAGGAGTTGTTGATATGGCTGCCGTGTGCGATATCTGCGGGAAGGCGCCGGGATTCGGCAAGTCGGTGTCGCATTCGCATCGGCGGACCAGCCGGCGCTGGGATCCGAACATCCAGTCGGTGCGTGCTGTGGCGCGCCCGGGCGGCAACAAGCAGCGCGTGAACGCCTGCACCTCCTGCATCAAGGCCGGCAAGGTCTCGCGCGGCTGAGCGCTTGCGCGAAGACGAGAACCGGCACGGCTGAGCTGGTTAGCCAGTAGCGCTGGCGTCGTCGGCTGATCGTGGGGCCGGCAGGGTACTTGAGTTCTCATCGCTTGTTTGTCCGACTCCTGTACGGATGCGCCTGTACGTTAGCGCTGGCTTCGGCGTTGATGGCCTGCGGGGGCAGCAAGTCCGGCGATCAACGGCCAACGGGTCTACCACGCGGGAGACCTCGGGCACCCGCCCTGTCGCCGAGCCGACCTAGCAGACGACAGTATCGCTGACGCCAACGGTCGTTCCGGAAGAAACCACCCCGGGCGACGGGAACGGCACCATCGTGATTCCGTCGCGGTCCGTCACTCCTGCACCTCCGACGATTCCTGGGTCGCCCGGAACGCCATGAGCAAGAATGCCTTCAGGGCAGCCGCCAGTCGATCGGCTCGGCACCCTTCTGCTGCAGCAGTTCGTTCGCGCGGCTGAACGGCCGAGATCCGAAGAATCCGCGCGATGCCGACAACGGTGATGGGTGCGGGGACTCGATGGTCGCGCAATCACCTTCGGCCAGCATCGGTTTCAGGGTCGACGCATCGCGCCCCCACAACACCGCCACCATCGGCTGCTGCCGAGCCACCAATGCCCGGATCGCGCATTCCGTGACCGCTTCCCATCCCTTGCCCCGATGCGACGCCGGGGTGCCAGGCCGCACGGTGAGCACTCTGTTGAGCAGCAGCACGCCCCGCTGCGCCCACGGTGTCAGATCACCGGTACTGGGCTGGGGGTAACCGAGATCCTCGGTGTACTCGGTAAAGATGTTGGCCAGGCTGCGCGGCAGCGGCCGCACGTCGGGGGCAACTGAGAAACTCAGGCCCACCGCATGCCCGGGCGTCGGGTAAGGGTCCTGTCCCACAATCAGCACCCGCACCTGGTCGAATGGAAAACTGAAGGCGCGCAGGACATTCTGCCCGGCCGGCAGATAACGTCTGCCGAAGCTGAGTTCTTCGCGAAGAAACTCCCCCATCTGCGCCACCTGCGGGCCTACCGGCTCAAGAGCCCGCGCCCAGCCTGCCTCGACAAGTTCACTCAGAGGCCGTGCCGTTGTCGAACTGCTCGCGTCCGCCGTCATCATTTGGCTCCTCGCGTCCGCCGTCATCATTGGCTCCTCGCGTCCGCCGTCATCATTGGCTCCTCGCGTCCGCCGTCATCATTGGCTCCTCGCGTCCGCCGTCACAAAAACCAACTTAGCGTGAGCCGTTAATCGAACGACTGCCATCCCGGTTTTCCCGCCCACGCGTCACCGTCGACCAGGACACGCGCCGGACCGTCGATCACCCGGCCGATCACCCGCCACCCGTCCGGCACAGATCCGGCGAAGGTCGCCACCAGCGCATGGTCCTCGCCACCGCCGAGCACCCACTCCAACGGGTCGGCACCGATGACCGACGCAGCGGCGGCAACCGCGGCGCAGTCGGCGGCGAGCGCGTCGGCGCACAGGTCGATGACGACCCCCGAAGCCGTGGCGATGTGGCCGAGATCGGCGAGCAACCCGTCGGACACATCGGTCATCGAGGTGGCACCGGCGCGGGCTGCGACCGCCCCTTGACCGTACGGCGGCACAGGCACCAAATGCCGTCGCCGCAACTCTGGGTACTGATCAATACCGTTGTGCCACAGTGCATATCCCGCCGCCGATTGCCCCAGCTCGCCGACCACCGCGACGGTGTCACCGGCGCGGGCGGTACTGCGCAGCACCGGGGACCGACCTTCGAGATCACCTAGGACCGTGACCGATATAACCCACAACGGAGCCCGCACCAAATCACCGCCGACGATGCCCGCACCGAGCCGGTGTGCTTCGTCCCACATCCCGTCGGCGAGTTCGACAGCCGCCGTGCTGGCGGTGTCGGCGGGTGCGCCGAACGCGACGACAAACGCCGTGGCCCGTGCACCCATGGCTTCGATGTCGGCGGCGTTCTGCGCGATGGCCTTGCGCCCGATATCGTGTGGCGCCGACCAGTCCAGCCGGAAATGACGGTCCTGCACCAACATGTCGACCGATACTGCGGTGCGGCCGTCATCGGCGCGCACCACCGCGGCGTCATCGCCGGGTCCCAGCGCCACCGTCGCGGGCTGTTCCCGCCCCGCCACCAACCGGTCGATGACGGTGAACTCGCCTACCCCCGCGAGAGTGTCCGGACTATTCTCGCCGGCCATATCGCCTCCTGCTGGTCGCCGCTGTGCCCTGAAACACCGGGCGGCCCTGCGGTACGTTTGGTGCCTGCGGCGACTGAGTCTATGCATGGATACGGAGGAGACAGCGGGTGGTAGAGGCTTACATGCTGATCCAAACCGAGGTGGGTCGCGCCGAGGTCGTCGCCAAGCATCTCGCGACGCTCCCCGGCGTGCAGTCGGCGGAGTACGTCACCGGACCCTACGACGTGGTGCTGCGTGTCGGCGCGGCCACGTTGGCCGCCTTGCAGTCCGACGTGGTCCCGAATGTACAGCAGGTCGCCGGAATCACCCGGACCCTGACCTGCCCGATCGCCGACGGAGCACAGCCATAGAGTTGGCGGCGTGACCGACCAGCAGACCAACGATGGCCCACCCCGTACCCTGCTCATCGCAGCAGTTGTGGTGGCGGTGTCGGTGTTGATCACCGTGCTCGGGATCGCAGCGGCACATCAGCGTTCCCCGGAACACCCGCCGGTGGCGATCTCCTCGGTCCCGGCTCCGCAGGCCAACAGCCCCGAATGCAGCGCCCTGCTCGACGGCCTACCCGAACAGCTGGGCGACTTCCTGCGTGCGCCGACCGTCGACCCCACTCCGGTGGGCACGGCGGCGTGGCAAGGCGAGTCAGGCACCGAACCGGTCGTCCTGCGGTGCGGGTTGGAACGGCCCGGCGACTTCATCGTCGGCGCTCCAGTGCAGATGGTCGATGACGTGCAGTGGTTCCGGGTGAGCGACGAAGGCGCGGCACCCGGCGCCGCCGCTGCGGGCACACCGGATCAGGCGAGGAGCACGTGGTACGCGGTGGACCGAGCGGTCTACGTGGCGCTGACCCTGCCCGCAGGTTCCGGGCCGACGCCCATTCAGCTGATCTCGGCGCAGATCACTCGAACCATGCCGGTCCGGCCGCCGGATCCGGGGCCGTTGCGCTGAGTCGATTCGCTTCGCTCCTCACGTGCGCTAGCGCAGGCCGGTTCCGCGGGCAAGCGCCGTCTCGACCATGGCCGCCAGCAGGGTCGGATAGTTCACCCCACTGGCCGCCCACATCCGCGGGAACATCGAGATGGTGGTGAATCCGGGCATGGTGTTGATCTCGTTGATCACCGGCCCGTCGTTGGTGAGGAAGAAGTCCACGCGCGCGAGTCCCTGGCCATCGAGCGCGGTGAACGCGCGTACGGCGAGACGGCGGATCTCCTCGGCGATGTCGTCATCGAGCTTGGCCGGCACATCCAGTTCGGCGGCGTCGACGAGATATTTGGTGGCGAAGTCGTAGAAGCCGTCTTCACGACCGCGCACGCCGGCCACCCGGATCTCCCCCACGGTGCTGGCTTCCACAGAGCCATCAGGGAATTCGAGGACACCACATTCCAGTTCCCGCCCCGGGATCGCGGCCTCGACGATGACCTTCGGGTCATGGCGGCGAGCCAGCTCGATCGCTGCGGGTAGCTCGTCCCACGTAGTCACGCGGCTGACACCGATCGAGGATCCACCGCGGGACGGCTTGACGAACACTGGCAGCCCCAGCCGCTCGCGTTGCTCCAGATCTATAGTGGCGTCCTTGGGCCGCAGCACGGCATGGTCGCCGATGGGCAGCCCCTCGGCCGCAAGCAGTTTCTTGGTGAATTCCTTGTCCATCCCGGCCGCGCTGGAGAACACCCCGGAGCCGACATAGGGCACCCCGGCCAGCTCGAGCAGACCCTGGATGGTGCCGTCCTCGCCGTAGGGCCCGTGCAGTACGGGGAACACCACGTCGACGGCGGCCAGCACCCGCCCCGGACCAGAGCCCAGCGACAGCAGCTGGCCGCTGCGGCACGGATCGGCGGGCAGTGCCAGCGCGGTACCGGAGGTGTCGGTGACGCCGGGCAGCTGGCCGTCGGTGATGGCCAGGGTCTCCGGACTGCCGTCGGTGAGCATCCAGGAACCCTCGGGGGTGATGCCGACGGCCACCACCTCGAAGCGTTCCGGGTCGAGGTTGCGCAAAATGCTGCCCGCCGACACACAGGAAATGGCATGTTCGGAGCTACGTCCGCCGTAGACGACGGCAACGCGGACGCGGGATCCGGGCTGATTGCGGGCAGTCACAACCTAGAGAGGCTACCGCCCTGGCCGGACTTCGCCCTTCAGTGCGTCCTGACCTGCGGTTCTACCCGAGCGCTCGGTTGACGTCGGCGATCAGATCGTCGGTGTCCTCGATGCCGGCCGATATCCGGGCGAATCCGGCTGGCACCGCGTCGCCCCAGCGGGCGCGACGGTCCACCGAGGTGTGAATCCCACCGAAGCTGGTCGACGCGATGAGCAGCGCGCTGCGCTCGACCAGCGCATGCACCGCCGCGGCGTCGGCCAGTTCGATCGACACCAGACCACCGAACCGCTGCATCTGTGTGGCGGCCAGATCGTGCGACGGGTCCTCGGGCAGCCCCGGGTAGCGCACCGACCGCACGGCCGGATGCTTGCGCAGCATCACCGCGAGCGCCTGCGCGTTCTGGCACTGCCGTTCGAAGCGCAGCCCCGCGCTGCCCAGGCTGCGCAATACCAACCAGGCCTCGAAGGCTCCCAGAATCGGCCCGGCCAACAGCCGGTCGCGTTCCACCGCGGCCATCAGTTCAGGCTGACTGCCCGCGACGTAACCAGCGACGAGATCGCTGTGGCCGGACAGTGATTTGGTGGCACTGGCCACCACCAGATCGGCGCCCAACGACAACGGTTGCTGGCCGAGCGGGGTCGCGGTGGTGTTGTCGACGACAAGTGTGGCGCCGCGGCCCCGGCAAGTCAGTGCGAGCCTGTGTAGATCGACGACGTCCAGCGCGGGATTGACCGGTGTCTCGGCCAACACCACGTCTGCGTTCGACGCGGCTTGGCAGATCTCGCCGACTCCCGCCTCGACGACATTAACCCCTTGTGGCGCAAGGTATTCCGATGCGTACCGCCGGACCTGGTAGTAGCCGTCTGCGGGCACGAGGAGCGTCGAACCCGGTTTGGTCAGCACCCGCAACACCGAGGTGATGGCTGCCATGCCGGATCCGAAGGTCAGCGCCGCGGATGCTCCTTCCAGTTCGGCCAGGGCCGCTTCCAGTTGCCGCCAGGACGGATTGGAGCTACGCCCGTAGCTGTCCAGCGGTTCGGTCTCATCGGGCGACAGGTGATAGGTCGACGCCGGAATGGGCATCGGCGCCACCGGAACACCTGGGATTGATTCGGACCCAACGGCTTTGACACTGCGAGTGGAATCGCCGTACGTACCTTCGATCATGTTCTACTCCGGTCTGGTGCTGCGCCCCAGCAGGAGCGCAACGGCCTCGTGCACCGACAACCCCTTGTGGCAGACACGGTGCACGGCATCGGTCAACGGCATCTCGACGTCGTAGCTGGAAGCCAGCGCCAGCACCGACTCACACGACGAGACACCCTCAGCAACGTGTCCGCCTGCCGCGAGCAGTGCCGACTCCATGGTGCCGCCTCTGCCCAATCGTTCGCCGAACGTCCGGTTACGCGAGCGCGGTGAAGTACACGTTGCGACCAGATCGCCGACGCCTGCCAGCCCGGACAGCGTGGCAGGCTTGGCGCCCAGCGCGATGCCCAGGCGCAGGATCTCGGCCAGCCCACGGGTGATGATCGCGGCGATCGTGTTCTCCCCGAGCCCGACGCCGACCGCCATGCCGCACGCGAGCGCTATGACGTTCTTACAGGCGCCACCGATCTCGGCGCCGACGACGTCGGAGTTGGTGTACGGCCGGAAGTATCCGGTGGCCATCGCACGCTGCAACGCGACCGCGCGGCCGGAATCGCTGCACGCGACCACCGTCGCGGCCGGCTGCATGGCGGCGATCTCGCTGGCCAGGTTCGGTCCGGTAACCACGCTGATCCGGGATTGATCGGCCGCGGTGACCGCCGCGATGACCTGGCTCATGCGCATCAGCGAGCCCAGTTCGATCCCTTTGGCCAGGCTCACGAGCGTGACGTCGGCGCCGATCAGATGCTTCCAGCCTTCCAGGTTGTTACGCAGTTGCTGTGCCGGCACTGCCAATAGGACCGTGCACGCCCCGGACAGCGCCTCGGCCGGGTCACCGGTGGCACGGATGGTGGGCGGCAGCACGACATCGCCGAGGTGATCGCTGTTGCGGTGCTCGGTGTTGATCTCGTCGGCGACCTCGGGGCGGCGTGCCCATATCGTCACCGGGTTACCCGCGTCCGCCAGCACCTTCGCAATCGCTGTGCCCCATGCACCCGCGCCCATCACCGCAGCCTCCACCACGGCATCACCCTAGCCGTTGTATGCGCGCGGGCCGCGGCAGCAGTCCGGCTGGCAGGATGGCTGCCATGAGCGGCATCCACCCCGCCGGCACTACGTCGGGCGCCGAGGTCGCACTGGTGATCGCGGTCAAACGCCTCACCGCGGCCAAGACCCGTCTGGCACCGATCTTTTCCGCCTCCACCCGGGAGGCGGTGGTGCTGGCGATGCTGGTCGACACCATCACCGCGGCCTCGGCAGTCGCGACGGTCACCGTCGTCACCCCAGACGAGGACGCCGCCGAGGCCGCGCTGGCCGCCGGCGCCACGGTGATCACCGATCCGACACCAGCCGGGCACCACAACCCGCTCAACAACGCCATCACCGTCGCAGAGGCCCAGCTACGTAGGTCTACGCCGAATATCGCTGTGCTACAAGGAGATCTACCCGCCTTACAGCCCCAGGAGCTGTCCGGGGCGCTGGCCGCGGCACAAGCGCACCCACGCAGCTTCGTAGGTGACCGGCACGGCACCGGGACCTCGGCGCTGTTCGCGTTCGGCGTCCCGCTGCAACCGGAGTTCGGTGTCGATTCTGCTGCGCGCCATCGGCACTCCGGAGCGATCGAACTCACCGGCGCGTGGCCGGGGCTACGTTGCGATATCGACACACCCGACGATCTGTCTGCTGCCCGCCGGCTGGGGGTGGGACCGGCCACCACAAAATCACTCGCCCGACATCGCTCGCACGGGTAGCCGCAGAGCTGGCGCATAAGGAATGATCGGACAGGTGAGCGAAGCCACCGAAGCCGAGCCGATCCTGCGGACCGACGACACCGATCGCGGCGACACCTCGAACGGGTCGGGACAGTCGGCGGGTGCCGACACGACACCCGAAGCACCGCCGGCGGCCACCTCCCCGGCCATCGACGACGCACTGCCTGAGGACCGCTATCTCAATCGCGAACTGAGCTGGCTGGACTTCAACGCCCGCGTGCTGGCGCTGGCGGCCGACCAGTCGCTGCCACTGTTGGAGCGCTTGAAGTTCCTGGCGATCTTCGCGTCGAACCTCGATGAGTTCTATATGGTCCGGGTCGCCGGCCTGAAACGGCGCGACGAGATGGGGTTGTCGGTGCGGTCGGCCGACGGGCTGTCCCCCCGCGAGCAACTGCGCCGGATCAACGAGCGCACGCAGCAGATCGCCAGCCGCCACGCCGCGGTGTTCCTCAACTCGGTGCGCCCGGGGTTGGCCGAGCAAGGCGTCGTCATCGTCACGTGGGCCGAACTCAGCCAGGACGAACGCGAGAAACTCTCGACCTACTTCCTCGATCAGGTCTTCCCAGTCCTCACCCCGCTCGCCGTCGACCCCGCGCATCCCTTCCCGTTCGTCAGCGGGCTGAGCCTCAACCTGGCGATCACCGTCCGCCATCCCGACGACGGCGGCCAGCACTTCGCCCGAATCAAGGTGCCAGACAACGTCGATCGGTTCGTCCAACTTCCACCCCCGGCCGACAAGCCGCAGGTGGTGCGATTCCTGCCGATGGAAGCCCTCATCGCCGCGTTCCTTCCGGTGTTGTTCCCGGGTCTGGAAGTCGTGGAACACCATGCCTTCCGGATCACGCGCAACGCGGACTTCGAGGTCGAGGAAGATCGCGACGAGGATCTGCTGCAAGCGCTGGAACGTGAGCTGGCCCGCAGGCGCTTCGGCAAGCCCGTGCGCCTGGAAGTCGCCGACGACATGACCGAGAACATGCTCGAGCTGCTGTTGCGCGAGCTCGACGTCGATCCCGGCGACGTCATCCAGGTGCCGGGGCTGCTCGATCTGTCAGCGGTATGGCAGATCTACGGTGTCGACCGGCCCGATCTCAAGGACCGGCCGTTCGTGCCCGCGACCCCACCGGCATTCGGTGAGCGCGAAACCCCCAAGAGCATCTTCTCCACGCTGCGCGACGGCGACGTCCTGGTGCACCACCCCTACGATTCGTTCTCGACCACGGTGCAACGCTTCATCGAACAGGCCGCCGCCGATCCGAATGTGCTGGCCATCAAGCAGACTCTGTATCGGACATCGGGCGACTCGCCGATCGTCAACGCGCTCATCGACGCCGCCGAGGCCGGCAAGCAGGTAGTCGCTCTGGTGGAGATCAAGGCACGGTTCGATGAGCAGGCCAACATCAAGTGGGCCCGGGCACTGGAGCAGGCGGGTGTGCACGTGGTCTACGGCTTGATCGGCTTGAAGACACACTGCAAGACCTGTCTGGTAGTCCGCCGCGAAAGCTCGGCCATTCGGCGCTACTGCCACATCGGGACCGGTAACTACAACCCGAAAACCGCACGCCTGTATGAGGATGTGGGCTTGCTGACGGCCGATCCCGATATCGGTGCCGACCTCACCGATCTGTTCAACTCGCTGACCGGTTACTCCCGCAAGGATTCGTACCGCAACCTTTTGGTGGCTCCCCGCGGCATCCGCAAGGGCATCATCGATCGGATCGACCGGGAGATCGCAGCTCACCGGGACGGCGCGAAGACCGGTATTCAGTTGAAGGCCAACGCACTGGTCGACGAGCAGGTGATCGACGCGCTGTACCGGGCATCCCAGGCAGGTGTCCCCGTCGAGATCGTGGTCCGCGGCATCTGCGCGCTACGCCCTGGCGGCCCCGGTTACTCCGACAACATCACGGTGCGTTCGATCCTCGGCCGCTTCCTGGAACACTCACGGATTATTCACTTCCGCGCCATCGACGAGTTCTGGATCGGTAGCGCCGACATGATGCATCGTAATCTCGACCGGCGTGTCGAGGTCATGGCTCAGGTGAAGGACCCGCGGCTGACCGCGCAACTGAACGACGTTTTCGAATCGGCCATGAACCCGGCGACCCGGTGTTGGGAATTACAGCACGACGGCCATTGGGCGGCACTGCCGCAGGAGGGCCAGACCGTACGCGACCACCAGGTGTCGCTGATGGAACGCCACCGGCATCCCTGAGCGGGTCCCGGGTACGAGCCAGCGGCGGTACCGGAGAATGACCTGCAGGAGTTGAGGTGTCGAACAACAACACGGCCACCGGCGAGAAGGTTGTGCCCGCCGCCGGCGCGGTGCTGTGGCGTCGCAGCAGCGATGTCACAAGCGATCCGGCCGCCGTCGAGATCGCGGTCATCCATCGGCCCCGGTACGACGACTGGTCGCTACCCAAGGGCAAGGTCGATCCCGGCGAAACCGAACCGGTGACCGCGGTGCGTGAAGTCTACGAGGAGACCGGCTACACCGCGCGGCTCGGCCGCAGGCTTGGATCGGTGTCCTACGCCATCCCCCCGGGCGCGAAAAGAGTCTGGTACTGGGCGGCCCAGGCTACCGGTGGAGACTTCGCTCCCAACGCCGAAGTGGACAAGCTGGTCTGGCTTCCCGCCCATGCCGCAATGGAACAGCTGCAGTATCCATATGACCGAAAAGTATTGCGCCGCTTTGGTAAGTACCCGCCGGAAACCAAGACGGTGCTCATCGTTCGGCACGCCACGGCTGGGCGTCGGTCTCGCTATAAGGGTGACGACCGGCGGCGGCCGTTGGACAAGCACGGACGGGCACAGGCCGAGTCACTGGTGGGCCAGCTGTTGTCATTCGGCGCCAGCACGCTCTACGCCGCCGACCGAATGCGATGTCACCAGACAATCGAGCCGCTCGCACAGGAACTCGGCGTGGACATCCACAACGAGCCCACGCTGACCGAGGAAGCCTACGCACGTGATCAGAAGGCGACGCGGGACCGAGTCGTCGAGATCGCTGCGCGAGCCGGCACCCCGGTTATCTGCACACAGGGCAAGGTAATTCCCGATCTGATCGCCTGGTGGTGCGAACGCGACAGCGTGCGCCCCGAGACGACGGGCAATCGCAAGGGCAGCACCTGGGTGCTGTCATTGATCGACGGGCGACTGGTGGCCGCCGACCACATGGGCAGTCCGCTGCCCACGAAGAAGTAACGCTCCCACAGAAAGGCACGCCGTGAGCGCGTCAGCGGCTCACGGCGTGCCTTTCTGGAAATCTACCTGCGGCCCTTTCTGGCAGGAGCCTTGGTCGCGGCCTTCTTGGCCGGAGCCTTGGCGGCGACCTTCTTAGCGGGAGCCTTGGTCGCGGCCTTCTTGGCGGGAGCCTTGGTCGCGGCCTTCTTGGCCGGAGCCTTGGTCGCGGCCTTCTTGGCCGGAGCCTTGGTCGCGGCCTTCTTAGCGGGAGCCTTGGTCGCGGCCTTCTTAGCGGGAGCCTTGGTCGCGGTGGCCTTGGCCGGAGCCTTCTTGGCGACCGCGGCCCGCTTGGCGGGAGCCTTCTTGGCTGCCGTGCGCTTGGCCGGCCCTGCAGTCACGCCACGCTTGACCGCGGGGCCTTCCGCCGGAAGACGCTGTGCGCCAGAGACAACCGCCTTGAACTGCGCTCCGGGGCGGAACGCCGGTACCGAGGTGGGCTTGACCTTCACCGTTTCGCCGGTGCGCGGATTGCGCGCCACCCGGGCAGCGCGGCGGCGCTGCTCAAAAACGCCGAAGCCGGTGATCGTCACGCTCTCGCCCTTGTGCACCGCACGCACAATGGTGTCGACAACGTTCTCCACCGCGGCGGTAGCCTGCCGACGATCGGTGCCCAGTTTGGTTGTGAGTACGTCGATGAGCTCCGCTTTGTTCATCCAAAACCTCCGAAACCAGTGGTCCACTTTGAACCGACTAGTGGACACGGTAAACCCTGTGACTATTGATTTCCAAGAGCCACGCGCAATTTCGGGGGTAGCTAGCGAACATTCCGGCAATCCGCTTGCCGCCCTTGAACTCCTGTCCGGAGGGTACAGAACCGGTTTGACGGGTGGCGAATTCGCCTCGCCGAGGCCCGCGATCAGGCCTGCAGAGTACGGGGCTTCCAGGCCGGTCTGCCCTGCTCATAGGCCTCGATCGAGGAGAGTTTCCGCAGCGTAAGACCTATATCGTCAAGCCCCTCCAGCAGCCGCCAGGCGGTGTAATCGTCAATCCTGAACGGCACCACTACCGTTCCCGCAGTGACGGTGCGATCTTGAAGATTCACAGTAATTTCCAAGCCCGGATTCTGCTCGATGAGCTTCCAGAGCAGCTCCACATCGTCCTGGGAGACTTCGGCCGCCAGTAATCCGGCCTTACCCGCATTCCCCCGAAAAATGTCGGCGAAGCGGGATGAGATGACCACCCGGAAGCCGTAGTCCATGAGCGCCCAGACGGCATGCTCGCGCGACGAGCCGGTGCCGAAATCGGGCCCAGCGACCAATACCGAGCCTTTATCGAATGGCGCGAGGTTCAAGATGAATGACGGATCGGCGCGCCAGGCGGCGAACAGCCCGTCCTCGAAACCTGTTCGGGTTACCCGCTTCAGGTAGACCGCCGGAATGATCTGGTCGGTGTCGACATTGGACCGCCGCAGCGGAACGCCGATGCCGGTGTGGGTGTGAAAGGCTTCCATCGTCTTCTCCTCTAGCGGGCGGTGGTGGCGGGCAGGTCGGCCGGAGAGGCCAACGTGCCGCGGATGGCAGTGGCCGCAGCGACGGCAGGCGACACCAGGTGGGTCCGGCCGCCTTTGCCTTGACGGCCCTCGAAATTGCGGTTGGACGTCGAGGCGCACCGCTGGCCGGGCGAGAGCTGATCGGGATTCATGCCGAGACACATCGAGCAGCCGGCCTGGCGCCACTCCGCTCCGGCCGCGGTGAATACCCGGTCCAGACCTTCGGATTCGGCTTGGGCACGGACCCGCATCGAGCCGGGCACTACCAACATCCGCACCCCGTCGGCGACCTTGCGGTCCTTCAGAACATCGGCCACCACCCGCAGGTCCTCGATTCGACCGTTGGTGCATGAGCCAACGAACACGGTGTCCACGGCGATGTCCCGCATGGCCGTGCCGGGGCGAAGGTCCATATAGGCCAATGCCTTTTCCGCAGCCTGACGCGCACCGTCGTCGCCGATCAGCTCAGGGTCGGGCACCGACGCCGACAGCGGAACCCCCTGGCCGGGATTGGTGCCCCAGGTCACGAAGGGGCTCAACGTCGAGGCGTCCAGGTAGATCTCGGTGTCGAACTCGGCACCCTCGTCAGTGCGCAATTGGCTCCAGGCGACCACCGCGGCGTCCCAGTCGGCGCCCTGCGGGGCGTGTGGCCGACCCTTGAGGAACTCGAACGTCGTCTCGTCGGGGGCGACCATCCCGGCCCGCGCCCCGGCCTCGATGCTCATGTTGCAGATCGTCATCCGGCCTTCCATCGACAGCGATTCGATGGCACTGCCCCGGTATTCGATGACATGCCCCTGCCCGCCACCGGTGCCGATCTTGGCGATCACCGCCAGGATGATGTCTTTTGCGCTCACGCCGGGCGGCAGCACGCCATCCACATTGACCGCCATGGTCTTGAACGGCTTGAGCGGCAAGGTCTGCGTGGCCAACACATGCTCAACCTCTGACGTACCGATGCCCATGGCAATCGCACCGAACGCGCCGTGGGTGGAGGTGTGGCTGTCGCCGCACACCACCGTCATTCCGGGCTGTGTGAGACCGAGTTGCGGTCCGATGATGTGCACGATGCCCTGTTCGGCATCGCCCATCGAGTGCAGCCGGATGCCGAATTCCTCGCAGTTGCGCCGCAATGTCTCGACCTGGGTCCGCGAGACCGGGTCGGCGATCGGCTTGTCGATGTCGATCGTCGGGACGTTGTGATCCTCGGTGGCGATGGTCAGATCGGGGCGTCGCACCGGCCGCCCGGCCATCCGGAGTCCGTCGAACGCCTGCGGGCTGGTGACCTCGTGCACGAGGTGCAGGTCGATGTAGATCAGGTCGGGCTCACCCTCCTGGGAGGCCACAACATGGTCGGCCCACACCTTTTCGGCCATGGTGCGCGGCTTTGTAGACGTCGGTGTCGATTGATCCATCGCTACTACTCGATTCGGTTCAGGGTACTGCTGGGCTGCAGTCAATGGCTGGGAGATAGACCTGACATCTCGCGTAGCTATCTCAGTATACGAGACGTTAGTATCTCACTGTGAGAAATGATAGCGGCATCGGCGTGCTCGACAAAGCGGTGGGTGTGCTGCACACAGTGGCCGAGTCTCCGTGTGGGCTAGCCGAACTGTGCGAACGGACCGGGCTCCCCCGCGCGACCGCACACCGGCTGGCGGCCGGGCTGGAAACCCACCGGCTACTGGCACGCGACGGCGACGGTCGCTGGCGCTTGGGCCCCGCCCTGACCGAATTGGCCTCCCACGTCAACGATCCGCTCCTGGCCGCCGGCGCGGCTGTGCTGCCGCGGCTGCGTGAGGTCACAGGTGAGAGCGTGCAGCTGTACCGCAGGGAAGGACTCTCCCGCGTGTGCGTGGTGGCCCTGGAGCCGCCGGCGGGACTGCGCGACACCGTGCCGGTCGGCACGCTGCTTCCGATGACGGCCGGGTCGGGCGCCAAAGTACTGCTGGCCCACGCCGACACGGCAACACAACAGGCGGTGCTGCCGACCGCCAAGTTCACCGACCGCACACTCGCCGAGGTGCGCAAGCGCGGGTGGGCGCAGAGCGCGGCCGAACGCGAACCCGGGGTGGCGAGTGTGTCGGCCCCGGTCCGCGACGGGCGAGGCAACGTGATCGCCGCGGTGTCGGTGTCGGGACCGATCGACCGCATGGGCCGTCGCCCCGGAGCGCGCTGGGCGGCCGACCTTCTCGCCGCCGCGGACGCGTTGACCCGCCGGCTATAGCAGCGTCCACAACGATCCGGCCCGAAGATCCCGATCGCGGGATCCCTACCACGTACACGACGGCAGCACGGTGGGCCTCATCACATGGCCGTCGGTGTCGCGCGGTCCAGATGGCGCCGCAAAGCGAAAGGCACTCAGTCCCTAGGACTGAGTGCCTTTCGTGTGTGTACCCCCGATGGGATTCGAACCCACGCTACCGCCGTGAGAGGGCGGCGTCCTAGGCCGCTAGACGACGGGGGCTAGAACTTCCGGATGGTCAGCATAGCTCAGCTGATCACGCTGACCTAATCGACGCATTGGCTGGGGTACCAGGACTCGAACCTAGAATGGCTGAACCAGAATCAGCTGTGTTGCCAATTACACCATACCCCATTGGCTGCCCATCACCGCAGGTCACGGGCATTCTCGACTCGAACCGCTCGGCGGGGACTCCCCGCCTTGCTTATCGGGCCGACGAGCAGACTACCAAAGATTCTGACCCACTTTTCACACGCGGTCCGCCACGGCCCGTAAGCGGGCCAAACTCCGCTCCCGACCGAGCAGTTCCATGGACTCGAACAGCGGCGGGCTGACCGACGCTCCGGTCACCGCGACCCGAATCGGGCCGAAGGCCTTACGCGGTTTGAGCTCCAGTCCGTCCACCAACGCGGTCTTCAGTGCGTCCTCGATCGCGACCGTCGTCCACTCTTCCAGGCTCTCCAACGCGCTCAGTGCGGCCGCGAAGACTGCGGCGGCCTCGGGCTTGAGCTCCTTGGCGGCAGACTTCTCGTCGAGCTCGTAGTCGGCGTCGTTGAAGAACTTCACGAGCCCCCACGCGTCCCCGAGCACGACGATGCGGGTTTGGATCAATGCCGCAGCTTCGGCGAACGACGCGTCGTCCAGGCTCGTGTCGTGGCCGTGTGTGACGAAATACTCCCGTAGCCGCGCGGTGAATTCCTCCGGGCTCAACAACCGGATGTGCTCGGCGTTGATGGCATCGGCCTTCTTCTGGTCGAACCGGGCCGGATTGGAGTTGACGTTGGCCACGTCGAACGCTGCCACCATCTCTCCGAGGCTGAACACGTCGTGATCGTCGGCGATGCCCCAGCCCAACAGAGCCAGGTAGTTCAGCAGGCCCTCGGGGATGAACCCGCGGTCGCGGTGCAAGAACAGGTTCGACTGCGGGTCCCGCTTGGACAGCTTCTTGTTACCGTCGCCGAGAACGCTTGGCAGATGCGCGAACTCGGGGACCCACTCGGCGACGCCGATGCGTATCAGGGCGCGGTACAGCGCGATCTGACGCGGCGTCGACGGCATGATGTCTTCCCCGCGCAGCACGTGGGTGATCTTCATCAACGCATCATCGACCGGATTAACCAAGGTGTACAACGGATCTCCGCTGGCCCGGGTGATGGCGAAATCCGGCACGGAACCGGCCGGGAATGTCGTCTGGCCACGGACCAGATCGTTCCACGACACGTCTTCGTCTGGCATCCGCAGCCGCAGCACCGGCTGGCGTCCTTCGGCGGCGAACGCGGCACGCTGGTCATCGGTGAGGTCGCGGTCGTAGTTGTCGTAGCCCAGTTTGGGGTTTCGCCCGGCGGCGATGTGTCGCGCCTCCACCTCCTCGGGCGTCGAGTAGGCCTCGTACACTTCGCCGGCCGCCAACAGTCGCGCAATCACGTCGCGGTAGATCTCGCTGCGCTGCGATTGCCGGTACGGCTCGTACGGGCCGCCGACCACCGGCCCCTCGTCCCAGTCCAACCCGAGCCACCCCAGCGCGTCGAGGATCGCGTCATAGCTTTCCTGACTGTCGCGCGCGGCGTCGGTGTCCTCGATGCGGAACACGAATGTGCCGCCGGTGTGTCGCGCGTAGGCCCAGTTGAACAGCGCAGTACGGACCAGCCCGACGTGCGGGATTCCCGTGGGCGACGGACAGAACCGGACCCGGACCGGACCAGAGGGAGAAGTCATCGACATCCTTACTTCTTCTTGCGCACAACGGGATTGGTGAGCGTACCGAGGCCCTCGACAGTAATGCTGACGGTGTCGCCGTCCTCGATCGGGCCGACGCCCTCGGGCGTTCCGGTGAGGATGAGATCGCCCGGCAGCAGCGTCATCACCGCCGAGGCCCACTCCACGATCGCGCCGATGTCATGGATCATCAACGAGGTTCGGCTGCGCTGGCGCAGCTCGCCCTCGCCGGCGGAGCCGGCAATTGGACGGGTGACTTCGGTACGTATTTCCAGATCCGAAGGGTCGATCGAGGTGTCGATCCACGGCCCCACCGGGCAGAACGTGTCGTGTCCCTTGGCCCGCATCCACTGCCCGTCCTTCTCCTGTTGATCGCGGGCCGACACGTCGTTGGCGATCGTGTAGCCGAGGATGTTCTCCGCGGCGCGCGAGGCGGGCACATCTTTGCACGGCCGGCCGATCACGACGGCGAGTTCGCCCTCGTGATGTACGGGGAAGGCGTCGGCGGGCAGCTGAATCGGCACATTGGGCCCGATGATCGCGGTGTTGGGCTTGAGGAAGATCACCGGATCCTCCGGCGCCACCCCGCCCATCTCCGCGGCATGTGCCGCGTAGTTCTTGCCCATGCAGATCACCTTGCTGGCCAGGATCGGAGCCAACAGCCGCACATCGGCCAACGGCCAGCTACGCCCCGTGAAATTCGGCGTACCGAACGGATGTTCGGCGATCTCTTTGCAGACCGCGTCTGCCCCTTCGCCCTCGATGCTTACAAAGGCAACCCCGTCGGGGCTGGCGATTCGACCTAGACGCATGCCGCCAGCGTAGTAACGGCTCACTGGTCGACTGCCATCAGCTCCCGTCGAACAGCGCCCGTACGAATGGAGTGGAATCACGCATCGATGCCAGCACCGTGCCCGAGTGATCCCCGTCGGGATAGATCTTGAGGATGACGTCTTGTCCGTGATCGACGAGCTGCTGGTCGAAGTCGATCGAGAGCTTCGGCGGCACATCGCGGTCCAAGAGTCCCACCCCGAGGAAGATCGGGCGGTCATAGCCACTTGTCGGGGTTCCCATGTAGATGTCGAGCGCATCGGACATACCAGGCAGGGTCGCCAGCGGAGCACGGAAGAATCCGGTCGGGGTCATCCCGGCCAGTGCTCGGTCCAGGTCGGGTTTACACAGCGTTTCGCCCTTCGCCACCGCATCCAGCCCGGCCGGGGTCAGCACACTGTTCACGTCGAGGTCCGGCCGCGCATCCCGGAGTCCGGCCAGGATGTAGGCGGCATAGCTGTTGGCCGCAGGCCCCAGATTCGGCGGCAGAGCCATGTCGGGACCGGCCTGCTTGACGATGCTCTCGACATTGGCCGGAGTGCCGGTGGCTACCACACCGCGATAGTCCAGCCCGCTCCCCTGGCTGAATTCGGTTGCCCACCGGGCGCTGTCGACAGCCGCCGCACCGCCTTGGGATTGGCCGACGATCGCCCACTTCGGCGATAGCGGTAGATCCATGTGGTGCATGGCGATCACCGAGTCGACGACGCTGTGCGCGGTGGCCACGCTGTTGAGGTAACTCATCAGCCCCGGTGTGCCGAGACCCGCGTAATCCGAACCCACTACGGCGTAACCTTGGTCAAGCCAGTGGGTCAGATACTCGTTGTCCCGCTGGCTACGGGGGTGTGCCGACGGTGTGCAGTCGTCGCCGAGGCCGACGGTGCCGTGCGCCCAGACGACTGTCGGCCAGCCTCCAGGCGGCGCCTCTTCATGCGGAACAAACACGGCCGCGGTACTGACTGCCGGCGAATCACGTTGGTTCACCGTCGAATACAGAATCCGATAAGCCCGCGCCGCGCCTGTCACCGAGAGTGCCGGATCGAGCGGCACCGCCGCGATGAGCGATCCCGGAGCCGGAATCGGGCCGGCGTAGTCGCGGGCGTCCAGGCCCGACCAATCGGGTGCCTCTGCCGCCATGGCGACCGGAGCGGATCCCGAGAACAGGGCGCAGACCAGGGCCGCAGCACCCGCCATCAACCGTAGTGTCACCGTGACAGACTATGGTCTTTGGCAAGAATTCTCATATTTTGAGATATCAGTTCGATATTTTGGGATTGTGGTGCGACGATGACCAGGTGGCACGCACAACGCTCGGAACCGCGCGCCGCTGGTCCATGTTGGTGATCGCCCTGTCTTCGACGACGTGCGCCAACGTGTTCATCAACGGTGCCGCCTTCCTCATACCCACCTTGCACACCGAACGGCACCTCGACCTGGCCCATGCCGGCCTGCTGTCGGCGATGCCGAGTTTCGGCATGGTGACCACGCTCATCGCCTGGGGTTATGTGGTGGACCGGTTCGGCGAGCGGCTGGTACTGGCCCTGGGGTCGGCATTGACCGCGGCGGCCGCATTCGGCGCCGCCTCGGTGGATTCGCTTGTGGCCACCGGGGTTCTGTTGTTTCTCGGCGGTATGGCCGCCGCGAGCAGCAATTCGGCCAGCGGCCGGTTGGTGGTCGGATGGTTCCCACCCGAACAGCGCGGCTTGGTGATGGGCATCCGACAGACCGCGACTCCGCTGGGAGTCGGCTTGGGCGCGTTGGTGATTCCGCGGCTGGCCCAGGCGCACGGTGTCGGGCCGGCCCTGCTGTTCCCCGCGATAGTCTGCGCGGTGGCCGCCGTGGTCAGCGCGGTCGGTGTCATCGACCCGCCACGCCCGCCGCGGGCCGAAGCCCCAGCCGAACATTTGGCCAACCCGTACCGGGGTTCGGCGCTGCTGTGGCGCATCCATGCCACGTCGGTGCTGCTGGTGGTGCCGCAGGCGGTGTTGTGGACGTTCGCGCTGACCTGGTTGATCGCCGACCGCGGATGGTCGCCCGCATCGGCCGGGGCCATGGTCACGCTGGCGCAGCTGCTGGGTGCCGGCGGCCGCATCGCCGCGGGCCGCTGGTCCGACATTGTCGGCGACCGGTTGCGCCCGATTCGCACAATCGCGGTGGCAGCCTCGATCACCATGGCCCTGCTCGCACTGACCGACTGGTTCAGCTCGCCGATCAGCGTCGCCCTGATGGTGATCGCCTCGGTGATCACAGTGTCGGACAACGGTTTGGCGTTCACCGGTATCGCAGAGATCGCTGGGCCATTCTGGAGTGGGCGCGCTCTGGGGGCCCAGAACACCAGTCAGCTCCTGGCTTCCGGGCTCACCTCGCCGATCTTCGGTGGGCTGATCGGCCTGGCCGGCTACCCGGCGGCGTTTGCCGTGTGCGCGGTCTTGCCCGCGCTGGCCGTGCCGTTGGTGCCAATCTGGAGTGAACCGCTCCGCCAAGCCGCTTCGGACTGACCGCGTCTGGCTTCAGAGCGCATGCCCGGCCGCGTAGGCCGTCGCCCAATCGCGGACGGTGCGCAGGTACAGTCCCGAATTGTTGTACGCCAGTATCGCGTCCATCCAGCCGATCGGTTTGGCCAGATCGTGTCCGCGATAACACAGATAGCCCGCGGCGGCCAGGGCAGCATCGTCGATGTTGTCCACATTGACCACGCCGTCGTTGTGCGCGTCGACACCGTAGAGCCGCCACGTCTCCGGGATGAACTGCATCGGCCCCATGGCTTGCGCATATTCGGAGCCGTCGGTACCGGCGTCTTCGATGATTCGCAGATTGCCATTGGTGCCATCGAGTTTTACCCCGCGGATCGGTGGAACCACGTCGCCATTCGGCGCGATCCTGGCTCCCCGGTAGGTACCGTTGCGGCTTTCCACGGTGCCGATCCCGGCCAGCGTGGTCCAGCCGATGTGGCAACGCGGATTGACCACCTGTGCCACCTTGGCCGCATACGCGTAGGCCTCCAACGCGGTAACGGGCAATCCCAGCGCGGCGGCACGAGGGGTGGCCCACGCCGCAAGTTGATCAGCGGGCCGACCCCGGGCCGAAATATCGATGTCGGGCACCGGATCACCCGGCGGCGGTGGAATCCCCTCCGGGATCGGTGAACCGAAGTGGCCGCTGCAGTTCGAAGCCAGCACGATGACAGTGGCGGCAACGACCGCCGTGGGTTGCAGCCAACGCCGACGCGGAGTGTCCCGGATGCGACGAATCCGACGCGTCAACACCATGTCTCACAACGGTAGTCGTCGGTTGACCAGGATGCCCGCGGCGACGGCGGCGATCAGGGCCACCAGCGCCAGACCGATCCAGCTCGCGCTGGCATCCCCGCGCACGGTCTGGTAGCCCACCTGCTGCTCCAACGCCGAGTAGACAGAATCGAGCTCATCGAGGCTGCCCGCGTGATACGCCTGCCCGCCGGTGATCTCGACGATCTTTTGCAGAGTCGAGTCATCGACCGGAACCGGAATATCCTGGCCGTCGAGATTGACTGTGCCGTAGGGAGTCCCGAACGAAATGGTCGAGATCGGCACATTCTGGGCCTTGGCCGCGCGGGCTGCGGAGAACGCCCCCCGTGGTTCGTCCGGATCGCTGGGCACCGTTTCCTTGCCGTCGGACTCCAGCACGATCCGCGCCGGCGGCGGTCCGTCGCCGCCACCCATCACCGCTCCGGCGGTCGCAATGGCCTGCAGCGCCGTGAAGATGCCCTCTCCGGTGGCAGTGCGCGGCTCAGGTTGCAGCGTGCTGATCGCGCGCTTGACGGCATCGTGGTCCGCGGTCGGAGCCACCAGCATCACCGCGCTCGACGAGAACTTGACCAGGCCGAGATTGATGCCGGGCGTCAATTGGTCGGCGAAGTGGGTCGCCGCGGTCCGGGCCGCCTCGATCCGACTCGGCGCCACATCCGTGGCGGCCATCGATTCCGAAACGTCGATGACCAGCATGATCACGGCTCGATTGCGCGGGACACGGACATTGTCGGTGGGGCCTGCCATGGCCGTGGTCATCAGGGCCAGCGCCGCGACCAGAAGTGCAGCAGGTACGTGCCGCCACCTGCTCGCCGGCTGCGCGGGGGCCACCTGTTCCAGTACCGCCATGTTCGCGAACCGCAGCACCCGCTTACGCCGCGCCCGCTGCACCCACAGATACGCGACGACGATCACCACGACTGCCAGGAAGCACAGGAAATACCACGGGTGGGCGAACCCGGAGAGGCTCAGCTCATTCAGCATGAGGATTCCGACCTTCCGATGCCACCACCACGATCAAACGTTTGCTTGAGTATATAACTGAGGTGGCAGCGCACCCGCTGACTCGATACGGGTCTACCCCGCAGAATGGATGGTGACCATGACGACATTTGCCATACCGGGTGCACTGACCGCGCTGCTGGTGCCGGTCGCACTGCTGGTGCTCTACGTCGTCATCCAGTTTCGCCGACAGCGACGGTTCCACCGGTTCACCGGTGCCACTGCGCCGCGACGGTGGATCCGACACGTGCCGATGGCGCTAGCACTGTGCTCGACGGTATTGCTGATCGTTGCGCTCGCGGGGCCCACACGCGAAATCCGCATACCCCGCAACCGCGCGGTAATCATGCTGGTCATCGACGAGTCCCGATCGATGGGAGCAACCGATATTGCTCCGACGCGCCTGGCCGCGGCTCAGGCAGCCGCCAAGCAGTTCGCCGACCAACTCACGCCCGGAGTGAATCTGGGCCTTGTCGCGTTCGCTGGAAATGCCGCACTGCTGGTGTCGCCCACACCGGACCACAAGGCCACCGTAGCAGCGCTCGACCACCTCAGCCTTGAGGATTCCACAGCCACCGGAGAAGCGATATTCACTGCATTGCAATCGATTTCGTCGGTAGCCGAGGTGCTCAGCTCCGATAACACCGACGCCCCGCCGGCGCGCATCGTGCTGGAATCCGATGGTGCGGCCAACAAGCCGGCGAATCCGGACAATCCGCGTGGCGCCTACACCGCCGCGCGTGCCGCGAAAGACCAAGGGGTACCGGTGTCCACCATCGCCTTCGGCACCAAAAATGGGGTGGTCCAACTCAAAGACGAGCACGTTCCGGTGCCCGTCGACGACGACATGCTCAAGCACATCGCCGATCTGTCCGGCGGACAGTCCTACAACGCCACGACCGTCGACGAATTGACCCACAACTATCAGACCATCCAGCAGCAGATCGGCTATCAAACGATCACTGGCCCCGATCGTGGGTGGTGGCTACGGGCAGGTGCATTGACTGCTTTGGCGGCTGCTGTGAGCGCGCTGCTGATCAACCGGCGGCTACCGGTATAGCGACTGCGCCTTTTACCGCAAGTCACACCTGCCACTTTGACACCTGCTAGGTCGTCGGCACCTCCGGGTGATATCGCCGGACGGTCTTCCCGCCGTGGCGTTACGCGCGCGTCTGCCTAGTTCGAATCGGCGAAGATGGCGTCGATCAATTCCGGCACCGACACTCCGAGCACCTCGCTCAGTGCGACGAGTGTCGACAACCGCGGGTTCGCTGGACGTTTGGTCTTGCGGTTGCTCAGTCCGCGCTCGAGCAGCTGATAGTGATTGCGGCTCATACCCGAGGCTTCCGCAACGACCTCCTGGGTGAGTCCTCGCGCCTCGCGCAAGTCGCATAGCCGTCGACCAAGAGCCTGTGCAAGCGCTTGCTCGATCTCCGACTGCGGCACCCCTGCAATCTGCCGAGACACCAATCTGCAGTCGACCATCTATAGATGGCTTAAGATGCCTACACGTCGGTATCACCATTTATAGATGGCTCATCCGACACGAGAAGGGGCGTATCGGGTGGCCGAGCAACATGTCTGACGGCCACATCGTCGTGCGCTATGCGCTCTCGTTCACCAGCGGATCCCTCTTGATGCGCGAAGCCCTCGTTGCCGCACCCCTCTATCTCCGCGAGTACGACTGGGCAACGGTCCGTCGACACATCGAGGACGACAACCTCCTGCGGGCCCGCACGGTGTCCACCGGGCATCGGCTCGCACGTGAGGTCACTCAACGCCTCGCTGTCCTCACAGCGGATGAGCTCGAGCTTCTCGTTGAAGCGACGTCGTCCGAACGTGCCCACCTGCTGTGGGCAGCAGCGTGCCGGCGCTACGAGCTGATCGGTGAATTCGCCGAAGAGGTACTACGCGAACGCTTCCTGCTTCTGACACCGACGCTCGACCACGCCGACTTCGACAACTTCATCCGCAGTAAAGCTGTGTGGCACGACGAGATCGCCGACCTCACGGACTCCACGGTGCGCAAGCTGCGCTCGACCGTGTTCCGCATGCTCGTCGAAGCCGGACTGCTGAACGAGGGCGGACGTATCCAGTACGCGACGCTGTCGCCCCGGGTCAATGACGCACTGAATGCCCGCACACCGAGCGATATCCGCTTCTTCCCGATCGCAGGCGGTACCGATGAACAACGTTGACCTGGCCAAGCAAGAAGAGCACCTGCTCGCGGTGCTCAGCGGCAAGCGCTTCCTTCAGATGGAGGGCCTCAGCAACGAGGTTCCCTTCTTCATCTATCCGTACCCGCCCGAGGATGCGCTCGCTGTTGCCGACGCGAAGAAACGGATCAAGAACAGGTTGTCTCAGCGCGGCATCACGGTTCGGGAAATCAACCTCTACGACCTTTCGGTCGAGATCCTCAAAGGCCGTGGGGTTTGGGAACGCGTACTGGCCGTAGAGCCCGAGCAGGACAAGGACGACTTCCGCGACCTGCTACAGGGCATGCTCGACCCGCAGTTGCACATCGCGCCGGCCATCCGCGCCCAGATTGAGGACGACGCGTTCGACATCCTCTTCCTCACCGGCATCGGCGAAGTCTTTCCCTACATCCGCTCACACAACGTGCTGAACAACCTGCAGAGCGTGGTCACCGGCAAGCCGATGCTCATGTTCTTCCCCGGTCGTTACGACCAGTCCGACACGCTCGGCTCCACCCTCGTGCTCTTCGGGCAGCTCAAGGACGACCAGTACTACCGCGCCAAGGACATTCGGGAACAGGAAGCGTAATTCGATGCAGCTCAACGAGATCTTCGCGAAGGATGTAGCGCGCCCCATCGAGGGGGTCATCAAGGCTGACGATGTCGCGCACCTCGGTATCGAGGTCGACGAGTACGTCCTCACCAACGAGGCCGCCAAGGGGGTTGAACTGCTCCTAGAGGCATATAGCAACTACACCAACGCCAACGGGGTGTGGATCTCTGGTTTCTTCGGGTCGGGTAAATCGCACCTGTTGAAGATGCTCGCCCACCTCCTCGGCGATGTGGAAGGCCAGGACTTCGACCGCGCGGCCGTCGTCAATAGTTTCCGCGCCAAGGCAACCGACAAGTTTCTGCCCGCGTTGCTGACCAAGTCCGAGGGTATTCCGGCGAAGAGCCTGCTGTTCAACATCGACCAGAAGGCGACGCTGATCACCAAGGATCAGACCGATGCCCTGCTGAAGGTGTTCGTCAAAGTTTTTGACGAATCCCGCGGCTACTACGGCAATCAGGGCCATGTCGCGCGGTTTGAGCGCGACCTCGACAGTCGAGGTCAGTACGACGCTTTCAGGACGGCCTTCGAACGCATCGCGGGTATCCCGTGGTCGCAGGGACGGGAGCAGAGCGCGCTGGAGGCCGCGGAAATCGACGCCGCGTTCAGCGAGGTCGACGGTAGTGCGACCGAGGGCATCATCAAGCAGTACAGCGCCTCATACGCGGTGTCCATCGAGGATTTCGCCGATGAGGTCACGGCTTGGTTAGACAATCAGGACAAGGGTTTTCGGCTCAATTTCTTCGTCGATGAGGTCGGCCAGTTCATCGGGTCAAACACGCACTTGATGCTGAACCTACAAACCATCGCCGAAAGCCTCAACACCAAATGCCAGGGACGGGCCTGGGTGTTCGTGACCTCCCAAGAGGACATGGACAAGGTGGTCGGCGACCGCACCAAGCAGCAAGGCAACGATTTCTCCAAGATCCAGGCCCGTTTCGCCACCCGCGTGAAGCTCACCAGCGCGGATGTCGAAGAGGTCATCCGCAAGCGCCTGCTGGAGAAAAACCAATCCGGCACCGCCGCACTCGCAGCGATCTACGCCAAGGAATCGGCCAACTTCAAGACGCTGTTCGACTTTGTGGACGGCGGCAAGTCCTACCGCAACTTCACCGACGAAGAGCATTTCGTCGGAACGTATCCGTTTGTCAGCTACCAGTTCCCGCTGTTTCAGGCAGCCATCGAAGGCATCTCTGATCACAACGTCTTCGAGGGACGTAACAGCTCGGTCGGTGAGCGGTCGATGCTTGGTGTCGTCCAGCAGGTCGCCAAGGACATTGGCGATCTCGAAGTCGGCAATATCGCGACTTTCGACCGCATGTTCGCCGGTGTCCGAGCCTCGTTGAAGTCCGCCGCCCAGCGCTCCATCGATGTTGCTGAACGTAATCTGGACGATCCATTGGCCGTCCGACTGCTCAAGGCGCTCTTCCTCGTCAAGTACATCGAAGGCTTCCAGGCCACGGCACGCAATCTCACTGTGTTGGTCTACGACCGCTTCGGCCTCGACCTCCCTGCGTTGTCGGACATGGTCAAAGCGGGACTGACCGAACTGGAGAGGCAGACCTATATCCAGCGCAACGGCGACGTCTACGAGTACCTGACGAATGAAGAGCAGGTTATCGAGGAGGAGATCAAGAACGTCGACATCGACGCCTCGGAGGTTGGCAGCCGGCTGTTCAAGATCCTGTCCGGTGATGTCATCAAGACCACCAAGTTGCGGTATGCGAAGAATGGCCAGGATTTTGCGTTCGGTTTCCGACTCGATGACCAGCCCTACGGTCAGCAGCGGGAGCTGTCGGTCCACTTCATCACGCCGGAGTATCCGTACACCCCGGATGAGATCCGGATGCACAGCGCCGGAAAGGATGAACTGCGCGTCGTCCTTGAACCCGATGAGCGGGTACTACCCGATCTCCGGTTGCTCATCAAGACCGAGAAATACACCAAACGCAAGCAGACCACCACGCTGTCGGCAATCGAACGCCAGATTCTGCAAACCAAGGCCACCCAGAACGACGCGCGAGAAAAGGAACTGATAGAACGCATTCGCCGCGCCGTCGGGCAATCGACCCTCATCATTCACGCGACGGACGTGGCCTCTGGCGCATCGGATCCGGTCGGCCGGGTGACCGACGGTTTCCAGGATCTGGTGAGTCGCACCTACACCCAGCTCAAGCTGCTCGGTGGTGTCACGTACAGCGAGAAACAAGTGGCTGGCGCGGCGAACCCCGGCGACGAACTCTTTTCCACCGATGAGCTGACCCGACTTGCGATGCCCGGCGCCGATGTGCTGGCCCTGGTCCAACGCAAAGTTGGCCAGGGCGAACAGGTCACGGTCAAGACGATTATCGATGCCTTCCAGGCCAAGCCATACGGCTGGGACCTCGGCTCGATCGAGGTCGTGCTCGGCTACCTGGTCGGCGCGTCGAAAATCACCCTGACGGTGGACGGGAACGTGCTCAAGCGCAGCGAAGTAGCCGCGGCGCTCCGCAACACGCAGAAGCATGCGCATGTTGTTGTTGCCCAGCAGAAGTCGTTCGACGACCGCAAGGTTGCCGCGTTCCGCAAGTTCTGCACGGAGTTCTTCGACGACGGCAGTGCGCCCAAAGACGCCCAGGAGTTGGCCCGCTACGGGGCCGACAAGCTCAAGTCCAAGCTCGATGAACTCAAGCGCACGGTCGTCGTTTCCAGCTACCCGTTCATCGAACAACTCAACGGCCCAATCGGCCTGCTCGAACAGGCGACAGGCAAAGGTAACGATTGGTACCTCGCCGATTTCAGCCTTGGCGACGATCTGCTCGACGCCAAACAGGACGTCCTCGACCCGATCGAATCGTTCCTCAACGGTGCACAGCACGAGATCTACGACGACGCCGTAAAACTGCTCGCTGCCGACGCCGGCAACCTGAGTTACCTGCCGGGCGGCAGTGATGACGGAGTCCGAGCCGGACTGGCTGACCCGAACGCATTCCGGGGCAACCGGATGGTTCAGCTCAAGCAGGCTACCGACGCCTTACGAACGCTGATCGGTGACGCTGTCGCGCAAGACCGCGCGACCGTCGCCTCTGCGGTCGAAGAGCGCAAATCCGAGCTTCTTGCCAGTGCCTACTACGAGAAGGCGACCGACGCCGCGCAGCAGAGCGTGGTCCAAGCAGTCGATCAGACGCTCGCGCGGATCGACACCGAAGGTCAGATCGCCGTCTTGCTGCAAATCGGTAGTGGCTTTGAGGACAACGTCTACCCCGAACTGATCGACCTTTTAGCGACGTCCCCACGGGGCGGTGGCGCTTCGCCGACTAAGCGGACGGTGTCGATCAAGACCGTTTCCGTTCCGGGAGTCTCTGGCTTTCTCGAAACCGATGCTGACGTCGACAAGTACCTCGCGGCTCTTCGCGCTGCCCTCGTCCGAACCTTGAGCGACGAAAAGCGGATCGCGCTCTGATGGACACCTCGGCACTGAAATCCTTTGCACCATGGGCACGGACAGCTCTTATCAATGAAGTGACCGGGCGCATCGCCGCGGTCCTCGGTCCCGCTTCACGAGAACGTATTGAGCAACCCAGAGCTATCGCTGCCTTGGAGAATACCGTCAAGGATGCTGGCAACGGAGATACCGGCCGCGCGGCGGTCGCAGAGCAGGTTGCTTACACCTGGTTCAACCGGATCATCGCGCTGCGGTTCATGGATGCCAATGGCTACACCGGTATCGGCGTCGTCTCACCGCAGGCCGGTATAGAGGTGGGACAGCCGGAAATCCTCGCTGACGCCAAAGCCGGAAACCTCGACTCCGAAGTAGTCAGTCCGAAAGTCCGCGACACCGTCTCGGCACTGCTCAATGGGACCCGCCGCAGTTCGGACCCGCAAGGTGAGGCATACGCGCTGCTACTCACTGAGTACTGCCGTTTCTGGAACCGCGCTATGCCCTTCATGTTCGAGCGCGAAGGCGACTTCACCGAACTGCTCATGCCGGCCAACCTGCTGGCCGATGAGTCAGTGCTGAACCGCGCGGTCAAGGTGATGACCGTGGAAGTCTGCAAGGACGTCGAGGCAATCGGCTGGCTGTACCAGTTCTACATCTCCGAACGCAAAGACGAGGTGTTCGCCGGCTTCAAGAAGGGTAAGAAAGCTGGCGCAGCGGAGATTCCCGCGGCGACACAGCTTTTCACTCCGCATTGGATCGTGCGGTATCTGGTGGAGAACTCTCTCGGGCGGCTCTGGATGCTCAATCGCCCGAATTCACGTCTCGTCGATCAGATGGAGTACTACATCGCCCCGGTCGACGAAGAGACCGACTTCCTGAAGATCACCGGCCCCGAAGAACTTACGGTCATCGACCCGGCCTGCGGGTCCGGTCACATGCTCACCTATGCCTTCGACCTGCTATATGCGATCTATGAGGAAGAGGGGTACTCGCCATCTGAGATCCCGGGGCTGATCCTTGAGAAGAATCTCTTTGGCGTCGAGATCGATCGACGCGCGGGCGCATTAGCGGCGTTTGCGTTGACGATGAAGGGGCGCAAGCAGCAGCGGACGTTCTTCAGCAAGAAGATCATGCCGAATATCTGTGTGCTGGAGCCAATCCGATTCGCGCCACAGGAACTCGACTTCTTGTTGACATCGGATGGCGACCAGGATGAAGAGATTTCATTCTGGAATCAGTTCCAGCACGCCGACATCTTCGGGTCGCTCATCCGATCAGATCGGAATCTGACCGCACGACTTGCACATCATTTTGCTTCACTCGATGACGACGGCGACATGCTGAAACGCGACCTAATCGACAGGGCCAAGCTCGTCCTTACCCAGGCCAAGTACCTATCGTCTCGATATGCCGTTGCTATAGCTAATCCTCCCTATATGAGCAACCGAAACATGGACGCGACGCTGGCTTCTTGGGCGAAGTCTAAGTATTCAACAAGCAAGAATGATGTCTTCTCGATGTTTATCGAGCGCTGCATGCAATTGGCGACAACGCATGGAATGGTCGCTATGATTACCATGCAAAGCTGGATGTTTCTAAGTACTTTTGAAAAATTTCGATCTCAGATCGTGAAGCGTGCCCCAATTGTCACGATGGCCCATATGGGCACCGGTGCATTTGACTCGATTGGAGGAGAGGTCGTATCGACCACTGCCTTCGTTCTTGACGTCGGTCGCGATATAGATAAACCGGGAATATTTATTCGGCTTATTGAGGCGCGCAATGAACTGCAGAAGCGATCGGCTCTGTTGGAAGCACGTCACCATCAGCCGTTTAGAGTCTATGAACTAAGCAGTTCGCAATTAGCACTCATTCCTGGCGAACCGATCGCGTACTGGATACACCCGGAATTACGCAAAGCTTTTGTCACTACTAAGACATTCGGTAGCGACTTCAGCCCTAAGAAAGGAAACGATACCGGCGATAACGCTACATTCCTCCGTAGATGGTGGGAGGTCAGCCACTCTTCGATAGCGTTCGACATTAGCTCCAGCACCGATGCAGTCGCATCGAAGCGCCGGTGGTTCCCTTACAATAAGGGCGGCGGGTTTAGGAAATGGTATGGAAATTTTGACCTGGTTGTTGACTGGGAGAACAATGGACAGAAAATTCGATCATTTACCGATGATTCCGGGCGACTTAGAAGCAACTTAAGAAACCAAAATTTCTATTTCAGAGATGGCGTGACTTGGTCGGATGTGAGTTCGACTAGTTTCGGAGCACGGTATTTGCCTAAGGGTTTTCTTTGCGATAATAGCGGATCTGCTTGCTACGGAAGCGCCGCAACACTCCCGTCAGCATTAGGGTTCCTTTGCTCAACGGTTGCCTACGAGATGCTCATGGCGATGAATCCTACATTGCATTTCCAAGCTGGCAACCTTGCCAACCTTCCCTTAAGGATCGTTGATGACGGATCTTTGAATCAAACCGTCGCAGATTGCGTCACTATTTCCAAGGAAGACTGGTCCAAGCGGGAGATCGCATGGACATTCAAGACATCTCCACTTACGCCGCATTGCGATCGACCACCGGCTCTTAAGCGCGTATGGTCCCAGTGGGCAAGCGACCGCAAGGCCGTAGAAGAAAAGTTAAAGAAACTTGAGGTCAGCAACAATCGAATTTGGATCGATGAGTTTGGGCTTCAGGGAATTGTGAGCGAGTCTGTGATTCCATACGAGACCACTCTGATCCGTGCATCCCCCATGAATGACACAGTGGATCTTATCTCCTACGCAGTCGGCTGCATGTTCGGCCGATACAGCCTCGACGAACCGGGCCTGATCCTCGCCGACCAAGGCGCGACGCTGCAGGACTACCTCGCCAAGGTACCGAACCCGACCTTCACCCCTGACACCGACAACGTCCTCCCCATCATCGACGGTGACTGGTTCGAGGACGACATCGTCGCGCGGTTCCGCCAGTTCCTCCGGGCCGCTTTCGGCGAAGAACACTTCGAGGAGAACCTGCGTTTTGTCACCGAGTCCCTGGGGTTCAAGGACATTCGTGACTACTTCGTAAAGTCCTTCTACAAGGACCATGTCCAGCGCTACAAGAAGCGCCCGATCTATTGGCTATTCTCCAGCCCCAAGGGCTCATTCAACGCGCTCATCTACATGCACCGATACACGCCGTCGACGGTGTCGACCGTGCTCAATGAGTACCTGCGCGAGTACAAGGCCAAACTCAAGGCCAGCATGGAGAATCAGGAGCGCGTAGCGACCGGCGGCGGGACCGCACGGGAACAGGCCAAAGCGCAGAAGGAAGCCGACCGACTCCGCAAGGTGCTGCTAGAGCTGGGCGAGTATGAGCACGACGTGCTCTACCCCTTGGCATCACAGCAGATCAAAATCGATCTCGACGACGGCGTGAAGGCCAACTACCCGAAGTTCGGTGCGGCACTGAAGAAGATCCCGGGCCTGGAAGCCGCCGAATGAGTTCAGTAGCCGCAGTTCTCCCCCATCTGAAGCGCCGCTTCGAAAACCACCGAATCGTCTTCTGGCATGATCCGGACGGCCAGTACACCGACGACCTGGAGACCCTGAACCTGCCCGACGTGCAGACGATCCGGGTCACCAACGATGAATACGGGATCAAACACCGGCTATTGCACGTGGAGCCGACAGCCAAATTCCTCGTCTATAGGTCCGGCCCATGCCCCACGGGGATCGGGAACTGGCTGCTGGACCTGGAATTGGCCTACGGCACCTTCACCGCGAACCGCGCGTCCTTGGTCGCGCAGGACCTCGGGCTGACTGCCGAGGGAATCAACGATGCGGTCCGCGATCACGAGAAGTTCTTCAACGCCACCAAACGAATTCAGAGCCTCACGGTCCTGTTGAGCCCCGACGATGACGCGACAGACCTTTGCGCGAAGATGTCGGCGGTGGTGCTCGGGCAGCGCGAGAACTCTTTCTTGGAGATCACTCGTACGCTGTTGATCGAGAATGCCGAAGATCAGCGAGCCAAGTATGACGCACTTGTCGAGTTCGGGCTCGACGAGTTCTACTGGCGGGGCGCCGCGTCGATCTACGGCTACGAGTCCGCGTCACCAAGCGTCTACGACTTGGTGCTCTGGATCTTCCGGCAAGCAATGGAGGGGTTTGAGTCCGATAGACCGGGCGGCTTGCGCAATATCCAGCTTGACTTCGCAAGCCTGCGCAACGACCGTCGCAGCCAGAAAGCTCTCACCGCACTGGCCAAACGCACAGCCCGCAATCGGAATTACGCATCCTCCATCGAGGACACCAACTTTCGAGACCTTGTCGATGTCGACATCTTTGAGGAGACCGATCTGAAGATCACAAGCGACCTCGCCCGCGCGGTGGCTGAACAAACCATCACCGCCCACGACGTCGCCGAGATCGTGCGTGCACGCCAAAACACCGTGTGGATCGACGATTACAAGCAGCGCTACACCGCTATCGCCAGCGCGTCGGAACTGCTGACCAAACTCACCACGGTCGATTTCACTATGTCGTCGTTCGACAACGGGCTGGAGCGGTACTGCCGCGAATGGTTCCGGATCGATCAGCTGTACCGCCAGTTCGTCTTCGCCTATCGAGCCGCTGAACATCAGCAGTCGCTGGAACCTCTGCGCGAGCAGGTTGAGAAGCGCTACGTCAACACCTTTGTCTACGAGTTGGGCAGCGCATGGCAGCAGCAGGTGGACAGCGTGGATTCCTGGAGTTCCTCGGCCTTGCAACCGCAAACGTCGTTCTACACGAACTACGTCGGCCCCATCCTGCGCGACAACAAGAAGGCCGTCGTCATCATCTCCGACGCCCTACGTTACGAAGTCGCCGACGAACTGCGTACCCGTATCCGGCAGGAGGACCGGTTCGACGCCTCCCTGGACGCCGTACTGGGTGTGCTGCCGAGTCACACCAAACTGGGGATGGCGGCCCTGCTTCCGCACCGGACTCTGACGTATTCCGCCGACCTCAGTACGGCCCTGGTCGATGGTCAGCCCACGAACAGCACGGCGTTACGTGGGAAAGTCCTTACCACGGTAGGTGGTTCGGCGATCGGGGCGGAGGACTACAAGGGGCGCAGCGGAGACGAGCGCCGCGAATTGTTCCGGAACAATCGGGTGCTGTTTATCTACCACGATCGTATCGATGCCACCGGTGACAAGCTGAGTACTGAACGGCAAGTCTTCGAGGCCGTAGCGGCTACGCTGCGCGACATCGTCGATCTGGTGAAGAAGGCGGCCAGTGCCAACGCTACGAACATCTTCGTCACCGCCGATCACGGATTTCTGTTCCAAAATCATGACCTGGCCGACGCGTTCTTCCTCTCCACAAAGCCGGAAGGCGACGACATCAAGGCCACCAACAAACGCTACGTCCTAGGGCATGGATTGAAGACCGACCCAGCGTTCACGATGTTCACCTCCGCGCAGCTGGGACTCGACGGCGACCTGGAAGCGCAAGTCCCCAAGTCGATCCACCGGCTCCGGCTGGCAGGCGGGGGCTCGCGCTACGTGCACGGCGGCGCGGCGTTGCAAGAAATCGTCGTGCCGGTTCTCACCGTGACTAAGAAACGCAAGAGTGATACCCGACAGGTCGATGTCGAGATCCGGCCGGAGTCCGACAAGATCACCACGGGCCAGGTCGTCGTTCGACTGCGCCAGGCCGAATCCGTCAGCGACAAGGTCCAGCCCCGCACCCTCCGTGCGGGCCTGTACGTCGGGGAAGCCCTGATCTCCAACCAAATCAAGATGACGTTCGACCAGCAGTCGACCGATAAGCGCGACCGCGACCAGAACGCCCGGATGTTGCTGAGCGCCGATGCCGACGCCTACCACAACCGCGAGGTGGAGTTCCGACTCGAAGAGCAGATTCCCAACACCAGCCAGTGGCGCACCTACCGCAAGACGACGTACACGCTCAAGCGGTCCTTCGCCTCGGACTTCGATTTCTAAGGGAGAGCAGGGATGAGTGAGGACCTCGCCGAACAAGTGCCAACGACCGCATCGGCACTCGATCGCAAGATCAACGAGCACTTCGCCGGCGTCGTGGTCCGCAAGGATCTCGTCAAGGCCGTCAAGGGCAATGCGATCGTGCCCTCCTACGTGCTGGAGTACCTGCTCGGCCAGTACGCCGCATCAGACGACGAGGCCACCATCCAGGCCGGCATCGACGCGGTCCGACAAATCCTCGCCGACCATTACGTGCACCGCAACGAATCCGAGCTCGTGAAGTCGACCATCAAGCAACGCGGCCGATACAAGATCATCGACAAGGTGGCCGTCACGCTCAACGACAAAGACGATGTCTACGAGGCCACCTTCGCCAACCTCGGGATCAAACAGGTCCTGGTCGAGCCCGCCATCATCACCGCGCACCCGAAGCTCCTGGTCGGCGGGGTGTGGTGCATCTGCGACATCGAGTACTTCCACAGCGACAACGCCAAGGTAGTTCCGTGGATTCTCGGGTCGATCAAGCCGATTCAGCTGTCCAACTTCGACTTTGAGAGCTACATCGCGGCGCGCACAGAGTTCAGCACCGAAGAGTGGATCGACCTGCTGATCCAGTCGATCGGGTTCAACCCCGAGATGTTCGGCCGCCGTGCCAAGCTCATCCAACTCGTGCGGCTCATCCCCTTTGTCGAACGCAATTACAACCTGATCGAACTCGGCCCCAAGGGCACCGGCAAGTCGCATATCTTCTCGGAATTCTCGCCGCACGGCATGCTGATCTCCGGCGGAGAAGTCACCGTCGCGAAGCTCTTCGTCAACAACGCCAACGGCCGTATAGGCCTGGTCGGCTATTGGGATGTTGTCGCGTTCGACGAGTTCGCCGGGAAGAAGAAGCGCACCGACAATGCGCTCGTCGACATCATGAAGAACTACATGGCCAACAAATCGTTCTCCCGCGGCGTCGAAACCCTTGGGGCAGAGGCGTCGATGGTCTTCGTCGGCAACACCTCTCACAACGTGCCCTACATGCTCAAGCATTCGGACCTGTTCGACGAACTGCCCGAGAGCTATCACGATTCCGCCTACCTCGACCGCCTACACTTCTACATCCCCGGGTGGGAGGTCGACACCATCCGCGGCGAGATGTTCTCCGATGGCTACGGATTCGTCGTGGATTACATCGCCGAGATCCTGAAATCCATGCGTGACGCGGACTACTCGGATCGCTACCAGCAGCACTTCACGCTCGGCTCGGACATATCCACGCGTGACCGCGACGGCATCCACAAGACCATCTCTGGCCTGATGAAAATCCTGTACCCGCATGGGAAAGCCACCAAGGAGGAGGTCGAGGAAATCCTGCGCTTCGCCATCGAGGGCCGCAAGCGCGTCAAAGACCAGATCCTGCGCATCGACACCACTATGGCGGACGTGAAGTTCGGCTACCTCGATAGAGCCGGCGAATGGCATGCTGTCACGACACTCGAAGAAGACGAGTACCCGTCCCACTACCATCGGCAGCAATCCGAAGACGCCGCAGCAGCCGAATCTGAGGTGGAGGACGTGGTTTCGGAAGAGGACCGACGCCAGCAACCGACTTCACCACCGGCCGCGCCCCCACGCCTTTTCGAGGGACATCAAGACTTCCACGAGAACCAACGCGGGATTTCGTTTGCCGATCTGTTGATCCCATACCTGCGCGGCGCCACCGAGATCACCATCGTCGACCCCTACATTCGGCAATTTCACCAGGCCCGGAATCTGATGGAATTGGTCGAAGCCCTCGCAACGGTCAAAGATCCCGCTGATGAACTCAACGTCACAGTCGTGACCGGTGAAACCACAGACGGCCCCGACAGACTCCAAAAGCAGATCGAGTTATTGGTGCGAGTGAAGAAAGGAGCCGTGGTCGCCGGCATCAACCTGGATGTCAAGTTCGATCCCAAAATCCACGACCGGTGGATCGTCGCTAACTCAGGATGGCGGATCAACCTCGGGCGCGGTCTGGACATCTTTCAGTTCGTGCCCAACGACGCGTTCGACCTTGCAGCTAACATTCAGAAGTATCGGCAGGTCAAGGCATTCGGGGTAACCTACATCCGGCAAGACGTCGGGAACGACGAGTGAGCTGAAGCCGAACTCCGACGCAAGGTATGGTGGACCACCCCGCGTAGACATCGTCATCGATGTCGCGGATACTGATAACCTCCTTCAGGCGCCGCGCCTGACAACCCGATCCGGCTCACTCGGGTCTCCAGTGCCACTCAGTTAGCTCAACGCAGTGAAGTTAGGGCGTGTCACTCGACCATCCTCGACAGACCACACGCGTAATTGAGTAGTCGGCTACTCATGGCATCCCTGGCCAAACGCGAGAAGGTGACCTACAGACGCAATCGAAGGAGATCGGCATGCCACACAAAGGTGTCGAAGATGATACTGATCGGACCAGCGGCCAATGCGCCGAACGAGTGCGTGGTCACTTACGACTCGTCCCCAGTGGTGCCGACGCGTGGCCGGATGATGCGCCACGAGAAGCACAAGATGACGCAGACATCCAGCCGCCCAACGATGATGATGTGTCCTGCAACGTCGGCTTCACTCTCCTGACCTGGTAATGACACCAGGCCTGAGCCAGCCCCGGCTACGTCTTCCGGGGCCGTCAGGATATGCAGGCACCTCTGCGGCTAGGCCGCGGAGCGCCGCAACAACTACAGCAGCGACAGGATCCGCTCGCCGACCTCGCTGGTGGACAGCTTGGTGTCGCCGCGGGTGGCCAGATGTTCAGACACGGCCTTGTCCACCCGTGCGGCCGCATCGGTTTCGCCGACATGGGCCAGTAGCAGCGCCACGCTCATCACCGCAGCGGTCGGATCGGCGATGCCCTGACCGGCGATATCGGGCGCACTGCCGTGCACAGGCTCGAACATGGACGGATTAGTCCGCGTCGCATCGATGTTGCCGCTGGCCGCCAATCCGATACCGCCACAGACCGCGGCGGCCAGGTCGGTGATGATGTCGCCGAACAGGTTGTCGGTGACGATGACATCGAACCGGCCCGGGTCGGTGACCATATGAATGGTGGCCGCATCGATGTGCTGGTAGGCAATCTCGACGTCTGGGAATTCCCGTCCCACCTCAGCGACCACGCGCGACCACAGGCCGCCGGCGAAGGCCAGCACATTTGTCTTGTGCACCAGCGTCAGATGCTTGCGCCGCGCCTGAGCCCGAGCAAACGCGTCACGCACAACCCGCTCCACACCGTATGCCGTGTTGACGCTGACCTCGGTAGCCACCTCGTGCGGTGTACCGACGCGCAGCGCACCACCGTTACCGGTATAGGGCCCCTCGGTGCCCTCACGGACCACGACGAAATCAATACCAGACACGCCCGAAAGCGGACTGCTGACACCGGGATACAGTCGTCCCGGCCGCAGGTTGACATGGTGGTCGAGTGCAAAACGCAGTTTCAGCAATAGGCCGCGTTCCAGCACCCCGCTGGGCACCGACGGGTCACCGATGGCGCCGAGCAGGATGGCGTCGTAGCCGCGCAGCTCCTCGATGGTGTCCTCGGTGAGCAGTTCGCCCGTCGCGTGGTAGCGCCGTGCGCCCAGGTCGTACTCGGTCTTCTCCACACCGGGCAGAACCGTGTCGAGGACCTTGACTGCCTCCGCAATGACCTCCGGACCAATGCCGTCGCCGGCGATGATCGCTAGTTTCACGACAGATCAACCACTTCCAGCGTGGTGGCGCCGACCGCCGAGACGATCGCGGCGCGCACATCGTCGGGGACGTCTTGATCCAGACGCAGCATCACGGTGGCGTGGTTACCAGTGGTGTCCTGGCTCAGTTGGGCGGCGACGATGTTGACGTTGGCACTGCCGAGCAACGTGCCGATCTTGCCGAGCGCGCCCGGCTGATCGGTGTAGTTCACGATGAGGTTGTAGCCCTCGGCACGCAGGTCGAAGTTGCGACCGTTGATCTGAACGATCTTCTCCACCTCTTGAGGCCCCGACAACGTGCCCGCCACGTTGAGCGACGAACCGTCGGCGTGGACCGCGCGGACGTCGACGACGCTGCGGTGGTTGGGGCTCTCGGTGGCCGTACTGATCTCGGCCACCACACCGCGGTCGGCGGCCAGCGCGGGTGCGTTGACGAACGTCACCTGCTCGTCGACCACCGCCGAGAACAATCCGCGCAGCGCCGAAAGCTTCAGGATCTCAACGTCTTCGGAGGCCAGTTCGCCACGGACCTGAACGCTGAGCGACACCGGCGGCGCATCGGACAGGGCACCGACCAACAGGCCCAGCTTGCGCACCAAATCCAGCCATGGAGCTACTTCTTCACCGACTGCACCGCCACCGACGTTGACCGCGTCCGGCACGAACTCTCCGGCGAGCGCCAGCTTCACACTGGCCGCGACATCGGTGCCGGCCCGGTCCTGGGCTTCCTCGGTTGAAGCACCCAGGTGCGGGGTGACAACGACCTGCGGCAGCTCGAACAGCGGGCTGTCGGTGCATGGCTCGGTGGCGAACACGTCGAGACCGGCGGCCCGCACGTGGCCACTGGTGATCGCATCGGCCAGCGCCTGCTCATCGATCAGGCCGCCGCGTGCAGCGTTGACGATGATCACGCCCGGCTTGGTCTTGGCGAGGTTCTCCTTGCCGATCAGGCCGGCAGTCTCCTTCGTCTTGGGCAGGTGAATCGAGATGAACTCGGCGCGGCCGAGCAGCTCGTCGAGGGTCACCAGCTCGATGCCGAGCTGGGCCGCACGGGCCTGCGACACGTAGGGGTCGTAGGCCACGATGTGGGCGCCGAACGCCGCCAGGCGCTGGGCAACCAGCTGACCGATGCGGCCCAGGCCGACAACACCCACGGTCTTGCCGAAGATCTCGGTGCCGGAGAACGACGAGCGCTTCCAGGCGTGCTCGCGCAGGGTCGCGTCGGCGGCAGGGATCTGCCGAGCCGCCGACAGCAGCAGCGCGAGCGCATGCTCGGCGGCGCTGTGGATGTTCGAGGTAGGAGCGTTGACGACCAGGACACCGCGAGCGGTGGCAGCGTCGACGTCGACGTTGTCCAGGCCGACACCGGCGCGGGCGACGATCTTCAGCTTGGGCGCGGCGGCGAGCACCTCCGCGTCGACGGTGGTGGCCGAACGGACCAGCAGGGCGTCGGCCTCGGGCACCGCAGCCAGGAGTTTCTCGCGGTCCGGTCCATCGACCCAACGGACCTCAACTTGGTCGCCGAGAGCGGCGACGGTGGATTCGGCGAGCTTGTCAGCGATCAGTACAACGGGAAGACTCACGCGGACAGCCTAGTGTGTGCGGCCTACCACACCCGCACCGCGTGCGGTCTACTGATGGCGTGGACGTCACCGTGGTCGGGAGCGGCCCCAATGGTCTGGCCGCGGCCGTCATCTGTGCACGCGCCGGCCTGTCGGTTCGGGTGATCGAGGGCCAGCCGACAGCGGGCGGCGGCACGCGCACCACAGCCGACCCCGAATACCCCGGCGTCCACCACGATGTGTGCTCGGCAGTGCATCCGTTGGCGTACGCGTCGCCGTTCTTCACGGAATTCGGGCTGACGGATCGCATCGATTTGAACGTGCCGGAAATCTCGTACGCCAATCCGCTGCCCGGGCAGCCGGCGGCACTGGCCTACCGCGACCTCGACCGCACCTGCGCCGAGCTGAGCGACGGGGCGTCATGGCGATGGCTGCTGGGACCGATGGTGGACCACAGCCAGGCGGCGGCCGCGTTCGTGCTGGGCGACAAGAGATCCTTGCCGCCCGATCTGTTGACCTCGGCCAGGCTCGTGCTGCGGACGCTGACGCAGGGCAGCCCGGCGTGGGGGCTGCTACGCGGTGAGGACGCTCAGGCTCTGTTCAGTGGCGTAGCCGCACACGCGGTTTCGCAAATGCCGTCGATGACGTCCTCGGGGCTGGGCATGATGCTGGCAGTGCTGGCGCACTCGGTCGGATGGCCGGTACCGACCGGAGGCAGTCAGGCCATCGCCGACGCGTTGATCGCCGATTTCCTAACTCACGGCGGCGAATTGGTGCTCGGCGAACCGGTCACGGAACCGCCCGATGGCGTGGTGCTCTACGACACCCCGGCCAAGGCGTTGTTGAACATCTACGGCGATCGGCTGCCGTCGCGGTACGCCGCGGCGTTGCGTCGGCTGCGCCCAAATCCCGGAGTGGCCAAGGTCGACTTCGTGTTGTCCGGCGAAATCCCCTGGCGCGATGTCCGGCTGGCCCACGCCGTCACCTTCCACCTGGGTGGTGACCGCACACAGATGGCACGGGCGGAACGTGACATCGCCCGTGGCCGGCACGCCGATTGGCCCATGGTGCTGGCTGCGTCGCCGCACGTTGCCGACCCGAAACGGATTGATGCACAAGGTCGTCGACCGTTCTGGAGCTACGTGCACGTACCGCGGAACTCGCCCATCGACCAGACCGGCGCAGTCATCGAGATCATGGAGCGTTTCGCGCCCGGGTTCCGCGACATCGTGGTGGCAGCCCGCAGCGTCCCCGCGTCGCGGCTGGCCGAGCACAACGCCAACCTCACCGGCGGGGACATCACCGGCGGCGGTAACAGCGCCTGGCGCGCACTCGCCGGGCCCACGCTGCGACTGGTTCCCTGGAGCACCCCGATCCCCAAGGCCTATCTCTGTTCGGCGGCGGCTCCGCCGAACGGCGGGGTGCACGGCATGTCCGGCTACTACGCCGCCCGCACCGTGCTGAAACGCGAATTCGGTATCACCACGCTGCCTCAGCTGGCCCTACCGTAACCAACCCCGTACCGCGAGCGTGCGGGTCTGCTGCCCGGCGCGCCGCTTGCGGGCCGCACTTTGCGCACGATCACGGTGATCGAGAGTGCACTGAGCGAATTGCAGGGTCGCGCAAAACGTTTGAGTAAACCCACAAGACCTGGCGAGCGTGCGTGTCATGCTGCCCGATCACGGAGTGCCGGGCAGCAGACACGCACGCTCGCGGTGAAAAAATTAAGCGGTCTCGGTGATCGGCCGGTCGACCCAACTCATCAGGTCGCGCAGCTTCTTTCCGGTGACCTCGATCGGGTGCTCGGCGTTCTGCTTGCGCAGTCCCTCGAGTTCCTTGTTGCCGCCCTCGACGTTGGCGACCAGGCGCTTGACGAAGGTGCCGTCCTGAATGTCCTTCAGGATTGCCTTCATCCGCTCCTTGGTGTCGGCGTCGATGACACGCGGACCCGACAGGTAGCCACCGAACTCCGCCGTGTCGGACACCGAGTAGTTCATCCGCGCGATGCCGCCCTCGTACATCAGGTCGACGATGAGCTTGAGCTCGTGCAGCACCTCGAAGTAGGCCATCTCCGGGGCATAGCCGGCCTCGACCATGACCTCGAAACCGGTCTTGACCAGTTCCTCGGTGCCGCCGCACAGCACGGCCTGCTCACCGAACAGGTCGGTCTCGGTCTCTTCCTTGAACGTGGTCTTGATGACGCCGGCACGGGCGCCACCGATGGCAGCCGCGTACGACAGCGCAAGCGCCTGACCCTCACCCTTGGGGTCCTGGTCGATGGCGATCAGGCAGGGCACGCCCTTGCCGTCGACGAACTGGCGACGCACCAGGTGGCCCGGCCCCTTGGGGGCGACCATGCCGACGGTCACATTGGCCGGCGGCTTGATCAGGCCGAAGTGGATGTTGAGGCCGTGGCCGAAGAACAGCGCATTGCCGTCTTCGAGGTTCGGCTCGATGTCGTTGCGGAAGATCTCGGCCTGCGCGGTGTCGGGCGCCAGCACCATGATGACATCGGCCCACTTGGCCACCTCGGCCGGAGTGTCGACCTCAAGGCCCTGCTCTGCGACCTTCTCGCGGGACTTCGAGCCCTCCTTGAGGCCGACCTTGACCTGCACACCCGAGTCACGCAGCGACAACGAGTGCGCGTGGCCCTGGCTGCCGTAGCCGATCACACCGACCTTGCGACCTTGAATGATCGACAGATCGGCATCATCGTCGTAGAACATCTCGACTGCCATAAGTTGAGTTCCTTCTCTTTCTAGCTCTACCGCTTTGATCTTGACGCTACTTTGCGGTCCCGATGCCGCGCGGACCGCGTGACACCGACACCACACCGGACTGCGCGAGCTCCCGGATACCGTACGGCTCCAGGACGCGCAGGAGGGCTTCCAACTTCTCCGGCGTACCGGTGGCCTCAACTGTCAACGACTCGGTCGAAACGTCGACAACCTTGGCGCGGAACAGGTTCACCGCTTCGATCACCTGGCTGCGGGTGGCGGCATCGGCCCGCACCTTGATCAGGGCCAACTCGCGGGCCACCGCGTTGTCCTCGTCCTGCTCGACGATCTTGATCACGTTGATCAGCTTGTTGAGCTGCTTGGTGATCTGCTCCAACGGAGACTCGTCGACGCTGACCACGATGGTCATCCGAGACATGTCCTTCTGCTCGGTAGCACCGACCGCAAGCGATTGGATGTTGTAGCCACGGCGGGAGAACAGCGATGCCACGCGCGCCAGCACGCCCGGCTTGTCCTCGACGAGCACCGACAGCGTATGTGTCGGCATTCCGCTACTCATCATCAGGCATGCCCCTCGCCGTCTTCGTCGTCGAACAACGGCCGAATGTTCCGGGCCGCCATGATCTCGTCGTTGCTGGTGCCTGCGGCGACCATCGGCCACACCTGCGCGTCGGCGCCGACGATGAAGTCGATCACCACCGGTCGGTCGTTGATGGCCTGAGCCTGGCGGATGACGTCCTCGACGTCTTCAGCACGCTCACAACGCAATCCGACGCAGCCCAGGGCCTCGGCCAGCTTCACGAAATCCGGGATCCGATGAGAATGCGTGGCCAGGTTGGTCTGGCTGTAACGCTCGTCGTAGAACAGCGTCTGCCACTGCCGCACCATGCCGAGGTTGCCGTTGTTGATCAGCGCAACCTTGATCGGTGCACCCTCCAACGCACAGGTGGCCAACTCCTGGTTGGTCATCTGGAAGCAGCCGTCACCGTCGATCGCCCACACCTCGGCCTCCGGACGGGCGAACTTCGCACCCATCGCCGCAGGTACGGCGTAGCCCATCGTTCCGAGACCACCTGAGTTGATCCAAGTGCGCGGGTTCTCGTACTTGACGAACTGCGCGGCCCACATCTGGTGCTGACCCACGCCGGCGACGTACACGGCATCCGGGCCGGCCAGCTTGCCCAGTGTCTCGATCACGTACTCGGGGCTCAGGCTGCCGTCACTCTGCGGCCCGTAGCTCAGCGGGTAGGTGGACTTGATGCCAGACAGGTACTGCCACCAACTGTCCAGTTTGAGCGTCGCCGCACTGGTGCCGATCTTGTGCAGCGCCTCGGTCAGCTCGGTGATGACGGCTTTGATGTCGCCCACGATCGGGACGTCGGGGTTCCGGTTCTTACCGATCTCGGCCGGGTCGATGTCGGCGTGGATGACCTTCGCCTCGGGCGCGAACGAGGACAGCTGACCGGTCACCCGGTCGTCGAAGCGGGTGCCCAGCGCGATCAGCAGATCGCTGCGCTGCAGCGCCGCGACCGCCGCGACGGTGCCGTGCATGCCGGGCATACCCATGTGCTGAGGGTGGCTGTCCGGGAACGCGCCGCGGGCCATCAGCGTGGTCACCACCGGAATGCCGGTCAGCTCGGCCAGTTCCAGCAACTGCTCGCTGGCGTCACCGCGGATGACGCCGCCGCCGACGTAGAGCACCGGCTTGCTGGCCTCCGAGATGAGCTTGGCGGCCTCGCGGATCTGACGGTTGTGCGGCTTGGTGTTCGGCTTGTAACCGGGTAGGTCGACGCGCGGCGGCCAGCTGAACGTGCACTGGCCCTGCAGAACGTCCTTGGGGATATCGACGAGAACCGCTCCGGGCCGTCCGCTTGCTGCGATATGGAAGGCCTCGGCGATGACCTTGGGAATGTCGTCGCCGTTGCGCACCAGGAAGTTGTGCTTGGTGATCGGCATCGTGATACCGCAGATGTCAGCTTCCTGGAAGGCATCGGTGCCGATCAGGCTACGGCCGACCTGACCGGTGATCGCCACCACCGGAATCGAATCCATCTGAGCGTCCGCCAGCGGCGTCACCAGATTGGTTGCCCCCGGACCCGAGGTGGCCATCATCACACCGACCTTGCCGGTGGCGTGCGCGTACCCGCTCGCGGCGTGGCCGGCACCTTGTTCATGGCGGACCAGCACATGGCGCAGCCTCTGCGAGTCGAACAGCGGATCGTAGACGGGCAGCACCGCGCCGCCGGGGATGCCGAAGATGACGTCGACGCCGATCTCCTCCAGCGAACGGATGACCGCCTGAGCGCCGGTCAGCTGGTGCGGCGCAACCCTTTTCGACTGCGACTGGGTGGAGTTTGCGGCGGTTGACGCGCCGTTGGCCGGGGTGGCCGAGTGTTCCGGCGGTCGCGTTGTCGGTGCGCTCACGGTTTCCTCTTCACGTTCTCTTCGCGGAAATCTCGATTGTCAATGATGTCTGGCGCGCTGGGGGCAACAAAAAACCCCCGTCAGCAGGCTGCTGTACGAGGGTGGCGCGTCGATGCTGTGGCTATGCCCGGCAGAGGGCCAGCGCGGCATCAACGCGCCAACCAAGTACTACGAGCAACCCCGGGATCTGCATAACCATTGACGGTAGCTGCCGTACTGGTCGAAGGTCAAATTGCGGCGAGCCCGCGGCGACCGGCCGGGACACCGGGCCGAACCCGACGCCGCCCAGTGTAAGGATGGATGACGTGAGTTCTCGATCCGCAACAAAACCGGTCGTCGTCCGAATGTCGCCGATGGCGCACATCGCGGTCGGATTCTTTGCGCTCGGACTGCTGACGTTGGTGTTCACCAATCCCACGTGGGCCACGCCGCTACTGATCCTGCCGATCGGGTTGTCCTACGCGATCATCCGATACCGGACCATCGCCGATCACGACACGGTGACCGCCCGCTCGCTGCTCGGCAGCCGCAAGGTGGCGTGGTCGGAGATCGACGGCCTGCGTTTCGACCGGTCGTCGTGGGCCGTCGCTCACCTGCACGACGGATCGGATCTGCGCCTCCCCGCTGTCACGTTCGCGACTCTGCCCCTGCTGACCGAGGTGAGCGGCGGACGGGTACCCAACCCGTACGCGTAATGCTCAGCGCAGCGGGTTTCCGCCGTTGAGCAGCACCCACAAACCGATTCCGACGCCGATGCCCACCAAAAGCGCCACGAACGAGCCGACGAACGGGCGCCTGGCCCAGCCGCGTCCGGCGTCGAAGCCGTACCGCCCCGGACCGGTCAGAACCAGCGCGGCCGCAACGACAACCGGGATCAGCCGGTATTCGTGACCGTCGGTGAGGAAGGACGACAGGCGGGCATCGTCATGCGCGGCCATGACATCGACCAGCACGCCGTTGATCAGGTAGGCCAGTGCGCCGGCGGCCGCCACCGGGGTGAACAGGCCGAGAACCAGTAGTACACCGATGGCCAGCTCGCCGGCGGTCGCCGCGTAGGTGACGATGTCGGCATGCTGGAAGCCCGCCTGGACCAGCGAGGTCTTGAACCCGTCGAGGCCGGGACCGCCCCACCAGCCGAATGCCTTCTGCAAGCCGTGGATGATCAGCAGCCCGCCCACGGCCACGCGCAGGATCAGCAGGCCCAGATCCTGGGTGCCGCGTCGACCAGCTGTTTTGATCCGGTCATCGAGCAGACCGTCGCGTTCGATCTCGGCGGGTTCGGCACCGTACGACCCGAGGGGTTGCGGGGGGCCCGGCTGCACGTAGGGCAGCGGCTCCGGCTCGCCCATGAACGGGAAAACTGGCTGGTCATCCGACTTGGCGGAGTCGTACCGCGGGATGGCGGTGGTTTCGAAATCACCACCGTACGACTCCGACGGCAAATCGTCTTCGGGGTCGACCAGGCTCGCCGTGGCAGGTCTGGCGGAGTCGCCGGTGCCCGAACTATCTGGTCTCTGCCAAGCGAGTGGGTCCTGCGAGTGACTGGTCACGCAGCCCAGGGTAAGTGCAAGTCAAGCCGGAACCGGGTATTTACCCCGGCGCTTCCGCCTGGTATTAGCCCCTGAAGCACCGTCACGGCACCGGACACCGTTGCCCAGCGTGGCATGCACTCAGCCACGATCCGTAACCTGGCGGCATGGAATCGCGTCGGCGGATATCGGTGGTGGCCGCCGTTGTGTGTGCCGTGATGTTGGCCGGCTCGGGATGTGCCCGGTTCAACGCGGCCCAGTCGGAGCCGTTCACCACCGAACCTCAGATGGGCCCGCCGCCGTCATCGTCGCCCCCACCCCCACCGCCGCTGCCCGCCAAACCATTTCCCAAGGCATGTCCTGCACCCGGGGTGATGCAAGGCTGCCTCGACACCACCAGCGGGTTGATCATGGGTCCCGACAGCCAGTCGGCGCTCGTCGCGGAACGCCTCACCGGCGCCGTCAAAGAGGTGTCCACCAAGGCCGAACCGAAGGTCAAGCTGGTCATCCCCGTCGACCCGACCGGGGACGGCGGCCTGCTCGATATCGTCCTGTCGCCCACGTACTCCCAGGACCGGCTGATGTACGCCTATATCAGCACGCCGACCGACAACCGCGTCGTGCGCATCGCCAACACCGACCCGCCCAAGCCGATCCTGACCGGAATCCCCAAAGGCGCGACCGGCAACACGGGGTCGCTGATCTTCACCAGTCCCACCACCCTGCTGGTACAGACCGGCGACGCGGGTGACCCGGCCGCGGCGGCCGACCCGGCTTCGCTCGCGGGCAAGGTGCTGCGCATCGAACAGCCCACGACGGTCAACCAGGCCCCGGTGACCACAGCGCTGAGCGGCTTGGGCGCCGGCGGCGGAATGTGCGTCGATCCCGCCGACGGGTCGCTGTACGTCACCGACCGCACCCCGACCGCCGATCGGCTGCAGCGCATCACCAAAGACTCCAAGGTGTCGACGGTGTGGACCTGGCCGGACAAGCCGGGGGTGGCCGGATGCGCAGCACTCGACGGCACCGTGCTGGTCAACCTGGTTAACACCAAGCAGACCGTCGCGGTGCGGCTGGCCAAGGACACCGGCGCGGTCACCGGGGAGCCCGAGGTGCTTCGGGACAACACCCGCGGCCACGCCTGGGCACTGCAGCTCTCACCCGACGGCAACGTGTGGGGCGCGACGGTTAACCGGACCGCGGGCGACGCCGAGAAACTCGACGACGTCGTCTTCCCACTGTTCCCACAGGGCGGTGGCTTCCCCCGCAGCAACGCCGACAAGACCTGATACCCAACGCTTTTCGATGCTGTCCCGCCGCGGTCTCATTCGCCGGGGCGGGCTGACCGCCTATCCCTGGCCGCAGGCCGCCAGCACCAATTCCCGCACGCGGGCAGCGTCGGCCGAACCCTTGGTCGCCTTCATCACCGCACCCACGACCGCACCCGCGGCCTGAACCTTGCCACCGCGGATCTTCTCCGCGATACCGGGATTGGCCGCCAACGCCTCGTCGACGGCGGCCTGGATCAGCGAATCGTCACGGACCAGCGCCAAACCGCGATCGTTCATCACCTGTTCGGGTTCGCCCTCGCCTGCCAGCACACCCTCGACCACCTGACGGGCCAGCTTGGTGGACAACTTTCCGTCGTCGACCAGCTTCAACACCGCCGCAACCTGCGCCGGGGTGATCGGCAAGTCGGACACGGCCACCCCGGTTTCATTGGCCTTCTGCACCAGGAAGTTGCCCCACCATGCACGCGCACCCTCGCTGGACGCGCCGTGCGCGACAGTAGCGGCGACGAGTTCGACGGCGCCGGCATTGACCAGATCGCGCATCACCTCGTCGGAGATACCCCACTCTTGCTGAATTCGCTTGCGCGCCAACCACGGGAGCTCGGGTATGGTGGTCCGCAGCCGGTCCACCAACTCGGCGCTCGGAGCGACGGGTTCGAGGTCGGGCTCAGGGAAGTAGCGATAGTCCTGCGCGGTCTCCTTGCTGCGGCCCGCGGTGGTGTAACCGTCCTCGTGGAAGTGGCGGGTCTCCTGCGTCACGGTCCCGCCCGCCTGCAGCACGGCTGCCTGCCGACGCATCTCGTAGCGCACCGCGACCTCGACACTCTTGAGCGAGTTGACGTTCTTGGTCTCGGTCCGGGTGCCGAACTCCGGTGCGCCCTTAAGCTTCAGCGACACGTTCGAGTCGCAGCGCATCGACCCCTGATCCATCCGCACGTCGGAGACGTCCAGGGCGCGCAACAGGTCCCGCAGCGCGGTGACGTAGGCGCGCGCGATCTCCGGCGCGCGTTCACCGGTTCCCTCGATCGGTCTCGTGACGATCTCGATCAGCGGAACCCCGGCACGGTTGTAGTCGGCCAGCGATGTCGTGGCCCCGGCGATCCGTCCGGTGTCACTGCCCAGGTGGGTCAGCTTGCCGGTGTCCTCCTCCATGTGCGCGCGTTCGATCTCCACCCGGAAGGTGCTGCCGTCGTCGAGCGGAACGTCGAGATAGCCGTTGACCGCGATCGGCTCGTCATACTGCGAGATCTGGTAGTTCTTCGGCTGATCGGGATAGAAGTAGTTCTTGCGGGCGAACCGGCCCCACGGTGCAATCTGGCAGTTCAACGCGAGCCCGACGCGGATCGCCGACTCCACCGCGGCCTCGTTGAGTACCGGCAGGGACCCCGGCAGGCCGAGGCACGCAGGGCACACCTGGGTGTTGGGCTCGGCACCGAAGCGGTTGGCGCAGCCACAGAACATCTTGGTCGCCGTGGAGAGTTCGACGTGCACCTCCATACCCATCACGGGCTCATAGGCGGCGAGCACGTCGTCGTAGTCAAGAAGTTCCGCGGCAACAGACATGGACACGATCCTAATTGGGCAGGTTCAGGCCGGCGCCGGGTGCACTCCCCGAGAGCGCGCAAATTCCTCGGCGAGCAGACGTGGCGGTACCGGACACGCCGGGTTTCGGGAACCGCTGTGTCTGCTCGCCCGAGAAACTTGCCCGAGAAACTCAGCCGAAGAACTCGGCCGCGTCGTCGTAACGGCTCTGGGACACCAGCTTGAGTCGGCGGGTGGCGTCGGCCAATGGCACCCGGCCGATGTCCTCGCCCCGCAGCGACACCATCATCCCGTACTCGCCGGCATGCGCGGCGTCGGCGGCATTGACGCCGAACAGGGTGGCCAGCACCCGGTCGTAGGCCGTCGGCGTTCCGCCGCGCTGCACGTGACCGAGCACCGTGGTGCGCACTTCCTTCTTGATCCGCTTCTCGATCTCCACGCCGAGTTGGTGGGCGACGCCGGTGAACCGGATATGGCCGAACTCGTCGATACCGCCGTCGCGCAGTTCCATCGACCCCTCAGCGGGCCTGGCGCCCTCGGCGACGACGCAGATGAAATGCGAATCACCGCGCACGAAGCGCTGTTTGATCAACCGGCAGACCTCTTCGACGTCGAACGGATGCTCGGGAATCAGCGTCATGTGCGCGCCGGAGGCCATGCCGGCGTTGAGGGCGATCCACCCTGCGTGGCGACCCATCACCTCGACGAGCATCACCCGTTGATGAGATTCGGCAGTGCTGTGCAGGCGGTCGATGGCCTCGGTGGCAACCTGCAGCGCCGTGTCGTGGCCGAAAGTGACGTCGGTGCAATCGATGTCGTTGTCGATGGTCTTGGGCACGCCCACCACCGGGACGTTCTCCTCGGACAGCCAGTGCGCCGCGGTCAGCGTGCCTTCCCCGCCGATGGGGATCAGCACATCGATGCCGTTGTCCTCCAACGTCTGCTTGATCTGGGGTAGCCCGGCCCGCAATTCGTCGGGATTCACCCGCGCGGTGCCCAGCATGGTGCCGCCTTTGGCGAGCAACCGATCGTTGCGGTCGTCGTTCTTGAGCTGGACCCGCCGGTCTTCCAGCAGACCTCGCCAGCCGTCCTGGAAGCCGACAACCGTCGAGCCGTACCGCACATCACAGGTACGTACCACCGCACGGATCACCGCGTTCAGACCAGGGCAGTCGCCACCGCCGGTCAGGATTCCGATACGCATCTACTCATCTGCTCCTCGTGTGCGCATGTGCTCTATCTTGCCCGGCTGGCCAGGTGCCTGCTGGGCGAGCGCCGAAACTGCACCCAGATCGCTGTTCGGCGACACCTGAAGTGCGCCCGCAATCGGGCCGCGAGCCGCTTCGTAGGCGGCGCCGACCCGGTAGAGCCGGTCATCGGCCAGTGCCGGGGCCATGATCTGCAGTCCGACCGGCAGGCCGTCGTCGGGCGAGAGCCCTGACGGAACCGACATGCCGCAGTGCCCAGCCAGGTTCAGCGGCAAGGTGCACAGATCGAACAGGTACATGGCCAGTGGATCGTCGACCTTCTCCCCCAGCGCGAACGCGGTGGTCGGGGTCGTCGGCGAGACCAGCACGTCGACGCTTTCGTAAGCGCGTTCCAGGTCGCGGGCGATCAACGTCCGGACCCTCTGGGCCTGGTTGTAGTACGCGTCGTAATACCCGGCCGACAACGCATAGGTGCCAATCATGATGCGGCGCTTGACTTCCGGACCGAAGCCGGCGGCCCGGGTCAGCGCCATGACCTCTTCGGCGCTGTGCGTGCCGTCGTCGCCGACCCGCAGGCCATATCGCATGGCGTCGAAGCGCGCCAGGTTGCTGGACACCTCGGAGGGCAGAATCAGGTAGTAGGCCGCCATTGCATGGTCGAAGTTCGGGCAGTCCACCTCGGTGACCTCCGCACCGAGCGCAGTGATCTGCTCGACCGCGGCGTTGAACGACGCGAGCACACCGGGTTGATAGCCCTCACCACGCAGCTGCTTGATCACACCGACCCGAACACCCTTGAGGTCGCCCTGTGCGCCGGCCCTGGCCGCACCCACCACATCGGGCACCGGGACGTCGATCGACGTGGAATCCCGCGGGTCGTAGCCGGCGATGACCTCATGTAGCAGCGCGGTGTCGAGCACGGTGCGGGCGCACGGACCACCCTGGTCCAGCGACGACGCGCACGCGATCAGTCCGTAGCGGCTGACCGTGCCGTACGTGGGCTTGACGCCGACGGTGGCTGTGAGCGCGGCGGGCTGGCGGATCGACCCGCCGGTGTCGGTACCGATGGCCAACGGCGCTTGGTATGCGGCCAGTGCCGCGGCGCTGCCACCGCCGGAGCCGCCCGGCACCCGGTCGGTATCCCAGGGGTTGCGGGTCGGGCCGTACGCGGAGTTCTCGGTCGAGCTGCCCATGGCGAACTCGTCCATGTTGGTCTTGCCGAGGATCGGGATACCGGCCGCCCGCAGCTTGGTGGTCACCGTCGCGTCGTACGGTGAGCGCCAGCCCTCCAGGATCTTCGACCCGGCCGTGGTCGGCGCATCGTTGGTGGTGAAGACGTCCTTGAGCGCGAGCGGCACACCGGTCAGCGGCGAGGCCAGCGATTCGCCCGCGGCGACCTTACGGTCGACGGCGGCCGCTGCGGCCAGCGCCTGCTCGGCGCCGACGTACAGGAACGCGTGGAAGCGCTCATCGGTGGCGGCGATCTGGTCCAGGTGTGCCTGGGTGACCTCGGTGGAGGTGACCTCGCCGGCGGCGATCTGGGCGCCGAGGGTCACTGCGTCACAGCGTGTGAGATCGGTCATTCGGGTTCCCCCAGGATCCGCGGCACCGCGAACCGCCCGTCCTCCGCCCTGGGCGCCGCGGCCAGCGCCTCGTCCTGGGTCAGGCACGGCGCGACGACGTCGGGCCGTGTGACGTTGACGTCTTTGAGTGGGTTGTCGGTGGCTTCGACGCCGGTGACGTCGACGGACTGGATCCGGCCGACGTGGCCAAGGATGGCGTCGAGTTGGCCGGCGAAACTGTCCAACTCGTCATCGGTCAGCGCCAACCGGGCCAGATGCGCCAGGTGGGCAACCTCGTCTCGGGAGATCTGCGACACGACAAAGCAGCCTAGTCACTGCGCCTGAGCTGGTGGCAGCGGGCACGAGCGAAGCGGCCGCACGCGGGCCGCTCGGAATGCCCTCGGCGCATCGTTGTGCGACAGTGTTGCGCGTGCCTTCCTATCTGCTGCGGGTCCAGCTGGAGGACCGTCCAGGCCGTCTCGGTTCACTGGCGGTCGCGCTGGGGTCCGTAGGTGCCGATATCTTGTCGCTCGACGTCGTCGAGCGCAGTGCGGGATTCGCGATTGACGATCTGGTGGTCGAGCTGCCCGCCGGGTCCATGCCCGACGCCCTGATCACCGCCGCCGAGAACTTGACCGGCGTCTACGTCGACAGCATCCGGCCGCACACCGGCCTACTGGAAGCGCACCGAGAGCTCGAACTGATCGACCACGTAGCGGCCGCCACAGGACGCGCCGCCCGGCTCCAGGTCCTCGCCGAGGAGGCCGCCCCGGTGCTGCGGGTCGGCTGGTGCACGGTGCTGCGGGCGACCGCAACCGGCGTCGAGCGACTCGCCGGCAGTCACGGCGCACCCGAAACCCATCTCCCGTCCGCGCCCTGGCTGCCGCTGGAACATGCCGAGATGCTGAACGGCACCGCGGACTGGGTGCCACAGCTGTGGCGGGACATGGATACCACCCTGGCCGCCGCACCGTTGGGCGACCACAACACCGCGGTACTGCTGGGGCGCCCCGGCGGCCCGGGCTTCCGGCCGTCAGAGGTCGCCCGGCTGGGCTACCTGGCCGGGATCGTGGGGACGATTCTGCGGTGAGGTCGGGCGGCTACTCCGCACCGTCTTCAGGTGCGGGCCCTTCCGCGAGCAACTTCCGGAATCCGTCCTCGTCGACGATCGGAACACCGAGTTCGACCGCCTTGTCGTATTTCGATCCAGGTGCGTCCCCGGCGACGACGTAGGCCGTCTTCTTCGACACCGAACCCACGGCTTTGCCGCCGCGGGCGATGATGGCCTCCTTGGCCTCGTCGCGGGAGAACCCGGGCAACGAACCGGTGACCACAATCGACAGGCCTTCCAGCGTGCGCTCGACACTGGCGTCGCGCTCGTCGGCCATTCGTACCCCGGCTGCACGCCACTTGTCGACGATCGCGCGGTGCCAGTCGACGGCGAACCACTCCACCACCGCCGCGGCAATGGTGGGCCCGACGCCTTCGACCGCGGCGAGTTGTTCCTCTGACGCCGCGACGATGGCGTCCAGGCTGCCGAACTCGGTGGCCAGCGCTCGCGCCGCGGTCGGCCCGACGTGACGAATGGACAGCGCCACCAACACCCGCCACAGCGGCTGGGCCTTGGCCTTGCCGAGATTGGCCAGCAGGCGTTTACCGTTCGCGGACAATTCGCCGGCCTTGGTGGTGAACAGTTCGGTGCGCAGCAGATCGTCGGCGGTCAGGGTGAACAGATCGCCCTCGTCGGTGATCACCCCGGCCGCCAGCAACGCCGTCGCGGCCTCGTATCCCAGCCCCTCGATGTCGAACGCGCCACGGCCCGCGACATGAAACACCCGTTCCCGCAGCTGCGCCGGGCAACTACGGGTGTTCGGACAACGGATGTCGGCGTCGCCCTCCTTGGCCGGCGCCAGGCGGGTGCCGCATTCGGGACAGTGTGTGGGCATGACGAACTCACGCTCGGACCCGTCCCGCAGGTCGACGACCGGGCCGAGCACCTCAGGAATGACGTCGCCGGCCTTGCGGATGACGACGGTGTCGCCGATCAGCACGCCCTTGCGCTTGACCTCGGTGGCGTTGTGCAGGGTCGCCAGGCCGACCGTCGAACCGGCCACCTTGACCGGCTCCATGTAGGCAAACGGCGTGACCCGGCCGGTGCGGCCGATACTGACCCTGATGTCGAGCAGCTTGGTCGTGGCTTCCTCGGGCGGGTATTTGTAGGCCACGGCCCAGCGCGGAGCACGCGACGTCGCGCCGAGCCTGCGTTGCAGCGCCACCTCGTCGACTTTGACCACCACACCGTCGATTTCGTGATCGACCTCGTGCCGGTGTTCCCCCCAGTAGGAGATGCGCTCGGCGACCGCGGCGACGCCGGAAACCTTGGTGGTGTGAATCGAGACCGGTAATCCCCATTGCCCCAGGGCGCGGTACGCGTCATGCAGCGTCTTGAACGGGAAGCCCGCAGTGCCTTCTATATGACCCAGACCGTGGCAGATCATCCGCAGTTTGCGCCGCGCGGTCACCGCCGGATTCTTCTGCCGCAGCGAGCCCGCCGCACTGTTGCGCGGGTTGGCGAAAGGCGGCTTGCCCTCGGCGACCAGCCCGGCGTTGAGATCTTCGAAGTCGGCGACCCGGAAGAACACTTCGCCACGCACTTCGAGCACCGCGGGCACCGGGAACTCATCGGAAGGTGTGAGCCGCTCGGGGATGTCTTCGATGGTGCGTGCGTTGAGGGTGACGTCCTCGCCGGTGCGCCCGTCACCGCGAGTGGCGGCCCGGACCAGTCGTCCGTCGCGGTAGACCAGCGCCAGTGCCACTCCGTCGATCTTCAACTCGCACAAATAATGCGCGGCATCACCGATCTCACCACTGATCCGGGCCGCCCATGCCGACAACTCGTCGGAATCGAACACGTTGTCCAGCGACAACATGCGCTCCAGATGCTCGGCGGGCGTGAAGTCGGTGGCGAAGCCCGCCCCGCCGACCAGCTGGGTCGGTGAATCTGGGGTCCGCAGCTCGGGGTGGGCGTCCTCGAGCGCCTGCAGCTCGCGAAACATCGCGTCGAACTCCGCGTCGGAGATCACCGGCGCGTCCCTGATGTAGTAGCGGAACTGGTGTTCACGTACCTCGTCGGCCAGCTCCTGCCAACGTCGTCGCAGGTCAGCGTCTTCAGTGTCGCTCGAGGTCACCTCCGCAGATTATCGGAGCACACCGACTGCAAACTCACGCGACGTAGGTGAAGAATGTCGCCATACCTGCGTTGAGGTGGTAGTCGTTGTGGCAATGCACGATCCACCGACCGGGGTTGTCGGTGTCGAAGTCCACCTCGACGGTCTGCTCAGGCGGCACCAGAACAGTGTCCTTGCGTGCCCGAGGGCCCTGCGGCCCAACCACCTGGAAGGTATGGCCGTGCAGATGCATGGGATGGAACATCATCGAATCACTGACGAATCGGATCCGGACCCGCTTGTCTTTCGTCAGCTCGATGCCATCGTTGGGCGGGTCGTAGAGCTTGCCGTTGATCGGCCAGGTGTAGCCGGCCATCGGACCGGCCAGCCTCAGCTCCACGATCTGGTCCGGATTTCTTTGTGGCAGGACGACTTCTGCGGCCGGCGTGAGGGTTGCGGTGTTCAGCGGCTGCTGCGTGCGCAGCGTCTTCACCAACCCGGCGACATCGGGATTCGACGGCGTGGCGTCAACCCGCAGGTTCAGTTGTGCATAGCCGTCCTTGCCCTCCGCCGCGGCGATCAGCGGCGCTGAGGAGGCCAGCGTGACGATCGCGTCGGCGCGTTCACCCATGCCGAGGATCACCGTCTCGGTGCGGTGCCGGTGCACCGGGTAACCGTCGGTGTGAGTGACATCGAGCTCGCAGCCGGGCACCGCGACACGGAACGCGGTGTCGGCGCCCGCGTTGATGATCCGCAGCCGAATACGTTGTCCGGAACGACAATCGACGGTCTGCGGGTCCTTGACGGTGCGACCGTTGACGAGGAAGTACGGATAGGTGACGTCGCCGCCGTCATCGCCCAGTGGCATCGTCGGCGTCACCATGGGTCCCCCGCCGGCCATCGGTTTCATCCCGTTGGCCTTGAGGTCTTCGGCGACCTGATCCGGATTGGTTCCGGTGCCGTCGATCCAGTCGTCGAGCACCACGACGAGCTCGTCGTCGTAGTCCGCGCCATCCGCCGGATCTTCGATGATGAGCGGACCGTACATGCCACGGTCCAGCTGAGTCCCGACGTGCGAGTGCAGGTAGTAGGTGCCCGCATCGGGAACGACGAACTCGTAGGTGAAGTTCGAGCCCGGGGCGATTGCCTGCTGAGTCAGCACCGGCACCCCGTCCATGTCGTTCGGGATTGCCAGACCATGCCAGTGCACGGTGGTTTCCTGGGGCAGCCGGTTGGTCACCGGCACCCGCAGCCGCTGGCCCTTGCGGAGCCGGATTTCTGTGGCGGGCACCGTGCCGGTGTAGGTCCAGGTTCGGACCGCGACACCCCCGAGGTCAACATCGGATTCGGCGGCTGTGAACGCGATTTCGACCGGTTTGCCCGGGGCACTGCTCGTGGCCGTAGGGGTTGCGTTTCGCGACGAGCAGGCGCCCACCAGACCTGCCGCCCCGACCGCCGACAACATCAGAAATCCACGCCGGTCGATCATCGTTTCAGCGTGACACTGTCGTGCAGCTCACGGCAGCGTTTTACCGGCTCCGGTTATGGTGACGGCATGCCGCATCCGATCATGTTCGGCGACAACGATCCGGGACTGGCCGAGCTACGCAGCATCGCTCTCGACTTCCCGGAGGCATTCGAGAAAGTGTCGTGGGGCAGGCCGGTGTTCTGCGCGCCGAAGATGTTCGCCATGTACGGGGGCAACGTCAAGACTCGCGGGGCGATGCGCGGGATGCCCTATTCCCTTCTGATCAAAGTCGACGACAGCGACAGACGGGCACTGAAGCAGGACAGGCGGTTCTTCTTCCCGGCCTACATGGGCCCCCACGGCTGGCTGGGTTTGGATTTCACTGCGACGAAGGTGGATTGGGACGAAGTGACCGAGCTGGTCGACGCCTCGTACCGACTCGTGGCTTCCCGCAAGCTCGTCAAGCAACTCGATGAACGCCGAGGGGAGGAACCATGAGTTTCGCGGGCCCTGTTGCCGGACCTACGGCGCCGACCCGACCTGCGGCGCCGACCCGACCTACTTTGTCACGCTGGGGTGGCTCTCGAAATCGAGAGCCACCCCAGCGTGACAATCGGCGCGGCACGAGGGAAGCCGGCAGGATGCCAGCGGTAGACGAGCCTCCGCGGGCCTATGGGGGTTAGATGGCGTCCGGATCCTGCGCGAAGCCGTCGGCGGTCTTTTGCGCGAGCTCAAGTGCGACCCGCGCCCACTCGGGCGTCGCACCGGCCAGTCCGCACGCCGGAGTGATGCCGATCCGGTCCCGCAACACCTCACGGGCGAAACCCAGTCGGTCGGTGACCGTCACGACCGCCTTGGCGACCTCTTCGACCGACGGCCTGCGTTCGGGTGCGGTGGCGGGCACCACCCCGAGCAGCACTGTGCGCCCGGCGTCGACGAACTCGCCGATACCGTCCAGATCAGCCGGGGTCAGGGTCGAAAGATCGACGGAAACAGCGTGAACAGTGCTGCGCAGCAAGCCTTTCCACGGTAAGCCCGGAGCGCAGCTGTGCATGGCGGTTTCGGCGCCGACGCGCGCGACGCAGCCGTCAAGCAAGCCCATGGCGACGGTTTCGTCGACCGGATGCACCGGCGACAAGCTGGTCACCCCGGTCAACCGACCTGCCAGCGCGGCCGGCAACGACGGCTCGTCGAGCTGCACCACCACGGTTGTCTCCAACCTGCGCGCGACGTCGGCCCGGTGCTGCGCCAGCCCCTCGGCCAAAGATGCGGCGAGGTCGCGCAACGCGCCCGGGTCGGTGATGGCCCGATGCCCGCCGGACAGTTCCAGCTGCGCGGCCAGCGTGATGGGCCCGGGCGCCTGGACTTTCACGACGCGCCCGCTGCCGCGCAGCCCGGCCTTTTCCCAGGCCTCCTCGAGCGCATCGACATCCTCGCCCAGCAGACTCACCGCGCGGCGCAGCGCGGCACTGCGGCCCGATGCGATGCGGTAGCCGCGCGGCACGGTGTCGATGCCGACGTCGACCAGCAGCGCCCCAGCCCGGCCGATCATGTCGGCGCCGATGCCGCGGGCGGGCAGTTCCACCAGATGGGTCAGCGTGTGCAGTTCCCCTACGACGACCTCGGCGGCCTGCCGCGCGGCGGTGCCAGGCCAAGACCCGATACCGGTCGCGGCCGCGAAAGCGCTCACGCGCGTGCGATGGTGGCGCTGGCGATGACCTCGTCACCGTCCGGATCGGGACGGTAAAGCACCATGGTCTGCCCAGGTGCGACGCCGCGCAGCGGGGTCCGCAGGTTCACTATCAGGCGGCCGTCGAACAACTCTGCCACGACGTCGGCGATCCCACCGTGCGCCCGCACCTGCACCTGGCACTCCACGGGCCCGTCAAGAGCGACGCCGCTGGTGAAGACCGGGTTCTCCCCCGACAGCTGCCGCACCTCGAGGTCCTCGGCCGATCCGACGCGGACGGTGCCGGTTTCGGCGTCGATCGCGGTCACGTACCGGGGCCTGCCGTCGGCGCCGGGGCCCGCGATTCCCAGACCCTTGCGTTGGCCGATGGTGAAACCGTGCACGCCTCCGTGTTCGGCGAGCACTGTGCCGCTGGAATCGATCACCGAGCCGCGGCGCACCCCGATACGCGCGCCGAGGAAAGCCTGGGTGTCCCCCGACGGGATGAAGCAGATGTCATGGCTGTCAGGCTTTTCAGCGACTGCCAGCCCGCGGGCGGCAGCCTCTTCACGGATCTGCGGCTTGGGTGTGTCGCCGATCGGGAACAGCGCATGTCGAAGCTGCTCGGCGGTCAGCACACCCAGCACGTACGACTGATCCTTGTCAGCGTCGACCGCGCGGCGCAGCCTGCCGTCTTCCAGCCGTGCGTAGTGACCCGTCGCGACGGCGTCGAAACCCAGCACCAAGGCCCGGGCCGACAGTGCGGAGAACTTGATCCGCTCGTTGCACCGCACGCACGGATTCGGGGTCTCACCGCGCGCGTAGGCCTCGACGAAGTCGTCGATCACATCGTCTTTGAACCTGTCGGCGAAATCCCAGACGTAGAACGGGATCCCGAGCACGTCCGCGACGCGCCGGGCGTCACCGGCATCCTCCTTGGAACAACATCCCCGCGATCCGGTGCGCAGGGTGCCCGGCGTGGACGACAGCGCCAAGTGCACGCCGACGACATCGTGGCCGGCGTCGACCATGCGGGCGGCGGCCACCGACGAATCCACTCCACCGCTCATCGCGACCAGCACCCTCATGAGCGAGCCGTTCCGGAACTCGCCAGCGCCGCCAGCCGGGCCCGCTCCACTGCGCCCGGCAGTACCTCAAGCGCAGCGTCCACGTCGGCGTCGGTGCTGTTGTGCCCCAGCGACAGTCGCAAGGATCCGCGGGACGTCGCCGGGTCGGCGCCCATTGCGATCAGCACGTGAGAGGCCTGCGCCACCCCGGCCGTGCAGGCTGATCCGGTCGAGCATTCGATGCCCTTGGCATCGAGCAGCATCAGCAACGAATCGCCTTCGCAACCACGGAAAGTGAAGTGCGCGTTGCCGGGAAGCCGTCCCGTGCCAGCGGCCCCGTTGACGTAGGTGTCATCGATCGTTGCCAATACGCCCTCAATCAGCCGATCCCGCAACGCGCGTACCCGTGCGCTGTTGACCGCCATACCGTCGATCGCCACCTTCGCAGCCGCTGCCATGCCGACGGCGCCAGCCACAAACGGTGTGCCGGAACGGATGTCGCGTTCCTGGCCGCCGCCGTGCAGCAGTGGCACGCATGCGACGTCCCGACGCAACAGCAGTACCCCGGCACCGGCAGGCCCGCCGAACTTGTGCGCAGCCACGCTCATCGCCGCCAGCCCGCTGGCCCCGAAGTCCACCGGGATCTGACCGACCGCCTGCACGGCATCGCTGTGCATCGGCACCCCGAACTCCGTGGCGACCGCCGCCAGCTCCGTGATCGGCATGATGGTGCCGACCTCGTTGTTGGCCCACATGATCGATACCAGCGCCACGTCGTCGTGCTCCTGCAGCGCAGCCCGCAGAGCTTCGGGGGCCACCGCACCGTCCGGGCCGACCGGCAGCCACGTGACCTCGGCGCCCTCGTGCTCGGCCAGCCATTCCACGGCGTCGAGCACCGCGTGGTGTTCGACCGGGCTGGTCACGATCCGCCGCCGCGTGGGCTCGGCATCGTGGCGGGCCCAGTAGATGCCTTTGACCGCCAGGTTGTCGCTTTCGGTGCCGCCGGCGGTGAAGATGACCTCCGAGGGCCGCGCCCCCAGCAGCTGGGCCAGTGTCTCGCGGGACTCCTCCATCCGGCGCCGGGCCAGCCGGCCCGATCCGTGCAGCGACGATGCGTTGCCCGCGGTGGCCAGCACAGCCGTCATCGCCTCGATGGCAGCGGGATGCATCGGGGTGCTGGCGGCGTGATCGAGGTAGACCTGCGCACCCGAGGACACGGTCGGTGAGGCAGCCATAACGCTCCCAGGATAGCCGCGACCGGCTATCGGCCCGAATGCCGGTCAGGCGACCAGAGCGTGAGCGGGCGTGACAGGCAGAGTCTGCTCCCCACGCACCGCCGCCTCGCAGCGTGCGGCCAGATCGCGGCGGTTCTCGCCGGGCAGTTGCAGCGACCCGACGTGCACGTGGCACACGGTGCGACGGGCGGTGATGACGCGCCGGACAGACTGCAGCAGGGTGCCCTGCCCGACGAAGGCCGGAACCGTGGACAGCCGGCCGTCGCGGTGCCGGTAGGTCAGTCGCAGCGGCTGCACGGGGCGGGCGGCGTCGATGGCGGCCTGGAACATCGCGGGACGGAACTGGCCGTGGGCCAGTCCGCACCAGGTGGTGCCCTCGGGGAACGCCACCACGGTGTGCCCTTCGGTCAGACGCTGCGCGACGGTGTCCACGACCGACGGCAGCCGGCGCAGACTGCCCCGGTCGATGGGGATGACCTTCATGATGCGGGCGAGCCGTCCCAGAGCAGGCCACTCCACCAGGTCGGCGCGGGCGACGAAGGATCCCGGCAGCACTGCCCCGATGGTGAAGATGTCCAGCCAGGACACGTGCCCACTGACCACCAGCACACCCTGAAGGTTGCGGATCGGACCGCCTGACACGGTGATACGCACGCCGAAGCACCGCAGCATCAATCGGCAGTACAACCGCTGGATGTGTGAGCGCCCGGGCAACGGCACCGCCAGCAGCGGCACGCCGGGTGCCAGGAGGACCGCCATGGCGACCCGCACGGTGGTGCGGACCCAGACGACCGATCTGCGGCCGGTGTCGGCGCTGCCGGCCTGCACGCAGCTGGCATCACACGATGCCCTGGGCAACCATGGGTGTGCGCGGCCTGCGGCTGTGCGCGGACTGGTCACGAGCCCATCCCGTCGGCCATGTCGGCTGCTGCCGACACCGAGCGCAGTCGCTTGAGGTAGCGGATGTCGGCCCGGCGCCTGTCGAGCAGGGCCGGGAAGTCACCCACCCCGAAGTCGGGGTCGTGGGCCGGTTCGCCGCACACCTGCGCGCCCAGCCGTAAGTAGCCGCGCATCAGCGGCGGCACCGAGATCCGCGACGGCGGGGCGATGTCGTCGAGGCTCTCGCCGTCGAGCACGACGGGTCGGTACGGGTACACGGTGAACTCCTGCGGTGCGGCATGGCGACGGCGGACGAAATCGCGGACCCCGCGGATCAGCGTGCCGGGCGGGCCGTCGGCGTTGCCCGCGGTGGGCACCGAGACGCAGCCAGTGACATAGTCGTAGCCGCAGCGGTCCAGGTAGGCCAGGATGCCCGCCCACATGAGCAGGACCACCGCGCCGTTGCGGTGGTCGCTGCGCACGACGGCGCGGCCCATCTCCACCAGAGACGGCCGCAGTGCATCGAGGCCCGTCACATCGAACTCGGTGGCTGTGTAGAGCCCGCCGGCGGCGATCGCGCCGGGCGGCGGCAACATGCGGTAGCAGCCGACCAGTTCGCCGGCGTCCTCGTCCCGTACCAGCAGGTGGTCGCAGTACTCGTCGAACCGGTCGGCATCCAGACCAGCGGAGTCGCCGTCGCGCTTGAACGCGAATCCCGGCTCAGCGGTGAACACGTCGTGACGCAGTCGCTGTGCCGCGTAGATGAGCTCGGCGTCGGTGGACAACAACAGTGAATACCGCGGCGAATCCGCTGACGGGGTGGGACGGTCGGCGGCGATGAGTACAGATGGAGTGCTCATAGCCAGCACAGTCGCCCAGCCGGGTCGCCGGCTGGCGTCGTCAGCGTGACATGTCCGTGATGGCTAGGTGACGAATTGGACCGCCGGGCTGCTCAGCAGACGCAAAACTGCCCCTTTTCGTGCGAAAAGGGGCAGTTTTGTGTCTGCTCGCGCGAGAAAACGCGAAAAATCAGCCCTGGCGAGCCTTGATGGCGTCGGTGAGCTGCGGGGTGACGTTGAACAGGTCGCCGACGATGCCGAGATCGGCGATCTCGAAAATCGGCGCCTCTTCGTCCTTGTTCACCGCGACGATCGTCTTCGACGTCTGCATACCGGCGCGGTGCTGGATCGCCCCGGAGATACCCAGCGCGATGTACAGCTGCGGCGACACGGTCTTGCCGGTCTGCCCGATCTGGAACTGGCCCGGGTAGTAGCCCGCGTCGACCGCGGCACGCGAAGCACCGACAGCGCCGTCGAGCGAGTCGGCCAGCGCCTCGACGATCGCGAAGCTCTCCGCGCTGCCGACACCACGCCCGCCGGCGACCACGACGGTGGCCTCGGTGAGCTCTGGGCGGTCGCCGGCCACCGCGGGCTCACGCTTGGTGATCTTGGTGGCGGTCTCGGCCTGAGCCGGAACCTCGACGTTGACGACCGCACCGGCACCGGCGGCAGGCACGGCCTCGATCGAGCCGGGACGCACGGTGATCACCGGAGTGTCGCTGGTGACCTGTGCCTCGACGGTGAAAGCGCCACCGAAGATGCTGTGGACGCCCACCGCGCCTTCCTTGACCTGGATCACGTCGACCAGCAGACCCGAACCGATGCGGGCCGCCAACCGTGCGGAGATCTCCTTGCCGTCGGCGCTTGCGGCGAGCAGCACGCCCGCGGGCGCGGCAGTCTCGACCAGACCGGCGAGCACGTCGACCACCGGGGTGACCAAGTAGTTCTCGACGTCATCGGATTCGGCAACGTAGATCTTGGCCGCACCGGCGGCCTTGAGGTCGTCTACCAGCGGTGCTGCCGTGCCGGGCTTGCCCACCACGACGGCGGCAGGCTCACCTAGCGCCCGGGCGGCGGTAATCAATTCAGCGGTGACCTTCTTCAGGGCACCCTCGGAGTGCTCAACGAGCACAAGTACTTCAGCCATGGGTTTCTCGTTATGTCTTTCGCGTCTCGTTAGATTCGATGGGAGCAGCTGCTAGATGAGTTTCTGAGCAACGAGGTACTCGACAACCTTGGTACCGCCGTTGCCGTCGTCGGTGACCTTCTCACCAGCGGCCTTCGGCGGCTTCGGGGTCGACGACAGCACCTTCGACCCGGCACTGGCGACACCGACCTCGTCGGCGTCGACGCCGATCTCGGCAAGGGTGAGCACGGTGACTTCCTTCTTCTTCGCGGCCATGATGCCCTTGAAGGACGGGAAGCGGGGCTCGTTGATCTTCTCGTTGACGCTGACGACAGCCGGAAGCGCGGCCTCCAGGGTGAAGACACCGTCGTCGGTCTCACGCTCTGCGGTGACCCGGCCGTTCTCGACCGTCAGCTTGCGCACATGGGTGAGCTGCGGCAGGCCCAGGTACTCGGCGATGACAGCCGGGACCGCGCCACCGACACCGTCGGTTGCCTCGTTACCGGCGATGACCAGCTCAGTGCCCTCGATGGTGCCCAGCGCGCGGGCCAGCGCCCACGCTGTCTGGATCACGTCGGACCCGTGCAGGCCGTCGTCCTTGAGATGCACAGCCTTGTCGGCCCCCATCGACAGAGCCTTGCGGATGGCCTCGGTGGCGCGCTCCGGGCCCGCGGTCAGCACGGTGACCGTACTGTCGCCCCCCTCACGCTCCTTGATCAGCAGTGCCTCTTCAACGGCACGTTCGTTAATCTCGTCGAGCACGGCGTCGGCGGCCTCGCGATCGAGGGTGAAATCGCCGTCGGTGAGCTTGCGCTCCGACCAAGTGTCTGGGACCTGTTTGATCAGGACCACGATATTCGTCATGACTCTGGTTCGTCCTCCTCGTGAGGCCGGAGACCGGCCTGCCATATTACGTTCTTTGCAGCTAACCCCATGTTACTGGTCGGTAACTTATGGTAGTTCGCAGGAACACCATAGCTGGTCGAGCTTGGCCTGCGGTGACCACTATCACACATGGGTGGTAAGGGAACCGTTCACGAGTAGGCCACCAACCGGTCGACTGGGTTAGCCTGCGTTGCAATGAGCACATTTGTTGACGGTCCGGAAGACGCTCTGCCACTGACAGGCGAGCGGACCATCCCCGGCTTGGCCGAGGAGAATTACTGGTTCCGCCGGCACGAGGTGGTGTACCAGCGGCTCGCCGAGCGCTGCGCCGGGCGCGACGTGCTGGAAGCCGGCTGCGGCGAAGGCTATGGCGCCGATTTGATCGCCGACGTCGCCCGCAAGGTCATCGGCCTGGACTACGACGAAGCAACGGTCGCCCATGTCCGGGCCCGCTATCCGCGCGTCGACATCCGGCACGGCAACCTCGCCGAACTTCCCCTGCCAGATGGCGCGGTCGACGTCGTGGTTAATTTCCAGGTCATCGAACACCTATGGGACCAGGCACAATTCGTCGCCGAGTGCTACCGGGTGCTGCGCCCCGGCGGTGTGTTCCTGGTGTCGACCCCGAACCGGATCACCTTCTCCCCCGGCCGCGACACTCCGCTCAACCCGTTCCACACCCGCGAACTCAACGCCGCCGAGCTCACCGAGCTGCTCGAAGACGCCGGGTTCCAGATCGAGGGTTTGTACGGAGTTTTCCACGGACCCGCCCTGGCCGAACTCGATGCCCGCCACGGCGGTTCGATCATCGACGCCCAGGTGGCGCGCGCGGTCGCCGACGCACCCTGGCCCGAGCGGCTGCTCGCCGACGTCGCGGCGGTATCCACCGACGACTTCGACATCACTCCGGCCGGGGAACGCAACATCGATGACAGCCTCGACCTGGTCGCGGTCGCGGTACGCCCGTGAATGCCCCGAGCTCACACCCCGAACCGGTACCGGGGCTGTTCACTCTGGTCCTGCACACGCACCTACCGTGGCTGGCCCATCACGGCCGTTGGCCGGTGGGCGAAGAATGGCTCTACCAGTCCTGGTCGGCGGCTTACCTGCCGCTGATGCGGGTACTGCATACCCTGGCCGCCGAGGACCGCAGCCACCTGATCACGCTGGGTATGACACCGGTGGTCACCGCACAGCTCGACGATCCGTACTGCCTCACCGGTATGCACCACTGGCTGACCAACTGGCAGTTACGCGCGCTTGAGGCCACAACGCTGAGCAGCCCGGAAGGGTTGCGCGAGTTCGGGGTTCGCGAGCATGCCGAAGCCGCCGCGGCGGTCGAGGACTTCTCCATCCGGTGGCGGCACGGTGCCAGTCCGATGCTGCGCGAACTGATCGACGCAGACACCATCGAACTGCTCGGCGGCCCGCTGGCCCACCCGTTCCAGCCGCTGCTCAACCCGCGCCTGCGTGAGTTCGCGCTGCGTGAGGGGCTGGCCGACGCCCAGGCGCGCTTCGCCCACGCCCCGCAAGGTATCTGGGCACCAGAATGTGCGTACGCGCCGGGCATGGAAACCGGTTATGCCGCAGCGGGTGTGGGCCACTTCATGGTCGACGGCCCGTCGCTGCACGGCGACACGGCGCTGGGCCGCCCGGTCGGCGACTCCGACGTCATCGCGTTCGGACGCGACCTACAGGTCAGCTATCGCGTGTGGTCCCCCAAGTCCGGCTATCCGGGGCACGCCGCCTACCGCGACTTCCACACCTACGACCACACCACCGGCCTGAAACCGGCTCGGGTCACGGGACGCAACATGGCCTCCGAGGACAAGGCGCCCTACGACCCGCAGCGCGCCGACCGGGCCATCGACGACCACGTCACGGACTTCGTCGCGGTCGTGCGTCGGCGACTGCTCAGCGAGGGAGAACGCATCGGCCGGCCCGCGCATGTGATCGCGGCATTCGACACCGAGTTGTTCGGCCACTGGTGGTACGAGGGTCCGGTGTGGCTCGAGCGGGTGCTGCGGGCACTGCCCGAGGCCGGCATCCGGGTGGGCACCCTCGCCGATGCCAAGGCCGACGGATTCGTCGGTGCCCCAGTCGAATTACCACCCAGCTCATGGGGTTCGGGCAAGGACTGGCAGGTCTGGAACGGTCCAGCGGTCAGCGACCTCGTCCAGCTCAACACCGAGGTCGTCGACACCGCGCTGAGCACGGTGGACAAGGCCCTCACCCAGAACACCGCGTTAGGGTCCCCCACCCCGCGGGATCATGTCGCCGACCAGATCCTGCGGGAAACCCTGCTCACAGTGTCCAGTGACTGGTCGTTCATGGTCAGCAAGGACTCCGCGGCCGACTATGCACGCTACCGCGCGCACCTACACGCCCACGCCACGCGGGAAATCTGCGATGCGCTGGCATCGGGCCGATTCAAGCACGCCCGCCGCCTGGCAGACGGCTGGAACAGGGCCGACGGACTGTTCGGTGCCCTCGACGCACGTCGGCTCCCCAAATGACCACCAGCCGGAGAAAGCACCAGCCATGAAAATCCTGATGGTGTCGTGGGAGTACCCGCCGGTGGTCGTCGGCGGTCTCGGCAGGCACGTGCATCATCTGGCCACTGCGCTCGTTGCGGCCGGCCACGAAGTCGTGGTACTGAGCCGTCGCCCGACCGATACCGACCCGAGCACGCATCCGTCGACCGACGAAGTCAGCGAGGGTGTCCGTGTCGTCGCCGCCGCGCAGGACCCGCACGAATTCGGTTTCGGCACCGACATGATGGCCTGGACGCTGGCGATGGGGCACGCGATGGTGCGCACCGGCCTGGGCATCAAGGACCATACCGGCGGCCCGTGGCGACCGGATCTGGTGCACGCGCACGACTGGCTGGTCGCTCACCCGTCCATCACCCTGTCCGAATACTTTGATGTGCCACTGGTTTCCACTATCCATGCCACCGAGGCCGGCAGGCACTCCGGCTGGGTGTCGGGCCCGATCAGCCGACAGGTACATGCTGTGGAGTCCTGGCTGGCGCGTGAATCGGATTCGCTGATCACGTGTTCGGCCTCGATGAGCGCGGAGATCACCGAGTTGTTCGGGCCCGGGCTCGCCGAGACCAGGGTGATCCGCAACGGTATCGACGCCGCGCTGTGGCCGTTCGCGCGGCGCCGGCCGCGCCAGGGGCCCGCTCAGTTGCTCTACGTCGGGCGCCTCGAATACGAGAAGGGCGTACACGACGCGATCGCAGCACTGCCCCGGATCCGGCGCGTCCATCCCGGCACCACCCTGACTGTCGCCGGTGACGGCACGCAGCAGCAGTGGCTCGTGGACCAGGCTCGGAAACACAAGGTGCTCAAGGCCACCCGATTCGTCGGCCGCCTCGCCCACGATGAGCTGGTGGCCGCATTGCATGCCGCGGACGCTGCGGTGCTGCCCAGCCACTACGAACCGTTCGGGATCGTGGCGCTGGAGGCCGCAGCCACCGGCACACCGCTGGTCACCTCCAACGTCGGCGGGCTCGGTGAAGCGGTGATCGACGGCCAGACCGGGATGTCGTTCGCGCCACGGGACGTGACCGGGCTGGCCGATGCGGTCCGCGCTGTGCTCGACGACCCCGCCGCGGCGCAGCAGCGGGCCATCACCGCCCGAGACCGGCTGACCTCCGATTTCGACTGGCACACCGTGGCCGCCGAGACCGCCAAGGTGTACCTGGCGGCCAAACGTGGTGAACACGAACCACATCCGCGCCGCCCCATCGTCGAGCACGCACTGCCCGACCGCTGAGGGCGACCCACTCCGGTCGTGCCACGCTGGCCGAGCAGTTCGGGATTGCTTGGTCTGGCTGACTGCCCTAGCGCGGCAACGAAAGAACCGACACCGCAATGAGAATCAGCACACCGACGGTCACCACATGGACTTCACGCGTCGGGGTGATCCGGTTCGGCAGCGGATGGCGGGCCAGAACGCGTTGCCTGCGCAGCCCCACCGCATAGACCAGCAGCGCGACCGCGACCGCGACACACGCGGCCACCAACCCGAATCCGGCTTTGTGGTGCTGAATGTCATGGAGCATGAGCAACGCCCCGTTGCCCAGCACCGCGAACGCCGTGCGCGTCCAGGACAGCGAGGTCCGCTGTGCCTGAAGACCGGGATCGACAGCGGTCACCGGCTGGCGATCCTGACCACGGCGACGACCAGGACCAGCACACCGATCAGACACAACCCGACCGCCAGGTACGCCGGCGTGGGGTGGCGGGGCAACGACGTGCCGGTGCGCATCGCATGTTCCACTTGCCGCCAGCGCCACAAACCGACCCCCGAGGTCAGTGTGGCAAGGATCGTCAACAACAGGCCGAGGATGTGGCGCGCCTGGGGCACACCCAGTTCGGGCACGAACTGGATGACGGCTACCGCGGCAGCGAGAAGCCCGAGCGCGGTGCGCTGCCAAGCCAGGAACGTCCGCTCGTTGGCAAGCGTGAAGCGGTAATCGGGCTCCTGTGCTTCATCCGGACAGGGGCCTGCTTCGTCGTCAGTTCGTTCGCTCAGTTGCTCGCAGCCTTTTTGCGCTCGATGTCGGCCAGCGCGGCAGCCAGTTCGGCCCGCTGCGCCGCCGAGGTGTCCCAGGCCAGCTTGCGGTTCTTGACCACCTTCGCCGGGGACCCGACGGCGATCGAGTAGTCCGGAATGTCGCCCTTGACCACGGCGTGTGCGCCCAACACGCAGCCGCGGCCGATGGTGGTGCCGCGCAGCACCGTGACTTTCGCGGCGATCCAGGTGTCGGGGCCGATGCGTACCGGACCCTTGACGATGCCCTGGTCCTTGATCGGCAGCTCGATGCTGTCCATCTTGTGGTCGAAGTCGCAGACATAGCACCAGTCGGCCATCAACGCGGACTCGCCGAACTCGATGTCGAGGTAAGTGTTGATGACGTTGTCGCGACCGAACACGACCTTGTCACCCAGGCGCAACGAGCCCTCATGGCAGCGGATCGTGTTCTTGTCACCGATATGCACCCAGCGGCCGATCTCCATCTGCGCGAGCTCCGGGGTGCACTGGATCTCCACACCCTTGCCCAGGAACACCATGCCGCGCGTGATGATGTGCGGATTGGCCAGCTTGAACTTCAGCAGCCGCCAGTACCGGACCAAATACCACGGCGTATAGGCGCGGTTGGCGATGACCCACTTGAGGGAGTCCAAAGTGAGGAAGTTGGCCTGCCGAGAATCGCGCAGCCGGGACCCCCGCCAGCGCTTGTGAATCGGGGCGCCCCACATCGTCGTCATGGCCCGAAAGCCTACGCGAGCGGCGGCGACCGAATTCGGAGTCGCTCCGGTCCTGCAGCCTCACATTCGCAACGGTTACCCTCAGCTTGACCACATGCGCGAACCACGGGTGCCGGACCGGGCGCACCGACCGTACGTGCCGATCCGCCCGAGCCCCGAACGAAAGGACACCGTCATCCGCCGATACCTTGCGCTGGCGGTAGCGGCGCTGCTCACGGGCGTGCTCGCCGGGTGTGAGAACACCGATTCATGGGTCGATGCGCATCCCGCGTCGGGCTGGTCCGCGCAGTACGCCGACGCCGCCAACAGCAGCTACAGCGCAGTGCACGGAGCCGACACGTTGAAGTCGGCCTGGAGCCGCACGGTCAAGGGCGATCTGGGTGCCCAGGTGGCGCTGGGCGCGACCGGTTACCTCGCCGCAAACGGTCAGACTGCCGGCGGCTGCTCGTTGATGGTCTGGGAGTCCGACAACAACGCACGCCAGCGCTGGTGCACCCGGCTGATACTTGGCGGCGGCTGGTCCAGTCCGCTGTTCGACGGCTTCGACAACCTTTACGTCGGTCAGCCCGGCACTATGTTGTCCTTTCCGCCAACGCAGTGGATCCGGTGGCGCCAACCGGTGATCGGCATGCCGACCACCCCACGCCTCCTCGACGACGGCCAACTGCTGGTGGTGACCCATCTCGGGCAGGTACTGGTGTTCGACAGCCATCGCGGCACCGTGGTCGGCACTCCGCTCGACCTGGTCACCGGCATCGACCCGACCGACTCACAGCGCGGGCTGGGTGACTGCCAACAGGGCCGGCCGCGCTGTCCCGTGGCGGCCGCGCCCGCCTTCTCCAAGGCCACAAACATCGTGGTGCTGAGCCTGTGGGAGCCGGACGCCGAAGGCCCTGTCCTGGTCGGCCTGCGGTACCGCCCGAATCAGAAACCGATGCTGAACCGCGAGTGGACCAGCACGGCGGTGGGCCAGGGGCCGCTGGCCAGCCCGGTGCTCTCCGCGGACGGATCGACCGCGTACGTCAACGGCCGCGACCAACGCCTCTGGGCGATCGATACCGCTGACGGCAAGGCGAAGTGGTCGGTACCGCTGAACTTTCTCGCCCAGACGCCGCCGTCGGTGTCACCCGACGGGCTCATCGTGGCGGGCGGCGGCCCGGACGCCAAACTGATCGGGGTCCGCGACAACGGCGACAAGGGCGACGTTGTGTGGACCCGCGACGACGTCACGCCGCTGACCACCACGAGCCGAGCCGACGGCATCGGCTACGCCGTGGCGCGTGAGGGCGGGCACGGCCAGACGCTGATGGTGTTCGATACCAGCGACGGGCGCACCCTCAACAGCTACCCGCTGCCCGACGCCACCGGCTGGCCCGTCGGCGTATCGATCGGTCACGATCGCCTGGTGATCGCCGCGACCAGCGACGGTCAGGTGTACGGCTTCGCTCCGGCGTGACCGGGCCTGCGGTCACGCCAGCAAGTCCGCCAACGCATCTCGCGGCACAGACGCCTGCGTGGCGCCGGCCGCCTCGGCGAACAACTCACCCTGGCCGAAGAAGAAGATCACCGCATCGTCGGTGATCGCGAAGTTCTGGTAGTGCGTCGGGTCGAGCCCGGCACTCGACGGTATCGCCTGCTCCACACCGGACTGCTTCTGCAGTTGGCGCTGCACGATCGGGTAGATCACGTCGAGCGGCTTGGTCCCCGGCTTGAACAGTGTGTCGAACGTGATGGGCGCCCGGGTCAGGAGGCTGTAGTTGAACGCCTTGTACCAGGTCTGCGGGTGCGCCCCACCGACGTTTTGATACACCTCGAACACCAGGCTCTGGGTACGAGGCGGCATACCCGAGCTGTAGCGGGTTCCCTTGGCGTCCAGCACGTAAGGCTGGTCACGTGATCCCGGCATCTGCGAGACGTTGACGAACCCGTCCCTCGTCTGCGTCAGGTAGTCCGTCAACGCCTGCTGGTCCGGATAGTCGACCGGGAACGTGTAATCGAGCGTGTATGCCGCGTTGGCGGCGTGCACGGTGCAGGTCTGATCCAGATCGACCGTGCCGTCGAGATCGGCACATGCGTTCTGAGCCGCCGCTACCGGCGTAGAAAGCCAGCCGATCAGCACACCGGCCGCCAGAGCGGCCACTACAGGGGGAAATCGCATTGTCAGTCGTCCTCGCAAGCGATCAACTCAGGCCGGCTCCGACTCCGGCGCGTCAACCACAGGGTACGTGGCAGTCACCGTGACGGCCGACAAACAAACGCCGTCGCGGTGCTCGCGGCGCCCGATCCCAGCCGGGTGATGACGACGGAGAGTTGCTCCGCGCCGCGCAGACGCAGCCGTCGCCGCAACACATCTGGGTCCACGTTCACGCCACGCACCAGGATTTCGACGGCGCCGACCGACCGTGCCGCCAGCACCTCACGCAGTCGACGCTCGTGATAGCCGAGTTGTTCGAGCACCTCGAACCCGCGCAGCCCGACAGGCAGCTCGTCGCCGGACAGATAGGCGATGTCGGGGTCTAGTTGCCACAGACCGTGCCGAACCGCATAGTGTCGGACCAGCCCCGCCCGCACCACGGCACCGTCGGGATCGATGATCCAGCGCCCGGCCGGTGCGACCGCACAGTCGTCGGGCTCGGCATCGGTGATCTGTTCGTCGCGGTCGAGCAGGGTGGCCCGCCTTCGAACACCGGTTCCGGCCAGCCCCGGCGACCACAGACACGCCTCCCGCACTCCCCCGCCTACCGAGGTCACCTCAATCTCGCCCTCGAACCCCATCCTCGCGAGCTCATCGAAATCTATTCCGGGAGCACACTTTACGACTGTGTCGCGACCTCGGTAAATGTCCAGCAGAGCGTCGAGCGCCGGTGTGTAGGCGCGCGGATCGAACCGCCTGCGCCCACCCGCTCGGCGTGCGGGGTCCAGGATCGCCACGGCATCGCGGGTGATCGGCCGCAGCGCGTCGGCACGGCACAATGCGACACCGGGCACGTTGTGCGCAGCCATCGCCAGCCGCACCGGATCGATGTCACTGCCCACCAGGTCGGCTGCCGAATTCTGCAGTGCCACAAGCTCGCTGCCGATCGAGCAGGTGGCGTCATGCACTCGTGCACCGGCCAACCGGTGGGCCCGGTGTGCGGTCACCGGCGCCGCGGTGGCCTGCTGCAGCGCCTCATCGGTGAACAACCAGCGCGCCGGGTCATCGAACTTGGCGACGGCCCGGCGGCGCAGTTGTACCGTCTCGACCAGTATCGTCACCCGCTCACCGAATTGCGTTCGGAGAGCTGCGATATCGCTGAGCAGACTGGCGTCGGACAGCTGACGCCGGGCCACCTGGTCCAACGCCTGCAGGCCTGCCTCCGACCGCAGATATGCGACATCGGCAGTACTGAAAACTACGACGGCTTAACCCCGGTGACCATGACATTGTAGAACCAGCCCTTGGGCACCACGCGGCGCCAGACGTTGCTGTCCACCCAGCTCAGTGCCATCCAGCTGTTGAATGCGAACTTGGCCCAGCCCCAACCGAGTCGGCCCGCAGGCACCGCGGCCTCGAACGTCCGCACCGGCCAGCCCAACATCGCCGCGGTGAACTCCTCACTGGCCGTCCGCACCTCGACCGCGCCGGCGTTTGTGGCCATCCGCTCGAGATCCGCTGGATCGAAGGTGTGCAGGTCCACCACGGCCTCCAGGGCCGCTGCCCGGGACGACTCGTCGAGTTCGGCCTGCGGGCGGCGCCAGCCGTCCAGGCCCGGCAACTTGGTGACATTGGTGGTGGCGCGCCAGGTCAGGGTGGACAGTTCGCGCGCGTAGCGGTTGCCGACCTTCGTGGGTTCCCCTGCGAAGACGAATCGGCCGCCCGGCTTGAGTACCCGCACCACCTCACGCAGGGAAAGTTCGACGTCCGGAATGTGGTGCAGCACAGCATGCCCTACCACCAGGTCGAAGGTGTTGTCCTCGTACGGGATGCCCTCGGCGTCGGCGACGCGCCCGTCGATGTCCAGGCCGAGTGACTGCCCGTTGCGGGTCGCCACCTTGACCATGCCGGGCGACAGGTCGGTCACCGAACCACGCCGAGCGACACCGGACTGGATCAGATTGAGCAGGAAGAAGCCGGTGCCACAGCCCAGCTCGAGCGCCCGGCCGTAGGGCAGCTGACGCTGCTCGCCCTCGGGGACGATGGCGTCGAAGCGGCCGCGGGCGTAATCGATGCAGCGCTGGTCGTAAGAGATGGACCACTTCTCGTCATACGTCTCGGCTTCCCAGTCGTGGTAAAGCACCTGAGCGAGCTTGCTGTCGTGCATCGCGGCCTCGACCTGTTCGGCCGTGGCGTGCGGGTTAGGAGCCGGCATGTCAGCGTCGGTGCCGGATTCCTTGATCTCTGTCATACAGGGCAGCCTAATAGTCGGCGGCGCGGGTCAGGTCCGGTCGGTACGCCGGTCGACGGCCGCCTTTGCCGCTGCCAGCGCCGTAACCGGATGGTCGACGAAGCGGCGCGCCCACGCCAGCGCGGCGTCATAGACGTGATCGGGTGCCACCATCTCGTCGACCAGGCCCAACGCGACAGCTTCCTCGGCTCCGACGAATCGACCGCTATAGGCCAGCTCCTTGGCCTTACCGCTGCCGATGACTGCGGCCAGCCTCTGGCCCGCACCGCCGCGGGGCGCCAACCCGGCCAGGATCTCGGTCGCGCCGAACTTCACGTTGTCCCCGCTGATCCGCCAGTCGGCGGCCAGCGCCAACGCCAGTCCACTGCCCAGCGCGTATCCGGTGATCGCAGCGACGGTCGGCCTCGGGATCGCGGTTACGGCATCCAGGCAGTCGCGCAACACGCCCTCCGCCACGGCGGCCTCGTCGGTATTGAGCGTGCGCAACTCGGGTACGTCATCACCCGCGCAGAAGATCTCGTGGCCGCCGAACAGCACGACCACCGCGATATCCGGGCGCTCGGCCAGTTCCCCGGCGGCCGTGGTGAGCTCCCGGTACACCTGTCGAGTCAGGGCGTTAGTCGGTGGACGCGACAGCAGCAGCGTCGCAATCCAGGGTTCCGCGTCGCTCGTGACGACACTGACGAACTCGTTCACGACGCGCCGCCCGCAGCAGTCTCACCGGCAGATGAGCGGTGGCTGCGCGCCGCGTTGTACCGCTCGCTGTCGAAGAACTCGATCTCCCAGTTACCGCCCGTGACGGTCAGGTTGGGTTCGATGGCGACGATTTTGCGTTCGACGGCCAGCACCTCGGCGACCGTGCGGCCGTTGAGTGAATCCAGCTGCGTCCACGTCGGCGGGAGCAGGAACGACCGCCCCTCGGCAAAGTCGTCGAGCCCGGCCTGTGGGGTGCTCCAGAACGCGCGGTCACTCTCGGTGTTGTCGCCGTCGGCGCGCTGACCCTCGGGCAGGGCACCGACGAAGAAGTACGTGTCGTAGCGGCGGGTCCGTTCCTCTTTCGGAGTCACCCAGTTCGCCCACGGCCGGAGCAGATCTGCCCGCAGCACCAGCTTCTCCTGGCGCAGGAAGTCGGCGAACGACAGCGCATTGCCGGCCAGCGCGGCCCGGGCGTCGCGGTACACCGACGCGTCGCCGACGATGGCGTCGGGATCGTTGTCAGGGCCGGCGAACAGCACCCCGGACTCCTCGAACGTCTCGCGCGCCGCGGCACACACGAGTGCCTCGGCCAGCGCGGTCTCCACCCCGAGTCGCTGCGCCCACCACGCCGGTTCCGGGCCGTACCAGGCGATGTCGGCGTTGCGATCGCGCTCGTCGACCCCGCCGCCCGGGAACACCATGACGCCACCGGCGAACTCCATCGCCGTGTGCCTGCGCATCAGGAACACCTCGATCTCCGAGGCAAGCGCTCGTCGGTGCACGTCACGCACGAGCATCACCGTCGCCGCAGGCCTCGGGACCAAAGGGTCGGTCATGTCGGCTCCTCGCGCAAGCGCTCGTCGGTGCTCGTCGGCTCCTCGCGCAAGCGCTCGTCGGTCACACCCGTCTCCTGTGCGCCGCCCGGCTCCGGATGCGTCGCGCAAAGTACCGCCCGTCGATCACGTCCAGAGCGATCGACTGGCCGAATGCCTTGGACAGGTTCTCCGCCGTCAGCACGTCCGCGAGGAGCCCGGCGGCGACAACGCGGCCCTCGGACAGGATCAACGCGTGGCTGAATCCGGGAGGGATCTCCTCGACATGGTGGGTGACCAGCACGATCGCCGGCGCGTCGGGGTCGGCGGCCAGATCGGCCAGCCGCGCCACCAGCTCCTCACGCCCACCCAGGTCGAGTCCGGCCGCGGGTTCGTCGAGTAGCAGCAGCTCCGGATCGGTCATCAGCGACCGGGCGATCAGCACCCGCTTACGCTCGCCCTCCGAGAGGGTGCCGTAGGCACGTTCGGAGAGATGTTCGGCGCCGACGCTCTCCAGCATGTCCACGGCCTGCGCGTAATCGACCTCCTCGTAGTTCTCGCGCCACCGGCCCAGCACCGCATAACCCGCTGAGACCACCAGATCGCGCACGAGTTCGTCGTCGGGAATCCGCTGTGACAGCGTCGAACTGCTCAACCCGACACGGGAGCGCAGCTCTGACATGTTGGTGCGGCCCAGCCGTTCGCCGAGCACGTATGCGGTACCCGAGGACGGGTGTTCGGTGGCGGCGGCGATCCGCAGCAGAGACGTCTTGCCCGCGCCGTTGGGACCGATCACCACCCAGCGTTCATCGAGTTCGACGGCCCAGGTGATCGGTCCGACAAGAGTATTCCCACCTCTGCGGAGCGTGACCCTGGCGAAGTCGATCAGCAGGTCTTCGCTGCCGGCACTGTCGGCTGCGTCTTCTCCGGATTCGGGCACTCGACCATCGTAGTGATGCCGGCGACGGACTTTCGGTCGCGCCCGCCGCTGAAATCGTGGAACAGCATGGCGCGCGGGGTGAGCCTGAGGAACAGCTGTACCAACGGGCCGATACCAAAGGCATAGACGAGGGTGCCGACCCCGACCGAGCCGCCTAGTAGCCAGCCAACCGCGAGCACGGTCGCTTCAATCGCGGTTCGCACCAAGCGGATCGACAGCCCGGTACGGGCGACCAGGCCGGTCATCAGACCGTCCCGCGGACCCGGGCCGAGCCCGGCACCGATGTAGAGCACAGTGCTGATGCCGTTGAGCACCACAGCGCCGAGCATCATCGCGATACGTGCCGCCATGGCGGTGGGTGCGGGCAGCAGGGCGAGCGTGGTGTCGACAGTGACGGCAATGACGATCACGTTGGCGACGGTGCCTATGCCCGGCCTGTTGCGCAGCGGGATCCAGGCCAGTAGTACGACGACCCCGGCGAGGGCGGATGCGAGCCCGATGGTCAGCGGCGTGTGCCGGGTCAGCCCCTGGTGGAAGACGTCCCAGGGGTCCAGGCCCAGGCCGGCGCGGATCATCATGCCCATCGAAACGCCGTAGCCGCACAGGCCGATCAGCAGCAGCGTGCCCCGTTTGAGTGCGGTCATCAGGCATGGTCCGGAAATCGCACACGGATGGCATCGAGCTCGCTGCATATCCGGCGCGCGTCTGCATCACACTCTGCGATGCCGTTGCGCGGGTCGTACACACGGCGGAGATTTTCCGCGAGCCGAGATATCCAATTCGTTCGCATGCTGCGATCATTCCGACCAACTGGCTTGATCATCAATAGCCAGTTGACGGATACTGGCCTCACCATGAGTAACGTTATGGCCGCACGTGCGTTGGATGTGGACCTTTTGGCCCGCGAGCTCGGAAACTGGCGCACTTCCAGTCTGAGTGGCCCCGCATATCTGGGCCTGGCCGATGCCATCCGACTGCTGATCGTCGACGGCAGACTGCCGGTCGGGTCACGGTTACCCAGTGAGCGGGCGCTGGCCGATGCGCTGCGGGTTTCACGCACCACCGTCACCGCGGCGTTCACCCAGCTACGCGATGACGGCTACCTCAACGCCCGCCGCGGCGCGCGCAGCACCGCAGCCCTGCCGGTGCGGCCGGAACTGGTCGCTGAACCGACTCAGCCGGCCGTCAGCCTGGCTGCGGCCGCACTGTCCGCACCGTGTGCCGCGGTGCTGGACGCGTTCGCCGAGGCTGCGCACGACATCACCCCGTATCTGCACGAGCCGGGTCACGAGCTCACCGGAGTCAATTCGCTCCGTGAGGCGATCGCCGCGAGATATCGCGAGCGCGGACTCCCCACCGATGCCGACCAGATCATGGTGACGAGCGGCGCCCAACACGCGATCGGCCTGATCCTGGCCGCCCATACCCAGGCCGGTGACCGGGTACTCGTCGAGCAACCTACGTATCACGGTGCCCTGTCGGCGATCACGCAAGCCGGAGCACGCCCGGTACCGGTATCACTCACCGAGGACGGCTGGGAACTCGACGCCGTGCACGCGGCGTTGCGGCAGCTCGCACCAAGCCTGGCCTACCTGGTACCCGACTGTCACAACCCCACCGGGTTCACCTTGCCCGCCGAGGGCCGGAAACGGTTGGGACAGATCATTTCCGAAACCCGCACCCGCACGATCGTCGACGAATCGATCTCCGACATGTGGATCGATGAGCCACCACCGGACCCACTGGCCGCCTCAGTCACCCGGGACAACCTGGTGCTGACCATCGGCTCCATGTCGAAGTCCTTCTGGGGGGGCCTGCGGGTCGGCTGGATCCGCGCCGATCGCGCGACCCTGGCCACTGTCGCCGCCATCCGGCAATCCCTCGATCTCGGCACGCCGATTCTCGAACAGTTGGCCGCGGCAAGGCTTCTCGCTGCACGCGCAGAGGTCCTGCCGGAACGTCGCGAGCTGCTCAACCGCCGTCGGCGGTACCTGGTGTCCCTGCTGGCCCGCGAACTACCGGACTGGCGTCCCGGTGACGGACGCGGCGGAATGTCGCTGTGGGTGCGGCTGCCTGCACCGATGAGCACAGCACTGTCCGCGAGTGCTTCACGGCTCGGCCTGGATCTGCCCGCTGGTCCGCGGTTCGGGGTGGACGGCACGCTGGAACGCTTCATCCGGCTGCCCTATGCCCTGCCCGAGCCGCAATTGGAGGAAGCGATCGAGCTGCTGGTGCGCGCGTGGCGCAGCATCACCGGGTTAAGTGGCCCGCAGCAGCCGACGCTGGTGGTTTAGCGCACCCCTACTGATACTGGGACAGCGCCAGGCAGGTGCCGTAATTCTGGGGGGTGCACGGAACACCTCTGACCGATGGAAGCTGACCTGGCGCGTTCGCGATGCCCGAGCCCTCGCTGGCCGGCGTGAGTACCGGCAGAGCGCCGCCGCCCGACGGGCCGCTGACGCAGACTCCCGGGAACTTGGACGGCACAGTGCCCGACGGGCACGGCTTGGCCTGAGCTTGCGTGGCGAATACCAGCTGTCCCACGGTTGCCGCAACCGCGAAACCACCGATCAGAACTGCACGCTTCACCTTCGCCATGCCGACACCCTACGTGACGGCCCCGCCGGAGGCAGCCAGAACCCGGCCCCAGCAGGTCACATCAGTCTTCGGGGATATCGACCCGGCGCACCATGCCGTCGATCGCGTCGGCCGCCTCGATCTCGCCGCGGGTGATGCCCAGGATGAACAGCACGGTGTCCAGGTAGGGGTGGCTCAGCGACGCGTCGGCAACCTCACGCAACGCCGGCTTGGCGTTGAACGCCACCCCCAGACCGGCCGCGGCCAGCATGTCGATGTCGTTGGCACCGTCACCGACGGCAACGGTCTGCTCCATCGGCACGCCGGCCTGGCTGGCGAAATCCCGGAGAGCCTTGGCTTTCCCGGGCCGGTCCACGATCGGACCGATCACCCGGCCGGTGAGTTTCCCGTCAACGACCTCCAACTGGTTGGCCGCCACGTAGTCGAGCATGAGTTCGGCGGCCAGCGGATCGATCACCTGGCGGAATCCGCCGGACACCACCCCACAGTGAAAACCGAGCCGGCGCAGGGTCCGGATGGTGGTCCGGGCACCGGGCGTCAGCTCGAGCTGCTCGGCGACGTCGTCGAGTACCTCTGCGGGCAATCCGGCCAGCGTCGCCACCCGGCGGTGCAGTGATTCCGCGAAGTCCAGTTCGCCCCGCATGGCGGCCTCGGTCACGGCGGCCACTTCGGCCTCCTTGCCGACGCGCTGGGCCAGCATCTCGATGACCTCGCCCTGGACGAGCGTCGAATCCACGTCGAAGACGATCAGCCGTTTGGCGCGCCGCGACAGACTGTAGTCCTCGAGCGCGATGTCCACGCCTTCGTCTACTGCCACCTGCGCCAGTGCCGTTTGCAGCTGGGAGTAGACCCCACCGGAAGGCACCGAGACCCGCAGTTCCAATCCGGTCACCGGATAGTCCGAGACGCCTCGGATGAAGTCGATGTTGACTCCGAGATCCGCCACGGCCCGGGCCACCACGGTGAAGGCCTCGGCACTGATCGGACGGCCCAGCACCACGATCGTGTGCGTCGACGGTTCGCGCATCACGGGTAGGTCGTCGCTGTGCTCGATTGTCACGTCCAGGCCGACCCGGTGAATCACTTCCTCGACGTCGGCCTGGAGCTGACCGTCGGCCACCTCGGCCGGCGCAGCCACCAGGACACCCAACGTGAGCCGGCCGCGAATCACGACCTGCTCGACGTTGCGCAGCTCCACCCGATGCCGGGACAGCACCTCGAACAGGGCCGAGGTGATGCCCGGTTGGTCGACTCCGGTGACGGTGATGAGTAGCGATGAGTGCTTACGTGAAGTGCCCATCAGCTCGACGTGGCCCACCCCCGAATGTCGTTAACCGTCAACTGGAATGATCCGCGGTTTCGAGTTCAGGGTGGTGCGCGCGACCCACGTGGGCCTCGGCGCGCATGCGCTCGACCATGTGCGGGTAGTGCAGCTCGAACGCCGGACGCTCGGAGCGGATGCGGGGCAGCTCGGTGAAGTTGTGCCGCGGCGGCGGGCACGAGGTCGCCCACTCCAGCGAGTTGCCGTAACCCCACGGATCGTCCACGGTCACCGGCTCGCCGTAACGCCAGCTCTTGAACACGTTCCACGCGAACGGCAGCGTCGAGATGCCCAGGATGAACGAGCCGATCGTGGAGACCACGTTGAGCGTGGTGAAGCCGTCGCTGGCCAGGTAGTCGGCGTAACGGCGAGGCATGCCCTCGTCACCCAGCCAGTGCTGCACCAGGAAGGTGGTGTGGAAGCCGATGAAGGTCAGCCAGAAGTGCAGCTTGCCCAAACGCTCGTCGAGCAGGCGGCCGGTCATCTTCGGGAACCAGAAGTAGATGCCCGCATAGGTGGCGAACACGATGGTGCCGAACAGCACGTAATGGAAGTGCGCGATGACGAAGTAGCTGTCGGTGACGTGGAAGTCGATCGGCGGGCTGGCCAACAGCACACCCGAGAGACCGCCGAGCAGGAACGTGATCAGGAAGCCGACCGAGAACAGCATGGGCGTCTCGAACGTCAACTGACCCTTCCACATGGTGCCGATCCAGTTGAAGAACTTGATGCCGGTCGGGACCGCGATCAGGAACGTCATGAACGAGAAGAACGGCAGCAGAACGGCGCCGGTGGCGTACATGTGGTGCGCCCACACCGCGACGGACAGGGCCGCGATGCTGATGGTGGCGTAGATCAGCGTGGTGTAACCGAAGATGGGCTTGCGGCTGAACACCGGGAAGATCTCCGACACGATGCCGAAGAACGGCAGCGCGATGATGTAGACCTCGGGGTGGCCGAAGAACCAGAACAGGTGCTGCCACAACAGGACACCGCCGTTGGCGGGGTCGTAGATGTGGGCACCGAGGTGGCGGTCGGCGGCCAGACCGAACAGCGCAGCGGTCAGGATCGGGAACGCGATCAGCACCAGGATCGACGTCACCAGGATGTTCCAGGTAAACACCGGCATCCGGAACATCGTCATACCCGGGGCGCGCATGCACACCACGGTGGTGACCATGTTGACACCACCGAGGATGGTGCCCAGACCACCGACAGCCAGACCCATGATCCACAGGTCACCGCCCACGCCGGGCGAGTGGATGGCGTCAGTCAGCGGCGAGTAGGCCGTCCAGCCGAAGTCTGCGGCGCCACCGGGGGTGATGAAGCCACCCATGGCGATCATCGCGCCAAACAGGAAGAGCCAGAACGACAACGCGTTCAGGCGCGGGAACGCCACGTCGGGCGCACCGATCTGCAGTGGCAGCACCAGGTTGGCGAACCCGAACACGATCGGCGTGGCATAGAACAGCAGCATCACCGTGCCGTGCATGGTGAACAACTGGTTGAACTGCTCGTTCGACAAGAACTGCAGACCCGGCATCGCCAGTTCGGTACGCATCAGCAGCGCCATCAGCCCGCCGATGAAGAAGAAGGCGAAGCACACGACGCAGTACATGATGCCGATCAGCTTGTGATCGGTGGTGGTGACGAGCTTGTAGACCAGGTTCCCCTTGGGGCCCATTCGTTCCGGGAAAGGACGATGTGCCTCGAGTTCTCCGATTGGGGGCGCTTCGGCTACCAAGAGATCCTCCAAAGATTAGTCGGGAAAACCCGCATATCGAACTGAATCTTAACGCTTCCGAACCCCTGAGCGCCCCTGGGTCCTACAAACTGTCGTAAACAAGTTCGGAGCTTCTCTGGCGGCGGCCTGACCAGGTAGGACAAGCCTGAATGTTACCGTCGCCCCGTGCTGATCAACCGCCCGCGCGCTGCAGCTGCACTGATCGCCGCGACCGCGGCACTGTCCGCCGGCTGCGGCGGTTCGGACGGCGCGCCGCCGCAGGCCCAGCAGTCGATCACCACAAGTGTTACGAAGATCGCCGACGCCGGCGTGTTGGGCAACCAACGCCGGCCCGACGAGTCGTGCGCACCAGGGCCGGCAGCCGCCGATCCCGCTTCCCGCGACGTCCACAACGCCGAGGGCAACGGCATTCCCCCGTCGACTCAGGTGTCCGGCGACCCGCAACGCATCGTGGTGCTCTCGGGCGATCAACTCGACGCGTTGTGCGCTCTGGGTCTGCAGTCCCGCGTCGTCGGGGCCGCCAGGCCAGTCGATTCCGACAGCCAGCCGTCCTATCTGGGTAAGACAGTGCACGACATCGCAGCGGTCGGCGACCGCAACGCACCCGACCTCTCCGCGATCTCCGCGGCCCACCCCGACTTGATCCTGGGTTCCACGGCGCTGACCCCGGACGCCTTCGGTGCACTGGCGGCGATCGCACCGACCGTGTTCACCGGCGCACCCGGCGCCGGCTGGCAGGACACCCTGCGCTCGGTGGGCGCGGCGACTGGACGCGCCGACGCGGCCAACGATCTGGTCGACAAGTTCAACGACGCAGCCCGCAAGACCGGCACTGACAACGACGCCGCGCATTTTCAGGCCTCCGTGGTCCAGCTGACCGAGGACACCGTGCGCGTCTACGGCGCCGACAACTTCCCTGCCAGCGTGCTGGCGCAAGTCGGGTTGGACCGGCCAGCCGCACAGCGGTTCACCGACAAGCCGTTCGAGGAGCTGGCCGGCTCCAGCAGCGATTTCTCCATCGCCGACGCCGACATCGTGTACGTGTCCTTCACCTCTCCGGCCGCACGCGATCACGCCCCGGCGATCCTCGACAGCCCGGCGTGGCGCGCGCTGTCGGCAACCAAGGACAACCGGGTGTTCGTGGTCAACAACGAGGTCTGGCAGACCGGTCAGAACATCGTCGCGGCCCGCGGCATCCTCGATGACCTGCGTTGGGTCAACGCGCCGATAAACTGACCGTCGTCCACTAGTCTGGCGGCGTGTTTCACATCCTCACGCTGACCTACCTCAAGCCGACCGATGTCGTCGACCAGACCCGCCCGGCGCACGTCGCATGGCTCAACGACGAGGTTGCCGCAGGCCGTGTCCTGTTGGCCGGCCGCCAGGAACCCGCCACCGGCGGAGTGCTCATCACCGGTGACATCAGCGTCGAGGAGGCGCAGCAGCTCATCGACAAGGACCCCTACACGGTGGCCGGGCTGGCAAGCTACGAGCGGGTGTCGTTCAACGGGTCGATTCGCGCCCCCGGGCTCTGAGCTCGCACTCCCAGGCGATCGCCAGGGAGAAACGTCACAGTCGAATGTGGGACTAACGTCGACATCGCAATAGTTGCACGTGTCGGGCCGCGTGCTGCGGCGCACCAGTTAGCTGGGCTGATGTCCCCAGGACCATGCACTGACGACGATCGAAGAGGGCTGTGATGAGCACTGTTTCCGCATACGCCGCGAACTCGGCAACCGAGCCGCTGACCAAGACCACCATCACCCGTCGGGAGGTAGGGCCGCACGACGTCGCTTTCGACATCCACTTCGCGGGCATCTGTCACTCTGACATCCACACCGTGAAGGCTGAATGGGGCCAGCCCAACTACCCTGTCGTTCCCGGTCACGAGATCGCTGGTGTCGTCACCGCCGTCGGCTCGGAGGTGACCAAATACAAGGTCGGCGATCACGTGGGCGTCGGCTGCTTCATCGACTCCTGCCGCGAATGCGACGCTTGCAAGGCCGGCCTGCAGCAGTACTGCACCGGTGAATACGGCATGCACGGCACCTACAACTCGACCGAGCGTGACAACAGCCCCACCTACGGCGGCTACAGCGGCGCGATCGTCGTCGACGAGAACTACGTGCTGCGCATCCCCGACAGCATCCCGCTGGACAAGGCCGCTCCCCTGCTGTGTGCCGGCATCACCCTGTATTCGCCGCTGCGCCACTGGAATACCGGCCCCGGCAAGCAGGTCGCGGTGATCGGCCTCGGCGGGCTGGGCCACATGGGTGTCAAGTTGGCACATGCGATGGGCGCGCACGTCACCGTGCTCTCACAGTCGCTGAAGAAGATGGAGGACGGCCTCCGCCTCGGTGCCGACGAGTATTACGCGACCAGCGACCCGGACACCTTCCGCAAGCTGCGCGGCCGCTTCGACCTGATTCTCAACACGGTGTCGGCCAACCTCGACATGGGTGCTTATCTGGGCTTGCTGGCCACCGACGGCACACTCGTCGAACTGGGCGCGCCGGAGAAGCCGCTGGTGGTCCCGTTCTTCCCGCTCGCCGCCTACCGGCGCAACCTGTCCGGATCGTTGATCGGTGGCATCCCGGAGACGCAGGAGATGCTCGACTTCTGCGCCGAGCACGATGTGGCCCCCGAAATCGAGGTCATCGCGCCCGACTACATCAACGAGGCCTACGAGCGCGTGCTGGCCAGCGATGTGCGGTACCGGTTCGTCATCGATACCGCTTCGCTCCGCAGCTAGTCAGTTCGAGCCGCCCGCATCGGTCGCCTCGCCCGATGCGGGCGCTTGGCGTTCTACGCCGGCGAGGGGCCAACCGACGGCGGCGAGCCTGGCCGCAACCCGGTTGATGTTCTCCGCGCCAGCGTCGTGGTCAGTGACCTCGGAGATGAATTCCGCGATCTCGTCGCGGTCGATTGTTCCGTCTGCGAGTGCAGCCGAGCCGTTCGCAGTGATGTTGCGCACCACCTCCTTGACCTGCTCGTCGGTCAACGGGGTGGCGCGGAGCAGCGCCAGCAGGGGCACCCGGTCGGCACCCGGAACGCCTTCGGGGTAGCCAGCGCGCAGCCAGTTCAGGATCGATGTCAGCAACGTCTGAGCGGTCACCACGCCAGTCTCGTATCACTCAGCACTCGACACCACGTGGGGACCGGACAGTTCTCGGGGCATTCATTGGTTGTTCACTCGGAATCGGTGTGGAAAACGATCCGGCTCAACGCAACCCGTGACGAGACGGCGTCGTTGACTGCCCGCGGGGCTGATCAAGCTGCCGCCCCGCGAGCCCGAACTCTAAAAGTCCCAGTCCTCGTCTTCGGTGTTGACGGCCTTGCCGATGACGTACGACGACCCCGAACCCGAGAAGAAGTCGTGGTTCTCGTCGGCGTTGGGGCTCAGCGCCGAGAGGATCGCCGGGTTCACGTCGGTCTCGTCCTTGGGGAAAAGCGCCTCATAGCCGAGGTTCATCAACGCCTTGTTGGCGTTGTAGCGCAAGAACTTCTTGACGTCCTCGGTGAGGCCGACCTCGTCGTAGAGGTCCTGGGTGTACTCGACCTCGTTGTCGTAGAGCTCGAAGAGCAGCTCGTAAGTGTAGTCCTTGAGCTCTTGACGCTTGGCCTCGTCATGCATGGCCAGGCCGCGCTGGTACTTGTAGCCGATGTAGTAGCCGTGGACAGCCTCGTCGCGGATGATCAGCCGGATCATGTCGGCGGTGTTGGTCAGCTTGGCCCGGCTGCTCCAGTACATCGGCAAGTAGAAGCCCGAGTAGAACAGGAAGCTCTCCAGCAGCGTCGAAGCGACCTTGCGCTTGAGCGGCTCGTCACCCTTGTAGTACCGCATGACGATCTCGGCCTTGCGCTGCAGGTTCGGGTTCTCCTCCGACCAGCGGAACGCGTCGTCGATCTCGACGGTCGAGCACAGCGTCGAGAAGATGTTGCTGTAGCTGCGGGCGTGCACCGACTCCATGAACGCGATGTTGGTGTAGACGGCTTCCTCGTGCGGGGTCAGCGCGTCAGGAATCAGGCTGACCGCGCCGACCGTGCCCTGGATGGTGTCCAGCAGCGTCAGACCGGTGAACACCCGCATCGTCATCTGCTTCTCGTGGGCGGTCAGCGTGCTCCAGGACGGGATGTCGTTGGACACCGGAACCTTCTCGGGCAACCAGAAATTACCGGTCAGACGGTCCCAGACCTCGGCGTCCTTGTCGTCCTGCAGGCGATTCCAGTTGATCGCTGACACCCGGTCGATCAGCCTCATGCCTTCGCTCACCAGAACCTCATTTCACCTGCTCGTCTTACTTGCTCCACGCTGCCCCCGACACTACCCCTGGGGTCAGTCGCCCGCGCTCACCGCAACACCTTGTGTTTTCGTGTCGTGCTTCTCTCGCAGGAAATCGAACTCCGACGGGTCCAGATGACGGGTTGACAGCCAGTACTGCCAGGTCATGCCACTCCATAGAGTGCGGTTGACGCCATGGTCATCCATGTACCAGCTCCGGCAACCGCCGGTGTTCCACACCGTGTCGCGCAGATCGTGTTGCAACTCGGCATTGAACGCGTCCTGGGCGGCCCGGCTGGGCATGAGCGCCTCGGCACCCTCGCGGTCGACCGCGGCGATCGCCTGACCCACATATCGGATCTGCTGTTCGATCATGAACACCACCGAGTTATGTCCGAGTGCGGTGTTCGGACCGAGCAGGAAGAACAGATTGGGCATACCGGCGACGGCGATACCGCGGAGGGCCTGGATACCCTCCCGGTTCCAGCGGTCTACCAGGTCCTCGCCGCCGGAGCCCTTGATGTCGACGTAGGTGTAGGAGTCGGTGACGTGGAATCCGGTCGCCCACACCACTACATCCACGGGATGTTCGACGCCGTCAGCAGTGACGATGCCGCTCGGGGTCATCCGGGTGATCCGTTCGGTGATCACCTGCGCGTTGGGGTTGGCGATGGCCTCGTAATAGGTGTCGGAGTTGAGGATTCGCTTGCAACCCGCGGTGTAATTCGGCGTGAGCTTGCGGCGCAATTCGGGATCTTTGATGCTGCGGTTGATGTTGTAGCGGCCCATCATCTCGCCGATCTTGAGCAGCCGCGGTTGTTGGGTCATGGCGAACCCGACACCCTCGTGAATCCAGTAGATCGCAGCGCGTAGCAGGGCCCGGGTGCCGGGCACGTAACTGAACATGCGGCGCATCCACAGCGGGAATTTGTTGTTCACCCGCGGCATCACCCAGGCCGGCGTGCGCTGGTACAGCTGCAGTTCGGCGACATCCTTGACGATCTCGGGCACGATCTGGATCGCGCTGGCGCCGGTGCCGATGACCGCCACCCGCTTGCCGTGGATGTCGACGCTGTGGTCCCACTGCGCGGAATGGAAAGCGGCCCCGGCAAATTCGTCGCGACCATCGATGTCCGGGATCGACGGGATGTGCAGGCCTCCTGCTCCGGAGACGAGGAATTGGGCGATGTATTCCTGGCCGGTGTCGCTGAAAACGTGCCAGCGCAATTCGCTGTCGTCCCAGTGCGCGCGGTCGACGTGGGTGTTGAACCGGATGTAGCGGCGTAGGCCGTATTTGGCCGTCACCCCCAGCAGGTAGTCCTGGATCTCCGGCTGGAACGACCACATGTGGGTCCAGTCGGCCTTCGGCTCGAACGAGAACGAGTACATGTGCGACGGGATGTCGCAGGCGCAGCCCGGGTACGTGTTGTCACGCCAAGTGCCGCCGATCTCGTCGGCCTTCTCCAAGATGAGGAAATCCACCCCGCGACGCTGCAACTCGATGGCCATACCCAAGCCCGAGAACCCGCTGCCGATGATGAGGGCCCGGGTCCGTACGGGTTGCTGGACGTGTGCGGACTGTTCGGCAGCCGTCATGGCTTCAGGTCCTTTCCTGGGAACACTGGTACCGGATACTCGCCAGTGTGCGGACCTGGGCCGCGGCTGTCAACGAGTCCGTAAAGCAGACCGATCAGCCAACGTGTTCGCGACGCTGAACACCCTCGTGCAGCGGCAGATCAGGGTCGATCCAGACGCCCAGCAACTCACAGGTGCCGTTGATCGAGCCGACCATGATGGTGGTCAGGTGGTTGACGAACTCGTCGGCAGGCATCCGACGCGGGCTGTCCTGCTTGCTGCCCAGCCACCAGTCGGTCGCCGAGGCCGCCGCGCCGAAGGTCGCGAACGCGGCCAGCTCGATCGCCGTGCTGTCGAGTTCCATCTCACGCAGTTCGTTGGAGAACATGTCGGCCATCGCCAACGTGATGTCGCGGCCCTCGTTGAGGGCGCGCATCGCCGATTCGCTCTGCTCGGCGAAGCGGCCCTGGATCAGGAAGCGCAGCACATTCGGGTGCTCGTCGACCATTCGGACGTACTGCTCGACACTGCGACGGATGACTTCCCGGGCCGGATCGGACGCGAGGTTGATCGAAGGGAAGATCTCCGCCCACAACATGTCGCGCAGCCGCTCGCCGATGGCTTGGAACAAGTCGGATTTGTCGGCGAAATGGCGGTAGATCTTGGGTTTGGCGGTGCCGGCCTCCTCGGCGATCTCTCGCAAGCTCAGCTCCGGACCCAGCCGGTCGATGGCCCGGAACGCGGCCTCGACGATTTCGGACCGCACCCGCTTCCGATGCTCACGCCAGCGTTCGCTGCGGGCGTCTACTTTGACACCCGCTTCTCCGCTGGTATGTGATCTGACGCCGCGCCGCACGCGATCACTGTACCCGTCCTGATAGCGCTGACCTGCCCAGACCGTCCGGCAACACGGAAACAACCCGCCGGAGTGGCGATTGTCCCCGCCGGGCCGGACACCGGCGAGCTTCGGTACTATCGCTGCGACAGCCCACCGATGAGACGAGGCTCATGACGCAGCGATACGACCTGGTCATTGCCGGTGGCGGCCCCTCCGGGTCAGCTGCGGCGTGGCAGGCCGCACAAACCGGCGCCAAGGTGGTCGTCCTGGACAAGGCGGATTTCCCGCGGGACAAGCCGTGTGGTGACGGCCTCACCGCGCGGGCAGTCAGCTATCTGCAGAAGATGGGGTTGGCCGACGAGGTGGCCAAGTTCCATCGCGTCAACAGGGTCACCGTGTACAGCCCCAGCGAGTGGGAGCTGTCCTTCCCTCGCCGTCCCGGGATGCCCGACCACGGCCACACCGTCAGCCGTACCGAGTTGGACACCCTGCTGCTCAAGCACGCCGAGTCGGCGGGTGCCGAGGTGCGCCAGGGCTCAGAGGTCGCCGGGCCCGAGTTCGACGCCAACGGCCGGGTGGTCGGTGTAGTGCTCAAGAGCGGTGAAAAGGTGTACGGCGACGCGGTCATTGCCGCCGACGGCGCCTACTCCCCCATCAAGCGAGCCCTGAAGATCGACTCGGAGTACAACGGCTATTCGGCGATCGCCATTCGCTCGGAGATGCACGCCAACCGCCCCGACTCGGACAGCTTCGACATCTATCTCAAGCTGCTGTTCCAGGGCGATCAGCTGCCCGGTTACGGCTGGGTGTTCCCGATGGGCGGCGGCAGGTTCAACATCGGCCTGGGCTACGTCAACAGCTACAAGAACTGGCAGTCCATCAACGCCACTCAGTTTCTCGGCGACTTCCTGCGCACGTTGCCACGCGAGTGGGAGCTGCCGCCGATCGAGGAGCTCAAGAAGAACAAGAGTGTGCGTGCCTGGCGGTTGCCCATGGGCTTCACAGCTTGGCCACCGTGGCGTCCCGGTGTCCTGTTCGTCGGCGACTCACTGGGTGCCGGCAAGCCGGTGTCCGGCGCGGGTATCTCCAAGGCCCTCGAATCGGGTTTGACGGCAGGCGAATGCGCCGTTGCGGCACTGACCAACGGTGGGCCCGACGATTTCACCAACTACGCGCAGCGCATGCAGGCTGCGTGGGGCCGTGAGTACCGCCGCGGCCGCTTCTTCAACAAGCTTGCGGGAATTCCCGCAGTCGCCGGTCCAGGGCTCAAGGCGTTGGATAACCATACGTTCCGTGACCTGCTGCTGAAGTCGATGTACAAGAAGGCCCAGAGCCCTCAGCACACCTAGATCGCCGCATCACCGGGTTACCCTGGCGCCGTGAGCACCCAGCAAGTCCCCGGTGGTGTCGTGCACAAGCTGCCGGCCGACCTGCGCTCGGCATTGATGGGCAACGCCACGGCTCTGGCTGCGTGGAAAGACATCACGCCCTTGGCGCGTAACGAGTTCATCTGTTGGGTCGAGGATGCCCGGCAGGACACGACCCGGGAGCGCCGGATCCGTCGCACTCAAGAAGAGTTGGAGGAAGGCAAGCGCCGGCCCTGCTGCTGGCCAGGGTGCAAGCACCGCGAGCGCACCGGTAGGTAGGCGTGTCGGTGATCGTCCGGCCCGCGGGTCTCAGCTTCCTGCGCGGAGCACCAGACTGACTTCGCACGATCCACGCGGGTCGGCTGTAACTGTGGCGCAGTAACTTCCAACGCGATCGGCATTGCTGTCGATGACTTCCTGAATGAGGCCCTGCTGGATACCGCGCACGACTTCGGGCGCGCTCTGAGCCACCTCCGCCAGCGGGCAGGTGCAGATCTGCACCGTCATCTCGCCGAACGAATTCAGCACCGAGCGCACCTGGAAACCCAAGTCGCCGAGGGTGGCCGTCACCAGATCGGCGATCGTCGATTCGTCTCGGCTGCGGGCCAGGTTAACCCGGTGGGCCAGGTCGGCACCGATGCGCAGTGCCCGCTCCTCGCGTTCGCGTTCGGTGCCGCCCAGATGCGCGGCGAACAGCGACACGATGTCGGCATAGTCCAGTTTCGGCGCTACCTCGTAGGTCAGCCGGGGCCGTCCTGCCCGACGGAGCTTCGCCCGGTCCCCGCGACGGATGAATCCTTGTCCTTCAAGCGTCGTCAGATGAAATCGCGCTGTGGTGATGTGGATCTGCAGTGTGTCGGCAACATGTTGAGCATCGACCGGGCCCGCCGCGTCTCGCAACACGCTGAGAACCTTCTGCCGTTGCCAACCGACCGCCCGCTCCGAAGGCGCTTCACGATCGTGACGTGGCACAGGCACGTCTCGAGTCTGTCACGACACCGGAACGACGCCGACGACGGCAATGGCGGTCAGCGAATGCCGGTACCGGTGGAAGGTCTTCCGCATCCCGATGACCCGACGCCGGGCGGCACGGTGCACGATGAGTCGGCCGACGATGCGCAGAGCGCCGGCCACACCTTCATCGGCCACGATTCGAGCGGGTTGCAGTAGCGCCATCGGAGCGTGATCAACGGCGTCGATCTCGAATCCGGCATCGGTTAACAGCTGGGTCCATTCGGCCGTGGTCAGCGGGCGGGCGTTGACCTTGATGGCAGCGGCCATCTCCCGGCGGATCTCGTCCTTCGTCTGTTGTGTCAACGTGTCGGGTGTCAGCCCGAGTTCATGGATCGCGTAGCGTCCGCCGGGCCGCAGTACCCGGAACGCCTCGGCGACGATGGCCCGCTTGGCCTTGTCCCCCTGCATGGTCAGCATCGCCTCCCCGACGACGACGTCGGCGCTGGCATCCGGCAAACCAGTGACCGCGGCATCGGCTACCACCACCGTCCCACCGATCGCAGCGACGACGCCACGCACCGTCTCTGCTGTGGCTGCAGTGTCATCCACACCGACATAGGACCGCGGCGCCAGCGCAACGATATCGGCAGCGGTCCGGCCGAGCCCGGGCCCCAGTTCCACGACATCGGCGCCGGTGACACGAGCGGCAGCGAGCAGCCTTCTGGTCAACTCGAGACCGCCCGGACGGAGCACCCGCTTGCCGAGCCGGGCCAGCAGCCAGTGTCCAGGCAGATCGGCATCAGATCGCCCGGCCAGCGGAAGAGATTCTCGGGCAGTCATTTTCGGATCATCCTTTCGACGACGACTATGAAGACCGTCGCTACATTTAGAGGAGATATATCCGGCAAAACTACGCTCGAGCACTCAATAAGGCAAGGCTTACCTGATCACGATTGTCTTCGCCGCTGGCGGCTGCCCGGATGTACTGCGTCAGCGTCGACCGCGCTCAACCCGCTTGGGCTGGCGGGCGACCTTACCCGCAGCGGCGCGCGCGGCCTGTTTCGCGAGAGTCTTCTCCCGTGCAGTGCGTTTCGGTACCTGCTGGTCCTGCCCCCGTGACGAACCGGGCTTGCGGCCCCGCACAATCCCGATGAACTCCTCGACCAGCGCCGGCTGCGGCCCTTCCGGGAACGCGAGCGCCACGGGACAGGTGGGCGCGTCGATGATCGGACGATACGTGAGATCCTTGCGGTGATACAGCCGCGCCAGCGACTGCGGAACGATGAGCGCGCCCATCCCCGCGGCGACGAGTTCTATTGCGTTCTCGGTAGTTTCGGGTCGGTGATCGACCGGCATGCCGACGGTGTCCGCGCAAGCGATGACGTTGTCGAGTGGAAGCAGCGTCGGCTCGCCGTCGAGGTCCGCGGTGGTGATCGTGTCGACGGCACTGAAAATATGATCGGTCGGCACCACGGCCACCGTTGTTTCCTCGTAGAGGGGGATGACGGCCAGCCCAGCTGTGTCGGCGGGCAGCCGGAGCAACGCCATGTCGACGGTGCCGTCCCGCACCGCGGCGGCCGCGTCCACCGCGGCGACGACGTACAACCGGAGCGGAACCTCCGGATGGCGCTCCGCCCAGATCCGAGCCCACTTTGCCGGAGTCCCGCCGGGGACGTACCCGAGGGTCAGGGACAGCAGGGTCACCGTCTCAGGCTACCGATACGCTGATGCCATGAGCAGGCCGAACGCGCAGTCCATGAAACCCGCCACGGCGGCCAAGAAGCTGGACGTGTACTTGCCCGCGACGCCTGCGGAATTCCAGGAGAACCCGATCACTCGCGCTGAGCTCGCCGCGCTGCAGGCGGACCCTCCGCAGTGGCTCAAAGATCTCCGCAAGGACGGGCCGCACCCGAAGAACCTCGTGGCCGCGAAACTGGGCATCTCGATCGCCGGTCTCACCCGCGGCGGCGTCGAGAAAGCACTCACCACCGCACAGATCGAGCAGTTGCTCGAGGAGAAGCCCGAGTGGCTGATCGCCGAACGCGAGAGTTATCAGGAGGTGCTGCGCGAGCAGCGACGCGTGAAGGCGCTGCACGCGGAGCAGGCTCGCGACAGCTGAGTCGGGGAACCGCCACCTAATAGACTTCCGCGGGGTCGTCAGAAAGGGCACACCGTCTCGTGCAGTTCGACCACATCATCATCGCTACCACCGATCTCGACCAGTCTGCGCGTCAGCTCGCCGAGACAGCCGGACTGGCGGCCGTGGAGGGAGGCGTCCACGACGGCTTGGGCACGCACAATTACATCGTTCCGCTCGGCTGCGGTTACCTCGAGTTCGTCGCTGTGCACGACGCAGACCTCGCCAAGGGCAACCCATTTGGGCAACTGGTGTTGTCCGCGCTCTCCAACGCCGACGAAGCGTTCGCCGGCTGGGCAGTAGAGGTCACCGGCGATGATCTTGAGACTCGGGCACGTCACGACAAGCTGCCGATCGGCCGCCTCACTCGTCGCGGGCTGGGCGTAAAACACCTCGGCATGACGCGTGCCCTCATTTCACCTGGGCTGCCATTCTTCCTGGCAAGGGATCCTGGCAGCACCAATCCCGGGGCGATGGTCGCCGCGCACACCCTGACGCCGCGCGGCGTGAAGAGAATTTCAGTCGCCGATGACCAAGCGGATCTGGATGCCTGGCTGATGACACATGTTGGTCCTGACAATCCGAAACTGCCCGTCGCCTGCGGCTCGCCCGGGCGGGGCATCACCCAGGTAGACATTGAAACCGACCAAGGCGCAGTGACATTGAGTCACACCGCACCCACGATGGCGCGGCGCTGACACCCACCCTGAGACACCGGCGGCAAATTCGGCGGTCGTCAGATCGTGCGCACGGCTGGTGGCGACACCGCTCTCCATACGGAGAAGTTCAGCTGCAACGGCGACCTGCTGTGGGGGTTACTCAGGATCCAACCGGTCAGAGTGTCATGGACGCGGGGATTCCCGCCCCCGCCAAACGATCAACGCTGGGGCGCGCTGCCGGCGCTAATCGCTGCGGCATGCTGGCGCAATCGGTCAGCGATCTGTCCTAGCCATTCCTTAGTGCCGCTTCGATATCCGCGACCCGGTGCGCACTGACACCCCATGGCTCGTGGAGTCCGAGATGAGAGTCCAGATCCCACAGGACGCACCGTTCACCCGGCTCGGCGACCATGGACCAGGCGATGACGGTGCGGCGCAGCTGTTCATCCATGCACTCGCCGCCCGCCGCAGCGCCGGGTGGCGCACCGCCCTCGGGATGATGGTGTAGGAACTGGCCGTAGGCGGCGTCGCAGAATGCCGCATAGCGGACGGTGCACAGGATCAGGCCGTGCCAGGCTTCATCGACTGCACGCGACGGCATTCCGATGATCTGACCGTCGCGCAGCGCCACCGCGCAGCATCGAAGCCACTGCCGCAGGCCGGTTTCGACGAGTTCACGTGGTTGCCAGGGGCAGGTCTTGAATACCGCCTCCGGCAATTCCAAATCGGCGATATGTCGGGCGTCGGCCTTTCTCAGCGTGATCATCAGCAACCACCGCCGCCGCAACCACCGCCCCCACCGCAACTGCTTCCGCCGCCGCAGCCGCTGTGTCCGCCACCGCAACCCGAATGGCCCCCATGGCTTCCGCCACCGCAACCCGCGTGTCCACTATGCCCACCGACGTCGGCTCCGGTAGCCCAGATAGCTGCTGTCCCGCCGGCACCGGCAACAGACCCGAACCCACTGCGGCGGGCCGCCCCACGCCCACGACGCCGCCGTTTGGCGGTAGCGAAGATCGCGAAGAGCGCTATGTCGAACGCGATGACCACCACCGGAATCACCCACCACACGATTTCGTCCTCTCCTGTCGTCCACTTCCTTACCGGACAAGCGGACCACGCACCGCATGGCTACCGATCCCAACTTGTGCGGACTGTGTGGCGCGTCGCCGTCACCGCGGCCAACAGCTGTAAGGTCCGGCCGCGCACATCTCCTTGGCTTACAGGCTCTTACCAGCAGTTTTACAGACTAATTCGGGTAGTGGACTACTCAGGTGCGCCAGCGTCGACGTCAATAGGCTCACGACAGCTTGACAGCGACAACGGGGAGGTGCCCAGTGGTGACGAGACCAGCAACCCTTGCATCCAGCCGCCGACCGCCACGGCTCCTGCCCGCACATGGGGACTGCTTCTTCGACCGCAGCGACCAGCTCGCCATCGAACACCCTGAATCTGACTAGGCCAGCCTCAGCCCCGCACCGCAGCACGCGCCACCCGGACACCCGGACACCCTTGACCCAAACATAGGGGGATCGAAGCGTGAATCCAGAGCCGCTCTACCTGTTCACCGGCTCGCCAAACCGGTTGGCCATCTTCCTGATTGACTCCAGCACCGGATCCCCGTTGACGCTTCGCCCGGTCATGGCCGAGGTGGTCGTCCCCTGCCCGCCTGTGCTGCGGCCAGGCCAGAGGGACTATGAGGATCTTCTCGGCGGAATCTACGAGTTCGACAACCAGATCAGCCCCGAAGAACACGCTCGCGTCGCCGCGGTGATGAAAGACACCTACGCCCGAGTCCTGACCGACACCGCTCAAGATCAGCTCGCGGCCGCCGGGAACCGGATGCGGCAATTCAGCCACGAGTCGCTGCAACGTGTCACCGACCAGTCCAGCACACGACTCGGCGCCATGGCCCCCACTGACCTGCCAAGTGCCCTCGACGCCGCGATGCGCGCGACCGCCGCCGATATGGGACTGCAGACCCGCTCGCCCGACGAGGTGAACACACCCAAATGGTCAAATCCCCTGGGTGTCTTGACAACCGACCCCGCCGGCTACGTGTCGTTCGATCTCACCCGTCTTCGACCGGACGCACGCGCACTGCTGGACACCGCGATCCAAACACGCCAATCCGACCCCACCATCGAACCCGGCGCCCGCATCTACATTCAACCGCTCGGCCAACAACCAACCGATGTGCTCACCCAAGCGCGATTCGGCGCCGACGCGATCGTCGGGCTGGTCCGCGCGGACGGTGAACAAGTCCCCGTGCGCCAAGGTGGCGGGCAGGCATTGCAGAATCCGTCGCTGACCGACTGGCTGCTCTCACCCGGATCGTTCGCATCCAACCCCGCAGGCCTGGTCGGTGACGGTGGATGTGAACAGATCTATCCCGCAACGCTAGCCCTGTATGAGTTCGTGGTCCGTCAGGTGGTCCGCCTTACCGACGGCAACGACGTACAGGTCCCGGATCCCTATAAGCCGGCCTATGTCGACGAGTACCTGGTCACCTGGTCATCGCTGGGGCATTCCCTCGGCGAAGTGCTCTACAGCCTTCCCCTGGCACCCGGCGAAACGGTGCGCCTGGCCGCCATCGACTGGTCCTGGGACAGTGACACCGCACGCACCGAACAGACCACCGAGTCCGAGGACCTCCGGCATGACACCCACCGGGACCGGGTGATCGACGAAACCGTCAAGGCCGCCCTCAAAGAGCATCAGAGCGGATCGTCAATCATGGGCGGGATGGCGCACTCGCTCGGGGCCAGCGGCAGCGCGAACTGGGGAATTCTCGGCTTGGGCGCCGCCTCCGGAGACACGAACTCGATCGGAGGGGCGACTGCCAGCACCGACGGCAGTCGCGATCTGACCGCCGACAATGTCCAGCGGCTATCGGACAGCTTCGCCCAAGCGAGCACCAGCCAGCGGCAACTCAATTCGACGGTCGTCATCCAGGCCGAGCAGGCCGAGAAGGAGACGATCCAAACCCGCACCTTCACCAACTACAACCATGCGCACACCTTGACGGTGCTCTACCACGAAGTGCTGCGCCATTACCGCGTCACCACCAAATGGATCCGGCGACGCCCAGCGGTGCTCATCCCCCGCCCCACCTACGGATGGGATAGCACCACGCTTCGTCAATATCGGCCGGCGCTTGAGGCGGCGCTGCTCGACCCGCTGGCGCAACCCGGCTTCGACGCCCTCGAACAACTCCTGCTCGTCGAGACCGACGACGCGTACAACCCCGCCCAGGGTCCCGTGCCGATCGTTCAGCAAAAAGACTGGCAATTCGCCGAATTCGAGATCACCACCAACGTCGCAGACAACACCAGCGGGGACCCGGTGTGGCTCTACGCCGAACGGCTCGGCCAACCCGACATCCAGATGGTCGAAGGCACCAACCCCAACATCAACTCCAACGGGCGATTCCAGAATCGACAGACAACAACGTTCACTGTCAGGGCCGACGGCGGGCAGCCCATCCGCTGGGGCGACCTCATCGGGTTCCACCTCTCCCGTCCCCAAGGGGCTGACCCAAAGTTCCTGTGGGTCTGCATCGTCGGCATCAGCACGGCCGCTCCCGGCGGGCAAATCGAACTGCGCCCACCCAATTCAGGTGAAGTGCATCTGCTTCAAGCCGACACGAACTACTTCGTCAGCATCACCGCCGCCGGTCCTGACGTCCCCCAGCCGGCCACCGCGCCCACCGGGCGCCGTCGCCTCACCATGCAGCAGAACGGCGCCATCGCACGCCTCACCGAACACATCCAGGCCTTCCCCGAGTATTACAGCAGCGTCCGCTACTTCGGCCGCCCCGCCGTGGACGTCGCCAAAGAACTCGCAGGCCTCTCGTGGAACGGCACCACCGTGCTCGACCACGTCGAACCCACTCCCTTAGAGATGTTCGGCAGCGATATCGCCTACCCCCTCGCCGGCGGCACCACCGCCATGGACTCACTGTCCGTCGACCTCGCCTCAGCACTCGACGGCGCCGACCCGACCCGCCGGCAATGGGCGATCGCCACGCTGGCCAGACTCAACGAAGAAGACCAGCAGAACGTCGCTGCTCTGCTGTCACTGGCCTCGTCACGCGCCGAACGCCTCGTCACGCTGCCCACGCGTGGCGTGTTCGCCGAAGGCCACCTCGGTCATTGCAACGTGGCCGAGGAGATCGACAACACCCGGTTCTGGAAATGGGAGGAGCACCCTCTGCCGATCGAAGCCCCGGAGATCGCCCCTGTTACCCCGGTCACCCCAGCGCCTCAAAACACCGCAGTGTCGCCCACACCGTTCCCCCAGTCGCTGGTCAACATCGTCAGTCCCACCGCGGCACCAGACCCGGTCGGGCTCAGCGCAGCCCTCAAACTCTTGGGCACCCCCAACATTTTCCGCGACATGTCCGGGGAATCCGAACTCACTGATCTCCTCAAGAAGCTTTCCGACAACACGATTTCGATCGCCGAGGCCGCCAACAAGGCCAGAGAGATTCAGGCGAAACTCGGCAGCGGAGCCGGATCAAGCGGGGGTTCCGGCGGCAGCACAACACCCAAAGCCGGACTGGGCGCCAACCGCACCACACCCGCCGACAGGAGCTCCACCACCACTCAGGACCTCCAAGATTTGCAACACGTCCTCAGCAATGCCCAAGGCAAGAACTTGCTCACCGCCGACGACGCCCGCAACGCGTACACCAATGCCCTGCAAAACGCCTACGCGCCACCGGTGACCGACGTGTCGTATCCGACTCCTGGCGGCGGCAGCGGCACAGGGGGTACGACGAGCACACCGATCTCGTCAGCCACCGACGCCCAACTCGCCGAAGCCGCGGCAGTGGTGTTCTTCAACGCAGTCGACATCGACAACTACTTCACCGACGTCACAGGCCAACCATTTGAGCAATGGTTCCGCAACAATCTCGCCGGCCGCAGCAGCTGGGCCGGCTTCACCCTCGCCAGCGACGCCACCACCCAGGACCGCTTCATCACACTGTGGAACGCTGTCCCCGCCGTTGTCGGCAGTGACCACGGAGACGGCACCCCCAGCATCACGCTCCCTGAGCTCGCCACCCTCCTCGCCATCATGCTCCACGAGACGGGGCCGGACCTGAACTTCCGGGGAGCCGAAGGAATTGGAAATGCAGCTCATCTCGGCCTGGCCTACGCATTCGAGCGCTTCCTGATTACGCCGGCCAATCGGAGCGAACAACCGTTCTGGAAAGCCTCGTACAACCTGTCGAACGGAAATCGCACTGCCTACGAGTGTTTCCACGATCCGGGCTACCTAAAGGTTTACGGCACATTGCAACCCACATCACAGACTGTGCGCGACCTCCCCGCATGGTCGGGCAAAGACTGGCCGCAGGGGGTGCCCACAACAAAGACTGGCGTCGAAACAGCGTTCCTGCAGGAGGCCGACTTCTACAAGTTCCGCGGCCGCGGCACCATCCAATCCACCGGGCGCGGCGCTTACCTTCCGATCGTGCGATACGTCCGCGGCTACAGCGGAGACGACACCAACGTCCTCGATGTCCAACAGCGTTGGAATGACATAGCAACCGCGGTAGCCGGGCAAGGGACCACCATCACCACCGATGACCAGTTCGCGTTCATATCCTCAAACATGGACTGGGACAAGCTCTTCCAGTCAATCCTCATCCAGGTGGTAGCTCTGCGCGGGCACAACAACATTGCGGGCAAACATTACCTACCGATGTCGTCGGACCCGACAGTCCTCAGAGGGACCGGACGCGGGTCAGCCTCATGGGTCGCACAAGCGATCTCCGGGAGAGACCCCCGCGACGACTCCTATCCTCTCGACGTCCGAAGCCGAATGCTCGAGTTCATTGGAACGCTCTGGAAGACTCCCATGCCACCCTTAGGGGGCACCGTTAACCTCTAACTGTCCTTCTTCCGCGCGAGCAATTCCCGCAACGCCTGCAACGCCCGAGACAAGGGCTTCCGGGGTTTCCGTCCAGACAAACAACGGCCAACCCCTTTGCAGGAACACCTGTGCTGCACACCGTTCCCGTAAAGGCTCAGTTCTCGCCACATCACCTAAGCGGGAGCTCGTCACGGATTTGTCGCTGTTGGAACAACAGCGCATCGCCACGCTGCGCGAGCGCGGGCAGGTCGACCGAACCAGCCGAGCGGTGTGCCCGATCCATCTTCCGTGCGGTCATGGCGCCGAGGCATTCACGCTAACACCAACGGCCTTCTGCGCCAGTTCTTTCCGAAGGGCAAAGATCTTCGATCTACACACAGCTACGCGCCGTCTTCCGCGCCCAAACCTGCATACGAGCGCAAAGCTGCCAGACCGACACCCTGGAAAAGAAGCGGGCCAGGGGATGTTTCCCCTGGCCCACGCCTTAGCTACGAAGCGCTCACAACATGCAGCTGACGCAGACCCAAGTGCGGATGTCTGTGCAGGTAGATGACTCGCAACCGATGAGACCCACTCCCGCGTGCCCCACCCGTGCCCCACACGCAGCTTCGACACGCCGAAGGCCTGGCGGCCGCCTCGGTAGAGGGTGTCGCACCAATCCTGCACAATCGAGGCAGGCCGCGAGTCCGTGCGCGGCCGTCGCTCCCCGGAGCGCCACAGGCACGTGCCGAACCCGCTGGATAGCGCTCGACTCCCGCCACGGACGGGACTGCCGAGGTAAGTCCGGCTCACTGCGCACCTGCAGGAGCCACTCCGTTGTCCAAGCTCGATCTCACAGCCCTCACCGTTGGCGGCATCGCCCCCTCCTTCGTCAGCGTCGAACACGCTGCACAACTGATGGACGTCAGCCACTGGACCGTCCGTAGGTGGATCACCAACGGGCACTTGGCCGCTCGCAAGATGCCGAGCGGTGGCCTTCGCGTCGCGGTCGTCGACCTGGAGAATATCGGTGAGCCGGTGCGGCCCGACAAGCAGAGGAAAGGCGCGGCGTAACCAACGCGTTCGGTCCCTCAACTGCGTCAAGCCCGGCAGCCGAATCGGCTGCCGGGCTTGTTCCGTCTCCGGGTCGGTCACCCGTGCTGCCCGCAGAGCGGCGGCCACCCGTCACCGGTTCCCCCGCACACCACGCAAGTGCGGCCGGCCAACTCCTCCGCCTCGTCGATCCTGTCGAACACCTTGTCCGCTGCGGCCGGCGACAGCGACGACGCCGTGGCCCCCGGATTGATCGAGCCGGGCTCGAAGTCGGCCACGACCAACTCGGGATCCAGCTCACGGACGTCTCGGATCATCCGTGCGTAGAGCTGCGCCCACCCGGGCCAGGGGCACGCCGGCCATATGTGCGGCCACCGCTCTTCGGTGTCGGTGTCGATGTCAGTGTCGGTCACGAGCTCTCCTCCGGCTCCGTTCCGGCGGCGGGTTCCGCCCACTCCAGCCCGATCACGCCACCGTCCCGGATCACCACCGCCGAGAGGTCGTGCGACCCGTCGCAGAACCCGCGCGCATGCAGCCACAGCCCATCTGCGGCCACGTCGTACACCAGCTCATCGCCGAGATCCCATGCCAGCGTCCCGTCGATCACCGCGGCAGTCGCGAACACCACCGGGTCACGCAGGGAGATGAAGTCGTCGTGGAACTCCTCCGGCTGGAAAATGTGCGTGGCGCAGGTGCCGTCGCGGTGCCGAACCCACACCAGACCGTGGCGGATCACCCTGACCTCGACCACCTCGGTGTCGCGCAGGTCCTGGGGCAGGTGCCGATGCACGTTGTCAGTCACGGCTGGCCCTTCCGGGACTGGAGGTCGTCCTCGTTGAGGGTCGCCACGGCGACCGTGGTCCCATCCGCATCGAAGACCTCCACCTCGAAATCGCGGCCGCCTGGGTGAACGTGGACGATCACGCCGCGGGCGCCCGCGGTCAGGCCCTCCGCTGGGACGTCGGTTGCCAGCGTCACCGGGTCGAGCTCACGGAACATCCGCTCCTCACTTCCTCTTCTTGCACGCGGCGCACCAGAACTCCGCCCGCCACTCGGTCTCGTTTTCCTGCACGCGTCCGCACCCGCCACAGGTGCTCCGCAGCTCGTTCAGCGCGGCGAACACGGCGTCTCTGCCCGCGTCCGTCGTGGTTGTGAACACCGCCTGCGGCCCAAGCCGACTCGCCGACACCATCTGCACCCGGGCACCGGGATCGACCTCGGCCAGCTCATCCACCAGCTGATCGACACGCTGCTGCCAGCCCGGGCGGTACCGCACGAGCGGACTTGAGGCGTGCCTGCCGCAGAGGGTCTTGATCCAGCCATTAGGGCGCCGGTGCCGCTCCGCCGGACTGACTCCGCAGACCTCGCATACGGTCGCTGACCGTTCCTCGGCCCGGTCGCAGATCGCCTGCGCCTGCGGGGTCCACGGGCTCACCTCGGCCCGCATCCAGCCGTACTTCTCGTACGTGGACACGTGGGTGACGCCGATCGCCGCCAACTCGGCGCGGAGGTCCGCCTCGATCTGGGCCCAGCCCCTGCCGACGCTCATCGCACCCGCTTGATCGCAGCAACCAGACCCGACTCCACCTCGGTGCCATCGGCCAACCGCACCCGCCACGCCCGCTGCACACTCGGTAGCGCCAGCACCGTCGCGTCACGGTGGCGGGTGCCGTCGATCGTCACCTCTGCGTGGTTCATGTCCCAGATGCTGGCGGCGTCGTCTCCGTAGCAGGCGACACTCCACACGCCGCGGTGTTCCGGCGTCAAGTCGTTCACCAGTTCGCCGATCCGCTCGTATCCCTCTGCGGTGGCGCAGGACGGGCACAGCGTCTTGAGCCACCGGCGTCGGTTGGCGTGCTGACTGCCGGGCTGCCCGCAGAGTTCGCACGTTGCTGAGCACCGGGTTTCGGCTTCCCGCACCAGTGCGCGCATGCGGTCACGGGCGCCGTCGACCTCAGTGTGGAAGTAGTACCGCAAGCCGGCGAACTTCTCCTTCACCTGCCGCAACTCGTAGACCGGATCGACCGCCGCGAGGTCAGCGTCGAGCTGGCAGATGATCGGATACCAGCCCTTGTCGCAGCTGATCCACCGTCCCCAGTCCGGCGGGATGCGCCGCATGATCGCGATGAGGGCCTCGCGGTACTCACCGGCATCATCCGGGACGTGGAGCTTGTCGCGGGTCGCGTCGGGGTCCATGTTGCTCAGCGTTTGCATCAGCTGACCGAACGCCGCGTGACGCTCGTCAAGGTCGCCGCTGTCCATTGCGGCGCGCAGGTCACCGGACGCCGCGCGGGCGGCACGCTGCTGCGCCTTCTCGGTGTCGGTCAGCTCCTCGGGTTCGCGGAGCGCCATGAGCCACGCCCGGGTCCGCGCGTAGCCGTTCGCGGCGTCTGCTTCGGCCTCAGCCAGTCCCCACAGCGTCGGTGCCCACAGCTGCACGGCTTCGTCTTCGGCGCCGGGTTCACCGAGGACCGCGCGGACACCGAGAACCTCGCCGCTGGACCAGACGGACTCGTAGTCGGACCAGCCGTCACGGCGGACGAGAGCTGCTCGCTCGCGAAGATCGGAAGCGCGGCGGTGACGGTGCTCGTCGCTGGGTGAATCGATCGGCATCAGCGGCCCTCCCGCAACAGCACTACTGCGCAGCCCTGGTCCTCGGTGATCGTCAGCGCCGCGATACCGGTGAACCCGGCCTCGTAGCCGGACGTCAACAGCGGGGTGTCCGCGGGGATGTACCTCAGCCGTTCCATGAGCTCCCCCACCGTGGCGACTGGCCCGGTGGCGATCTCCGCTGTGCTGTCGTCGGAGCAGCGGATCCACACCAAGCCCGCCTGCGGGACCGGCACGGCCTCGATGATGCGCATCTCCGCGTTGTCGTTCATGCCGTCAGTGTGGCGGTCCCGTCCGACATGTCGCGAGCGATTTCTCCGATGCACGATCTGGTGCATGTGCATCGGAGCATGCAGAACTCGACGGACCTGCGGCGATCCCGAAGGACGATGCATCTTCACCGGAAGTGCTTGAGCAGCAATTCTTTTCGGTGTATCCGATGTCGCACCCGCGTGGCACGATTCGGACATGCACACCACCGACACCCGCCCCGTCATCCGCGCCAGCACCGCGAGCATCGCCGCGGCGGCGGAGTTCTTGAGCATGATGTTCGACGCCCCGGTCGTGATCACCTCCGCTGGCGCCGAGGTACCGACCCCCGGCGAACGTCATCTGATCCTGATCGTCGCCGAGACCTCATCGATGGGAGATGCCGCATGAACGCCGCCACCCTGTCCAGGATCATGATCTTCACCGAGCCTGAGCACGTCGCCGACACCGTCGCCGTCCTCGCCGCACTCACCGAGACCAGGCCGACCACCGTGCCGATGCGCCGGCGGGACCGCATCACGATGGATCGCTACGAGATCATCAGTGGTGGGATCAACATCCAGGTGATGGGTGGTGACCCCGCCGTCCCCGCGCTGATCGAGTTCCACGTGCCCGGCGCTGTGGAGCTGGCCGCAGCGATCGAGCGGGTCTCGGCGGTGGGGTACACCGCTGAGCCGTGGCCAGTCGGTGATCCGGATCCTGCGCACGCTCTGATCCGGGTCGGCGAACTGGAGATCAACGTGCAGCGAGCACCGCGGTGATCACGGAGATACGTCTGGTCTCCAATGACGGGGGCTCCAGCGCGGCGTTCTGGTCGGTCATCTTCAACCGTCCGGCGGAGGACCTCGGCGGTGGTCGATGGCGTGTCACACCGGCGACCGGTCCCGCGATCGTGATCACCACAGCGTCCGTCGCGGAGACGATCAGCCGGTACGTCGATCTGACCGTGACAGTTGATCACGCGGCGGCGGATCGGTTGCGGGAGCTAGGCCGCTACGAAGTGGCGCTCGACGGAACCCAGGCAGTCGATCTCAATGGCTGCGACAACACCGTGTACCTGCGCCCACGCGGCTGGGATGGCGCGAGCGACGTTGCCTGGGAAGAGCCCAGCGACGAGGAGAAGAAACGGATCCGGGAGTCGACAGCATCGCCGCTGCGCCTGTCCCTGGTCGTGCTGTACATCCCGCCACCGACGCTGGACCGGGCCGCGGCGTTCTACGGGGCGATCCTCGATGTCGAACCGGTGCGGAAACAGAACGACGCCCAACCGGAGTACTACGTGATCAGTTCGTACGCCACCGGCCTGACGATCGAGGTCCACCCCGCGGTGTCGCGGCCGGCGACCGTGACAAGGTTGGAGTTCCGCGGCCCGCACGTCCGGCAGGCGATCCAGCGGCTGGCGGACGAGGCGTACGCGCTCCCGGAACCGCACACGTCTGGCGGGTGGTGGTGCAGCGACCCGGCGGGTAACACCGTGGTGCTGATGGGGTCCGCGAGCTACGACCGGTTGACGGAGCCGATGGGTCTGCGGTTCGTGGAGCTCACCGCCGAAGAGGCCACCGCGAACAGGCGGCGGGCACAGGAGCTGATCGGGAAGCCGTTGCCGGTGAGCGAGTACGAGCGGGGCTTGTACCTGGCGGAGGGGAAGCCGGTACCAGAGGACTGATCCCGCCGCTTCCGTCGATCAGTCGCTCGGCGTGCGATTACCGCCGCTGCTCGTCCACGCCGAGTTCGGCCAGCAGGCCCCGGATCCGCTGCTCGATCTCATCGCGGATGGGGCGGACGGCATCGACTCCCCGACCGGCGGGGTCGGGCAGCTCCCAGTTGAGGTACCGCACACCCGGGAAGAAGGGGCAGGCGTCACCGCAACCCATGGTGATCACCACGTCAGATGCCTCGACGGCGTCGGGGGTGAGGATCTTCGGCTTCTGGTCGGCGATGTCGATGCCGACCTCGGCCATCGCTCGCACGACGGAGGGGTTGATGGTGTCGGCGGGCGCGCTGCCGGCGGAGCGGACCTCCACCCGGTCGCCGCCGAGCGCGGTCAGGAACCCCGCGGCCATCTGTGAGCGGCCGGCGTTGTGTACGCACACGAACAGGACGGAGGGCTTGGACATCATGATTCCTTCGGAGTGAAGCGGGAGCGCAGGCCCAAGGACACGTAGACGAGGGCCACCAGGACGGGTACTTCGATCAGCGGGCCGACCACCCCGGCCAGCGCTTGGCCGGAGGTGGCACCGTAGGTGGCGATCGCCACGGCGATGGCCAGTTCGAAGTTGTTGCCCGCCGCGGTGAACGCCAGGGTGGTGGTCCGCTCGTAGCCGAGGTCCAGCACCATGCCCAGCAGGTAACCCCCGCCCCACATGATGGCGAAATATGCCAGCAGCGGCAGCGCGATGCGGGCAACGTCGAAGGGCCGGTTGGTGATCTGATCGCCTTGCAGCGCAAAGAGAATCACGATGGTGAACAGCAACCCGTAGAGCGCCCACGGCCCGATGCGCGGCAAGACCTTCGACTCATACCAGCCGCGGCCCTTGGTCTTGTCCCCGATGCGGCGCGAGAGGTAGCCGGCGGCCAAGGGGATGCCGAGGAAGATGAGCACGGATTTGGCGATCTGCCAGGGTGAGGTGGTGATGGTGGTCTGCGGTAGGTGCAGCCAGCCGGGTAGCACCGAGAGGTAGAACCAGCCCAACACGGCGAACATGATGACCTGGAAGATCGAGTTCAACGCGACGAGCACGGCGGCGGCTTCGCGGTCCCCGCAGGCCAGGTCGTTCCAGATGATCACCATGGCGATGCAGCGGGCCAACCCCACGATGATCAGCCCGGTGCGGTACTCGGGCAGATCCGGCAGCAGCAACCAGGCCAGGGCGAACATCAACGCCGGTCCGAGCACCCAGTTCAGCAGCAGCGAGGCGATCATCAGCTTGCGGTCGCCGGTGACCGTGTCGAGGCGGTCATAGCGCACCTTCGCCAGGACCGGATACATCATGATCAACAAGCCCAGGGCGATAGGCAGCGAAATCCCGTCGATCTGAACGCTTTCCAGCGCGGTGTTCAGACCCGGTATCCACCGGCCCAGCAGCAGCCCGACCAGCATGGCCGCGCCGATCCACACCGGCAGGAACCGATCCAGGGTGGAGAGCTTCGCGACGACCGGTTGGTGACTCGCAGAGGTCGATGCGGTCACTGCGGACCGCAGCAGACGGTGTCGTCGCCGGTGAGCAGATTCGGAGCGGCACCGAAGGTTTCGGCGTCGGCGAGCACGGTGTAGACCTCCCACCGCTCACCGCCCGGACCGGTCACCCACACCTTGTCTTGCGTCGCGAAGCAGCAGGTGGTGCCGATCTCCTCCTCGGTGAACATCCCGGCGTCAGTGAGGCGGACGATCTCGGCGTGCACGGTGGCGCTGGACTCGACTTCCACGCCGAGATGGTTGAGGGTACCGCCGTGACCGGGGTTCTCGATCAACACCAGTTTCAGCGGCGGATCGGCGATCGCGAAGTTGGCGTAGCCGGGCTTGACCTTGGCGGGTTCGGTGCCGAACAGCTTGGTGTAGAACCCGATCGACCCGTCGAGATCGTCGACGTTGAGGGCGAGCTGGATGCGGGACATGATGACGACCTCCCGAGCTTTGAGACGTATATCGAAACCGTTGACGGGACCGTTCTACCCACCTTTTCGACATATGTCAACGGGGTGCGTAGTATCGGACCATGCCCAAGGCCCTGCCCGTGATCGACATGACCGACCCGGTGTGCTGCTCCCCGGTCGCCGCGGCGCCGGCCGATGACGCCGCCGCCCTGGACGTGGCCATGCGCTTGAAGGCTCTCGCCGATCCCGTCCGAGTGAAGCTGCTGTCCCTGTTGTTCACGTGCGGCGAGCCGTGCACCACCGGGTCGCTGGCGGCCGCGGTCGATCTCGCTGAGTCCACGGTCAGCCACCACCTCGGGCAGCTCCGCACCGCCGGGTTCGTCACCTCGGACCGCCGCGGGATGAGCGTGCACCACACCCCGCGCCGCGACGCACTCACCGCGCTGTGCCGTGTGCTGGACCCCAACTGCTGCTGACGGCGGGGTGAACGGGCCGATCTCCTTGAAACCCTGAAGATCTCGCGCCGCGCACCCCCGCGGTGGACGCCGCGGGGGTACAGCTGCGGCATGACGAATCCGTACGACGACGAGCAGATCCACGACCAGGGTGACGAGTACAGCGACGAGGAGCGGCACCGCGATGAGTGACCTGATCGCGGAGATGCACCGGCTGCTCGACGCGTTCGTGGAGCTGGAACCGGACCTGCTTGAAGTCATGGTCGCGGAACGGCTGCTTCGCACGGCTCGGGACGCGATCAAGGCTGCGGTCGCGGCTGATCGCTGCAGGCAGGCGGACCCGTGTGAGTGCGGGCATGAGGATGTGCCGATCTGCTGCGTCGCCGGCGAGGTGACCCCGGACGGGAACGAGCAGATGCCCTGCCACGGAGACGGACCGCACCCCGAGATCGGCTGCTGGTGCGTGTGCCACGGCCCCGACTGCCCGGTCAGCGGCGGGAGCGTCTGCCGCTGCGACGTTGCCGATGAACCGGATCAGGGCCTGTATCTGCGGTCGGGTGTGGTTGCGGTTCCGAGCGACTGGGAGGTCTGATCCCGCGAGAGTGACTGTGCCCCTGCCCTTCCGGGTGGGGCACAGCTGTGTTCGGGGTGTCCGCTGTCTCTGTTTTGGAGAATCGTCGCGTTATCACTTTGGGGTTCAACGTAATTCGGCGTCGGGCGTGGGGTGGGTCACGGGTGCGAACGAGGGGCTGGATCGTGAATTCGTGTGCTACAGCTGGAGATACCAACTCAGCAAAGGAGTGACACATGGACAAGATCATGAACACGGCTTACGTCGAGCCGCCCGCCGCCGGTCTGGAGCTCGGGGTAACCGGTCAGGCCGTCCGCAACATGATTCACCGCGGCGAGCTGCCCGCGCTGCGGGTGGGCCGCCGGTTCAAGATCCGGCGCGAAGACCTCGACGCCTACCTCGCGGGCGCCATGGTGGTGGTCTGATGAACAACCTGTACTCGCGCCACTGGGAAAAGGACGGCGCCCACAGCAGCAACGCTCGCATCAACGTGGATCGTGCCGACGAACGTCTCGGTGTCCCGAGCGGCACCGTTGACGCGCTGCGCCGGCAGGGCCTGATCTGGGATCTATGGGGCACCGACGCCTCCACGATCCCGCTGCGCTCGATCCGCGAGTTCGAGGCCCGCAGCTGGGGCGACCTGCCAGGTCTGATCCTCGACACCAACAGGCTCTGGGACCGCGACCTCGGACGGGTGCTCCTCCAGGTGCTGGACACGTCGTCGACCCGCGGCTTCAAGGAGATCGAGAACTATCTGCGCGAGACGGGCGGCGTCGAGCACGCCAACAGCATCGCCCGGGTACGGGCCTACCAGGAGATGCGCGACGGAGCCGTACCGATCGACTTGAGGGGACTTCCACCCAGCTACACGAACCTGGTGGGTGGCTTCAAGGGAACCAAGATCCCGGTCCAGCAGGTAGTCGACTGGATCGACGCGAACTGGGGGCCGATCGTGATCCAGACCCTGGTCAAGACCATCGAGGAGAGCGACAACGCCGACTTCCTCGTCACCACCTGACCTGAACAACCCCCAGAAACGGCGAAAGCCCGGGTGTCGGAACCCGGGACTTTCAATGCCAACCGCCCCTGACAAGACGGAACCTCCGCGAAGGAAGGCCTATCCCATGGTCGCACAGAATCCGACCGATGCAACTGTCGGCGCGTCCGCGCCGACCCCGAACCCCAACGCGGACAACACCGCAACGTCGATCCCGTGGGGCGACATCGCCGCGGTGGGCCTCTGGCAGAGTGGCATCGCCAAGTGCGGCTGTGCCGAGCATCGGCACTCTGCCGATGACGGTTGGTTCGGCGGAGCGCCGGTCACCCTGCACAACCCGAACAGCTGTGGCAAGGCCCGCGGTGACGCCGAACTGGATCCTCGCCTCACCCGCCACCTCGGTGTGGTCGTCCCCGACGGTGCGGCCAGCGTGTCGGTGCCGCCGGAGGTGCTCGCAGGTGCCCTGCGCGGCATCCCGGCCGTCGAAGCGCTCACGGCGGTGGCCGCTGAACGGGAGGCGGAGGCCACGTACACGGCGGCTGGTATCGAGCGGATCGAGCGGCGGCTGGCTCTCGCAGCGGAGCTTGACGCCCGCGGCCTCGACGGAGATCTCGCCGCACGGCTGCGTGATCAGATGCCCCCTGCACGTACGCCTCGGCGGTACCTGCCGATCCTCCTCGACAGTGGGCGGCCGGTGCCCCGCTGCGGGACGTGCGGTCGCACCCGGCCCGCGGCAGCCGGAACGGGTGCTTCGAAGCCCGCTGCGGCGTCAGGGATTCCACCGATCGGCAACGTTGGTGCTCCGGCTCCCGCGACGTCAGGGGTTCCGCCGATCGGCAATCTCGGCGGTCCAGCGGCGTTCACCGTGCCGCCTGCGCCGGGTGCCGCTCCGGCTCCCGGCAGTGTCCCACCGATCGGCAACGTCGGTGCTCCGGCTCCCGCGGCGGGTACGGTTCCGCCCGCTGCGAATCGGCCGGTCGGTCCGGCACCCACCAACGTGCCGTTCAGCGAGTCCGACCTGGAGGGCGCTGAACTGGAGGACGCCCAGGCAGCGCTGAAGAGGGATCCCGACGATGTGTTCGCAGCGGCGACCATCAAGCGGCACGCGGAGAAGACGGAACTCCGGCGAACTCTCACGCCGTACCTGGACCGGATCCCCGACCCGGACACAGCCGGTGGCGAAGTAATCGCCGCGATGCGCATGACCCGTGCCGATCGCGACGAAGCCGTCGACGCCGCTCTCAGCGGGCGCCTGACCCTTCTTGACCTCCTGATCCGCGACCTCGCTCCGACAGCACGGGACGCGAAGTCGGCGTGGGAGCGCGTACGCGAACCCGAGACGTCAGGCGACCGGTACGTCGGCGGCGGCGCGTTCATTCACGGCATCCCGGAAACCACTCCGGCTATCTGGGGGTCCGGCGAAGATGTCTACTGGGCGGAGGGTGAGGCGACGATCGTCGCCGGATCGCAGGGCGTCGGCAAGTCCACGCTCGCCGGGAACCTGGTGCTCGGCATGATCACCGGAGGAATGGAGTTCCTGGGCTACCCGATCAAGAAGATCGACCGAATCCTGTACCTGGCCATGGATCGCCCGAAGCAGATCGCCCGCGCCCTCCGCCGGCAGCTCAAGCACCTCGACCAAGAGACCATCGACCGGCACCTGGTGATCTGGAAAGGCCCGCCGCCCGAGGATCTCGCCGCGCACCCCGACCGCCTCCTGGCCATGGCGGAGAAGGCCCGCGCCACCGTGGTGATCGTGGATTCCCTCAAGGACGCGGCACTCGGCCTGTCCAGCGATGAGGTGGGCGCCGGATGGAATCGGGCGCGGCAGACCGCACTCGCCGCGGGTGTCGAGGTGCTGGAACTCCACCACGACCGGAAGGCGAACGACACCTCAGCGCCGATGATCGAGAAGCTGTACGGCAGCGTGTGGATCACCTCAGGGGTGGGTTCCGTGATCCATCTCGGCGGTGAGCCCGGCGACCCTGTGGTCCGGATGTACCACCTCAAGCAGCCCGCGAACGAAGTCGGACCCTTCGATATCAACCACGACAACGTCACCGGAAAGATGACGATCCACGAGTCCGTCGATCTTCTCGGGCTGTGCCGCCAGCCCGGTGGGGTAAGCGCGAAGGCCGCCGCCGCAGCGCTGTACGACATGGAGCGCCCTTCCCCGGCACAGGTGGAGAAGGCGCGACGCAAGCTCAAGAAGCTGGCCGAAGAGGGCACCGTCACGGAGGCGATCATCGGCAGCGCCTCGATGTTCATCTCGACGTGAATCCGGACAAATAGGGTCACGGACCCCCTCACGCACGTTTTCGGCGGGCGACCTCACGTTTCACCTCACGCACCCTCACGCCCTCCGTGAATGCGCAGGTTACAGCCTCACGCAACCCCTCACGGAGGGTCACGCACGCCTCACGCGCTCGGGGGTCACGCGGAAGCCCCCCTTTAGAGGGGGCTTCCGTGACCCCCTGCTGAAGAAAATCAGAAACAGACCGCCGCCGATCCGCCGAGACGCCACCTGGTACTCCGCCGATTGAGAAGTTCTTCCGGGACTTCTCATCGCGCATGGAATCTCGTCACTCACCCCGCCGAGAACTCCAGCAGACCCCGCAGCGACGACTCCAGACCCCGCGCTGGTGATCGCCCACGGCCGATCACCGTGACGGTGGCGCTACTCCGCGTTCACGACCAGCGGCTTCACCGCGTGCTGCTGTCGCCAGGTGATCGGCGGCACGCCGTGCTGGCGCCGGAACGCCGCGACGAAGGAGTAGGGCGAGCCGTAGCCCACCCTCGCCGCGATGCCGGACAGGCCGAGGTCGGTGGTGCGCAGCAGGTCCCGGGCCAGCGACATCCGGTGCTCGGTGAGGTATTGCAGCGGTGGCTGGCCGAGCACCTCACCGAAGATCCTCGCGAACGCCGCACGGGACAGTCCCGCCACCGCCGCCAACCCGTCCACCGTCCACGCGCGTGCAGGTTCGTCGTGCATCGCCTGGAGCACATCACGCAGACGCGGGTCCGCCGCCGCCCGGTACCACCTCGGTGCGGTCGGGCTGTTGCGGAAGTCGCTGCGCAGGGCCAGCACCAACAGCACGTCGAGGAGTCGGTCCAGCACCGTCTGCTGTCCGGCGTCGACCACGGCGAGCTCCCGCGACAGCAGACTGATGACCTCCCGGAGAGGACCATCCGCGGCCGAGGAGAGCGTCAACACCGGCGGCAGCGCATCGACCACCCCGCCGGTGACGTCACCGGCGAAACGGTACGCACCACACAGGAACACCGTCGAACCGTGTTCGGGCTCCGGGAGCCGCCGACGGAACTCGTCGGGGTCCAGGCAGGCGGCCCCGGGCTCGTGCGCCAGATGATGCGGCACCCCGCCGCGCACCAGGGTGATCTCCCCCGGGATCAGCTCGATCGCGTCGCGCACATCCTCCCGCCACAGCCAGGCGCGGCCGCGGGTCACCGCGTGCACCGCCAACTCGATCGAACCGCCGAGCAGCAGCCCCCACGGCGGCGTCACCACGGTGCGGGCGAACACCGCGCCCGTGGCTCGTGCGCGCATCAGGTGGTCGTAGAGCAGGTCCACCCGAACCAGAGTGCGCGAGACGCTTCCGGCGGGCAAGCAGATGAGACGCTCGCGCAACGAATGGAGCTTTCGACGCATTGAACCGCCCAGCACCGGCACGGAACAGTGAGGTGCATGGACGACACAGGAGCGGTACTGGTTCTCGGCGGCACCGGCCGCACCGGATCACGCATCGCGCAGGCGCTTGCCGAGCAGGGGGTGCCAGCGCGCACCGCCTCCCGCAGCGGCAGCGAGGCGCGATTCGACTGGGACGACCCGCAAACCTACCGGTCGGCGCTCGACGGCGTGGACCGCGTGTACCTGGTGCCACCCACCATGCGGGTGCGGTTCGCCGATCAGGTTGCCGCGTTCCTCGACGCCGCGGTGGACGCCGGTGTCCGCCATGTCACCCTGCTCAGCGCGCACGGCGCGGAGAGCGCACCGTCGGTGATCGATCTGGCCGCCGTGGAGAAGCTCGTGTCCGAACGCGACGACATCACCCGCACCATCCTGCGGCCGGCCTGGGTGATGCAGAACTTCACCGACGAGCACCTCCCCCTGATCGACGACACCCTGATGGTTCCGAGCGGCGGCGGCGCCGAGGCCTTCGTCGACGCCGACGACATCGCGGCAGTGGCCGCCCGCACGCTGCTGGAACCGGCCGCCCACGACGGCGCCCGCTACCAGCTGACCGGTCCCTCAACACTGACCTTCAAGGAGATCGCGACCATCATCTCCGACATCAGCAGCCGGCCCGTGACCTACGTCGACATCGACCAGCAGACCTGGATCGACGGCGCGGTCGCCGCCGGCGCGCCCGCGGACTACGCGGCGATGCTGCAGTGGCTGACCGGCACGATCATCGACGGCGACGGTGCCACCCCCACCGACCACGTCGAACGCGTGCTGGGGCGCCCCGCCACCGACTTCACCACCTTCGCCCGCCGCAACGCCGCGGCGTGGACCCACTGAATCGAGGAGCAGAACGTGACCAAGTACATCAACGACGCGTCGGCCTTCGGCGCTAACGGGCCGTTCTTCGACGTGATCCGCACCGGACTGGCCGGGTTGGTCGACGGGGAGGACTACTTCGACCTGCTCGCCGAGGACGTCGTGTTCGAGTACGTGATCTCGGTGCCCGGGTACCCCCGCCGTGTCGAAGGCCGGGACGCGGTGCTGGAGCTGTACGGCGGATACGACGATTACATGACCCTTCACAGTGCCGACGGGCTGCGCGTGTACCGTGACCCGGCCGCGTCGGTGGTGATGCTGGAGTACGAGGTGCATGGGCATCCCGTGCACGGCGGGGACGCGTACGACAACCGCTTCGTCTCCATCATCACCGTGGCAGACGGGAAGGTGACGCATTGGCGGGACTACCTCGATCCGATCGCAGTGTTCAATGCCACCGGGTGGCCCACGGTGGGCTGATGCGCCGGCTCCCCCGCGAAGAAACCCCGGTGCACCACGCATCGGGGGTTTCTCCGGCTCTCACGGCGTTCGCTTCGCACCATCCAGCACACCCGGTTCAATATCCGATTGGCACGGTAGGATCGATTACAGACCCCGAAGTGAAGGACCCGCTGTGACCACCGACGACGCCACCCCGACCCCCGACGAGCTCATCTCCCGACCCGACGCCGGTCGGCTGCTCGGACTCAGTGCCAAGGGTGTTGACGGCCTGATCAAGCGCGGCGAGTTGCGCGCGTGGCGCGTCGGCACCCGAGTGAAACTGGCCGCCGCCGAGGTGAACGCCTACCTGAGCACGGCGCAGATCCGGCCGTAGCCGACGCACTCCACCAGCCCCCGTAGCCACCGCGGTGCGGGGGCTTTTTCGTGCCCACCGACGGGGAGGTCCGGCGTGGAACCGGTTCTCTATTTTAGAGAATAGCTGCTGGTCAGACACCACATCCTCACCTGAGAGCAGTCTTAGAGTTGGGCGCGATTGGTAGCTTTGGCACGATTGGCACGGTAGGCTTGATTGCAGCAAGCAAGAGACAGATCGAGCCAGGAGGACACCTTGACCGTCACCCTCACCACCTTCACCATCGACGACGTCTACGACGCCCTCGAAGCCCTCCCCGGCGCACACCCGGACCCGAAGCGGGTCGGCAACGCCGACGTGGCCCTGACCGTCACGGGCGCCGACCTCTCCATGGTCGAGACCTGGGTCCCGGCCCGTGTCTACTGGCCGCGTCGCGGCAACCCCGCCGCCGTCGCCGTGTCCGCCTACGTGACCTACGCCGAGGCCGAGGCCGGCGGCTGGATGGCCGCCTACGACTACATCGAGTTCACCGACCACGCCACCGCGGCGGAGGTCGCAGAGACGGTGCAGAAGCGGGCCGATGAGCTGGTCACGGAGGTGAACGAGGCGGCGCGGCTCGTGCTCGACGGTCGCCTGGCGGACGCGGCGCGGTTCGCGGAAGAGCACCGGATCAAATGGGAGCCGGCGGATATGTCTCTCGAGGCCATCTACGAAGAGCTGGACGTCGCCTGACCCGCCCGACAGCCCCGGTTGGACCGGCAGCGGGGTTCGAATCCCCGCCGGGGCACGCAACACATCGCCAACAGGAACGGAGCACGACCATGACCACCACCCTCACCGCCGAGTCCCCCACCGCCGCGCTGAACCCCACCGTCGTGTGGGAGGCCCTGCTCGACGCGCAGGGCGGGATCGGCGAGGTCCTCCCCGCCGAGCGGGCGCTGGAAATGGTGACCTGTCAGAGCGACGTGTTCGTGTTCGCCGTGGTGAAGCGCCGGTCGATCCGCGTGACCGCCTCCCGGTTCAGCGCCGATCACGTGACGGCCGAGCGCACGGTCAAGATCCGGCTCAACGAGTTCGATGGCCGCTACGACATGCGCTCCGAGGCCGGCCGGACCTACGCCGCCGCCGATGCCGCCGAGGCCGCTGTGGACGCAGCGGTGGCGCTGTCGCAGATGCTCATCCTCTCGGCTCCGAACGCCGACGCCGCTGTGGCGGCGTAGCCGACCAGTTCGGCAGCCCCGAAGGTCACCGAGGGCGGGTTCGACTCCCGCCCGGGGCACTGCGCCCGTAGCAATCCGGCTACAGGGTCAACAGCGGGCTTCGGCCCGGGAACGGAGAACGACACCATGACCATCACCGCCGAGGCCCCCGCCCAGTCGCACACCTGCCCGGACTGCCTGCACACCGCGCGCATCACCGCGGTGTCCGCCGGCCTGGACCCCGACCGGCTGGCTGCTCGGGTCCGCGCCGAGCTGTGTCGCTGGGCGGCCGACGACATCGACGCCGAGGTGATCCGCTTCGGCCCTGACCACGAGCTGATGGTCGACGTCGTCGGCCACGAGGTGTGGGAGGGCGAGTGGAACCGCTCCGCGGATCAGCAGCTGCGCTTGGCCCTCGTCCACATCGCCGCCGCACTGGCCGCCGGCGCGAAGCTCTGACCCGAAACACGAACGGAGACACCGTGAACACCACCGAGCCCCTCACCCTCCGCGGCGCGATCCTCGCCGAGATCGGCCCCCTCACCGGCGCGGAGGACTACGACATCGACGCCATCGAGGCCGAGCTGCGGCGCCTCGGCGTCACCGCCGAGCAGCTGCGCCTCCTCGACGCCGACGTGGACGGCCAGCTCGCGATCGACGCCGAGAACCTCAACGTGCTGCTCTGGCTCATCGCCGTGGAGCACGAGCGCCTCGCGCCCGTCGCCTGACCCCGAACCCCACCAGCTCCGGTGCGCCGCCGCCGGCCCAGATGCCCAGCGGCGCACCGGGTCCCACTTCCCGAGCACGAACACCAGAAGGAGATCGATCCCATGTCCCTGTCCGCCACCGTCTACTCCAAGCCGGGCTGCCCCGGCTGCACGTGGTCGAAGTCCCTGCTGTCCCAGCACGACATCCCGTTTATCGAGCACGACGTGACGACCGACCCGGCCGCCTATGACCGGCTGAGCGCCATCTACGCGGACGTCCGCCGCGGGCAGCCGATGGCGGTGCCGGTCACGGTGCTGATGTCGGAGCAGGGCCTGGAGACCGTCTTCGGTCCTGTCACGCGCGAGCACCTGCGCCGCTGGACCCGAGCGGCGGTGGCCGCGTGATCCCCGACATGAACACGACGGACCTGACGCGACCGGAGATGATCGAGCGCGTGCTGACGCAGTACGGGCGCATCGCGGCGATCGACGGCTACGGGTATCTGATCGGCTCCGTAGGCGACCATGGCATCTTCCTGGCCCCGGCCGGCGGCGACCTCACCGAGGAGATGTACGAGCTGTGCCACGTCGAGGCCGCCGCGGCGGGACTGAGCGACGAGCGGCTGTACGTGCACGCGGTGCGGTCGTTGATCTTCACCGACGACGTGGTCTTCAGCCACGTGCGTTGGACCGGGGCGGTGGCGGCATGACCGAGAAGCCAGGCGACCTGATCGACCTCCGCCACGCCGCGCGCCTTCTCGGACCCGAGCCGGTCGGCATCGCCGGACTGATCGCCGCGGGCATGCTCACCACGTACCACGTCGGCGGCATCGTGATGCTGTCCCAACAGCAGGTGATCGATCTGCGGTTCCGCGCGGCCGGTCTGATCCCGGCTGCGGAAGTCTGGAACAAGCCCGCACCACCGCACTGACCCACACGAAACAGCAAGCAGCCCGTCACCGTTCGGTGGCGGGCTGCTTCCGTTGCCGTGCCCGCGTTCTCCGCGGTGCTCGCGGTTATGCGATCGCATAACCGCTGACCCGACCCTCTACGTCGGCGCACCCCCGCTCACGCGTGGGCGAAATGTTCCGGTATGTCCCTGGCAGCAAAAAAAACTTCCCGATTCAGCTAACTTTCCATTTCCGCTGGTCGACGGTTCGACGTTCTCTAAAGCAGAGAATATACGCAGGTCAGACCCACTTTCTTGGTTGGATATCGTAGCCGTCATAGGTATCATTGATGTCATCAGCAACGCCCGAGGAGGAGCCAACATGGTCACCGTCCAGCCGACCGCCACCGCCACTGTCACCATCCGCAAGGCCGGCCGCCGCCACTACATCGACGGCGCCCCCTACTCGTCCCGCGCCACGCTCAGCAATGCCGGCTGCAAGTGGGACCCGGACGCGCGCGGCTGGTGGACCGGTAAGGCCGACGTCGCGGAGAAGCTCGTCGCGCACCTCACCCGCAACGCCCCCGACCCCGACGCCCCGGAGACGGTCTCGCCCGACGCCGCCGTGCTGAAGGGCCGCGCCAACTACAAGGGCAAGAGTTACTACGTCCTCGCCGCCGGCATCAGTGCCCGGACTGGTAACCGTTACGCGAAGCTCTGCTCCCGCGACGGCGCGCTGGTGTTCTGGGTGAAGGACTTCGAGCAGTTCCAGGTCGCGGTACGTTACGAGCGCCCGAGGAGCATCGACGGGCTGCGCCGGTTCGCCGAGGAGGCGAAGCGCGGCGGTGCCCGTCGGGTGAGCTACAACGGCTTCCGCGGCTGGGAGTGCGCGGGCTGCGGCGAGGAGCACGAGGAGAGCGTCGCCACCTGCTGGGAATGCGGCGGGAGCCGTGACTGATGCAGATCGCAGGTAGCACCGGCCGTCTCCTCCCGCCGCCGGAGCCGAAGCGGGAACGCCCCGCCGCGGCCCGGTGGTTCCGGGCCGGAGAGAAGGAGCCCTGGCGGCTGCAGGTGCGGCGCAGCGTGCACCGTCCCGGTCGCGCCGCGAAGGTGACCGGAGCCGGTCGAGCACAGAAGATGCTGGTGCTCGGCGACGTCGACGAGGCGCTGACCGTGGCGCACGCCCGCGACGGTTTCGTGATCACCACCTTCACCGATCCCGGTCTGCGCTCACCTCGGCAGGCGTCACGTCGCCTCCCGGCCGATCCGAAGGGACCGGTCCGGACGAACGAGCGGGGTGAGGTCATGGCGAGCGACGCGCAGGTAAACCGCGCCGCACAGCTGTGGTGGGACGCCGGGGATGGCGACTTCTGCGCAAGCAGTGGGGGCGTCATTCTCGCCCGGCCACAGGCCGGGTGGGACCTCCTCACCCGGGAGGAAATCAGCTGGTACATCGATCTTTTGAAGAAGGGGGCACGCGATGCGTGACGGCGACGTGAACAGGCGTGAGGGGTGGTGCCGCCGATGCCGGGGCATCATCCCTGCCGGGGCGGGCGTGTTCCACAAGCGGGCGCTGGTGCACGCCGAGGCGTGCCCGGAGCCGGAGGAGATCGTGCGGCCCAACCGGTACGCCGGCGCCTGCGACCTCTGCAACGGCTGGGTCGCCGAGGGCGAGGGCGTCGCGGTGCGGCAGGACACCTCGACCGTGACGGGCGCCCGGTACGCGGCCCGCCACGACGGCTACTGCCCGGCGAACGCGAAACCGGCGCCGGTCGAGGGCGGCTTCACCGCGCAGTGGACCGCCGCCAGCGTCGGCACCAAGATCGAACCCAACACCGTACACAAGGGCTGGGATCCGCACCCGTGGGTGCGCGAGCTCACCAAAGGCGTGCACGGCGAGCAGCGGTACCGGTGGATCCGCGGCCGGCGCGACTACTCCGGCGTGTCGCCGGACGGCAGCGCGGGCATCACCACCAGCTTCACCCTGCGCCACGGCCACATCTATGAGGCTGAGTGTGTGGTGCGGACCCCCGGGCGCGGGCAGATCCACAACGCCCGCCGCCGCATGTTCTTGCAGGTGACGGCCGACGGTGACGTGAAGATGCTGGCCGAGGGCTCCGAGGAGGTGCAGACGTGGCTGGCCGCGGGCTGAGCGCGAACAAGCGCGGTCTCGGGATCGACGTCCTCACCGCCGCGCAGCAGCGCCTGGCCCGCACCTTCGACGACTTCCCGGTGGTCTACTGCTCGTTTTCGGGCGGCAAGGACTCGGGTGTGATGCTCGAACTCGCCGCCCGGGAGGCCCGGTCCCGGGGCCGCAAGCTCGGGGTGCTGATCGTCGATCTCGAGGGCCAGTACCAGCACACCATCGACTTCATCTCTGCCATGTTGACCCGCCACGCCGACGTCGTCGAGCCGTTCTGGGTGGCGCTGCCGCTGAACCTGCGCAACGCCGTGAGCCAGTTCCAGCCGCACTGGCAGTGCTGGGACCCGACCAAGAAGGCGCAGTGGATCCGGCCGCTCCCGCCCGGTCCCGGCCTGGTGTCCGATCCGAAGTTCTTCCCGTTCTTCACCCGCGGCATGGAGTTCGAGGAGTTCGTGCCGCGCTTCGGCGAGTGGTACTCGCAGCGGCATGGCGGCAAGCTCACCGCGTGCCTGGTCGGCATCCGCGCCGACGAGTCCCTCAACCGGTACCGCACCGTCGCGAGCTGGCGCAAACGCACCCACGAGGGCCTGCAGTGGACCACCTGGATCGGCGACGGCCTGGTGAACGTGTACCCGATCTACGACTGGCGCACCGAGGACATCTGGCGCTTCAACGGCCGCGAGAAGGTTCCGTACAACCGCGTGTACGACCTCATGCACCAGGCCGGAGTCAGCATCCACCAGGCGCGCCTGTGCCAGCCGTACGGTGACGATCAACGAAAGGGCCTGTGGCTCTTCCACATCATCGAACCGGACACCTGGTCGCGGGTCGTGTCGCGGGTCCAGGGCGCAAACTTCGGCGCGATCTACGCCACTCACACCGGCAACATCCTGGGGCGCGTGAAGATCGAGAAGCCGCCCAGCTGCGACACCTGGCAGCAGTACGCCACCGCGCTGCTCGCCTCGATGCCGCCACCGACAGCGGACCACTTCCGGGACAAGATCGCGAAGTTCCTGCACTGGTACGAGACCCGTGGGTACCCGGGCGGGATCATCCCGGACGACGGCCCGTTGACGAAGGACTCGCCCAGCTGGAAACGCATCTGCAAGTCGCTGCTGTCCTACGACTACTGGTGCAAGGGCCTGTCGTTCAGCGTCCCGGTGAACACCCGCAGCTACACCAGCTACAAGAACTACATGCAGCTCAAGCGAAGGGAGTGGGGCTATGACGACCTCACCAGAACTGCTCACCTTGACTAACGTCGACCGGCGGTTCTACCCGCTCATCGGCCCGTTCCTGGGCCGACGCGAGGTGCACCGCGCCATCGGCAGCGCGGTGTACGACGACGACGACAAGACCTGGATCATCGCCCGCAAGGGCCGGAGGGTCACCGGATTCATCGCCTACCGCGCCCAGCGCGGCGTGATCGCAGCGGAGAGCTGCTACATCGCCCGCCGCAACGGTGACCACGAGGACCCCGCGGTGCGGGAGACCCTGCTGCAGAAGCTGATCGAGGTCAGCCACCCGTCGCCGCTGACCGCAATGGTGCCCAACGAGGTGACCGACGTCTACACCGAACTCGGGTTCACCGAACTGCCGCCGAAGTCCACAAAGAACTTCACCTACCTGATCAGGAACGCCGCATGACCATCCTCGACGACGCCGAGAAGCTGTTCGCGCAGCTCGCGGCTCTGCCCGTGCAGGAACGCATCGACACGATCAACGCGCTTCGGCAGGCCCTGCACCAGCACTCACCGCTGCGGGATCAGCCCATCGACTGCGTGCTGTGGGTCGACGCCGAGACCGTGCACGGCAACGCCTACAACCCGAATTCCGTTGCGCCACCGGAGATGCGGCTGCTGGAACGCAGCATCGAGGCCGACGGATTCACGCAGCCCATCGTGACCTGGCGCGCCGCCGCCGCCGAGGGTCTGGAGGTGGTGGACGGCTTCCATCGGCACCTCGTCGGCAAGGGCAAGGCGGTGGCCAGGCGGCTGCACGGGCGGCTTCCGGTCACCGTCGCGAACGCGGACCGCACCGACCTGCCCGACCGAATGGCGAGCACGATCCGCCACAACCGCGCCCGCGGTGAACACCGCGTCGAAGGCATGAGCGAGATCGTCGTCGAACTCGCCCGCCGAGGGAAGACAGACGAGTGGATCGGCACCGAACTCGGCATGGACGCCGACGAGGTACGTCGGCTGCGGCAGGTCGGCGGCATCGCCGAGATGTTCGCCGACGACGAGTTCAGCGAGGCCTGGGAAGCCGACACCTGGAAGCAGTGACCACCCCGACCACCAGAGACCACAAGGAGAACCCCATGCCCGCCCCCGCCCCGCCGCCCGGATACGTCACACGCCACGGAGCAGCGAAAATCTTGGGCTGCTTCATGCAGAAGGTCACCGCGATGATCAAGCGTGGCGAGCTGACCGCCTACGAGCTCGACGGCGTGGTGCTCGTGAAAGAGACGGACGTGGCCGCGATCGCCGCCCGCACGCCCCGGCCGCTCACCCCCGACGAGGTGCAGTCGCTCAACGACTGAGAGAGGTGCCTCGACCGCGCAACATCAAGCAGCCCCCGCCAATGGCCGGGGCTGCTTGATGTTGCGGATCCGCTACTTCACCGCCGCCGGGTCCTCGGATGCCTCCATGGTGACAGGTCCGATCTCGATGGGACCGGCGGCCGGCGCGTGGGTGAAATGTCCCGGTATGTCCCCGCGCGGCAAGAAGTTTTCTGAATCCAGCTAACTCGATATTTCCGCTGGTGGCACCCGGTAGGCGCCTGCATCCCCTCTCTAAAACAGAGAAATAATAGCAGGTCATAGCCACTTTCTCAATTGCGCGCCCGTCAAGGATTCTGTACCATCGATTGTAGCAAGATCCAGAACACAGCAAACACAAGGAGCACCCCCAATGAGCATCACCGCATACGGCACCTGGACCACCATCATCGACAGCTCCTCGGCTGGCTTCGCGCACTCGGTGGCCACCTCCCTGGGCAGCTTCGTCGATGACTTCGATGTCGACGCCATCATCAGCGACTACCACGACGCCGTGGCCGCGGCGGTGCGCGCCGAGTGCGACGTGGACCTGTCCGGCAGCGAGTTCCTCGGCGAGTACCCGAAGCCCGAGGGCATCAACGAGCAGATCGCCGCCGCCGTCGAGGGCGTCGACTTCTGGGCCATCGTCCAGCGCCACGACATCAGCGGCGCCGCCTGACCCACCAGCTAGGTAGCCCCGAACGGTTCCACCGCCGAGAGGCGACGGCCACGGTTCGAACCCGCGGCGGGGCACGCAAGACCACATCACCTGCACGAAACGGAGAACACCGCCATGTCCGAGACCAAGACCCGCACCGAGGCGAACCGCGCCAAGCGGCACCGCCAGAAGACCAACCGCGCCGAGCGTGATCGCATCGAGCGCGCCAAGCCGCTGGGCCTGACCCTCGACGCCCACATCACCAGCCCGCGCCTGATCGCGAACGGCAACGGCGCTTGGGAGGGCACACTGCGCGAGCTGCTCGAGCTGGACTGGGTCATCGGTGGAGTCGACCGCGCCGGCGAGGTGGTCGGCCGCATGATCGCCGACGGTCGCATCGTGGACGTACCGCGCGACGAGGACGGATTCGTGGCGGAGGAGTACGAGTACCCGATGCTCGAGCAGGTCGTGCACCTGCTCGGCTACGGCGACATCGAGGACCTGCTGGACGACCCGAACGTCGCCATCGCCGCCTGACCCATCGCTCACGCGTCTCGCCCGACCCCGGAGGTTCCCCATGCGCCACGGAGAGCGCACCCCCACCACCGCGTGCACCGCCATCCCGCCGGCCTATCGGATCGCCGCCGACGACGACTGGCTCACCACCGCCGAGGTCTGCGCCGAACTGGAGTGCACCCGCGCCAACGTCTCCCTGCTCGTCAAGGCCGGAAAGCTTCGGGCCGAGCGACACGGATCGTCGCCCACCTCGCCCTACCGCTTCCGCCGCAGCTGGATCGAGGCGTACAGCTCCCGTAGGACGCCGGACATGCTCACGGTGCCCGAGGCGGCCGCCGAGATCGGAGCCTGCGTGGACACTCTCTGGCGAGCCCTCAAAGAGGACCGTCTGGAGGGTGTGCGGGTCGGCTCGCGGCGGTACATCCGCCGGGACGATCTGGAGGAGTACCGGAAGTTCCGCGATACGCGCTGGGAGCGCCGCGTCGTCACCTTGCGAGAACAGCGTCGGCGAGAGGTGGATGAGCTGCATGCGGCCGGTTTCCTCGGCGTTCAGGAAGCGGCCGAGGAACTCGGTGTGCACCGCGTGACGGTGCAGAGGTGGATCACCGCGGGGATGCTGGGCAGCGAGCGGCTCGGGTGGCGGTACGGCATCCGCCCCAGGTGGATCGAAAAGTTCCGCGCCGAGCACCCGTCTCACTGACTCCGAACACGAAGCACCCCGCCACCGAGAAGGTGACGGGGTGCTCTGCCGTTCAGCCCCGGCTCATCGGACGGCGGACGGATCCAGCGCCTGCCCGCCGGTGCTCACCCCGCCCACGCCGGTCCCGGTGTTCGTGCTCGCGGCGTTGGTCGGACCCGCACCCGGAGCCGCAGGCTTCGGCGCACCCGGCGTACCGACACTGGGCACCCCGGCCGGGGCCGCGGGAGCCGCCGGACCCGCCGCGTGCGGATCGATCGGCCCCTGCGGTGCACCAGTCGCGTTGGGCACCGGGAACTGCGGGCCGGTGGTGCTCTGCGGCGACACCGGTCCCTGAGGCCCGGGAACTCCACCGAGGCTGGGCTGCCCCGGCGCGGCGGCGGGGTTCGGATCAGTCAGGTGGAAGTATCCCGCCCGGTCGCCCATGTTCTGCGGGATCTCGCCGGCCCCGACGACCTTGTAGTCGGTCAGGTCGTAGAACTTGCCATCGCCCAACAGCATGTAGTTCTTGTTGCCCGCCACCATCACGTCGCCCGGCTTGGCATCAGCGGGGCTGACCTGCTTGCCGGGATCCTGACCGGGCACCGGGGGCGTGAGACCCGCGGCCTTGGCCGCGTCGGCCAGGGACACCGGGTGCGTGGGATCGGCCTTGCTGAGGATGTCCGCGAGCTTGGCCGTCTTGGCATCCGGGAACGTGGTCTTCTGGCCCTTCACGTCGACCTCCTTCGACGGTTCCTGCACCGCCGGGGCGGGAGCCTGCTTGCCCTGTGGCACAGGCGGAGTCGCCGCGGGTGCTTGAGCAGCGACAGGGGCGGGTGCGGCGGCCGCAGCGGGCTTGGCCTCGGGTGTCGGGACCGCTGCCTTCGCCTGCTCCGGCTTGGGAGCCGCCAGCGACTTGTCGTCGAGCTTGCGCGGCTCGGTCTTGCGCTCCGGCGTGGTGTCGACCAGCTTCTTCGGCTTCGACTGCGACGACGTGTCCGGCTTCGACTGCGAAAGCGGCGTTCCGCCACCGGTTCCAGAACCGAGACCCGAGCTGCCCAGCGGGGAACCGCCACCGAGACCGGAGCCAAGGCCCGACATCGGATTCGAGACCGGAGTCGTGTTCTGCTTCCCGAGCTGGGACAGCAGCTTCGACAAGTCATCGTTCGTCCTGGTCGGTGTATCCGTCTTCGCCGGGGTGACCGGTGTCGCCGGGGTGGTCGGCGTAACCGCGGCCGGAGTCACCGGCCGCACCGCAGCGGGGGTGGCCGGAGTTGGGGTCGGAGTTGGCTTCGCGGTGCCGGTCGGCGTGCCGGTACGCGCGGCCACCACGGCCGGCGGGGTCCCGGCGAAGAGCTTGGCCAGCTTGTCGTTGGCCGTGGCGATCGTGGACTTTCCCTGCTGGAGCTGCGTGACCATTGCCGTCGCTGGCCCCTGATCGGTGAGCGATCCGCTGTCCGACAGCTGTTGCCGTGCAGCCGCATTCGTGTCGATGATCGACTTGTACATGACCCCAGCACCATCACTCGCGGCGCCCAGCTGCGCCATCAGGGCCGGGATCTGAGTCTTGAGCGCTGCCATGGCTGTCAGGTGTGGTGTCAGCGCCGAACGCTGTTCGGTGAAGTACTGCTCGTTCGCGTCGGTCAGCGCCTTGTCAATCTGCTGGAACAGATCGCTGATCCCGCCGAGATAGCTGCTCACAAGCTGCTGGATACTGCCGTCAGCGTCGCTCTTACTGGTGCCCGTCACCTTGCTGAACGCGGCGGTGAGGTACTCGGAGCCGGTGGTGGCCACGCCGATTCGGCTCTTAACCGGCTCAACCTTGTCATCAAGCCGAATCGCGGCGGGCGGACTGCTGCTCCATACCGTGCCGGTGGGGCCGTCCTGGTAGCTGAACACGTTGCTCTGCGCATCTCGCAGTCCCGCATCCAAGTCCTTGACGTTGGCCACATCCTTCGCCGCGGCCGGCAGGATGTAGGTATTGGTGCCATCGGGCTGCGCCCACTCGTCGATCCGGTGGTGGCCCCACCCGGTGAGGTCCCAAATCGTCCCCGCTCCGAGCGCGATCCAGCCGACAGGTCCGGGGATCACGCCGAGGCCGTTCAGTACAGCGCCGACGTAGTCACCTTGCTTGGCATCTTGGTAGGCCGCGTAGCCGGCCACCAACGCGCCAACGCCGGGTAGCAGCCGAGCAGCTCCCTTGATCCCCGCCTTACCCAGACCGGCCAGTCCGCTGTCGGCGAGCTTCGCGGAGAGTTTCTCGCCGGCCTTACCGGACCAGTGCTGGCCGGCGTTCCACTGCGCGCGGGCAAGGCCCTTGATTCCCGCCACTGGCTCACCGGCTCGCAGCTTCCGCACCGCGCTGGGTGGGACGCCGAGCTGGGTGCCGATGCGGCCGGCGGACCACGCCCTCTTGCCGTCACCGGCGGCCGCGGCGGCGTCGGGTGCGGCCTTCGGAGATGACTTGGGAGTGTCGGGAGCGGGCTTCGGCTCCGTCTTGGGCTCGGGCTTCGGCTCGGAGGGCGACTGGTGCTTGGCGTTGCGGAAGTCCTCCCGCGCCTGGGCCCGGCGGTCATCCTCAGCGTCCTCCGCTGCGATTCGACGGTTGACCTCCTCGTGGTCCGCGCGGATCCGGCGCCAGCTCTCGTTGTGTAGCTCGTCGGCCCGACGCTGCGCCTCAGCGAGGGCGGAATCGGCCCGGCGCTGGGTCTCGTCTCGGATGAACTTCTCCTGCTCCGCGGCGCTGCGGCCACCGGCCCACCGCGAATCGATCGTGTCAGTCATCGGAGATCACCCCCGAGAGACGCCTTGTAGGCGTCCAGGTGTGGGCGACTGATCAAGATCGCGCGGCCGTCAGTCTTGGCCGCGAGGACACCGCGGCGGGCCAGGTTCCGGACATGCTGCTGGGTGCAATCAAGCTCCACGGAGGCCACGCGCGTCCCGATCCAGATTTTGCTCGATGTCACGTCCCCGCTGGTAGGAGGTGATGATTTCATTTGCTCACTCATGCCTCCAGATGTACCTGGACATGACCGGATGCGCTACCAATTCTGTTGTGCGACTGGAGGTATAGGCGGATACAGACGTGCCCCTGACTAATCCAGTCAGGGGCAGGTTGGTTTGCCGGGGCGGCTACCCGCGGCGCTGCCGGCGCCGCATCCGCTCCACGTTCTTCGCGGCGCGGCGTTGCTGCCTGGGTGATGAGCTGCCGTAGTACGACCCGTCGTACCCGGAGGCCGCCACCGCCCACAGGACCGACAACCGGATGATCCCGAGTCCGACCACCGCGGCGAGTGCGATCCACGCCCACCGTTCCACCGGCGGCCAGACGAGGTGCATGAGCACGGCGGCGGCCAGCAGCGCGGCGATCAGCTTGAGCCAGCGCATCATTCGCCCATCACCTGCCGCACCACCTCCACGCCGTAGGTCCGCTCCCACCGCCGACGGGCACCGCGGCGGCACCCGTCGATGATCGCGGTCACCTCGTCGGGCTGGAGGGCGGCCACCCGCCGCTGCGCACCCTCCCACTCCCGGGAGTAAGCCCGGACGGTGCTCACCGAGATGTTGAACTCGGCGGCGAGCTGTTCGACGGGGATACCGCTGCGCACCGCGGCGGCGATGTCACGGCGAACGGCGGGGTTCGCGACGGCGTGAGTGAACGGCGGCGGGGTGGTCATGCCGCGCCTTGTACACCCGCAGTGATCGGGGCCTGGTGCGCGACACGAGTTTCGGTGTCCGACGCCGCGCTAGTCGTCGTCCAGCTCGTCGAAGTGCTTCAGGGCACTCGGCAGGATCCGGACCCGGTCGGGCGGGATGACCATCTCGGCCCGCGGCGCGATCCGAAGCTCTCCCCGGGCTTCCTGCTCTCGCAGCTCCCGCTGCTTCTCCTCCGGCAACGTGGCGACATGCTCCGCGGCGATCTGCAGGCTGCCGGGTACCGGACCGAAGCCTGGAGTCGGCGTCGGGTGCACATCGGGGCAGTCAACCATGCAGCACCCGCACTGGCTGTACTTGGCGAGTGTCGGGTCGTCTGGATCCTCGCTGCGGATCGACGGTTCCGCGCATCCGCCGTCGGCGGAGTCGACGTGATCGCGGCGGGGACAATCGCACAGCTCGGACATGTCCGCAGCATGGCACCCGGCACCGACATGACGCACCTGCATTTCTGTCGGCCCCGCCGCGTACCGTCCGCCGGCATGGGCATCACGAGACACGCCATCCGCGTCCACCTCTCCACCCGGATCGCCACAGAGGATGACCGGATCACTCTCCCGGGCATGACGCTGTGGGCGGTCTCCTACACCGTGACCGACCGCGGCAAGCAGTCGAGCTACGTGACCGGCCATGCCGCGGAGGCCTCGGCTCGGCGCATGGTGTCGAATCTGCTGGCGGATCGGGTGCCGGGGCTTAGCGTCGAGGACGTCTACACCGAGGCACGGTAGCTTGGGGTGTCAGAGGTACACGGTCAGACCAACGTCGTGGGTGAGCCACAGCATTCACACTGTGACGTGACCACGGTGGCATCGGTGGACCGAGGTTGAGGTTTCGGGTCGGGCTTGCCGGGAACTCTTTCGATCGCTTTGTCCGCCACCTTCTTCGCCGATTGCCCAAAGCCTTGTGCTGCGACCGAGATCGGTGTCTTGCTGATCTCCTCAGGCTTGATGTCCAGGAACGACGAGTCTCCACCGTGATTCCAATCGAACACCTGGACAAGTACTTCCGGATCGATCTCGCCATCGTTGAGATAGACGTACATGCGTCCGAAACGGAGGGCATGTCGTCGAGACAGCAATGTCACGCTCTCGTGGAAAAAGGATCGCGCGAGCGCAATCAGATACTTGACCGCTATCAGAACGACCGCGGTGAGAGAGATCGCGGCGACGATGTGAATGGAGACGAAGCCGACGTCCAACGGCTTATCCTCGGGAGGCTTGACATCATTGCGCGTGACCATAAGAAACCAGGTCAGGCCGGCGAGAACTGCAACTGCGGTCAGCGAGGTGGCGATCCCTGCCCAGGTCATCCACCGCGCGCGGCGGGAGAGGACCGCCTGAGCTTTCTCTACGAAGAGGTCGACTGCCGCGAGCCGAAAGAGCCTGCCGTCCGTCAACTTTGGCGGCTTCTCACCACCGAAGTTTTCGGTGAGCGCGACCAAGGATTTTTTGAGCGTTTCATTGCGGCGTTCCAGCGATCCCTTAATACTGTCGAAATCGTCGTTTGGCAAACTGCCACCCCCTCACTCCCAGCAAATATTCGCGGTCTGCTGACCGCTGGACCGGAATGCTAACGGGTACACAGCCCGACAGCAGCGGGTTTCGATTCTGTTCCCAGCAATGGCGGTGAAACTACGCTGTACTTGCCAGCCGTGGACCGTGGCCTCCACGGTCACCAGGGGCGGCGCCAGGCGAGTAGCTTCACCGCAACCGCGTGGCCGAACCCGTCGCGCGGCGCATGGTGGCGAACCTGCTGGCGGATCGGCTACCGGGCACCGAGGTGGAGGACGTCTACTCGGAGGAGATGGGCTGAGACCTGCTGGCGGGCAACGTTATCAGTCCCACCACCCGCCGCCGTACATCGCGCGGCGGGCCGGTGGGTGGGCGCGTCCGGGTGCCGACAGCGGTGTCGATCTGGGGTGTGATTCCGTTGGTCAGCCGGCCGGTGCGGATTCATCGACTGCCGCGGACAACGCCGCTGCGATGGAGTACAGGTCGCCGTTCGGTGCACGATCCAGGGGCTGGAGCTTTTCCGAGCCTGCGCGAACATAGTTGAAGTCCCACACGGTGTCGCCCGGCGCCGCTTCTTTCCAGTCGGGGCCCAGCACCGCGGGGCGGGTGAGAGTGGCGCTGTAGATCGGAGCGAGGCGTTGCGCCCACCGACGCACTTTCTCCTCCCGGAGCACGACGACGTACGCGACCTCTGCTGCGGGGGCGGTCGCGAAGGCCTCCGCGCAGGTGGCGATCACGGTGCTGGCGAGTGCCTCCCGGTACAGCTGCACTCGCTCTTGCTTGTTCCGCTGGCGCGCGACTTTGCCGTCGATCACGTAACCCTTCGTGAACTCGGGACCGGGGTAGATCACCGACAGTGAGACGTACCGTTGCCCGTTGAACACGCCGGCGTCGATGCAGGTCGACAGCGAGACGTTGTCGGCGAAGGCGTCGTCCACTGCGGAGATGACCGCCGCCGGCTCGTGGCGCGAGACGGCCTCCCACGCCGCGTTCAGAACGTCCTGGTGAGCTGCCGCGATCGCACGGGCCTCGGGTGTGGCCTTGCGCCACCACTTCTCGCGCTCGGGCTTGGCGACCTGCCGTGAGGCGTTAGGGAAGCCGTCGCGGTGTAGGGATGTCAATGTGGAGATGCGCTTCTCGTCTCTGTGCGCGAGCTTCAGCAGTTCGATCTGCTTATCCAGCGCACGTTCGAGTGGCCCGCTGAACAGATCGAAGACGGCGAACGCCCCGTTCATGACGCTCATCAGGTCGACCTGGGGTGCGGGGGCGGACCTTCCGCCGATCCCTTTCGACGCGGTGAACGGACCGAAACCCGAGGACACCGTCGTACGCCCACCCCCGACATTGATCCGTGCCGCCCGCGGTCCGATGCTCGACCGAACTCCTCGGCCCGACGCTGAGAATGACAGGCCGGGAGCAACCCGAATCCTCGCACTGAATCCCACGGTGCCCCCACATCGTCTCGGAGATGACGTCCTCACCATGCCAGACTCCGATCGGAATAAGCCGCCGGGACTCATCCGACCAGGCGGAGTGGTCAGACGAGGACGGTGAGTTCGTCGCCCTGGCGGCCGAGTTCCCGTCGCTGTCGTTCCTGGCGCCCACACCGTATGAGGCGCTGGCGGGGATCAAAGCCCTTGTGGCCGAGGTGTTGCGCGAGATGGCGCAGACCAGGGAGACGCCGCCCGGGCCGTCGGAGTGAACGACACAGCCCCGGCCAATGCGACCGGGGCTGTGTCGTTCAGGCGGCGTTAAATGTTTGGATCCTCCGGCACCCAGCTGACCACTGCCCGCCCGTCGAGCTCCTCGACCAGTACGGCCAGCATCGCGTTGTGCAACCCGATCCCGCCGGGGAACCCGCGATGCACCCGGTCCAGCTGTTCCTGCGAGCGGTACCGCACCAGCGACACCACCGCGACCTCGCCGTCGCCCGCGTCGAACTCGGCGTCGAGTTCCTCCAGCTTGTCGAGGATGTCGGCGACGCGGGATGCCTTCTCTTGCAACAGGTGATCGAGCAGCGCGAACACGTCCTCCTTGATCTCCTGAGTCGAGTCGGGGGACTCCCAGTACTGCCAGGTGCGCAAGCTCACGCCGGCCAGGTCGGCGGCGGCCTGCAGGGTCAGCCCCGCGGCCTCGCGCATGGTGCGCAGGTGGGCGGAACCCAAGCTCGGGGGCGTCATGCTGCCACCGCCTGCGTCTTGGTGGTGGACACCAGGCGGATGCGCCGGTAGTTGAACAGGAACACCTCGGTGCGGCCGCTCTCCAGGTCGCTGACCGCGCGGGCCGCGATGTCGCCGTAGCCCTCACGCAGCCAGGCCGCGACCTGGCTGCGGTTGACGCGCTTCCACTCGCCCGTGTTGCTGTTGGCGAGGAATTCGATCCGCTTACCGGCAGCGACGGCGCGGAGTCGGCGATCGATATCGGCGTAGAACTCGCGGGCGGCACGGCGGGTGTCCCGCTCCTGCGCCTCGCGCCGACGACGTGCCTGCTTCTCCTGCATCTCGCGCTGACGGCGGTCCGTGGCCGACTCGAAGCGGAACCCATCGGTGGACACGCGCTTCGTGAACGTGGTGCCGTCGGTCAGGGTGATGGTCGCGGTCTCGCCACGCACAGTGACGGTCGCACCCTCGGCGCGGTGCTCATCAGGCGCGATCCTCTTGCCGAACCACTCCAGCCACTCGACGGTGCAGTTGCGGTGAACGGTGCCGGCCTTCTCCGACTCGCGACGAGCCTTCGCGGCCCGCCGCGCGGCGGCGATCTGTTCCGAGGTGAGTGCAGCGACCTGCTCCCGCAGCTGCTCCGGGCGGTAGAAGCCGGTCTCGGCGAAGAAGCCGCCGGTGTGGTGCCACTCGCCGGTCCCGACGACACCTTCGGTGACCAGGTCCAGCAGTGCGGCGCGGGTGCAGTCGATGCCGTGCTCCCGGACCCAGGCGGTGGTGATCTTCGACAGCGGCAGCGCCCCGTCATCGTAGGCGGCGGTGGCGCGGACCGACATACGGTTGCCGACGTAGCCAGAGTTCCGATTCCAGGTCATGGTTCCGATTCCCCTCTTGGGTGTGGGGCCGAGCCGTCTCGATCCCCTTGGAACGTCAGCGTACCGTCGTTGCGTAAATTACGCAAGATCTAATTCGCTTGCAGTAGCATATGTTTCGTTGCATATGCATCGGAACATGCATCGCCGCAGGAGTTTTCGATCTCATCCGCTCAGCGATGTCCGATTCTCGCAATCGCTTGGATCTGGGACCGGTCAGACGAAGGACCGCGACCCGCTGTTCGCCGTCGCAGAACCTATCTCAGAACTCCAGCTGCGCAACGTGTCTCGCAACCCGTCATGTCGGGGTGTGGTGATAAACCGGGTCCATGAGCGACAGCAGCACTGGTTCCGAAGCCACCGGCCGCCGTCTCGGCTACGCCCGCGTCAGCACCGACGAGCAGGATGAGGATCTCCAGGTGCGTGCACTCGAACGCGCCGGCATCGACGCGCTCTACATCGACCACGGCGTCAGCGGCGCGGCGATATCGCGGCCGCGATTCGACGCGATGTTGGCGGACCTCCGTGAGGGCGACACGGTGGTGGTCTACTCCCTTTCCCGGTTGAGTCGTGGCATGAAGCACCTTGTGGATCTCGGCGAGCAGTTCGAGCGCGACGGCATCGGCTTGGTCTCGCTCACCGAGCAGATCGACACCAGCACCGCAATGGGCCGGTTCGTGTACACGATGCTCGCCGCGTTGGCGGCTATGGAACGGGATCTGCTCATCGAGCGGACCCACGCCGGACTGGAAGCCGCGCGAGCGAAGGGACGTTTCGGTGGTCGGCCGGAAAAGCTGACCGCCGATCAGAAGCGGCACGCGGTGCTGCTGCGGAACGGGGGCATCCGCGTCGATGAGATCGCAACGTCGCTCGGAGCGAGTCGCGCCACGGTGTACCGCGCGCTCGCAGAGGCGAAGAACAAGGAGAAGGCAGCGTGACCACCCTGACCGTCGCCGAAGCCGCCGCCCAGCTGGGACGGAGCCGCCGACCGATCGAACTGGCGATCCAGGAGGGCCGCCTGCCAGCCACCCGCGTCGAGAAGCGCCCCTACCTCCGCGTGACCCAGGAAGACCTCGATGCGTACGTGGCGGCGCAGCGGGGCGCGTACCTCGCCGCTGCGGTCGCCCGGCGTGGGCAGGAGGTCGAGCATTTGCACAGTCAGGGCTACCTGACGGTGGACGAGGCCGCCGAGCAGCTCGGACTCGCCCACGTCACCATCACTATCGCGATGGCGCAGGGACGACTGCGCAGTGAACGGATCGGCGGACGGCGCGTCACCCGACCGGAGTGGATCGCCACCGCGCAGGTGGGACGACCGGCCCGCGTGGCACCCACCGTTCCCGACGTGGTGGCGCTGCCCGTCGCGGCCCAGCGGTCGGGACTGGGCAGGGGCACCCTGTTGAAGGCGATCCGCGACGGTCGCCTGCCCGCCGTCCCACCGTCGAAGACCGGGGAGAGTTTCGGGATCAAGCCCGCCGATCTGGAGGCGTTCGCCGCCGGGCAGAAGCCCCGGGCGCACGTCGGTGGTGCCGTCACGGCGGACAAGGCTGCGGAGTGGCGACGGGAGCAAGGGGTGCTGTCGGTGACGGAAACCGCTGCGGCTCTGGGAATCAGCGTCCAGGCGGTGCGGGCGCGTATCCACGCCGGAGCCCTGCCGGCGCATCGGTCACCGGCCGGGTCGCCGTCACCGCGGTCCTGGCTGATCCGGGAAGAGGAAGTGACGCGGCGGGTGGCGTGATCGGAATGTGCAACAGCCCCGGCTCTCGTGATGAGAGCCGGGGCCGTCGGGTGGAGCAACCCCCGCTACGCGGGGAACATGACGGGTCATCCCCGCTCGCGCGAGGAACCGGAGCACCCCCGCTACGCGGGGAACATGCGTCGATGGCGCTGAAGTCGGGGTCGGTGGGAACACCCCCGCTACGCGGAGAACATACTTTCTGACCAGCGCCCCTTGGGTGATGCGCCGAACGTCAGTACCTCTCCACCCTACACGCACCGAGTGCCCGTCGGTGTGCGAGAACTACGGTCCTGCAACGGATTACGCAGCGGCCGAAGCCCGTTCATCGATCCGCTCCCATGCGCGACCTACCTCCGTGGCGATCCTGAAGCATCCCTCCGGCCCGAGATCCCTCATCGCCGCGGCAGCGACCGGATCCACCAGCGCCTCCCCCAGATCCATGACCCGGCCGCCGTACAGCCGCACCCACTTCGCCTCCGCCGCCGCGCCGGCCCACGCGATCGCAGCGCAGCTCTCCCCGTCCGCAAGGGCCAGCTCCTCCGCGGCGCGCCGGTACACGGCAGCCTCGTCCGGCACCACCGGGAGCGGGTCGGAGGGAAGCGCATCGGACACCGCGTCGAGCACCGCGGCGTCCTCGGTGAGCCGCTCCCGGCAAGTGTCCAGCCACTCCTGCATCGCGGCCAACTGCTCCGTGGTGACATGCCGTCTGGCGGCGCGCACCACCGTGTCCGCGGGTGCTCCCGCCAGGTGCCCGTACACCGCGACGGTGGCTGCCGATCCGCCGGCCGCGGCGGCGTATCCCTGCACCGCGCGAATGAACGAGGTGGACATGCTCACGCCGCGGTGGGTCGGTTCTGCGCGATGGTGCCACCCCGGACGGCCTCACGGACGGTGTCCTCACCGTGATAGCCCTCGCTCCGGTACGTCTCGATCTTCTTCCCGTCGCCGTCCTTGCCGTGACCGCCACCAGCACCTCCACCGACGCCGCCCATGTGGGGAACCATCGGCATCTGCGGCATCGCCGGCTTGCCAGCGGCCTGCTGTGCCGCGGCGGACTGCCCGCCACCGGCACCACCGGCGCCCGCCGCGCTGGTCTTCGTTTCGGCTCCGGCTGGGGTGGGGCTGAACGCGGTGGCCGTCGGGGTGCTGCGGCCGGACACGTCGGAGCTGGTGTGCAGTCCGGTCTGGCTGGTGCCGCTCGTCGGCGGCACCTGGGTGTTCACCGCGGGAGCACCGCCGATGCCGGTGCCGGTGATCGGGGTGCCGGCCGGTCGAAGCACAGTCGACGGACCGGCGGCGGGAGCGGCTGCGACCGGAGCATCGACCGAGGACGAGGAGCCCCCACCGCCGAGGCCGAGAACGCTGGCTGTCGCCGTCGCGGGGAGAGCACCGCTGCGGATCAGATCGTCGACGTCGATCGCGCCGTCCTTCTTCTCGTTCTTCCCGTCACCCTTGCCCGGCTGGTTCTGCTGGGGTTGGGTCGCCTGCTGCGGCTGCTGCTGGGCGGCGGTCGGAGTGGCCGCCTGCTGCTGCTGGGGTTGTTGCTGCTGCCCCTGGCCTTGGGAGAGCAGAGATGCAAGCGCGAGAGTGGACGGGTCGATGCCACTGCCGCTGGTCTTGGTGTCCGGGGTGCCGGCGGACGGAGCCGCGGTCCCCGGGGTCTTGCCGGCCGGGGTGGGCGCCGCGGTGCCCGGTGCCTTCGCGGCGGGGGTGCCAGAGTGGGGGGCAGCGGGAGCGCCGGTGCCGGAACCTGACCCGTTGCCACTGCCGGTGGACTGCCCGGGGAGCGGTACACCGGTGGTGCCGTCGCCGCCAACATCCGCCGTCTTGGAGCCCTTGAGGTCCTTGATCTTCTCCGCGGCCAGCTTGCGCTGCGCCTCGTAGGCGTCGTCAGCATCCTTGCGCTTCTGTTTCAGGTCGAGGAACGCCTTCCACTTTGCGTCGAAGTCCTTCTTCTTGGCCTTCGTGTCCGCGACCGCATCGTTCAGCTTCTTCTTGGCGGCGATCCGCATGTTGTCGGTGACGTTCGATTCCTGCTGCAACGCGGCGTACGCCTCGCGGGCGTCATCCTCCGCCTTCTGCGCTGCGGCGAGGGCCTTGCAGGCGGTGTCCTGGGCGTCGTCCGCGGTCTGCAGATCCGTCGCCTTCGGGGCGTTCTTGTCCCACGTGGCCTTCGCGTCCTTGAGGATCTTGATCGCGGCCTCGGCCACCGCCGCGTTCGTCGCGGCGTCCCGAGTCGCCTGCTGCACCTCGGCGAGCGCTCCCTGCACTGCCTCGGGAGTGTTCCCGGCGGTGGTGGCGGCCACCCCGCCGGCGGTGTCCTTGATCGCCCCGGCGAGGCCTTCGAGTTCGGTGGACAGCTTGGGGCTCGTGGATGGGTCCGGAAGGGAGTCCACATCGGAGAAATCGGGATCGGTGTACTTCGCCATGTGATCCATCATTGCAGGTCATCAACGGAGTTGGCACGCGAAACATGTTGCTGTGGCTTGAGTTCCGACTATCTGATCACTGAATACGCTTGTGCACAGCATGATTCGGTTCACATCGCTGCGAATCCGTTGCAGCGACGGACTACTGGGAGGTGATCCGCTGCGAGAACTGCCCGGAGACAGGCGAGCCGAACGCTGTCACGCCCGGGTCGAGCCTCGCCAGGGTGCCGGTAGCCAGAAGTGCCGCTTCGATATACGTGGCATGAGCGGACGTCGTGTCCGTGGACTTGACGATGCCGATCAGCGCCGCGTTGTGCGTGACGGAGTCCACCAGGAACAGCGGAGCTCCGGAGTCACCATGCTGCGCCGCATGGGAGAACACCAGCAGCCCATCCGCGTCGTCGGACAGCCGCTCGCCGCATACGACACCGGACACCGCCCCGTCGAAGCACACCGGATCGCCGAGCCTCACCAGGTCACGTACACCCTTCGGGGTGAGTACACCGGCGACGGGCCACGTGCCAGCGATCTTCGTCACCGTGGCACCAGAGGTTCGGACCACCGCGGCGTCAACAGGTCCGGCCGGGGCGGAGGCGGTGCCCAGCAGTTGCGGGTCGCCGGTCGCGCTGCCCATCAGGTACTGGTCCGCGCTGAAGTCCCGCGCACAGTGACCTGCCGTGAGCCAGCCCTTGTCCACGGCGGGGCCGAGCGTGCACGGCACCGTGTCACCCGGCTGGCTGCCGGTGGCGTGCACGATCTCGATGCCCGGAGCGGGGTCGGCGCCGAACTGGGCACGGTACCGGGTGGCGTCACGGTCGGCCTCGTGTCCCTGCCCAGTGACGTCCTGCCACACGAACCGCGGAGCAGCCGGAGCAGGTGCGGCCGTATCCGTCACCGGCACATCAGCCGCCACCGGGCTCGGCGTGGGCCATGCACGAGTCTCCGAGGGCGCGTGAGTCGAACACGCCGACAGCGCCATGGCACCCGCCACAGCGGAGATGAGTACAGCGTGTCGTCTCTTCACGATCCCCATTATCCCACGTCACGCCGAGGAAACTCCAGGTCAGTTCCACGAGACCCCTTGAGGGCCTGAAGGATTCGGCTACGCACCCCTTCGGCGCGCCGTTCGATGTGCCCCTGCGGCCGTCGCACAGCCACCAGCTTGTCGGCGCCGACAACCCCACCGACCAGCCCCAATACCGATGTCGATTCTCCAAAATAGAGAATCAGCAGATGATGCCGATGCTCCACGACGAAGTCTGGATCCCGTTCAGTTTGGCGGAACTCGCCGCCGACGAATCCCTCCCGTTCGATGACCCGGACGCGTACATTCCGTACCTGATCGAGAAGTGGCCACCAGGCGGGAAGCCACACCGCGTGGAGCACTACCTGCCCGAGTTGGCCCCGCCACCTGGGCGGCGCAGGCCACCGCCCGGTGTCCACGGCTGGCTGGTGTTCCGGATGCCGCCGACGGAGCCGGAACCCGATCCGGAGGCGCCGACCATCGACTGGGACGCGATCCGAGACGCGAGGGTGGTGGACCGGCGTCGGTCGCGGAAGCGGCCGGGGACCGACTGACCCCGCACGACGCCACCTGGGAGAGCGTCAGCCATCGCCCCCTGCAAGGCTGCTCCGCCTGACTGCCCGAAGCAGGCGCGCGATCGCAGCGTCCATGCCCGCACGGCCGGCCCACCCGGCCGTGGCCGCGGCCTCGTTCCAGGTGCTGCCCGAGAGAACCCGTTCCGCGGCGTGGGCGAGTCGGTCGCCACTGGGACGCTCGGGCGTGGCTGCGAGGGCGACGAGAACCCGGTGAGCACGTACGCGGCGCGCGTACGCGTCCGCCCACTCGGCCATGGCACCGGTGATCGCGGGCTCTCGCCCCTCGGCGGCGGCGTCCCACGCCGGTCCGTCCTTGACGATCAGCGGATGCGCCGCGCGCGTGCTGGGGCGTTCCCTGACCCATGCGGTGATCACGTGCTCGGAGGCGAGCACGATCCAGAGGTACTTCTCGGGGTCGAGCTTGCGCCGCAGCGACATGTAGACGATGCGGCCGGTGCGAACCGCGGTCTCCACGGTGACCACCTCCCAGAGTTCCGGCTGGAAGTCGGTCAGGTACTGCCGTGGAATCTCGCGCTCGTCGAAGCGGGACTGCGCGTGCGGTATCTCCAGGTTGAGGCCGGCGAGGCCTTTCAGCTGTTCGCGCGCCTTGTCGAACAGCGGCGCGGGGCCGTGCTCGGTGTGGAAGCGGAGGGTGCGCACCTGGGTCATCGCTGGACCAGACTGCCAGGCCCCACCGACACCGTCGGAGCGGCGTGAATTCGGTGGAACCGTTCGGCTCCGACGTGCGTCTAAACGGTCGTGGATGAATTCGCGGAGGACCTGGACCTGCCAGCGCTGTCCGGGTGGATGGAGGACACCCGACAGTTCACGGCGACGGCGGAGGCGGCGTGCCGTCCGGAGGCTGTCGAGGCCCGTGCCTACGCTGCCTGTGTGACCGCTCCACATCTGGAACAGATCGTCGCTCGCCTCGCCGCGCAGACCAACCGGCCCGAAGCAACCACTCAAGCTGACATCTACTCGCTGTTGACCCAGGCCGACATCGGGCTGGGAACAGACGAGGTCGCAACGATGGAAGCACAGGTGGGTGACGGGACCCGTCGCCGGATCGACGTCGAAATCGGCCAGTGTGTCATCGAGGTGAAGAAGAACCTGCACGCCGCTGACCTGGCTGCCGCCGAAGAACAACTCGGCGGATACGTTGCGCAGCGGACTCAGGCGCTCGGCCGGTACGTCGGAATTCTCACCGACGGCAGCGAGTGGCGCCTGTACCACCTCAACGACGATGTGCTGGAGCTGATCTCGACCCACACTCTCAGTGCGACCAATCCGAACGCCGATGAGCTCCTGGTCTGGTTGGAGTCGGTGATGTCGACACTGACCGCCATCAGTCCCATTCCAGAGGAGATCGAGAGCCGCCTCGGTGCCCAGTCCCCGGCGCACAAACTGGACGCGGCCGAGCTGCAAGGAATCTACGAGGCCAACAAGGACAACAAGGAGGTTCAGCTCAAGCGCCAGCTGTGGGCGAAGCTGCTCCGCGCTGCGTTGGGCGAGGACTTCGTCGACAGCGAAGAGCTGTTCATCAACCACACCCTGCTGGTGACCACCGCTGAGCTGATCGCCCACGCGGTACTCGGCTTCGACGTTGGGCCGACCGGCACTCTGACTGCGCAGCAGATCACCAGCGGATCCGAGTTCTCCAACGCACGCATCCGTGGTGTAGTGGAGGCCGACTTCTTCGACTGGGTTACCGACACCGAGGCCGGTGAATCGTTCGTCCGCAACCTCGGCCGACGGGTGTCCCGCTTCGACTGGAACGCCGTCGAGCACGACGTACTCAAGATCCTCTATCAGTCTGTCATCACCAAGGAGACGCGCGAAAGCCTCGGCGAGTACTACACGCCGGACTGGCTGGCCGATCGCATGGTAGAAGCGTTCGTCTCCGACTCCTTGAACTCGGTGGTGGCCGACCCCAGTTGCGGCAGCGGCACATTCCTGTTCCACGCGGTACGGGGCTACTTGGCTGCGGCCGTCGCCGCTGGAACCGACATCGACGAGGCGGTGCAGCAGGCAACCCACCATGTGGTCGGCATCGACGTGCACCCCGTGGCCGTCACTCTGGCCCGCGTCACCTATCTGCTGGCGCTGGGGCGGGAGAACATCACCTCAGCCGGCCGAAAGGACCTGACGGTCCCGGTCTACCTCGGTGACTCGATTCAGTGGCGGCAAGAAGACGACATCTTCAGCAGCGAGGCCGTTCGCGTACGGACCGACGAGGCCGACCTCGCCGGCGGAGGCGGGCTGTTCACGCTCGACTTGCTGTTTCCCCGCTCGGTGCTCAAGAACGCCACCGAGTTCGACTACCTGGTCTCCGAGATGGCCGATCGGGCGCTCGTTACCGAACCTGCGAACGCGGGCAAGGCGATCTTGCCTGTCCTCAAACGCCGCGGGATCGCCGCGGATAGCAAGGACGGGAAGATGCTCGCCGAGACCTTCTCGAACCTGTGCACGCTGAGAGCACAAGGACGCAACCACATCTGGGGCTACTACGTCCGGAATCTTATCCGCCCACTGTGGCTGGCCGAACCAGAGAACCGAGTCGACGTGCTCATCGGGAATCCGCCGTGGCTCCGCTACAACAAGATGACCGGACCGATGCAGGTGCAGTACCGCGCTCTCTCCCGGGACCGGAACCTGCTCACCGGTGCACTCGGGGCCTCAGGGCGTGACCTCGCCACACTGTTCGTCGTTCGTGCCATCGAGCTATACCTCCGCCGGGGTGGTGAATTCGCGTTCGTCATGCCACATGGGGTGATGACTCGGAGCCCCCACACAGGCTTCCGCAGCGGTGACTGGCGCGGCGACACCGGCAACCACCTCACCGTGAAGTTTGAAGAGAGCTGGGATATGAAGGGAGCCGACGCAGCAATCGGATTCCCGATCCCGTGCTGCGTGGTGCACGGAAAACTGTCCGAGTCACCCGGAAAGATGCCCGTCACTACACGCGCGTGGGCGGGGAGACTGACGCACCCCGACGTGCCGTGGTCAATCGCAGCGGAGAAGATCACAACAGGACCCTCCACGGTGCGCGCGCTCGACCATGGTGCGGTTGTTGTCGAGAGTCCGTACAAAGAGCGCTTCCGAAACGGGGCGATCCTCTACCCTCGCTCGCTCATGTTCGTCGTCGACGCACCGGCAGGCCCCCTCGGAGCCGGTGCCGGCCGCCGGGCGGTCACCTCCTTCCGGAACAACTTGGAGAAGGAGCCGTGGAAGTCGTGCGACTCGCTGAAGGCGAACGTCGAGAACCGCTTCATTCGGCCGGTATATCTCGGCGAGCAGGTGCTCCCGTTCCGCACGACAGCGCCCCGTGAAGCCGTACTCCCGATCACCGACACCGCGATCCTGTCCGCCGACGAACTGGAACTCCACCAGGGCCTCAACAGCTGGTGGTCGGAGGCGGAGGAGGTGTGGGAGGAGCACCGTCCCGCGCGCGAAACACTGCCGCTACGGGACCGGATGAACTTCCACAATCAGCTCTCGTCGCAGTTGCCGGTCACTGCAACCCGGGTCGTGTACACGGCGTCGGGCAACGCAATCGCCGCGGCGATCGTCCGCGACTCAAGGGCACTGATCGAGCACAAGCTGTACTGGGCGCCGACGATGATCGAAGCCGAGGCTCACTACCTGGCGGCGATCCTCAACTCCGCACCCGTACTGGCGAATGTGCAGCCGCTCCAAGCGGTGGGACTGTTCGGGCCGCGCGACTTTGACAAGCACCTGTTCACCGCGCCGTTCCCCACTTACGACAACGAGGTGAGCCTGCACGTCCAACTGGCGGAGCTCGGCAAACGAGCGGAGACCGAAGCCGCGAAGGTCGACATCAGCAGCGCCAACACGTTCCAGCAGGCGCGCACCCTCGTACGCGCGCATCTGGACAGCGAAAACATCCTGCACGACATCGTCGAGGCCGTGACCCAGCTGCTACTCACCGTGGGCGACGCGGCGTCCTGACCCGCCCCCAGGCATGCCCAACTGTCACCGCTGTCCACCAGAAGGAGACCCGATGTCTGGAGACGATCTCGTCGAAGACGAAGCAACCGATGACTACATCGAGACGCTGAAAGGCCACATCAGCGGCCTCAACATGTTGATCGACACCCTGATGGGCAACACGGCTGACGGAATCGAGACCACGCCCGAGGAACAGCGCCAGGCGTGGGAGGACGGAAAGGAAGCCGCCCGGCAGAGGGTCTCGCCGCTCGACAACCCCTACCGAACCACCGACGAGGGTCGGCACCTCCTGCCGCAGCTGTGGCGAAGCGGGTGGTGGAGCGTCCGGGAAGGCGACTTGACCTGACCCTTAGCGTCGAGTCCCTGGAGCCCACGGATCGTGTTCCGCTGAGGGCGAATCGACGGCGAGGCTGACCGGTCGTGTCCGTTCCTGTGGATACGCTGCTCCCGGGGCAATATCTGAACGGGAGGGGCACGTACATGGCGCGGGAATGGTCGTACTGGACGCGCAACAAGCTGCAGATCCTCGCCGACTACCTACCCCGCTTCAATTCCGCGAGCCAGCGGTCCGAGCAGCGTATATACCTCGACCTCATGGCCGGTGAACCCGACAACGTCGAGAAGCACACCGGGGAGCAGTTCGACGGGTCACCGACCATCGCCCTGAAAGCCGACCCCGGGTTCACCGTGCTCAGGTTCGGAGAGCTGGGCTCCAAGGCCGACAAGCTATCTGCCGCACTGGCGCAACGGTTCCCCGGAGACAACCGGTACCGGGTCGTGAAGGGCAACTGCAACGAGACGATCGACGGCGTCCTGCAAGAGTTGCAGCCGGTCAACTGGGCGCCGACGTTCGCTTTCCTCGACCAGCAAGGCGCGGAGATCCACTGGAGCACCATCGAGAAGGTGGCGCGGTTCCGACAGAACAAGAACGGCTGGAAGACCGAGCTGTGGATGCTGATGTCGCCGGCGATGATCGCCCGCGGTGTCCGCGGAACCAACGCCGAGGAGTTCGCGCAGCAGGTATCGCTGTTGTACGGCGGGGATGACTGGCGTCGGATCCTGCGGGCGTTGCGCTACCGCACGATCACCGCGCCGCAGTACCGGCAGGAGATGGTCAACCTCATGCGGTACCGGTTGGAGACCGACCTCGGTTACCAGTTCACCCATCGGATCCCGATGACGATGTCCACCAACAAGATGACGATCTTCGACATGGTGTTCGCGACCGACCACGACGCCGGCGACCGGATCATGCGGCACCTATACAACCAGGCCGCGCAGCGTGAGCCCGAGATGATGCGTCAGGCTCAGGCGGCGAAGGCTGAGAAGGAAGCGGAAGAAGCCGGGCTGATGGCGCTCTTCGGTCCCGACGAGATCACGGTGAAGCCCAGCGACACCCTCGGCCAAGTGCTGTGGACACCGGAGCCGACCTGGAACCCAGCCTCACGCGACTGGTGGTAGGCCGGCAGGAGACGACTCCTAACCGGTTGCGGCCCCGGGCATCTCGTCCCACAGCTGCCCGTCGAGTTCGCGGCCGAGCGCCTTTGGGGTACGGCCACCCCACTGCTTGAAGAAGAACGGCACCTCGGCTTCGGTGCAGGCGTCGCGGATGCCACGGACCCAGTTAACGTCGACGGGCCGGTAGCGGGGGCCGGACTCACCGCCCGCGATGACCCAGCCGATGCCGGCGAGGTCAATGCCGTCCAGCGGTCCGATCAGCGGCTCGCAGGACAGGAACCGCACCGCGGCCGGTACTTCGCGGAGGTGGTCGACCCGGCTGAGCACGTCCGCGTTCTCCACCGACACACCCATCCAGAGGTTGTCGGGCCAGTCCAGCTTGTCGGCGACGCGGCGAAGGCGCAGGCTGCGCTTGGTCAGCACCTGGTAGGTGTGCTGCGGGGTGTCACGGCAGACGTCGAACACGTCGCGGATGAAGTCGATCGGCACCTTGGCGTGGAAGAGGTCCGACATCGAGTTGACGAACACCACCCGGGAATTGCGCCAGCGGCGCGGTTCGTCGAGGGCTTGCGGATGCACGGTGACGCCGAAGCCGGGACCGGAGGTACGGGGGTCGCCGTCGACCTGGTACTTCGCCGAACCCATCGCCTTGAGTCGCTTGGCCAGGGTCATCGCGTAGCAGTGGTCGCACCCGGCGGAGATGCGATCGCACCCGGTGACGGGGTTCCAGGTGGCCTCTGTCCACTCGATCGCCGAACGATCCGCCATCGACTTCTCCTCGCCCTGCGGTTCCTTGCTGTCGCGGTCACTCTATGGTGAGCCACCGACGCCCCCGCGGTGTTGCAACTGTGACCGGTGTGTCGTATGTGACTATGGGCAATGGCCGTCAGCGGCGGAGGGCCTTCTCGACATCCGTCAACGCCAGGCTGAAGTGTTCGCGCGCCAGGTCGAGATGCGATTGCCGGCGCAGCGCCAGCGTCGTCCACGCCGTCTTCAGCAACTCCTGGTCCGGCCGGCGTCCCAGAGAGAACACACGGTTGATCTCCGGCAGTACCTCGTTGTTGATCGCGCTCAGGTCCCGCATGACGGCACCGACACCAGACTTCAGCGGGCTGTCGTCCAGCAACGCCAAGGCCACGAAGATGTGCGGCTCGACCGCCGTCACCCATCTGTCCAGGAAGCGCGCGATCCGGTTGCCGAACTCGTAGCAGAGGGGGTCGCTGGGGTGGTCCTGTGGGACGTTGTCGGCACGCGGGACGTTGGGGTCGAAGGTCGCTGGAAGATTCATGATGTAGTCGCACAGACTGTGCGTTTCCAGGCCGACCTGCATGATCGCACCCCAAAGGTCGCCGAGGGCGTTGATGCGCTCCCGGCGGCGTTCGAGTTCGTAGTCGATCAGCCGATCACGCCGGCCCCGGGTGGATTCCCGCAGCGCGACGATCACCGCTGCGAAGGTGGCGGCGCCGGCGATCCACTCCGCCAGCGGACCCCACTGTGGTGTGCCCCAATGGTGAACCAACCCGAACCCGACCAGGAAGACGAGGGCGATCGCGACTCCCAGGCCGGCGACCAGTTGCCCGCGGCGTCGCATGGGTGTCTTCACGACAGCAGCGGGAGCGCCGTCTCGATGATCGCCTTCCCGAGATCCGTTCCCGCTGCGGTGGCGATCGACGTCATCGCGGTGGCGGCAAACGCCTTCAACCGGCCCGGCTTCGGCTCCTCCGACTTCGACTCGGCGCGGATCTCCAACGCCAACTGCTCCGCTTCCGCGCGCACAGTCGCGTCGGTGACGGCGGGCAGCGCCCGCTCGATCGCCTCCGCGAGCGCCTGGGCCTGTTCGACCCGCTGCTGGACGTTGACGGTCTGCGTGACGTTGTTGCCCCCGAACGCGACGGCGACACCGCTGCTTCCCTCGATGTGCAGGTAGGGACTGTTCACCTCAACTACTCCCGGGAGGTCTCGAACGGATCGGCCGGACGCGGCGTACTTCTCGCCGTAGGGGGTCAGGCTGGGTCGGACGACGATCCGCTGCATGGTGCCGGTGCCATTGACGTAGCCCTCCTCCATCAGCCACTCGAGCGCGGCGTTCAACTCCTCGCGGGTGACGTCGGTGTCGGACCAGGACGTCGCCGCCATGAAGGGGTCGGGCAGCGCCTCGGCGATGGTGTGTCCCTCGATCCGCAGCTCGTACAGCCACGCGAGCACACCGTCGCGCAGACGCCACAAACGCTCGGCCTTGTTCATCCCCGGTTCCTCCTCCAGCTCGGTCGGATCAGCGTATGCGGAGGCACCGACACCTTCGGGAGCTGAACCGGTCGTCTACGGTCACCAGCACTCCCCCGCGTGCGCCGTGAAGCAGTCCGGGCACACCGCCGGTTCCGATCGCGCGCCCGCACCCGCCTTCGCCGGCACCCCGGAACCGTACGGGCACTGCAACGGCTCCACCTTCAAGTCCGGGAGGTACTCGGCCTTGAAGCGTGCCAGCTGTGTGTCGACGTGCTGGCGCAGCCCGTCGCTCATCTCACCGCGGAAGTGGAGCAGGGCGCGGTGCACCGCTTCGTCGTAGCCGGCCTGCGTCGCGTTGGCGGAGAACTCGCCGTCGAGCAGCCGCTGCACGGCGCGGCGGCAGGATGCCACCTGGTCGCGGCCGACGTCGCGGAGTTCGGACGCTTGGTCGACGGTGAGGCCGTCCTCCACCTCGCGCAGCGTGTGGCCGAAGTGGCAGTCGGCGCGGCGGAGCAGGTCGAGGATCTCGTCGCGGTAGGTGTCGGTCACGGCGGTGAGCATCGCACGGACGGGTGACACCCGCGGCTGGTTATCGGCGTGCACCACTCGTTGCCTCCCAGCAGAAGGGGGGAACGCGTGGTTCCCCGGGGGGAACAGAAAACCCCAGGTCAGCGGCAGGGGGGAACGGGGGAACCGTTCCACCCACCCTCTCCCGAACCGGACACAGATACTGTTAAATAACGTTCAGTAGTTAGTTAGTTTAAGTAGTAGTTTCTACCTAGTTACGTCCCTGTATGTCCGTTTGCCTGCGGGAGGGGGTGGAACGGTTCCCCCGTTCCCCCCCAGGGCTGACCTGCGGAAACGTGTTCCCCCCGGGGAACGCGTGTTCCCCGCCGCGGCGCGGTCAACCGCAATCTGCGTGCACGTTGGTGAATCAGCCCACCCGCCGCGTACAACAAAGCAGCCCCGCCACCGAATGGCGGGGCTGCTGAGAAAGTGGAGCTGCTAGGCGACGTTGACGTTGCCGATGTTCGGCACCGACTGCAGGATGCCGGCTGCGGGTGCCGGGTTCACGGCGACCTTCGTCACCACACGGAACCGGGTGCCGTCGAAAGCGATGTCGTCCGAGGCCTTGACGACCTTGAGGGCGTCCTCCACGTAGAGATCGCGTTCGGATGGCTTGCCTCCGCGGCGGGTGGAACCGAGGACCTTCTTCGCCTCGCCCTGGGTGAGCCCAGCCGGGCCTTCCCCGACGATCTTCGCGATGATCCGCCGCGCGCAGGCCTCCACTCGCTCGCGATCCGCCGCGCTCGCTACACGGATGCCGTACTTCCGCAAAACCTCCGCGTCACCGGCCTCGTCCTGAGCCGCGTGATCCTTGGCGGCCTCGCAGTAGGCGCGGCTGCGGCGGGCGTGCTCCATGATCACGCCCGTGTGCTCCCAGCACTCCTCGGTCACCACCAAGCTGCCGTGGTAGGCCGCGACCAGGCAGGCGAGGCGCACCCGCACCATCAGCAGGTGCGAGTCCATGTCGCTGACGCCGACCAGCGTGTCGATCGAGCCGTCCTCCTCGTTGTCGTCCATCGCGAGCTGGATCGACTCGCAGAGAACGAAGACAGTCTCGTGTCCAAGGGCCAGCGACGGCGCCGGCTGCGGACCCGGGTTGGCGAGGACGGGCAGGCCCACCTTCCGGAACGGATCCGTCACCGCGGAGTGGATGTTGCGCTGCACGTAGCCGACGCCCTCCGACGCGAAGTACGGCCCAGACTTCTTGGGCTGCAGCCCCGAACTCATGAACAAGTTGTACGGGCTCACGGCCCCGCAGATGGCCAGCTTGGGGCCGGCGTTCCGCGACGAGTCACCGATGTCGGCCCGCGCCCACGCCGAGCAGACCGTCTGTAGGGATGTGTTCTGCGGACCGGTGGAACGTGCGATGAAGGCACTGAGCTCGTCCTCGTGGACGTGGATCGAGAGGTGATCGTTGGGCTTGAACCGCTTCTGCCCCTTGATCTGGACGCCGGTCTCCTCGTTGAACACGGGCTCACTTCCGCCGTACAGGTCGACGATGACCTGGCCGGAACCGAGCCGGTGGGTGAGGTTGACATCGGCTCCGGTCAACGGGTACTCCCACGTCCCCTCAGCGAAGTTGCGCCGGACCACGCCGAGGGTGGCCCAGTCGGTCGGCGACAGGTCCGCACGCCCGGTCTGCGTCTTGCCGGTGCCGGCGCGTCCGACCAGCACCACGAAGGTCGACAACGACACACCGGGATACGGGCCGAGGTCGGTGGGCAGCCTGTTCCCGAAGCGGATCAGGTCCATCAGGTAGAGCCCGATGGGGTGGACGTTGCGCTCGGACCGTGCTTTGTGGAACAGCGCCCGGGTGCGATCCGAATAATCCATCACGCCCGCGATGATCTCGGGTGTGCTGTGGAACCCGAGCGGGTACAGGGTTTTGCTCGTGGGATCGAAGCCCTTGGCCTTGACCCGCTCCCAGATCTCCTTCTTGCCGGCTGGGATGCTGGCGTCGATGGCGGCTTCCGGCGACTGGTCCACCTTGTTCTCCGACGGGGCACTCGTTCCGGCCGGAGTAGCCGTCTGCGTCGTGGTCTCCGTACCGGTAGCCGCCGCGGGCGCCGAAGCGGCCGGGACGCCCCGCATCATCGGTGGTGCCCCGCGCACCTGCCCCTCCCCGGCGTCGAAGAAGATCTCGCCGTTTGCCTTGGCCTGCTCGCGGCGTTCAGCAGCCGCTTCCCGGAGCTTGGCCGCCACCGCGCGGAGTTCACCGGCGGTGCCGTGGTCGCCGCGCTCGTCGGCGCGTTCAGCGGCCTCGTCGAACGACTCCGCGTCGAGGCCGTGCAGCTCGGCGCGATCCTCGCCGATGTTGATGTTGACTGCGGCGCAGGCCTCCTTGAACGTCTCACCCGCGAGCACCATCCGCAGCTGTGCGCGCGACAGGTGCTCCCCGTCGAGTGCCTCCTTGGCGATCATGGTGCCGGACCACACGTGGGCGCCGCAGCCGTACTCGGAGCAGCCTTCGTGCAACGTCAGCGACTTGTCGGTCGACGCGCCGAGGTAGTGGTACTCGGGGCAGCCGCACCCGCTGTACCGGCCGGTGAACACGATCTGGCCGAGGCCGTCGAGCCACTGCTCCCAGGGAACGTCGTCGATCAGCTGATCGAGCTCCGAGCTGCGGGCGTTGCGCTCCACCCGCTCCCGGGGCTGCACGGGCGTCAGGATGCCGTGCAGCGGAGCCAGCTCCGGCGGACAGGGCACGCTCCGATCGAACAGCCACATCGGCGCGACCTGCAGCGCCGTGAGTTCGACGGACGGATCGAGGGCACGGTTGACGAGAACGGCGTACTGCACACCAGGTGCCACCGCCAGCTGCGATCCCGGTGCCATCGCGTACCGGCCCGCGGCCAGGACATCGATCACGCCGCCGTTCGGAAGGTCGATGCCGATGGTGCCGCTGTGCGGCAACGTCGCCGGGTCGATTCCCTCGGGCAGCAGCAGCCAGGTGTGGGTGCCGCCCCGCTTGGTGTTGGGCTTGCCCGAGTCCTCGTCGCCCTCGACGGTCGCGAGGATGTCGGACGCGTACTGCGACTTCGCCGGAAGTACGAGCGGGACGATTCCGGCCGCTTCCACCGCTGCGGTGGCCGCGAAGTCCTCGGCGTCGAACGCGATCATCCGACTGTTGACGCCCATGACCGCGGCGAGGTTCCCGCCGGCCACCCGATGCGCGTACGCGGCGTCCGCGGTGAGCCCCGGGTGCGACGGGAACCCCGGAGGGGGTTGCCGCTTGCCGCCCCCACCCATCGGGATCAGGGTGGCGCCGACCGCGCACATCCGCACGATGGTGTCGTACATGGCCTGCTGCGGCGAGACGGTCTCCCCTGGTGCGACCGGCGGCGCGGTCGGCGCCGGACCAGCCGGGGGCACGACCCCGGTCAACGGCTTCGGCGTGAACTTGCGCTTGCGGGGCTTCATCCCCCAGCCGACGCTGCCGTCACCCTTCGGGCGCTCGAGACCACGACGCGCCATCTCGGCGACCACGTGGGCGTGGGCGACGCCGAGTTCACCGTCGGGCAACGTGATGTCGTCGATGGCGAGTCCGACGTCGCTAGCCCAGCCGGCCGCCACCTCGTCGGTCCAGTGGCGCTCGGAGTTCGGGGTCATCGACCCACCGCCTCAGCCACGAGGAAGCCGAAGTGCACCTGGGCGCCCTTGACGATCTTCAACGCCTCGCGATCGTCGCCGGATTCGACTGCAGCCGAGAGCATCCGGACGAAGGCGCGGCTGATGCCGGCGGTGCTGATGGGCGTGGCGGAAGCGCGGGGTGCAGGAATCTGCTTGTGTGCCATATACTGATCTCACTCACTTAGATAGTTCGGAACTTCGGTTCTGAGAGACAAGCCCCGGCCGCCCGCCGGGGTTTTTCTTGTCTCCGGGGATGTTTCAGGCGCCGACGGACCGCAGCGCGGCGTCGAATCCGGTCCAGCAGTCCGGGCAGGCCCCGGCGCGGTACAGCAGCGACCCGTTGCCGACCGAAGCGACCCTGACCCCACCGTCCTCGGGCAGCGAGATCCGTCCGCAGCAGTCGCAGCGGTACTCCTCGATGCCGCCGGCCTCCAGCAGGTGCAGACACTGCGGGCATGCCACCAGGTCCGGCTTCCACGCCACGGCCCACCCGGGCACCGAGCCGTCCGGACGCGGATCGTGCATGCAGGTACGGGCCTCACCGGCGACCCACGCCGTGGTCACCGACAGCATCCCCAGCCGGACCCACATCGGGACGTCGGTAGACGTCACAGCGCCGTTCGCGCCAGGTAGGGCCGCAGTCGTGGCCTCGATAGCCGCCACCCGCTGCCGGCGCTCGGGGGTGTCGTACAGCGCCTTCACCGCCGGGTGGTTCATGTAGCAGAAGATGGCGCGCAGGGACTCCGGGTCGGTCAGCGCGTCGTCAAGCGCGGCGGCCAGCTTCTCGGTTTCCGAGGTGCTCATGTCGTTGCGCTCCTTCGCGTTTCGGTTTAGTAGGTCAGGCCGGTGTACCGGCCAGGGCACCGTGCAGCGGCTCCCAGCCCGCCGGGGCCGGCACGGCGCGGTCGAACAGCCACTTCGGACGAGCCATGATCACCTCGGCGAGCCGCTCGATGACAGTGGTGGAGTTCGCCGCGAGATCCGTCACCGGAGCGGAGGCGACCGGCGACTTAGCCTTGTAGGCGTCCACCGCTTCCTGGGTGGTGCGGTACTGCCGGGCCACCCGGAACCCCTTCAACTCCTCGCGCTGGATCATCCTGCGCACGGTGGTGGAGCACACGCCGAGCTGCTCGCCGGCCTCCGCGGTGTTCAGGTAGGTCATATCCGTTGTCTCCGTTCGTTGGAGTCGTTCTGTTCCTCAAAGCCGTTGTAGCACACTAAATCTCGGCGTAGATTCTCTAAAACAGAGACATCGCAGGTCAGAGGCGGTTAGGACAGAATTACGAGTTTTGTTCCAACTTTCGGCGTGTCGCGCACCCATCCAGAATCGGAATCCGCTGCACCCACTCTGATTCTCTGCTTTAGAGAATGGATCACCCCAGACAGCACTGCGCCCCCAGCCGAGATAGCCGGGGGCACAGTGCAATTCATCACGCGGGATCAGTCAGCCGTCACCGCCGCCAGCAGCCGTTCCCGCACCCCGGGCGGCACCCCCAGCAGCGCGGCCGCCTGCTCCCGTACCTCCTCGAACAAGTTGCCGTCCCAGTGTCGGTTCGCCTCGGTGCGGCCCCGCACGCTGAGCAGCAGGAGCAGGTCCACGGGCTCCATGTCGAGGCCGTGATCCCTGGCGCGGACGAACTCCTCGAAGGTGTCGAACGGCGGCCAGCTCGCCCCGCGGAACGACTTCCAGCGGTCGTCCTGGAGCAGCTTGGACAGCCAGAGAACGACGCCAGCCGGGTCTCCGCCATCGCTCTCGATCGCGGAGTGGAGACGGCGCCAGTCCAAGTACTCCGGACTGAATCCGATGCGGGTGACCCGCGTGCTCGGCGCGGTCACAGGTCCTCCACCGAGATGCCGGCCTTGATCTCATCGACCCGTACCCGGTACTCCGGGTCCTCGATGTGCGGTGCGCCGAATGCGGCGGTCGCGAACACGCGATCCCGCTCCCGCTCCTGCTCCCAGTCCGCACGCTCGGCGTCCCGCAGCATGTGCAACTCCTCGGCCAGCCCGAAGATGGGGCTGCCGTTGCCGGCTTCCGCCGCCGTCACGTAGGCGGCGATCTGCTCGTCGGTGGTGGCGTGGTCGACGAGCTCCGCCACACCGAGGTCCATCACGCTGCGAACCACCATCTCGGTGTCGGTCAGGGCCATGGTCAGCCTTGCGGACTCCGCGGCGATGGCGCGCAGCTCGTCGCGCAGGGTCGTGAGATCGGCCAACAGCTCCGCGCTCGCAGCAGCGGTGGCGGCCGCGACGATCAGCTCCAGCTCATGGTCGGTCGTGGTGGCGGTGACCAGATCGGTCAAGTTGTCGTAGATGTTGTCGTTCATGGTTGTTGTTCCCCTTTGGGGTAGTTCGGTTTCTATCGGTCCGGGCGGACCCGGCGACTGACAGCTCTGCGTCTGCCGGCCACCGCCGCTCGCCCGGCTCACGCCGTGGTGATCCACGCCCCGCAGCACAGCACCTGGGTGCGCGGGTCCGCCCGGATCGCCTGCCACCGCTCCCGCGCGACGGGATCGGTGGCCACCAGCGCGCAGAAGCTGCACCCGCACTCGGGCACCATCCGCGCCAGCAGTTCCCGGCACGCCTGCGCTTCCGCCTCCGGGGTGGACGGGTGATCAGCCCGCGCCTTCAAGGCGGCCACACGGCGGACGTTCACGGGGCCACCAACCCCGACTCGGCGCCGATCCGTTCTACAGTCGCGATGGTCTGCGCCCGCTCGATCACCGCGCGCCATACAGGCGGGTGCATCAGCCAGTTCGCGAGGTCCCAGCACGTAGTCCCGGACTGTTCGGCTCCTGCGACGATCTCGCGTTGGGCGGTCACGAGGTCCGGTCGCCCGACGATGATCCCGTTGACGTTCACGCCGCGGTGTTCGGCTTCGGCAACAGCGCCGATGTACAGCACCGATGCCGACCACCCACCTCGTTCGGCTGCGAGTTCACGAGCCGCCTGACCGACGACCTCACCGCTGAGACCGGCCGGAATCAGCACGCGAATCGGCGGCGGTGGATCGATCGGAGTCCACCACGCATCGATCAGCTCGCGGATCCGTTCCTGTGCGGCGGCGGTGATCCGCTCGGCGGCGGCCTGCGCGTCGGGGTCGCGACGCAGCTCGGTGACGAGCGGATCATCCGTGGCACCGGGCAGGCCGCACTGGTCCGCGAATGCCTTCGCACTCGCGTACACAACGCCATAGCGGATCGCGCAGCCCGGCAGACCGAGATCGATCAGGTACACCGCCGCAGCGCGGCGGCGGTCGAGGATGCCGGTGCTCATCGCCGTGCCTCCCGTCGAGCGCGCCACGCGTGCAGCAGCCGCTTCCACCACGGTGCGCGGGCCGTGTACTGCGCAGGTCCCTGGTATCCGTCGCGACTCATGCCCGCCACCTCACTCACGCCGCGCAGGTGCGCGAACTCCGACACGATCGCCCGCCAGCAGCGAGCCACCGTCATTTCGACGGACATCACCTCGACGCGGGACAACTGGCCCCACGCCTCCATCGCGCCGCCGGTCAGCAGCTCGAACGCGAGGACTTCGTGCATCGCCTTCTCCTCCGCGTACGCGGCCGCCGTCGCCGCGGCGAACGCACCGGCCACCAGCACCATGGCGTCCCTGTTCGGCAGGTCCGGCGGCAGGCCGGCGGCGGCGATCCGGGTGCCGGCGGTGCGCCAGAGCGCCGTCACGGCGGGGGTCAAGGCGGCCATCACGCGTCCCCCTTCAGTGCGTCCTCGCGGCGGATGCGAAGCGTCTTGCCCGATCGCACCACGGGCACGGCGCCGGCCTTGATCCGGCGGCGCGCGGTCTCCGTCGAGATACGCCACAGCGCGGCGTACTCGGCGACGGTGAGCAGCTCCGGCGGCTCAATCTTCTCGGTCTCGTCCACGTCCCTCTTCCCTTCCGAAAACTTCACTACACTTGTTGTAGCAAAGTTTTATTGGCATTCAATTGACTGCCACTGACCGTCACCGTAGACCGCTTCAGCGCCTCTGTCGAGCCATTCCTGAGAGCGGTTCTCTAAAACAGAGAATAGGGGCAAATATTCTCAGAAACGCTGGTACCAGCGGCTATACGGCAGGAGCCGGGCTCATGTGCAGGATCGTGCAGGCGACCCGGAAATCCATTCCGAGAATGTCTTGGAATTGCTGTACAACAGGTGCATGAACCAAATTCGCTTCACAGCAGCAACGTTCCTTACCGCCACGATCGCGGCCTCCTGCGCGGCCGCTCCGGCCGCCGCCGACCCCACCGGCGCGTGCGCCACCCCGTCCCCCGAACTGACCCACTTCTGCAGCCAGCTCGATCAGATGCAGCAGCTGCACAGCCCGCCGGTGCCGACCACCACTGCACCCGGCACCAGCGGTGGCGAGACTCTCTACGCCGGGCATCCGCTCTGGCACTACCTGGTGCTCGGAGCGGTGGTGGCCTTGGTGATCGCCGCGGTGGTCAAGCTGGCGGGCTCCGCTGTCGACGACGCGGAGAAGACCGCAGCGGAGCAGGCCGCCGAGCTTGACCGCGGCCGACGCATCGCACAGGACGCCGGCACCGAGCACGCGGAGAGGTCCCCGGAGGACCTGCGGCGCTACGCCGACTTCGGGTGGGCGGTGCCCTGGCAGCAGGGCACCGCGTTCGGCAACCTCGTCACCCGCGACGGCGACACTAGCCGCGTGTACGCCGCGTGGGCGGAGGCATGCCAGCTCGCACGCCTCGGTCACTGGGATGAGGCAGGGACGTTCACCCCCGCCGCGGCGGTGGTCAACGTCAACGGCTACAGCGACGACGACACCGGGGACTTGGAGCTGGCGGTTAACACCGCCGACTACACCGTCGGCGCGCGGGAGTTGAACCGCGTGCTCGAGCACCTGGTGCGCACCGCGCGCGTCGAAACCGCGAGCGACTTCACCCGCGACGCCGTGCGGGACTGGCACGTAACCCGGCTCAGCATGATCCCGAAGCAGCAGCAGGCCGCACCCGCCCCGGAACCGGAAGCGTCCGTGCCCGATCCCGCCGCCGGCTGGGAGTGGTGACGGTGGCTGACATCGACGCGCTCCTCGGCCGCAGCGGTGCGGCTCGCGCCGCGCGCCCGGCTCCCGAGCCGGCGCAGAAGAAGGCAAAGGCGAAGGCCGGACCGCGTCTGCACGTGGCGGATGAGACCGAGACCGACGGGGAGACCGTTGCACCGACAGGTCCGTCCGCCGCCGCAGCGAAGGCCGCGCAGCAGGCCGCCATCACCAGTGCGGTCGATGAGCTGGCCGCGTTGTGGCGGCAGATCGAGGCCGGCGCACAGTGCCCTGAACCGCAGCGGGTCGACGCGGACGCCACCGCCGAGGAGTCACCGGAGCGGGTGGCGCGACTGTGGACCGCTCGATTCGAGCGGGAGGATTGGAGGCGACATCTGTTCGGCTGCAACGCCCCCGCCCTCGCACGAGTGGACGGCCTCGGAGTAGCGATCAAGGCTGAGATCGGTCCCGACATGGACACGTACGCGGCGATCGCCACGTTCCAGCAGGCGGCGCTGAACATGGGCGCCGGCCGATACGAGGGGAAGCCACTCCCCGGTGTTGGACCCCGCGGCGGGCAGCTGGTTTTGCTGTGGCGCAGCGTGGTCGGAGTCGATCCGGCGACCGCGTTCCGAGCGGTGAACCACAACGCCTACCTCATCTACGCGGACCTGAATCAGCGCCGCGAAGCACTGTGGTTCAACGCCGGACTCGCGGTCAAGAAGATCGACCGCCGCTACGCGCAGAAGCCGAAGCAGCCGACCGTCTACCGCTACGAGTTCCCGCAGATCATCGAGTGCCTCGCCGACACCGGCCGCGGCCCCGGCTTCGTCGTGGAGATGCACCGGGAGCAAGCCCGCGAAGACTTCGAAGCCGCGCTACCGAAACTACGGGGGCTGCTCCGTTGCGACCTGAAACTGATCGAGCGCAAGCCCGGCCTCGTCGAGATCCAACTGCTTCACCGCGCGAAGGCGAACTGGCCCGCACAGACGCCGCTCTCCCCGTCGCAGCTGTGGCGTCCCCGCAGCAAGGCTGAGGCCCTCCTCGCCGCGCGCGACGGCATCCTCGTCCCTGTCGGCGTGACGCAGGAGGGACGCCCGCTGATGCTCGACCTCCGCCGTCGGCCGCATCTTCTGCTCACCGGAACCAGCGGCGCGGGCAAAAGCACCCTCTTCCGGCTGATGCTCCGCGCTCTGCAACTCCAGCTTGGTGTCGGAGGCACGCTGATCCTCGCCGACGGCAAGGGCGCCGACATGGTGGCCGTCTACGGCGAGGGCATCGGGCAGAACTTGAGCGTGGAGGACGCCTCGATTCACCGGGCGATCGCGTACCTGCACGACGAGTTGCTCCGCCGCAAGCGCATCTACAAGAAGCTCGTCGCGCGCCGGCTCCCGGACAAGTTCCCGTTGTTGGTGCTGTGTTTCGACGAGTTCGGGGCGTGGGCTGGCCGCGGCTTGGCGACGGGTTCGTCGAAGCGCCGCAAGGCCGGCGTCGAGGCCGCGATGGAAAAGCTGCGGTTCATCCTCCGGCAGGGCCGCTCGCTCGGAATCCATGTGCTGCTGAGCACCCAGGACGTCACGGTCGAGTCGGGCATCAACACCGCGCTGCTGAGCGTGGTGTCTAGCCGCATCGTCGTCGGGCAGGTCCAGGGAGGATCCGGTTCGGCGATGGACAAGCTGTTCTCTGCGTCGGAACGCCCACGCGTCGCGGAAGCCGGGGCGCACATCCGCCCCGGAGACATGGGCATGGGTGTGATGGTCGACGAAGACGGCGAGGTCGTCGCGTTCAAAGCGTTCTACAACGGCGGCCAGGCCGCGGAGATTCTCGACGCTGCGGTGGCCGCGGGCGGCCGGGCAAGCCGGTTCGCGTGGAAGTTCCCCGATGACGGTGGCGAGTGGCTGCTCCGCACCTGCGCTGCGTTCGAGGACACCGATCCTGTCGACGACATCCCCACCATCGCTCTCGAAGACGAGCACGGCCGCTACATCGCTGAGCACGGCCGCTACGACGAGGGCAACGCCGAGGAGCACGACCCCGGCACGCCCGACGACAACGCCGCACACTCCGGCGCTTTCTGACCTGAACACCTTCCCGAAGGGAGACCTCATGACCCCGAACACCGCCCACGCCGCCATCGAGTCGGCAGCCGCCACGATCGTCACCGCGCACGTCACCGCGCTCGGTCCGCTGGTGCAGATCGCCGACCGTAGCGTCGCTCATCCACCGACCATCGACCGCGCTCTCACCGCGGTGTTGCATCTGAACTCCGCTGGCCCGCAGCTGGACCACGCCGTGAACGGACTGCTCCGGGAGCTGGTCGCCGCCGGGGTGTCCAGGGCGAAGCTCTGCCGGCTGCTGGCTCTGCGCACCTCCGCGCTGACCGCCCGTCTGACTGCGACTGCACCCACCGCGGTGACCGTCCCCGATATCCAACCCGGCAGCTACGGGCTGCGGGACAAGGTGAGCCAGCGCGCCGCGCGGGAGTCTCTGATCACCACGGCCGATGCGGTGCGTGCGGCGTACCTGGATGCGCTGCGCCCCATGGCCACGGTGAGCCAGGGCACCGTGGTCGAGGCGGCCACCGTCGACGCTGCGGTGGAGGCCGTGGTCGGTCTCCGAGTCGCGCGGCGGTCGATGGAGACCGCGGTCGACCAGGTGCTCGCCGCTCTCGTGCTCGGCGGTGTGAAGCGCATGGCGCTGGCGGGGCTGCTCGGATGCAGCCCCGCGACCTTGCAGCGCCGGCTCACCCTGCAACCGCTGGCACACGCGAGGTGGGTGGACCTCGTAGACGACGGGGATGGCGTCTGGACCGTGCAGCGAGTCGATGTCGGTAAGTACTCGCCGGCGCCCGAGGCCGCCGACTTCGACGAGTCCCACTTCGACATCGAAGCCGCGATGAACGCGGCCGCTGGATACGCCCGATGAGCACCGCCGTCCCACCGCTCCAGGTGGCGGCTCGCGATGTCGTGGTCGGGTACCGGCGCGCCCTGTTCCCACTCCGCGACCTCACCAGGTCGGAGTATCTGAACGGCGTCAAGGTCGCCGCGTCGGTCGGCGATGTCATGCACGAGCTGGGCACCGTGACCGACCCGGAGCGGACCACGCCCACCGTCGACACCCTGGAGCGTGCACTGGTCCTGGAGATCATCGCGGCCGGGATCCCCGCATCCACTGTGGCCCGACGGTGCCGCATCGCCCCGGCGACGGTCGCGCGGTGGATCGCGGAGGACTTCGGATGACTCGCCGTCGCGCCCCTACCGCGCAGAACCGGGTAATTGCCAAGGAGCTGATGCGAGAGATTCCGAGGCGGGAGTTGCAGGAGTTCACCGATGCGATCGCGGCGATGGAAGCCCTCGCCGACGCGGACCCCGAAGACGTCACCGCGGAGGCCGCCTTGGACGCTCTCGCCGCGCTTCGGTCACACAGGCCGCTGCTGGACGCTCGGCTCTGGCATCTGCTCGGGCTGGCGGTGCTCGAAGGCACCCGTCCGGCGTACGTGGCGTCGAACGCGAAGGTGCCGTCGCGCACCTTGACTCGGCACCTCGCGGAGAGCCCCGCGGCGTGGTGCGGACGGGTCCTGGTGGCCGATCCCCGGCGCGCGTACGGCTGGCGCACGGAATAGTGCCCCAACGCATGTGCGCGTGAAGATTCCACAACATCCTGCGAATCCTGATTCTCGTTCCGAGACTGTCGCACAACGCGATTCACAAACAATCCCAGAAAGCAAGGCCCCCGTTGTTGCACCAGGCAGCGGGGGCCTACTCATGCATCCCCGAACTCTGCTGTAGCGCAACGCGATAGACGCGGGCTCTTTGCCTATCAATTTTGAGCCGGATCTGTGCCCGCACCCACGTCTACCTGCGGTTCTCTAAAACAGAGACGAAATATGTTGTGGCTCAAGACTTTTAACTCACGTACGGTGGCCTTAGGCGCTCAGGCAGTCCCACCAGAGTAGGACAGCCCCGCCTCCAACCGACCCGACCGATAGGACCGCACCATGACCCGCTTCACCACGAGCAACCCGGCCGCCGCCGCCGAGGCCGTCGGCGCTCTGCCCGCCGCCGTCACCGAACTCGTCGCCCGCGCCAACGCGGCCACCGCGGCGCTCGACCTGCCCGCCGCCGTCACCGACGCGGCCGTCGTCCTCGACGCCCTGGTGGCCTACCGCCGCGGTCAAGCCCCGGTGATCCGCGCCGAGAACGAGGTCATGCGGCTGCTGCGCGACGCCGGTGCCTCGCCCCGTGGCATCGGGAACGCGTTGAACATCAACCGCGAGACCGTCGCCAGGCGCATCGCCCTCGCCGAGGCCGAGCGGGAGGTCAGCTGATGCCCCTCCGGTTCACGACCACCGATCCCGCTCCACCGGGACAGCAGGACCAGTTGCTGCGCGCCGCCAACATGCTCGCGAGTCAGATCCGCGTGTCCGCACAGGAACTCGAAGACCTCGAGTCTGGCGACCCACACCGGGTCGCTGCGGCGCTCGGCCGGTGGCGCCGCCGGCAGCCGCTGATTGCCCGTCGCGAAGACGCCCTGCTGCTGGCACTGCACGAGTCCGGCGCCTCCGACCGTGGTCTCGCCGAGCTGATGGGCCTCAACCCCGGGACGGTCGCCCGCCGCCTCGATCGCGCCCGTGATGAACGGGAGGTCGTCGGATGAGGACTGCACCCGCATACGGACGCCCCTACAGCGCCATCAACTCCGGTGGGCCGAACCGGGTCACCCCGACCACGCCAGGGGTGTCTCACGAAGCTGTTTCCGCAGGTCACGACTTCCACTTCACGGTATCGGCCACTCGTGTACATGGCTCCCCGCGCTACAAGCGGAGCTACAGCGGGGTCTACATGGCCGGTACGGACACCGCGTCCGGACCGTCGCACAGTGGCCGATCTAGTCCGGACACCCTGTCCGGACCGCACGTTTCCGCAGCTCACCGCACCTAAATCCCGATCCACCGCCACCACCAGTTCCAGGAGGAACCGCACCATGAACGCCCCCGATCACCGCCGCGAGGTCCGCCGCATCATCTGGACCCTGCTGATCTTCGGCGCCGTGATGAGCCTGGCCGGCAACGTCGTGCACTCGATCTCGCTGCACGGCTGGAGCTGGAGGCTGATCGGCCCCGTGGTCGCAGCGGTGATCCCTCCGGTGGCGCTGCTGGGTCTCATGCACCTGATGGGCACCTGGTCTCGGTGGCAGGAGGGCGACGGCGTCAGCTACTGGGTGTTCCTCGTCGGAGTCGTGGCCCTCGGTGTGGCGGCGTTCCGGCTGTCGTTCGCCGCGCTGCGGGACCTCGCCGTGAGCTACGGCTACGGCCGATTCGACGCGGCGCTGTTCCCGCTGATCCTGGACGGCTTGATGACGCTGATGACGTGGGGGCTGGTCGCGGCCACCAGGCCCAAGGTGGTGAAGCAGATCGCCGCGGAGGCGTCCACCACCACCACGACCACCACCGCTCCGGCGGTGCACCACCGTGGCCCGTACGAGCTCCCGATCCAGGAGCCGCCGCGGTCAACCGCCACCGCGGTCGTACCTCCGGCTGCCCCGGTGGCTGTCGCGGACCCGGTGGACGCTCCGACAGCGTCTCCGGAACCGGTGGCGGACCCGGTGGTTGACGTTGAGGCCACCACTGTGGAACTGCCGGTGACCTGCGGTGACGAGGTGGTGGTTGTCGCCAACCACCAGGTTCCGGTCGCCCCAACCACCAGGGTCGAAGCCACGGTGGCGGGCTTGGTTGAGGATCCGACCACCACCGCTCCGGAGCCGGCAACCACCACTGTCGATGAGCCGGTGGTTGAAGCTCCGAGCCTTCGTCTGGTGGACGCCGCGGTGGTGGCGGTTGATCCGGTGGCGGTTGGCCCCGCCGAGCTGGTTGCGGGACTGGTGGCGTCCGGCCGGCTGCAGCCGGACAAGGAAGCCGGCGCCCTCGGCGCGATGGCGCTGGTGACCGCTGACCCCCGGCCGTCGCAGCGGCAGATCGCCGAAGCCGCCGGTATCGACCGCTCGATCGTCAAGAAGTTGATCGATGCCGCCGATGCGAACAAGACCGCCTGACGCCATCCCCAAGAGAAGAGGAACCCCGTATGCCCAAGATCACCAACCTGACCGACACCCGATGGGACATGGGAGCCGCGCCGTCGACACCTGCGGGCGTGGTGAACATCAGCGCCTGGACCACGGACGAGGAGCTCTCCCGCCTGGCGGCGAACATGCACGACGTGTACGGGAGCCGTTCCTGCACCGCGGCGGACCGGCAGGACGTCCTCCGAACGTTCCGCACCTATCTCCGTGAAGCGGCGATGATCGCGGAGGGACCGGCGGCGGATGCGCTGCGCGTGCAGTTCGTGCTGGAGGACGGGGTCGCCGAGCGGATCACCGCGACTTCGACCGACGAGCATCTCGACTTGCTGCTAAACGCCGCCGAGGCCGGCGCCGGTGGGAACATCCCCGGCCTGGCGGAGGCGCTGCTGGAGATCCGCGCCGCTGGCGGCTGGCGCGGCCGCGTCTCCGAGGTCCCCGGCGCGGGGCGGCGTGACGTCGCGGAGCGGGTCGGGATTACCACCGCCGCGGTGGATCTCATCCGCAAGGCCGCCCGCGACCTCCACGAGGAGCGCGCCATCACCTGACCCACCCCTGACCCGCATCCAACCGACACCGACGCGAGGCAGGGCACCAACGCACGGGGCCGCCCACCCCACACGAAGTTCCAGAGGAGGAACCGAACATGAAGTACACGATCACGACCGCCGCAACGGTGGCCGCCATCGCGGCCGTCACCCTGACCGCTGGTTGCTCGACCAGTCCCGCACCGTCGAACACCAGCACCGCGGCTGCGCCCAGCAGCAACTCGTCCGCGGAGTCGGAGCGGGCCATCCGCCACGAGATGGACCTCAACGGATCCGTCGGCCTCCCCGCGCGAGTCGACCGTAACGCCGCCGAGACCGCCGCGAAGTCCGGCGTCCCGTACGCGTTCAGCTATGACTGGCGTCCCGGCGCCTGTTCCTGGATCCGGTTGCCGGACCAGAGCCTGTGGTCGCTGAACGCGGGCGGTGCGCTGACCCGGGACACCGTGAGCGAGCGGGCGTTCCGCCAGACCCCCGGAGCGGCGGACGCACTCAGCTGCGTCACCACGCCCGCACCCATCGGCTTCGACGCGGCGGCGGCCGAGGCCGCGAACCGGCACGGTGCGCCGTACCAGTGGCGCACCGTGGTGACGGCAACCGGCAACACCTGCAAGCAGCTCGTCCGCATCCCCGGGTCAGCGCGGATGTTCGAGCTGCCGGACGAGGTGCGGGTAGTCGGTGACGCCCTCGATGACGCCGCGCCGGTGCTCGGGTGCACCGCCGCCGATGCACCGCGGGGAGGGAACTGACATGTCCATCACCAAAATCGCCACCGCCGCCGCGCTACTCGCCGCGGCCGTCACGCTGACGGCTGGCTGCTCGACCGGTTCCGCACATGAGCACCACGCCGCCCCGGTCAGCTCTACAGCGGCGGTCGCGCCCACGCTGCCGAACCTCCGCGAGCTGTCCCCCGAGGTCGACACGGTCGCGGCCCGCGGTGCGCTCGACCACGGCGCCCCGTTCATCTTCGGGATCCCAGACGGGCCGGAGCCCGCCTGCCACTCGGCGGTGGTCGACCCGGCCGGCAGGGTGTGGATCCTCAACCGCGTCGGCGCCGCGCCGGCCACCGGAGTCGCCCTCACCGACACGGTTGAGGAATACGGCTGCACGGGCGTCGCCATGCCGCCCGGTACCAGCATCCCGGCTCCCGCGCCGGCATCCGCGGCGGTCCACCCCGCGGGTGTGCCGGACCTGTCGCGGTGGAGCACGCAGGTGGATCTGACCGCTGCGGGTCGGGCCATGAAGGCGGGTCAGCCGTTCATGTTCGCCATGCCGGCCGGCGACACCGCGGCCTGCCACTCGGCGGCGCTCCTGCCGCCGGGTGCGGTCTGGGTGATGAACGTCAGCGGGCCGGCTCCGGTCGCGGGGGTCGCACTGTCCGACGTCACCGCGGCGTACGGCTGCCGCACCGGCATGCAGATCCCGGGCGGCACGCGATGACCGCCTCGCAGGAACTCCGCACCTGGCTCACGCAACCCGTCACGTGGGCCGCTGCCGTGACCATCACCGCGGTGATCGGCTGCTGGATCGCGTTCGGACCGGCACCCGATCCCACCTCGGTGACCATGCTTCAGCACCCGTTCACCGTGGCGTCCTGCCGTGTCGAGGCGGTCGGCGCGGACGGAGCGGCCTGGGTCCGACCGGTCGGCGGGACCGGTGATCTGCACCGGGTGATGGGAGCGGCGGACTGCTGATCGACACCGACCCACACCGTCAATGCCGCAGCCCCGCAACCGAATCAGGTTGTGAGGCTGTGGCGTGTCCGGGGGCAGCGGACGGAGCACATGGTCACTCCCCCGAAGCTACCGCGCGCACCTCGGCGAGCCGCTCCCCCAGGTACGCGATCATCTCCTCGTCGCCAGCCGTCTGCACCCTCTCGATCAGGTCGGCAACCGCGTCCATCACCGTGTCGATGTCCCCGGTCCCGAGACGTGTCACGTCCTCCGTCACCGTCTCCGTACGTGGCGCCACGCGGTGCGGGTTCGCGGCGTGCTGGCTCATGCGATGCGCTAGGTCAGCATCAGCGCCGCGAGCGGCGACGATGTATCGCTCGGCTGCCTCGCTGGTCCTGTGCCGCAGCCGCTCTTTCAACTCGCCGACAGTCGCGCCGGCCATCGCAGCGGTCGTCGACGACGTGCGGCGCAGGTCGTGGAAGACGAGATGCTCCAAGTCGCACGCCTCCCTCGCCAGTCGCCACCGCCGGTCCACGGTCGCAGGTCCGACGGGCATGTCCACGGTCCGCGTGCCGGGGAACAACCACTGTGGGTTGGTCTTTCGCGCGTACTTCTCCACGTGCAGCCACAGTGGTACGTGCAGGTGCGGCGGAACCACCACGGACTCCGTCCGACCGGTCGCCTTCGAGCCTGGCACGATCGTCATGGACCCGGTGCCGCGACCGGCGACGACATGCCGGCGGATCTGGATCCGGACCACCGGGAGGAGTGGGCACGGAGTGCTCCGATCCACCGAGATGTCGCCGATCTGCAGCCCGTTCACTTCTCCGAGCCGGAGCCCCGTCCACGCTGAGATCTGCGGGAACATCGACAGCTCCGGTGGCATCGCAGCGGCAAGCTGGTCCACCTCGGCGGCGGAGGCCGTCTGCGGTTCACGGGTCGGTGTATCGATCAGCGCGCCCTTGATCCGCAGCGGCGAGCGTCCGATCCAGTCCTCGTTGACGGCGAGCTTGAGCATGGCGTGCAGCGCCGCGAACGTCCTGCGGACCTGTGTCGGGGCACCTGGGCAGAGAGTTGTCTGCATATCGCGGTACCACTGATCGCATCTCTCTTTGGTCAGCTCGTCGAGCTTGATGTGCCCGAGCTCCGGGTTGATGAACCGGCGCACGCGGCTGATCGAGATGACGCGGTGGTTCTCACTCGGGATGGTTTCCAGCCAGATCTCCGCGAGCTGGCTCACTGTCATCACCTCGGCCCGCGCGGCGGTGGCTGCGGCTTCCTCGGAGGCGACCTGCTCCGGTGACTTCCACCTATCCCGCTCGATGTCTGACTGGATGTCCGCCAGCCAGGCGGAGGCGGCCTTCTTCGTGGTGAACGTCGTGGGTGCAGTACGCCGCTCCCCGTCGGGCGCACGGTACCGAGCCTGGTACTTGCCCGAAGGCAGCCTCCGGATCGTGCCGAAGTCACGTGCCCCGGTACTCGCCATGCTGTTCCTTCTGTCGTGCCCCGTGCCCCACGGCGTGCCCCATATGTGCCCCACGCTGTGCCCATTCTTGCTCATCGGGCGCAAAAGCTGCTCGCCGGGTCTGGATACGAAAACGCTGGCCAGGAGCAATTTCCCTGGCCAGCGTCTTAGCTAGAACACCCCTAGAGCATGCAGCTGACGCAACCCTCCACCTCGGTGCCTTCCAAAGCCATCTGACGCAGCCGGATGTAGTACAGCGTCTTGATGCCCTTGCGCCAGGCGTGGATCTGCGCCTTGTTGACGTCGCGCGTGGTGGCGGTGTCCTTGAAGAACAACGTCAGGCTCAACCCCTGGTCCACGTGTTGGGTGGCCGCGGCATAGGTGTCGATGATCTTCTCGTACCCAATCTCATACGCGTCCTGGTAGTACTCCAGATTGTCGTTGGTCAGGTACGGCGCTGGGTAGTACACCCGGCCGATCTTGCCTTCCTTGCGGATCTCGATCTTGCTGGCCACCGGGTGAATCGACGACGTCGAGTGGTTGATGTAGGAGATCGATCCGGTCGGCGGGACGGCCTGCAGGTTCTGGTTGTAGATGCCGTGAGCCTGCACCGACTCCTTCAGCGAGCGCCAATCATCCTGTGTCGGAACGTGAATCCCGGCGTCGGCGAAGATCTCCCGGACCTTGTCGGTTTTCGGTTCCCACACCTGCTCGGTGTACTTGTCGAAGAACTCCCCCGACGCGTATTTCGACTTCTCGAATCCACCGAAGCGTGTATTGCGTTCGATGGCAATGAGATTCGATGCACGCAGAGCGTGGAACAGCACCGTGTAGAAGTAGATGTTGGTGAAGTCGATGCCTTCTTCGGACCCGTAGAAGATGCGCTCGCGGGCCAGGTACCCGTGCAGGTTCATCTGCCCCAAGCCGATCGCGTGCGAGCTGTTGTTGCCCTGCTCGATCGACGGTACCGACCAGATGTGGGTCTGATCGCTCACCGCGGTCAGTGCCCGGATCGCGACCTCGATGCTCTGCGCGAAGTCCGGCGAGTCCATGGTCTTGGCGATGTTGAGCGAACCGAGGTTGCACGAAATGTCCTTGCCCACCTGGGCGTAGGACAGATCGTCGTTGAACACCGACGGCGTCGACACCTGCAGGATCTCCGAGCACAGGTTGCTGTGGGTGATCTTGCCGTCGATGGGGTTGGCCCGGTTCACCGTGTCCTCGAACATGATGTACGGGTAACCCGATTCGAACTGCAGCTCGGCCAGCGTCTGGAAGAACTCGCGCGCCTTGATCTTGGTCTTGCGGATCTGCGCGTTGTCGACCATCTCGTAGTACTTTTCGGTCACCGAGATGTCGGCGAACGGCAGGCCGTACACGCGCTCGACGTCGTACGGCGAGAACAGGTACATGTCCTCGTTCTTCTTCGCCAACTCGAACGTGATGTCCGGGATCACCACGCCCAACGACAGCGTTTTGATCCGGATCTTCTCGTCGGCGTTCTCGCGCTTGGTGTCGAGGAACCGGTAGATGTCGGGGTGGTGTGCATGCAGGTACACCGCTCCGGCGCCCTGGCGGGCCCCGAGCTGGTTGGCGTAGGAGAAGGAATCCTCCAGCAGCTTCATGATCGGGATGACGCCCGAGGACTGGTTCTCGATGTTCTTGATCGGCGCGCCGTGCTCACGAATATTGGAGAGCAGCAACGCAACTCCGCCACCACGCTTGGACAGCTGCAACGCCGAATTGATGGAGCGCCCGATGGACTCCATGTTGTCCTCGATGCGAAGCAGGAAACATGAGACCGGCTCACCGCGCTGCTTCTTGCCCGAGTTGAGGAATGTCGGGGTGGCCGGCTGGAAGCGGCCGTCGATGATCTCGTCGACCAGTTTCTCGGCCAGCTCGGTGTCACCGGCCGCCAGCGTCAGCGCGACCATGACGACGCGGTCCTCGAACCGTTCCAGGTAGCGCTTGCCGTCGAAGGTCTTCAGCGTATAGCTCGTGTAGTACTTGAATGCGCCCAGGAAGGTCGGGAACCGGAACTTCTTGGCGTAGGCCCGATCCAGCAGCTCTTTGACGAAGTTGCGGCTGTACTGGTCGAGCACATCGCGCTCGTAGTAGTTCTTCTGGATCAGGTAGTCGAGCTTCTCGTCCTGGTTGTGGAAGAAGACCGTGTTCTGATTGACGTGCTGCAAGAAGTACTCGCGCGCCGCTTGCACATCCTTGTCGAACTGAATCTTGCCGTCTTTGTCGTACAGATTCAGCATCGCGTTGAGGGCGTGGTAGTCCGTCTCCCCCGGAAGCGCGTGCGTGCTGTCGGTTACAGGCTCTGCAGCTGTGACGGTTGGTGGCACGTCCGTTCCTTCCAGAAGTTTTCCAACCCCGCACGGACAGCTTCCACGTCGTCCGGGGTACCCATGAGTTCGAAGCGATACAGGTACGGCACACCACACTTGCGCGAGACCACGTTGCCCGCATAGGCGAACTCCGCGCCGAAGTTGTTGTTGCCCGCGGCGATGACGCCGCGGATCAACGACCGATTGTGTTCATTGTTGAGGAACGCGATGACCTGCTTGGGTACGTAGCCACCGTTGTTGATGTCCGGGGTGGCACGGCCTCCGCCGTAGGTGGGCAGGATCAGGACGAACGGCTCGTCCACCTCAATGCGGCCGTGCAGTGGAATGCGGGTGGCGGGTATACCCAGCTTCTCGATGAAACGGTGAGTGTTTTCCGAGACGCTAGAGAAGTAGACGAGATTGGTCATTCTGGCCCCATCCTTCCCCGTGGTTACTGCCTTCGCTAGGCGCTGACCGCTGCGCTGCTGAGCGCCTTGATCCGGTCTGGACGGAAGCCCGACCAGTGCTCGTTGCCGGTCACGACGACGGGCGCCTGTAGGTAACCAAGAGCCATCACGTAATCGCGGGCTTCACTGTCGAGCGTGATGTCGACCTTGTCGTAAGTGATACCCAGCTTGTCCAGCGCCTTGTAGGTGGCGTTGCACTGCACGCATGCGGGCTTGGTGTACACGGTGACGGTCATCTGCGGTACGGCTCCTCTTGCGGTAAGTGAGATATCTGAACCCGGACTGGCAACTTGGCCGGATCACGGTGCTCGCTAAACTTCAGCGACCTCCAGCCCCCCGTAATTCCTAGCCCGAGAGGCCGCCTTCCGGCCGGTTCTGAAACCGACTCCGCCGGATTCGCTGCGCTCCGGCGGACTCCCGAACTGTGGTGGCCTGTCGGTGTCAGAAACACTACACCTAGTGGCCGAACATCCGAAGCCATACAACATGTTCTGAATAACATTTTTGAAATTCCCAGGTCGTAAGCTCACCGCGAGCCACGCATCCCGGCGTGTTGCAAGCAGTCGCAGGGTCCGTGTCGCACTATCTCTATTGGTGTATCACCACCCACCGACAAGTACGGCCGGCCTAGCACATCAAGATCATCGGCAGCAAACGCGCTGCATGCGATCTGCGGTCATATCGCGCCCGCGCCGACGAACCGATCACAAGCCGGGCCAGACCGCGACACCACACGTCGACCTGACCAGCGCCGGACAACAAAAAGGCTGGGGCCGACCCAGTCGACCCCAGCCCCGGTTGCCAATACCTCCGCTTAACTCACCTCGGCGGCGAGCTTGCCCACGATGTCGCGGACCGTCGCGGCGACCTCTTCGTTCTCCCGGGGATGCCGACCGTCCAGAGCCTTGGCGGGCAGTGACAGTTTGAGGTCCTCGACCACCCGGGGCCCGGCGATGCCGAATGACTTGCGGGTCTCGTCGTGCGCCCACACGCCGCCGTACTGACCCAGTGCCGTGCCGACCACAGCCAGCGGCTTGTCCTTGAGCGCACCGTTACCGTACGGCCGGGACAGCCAATCGATCGCGTTCTTCAGCACGCCCGGGATGCTGCCGTTGTACTCGGGCGTGACGATCAGAGCGGCGTCAGCCCCCGCCGCCACATGGCGCAGCACCCGCACCGTCTCGTCCACATCGTCACCGTCGATATCCTCGTTGTAGAACGGCAGCTCCCCCAGCCGATCGAAGATCCGCAGGTCCACCCCATCAGGCGCCGTCTCGACGGCAAGCTCGGCGAGCTGCCGGTTGATCGACGCGGCCCGCAGGCTGCCCACCAGTACCAATACCTTCACATCGGCCATGTTCGTTCTCCCTTGTCGCCTGACCCGATCTTCGCCCAGGATAACCGGACTATGGTCCGATTAATTCCGGCTGAGTTAAAGTTCAAAGGTGACTGCTTCTGATCGCCGCACAAGGCTCGCGGTCACCGATTCCGCGCCACCCGAGCGTGGCGACGCCGCCCGCAACCGCGAACTCCTACTCGACGCCGCACGCCGGCTTATCGCAGAACGCGGACCCGACGCCGTCAGCACCGACGATATCGTGGCAGCCGCCGGCGTGGGCAAGGGAACGTTGTTCCGGCGGTTCGGCAGTCGGTCCGGGCTGATGATGGTCCTGCTCGACGAGGACGAGAAGGGCGAACAGGAAGCGTTCATGTTCGGCCCACCGCCGCTGGGCCCCGGAGCACCGCCTCTGGAACGCCTGCTCGCCTACGGCCGCGACCGGTTGCGGTTCGTGCACTGTCACCATGCGCTGCTGTCCGACGCAGCGCGCGACCCGCAGACCCGCTTCGCCGGCCCGGCGATGCTGCACCGCGCACACGTTCGGATGTTGCTCGAAACCGCAGGCACCACAGGCGATCTCGAGGCTCAGGCGGATGCGCTGATCGCTCTGCTGGACGCCGACTATGTGGCATACCAGCTCAACGACCGCGGCCGCACTCTCGACGAACTCGACGCGGCATGGGAGGAGACGGCCCGCAAACTGTGCGGTTGCTAACGCCATGAGCGGAGTGCTGCGCTGGATTCTTCATATCGACCTGGACCAGTTCCTGGCGTCGGTGGAGTTGCGGCGCCACCCCGAGCTGGTCGGTCAGCCCGTCATCGTCGGTGGCAACGGCGACCCGACCGAACCGCGCAAGGTCGTCACCTGCGCGTCGTATCCGGCCAGGGAGTTCGGCGTGCACGCCGGCATGCCGTTGCGGACCGCCGCCCGCAAATGCCCCGATGCGACGTTCCTGCCGTCGGACCCGGCTGCCTACGACGAGGCCTCCGAACAGGTGATGAGCCTGCTGCGCGATCTCGGACATCCCGTTGAGGTCTGGGGCTGGGACGAGGCCTACCTCGGCGCCGACGATACGGTCGACCCCGTCGAGCTGGCCGAACGCATCCGCACCGTGGTGGCCGCCGAGACCGGGCTGTCGTGTTCGGTAGGCATCAGCGACAACAAGCAGCGCGCCAAGGTGGCCACCGGGTTTGCCAAACCGACGCGCACGCGAGGAGCAGATCAGGCCCCGGGCGTGTACAAGCTCACCGCGGCCAACTGGATGGATGTGATGGCCGACCGCCCGCCGGACGCGCTGTGGGGCATCGGAAGCAAGACCACCAAAAAGCTTGCCACGCTTGGTATCACCACGGTCGCCCAGCTGGCCGCCACCGACCCAGAGGTGCTCACGTCGACCTTCGGGCCGACGACCGGCCTATGGATCCTGTTGCTCGCCAAAGGCGGTGGCGATACCGATGTCAGCGCCGAACCATGGGTCCCGCGATCACGCAGCCACGTCATCACTTTCGCCGAGGACCTCACCGACCGCACCGAGATCGACGCGGCGGTGCGGGATCTGACCGAGCGCACCCTGACCGAGGTGGTCGAGCAGGGCCGCATCGTCACCCGGGTGGCCGTGACGGTACGCACCAGCACCTTCTACACCCGCACCAAGATCCGCAAACTGCCCGAACCAGGCATCGACGCTGCCGTGATCGCCGATACCGCACTGGCGGTGCTGGATCTCTTCGAACTCGACCGGCCGATCCGGCTGCTCGGCGTGCGACTCGAACTGGCCATGCCGCCCAGCAGTGCCGCCGGTGTCGGACCCGATCAATAGCCTTGTCCCATGCTGCAGACCATCGCGATCCGGGGTTACCGGTCACTGCGTGACGTGACACTGCCGCTGACCGATCTCACCGTCGTCACGGGCGCCAATGGCACCGGGAAGTCGTCGCTCTACCGCGCGTTGCGCCTGTTGGCCGATTGCGGACGCGGGCAGGTGATCGGATCACTGGCCCGCGAAGGCGGCTTGCAGTCGGTGCTGTGGGCCGGCCCGGAGCAGCCGGCCGAAAAAGCTCAGGGGACTACGCGGACCCGCCCGGTGTCACTCGAACTCGGGTTCGCCGCCGACGACTTCGGCTACCTGGTCGATCTCGGCCTGCCCCAGATGGCGGGCACCGGGCCGACGGCGTTCGCGCTGGATCCCGAGATCAAACGCGAGATGGTGTTCGCCGGGCCGGTATTGCGGCCCAGTTCGGCAGTGGTCCGCCGCACCCGCGAATACGCCGAGGTCGCAGCCGAATCCGGCCGAGGCTTCGAAGAGCTGAGCCGGTCGCTGCCGTCCTACCGCAGCGTGCTGGCCGAATACACCCACCCCCACGCCCTGCCAGAACTCTCCGCGGTCTCCGAGCGGTTGCGCGACTGGCGGTTCTACGACGGCTTCCGGGTCGACGCCGAAGCTCCGGCGCGCCGGCCGCAGGTGGGCACCCGCACCCCGGTGCTTTCCGACGACGGCGCCGACCTCGCCGCGGCGACCCAAACCATCATCGAGGCGGGGTTCGACGACCTGGCACGCGCCGTGGCCGATGCGTTCGACGGCGCTGCCGTGTCGGTCGCCGTCAATGACGGGGTGTTCGACCTGCAGTTGCACCAGCGCGGCATGCTACGGCCCCTGCGGGCCGCCGAATTATCCGACGGCACACTGCGTTTCCTGCTGTGGGCCGCAGCCTTGCTGAGCCCGCGACCCCCTTCTCTGATGGTGCTCAACGAGCCCGAGACATCGCTGCACCCCGACCTGGTGCGGCCTCTGGCGAGGCTGATCGCCACCGCCGCCACCCAGACGCAGGTAGTGGTGGTGACCCATTCGAGGGCCCTGCTGGAATTCCTCGACACCACGCCGGTCGCCGACGAGGACCGCGACCGCGCCATCGAGGTCGAGCTCTACAAACAGTGGGGCGAAACGAAAGTCGCTGGTCTGGGCCTGCTGACCACGCCCGCCTGGCATTGGGGAAACCGCTAAGGCGAAACGATCAGCGGTGTGGCCGCAGCGCGCGGGTGAACAGCACGTTGACCTGGCGCATCGCCACGCTGTACGGCCACCAGGCGATGCGTTTGAACGCGTACAGCGCACGGATGTCGGGCGAGGTGTAGATGAGGAACCGGTTGCGCCGGGCACCGGCCAGGATCTTGGCAGCGGCCTTCTCCGGCGAGACGGCGTGGGCGGCGAACCGATCCACCCACTTCTGCACGTCGGGGTCGTCGCGGTCGACGCCGGCGATCTGAACCGTCCGCACCAGACCGGTTTTCACCGCGCCGGGCACCACCACCGACACCCCGATGCGGTGCCTGGCCAGGTCGAACCGCAGTACCTCGCTGAGGCCGCGCAAACCGTACTTGCTGGCGCTGTAAGCAGCGTGCCAGGGCAGGGCCACGATGCCGGCGGCCGACGAGACGTTCACCAACTGACCACCCCGGCCGGCCTCGATCATCGGTGGGACAAAAGTCTCGATCACGTGGATCGGGCCCATGAGGTTGACGTCGATCATCGAACGCCAGTGCTGATGGGTGAGCTGATCGACCGTGCCCCACGCCGAGATACCGGCGATGTTCATCACCACGTCCATCGCGGGATGCGCGGTATGGATGTCGGCTGCGAACGCGGCCACCTGGTCGTAGTTCGAGATGTCAAGTGTCCGGTGTGCGAGCACCTGTGCGCCCAGCGCCTGCGCGTCGGCCACCGTCTGCGCCAGACCGTCGGCATCGCGGTCAGTCAGATACAGTTCGGCGCCCTGCGCCGCCAAGGCCAGCGCAGTGGCCCGCCCGATACCGCTCGCCACCCCCGTGATGAAGCAGCGTTTCCCGCGAAAATCGCTCGCCTGCGCCATAGCGGTGACCATACCGGGACGGCTAGTTGGGCTGGCCACCCCAGAGAGCATTGAGCCACAGCCGTTCCAACACGTCGATCGCGCGCTGCGGGTCCTCGCCGCGGCCGATGAACGCCGGATCATGCGACAGCGTCATCGCGGTGGTCGCCACCAGCATGCGCACCAGCCCGGAGATGTCGTCGGAGATCGGCCGGGCCCCTCGGTCCTGTTCGATCAGACCGACGATCTTGGCGATCACGCCGTCCTCGAAGTCGTTCATCAGCTCGCGGATCTGTGCATCGGTGTTCTGCGCGATGGTGCAGGCCGACATGATCGGGTCGTTGCGAGCGAATACCAGAGCAGCACTGCCGACCATCCGCTTGGCGAACGCGGCGGGCTCCTCGTCGGGCTCGCGGGGCGCATAGTTGTGTGTGAGCTGGTCGAGCTGTTCCATGGCCTCGGCCACGATCACCGCGAGAACCGCGTACTTGGTGTCGAAGTAGAAGTAGAAGCCCGAGCGGGCCAGCCCGGCGCGTTCGCTGATCGCGCTGACGGACAGGTCGGCGAACGACTGTTCCTCGAGTAGCTCCCGAACGGCCTTGACGATGGCGTCGCGCTGCCGATCACCACGACTGCGCCGCATCGGGCTGTCGTTGCTGCCCCCCGGGATCTGTTCGGCGGTCATGGCACTAGACCTTTGCATTGCGACAGGCCAGAACAAAACTTGACCTGCGTCAAGTCTGGCGATCAGGATGGCTTCAGGCGGTGACATCCACCACGCATTGTCAGTTTGAGCAACCTCGGGAGTGGGACATGGCCACGATCAGCGCTCCGCACTATCTGCTTGATCAGGCGAAGCGACGATTCACCCCGACTCCGAACACGCTGCCCGGCATGGCCGCCGTCGAGAAGCGCCTGAACGAGACGCACTGGCATGAGTTCGTCTTCGCCGAGCCGCCCGCGGGCAGCGGCCTCAAACCGATCATGGGTGACACCGGGCTGCCGATCATCGGCCACATGATCGAGATCTTCCGCGCCGGCCCGGACTACATACTCGACCTCTACCGCAAGCACGGCCCGGTGTACTACGCGCAAACGCCGGCACTGTCGCAGGTCATGGCACTCGGGCCCGATGCCACTCAGGCGGTGTTCTCCAACCGCAACAAGGACTACTCGCAGCGCGCCTGGGATCCGGTGATCGGCCCGTTCTTCGAAAACGGTCTCATGCTCCTGGATTTTGAAGAGCACATGTTCCACCGCCGGATCATGCAGGAGGCGTTCACCCGTAGCCGGCTGGCCGGCTACGTGTCACACATCGATTCGGTGGCAACCAAGGTATTGGCCACCGACTGGGCAGCCAACGACCCACGCTTCCTGTTCCACCCGGCGGTTAAGAAGCTGACCCTCGACATCGCCTCCGAGGTGTTCATGGGCCATCCCGCGGGCACCGACCGCAAACTGGTCACCACCATCAACCATGCGTTCACCACCACCACGCGGGCCGGCAACGCCATCGTGCGCAAGCCGGTGCCGCCACTGACCTGGTGGCGTGGCATCAAGGCGCGCAAGACGTTGGAGGACTACTTCGCCAGCCGTGTCGCCGAGAAACGCCGGACTGAGAGCACCGACATGTTCAGCGTGCTGTGCCACGCTCGGGACGAGGACGGGCAGAGCTTCACCGACGACCAGATCGTCGCCCACATGATCTTCCTGATGATGGCCGCGCACGACACCACGACGTCGACGCTGACCACGATGGCCTATCACCTGGCGGCGAACCCACAGTGGCAGGAGCGGTGCCGCGACGAATCGGCACGCGTCGGCGACGGCCCGCTCGACATCGAGGCATTGGAGAAGCTGGAAACCTACGACCTCGTGATCAACGAGTCGCTGCGGATGCAGACGCCATTGCCGTTCAACTTCCGCCGAACCGTCCGGGACACCGACCTGCTGGGCTACTACATCCCGGCCGGGACCGATGTGGTGACTTGGCCGGGAATCAACCATCGGCTGCCCGAATTATGGGCCGCCCCAGAGCGTTTCGACCCCGATCGGTTCGCCGAGCCGCGCAGCGAACACAAGAAACACCGCTACGCGTTCGCCCCGTTCGGCGGCGGGGCGCACAAGTGCATCGGCATGGTCTTCGGCCAACTCGAGATCAAGACCGTCATGCACCGACTGCTGCGCCGCTACCGGCTGGAGTTGCCGCACCCGAGTTACCAGCCGTGGTACGACTACGGCGGCATGGCGGTACCGATCGACGGCATGCCGATGGTGCTGCGGCCGCTGCACTGAGGCTGCGGTCGTTCAGGCGCTCATCAACCGGTTCGCGCACGCGATGACGGCACGCAGCGCCGACAGTTCCGGGTCGGCGTCGAGCCCCAGCGCCCACATGCTGTGGTTCCCGTCGCTGCCCTGTAGGAAGGTGGCGATGCATCCGTTGATCGGCAGCTGATGAAAGGACACGGTTTCCACGGCGATACCGCGGTCGTAGAGCATCGCCGTCAGGGCCGCCACCGGACCGCAGGCCACAGCGCGCGTTGTGCTGATCGTGTCGCCGATGCCAAGGGTGGCCTGGTAACAGCGGCTTTGCGGTCCGAGGCTGCAGGCCGGGCGCGCGGCGTCGGTGCAGATCCACTGTCTCATACGCAGCAGTCCCGCACTTGGGGCGTATTCGGCCAGAAAGTCGTCCCACGAAGCGGACTCCGCAGCTTCGCGCACACCACGGGGCAACGGCGCGCCGAAGCTGGCCGCGAAGGCAGGGCGCTGGGTGGTCGGTGTTGCCGATGAGGGATGCATGTGCCGGTCTTTTCTTGATCAGATGGATTGACCGACGAGGTGGCAATGACCCACAGCGGGGGGGTCGGTCCAGATCAGACCCCGCTGCGGGTTGCTACAACGAGTGGCCACGGCATGTTGGGATGTTAGACGCTCCCCAGCTGGTGACGCAATCATTTCTTCGGCGCGCGCCGGGTCGGCTGACCTCTGTCCATCGGTCACGCAGGATTGCTCCGTAGCCGTCCAAGTAGCGTGAGCCGGATGTGCACGTCCAGTCCGCGGCACCGTCGGCACACCGCATGACCTGGTGGGATATTGCACTGCTCGTGGTAGCCGGAATCGCCGGCGGATTGTCCGGCAGCATCGCCGGACTCGCTTCGGTCGCCACGTATCCCGCGTTGCTGATGGTCGGGCTGCCCCCGGTGACCGCCAACGTGACGAACACCGTGGCGCTGGTGTTCAACGGCGTCGGGTCGGTGTGGGGTTCACGACCTGAGCTGGCCGGGCAAGGTGGATGGATCGGGCGGATCATCCCGCTGGCCGTGCTCGGCGGGGCGGTGGGCGCAGCTCTGCTGCTGTCGACCCCGGCCGAGGGTTTCGAAAAGGTCGTGCCCGTCCTGCTCGTGGTCGCTTCCGTCGCGATCCTGGCACCCCGCGGGGAACATCGGGAAGCGCGCGCAACCAGCCACCGCGACCAAATCATGCGGGTCACCTTCGAAGCCATCGCGATATTCCTGATCACGATCTACGGCGGCTACTTCGGCGCTGCCGCGGGCGTGCTGTTGTTGGCTCTGCTGCTGCGTGCCGGCGGCGCCACGCTCGCCCATGCCAACGCGAGCAAGAACGTCGTCCTCGGTGTCGCCAATTCCGTGGCCGCAGTGGCCTTCACGGTGTTCGCGCCGGTGTACTGGCCGGCTGTGGTGCCGCTCGGGTTGGGCTGCCTGATCGGCTCGCGGCTGGGTCCGATCGTCGTACGGCACGCGCCGGCAACACCCCTGCGCGTGCTGATCGGCGCGGCGGGTGTCGCGTTGGCGATCAAGTTAGCGCTCGACGCTTACTGACATACGCGCGAGCAGTAGCTGCGGCGCCGGTGTCACTCGACGTCGGCATTTGCTCGGCAGGCATCGTGCCCGCCCCTGTTCAGCGCTTGCGCGCCGTCACTAGTAGATATCCCCAGTCCATCGACCCGCCGCGGATAATGCGGTCACCCAGCGCGGCGATATCCGCATCGAGGGCCGCCACCCGCTCGGCGTGAGCGGCGATCGCGCGGTAGGCCGCGATCGTCGGCCCGTAGTTGGCTTTGAAGTAGTCGCGGAACGCGGCACCGTCGCCGAACTTGTCGACGGTCAGCTCGCGCCGTTCGGTCACCAGGTCGGTCACCCGCTCGCCCAGCAGCGCAACCACGTATGCCTCGCCGCCCCACAGCGGTGGCGGCGACACCCCGGCCGGGGGCTCCGGCAGATAAGGCTTCATGGTGGCGAAGAGCTGCCCGACGAATCCTTCGGGCGTCCAGCTGATCAGTCCGATCCGCCCACCCGAACGAGCGACCCGCACCAGTTCGTCAGCAGCCTGCTGATGGTGCGGCGCGAACATCACCCCGATGCACGACATCACCACATCGAACTCATCGTCCCCGTACGGCAGCGCTTCGGCGTTGGCTTCGCGCCACTGCAGCGCGACACGGCGTTCGGTGGCCTGCTCTCGGCCCCGCGCCAGCAGGTCGGGACACAGATCGCAGGCGACGACATCTGCGCCGGTGGCCGCAGCAGGGATCGCGGCATTGCCGGTTCCCGCAGCGACATCGAGTACCCGGTCCTGCGCCCGGATGCCACAGGCGGCCACGAGTTCCGAACCCAGCGGCGCCACCAGATCGACGGCGACGGCGGCGTAGTCGCCCAGCGCCCACAGCCCGCGGTGCTTGGCCTCCAGCTCACGGTCGGCAATCACGGCATTCATCGACGGCTCCTTTCCCCAGACCAATGGTCGCGCCCGGACCCGGCGGCTATCCAGTACCAAATCTGTACCGGTGCGGGTTCAAAATCTGTACTGGCTTCCGGACGCTGCGGGCGGTGTACTTGTGCACAGCGCTTCTCGCGGGAGGTATCGCCATGTCGACTTACGGCCAGTTCTGCCCCGTGGCCAAGGCCATGGAGGTACTCGACGAACGCTGGACCATGTTGGTGATCCGCGAGCTGCTACTGGGCAGCACGCACTTCAACGACCTGCGCCGCGGCGTGCCGAAGATGTCGCCGGCGCTGTTGTCCAAACGGTTGAAGTCGCTGACGCGGGCCGGCGTGCTACAGCGGACCGAAAGCGATGGTCGCGCAACATATTCCCTGACCCCCTGTGGACAGGAGCTGGCGGGTGTGGTGACGGCGCTCGGCGCGTGGGGTGTGCGCTGGATCGGCGAACTGGGCGAGGAGGATCTGGACCCGCATCTGCTGATGTGGGACATGCGACGCACCATCCCGATCGACGACTGGCCGCGCACGCGCACCACGATCGCCTTCGTCCTCGACGGAGTCCCCGCCAAGGCCGCCCGGTGGTGGCTGGTGGTTGCCGACGGAAAGGCCGACGTGTGCGATATCGATCCGGGCTATGACGTGACGGGCACGGTGGAAACCAGTCTGCGCACGCTGACCCGGATCTGGCGGGGCGACGTCGGCTGGTCGCACGCGGTGTTCGACGGAAGTGTCGCGTTGTCCGGGCCTGCCGAGGTCCGCCGGGCCATCCCGAAGTGGCTGGGCCAGAGCACGGCCGCCGCCGTCCCCCGCCCCGCGTGAAAATCCGCCTCGGACTTCTGTTCTCAGTCCAGGATGCGCCGGGCGACGTTGGTGCTGACCAGGTCGAGCAGTTCGTCGGCGCGTCCGGCCAGGATGGTCCGGATGGCGTAGAGCGAGAAGCCCTTTGCCTGTTCCACGGTGATGGCCGGCGGTATCGACAGTTCCTGACGAGCGGTGACGACGTCCACCACCGCGGGACCGTCGTAGGCGAACGCGTCGGTCAGTGCGAGTTCCAGTGCGGCGGGCTCGGTCACCCGTCTGCCGAAAACACCCATCGACTGGGCGACGGCGGCGAAGTCCGGATTGACCAGGTCGGTGCCGAAGGTGACGATGCCCGCGGCTTTCATCTCCAGCTCGACGAAGTTCAGCGACGAGTTGTTGAACACGATCAGCTTGACCGGCAACCGGTTCTGGATCAGTGTCACCAGTTCGCCGAACAGCATGGTCAGCCCGCCGTCACCGGCTAGCGCGACCACTTGCCTACCGGGATAGGCAGTCTGTGCGCCGATAGCGTGTGGCAGTGCGTTGGCCATGGTGCCGTGGTTGAACGACCCGATCAGCCTGCGCCGACCGTTCATGGTGAGATAGCGGGCCGCCCACACCACCGGCGACCCGACGTCGCACGTGAACACCGTGTCATCGCTGGCCAATCGGTTGGCAAGCGCGGCAACATATTCCGGGCGGATCGGAGTCTTGTCGCGGTCGTTGACGGCCAGCGCGTCCAGGGATGCACGGGTCTTGGCGTAGTGCCGTAGTGACCGGTCCAGGTGTTCATGGTCGGTCTTTGCGCGCAACAAAGGTTGCAGCGCGGTCAGGGTGTCCTTGACGGTGCCACGCAGGCCGAGGTCTATCGGTGTGCGCCGACCGAGATTCCGTCCGCGGATGTCGACCTGGATGACAGTGGCGCCCTCGGGATAGAACTGCTGATACGGGAAATCGGTGCCGAGCATCAGCAGGGTGTCGGCCTCTTTGATGGCCTTGTATCCCGACGCGAACCCGAGCAGACCGGTCATCCCGACGTCGAACGGGTTGTCGTATTCGATGAACTCCTTGCCGCGCAACGCGTGCACGATCGGCGCCTGCAGCGTCGCGGCCAGTTCGATCAGCTGGTCGTGCGCGCCGGCCACCCCTGCGCCACCGAGAATGGTGACTCGCTCGGCTGCGTTGAGCATGTCTGCCGCACACCGCACCGACTCGTCGTCGGGGCGTACCACTGACCGCGTCGGCCGGACCGGACGCGACGTCCATTCCGATTCCCCGGCGCGCGCCAGGAAGATCTCGCCGGGCACGACGACGACAGCGACCCCGTTCTCCTCGACCGCAGCACGCATCGCCATCTCAAGGATCCGCGGCGCCATCTCCGGGGTGCTGACCAATTCGCAGTACACGCTGCACTCACCGAACAGCTGTTGCGGATGGGTTTCCTGGAAGTACTCCGAGCCGATCTCGGTGCGCGGGATATGCGCGGCGATCGCCAGGACCGGCACCCTGCTGCGTTGCGCATCGAACAGGCCGTTGATCAAGTGCAAATTGCCCGGACCGCAGCTGCCCGCACAGACAGCCAGTTGACCGGTCAGGGCCGCGTCGGCCGCCGCCGCGAACCCTGCCGTCTCCTCATGCCGGACGTGTTGCCAGGTGATGGATCCGGATCGCCGGATGGCGTCGGTGAACCCGTTGAGGCTGTCGCCTGGCAGGCCATATACCCGTTGCACGCCACTGGCGCTCAGCGCGGAGATCACCTGGTCTGCAACGGTTGCCATAGCGCCTCCCGGTGTGCGATGTCGGCATGACCGGTGTCGAAGCATGACCGGTCACGCCGTGGCCACTCTACTGGGAGACTTGCGCCATCCGTCCGGCCATCATGGTTGCGTCAGCACCGCGAACGTGCGCGTCTGCTGCCCGACACACCGTAAAACGTCGCCATTTCGCGCACGCTCACCACACCCACGCATGATCGCGCTGGCTTACCTCGTGGCACGCTGAACGCATGCTGCTCGCCGAGGTCGTCGCCGCATCCGCTGACGTGGCGGCGAGTTCGGCGCGGCTCGCCAAGACCGAGCGCATCGCCACACTGCTGACCGCGGTCGCCGAGGATGGCGACCCAGTCGCGGTCGTGGTGGCCTGGCTCTCCGGCGAACTACCGCAACGCCAGATCGGCGTGGGCTGGGCGGGGTTACGCACACTGCCGCCGCCTGCGGCCACCCCGACGCTGACCGTCACCGACGTGAACAGCCGGCTCACCGCAATCGGCAGCGTCACAGGCAAAGGGTCGCAGGCGCGGCGGGCTCAGCTCGTCAGTGAGCTGTTCGGCGCCGCGACTGCCGGTGAACAGACCTTCCTGCGTCGGCTGCTGGGCGGTGAGTTGCGACAGGGGGCACTGGCCGGTGTGGTGGCCGACGCGATCGCGCGCTCGTCGGGAATCCCGGTGGCCGATGTGCGGCGTGCCGCCATGCTGGCCGGCGACCTGCCTGCTGTCGCGACCGCGGCGCTCACCGGCGGTGCCGCGGCGGTGCAGGCCTTCCGGCTCCAAGTGGGCCGCCCGGTGGGGCCGATGCTGGCGCAGACCGCAAGCAGTATCGACGATGCCCTCGAAAGGCTCGGTGGCACAGCGGTTCTGGAGACCAAACTGGACGGTGCGCGGGTGCAGATCCACCGCGTCGGGTCCGAGGTGTCGATCTATACGCGCAGCCTCGACGACGTCACGTCACGCCTGCCGGAGGTGGTATCGGCCACCCTGGCGCTTCCGGTGACGGATCTGATCGCCGACGCAGAGGCCATCGCACTACACCCCGACGGTCGGCCGCACCGGTTCCAGGTGACCGCAGCGCGCTTCGGGCGCCGGAATCCGACCGACGAGGTGCCGCTGTCGGTGTTCTTCTTCGATCTGCTGCATGTCGACGGCACGGATCTGCTCGACCTGCCTACCCTCGAACGCCGCGCCGCACTCGATGCGCTCGTCCCGGTCGATCGGCGGGTGGACCACATCGTGACCGCCGATCCTGCGCAGGCCCGGTATTTCCTCGCCGCCACCCTGGCCGCCGGACATGAGGGGGTAATGGCGAAAGCACCGCACGCACCGTACGAGGCGGGACGTCGCGGCGCGGGCTGGCTCAAGGTCAAGCCGGTGCACACCCTCGACCTCGTGGTGCTCGCCGTGGAATGGGGCTCGGGCCGGCGCTCCGGCAAGCTCTCCAACATCCATCTGGGTGCGCGCGATCCGGCCACGGGCGGTTTCGTGATGCTGGGCAAGACGTTTAAAGGCATGACGGACGAGATGCTTGCCTGGCAGACCGAACGCTTCACCGAACTCGCCGACGGCCCGACCGACGGGTATGTGGTGAAACTGCGGCCCGAGCAGGTGGTCGAGATCGCGTTCGACGGCGTGCAGGGCTCATCACGGTATCCCGGTGGAATGGCGCTGCGGTTTGCCCGCGTGCTGCGTTACCGCGACGACAAATCGCCGGAGGAGGCCGACACCGTGGCAACTGTACGGGCCCTGTACGAACGCTGAGGAGGGTTCCGCCACGCGAGTGCGGCGGCGATGAAAAGATCGGCCCATGTCCATACCCACCGCGTCCGACCGGATCGAGGTGACCGACGGCGACGTCACCTACATCCGCACCGACAAGGATCTGCCGCCGGTGGCGATCATCGACCGCTCACCGATCACCACGCGGCACAAGATCGTCTTTGCGATCATCGCGCTCGTCGGCGCCATCGCCTGGGCGGTGATCGCGTTCTTCCGCGGCGAGACCGTCAACGCGGTCTGGTTCGTGATCGCCGCGATCTGCACCTACGTCATCGGCTTCCGCTTCTATGCTCGGTTGATCGAGATGAAGATCGTCAGACCGCGCGACGACAATGCCACTCCGGCAGAACTTTTCGAGAACGCCACCGACTACGTGCCCACCGATCGGCGGGTGCTGTTCGGGCATCACTTCGCCGCCATCGCCGGAGCCGGCCCGCTCGTCGGCCCGGTGCTGGCCATGCAGATGGGCTACTTGCCCGGCACCATCTGGATCATCGTGGGTGCTGTGGTGGCCGGCTGCGTCCAGGACTATCTCGTGCTGGCGATCTCGGTACGCCGCCGCGGTCGGTCGCTGGGTCAGATGGCCCGCGACGAGCTCGGCGCGGTCGGCGGCGTCTCGGCCATCGTCGGGGTGCTGGTCATCATGGTGATCCTCTTGGCGGTGCTGGCGCTCGTGGTGGTCAATGCCCTGGCCGAAAGCCCGTGGGGCGTGTTTTCCATTGCGATGACCATTCCGATCGCCATCTTCATGGGCCTCTATCTGCGGTTCCTGCGGCCCGGCCGGGTGTCGGAAGTGTCTCTGATCGGTGTCGTGCTGTTGCTGTTCGCGGTGGTCTCCGGTGGTTGGGTCGCCGAAACCGATTGGGGTACCGACTGGTTCACGCTGTCGAAGGTGACGTTGTCGTGGTGCATCATCGTCTACGGCCTGGCCGCCTCGGTGCTTCCGGTGTGGCTGCTGCTGGCGCCCCGCGACTACCTGTCCACGTTCATGAAGGTCGGCACCATCGCGCTGCTGGCGATCGGCATCCTCATCGCCCGGCCCGTGATGGAGGCGCCTGCCATCTCGCAGTTCGCCGCCAGCGGCACCGGTCCGGTGTTCGCGGGCTCGCTGTTCCCATTCCTGTTCATCACCATCGCGTGCGGTGCGCTGTCGGGATTCCACTCCCTCATCTCGTCGGGCACCACGCCGAAGCTGCTGGAGAAGGAAGGCCAGATGCGGCTGATCGGGTACGGCGGCATGCTGACCGAGTCGTTCGTCGCGATCATGGCGCTGATCACCGCCGCAATCGTCAACCAGCACCTGTACTTCGTCATCAACGCCCCGTCCGCACAGACTGGCACCACCGCGCAGACCGCGGCCACCTACGTCAACAGCCTGGGCCTGTCCGGGTCCCCGATCACCCCGGACGAAATCACCGCGGCCGCCGCCGGTGTCGGCGAGGAGACGATCGTCTCGCGTACCGGTGGCGCACCGACTCTGGCCTTCGGCATGTCCCAGGTACTGCATCAGGTGTTCGGCGGGGAGGGCCTGAAAGCGTTCTGGTACCACTTCGCGATCATGTTCGAGGCACTGTTCATCCTCACCACCGTCGATGCGGGAACCCGGGTGGCGCGGTTCATGCTCTCCGACGGACTGAGCAACCTCGGCGGTCCGATGAGGAAATTCCGCAACCCGAGCTGGCGAGTCGGCGCGTGGGCCTGCAGCGTCGTGGTGGTGGCGGCGTGGGGATCCACCCTGCTGATGGGGGTTACCGATCCGCTGGGCGGCATCAACACCCTGTTCCCGCTGTTCGGCATCGCCAACCAGCTTTTGGCGGCGATCGCGCTGACCGTCGTCACCGTCGTGGTGATCAAGCGTGGTCTGGTGAAATGGGCCTGGATTCCGGGTATTCCGCTGACGTGGGATCTGATCGTCACGATGACAGCGTCGTGGCAGAAGATCTTCTCCGGCGATCCCAAAGTCGGTTACTGGAAGCAGCATTCGCAGTATGTCGCGGCCAAGGAAGCTGGGAAATCGACATTCGGTGCAGCCAAGAGCCCCGAGCAGATCGATGCCGTCATCCGCAACACGTTCATCCAGGGCACGCTCTCGGTGATATTCGCGGTGCTCGTGCTCATCGTGTTCCTTGCAGGCGTCATGATGGCGCTGCGGGCGCTCCGTGGCACCGGTCGCCCGCTCACCGACGACGATCCCACGCCGTCGCGGCTGTTCGCCCCGTCGGGCCTGATCCCGACCCGGTTGGAAAAGGAGGTACAGAAACAATGGGACGCCTTACCGGGAACACGCGTCGGGCCGCACGCCAAATCAGTTGGTACATCGCCACATTGATGGGTGACAACCACTACCGACGCTACGTCGAACACCAGGCCCGCCAACACCCCGGCGAGCCGGTGCTCACCGAACGCGACTACTGGAAGATGCGGCACCACAACACCGAGATCAACCCGAACGCGCGCTGCTGCTGACGCGCGAATCTGCCCGGTCACCCTCAACGCGGATGATGAACCGGCGAATAACGGTTCAGACGTGCGAGAAGCGGGCCGCGCGACGGTGAACGCGGTGTTCGTATCCGCGGGTGCGGTGCGGCTGGCCGAACAGGCGCATGGGTTCTGAGTAGAACATCTTCTTGGCGAACTCGACCAAAACGAGGTAGGTGATGACAAATGCAGCCAGCACAGCAAAGAACTGCCACGGCAGTGGTGTGAAACCTAGCGCCGCTGATACCGGTGACACTGTGAGCAGCACGCCGATCACCACGACGGTCAGGCTCGTGATCGTCAGCAATCCGCCGGGTCTGCTCCGGAAGAACGGCACCTTTCGGGTACGGATAGCGAAGATGATCAGCGTTTGCGTGGCAAGCGATTCCACGAACCAGCCCGTGCGGAACGTGACAGCTCCGGCGTGCAGCACACCGAGCATCAGCCCGAAGGTCATGAAGTCGAACAGGGAGCTGATGGGACCGAAGATCAGCATGAACCGTCGGATGAAGGCAACATTCCAGTGTGCGGGCGCGTGCAACTGTTCGTCGTCGACCCGATCGGTCGGGATGGCCAGCTGTGAGCTGTCGTAGAGCAGGTTGTTCAGCAAGATCTGGCTCGGCAGCATCGGCAGAAACGGCAGCAACGCCGACGCCGCTGCCGCCGAAAACATGTTGCCGAAGTTGCTCGATGTTCCCATCAGGACGTATTTGATGGTGTTGGCGAAGATCCGGCGGCCGTCTGCCACACCCGTGGCGAGCACACTGAGATCCTTTTCGAGCAGCACGACGTCGGCTGCGTCCTTCGCGACGTCGGTGGCGGTGTCGACGGAGATGCCCACGTCGGCGGCATGCAAGGCCAGAGCGTCGTTGACGCCGTCACCGAGGAACCCGACCGAGCGTTTCTTGCGCCGAGCCGAGGTGACCAGTCGCGCCTTCTGCTCGGGCGAGATGCGCGCAAAGATGGTGTGATTGTCGGCCGCCAGGGCGAAGCCGTCGTCGTCGAGTCCCTCGAGCTCGCTACCGGTGATCGTTCCTTTCGAGATCAATCCGAGGTCGCCACAAACCTTTTCCGCCACTTGGGCGTTGTCACCCGTGGCGATCTTGAGTTCGATCCCCAGTGCGGCCAGTTCTGTCAGCGAGTGCCGTGCCGCCGCCTTCGGCTCGTCGGCGAACACCAAGAATCCGGCCAGCATCAACTCGGCTTCGTCAGTGGGCGTGATGGCCGAAAGGTTCGGTGCGGGTCTGGCCGCCACTGCCACGACGCGCCGGCCGGCGGCGAACAATTCGGCCAGGGTCTCCTGCGCGGCGGGATCGGTCATCGAGCACCGGGCCAGGACCTGTTCGGGCGCGCCTTTCACCACGAGAACGCGCTTGCCGTTGTCGTCGACCAAGGCTGACGACGAACGACGAAGGTGATCGAAGGGCAGCAGCGCAATCCGGTGAACGTTTGCGACGGCGTCGAGAGCATTCGGAGCCTCGCACAGGGCGGCGTCGAGAGGGTTGGCGCTGACCCCGCCGGCCTGCAAGTCGACATCGGAAGCGAACAGGCCGAGCCGCAGTACCGAATCACTGTGCGCACCAGCGGCATTGACGGTGTCCACCAGGCTGATCCGCCCTTCGGTCAAGGTGCCCGTCTTGTCGGTGATCAAGATGTCGATGTCGCCGAGATCTTCGATACACACCAGGCGCTTGACCAACACTTTCGCCTTGGCCAACTGCCGCGATCCGGTGGCCAGACTGGCGCTGACCACGGCCGGCAGCAGTTGCGGGGTGATCCCGACAGCAATCGCCAGCGAGAACAACACCGAATCGATGATTGGCTTGCGCAGCAGCAGATTGCTGACAAGGATCAGCAGGGTCAGCGCGACCGCCACCCGCAGGAGCAGATACGAGAACCGGCGCAACCCGACCTGGAAATCGGTCTCGGGTTGTCGTTCACCGAGACCCGCTGCGATGCGGCCGAATTCAGCATTTCGCCCGGTGGCGTAGACAACACCGAGTCCTTCCCCGGCGTTGACGATGGTGCCCATGAACGCCAGATCCGCACAATCGGCAAGATCGGCGTCGGCAGGGACCGGATTCGGGGATTTCTCCGATCCCATCGATTCACCGGTCAGGATGCTCTCGTTGCACTCCAGCGCGGCGACCTCGATCAGCCGCACATCGGCAGGCACCGCCTCCCCCAGCGTCAGTCGGATGACATCGCCGGGAACGAGCGTGGCGACGTCGACGGAGACGAACTGCCCGTCCCGCAGTACCACCGCGCTGTGACGCATACGTGAGTGGAGTGCGGCCGCTGCCTGCTCCGCACGATATTCGTTGAAGAACCCCAGCCCGACGCTCACGGTCAGGATGGCCCCGATGATGATGGCCTGCATGCTGTCGCCGAGGAAGTAGGACACGATCGCGGTTGCGGCCAGCAGGATCAGCACTGCGTTGCGCAACTGACGGCCCAGTACCGCAAGCGCTTTGACCTGGTGAGTGCGCACAGCGTTGGGGCCCAACGTCGCCAGCCGCTCCGTCGCCTCTGCGCTCGACAGCCCCGCGGTGGTGCTGTTCAACGCCGCCAGGACCTCATCCACGGAAGCCGCTGCAGCCCGCCGCGCGGTCAGCACAGCCAGATGGGGTCCGTCGCTGACCTTCGGCGTCTCCATCGCCACATTCTGAACCACTTGTCTGACAGGCACGTAGGGCAGAAAGACCCCACCGCGGCTGTCCTGCGATCCGACCGGACACCGGTAAGGACCTTTGTCCCCTTCCGGAGTGCCGAATGGACCGTGCATGTCGACGTATCGAGGGGCACGATTGGAGTCCATGGACGGTGCGGTGATCGACACCGCGGGAGTGCACCAACTGGTCTCCACGCTGATCGACCGTGGATACCGGGTAATCGGCCCGACCCGCTCGGACAGCGCCATCGTGCTCGCCGAGCTGTCCTCAGCCGACGACCTGCCCCGGGGCTGGGGCGTAGAGGTGGGACCCGGGCATTACCGGCTACGACGACGCGACGACGACGCACTGTTCGGCCACTCTGCCGGGCCGCAGTCGTGGAAGCAGTTCTTGCACCCGCCGCGGCAGTTGTTGTGGTCGTCTGACGACCCGGCACCGGAGGAACCCGCCAGATATGCCTTCCTCGGGGTACGGGGATGTGATCTGGCTGCGATCGCGCGGCTCAACGACGTTCTCGGTGAGCGCCAACATCCCGACCGCGGTTTCGTCGGGCGACGGCGTCGCAGCTTCGTGGTCGCGGTCAACTGCACTGAACCCGGCGGCCTGTGTTTCTGCGCATCGATGGGGACGGGTCCGCACGTCGGGCCAGGCTACGATCTGGCGCTCACCGAACTGACCGGCCCTGGCGGTCGGCCCTACTACGTCGTTGACGTCGGCAGCGACGACGGCGCCGACGTGCTCGCGGCCGTGCCTCACCGCGAGGCCGATCGGCAGGAGATCGAATCGGCCGGAGCCCAGGTCGACGAGGCGGCGCAACACATGGGACGTCAGATGCCCCAAGGCGATCTGCGGGAACTGCTGATCCGATCTCGCGAGTCCCCGCACTGGGACGATGTCGCCAGTCGGTGTCTGACCTGCGGTAACTGCACAATGGTCTGCCCCACATGCTTCTGCACCAGCGTCGAGGACGTCACCGACCTCACCGGCGGGCACACCGAGCGGTGGATGCACTGGTCATCGTGCTTCGAGCCCGACTTCACATTCGTGCACGGGGGCAGCGTCCGGCAGTCCGGACCGTCGCGGTACCGGCACTGGCTCACCCACAAGCTCGGCACGTGGCACGACCAGTTCGGTAGCAGCGGGTGCGTGGGTTGCGGCCGGTGTATCGCCTGGTGCCCCACCGGAATTGACATCACCGAGGAGATGACCACGCTCGCGGATCTCGATGAGCAACGCGATGACTGATACCGCACTGTCGGCGATGGCACCGGTGCCATACCGGGTGCATGGCAGCGTCAGGGAGAACCGCGACTCCTCGACGTTGCGCCTTGAGCCCGTGCGCACCGCGCTGAATGCCCCGCAGCCGGGTGAATTCATGATGATGTACGCGTTCGGGATCGGTGAGATCGCCATCTCGGTCAGCGGCATCCCCACCGAGTCCGACCACACCATCGCCCACACCGTCCGTTCGGTCGGCGCGGTGAGCCGAGCATTGCGCGACTCACCACCGGGCACGGTGATCGGCATGCGCGGCCCATTCGGCACCAACTGGGGTCTGACCGATGCCGCCAGCCGTGACCTGGTGATCGTCGCCGGCGGCGTGGGCCTCGCACCGCTTCGTCCGGTTGTCCTCGGGGCGCTCGCCGATCGCGCTGGGTATGGGCGGGTGACCGTGATCGCCGGTGCTCGCTCCCGCGACGACTTCCTCTTCGGCGCGGAACTGCGGGAGTGGATGCACGCTGGAACCATCGACGTGCACCTGACCGTCGACGTTCCGGTGCAGGGATGGCCGGGTGAGGTCGGCTTGGTCACCGAACCGCTGCAGCGACTGCCGCTGCGGCCCGAGGACACCACTGCATTCCTGTGCGGACCCGAGTCGATGATGCACGCCGCCGCCGACGCGCTCATGCGAAAGGGCATGGCGGCCAGTGATATCCGGGTATCGCTGGAACGCAATATGCAGTGCGGCATCGGCTGGTGCGGGCACTGTCAGTTGGGACCCCTGCTGCTGTGCCGCGACGGCCCGGTCGTCGGCTACGACGTCGCGCAGCCCCTGCTCTTGGTGAAGGAGCTATAGATGACCACACCATCGTTGGCCGTGTGGAAGTTCGCCTCCTGCGACGGTTGCCAGCTCACCCTGCTCGACTGTGAAGACGAATTGCTCACTCTCGCAGGGCAGGTGCAGATCGCCACCTTCCTGGAGGCCTCCAGCGCGGTGATGGGTGGTCCTTATGACGTGTCGTTGGTCGAGGGGTCGATCACCACCCCGGCCGACGAGCGCCGGATCAGGGAAATCCGTGAGCAGTCGGAGATCTTGGTGACCATCGGAGCCTGCGCGACGGCCGGTGGCATACAGGCGCTGCGTAATTTCGCCGATGTGGCCGAGTTTGCGTCGATCGTGTACGCCCATCCCGACTACATCGACACCCTGGCCACGTCGACCGCCGCGGCCGACCACGTCAAGGTCGACTACCAACTGCAAGGCTGCCCGATCGACCGAGGCCAGTTACTCGACACACTTGCCGCGCTGCTGATCGGGCGCGAGCCGCGGTTGCCCGCAAAGACGGTGTGCACAGAATGCAAGCTGCGTGGGGTGACGTGCGTGGTGGTAGCCGACGGCATCCCGTGCCTCGGGCCGGTCACCCACGCCGGGTGTGGGGCATTGTGCCCGACGTACCATCGTGGCTGCTATGGCTGTTTCGGGCCAGCCGCCGCACCCAATTCCGCGGCGCTGGTTCCGCTGTTGCGCCGCGACGGGCTGTCGAATGACGATGTCGGCAGGGTGTTTTCGACATTCAACGTCACCCGTTTCTCGGCTGAGCGGAACGATCGATGAAGCCCGAGGTGCGCACGCTGTCGGTGGGTGCGCTGACCCGGGTCGAGGGCGAAGGTGCCCTGCATGTCACGCTCAGCGACGGTGCCGTCGAGAGTGTCGAACTCAACATCTATGAGCCGCCGCGGTTCTTCGAGGCGTTCCTGCGAGGCCGCGCCTACACCGAACCACCTGACCTCACCGCACGCGTGTGCGGCATCTGCCCGGTCGCCTACCAGGTGAGCGCATGCAACGCCGTCGAAGACGCCTGCGGGGTGACGGTCGACCCCGAGCTGGTACAGCTACGCCGTCTGCTCTACTGCGGAGAATGGATCCACAGCCACGCCCTGCACATCTTCCTGTTGCACATGCCGGATTTCCTCGGCTATCCGGACGGCATCAGCCTGGCCAAGGATCGACCGGACCTGATCGAACGCGGCCTGGCCCTGAAGAAGGCCGGCAATCGGTTGATGGAGCAGATCGGCGGGCGTGCCATCCATCCGATCAACGTCCGGTTGGGCGGGTTCTATTCGGTGCCCGAGCGCGACGATCTCAAGCCCGTGGCCGAACAACTGCGCCGCGCCCTCGACGACGCCCTGTCGACCGTGCATGACATCGCTCAATTCGATTACCCGGACCTCGAATTCGACCACGAGTTCCTGGCGCTGACCGATTCCGGTCGCTATCCGATCGAGAACGGCACGATCGCACGCAGTGCAGGCGCCGCCTTCCCGGTCTCCGCCTTCACCGATCATGTGATCGAAACTCAGGTGCGACGTTCCACAGCGCTCCATGCGACCCTCGACGGCGCCCGTTACCTGACCGGTCCGCTGGCGCGCTACTCGCTGCACCATGCCGCGCTGTCACGTGTGGCTCAAGACGCGGCGGCCGCCGCAGGATTGGGTCAACAGTGTCGAAACCCTTTCCGCAGTATCGGAGTTCGCACGGTCGAGGTCGTGTATGCCATAGACGAGGCATTGCGCATCATCGCCGAGTACACCCGGCCTCCGCGTCCCTTCGTCGAGGTCGCACCACGGGCCGGGATTGGACACGGGGTGAGCGAGGCGCCGCGCGGGCTGCTCTATCACCGTTATGCAATCGGAGCCGATGGACTGGTCCGAGCTGCGACGATCGTGCCGCCCACCGCCCAGAACCAGGCGGCTATCGAACACGAGATGGCAGAACTCGTCGCGGCGAATCTCATCCTCGACGATGCCTCCTTGACCGCGTTGTGCGAGAGGTCGATCCGCAACCACGATCCGTGCATCTCGTGTTCGGCGCATTTTCTGACGCTGACTGTGGACCGCAGATGACTGGTCCGGTCCTCGTCATAGGTATCGGGAATGCTTTCCGGTCCGACGACGGGATCGGTCTCGCGGTGGCCGCGGAAATCGCTCGACACCGCATGCCGGGCGTACACGTCATGACCGACATAGGCGACCCGGGATCGATGCTCGACGCATGGGTGGGCGCCGATCTGGCAATCGTGGTCGACGCGGTGATCAGCTCTGCCGGGACAACCGGCCGGGTTCGACGCTGGACACCGGGCGAAGACCGAGAGCCGCCGGTAGTGAGCTCGCACATGCTCGGTCTGGCACAGGCGTATTCGCTGGGCGAAGCGCTCGGGCGGCTACCGCGGCGATTGGTGGTCTTCACCGTCGACATCGCAAACGTCAGCCACGGTGACACCTTGACGCCCGCCGTCGCCGCGGCTGTACCGCGTGTGGTCGATGCCGTACGCGCCGAACTCCTTACAGGGAAATCGTCGTGACGCTGGCCAAATTCTGCGGCGCTGGCGCACTGAACACCCGGTATTGCTCGTACTCCGCACGAGCGGTTCGCTGTGCACGCTCGCGGATACCGCACATCATTCCGTACTCCATGATGAAATGTGCGATGTCGAACAAGGCATATCCAACCGGGGCGCCGGCCGTACGCGCAATCATCCGGGTCCGGCCATTGCTGGGTTTCAGATGGAAACCCCATGCCCACGAAGCCTTCTCGCCGCGTTGCACGCGCTCGAAATCGCCCGGCGACATCAGCACCAAGTGAGCCTTCGGCTCGACGAGCGCCACCACCTGACGAGCGTGGGCGCCGTAGCGCCGAGCCAGCCAGACGGTGTCACCGACCTGGAGATCCTGCCACTCCGGATGAATCCTGTTCGCGTTGTGAATGCGTGCCCCCAAGGCCCGCTCCAGCAATGCATAGCTGTAGAAACCGGCTCGGCCTTCGCCGATCTGCGCCAGCCACGGCCATACCGCCCGCCGCGGGGCATCGACCGTCACCGCCCGCGTCGTCCGAGGCACGCCCGCCGTCACCAGATCGTCTCCGGGGAGCACGGCAGCCGCTTCGTCTGCACCTGCGCCCCAGGTGTACATCCACGGGCGGAATCTACCGCGGTACATCGCAATCACGCCGGTCGCCGCCATCAAGCCTGCGAGGCAAGGACGTTGCTTTCCCATGACCCGACGGTAAGAGAACCGACACGCATGGGAGAAGGGCCGAAGGTCCCCCGGTATCGCGCGCTGCGGCCCACGCTCGGCGATCACGCCGCGACCGCGATCGTCTCGTCGAAGCCCGCGACGAGGCAATCGTGCAGCACATCAGGGTCCGGAATCGCGCCGGTGTCGATGTTGATGCCGATGGCGCACGTGTCGACGTAGGTGAACAAGGTGACGTTCACACTCGCGCCCATGGTCGGTGAGAACGCATACTGCATCCGTACCGGTGCGCCACCGAGCTGCAGTGGCATCGGGAACCCCGGAACGTCGCTGGCGACAAAGTCGATGCGACGGAGTTGAGAACCGATGTAACTGCGCGGCATGGCATTCAGAGAGGCGGCGATGAGCTGGGTGTAGGCAACGGACTTCTCTCCCCTTGCCTTGCTGGTCCGTTCGTGTAGTTCGCGGATTCTGCGTGTCGGGTCCGTAACCCCAACGGGCACAGGCAGGCGCACGAGGGTTGCCCGGTTACCACCGGCGGCATCCTTTTGGCTGCGGATGCTGATCGGCATCGACATCACCAGTTCCTCGACCGAAACGTCATGGTGTTCGTGATAGCGACGGAGGCCGCCGGCGACAGCCGCCACGAAAGCGTCGTTCAGGGAGCCTCCCGCGACATGACCGGCAAGCTGCAGAGCGGGACGACTCACCTCGAGAACGTCGAGATGCCGAGTTGGCGTGCGGCTCCGCATAATAGGTGATCGAGGCCCCGCGATCGGACGTGCGGCTCGATAGATCGACAGCGCCGTCGGTGCTACTGCCAGGGCGGCCGTGACCGGGTGCCGCAATGTCGTTACGGCATGGGAAACCGAGCCGAATGAACGCGACGGCACGACGACATCTTTACTTGGCCCCAGCACGTCGTCGTAGAGAACCTCCGCGATGTGTACTGCACCGACACCGTCGGTGAGCGAATGATCGAACTTGCACAGCAGCGCTGCACTCCCGTCGGCCAATCCGTCGACAAGTGTCGCTTCCCAAAGCGGTCGGTTTCGGTCATAGCCGGCCATGACTGCGGTCCCGGCAAGTTCCAGGAGGTCCGATTCCCGGAATTCGGGTTCGGTCAGGCGGTGCAGATGAAATCCGAGATCGAAGTCAGGGTCCGCCTCCCAGCGGGGCGGCCACAGCGGCGCCGCCCGGACAACTCTCTGCCGGAAGCGCGGCACCGCGTGGCTGATCCGATCGAAACGATCGACAACCAATTTCCAGTCGGGGGGCCGGTCGAACAGGATGAGGGTGACGATTGTCGATCGCAACACCGGGTCAGCCCCGAGTGACCACATGAACGCGTCGGTACCGCTCAGGTAGCCGTCCATGTCAGCGCTCAGGCCCGGTGACCGGCTGTTCAGCACGGCTTTCTCGAGCGTCGTTGGACATTCTTAGATGTTCGTCACACGCTGCGGCGCGCGACAGGGTCGTCCGGACACAGAGCAGAGGACTTAAGCCACTCCGACGACATCGCGGGACTTCGGTACCACCGGATGCTGTCATGGGGACCTTCGTCCCTAGCGATATGCCCACTGTGCGGAAATGATGGGAGGTGTATGTATACCCGGAAAGGGGATGGTAACGGTGACGGCGATCACCACAGCCGAATGCGCAGGGCTGACTAGACCGCAGATCGAAGCTGTCGCGTGGGGTTTCCTGCGATCTGAATTCACCCAGCGGATGTACGCCAGCTGGCCGATCGACCGGCGCATCGATGCATACCTCCATCATCACGGTCTGCAAGACATCATCAATGACGGCTCCGCCTATGACCGGTTGACCGAGCGAGTGATGGCGAACCTGGGTCGTGCACGGCGTACCGGTCAGCTGGGACTGCCGAATCAGTTGGGATTGCCGAAACAACGATCGTGACCGTCGTCCGGTCACGGCAATGGTGCCGACCATCTCAGCTTGGTGCCGCGGCCGGCCATTGCTTCAACGGTGAACGAACCGCCGGACTCCTCGGCACGGCGACGCAGGTTGATCAACCCGCTGCCGGTGATCTCGTCACCGATTCCGCAGCCGTTGTCGATCACTTCGATCGTCAGTTCGTCGGCGACCGCGACATTGACCGACAGAGTGGTGGCGTGTGCGTGCCGGACCGCATTGCTCACCGCCTCTCGGACAACAGCTTCGGCATGATCTGCCAAGGAAGTATCGACAACGGACAGCGGACCGGAGTACTGCACCGTGGTTCGGACCCCGGAACCGGCGAACTGTCCGATGGCTTCGTCGAGCCGCTGCCGCATCCGGGTGATCCCCGACTCAGCGCTGTGCAGGTCGAAGATCGCGGTGCGGATCTCCTGGACCACCTCTTGGAGGTCATCGACGCACTCGGTGAGTCGCTGTCGCACCTCGGGGGCACGGGCGCGCGGGATCGTGCCCTGTAGCGCCATGCCGACCGCGAACAAGCGCTGAATCACGTGATCATGCAGATCGCGCGCGATCCGGTCACGGTCGGTCAACACGTCGAGTTCACGCATTTGCCGCTGTGTCGTCGCCAGCTGCCACGCGAGCGCGGCCTGGTCGGCAAACGCGCCCAGCATGTCCAATTGCTCTTCGCTGAACGGCTCTGCCCCCGCTGGACGCAACGCCACCAGAACTCCGGCAACGGTATCGGTCGCGCGCAGGGGCAGCACGAGCGCCGGGCCGGTTGCTTCGTCAGCTTCCGGCAAGATGTGAATGCCGTCGAAGCGTCCGGCTTGCCGCTGGACGAATGCCTGACCGATGACCGTTTCGGCTACCGGGATGACCGTTGCCGCCGTGCCGGGACCCGCGCCCGCGGTGGCTACCACGATCAGCTCATCGGTGTCTTCCGGCGGCGCATCGGGGTCATCCGGAACAGCGACCAATGTCGATTCCGCACCACTCAGATTCCGGGATTCGTCGGCAACGAGCCGGAAGACCGTCGCAGGATCAGTACCGGACAACAACTCGGTCCCGATGTCGCGAGTCGCCTCGATCCAGGACTGTCGGGCCTTCGACTTCTCATAGAGGCGCGCATTGTCGATGGCGATGCCCGCCGCAGCGGCCAAGGCTTGCACGAGAACCTCGTCATCCTCACTGAACGGTTGTCCACCGGCCTTTTCGGTCAAATAGAGGTTGCCGAACACCTCGTCTCGGATGCGGATCGGCACGCCCAGGAAGGTCCGCATCGGCGGGTGGTTCGGCGGAAACCCCACAGACGCAGCATGATCCGAAATGTTGTCCAGCCGGATCGGTTTGGGTTCGTCGATGAGCACCCCCAGAACGCCACGTCCGTCGGGCAGGTTCCCGATACGCTCCCGCGTCGCCTCGTCGATGCCCTCGTAGATGAATTCGACCAGCTCGTGATCATGGCCACGCACGCCTAGCGCACCGTAGCGGGCATCGACCAACTCGATCGCGGTGTGCACGATGGTCCTCAGGGTGGCGTCGAGTTCCAGCCCGGACGTGACCACCAGCATGGCATCGAGCAATCCGTCGAGGCGGTCACGGCCCTCGACAATCTGTTCGACGCGGTCCTGAACTTCCACGAGTAACTCGCGCAACCGCAGCTGCGACAACGTCGCCCTGAGCGGATGCACGGTGCCGTCAGCGCCCGTCCCTCCGGCCACGACACGATGATCCCACTCAACAACCGCGAACGCGAGTGAAAGTTCGTCCCGGTTGCTGCGGACTCAACGATTTCCGCTGTACCTGAGGACTTTCGGACCACAGCCAGCCGACTTAGCGCCCTGTTCCGCGCACCGGCCCGGCAGGCATGATCCCTGGATGAGGCATGACAACTGGCTGATGATGGAACCTACTGGAGACGGGCCACCGGCGCCGTTTCGCACCCGTCTGGCCGGGGCGGGTCGTCACCTCCCCGACACGCACCTGACGTCCGCGGCTTTGATGTCGGCGACGCGTCATCGCACCCACATCGACCTTGAGCGCCTGACGGGTATCAGGGAGCGCCGCATCTCCATCGGTGACGAAGACTCTTTCAGTCTCGCCACCGCAGCAGCCCGGAACTGCCTGGACGCCGCGCAGTGCGAGGCTGCGTCGGTCGACGCCGTCATCAACTGCAGCATCACAAAGTTTCGGGGCGGATTGATCCAACGGGTGGAGCCGCCGATGAGCGGTATGGTCGCCCACGCCATCGGCGCGGACAACGCCATCACGTTCGACCTGTCCAACGCGTGCGCGGGAATGCTGACCGGCGTCATGATCGCCAACAACTGGATTCGGCACGGGATGATCCGTCGAGCGCTCGTTGTCAGTGGTGAGTACATCTCGCAGCTCGGCCGCAATGCCTCCCGCCACATCCGCACCATCATGAGCAAGGAACTCGCCTCGCTGACACTCGGTGACGCAGGCGCTGCGCTGCTGCTCGAGCGGGCAGATGACGACTCGCCGGCGGGAATCACGTTGGCCGGGTTCACCACGGTGGCCGGTTACAGCCGGCTCTGCCTTGCCTATCCGAAAGGTCACGAATCCGGTGGGCGAATGTTCACCGATGCCAGAGGCATTCAGCAGGCAGCGATGTCCGACACTCCCCTGCTGTTGCACGAGGTGCTCGACTCGGTGGGCATCTCGATCCACGACATCGACCACGTCATAACCCACCAGACCTCCGCCCGGGCGATCCGCAAGGGCATGGCGAAGGTTTCCGCGTCCTTTGGTGATCGGCCCCGACACGACGCGGTGATCACCGTCGACCGCTACGGCAACACCGCGTCGACAACGCACACCGTGGCGCTGATCGAAGAACTCGAAGCCGGGCACGTCGGGCCCGGAGAAACGATCGCCCTGATCGCCCTGGCCTCCGGACTCGAAATCGGCATCGTCCTCCTGACCCTCGACGAGACAGTGGTGAACCATCATGGGCACAGTGATTGAAGCGACCGCTCTCACCTCCGGCCGGCATTGGCGCGATCGGCACAGCGCGCTGAGGCTCGCGGTGCGAGCGGCCGAGGATTGCCTGCACAGCGCCGGCCGCGAGGCCTCCGATGTCGACCTGCTGATCAACGCCGGGATCTACCGCGACCGCAATCTCGGCGAGCCTGCGCTGGCCGCAATGATCCAGCAGGACATCGGCGCTCACCCGGAAGACCCACACCCGGAAGCGCACGGGACGTTCTCGTTCGACATCGCCAACGGATCGTGCGGAATCCTCACAGCGCTGCAGATCGTCGACGGTTTCCTCAGCGCACATGTCATCGATCGAGCATTGATCGTCGCGAGCGACGCCGACCCGGGCCGCAGAATGAGTGAGGACTTTCCGTTCGCGCCCGCAGGAGCCGCATTGCTGTGCCGCTGGTCCGACGACGACGATGGGGTCGGCCGCGTGCAGTGGACAAGCATCTGCGACGAGGGGGAAAGCTTCAGCGCCGCGGTGGGACAGGGCAATAGCCGAAATGTCCTCCGGGTCAGGGAACGTGGCGTCATGGACGAACGGTTTGCAGCGGCCGCTGCACAAGCCGCGATTCGGTGCCTCGACGCCGCGGTACTCGACATCGCCGAGATCGCCGCAATCGTTGTCGCGCCCGCCCGTGATCAGTTCCGGAGCTTGCTCGCCGAGCATCTCGCGGTCCCCGAAGACACCATCCTCATTGCCGATGACGAACACAGCCACACCGCCGCTCTGGCCGGTGCGTTCGAGCGCGCCGTACGGGTGGTGGGTCCCGGTGATCGCATCCTCATGGTGGCGGCGGGCGCCGGTGTCTCAGCCGGCGCCACGCTCTACCGGATGCCGCGGCAAGCGTTGGCAGGCTGAGCTAAAGCCCCGTCGGATACGTCTCGGGCGTTTCACCTTGAACCCACGTGCTGGTGGTCTCAAGCGGTTCCAGCGCGCGCGTCCGGTCGATGTGGATGATCGCATCGAACTGCTCAGACGGACGTACGTGGTAGTAGTGGCTCTGGCGTTCCGTGGCGGGCAGGTAGATCACCCCGATGGCACGGCCCAACCGGACGACGTCGAGAGGCTCTGCTGCGGCTCGGCTGATCATCGCCGACACCAGGAACTCCGGTTCACCGGTCTCGTGGAAAAGCTCCTCGATACTCCCGTTGAGTGCCGGCCTGACCACTTTGCGCTCGGCGACTCCGCCCCATTCGCTGGCCGCCGTGACGGTGCCCGTGTACGTGGTGAAACCGATCGAACGGGAGTCCTTGGCCCAGCGCTCGCGCACCAACTGTCCCAGGGTCAACTGGCCGTCGTTGCCTACTTCAGTGGCTCGAGCGTCGCCGACATGAGAGTTGTGGGCCCAGACCACGATTCGGGCCGGCTCGCGGTCTCCGTGGCGATCGAGGTGCGCCAGCAACGCCTGCAGCGTTTGCGCCATGTGCTGGTCACGCAGATTCCACGAGGTCACCCGCCCACCGAACATCGCGCGGTAATACACCTCGGCGTTACGCACGGTTTGCGCGTTCTGCTGGGCGTAGAAGAGTTCGTCCTCCGCGAGCAGGCCGTCACGACGCGCATACTCCACCGCGTTGCGTTGCATCTCGACCAGTTGGTCTACCGCTTGACGTTCGCACGACAGGCCGGCACCGAACGCCGCGGCAAACCCATAGGCCTGGCCGTCGTCGGCGGAGGTGTGGTCGAAGCATGCGTAGCGTTCTCGCGCCCGTGCCGCGGCAACCGGATCGACGTTTTCGAGGTATCCGATGACCTCCTGCATGGACCGATGCAGGCTGTAGAGATCCAAACCGTAGAAGCCGGTTTCACGGTCACCGTCAGCCCGCCGGCGCCCATTGTGGACATGCAGCCAGTCCACGAAGTCGCGGACCACGACGTTGCGCCACATCCAGGCCGGGAACCGCTCGAATCCGCTCAGCGCCCGGGTGGCCGAGCCGTCGTCACCGAGTCCGCGGACGTACCGGTTCACGCGGTAGGCATCCGGCCAATCCGCCTCGGCAGCAACGGCGCAGAAGCCCTTTTTCTCGATCAGCCATTTGGTGATCTCCGCCCGCGCCGCGTAGAACTCGTGTGTGCCGTGCGAGCTTTCGCCGATCAGCACGATCCTGGCATCGCCGATGATCTCCTCGAGGGCTTCGGTCGGGGGGACGCCGCCCGGGGCATCGACGGCTACCCGTCGAACGACCGCCGCGGGTGTCTCCTCGACCCGAACCCGTTCTGCGACAGGGCTCGTGGTCGGTGTCGCGAGCAGCTCACGCACCTCTTCGTCGCTGACCTGCCGGAAATCCCAGAACGACTCACCGACCGCCACAAATGGTGTGGGCATCGACGCGCACACCACATCGTCGACCACGGCCGCGAACTCGCGGCAGGTGGATTCCGGTGCCGCGGGCACGGCAATCACGATTTCGGCGGGGTCGGATTCCCGCAGCGCCTGCACCGCAGCGGCCATGCTCGCTCCGGTTGCCAACCCGTCATCGACCAGGATGACGGTCTTGCCGGCGACGTCGACGCGCGGGCGGCCGCCGCGATAGGCCGCTTCACGCCGGTGCAGTTCCCGCCCTTCGCGTTCGGCGACAGCGCGCAGTTGCTGCGGGGTGATCCGCAAGGCACGAAGCATGTCGTCGTTCACCACGACGCGTCCATCTGCGGCAAGCGCGCCTACGGCGAACTCCTCGTGTCCCGGCGCGCCGAGCTTGCGCACGACGAAGGCATCCAGCGGAGCTCCGAGGGCGGCTGCCACCTCCCAGGCGACGGGGATACCGCCGCGGGGCAGCCCCAGAACGATGAGGTTCTCGCGGTCTCGGTATGCGCCCAGCAGACCGGCAAGGACTTGTCCTGCCTCACGGCGATCGCGGAACACATGCCGCGGCGTACCTCGGGTGAGGCCTCGTGATCGAGTCATGATTGCTCCCTCGGTGCTGTTCGAGCTATAGGCGAATCTGACCACCGCGGCACCGCCGCCACTAGAGACCGAAGTCCCCGGTGCCCGGGGACATTTGTCGACGTCCAGTTGAGGGACCACTGGCCCTAGCCCAGAACGCGCAGCCGCTGCATGGTCGGGATATGACGACGAACATCACGCGCGGCGCAGGTGCGATCGCACTTCTGTATGCGGCAAGGCGCTTCTACCGCAACTGGGGCACGACGAAGGAAGAATGCCAGCTGCCGATCCCCGGTGACAAGCTGATCAGTAAGCCCGCAGACGTTACGACAGAGGGTATTTGGATCGATGCCCCGCCGCGCGCCGTCTGGCCGTGGCTGGTTCAGATGGGACAGGATCGCGCCGGTTTCTACGCCCTGCCGGGGTTCCAGAACACCGATCGGATTCATCCGGAATGGCAGCGTCTCACCGCAGGCGATACCGTGCGACTCACGCCGGAGAACTGGGCGGGCCAGCCCAACGGGTACGTGCTGTCGGTCGTGGAAGTCATTGAGCAGCAGGCGATCGTGCTGCGCACGCCCAAGGGCAGCAGTTGGGACGCTGTCTGCACGCTCCACCTGGCGCCACATTGGCAAGACCGGTGCCGGCTGCTGGTCCGGACTCGCATCGGGCTGGTCCATCCTGGCGCGGTCGTGCTCACCGAACTCGTGGGAGCTCCCAGGGCACTGACTGTTCGACACATTCTCAAGGGCATCAAACAGCGCGCAGAAACTGCCTACCAAGCCGAGGTGTCCGCCGAAACATCCAATGCCGCGGCGGACATTCACCGGGTGAACTGATCACCTACTCATCGGCAGTGTCACGGGCCGGCTCAGGGCCGAAGACAAATCGCCTTCCGGTGACCCTCAGCGGTCGAATCCGCACGTAGTGCCTTTTGGTCGTAGCCGTCCAGGGATAGAGTTCGGCACGCTCGGCCTCCTCGATCTCCTCATCGGTACGCAGCGTTTGTGCGAGCCCCCGGACGATCACACTCCAGCCGTCGCCGGCCTCGTGGTCGTCGGCCTCGAACAGCACGTGGTTGTTGATTGCGGCACTGACCAGCTTGGCCCCCTCGTCGGTACGAAAGAGCACGGTGCGTCGCTGCACGACGAAATTCACCGGGAAGATCTCCGGCTCTCCATTCACACTCGTCACGAGCCGCCCCAGCGCCACGCTGGACAGCAGATTCCAGCTTTCGGGCTCGGACAGAATGGAAATCGGTTGCGATTCTCTGGTCATGCGAAAGACGCTACCCAGCGTGAGGCCTGCACCGACATGGCCGAAAGTCCCGAAAGGTCAGACACCAACGGCCCTCGTCGAGCGGCTAACGGACAGCCAACGAACCAGCGGACGCACCGGGGAACCGGACCATGTGCCCCGGCGACACTCGTTCGACCCGACCACGGCATTCGACCGTGACGGGAGGAAGCTCGCGCGGGCTCACACTCACCTCCGCACCGAGGCCGCTGACCCGGATATACAGGTGATGACCTCGATAGTGAATCGGAAAGCCCAATGCGCCAAGTGATTCGGGCCAGTGCGGGGAAAGGACGATCCGGTTGCTGCGGGTTTCGAGACCGGTGAAACAGCGCTGCATGAGGTCGACACTGCCGGCCATCGCGGCGAGATGAATCCCCTCGGAGGTCGTACCCCCCTGGATGTCGGCGACGTCGGACTTCAGCACGTCGCGGAAAAACTCCAAGGCGTGATCCCGGTTGGCGCGCGCGAGAACCCACGAGTTCACCACCGCGCTCAGCGTGGAGCCATTAGAGGAGCGCGCGATGTAATAGTCGACCATCACCGGGATCCGCTCGGGCGGAAATTCGTAGTCGAGTCGGTCGAGCAACTCCCCAAGCTCATCGGACGACAACAGATACAGCAGCATCAACGTGTCGGCCTGCTTGGCGGCCTTGTACCGATTGACGTCATCACCCTGGGCTTCCAGAATGCGGTCGAGCCGTTGGATGTTTCCGTACCTGGTGCGGTAGGACTCCCAATCCAGTTCCGCCAGTTGGTCGTACCCGTCGAACTGGCTGATCATGCCCTCATGGAACGGCACGAACATCCGGCGGCTGACATGGTCCCAGCGTGCGAGTTCATCGTCTGTCAGGGCGAGTTTTTCACGTAGGTCGAGCCGGTTCGCCAACGGCATGGCCGTCAGCGCGTCGATGGCCCGCAGGATGACCCATACGGCCATGACGTTCGTGTAGGCGTTGTCGTCGATTCCGTCATTGGGTCTTTCGGGGTACCCGGAGTGGAACTCATCTGGCCCGATCACGCCGTTGATGTGAAAACGGTCGGCTGTGCTGTCGTAAGTCGTTCTGCTTACCCAGAATCGAGCAATTTCGACCAGCATCTCTGCCCCGTAGTCGATCAGATAGGCCAGATCCGCGGTGACCTGATAGAACTGCCAGACGTTGTAGGCGATGGCAATACCGATGTGATGCGCACGATGGCTCGCATCGACGCTCCACCGGCCGGACCGCGGGTTGAGGTGCAGCTCAGGGCTTTCCTCGCGGCCGTCGCTTCCCGACTGCCACGGGAACATCGCCCCCGCGTAACCCGCCAACCTGGCGGCGCGACGCGCCTCGGTGAGCCGCCGGTACCGGTAGCGCAGCAACGCGCGGGTGATCGTCGGGAAATGCAGGTTGAGCACCGGGAAGATCAGCAACTCGTCCCAGAACACATGGCCGCGGTATGCCTCACCGTGGAGGCCACGCGCCGGGATGCCGACATCCAGGTCCTCGCTGTTGTACGAAACCGTTTGCAGCAGGTGCATCAGGTGCAGTCGCAGCACTCGTAACTCGTCGACGTGACCGTCGAAGTCGATGGTCAACCGTTCCCAGATGTGCGACCAGACCAGCTCATGCGCGCCTCGCAACTCGGCGAATCGGCCCTGCCGTTCCAGCCGGCGTTCAGCGCCGCCGGCCGCATCGGACGTCGCCACGTCGCGTCCGGTCACCACCACCGCGATCTTCTCGATCGCCAACGCCTGCCCCGCGGTGAGTTCAGTGCTGATCTCATGGCCGATCTCGTATCCGTCGTCGACGAGCCGATACTTCGCTACCGCGGCGGCATCGTCACACCACACCGTGGTTCGCGCAGCAAGCGCGATGGGAATCTGCGACTGCTTGGTCTCAACCGTCAGGAGAACCGAATTGTCGGTCAGTGCCCGCTTTTCCAATGACCGGAGATGGTCACCGGCCAGCTCGCGGTAGCGCTCGACACCGACATTGCAGACGTTCGCGTCCAGTGTCGAACGAATCTCGATCGTGCCGCACCAGTCCTCGGCACGGACAACGGTTTCCAGAGCCGCGACATGGGCCTGGTCCATGGCGGCAAATCGATTCTGCGTCACGGCCGTCGTGTGTCCGGCTTCATCGCGGAAACGGAACTCCCGGGTCAGCACCGCGGCGCGGAGATCGAGGGCCTGGCGGAATGAGAGCAACGTGACGGTGTCGATGTCGAACCAGTCCCCACCGTTCACACGAAAGCTCAGGGGGAGCCAGTTGGGGACGTTGACGAGGCTTTCGTTCTCGACCGTGGTACCGCCGACCAGATCGGCCAGACGGTTGTACACGCCCGCGACGTAGGTACCCGGATAGTGCACCTGATCCGCCGTCGATTCGGGTGCCGCGCCGCGGGTGGCGAAGTAGCCATTTCCCACTGTGCACAGCGCTTCTCGCAGCTTCTCGTCCGCCGGCACGTACTCGTCGTAGGCAAACGTCCATCCGCTGCGGGAATCACTTTGCCGGTGAGCCAGCCAAGCCGCGCCGCGCCGCAGGAACCGGCCGACTTCGACGGGATCGTTCAGGCGGTACTGAGCGGCGGTCCGGCGATCGCCGTCTTCGCCATGGCAGACGATCACGCCGACACCTTTGAGTCGAATCGCGTCGAAGACGTCTTCGTCGGTGAGGTCGTCGCCGATGTAGATGGGCAACACGTGGTCACGCGGATGCATCTGGTTGCGGATCCAGGTCAGCGCCGTGCCCTTGTTCCAGTCGATGTCTGGCCGCAACTCGACCACCATCCGTCCACCGGTCACCCGCAATCCGCGGCGGTGTCCTTGCCGGTGTGCGGCGACGAGAATTTCATTCACGTGCCGTGGCGCCACGTTGCGGTAGTGAATCGCAACCGCGTACCGCTTGGGTTCGATGAGTACACCTGGTACGTCGGCCAGTTCGGCGTGCAAGGCCTCCGCCGCGCGCTTGAGAGCCGGTACGGCGGCCAGGGCCGCGTTTTGGTCGTGATGATGTCCTTCGGGGTCGACGAGTTCGAAGCCGTGGTTGCCGGCGTACCACAAACCTGGCACACCTACTCTCTCGCGGATATCAGCCAGATCACGTCCGCTGATTACGGCGACAGGACACCGCGCGGCCAAGTCGGCCAGTGTCTCGGCGACACCGCCGACAAGCGTCGCAGTGTCCGGATCCGTCACGATCTCGGACAACGTCCCGTCGAAGTCGAGACAGACCAGCGGCCGCCTGCCGTCGACGACACCAGTCAGCTCGCCATAGGCATCCATCACATTGGGCAGCCCTGACATGGGTCTGTCTCCGGTACGGACCACGGCGGCCGCCAGATCGGGAACCACGACGTCGGCGCCCGCGCGGAGCAGTTCCTCCCGGTGGCCGGTCCGGTCGACGCCGATGACAAGAGCGAAGCCGCCATTACGTCCGGCCGTCACGCCGGCTTGTGCGTCCTCGACGACCACGCAGCGTTGCGGCGTCACGTGCAACCTGGCGGCGGTCTCCCAAAGCACCGCCGGGTCGGGCTTGCCCGGCAGCTTGAGCGCTTCGGCAACCACACCATCGACACGGACGGGAAACAGATCGCCCAGTCCGGCTGCCTCGAGCACCTTTTCGCAATTCCGGCTGGACGAATAGGCTGCCGTGGCCACGCCTGTCTCAGCGAGCCTGCGCACCAACGCCACCGTGGACGGATAAGCCCGCACCCCATTTGCCATTCGCTCCAAGAAGAGCTGTTGCTTACGATTCGCCAGACCCCAGACCGTGTCGTATCCGGTGTCGTCCGGGTGACCGCTCGGAAGCGAAATCCCCCGGGCTCGAAGCAACGCCGCGATGCCGTCCTGGCGAGACTTGCCGTCCACATACCGGCGGTAGTCCGCCCCGGTGAATGGCGAGACGTCCTCGTTGTTGCGGGCCACCCGGTGTGCGAAGAACTCGGCGAACAACGCCGTCCACGCCGCGGCGTGAATAGAGGCCGTATCGGTGACCACGCCGTCGAGGTCGAAGATGACCCCGTCATGCGACCGTGGGTCGATCGTGGCCGACACAGTCATTGACGGCCGCTGCCGGAAAGCGATACGTCGACGTCGGTGTCCCTGTCGCCGAAGTCGGCGAGGACGACGGGTTCGTCGGCGAGCGCAAAAAATCGTTCCACATCGGCTTGCGTGCACGGTTGGCTGCCCGGCGTCAGCAACTCGGCCGTGGCGGCCGCAATCCCGTACCGCACAGACTCGTTCATTGACCAGTCCCTACTCAGCCCCACGGTCATCGCCGCAACCATCGCATCACCCGCACCGACACCACTGACCACTGTCCTCATCGGAATTCCGGGGAACCACAGCGCTTGCCGTCCAGTTATCAGGAGTCCGCCATCGGGGCCTAGGGAAACGACGACAGTCTCCGCTTGACCGCACGCGATGATGTCTCGGGCGGCGGCGACCTGCTCGGACCTGGTTGCCAGCTCACGTCCGGCCAATTCCCGGAGTTCGTGCACACTGGCCTTCAGAAGAAACACGCCCGAGGTGAAATGCCGCAGCCCGCAGCCGGAGGTGTCCAGTATCAGCCGCGCACCGACATCTCGACACACGAGGGCGACCTGCTGGTAGAAGTTCTCGGCGGCACCCGGCGGAAGACTCCCGCTGGCCACCACGAACCGAGCCGATGCGGCCTGCTGCCGCAGCTCTCGTAGGCAGCACTGCTGTTCGACGAAGGACACCCGCGGCCCCGGGAGCACGAACCGGTATTGCAGACCGGTACGTGTCTCGTTGACCGTGAAGCTTTCCCGGGTCGCGCCCTCGATAGTGATGCGTCGGATCGGGATGGCGTCCCGGGCAAGAAGTCCGGTCAACAGATCCCCGGATGAACCACCCGCGGGGTAGATGGCACAGACCGATGTACCGAGCACATCTGCCACCTTGGCGACATTGATTCCACCACCGCCGGCGTCGTAACGAGGGTCGGCGCACCGTATCTTGTCCGTCGGTCGCACCTCCTCGACGGAGCTGGTGATATCGACCGCTGGGTTCATCGTCAATGTGACGATCGTTGGCGAGATTGGCCGCTCCATGTTGTTGATCCGACTACGCGCATCCGCTCAGCGCTAGGGGCCGAAGTCCCAGATCGGCATATTGAGGACTTCTTGCCTGACGTATCGGTGACCTTCAGCCCACCGGTTGTGGTCCTCGGGCGCTACGCGTGTCATACGGCATGTCGAAAGCTGGTTCCATGCAACGCGACACCTACATCCGTGCCATCTCGACGCTGCGAATCACCGATGCCGAGGAAGCGGGCGGCAAAGGTGCCAACATGGGTGAGTTGGTCGCCGCGAACCTTCCCGTCCCACCCGGCTTCGTCCTGCTGCGCGACTGCTACCGCGAGTCGATGAACGCGGGTGGAGTGGCTGAACAGCTCAACGACCTGCACCGGGACGCGATGAAGAATGCGGCGGACACGACACGGCTCAAGGACATGTCCAGCCACATGCAGGATCTGGTCCGCAAGGCCGGTGTCGCAACTGTCGTACGTGATCTACTCATCGACGCTTATCACGCCCTGGGTTCTGACGTCGTTGTCGCCGTTCGCTCCTCGGCGACCGGTGAGGATGGCCGCGACGTCTCGTTCGCCGGCATGAACGCCACGGTCACCAATGTCAGCGGTGAGGACAATCTGGTCGCTGCGGTGCTCCGGTGCTGGATGTCGCTGTTCAGCCCCCGCGTCATCACCTACCGCGCCACCCGCGGCTTCACCGCGGACCCGGCCATGGCCGTGGTGGTCCAAACGATGGTCGACTCCGAAAAGGCCGGCGTGGCATTCACCGCCGACCCCAGCAGCGGCGCGCTCGACCGAGTAGTGATCGAGGCCGCGTTCGGTCTCGGTGAAGTCGTGGTATCGGGAGAGGTCGAGCCCGACACCTATATCGTCTCCAAGGAAACACTGAGGCCGCTGGATGTCAGGGTCGGCCACAAGAGCTTCAAGATCGTCCGTGGTGCGGACGGGCACGACCATGCTGTCGACCTCGACGACGGTTCGGCCGACACCCGCGTGCTCGACGACGGCGAATTGCGGTCGATCGCCGAACTCGCCGTCGCGACCGAGCAGCACAACGGCTGTCCGCAGGACACCGAGTGGGCGATAGCAGACGGCAAGACATATCTGGTGCAAGCCCGCCCCATCACGACGTTGCCGACCGCGTCGACCGACCCACATGCGGTTCTCGTGCGTGGGCTGGCCGCCGCACCCGGGAAAGCCACAGGCAAGGTCCGTGTTCTGCAGTCGCCGGACGACGGCGTCCAGTTGCTCGACGGCGAGGTCCTGGTGGCGCCGATGACGAACCCGGACTGGCTACCCACGATGCGCCGGGCCGCGGCATTGGTGACCGATACCGGCGGCATGACCTGCCACTCCGCAATTGTGGCCCGCGAGTTGGGGATTCCGTGTCTGGTAGGTGCCCGCACCGCGACCCGTGACCTCCATGACGGCACAACGGTCACAGTGGACGGGACGCGTGGACAGGTGATATCCGGTCGGGTCGATGCCACGACGACCACGGTTGCCGACCGCACGTCGCCCGCCGAACCGACCGCGGAAGCCACCGGCACCCGGATCTACGTCAATCTCGCGATGCCCGACACCGCGGAAGCCGTTGCCGCACAGGGGCCAGACGGCGTCGGGCTGCTCCGGGCCGAGTTCATGCTGACCAACGCGTTCGATGGCCGGCACCCGCGCGACGTGATCGCCCACGGGGAGCAGGACGCCTTCGTCGACAAGATGGCGGCAGCCGTCGGCCGAATCGCCGCCGCGTTTGCCCCGCGGCCGGTCATCTACCGCGCCACCGACTTTCGCAGCAACGAGTTCCGCGGTCTGGCCGGAGGCGCGGCCTACGAACCGGTCGAACACAACCCGATGATCGGCTACCGCGGCTGCTACCGCTACATCAAGGAGCCCGACCTGTTCGCGCTCGAGTTGCGGGCGCTGGCGAGGGTTCGTGAGCAATTGCCCAACGTGCATCTCATGATTCCGTTCGTGCGCACCCGATGGGAGCTTGAGGAATGCCTGACGCTGGTGGACGCGAGTCCACTGGGCCGGCACCGCGGCTTGCATCGTTGGGTGATGGCCGAAGTCCCGTCGGTCGTGCACTGGCTCCCCGAGTACATCGGGATGGGCATCGACGGGGTGTCCATCGGCAGCAACGACCTGACTCAGCTGATGCTGGGCGTCGACCGCGACTCCGATATGTGTGCTGAACTGTTCGATGAGTCCGATCCCGCCGTTCTCGATGCCATCGGTCAAATCATCAGCACAGCACGGAAGTTCGGCATCACGTCCTCCTTGTGCGGACAAGCGCCGTCGACCGACCCGACATTCGCGGAACACCTGGTCCGAATGGGTATAACGTCGGTATCGGTAAACCCGGATGCGCTGACCGCGACTCGTCGCGTGGTGGCCGCGGCCGAACGTCGCCTGCTACTCGACTCGGCGCGATGACTCTCGGCGACGACTCCGGGACTTTGGACTCCAGCACAGCGTATTCGAGCAGCCGTAGCGTCGTCAGCAACCAGCGGATTGGAGAGCATCATGAATGGCAGCCGCATGGCGAAGCCCGTCGTCGTCGGGATCGATGGCTCCGCACCGTCCATCGCCGCAGCACAATGGGGCGTCAAGGAAGCGATCAGCCGCGATGTACCGCTACGGCTGGTATGTGTCATGAAGTCGAAGCACCCGTCCAGTGACGACTATTACCGCGATATCCATCACGCGGAGGAGTCGCTCCGGTTTGCGCAGGCCGCCGTGGACGCCACCGGAACCTACGTCAAGGTCGAGACGGCGATCCTCGACGGTCCGCCCGGCGCCGTTCTCATCGAAGAGTCGCGGAACGCGGCGCTGATCTGTGTCGGCTCGGTCGGGATCGGGCAGTACGTGCGGTCGATCCTGGGCTCCACCGCCGCCGAGCTCACCGAAAAGGCGCACTGCCCCGTCGCGGTCATCCGCCCGCAGGAGTTCCCATCACAGCAGGATGTCGACTGGGTGGTGGTCGCCGTGAACGACAAGCCCGGCAACGACGTTGTGGTCGAATCCGCCCTGACGGAGGCGGAGCTACGCCGCGCACCGGTGCTCATGCTGGGCAGCCACGGCAGCGTCGAGCAGCGCGTGAAACAGTGCAGCCAACACCACCCCGGCGTGCACATCTATCCGATCACCGAAGGTGCCGGTGTCGCCCGATTCCTCAAGAGGCACGACGAGCGCGTGCAACTCGCCGTAATCGGCAGCGCCGAAGCCGATCAGCTCGCACACATCATCGGACCGCACGGCCACCGGCTCTTCAATCACGCTCGGTCGTCGACGCTGATCGTGCGTTGACGGGAGACGTCTACGCCGAATGTCCGAACGGCCACCGTAGTCTCCTGTCGGCGACGGCGGTGAATTCAGGTCTGCTCTCGATCAGGCCGCTTTTGCTTTCCCGCGTTCTGCAGACTCAGAGCGACGAGCCGACGTACCCCGTCTTCGATACCGCGCGCGAACTTGTCGACATCTCGGCCGGTGTCGTAATCGGCGGTGATGCCGAACACGAGGTCGTCGCCATAGCTGAGAATCGCTATGCCCGTTCGCAACTGGAGTGCGATCGGAGGGATGGGCAACAGCCGGACCACCTCTTGTCCCATGACCCGCAGATGCGTGCGGGGCCCGGGTACGTCGGTGGCGACTGTGACGACGCCGCGCTGCGGCAGTTTCATCAGGGTCCTGACAGTCCAGGCCGCCAGCGGAAACGGGGCGGCATTGACGAGATCGACGAACCAGGTCCCTCCTTCGCGCTGGCCAGCGACCTTGGTTCGCATCAACCGCTGGTGAACCAACTGGAGCTGCTCCAGTGGATCCTCCTTGTCAACGGGAAGAAACGGCAGCATCGCCGAAACCCGGTTGTCGGCAACATCGAATGCGTCGCTACCGCGAATCGACACCGGTACCAGAGTCCTCAGCGTCGTTCGCCGGGGTTTCTCGCCGCGGCGGGCCAACGCGGTCCGAAAACTGTGGGTGATCGCCGCCAGCGCAACGTCGTTGAGCGTCACGTCGAATTCGTCGCATACCTTCCGCACATCACAGAGGCTCACTCGCGCGGCACTGAACCGCCGCATGGTGGTAACCGGGCCCGTCAACGACGATTCCGCCGCGGGATTCAGCAGTCCGGCAGCGAGTTCGATCGCGCCTCCCACTGCAAGGGTCGCTGTTCTGGTCGTCGCCGCTGCCAGGTGCCACATGCCACTCACCCAACCCAGGGGGTTCAGACCGATCCCGGCCCAATCGAGCCCCGAGCTGGATTCCGTGGTAGCGGCCCGTATTGAGCTGGCGAACGTATCTCCCGCGCCCTCGTCGCTGAGCCCCGCGAAGATCCGCATCGTCGCTATACCGTCGGCGACGCAGTGATGGATCTTCATCAGCACAGCCCATCGACCGCCGGCGAGACCTTCCACAATCCAGCACTCCCAGAGTGGTCGGTCACGGTCGAGTCGTCTCTCTACGACATCGGCGACAAAGCGAAACAGTGCCTCATCATCCCCGCCATGCGGCAGCGCGGCCAGATGGATGTGGCGGGAGGGATCGAGGTTGGGGTCTTCGGCCCACACTGGCGGTCCCAGATCCAGCAGATGCGTGTGCAGGACCTGCCTGAGCCGTGGTACCGCCAGGATTCGTTGCGCGATCGACGCGGCGATCGTGTCGAAATCCGGCATCGGCCCCTCGATGATCGCGAGACCGCCAACCGCAAGACTGACGTGCCGGTCGGAATCCTCTGCCTCGAGAAACGCTGCGGCAAAGGGCGACAAGTGCTCCATAAGATGACTGTCCGCCCACTGCCGGAATGGGTGAAGGGAACGAGGTCACCTACTTGCAGGGACCACGTCCTCTTTCCACCAACGTTGGCTGAAGGCCTGAACCGCACCGGCATCCGATACCGCGTTCCTGACCTTGGTCGTACGGGTTGATGACCAACGGCCCACGAAACGGTCTCGACGCACGCCTAGGCTCATCCCAGACAGGCGAATATCGCGCAAAGCCACGGGTCTCACCTTGGCGTGCAGCCCTTGACAACTGTGCAGCCTTCGACCACAAGGGAGAAAAGCCATGTCTCATCAAGGTATTCTCGTCAGCGTAGACGGCTCGTCGCAGAGCGATGCCGCGGTGCGCTGGGCCGCCCGCGAGGCGGTGATGCGAAACGCGCAACTGACCATCGTCAATGTGGTCAACCCTTTGACCGCCGACTGGTCGCCGGCCGGCATGATCGGCGCGCCGCTGCCCGAACGGATCGGTGAGTGGCAGGAAGAAGCGGCCCGGCGAATCGTCCAAGACGCAATCCGTATCGCACGCGATACGCCTGCCGGTGACTCGTTGCGGATCCAGACCGAGACGCCGTGTGGTCCGATCGTGCCCGTGCTGCGAGACCTCACCAAGCAATTCGCGATCATCGTGGTCGGTTCGCACGGCCGCCGCGCGTTGGCCCGCGGGGTGCTCGGATCGGTCAGCACGGCGCTGGTACATCACTCGCACTGCCCGGTCGCTGTCGTGCGTGATCAGTTACCGCCCCGGCGTCGGCGGGCGCCCGTCGTGGTGGGCATAGACGGATCCCCGGCATCTGAAAGCGCTACCGCCCTGGCTTTCGACGAGGCTTCCTGGCGCAACGTCGAACTCGTCGCCGTACACGCGTGGATCGATGAGGAATGGCCGGACGCTCTGCCTCTGCCGTGGTCCGACGTAATCGCCAATGCCGACGAAACGCTGGCTGAACGTCTGGCGGGATGGCAAGAGCGCTATCCGGACGTTGTCGTGCGCAGGGTCGTGGTGCGCGACGACGCCGCCGGTGCTCTGCTCGCACAGTCCGAATCGGCACAGCTGATTGTGGTCGGAAGTCATGGGCGAGGCGGATTCGCCGGCATGCTGCTCGGATCGGTCAGCTCTGCAGTCGTCCACGGCGCTCGCATTCCGGTAATCGTGGTCCGTAGCGACTGATGTCCGCTACCGGAGTTTGCTTGACAGGAAGGTGAGGTTCGTCATGCGCGATGTCGCAGTAAATACCAAAATCATCAAGGATGCAGTCACTTTGGCCTGCCGTGCACCATCGATGCACAACAGCCAACCGTGGCGGTGGGTCGCCGCCGGCCGGACGGTGGAGCTCTTTGTCGACCCGAACCGGGCACCCCGGCACGCTGACACTTCGGGCCGTGAGGCGCTGATCTCCTGCGGCGCGGTTCTCGATCATTTCCGGGTGGCGATGGCAGCTGCCGGGTGGACGACGAACGTCGACCGATTCCCCAATCCGAACGACCTTCACCACCTGGCCTCCGTCGATTTCAGCCCGCTCGACTTCGTCACCGATGGCCACCGACACCGAGCCGATGCCATTTTGCTGCGACGAACCGATCGCCTGCCGTTTGCCGCTCCACCGGACTGGGAATCGGTTGAACCTCGCCTGCGCTCAAGCGTCAACGCTGAGCTTGTTCGCGTCGACGTGGTGCCCGACGACCTTCGCCCCGAACTCGCGGAGGCGTCGGCACTGACCGAGTCGCTTCGCCTGTACGACTCCTCTTACCATTCCGAGCTCGAATGGTGGACTTCCGATTTCTCAGGGCGCGAAGGGATCCCGCACAGCTCGCTGGTGTCGGCAGCGGAGAGTGATCGCGTCGACGTAGGGCGGACGTTCCCCGTCACGCATCATCGTGAGCGACGTCGTGAAGTGGGTGATGATCACTCCAAGATCATGGTCTTGTCGACATACGACGACACCCACGACGCCATGTTGCAGTGCGGTGAGATGCTGTCCGCCGTGCTCCTCGATGCGACACTCGCCGGTTTGGCGACGTGCACGCTGACGCATATCACCGAGCTGCCGGCCAGCCGACAGATCGTCGCGACATTGATCGGACAGTCGACAACACCGCAGGTACTGATCCGGATTGGACTCGTACCCAGCTTGGACGACGTTCCCCCGGCGACGCCTCGGCGGCCCATCAACGAGGTGTTCGAGGTCCGCTGAATCATCGGTCAGCGATCAAGCGCCGCGAGCGGTGTCAGGTTGCCCGACAACATAACTCGTAGGCATCGTGCACCGATTCGGCGAGACTGCGGGTGGTGTCGATTCGATGAGCGGAGCTCCACGAATGGTCATCAGAGGCCATGGCGGCGGCGATCGCGGGAGTGGCGTCGGAGTTGCTTCCCGACCGCTGTCTGATGCGATCCATCGCCGCAGACAGCGGCGCTTCACAGATCAGCTCTACCATCGGGGATAAATATTCATCGGCAACTTCAGCTGCGCGCTGCCGTTGGCCCGCGTCACGCCAGGTGCCGTCGAGGATGACCGATCGTCCGCGGGCCAAGGCTGTAGCTGCCCGGCGCAGGGCATGTTCGTATACGGCGTTCACGTTGTCGGGCATATAGAGTCCGCCCCCGAACACGCCCTCCGAACCCTCGATGATGCCAGACTCGAGCAGTTCACGTCGCACATCGTCGGTTGATATCACGTCGGCCTTCATGCGCTCTGACAGCGTCCGCGCCAACGTGGTCTTGCCGGTTCCCGGGCCTCCTCCGACGAGGACCAGCCGCACAGTTCCCAACCGCAGGTGCGTCAAAGCGATGTCAAGGTGGCGCTGCGCATCGGATCGGGCATCGGTGACACCTTGATCGAATCTGATGCAGTCGACCTTCGCGCGAACGACGGCGCGGTAGCTGATATAGAAGTGCCATAGGGAGTTTGGTTCAGACCCACTCGTCAAGCGCACATAGTGGGACTGAAACTTCGCAGCCAAGTCGTTGCGACCCAGGAATTCGAGGTCCATCACGAGGAACGCGGCGTCGTCGACGCAGTCGACATGGCGAAGCCGGTCGTCGAACTCCAGACAGTCGAGCAGGGCGGGCCCGTCCGGCAGACAGAAAATGTCGTCGGCCCTCAAGTCACCGTGGCCGTCGACGATACGGTGATCCGCGATCCGCTCCGCGAACAGTTCTGTCCTGCCCGAGATGAACCGAGCAGCCAACCGAGTGACTTCGGCTATCCGTTCGGTGGACAGGATGGTGCCACCGTAGCGACCCAGCTCGGTCAGGTTTTCCTGCCAGAGCGCGGTGATTTCGGGCGGCGTGCCACACGCGTCGATTGCAGGCGATCGTTCGGCACGCTCGTGGAACCGGGCAAGTGTCTCTGCGATGCGCACGATATGGTCGTCGGCCGGCTCGTCGGTGGCGACCAACGTGGTCAGCCGCAGCGAGTCCGGGTGACGTCGCATGACGATGACGGGTTCAGCCGGACACTGTCCGGCGTTGTCGAAATGTCCTATCCCCAGGTAGCTTTCCGGTGCCAGCCGCCTGTTGAGTTCGACTTCGCGGACGCAGACCTGCTCGCGTCGCTCCACCGAGCTGAAGTCGAGAAAATCCGTCACCACGGGCTTTTTGACCTTGTACGCCCTGTCCCCAACCAAAACCACGATACCGGTATGGGTTTCGAAAACCTCTGTGTTCATCTACCAGCCCACTCCCCTCGTCCGGCCCTTCGCTGTCAACCGAACACCCCCACCATCTCGCACCGGCAGGTGGGGGCACAGAGTCCAAAGTCCCGCCTTGCCGGTGGTCCGAGATGACGTTGCGGGCGGCGGGATCCGCAGATTACCTTGGTCCCCGCTCAGATCGACCAAAGCCTGCATACCCACGCGTGCCCGACGTCATACCGTTTGTCCAATAATGACCGCAGGCAGGTGAGGGGGCCAAATGACCAGCGCAGTCGATGTCCGGCCCGTCGTGGTTGGCGTAGACGGATCTCAAGCAGCGCTGCAGGCCGCGCTGTGGGCGATGGACGACGCCATCCACCGCGGGGCGCCGCTTCGTCTCGTGCATGTCACGGGTATCCCCCTTGAGCCGTCAGTTCCGATCGACGTCTATCGTCCCGAACTCCATTACGGCGAAAGCGCGCTGCATGCCGTGTCATCCGGCATCGAGGCGACTGGCAAGGCGGTCAAGGTCGAAACCGACATCATCTGGGGATCGGCAGCGGCGGCACTTGTCGAGGAATCCCGTTCAGCGGCGATGATCTGTGTCGGATCGGTCGGCATCGGTTGTCTGGCACGCCGACTGCTGGGATCGACCGCGGCGGAGCTCGCCGAAAATGCCCACTGCACCGTCGTTGTCGTCCGGCATCGCACATCGTCCCCTGCTCCGACGACACCCGATTGGGTGGTGGTTGGAGTTGACGATCGAACCGACAATGAACTCGTGGTGGCGCGAACGCTCGACGAAGCCCGACTACGCCGTGCACCGGTCCTTGCCGTGGCTACTTGGTGTGACACGGCAGCCGGCGTGTCCGCAGAGGACCTCGACGACCGCGTGGCGAAATGGCGCCGACGCTATCCGGATGTCCACATCTATCCGGTGTCGACGAAATCCGGACTGCCCGAGTTCTTGGAAGACAACGGAACTGGATATGTTCAGCTCGTCGCGCTCGGGCCGGCGGACGTCGCGGATCTCCAACGGATCATCGGACCACATGACCGACCGTTCGCCCCGCATACGGATTGTTCGGTGATGGTCATCCGTTGAGCGGTCCGCGGCGGACGAATTCGCCACGCCCGCTACATCCTTGCCGAGAACCGCGCAATGTGTCGGGTCATAACCGATGCCGGCTGGCCGATGACGCAGCATCGCGATGCGGGAGTGTTCAGCATCGATGTCGACCTCGACACCCTCCGGTAGCAGCCCCTGCCAGACTGCTCCTACTCGAAGTCGAAGGGGGAACCGTCCAACCGCGTCACGACGTCGTCCAACGGTCGACGGGGTGTCGCGGGCAGTGGGTCGGCGTTGACGGGTGCCCAGCCGATACGCAGCAGCACTTGCGGATAGCAGTCATCGTCGAACACGTCTTGCCGAATGATCTCGCGGCTCGCGGCAACTTCCAGCGGTTCGGTGATCGGGCAACTCGCCAAACCGGCCGCAGTGGCGGTCAGCAGGATCATGCTTGTCGCCTCGCCGGCTCGTATCCGGTGCACCACACCGTCGGTGGCGGTCCCGAGTGCGAGCACCGTCGCACCGTCGCGATGCCCCGTTCCGTCTGGTGATTGCGCCAGTACCGGAGCGGCAAACAACCGCGAAGGTACGGCATCGGCAGGGTCGGATTCCGGAGTATTGCGTGCAGGGACCCCGGCCGTGGACGCATACCTGCCGCTCCACTGCGTCAATTCGGTCAGGTAGTCGGGATCGCGGAGATGTTCGCGGACAGCCATCGCCAGCAGCGCGTGAAAGTTCGGCGTGACATCGACGCGACGCATCGTGACCCCCATCCGCGCAACGCGAGATCCCATCACCGCGATATCGCCGGGCGGGACCAACCACGAACTGAAGTGCCTACGGTCGGTGCGCCGTCGCGGTATGGCGGCCGCCAGTGCGATATCGACCGGACCAGGTTCAAGTGGATGGGGCTGAATCGACGCCAGATGATCGGGGTCCGCTGGATTCGGTAGGTAACTCACCCTGGACTGCCATCCGAGCGCGGCCAGTGCGATGACGCAGTGGTTCAGTGCCGCGCCGCAACTGACGATGAGGTCACGGCAGTCGGGATCCGTATGCGACAAATGCAGCTCCGTGTCCGCGTAGAGATGCACACTCTGTGGCCCGACCCGCCATCGCCACGGCTGCGAATTATGGACGGACGGTGCTCGGTTCGCGAGCGACAACGCCGTACGAACCGTCTCGGTATCGGGAAAATGGGCGTTCATCTCTGGCTACCTTCTGTCCGAAATGGTGGCCTCTACTATCTGTCGGCTGGGAACGTCCAGATAGAGGCACAAGTCCCCACTTTGGCGTGACCTATTTGCCGCTCGGCGACCCTCCTGCCGCGGTGTCAGTGGGTGAAGAGCTCAGCGGGTGAAGAGCAACGAGCAATCTGTGCCCCGCAAGATCTCTCGAGCGCGGTCGCCGGTCAGCTCCTCGACCAATGCCTGATGATCGGCGGCGATGACCAGCAATTGGTCGATGCTGACGCTCTGACGTAACAGGTGTAGCAGGTGGGTCGGCATGGGTAACGTGCACACCTGTGCATCGGTGGCGCCCCGGCCGGTCAGATACTCCTCGAGAACGGTCCGCACCGGATGGCGGTCGGCGTCGCCGACGTCTGCGCGAGGACCGTGCGACCACGACTCCAACACAAGAACCGGTGCATCACGTAGGACACCCTCGTGCATCGCAGCCCGTAATGCGTCGAGCGCAGAGTCTGTTTCATCGAGTACCACCACGATCCACTTGCGCGGGTCGATGGATTCTGCGGTGCGGCGGTGAATGACCGCGACCGGCCCGTGCGCCTGCTTGACCAGGGCGGCCGCCGTCGCGCCCCGCCCTTCGCCGGCCCCGACGCACACCATCGCCGCCCCGCGGGACGCCGCGACGAGGCAATCGACCGGCCGCTCGAAAACTATCTCTGATTCGAGCTTGACCACGACACCGGTGTCGGTCACTGCCTCCCAGGCACGGTGCAGGACCGAGCGGGCCTCTGCCATCGTCCGCTCGTTGTCGGCGTTGTCGGCGTCTGCGGCATACACCAGGCGCAGCACGGTGTTTCGGGCCGCTGCTTCCTTGGCGGCCCAGACGGCCGCGTATTCCCCGGCAGGTGAGCCGTCCACGCCGGTGACGATCGGCTCTGCCGTCGTCGTAGGCGCAATGACATTCATCGTCGTCCTCGATTCAACTCGAGCGGTGTGCGACCTATTGGGCCTGTACCAATCCCATCGCCGGGACACGAGTTGCCATAGGGCCGAAGGTCATCGTCCGGGCAGCACTGAGGTCTTTCGTCCCCATCAGTGGGGTCACACGGCCGCTGCGCCACACGCCTGCCGTGCGTGAGGATCCCAAGCATCCGGCTATAACAGGAGGACAGAGCGTGAAGGCGTTGATCTATGACGGTCCGGGAAAGCCATCCTGGACCGAGGTTCCCCAGCCGCGGATCGTCGACGACACCGACGCCGTGGTCCGTGTCGATGCAGTCACCATCTGTGGTACCGATCTGCACATCCTCAAAGGCGATGTGCCAGAGGTGACACGGGGCCGGGTGCTGGGCCACGAGGCAGTGGGGACGGTCACCGCGATCGGTCCTGCGGTGCGCACCGTCACACCTGGTGACCGGGTCCTGGTGTCGTGCATCAGTGCGTGCGGTAGCTGCCGCTACTGCCGCGACGGGTGCTACGGACAGTGCCTCGGCGGGGGCGGCTGGATTCTGGGCCACCGGATCGACGGGACCCAGGCCGAGTACGTCCGTGTGCCGTTCGCCGACAACTCGACCTACCGTCTACCCGACGGAGTCAGCGACGAGCAGATGGTCATGCTTGCGGATATCCTGCCCACCTCCTACGAGGTAGGGATCCTCGCCGGTGGCGTACGGCCCGGCGACACCGTGGCGATCGTCGGCGCCGGTCCCATCGGTCTGGCAGCCGCAGTGACGGCTCAGTTGTACAGTCCCAAACACGTAATCGTCATCGACATCGCCGACTCGCGGCTGGACGCAGCGCGAAAGTTCGGTGCGGACATCGTCATCAATGCCGACAAAGAGTCCGCACGCGATCTGGTGTTGCAAATGACCGACGGGCTGGGCGCCGACGTGGCGATCGAGGCCGTGGGGACACCGGCGACCTTCGAACAAACTGTGAGTCTCGTCCGTCCGGGAGGACACGTCGCCAACGTAGGCGTCCACGGTGCACCCGCGACCCTTCACCTGGAAGACATCTGGGACAAGAATCTGACCATCACAACAGGTTTGGTCGACACCCACGCCACCCCGACGCTGATCGACCTCGTGGCCGACCACCAGATCGACGTCGCTCCGATGATCACGCACCGGTTCTCTCTGGACGAGTTCGAGGATGCCTACCGGGTATTCAGCCGGCCGGTTGACACCGGTGCGCTGAAGGTCGTCCTCACGAGACAACGCTGAATATGGGTCCGCCACTGACGACGGGACTTTCGGCCCTGCCGCCAGGTACGCGACGGATCTAGCGTTGATACCGACCCCCCTATACGAACTGGGAGTTTTATATGTCGTCGACCTGGCTGCCTTCTCCAGGAGTCGTCGTGGGTATCGATGGCTCGAGGTGGGCGCTGAACGCCGCACTGTGGGCCACCGATGAAGCACTCAGGCGCGATGTACCTCTACGGCTGGTCTACGTCGTCGAGCCCCGCACACACGCCCCATTCGATGCCCAGCAAGCCGCACGCGATCTGGCACGTGCCGATATCGCGATCCGTCAGACGGTGGTGGCGGTGGAGTCAACACAGAAACCCATCAAGATCGAATGGGAAGTCGTACACGGCGACCCGGCCGCGGTGTTGTTGAATGCTTCGCGATCGGCCGACATGGTGTGTGTCGGATCGCTCGGGATCGCGCACGGGATCGATGACAAACGACTCGGGCCAACTGCCGCAACGCTTTCCGCAAGGGCCGACTGCCCGGTCACCGTCGTCGACACCGATTTCCGACCGCACACCACGGCTGGTCCCGGCATCGCCGATGCCGCCGGGATGCCACAGCAGCCACCGCGATGCTGAAAGTCTTCCTCGTCGACGATCACGAGATCGTCCGCCGCGGGTTGGTCGGGCTGCTCGGCACCGATCCCGAGCTCGACATCGTCGGTGAGGCCGGCACGGTCGCCGAGGCGATGCTCCAAATCCCGGCCTTGCAGCCCGATGTCGCGGTCCTGGACGTGAGCCTGCCCGATGGCAACGGCGTCGAGCTGTGCCGCGACCTGTTGTCACGCTTGCCGAACCTGAGGTGCCTCATGCTCACCTCGTTCACCTCCGACGAGGCGATGCTCGATTCCATTCTGGCCGGGGCCAGCGGCTACGTGATCAAGGACATCAAAGGATTGGCGCTCGCCGAAGCGGTCAAGACTGTCGGAGCCGGACGATCTCTGCTCGACAACCGGGCGGCGGCCGCGCTGATGACCAAGCTCCGTGAAACCCAACATCACAGCGACCCGCTGTCGACGCTCACCGATCAGGAACGGGAACTCTTGGATCTGCTCGGCGAAGGCCTGACCAACAAGCAGATCGCCGATCGGATGTTCCTGGCAGAGAAGACGGTGAAGAATTACGTATCCCGGTTGCTGGCAAAGCTCGGGTTGCAGCGGCGGACCCAGGCCGCGGTGTTTGCGTCACGACTGGATCATTGACAGCAGCGCGATCAGTGACCACGGCGTCGCCGGGACCGCCCGCCAGTGGCCCACGCCGCCGCGGTCACGACAGTGAAGGAACGCCGATGATCACGTCGCACAACGGCAATCCCGTCGTGGTAGGGATCGACGGGTCCACCGCTGCGGTGCATGCCGCGCAATGGGCGATCGACGAAGCAGTGGCTCGTGACGTTCCCCTGCGACTGGTGTCCTGCATCGATCGGGGTGATGGCACGGCATTCACCGACAGCGAGTGCGGTATGAACCTCGAATACGCCCAGACATGCTTACGGGCGGCCCGCTCGGTCATCGACGCCACCGGAAATCCGGTGAAAGTCGAGACCGCAGTCCTCTACGGCCGACCGGATGCCAATCTGCTCGACGAGTCACGCCGCGCCGCCATGGTCTGTATGGGATCGGTCGGCATAGGGCGTCTCGCCAAGCTGCTTTTCGGATCGACAGCCGCCAAGGTTGCTGAACATGCGTGTTGCCCTGTCGCGGTAATCAGAAGTCGCCCAGCGCAACAGTCCCATCACCCGGGGATGATCGCCGTGCCGGTCGGTGCATCCGGCGACGATGACCACGTTATCGACGCTGCCGTCACCGAAGCTGACCTGCGCGGGCGCCCTGTCCTGGCCGTCGGGGTCTGGCGGCGGGATTTCGGCGATATCTCCTATGACGAGCTGGATCGCCGCATGACGGCATGGCAGCGGAGTCATCCTCGTGTACGCATCCACGTCACCGCCGGCGCGGCCGGGATCGGTCAGTTTCTGGCCGCACGCACCGAGCCGGTCGACATGGTCGTTCTCGGACCGGACGACGCGGCTGATGTGACCAAAATTATTGGACCTCACACAAATCCGCTGGCCAGCCATCCCGATTGCTCAGTCCTTGTGGTGCATCAGTAGCCGTTCGGGCGGCCGGAGCCTGGGCACTTACATCGAAGACTGTCGTGGTATGGCCGCCAGGGTCAAACGACCCGGCGTTGGTCCCGACTTCCGATGACCGTCGGCGCTGCGCCGACCGACCTACGGCTCTGCTTTGCCGCCGTGGGACCGGCCTAGCGTCGACTGCTATCGGCGCCGCGCAATGCGTCGCCGCATCGGACAGGAGGATTCGAAATGAGCCTGACCCCAGACGAATACGGAATTGTCGTTGCGGTGGACGGATCGGCCGCGTCGAACGCAGCCGTCAAGTGGGCCGCTCGCGAAGCCGTCATGCGGGCGGCGTCAGTGACCCTGACCCACATCATCGAACCGGCGGTTGTGAGCTGGCCGATTGCGCCCATGCAAGGATCCATCACCGAGTGGCAACAGGAGAACGCCGATCAAGTCATCGCGCAAGCTCAAGAAATCTTCGTCACCAATATCGATGAAGCGCAACCCCCCACCGTGCACACTGACGTGAGGGCTGGCATCGCCGTATCCGAGCTGACCGAAGCATCCACCCACGCACAGATGGTCGTTGTCGGCAGTCAGGGTATGGGGGCCTTCGAGCGAGCCGTCCTCGGATCGGTCAGCAGCGGTTTGCTCCATCGCGCGCATTGCCCGGTTGCCGTGGTCCATGCTGACGAAACCCGTTCGGTGGACACCACATCCCCGGTCCTGCTAGGCATCGACGGGTCACCCGCTTCTGAGGGCGCGACCGCGTTGGCGTTCGATGAAGCGTCGCGGCGCGGCGTAGATCTCGTGGCACTGCACGCGTGGAGTGACGTCCCGGTCTTCCCGATCTTCGGGATGGATTGGCGCCGTGACGAAGACGAAGGGCACGAGGTGCTCGGTGAACGGCTGGCGGGCTGGAACGAGAAATACCCAGACGTCCACGTACAGCGCCGAATCGTCTGCGATGAACCGGCGCGGTGGCTCGTCGAGGAGTCCCGGCAGGCGCAGCTCGTCATCGTGGGCAGTCACGGCCGCGGCGGCTTCACCGGCATGCTCCTCGGCTCTGTCAGCTCCGCCGTGGCGCAAGCTGCGCGGGTTCCGGTGATCGTGGTTCGCAGCTGAAGCTATGACGGAAAGACGTTTACTCGAGCACGCCCATGCGCTCGAGGTGATCGCTCAACGGCTTGGAGGCCGTGCACAGATGCTCGGCCATGGCCTCGCCGATATGCGCCTGCACTCTCGCCACATCGTCATACGTACCGACCGCCCGTCACCTCAAGCACCGTGCCGGTCATGTACGACGACAGATCGCTGGCCAAGAACAGCGCGACCTTAGCCACCTCGTCGGGCTCACCAGCCCGTCCCATCGGCACCTCGGCCAGCTTCTGGTCCCAGATACGTTGAGGCATGGCCTCGGTCATGGCCGATCGGATCAAGCCAGGCTGGATCGCGTTGACCCGCACTCCGAGGTGCGCCAGTTCCTTGGCGGCGGCCTTGGTCATGCCGACGATGCCCGCCTTGGCCGCCGAGTAGTTGGTCTGCCCGATGAGGCCGACCTTGCCGGAGATCGATGACATGTTCACGATCGCCCTGCGCTTGTTTTCCCGCATGATCGCCGCGGACGACTTGGTGCCGTTCCAGGTACCTTTCAGGTGCACGGCGATGACCTGATCGAACTGCTCCTCGGTCATCTTGCGCAGGGTCGCGTCGCGCGTAATTCCGGCGTTGTTGACCATGATGTCCAAACCACCGAACCGTTCCACAGCGGCAGCGACGAGTGCCTCAACCTCGGCGGAGGAGGTCACGTCACACCGCACTGCCGCGGCGACATCGGAACCGCCGAGCTGAGCAGCCGCCGCCTCGGTGGCTTCCAGGTCGAGGTCGCCGAGCACCACGCGGGCGCCCTCCTCGATGAACCGTTGTGCGATCGCCAAACCCAGGCCCTGGGCGCCACCGGTCACCACCGCAGTTTGGCCGGTAAGCAATGACACCTGCGTCACCCAACTTCCGATTATGAAGACCCGTCAGCACCGACCATATTTCATATATGACACTGGCCATTTGAGCCTCAGCCTATGAATCGGACGATGGACTCGGCCACCGCGGCAGGTTTGGCCGCACCGTCGATCTCCACGGTCACCGTCATTTTCGCCTGCACGGCACCGTCGAGCTCGGCGACCTCATCGATGTGCGCGCGAGCCCGCACACTGGCACCGACCTTCACCGGCGTGATGAAACGAACCTTGTTGTAGCCGTAGTTGATCGCCATCGCGATGTCGTCGACGCGGTACAGCTGATGAGTGAAATGCGGCAGCAGCGAGAGGGTGAGCAAGCCGTGCGCGATGGTCCCGCCGAACGGCCCACCGGCGGCCTTCTCCGGGTCGACATGGATCCACTGGTGATCGTCGGTGGCGTCGGCGAACAGATTCACCCGATCCTGGGTGATCTCCATCCACCCGGTCGGCCCGAGCTCGCTGCCCGTCGCCGCCGCGAACTCGTCAAGCCCGTTGAAGACCTTCAACCCCGCCCCTCTCGGAGTGCACTTCGGCACCGTTCAGAACACCACGGTCTGGTTGCCGAACCGAATCACGCGATCCTCGCAGTGCCACAGCACCGCACGCGACAAGACCACCCGCTCGACATCGGATCCCAAGCGCACCAGATCCTCGACGGCGTGCCGGTGGTCGACCCGAACCACGTCTTGTTCGATGATCGGACCTTCGTCGAGGTCGCCCGTGACGTAATGCGCTGTGGCTCCGACCAGTTTCACACCGCGCTCTTTGGCTCTCCGGTACGGCGCCGCTCCGATGAACGCCGGCAGAAACGAGTGGTGGATGTTGATCAAAGGGCATCCGACGGCATCGAGGAACTCTGGGGTGAGAATCTGCATGTACCGCGCGAGCACTACCAGGTCGACGTTACCGCGCAGTAGATCGAGCAGCCGCTGCTCGGCTTCGGCGCGATTGTCTCGGGTCGCGGGAACATACAGATATGGAACACCGAACGCCCGTACCTGCTCGGCGAGATCCGGATGGTTCGAAATCACCATCACCACGGACATGTCCAGCTCACCGCGGCGGTTGCGCCACAACAGGTCGAGCAGGCAGTGGTCCTCGCGGGAGGCCATCAACGCCACCCGCTTCGGTTTGGCCGCCTCGGTGAGCCGGAAGTCCATCGCGAACGGTTCCGCCACCCGGGTGCGGAACTCGCCCTCCAACTCGTCACGAGCAGCGGTCAAACCTGGCAGGTGGAAGATGGTGCGCTGCATGAAGGTGCCGCCGGTCTGCTCGGTCGAATGCTGATCCAGCGACACGATGTTGGCGCCCGCGCCCGTCAGAAAGCTACTGATCGCCGCGACGAGGCCGGGTCGGTCCGCGCAACGCAGCAGGAGACGGCCCATATCGCGGACCGGTAGGGTTTTCGCTCTCGGATACTCCTCAGCCATCACCCGTCAGATTCTCACCCGACCGGTTCCGCCGCGCGCCAACCGGGTACCAGATAGGTATGGCGGTCCGAAACGTCGTCCGGGTGACTGGCTCGCGGCCAAGCAACAAACTGACCGAAACCGGCAGAGAGAATGGCCGCCCCAAATCCCAGCGATGGGTCAACTTTGCTCCGCGAACATTCGACCGGAATATACAGTACCGTCATCAACCATCCGATTTGCCAAATTTGCACATCCCTGTAAATACATGGTGTTGGGGAGTGAAGAATTGGACGCGCCGCTGGACAAGTCTTGTCTGCTAGCTGGAATTACCCGTCCCTGCCGCGTGATACTCATCTCGCGTAATCGCGCACAACCGCGGTGCGCATGACAAATCAGCCGACCCGGTCGGGGGTGAGGCTGCCAGAGGAAATGGATCGCCAATGACCGCTCCCCAGCGCGATGTCGCTGCTCGTTCAACCCTGTCAGTGGAGAAAACCCACAGTTGGTGGGATCCGGGCAGTGACTGCACGATCGTCATCGCAACCCCTGGTTCGGAACGCGAATTATGGCGCGAGTATGTCAACGGGGCCCGCCGCAACTATCGCAAGCATGGCGTCGAGCATGCACTCGACATGGCGGCACTACGCAAGGGTGACGACACGGCATTGTTCTGCGCGGGCATCAATCAGGCCGGCCGTGTTGTTGGCGGATTGCGAGCCAAAGGCCCCTATCAGCACGTTGACGAATGCCATGCCACCGTCGAGTGGGCAGGACAACCCGGCCTCGGCACCGTACGCAAGATGATCGAAGACCGGCTTCCCTTCGGTGTCGTCGAGATGAAGACCGCGTGGGTCTGCGACGACCCCGATCAGAGCCGCGTCCTGACCGACACGCTGGCCCGCATGCCACTGCATTTCATGGCCCAGCTCGACATCGGTTTCGCGATGGCTACCGCGGCGGCCTACGTGCTCAAACGTTGGCTGTCCTCCGGCGGCGTGCTGGCTGCCAAAATCCCCGCAACCCCGTACCCGGACGAGCGCTATCAGACCAAGATGATGTGGTGGGACAGGCGCACGTTCGCCAACCATGCTGAGCCCAAGCAGCTTTCGGCGTTCTACAGCGAAGTCCAGCGCATCTCGGCCGGGCTGGACTCCATCGAAACCGTTGATGCCTCCACCGCGGCAGGGCAATGAACCACAATATCGACGACTCTTCAGACGGCAACGCAGTCATCATCGAGGCTGACGATCCGTCGGACATGCTGGCGGGTCTACTGGCAGATCCCCACATCACCGTCATCGATACCTGTCGACGGCAGCGGGAGGCACTCAGAGAGCTCACCCCGGCCCCGGAGGCCGACGTCCTCGACGAACCCACATCATGGGCGTACTACCCATGGCGGCGCAGCGTGGTGCACATCCTCGGCCCCATGGGGTTCCGGCGCTTACGCCTCGACCGCAACCGCAACCTGATCAGCGCCGAGGAGGACCGGCGGCTGGCACGGCTGCGGGTCGGGGTCATCGGGCTGAGCGTGGGCCACGCCATCGCCTACGCGCTTGCCTCGGAAGGACTCTGTGGCGAGCTGCGGCTCACCGATTTCGATGAGCTGGAGTTGCCGAACCTCAACCGCGTGCCCGCGTCGGTCTTCGACCTCGGGGTGAACAAGGCCGTGGTTGCCGCGCGCCGAATTGCCGAGCTCGACCCGTACCTTCGAGTGCGCATCGACCGCGACGGCGCAAGCTCGGACACCATCGATGAGTTTCTCCGCGGACTCGACGTCGTGATCGAGGAATGCGATTCACTCGACGCGAAGGTCCTCATCCGCGAGGCAGCCCGCGCCCACCGACTGCCGGTCTTGATGGCGACCGCCGATCGGGGTCTCCTCGACGTCGAACGCTTCGACCTGGACGCCGAACGGCCCCTCCTGCATGGACTGCTGGGCACCGTCGACACCACCGCGCTGGCCGACTTGTCCAGTAAAGACAAAGTCCCCCACGTCCTGCGGTTGCTGGACGCCGCGGAATTGTCGCCGCGGATGGCAGCTTCGCTGGTCGAGGTGGGCAAGACCCTCACCACCTGGCCGCAGTTAGCCGGGGAAGTTCAGCTCGGGGCGACCGTGGTAGCCGAAGCCGTGCGGCGCATCGGGCTGGGCGAGCCCCTGACGTCCGGACGAGTTCGGATCGATTGCGGTACCGCCCTGGACGAGATCACCGATCCGTTCGCGCAGCGAACAGACCCGCCGGTGCCCCTTGCCGCGGCCGAAGAACCTCCCGCGCCGACCGATCCGGCCGGCATCATCGCGGTGGCTGCCAATCGCGCCCCCTCGGGTGGCAACGCGCAGCCATGGCGTATCGACTCGACCGGCGACACAGTGAACCTGCGGCTGGCAACCGAATACACCACTGCAATGGACGTCGGTTTCCGCGGCAGCGCCGTCGCGCTCGGAGCCGCGATGTTCAACGCCCGGGTTGCCGCGGCCTCACAAGGCCGCACTGGTGAGCCGGCATGGCATCGAGGAGACGAAGGGACGCCGTTGGTGGGCACCCTGGCGCTGGCCGCCGGGCACGCACCGGAACTGGCGCAGTTATACGAACCAATGCTGCAACGTGAGACCACCCGCGCGCGTGGATCCAGAGCACCCATTGCCGCCGACATCCTCGACGCGCTGAGCGCCGCAGCGCGCGCCGAGGGCGCCGCAGCCCACATCCTGGCCACCGCTGCCGAAGTCAAACGCGCGGCGCACATTCTCGCTGAGGCCGACCGGATCCGGTATCTGACCCCCACGTTGCACCGCGAGATGTTCTCCGAACTGCGCTGGCCCGGCGACCCGGATCCGGACACGGGGCTCGACGTGACCTCGCTCGGTCTGGATCCGACCGACCTGGTGTTACTGGACATCCTGCGCCGGCCGGAGGTGATGGCTCGACTTGCCGACTGGGACGCCGGCTCTGCGCTCGGAGACGACACCTACGAGCGGGTGACGTCGAGTTCTGCCGTCGCGGTCGTCGCGGTGCGGGGCCAACGGCTGACCGACTACGCCCGGGCCGGTTCGGCGGTGCAGGCGCTGTGGGTGAAGGCCCAGCAATACGGGGTCGCGGTCCAGCCGGTGTCACCGGTATTCCTCTATGCCCACAGCGACGAAGACCGTCAGCGGCTATCCCGTGCCCATGCCGGAGAACTGTGGGATCTGCAGTACGCTTTCCGCCAGTTGACGGCGACAGAACACGACGAGCGCCAGGCGTTGGTGCTCAGGTTGTTCTTTGCGCCGCGCCCACTGGTACGCAGCCGGCGCAGGCCGCTGCCGCTGGTCCACGAGCCGATACATGGCTGAGGCGAGTCCGGAGGTTGGTGTGCCACGCAGCCTGGAATTGGTTGTCACATCGGTCGCCACACAGCTGATGGCGGTCAACGCCGCCACCGCCGCGGCAGTCAGCCAGCAGGTACTGGCCGACCTGGTGTCGTATTTCGACGTCGACGTGAGTTTCCTGCGACATAACGATCACCTGGCTCACACCACAAAGCTGATCGCCGAGTGGCCGCCGCGGCCGGTGGACGCCCTCACCGATCCCATCGCGGTCGTTCGGTTCGCCGACGCCGACCCGGTGTTCGCGATGGCCGAGAACCTGAAGGAACCGGCCGTTTTCCGGCCCGAACCCGCCACCGACGATTACCAGCGAACCATCGAGGCGGGCCGCCATATTCCGAGCACCTCGATGGCATCCGTGCCACTGCTCTCCGGCGAGGTCACCACCGGTGTCCTCGGCTTCGTCAAGTTCGGCGACCGAGAATGGCTGCCCGAGGAACTCAACGCGCTAAAGGCGATTGCCTCGTTGTTCGCCCAGGTGCAGGCCCGCATCGCCGCCGAGGACCGACTGCGCTACCTGGCCGATCACGACCATCTCACGGGGTTGTACAACCGTAGGGCGCTGTTGGCTCACCTCGATGACCGGCTTGCGCCCGGTCAACCAGGCCCGGTTTCGGTGATGTTCCTGGATCTGGACCGGCTCAAAGCGATCAACGACTATCTGGGCCACACCGCCGGGGATGCGTTCATCAGAATTCTTGCGCGGCGCCTGCAGGAAGGCGACGACGAGCCGCAACTCATCGCACGCCTCGGCGGTGACGAGTTCGTCGTAGTCCCGGCGGCCCCAATGCCGGTCAAAGCTGCTGAGGCATTGGCCTATCAGCTGCAATCGATGCTGCGCGAACGGGTGACAGTCGACGGTGAGATGCTCACCCGGACCGTGAGCATCGGTGTGGCGGAGGGAATACCGGGCCGGGACTCCACCTCGGACCTGCTCAGCCGCGCTGATCAGGCCGTGCTGACTGCCAAGAACGCCGGCGGCAACCAGGTGGCGGTGTTCTCCGATGCGATGGCGCTGGAGATCGATTTCCGCAACGACATCGAACTGCACCTGCAGAACGTGATCGAGGACGGATCGCTGGTGCTGCACTACCTGCCCGAAATCGACATGCGTACCGGTGAGGTGCTCGCAGCCGAGGCGTTGGTCCGGTGGCAACACCCGACGCGTGGCCTGCTCGCGCCGGATTCATTCATCGGCGTCGCCGAGTCGATCAACCTCGCAGGCGAATTAGGGCGATGGGTGTTGCGCACCGCCTGCGCCGAGTTTGCCCGGTGGCGTGCGAACGGGCTCGGCCGGCGCATCCTGTTACGGATCAACGTCTCCCCCGTGCAGTTGGTAACTGAGGGCTTCGTCGACTCGGTGGCCAGCATCATGGCCGAATTCGGGCTGCCTCGCGGATCGGTCTGTCTGGAAATCACCGAAAGCGTGGTGGTTCAGGACATCGAGACCACTCGCCGCACCCTGTTCGGCCTGCAGCACGTGGGCGTCCACGTGGCGATCGATGATTTCGGCACGGGCTACAGCGCGCTGTCTCTCTTGAAATCGCTACCGGTCGACACGCTCAAGATCGACCGGAGCTTTGTGGCCGAACTCGGCTCGAACCCGGGTGATCTGCCGATCGTCCGGGCTGTGATCGCGCTCGCCGGCGCCTTCGGTCTGCAACTTGTCGCCGAGGGCGTGGAGACAGAGACCGCCGCGCTCACCCTGCTACGGCACGGCTGTTATCGCGCGCAGGGATTCCTGCTGTCCAGACCGATATCAGGTGGTGAAATGGAGCGGCTGCTAGCCAAGGGGCGGGTTTCGGTGCGTTTTCCGCCAGTGCCGCACATGTGAGCGGCCCGCATCCCGGAGCCCATCGTGCACCCGGGGGGATCTGCAGTACGCCAATGAAATCGAATCCGCAGCGACGTCGGCGGCGAACAACTCGACCCGGGCGAAGCGGCTGGCACTGTGCCCGACCAGCCACACCTGCAGCCGCCGACCCGGCTCGTCGGCCGGGAACACGCCGCCCGTCAGGACGCCCGGCTGGCTGAGCGTGTCAACCGCCACACCATGCCGGGCCCGGATAGCTTGTCGGCCATCCGGGGTGTCGATCACCACACCGACGATCTCGCCCTCCTCGAACACGATGCGATTGAGCGCGCTGCTCTCGTATGTCGGAATCTCACGGTTTCGGATCTGGGCGGTCAACCAATCGCTGAGCGCTGTCGCGGCGCCGGTGCTGTCGGGTGTCAGCGAGCCGACGACCTTGACCTCGATTTCCTCACCCGAATGGGTCTTCATCGCCGTGGTCTGCCTGCCGGTCAGCCGGGTGTAGAGCACACCGTAGGGCGAGTGCAGACACTCCGAAGCCCAGTCACGCAGGCGAGCGCCGTAGAACGGCGCGACCAGGCCGCCGGGCTTTGCCGGTACCAGGTCGGTGGCGGACCGAACCGTCAGTTGGGCATCAGCTGGTTCGGAGGATCCCAGGTCAGCCGATAGTGCGTCGAAGTACTCCCGCGTCTCCGGATCCTCGATGCCGGCAGCCAACAGTGGAACGACGGAATCTTCGCCACCATGCCGATATTCGATGCCGGGCTGCACGATGAGTACGTCCAATCCAGCGTCGGCCGCGGCGACAGCGCACGCCAATGCACCGAACCCGGAACCACAGCAAACTACATCAAATTCGTCGTCCCACATCATCTATGGCTACCTCAACGTTGGTAGGGACGACGGCGCGGGACCCGTCAACCCGGCTGCACCCACACCTTTCGGTGCGCCGTTACCAGCACCGAACAGGGTTTTTTCGGCTAATTCACCATATTGTCGACTCAGCGACCGAGCTCCGATCACGCCTCTGAGACGATCGGAAGAAGAGGTTGCCACAGCCCGCACCGGGATTCGAGGGGGGTAGCCAGAACGGGCTATGGCAACGTCTCTACGATAACTCGCGGCAACTGCCGGCGACATCGCCACACGGTCGGGGCGCATGTCCACAGTGATCGCAGACAGACCGGTCGCGTGGTCCGCCAACTGCGAACCAAGAGTTATCACGCTAAGCACCATACATACCTTTAGAATGATATGCACCCGTGACGATGACTTTAGGTATTTCGATGGGGAGGCAGACATCCACCTCGGCCACCGAAGTGTCCGTGCACGGGGACGACGGATGAAACAATCCCATGCACGCGCCGGGCACCGCCCGATGTTCCACCCGACCACACAGTCGTGAAGATCTTGAGGTGTCCTGGTGACTGAGCAGCTCGACCGACGGGCCGACGTCACCCGACTTCAGATCCTGCAGGCGGCGGCACGCCAATTCGCGCACAAGCCGTACAGTGCGGTGAGCCTCGACGACATCCTCGCCGATGCCGCGGTCACCAAGGGAGCGCTGTACTTCCATTTCCGGTCCAAGTACGCGCTGGCGTCCTCGATCGTCGAACACCGCGCTCAACTGGCCCGCGAACAGGTCCGTGAAGTGCTGGCCCGCAACCTGTCCGCGGTGGAGACGCTGGTCGACATCTCCTATCAGGTGACCGTCGACGACATCGGCGAGACAATGGCGCGTGCGGCCGGGAACCTGCTGGAGTCGGTCGGCCGGACCGACAGGCTCGGACCGCAAGTGCTGGAGCCCTGGATCGCCGGATACGCAAAAATCGTCCGCCGCGGTATCGAGGAGGGTGATTTCGTCGACGGTACCGATCCGCACGTCGCTGCGACGCTGTTGGTTTCGATGCAGCTCGGTATCCGCCAGACCAGTGATCTGGACGACCCACAACGGTTTCTCATCGATCTCGAGCAGGCGTGGAAATCGATGCTGCCCGGCCTCGCGAACCCGAATCGGCTCGGGTATCTGGACCAGTTCGTCAAGCGCCGCACCATCGTGGCACTCAAGAAGGCCCTTGCTAGCAAACCCGCCAAGGCCGAACTCGATGCGGATTCGGCCGCCGGGTCGGCCTGACGGAGTACGACATGGCACGCCAGGCCCGCTCAGAGCTCACCCGCCGCAAGATCATCGACGCCGCTGTCGATCTGTTCAGTGAAATCGGCTATCCCGCTGCTGGATTAGGTGAGATCATCGAGCGCGCCGAGCTGACCAAGGGGGCCTTCTACTACCACTTCGACGCCAAGGAGACGTTGGCCGCAGCCATCATCGAGGAGGCCGGCGCGCGCACGTTGGCGACGTTCCGCGCCATCACCGCATCATCGTCGCCTGCGCTGGAGAACCTAGTACACGGGCTGTTCATGGTGACCGACTTCACCGCCTCTGACAAGCTCACCTGGATCGGCATGCAACTGATGCGCACCTTCAGCGGTCTCAACGAGGCGCCCGGCCGGGTCTACGGGAGCTGGCTCGAAGAGCTCACCCAGCAGGTCGAGCAGGCCGGTACGGAAGGCGACCTCCGCAGCCACCTGAACCCCAAGAGCGCCGCCGAAGTGATCCTGAGCTCTTTACTCGGGGCAGAGGCACTGTCCCAAGCCACCGCAACCGGCACCGATCTGCGGCAGCGTGTGGCGTTCATCTGGGAGCTGCTGCTGCCCGCCATCGTGAGCGACGAGTCGCGTGGCTACTTCGGGGAGTTTCTGGCACGCGAGTCCCTGCGCCGGTCACCGGAGGCAGGCAGGTAGCGACCTACAACTCCTCCACCCACAGCTGTTCGGTGAGATCTTGGAACGTCGCCAGCGCCAACGGATCGTCCCCGCGGAGCAATGCGGACTTGCTCATTCGCGCCCGCACGAGCGAACCGTCCTGGTGCACAAGGTCTACGACCAGGTCGGCATTGGCCCGCACGACAGATACCGCTGACTCGTCATCGGGCAGTGAATGAAAAATCTGGGCGAACTTCAGGGCTTTTACCGATTCCGCGCTGCGGCCCACCATTTCGGCGAATGCGCTGTTCGCGAAGAGAATGCTGCCGTCCTCCGCGATGGCGAGCACCGGAACCGGGAACCGCTCCAAGATGACCAACGCCGGCATTTGCTGCAACGTTGTCATCGGAGATCGGGTGTCCTGCTCGTTGCGCCGCCGCTCCACCCCCCGATTATTGCGGACACAACAGGCTGTTACCAGCGCACGTGGCGGCTTGTGGCACGGACACCCTCGGTGCCACGGCCAGGCCACCTCAGTTAGCTGACTAGGTTTACTGCCTGGAAGACGGCCGGCGCGATCTCCCGGCCGACCCGAACCCATTCATCGCACCGCTGCGAGGGTGCCCGGCCGCACAGCATCCGACGGCTGTCACCGGCGCTCGGCCAGACCTGCCAGCGCCGCCGGTAGAGGATCCCGGTGCAGGACACCGAGACGCTGCGTGGCACGGGTGAGTGCGACGTAAAGCTCGGCCGCACCGCGCGGCCCGTCCGCCAGGATCCGCTGCGGCTCCACCACGAGGACCGCGTCGAATTCCAATCCCTTGGTCGCCGACGGCGGTACCGTGCCCGGCACCCCCGGTGGTCCGATCACCACACTCGTGCCTTCGGACCCAGCCTCGTCTTGCACGAATTCCTCGATGGCAACCGCCAATTCATCGTCAGCGACCTGGCGTGACCACGGTTTCACACCGCATGCCCGGACCGACTCCGGCGGCTGGACACGCGGGGCGAACTCGGCCAGCAACGCGGCGGCGACCTCCATGATCTCCGCCGGGGTGCGGTAGTTCACCGACAGTGCCCGATAGACCCAACGACCTGCCCGGTTGGTGCCCGTGGTTTCCGCCGGCACATACGGTTCGAGCATCGATCCCCATGACGTCGCCCCCGCGGCCGAGCGGCGCTGGGCGAGATCACCGACGATAGTGAACGATCGCCGGGGGCAGCGGCGCATCAACACCCGCCAGTCCATCTCGGACAGTTCCTGCGCCTCATCGACCACCACGTGTCCGTAGGTCCAATCACGTTCCGCGGCAGCACGTTCGGCGAGTTCACGATTGTCCTGCTCTTGGAAACGCTCCGCCAATTGCTCGGCGTCGAGCAGGTCCGCGGCCAACAGGTGGTCCTCGTCGTCCATGAGGTCCTCACGGTCGACCATAAGGTCGAGCACCCCTGCCGCGTAGGCAGCCTCCTCCTTCCGCTGCCGCTCGGCGGCCTCGTCGGCCGCCCTGTCGCGGCCCAGCAGATCAACCAATTCATCGAGCAACGGCACATCGGACACTGTCCATGCGGCGCCATCGGTCCGGTACAGGGCGTCGTCGGCTCCCGCTGCACTCAGCCGCTCGCGTGAGGTATACAGCTGCACCAGAACGTCTTCCGGGGTGAGGATCGGCCACAGGCGATTCAGTGCAGCGGTGAACTGCTCGTGGTCCTCGAGCTCGTTCACCACGTCAGCACGCATCTGTGCCCACGCGTGCTTGTCGTCGCGGGTCAGCCAGCCCTTCCCGATCCGGGCGACAGCCCGTTCGGTGAGCACGTAGGTGACAACGTCGATGAACTCGGCACGGGCCTCGTTGTGCGGCAGACCGGTCTTGCGCGCCTCCTCCCTGGCCCACTCCGCGGTCGCGGCGTCGATCCGCGCGGTGACGTCGGAGAGCTCGATGGGTATCGGATCCGCCGGCAGCTCCTGGCGATCGGCCACCGCCGCAGCGAGCACGTCGAGCATCTTCAACGACCCCTTCAACCGCGCGGCGTCCGGGCTGTCCTCGGCACGCACACTGAGGCCGGGGACGAAGTCACCGGTGGTCATGAACACCGCCTGGGACTCCCCCAGCGAAGGCAGCACCCGCCCGATGTGATTCAGGAATTCCGGACTGGGGCCGACCACGAGCACACCGTGGCGTTCCATCTGCTTGCGCTGTGTGTAGAGCAAATAGGCCACCCGGTGCAGGGCGACCACCGTTTTCCCAGTACCCGGGCCGCCCTCGATCACGAGGACGCCGGGGTGTTCGAGTCGGATAATCGCATCCTGCTCGGCTTGGATCGTCGCGACGATGTCGCGCATCCCCTCACCCCGCGGAGCGTTGACTGCGGCCAGCAGAGCCGCATCTCCCGGGCCGTCGCGCTCCTCACCGAGCTCGGCCCCGGTCGGACGGCCCAGCGTCTCGTCGGTGAAGTCGATCACCTTACGTCCGCGAGTGTGGAACTGCCGACGGCGCAGCATCCCCTCCGGACTGGCCGCGGTCGCGACGTAAAAGGCCCGCGCCAGTGGAGCCCGCCAGTCAAGCAGCAACGGTTCGTAGTCGTTCTGGCTGTCCAGCAGACCAAGGCGCCCGATGTAGAGATGTTCGTCGTCCAGCGTCTGGAGCCGACCGAAGCACAGACCGTAGTCGGCAACATCCAACCGCTGCATCTCCTTGGCCATCGCGCGCACTTCGGCGTCACGTTCGACGAGCGTGCTGCCGTTCTGGGGGTCGATGGGGCTGCTCAAAGCCGCCTTGTAACGCCGGTTGGCCTCGGCACGCTCGTTGTCCAGGCGCGCATACAGCCCGGCAATGTATTCCCGCTCGGACCGCAGTTCGTCTTCGTACTTTGACATACCTCTCGCTTTTCGCTCTCACATCTCGCACCGCATCAGAACCGGATGCGCGCCGAGTTCCGGCTCAGGCCAGCGATTTTGCGGCCACTCCAGACCCGGCTGCTACGCGCAACCCGTCGAGTTCATCGCTCGTTCTGGAGAAATATTGTTACTGCACAATAGCTTTCGCACACCTCGGGCAGTGTCATCGACCACATGTCATCGATGCCCGAACGCCCGCGGTTGTTGCCGACGCTCATTCCCTTGTTTCCGTTATGGATTCCCTCATCGAGTTCGTCCGACGACCCGGGGCCTTACCGAGCCGGGTCGTCGGCGACCTCGATCTCCCCTGCCCTGGCCGCGGACTGCAGTCGATGGAAGTCCTCGAGCGCCTTCTCTGCGTACCGGTATGACCACTCCAGTACCGCGGCGCCGACCTTGTCGCCGCTGCCGACGTAGCCTTGCAGTATCGATCCGTTTGCGCTCTGCGCGTGCCCGCGGGCAAGCACCATGGCGCACGCCGCCGCATACTGACCGAATGCGGTCGGCGACATGCCTTCGGTTTCGATCGAACCCTTCATGTCCTGGAACTGACGGACGTAAAAGTCGCGTCCACCGTGGCGCGCGGAGCCGAGGAATATGTCCGACATCGCCTGCAGCACCCGTTGCCCGTCGACGACCCTGCCTCCCTGGCCGGACGCCTCTACCGCGCGAGCCACGCTGCTCGGCTGCCGGACACCTCCGTATTCTTCGAGAACAGAGGTTTTGGCCTCCTTGACCTGCAAGATCAACGGTGTACCGTCGGGTCCGGCCAGGATCACCAGGTAGCAGCGAGTCCCGACGCTGCCGACCCCGACGACACGCTGTGCGACGTCGGACACCTGGAAGTGGGACAGCAGAAGTGCGACATCGCCAGGCACACTCGTGAGGTACTCCCGAAATGACTCGACGACACCGGCCTCGTGATCGACATCCAGGTGCTGAAGGACGGGAGGGTTCTCTCGGAGGCGCGGCGTGCCGTCCGGTCCAGACACCATGATGCGGCCGAACACCCGCGCTGAAGTGCGCTTGCGCGCGTTATCGGCGCTGCGGGCGATGAGCGCGGCGAGGCTTTTCGTGACCTGGTTCAGGTACCGCTCCGGTTCCGCCCGTAGGTAGTACCGTTCCAGCACGTTCATGTCGAGGATGGTTTGCAGGCCGTCACGGTAGGCAACTATCGCTTCACCGGCGAAGCGGCGGATCTTCTTCTCGGGATAACCAGCGTGCCGCCCACCCACTATGACGCTGGTGATCAGACGTTTGAGATCCCATTCCGCCGGTGCGACCGCGGCCTCATCGAAGTCGTTCAGATCGAACACCAGCTCCCGGTGCGGAGCCGCATAGATTCCGAAGTTGGATAGATGCGCGTCGCCGCAGCACATCACCTCCACACCGCTGGAGGGGCTGGTCGCCAAGTCGGCGGCCATCACCGCCGCTGTCCCGCGGTAGAACGAGAAGGGATCGGTCAGCATCCGCGCGAAACGCAGCGGGACCAAATCGCGCAATCGGCTTCGGTTCTGTTCTACGAGGATCTCAATCGCGCTGCGGTCGCTCGGAACCAACTCGGCGAGCGCGGTCCTGGGAGCGGTCTGCCGCAAAGCGCGACCTCGTACGAGGTCATCCTCAACGTTCTCGACCTCGATGACACGATCCCGTAGCGGTGCGCCGGACATGGAGCCCAGCGTAATCGCCCAAACTTCCCTTAGACCGGGAAGCGCGCGGTGTTTGGCATTCCGCCGACCCGACGTTCAGACACCACCGGGTGACTGTCGGATCGTGGCGCCGCCCACCACGCGCCGAGTCGTTTTCGACAAGGTGTCTGGACGGTGACGACGTAGGATAGCCGAGGCTGTTCCACGACTGCTGCCCGACACGATTGTGACGGCACGGTCAATTTTGCACACTGTTCAGTGTCTTCGTGAGATGCTCTGGTTAAGCATCCAACACACTGCCGAACGGCGAGGAGAAGCAATTCCATGAGGAACACGTTGGTGACAGCGACAGCAGGCTTGTGCGCCACCGCACTGAGCTTTGCCATCGTTGGCTGCGGCAGCGGCACGAAGACCGAAGCAACAACGTCAGAGTCCACGACAACAACCTCAGCAGCGGCATCAGCGACCACCTCGGCGCTGCCGCCTCCTCCCGACCGGCCCGACGGCACCAAGCAGACATTGCACGATTACATCGTCGAGCACAACATCGCGGAGGTGCCTTACCGGGCCAAGGAACCCGGAACGCCGACCGTCGAGCTGTCCTTCCCGCCCGGCTGGAGCCAACTCGCGAAAGAGGACACTCCCGATTGGGCATACGGGGGCATCATCTACGACACCCCCACGGACCCCGCCATCCCGCCGACCATGCTCGCGATCGCCAGCAAGCTTGTCGGCGATGTCGACGCCGCCGAGATTCTCCAATACGCACCGGGCATGCTGCAGAACCTGCCCGGATTCCAGCCAGTCGGTGATCCGGTAGTGGCTCCGTTCTCGGGCTTCGATTCCGTCACCTATAAGGGGACCTACACCAATGATGGAAAAAATATGGTCGTAGGTGAGAAGACCGTGGTGGTACCCGGAAAAGACAAGGACTTCTTCGTCTTGCAGCTTCAGGCGACCGCGCCGGCGGACGAGCGGCAGGTTGTGCTCGATGCCGTTGATTACATCAACACGAATACCAAAATCACCGCCCCATGATCACGCCCATCACGGCCGGCCCGGAAACCTATGGAGAGTAAGCAGTCAATGACCATATTTCGCACCTCCATGTTCGTCGCGGTGATCGTCGGCGGAACTATCATGTCGACACCGCTGGTGTCTCCCCCTACCGCCCATGCTGCTCCTTGCAACGGGCTGACAGATCCGCGTACCGGCGTCTGCTGGAGTAACCAAGACCTGAGCAACCGGGGCAACCCGAACAGTCTTGGCGGTACGGCGCATTGCAGCCCGGGACGACTCGGTCAGTGCTTGGGTGCAGCACAAAACGGAACAACACCCGGGGCCAATCTGCGGACCCAGCCACCGGCTGGCCCGGCGCCGCGTATCTGGCCAAGCCAGTAGGCATACGGCGTCCGGACCGCAACCATCGGATGTAGCGGGACCGGAATCGAGTAAGGGTTGGTCTTCAGCAGCTGTTGAAGACCAACCCTTACTCGGTCACGAGCGTTGATCTTGCTCGCGTGCTCCGGCACCGGTTCCGAGTTACAGACACGGTGCACCTAGTGACCGCACTCATTTCGAGACTGGGCAAGCACCGCTGGCTCGGTCGGAGGCCGATCTAGATCGTCGGTGATGGTTTACCTGGCGCTGACCGCCGCTGCTCACTACGAGCAGCTCCACTGCGATAAATGCATCAGCTGCCGCGCCCGCTACGAGCCGGAAAGGCGATAGAGCCACTGCCCAAGCGCAAACGGCACTGTCGTCAACGTCCTGGACAGGCAAGCGCCCGAAGTGTTGTTTTTCCTGGGTGCTAAGGGTGTGTAGGTTCACGACATAGGTGACACATGAGTCGGGACATGGGTGACAGTCGTGGCTCATATCCAAAGCGCGTGTGGTCGTTCTCGAAGTCACCAGCTGCCGCCTCACCGTGACGGCAGCAACCCGCACCTACGGACTCTCCCGCCAACACATCTACCGCCTGCTCAAACGCTTCCAACTCGGCGGCCTCGACGCGGTCGACCCCCGCTCCGGACACCCCACCAGCAACCCACGAGCGGTCCGCGACGACGTCATCGCCGCGATCGTGCTGCTACGCGAACAACTGACCGCCGACGGCCTCGACGCCGGCCCACTGATCCTGCAAGAACATCTCCCCAAACAAGGCCTGCCCGCACCGGCCACTTCGACCATCCACCGCATCCAGCACCACCACGGCCTGATCACCCCACAACCACGCAAACGATCCAAAAGCTCCTACCGGCGCTTCGCCGCCGACCAACCCAGGCGAATGCTGGCAATCCGACTTCACCCACTGGCCCCTCGCCGACAGCACCAACACCGCAATCCTCAACTGGCTCGACGACCACTCCCGCTACGTCCTGCACTGCACCGCATTCCGCAGAGTCACCGTCAATGACGTCGTCGCCAGCTTCACCACCACCGCCGAACATCACGACCTACCGGCATCCACCCTGACCCACAACGGCGCGGTCTACACCGCACGATTCACCCACGGCCACAACGACTTCGAACGCCTCATCGGCCAGCTCGGGATCACCCAGAAAAACGGTCACCCCGGCCACCCCCAAACCCAAGGCAAGGTCGAACGCTGCCACCAAACCCTCAAACGCTGGCTGGCCCGACGCCCACTACCGGCAACCCTGGCAGACCTACAACCGACACGCTCTGGTTCAGCCGGAGGCTCGGGCTATTGGATTTCGACCAGGGTTTGGTCGGTCCGTTGTGCATCGTAGAACGCGGCTTCGTACTCGGCGGGTGGGACGTCATTGAGGTAGCCGTGGAGGCGGGCGGTGTTGTGCCGGTAGACCCAGCCGAGAGTGGCCAGTTCGACGTCTTCGACGGTCTTCCAGGGGCCGGTGCGGGCGGGTGGCAATGTCAACCTGAATTGGCCCCGGTGTGACGCGAGTTTTGGCCCCACCTCGGTCGAGTTCGGGGCTGTAGCGGTGGTGTCGGTGTTAGCGGCAGAAGATGGTCGGGTCGCGGTCGACTTCGGCGAGAAGGTCCTCGATGTGCGGTGGGGGTCGAGGAGGGCCCGTCGCGGTGATTACCGGGGTTGGTCGATGATGGCAGTCAGGGCGTCGTAGGCGGTGTCGAGTTGTCGTTGGCGTCGGCGGTTGAGTTCGTGGTTGGACTCGGCGGCGAGTGTGTCGATCAGTTCGTCGAGTTCGGTGTCGGTCAGCGCAAGATGCAGCTCGTTGTTGTGGTTGCTGATCGCGAAAACCGCTCTCTGGCAGTCAGAGTCGAGGAATGTCAGTGTGCGCAGGACAGCTGCGGTGTCAGCGTCGATGACGATGTCGTGGCGCGGTTGGGCCGCGGTCAATTGCTGGCGGCGTAGGTCGTAGATGGATCCTGCCCAATTGCTGATGGTGCCGTCGTCGCCGCAGTGGCTGCAGCGCCAGCCGATGGGTTGGTCGGGTTGGGCGCTGACCACGTTGATGTGGCCAGGGCAGCGGCGGTTGGCTGGTCGGCGCCGGCACGGTAGGGCGGTTTCCCACGGGGTGTGGGCGTCGCCAGCGCTGGCGGCGGCGACGATGCCGGTGAGGTGTTCGGCGAGCTTGCGTGCGGGCCCGGGGGTGTCGGGGCCCAGGTCGAGGAAATGCTGCAGATCGGCGACCAACATGACCTGGTCACTGTAGCCGCCGCGTGGTGTGACGGTCTGCTTTCAGGTACTGCTGGGTTCGGTGCTGGCGGTGCGCCGTTTGCGGGCATGAGCGAGTCGGTATGAGGTGGTGCCGGTTTCGATGATCTGCCCGGCGAAGGTCAACCGGTCAACGATGGCCGCGCATAGCCGTGGGTCGGTGAAGGTTTTGGTCCACGCCGAGAACGGTTCGTTGGAGGCGATCGCCACCGCGGAGCGTTCTTCACGTTCGGTGAGCACCTGGAACAGCAGCTCCGCGCCGCGGCGGTCTAATTGCAGGTAGCCCAGCTCGTCGATCAGCAGGAGATCGACCCGGCCGTAGCGGGTGATCAACTTACTGAGTTGGGCGTCGTCGGCGGCTTCGACGAGTTCGTTGACCAGCTTGCTGGCCAGGGTGTAGCGGACGCGGTAACCGGTCTCGGCGGCCAGGGTTCCCAGTCCGATCAGCAGGTGGCTTTTGCCGGTCCCGGAGTCCCCGATCAAGCACAATGGCTCACCGGCTTTGACCCAGGCGCAGGTGGCCAGGGTCCCGATCACTGCTGGGTTGATTGCCGGGTTGGCCTCAAAGGTGAACTCGTCGAGCCGCTTTGGCCGGGGGAACCCGGCGTCATGAATGCGGCGCTGCGCCCGGCGGCGGTCGCGGTCCTCGCACTCGGCGATCATCAGCTCCGAGAGGAAACCCAGATAGGACTGTTGTTCACGTTCGGCCGCGGCGGCGATCTCGGCGAAGCGATCCCGGATCGTCGGCAGCCGCAACATCCGGGCGCCCTGTTCGATTGCCGCGACCGCGGCTTGGTCAGTGACCGTGTGACGCGGGACGGTCATGAGCTCTGCCTACCCAGCAGAGTGTCGTAGGGGGCCACCGACGGCAGCGGACGTTCGTCGGCGATCGCTACGCCTAAACGGTGTTCGGCCAGCAGGAGCACCTCAGTGTCGGCGCCAGAACTGTTCTGATGCCGGTGACCGCCGGTGCGGTGTTCGGCGGCCTTGCGTGCTTCCAATGCCACCACATCGGCGTTGGCTGAGCCCACCGACAGGGCCGCGCCGATTCCGGCCAGCACGTCAGCGCGGTCGAGGTAACGATGCAGCAGCAACACCTCGACCAGGGCGCGGGTGCCGGCGGCGTCGCCATAGGTCTTTCGGGCGGCCGCCCACCATGCGTCGTGTTCGGCGGTGAACATCTTGGCTGCCCGTGCCTGCGCCAGGGCGGTGGCCCCGGGCAGCGCGCCGGGTTTGCGGGCCAGGATCTCCAGATAGTGATCCAAGTCCAGCACTTTGGTGCCCTTACCGATCGCACGGGGATGGCGCGCCACCACAGTCGTGCGGTCATAAACGGTGACGTGGGAAGCCGACAGTTTCACCCGCAGCCGATGCCCGATGAACCGGGCCGGCACCGAGTACTGGTTGCAGCGCACCATGATCTGGGCGTACCGATCCACCCGCGGGGTCAGCGTGAGCGCCGTATCAAACGGCTCGTCAGGGACCGGCTGCAGCGACAGTTTCTCCAGTTCCCAGTCCTGGCCAACACTATTGGCGCGGTGGGTGATCCGACGGTGATCGTCAGCGTCATCAGCAGCAGTCAGCAGCGCATTGAGTTCGTCAATGGAGTCCACCACCGGCATCGGCACGCAGTGGTTGCGCCGGAATCGGCCACCTTCGCCCTCCACGCCACCCTTCTCATGACTGCCTTCGTGACCGGGCTGGCAATACCAGGCTTCGAAACCGTAGTGCGACCGGAACGCAATCCAACGCTCGTTCTCCTGACGCGACCGTCCGAACAGCACCTGCTTGACCGCACTGTTGAGGTTGTCGTAGCGGATCTTGTCGACCGGCACGCCGCTGAGCCGGGCGAACCCATAGACGTGGCCTTCCAGGAACGCCTCCTGGCCTTGGGTCGCGAATGCCCGATGCGCTGCCCGCCCCGAGAACGACAACCGCATGGTGAACAGCGCAGTCTTGGTCTTCACCCCAGCCAGCACCACCCACAGATCATGGAAGTCGACCTCGGCCTCAGCACCCGGCCGATACGTCTGAGGCACAAACCCCGCTTCCAACGCCCGGCCCGCCTCCGCCGCAATCTGCGGGCGACGTTTCCGGATATGGTCGCGTACCGTCGAATACGACAAACCGGTCGCATCATGTTCATCGACCAGACGCGCCAAAACCCTTCGGGCGGTGTGGCGTTGCCCCTTCGGGGCATCCAGATCCGAACGCAGCATCTCATCAATCGCGGCCTTGAACGGCTCCAACCGCGGCGCCACCCGCTGCGCCGTCTTGCGCGGCGGCGGCACCGCCGATTCCAACGCCTGGCGCACCGTGCGCCGATGCACCCGATGCTTATCGGCCAGCGCCCGGATCGACAAACCCTCAACCCGATGATCCCGCCGGATCGCCGCGAACTGCTCCACCCTTGACCTCACCTTCCAGCCACCACCTCTCACCAGCGATCCGGGCCATCCGAACCGCACGTGATCACTGTCAGGCGGGGCCAATTCACGTCGTCATAACCGACGCGGAGTGTCGTGGAGACGGAGCCAACTCAGACCGTCAAACGGCACACCCGCGGCCACACAGGTGGAGCCATTTCTAGTCGTCCGCCCGGGGCCAAATCAGGCTGTCACAGCCAGGCGGGTCCGTAGATCAGTTCGGCCTTGTAGTATCCGTTGACCGTCTCGGCGAGCGCGTTGTCGTAGCTGTCCCCGATCGTCCCGATCGAGGGCGCCGCGCCGATCTCAGCGAGTCGCTCCCCGTAACGGATGGATGTGAATTGGGACCCGGCATCGGAGTGACATCTCAAGCCGACCAACAGGTTTCCGCGTGACCACCGAGCCATCTCCAGCGCGTCGAGCACCATCGAAGTCCGCATGTGTGGTGCGACTCGCCAACCGACGATCGTGCGGCTATAGGCGTCGATAATGAAGCACGCGTAGGCCACCCCGGCCCAGGTGGGCACGAATGTCAGATCTGTACCCCAGCGCTGGTTGGGCGCGGTGGCGGTGAACTGGCGCTGCACCAGATCGGGGTGCCGGGCTGCCGTGGGGTCGGGTTTGGTGGTGCGTACCCGTTTGCCGCGCCGCGCCCCTTCGATGCCGACGGCCCGCATTAGTCGGGCCACCTGATCCCGGCCGACGTCATGACCGGCACGGCGGGCGGCTTTCCACAACTTGCGGGCCCCGTAGACGCGGTAGTTGTCCTCCCAGAGCTGCCGCAACGCCGGTCCCAGTACGGCGTCACGCCGGTCCCGCGCCGACGGTGGCCTGGCTTTGGTGTCGTAGTACGTGCTTGGGGCCACCGCCACCCCTGCACTGCGCAGGACGGTGATGATGGGCTCGACCCCGAACTCGCCGCGCTGGGCGTCGATGAAGGCGACTATTTCTTGTGTTGGCGGTCGAGCTCCGCCCCGAAGAAACTCGCTGCTCGTTTCAGAATCTCATTGGCACGCTTGAGTTCTCGGATCTCCTGCTCAAGCTCCTTGACCTTCTGCGACTCGGTGGTCGTCACACCAGGCTCGTAGCCGTCGTCGACGTCAGCCTGACGCACCCAGGAGCGCACCGACTCCGTAGCCGAGCTGGTGAGCGACCCGGGACACCGTGCCCTGCTCGGTGCCGAGTTCGGCCCGCAACGCGCGCACCATCCGCACCGCCGCGGCCTTCTCCTCCGGACTGTAGCGGCGGCTGGTCGGCTTCTTCCCCGATGACGATTCCGTGGGCATACCTGCATCCTCGTTTCCAAGGTCAGGAGCCTCCGGGATTTCCAGAGCGATTCATCACTCTCGGGCTGTTGACCGATGCCACCGGGTTCCCGCTGACCGTGGCCGCTTTTGAGGGCAACAGGGCAGAGACCGCCACCATGCTGCCCGTCATCAACGCCTTCAAGACCACACTGACGTATCGCACTGAGGAATCGAACGGACCCCGGCGGATCACGCTGCATCCGGTCAACCCCGACGACGCTGCGAAGTTCCAGCAAGCAATTGGGATCCGCTTAGAGAACTTCGCCTTCTTCGAGTACGACGGTCAAGTCACGGTTGGGGTCGCACAACCTGCCAACACCACACGTTCGTTCTTCGCCGGATACAACCGGATGGCCGCGAATGATCTAGTGACGCAGTGGAGTCCGCCGCTACCTGCCGTGCTTCCCTGAATTCGAGGGCACCCGCCGCGCCCCGGCTGGTCACAAGGCCAGGCCTGTCTCACGCACAGGAGCGGACCCGCGAATCGCATGCACACTCATCTTTGAAGTTGGCAGGTACGATTCGCGGTCAATGGCGGTCGACCTGATGCCCTCCTGGCTCGATGGCTGCGCGAGCGGTGAGCTCCCACAGGTTTGGCGACGCGTAGAACCGATCGATTTCGTGTCGGACCTCTTCGGAGAGTTCTCCGAGATCGTAGGACGCCGTGGATGATGACCGAATGAGTTCGTCGGGACCAGTGCCGTCGTATCCGCAGGTGTATTAGCCGCCGAACGCCCCGAACAGGGAGGGGCCAGGCGATCAGCCCGGTGACGTCGTCGTCTCGAAAGAATGCGGCCCTGCAGCTCGACGGGACGGGGCCGTGCCGAACTGCGGCCGGTCGACACCATTCCGTTCGCTACGTTGACGTATCGCGCAGAGGATTCCGTCGGGCCCGGACTATCAACCTAGTGGGGATCGGGACGCGTAGATACGAGAGTGGCTGTGGACACGGTAAACCCGGGCTTGCCTTGCGCGTTACGGGCCGTCGTCCCACCGCGGCGGTAATAGATCACGCTCTCATCCAGTGTCTCTTCCACGTCGTCCTTACTCGTGCAGTGCTTTCTGTATAGGTCCATCTGGACATCGATCTCGGGCAGGGTGATCCGGGAAACTTTGCGGTCCGGGCTGACCACAGGCAGAAGCGGGGCCTGCCACCACGGTAGGCGATCCGGGGCTAGTTTCACCTCTGTCGTATCCAATTGGTGTGTGAAACCAAGGGGTTTACGGTCGCCTTCTTCGTCACCACCCGGTGGGGGCTTGATCAACACGGCACCCGGTGGCTTGGTCCTGATCCCGACTATTTCCGGCTTCACACCGTGAAATGTCCGGCTGAACGCCACACCCTTGCCATCACGTGTTTTCTCGAGCACGGTAACCCCAAGTCCGCCTTCTTCTTCGGGCACTATTCCCACGCGAATGGGCGAGCTATCTAGGTGCTGTCCCATAACGGCGTAGAGAGTTTGTTCTTTTTTGAGGTCTGACCTCCACCACGGAGTGAATGTGAATGCACTCACGTCCATGTCGGGCCGGTAGCGGCAGTCCCATTTGACGGGCTTGTCTTCCGCGAAATCGTTGTTCGGGTGACGATGAAGCTGGACTGAGTATCTCGGGGGCTCCCCACATCCAGCAAACGCTCCGGCTAGAGCGGGGCTCGTGGTCAATCCCTTCGGCCCTAGGGGGCCGTCGAACGGCACTAAGCCCTCCACCACTGTGCCGGCGCAGTTGGGCCAATCGTTGAATATGTCTGTGATCAAACCAGCTACGGCTTTAAGCCCCATCTCGACTAAACCGCCACCGCCGCCGGAGGCAATCTTCTTCGCGATGTCGAGAACGTCGTTAGCCCTATCAGCCGCAATGATCGCCGCCAAACCTTCTTTCAGTGCGTATCCTGCCGCTAGTCCTGCTGCTGCCGAGCCGACCGTGAACAGTACCTTCGCGAGCAAGTAGGGATCGGACACACCGCGGACGTTGACGACGGTGACCTGTAGGTGGTGTTCTCCCGCGCCAGCAGGGGCATATATGGTGCCAACCCCCGGTTCCCATTGCTGGGCGGGTCCGCCATTGACGCTGACGGTGAGTTTGTCGTCGAACGTCGCCTTCACTCCCGATCGAAACCCCAGCGGTTTCGGTGCGCCGATGACCAGCGTTCGCGGCGTTCCCACCGGCTTTTGCACCCCGATTTCGTTCCCGTCGTGGTCGAGTTCGGTCGTATCGGCCACGGGCTGAAGGTAGACGACGATTTGGTCGACGTAGTCCGCCTGCATCGCTTTGTCGAAGCACTCGACTGATGTCAACGAAATTGATTGTGGCATTTGCGAACCCCCCGATTGCACCATGAACATTGCATTGACCAGGACTCATCGCCGTCTCGTGGCTCACGTGGATGTGAGCGGTCTGAAACTCGATGGCGTGACCTCGTACAGGACCAAACTTACTGGCCAAGTTCGGTGCGGACTTCAGTAATGCACTACTGCATTTTGGCCTAGACATCAGTAATGCACTACTGCATTTTGGCCTAGACATACTGACCGCGGATGTGCCGTCAGTGGTGAAATGTGGCGCCATGAACCAATGACTCGACTCATCACATTGGTGGAGGCAATAGGAAGAAACTCGAACCTCGGTCACCTCTGTAAGGAATGGGCCCAACTTGGCCATTGACACCCAACTGCGCAAACGCCGCCGAATCACCAGCACGACCACCCCAGGACGGTCCGAATCGCCGTTCCAAACGCTTCTTGACCGCTGATGACCTGAACAACATCGTGCACCGTTACAAAGCCGGCGAAACTACCCAGCAGATCGGCACTCGCTTCGGCATTTCCAAGACTCGCGTCGCCACCGTGGTGCGAGAACAAGGTGTCGCCATCCGCCGGCGAGGCTTGAACGACGCACAGGTCGCCGAAGCAGCAGCTCTATACACATCGGGTAAATCTCTGGCCTGGATTGGTGCTCACTTCGGCGTCTCGCACACAGCCGTCGCCAGCGCGCTTCGGAACGAGGCCGTTGAGTTGCGAGGACGGTCGGGCTGGATCTGAATACGCCACGATGACTGACTCCAAACCAACGCAAAGTTCGAACAACAGAAAGTATTGAGGCAGTATCGAACTCACCTATCCACCTCGGTGCCGAGAACCGCCTCGTAGTCGCGCCCACCGTAGAAGATACCGACAATCACGACCGATTGGCCGAACACAGCGAACGCAATCACGACTCGACGCTTGAAGCCGACCGTGCGAAGACCTGATCTGATGTCATCTCGCGTCCTGCCACGATGCGGGAATACACCCAAGTCCTCACAGAACGCCACGATCGATTCAACGTAGCGCGCAGCTACTTCCGCCGAGCCTGCTGCCGCGATGTAGCGGTGCAGCCCAACGAGCTGGTCCTCGGCCCCAGGCGTGAAGACGACGCTGAGGCTCAACCGTCCCCGGCTTGCTCACGGGCAAGGCGCGCCCGCACCGCCTGCGTGGAGACCGTCGTAGAGGGATCGGCAACGACGGCGTCGTATGCGGCGGCCACCTCATCCCGTAGCCAGGCTTCAACCGCTTGATCGCGGGCAAACAAGGCCCGCAGTCCTTCGCGGATAGCCTCACTCTCGCTGGCGTATTCCCCCGACCGCACTCGTTCACGCAGACCATCAGCCATGTCGTTGGGCAGCGTGATGCTTAGTTGACGTGTCGTACGCATAGCCACCTCCAGAACGATAGGATTCAATCCTACTTCATACGCCTCGATACGACGCCCCGCGTTCCAACGTCTTCGGAGCTTAACCGCAGACCTTGCGCACCCATTCGAACTGCGCCGATGCCCGAGAAGGCCTGAAATCGGCGGAATCGAAACCGACAATCGAGGCATCTGCCCCTCGAAACGCCCTCGACCCAACACTGAACCGGCTCCGGGCTGTTGATCCGACAGTTGCCGATCCCGGGCGTCGACACCAAATGGCTTGGCACCCACCGGGCCGCCGTGATATCGCTTGTGGTCCCGCTCGGTATACCCGGGCATCTGGGCTTGCGTGAACGGGACCTGCTGCGGGCGATCGCCATCCTCGATCCCACACTGCGGCAGGGTCTTCCACGCCTGGTGGCGGCATCGGACCGAGAGCTGTCGGCTCTGAATTTGGCGCCGCCACGGGTTCTCGTCGTGGAAAACCTGCAGACTCTTGAAGCACTTCCCGACCTACCCGATACCGTCGCCGTGTTCAGGTGGGGCGGCCATGCGCTGGCGGTTGCCGACTTCCCATGGGTGCGTGGCGCAAAACACGTGCTCTATTGGGGCGACCTGGACACCGACGGTTTCGCCATCCTGGCCCGCTCCGTGCGAGACGTTCCTGCGAGAGCCTGCTCATGGACCGCGCTACCTTGGCAGGCTGGCGTGATCTCACGGTGTCACACCCAGCCGTCGAACACGTGGACGCCGCTCTGCTGACCAACGATGAACTCGCGGCGCTGGAGCTGCTACGAAGTGAAAGCCTACGACCGGAGCAGGAACGCATCCCGATGGATGTCGCCGTGAACCAAATCCGCATCCGGCCATTGCCGTCCTGTGCGCCCAAAGCGAGCACCGAGTTCGAGTAAGGACACCAAGGTGTCCAAAAGTGGAGCTAAGGGGATTCGAACCCCTGACCCCCACACTGCCAGTGTGGTGCGCTACCAACTGCGCCATAGCCCCGTTTGTCGTGCTCCACGAAGTTACACCACGGCTACCCGCCATTCAAAATCGCTGGTCAAGGCACCTCGCCACCGGCCTCCGGTCCCAGTGCGCGCGCCAGAGTGTGGTCGGTAGCGGGAATGTGACGGGTCTCCGGGGCAAAGGTCCAGCCGAGAGCCGCCAGCAGCAGGATGGTGCCGCTGATGGCGAACGCGCCCGAGAACGACCAGTGCTGAGCGATGAGGCCCACGACCAGAGACCCGCCGATCGAGCCGACGTCGGACATCATCTGGAATGTCGCCACCGCGGTGCCGCCGCGCGCCTTACTGCCGATGATGTCGGCCACCGCCGCCTGCTGCGGAGCCGTGAAAATCCCGGTGGAGAACCCTGCGATGAATGCGCTGACGAGAAACAGCGTCAACCCGTCGGTGAATCCGACTAGCACAGTGGAAATGCCCGCCGCGGTCAACCCGATGATGAGCAGCACCCGCCGGCCGACCCGGTCGGACAGATACCCACTAGGGATGACAGCCGAGACGTTGCCGATCGCGAAGGTGGCCAGTGCCAAGCCGGCAACGCCGGCTCCCCGGTGGAACACCTCAGTGATGAACAACGGCACGAGGGCAACCCGCAAGCCCAACGCCGACCATCCGGTGGCGAAGTTCGACAGCAGCGCTGCGCGATATGCGCGATTACGCAGTGCGGTCCGCACACCCACCTTGGGTTCGTCCTCGGGTGCCGGTGCGGCCAGCGACGAGTGCCGCAGGCTGATGAACACCACCGCCGCCGCGATAAGCAACGCGCCACCATAGATGACGAACGGTGCGCTGAGCCCAAGCCCGGCGGTGAGGCTGCCGAGTACCGGCCCGCCGACCGAGCCGACGAGGAATGCCGAGGAGAACATGCCGGCAACCCGGCCCCGGGCATCCTCCGGGCTGATCCGGATCATCAGCCCCAGCGCCGAGACGAAGAACATCGTCGAGCCGATTCCGCCGAGCGATCGAAACAACAGCAGCTGCCAGTAGGTCTGCGCGAACGCACACGCACCTGTCGACAACGCCACGATAAGCAGTCCGGCGACGTAGATCCGCCGCTCCCCCAGCCGCTGGATCAGCAGCCCACTGGCCGGTGCGAAGGCCAGCCGCATCAGCGCGAACGCGGTGACGACGAAGGTCGCGGCGCTGATGCTGACCCCGAAGTGGCGGGCGTAAGCCGGGAGCACCGGTGCCACCACGCCGTAACCGAGCGCAATCACCGCGTTGGCGGCGATCAGGACCCAGACTTCACCCGGGAGCTTGGGTTTGGTCTGGCTCGATGCAGTCTGCTCCTCGCGTCCGCAGTGCTTGTCTTGCTCCTCGCGTCCGCAGTCGCCCTCCGCGATAGAACTCACCCAATGACTGTATTAACCAACTCCTTGGCGGCCTGCTGCACCTCCGCAAGATGCTCGGGCCCCTTGAACGACTCTGCGTAAATCTTGTACACGTCCTCGGTTCCCGACGGGCGGGCGGCAAACCAGGCATTCTCCGTCGTCACCTTCAACCCACCCAGCGGTGCCCCGTTGCCTGGCGCCGCGGTCAGCTTGGCGGTGATCGCCTCACCGGCCAGCTCCGTCGCAGTGACCTGATCAGGCGAGAGCTTCGCCAACCGCGCTTTCTGCTCCCGGTCGGCAGGCGCGTCGATACGCGCATACGTCGGCGCGCCGTACCGCTGCGCCAACTCGGCGTAGCGCTGTGACGGCGTTTTCCCCGTCACCGCCAGAATCTCCGAGGCCAGCAAAGCCATGACGATGCCGTCCTTGTCCGTCGTCCATGTCGATCCGTCGGTTCGCAGGAACGACGCACCGGCACTTTCCTCACCACCGAACCCGATGCTGCCGCTGATCAGACCGTCGACGAACCACTTGAACCCGACCGGAACCTCCACGAGCTTGCGCTCCAGCCCCGCGACCACCCGATCGATGATCGAGCTGCTCACCGCGGTCTTGCCGACGGCGGTGGAGCCCGGCCAGTCCGGCCGGTGGGTGTAGAGATAGTCGATGGCCACCGCGAGGTAGTGATTCGGGTTGAGCAGGCCGCCGTCGGGAGTGACGACGCCGTGCCGGTCGGCGTCGGCGTCATTACCGGTGGCGATCTGGTAGAGGCCGGGGTTGGAGCTCATCGTCCGAAGCAGCCCGGCCATCGCGTTGGGCGAGCTGCAGTCCATGCGGATCTTGCCGTCGGTGTCCAGCGTCATGAACCGCCAGGTGGCATCCACCAGCGGATTGACCACGGTCAGATCCAGATTGTGTCGCTCGGCGATCGCATCCCAGTAATCGACACTCGCCCCGCCCAGAGGATCGGCACCGATGCGGATCCCCTCGGCACGGATCGCATGTAGGTCCACGACGTTGGGCAGGTCCGCGACGTAGGCGTCCATGTAGTCGTGGCGCTGAGCGCTCTGCAAAGCCCGGGTCAGCGGGATTCGCTTCACCGACGCGAGGCCTTCTCGCAGGATGTCGTTGGCGCGCTTGGCAATCACACTCGTCGCATCGGTGTCGGCCGGCCCGCCGTTGGGCGGGTTGTACTTGAACCCGCCGTCTCGAGGTGGGTTGTGTGACGGCGTGACGACGATGCCGTCGGCGAGATCGGCGTCACGGCCCCGGTTGAAGGTCAGGATGGCATGGCTGACCGCCGGGGTCGGCGTAAACCGGTCAGCCGAATCGATCATCACCACAACGTCGTTGGCGGCCAGCACCTCCAACGCCGAAGCCCACGCCGGCTCGGAGAGAGAATGCGTGTCACGCCCGATGAACAACGGCCCGGTGGTGCCCTGGGCGGCGCGGTATTCGACGATGGCCTGGGTGGTGGCCAGGATGTGATCCTCGTTGAACGCCGTGTCCAGACTCGAGCCACGATGCCCAGACGTGCCGAACGCCACCTGTTGCGCCACATCCTGTGGATCGGGGTGCAGCGTGTAATACGCCGTCACCACCTGCGCGACGTCGATGAGATCCTCGGGTTGCGCCGGTTGTCCGGCACGGGGGTTGGCAGCCATGGTTGACGATTCTGCTACCAGAAGCACGTCGGTGTCTGCCGGTCGCCGAGTTGCCGCCATACTTTTACCCCATGTTTGGCATGCGCGGCCAGGTCGACCCTCGTGAGTTGGGCGCAGTTTTCGTCGGCGGCGCGCTGGGCACGGTGGCCCGGGCTGCCTTGGCGAGCGTGGCTGCCCCCGCACCGGGCCACTGGCCGTGGCCTACCTTCATCGTCAACATCGTCGGGGCGTTCCTGCTCGGGTACTTCACCACGCGACTGCTGGAACGTCTACCGGTGTCGAGCTATCGCCGCCCATTGCTGGGCACCGGCGTGTGCGGCGGTTTGACCACGTTCTCGACCATGCAGGTGGAGACCGTCCGGATGCTCGAAGTCGGGCAGTGGCGCCTGGCCGCGGGCTACACCGCGGCCAGCCTGGTGCTCGGGTTACTCGCGGTGGCGCTGGCCACGGCTCTGGTGCGACGGGCGCGCGTGTGACGACCCTGGCGGTATGGACAGGAGTGGTGCTGCTCGGCGGCACCGGTGCGGTGTCGCGGTTTCTGGTCGATCGGGCGGTCTCGGCGCGGCACACCCGCGGGTTCCCGTTCGGCACGCTGGTGGTGAACCTCAGCGGCGCGCTGCTACTGGGATTTTTCGGCGGGCTGGCATTGAGCCCGCACCTCGCACTGCTGGTCGGCACGGCATTCGTCGGGTCGTACACCACGTTCTCGACGTGGATGTTGGAAACGCAGCGGTTGGGTGAAGAGCGCCGCCTCTGGCCGGCGGTGGCCAATATCGTGGTCAGCGTGGTTCTGGGCCTGACAATGGCGGGGTTGGGGATATGGATCGGAGCCCAGCTGTGAGCGAACACGCTGCGGACTACCTCAAGCTCACTGCCTATTTCGCCGAACGGATGCGCCACGGCCACCGGTTCGCCGCTGACGCCCTGTTCGACCTCTACGGCAGCAACGATGTCGCCACCAGCGTGATGATGCGCGGAATTGCCAGTTTCGGTCCACACCATCACTTGCGCAGCGACGAGACGTTGAGCATGTCGGAAGACCCTCCGGTGGTTGTCGCGGCGGTAGACGTTGCCGACAAGATGGCGGCCCTGGCCGAACAGACCGTGACATTGACCACCCGCGGTCTCATCACACTGGAACGTGCGCAACTGGTCAGGCGGGGCAGCCCAGCACCGACCATCCCCGAAACGGCCAAGCTGACGGTCTATGTCGGGCGGCATCACCGCGTGGGCGGCGCGCCGGCCTACCGTGCGGTCTGCGCCGCACTGCACCGGCACGGCTTCGCCGGGGCCACAGTGTTTCTCGGGGTCGACGGGACCGCACACGGGCAGCGTCGACGGGGCCGCTTCTTCAGCAACAACTCCGACGTCCCGATCATGACCATGGCGATCGGCACCCGGGAGCAGGTCGCGGCGGCACTGGGCGAACTCGACGATCTCCTGGATGAGCCACTGCTGACCGTCGAGCGGGCGCAGCTGTGTAAGAGCGGCGGTGAGCTGCTCACTCGCCCGCTCGCCCTGCCCGCCACCGACACCGATGGCCGGCCGCTGTGGCAGAAACTGATGATCCATACCTCCGAGGCCACGCTGCACGATGGCGTACCGATCCACCGGGCCATCGTGCGTCGACTCCTGCAGTCGGGTGTCAGCCGCGGCGCGACCGTGCTACGCGGCGTATGGGGATACAGCGGCAGCCGGGAACCTCATGGGGACAAGCTCTTCCAGATCGGCCGCCAGGTACCCGTGACGACGATCGTGGTCGATACCTCGGACCGGATCGCCGCGGCCTTCGACACGGTGGACGAGCTCACCGACGGCCACGGGCTGATCAGCGCCGAGATGGTTCCAGCCGCGGTGGTGGTCGACGACGGCGTGCGCTACGGCAGCACAGACTTGGCTCGACACTACTACTAGCCACAGAGGTAAGCCTAGCCTCCCCTTACTCGCCGGTGTACCGTCGCACCCCATGCAACCGACTACGCCTGATGCCGTGAGCGCTGCCCTCACCGAAATCCTGCGCGACGACATGAACGTCGATATTCGACGGGTGACCCGGGAATCCCGGCTCATCGACGACGCAGGTCTGGACTCGGTGGCGTTCGCGGTCGGAATGGTCGCAATCGAAGACAAGCTCGGGGTGGCCCTGTCCGAAGAGGATCTGCTGAGCTGCGACACCGTCGGCGACCTGGAAGCCGCGATCCTGGCCAAAGTGCCTGCAGCTCAGAGCAACCAGTGAACACCCTCGCTGCGGCGCTGTCGAGGTCAATGACCACGACGAGCGCCGATCTTGTCATCTTCGACCCCGAAACCCGTACCTGGGCGCGTCATCCGTGGGGTCAGGTCCACGACCGTGCCGAGAACGCCGCCGAACGCGTCGGCGAAAACGGCGCCCGCGCGGTCGGATTGGTAGGCGAGCCGACCGTCGAGTTCGTCGCTGCGGTCGTGGGAGCAGTCATGGCCGGCGCGGCCGTCTCGATCCTGCCCGGCCCGGTACGTGGCGCGGACTCCGAGCAGTGGGCGCAGTCCACGATGACGCGGTTCACCGGTGTCGGCGTGGACACCGTGTTCAGCCACGGCAGCGACCTGGAACAACTGCGGGCGGTTCCGGCCGGGCTCAACATGTACGACGATGCGACGGTAGCTCACGTTCGGCGTTCGACCACCTGGCGCGTCTCGACGCAGCCTACCGATATCGCGGTGCTGCAGGGCACCGCCGGGTCGACCGGCGCACCGCGCACCGCGCAGATCTCCTCGGCTGCCGTGCTGGCCAACCTGCGCGGCCTCAGCGAGCGAATAAGCCTGTTCAACAGCGATATTGGATGTTCATGGCTGCCGCTCTATCACGACATGGGGCTGACGTTCCTGTTGGCCGCAGCCGTCGGCGGAATCGAGGCGTGGCAGGCTCCGACCACCGCCTTCGCAGCGTCCCCGTTCAGCTGGCTGAACTGGCTCTCCGACAGCCGAGCGTCCTTGACGGCGGCACCGAACCTGGCGTACGGCCTCATCGGCAAGTACGCGAGCCGGCTGCAGGATCTCGACCTGTCGGCCCTTCGATTCGCCCTCAACGGCGGCGAACCAGTTGACTGTGACAGCACCCAGCGGTTCGGCGCCGAGATGATCCGCTTCGGCTTCGATCCCGGTGCGCTCACCCCCTCCTACGGTCTGGCCGAATCATCTTGTGCGGTAACGGTTCCAACGCCAGGTACCGGCATCGTGGTCGACGAGATCACGGTCGAGACCGACGCGGGTACCGGCATCCGCCGCCAAGCGGTGCTCGGCGAGCCGATCCCCGGCATGCAGGTACGGTTGCGGCCGAGTGAGCACAACGCCGGAATCTTGGATCGCGAGGTCGGCGAGATCGAGGTCCGCGGCGCGTCGATGATGTCGGGATACCTGGGTCAGGAGCCGCACGACAGCGACACCTGGTTCCCCACTGGCGATTTAGGCTATCTGGTCGACGGTGGGCTGGTCGTGTGCGGCCGCGCCAAGGAACTGATCACCGTGGCCGGACGCAATATTTTCCCCACCGAGGTCGAGCAGGTTGCCGCACGGGTCAACGGAGTTCGCGAGGGCGCCGTGGTGGCCGTCGGCACCGGTGAGCACGCCGCGCGTCCCGGATTGGTGATCGCCGCAGAGTTCCGGGGCGGCGACGAGTCCGCCGCCCGCAGTGAAGTGGTGCAGCGCGTGGCATCCGAATGCGGTGTGGTACCGGCCGATGTGGTGTTCCTGGCACCGGGCTCGTTGCCCAGAACCTCCTCGGGCAAACTGCGCCGCCTGGAAGTCAAACACAACCTGGATACGGTGAAGGCATGACCGTAACTGAAGCGGAGACCACGGCAACGACCACAACCGTCGAGGAATACCGCGAGCTGCTCGACGGCGTATTCGACGAGCGGGTGAAGGCCTGGACAGCTGAAGCTGAAGAGACTGAACGCTTCCCACGTCAGCTCATCGAGCACCTCGGGCGTTCGGGAGTGTTCACCGAGAAGTGGGGCGACGGACAGCAGCCGGACGTGGCCAAGCTTTTCGAACTGGCGTTTGCCTTGGGCCGGACCGGGTCAGCGGGCATCGGAGTGGGTGTGAGCCTGCATGATTCGGCGATTGCCCTTCTGCGCCGCTTCGGCAAGTCGGACTATCTGCGCACCATCTGCGAACAGGCGGTCCGCGGCGAAGCAGTGCTGTGCATCGGCGCGTCCGAGGAATCCGGCGGCTCGGACCTGCAGATCGTGGAAACCGAAGTCCGCACGGCCCGAGGCGGGTTCGAGGTCAAGGGCATCAAGAAATTCGTGTCGCTGTCCCCGATCGCCGACCACATCATGGTGGTGGCCCGCAGCGTCGACCATGACCCGACCAGCCGGCACGGCAACGTCGTCGTTATCGCCGTCCCGACCAGCCAGGTCGAGGTGCAGACGCCCTACCGCAAGGTCGGCGCGGGCCCCCTGGACACCGCGGCCGTACACATCGACACTTGGGTACCCGCGGACGCACTTGTGGCGCGCGCGGGTACCGGCTTGGCGGCGATCTCGTGGGGCCTGGCCCACGAACGGATGTCCATCGCCGGGCAGGTGGCCGCCGGGGCACAGCGCGTCATCGGAATCACGTTGGCGCGCATGATGAAACGCCGTCAATTCGGTCACACCCTCTACGAGCATCAGGCATTGCGGATGCGAATCGCCGATCTGCAGGCACGCGTAGACATGCTGCGTTACAGCCTCGCGGGTATCGCGGCTCAGGGCAAGCTGGATCTGCGCGCCGCTGCCGCGATCAAGGTGACCGCTGCCCGTCTGGGTGAAGAAGTGCTCTCGGAGTGCATGCACATCTTCGGCGGCTCCGGCTATCTGATCGACGAGACGCCTTTGGGCAAATGGTGGCGGGACATGAAGCTGGCCCGCGTCGGCGGTGGCACCGACGAGGTGCTCTGGGAGTTGGTGGCCGCAGCCATGAAGCCCGACTACGACGGCTACGCCGAGTTCGGCCAGGACTGAGGCAAACCCGCACCCGAAAGTGAGCCACTCACCACGTGAGCGGTCAACGGCTATGAACGGGGTACGTCCTGCGGTGTGCGAGGCAGCACGTAGAGCGCCATCCGCCGGTTGGACATTTCGTGCTCGCCGAGGAAGGTGCATCCCGCCCACTCACAGAGCCGACGCGCACCGGTATTGCGGTGGTCCGGGTCGAACATGATGCGCCTGCATCCCGGCTCGAGCTCGAACACGCTGGCCACGACGCGCGGCAGCATGAACGCCGCGAAGCCGCGATTGACATACCTGAGGTCGGCGATCGCGGCGTGGATGCCGATGTCGTCGGGCTCGGCGGCGTAGCGGGGCGCGATCGAATCCTTCGCGGCCCGGTACAGCTCGATATAGCCGACCGCTTCACCCTTGAAACTGCCGATGAACGGCCGGGAGTATTCGCCGTCGAGCTGCGCCTGCAGATGGCGCCGCCAGCGTGCCGGCGTCCACTCGTACTCCCATGCCTCGACCAGGTGAGGACGGTTCATCCATTCCGACACCATCTCGGCGTCGGTCTGCGGGTCGGCCAGCCGAATCGCATAGGGTTCGGCCACGATCGGAGTGGGAGGCGCCGGCACTGCCCGAACGACGTCGGATATGTCGGTCAGTTCGCGCTTGAGTACGGGCGCATCGTCGATCTCGGTCATTGATCGGCCAGCCTACCTCAGTAAGTGAGGGTAGGTTTACCTACGTTTTAGCGGTTACGGCAGCAGCTTCGCCAACACCACGAGTTGGCTCAGTTCCAGCTCCCGCGTCGCAGTCACTAACGTGACCGGGCCATCGCGCACCATCGCCCGAAGCTCATCAAGCGCCTCGGCGGCCGGGGAGGTCTTCAACTCCGCGGTGTAACGGGCGGCAAACTCGTCGAACCGCTCGGCCCGGTGGTCGTACCAGTGCCGCAGCTCGGCGGACGGCGCGACAGCGGGCAACCACCGCCCGACCCTGGGATCGGTCTTGCGGATTCCCCTCGGCCACAACCGGTCCACAAGGACCCGCTGCCCGTCGGCAGAATCGGGCTGCTCGTACACGCGCGCCAGCCGCACCTGCGGCTCGTTTGCCTTGAGTTCAGCCATCAAGTGAAATGCTAGGCCGATGGAGGTCAACCGCGTCGCCGATCTACAGCGTTGGCAGGAATCCGGTGCCCACTGGCAGGTGATCGCGCGAACGGATGACACCGTGACCGTTGCGTTGCTCCGCTGCGACGGCGGTGAAGAGGTCGACAGGTTCACCTCACATGATCCCGCGTTGCTGGCCTTTCTCGGCCATCGAGCCAGCAGCGAGGATGAATAGCCGTGCGGAATCGTCAATTGCTCCTCACGTCCGCGGAATCCTCAATTGCTCCTCACGTGCACGGTAACGTCGTCTCGTGCAATGCCACCGACGGCCCACCCTGAGGAGCCAGCGATGAAGAAGCTCATCAACGATCCCGCCGACGTGATCACCGAGGCCCTGCAGGGCATGGCCGCCGCCCATCCCGAACTTCGCATCGACCAAACCAATCGGATCATCTACCGCGGGGACGCCCCGGTCGCCGGCAAGGTCGGTCTGGTCTCCGGCGGCGGGTCGGGGCATGAACCGTTGCACGGCGGGTTCGTCGGGCCGGGCATGCTCGACGCCGCTTGTGCGGGTGAAGTTTTCACCTCGCCGGTGCCGGACCAGATGCTGACCGCAACCCAGCACGTCGACGGCGGGGCGGGCGTCCTACACATCGTGAAGAACTACACCGGTGACGTGATGAACTTCGAGATGGCCGCCGAACTGGCCGCCGCGGAGGGCATTACGGTCGAGTCGGTGATCGTCGACGACGACGTCGCGGTGCGCGACAGCACTTTCACCGCCGGACGCCGCGGGGTCGGCGCGACCGTTCTGGTGGAGAAACTCGCCGGCGCGGCCGCAGACCAGGGTCGCTCACTGAACGACGTGGCCGCCGTGGCGCGGCGCGTCAACGCCTCCTCCCGGAGCATGGGTGTGGCACTGGCGTCGTGCACGGTACCTGCGGTGGGACATCCCACCTTTGACCTGCCCGACACAGAGATCGAGCTGGGCATCGGGATTCACGGTGAACCCGGACGCCAACGGATCCCCATGCAACCGGCTCGCGCCATAGCAGAACTCATGGCTGAGCCGATCCTGACCGACTTCGATTTCACCGGCGGCGACGGGGTGATCCTGTTCGTCAACAGCATGGGCGCAACCCCGTTGATCGAGCTGTATGTCATGTACGCGCAATTCGCGACCATCCTGGACAAGGCCGGCGTGCAGGTCGCCCGATCCCTGGTCGGTCCCTACATCACCAGCCTGGACATGGCGGGCTGCTCGGTCACCCTGCTGCGCGCCGACGACGAACTGCTGCGGCTGTGGGACCACCCGGTGAGCACCCCGGCGCTGCGGTGGGGACGCTGACATGGACCTGACCCAGCTCACCGCGTGGCTGCGCGAATTCGCCCGCGTGATCGGTGAAAATGCGCAGTACCTCAGCGATCTCGATGCGGCGATCGGCGATGCCGACCACGGTATCAACATGGAGCGCGGGATGACGGCCGTCGTCGCAGCGCTCGATGACACCCCACCGGCCGACCCGGCGGCCCTGTGCAAGCTGGTCGGCATGACCCTGGTGAAATCCGTGGGCGGCGCCAGCGGTCCCCTGTACGGCACGTTCTTCCTGCGGATGGCGCCCGCGCTGGGCACCGACAACGAGGTCAGCGCAGCGAATTTCGCGTCCGCACTGCGGGCCGGGGTCGACGGCGTGGTCCAGCGTGGCCGCGCCGAGGCGGACGACAAGACAATGTACGACGCCCTCGCCCCCGCCGTCGACGCGCTGGACTCCGCGTTGTCGACCCACGCCTCGCTGACCGAAGGTCTGTCAGCAGCGGCCACCGCGGCCCAGAAGGGCAGGGACGCAACAGAATCACTGATAGCCAGGAAAGGCCGAGCCAGTTACCTCGGTGAACGTAGCGTCGGGCATATCGATCCGGGTGCGGCGTCGGCGGCGCTGCTGATCGCCGCGGCGTCCGCGGTGCTGAACGGTGGTCCGGCATGACGGCGGGTTTGGTGGTTGTGTCACACAGCCGTCAGCTGGCTCGCGCCGCGGTCGCGCTAGCCCGAGAAATGGTGCAGGACAACGAAGTCCGGTTCGAGATCGCCGCCGGGCTGGACGACACCACGTTCGGCACCGACGCCGAGGCGATCGCCGAGGCGGTCACGGCGGCCGACGACGGCGACGGCGTGGTGGTGCTGATGGACTTGGGCAGTGCCGTCCTTTCCGCCGAATTCGCCCTGGAATTGCTCGATGACGATGCGAGGCAACGCACCGTGCTGTGCCCTGCCGCACTTGTGGAAGGCCTCATCGTAGCGGCCGTGTCCGCAGCCGGCGGGGCATCGACCGCGACGGTGGCGGCGGAAGCATCCAACGCGTTGGCCGGCAAGATCGCACAACTCGGGCCGGTAATGTCGGCAACTGCTCACGAGGGCGACGGCGCAGCTGAAATCACCGGTAGCTTCGTCATCACCAATCCGCACGGACTGCACATCCGGCCCGCCGCCCGGTTGGTCCAGGAAGTCCGCCGTCGCGATGCACAAGTGTGGATCCGCAACCGGCGCAGCGACTCCGACTGGGTCGATGCCAGCATCCTGTCGGGTCTCACGACTCTCGACGTGCGGTGCGGCGACGAGATGCAGCTGCGCATATCCGGTCCCCACGCCGCTGAGTCACTGGCCGACATCCTGGCGCTGGCCGACCGTCAGTTCGACGAGACCCCGACCAGCTGACCTTCAGGTGGCCGCCGACGGTACGCACCGACAGGCACAGCCGATCGGCAATCTGCCGGTTGCTCAGGCCTGCTCCCACCAGACTAGCGATCTCCCATTCGCGCTCGGTGAGCCGCAGCGGATCGGCGGCGCGCCGTGTTGCCGGCATCGCCAAGCCGCAACGGCTTGCCAGCCAATGCGCCCGCGGCGCGGCCGCCGGATCACCTGTGCGCAGTGAAGAGAACAGCCCCCGAATCGACGTCCGAACCCGTCCGCACCGCATCTGACACCGTGATGTTTGCCGCCTCACGCTCGTCCATGATCACAACCGGCACAATCGGATTGAGGCCTTTCGCGATCACCGACGCGGCGTCATAGGTGATGACGACCTGACCCGCGGTGACGTCGTCACCCTCGCTGAGGTGGATGGTGAAACCCTCGCCGTTGAGCGCGACGGTGTCCAGCCCGAGATGCACGAGGACACCGACATTGCCCGCGGTCAGCACGACATACGCATGCGGCATCAGTTTCAGCAACTTCCCGCTGGCCGGGGCAACCGCATCCACCACCCGGGCGCCCGGGTCGACAGCAGCGCCGTAGCCGACCATTCCGGCCGAGAAGACCGGATCGGGGACGTCGGACAGGGCGACGGCGCGCCCGCCGACGGGGGCCAGTACTGGCGTCGTACTCATGTCTCGGTCTCCTTTGTTCGTAGCTGCAAGCTTACGAGGCGCGCCCGCCCGTCCGATGCGTCTCGTCAAAGCTTGCGGTTCAGACCGACAACAGCCGCTGGAAGAAATCGCGGTAGCGCGTGAGAGCCACACGCAGTTCCTCCGTCGAAACATCCTCGCCGCGGGCCCATTGAGCCTCAAGCCGAGAACGGGCCTCCACGAAACTCGCGTTCAGCTCTTCGACGACTTCTTCTACGAGTTTGTCCGCTTGCTGCACACACTGTTTCGGGTCATCGATGAATGCCGCCTGAACATCGTTCCACCGCGAACGCAGTCCTGACCGATGCTGTTCGGCAAACAACAATGTGTTGTCACCGGTCGACGCCTGCTCGTCGTGAGTAGTCATGGTCGCGCCTCCCTCGGCGAATCCGTACCGGTCTCACGCCCAGTCGGTGTTCCATGCTCAGCGCCGAGTAGTTCCTCGAAGAGCGCCCGATAGTGCACGATCGCCTCCCGTTGGGCCTCGGTGCCGATCTCGCCCTGCTCTTGCGCCAGGTGAAGGATGTGCGCCGCCCGATAATGCTCGACCACCTTCGGGTGATCCACCGAGATGTCAGCGGCTTGCTGTTCGAAATCGTCTATCGGGTAACCGCGTTCGCGCAGGACCCCGGTCACCAGTCGATCGGCTTCGCTGACCGATTCCGCGGGATTGTCCACGAACCCGGCCTGCGTTGCCCCCCACGCCTGGACGTATCGCGCCCGCGATTCCGGCGTCAACTCATCGATGTTCAGCTTGTCGTGCTTGCGTTCACGTGCACGAAGTTCCTTCTCCGCGGCGCGTTGGCCGCCCGCGCTGTCCACTGCCCTCTCATACTCCGGGCCGAACCGGCCCTTCAATCTGTCACTGCGCTTCTTCCGCATGATCGAAGCGACCGCGATCAACGTCAGCACCACGATGACCACGACGACTACCGCGATGACGATCCAACTCCACGTAGGCATTTCTGACCTCCTGCACGGGGGTGTTACCCGAAGGAGCAGTGCACAAACGTCAATTTCCGGTGGACGCGTCCTCGGCGTGGTGGTGACGGCATCGATTTCGGCAACGGCACGAACGCGCGCTCACACGTTCGCGAAGCAGGAGTTGGCTTCGCCGTTGGGAATTGACGCGTTCTGACTGGAGAACTTTCCGACCACGCCGGTGCTGGTCACCTCGACGCTGTCGGCGTGGATGCCCAGCGGATAGTTGTCGTTCAGCTTTTTGGTGAGGCCGTCCAGCGCTGACTGCACGGTGTCTTTCGAGAACGGTCCGGTGGCATCGAGCACTTGCAGGTTCAAGTCACCGTTGGCGACGACGGGTTTGGCGGTGACGCTGGTGCCACCAGCGGCGTCGAGGACAAGGGTGCCGGCAGCGGTGTCGGTATGAACACCGGTGAGCAGGCTGCCCACGAAGGGCAGGTTCTCAGCCACGGTCTCCTTGATCCCGGCCGAGGTCCACGACAGCGTGGCGGTCAGGGATCCGATGGTGCCCTTCGAATCGGCCGTGCCCTGCAAGCGAATGTCGGACAGGCTCACGTCGGCCGTCATCCCCTTGGCTGCCTGGATCCGGTTACCAGCGGTGTCGACGGAAATGTTGGTGTAGTGGCCGGTGATGTGCTGCCACAGGAACGGCGGACTCACTCCGAACGAGATGGTGGCACCGTCCTGCACAACGCATTGGGTGACGTCGGCCAGCAGGCTTCCCGCCCGGTGCCGGGCATACAGTTCGGCGCCCGCCAGGCCGCCGGCCAGCAGAGCGACGACGATGATCGCGATCAACACGACCGTCTGCAGGCGGCGCCGCCGTGGTCGCCCCTTGCCCTGTGGGGGTTGCGCCCCCGGCGGTCCGACGACGCTGGGACGCTGTCGGGCGATCTTCTCAGTGGCGGAGGTATCGGAAGGTTGACGGCTGGCGTGAAACTGCTCGGTCGGCGCTTCGTGTTGAGCGGGCGGCCGCTGCGGCGGAGGTGGCCTCATACGCTGAGTCGGCGGCTCGGGTGGCCGCAGACGCTGAGTCGTGGGGTCAGGCGGCGGCGCTCCGGGGCCGCGCCAACCAGGTTGTCCGGGGCGTTGCGGCGGTGTCGGCATCCGGGCAATTCTGCCCCATCGACATGGGTGCGAGCTGAGAAGGAAACGTTCCGCGACCCACCCACCGATCCCTGCGGGCGATCAGACCACGCCAGAACTTTCCTCAGCATCTTGACGCGTGCGCTCCCAGGGCCAGGTCATCAGCGCCCATACGACGAGAACGATCGTGACCTCGGTCAGTAGATAAAGCGGCCACGGGCCCAGTACGTCCAGCAACGATGCGGTGGGTGGCTTCCTGTTGAGGTAGCCGTAGTTGGTGCCAGTGATCACGTTGAAGACGAGGGTCAATGCTCCCCACGCGAACGTCGCGATGACTGCGAACCCGTAGTCGCGCCACCGCGGACGCATTCCACGCCCCCAGGCGAGATAGATCGCCGCCCACACCACGAGCACGTGAAGCGTGAAGAACGTGATGAACAGGTGGTGCGGAAAGTCCGGGGCGCCATCTCTCGGCGTACCGATATCCGGCGTGATCAACGCCTGTGAACTCAGGACAAGACCCCAGTAGTAGGTGAGGACGAAGGCCCAATGTCGCTGCGACCAAAGGGCGTACGCCGCCGCGAGTTCCGCTACGTCGCACAACTGCAGCGGCACCGAGGTATCGACGGCGGGCTCGACCAGCTTGTAGACCAGTGCCACGACGAATGCCGCCAGGAGCAGACCTCCCAGGACACGGCCGAGGAGCCGCGCCTGCGTTTCGGTCTGTCGACGACCGATCATGACCAGCACGACCGCGCCCGCCGCGAACACCGCCAGCACCACCAAGTGTGACGGGCCGTAGGCCGAAAACTCGCGTTGTGCAGAGAACAGTTCGATCAACCCCGTTTCGTCGCACGCGCGGAACGATTACCCATGATCGCAGGCGGCGTTCGACCTGTCCGCTCGAAACATCCGCATAGACGTTGGGTCAACCGCTCAACCAGATAGGCCGCGTTGCCCCGATGTCTCGACTCTGTCAGCGGACGGCCGAGACCCAGCCGAAATCGGGGGGCGGCGAAGCAGGCCCGTATGTCGATGGGTCAGGCCCCGGGGACTGCTGACCGCCATACCCTGGTGCCGCCGGGCCGTACCCCGGCGGCAAATCGTAACCGGGTCCCGGGCCGTGTATCGACGTCTGCGGGCCGTAATCCGGCGTCGCGGGGCCGTATCCCAGCGATGGCCCATACCCAGGCACCGTCTGACCGGACCCGGCCAGCAGCTTAGATGCGGCAAAAGCCGCCGCCTGGGTGGTGTACACGGGGATGTAGCCCTCGGTGTGACCGCTCCAGTCGTTGCCTGGACCCGGGTGACAGATCGGGTCGTTGGGATTACACAGGTCGATCGCTTTTGAGCTGAGTAGCGTGCTCTTGGCCGACAGCGCTTCTCCCGTGCGGGTAGCGACGTCGCCGAAGGTTACGACCGCCGCGACGTTGGCCGTGTACTGGGGTGGAAGCGGATCAGCCCATGTGATGCCGCCCAGAGGGTTTCCGGCCACGATGTTGATCACGCTCGCACCCTGCGAGTAGCCGCCCAGGACGATCTTGGTGTCGGGGCAGGAGGACACCGTCGATTTGAGGTGGGCAATCGCGTCTTTGGCTCCGTCACCACCGTGCAGCTGCAGCTTGGAGGCCTTGTAGTTCACCGCGTAAGCGTCGATGTTCATACCGCCGGTCTGCTTGCGCAGCGAGTCGACAAAGGCGTCGCCGACCCGACCGAGGCCAGCCGGCTCATCGGTGCCGCGCGCGAAGATGACCTCGGCGCCCGGGCAGTCGGTGGCGGACGCTACCGGCAGCGCACTTGGGGCGACGAGCAGGACACCGGCAGTGAACAGTGCCGAAGCGCCAAACCCCACCCACCGACCGGCTCTACGCATGCGGTGTTTGCGGCGAGAAAGCACCCCTCAATCTAACCCGTATACAAGACGGCTGAACTTCACTTCGTATGCCTGGGCAGGTTCGACCAGTACCTATGCCAGTTGGATTACGCGCCGGCGATCAGCTCTTGACGGCTCGGGGTGCTTTCCAGGTGCCGTTGAGCGCTTCTTCCTTGGGCCAGTACAGGCGCAGGATCATCTGGAACGGTCCGTCCTGTGCGGGTAGCCAGTTAGCCTCCTTGTCCGGGCCAGGCGACTGATTCTGCACGTGGATGGTGATGCCTCCGTCGGGATCGCGGGTCAGATTGGGCAGCATCGGCGAGTTGATGAGGTAGCGGTTGATGGGGTTGGCGACCAGCAGACTCTGGGGCATCTTGTACATGGTGATCGACCAGAACGAGTTGACCGGCGGCAGCTGCCCGGGCGCGAACCGCAGGGTGTAGTTGTCGGCTCCGGTCAGCGGCGCCCCGGTGGAGTCGGTGGCGATCACCGGGTACATGGCCTCCTGCGCGACGTTGCCGTAGATGCCCAGCACCGAACCGGCCATCCGGTAGAGGTAGTTGTCCTTGAGCTCCGCGTGGGTGCCGAACAGCTGTCCGGAGGTGACCTGACCGGTGTTCAGCTTGTCCTCCTGGAATGTGGTCAGCTCGGCCCAGGCGTCGGCCATCCCGTCCCGTACGGCCTGCAGGGTTTCCTTGTCCATGGTGTCGGGGTCGAAGTCACCGTCGGGACCGATGCCAATGGTGGCAAACCGGTCCCGCAGTTCCTTCTCGTCGGGCAGCACAGGAGCGGACTCGAGAACGAAGTTGAGGATCTGGAAGAACTTCGGCGACGTCTTCTGCTCGTCCGGAGTCAGCGGAGCGACGAAGTCCATCGGCGGGACCGTGGCGGCAGACTTCTTCTCGAACGCCGACAGCGGCTCGACCGTGTAACCGGCCTGGATCTTCTCGACGTTGTCGATGTCGCCGGGATCGAACAGCTGGGTGCGGTAGATCACCAGGGAGAAGTCGGTATCCGACCGGATCACCTCGTTGATGCCCTCGGGCTTGTCGCCCTTCCAGCCCGGCCCGGCCAGCAGGTATTTGCCGCCGCCGTTGCCGGTGGTGCGGCTGCCCACGTAGGCGTAGTCGTAGGTATAGCCGTCGACAAACTGCAACGAGTAGTACCGGCTAGCCTCGATCGGCGGCACTGTCAGCGCCAGTGGCTCGGCCCGCAGATCAGCACCCAGCATCGTGTACGGCGTGTCGGAGTTGGGTGTCTGGATGGTCGTGTCTTCGGGGGTGAACACCCGCGCGATGCTGTGCGTCTGGTTCCAGTCGCCCTTGTGCTGCGGATTGCTCTTGTCGACGAAGTAGGAGTGCTGGATGCGGTAGTTGTCGACCATCGGGAAGCCGTATATGTAAGCCTCCTTGACGATCTCACGCACTTGCTGCGGCGTCGAACTCGAAACCCCGGCCTTCATCCGTTTCCCTCCATGTGGGCCGCCGCTCGTCAGCAAGGCTGCCCGGGCGGAGTGAAGTACGGGACTCCTTCGACGGTGTAGCAGGGAATCTCGCCGGGTACGTACGGGACATGCTGCGCCGCGATCGCGGCGCCAGTAGCGACGTCACCGGCGATGTTGGTGCAGCCTCCGGCGGAGAAGTGCCGACCGTCAGCCCCGGCGCACACATCGGCACTGGCCGTGGGTGCCGACACGATCGGCGCGAAGGCCAATGGAGCTGCGATCAGCAGTGCGGTGGTGTGTCTGTTCACGGGTTCCCCTGGTTCATCTCCGTTGCGGCCCAATACCATCGAATCGGTCACTACAAGTAGCGATCCCCGGGCCCGGGCATCCACTGTGCATCATCGAATAACCGTTCGTCTTGACTTTTAAGGACAGTTTTTTGACCATCCTGGACACCTGGTCCGTGGATCGTCACTCACGGGATTCGCACCGCTGGTCTCCGCCCATGGAGGAGACTCGGACGTCTACTGACGCTCGCCGGTAACGATCCCGCCGACGCTGGTCACCGTGACCGGCTTCGGACGCCAGCCCGTGCAACGCCAGAGCATCGACATTTCTCGGACCGGTTGCCGTGGCCGCCCGAACCGCAGCCACGGTCTGGATTCCCAGTCCGAGTTCGGCTCCGGACGATGAGGGTTTTGCGGTTGCGACCCGCGAAGGGCGCGACCCAATGAGTGGTGATGTCTTGCTAGCACGAGCGTGCGGGTTCCGAGTTGGCAACGCCCCAGGCGAGTGGAGAGCTGGTGGTGTGCTATCTGTAGATACGGCACGTCATGTAGGCGTGGCCCCGGACGAGGGCGACCGTACCCGGACTCGACGACGGCCAGCAGTGTGGAGGCCGCCGTGAGCAGATCTTTTCCCGATGTAGTGGACGCACTGCCCAGTGCGGTATCCGCTCGAACAGCCGGGGCCTAGGTGCACATGGGCGGGATGGTCTTCGACGTCACTCAAATTGTCGGCGCTCTGCTT